>NZ_JAKIHP010000001.1 GCF_021608265.1 Flavobacterium wongokense
CAGCAATGAACAATCCCTCTCTTGCGGGGTGCAAATATAAAAACTAATATCTTCTACATCCAAATCTTTTTGAATGGTTTTAGAGAAGATTTTTTTAAAGCCTTGAATTCAAAGCATATTGCTTAATAACTTTAACAATATCTTAGCAAAAATGATGGCTTTGTAGCCCTGACTGAAATGAAAATCCTCGCTTGTTTTAGAATTAAACAAGCGAGATTGTAATGAAGGGCAGGAAAATGGATTGCTAAAATGCCCCAACCTTTCGCTCCTAATTGGTAGAATTTACTTTTTGAGTGCCTGTGCTTTCTTTTCCCAAAAGTCGTATAGTTGGTCTATATCTACTGGGTTGGCTGGTTTTTGTGGATACAGTCTGCCTCTTATGAATGCCCTATCGAGGATTGTTTCTATTAGGAAATCTTCGTTGACTTCATAAGGCGCGTATTTTGTTTTGAGATTGATATCAAATAGTCTAGCGGTATTGTTGGACCAAAAAGCTTTCCATCCGCTTTTGTAATCTTTGATTAATTCGAAAGTAGTATACCCTGTCTGGCGATGGATAAGTTTGACTAATATCTGGCCTTGCTTTCGGGAGAGTTTTTTTAATTGGCCTGTAAATTCATTCTCCATATAATCCTCTACTATTTTAAAGTATTTCTTTTTCTCCCTGTTGGTTTTCATTTTGTCCATATTCTTATTGAGCATTGTCAATCTTTCGGCCGCAATTTTTGCTATGGGATAAACTTTGTAAACCCTGTTTTGAAGTAAAAGAAATTCCTTTTTTTCTGCTGCATTCCATTTATGCCTATATACAACAACTTCTTCCAACGGAACGATAGTGTCGTTTTCATCTTCTACAACCTCTTTTTTAATGATGGAATCGTTTGTGATTTGAGCATTGGAAATAAAAGAAACTGTAAACAATAAAAAGAAATAAAGTAGCTTGTTCATTGATTTGAATTATTAGGGTAAAAATATAGAATATCCTTAACAACTCTAATGCCAAATTTATATTTTAGCAAAAAAAATATTTTATGGCAGCTAAATCCATCCTTAACAAATCATCGCTTACTTTTTTAGAAACCTATTTAAATAATGCTTCACCTACGGGTTATGAATCGAATGGTCAAAAGATTTGGATGGAATATTTGAAACCATACGTAGATACTTTTATTACCGACACTTATGGAAGCGCTGTTGGTGTAATCAATCCCGATGCAAAATATAGAGTGGTCATCGAAGGACATTCTGATGAGATTTCGTGGTATGTAAATTATATTACCGATAATGGACTTATATATGTAATTCGAAATGGTGGCTCTGACCATCAGATTGCTCCATCAAAAAGGGTTAACATCCACACCAAAAAAGGAATAGTGAAAGGAGTTTTTGGCTGGCCCGCAATTCATACCCGTAACCGTGGCAAGGAAGAATCGGCTTCGTTACATAATATATTTATTGATTGTGGCTGTTCCACTAAAGCGGAAGTTGAAAAATTGGGAGTTCATGTTGGTTGTGTCATTACGTATCCTGACGAATTCATGATCTTGAATGGCAACAAGTTTGTTTGCCGTGCGATTGACAACAGAATGGGTGGTTTTATGATTGCAGAAGTTGCCAGGCTTTTAAAGGAAAACAAAAAGAAACTGCCTTTCGGTTTATATATTACCAATTCCGTTCAGGAAGAAATTGGGCTTCGCGGTGCCGAAATGATTACCAATACCATCAAACCAAATGTAGCAATCATAACTGATGTCACTCATGACTCTTCTACTCCAATGATTGAGAAGAAGATTGAAGGCGATCTGCAAATAGGCAAAGGACCAGTCATTGCTTATGCTCCAGCGATTCATAATACATTGCGCGATTTAATCATTGATGCTGCTGAAGCCAATAAGATTCCGTTTCAGCGCAGTGCCATTTCAAGGGCAACAGGAACAGATACTGATGCATTTGCCTATAGTAATGGCGGAGTTCCATCGGCATTGATCTCATTACCTTTAAGGTATATGCACACAACAGTTGAAATGGTTCATCGTGAAGATGTTGAAAATGTCATCAAATTGATTTATGAAAGTTTGCTGAAAATTGAAAACAACGACACTTTTTCGTATTTCAAATAATATCAAAAGCCTCCCGATTGGGAGGCTTTTTTAAACCTTCGCATTCCTGCGAAAGCAATCAACCTAAACTTATAATTTTAACTCTGCAGCTTTTATCGCGTTATTGTGGACTTTAACGCTTTTAACTGTATGATTGATTCTCTCAAAATCCAAAGGGAATGTTTCGTCAGAAAGATTGCTTTCAATGATTTGATTTTGTTCTGCAATCCTGTCTTCAACAGTGTAACCTAAAGAAAGTGGCTGAGCTGCTTCTTCTTTACTTTCTGTAACCAATTTGTTTTCGGCAATAACATCTTCAACTGTTTTTACATAAGTTGATTTGATGACTGTGTTGGGGTCAAAAATTGCAGGATCATTTCCGGCATTTAGATTTGAATTTGAGAATTCCTGATTAACAAAAGTCAATTGACTTTCGCTTTGTGTGTTAACTACATTGAATGTAGTAAATTCTTGTTGGTCTAAATCTTGAGATTTAAACTCGTTAGCTGCTTTTGCAGTTGTGAAAGTTAAAGCAATTAGTCCTAAAAAAATGATTGATGATTTCATGATGATTTGATTTTTGTGATTGATGATTTATTTGTTTGGATTAATATCCTATGCAAATATATGGCTAAAAACAGGTATCTTGTTTTACATAGTACTTAAATTTAACAAAATTTTAACTTTTTAAACGGTTTTATTGAGGTTGGGATATAGTTATTGGAAATTAAAAATGAAAAAGCACCGTCTATGAACACAAACGGTGCTTTCCTCCTTGATAATTAAGCTTGTTTCAAAAATTCTAAAGCTTCCATTGATTTTGAGTTCTCAGCATATTGCATTGCTGTATTCCCTCTTTCATCTTTAAGTTTTTTGTCTGCACCTTTTTCCAATAAGTATTTGATGATTTCTACTTTGTTGTAACGAGCTGCAAACATTAGTGGTGTTAAACCGTTTACCATTTCGTTTACATCGGCGCCATATTCGACGAATTTTTTAACTGTCGCCAAGTCTCCTTTTAGAATAGCGTTGCACAATGGGGAATTTCCGTAATTCACAATTTCAGTAGAAGTTGTAACAGTTGAAACAGTGCTTGCTCCGGCTACATTTGTAAAAGCTACCAGAGCTAATCCTAGGATAATGATTGTTTTTTTCATGATGATGATGATTTAAAATTGTTAATGATTAGAAGTAAGACTATATAGTTTAAAATTCGTTACAGCGTAAATAAAAATTATAACATATTTTTAACAAATAGCCTGATTACTAACACATCACAAAGAAAAACCATCCGTGTTGAGGGATGGTTAGTTTATCTTTATTTGTATGTTATATCATTAGCTTCAATAAAGTTTTACTATTTTGTTGTTTTTCAAAATTCCCTTAAATTTCAAGGTGTCACCCTTTCTTAGATTATACACCATCATTGCGAATCCATATTTCCACTGTGGCTCACCCTGACTATAATAACCCTTCCTATCTTTCCAATACAAATCATAACCTTTCATTTCGGGAAACTTATCAAGCATTCCAGTTAGTATTTTATGCTTCCTAAAATATTCTCTCTGCTCAGGTGTCATTTTAGGATTGTCTGAAAATTTATAGTGAACTAATAGTGTGGTATTAATATTGTAATCGGTTTTAAACTCTACTTCTTCAACTCCCAATTTGTCTTTTTCTATCGCGTCATCAGGTAGAGTCGTAACAAATAAGTCATTTAGAGAAAGCTTATACGCTAAATTATTGACCGTAACATTAATCGAATCCCTCCCATATCCCTGGTAATCTCTATTGTAAATTATTTCATAGACATAGCCCGGCCTACCCGAAACACGAGGTAAGCTACGCTTAAAGCGACTATATTTGTACGAGTTGATAGTTCCGATTTTTATAAGTGAAACAGCGACAGGTTTATGATTAAAAGGTGAGAAACTTAAATTATCATCTGTGATTACCGCCTTGATTTCAGGAAGATTTTTGATTCTATCCAACTCTTTCTGCCTTACTTTTTGAATGCTGTCAGTGTTAACCGTTTTCTCGTCTTTAATAGCCATAAACATCCCGAAAAAAGCAACTAAGGCAATGATAGCAATCACGGCACAACCGCCAACAAAAAAAAGGAGTATCCTTTTCATTATTGTCTCAGAAAGGCCAGCACGTTTTTCTCGATGCGTTCATTGATATTGGAAATATCAGCCTTAATGAATTTTTCACCAATGATATTCTCATACAATTCGATATAGCGTTCTGAAACGGTTTCTATATACTCATCAGTCATATTTGGAATTTGTTGACCTTCTTTTCCTTGAAAGCCATTTTCTATTAACCAACGACGCACAAATTCCTTTGACAATTGCTTTTGTTCTTCACCATTATCCTGTCTTTGCTGGTAACCGTCGGCGTAAAAATAGCGCGAAGAATCCGGCGTGTGGATTTCGTCAATAAGAACAATTGTCCCGTCTTTGGTTTTGCCAAATTCGTATTTGGTATCAACCAAAATAAGCCCACGCTCCAAGGCAATTTCTGTACCGCGCTTGTATAAAGCATGTGTATATTGTTCAAGAATCAAATAATCTTCTTCTGATACAATAGTGTTTGCCAAAATTGCTTCCCGCGAAATGTCTTCGTCATGTGAACCGTTATCAGCCTTGGTAGTTGGAGTAATTATAGGTATTGGGAATTTGTCGTTTTCCTTTAATCCTTCAGGCATTGACACGCCACAAATCGTTCTTTTGCCAAGAGCATATTCCCGTGCGGCATGTCCTGAAAGATAACCCCGGATTACCATTTCAACCTTAAAAGGTTCGCAAAGATGTCCAACCGCAACATTTGGATCTGGAGTTGCAATAAGCCAATTGGGAACGATGTCCTTTGTAAGATGCATGAATTTTGTCGCAATCTGATTTAATATTTGCCCCTTGTAGGGAATTCCTTTTGGCATTACGACATCAAAGGCCGACAATCTATCAGTGGCAATCATCACCAATAATTCGTCATTGATGTTATAGACTTCGCGGACTTTACCACGATAAACAGATTTTTGTCCAGGAAACTGGAAATGGGTTGTAGTTATAGTATTCATTATGTTGTGTTGTTGTGGGTGCAAAAATAGAAATTTGGTACAACATTTCAGCCATCAACTTAAATTAAAAAAAGAACCCTGTCAAAATTGACAGGGTTTGTTTTTTAATAATCATTGTTCTCAATGCTCTTATAGGCATCGATGACTTTTTTCACCAATCGGTGACGTACAATGTCTTTGTCATCCAGGTAAATAATTCCAATACCTTCCACATCTTTCAGCACAAGTATAGCTTCTTTCAATCCTGAAATGGTTCGGCGTGGTAAATCAACCTGTCCGGGATCACCGGTAATGATGAACTTGGCATTTTTTCCCATACGCGTCAGGAACATTTTCATTTGCGAGTGTGTAGTATTCTGTGCCTCATCCAAAATCACAAAAGCATTATCAAGCGTACGCCCACGCATAAAGGCTAAAGGCGCAATCTGAATGATTCCTTTTAAGATATAATCCTCCAAAGTTTGTGGCGGAATCATATCGCGTAAAGCATCATATAAAGGCTGCATGTAGGGATCGAGTTTTTCTTTCATATCGCCAGGAAGGAAACCAAGGTTTTCACCAGCTTCTACTGCAGGACGCGTCAAAATGATACGCTTAACCTGTTTTTCCTTTAAGGCTTTTACTGCCAAGGCAACTCCGGTATAGGTTTTACCGGTTCCAGCAGGACCTACGGCAAAAACCATATCGTTTTTGTTTACATAGTCAACAAGTTTTTGTTGGTTAGGGGTCATTGCCTTAATAAGCTTGCCTCCTATTCCGTGTACCAGGATTTTATCGCTGTCGGGCATGCGCTGCTCTTCCTGCGAATTACTTTGTATGACCCGGTCGATAACGTTATCATCAATATTGTTGTAGCGTGTAAAATGCAGCATTAGTCGGTTAAAGCGGTTTTCGAACTCATCTAACTCTTCTTTCTCTCCGAATGCTTTAAGGGTAGTGCCTCGGGCTACGATTTTGAGTTTAGGGTAATATCTTTTAATGGTTTCAAGATGAGCATCTTGAGCACCCCAAAATTCTTTGGGTGCGATGTCGTGTAATTCAATGATACGTTCGTTCAAATGCAGTAGTATTAAATTAAAATAATTCGCTATATATTGTTAGCTTTGTATCCAAATTTAATCAAATAAAAGAATAGCTTTTACTATTTTTGAAACCGATTTCCATCAAGTTATAAACAATTTATGTCAATAATTACCTTAACCACCGATTACGGATTAAAAGATCACTTTGTTGGTTCATTAAAAGGTAAAATATTATCCGAGTTCCGTGAAGCCTCGATTATTGACATTTCCCACAATATAGATGCCTTTAATGTTGCCGAAGCAGCTTATATTATTGGCGCAGCCTACGGAAGCTTTCCTAAAGGAACCGTACATTTGATAGGTGTTGACATCGAATTGAACAAAGAAAACCAGCATATTGCCATGCAATGGAACGATCAGTACTTTGTTTGCGCCGACAATGGCATTCTCAGCATGCTGATACAAAAGATTGTGCCGCAGAAATTGGTTGCCATCAACATCCATGACCGTTTGCCAAATGACGCTACCGATTTGGACGTTTTTGTAAAGGTGGCCTGTCATTTAGCCAAAGGCGGCCTGCCAAATGTTATTGGCAAGGAAATAAAAGCCATAAAAGAAGTAACCGAACTTCAGGCGGTGGTTCAGGAAAGCCAAATTAAGGGTTATGTAATCTACATTGACCATTTGGGGAATGCGGTGACCAATATTTCGAAAAAAATGTTTTTGGAAACCGGAAAAGCAAGGCCGTATACTATTCAGTTTAAAAACCAGACCATAAAAACCATATTACCTAAATATTCAGACATTGGGATTTCCGAAAAATATCCTTTAAAGTATTATGAAGGTGAAAAACTGGCGATATTCAATGAAGCCGGTTTCCTGGAGATTGCCATCTTCAGGAGCAATCCTGAAACAGTTGGTTCTGCAACTAGTTTATTAGGCTTGGGTTATAGGGATGTAGTTAGCATTGAATTTAAAAATCAATAAATACTAATTTGAATAAAATTTCGTTTAAGTAATATCCAAACAAAAAAAATGTTTATCAGAATAGTAAAAATGAGTTTCCACGAAGAGCATATTCCCAAATTTTTGGAGAATTTTGACGTGATGAAAGAAAAAATACGCGGTGCAAATGGGAATCGATTCCTGGAGTTATACCAGGACAAATACAATCCCTGCATCTTTTTCACCTATAGCTTTTGGGAAACCGAAGATGATTTGGAAAACTACCGTCGTTCAGAGCTGTTTTATGATGTTTGGACTTTTACCAAAAAATTATTCAACGAAAAGCCCGAAGCATGGAGTGTGGACAAGGTAGTTTCGTTACCTTAAAATTAAAAATTACGAATAAAAGAATTATATGAAATCAATAGCGTTACGCGAAATAAAATCCTTCTTTGGTTCCCCAATAGGCTACCTCGTGATTGGATTGTTTCTACTACTCAACGGCTTGTTCCTTTGGGTTTTTGATGGCGAATACAACATACTGCAAAGCGGTTTTGCCGATTTGAGTCCATTTTTCACTTTGGCACCATGGATTTTCATTTTCCTGATTCCGGCCGTGACCATGCGAAGCTTTTCAGATGAGAAAAAGCAGGGAACGATCGAATTATTATTGACCAAACCTTTATCGCTTTGGCAGATTGTGAACGGAAAATTTTTAGGTTCATTCCTATTGATTGTAATCGCATTGATTCCGACTTTGGTTTATGTTTATGTCATTTCGAGTTTGGGACTTCAGGAAGGCAATATCGATATGGGAAGAACCATGGGTTCTTACTTTGGGTTGCTGTTTTTGGTTGCGGCCTATACTTCAATTGGTATTTTCACTTCAACGCTTTCTGAAAATCAGATTGTGGCTTTTTTGCTTGCCGTGTTTTTGTGTTTCCTTTTTTATTTTGGATTCGAGGGTATTTCAAGTTATGCTAAAGGTTTTCAGGATGCAGTTGCGCGCATCGGAATGGATTACCATTTCAAAAGCATGTCGCGTGGTGTTTTGGATACAAGGGATATTTTATACTTTTTGAGTGTGGCATTTTTGTTCCTGTCATTTACTGTTTTTAAACTTAAATCCTTGAAATCGTAATGAGCGCAGCCAAAAATAACTTCAAGAAAATTGGTGTTACTATTGGGATAATAGTACTGCTAAACCTGGTTGGGCATTTTGTTTTCAAACGATTTGACCTTACAGCCGACAAACGGTATACGCTTTCGCAGACTTCATTGAATATCATCGACGAAGTCAAGGAACCCTTATATATTGATGTATTCCTCGAAGGTGATTTTCCGGGTGAATTCAAGAAACTCCAAACCGAAACCCAGCAGTTATTAGAAGAGTTTAAAGCACAGAATTCGAATATCATTTTCCAATTTGTCAATCCGCTGGAAGACGAAGACAACAAGGAAAAAACCATGCAGTCGTTTCTTGAACGTGGCCTGACTCCGGTAAACGTTACGGTAAACGACAAAGGACAGCAAACTCAGGAAGTGGTTTTTCCGTGGGCTGTAGCTACCTGTGGAAACCGTTCGGTGAAAGTGCCTTTACTGAAAAATATGATGGGCGCTTCAACAGCTGAAAAAGTGGTGAGTTCAGTGCAGCATTTGGAATACGCTTTCGCGAATGCCATTAATACAGTTGCAAAGGCCAAGCAGAAAAAAGTAGCCGTAATCCAAGGGAATGGCGAGCTGCACGATATTTTGATTGCCGATTTTGTAAAGTCGGTTAAGGATAATTATTATATAGGTCCGTTTACTTTGGATTCGGTGGCTAAAAGTCCGGTCGAGAGTCTGAAATACCTAAAAAAATACGATTTGGCCGTTATTGCCAAACCAACGGAAGCTTTCTCTGACGAGGAAAAGCAAGTTCTGGATCAGTTTATCATCAATGGCGGAAAAGCGATTTGGCTTGTGGATCAGGTGAATATGGAAATGGACAGCCTTTACAATCAATCGGGAACCAATTTGGCCTTTCCAAGGGATTTGAATCTGAACGATATGTTCTTCAAATATGGCATCCGAATCCAACCCGATTTGATTTTTGATTTGCAGAATACACCTATTGCTTTGGCAACCGGAGATGCGGGAAGTTCTACACAATACACCCAATATCCGTGGTTTTATTCGCCAATGATTTATCCAACATTGAAAAACCCAATTGTGAGCAATCTGGACGGAATTAAGTTTGAATTTGCAAGTCCGATTGAACCTTTGAAAAATGATATCAAAAAAACCGTTTTATTGCAATCGTCCAAATATTCAAGATTAATTGGAACGCCTGCAGAAGTAAGCCTGAAAATCGTTTCGGAAAGACCCGAACAAAAAGATTTTGTGGGCAAAGGAAATTATCCGGTTGCGGTTTTATTGGAAGGACAATTCCATTCGGTTTATGAAAACAGGGTCTTACCATTCAAGGATGCTACTTTCAAAAACGCCGGAAAAGACAGCAAAATGATTGTGATTTCGGATGGTGATGTCATCAAAAACCAATTAGACAAAAACTTCCAGCCAATGGAATTGGGTTATGATAAATGGACGAATAACTTGTATGCCAATAAGGAATTCATGCTGAATTGCGTCAATTATTTACTGGACGATAACGGACTTATTAACATTAGAAGCAAGGAAGTGGATTTGCCTATTTTGGATAAGGAAAAAGTCTATGCCAACTACACCCAATCACAAGTCATAACTGTTGCAGTTCCAATCGTTATTTTGTTGCTGTTTGGAGTTGTATTTACCATTTTGCGCAAGCGGAAATACAGTAAATAAGTGTTAATAAAAAACTTTTTGAAATCACCTACTTTAAGATATATTTGTAAAAATTAAATTCACTATGAAATTTATAGTATCGAGTTCATACTTACTAAAACAATTACAAGTACTGGGAAGTGTTATTAATAGCAGCAACACTTTACCCATTTTAGATAACTTCCTATTTGAGTTAGACCACAAAAATTTAAGTGTTTCAGCTTCCGATTTAGAGACAACCATGTCGGCTACTTTAGAAATTGACTCAACCAGTAAAGGAAGCGTTGCAGTTCCTGCAAAATTGCTATTGGACATCCTGAAAACATTTCCAGAGCAGCCTTTGACCTTTACTGTTGAAGAAAACAGCACAATTGAAATCAGCTCAAACTCAGGTAAATATGCGATTGCTTATGCTCCGGGAGAAGAATTCCCAAAATCGGTAAACCTTGATAACCCATCATCAACTGTAGTTCCGTCAGAAGTATTGGCGACAGCAATCAGCAAAACCATCTTTGCTGCCGGAAACGACGATTTGCGTCCGGTAATGAGTGGTGTGTTTTTCCAGTTTTCTCCGGAAGGTTTGATTTTCGTAGCAACCGATGCACACAAATTAGTGAAATATGCACGTGCCGATGTAAAAGCGTCTCAGGTTGCGGATTTTATCATGCCAAAGAAACCTTTGAATATTTTGAAAAGCATTTTAGGAACTTCTGATTCGGATGTGACTATTGAATACAATGATTCAAATGCAACCTTCTCTTTTGACAGTTATATTTTGACCTGTCGTTTAATCGACGGAAAATATCCAAATTATGAAGCGGTTATTCCAAAGGAAAATCCAAATAAGTTAATGATCAACAGAGTATTGTTATTGAATTCGGTTCGTCGTGTTGCGATTTTCTCTAACAAAACCACGCACCAGATTCGTTTGAAAATTGCCGGTGCCGAATTGAATATTTCTGCAGAAGATATTGATTACTCAAACAAAGCTGAAGAAAGATTGACCTGTGATTACCAAGGTGATGACATGCAGATCGGATTTAACTCGCGTTTCCTTTCTGAAATGTTGACCAACCTGACTTCTGATGAGATTATGTTGGAAATGTCGATGCCAAACCGCGCCGGAATCTTAACACCAATTGATGGCCTTGATGAAGGCGAAACCGTTACCATGCTTGTAATGCCGGTAATGCTGAACAATTAAATATAAACTAACCTTTATACCAGAGAACCGTAATTTCGAAAGATGTTACGGTTCTTTCATTTTCAACGCTTGTTAACCCATTGCCAGCGTTTGTTCATCCAACGCCGTCACTTATTCATTTCTACAAACTGCTGATTTAAATCTTCATTTCTTTGGGAATGATTTTAAGAGAAAGCATGAAGAATAAATATTCTTTTGCCGTTGGCATTTCAACTTTTATACTTGCATCGTTAATTATAGTGCATTGGGCTTTCATTTGTTCTTTTGATGAATTCTTCCATTTGTACAAACGCGGGTTCAGTCCACAGACCATAAAAGCTTTGCCTCTTTTTTTAAAACCATTATATAAAGGCGTTCCCAATTTAATAACACTGATTAGTTATGTGCTATTTACCTTTTCGGCTTTCTTTCTTGTAGGGCAAAAAAGGAAAACTTATTTTTATATGGGAATCAGTTCTTTTTTAATGATTGCGTACCTATTTTTATTTTTAGTTAATGCATAACTGTTTCATCATTAACAATGTTAAAAAAATAACATTAATCTTAAATAGTTGCATCTATTTTTTAATATATTTGGCAACCTAACAATTAAAAACCAATTAATAAAATGAAAAAAAATGTACTTGCAGGCTTAGTATGTCTTGCTATCGGAATGAGTGCTTCTGCACAGAAATTAGGAAGTTTTGGCGCTGATTTGGCAAAAAAATCAGTAATGGGAAAAGAAATCAGGGTTCCTTATACAGATATGATAAGCTACTACGGTTTTATCAAGCCAGGTTCTAAACCAGACGAAGTTAAAGGCGGAAAAAAAATGTATTACATCTATGTTTGGGTTCCTGTTGCAGCTCCTGAAATTGGAGTAAGAATGATTTCTCCAGTACCAGACAGCATGAAGCCTTCAGATAAGGATTATGTTTCTGCAGATTATACTGCAAATGCATCAAACACAACAAGTTTCTTCGATACTTGGATAACTTTGGAAAGAGCTGACGGAATTTTTAAAGTGGAAGATGTTGCTGGAAAAGCAAAATCTGCATCTTGGACAAAAATTGAAGTAAATGATGATTCAAGTGAAATGCCTGCAAATCCAAAAGGGAGCAAGTATAACTCTTTGATGAGAATCACAAGCGAGGTTTCAAACCCAACAAAATCTTTGGTTATGGGGTTATACAGAATTGGGTTCACCACTTACAAAACAGGTGAAGTTGAAGGAAGCTTCTTAGCTCAATTGGGTGCTCCGGTTAAACTTCCTGGAGTTCAGGTAGCGGTAAATCCGGCTGACATCAAGAAAATGTAATTCTTAACATCAATAAAAACAAAAAGCCTCTCGTTTTGAACGAGAGGCTTTTTGTTTATTCGTGTATTGCCAAAATCGGAGTTTTGGAATGCAATGCCATTTTCTGTGTAGTCGATGTGGTAAAAAGTCGCGTGAAAAAGTTCTTTTTGTGCATCACCATTGCTAATAAATCAATGCTTTGGTTGATCATAAAATCCTCAATCGTTGCCTCGATATCATCACTTGGAATTATAAAGAATTCCAGATTATCTTCATTTTCAAATACGGATTCCCAATATTGGATTTTTTCTCCCTTGAAATCGGAATCCGGAGTTTTTACATAAAGGCATTTTACTTTCGCATCCAGTTTTTTGGCCAAGGATAAAATTTCGTTTAATGCATAAATTTCATCTTCTTTGTAACGGGTCCTAAATCCAATGGTTTTGATTTGATGGAATTTGGTATCATGCGCCACGCTCAAAACCGGAACATCAATATCTGAAATTACGCTGCTGGTATTGGTGCCTATAAAGGAATCAAACCAACCGGAAGCGCCGTTGGTTCCCATTACCACAAAATCAATGTTTTCCTGTCGAACCACTTCCTTGATACAGTAAACTAAATCGCCATTCATCATAATATGGTTCAGTTCTATGGAACCTGCATTATGTTCCGTGGCAATTTCATTCAGCGTGTTCAATTCTTCTTCAAAATGATTGGAGTTGGTAACTTCCAGAGTGTCGTAAATTTCAGCATAATTGACAGGCACAACCTGACTGTCTACAATTGGCAGCTCAAAAGTATGGAGCAAAACCAAGTCGGCATTGTACAATTTCGCCATTTCAAGCGCATATACAAAAGCATTTTCAGAAGTCTCTGAAAAATCTATCGGGACAAGTATCTTTCTCATGGCAGTTGATTTTAAATTCAGCATAAAATTACAACCCGTTCATACAAATAAAACATTAATTATAAGCACGTTAACATTTTAGTTTTTATATATAATTTATGCTGAAAATCATATAAACATCGCGTCTTAAGTTTTATTACCTTTGCGCTTCCAACTTTGTTAAAATGATTTCACAAGAAACTATTGTTGCCTTAGCCTCGCCTTCAGGCGCTGGCGCCATTGCTGTCATCAGGCTTTCAGGTAAAGACGCATTGACCATTGCAGAGCAGGTTTTCCAATCGGTTTCAGGAAAAAGCATTTCCAAACAAAAAACGCATACCATTCATCTTGGTCATATTGTAGATAATGGAAAAATCTATGACCAGGTATTGGTTTCGATATTTAAAAATCCGAATTCCTATACCGGTGAAGATGTGGTCGAGATTTCCTGTCATGGTTCGACTTATATCCAGCAACAAATCATTCAATTATTATTGCGAAAAGGCTGCCGAATGGCACAAGCCGGTGAATTTACCTTGCGCGCTTTTTTAAACGGCAAACTCGATTTATCACAAGCCGAAGCAGTTGCCGATTTGATTTCATCAGACAACGAAGCCAGCCATCAGATTGCGATGCAGCAAATGCGTGGCGGTTTCTCGAACGAAATTGCCAAGTTAAGGGAAGAACTGTTGAATTTTGCTTCGCTTATCGAACTTGAATTGGATTTTGCCGAGGAAGATGTAGAATTCGCAGACCGAACCCAGTTCAGCGATTTATTGAACCGAATCGAGTTTGTCCTAAAACGACTGATTGATTCCTTTGCAGTTGGAAATGTCATTAAAAATGGAATTCCTGTAGCCATTGTGGGTGAACCCAATGTTGGAAAATCAACTTTACTGAATGCTTTGCTAAACGAAGAAAGAGCTATTGTTTCGGATATTGCCGGAACAACGCGTGATACCATTGAGGACGAATTGGTCATTGAAGGCATTGGTTTCCGCTTTATTGATACAGCCGGAATCCGTGAAACAAAAGATGTAGTTGAAAGCATTGGTATCAAAAAAACATTTGAAAAGATTGAACAGGCGCAGGTAATCGTCTATTTATTAGATAGTTTAGAATATCAGGTTTCAAGTTCCAAATTCCAGGTTGAGCTGGAAAAAATCAAAAACCAGTTTCCATTAAAACCTTTAATTATCATTGGAAACAAGGTTGACAGGCTTTCTGCCGAAGAAGTTTCAAATTTAAAGTCGCAAATCGAGAATATTTTACTACTTTCGGCGAAGGAAAAACAAGGAATTGAGAATTTAAAAGCCCAACTACTTTCTTTCGTTAATACCGGTGCTTTGCGCAACAACGAAACTATAGTAACCAACACCCGTCATTACGATTCGCTTTTGAAGGCATTGGAGGAAATCCAGAAAGTGAAATTTGGAATGCAGAGCAATTTGTCTTCCGATTTGATGGCAATTGACATTAAGCAGGCATTGTATTACTTTGGCGAAATAACAGGCGAAGTTACCAATGATGAACTTTTAGGAAATATTTTCGCGAATTTCTGCATCGGAAAATAAAATTTCAAGACTTATCGGTTGGGATTTTCTGTAAATTTATACATCTTTTCATCCTTTAAAAAATGACAATTAAATGAGTTTCAAGAGAAATTGGACAAAGCTCTCAAAATGGTTTTTGACAAGGCCCAACACTTCCGGAACTTTGGTTTTCCTTTTGTTGCTTTTGTTTGTGTTCTTTTTAGTGAAATTCAGGTATAATGTTGCCAAAGAAAATCAGCATCGTGAAATGTCGAACATCATTAATGTTGTTCAGCAAAACTTTGAACAAGTCCTAAAGAATAGTTATGTAACAACATTAACGCTTGCCATGACGGTCAATGACGAAGGCAAGCCTGAGAATTTTGACAGGATTGCGGCCCAACTTGTAAATTCAAATCCTTCCATTGATGCGGTGCAGCTTGTCCCAAATGGTGTGATTCAATATGTTTATCCGTTTGAAGCAAACGAAGCGGCGATTGGTTATGACATCCTGAACAGTCCGAAAGTAAAACAGGAAGCGCTGAAATCGATAGAAACCAAACTGATTTATTTTGCCGGGCCTTTGAAATTAAAGCAAGGCGGAATGGGCGTTGTCGGAAGGCTGCCCGTTTTTATGGAAAATAAATTCTGGGGATTTTCGGCAGTGATCATTCGTCTGGAAACTTTGATAAAAGTCTCCGGTATTGAATCCATTGATGATTCGAAATATTATTTCCAGTTTTCAAAAGTAAATCCGACTACCAGAAAAGAGGAATTTTTCCTTTCCAATAAAACTGATTTTTCCGATCATTATTTTCAAACCGTTACAATTCCTGACGGTGACTGGAAATTGTATTTAATTGCCAGGGAAAAAAATGCACTCATTTATCAGGTCTTCATTTTCTTCTTTTTTGGGTTTTTATTATCGCTGTTGTTTGCGCTTTGGGTAGTTTCGATTATGAAAAAACCGGCTCAGCTGCAAAAAAAGGTGTTCCAGCAGGCACAAAAAATACACGAAAGTGAAACAGAATTCAAAACCTTGTTTGAACAGGCACCTGTTGGGATTGCCAAAGTTGACAGTGACAATGGTGATTTTATTACAGTTAATAGTGAGTTTTGCAGGATTGTTGGTTATCCTGAAGAAGAGCTGACCAATTCCAATTTTCAAAAAATTACACATCCTGATGATCTTGAAAATAATATAAACTGCCTTCACAAACTGAAGGACGGAAGCCTGCATGAATTTGCCATGGAGAAACGTTACCTGCACAAATCTGGAAGAACGGTTTGGGTAAATGTGATTGTTTCCAAATTATGGAAATCGGATGGAAATGTGAAATGCAATATTGCCATCGTTGAAGACATTACCGATAAAAAACGCGCTGAAGAAGAACTAAAACAATCCTTTCAATTGGTTTCAGACCAGAATAAAAGGCTCCTGAATTTCTCGTATATCGTTTCTCACAACTTAAGGTCACACACCAGCAACATCCAGACTATTTCTGATTTTTTGGAATCAGCCGAAACCAAAGAGGAACGTGACGAAATGATTGATTTATTGAAAAGGGTTTCGGATTCCCTTAATGAAACGATGTCCAACCTGAATGAAGTGGTTAGCATCCGAACCAATATTAATTTAAGCATTGAGCATCTGAACCTCAATGAATATATCGAAAAGGCCAAACTGATTTTAGGACAGCAAATCCTTAAGAAGGAAGCCCTGGTCCAAAATTTGGTTTCCAAAACCATCGTCATCGATTATAACGCTGCTTATCTTGAAAGCATCCTTTTCAATATGATTTCGAATGCAATTCGGTATAGCCACAATGACCGAAAACCGGAAATTATCCTTTCCTTTGATGAAGAAACAAAATCGCTTAAGATTCAGGATAACGGAATTGGAATCGATTTAAAGAAAAATGGGGATAAACTTTTTGGCATGTACAAGACGTTCAACAACAATCCTGATTCAAAAGGAATTGGATTGTTCCTTGTAAAAAACCAGGTTGACGCCATGGGTGGAAAAATTAGGGCAGAAAGCAAACTGAATGAAGGCACAACATTTACAATCTATTTCAAATGAGTAAAGTGATATGCATCATAGACGACGATCCTATTTATCAGTTCCTGATTAATAAGATTATTGATAATTCCAAAGGCAATCATGAGGTTATGTTCTTTAAAAATGGAAAGGAGGCCTTGGATTATTTTACATTGGATATTGCTAAAAATCTGCCCGACATCATCCTTCTCGATTTGGAAATGCCTGTGATGGATGGATGGGATTTTTTGAAGGAAATAGACAAACTCCACATCGACGATACCGCAATTTACATAGTAAGCTCTTCCATTTCAGACGAAGATAAAAGGCGTGCTAAAAAATTCCCGAAAATAAAAGGGCACTTTTCAAAACCAATCAATTCCAATAAAATACAGGAAATCACCAAAAAAATCGAATAAGCTTAAATTAATCGATTACCAATTTTTTGGTTACCACTTTAGCATCTGCCGTTATTTTTGCCATGTAAACTCCCGAAGCCAAATCAAGGTGCACATTGCTTTCACCAGTAAAATTTTGTTCGAAAACCTTTTGTCCAAGAGCTGAATAAATTTCAATTTTCCCTTCATTGGCAATACCTGCAATAACAATGTTGTCTTTAGCCGGGTTTGGATATACTACAACTTTTGTAGTATCGAATTCAGAATTTGCCAGGGAAGCAAACCATGGCTGCCCTACATTTGGACCGAATACGTAATCAGCTAAAAGCGGATAATCAATAAACGGATTTCGGTTAACCTGCCAGGTATAGATATAATTGTTTCTATTCATTTCAAAATCATCCCTTGGGTCAGTATGGTTCCATTGCAACAGCAACGCCAAATCACCTATTTGCCCCACAGTTGTATTAGCTGGATTTCCATTGACAACACTCAAACCATTATAACGGCAGGCCATGTAAAACAATGCTCTTGCCACGTCACCGCGCCAGCTTCCCTGAGTACCAACCGGACCCATATATTCGCCATAATCCTTATTGTTTCGGATGCTGTTTTCGGGTCCGTCTTCTGCCCTGATATGGTGTGCATCGCCATGGCCGGCCATGATATCGTTGGCACTTGTTGGCAGCCAGTTGTTTATTCCATCTGCATCAGGAGAAGTTCCGTCAGTAAATCCGCCTCTGGATTGCGGATAAATGTGTTCCCTGTTCCATTTTCCTGTGTTCACACCGGTTTCCTGTAAATCGAGTTTGGAACGTGGCTGCTCTACATACATCAGCCAAACCTGATTGCTGTTCAGTGGATTTTGGTCACAGGCTTTTAATATTGTTTCAATGTCGCCATAATTGTGTGCATGGACAACGGCAGGATTCGCAATGATATCCTGGATAGCCTGTTTTAAAACCGCACCCGATTTGCCTTCAAGCGAATTATAATAACCTGCAGGTGTTGTTGGTGCAACGATTCCGTAAGTTGGGTTTAACGGCGTTCCCCATGGTGAAACGGTAAAATCGTTATCGATTACCCTAAACTGAACCTGATCGTTAAGTCGGTTATACCCACTTGGAAGTGTTCCAAATTTGACAATCGCAACTTCATCTCCTTCATCCAAAACATCATCCACAAAAGTGATTGTTGTTGTAAATGTTGAAGAACCTGTTGGGATAAGTACACTGGTGTTACCTGTAAAATCTGGATTATTAATTGAACCACTATTTAGGGTAAAGGTAAAATTCAAATTAGAAGTTACCGGAGTTTGTGTAGTAAAGGTAATGTTGATGGTGTTTCCTTCTGTTACCTGAGAGGCCGGAACTGAAATTGTAATTCCATTGAAAATAACACCCGTTCCATCATTATTGGCACCCGGAGTCGGAGCCTTTGTTTCGTAAGTCCCGTCATTTTTCCTTTGGATTGACTGTGTGGTTTGTGCCGCATTGGCATTTTCGTCAATTTGCGAAGTCACATTCAAAGCCGTCATTAACGCCGTTGCATCTGCATCGCTGGTATCATAAACCAGGGCATTTATTAAATTAGTTGTCGTAGCTGCAGTTCCTGCCGGAAAATCGGTGGCATTCCCTAAATACAATCCAACGCCGTCAGGACCATTTTGGAAAATGTTATCAGGTAATATTTTTGATGGGACCGGAGAAACCAATAAGTCTCCAATGCTTACAATTCCGTTGGCATCGGTTGTCAAACCATCCAAATCGATGGCATAATAACTCAATGTGGCCTGGCTGCCTGTTCCGTTGAAGAAAACAAGGACATATCCGGTAAGGGAAAAGTTAGGCGTAGTCGATTTTAACTCAATAAACTCCTTGTCATCCGTACTTGGAGTATCTGAATCCAATTCATTGATAACAACCTGAGCATTAGCTGAAAAAGAAATCAGCGCTATAAGGAATAGTAATTTTTTTAGCATCATTCATAAAATTGTGGACGACAAATATATTTATAAGAATGAGTTAAATCACATTTATGTTCAGGAATTAACTATAATATCACATCTCCAGTACCTTAATAGGGAAAAACTTTAAAATCAGTAAGATATTTTTTCACTATTTTTACAACATCAATCTTTAGGATGCTTGAATTATTAGGTTATATCGGCGCAATATTCATTGGCTTAGTGTTGGGAATCACTGGCGGTGGCGGCTCTATACTTACCGTTCCTATATTGGTTTACATCCTAAACTACAATCCGGTGATTGCAACCGCCTATTCCCTATTTATTGTAGGTACGACTTCGGGATTTGGTACCATTCAAAACTTCAAAAAAGGACTTGTCATTCCGAAAACCGCATTTCAGTTTGCCATACCATCGCTGATTGGTGTTTACCTGACGCGTAAATTCATTGTTCCGAGAATACCGGAAACTATCTTATATTTTGGTTCTGCCCAATTATCAAAAGAAACTTTTCTTATGATCCTTTTTGCGGTCATGATGTTTATGGCTTCGTTTTCAATGCTTAAAAATAAAAAGGAAGACGACATTATTCAAATTGGCAACAAATCATTGGTTGTTGTTGTGATTCAGCTCTTTTTTGTTGGGATTCTTATTGGGTTGATTGGTGCCGGTGGCGGATTTCTAATCATTCCGGCTTTATTGAAATTTGCCAAACTGCCCATGAAGAAAGCCATTGGAACTTCACTTCTGATTATTACAATAAACTCTTTGATTGGTTTTACCGGTGATATCCAGAATATGGAGATGGATTGGATATTCCTGATTTCATTTACCACTTTCTCGGTAATTGGAATCTTCATCGGGCTTTACATACAGCAGTATGTCAATGAAAAGCATTTGAAAAAAATATTTGGTTTTTTTGTTTTGATAATGTCTTTTGTGATTCTCTACAAAGAAATTTTATCATAAATATTACCAAAATCCACTCCTAACTTTATGCTTATTCTTTAATTTTGTCAAAACTTTTTTTCTAATGAAAATCGAACAAATTTATACCGGATGCATTGCCCAGGCTGCTTATTATTTGGAAAGCAATGGCGAAGCAGCAATTTTTGACCCTTTGCGTGAAGTACAGCCTTACCTCGACAGGGCTAAAAAGGATAATGCAACAATAAAATATATTTTTGAAACGCATTTCCATGCGGATTTTGTTTCGGGACATTTGGATCTGGCTAAGAAAAGTGGCGGGAATATTGTTTATGGCCCAACAGCCAATCCCGAATTTGATGCCATAATTGCAACCGACAACCAGGAGTTTAAGGTTGGGAATTATACTGTAAAAGCAATCCATACGCCGGGACATACTTTAGAAAGCACCTGTTACCTTCTTATAGATGAAAACGGAAAACAACACGGAATCATAACGGGTGATACCTTGTTTATCGGTGATGTTGGCCGTCCAGATTTGGCTCAGGCGATGACCGATGATTTGACACAGGAAAAACTGGCTTCCTATCTTTTTGATTCCTTGCGAAACAAAATAATGCCTTTGGCGGACGACCTGACTGTATATCCAAGCCATGGCGCCGGAAGTGCCTGCGGTAAAAACATGAGCAAGGAAACTACCGATACTTTAGGCAATCAAAAGCGTACCAATTATGCGTTAAGAGCCGATATGACCAAAGCCGAATTCATTAAAGAACTGTTGGACGGTTTGGGAGCTCCACCGGCTTATTTCCCTCAGAATGTGATGATGAACATCAAAGGATATGACAGTTTGGACAGCATCATTGAAAAAAGCAATATTGGTTTGTCACCAAGGGAATTCGAAGCCGTTGCCAATCAGGGTGATGTTGTGGTTTTGGATGTAAGGCATGAAAATGACTTTGTAAAAGCACACATTCCGAATTCGATATTTATTGGAATCCAGGGGAATTTTGCGCCATGGGTTGGTTCGATGTTGAGGGATGTTAACCAAAAATTGCTTTTGGTCATTCCGGAAGGAAGAGAAGAAGAAACCATTACAAGATTGTCACGCGTTGGGTTTGACCATGTTTTAGGATATTTAAAAGGAGGAATTCCAGCCTGGACAGAAGCAGGTTTTGAAACCGATTCGATCCATTCCATTTCTCCTGAAGAGTTTGCCAATCAATTGAATTCAGACAGCATCGTAATTGATTCCAGAAAGCCCGGAGAATACGAAGCAGAGCATGTGGAAAATGCCATTAACCTTCCGTTGGACAACGTCAATGAAAACTTTCAAAGTGTTCCGAAAGGGCAAAATTTCTTTTTGCATTGTGCCGGTGGTTATCGTTCGGTAATCATGGCATCGATTTTAAAATCGAGAGCCATCCACAACATGATTAATGTTGAAAAAGGAATGAGTGGGATTAAGCAAACCAGCGTGCGTTGCACCCAGTTTGAATGCCCATCAGGCAAAAAATAAATTGTAAAAAAAGTAAAATTACTACATAATCAATTCGCAAATTAAATACATTTGCATTCGTTAAAAATTTAAAACAAAAAAATGAAAAAAATAATTCTTTTAGTAGCCGTTGCCGTAGGTCTTTATTCATGTAAGAACTTAGGAGAAGGTGAATATGAAATTACAGGAACTGTAAAAGGAATGAAAACTGGTTTGGTTTACCTTGAAAAACAAAGTCAAATGGGAATGGGAAGTCAGGCGATTGACACTGTGAAAATTGTTGATGGAAAATTCGAAATCAAAGGAAAAACCAATGAGCCGGAAATTTCTTTTCTTCAGATTGATAAAGTAAATGGTAAAGTTCCTTTCATCCTTGAAGGAGGAGAAATTGAAATCACTGTTGACAAGGACAGCCTTTTCAAATCAAAATTGGCAGGAACATACAGCAATGAAGAGTTCAGTAAATTCAATGAAGAGTCTAATAAAATCCAAAAGAAATTACAGAAACAGGTAATGGCTTTTCAAATGAAGAATATGGCGGTAATGAATGAAGCTCAACAAAAGGGTGACACGGTTACGATGAACAAGTTGAGAAAAGAATACGATGTACTTCAAAAACCAATAACAGATTACACTTTTGGTTACCCAAAAACACATCCAAAATCTTTTATCAGCGTTTTGATTCTTCAAATGATGGCAAACAACCCAAAATACCAACCGGAACTTGAAGGCCTTTACAACTCACTTGACGAGTCTTTGAAAAAAACAAAGCCAGCCAAATCGGTTAAATTAACTGTTGACAGCCTAAAAAAAAAACCGGCAGTAAAGTAGTCGCTGCAGTCGGTCAGTTAGCTCCCGATTTTAAAGCTCCAAATCCTGAAGGCAAAACCATTTCCCTGAAGGAGAGTTTAGGTAAAGTTACTTTGATTGATTTTTGGGCATCCTGGTGCGCACCGTGTAGAGAGGAAAATCCAAAAGTTGTTGCGCTTTATGCAGAACTGCATAGCAAAGGATTAAACATCATCAGCGTTGGATTGGAGACGGATGCTGTAAAATGGAAAGAAGCCATTGCGAAAGACAAGCTTAGCTGGGCACAGGTTTCCAACTTACAGGAAATGAATGATCCAATTGCTTTAAAATATGGTGTGACACAAATTCCAACCACATTTTTGTTGGATTCAGACGGAAAGATTGTGGCCACTGAAATATATGGCGACGATTTGAAAAACAAGATTAAAGAGCTTTTAGGAATAAAATAACTCCTGAACATAATAAAAAATCTCCTTCGGGAGATTTTTTATTTTACTTAAAACCAAAGGATTAAAAAAAGGTTTACGAATTAGTCATTTTTTTGTTTGTGAAGCTGGAAAGTGTTTTTATATTTGCAACCGCATAAGCAATGGGGAGATACTCAAGCGGCCAACGAGGGCAGACTGTAAATCTGCTGTGAGAACTTCGCAGGTTCGAATCCTGCTCTCCCCACACAATGTTTAAATAAGAAAAAACCACAAGCTCGCTTGATGGTTTTTTTGCTTTAAATATTGTGCGTAAGGGTTCACCCTTACGGAACACGAAGTAATCCTGTAAATAATTCAGCGCAGCTTTGAAGGATGTTGAGAAGCAAAATCCTGTTCACTTATTACAATTGCAGCTCATAAAAGTTTGCCCTTATCGATCACGAAGTAATCCTGCAAATAATTCAGCGTAGCTTTTAAACAATCGAAATACAATCCTGCCCATTATCCTTCCCAAAACTTTAACATTCCATCAGTTAAAGCTAAAATCAAAAAAAGTATCTTTGGTATTCATCAAACAGAGATATATGAAATCACATTTACTATTCAATCCACTTTTATCACTCTCTCTTCTGTTTATCGCTTGCAAAAAGGAAGAAGAAGCCGCAGTAACTTCAAGTGAAACGCCAAAAGAAATCATAGTACCAAGAGTTCAGCCCATTCCGGATCAAACTTACGTACAACCAATGGCTCAAAATACAGCTGTTCCCCAAAATCAAATGGGTGCACCTGTTGCTATAAACCAACCGCAGGCTGTAACTAAACCCGGAATGAATCCTCCTCACGGACAAGCCGGACATCGTTGTGATATTCCTGTTGGGGCTTCGTTAAGTTCTCCGGTAAAAGCCCTACCAAAAGCTGGAGCAACAATTACTCAGCAAACGATTCCTACGCCAACAACGACTTCCATATCACAACCCGCTGGTGCACCGGCACTTCTAAAAGGAGATACACAGGTTACTGCTCCGGGTATGAACCCACCACACGGACAGCCAGGCCATGTATGCGGAACTCCTGTTGGATCTCCATTGCCAAAAACAACTGAAACAGAAACAAAAGCACAATAAAAAAAGCCTCGAAAAATTTCGAGGCTTTTTTGTTATGGTTTTATATTTTTTATTCCAGTGCGAAAGTTACACTTACATTGGTGTTGATTTCAAGTTCACCAACAGCTAATGTTTCTCTTTGTGCTCCATCAGCTGCCATAGCAACCATATTTGATTTGTACATAGGTATTGGAATATTGCTTTGCGTATTATCTGTAATCAATAACGCCTTTCCTATTTTTTGCCCTAATACCGAAACATAATCCTGAGCTTTTTGTTTGGCATCTAACACAGCTTTCTTTCTGGCTTCCTTTTCATAATCTTCCATTTTAGACGATTTGAATTCTACTCCGCTAATCGAGTTTACACCTGCATCATTCAATCCCATCATTACTTCATCGTATTTTGATAAATCCTTTAAGGTAACTGTCAAGGATTGGCTTGCCTGAAAATTGTATTTCTTTTTTTCATAGTCGTAATTTTTATACAGGCTCACATTTGTCGTTTTATAATCGGTTGATGGAATTCCGGTTTTTTTCAGGAACCTGATTACCTTATCAACTACTTCATCATTGAGGGTTTTTACTTCTTTGGAATCTTTTCCGGTATTTTGGAATCCGATGCTTATTACCGCCTGGTCTGGAACTATTTTTATTTTTCCTTCCCCTGTAACCGAAATTTGTGGCACCTGAGGTCTTTGATCTTGTGATTGTGCCTGAGCGGTCAATCCAAATACTGTTGCTAAAATTAATACTGTAGTCTTCATAGGTTTTTTATTTAATGTTTGTGTTGTGCGTTTTTCAAAAGTTATGCCAATTATAATTTCCCCAGCTTCGCCATAACAAAAAGAATAATGATGGGAATGGCTAAAAGAATGACCATCAATGTGTTTTGTTCCAAAAGTGCCGGATCTTTAATTAATGTAATGGCGTAGCCACCAATGGCACCACCAAAGTGCGCGGTATGCCCGATGTTATCGTTCTTGGCTTTCATTCCGTAAATCGAATACAACAGATAGGCAATCCCAAAAATATAAGCCGGCATCGGAATAATCCCGAAAATCCCAATCGTCATGTCGGGATAAATCAGTATTGCCGAATAGATAATTCCTGTAACCGCTCCGGAAGCCCCAACAGCCCTATAGCTGTAATCGTTTCCATGGAAAACCATAGTCAGCAGGCTTCCAAAAATCAAACTTCCTGCATAGATTAACAGGAACGTCCAATTGCCTAACGTTTCTGTCACAACCGGCGCAAAAGAATATAGGGCAATCATGTTGAAAGCCAGATGCACAAAATCGGCGTGAAGGAAGGCTGAGGAAAACATCCTGATTTGTTCTCCGGCTCTTATGGCTCCAATATGAAACTGGTATTTCCTAAAAAAATATTCGTCGTTAAATCCTTTAATACTGATTATAACATTGGCTACGATGATTGCCAATACAAAAATATTATCCATTGTTTAAAATGTTTTACTTGCTAAAGTTCTCCGCTATGACGGATTGAGTGTAAAAATAATAATACTTATTTAGCAATTGTTAAATGGAATGCGTTAAAATAACTTTAAACTTTATATTTGCATAAAATTACAGTACATGCAATTACTTCTTTTCATTATTGTTTACCCAATCATCTGGCTGATTTCCATACTTCCGTTTCGGTTGCTTTATATATTTTCTGATTGTGTCTGTTTTTTGGTGTACAATGTTTTTGGTTACCGAAAAAAAGTCGTGCGCCAAAATCTTGCTATGGCATTGCCTCATTTATCGGAAAAGGAACGCTTGAACATCGAAAAGAAGTTTTACCACCACATGTGCGATATGTTCCTTGAAATGATCAAAACGATGTCTATTTCCCAAAAGGAAATGGAAAAGCGATTTAAATTCACCAATCTGGATTTATATCTTGATCTGGAAAAAAAAGGAAAAAGCATCGCTTTGCTTTGTGCACATTATGCTTCCTATGAATGGGCAGTTTCAATGAATTACCATATCACTTTTACCGGTTATGGCGTTTATAAAAAGATAAACAACAAGTATTTTGACAATCTGATAAAAAAAATCCGTGGCAGGTTTAGAGCTCCTTTGATTACAACCAGGGAAACGATTCCAACTATCGATAAAAATAACAAGAGCGGTAATTTATCTGTTTATGGTTTGGCGAGTGACCAATCTCCTCAGGCTAGCAAAGCCTATCATTGGGCACCATTCATGGGAATTGAAACTCCGGTGCATACTGGTGCTGAAATGCTTGCCAAACGTTTTGACATGAATGTGATTTTTCTTAAAAATAAGAAAGTAAAACGAGGCTATTACGAGGCTACGTTTGAACTTATGGCAGAAAACCCAAAAGAGGTTCCTAACTATGAAATCTCAGACGACTTTTTGAGAAGGGTTGAAAAACAAATCCATGAAGCTCCGGAATTTTATTTGTGGACACACAAACGCTGGAAACACAAACGGACAGCGAACAATTAGAATTTAAACCAATTTTTTACCATTGCCTTTTCCTGGGACAGTGAATTTTTGTGTGCGAATTCGTTTGTAGCCGCATCATATTCGTAATCTTTTGACCATTCCTGATGATTTTGTGCCAAAGCCTTAATGCTGTCGCAAACCATTTTAATTTCTTCGGAAGTTGTTGTTGGATGAATGGACATCCTGATCCATCCCGGTTTTTTGATTAAATCTCCCGAAGTAATCAGGCAGACCAAATCATGTGAAGTCTGCTGGTCAACGTGCAGTAGATAGTGCCCGTAAGTTCCGGCGCAACTACAGCCTCCGCGTGTCTGGATTCCAAATTTATCATTGAGTAATTTCACGCCAAGATTAAAATGCAGGTTTTCAATATAAAAAGAAATCACGCCCAACCGCTCCTGATGCTGATTGGCTAAGATTTTAAGGTTATCGATATTGTTCAGTTCCGAAAAAACGTACTCCACGATTTCGTGTTCTCTTTCAAGGATGTTCTGAACACCCATCTGTTCCTTCAGCTGAATTGCCAAAGCTGTTTTTATCACCTGAAGAAAACCCGGAGTTCCGCCATCTTCCCTATCTTCAATATTGTCGATGTATTTGTGTTCGCCCCAAGGATTGGTCCATGAAACCGTTCCTCCTCCAGGGCAATCAGGCACATTATTGTGGTATAGGTTTTTATTGAAAATCAAAACGCCCGAAGTTCCCGGTCCGCCCAAAAATTTATGCGGCGAAAAGAAAATAGCGTCCAAATAACTTTCGTCATCCGGATGCATATCAATGTCAACATAAGGTCCGGAACAGGCAAAATCCACAAAACAGACACCATTATTCTGGTGCATGATTTTGGCCACTTCGTGGTAAGGCGTACGAATTCCGGTAACGTTGGAACACGACGTAATCGATGCAATCTTAAAACTCCTGTCTTGGTATTTTTTAAGCATTTCCTTGAATTCCCCGAGGCAGAACAATCCTTCTTCATCAGCCGGAATTACAACCACATCGGCAATGGTTTCTATCCAGGAAGTCTGGTTCGAATGATGCTCCATGTGCGAAATAAAAACAACCGGTTTTATCTCTTTTGGAATTTCGATAAAGTCTTTAAGGTTTTCAGGAATTTTGAGTCCGAGTATGCGCTGGAATTTATTGACCACTCCAGTCATTCCGGTTCCTGTATTGATTAAAACATCATTATCATTGGCATTTACATGGCGCTTTATGATGTGTTTTGCTTCGTGGTAAGCCATTGTCATCGCAGTTCCCGAAATGGTTGTTTCCGTATGCGTATTGGCCACAAACGGACCGAAATCATTCATCAGCTTTTCCTCAATTGGACGGTATAATCTTCCACTGGCAGTCCAATCGGTATACACTATTTTCTTTTTGCCGAAAGGCGTTTCAAATTCCTGGTCAATGCCAATGATGTTGTTTCGGAATTGCCTGAAGTAGTGCTCTAATTTAGTTTCGGTTGCTGTGGTAATCATGCTGTAACAATTTGAGCTCAAAGATACATTATTTTTAATTTTGGGTAAATAAAAAAGGGTTGTCAAATTGACAACCCTTTTTTTATATTGAAACTAAACGGATTAGTTACCGTGTCTTTTTTCGATATCCTCAACGTCTTTTTTACCCATTGTATCCACCAATACCGGAGTTGCAATGAATAATGAAGAGTAAGTTCCGATAATGATACCAATCAACATCGCGAAGATAAATCCACGGATGGATTCACCACCAAAGATGAACATGATCAATAATACCAAAATCATCGTTAATGACGTATTCAATGTTCTAGATAATGTTGTATTAATAGAAGCATTTACGACATCCTTAAAGTGTCCTTTTCTGTCACCAGCCAGGAACTCCCTGATCCTGTCAAATACGATTACCGTATCGTTCATTGAGTATCCAATTACCGTAAGGATTGCCGCGATAAAGTGCTGATCCATTTCCATGTGGAATGGCATGTATTTGTATAATAAAGAGTAAACTCCCAATACGAAAATAACGTCGTGAACAACTGCAGCCAAAGCTCCAAGTGAATACTGCCATTTACGGAATGAAATTACAAGGTATAAACAAACTACCAACATCGCACCTAAAACTGCCCAGAATGAGTTTGTTTTGATATCTGCAGAAATTGCAGCACCTACTTTAGAAGATTGCAATACTCCGACTTTTTTACCATCATACGAATTGATGAATTTGTCGTAAGTGACAGCTGGACCATAATACTTTTTCAAAGCATTGTAAAGCTTCTCATTTACTTCCTTGTCAACTTCAACACCTTCTTCCTTGATTTTGTATTTGGTAGTCAATTTCAATTGGTCATCGCTACCAAAAACTTTTGCTTCAACGGTTGTACCAAATGCTTTAGACAATTCTTCAGAAACAGTAGTAGACTCAACCGGTTTTTCAAATTTCACCTGGAATGTTCTTCCTCCAACAAAATCAACACCTTCGTCCAATCCGTTAAAGTAGAAAGAAATGCAGCTTACAATTACAACTACTGATGAGAATAAGTATGACCATTTTTTGATTCCGATAAAATCGAAATGGAAACCTGTAAACCAGTTTTTAGTGATTCCTGTAGTGAATGTTAAATTTTTATTGTGTGCGATATCCCTGTCGATAAAGATTCTTGCAATAAAGATTGAAGTAAACAACGAAGTGAAGATACCAATCAATAAGGTTAATGCGAAACCTTGGATCAATCCTGTTCCGAATACGAATAAGATGGTTCCGGTTAAAACGTGTGTTACGTTTGCATCAATGATCGAACGCATAGCACCTTTCCATCCGTAAGAAGTGATTACTGCATCTCCTAATGATTTGCCTTCACGCAATTCCTCTTTCGCCCTTTCGTAGATGATGATGTTCGCATCTACCGCAGTTCCTAATGTTAAAACGATACCGGCGATTCCAGGCAATGTCAATACAAAACCGAAACTTGCCATTACACCAAACAAGAACAATAAGTTCAATACCAATGCAGCATTAGCATACCAACCTGCTCTTCCGTAATAGAATATCATCCATAAACATACGATAAGGAAACCAACGATTGAAGAAATTAATCCGGCGTGGATTGCGATTTCTCCCAATGATGGCCCAACAACTTCTGACTGAATGATTTCAGCAGCAGCAGGTAATTTACCAGCTCTTAAAACGTTGGCTAAATCTTTTGTTTCAGCAACTTCAAAGCTTCCGGTAATTTCAGAACGTCCTCCGGAAATTGGTCCAGAAGTTACACCAGGAGCAGAATAAACTACATCATCCAATGCAATAGCGATAAAGCTTTTTTGTGTAAATGCTCTTCCTGTCAATTCTTCCCAGGTTCTTGCACCAGCACCGTTCATTTGCATAGAAACGGCTGGTTTACCCATTTGGTCGAAAGTATCTCTTGCGTCAACAATTACACCACCGCTCATTGGAGCAACGTTATCCCTGTTTCCTTTTAAAACGTATAATTCAACTGTTTCCGATTCCTTTTTGGTTTTCTCGTCAACTTTTACATCTGGTTTACCCCAGACAAACTTTGCATAACGCTTGTCTGCAGGCAACATATTGCGGATTTCAGGTCTTTTGAAATAACCGTTGATTGCTGCTGTATCTTTTGGAGAGGCAACAAACAGGATTGGTCCACCACCTTGAGATAACATTTTGTCAAACAAAGGGTTGTTTCCTTTTTTAGCTGCAGTTGAATCTTTGTCTTTATCAGTCAATAATTTGGTAAGTGAATCTGCCGGTTTAGCAGTTTCAGCTTTTACATCAGCTTTAACAGTAGCTTTCAAAGCCTCGTTAGCCGACTGTAGGAAAGGATAAAATTCTTCAGCCTTATATGTTTCCCAGAACTCTAATTCTGCTTTGCTTGAAACTAATTTTTTGATACGGTCCACATCTTTTGCGCCTGGCAACTCGATAAGGATTCTTCCTGTCTGACCTAATTTAGCAATGTTTGGCTGTGTTACACCGAATTTATCGATACGGCTTCTCAATACACCAAATGCAGATTCTACAGACTCGTCTACTTTTTTAACCAAGACTTTTTTCACCTGGTCATCAGACATATTGAAATCAATCTGTCCTTGTAGGTTCCTGTTAGCAAAAATATCAGGAGAAGCTAATCTTGTTCCTCCACCATTTGCAGCAAATGCTTCGAAAAAGGCATCAAGATAGGATTGATTTCCTCTTTGATTTCTGGTTGCATCTTCTAACGCCTTGTTGAATGCAGGATTTTTGGAATTGTTTGACAACTGCTTCAAAACATCCTTTACAGAGATTTGAAGGATTACGTTGATTCCTCCTTCAAGGTCAAGACCTTTGTTGATTTGTTTGTCTTTTACTTCATTGTACGTGAAAAAATCAAGGAAGACTTTCTCTTTTCCAATCGAGTCAAGATATTTAATTTCTTTTTCAGGATTTCCTCCTGCAAAGTTTTTGGCATCATCTTTTACTTTATTGGCCACGAATGTGAAAGAAAGTTGGTAGATACTTACCAATGCAAATAGAATTGCGAAAAATTTAACTAGTCCTTTATTCTGCATTATTACTAAAAATTAATTAATTCTTTGGTTTAATATTATTGGTGTTAAAAAAGCAAGAAACACCTGAAACACAACGGCTTACATGATAATCCTTTGTATTCACAAGGTTTCGGCTTTTTTTGAAACGTGCAAATATATAATTCTAGGAATGATTAACCAATATTTTATCGATTAATATCAAAAAAAAACTGCGAATAACGCAGTCTTTTAAAATAGGTCTATAAATACTATCCAAAAACGGATTTTAAAAAGCAAATCAGCACTTATTCCTTTACAAATTTTAGCGCCATGCTGCCTAACTCAGAGCGGCATTGAATCAAATAAATCCCGCCTGCCAATCCGCCTACTTCTATAGTTGCATAATCTCCTGAAACTGTTTGCTTGCGGACTAATTTACCTTCAACAGAATAAATTCCGAGTTGCTTATCTCCCTCATCATCAAAAGACAAATACAACATATCGCCAACCGGATTGTTGAGCAGTTTTATACTACCTCTTTCAAATTCAGAATTTGACAAAAGAGCTGTATCGAATTTTGAAATATAAATACTTTGCGGACCCATTGCGGTAGCGTAATCATGACTCCCTCTCGGATTAAAGTCTGCATTGCCCTTATAAACACATGTTAAATATAAATTTGAACCATATAAACCCATACGTGCCCAAACGTTGGAACTGCCATTGTTTTTCTGATTAGTTCCCCAATAATAATCACCTTGCGGATTTAAACTTATTGCATACTGTGCTTGATAAGAAACAGAAAAACAGAGGATTTGGGTTAGGGTATCCGGATAGTAATAAAAATTCCAGTTTAAATCTCCCGTGACATAGATATAATTATTCTCATCTATCTTTAAATCTTCACAAGTATACCCTTGTATTCCTTTAACCCACATAAAATTCCCTGCAGCATCAAATTTCACAATGAATTGCCAGGCATTGGAATTTATAGTATTTATCTGGGATGAAGGATTAAAATCTATTCCTGATGTAGCTTCACCACAGGCAATTAAATTATCGTTATGATCTACTTCTATTCCATGAATCCAATCGGTTGATGAACCTGTAAGTTCGTAGTTCCAGATTTCATCACCCTGAGGGTTTAGTTTTTTGATGAAGGTGTCATAAATATTCGACATCCATCCGGTTATATATATATTGCCTTGACTATCAATAGCAGAATCCCTGGTATCGGATGCAACTATCTGCTTAACCCAGATAAAGTCTCCATTCGCAGCCAGTTTAAGGCAAAAACCACGATAGGCACCATTAGTATCCAGGGTTTGACTAACCCCTCCGGGGTTAAAATTAACCGCGCTTCGAAACACTCCTGAAACGATTACATTATTGTTTGCATCAGATTTAATAGACGAACCAGATACATCATGCACACTTGTATAGGACTTTGCCCATATAAATTCGGCATCGGCGGTCAATTTTGCTGCAAATCCGCTACCAAGGCCAGTTGGATATAACAAATATTGACCTGGGCCAAAGTCAAAATCCTGCGTTGCATGTAAGCCACCAGTTAGCAGCAAATTTCCGTTTTGATCAAATTCCAAGCAAGCAATACTGGTAGAAGTTGACAACGTCTTAACCCAAAGGAAATTCCCGTTGCTGTCATATTTAAGTATATAAGTAGAATCCGTTACATTGTAAACAGCCGCAGAAGGGTCAACATCAGCAGTCCCTATGATTTGACCATAACTAAAGACATTTCCCTGCGAATCCGTTTTGATTCCTCCCGAATAACAATAAGAGTTAGTATCCAAGGTCCTGGTCCATTGGTATTGCTGTCCGAATGAAACAAAGGAATCGAACAAAAAAAACAGGCCTAAAAAATATTTAAACACTGTGGTTTTTGAGTCGACAGGATTGCTGTAAAAATGTGCCATAAAAAAAAAGATTGTACACTAAAGTACAATCTTTTTTTAATATTTATTCAATGCGGAATTTTATTATCCTAAAATCGATTTTAAATCGCCATTCATGGCTCTGACAGCATCGGCACTTTTTGCGAATTTTGACTTTTCGTCATCATTTAAAGTGATGTCTACGATTTTTTCAACTCCATTTTTACCGATGATACATGGAACACCAATACAGATATCGCTTTGACCATACTCTCCTTCAAGGTAAACCGAACACGGAATCATTTTCTTTTGGTCGTTCAAAATGCTGTCAACCAAAAATGCTACAGAAGCTCCTGGCGCATACCAAGCCGAAGTTCCCAACAAGGCTGTTAACGTTGCTCCTCCAACCATAGTGTCGGCTGAAACTTTTTCCAATTCTGCAGCCGATAAAAACTCAGAAACCGGAACTCCATTGTAAGACGCCAATCTGGTCAACGGAATCATAGTCGTATCTCCGTGGCCACCAATCACCATTCCCTGGATATCATTTGCCGGTTTGCCCAAGGCCAATGACAAATAGGTTTTGAAACGAGAGCTGTCAAGCGTACCACCCATTCCGATAATCCTGTTTTTTGGCAGGCCTAATGATTTGAAAGTCAAATACGTCATCGTATCCATTGGGTTGGAAACAATCACAAAAATTGCATTTGGGGAAGCTTTCAGCAAACTTTCAGCCACACCTTTTACAATCCCTGCATTGATTCCAATCAGTTCTTCACGTGTCATTCCCGGTTTTCTCGGAATTCCCGATGTAATAACCACCACATCACTTCCTGCGGTTTTAGTATAATCGTTGGTACTTCCCGAAACTTTGGTATCAAATCCCAAAGTAGTCTGGGTCTGCGTAATGTCTAATGCTTTTCCTTCTGCAAAACCTTCTCTGATATCCAGCAATACAATTTCACTGGCAATTCTTCTGTAAGCAATAGCGTCTGCACAAGTTGCGCCAACGTTTCCTGCTCCTACAATCGTAACTTTCATTTGTATATTAATTTGTTGTTGTTTTAATTTTTTGAAGCTAATCGGGCTATCCGCGCTACATGGTAGCTTGCTCCAAATGCGAAGCATTCACCGAACACTTATTCACAAATAAGAACTTGGTGAGGTAATCCCGGCTAGTTACGCATCGATTTTTGCATACACAGCATTCTTCTCGATAAACTCTCTACGTGGCGGAACCTCATCACCCATCAACATTGAGAATACACGATCGGCTTCTGCCAAACTTTCGATAGTCACCTGGCGCAAAGTCCTGAAATCAGGATCCATCGTAGTTTCCCATAATTGTTCCGCGTTCATCTCTCCAAGACCTTTATAACGTTGGATTGCAGCGCTTCCTCCCATTCTTTCATTAGCTGAATCACGTTGATCATCATTCCATGCGTATTCTTTCTTGTTCCCTTTTTTAACCAAATACAAAGGTGGCGCAGCAATGTAAACGTGGCCGCCTTCAATCAGTTCTTTCATAAAACGGAAGAAGAACGTTAATATTAAGGTAGAGATGTGGCTGCCATCGACGTCGGCATCACACATGATGATTACTTTGTGGTAACGCAGTTTTTCCAAGTTCAACGCTTTGGAATCTTCCTCAGTTCCGATTGTAACTCCAAGTGCTGTAAAGATATTTCTAATCTCCTCGTTTTCAAAAACCTTGTGGTGCATCGCTTTTTCCACATTCAGGATTTTACCCCTCAATGGTAAAATCGCCTGGAAGTTACGGTCACGGCCTTGTTTAGCCGTTCCACCTGCCGAATCTCCCTCGACAAGGTACACTTCACATTTTTCCGGATCCTGTTCTGAACAATCGGATAATTTCCCAGGCAAACCTCCACCGCCAAGAACGGTTTTACGTTGTACCATTTCACGTGCTTTTTTAGCCGCATGACGCGCCTGAGCAGCAAGGATGACTTTCTGAACGATGATTTTGGCATCATTCGGATTTTCTTCAAGGTAATTCTCAAGCATTTCAGCAACCGCCTGGGAAACCGGAGAAACAACTTCCCTATTACCCAATTTGGTTTTGGTCTGTCCCTCAAATTGAGGCTCGGAAACCTTTACAGATATAATTGCCGTCAATCCTTCACGGAAGTCATCACCGGTAATTTCGAATTTTAATTTATCCAACAATCCCGACGAATCAGCATATTTTTTCAACGTACGCGTCAATCCCATACGGAAACCCTGCAAGTGCGTTCCTCCTTCGTGGGTATTGATGTTGTTTACATAAGAGAAAATGTTTTCAGAGTAGCTGGTGTTGTACACCAAAGCAACCTCAACGGGAACCTCCCCTTTTTCGTGCTCCATGCTGATTACGTGCGTAATGATGGCTTCTCTTCCTTTATCCAAAAAGCGGACGAACTCCTTCAATCCTTCTTTGGAATGGAACACTTCTGAAGCAAATTCGCCTTTGTCATTCACATCCCTTCTGTCAGTAAGTGTAATCGTGATTCCTTTGTTCAGGAAAGACAACTCACGCATACGCGCAGCAAGTGTATCATAAGAATACTCAATTGTTTGTGTAAAGATGGTTTTATCAGGATGGAAGGTAACCATAGTTCCGCGTTTGGCAGTTTCGCCAATCTGCTTCACAGGATACATCGCTTTTCCTTTTTCATATTCCTGCTCGTAAACTTTTCCTTCTCTGTAAACAGTAGCCCTTAAATGATCTGACAAGGCATTAACACAGGAAACCCCAACACCGTGAAGTCCACCCGAAACCTTATACGAATCTTTATCAAACTTTCCTCCTGCTCCAATTTTGGTCATTACAACCTCAAGCGCAGAAACTCCTTCTTTTTTGTGGATGTCTACCGGGATACCACGTCCGTTATCTTCAACTGTAATAGAATTGTCTTCGTTTATAATCACACCGATGGTGTCACAATGCCCAGCTAACGCCTCATCGATAGAGTTGTCTACAACCTCGTAAACCAAGTGGTGTAAACCTCTGACTCCGGTATCTCCAATGTACATGGATGGACGCATTCTTACGTGCTCCATTCCTTCTAACGCCTGAATACTATCGGCCGAATAACTGTTCTTTTTAATCTCGTCGCTCATATTATTTTATCGTAAAAAATCCATTTTTTATGTAACGAGCAAATATACAAAAGCGCATAGGATTTCCTATTGAAATTAACTTAGAATAGCCTTAAGTTATTAACATTTTTGGCATTATTTCAACAAAAAAACGCCCATCAAAAATGACAGGCGTTTTTAACAAACAAACTAAACTTCAATCCCAACTCAGGCCAACAAAACCTGAGCTTTATTTTTAAGGCGGACCTTTCTTTTTAAACTTTTACTTCGGGCTTTACATAGGCATCTTCATGCACTGCCGCCACCGCTCTTCCAGACGGATCATTCAGGTTTTTGAATGCTTCATCCCACTCCAAAGCAACTTTTGTACTACAGGCAACGCTGGCTTCCTGAGGCACGCTTAAAGCTGCTGCATCGCTTGGGAAATGTTCGTGGAAAATAGAGCGATAATAATACTCTTCCTTGGACGTTGGCGTCTGTATTGGGAATTTGTATTTTGCATTCGCTAATTGTTCGTCAGAAACTGCCTCTGCAACCATTTCCTTTAGCGTATCAATCCAACTGTAACCAACACCATCGCTAAACTGTTCCTTCTGCCTCCAGGCAACACTTGCCGGAAGCATATCTTCAAAAGCTTTTCTGATCACCCATTTTTCCATTCGTTCGCCATTGATCATTTTGTCCTGTGGATTGATGCGCATCGCAACATCCATGAATTCCTTGTCCAAAAACGGTACACGTCCTTCAATTCCCCATGCAGCCAGACTCTTGTTGGCACGAAGGCAGTCATACATGTGGAGCTTGCTCAGCTTGCGAACCGTTTCTTCATGGAATTCCCTTGCATTTGGCGCTTTATGGAAATACAGATAACCTCCAAATAATTCATCGGAACCTTCTCCTGACAATACCATTTTGATTCCCATCGATTTGATGACGCGTGCCATCAGATACATTGGTGTGGAAGCCCTTATAGTAGTCACATCATAAGTTTCGATATTGTAAATTACGTCGCGTACAGCATCCAATCCTTCCTGTATTGTAAATTTGATTTCGTGGTGGATTGTTCCTAAATGATCGGCAACTTTTTGGGCTGCAGCCAAATCGGGCGAACCTTCCAAGCCAACTGCAAATGAGTGCAGTTGTGGATACCAGGCATCAACCGTATCACCGGATTCAATGCGTTTTTGCGCATATTTTTTGGCTATAGCCGAAGTAATTGAAGAATCCAATCCGCCTGAAAGCAAAACCCCATAAGGGACATCACTCATTAACTGCCTGTGAACCGCAGCTTCCAATGCTTTTTTGATTTCTGCTATGCTGGTTTCATTTTCCTTTACAGCATCAAATTCGGTCCATTCCCTTTTGTACCATTGTACAAATTCACCATCAGTACTCGACATATAATGTCCCGGAGGAAACAATTGGATTTTGGTACAATAACCTTCCAGAGCTTTTAATTCGGAAGCGACATAGAATGTACCATTTTCGTCCCAGCCAATATAAAGTGGTATGATTCCCATATGGTCACGGGCAATGAAATATTCGTCCTTTTCAACATCATATAGGGCAAATCCAAAGATTCCATTCATTTCATCAATAAAACGCACCCCTTTTTCTTTGTACAAAGCCAAAATAACTTCGCAGTCACTTTCTGTTTGGAACTTATATTTTCCTTCAAACTGTTTGCGTAAATCCCGATGGTTGTATATTTCGCCATTGGCAGCCAAAACCAGGCTTTTATCTTCACTAAACAAAGGCTGTTTCCCTGAAGCCGGATCAACAATCGCCAAACGCTCATGAGATAAAATCGCTTTATCATTGCTAAAAATCCCACTCCAGTCCGGGCCACGGTGGCGAATGATTTTAGACATTTCCAACACTTTCGGTCTTAAGGTTTCTGCTTTTTGTTTAAGGTCAAAGGCGCATACAATTCCGCACATATTCTTTCATTTTATTTTGATAGGGCAAAGATGTAATAATAGTTATAAATGAAAAACATTATTAACTATTTAATTACAAATTATAACTAAAAAATAAAATACTATTAACTTATGAAAGTTAAAAAATCTAAAAGAGTGATTTGACTTTAAATTTGTTATGATACGCTTTCAATCGAGTAGGGTTTTCCATTCATATCAAATAAAAATCCGGTTTCGTTTCCCATTAATTTGCTCCCGAGTGGCGATTGTGGTGAAAGTGCAAAAATATTTTTGCCGTCAATAGTTAATTTTGGCAAAGCAGCACTGATGAACAGCAGCATTCCGTTTGCCTGGACCATACTTCCCAATGCGACTTTTTTGTGGATTTGTGATGCGTCAATTTTATCAAGTATGTTTTTTTGCTCAAGGATTTCCCTGAGTTTGTGATTGAGTTTTTCCTGTTCGAGATGCATCATGGACAAGGCGGTTTCATGTTTGTCGCCGGCCGAACCTTTGGCATCATTTTGGGCGTCTTCGGTAAGCCCCGAAATCATATCCTGAAAGACATCAATCCGGTCCTGAAGCATTTCTTTATAGCGAAGTAGAATTTGTTGTTTTAAAGTCATAGTTACCGGAAATAAAAAATCCTGTAAAGCAAAGATACTCTACAGGATTCATTTTGGAATTATTTCTGTTAAAAATCAAATTTATAACTCGCACCACCCAAAACCTGAATTCCCTGCACAGGATAATTCAGCCATTTTTGGTAATCCTGATTTGCCAGGTTGTTTCCTTTTAGGAAAAAGGTCATGCGCTCACTGAATTTGTATCCAACATGGAGATTCAAATCGAAATAGCTTTTTAAGGTCACCTCCTCAATTGGGAACGGAGTAATCAACGAACTTGTAATGAATTGGTCTTTTCTTTCGCCAACAAAGAACAGGCTTGAACCTGCATACCATTTTGGCGTAATGGTTACGTCTAAAGTCGTAGCTAATTTTATCGAAGGCAGGTTCCAGGCTTCTTTTTCTACATCGGTTGAAAAGCTGCTGAAGGTTCCGTTGATTCCGAAAGAAACGTTTTTAGAAAAATCGGCTTTCAGTTCACCAAAGAAACTGATTGTTTTTACCTTGTCATAAACTACGTTAAACGAGTTTCCATAAGTATATCCTTCAGTATTGGCGTTGCTGTCATCATAGCCATTACTTTTGAATAAAGCCTTTCCTTCTTCGGCTTTGTATGAACCACGGATATTATAACTCACGCTACTTGCCAGTTTTCCTTTCAATCCGGCAAAGACATCATATTTTTGGTCTGTTGGTGCTACGCCCAATGTTGGCGAAACAAAGAAATTTTCCTGTACAAAATCGTGATACGAATTTTGCTGCAATGTTCCTTCGATACCGGCATAAAACACCATCAAATCGCCCACAACCTTGAACGAACCTGTAACCTGCGGATAAATGAAGAATTTGCTTTCTCCGCCTTCCTGCGCAGCGCTGTAAAAGAATCCGACGCCGGCATTCATCGACAAATCACCTTTATTGATTTTGATGCTTGGCTGGAAACCGAAATTGGTAAATCCATATTTATAAGAACCACCGCCATTGTAAGTTTGGTCAAATGAACCGCTGATGTAATCCAATACAAAATCGGCTTTGATTTTTTGCTCTACAATGTCAAATTCCAGGGATGGTTTTGCTACAAAACGATTTTCCGCCGAGCCAAAAGCATCCCAAAAACGGGTAAACCTCAAGCTGCTTTCCTTTAAGACATTGTCCAATCCCAGCCTTCCGCCAAGGTATAAAGTATGATAGGTTTGACGCTCATCAATGTTCTCAATTGTCGCATCATCAAAAATTCCGGGATGCAATCCGTACCAATTGTAAATTTGGTGTTGGTAACCCAAATCGGCATTCCAGGATAAACCTTTGGCCCTGCTTCCATAAGTCAGATCCAACGAAGTATTGAACATCTTGTCGTCCAAAACGATTTCGTCTATTCCGCCCTGAGTAGAATTATGGCGGAGCATCCCACCGAAATAATCGGTGTTGCTTACATTTTCGGTAACAAAAAGTTCGGCATTCACTGTGCCGTAATTTCCTGCTCCAAGCGTCATATAATTACTGTATATTTTTTCTTCGGCACTTTTATCAACACTCGCAGCCCTTCCTTTTGCCGGAGCAAAAGTGGAAGCCACCGGAAATGAAAAAATATTGTACTGAATGTTCTCTTTTTTCGAAGTTTCCTCATCATCAAGAGTTGGCGTTTCCTTTATCTTAAATGCATCCGAAATTGACGGCGTGTAAGGCTTCACTACATTTACTACTTCGGTTCCGATGTTGTCATCCTTCTTTTGGGCAAAAGAAACCTGAGTCAAACCTAATAGTGCAATTACTGATATATATTTTAACTGTTTCATATTCTTAGATTCTTTGGGCTTATTCTGTTAATGATGAATTCGTTTTGGCAGCTTCGCCTTTAATGATTTTAAGTTCGGCCTGAGCTTCTGCAGTTACATCATCAAATTCCTTGAAGTTTTTAATCACACTGTCCAGGATTGATGTCGCGCTGAAATTGTCCTTCAACTGATAATAGTTTTTAGCCATTACAATCAATCCTTTGGCACCAAAATATTTATAACCTGAATAATCTTTGGCCAGTTTCTGAACCGTTTTATTCGAATCCTCATATTTGCCATCCTTATTTTTAAAATACGCATCATAATACAACGCTTCTGCCGCCAATTCTCCTTTGGCGATGGTCAGTAATTTGGCATAAGCCGTTCTTGCTTTGGCTTCATCATTTGCTTTTATTGCCGAACGTGCCACGATTATTTGCGCATCACTTTTGATTTTGTTATCAGTTTTTGGATTTGCCAAAACCTTATCAGCATAAACTACGGCTTTAGGATAATCTTTCTGGTCGTAATAAGCACGCATCAAATTCGCCTGCGCGAAGGTTACGTTCTGCGGAAAATCGGCTTCGGTTTCCAAGCGTTCCAAAACAGGAACCGCTTTAGTATAATCGTCTTTTTTCAAATGGATTTCTGCCAAACGCGCCAAGGACTGTTCGGTAAATTCATTCCTCGATTTTCCAATTACGAATTCATAATTTGGGACAGCGCTGACTTCCTTTCCGTCAGCGTAAAGTGATTGTGCCAGATAGAAATTGGCTTTTAATGCATGGATTCCGTTTGGAAATTGTGAAACATAGCCACTCAAACTAGTGATGGCTTGTTTGGTATTGTTCTGAAGGTATTGCTTTTCAGCGGCTTCGTAGGTATCATTATCCAAATCGGCATCGGTAACTTCAACAAAGTCGAGTGTTCTTACCCAAGCTGCATAATCTCCGACTTTGCCCATATCCATATAAACCAATCTTGCGGTTGCAACGGCTTCCGAAGCTTCCGGTGTTCTTGGATATTTGGCAGCCACTTCCTTGAATTTGGTAATTGCCTGCTCATTTCTCTGGCTATTGTAATACACCAATCCCTGGCGTAAAATCGCTTTTGACGCAAAGGAACCATTTTTGAATTCGCTCAACAATTGGTCATAAGTCCTAATCGCCATATCGCCTTTGTTTTCGGTAACGTAAGTATTTGCCAATTCAAACAAGGCGTCATCACGGTATTGTGAGGTTTTAAATTTGGCCAAAAACGAATTAAAATCATCGATTTTCTTGTCATTCTTTCCAACAAAACCATAGCTCAATGCTTTCTGGAATGCGGCATAATCAGCATCAATTCCTTTCATGTCAATCGCTTTGTTATAAGCATCCATTGCCGGCCAGTATTTGGAAGTTACGAAACGGCTGTCACCCAATCTAAGGTAAGCGTCGTTCAAGCGTGCCTTGTCGTCTTTTGGTCCGTCAACGTATTTCTGGAAATAATTCCCAGCCTGGTCGTATTCTTTTTGTTTGAAATAGGCGTAAGCGATATTGTAGTTGATGTTCTTGAATTCAGGGCTGTTTTTGGCTTCCGATGAAGCTTCAAATTGTTTGAAACTCGCTTCAGCATCGCTGAAATTATCCAGGACATATTCGGTTTCCCCTTTCCAGAAAGAAGCACGAGCGGTAATTTTTTCATTCCTTGGATTGGCAATTGATTTTTTAAACATGCTCAATGCATCTTTGTAACCACCATCGGTGTATAATTCGATTCCTCTATAGAACAATACTTTTTGATAAGCTGCTTTATTTTCAGGAGAATTGTTTTTTTCCAATAAGGTCAGCGCTGCTTTGTAATTTTTAGAAGTAATGTACGAGTTGATCAATAAATTCTCAATCTCACTTTTAGCCGGCGAATTTGGATACTTTTCTAAAAAAGCTGACAAAACATCTGGCACACTTTGGTAGGAATTTCCAATTTCATAGCTCAGTTTGGCATAATTCAGATTCGCATCTTCCTGGATTTTTTTGTCGAAATCCATTTCGGAAGCACTTTTGAAGGCATTCAATGCCTGTTGTTTTTTATCGGTTTTGAAATAACATTCACCCAAATGGTAATACCCATTTTGCGCTACAGAATCCTTCCCGTCTATGATTTTATTGAATTGTAGGATTGCATTTTCGTAGTCTTTTTGTTGGTAATAGGTGTAACCCAATTGATAGAAATCGGTGTTGCTCCATTTTCCTTTTTTGCCTTTATATTCCTTTAGATAGGGCAGCGCTTTGTCGTATTGTTTCAGGTTGAAATAACTCTCACCAATGATTTTGTTCAATTCCGATTTTTCCATCGCATTCGACTTCGGCATCGCTGTCATTCCGGCATCAATGGCCTTTTGGAAATTCCCTTCCTTAAACGCCATATCAGCCTTGAAATACGATAATTTCTCTGCGTATTTATCTTCGGTTTCAACCTGTTCAAAATACTTGTTGGCTTCCTTGTAATTATTGCCTTCATATTGCATGAAACCTAAGTAATACTTCGCCTGCGTTCCGTACTCCTTAGAGTTTTCAGATTTTGACAAATAAGCCTGGGCCTGTTTTTTATCGCCAGCAGTGAAATAGGCGTAACCTTTTTGGAACGTAAATTTCTCTTCCTGTTCGTAAGACAGCGAATTTTCATCCACTTTCTCAAAATACTGCAACGCCTGTGGGAATTTGCCTTGCTCAAAGTAGTATTGTGCCACTTCAATGTAAGCCTGGTTTTGCTTTGAACTCGTTGGATAATCCGCGATGAATTTTTCAATCAGTTCATCGGCATTATTCTGGTTCAGGTGAATGGCGCAGATGCCGATATAATACGCGCAATCAGCCTGTACATCCTGGGAGTCATTGGCCTGCTTTACTTTTTCGAAAATAATTTGGGCCGATTGGTATTGCTTGTCCTTAAACAATTTAACCGCATTGTCAAATTCAGAAAGATTGTTGGTGTAAATGGCAGATTGTTGTCCTGAAACCGTAGAAACCCCAGCCAAAAGGAACATAAAAAATAACATTAAAACGTTGCGCATGATTTTTATTTTAATTTATCCAAAAATATTACTCTATTACCTATAACGTAAAAACTACATGATTTATTATAAACATTCTTGTAAACAATTTTAACAAATTGGGTTTTACAAAGTTGGAAGTGGAAGTTGTTTTACGAAAAGCATGCCAATAAGTATTTTGGAAAATAATTTTGAATACAAACGGTAATCTTATTACTTTTACCCAATAAACAAATTATACATGTCAGCAGCAGTTTTATCCCTAAAAAATGTAACGATTTATCAGGAAAACAAAGTGATTTTGTCACAAATAAATCTTGAGGTTAAGGAAGGCGAATTCCTTTATATCATTGGTAAAACCGGAACCGGGAAAAGTAGTTTCATGAAGACGCTTTACGGTGATTTGCAACTGACAGTTGGTGAAGGGAATATTGTAGGCTATGATTTGGCGAAGCTGAGAGAAGATGACATTCCGTTCCTAAGAAGGAAAATCGGAATCGTATTCCAGGATTTCCAATTGCTTCCCGACCGAAACGTAAATGAAAACATGCTGTTTGTTTTAAAGGCGACCGGCTGGACTGACAAGACGTCAATGCAGGTTAAGATTGACGACGTTCTGACGCTTGTTGGCTTACGCAGCATTGCCAATAAAATGCCGCATCAGCTTTCGGGCGGAGAACAACAAAGGGTTGCCATTGCAAGAGCCTTACTGAATGACCCCGAATTAATCCTGGCAGACGAACCAACGGGAAATCTTGATCCACAAACCAGTGCTGAAATTTTAGGTGTTTTGAAAAAAATCAATGACAACGGAAAAACGGTAATCATGGCAACACACGATTATGCTGTGATTATGAAATTCCCTGCCAAAACCTTGAAATGCGAAGACAATACTATTTTTGAAGTGGTTCAAAAAACGGTTTAAATCGTTTGGTTTCCGATAAATATTTTGCCAAAAGCAGGAACATAAAAGGGAAAACCATCAAATGAAACCGGTCGCCCTGGCCACAGGAAATTCCGGATGTCCCCACAACATACAGCATAAACAAACTGATGAATGTCAATGGATTTGGCCTTCTAAAGGTTTTAAGCAAAAACAAAAAGGCAAGACATAAGGAAAAGAGCGTGTAAAAACGGTTCTGCCATTTACTGACATCAAAAAGGAATGTTTTGACAAAATCGAATCCCTGTCGTTTTTTAAAATTCCTGATTTCCGAAAGGCAGCTGTTACCACTTACCGTGTTTTCCTTTACATCCAAAGCATAGGCTTTTAGCAGATTCGATTTATTATAATGAAGTTGGTTTTTCAAATCTGCGCCGGCAATCCTCAATTTATCCTCAGGTTCATTACTCGCTAAAAAATCGGCTCGCGGATTATTCCTTTGGGTATATTCTTTCCCAAACTTCAGGCACATAGCCTTGCTTCCGATATAATCGTAATAGGTCACCGAATCGATATAACTAATGGTAAAGCTCCCAAACTGGTACTTCATTCCACCACATTGAATTGCTATCATCAAAAGGCTGCCATAAATCAAAAACATGCTTTTCGATTTATAATTTTTGATGATTTCCTTAATGAAATAAAGCGTTATGACGATTGCCAAAAACTTGGAACCAGGTTTTATCAGCATGCTCGCCAGGAAAATGGAAACCGAAAAAGACAAATACCAAAACGTTTTCGTTTTATAATATCGAACCAATAAATAAAAGGCGGAAACGATAAAAAATTGATAAATCGTTTCGGTAAGCAGGTGAAAAACATGCACCGTATTCCCTATGATTAAAATTGCCAAAAGAGTAAAAACGAAAGCTGCCTTTGGTTTTACGTACGATTTCAGGATTTCGAAAAAAAGCAGGAATGAAGCCAGCCAGCAAAACAGATTAACATAAAAGCTAAAGCTGAAAATACTCTCATCAGAACCTCCAAACAAATAGGGAATTCCTGTAATTGCCGACATTAAGATCGGCCTGTAAATATGACCTTTATAAAAAACGTAAAGGTTTTTTGCTGCTTCCTGATAGTTAAACGAATCCGAGTGCATCACACCCTGAATGCTCATTTGGGTTACAAAATCGAATACTGAAATCCAGCTTATCGCAATAAAGAGTATAAAAATGTGGTATTTATATTTTTTCAAAAAATCCATACTTGCCGAAAAATATATTTTCTTTGTAAATATATTATTTAATTCCGCTTCCTGAATGATTTCAATTCTAATTCCAAGCTATAACTACAATACCCTGCCATTGGCTAAGGAATTGCACAGCCAGGCAGTTTTGGAAAACATTGAATTCGAAATCATTGTGCAGGATGACGCTTCTCCTGTCAATGAAAATACTTCGCAAAATTCAGGGATCAATCAGATTCCGAATTGCCGTTTTGAACGCAATGAAATTACACTTGGTCGTGGACAAAACAGGAATTCATTGGTAATGAAAGCCCAATATCCATGGCATTTGTTTTTGGATTGCGATATGCTTCCACAGCATTCCGACTTCATCAGAAAATATGTCGAAAGCATCAAAAATGATTCACTGCAGGCAGTTTATGGTGGAATTGCCTATCGCAAGGAACAACCTAAAACCGACGAAATGCTTCGTTGGGTTTATGGAAAAAAAAGGGAAGAAATCCCTTTGGAAAAAAGAATCAGGTTTCCCTACAGGCATTCGCTGATGTCCAATTTCCTGGTAAAAAAGGAAATCATCCAAAAGTTCCCCTTTGATGAAAAACTAGTCCAATATGGCTATGAAGACATCGTGCTGATCAATGATTTTCAGCAAAATAACATTACGATTACCCAAATAGAAAATGCCGCTTACCATCTGCAATTGGAAAATTCGGCCGTATTCCTCGAAAAGACAAAAGAATCGCTCTCCAATTTAAAGCTGCTGCTTGACCGGAAAGTTTTCAGCGATGACCATACTTCGTTAGTCAAAACCTATCAGCAGGTTTCGAATTTGGGTTTGCGGAAAACGGTAGCTTTCCTTTTTAAAAAATTTGAAGGTGTTTTAACCAAAAACCTGCTTTCCAAAAGTCCGTCACTAAACTTATTCCTGCTTTATAAATTAGGTTACTTTTGTCAATTAAATTCACGCTGATGCCTTATTTTTCAATAGTCATACCGGTATTTAACAAAGAAAAATTTGTTGCCAAAACATTGCAAAGTGTTTTAGCGCAACCCTTTTCCGACTTCGAGGTTATTGTAGTAAATGACGGTTCAACAGATGGAAGTGAAGTAGAAATTTTAGCAATACAGGATGACAGGATTCGTTATTTCCATAAAAAAAATGAAGGCGTTGCCATTGCCCGAAACTTTGGGATTGAAAAAGCAACGGCAGATTTTATCTGTTTTCTTGATGCCGATGATTATTGGTATCCCGATTTTTTGAAAACGATGCATCGGTTTATTGCTGAACTTCCAGAGCAGAAAGTATTTGCTGCAGCCATTGAAATTGAAACGTCCAACAAACTCCTCAAAGCGCATTATTCCATTCCGAAAAAATCTGATTTTGAAATTGTCGATTTTTTTGAAGCCAGTCAAAAGGAATGTGTTTTATGGACTTCCAGCGTCTGCATCCACAAAAACGTTTTTGAAAAAGTGGGTGTTTTTGACACCAAAATAAAGCATGGTGAAGACACCGAATTGTGGATTAGGATTGGGCTGCAGTTTCAGATTGTTTTTATAAACGAAATCTTGGCGCGCTATGTTTATGATGCCTCAAGTATTTCCCGAAATCAAAACTATTTTTTTGAAAAATATACTTTTGAAAAATACGCTTTGGAAGAAAAGAAAAACCCTGCCTTGAAAAAATACATGGATTTGAACCGGTTTTCGGCAGTAATAAAATGCAGACTCAGCGGTGATTCAGCCACAGCGCGCGAAATCTATTCCGGAATTGATTTGAAAAATCTAAGCCAAAAGAAAAGAATCCTGCTTCAACTGCCTGCTTTCGCAATAAGGATGCTTCTTGCTTCTCAGCAATTGTTAGGGAATTCTGTTTTTAGATAACTTGTAATCGTCAAAATTGCGGATATAATCTTCCTCTTCAAAAATTGCCGAAGCCAATACCAGGCAGACTGAACCCGAAGAAAAATTTTCCAATTCACGCCAAAGGCCATTCGGAATCAACAATCCAATATTGGGTTTATTGAGTGTGACCGTTTTTTGTTCGCTGCCGTCATTGATAATCACATCAAAACTTCCGCTCAACGCCACTAAAAGTTCCTGGCATTCCTTGTGCGAATGCCCGCCACGCCTTCCTCCACTCGGAATATCATAAAGATAATAAACGCGTTTCATTTCAAACGGAAGTGCATCTCCCTGAATTACGGAGAGATTACCACGTGTATCGTGGACTTTGGCAATATCAAGAACAATGGAGTCGTGTATGGTTGTCATTAATTTTGGGCTAATAAATGTTCCCATTGCTTTGCAATGTTTGTCAAAGATAAATGTTCTACGCTTTTTTGCGCATTATTTTTACAGGTTTGATGCAAATCTTCATCAAAAACCATATTGGAAATAGCTTGTGCCAAGGCTGCCTCATTATAATTTGGAACCAATAATCCGTTATGATTATTCCTGATGATTTCCTGTGGACCACTCTCGCAATCAACTGAAATCACAGGCGTTCCGGCTGCCAGCGACTCTACAATGCTCATTGGGAAACCTTCAAAATGACTGGTAAGGATGGTGCTTTTTGCATTTTGTACAAAAGCCGTTATGTTTTTTTGGAAAGGCAGCACCAACACAAAAGATTCCAATTGCAATTCCTTTATTTTGGCCTGAATCCAATCCTTGTCTGAGCCATCGCCTATCAACAACAACATTGTCCCTTTGCTATAAACCTTAGAAAGCTTAAACGAATTGAGCATGAGCGTAAAGTTTTTGATTTCTTCCTCAAACCTGCCAAAAAATAGGATATAATTTTTCGGGATTAGATTCGGCAATTGATAAGTTGTTTCAGGAAACGCGACCGGATTATGGATGGTTGTGGTATTATCCAGATTGTATTTTGCCTGAATCCTGTTTTCAATATCTTTTGAAACGCAAACCAATTTGGCTGCTTCCTTATACAAATAACCTGCGCCAAGTGAAAATTTTGAAAAGTACATTTCAAGATTGTAACTGTGGATCATGAAATACGTTTTGCGGTTTCCATAAATCCATTTGGTGAAAACCTCACGGATAAAAACAGGTCTTGAACGGTTGTCAATTACTGTCTGTATCTCATTTTCTGATAAATATTTCGCTATATATTTTCCTTTTTTCAAAGCACGGAAAACACCCTTCTCATTGGCAAACAATTTTCCAAGATTGACCAAAGTTCCTTTATACTCATAATCAACATGATCTAAAATGATGATATGGTGCACTTCATAACCCAAGTCCTGCAACATCAAACTCAACAAACCTGCAAACCGCTCAGCGCCACCAATACCAAGTGATGCGGAAACTATGGCAATTTTGTTGTTGTTTTTCATTTGTTACTTATATTGCAGTTCTATTTGCCAAATATAGAAAGAAATGAAGATTTTACTCATTGGAGAATACAGCAGATTGCACAATTCCTTAAAAGAAGGACTGCAAAAGCTTGGAAATGACGTTACCATTTTGGGTTTCAAAGATGGTTTCAAGGATTTCCAGGTCGATTTTCCATTAGAGAAAAAATGGGATTCGGGCTGGCTTAAAAAGATCAAACTGATTGTTTTGGTTGTCACAGGTTTTGATATCTCTTCGTATCTCACCTATCGTCAATTCCGGAAAAAGCGCGAACATTTTAAAAATTTTGATGTCGTTCAGTTGATTAATGAAAATAGTTTTTTCTGTAATCTGAAGTATGAGAAAAAGATTCTGGAGTTCATTTTTGCCCACAATAAAAAAGTGTTTTTGCTTTCGAGTGGCGACGATTATATGTATGTGAATTACAATTTTGAACACCCCGAAAATCCTTCGATTGTACAGCCTTACCTTGCGGGAAAGATTGCGGATAAAAACTTCTCGAATGTACTTAAATTCAGGACGAAGCCTTTTGAAAAACTGCATCATTACATTTATCAAAACATACAGGGCGTAATTGCGACTGATGTGGATTACCATCTTCCGCTGCAAAATCATCCACAGTATTTGGGGCTGATTCCAAGTCCGATGAACCTCGAAAAGTTTCCTAAAAGAGAAATGGAAATAAGTGACCGGATTATCATTTTCCACGGCATTAACCGCGAAAGTTATTTCAAGAAAGGAAATGATTTTTTTGAAAAAGCCCTCGAAATCATCAAACAAAAATATGGTTCGAAAGTTGAAATCCTGACTTCTGAAAACCTGCCTTATAACCAATTCATAAACCTGTACGACAGGGCGCATATTTTACTCGATCAATTGTACGGACACGATCAGGGAAGCAATGGTTTGGAAGGCATGACCAAAGGAAAAGCCGTTTTTACCAATGCCAGTGAATTGTTTGAAAAACAATATAAGCTAACTGAAAAAGTTGCCATAAATGGTTTGCCCGATGTGGACTATCTCGTAGCTGAATTGTCTTCTTTAATTGAAAATCCGGATGAAATAAAAGCCATTGGAAAACGTGCCAGGTCTTTTATAGAAAAGGAACATGATTATATAAAAACAGCGCAGAAATACCTTGATGCCTGGAGTTAAACAATCAGCCATTTTTCAAGCTGCTTCATCTCTCCTTCCCAATCCCGTGAAATATTTGTTTTTAAAAGTTCGACCGGAATTCCTCCCAAAAGGATATTATTCCCAAGCGAGGTATAATCTTTTGCGCATACACTGTTGGAAGCTACCGTACAAAAATCGGGAGTATTGGTGTTGGCCAAAATGGTAACCCTGTTGCTGATATAATTGTAATTGCCAATATTTATTGGTCCGGTCATCGGATATTTTTCATTGGTAATGGTATTAATCATCTGATGCACCGTTGTATCGGCAAGCTGTGATTCATAACCAATCCGGGCGTAATTGCCAAAAGTGATTTTGTGGTAACAAATGATTTTTCCGCTGTGACCCAAAGAAGCCATATTCCCCATTTCAAGCTGTGCTCCCGGAGCGATATGAACGAGATAATCTTTTCCAAATTGTACATGGCCGTTAAAAGTAATCTTCCCTTCCAAGTTGAATTCAGCTATTCCTTTTGAGCGTGAGATAATTTCGTAAGGTTGCCCAAAACCAATCATTCCGGTTTTTATTGGAGCATTAATCTGTATTTCGCCTGAAATATCCTTGAACTTTACACTTCCATAAAAATAAACCGGAAGCTTTTGTGCGGTATCAAATGGGAATTTACTGAAATTGAAATACAGCGTTTTGATCCAGTTGATGGAATAATAGAATTTCAATTTTTGATAAAAGCCTCCCATACTAGTTATTTTTTCCTGAAATGAAATCCTTGAAATGCAATCGTTTGTTCAATTGAATCCATGAAAAACATAGCGAAATTAAGATTAAAATTGACAACAGCGAATATTTTAGGAAAACTAAGTCGATTGACAAACACAAAAAAGCCGCAGCACAAATGCATAGGCAATACAAAAACAGCCTGTAAAATCCGGCATCAAAAGAGAAATCGTATCGTTTGGAAACTATCATTTTCAGCACAATGAAATGGATCAGATAGTTCACTAAAAATGTAATTCCCAAGCCTTCAAGCCCGTAATAATAAAAGCCCAGAATATTGATAATCAGGAAAACCGTGTTGAAACCAATCGATGTTTTGACAAAAATCCGGGAATGCCCTTTTGCAATCAGAATATAACCCATTGACCACGAAACAGCCTTAATCACCATTCCAAGGATTCCCCAACAGACAAGCGGCACAATCGGTAAAAATTCATCCGAATAAAGTACTTTAATCACTGTTGGCGCAAAAACCAAAAATAGTACAACAATCGGCGTTAAGAGCAAAATGGCTATTTCTGATTGTTCTTTAACCAGTTTCTTCACGAGCGAATTGTCATTGCAGATTTTGGCGAGCCTTGGATAATAATCGGTTGCCATTGCGGTGAAAATCACACCAACATAAGTATTCAGAATCGTAAATCCTGCAGTGTAAAAACCAACTTCGGTGACATTTTTGAAATTGCTGATGAAAACCTGAAGCAGATACGAAGACAAAGTGGTCAGCAAACCAATAAAACTCAGTGAAAACCCAAGTATGATCAAATGCCTGCCTTCGCTAAAGACTTCTTTATTGCTCAGCGCGACACTTCCAATCCTGATTTTCTGCCTAAAAATCAGGGCGATGAGCATTGCAATCAATGAAGAACCAACAATCGAAGGAATGATTCCGTCAATTTTCAGATAATAATACAAAGGTACTGAAATCAGCAGGCCGAATAAATTCCCATAAAAATTGGCCTGCGCCAGATACTTTATTTTACTCAATCCCTGCAAAACCAACAAGTTACCACTGGTCAACTGCTTAAACAACAAGGTTATTGCTATTAGGATAAATGATAGGGTTTTGTCGGTTGAACCAAAGGTGACCTGGCTCAACAAAGGCGATAAAACCACAACGGTGACCGAACCTAAAATACCGGTGATCCAAATGAGCCTGTTTAGGATGGACACTTCCTTTGCCAATAATTTCACATCATGGCTGACCGTCGAAACAGCCTTGACACCACTGGTTTCAATTCCGGCATTTGTAAAACTTGCAATGAGGTTTAGTGCCGAATTCAACAGGCCGATAAGCCCAATTCCTGCTGGGCCAATTAGTATTGCAATGATTTTTGACCTAATCAATGAGATAATCATATTGAACACCTGAACGCCTCCAAAAATTGAAGTTGATTTTATGATTTGGCGGTAAGATGATTTTGAATCGGTCATCAATATTATTTTATCAAAACGTTTTCTAACAATGGAAAATTTTCGGTTGCAACCTGGTAATAATCCTGAACGGTGGTTTTGGCTCCAAATGTTTCCTTCCAGAACAGTATTCCTTCATTGATTTTCTTTCCGTTTTCTTCATGTGACGGTCCAAAATCAAAGAAGTTTTTATCCTTGAAAATATCAGTTATCAGATGATTATAAAGATAATCGAGGCTGCCCAATTCATTCTTCTGCGGATTCCCTGAAATATACTGTGGATGCGCCACTTTATCGGTTATGAAAATGGTTGTCCCAGCTACAATTTTACCTTGATGGTACACATTGAAATGACGGATGTTTTTTGGGAATTTTTGTTGCAGCCTTATAATTTCGGCCGCTGTATGAACCGGTTTTGCGCTGTGCTTTTTATCGAGGTTCGGGATTAGGATTTCGTTCCAGAACAAATCAAATTCCAATTCCTCCTTAATTTCCAAATGGTTCTTTTCCCCACGACGAATGCTTTCCTTTCTTGTTTTGGTAAACGAAAAAGGTTTCGTCATATCGATAACCGAAAGGCAATCCCTACGAACCAGTTTGGCTTCGGTCAAAAAAAGGGCATATTCAATAGCTTCGGCAAAATAGTGGTTGTAAATGGACGGAACCAATTTCAATTGGAAAGTGCTGATTCCGTTTTGATTCAAAAACTGCAAAACGTTTTTAGCAATGTCAAGCACTGCTCCAAGCCTGATTTTGGCATCAAAAACAAAACCTCCATAAGTCAGTCCCTGATGTGAATAAACAGCAACTCCAGCCCTATTTGCCGGTATTACGGAAACAAGGTTTTCCTCATCGAAAACCATCAGTGAAAAATCTTCAAAACGGTCTTTATGATACTCCATAAAATCGCGGTGAAAAAGAAAAGTTGCATTGTTGGCTGTGCTTATAAAGGCATTCCAAACCGCAAAATCTTCCGAAGCATAACGTCTGACTGTATAGTTTTTCACATGAGATTTTTAGACATTGGAAAATTAATCATTTATTTTTAAAAAAGTAGCCCTTATCAAAAATTCCATTTTCGGAAATAATTGTTTAATTTTAGCTCTTTAACCCATTTGCTTTGAGATTAGAACGTTACTCTTTGCTTTTTATTTTGCTGTTTTGCTTCATTTTTAAAACAAATGGACAGAATGTTTCTTTATACAATCAGTTCAATGGGCGTTTTGATTTTACCTTTATCGGTAACACTTTAAATGAATTCCCCAATGGTACCGGAGCGCCGTGTGTGACCTTGCCTAGTTCAGATGCGACGCTAAATTTAGGGCCGAACGATGTTATTGAAAGGGCATATTTATATTGGGCTGGCTCAGGAACCGGAGATTTTGATGTGAAACTGAACGGAGTCGACATTACTTCTGAACGCAGTTTTTCAGCAATACAAACCATTACTTTCCCCGAATTCTTTACACGTCCGTTCTTTAGTGCTTTTGCAGATGTAACGGCACAACTCCAGGCAACAGGTAACGGTTTGTATACTTTGACAGAGCTTGACGTAAATCCTTTTTTTGACGACACACATTATTGTAATAATGCAACCAATTTTGCAGGATGGGCAATCGTAATTGTATATAAGAATCCTTCATTACCTCTTAATCAACTGAATGTTTATGACGGATTGGAAGCTTTATCAAGCCCAAATCCTGATGTTGTGGTGGATCATTTGACCATTAATCTGGGGAATTTGAATGTTTTGGATAATTCAGGTGCCAAATTGGGCTTTATTGCCTGGGAAGGCGATGCCAATATTTTTAGCCAGGAATCCTTGCTGATCAACAATCATGCTTTGAGCGATGCGCTGAATCCTGTTGGCAATCCTTTTAATGGCACGAACAATATTACCGGAAACAGCCAGTTGAATAATATGGATTTGGATATTTATCCGATACAGAATTTTATAACCATTGGCAACACCTCTGCCACGATAGACATGACCACTGCACGTGATTATGTGTTAATCAACGCCATTGTGACCAAATTAAACAGCCAGTTACCCGATGCCACAGTTGTTGTAGATTCCGTTGAACAGGAATGTGATTCGAGGACTATCACGTTGAATTATACGGTTTCCAATTTGAATGCTACCAATCCATTGCCAGCCGGAACGCCTATTGCCATTTATGTTGATGGCGTATTCACCGCTTTTGATGAAACCACACTTCCTATCGATATTGACGACAGTATGAGTTTTCATTTAACAATGGTTATTCCCGATACTGTTCCGCTGGATTTTGAAATAACCGTAGTTGTTGATGATACCGGTAACGGAACCGGAATTGTCGCCGAGCTCAATGAAACGAATAATAACAGCGCAATAATTCCTGTCTCGCTTTGGGTTTCCCCAACATTCAACACTTTGGAGCCTTTGGTTTCCTGCAACGAAAGCTTTACTCGTGGTACTTTCGACTTTACATCTTATGAAAATTTAGTCAAAACAAATCCCGAAGACCATGTGAGTTTTCATGAAACTTACGATGATGCTGCTATAGGTGCAAACGCGATATCCGACCCAAATAATTATATCGCAGCCACAACACCAAAAGAAATTTTTGTGCGCATTTACAATGACAATTGTTTTAGTATTACTTCATTTTTACTTACTACCCGGAATTGCCCACCAACGGTTTACAATTATATTTCAGCCAACAACGACAGCTATAACGAAACTTTTTTTATAGCAGGATTACGCAACATTTTTATGGATTTCAAGTTGGAAGTTTATAATCGTTGGGGAAGATTAGTCTGGACAGGAAACAACAATACAGAAGACTGGGATGGCCATATCAAGGATGGTTTTAGCGGCAAGAATGCTACCGATGGCACTTATTTCTACCTGCTATTTTTAAACGATGTTGATTACCCCGAACCGCTTAAAGGATTTTTATATATAAACCATTAAAAAAAGAGTGTATATTTGACATGTCAATTAGTGCGTTAAAAGTGGCTTCACCTTTATGAAACAAATTTCTTCTTCGCAAAATCCGTTTGTAAAATCACTGATGCAGCTTCAGGAAAAAGCCAAAGCCAGAAAACAATCAGGCACTTTCCTGATTGAGGGAATGCGCGAAATTGAACTTGCCATCAAAGGGAAATACGAAATCGAAACAATCCTTTTCCTTCCTGAATTGGTTTCCGAAACACAAATCAAAAAGCTCAGTAACAATTCGGAAGTGATTGAAATTTCAAAAGAAGTCTATCAAAAACTGGCTTATCGCGATACAACTGAAGGCATTTTGGCTGTAGCCAAAACCAAAGCACTGCAGCTATCCGATTTAAAACTTCCCGAAAACCCGTTGATTTTAGTAATGGAAGCCATCGAAAAACCGGGAAACATTGGCGCTGTCCTGCGTACCTGTGATGCTGCGAATGTTGATGCCGTAATCATTGCCAATCCAAAAACCGATTTATACAATCCGAATATTGTGCGCTCCAGCGTTGGCTGTCTGTTTACCAATCAGATTGCAACCGGAACAACTGAAGAAGTCATCGATTTTTTACTCAAAAACAATATCAATTTCTATAGCGCTACGCTACAGAATTCTACCTCATACCACACCCAAAACTACACCTTACCTACAGCATTGGCCGTTGGCACAGAAGCCACGGGATTAACCCAGCTTTGGCGCGAAAAAGCTACCCAGAACATCATTATCCCGATGCAGGGCGAAATTGACAGCATGAATGTTTCTGTCGCTGCAGCAATTTTGATTTTTGAAGCAAGACGCCAGAGAGGATTTTAATTTATTAAAATTTAAACAATGAGATTTAAATTAGTGCTGCTGCTTGTATTGGCAAACTTTGTTGTTTCTGCCCAGATTTCTGAATCCGAAGTTGATGCCTTGGTTGAGAAAACCCTGAAAACCTTTAATGTTCCCGGAATTGCCGTCGGAATTGTAAAGGATGGAAAAATTGTTTTGGCAAAAGGATATGGTGTTACCAACATCAAGACCGGTCAAAAGGTTGATGCCAATACGCTTTTTGGCGTAGCTTCCAACAGCAAATCGTTTACCTCGGCAGCTTTGGCAATCCTCGTTGACGAAGGAAAAATCAATTGGGATGACAAGGTTATCAAATACCTTCCGGAATTCAAAATGTACAATGACTATGTGACCAATGAATTTACCATTCGTGATTTACTGACACACCGCAGTGGTTTGGGTTTAGGCGCAGGTGATTTAATGATTTGGCCCGACGGACATGATTTTACACCCAAAGATATTGTAAAAAATATTCAATATTTAAAACCTGTTTCTGCGTTCCGGACCAAATATGACTATGATAATCTGTTGTATGTCATTGCTGGCGAAGTCATCGAAAAGGTTTCCGGTAAATCGTGGTGCGAATTTGTAGAAACCCGAATTATGAACCCAATCGGAATGGATAAAAGTGCCTGTTCCTGGTCGCGTTTGAAAGACACCACCAATACCATAGTTCCGCATGTTCCAACCAATGGAAAACTCGAGGTCATTCCGCGTTATACCAATCACATTTTTGATGCTGCAGCCGGAATTTATTCCTCGGTGAATGATTTGAGCAAATGGCTGATTGTTCAGTTAAATGACGGGAAGTACAACAACCAACAGTTATTCAGCAAAAAACAGCACGATGAAATGTGGAAACCACAAACCATCATGCCGCTCAGCAATACCAAACCTTATAAAACCTTATTCAGGAATTACGCTTTGGGATGGCGTGTAGAAGACATTAATGGCTATTTACAGGTTTCACATTCCGGCGCTTTGGACGGAATTGTTACACAAACACTGATGATCCCTGAACTTCAGTTAGGGATAATTGTACTAACCAACCAGCAATCCGGCGCTTCGTTTACCGCGATTTCGAATACAATAAAAGACCGTTATTTGGGCATTACAAATCCGGATCACGTACTGACTTTAAGTGCCGACAGAAGGCAGAAAGAAGACGATGCGGATAAGATTACCGACGAAGTTTGGGAAACTGCAGCGAAGAACCTAAAGGATAAAACCCTAAAAACCGACTTCAAAAAATACGTTGGAACCTTTAAGGATAATTGGTTTGGAGACGTTTCGCTTTTTGAGAAAAAAGGCAGGTTATATTTCGCTTCGAAACGTTCTTCAAGATTGATGGGAGAAATTTTTTATTACAAAGACAATACTTTTGCAGTAAAATGGAATGTGAGAAGTTTCCATGCCGACAGCTTTATTTTCTTTGATCCGGATGCTAACCATTTCAAAATGAAAGCCATCTCGCCACTGACCGATTTTAGCTATGATTTCCATGATCTGGATTTTAATCGGGTAAACTAAACCGCAAAACCGATAGCCTGCAAATCATTTGCACAGTTCAATTGTAATGCTTATTTTTAGCTAATAGATTGAACATGCTATGATTGAAATAGATTTAGAAGAAGAAAAAAAAGCAATTGCCCGAGAATACAAAGAATTACTTCGCATAAGTTATCAAACACTTACCGATTCTGATAAAAAACTCATACGAAAAGCCTTTGATGTTGCCGTTGAAGCCCATAAGGACCAACGACGAAAATCAGGTGAGGCTTATATTTTCCATCCAATTGGCGTTGCCAAAATTGTAGCTGCAGACATTGGTCTTGGAGCCACAAGTATTGCGGCCGCTTTAATGCATGATGTTGTTGAAGATACTGATGTTACGATTGAAGAAATCGAGAAGATGTTCAATCCCAAAATTGCGCATTTGGTTGAAGGACTGACCAAGATTTCACAGGTTAAAAAAGACATGAACATTTCAATGCAGGCGGAAAACTTCCGAAAAATGCTATTGACACTCAATGATGATGTTCGTGTAATTTTGATAAAAATTGCTGACCGTTTGCACAATATGCAGACGATGGATTCAATGCCCGATTACAAGCAGGTGAAGATTGCTTCTGAAACGCTTTACATTTATGCTCCTTTGGCGCACAGGCTGGGACTTTACAATATAAAAACAAAGCTGGAAGACCTTGGCCTAAAATATACTGAGCCCGAAGTTTACAAGGATATTGTCAGCAAGATTAAGGAAACCAAGGAAGAACAGGATGCCTACATCAAAACCATTTCTGATGTTTTAAAAAAATCGCTTGACGAGGAAGGTGTTGAATATACTATGAAAGGCCGACCAAAATCCATTTATTCCATTCGCAGGAAAATGGCGGCGCAGAATGTGACTTTTGATGAAGTCTATGACAAGTTTGCCCTTCGCATCATTTACAAATCCAACCTGCACGATGAGAAGTTCCTTGCCTGGAAAATCTATTCTATCGTCACCGACCATTATCGTCCGAGCCCGAGTCGTCTGCGCGATTGGATTTCATCTCCAAAATCTACAGGATATGAAGCTTTGCACATTACCGTTATGGGGCCTAAAGGACGCTGGGTCGAGATTCAGGTGCGAAGTGAACGTATGGATGAAATTGCCGAAAAAGGTTATGCCGCGCATTACAAATACAAAAACGGCGCAACCGAAGAAACCGGTTTGGATACCTGGCTGAATCTTTTGAAGGAAGCTTTGGAAAGCTCAGAAACCAACGCGGTGGACTTTGTAGAAGACTTTAAAATGAATCTTTACGCCAAGGAAATCTTTGTCTTTACGCCAAAAGGGGAAATAAAATCATTGCCAAAAGGCGCGACTTCACTCGATTTTGCCTTCAGCATCCATTCCGAAATCGGAATCAAAACGAGAGGAACACGGGTTAACGGAAAATTGGTTCCATTAAATCACGAGCTCAAAAGTGGTGATCAAATCGAAATCATCACTTCAATACATCAAAAACCAACCATCAACTGGCTTGATTATGTCACTACCTCACGTGCCAAAAATAAAATCAGGAATGTCCTTAACGAAAATACCAAGAAAATTGCCGAAGATGGAAGGGAATTACTGACCCGAAAATTGAAGCATTTAAAAATTACTCTGAGTGAAAGCGTCATTAACGAATTGGTCAATTTCTTTGGGTTAAAAACCAGCCTTGACTTGTTTTACCGCGTCGGGATTGGATCGATTGAAAATCAGCAGCTCAAGGATTTTGCCGCGCAGAAAAGTAATACGCTGATGAATTTTTTCAAAAGTAAAATTAAGCGTTCACCTAGCTCAAACCCTGATGACATCCACAAACCGGTACTGAACAGCAATTATGACATGCTGGTTTTTGGCCCGGAACAGGATAAACTCGATTATAAATTGTCTTCCTGCTGCAACCCAATTCCAGGTGATGAAGTATTTGGTTTTATTACCATTAACGAAGGGATAAAAGTCCATAAAAAAGATTGCCCAAATGCGATTACGCTGCAATCCAATTACGCCTACCGAATCATGCAGGCAAAGTGGATCGATTCATCCCAACAGGAATTCAAAGCCATCCTTAAAATTACAGGTATGGATAGTTTGGGATTAACCAATGAGCTGACCAAAGTAATTTCGAACAATATGCACGTAAACATCCAAAGCATTTCGCTGAGTGGTGAAGCAGGGATTTTCAATGGCCAGGTTGCAGTAATTGTACAGAACAATGCCATCCTGAAAAAACTTATTGAAAACATCAAGAAGATTGACGGAATTGATAAAGTAACCAGAGTGTATACGAATTAAAAAATGGAACAACCCATCTTTGATGATTATTGCCTTCTGGAAAAACCGGAAATCAAGGGAAGCTGGACTTTCATCAGGATGCCGGTCATGACACATCTTCCCAAAAAAAAGAACAGCACGGTTCGCGTTCGCGGTTTTATTGACAGCTACGAACTCAAGGATTTTCATATTTGGGCAATGAAGAAAGGTACTTTCCTTGCGGTTAAAGCGGAAATCAGGAAAGCCATCAAAAAAGAACAGGGCGATACCGTAAAACTAGTCTTATTCCTCGACGAACCACAAATGGTAATTCCCGAAGATTTTTTGGCCTGCCTTCGCGAAGAACCAAAACTGTTACAGCTTTTTGAAAGTTATCCCGAACAGCAGAAAAAGGAAATAACCGAATGGATTTTTTCGGCCAAAACCGATGATGAAAAAATTATCCGCATTGCCAAAACCTTGGAAAAACTAGAAAACGACTCAAGCAAAGCCTAATTATCAATTATCTATTGTCAATTATTAATTATAGATTATCTTTGTCCCATGACACTAATTTCATCAGATAACATCAAAAATCAAGAGACGGTAAAGAATGTTTTTACCCTGTATCTTGAAAACAAAGGACACCGCAAAACGCCTGAGCGCTATGCTATTCTTCAGGAAATTTATGATAGCGAGGAACATTTTGATATCGAGAACCTGTATATCAAGATGAAGAACAAAAACTACCGCGTGTCGCGTGCTACCTTATACAATACGATTGAACTTTTACTGGATTGCGGCCTAGTGCGCAAACATCAGTTCGGGCAAAATCAGGCGCATTATGAAAAGTCCTATTTTGACAAACAGCACGACCATATCATCATGACCGATACCGGTGAAGTAATCGAATTCTGTGACCCAAGGATACAAACCATCAAGCAGACTATTGAAGAGATATTTGGCATCGAAATCCACAACCACTCCTTGTATTTTTACGCAAACAAAAAAGAGTAATTTCAAATATATGCAGCCTAAACACTATTTTCAAAAAACGTTTGTCTACACATTCATGTTCTATATAGTGTACAAGGCAGCTTTCCAAATGATGGACGATTTTTCAGGGTTTAATTTTCTCTTTATGTTTAAAACCCTAATCTCCGGACTGATCGTAGCAGCGATACTGGGCGGTATTAATTATTTCGCAAAAGTGGATTTTCCTCCACAGAAAAAACAACGCAAATCCAAAAACAACTAATTACAATAAACACACAACAACACACAAAATGACTGTAGACTTACTACTCGGATTACAATGGGGAGACGAAGGAAAAGGAAAAATCGTTGACGTACTAACTTCTAAATACGACATTATTGCCCGTTTCCAGGGCGGACCAAACGCGGGTCACACTTTAGAGTTTGACGGAATCAAACACGTTTTGAGAACAATCCCTTCAGGGATTTTCCATAAAAACAACATCAATATTATTGGAAATGGTGTAGTGATTGATCCTGTGGTTTTCAAAAGTGAGATTGACGGCCTGGCCAAATTCAATCTTGACCTGAAGTCAAAACTGATTATTTCGCGCAAGGCACATTTAATCCTTCCAACGCACCGCTTGCTTGATGCAGCTTCTGAAACGGCAAAAGGGAAAGCCAAAATTGGTTCTACCTTAAAGGGAATCAGCCCAACCTACATGGATAAAACCGGCAGGAACGGAATTCGTGTGGGAGATATTGAATTAGCCGATTTTAAGGATAAATACCGCGCTTTAGCCAATAAGCACGAAGAAATGATTGCTTTTTATGATGTCGCAATCCAATACAATTTACCAGAATTGGAAAAAGAATTTTTTGAAGCCATTGAGGACTTACGAAAATTAGACTTCATCGACAGCGAGGAGTATCTGGCAAAAGCCCAAAAAGAAGGAAAATCAATCCTTTGCGAAGGAGCGCAGGGTTCATTGCTTGATGTGGATTTCGGGACTTATCCATTTGTGACTTCTTCAAACACCACTGCAGCCGGAGCCTGTACAGGTTTGGGAATTGCACCCAATAAAATCAAGGAAGTCTTTGGGATTTTTAAGGCATATACTACACGTGTAGGTTCAGGACCGTTCCCAACTGAAGATTTTGGCGATGATGGTGATGTAATGGCAAAAGTGGGTAACGAATTTGGTTCGGTTACCGGACGCAAAAGACGTTGCGGCTGGCTTGATTTGGTAGCGCTGAAATATGCCATCCAGATTAACGGCGTAACCCAATTGATGATGATGAAAGGCGATGTGCTTTCGGGCTTTGAGACCTTGAAAGTTTGTACCGGCTATAATTACAAAGGCGAGGTAATCCACCATCTGCCATTCAATATAGAGGAAGAGAATGTTACTCCAATCTATACTGAATTTAAAGGCTGGGCACAGGATTTAACCGGATTGACGACTTTTGAAAGTTTGCCAAAAGAGCTAAAGGACTATATCGAATTTATTGAAAAAGAAGTTGAAGTCCCAATAAAAATCATCTCTGTTGGACCAGACCGGAAACAGACGATAATGAAATAAATGTAAAACCCTTTCAGCAATGAGAGGGTTTATTTTTTGTAACTTGCTGTTGCTAAACCAGTAAAAGCAAAACCGATGAATGATTACGAAAAAACAACCGCGCTGACTTTGGCTGTAGTTGAAAATTTCAACGAAGCTTTCAACCGTCACGATGTAGATGGCGTTATGCGTTTTATGACTGAAGACTGCCTGTTTGAAAATACCAGCCCAATGCCCGATGGAACCCGTTTTGAAGGCGCTGTTGCTATTAGGGCGTTTTGGGAAAAATTCTTTGCTTCCAATCCCGATGCCTTTTTTGAAGCCGAAGACATTTTTGCTGCCGGTGACCGCTGTACCGTAAGGTGGATTTACCGCAAAACCAAAGAAGGAAAACCATGGCACATTCGAGGTGTAGACGTTTTTAAGGTTGTTGACGGCAAAGTTTCGGAGAAACTGGCGTATGTTAAAGGCTAAATTCCTATCGTATCTTTTCTAAATGAGAGTGTCATGGCCTTAGAATCTGGCAGGCGAGTGTCAAATATTCGAAGAATTCGTAAAAATGAAAAGCTGTCTGAACTCGTTGTCAAACGAGTGAGTTCTTTTCATTTAGAATTCGAGAATGGATTTGACCGCCAAAGATTCAAAGCCTTGATTTTTTGTTTCTTTTGCATCAAGGCAAAAGAAAATAAAATTCTTATCTTGCTGTCACTAACCAATAAATAAACATAATATGAAAAAAGTAATCCTCGGCGGCTTTATTGGCGCCCTCATTTTTTTTGTCTATCAAACCATTACGTGGATGGGTGGATTCCACAATGATTTCAGCAAATACACACCTAACCAGGCTCCCATTATGCAGGCTCTCAACAGCAATCTTTCTGAAAACGGTGCTTATATGATGCCTTCCGCCGACCTAAATGCTCCCGATGCCGAGGCCCAAAATGAAAAACTTATGAAGGAAGGCATGGGTAAACCCTGGGCTATGGTTTTTTACCATACCCAAATGACGGGAATGGATCCTTCCTACATGCTCAAAGGCTTTCTATATTCTTTGCTTGCCTGCCTACTTGTTGCTTTCGTAATATTCTCAGGTGGCTTCAATTCGTTTGGAAAACGGTTTGGCGTTTCCATGGCATTTTCATTATTTGCCTTGCTCGAATGCACCCTTACCGAAATGAACTGGTGGGATTTCCCATGGCATTACGTAAAATCAACCGTATTCGACATGATATTGGGCTGGGCAATAGTATCCTTGTGGTTTGCCTGGTATGTAAAGGAAAAAGGCGCTAAGGAATAAATGATTTTAAAACAATGGCAAAAAATAAATTAGTCCGTATGGACAATGTCGGCATCGTCGTGGAATCCCTTGATGAAGCCATCGCTTTTTTTGAAGAGCTTGGCATGACGCTCGAAGGGCGTGCCAATGTTGCCGGAGAATGGGCAGGAAGCGTTACCGGATTGGGCAATCAAAATGTTGAAGTCGCGATGATGATTACTCCCGACGGAAACAGCAGGTTAGAGCTTTCCCGTTTCATAAGTCCAGATGTAATTGCCGACCACCGCAATGCTCCTGTAAATGCACTGGGCTATTTGCGCGTAATGTTTGCAGTAACCAACCTCGACGAGCTACTGGAAAGGCTTTATAAGAAAGGCGCCGAACTAGTGGGCGAAGTGGTTAATTATGCCGACATCTATAAACTCTGCTACATCCGCGGACCTGAAGGAATACTGATTGGCCTGGCTGAACAGCTGGGAACTAAGGATGTAAAGGATGTTTTGGAAAAATGATAAACATAAAAGAGTCCTCAACAAATATTCACAAAAAAATTAAGCAGTAATTGCATATCGATAAGTTTAAACGATTGAAATATGAAGAACAAATACTTACTGGCAGTCCTAATCCTTTTTTTATCGGTACAAACCTATAGTCAAAAAAAAGCCGACAAATATGAAAATTTAAAAAGTATCAAAATAGACACTTTGTCAAATGAGGGATCCATTTCAGTTGTTAAAATGGATTTAACTCCAGTACAACTAGGTTTGGAAAAGTCGGTTAAACTAGATAAAATAATTTTTAAGGTTTTTTATATTGAAGACGGCATCATTGGTTACAAGGCAATGACACATAAACCCGAAAACAATGAAATAGCTTTCTTTTATGCAAAAAACACACAGAAAATGTATTTCTCCGTAGGAAGCGGCTTAAAAGAAACCTACTTAAAAAAGGAATTCTCCCAACTAATTAAAATCGTAGAAATCCTCGAGCATCGGGTTTTTGCAGCCATTCCCTTTTCAGGGATGTCTGCCTATTCAGTTCTTGAAGAATACAAATAAAGGTTCGCAAACAGTTTTTAATCGATATTATTTCCAACAAAAACCTTCTATATTTACACCGCAAAAATTCAGCAGAAAAATAAATGAAAACCAAACTATCCTTACTCGCCTTAGTCCTATTAATGGCATCCTGCAAAACCTACACCATTGAGCCTGAAAAATTCAAAAAACAACTTATAGAAAGCAATGCCAACACGCTTAAGGATGTAAAAGTCAACAATCCGCTTACACCATTTTCTAAAATTGAGTATAAAGCCAACAGTTTAAAGTACCTGAATGTGTATGATAAAAACGGTCAGCTTTCGTTTATGGAAAATTCCCCATCGGTGGAAATGCGCGTAACCCTCAAGGATGGCAAGCGTAAAATCCTCTACCTGGATACCGTTACCTTGGAGAACGATACGCTGAAAGGTGAAAAATCTAGGATATTAGGCTTGAAAAGCAAAATACCTTTTAATGACATCGTCAAAATTGAAGTTCAGGATGGTGGCAAGAAATACCAATATGAATAATCGATTATTAGCTCAATCCAGGCTTTAATCAAAAAACCAACTTTTCAGCATTTCCAACCCCTCCCAGCCCTCGAACGAGCTTCGGACTCTCGCGGGCATGCTTCGGACTCCATCTTTCTTACTTCTGAGAGCCTCAATCACTTTTCGGAATAGCTCGGCTTTGCTTCTTAAGATAAAATTCAATCATCGGACGAGTCTATCAGTTCATCGGACAGCCTCTTTTCAGCATCTATATCCTTCAATTGAGCTTCTAACTGCTTGTAATACTAATCTTAAGCTAACCTTAAGTTTTTTGTAAGTATTATTGGCATAAAGTTTGGCTTATCGATTTCAATATTAATAACTTAAAAAATAGAAATCATGAGAAAAAAAGACGTAATCCGACTTTACAATTTTTCGGATGGAACCCTAGTAACGAAAGGGTTGGAAAAAGTGGCTTACATGCAAAGAGACAAACCTGAGTTTGAATTGTATGGAATAACGCCACAATTGGTAACCGATTTGAAAGACAGCATAATTGCTTTCTCAGAACGTTTAACCGATGTAGAGGCATTGGGCAACCAAACCAATGTAACGGCAAACAAGGATGCTAAGGGCGAAGAAGTCCGAAACGCAATCAGGGACATTATGGCAAGGGTAACCTTAGTATACATGTTTGGCACACCCAAATATAAAAAGTTTGGTACCGATGAACTCGCGCATCAATCAGATTCCGATTTAATCATCACTGCGAAACGAGTGGTGCGTGTAGCAACCGAGATGATGCCTGCACTTACCGCAAATGGCGTGACAATAGGAATGCTTAACGCACTTACTATTTTAGCAGAAGATTTCACCAACCTGATTGTAGACATGAAAATGCAGATTGGTAACCGCGACATCGAGCAGGAAGACCGTGTGGAAGCAGGTAATGCCATTTATACTACCTTGGTAAGCTACACCAATACAGGGCAGTCTATCTGGGAAACTACAGACGTAGCCAAGTTTAATGACTACGTATTGTACAACACCATCAGCGGAGAAGAGGAAACTCCAGAACCTTTAGCTTCTTAAATATGGATAAAATTATTTTAATGCAATGAAACCCTTTCAGCGATGAGAGGGTTTTCTTTTTTCAAAAAAAATTATGTTTTTGTTTTGCAGTTAAAAACTATATCGTAATATTGCAATATAAAAATATCACAAATGGGAGCAACCAAAACAGATCACTTTACCGAAACCCAAAATCAGATTGCCGTTTTGGCAAAAGCCTTAGGACATCCTGCTCGGGTTGCCATTATTGAATACCTGATGAGTGTGGATAGCTGCATTTGTGGCGACATTGTAAATGTACTGCCTCTCGCCCAGCCTACCGTATCGCAACATCTTAAGGAGCTCAAAAATGCGGGATTGATTAAAGGGAATATCGAAGGAAATGCGATTTGTTACTGCATCGACCAAAATGCTTTGGAAACGCTCAAATCTTATTTTTCAGTAATCTCGACCAGTTTAATGAAAAAGAAATACAGTTGTTGTTAATTAAAATATATCATCATGAAACTATCAGAAATTAAAAAAGTCCTGGAAACTGCAGAAACTGTAGATTTCAAATTGGAAAACGGAACTTTTGTTCCCGAGCATTTCCACGTTACCGAAGTTGGGGTAATCACAAAACACTTTATCGATTGCGGTGGAACAGAAAGAAAAGAAAAGGTGGCGAACTTCCAGCTTTGGGATGCCAATGATTATGAGCACCGGCTTAAACCCGGAAAACTGCAGAAAATAATTGCGCTTTCTGAAAAGGTTCTGGAAATGGAAGATTTGGAAATTGAAGTCGAGTATCAATCGGAAACCATTGGAAAATATGATTTGGGTTTTGATGGAAAAAGTTTTATCCTGCTTTCTAAAGCCACAGCCTGCCTTGCAAAAGAAAACTGCGGCGTTCCACAACCAAAACACCATTTATCCGATTTAGAAACTCCTTGTTGTGCTCCCGATGGAAATTGCTGTTAATTTTTTTACCAAATACAAGAAGCCAATTGTCATAACAACATCGGTTGTGGTACTTCAGTTGCTATTTGGTTTCGACCCCAAGTTTTGCGTTATCAATATAATTTGGTTATTTGTTTAAGATGAAGAAAGTACTTGTCCTTTGTACAGGAAACAGCTGTCGAAGTCAGATTGCCGAAGGCTATTTAAGGCATTTTACAGGCAGCAAAGCCAAGATTTACAGTGCAGGCGTTGAAACGCACGGAGTGAACCCAAAAGCAATTGCCATCATGAAAGAAGACGGCATCGACATTTCAAACCATACTTCAAATAATATTGATGAGTACTATAATATTGATTTTGATTTTGTGATTACCGTTTGTGATAATGCAAAAGAAAACTGCCCGTTTTTTCCAACCAAGGCTAAAAAATTCCATCATAATTTTCCCGACCCGGCAAAGGCACTAGGAAATGATGACGAAGTTTTTGAAGAGTTTCGAAAAGTGAGGAATTTAATAAAAGCATATTGCTCAGATTTTGCCACGCAGAACTTATAGATATATAACAATGTCAAACAAAATTGTAACTCGATAAAGCGGCTTTGTTTTTACCTTAGTGTAAAATACCATTGCCATGAAAGAGTACATAGTCAAAAAGAAAATAGCCATCAGGGCAACGCCCGAAGCTGTTTGGGACGCACTGACCAATCCGGAAAAAACAAAAAAATATTTCTTTAAATGCGAAGTCCATTCCAACTGGAAGCCGGGAAACCCGATTACTTTCAAAGGAACCTTTTTATTCTTTTTCAAATTTGAATTAAAAGGAAAAATCATTGAGGCCGAACCTGGAAAACTCTTAAAATATTCATTAAAGAATTCGAAAACCTCTGGGGAATCCATAGTTACCGATACCTTAACTTATGAAAAAGGAGTCACAACCGTTTCCATAACCGATGACGTAGGCCCCGAAGATGGCTCCGAAAAAAGATATACCCGTTCTGTTAAAGGTTGGGATAAAATCCTCAAAGGTTTAAAGGAAGTTGTGGAGCATGAATTATAAAACAAAACCCTTTCGTTTCTGAAAGGGTTCCTATTATTAGATTTTGAATATGAGGCTCTCGCTTGGTTTTACCGTGAGCTGTATCGTTCCTTTTCCATCGGTAACCTTAAGCTGGGCCTTACTTCCGTAAAGCTGGTCTTTCACATCGTATAGACCATCCTTTATTTTCCAGGCCGCAATTACATCGGCTGGGACTTTTAATTCGAAACTGCTGGTAGTCACCCACGAGAAATTCACCACAATGATTAATTTTTCCTTGTCGGACCAACGAACATAAGAATACATTCCCGGATCGTAATGAAGTGTGTTTTCCCGGTTTACCGTTTGTATTTCCTGGAATTTACCCATTAATGCATCGCTTTTTAAGGTAAAGTTCAATAAGCGTTTGTAAAAATCACGCAGTTGCTTTTCGCTGGCTGTTAACTTGCCGCCGTCAAATTTGCCACCATTCATCCAACGCTGGTGATTGGGAACGCCTACATAATCAAATATTGAAGTCCGTGTTGGTTTTCCGAAACCGCCGTCAACAGCTCCTTCCTCTCCTACTTCCTGTCCGAAATAAATCATTGTTGGCGAAGAACTAATCGTTGCCGAGACCACCATCATAGGCTTTCCTTTTTCTGGTGTACCTGCAAAGTCCGGGCTGGCTAGACGTTGTTCGTCATGGTTATCCAGAAAGTGCAGCATGTGGTGCTCAATGTCTGCCATTCCCTTTTGTATGTCCGAAAGCGGATCGGGCATTACTTTTCCTTGGATTACTGCTTTCAGATGGTCATAAGTTTCCACCTTGTCGTACAGGTAATCCATTTTACCAAGCTTGATATAATTCCTGTATTCCTTCGGATTATAAACCTCAGCCATCAAAAATGCTTTTGGGTTTTTCATCTTGATTGCCGAATTCATATAACTCCAAAATTCATAAGGAACCATTTCTGCCATGTCATAACGAAAGCCGTCTACGCCCTTTGCGGTCCAATACAAGGCAATGTCACGGAATTTTTTCCACGAACTTGGCACATCCTTATCCTGCCAAAAAGCATAATGGGCTTTATAATCCTTCTCATCATAACCTGCAGGAAGTTCCGGAAAATCTTTGGAACCATCAGGTTTTATGCCATAGTTTACTTTTACCGTTTCATACCAGTCATTGATATCAGGTTTTGCCTGGCGTGAACCATTGCCGGTCCATTTTGCCGGAAACTCATTGAATTTACCATCAATCAAAGGATTTTTTTCTCCATTTAAAGGTTTGTAACTATCCGAAGTTGGCACTTCAAAAGCTTTCCCCGGAATATAATAGAAGTTATTGTTACGGGCATATTCAACAGAAGTGTTGTCTTCTGCACCAAAATCGGTTACGCCTTTCGGGTTGCTCAAACTGTGGTAATTGCGGGCAATGTGATTGGGAACAATATCGATGATGACTTTGAGTCCGTTGTTGTGTGTTCTTTTGATGAGGCCTTCAAATTCTTCGAGCCTTCTTGCGGGATTTACGGCCAAATCGGGATTCACATTATAATAATCCTTAACCGCATACGGTGAGCCTGCACGGCCTTTTACCACATCGGGATCGTCATTGGAAATTCCGTATTTGGTATAATCGCGGATAACATCGTGATGCGGAACTCCGGTGTACCAGATATAAGTGACTCCCAATTTTTTGATTTCCTGCAAAGCAGTATCTGTAAAGTCATTGAACTTCCCAACTCCGTTTTCCTCAATGGTTCCCCAAGGTTTATTAGTGGTATTCTTGTTTCCGAATAAACGGGTAAAAACCTGGTAAACCACATCTTTTTTAGGTGTATTGGTTGGTTTGGCGTTGGCACTCATAGAAGTCTTTTTTTGGGCAGTGGTTGTATTGAAAATAAAACAACCCATTACCAGTGCTAATGTTAAACTTGTTTTCATACTATACGATAGGCTTTTGGTTCAATAAGCCATAGCTACAAATATACTGAATATAGTATCTTTTATTATTATAATTACAGGCGAAAATCAAATAATAGGCAAAAGCCACGTATTAATAAGTAAAATCCACAGAATAAAAATTGGTTGAATTTTTACTGAATAATGCTTATATATTTGTTACAGAAATTAAAATCAAATAGTCTTGAAAACGGCATTCAAAATAATCCTTTATAGCTTCCTATTATTTATAGGTCATACTGTTTGGTCTCAGCAAACTGTTATCGACAGCCTGAAAAGGGTTTATAAGGTGGCCAAAACGGATACTGCCAAAGTAAACATCTACAACCAGCTTGCATTTGAATTAAAGGAAAGCTATACAGATTCTTCTTTTTATTATGCTTCTAAAGCAGAGGTTTTCGCAAGAAAAATTAAGTATAACGATGGCCTTGCAAATGCTGCCATTAATAAGGGGAATGCAAATATCATCGTAGGGGATTATCCCGAAGCCAAAAAGCAATTCGCGAAAGCGAAGGCCATTTTTGAATCTCTGCTAAAGGATGATGAAGACAACAAAACCTATATTTATGGTTTGGCCAGATGTTATTCGAGCTTAGGTGTGATTTTTTCTCAGGAAGGCAATTATTATGAGTCCTTGGACAATTATCAGAACGGGCTCAAACTCTATCAGAAAATCAATAATAAGGTCAGTATTTCCAAGTCCTACAACAATATCGGAATCATCTATAAATCGAGAGGGAACAATGCCAAAGCGCTGGAGTATTTTAAAAAGGCATTGAAAATCCAGGAAGAGATTGGCGAGCAGACCATGCCGGTAACATTGACGAACATTGGGGTAATCTATTTTGAAGACAATAAACTGCCACAGGCTTATTCGTATTATTCCAAAGCGGAAAAACTCTTCAAAACCATTGAAAACACAAGAGGATCTGCACTACTGCAAAATTATTGGGGTGATTATTACATCAAAAAAAGTGAACCTGCGAAAGCCGAAGCCTATTACAAAAAGGCGCTGGAAATGTACCAAAGCATCCAGAACAAATTTGGAGCATCATTGGCCTTGTACAATCTTGGAACGCTTTATTTCAATCAGGGAAAATACGCTCAGGCTATGCCGTTGGCTTCACAATCTTTGGAGTATGCAAATGAAATTGGAGCATTAGACCAAATCTATCATTCGGAAAAATTGGTGAGTGACCTATACAATATCCAAAACCAACCCGACCTTGCGTTGCAGCATTACAAAAATTACGTCATTGCACGAGACAGCCTTAATACCATGGAGAGCACCAAAAAATTTGATCGCGCCGAAATGGATTTCGAATATCAGAAAAAGGAAGCCTTATTTCAGGAAAAGAACAAACGCCAGAATTTATTATTGGTATTTTCAATAGTGGGAACGCTGTTGGTTATTGGTTTGATTTTCCTTTTAATCAACAGGCAGCAGGTAAAACGCCGATTGACATTACAGAAAGAAGTGGCCGAATACGAGCAGAAAGCATTGCACCTTCAGATGAATCCGCATTTTGTCTTTAATTGTTTGGGGTCAATTTCAAGCTTCATCGTACAGAACGGAACAGATTCGGCATTGAAATACCTGTCAAAATTCTCCAAACTGATGCGTTTGACTTTGGAGTATTCCAAAGACCCCCTAATCCCGATTGACAAGGAAATTGAAAGCCTGCAAAATTACCTTGAATTGGAACAACTGCGCTTCCATGACAAATTTGACTTTAGGATTGCATCAAGTGAAAAAGTAGAATTCAATATGGGACTTCCACCCTTGTTAATCCAGCCATTTGTAGAAAATGCCATATTGCACGGTTTGGTTCCCAAAGAAGGAAACGGAGTGATTTATGTTGATTTTGATGTAGAAAACGGCCAGTTGGTTTGTACCATTTCGGACAACGGAATCGGAATTACAAAATCGGCTGCCATCAAGGAAAATTCGATGAAGGCACACAAATCGATGGCGCTGGAAATTACCAGGAAAAGATTAGAAATCATGGAAGCCACCATATCCAAATCGGCACAGATTGACATTAGGGAATTAGAAGAAAACAACACGGTTGTAGGAACTAGGGTTACACTACGATTACCAATACAATACATACAATGATAACAGCAGTATTAATTGACGACGACAAGCATTTAAGGACAGGACTGAAAGCTCTTTTGGAACGTTATACCAATGAAATCAATATCATTGGCGAAGCCGAAAGCGTAAAAACAGGCGTTGCTCTTTTGGGAAAACTACAGCCACAGGTGTTGTTCCTGGATATCCATTTGGCCGACGGAACCGGATTTGACATTTTGGAACAATTGACCAAAACCAAAGGAAAAACGAATGCCCATATTGTGTTTATTACGGCCCATGAACAATATGCGGTAAAGGCTTTTAAATTTAGCGCGCTTGACTTTATACTAAAGCCCGTTGACCCTGAGGAATTGCAAAACACCATTGCCAAAATCAAGGAAGCTGTGGGCAAAAACAGTTCGTTTGAACACATTGACCTGCTGTTGGAAAACATCCGCAAAAAAGTGGATAATTTCAAACGGATTGCACTTTCAACCAGCGACGGAATCCATCTTTTTGACGTTTCGGACATCATTCGCTGTGAGGCCAAAGTGAATTATACCGAGTTCTTTATCAAAAACCATAAACCGTTATTGATTTCGAGAACGCTCAAGGAATTTGAGGAAATGCTGACCGAACATGGTTTTGAACGTATACATCAATCCCATTTGATTAACCTTTCCTATCTGAAATCCTATATAAAATCGGATGGCGGTTATGTTGTTATGGCAGACAATACCAACATTCCCATCGCGCAAAGCAAAAAGGAAAAACTACAGGAACTAATTAAGAACTTTTAAGAAAAAAAATATAGAAATCATGAAGAAACTATTACCCTTTATACTGCTGGTTACCGGAATGGTAAACGCCCAATTTATCGATTTTCCTGATTTTGCTTTCAAATCCACGTTGCTGCTTGCGGATTATAACAATCCGACCGCTATGGATTCTTTTGGAAACCAAATAAGGGTTGATTTGAATCAGGATGGAGAAATTGAGGTATGGGAAGCGTCTTTCGTTACCCAACTAAATGTCAGGGGATCGGGCATCACGAACCTATCCGGGATTTCGGAGTTTACGAACCTCACGCGTTTGGATTGCAGCTACAATTCGCTCAACTCCCTTGATGTTAGCGGATTGCCTGCGCTTACTCAATTAACTTGTAGCCGAAACCAGCTGACATCGCTGAATTTAACGGGAGCATCCAATCTTTCGCTACTTTTTTGCTCTTATAATCAGCTTAGTAATATAGATGTAACTGGTACGCCACAGCTTACATTTTTAGACTGCAGCCATAACAATATCCAGGCATTAACCATCAATGGCTTAGCAAATCTTGCGCAATTATCCTGCAATGACAACCTGATCTCAAACCTCAGCCTGGCTAATTTGACGAGTTTTGCGGTGTTGCAATGCGACCACAACCTGCTTACCAGCCTTGATGTAAGCAACGTGCCGAGCCTTACTCAGCTTTATTGCTATTACAATCAGTTGACAAGTCTTGACCTCAGCGGCAATACTGCGCTTACCCGATTAGGCTGTGGTGAAAACAGCTTTGCCACATTAAACTTGAATGGCCTTTCAAACCTTAATTATCTGGAATGTAATTACCTGCCGAACAATGTAATAATCAATGGAAATGGATTAACTGCCCTGACTTATGCACAATATATCGGGTCGAATTCGGAAATGACTTTTAATGGCTTCCCAAATCTTGAGAACCTAAATTTAACCTCACCGGCAAGCACTTTCACTTTAAACCTATCTGGTTTCAATTCTAATGCTTATGTCGCAATTGTCCCTCCATACGACAACATTATTACCAGCCTGACGGTAAACGGAGTTGGTCCGACGGCCATTAAAACATTGTATTGTCCGCAATACAACCAGCTTGCCAGTTTAACCCTAAATGGACTTAACGGACTTAGCGAATTGATTTGTGCCGGTAATAAACTTACCAGTTTGAATTTAAGCAACTTGCCTAATCTGACTTATTTGAACGTTGGACAAAACCTGTTGACTTCACTGAATTTAAGTGGAACTGCAAACCTAAAGCATTTGGACGTCAACAATAACAAACTTACCGCGCTAAACATTAGCGGTTTGACAGCTTTGGAATACCTGGATTTTTGCAACCATACCACGGTAGACATCAATGGGAATCAAATTTCTTCAATTGATTTGAGTGGTTTAACAAACCTTAAATATTTTGACTGTTCCAATTATGGTTTTGACAATGTCGTAGGTGCTCATGGCAATATGCTTTCTTCATTATCGGTAAATCACCTGACGCAACTGGAAGATTTGAAATGCTCCAAAAATAATATTGCGGCTCTTACTATTAACAACCTTATCCATTTGACTAATTTAGACTGTTCCCATAATCTGTTAACTAGTTTGGACTTGGTAGGATTGACCAGCCTAACCAATTTGAACTATTCGTATAACCAGTTGGAAAACCTAAATATGGTCGGCTTGGTAAATATAACCGATTTGGATTGCTCCTATAATAACATCAGTACACTGAATCTTTCAACGATGCCCAATTTAAGAAAGCTTGCCTGCAATTCCAATGCGCTTACCACGCTGAATCTTGACGGATTGACCTTAATAACTGATTTATCCTGTGATAACAACCAGCTTACGACACTTGATTTGACCAATATGTCCAACCTCTATTATTTAAGTTACAACAATAACCAAGTACCAAATCTCGATTTTAGCCAGCTTCCGAATCTTTTTTCATTGCAATGTGGCGGAAACCATATGACAACCATTGATGTAAGCCCATTAACCCAACTTCAAGTACTTAACTGCGATACCAACGATTTAACAACACTTGATATCAGCAATCTAACGCATCTTTCGACACTTCAATGCGTCCAAAACCATCTGACGACACTCGATTTGAGTCATCAGCCAATTCTTAGCAGGTTGGATTGCAGTTCCAATTCGCTTACAACAATAGATTTAAGTACAGTACCGGAACTATGGTCTTTAGCTTGTGCCAATAACGGCATGACAGCTCTTGATTTGAGTCATAATCCCCGTCTTTACGGCGTTTATTGCAACGATAACCTGATTACAACGCTAGACGTAAGCAATATGGATAACCTCCATGCTTTATGGTTCCAAAACAATCCACTTCTGACTGAGGTATTTATGAAAAACGGTAGTAATGAAACGATTTTAAGGCTAAACGATAATCCTTCTTTAACTTATATATGTGCGGATGAAGCGCAACTTGCCTCAATACAGTCTACGCTAAATGGTTTAGGAATGACAACTACTGTCAGCAACTCTTATTGTACTTTCAGTCCTGGCGGTCCACACAATACTGTCATTGGTACCACAATTTTTGACGGAAACAACAACGGCTGTAACCTAAATGACCCGTTACATCCAAACATTCGGGTAGATTTTTCAGGCCCTGAAGGAACAGGCTCGGCTTTTACCAACACAAACGGAACTTGTACCTTTTATGCTGACTCCGGGAATTATACCCTTTTTCCAAACATAGAAAATGCGGCAGCTTTTAACATCTCACCGGCAAGTGCCTCAATTAACTTTTCGGATAACAATAATAATATCAGTAACCAAAGTTTTTGTTTGTCTGCCAATGGAGTACATTCTGATGTAGAAATAGTTTTAAGTCCGGTAAGCCCAGCTAGGCCTGGTTTTGACGCCACTTATAAACTGACCTACAAAAACAAAGGGAATCAGGTTCTGTCAGGCAATGTTACGCTTGCGTTCGAAGATGCAAAAATGGATCTTACCACAGCCATTCCGGCTGTCGACACACAGACTCCTAATAATTTAGATTGGGCTTATACCAGCCTGTTGCCTTTTGAAAGCAGGACAATTAACCTTGTATTTACGATAAATGCCCCGCCAGCTGTCAATATCGATGATGTGATACACTTTACAGCATCTATAACACCTAGTGCCGGTGATGAAAATCCTTCCGATAATACATTTGCATACAATCAGACAGTGGTGGGTTCGTTTGACCCAAATGATATTACCTGCCTTGAAGGAGATACGGTTTCTCCAACAGAGATTGGGAACTATTTACACTATGTGGTAAATTTTGAAAACACCGGAAATTACCAGGCAGAAAATGTTGTGGTTAGGGATGTGATTGACACAGACAAATATGATCTTGCGACACTTCAGGTTCTTAGTACTTCTTATGATTCCTATACCAGAATAATCGATAATGTTGTTGAATTTGTCTTTCAGGGCATCAATTTGGCGCCACGATCCGGAAATCCTCCTGTTGGTGGCCACGGAGATGTTTTGTTCAAGATAAAAACGAAAGGAACCATTAATCCTAATGAAACAGTTATCCAAAGGGCCGGAATCTATTTTGATTACAATGCACCGGTTCAGACCACAGATGCCGAAACGACTTTCGTCGAGTTGAGCAATCCAATATTTGAATTTGATAACAGCGTTAAAATCTATCCTAATCCAACAAATTCAATGATCAACATAGCGAGTGATTTTGCTATCGAATCCATTGAACTGTATGATGTTCAGGGAAGAATCCTGGAAAGGCATTTCGAAACAGCCAGTTTTACCAAACTGGATATTTCAAACAAATCGAATGGCATTTACTTCCTGAAAATCAAAACCGAAAAAGGAAGCAAGGTTGAAAAAGTAGTTAAACAATAAAATTTAGTTAATTGAGTGAAAAAAGCGCAGGCCAGAAAACGGTTTGCGCTTTTGCTTTATAATAAATTATTCTTAATAAGCCTTATCATTGTTCCTAATTTCATAAATTTGTCCACCAGAGAGCACCAGCTCAAAAAAAATGATTCATTGAAAAAGTTACTTTTTTATATAGGTTTTTTGCTGTTTGCATTATCAAATGCAAATGCACAAAAATCATCCAAAATAAATATTGAGCATTCCGACAACGCCAATATCGATCAAGACGAAATTCCTGATGCATTGTTGCTCTCAGGTAATGTACGTGTCAGCCACGAAGGTGTGATTTTTACCTGCAATAAAGCTTATTTTTTCCAGAAAGAAAATTATTTAAAAGCTTTTGGCGATGTGCAGATGGTTCAGGGTGATACACTGTTCCTGAACAGTAAATATGCCGAATACAATGGCGAAGTCAAAAAAGCATTCGCCACAGGAAACGTAGTTATGCGTTCAACCGAATCGACATTGGTTACCGATACCATTAACTTTGACAGGAATACACAGGAGGCATTTTACAATTCTTACGGAACCATTACAAGCAAGGAAAATATCTTAAAAAGCAAATCCGGGCGTTACTTTGCCAACGAAAAGAAGTTCAAATTCCTTACTGCGGTAACTATTACCAATCCGAAATATGTAATCAAATCCAATCATCTGGACTATTATACCAATTCGGGGCACTCCTATCTTTTTGGCCCTTCAACGATTACCGGAAAAGATAATTTCATTTACACCGAAAAAGGCTTTTACGATACCAAAAAGAATGTGGCAACGCTGCTCCGAAAGTCTTATATCAAATACAAAGACCGGCGTATTGAAGGCGACAGTTTGTTTTACGACCGAAACCGCGAATATGCTTCGGCTACCAATAATGTCAAAATTACAGACTCCATCAATAAAGGAATCATCAAAGGGCATTACGCCGAAATTTACCGCAACCTGAAAACCGAGAAAGACTCGATGATGATTACCAAAAGAGCTGTTGCGGTGACCTTGATAGAAAACGATTCGATGTACATCCATGGCAAGAAAATGCTGATTACCGGAAAACCCGGAGAACGCATTGTGCGTGCCTTTAACAATGTCCGTTTTTATAAAACCGATATGAGTGGGAAATGTGATTCGATACATTCTGACCAAAAAAAGGCTTTGACCAAACTCATTGGAAGGCCGATACTTTGGAATTTTGACAACCAAATGACAGGTGACATCATGCACCTTATTGGAAACAACAAAACCGAGAAGCTCGATTCACTCAAAGTGTTGAATAATGCCTTTATAATATCCAAGGATACCATTGGCACAGGTTATAATCAGGTCAAGGGAATGAATCTGTATGGCAAATTCAAGGACAATAAACTCAGTGAAGTCGACATCGTAAAAAACACCGAAGTCATTTATTATCTGCGCAATGACAACCAGGAACTTATCGGAATCAATAAAAGCGTAGGAAGTAAAATCAATTTGATCCTCGACAAAAATACCATTGAAACGATAACCGTTTACAACAATCCTGATGGCGACATTTATCCCGAAGCCGAATTGCCCGAAAACGCAAGGAAATTGCGGGGATTTGTGTGGCGTGGAGACGAACGGATAAAATCCAAGGATGATATTTTCCCTCCGGAAGAAAACGAACTTGATGCCAAAATACAGGCCGAAAGCAAAGCAGCATTGGAAAAGGAAAATGTTCCAATGGAGCCTAGTAAGGAAACCCTGAATTACGATAAAAAGAAACCCAAAGGCGAAAAGAAGGAAACCAAACCAAAAGCAGCCGTAAAATAGTTTGGTAAAATTGAAATGAAAATGAAAGAGGACTTTTTAAAATACCAGGCACAGACTTCCCCTTATCCTTTAGGGATGGAAGTTTCACATGCTGTCGGTTCCTATATCTACGACACCAACAATAAAAAATACCTTGATTTTGTAGCAGGAGTTTCCGCTGCAAGTTTGGGTCATCAGCATCCAAAGGTAAACCAGGCAATTAAAGACCAACTCGATAAGTATTCACACGTGATGGTTTATGGTGAGTACGCCCAACATCCTGCGGTTGCCTATTGTAAATTATTGGTAGAAAACCTACCTCCCAGCCTCAATAAAATCTATTTGGTAAACTCGGGAACAGAAGCCTGTGAAGGAGCTTTAAAACTTGTCAGAAGGGTTACCAGAAGAAGCCAATTGATTTCCTGCCACAATGCATATCACGGAAACACCATGGGTTCGATGAGCGTGATGGGTTTTGAGGAGCGCAAGAAAATCTTTAGCCCATTAATCCCTGATGTTGATTTTATTACGTTTAATAACGAAGAAGACCTCCAAAAAATAACAACCAAAACTGCCGGAATCATACTCGAAAGTATTCAGGGTGGCGCTGGTTTCATAGAACCTCAAAATGATTTCCTTGCCAAAGTTAAAAAACGCTGCAAGGATGTTGGTGCCTTACTAATCCTTGACGAAATCCAGCCTGGATTTGGACGAACCGGAAAACTGTTTGGTTTTGAAAACTATAACGTCATTCCCGACGTAGTTATTATAGGGAAAGGAATGGCCGGCGGAATGCCTGTTGGTGGTTTTATTGCCAATGAAAAACACATGGATTTGTTAAGCCATGATCCAAAGCTGGGGCATATTACCACTTTTGGCGGACATCCTGTCATTGCGGCAGCCTGTTTGGCAACTTTGAAGGAAATCCTCGAAAAAGATTACGCAAAACAATCTTTAGAGAAAGAAAAATTGTTCAGAAGCCTTTTGGTACATCCTTTGATAGAAGAAATTCGAGGAAGAGGATTGATGCTCGCAGCGATGACAAAAGACGCTGAAACAACGAACAAGGTAATCTTCAAATGCCAGGAAAAAGGTTTGATATTATTTTGGCTGCTTTTTGAAGGTTGCGCCATCAGGATTACTCCCCCATTAACCCTATCTGAAGATGAAATCAGGGAAGGTTGTGCCATCATCATCGAAGCGATGGATGAAGTCATGAACGAATCTAAATAAATTGTTAATAATATTGTTTACAACAATAATCGCAATTGACCAAAACAGCACTCCGTTTCTATAATTTTATTAAGGATAATTTTAACACCTACAGTTATGCATCTAGATCACGACGAAGAAGATTACAACTTATCCTTATCGAAATTTGAATCGATGTTAAAAACTAACAAAGTATTCTTTTTCGATTCAGAGGAATTCGAGGAAATCATTCTACACTACCTCGATATGGGTAAAGCCACTTTAGCCAAGAAAGCATTGAAGTTAGGATTAGAGCAACACCCAAAATCTACCGGATTGAAACTTGTACAGGTAGAAATGCTGGTGTACGACGACAAACTGGATCAGGCAGAAAAGTTACTCAACGAATTGTACGCCATTGAACCCACAAACGAAGAAATTTTTATCCAAAAAGCCAATATTTATTCCAAACGCGATGACCACGAAAAAGCGGTGGAATTCCTAACAACGGCTTTAAATTATACTGAAGATTATGCCGATATCTATAACTTAATAGGTATGGAATATCTTTTTATGGATAATCTTGAATTGGCCAAAGAAAGTTTTATCAAATGCCTTGAAGAAGATTTTGAAGATCAGTCTGCTCTTTACAATGTTGTTTACTGCTTTGAGTTCTTGGACCAAAACCAGGAAGCCATAGATTATCTTAAAACCTACATCGATCGTAATCCATACAGCGAGATTGCCTGGCATCAGTCGGGAAGATTGTATTATGGATTAAAGGATTACGAAAGCGCAGCAACCTGTTTCCAATTGGCAACCTATATCGATGAAGAATTTGTAGGCGCTTATATGGAAAGAGGAAAAGCATTGGAGCGTTTAAAACAATATGAAGAAGCTATCGAAAGCTACAACAGGACTATCGAATTGGATGATCCCACATCGTATGCTTTGCTTCGTATTGGTAAATGTTATGAAAAATTAGGCAACAAAGCCGAAGCCCTTAAATATTTCAACAAAACTGTCCACGAAGATCCATTATTGGATAAAGGCTGGATTGCGATTACCGATTTTTATGTCCGCCAGAAAAACTACCAAAAAGCACTGTATTATGTAAACAAAGCTTTGGCAATTGACGACCAAAACCGTTTGTACTGGAAGCGTTATGCAACCATCAACAAATCGATGGATCATTTTGAGGAAGCTGAATTTGGCTATAGAAAAGCTATTGAATTTGGTGATTATCAATTGGACACGTGGTTGTTTTGGGTAGATATCATGCTGATTATGGGCGAATACAATAATGCGATTCTGACCCTAATCCAGGCCTCGGAATATTTCCCTGATGATTATGAAATCGAATACCGTTTGGCTGGTTTCCACATGCTTCTGAATGAAGAAGAAAAAGGAAATTACCATTTGAGCAATGGTCTGCGCATCAATGCCAAACATCAAACGCTTCTGAAAGATATGTTTCCAACGGTTTGGGAAAGACAGTCTGTTCAGGATTATATTGCTAAACATACAAAACCGGAATAATGTCGCGAAGGCAATTTGGCTTAATCGGGAAAAACATTGACTATTCTTTTTCAAAGAAATACTTCATCGAGAAATTTGCTCTGGGAAATTTAACCGATTGCACTTATGAGAATTTCGACTTACAGTCCATAGATGAATTTCCGTCCATTATTACCAATAATCCCGATTTAAAAGGGTTGAATGTAACAATTCCATACAAGGAAGCTGTAATTCCGTATCTAAATAAGGTATCCACAAACGCGGCTCAAATTGGTGCTGTGAATGTAATCCGTTTTACCAAAAAAGGAAACCTAAAAGGCTACAACTCCGATTATTATGGCTTTATGAAATCCCTGGAACCACTACTCCAGCCGCATCATAAAAAAGCACTGATACTTGGAACTGGCGGCGCTGCAAAAGCAGTTTCCTTCGCATTGGACCAACTCGGAATCCTCTACACTTTTGTCACCCGTGAAGAAAAGGAAGGCATGATTGATTATGACCGGATTAATGCCACGACTTTTGACAACCATCAGATTATTATCAACTGTACGCCAATTGGAACAGTTCCGAATACCAAGGAATTCCCACCAATTCCATATAATTTCTTCACAGAAAAACACATCGCTTTTGATTTAATCTATAATCCTGAAGAAACACAGTTCCTGAAAAAAGCCAAAAAGAAAGGCGCTGTTACCAAAAATGGCTATGAAATGTTAGCGCTTCAGGCAGAAAAAGCCTGGAAGATTTGGAATAAATAATCAAGTATGAACACACTATTACTCAGAATTCCGGTTGCTATTATTCTCCTCGTTCACGGTTTAGGCGGCATGTTCAATAATGGAGTTAATGATTTTGGCAACTTGTACTTAAATCATGTTGGTTTTGCTCCATTCGGACTTTACATCGCATGGGCAATAAAGATTTCGCATGTAATCGCTGCGGTTTTATTACTGCTGAATAAATTTGTAAAACCCGCTTCAATCATTACCATTTTTGTACTGATCATGGGAATTGCAATGGTTCACTTTAAAGAAGGCTGGTTTGTGGTAGGTGGAGGAAGAAACGGAATGGAATTCAATTTCCTGCTTATTTTTGTACTCCTGGCCATTATGTTTCCAAATGGATTTAAAAAAGAAACTACATGAACATCAAACTTTTAGCCATAGGCAAAACGGATGATAAAGCCCTGCAGTCATTGATTGATGAATACTCCAAACGTTTGTCGTTTTACATCAAATTTGATTTAGAGATTATTCCCGACATCAAAAACGTAAAAAACCTTTCCGAAAGCCAGCAGAAAGAAAAGGAAGGCGAATTAATCCTATCCAAAATCACCCCTACAGACCAATTGATCCTACTCGATGAAAATGGTTCTACCTTTTCAAGCGTTGCATTCTCGGATTATCTTCAAAAGAAAATGAATTCAGGTGTGAAGACTTTAGTTTTTGTCATTGGTGGTCCTTACGGATTTAGCGACGAAGTTTATAAAAAAGCGCAAGGCAGGATTTCGCTTTCGCTGATGACATTCTCACATCAAATGGTGCGCTTGTTTTTTATTGAGCAATTATATCGCGGGTTTACGATTCTTCGCAACGAACCCTATCATCATCAATAATATATTGCTGTTTTATTAAATGTTATAGCGTGGTTATAGCGTGGTTATAGCGTATATGATGTATATCATAGCTTATCAACAAGCATTACAGCCTCAACTGCTTCCTTTACATCGTGCACACGAAGGATATTCGCTCCTTTTTGCAAAGCAATGGTATTCAAAACCGTAGTTCCGTTTAACGCAGAATCAGCCTGGGTTTCCAAGGTTTTATAAATCATCGATTTTCTTGAAATTCCAACAAGCATTGGCATTTCCAATTCCTGAAACAACTCCAGGTTGTTCATTACCTCAAAATTCTGCTCCAGGGTTTTGGCAAAGCCAAATCCGGGATCAATAATCAAATCATTGATTCCTAAGCTTTTTCCCTGAGCTGTTTTTTCTGAAAAATAGAACAACATTTCCTTGGTAATATTTTCATATTGCGCCAAACTCTGCATCGTTTGCGGGTTACCTTTCATATGCATCATTACATACGGAACCTGAAGTTCAGCTACGGTCTGCATCATGTTGGAATCCAAACTTCCGGCTGATATATCATTGATAATGCAGGCTCCATTTTCAATTGCAGCACGGGCAATATTGGCACGAAAAGTATCTATTGAAATCAATGTTTCAGGAAAATGCTTCAGTACTAATTTCAAAACAGGAATCAATCGCTCCATTTCTTCCTCTTCCGAAACAAATTCGGCTCTCGGCTTACTTGAATAAGCTCCAATATCAATAAAAGTGGCTCCTTCAGATAACATTTTCCCTACCTGTCCGAGCATGCTTTTTTCATCAGAATGTTGGCCTCCATCGTAGAAGGAATTCGGGGTCACATTCAATATCCCCATTACTTTGGGAGATGATAAGTCAATAAGTTTTCCGAGGCAGTTTATGGTCATTGGTTTTTTAAGATAGTTATAAGATTTTGCACTTTGTACTTCAATCTTTATTCTTTACTTTTGGACAAATTTGATACAAAGATACACTGAAATGAGTAATACTTCTCAAGAATATGACAAGGTTATCGCCATCTGCCGACAACTTTACAGCAATAAAATGACAGATTATGGAAGTGCCTGGAGAATCTTGAGACTGCCATCATTAACCGACCAGATATTCATCAAAGCGCAACGCATCAGAAGCCTGCAGCAAAACGAAATCCGAAAGGTTGACGAAGACGAAACCGGTGAATTCATCGGCATCATCAATTACTGCATCATGGCCTTAATCCAACTGGATTTGGGAGTTGTAGAGCAACCCGATCTGGATACTGCAAAAGCAGTTCAGCTCTACGACGAAAAAATAGCCTTGACCAAACAATTGATGGAAGACAAAAACCATGATTATGGCGAAGCATGGCGGGAAATGCGCGTAAGTTCCCTGACCGATTTAATCCTGCAAAAGTTACTCCGCGTAAAGCAAATAGAAGACAATAAAGGAAAAACCCTGGTTTCTGAAGGCATTGATGCCAATTATCAGGATATGATCAACTACTCTGTTTTTGCATTGATTTTGATGAAATTCGGACAATAAAACAACCCAATCCACATGACTACTGAAACTAAAAAATATATTTCCTGGACGCTGAGAATTATCGTGTCGGCGCTTTTCATTGTTTCTGCTCTTGCAAAACTTTCAAAAGGCCATTTACTGGATTCTCCTTATTTTGCAATTTCAACTTTTGAAGTAAAACAGCTGTATCCATTAGGGTTTTCAGAGTCATTGGCTCCCCATTTTTCAAGAACGCTTATCGGTATTGAAATGGCATTGGGATTATTGCTTTTGCAAAATAACTGGCTACGCAGATTTGTAGTGCCTATAACGACTTTATTATTGCTGGTATTCATTGGGCATCTTAGTTATGTGACTTTCTTGAGCGGAGGAAACACAGGTAACTGTGGCTGTTTTGGTGAATTACTGCCGATGACCCCTATCGAAGCAATCATAAAAAACATTGTTGCTGTCGGTCTTTTGGCATACCTCTATTATTTGTTGCCAAAAAAACAAAAAGAGGGCAATTTCTGGATTCTGACTACTGTCCTTTTTGCTACAATTTTGAGTATCTATATGCTGGCTCCTATTCAGCCGCCACAAACAGCTGCATTCTCGGTTTCAACACCTGAAGAAACTGTGACAGACTCATCAGCAATTGACAGCACTCGGGTTGATGTTGCTCCGGTCATTGCAAAAGACACCGCTACAGTAAAGAAGACTGATGATAAAAAAGAAGAAATAAAAGCAGAAATCAACGAACCTGCAAAACACAAATCGGGTTACACCCAATACTTTTCAAAAATAGATACCGGAAGAAAAACTCTTTGTTTCTTCGTTCCGGGTTGCGACCACTGTCGCCTGGCTGCAAAAGAATTAACCGAATTGAGGAAAACAAATAAAAATTCCCCGGAAATATCCATTATCTTTATGAATGAAGAAGCCGATTTGATTCCGGATTTCTTCAAGGAAGCTGGTGCAGAATATCCATATAAGATCATTGAGGTTATCCCTTTTTGGAAAGTCCTTGGCTCCGGAAAAGATACTCCAGGTGTAAAATACCTTTGGAATGGGAATGAATTTAAATACTATTGGGGAATTTCCGACCAAAAATTTGATCCTGTGGATTATCAAAAATTAATTAATAAATCCTATGCTGAATTAAAAAAATAATCCATTCCAGTTTTATCTTTTTAGTTATATTTAAAACTTTAAAATTTAGGTCATGATTAAATATTTTATGTCCAGATCAATAGCAGAGCGAGGACTAATTGGAATTATTGGTTGTCTTATACTCTTTGCCTTTGGCTATTTTTTTGTTTTGAACTATGTATCAACGCTTGAAGATCCACCATTAGGGAATACGGTTTACATTTTATTTGGAAGTGCCATTAGCATCGTTTCTGTTTTGGGAGTTGTGTTGATTTTAAAATTTTTATACGACCACAAGAAGAAAAAGGAACGCAAGGAACGCAAAAGGAAAAAGCATAAATTGTTTTACCTGAAAGACAATAAAAAAAATAACAATCCTGAATAAATTAATCATTAATAAATCCTTAGCCTACATAATTATGAAAAGAACGCTGTTAACCCTGTTTATAGCTATTGCAACTTTTGCATGTGGCAATGCCCAAAAGGAATTTTCAAAAGAAAGCCTGGGCAAAAAATTAATCACTTTAGATAATAAGGAAATTCCATTTAATGAAATCCTCGAAAAACACAAGGGCAAAGTAACGGTCATTGAAGTCTGGGCTTCCTGGTGTGGCGATTGTGTGAAAGCAATGCCAAAAGTCAAAGAAATGCAGGCAAACAATCCGAATGTTGATTATGTTTTTATCTCAATGGACAAGGCATTTGATAAATGGCAGGGCGGAATTGAAAAACACGAGCTAAAAGGTGACCATTATTGGGCAACTGACGGGATGAAAGGCGAATTTGGAAAATCAATCACCTTGGACTGGATTCCGAGATACATCGTTATCGACAAAAAAGGGAAAATTGTCATTTTCAGGGCTATTGAAACCGATTTTGACAAAATTAATGAGCAATTAAAAAAATTACAATAATGAGACAAAAGATTGTTGCAGGGAATTGGAAAATGCACAAGAATGCTGAAGAAACCGAAGATTTATTAAACGAACTCATCGACAAACTGCCTCATGATATTGAAGCCCAAATTATTGTAGCACCTACATTTACAAATCTTGCTTCGGCTGTTGACCATTTGGAATTTACCAATATTGGCGTGGCTGCGCAAAATATGAGCCAGTTCGAAAGTGGTGCTTACACAGGAGAGATTTCAGCTGACATGCTCAAAAGCATTGGTGTAAATACGGTTTTGATTGGACATTCTGAGCGTCGCGCTTATTTCAATGAAACCGATTTCATTTTAGCTGATAAGGTAACCACAGCTCTTAAAAACAATATGACTGTGATTTTTTGCTTTGGCGAAGAATTAAAGGACCGACAAAACAAACAGCATTTTAATGTTGTTGAAAATCAATTACGCGACGGCTTGTTCCATATTAAAGACAAAGATTGGGAGCAAATCGTTTTGGCTTATGAACCGGTTTGGGCAATTGGAACCGGAGAAACAGCGACACCAGACCAAGCTCAGGAAATGCACAGATTCATCAGGGAAACGGTAAGGCATACTTTTGGAAGCAATGTTGCCGAAGATGTTTCAATACTTTACGGAGGAAGCGTCAAGCCTGAAAATGCCAAAGAAATTTTTTCTAAAACTGATGTTGACGGAGGATTAATTGGTGGTGCTGCATTAAAGGCATCGGACTTTGCAGCTATTGTAAGTTCTATATAAGAAAAATAATGTTATAATTTTTAGAATTCAATATTTTTAAAGGTTTTTTCCTATAAAAATAGTTAAATTTTACACTTTAACGATTTTTTTTGCATTTAAACGAACGTTTCCGTTATTTTTACTCCATAATCTACTAAAGTCAAAATTAAAATGAAAACAAGATTCGCCCTAATTCTTGTGTTTGTTTTTTCGCTTAGCGTTAAAGCACAGATTGAAACGCAAAAAAGGTTTCAATCGGATTCCAGGAAATATTATGTTTGGAACAATGAGTACGATAAATACGAATTGAAGGAAACTGAGTATGAAAACTCTATTATTGACATTCGTGAAATTGGGTCAAAAACAAACGGTTACATTGCCATCAGCATGATTGACAATGGCGTGGTTCGTTTGCATCATGGTTCCATCTATGAGTTTACACAAACCAGTGAAGAAGAAGGAACCTGGTTGATCCGTTCCAAATTCATGAGAGCCAAATTGGTTTACAATCCAAAAGAAAATACTATTACCTATTTATATGATGCAGAAAACAAACGCTACAGCAAGCTGATGATTTTTTCTGTAGTTCCGGATGCAGCTCCAAATGCTGGCCTAAAATCCGTTGCAAAATCTGACGATTAATTTTTTGTAAAATGGCATCACAGTCACATCGTTGATTGTTACCTTTGCAAAAATTTTATCAATGTCAAACATATATTTAGCATACCATTTTTCGGTGGAGCCAAAAGAACTGGGTTCCGAAATTTTAATCGCAGAACTTGGCGAAAAACCTTTTGAAAGTTTCATTGAAACCGAAACGGGATTTAGCGCCTTTATTCAAAAAGACCTTTGGACTAAAGATATATTAGATGATATTTATTTGTTACATAATCCTGACTTCACTATTTCCCACACAATCGAAGAAATTGACCAAGTCAATTGGAATGAGGAATGGGAAAAGAACTTCGAAGCCATCGATGTAGACGGTAAATGCCATGTGCGTGCTCCCTTCCATCCAAAAACCAACGCCGAATTTGATATTGTAATCGAACCCAAAATGAGTTTTGGCACAGGTCATCATGAAACTACACATATGATGATTCAACACCTTTTAGAGATTGATGTAACCAACATGAAAACCCTTGACATGGGTTGCGGCACAGCTATTTTGGCCATTCTTGCCGAAATGAAAGGTGCCAAACCAATCGACGCCATTGATATTGACAATTGGTGTTACCTGAATTCCATTGAAAATGCGGAACGCAATGGCTGCAGGGAGATTTCAGTTTATGAAGGTGACGCTATGCTATTGAAAGGGAAAAAATACGATTTAATCATCGCCAACATCAACCGCAATATTTTGCTAAACGACATGCAGCAATACGTTGACTGTTTGAATAAAAACGGAATCCTGTTATTAAGCGGATTTTACACTGAAGACATTCCCTACATCGATGCTTCGTGCACTGAAAAAGGTTTGACTTTTGTTAAAAAATTTGAAAGAAATAATTGGACTTCGCTTAAATATGTAAATTAGCCATCGTAAATTTGCAGGGTAAAACGAAATGAAAATGAGTACTATAGAAAAAACTAAAGAAGACGTTTTAGTCGAAGAACAAGTAGGAATCAATAACGAAATCGTATTGTACAATGATGATGTCAACACTTTTGACCATGTGATTGACACTTTAATCCGTGTCTGCCAACACACTTCAGAACAGGCGGAACAATGCGCTATTTTGGTCCACTACAAAGGAAAATGCACCGTAAAAACAGGTTCGTTTGACGAACTGAAACCACAATGTACCCAACTTTTGGAAGCGGGCTTAAGTGCAGAGATTATTTAAACTTCCAGTCAAATTCGTCATTGTCATTGATAATGGCACCAATTTCTACACGAATGATGTCATTGTATTCCGATTGCAGGATTAACCAATTGCTTTCGTTGAAATGATTTTCGGTGGTGTCGAAATCTTCTTTGGTCCAGGATTTAAAAGGCAATGCCGATTTTGTTTCTTCAATATTTTTACCAATGACTTTCCTGTCCAAAATTGTCAAATCAGGATGCGAACAAATAATGTAACCCAAACGAAAATCCTCATCTTCATAAAAGGTTAAGCTCCATTTCTGTTCGTTGTAAAGACAGATAACATTGCCGTCTTCGTCATTGTATTGCTTGTCTGGCTTTCCATATAACACTTCAACATCCTTTTGTTTCATACCAAAAAGCAATTCCGCGATTCCGTTTTTCAGATTGATAATCATAGTTTTTAATTTAACAGCAAAGGTCGCAAAGTTTTAATCAAAGTTGAAAATAGATTGATTAAATTTACGTTATGCAAAACCTCAACAACCTAAAGCAATTTTCAGACAGTTTACACAATTCGGAACGAATGCCCTTGTTATTCCTTGGACACGGCAGCCCGATGAACGCCATTGAGGAAAATGAGTTTGTTACAGGTTTTAGGAATGTCGCCAAAACACTACCCAAACCTACAGCAATAATTTGCATATCTGCGCATTGGTTTACCAACGGTACCAAAGTTACTGCCATGGAAATGCCACAAACCATCCATGATTTTGGTGGATTTCCCAAACCGCTATACGAGGTGCAATATCCCGCAAAAGGAAGTCCGGAACTGGCTGAAATTACTCAACATCTCTTAGAACCCGCTTTGGTGGAACTTGATGAAAAATGGGGATTGGACCATGGTGCGTGGTCGGTTTTAAGGCATTTGTATCCCAACGCCGACATTCCTGTAATCCAACTGAGCATTGATTACACAAAGCCGGCTCAATATCATTTTGATTTGGCACAAAAACTAAGCAAACTCCGCGAAAAAGGAATTCTGATTATTGGTAGTGGCAATATCGTGCACAACCTCAGATTGGTTGATTTTCAGAATTTCCATAAAGATGATTATGGCTATGACTGGGCCATTGAAGCCCGAAGCGTATTAAACAATTATCTTCTACAGGGCGATTTTCAGTCGCTTATTGATTACGAGAAACAATCTTCTGCCATAAAGCTCGCCGTTCCATCGCCAGATCATTACCTACCCTTGATTTATACTTTGGCACTCAAACAAAAAAATGAAGAGCTTTCCTTATTCAATGATAAATTACTTGCGGGAAGCCTGAGCATGACTTCAGTAAGGATTGGTTGATAATCCTATAAATCTCAGGGGAAATACTGTAAAGCTTTAGGGGTTGCATTTTACTAATTTTATTATCTAAACAAAACGATAATGAAAACAAAATGCTACTTCCTTTTATTTGTGCTCTCATTTGTCAGCATATCATTTGCACAAACCCAAACGCAGCTTAATGAAAAGGCATACGCCAATTATAAAAAAGCGGATGCTGAACTCAATACGGTTTACAACAGGATACTCAAAGGATACCAATCCGATGCAGAGTTTATCAGAAACCTCAAGAAATCACAAAAAATCTGGATTGCATTCCGCGATGCCGAGATGCTGGTAAAATATCCCAACAGAGGCTCAGGCACTTATGCCACTTCCCACCAAATGTGCTGGTACAATTACATTACTGACCTTACCAGAAAAAGAACTAAAGAACTCAACGTATGGCTTCTAAGGGTTGAAGAGGGTGATGTATGTGCCGGTTCAGTAAAAACTAGATAATTTAAAATCAAACGATATGAATGCAACTAAACTCATAGGAGCCTTATTGATTATAGTCGCTATAATGGCTGGTTATATTGGGCTGAATAAGATTGCTGACAGCACTAAAGAAATCAATTTCCTTGGTCTGAAGATTAATGCTTCAGACGAATCAGGGAAACAGGAAGGTTTTATGTATGTTGGAGCCGCCATTTTGCTTTTTGCGGGCGGAATCTATACGATGAGGGCAAAGAAGCCTTAATTAATTTAAAACCAAATCCTTGTTATACCTGTTTTTGTATTCTATAGGGGACATTCCTGTAATTTTGCGAAATACTTCCCGAAAAGCTTTGACATCAGCATAACCTACTTCGTACATCACTTCGTTGATGGTTTTCCTGCTGGTTTCAAAGGCCTTTTTTGCCGATTCAATTTTTACGCGTTGCGAATATTCCAAAGGGGTGTTTCCGGTTGCTTTGATAAACCTTCTGTCAAAATTACGCCTTCCCACCGAAAATTTATCAGCAAGGTGTTCCATTGAAATTTTTTCCTGCAGGTTATTTTCTATATAAGCCTGAGCCTCCTGCACCATAACATCGTTATGCGACTTTTGCCCGGTAAATATCGTAAAAGGTGACTGGGTGTTGCGGTCGATTTCAATCTGGCAAAGTTTGGCACAATAAATCGCCGTTTCCCTATCGTAATATTTCTCAATCAGATAGACAATCAAATTCAGTAGTGAAAATGCACCGCCATTGGTGTAAATACCGTTCTCATCTGTAATAAGCTTGTCAGTCTGTAAATTGACTTTCGGAAACATCGTCCGGAATGTATTGTCTGCAGCCCAATGGGTCGAACAGCTTTTTCCATCGAGTAAACCTGTCGCCGCCAAAAGAAAAGCGCCTGTGCACATAGAAGCCACTTCGGCACCTTGTCCATACTGCTTTGTTATCCAGTCAAGAATGGGTTGGTTTTGCTGAATGGAAAATTGATAATCATAATTATCCAAGGCTCCAATTATAATAAGGTTGGTTTTGGTAACTTCAGTAATATTGGTGTGTGGCTTGACCATAAATACGCCATTATGGAATTCTACTGTATCTGAAATTCCAACCAGTTGAATCTTGAACAAATCTTCCCCATGAATCGATTTCCAATAGGCGTTGGCAAAATTGAAAACCTTATAAGTGCAGACGATACTGCTTATTTTACTGTGTCCTACAGGAACTAATACTGATAGATGTTTCATGATAAATAATTTTATCAAAGATAAACAATAACAATGTCCAAATCAACCCATTACAATGTCTATTTTACACAGTATTTAAGTGTAATTTAGACAATACATTTGCATCAAACATTATTAATCATTTAAAAAACAAACAAATGGACACAAATCAAATTATAATCAAAATGGTGCTCGACCGTTGGGACGGATCTATTACCAATTTCAACAAAATACTAGATTCGCTTAGCGACGAGCAATTACAAAAGGAAATAGCACCAGGTAAAAACCGAGGCATTTATTTATTGGGACACCTTATCGCCGTGCATGATGACATGCTGATATTGTTGGATATGGGTGAAAAAATGTATCCGCAATTGAATGAACCTTTTATAAAATCTCCGGACAAGGCAGTAAGTCAACTCCCTTCAGCATCAGAACTGAGAAGTTTTTGGAATAAACAGAATGAGGCACTAAACCAAAAATTTGCTAACTTAACTACAGAAGAATGGTTTGCAAAGCATACTGCAGTTTCTTCCGAAGATTTCGCTAATGAACCACATCGCAATAAACTGAATATCATCATTACAAGGACTTCGCATCTTCAATACCATAGCGGACAATTAGTATTACTTAAATAAAAACCCATGACAACAACAGATTTCACCTCTACAATAATCGTAGATAAGACTCCGGCAGAAGTTTTTGATGCTGTTACCAACGTCCGCGGATGGTGGTCAGAAGAAATTGAGGGCAACACCAGTAAAATTAATGATGTTTTCAATTATCATTATGAAGACATGCATCGTTGTAAAATGAAGTTAATTGAAGTAATTCCAAATGAAGTTATCGTTTGGCATGTATTGGAAAATTATTTCAGTTTCATAGAAGATGATAAGGAATGGACCGATGACAAGGTAATTTTTGAAATCACTAAAGTTGGCGATAAAACGCAGCTTCAGATGACGCATGTTGGCTTGACTCCGCAAAATGAATGTTACAAAGCCTGTAATGATGGCTGGACCTATTACATACAAACCAGTTTAAAAAGCCTCATTGAAACCGGAAAAGGAATGCCAAATGCTAAAGACACAGCGCGGACTGAAACCGAGAAAAAGCTTTCTGGAAAATAAAGTGGTTCTAATTAGTATTAATACTCAAATTTTCCAAACTCACTAGCAATAGTGAGTTTTTTGTTTTCAGAGGCTTCAACCCTTCCCACAATTTGGGCATCAACACCAAATGATTTTGAGATTTCAATGATATCATTAGCTATTTCGCTTGGAACGTATAATTCCATTCGGTGGCCGCAATTGAAAACCTGGTACATTTCCTTCCAATCGGTTTTAGATTGTTCCTGGATCAGTTTGAATAATGGTGGTACCGGAAATAGATTGTCTTTGATGACATGGACATTATCTACAAAATGCAGCACTTTGGTTTGGGCGCCACCAGAACAATGCACCATTCCGTGAATGTCTTTCGGAGTGTATTTATCTAAAACAGCCTTGATGATTGGCGCGTAAGTCCGTGTTGGAGACAGTACCAATTTTCCGGCATCAATCGGAGAATTTTCAACTTCATCGGTCAGTTTTACATTTCCCGAATAAACCAAATCTGTTGGAACCGAACTGTCAAAACTTTCCGGATACTTATTGGCTAAATATTTGGCAAAAACATCATGGCGCGCCGAGGTCAAACCATTGCTTCCCATTCCGCCGTTATAGCTTTTCTCATATTTGGCCTGGCCAAAAGAAGCCAAACCTACAATCACATCTCCAGCTTTTATATTGGCATTGTCTACGACCTCACTGCGTTTCATTCGGGCTGTAACCGTCGAATCTACGATAATCGTCCGCACTAAATCGCCAACATCTGCAGTTTCGCCACCAGTAGAATGAATGGTTACGCCAAAAGATTTCAATTCGGTTATCAATTCTTCGGTTCCGTTGATGATTGCAGATAGCACTTCACCCGGAATCAGGTTTTTGTTCCTGCCAATCGTTGAAGAAAGCATGATGTTATCAGTCGCGCCCACGCAAAGCAAATCGTCAATATTCATAATCAATGCATCCTGCGCAATGCCTTTCCAAACCGAAATATCTCCGGTTTCCTTCCAGTACAAATAAGCCAAAGACGATTTGGTTCCCGCACCGTCAGCGTGCATGATAAGGCAGTAATCCTCATCATTCGTTAAGTAATCAGGGACAATTTTGCAGAAAGCTTTTGGAAATAAACCTTTGTCGATGTTTTTAATAGCGTTGTGGACATCTTCCTTTGAAGCCGAAACCCCACGAAGATTGTAACGTTGACTGTTATCAGAGCTCATGTGTAGTAGTTAGTTGTGTGCGGCAAAGATAAAATTTATTTCTCTACAATCAGAATTTCAACGCGACGGTTTTCGTCTTCTTCCTGTGGTGTTTTTTCCGGGATTGGATGAATGGGCCTTGTATTGGCAAATCCTTTAAAAGTCATTCGCTTCCTATCGATTTTGTTGCGCAGCAGGTAACTGTAAATTGCACGTGCACGCGCTGTCGAAACATCGGCTACATCGCCTTTGGTTTGGCAGCAGATATGCCCCTGGATCTCAATCTTAAGTTTAGGGTTCTCTTCCATCGCGCAACGAAGGTCAATCAGCGTTGGATCGGATTTCGGTACGATTCGTGCCGAATTGTTGAAGAAATAAATATTGGGAAGCGTAATATGTTCGCCCACTTTGGATTCCTTTATCTTTTTGGTCAATTCACTTTCGACAGGAATTACCAAAGGTTCTTTATAAAAGATGGTTACTTTTCTATTTTCTGCCTGGATTTTGGATTGCTTGAATTCTTTACCAAAAGCAACCTTCTCTAAATCCTTGCTGAATTTCAAACCGCTTTTTTCCAGTAGGACATGGACATTTTCGATGCGTCTTTCGGCTAATTTTTTATTGTAATTTTTAGTATCAACACTGTCGCAATAGCCCAATAGCTTTATAATTTCGGAATTCTTATTGTTGGCAATCCATTCGTTGATTTCGAGAATTGATGTTTGGTTTGGGAAATCCTTGTTGAAATCAAAAAAAACCTCAACCTGTTTCTGTCCAAATGATTTGAAGGAGATTAGAAAAAATAATATGACGATTTTTAGCTTCATCGTTTTGCTACAATTAAAATTTCAACCCTGCGATTGGCTGCGCGTTCTTTTTCATTTTTTTCAGGCAGCCGGTATATTGGGTCATTGCTTCCATACCCTTTGAAAGCCAATCTATTCACCTGAATCCCTCTACTTGTGAGGAATTTATGGATTACCAATGCCCTTCTATAAGACAATTTGGTATCGTTCGGATTCTGGTTACAGCAAATGTGCCCGTTAATTTGGATTACCAATGCTGGGTTTTCAACCATGATCATATACAGTTCTTCCAGCAGCGGAAGCGATTCCTCCATTAGTTTTTCTGAATTAAAATGGAAACTAATGTTGTTTATCCTAATCAAATCACCAACTTTCGATTTTCTAAATTTACTTTCCAGCGACGCTCTTTCTTCTTCAACTGCTTCCGGAAGTGGTTTGTATTCAAAATCCTTTACAATAACATTTCCATCATTGGCCTGCGCCTGCTTTTTATCTTTTATCGCATTGTAATAAACCTCAACTTTGCGGTTTTCGTTTTGATTTTTGGAATGTTTAAAATCTTTTCCAAATGACTTTAACTCAACAACCGCAGCAACAGGAAAATTTTCCTTTTTGAAATAGCCTAGCATCGAATTGACTCTTCGCATCGCCAGATCCTTATTGTACTTACTATCATCTACAGTGTCACAATAACCATAGATTTTGGTAATCTCAACAGTATTGTTCTTTTTCATCCAGTCATTGACTTTAATTTGTGATGCCTCATTTGGGGAATCACTATTAAAATCAAAAAAAACCTCGAGTTTATTTTGACTAAAACATCCTATTGACAACAACAAGGCATAAATCAAAAGATTGTTCCGCATCTTAATTTTCTACAATTAATATTTCAACCCTTCGGTTGGCTGCGCGTTCTTTTTCATCTTTTTCGGGCAATGGATAAATGGGATTTGTGCTTCCAAAACCTTTATAGGAAAGCCTTCCGCGGTACACATCATTGGCTACCAAAAAATTATAAATGGCTTTGGCGCGTTGCGTTGACAAATCCAATCGGTCTATAGGTTGGCAGCATAAATGCCCTTGTATTTCTATTTTAAGGCCTGGATTACTTTGAAGAACCACCAACAGCTCATACATTTTTGCACGCGATTCCGGAACAACAGCAAACGTATTTACAACAAAATTCAGGTTTTCGATTTTGAGTTTTTCTCCGGCTTTGGCATGTTCTATCTGCTTCATAAAAACGCGGTCCAGCTTGTATTCCGATTTCGTTCCGTTGGGATTTTCAAAGACTAATTTTTCGGGATATTCTATCTCGGGTTTAGCTTCGCTCCGTTCGGCTGCGCCTCGGGTTGGTTCCTCTTTTATGGGTTCTTTTTTGATGCCCAGGATTTCATCTTCACGAGCCAGGTCTTTTTCGAGGATGTAATAAATAATTACCCTTCGGTTTTCTGCCTTATTTTTTGACTGGACAAAACTTTCGCCAAAACTTCGCGTTTTGAAATCTTCACGAATCCTGATTTGGCTTTTAACCAGATTGAAAATATAATTCACTCTTTTTTGGGCTAAAGTATCATTGAAGCCGTTGGTTCCGTCTTCATCTGTAAATCCGTGGATTGCGACAATTTTATTGTTTTTGTTTTCGGCAATCCAGGTGTTGAGTTTTGCATTTTCCTTTGCGGTCAAATCAAATTTATTACTGTCAAAATAGACTGCAAATTGGAGCTGGGCACGGCAGTTTGCCATTGAAATCAAACAGAAAATAAGGATATAGTAGGTTTTCATATCTCAAAATATAACGAAAGTTACGTAAAAATTGTTTTGACTTATCAAAAACAACACCATTATTAGTAGAAATAGTTTACATTTGGAACCTAAATTTTTAAGTATGAAACAATTATTACTATTTACATTTTTGATTGTTGGTGTTTCGGCAAGTTCGCAAACATTGATTCAAACTGTGAATTCGGGTAGTGTAATTGCCGCAAGTTCTTCGGTGTCCATTGGAGAAATTGTAGTTATTCCGCAAAATCAAACCCAATCGAATTCGGGTCTGATTGGAATCCTTACCCAAACACAGTTGGAAGTTAAAGAATTGGAACTTAGTGAAAGAATCACTGTTTATCCTAACCCAACAATGTCTGTGATTTATTTCCAGACAGACGCTAATCTGGTAGATGAAAAGCTGTCAATTTTCAATCTAACCGGGCAATTGGTTGCCCAAAAACAAATTACGGCTGATAAGGCATTGGATTTATCCGAGCTTTCTACCGGAGTTTATTTAATTCAATTTGCAAACAAAAACATTAAGTCATTTAAAATAATCAAACATTAATATGAAGAAACTATTACTATTATCGGTACTTTTCATCACCTTTTTAACCTCAGCGCAGGTTCCACAAGGGATTTCTTATCAGGCAATTGCCTTAAACGGTTCGGGAACTCCGGTTGTGAGTTCGAACGTAAGAGTGAGACTTTCAATCCTTGATGTTTCAACATCCGGAACGGTTTTATATTCTGAAACACATTTAAAATTAACCAATGCTCAAGGGCTATTCAACCTTACCATTGGACAGGGAACTTTAGTTTCAGGTGCATTCAACACCATCAACTGGGGAACAAATTCCAAATTCCTAAAAGTTGAAATGGACGCAACTGGTGGAACAACCTATGCTTTGGTTGGTACAACCCAATTGCTTTCGGTTCCTTATGCTTTGGCCGCTGACAGTTTGGTAACTTCCCCTGGCGAAGGGATTACTTTGGTTTCACCAGACGGAACGCCGTATCAATTGACTGTAAATGACGATGGAGAATTATCATTGCCTACATCAAGCCAGGCAAGTAATTCACCTTCTGATTTATATTTATATGGAACCTTCAATAGCTGGAATGCTTCGACTGCATTACATATGAATGAGCAATGGGGTACTTTTACCGGTTATAAATATTTTACTGCAGGTGCACAAATTAAGCTTCTGGCTGCACAAAACACCAACGTTGTTTACGGATTTAGTGGTGGCGCAAATGGTGGGTTGGTATTAAATGGCTCACCATACACAATTCCTTCTAACGGATTTTATAAAATTACTTGTGGTAGTGACACTAGCTATAGCATCTCATCAATTAATGTGAGACTAAATCAAAATGGTAGTCTTAATACAACTATGCAGTATAATACAACTGGAAATTATTTCTATGCTAATTCCGATTATGGCGAAATCCGATTTGAAATTGACGGACAATATTATGGCGATAATTTAGCAGATGGTTCTGTTGAACCAGGTGGAGCTACAATCATGGCAATACAAAATACTGATTACCAGTATAGATTAACCATCAATTTTGATGGAAGTGCTAATTATACTGTTTCGGCTCCGCTTCCAGGAAACTGTTATCTCTTTGGAGCTTTCCAAAGCTGGAATCCTGCAACGGCTATCCAGATGACCAATTTATCTCCGGGAATTTATAGAATTGTATATAATTTCACTGCTGCCAGCGATATCAAATTCGCTACACAACTTAGCTGGAATAATTCCTATGGTGGGACTGCAGGAAGTTTAGTACTAGGAGGGAACAATATTCCGGTGACCATCGGAAGCCATACCATAACGGTAGATTTCGGAACAATGACTTATACCATTCAATAAAAATTATATTGATAGAAACAAAAATCCCGCTCAATGAGCGGGATTTTTTATTTGAGGCTACTAATTATAATTATCTGGTAAATAGCAATTCTCTGTATTTGGTCAATGTCCAAACTTCATCATCAACCAAAAGCTCTAACTTATCACAGTGCTCACGGATGATATCAAAGTAAGGCTTTACTTTATCACAGTAAGACTCTGCCATTTTTTGGGCATCAGTCAAAGCATTGGCTTTTTTACGTGCTTCGGTCATTGCTTCTACATTCGAATTGATTCCTTCGATATGAGCTGAAATTTCCTTGATTAACGAGATTTGCTCTTTAGCGATTTTCTCGAAGTCTTTTCCAAAGATTTCCTTTAATCCGCGTACATTTTCAATTAAGGTATTTTGATAACGGATTGCTGTTGGGATTACGTGGTTACGTGCAATGTCTCCCAAAACTCGTCCTTCGATTTGGATTTTTTTGGTGTATTCTTCCAATTCGATTTCGTAACGTGCTTCTACCTCAACGTGGTTCATTACATTTAAGTCTTCGAACAACTCCAATGCTTTTTTAGAGATTTTAGCTTTCAAGGCTGTTGGCGTAGTTTTATGATTGCTCAATCCGCGTTTTTTAGCTTCCTTCTCCCAAGCTTCGCTATACCCATCACCTTCGAAAAGGATGTTTTTGGTATCTTTGATGTATTCTCTCAAGACGTTGAAAATTGCCTCATCTTTCTTTAAATCTTTCTTTTCAATTAAGGTATCCACTTCTTTCTTGAAATCCTTTAATTGTTTGGCAACGATAGAATTTAAGGTTGTCATTGCGTTAGCGCAGTTTGCAGAGGAACCAACAGCACGGAATTCGAATTTATTTCCGGTAAATGCAAATGGAGAAGTCCTGTTTCGGTCGGTATTATCCAACATTACATCTGGGATTTTACCCACTACGTTTAGTTTTAAATCGGTTTTTTCTTCCGGAGATAATTTTCCTTTGGAAACTCCTTCCAATTCTGCCAAAACCTTGGTCAATTGCTCTCCGATAAATACAGAAATAATTGCTGGTGGCGCTTCATTTGCCCCTAACCTATGATCGTTACTTGCCGTTGCAATGGCAGCGCGAAGCAATTCTTCATATTCATTAACAGCTTTTATGGTGTTGATGAAAAATGACAGGAACTGTAAATTGCTCATTGGTGTTTTGCTTGGAGATAATAAATTCACTCCTGTATCTGTAGCCAACGACCAGTTATTGTGTTTCCCAGAACCATTTACACCTTGAAATGGTTTTTCATGGAATAGCACTTTAAAATCGTGGCGTTCCCCTACTTTCGACATTACATCCATTAGTAATGAATTATGGTCAACTGCCAAATTGGTTTCTTCAAAAATTGGAGCCAGCTCAAATTGATTTGGAGCCACCTCGTTGTGACGCGTTTTTACCGGAATTCCAAGCAACATGCACTCTTCTTCCAACTCTCTCATATAATTCAAGGCACGTGACGGAATAGAACCAAAATAATGATCATCCAATTGTTGTCCTTTTGCAGAAGTGTGCCCCAATAGAGTTCTTCCTGTCATTACTAAGTCGGGACGTGAATTTGCCAAAGCAGCATCAACAAGGAAGTATTCCTGTTCCCAACCTAAAGTTGCCGTTACTTTCTTAACGTTTTTATCGAAGTATTTACAAACATCAGTTGCAGCTTCGTCCACGGCATTCAATGCACGCAAAAGAGGAGTTTTGTAATCTAAGGCTTCACCGGTATAAGAGATGAAAACCGTAGGAATGCACAAAGTTGTCCCGAAGATAAATGCCGGAGAAGTTGGATCCCAGGCTGTATAACCACGAGCTTCGAATGTATTTCGAATTCCACCATTCGGGAAAGACGATGCATCGGGTTCTTGTTGCACTAATTGGCCACCTCCAAATTTTTCCACAGCATCTGAGCCATCGTATGATGTCTCAAAAAACGCATCGTGTTTTTCGGCAGTTGTACCTGTTAATGGCTGGAACCAGTGTGTGTAATGGGTTACTCCTTTTGACAAAGCCCATTCCTTCATTCCCATTGCGATATAATCTGCAAGCTTTCTGTCAATTTTTGTTCCGTGTTGGACCGCATCTTTCACTCCTTTGTAAGCATCTGAAGTTAAAAACTGCTTCATTGCTTTGTCATTAAACACATTGGAACCGAAAAGGTCTGATTTTCTTCCGGCTTCTTCAAATTTTACCGGTTTTCTACCTGATGCATCTTTTAATGCTTGGAAACGTAAAGTTGACATAGATTTTAATTTTTAGTGTTATACCCTATTAATTTGATGCAAATATAGCAATATTTTGTTTTAAAAATAATTTAACCCCTTTTTTTATAGGGTTAAAATTTAAAATATTAGTTTTTAACAAATATTTATTAATAAGTTAAAATCACGACGTCTAAGTTTTCAATCTGTTATATTTGTAATATCAAAACTATACATCATGATTGTTTGGGGTTTATTCTTAGCACTAATTTTTATCTTTTTGGCTCTGGATTTGGGTGTTTTTAATAAAAATCCACATGTTATTAGTTCGAAAGAAGCCGGAATCTGGACCGGAGTTTGGGTTACGCTTTCCTTCGCATTTTCCGGAGTTGTAAATTGGCTGTACGGCAATAAATTCATCGAGAATCCAACTGGCATTAAACCTTCAGAGGCCACCATAAAGTACATTACCGGGTATTTGATAGAACTATCGTTAAGCGTTGATAACATTTTTATTATTGCTGTTATTTTTGCATCCTTTAAAATATCACGTAAATACCAGCATAGGGTTTTATTCTGGGGAATATTAGGCGCTATAGTTTTTAGAGGATTGATGATTTACTTCGGTGTAATATTGATCAACAAATTCAGCTGGATGACTTATTTGTTTGGAGCATTTTTGTTGTTTACAGCTGTTAAAATGCTAGCTAAAAAGGATGAAGAAGACTTTGACCCTAAAGGATCTTTAATCTATAGAATTATTGGCAGGATTATTCCAATTACAACCCATACTGAGAAAGAGAATTTCTTTACAAAGATTGACAATGTAAATCATGCGACGCCTCTTTTTGTTGCCTTATTGGTAATTGAGGTAATGGATATGCTTTTTGCCCTGGATAGCGTTCCGGCGATATTGGCGATAACATCTGATCCGTTTTTGGTTTTTAGCTCGAATATTTTTGCCATACTCGGATTGCGTTCGATGTATTTCTTTTTGGCCAATATGTTGGAAAAATTCAATCATTTAGAGTATAGCCTGATTGCTATTTTATCTTTCGTGGGAATTAAAATGTTGATTGTTGATTATTATAAATTCCCGGAATGGGTATCCTTAAGTTTCATTGCTTTATCTCTTATCGTAGGCATCGTGGTTTCCATCCTGAAAGCACCTGAAAAAAAATCTCCAGACGAAGAAATCTAAAATAAAAAAAGCCATCTAAAACTAGATGGCTTTCTTTTTATTATTGGTTAAGGTTTAATTTATAACCCAAGTTCCTGTTCCAGTGTTTCCTAAACTGTCAGTACAAGTAACTGAGAAGTTTCCTGTTCCTAAGTTATTCAAATACGCAACAGCGTTATTTGTATTAACAACTGAAATTAAAACATTGTTTTTGTAAATTTTAAGCTCGTAACCTGGTGTTCCTCCATTGATTGTGATAGTAACTAAACCGTTACCTGTTTCACATACGTTAGGATTTGCCCCAACTGTAATGTTAAGTACAATATCTCTATTACAACTAACATAACCATTATCAGTATTACCATCATCAAAATTTTCGTTAAGAGCAGTAGCTACTGCGTTAATTGCTGATGGCGTGTATGCATTAGAACAACCTCCAAGAACATTGTTTGCTATTTGCAAAAATGCTGATATACTAGTTCCGGCAAATGGTCCAGACGCAATAATCAACGAACCTAAACTCGTGTTGCTTGCAGAAAAATTTGGATCTGCAGCATCAAAACCTACTGATAGAGTAAGTGCAAGTATTTGAGAAGATAAAACTCCTCTAGTGTTAGTTGGATTTACAGCACTACTTGTAAGTACCGCTGGGCCTGTTCCTGCTGGCAAGTAAGCAGCAATAGCTGCCGATGACGTAAAGGTAAGAGTATTACCAGCTACACATCCAATCACTACCCCATTAGGGAAAGCTGAAGCAAAGTGTGCATCTCTATAACATCCTGGATTACCTCCATGGCATTCTGTACCGTATCCACCTTGAGTGAATGTTGTGAATTGACCTGCACAACCTTGACTTTGGCTATAAGCAGATGTCATTCCCAACATAACTGTTAGTATAAAACTAATAAGAATTCTTTTTTTCATAATATTTGTGTTTAAAAAGGTTTCAAAAGCCCTTCAATTATGCGAAGGGCTTTATCTCCTCTTATTTAATTAATTATCTTTTAATTACTCTTAAAGTTTTCACTTCACTTCCTTGAGTTACAATTACATTGTAAACTCCTGAAGGGTAACGATCTCCTACTTGTAATCCTGATACTTCATCTGCATTAACCTCACGTTGTTCGATTAATTTTCCAGTCATATCATAGATAGCTACTGCTACTTTGCTTTCACTTGAAGTTGTCATATCTAAGTTAAAGTTTTCGCTAAATGGATTAGGATAAGCTTTAACAATCATAGGATTTTTAACTTCAGTTACTGGAGCTTCGATTTTACAATCAGCACCTCTTGTAACAGTGAATGTTGCACAAACGCTATCTGAATTACAGTTACCTGTAATGCTATAAGTAACTCTTACTGTACCTCCGTAAGTCCAGCTTGGTGCTACTCTGTTGTCTCCACTAAATACTGCAGTTGAACTACATCCTGAACTTACAGTTGTAAACTGGCATAACCATGCATTGAACGCTACGTTAAGTGCATATTGGCTATTGAAGTGAGTGTTTGCATAAGTCACATTAGATGGACCTGCAACATCTACACCACCACCTGCGGTAACTGTAAATCTTCTGGTTACTGTGTAAGTTCCACTAACAGTAGTAGTCTGACCACCACAAGTAACAACAGTTTGTCCACAACCACCTCCGGTGTAAGTCCAAGTAACATCTGCATAACCACCACAAGCTGATGGAATTGTACGAGATGCACCATTGTTTGTCAACGTTCCGTTTCCACCACTTACAGTAGCCGAAGTAAGGAATGATGCCCATGCAGCATTAACCTGTGCCTGAGTTTTACAAGATGGAAGTGTTACATTGTTAACATTGATAGTAACTGATGTTGAACCACCACCGATAGTAAATCTCTTAGTACATGTCATATTATTGCTGCTTCCACAACCTGACTGCTGACCACAAGAACCTACTGTGTAAGTCCAAGTTACATCTGCATATTGTCCACATGTAGTTGGCATAGCTGGAGAAGTTCTTGTCAATGTTCCATTACATCCACCGTCTGCGGTAGTTGAATTCAAGAATGCATTCCAAGCAGCAGTAATCTGAGCCTGAGTGCTGTTTGCAGCAACTGTTACATTGCTTCCACAGTTGAACACAACTTGAGATGGAGCTTCTACTCTGAATCTTCTAGTGATAGATTGTGAATTTGTACTTCCACATCCTGACTGTTGTCCACAAGAAGCTGTAGTAGCAGTCCAAGTAACATCTACATATCCTCCGCATAATGCTGGTGCACTACATTGAGTTCTTGTTAATGTAGTACCACATCCACCTGTTACAGTAGTTGAAGCTAAGAACGCGTTCCAAGCTGCAGTCAATTCTGCTTGAGTACTACATGCTGGTACAGTTACATTGCTTCCAGCGCTGAAAGTAATTGGAGCTGGAGCTGCAACAGTAAATCTTCTGGTAATTGACTGTGAATTTGAAGTTCCACAACCTGATTGTTGACCACATGATCCTACTGTATAAGTCCAAGTCACGTCTACATATCCACCACATAATGATGGCGCACTACAAGATGATCTTGTTAATACTCCTCCACAACCACCTGTTGCAGTAGGCGAGTTCAAGAACGCTGTCCATGCTGCGTTCAATTGAGCCTGAGTGCTACATGCTGGCAATGTAAAGTTGTTTGCTGTAAGAACTACCGGTGCCGGTGGAGTTACAGTAAACGTTCTTGTACAAGATTGAGTTGAAGTTTGTCCTCCACATGCTGTAGAAGTATAAGTCCAGGTAACATTTACAGATCCACCACATGATGATGGTGTAGAAGCTGATGTTCTTGAGAACACTCCATTACATCCACCACTTGCAGTAGTAGAAGCTAAGAATGCATACCAAGCATTATTTACCTGAGTTTGTGAGCTACATGCTGGGATAGTTACATCTGTTCCACAGTTGAATACAACTGGTGTAGATGCAGCTACAGTAAATCTCTTAGTACAAGTTAACTGGTTATTAGCACCACAACCTGACTGAGTTCCACAAGAAGCAACTGTATAAGTCCAAGTCACATCTACATAACCTCCACAAGCTGGTGGTACAGTAGCATTAGATCTTGTTAATACACCTCCACATCCACCACTAGCAGTAGTAGAGTTTAAGAATGCATTCCAAGCTGTATTGATTTGAGCTTGTGTACTACATGCTGCAACAGTTACGTTAGTTCCACAGTTGAATACCACTTGAGATGGTGCTGCTACTGTAAATCTCTTAGTACATGTTACAGTGTTGGTGCTTCCACATCCTGATTGTTGACCACATGAAGCTACAGTGTAAGTCCATGTTACATCTTTATAACCTCCACAAATAGATGGTGCTGTAGTTGCATTGTTTGTCAATACACCTCCACAACCTCCACTAGCTGTAGTAGACGCTAAGAATGTTGCCCATGCTGCATCAACCTGTGCTTGTGTGCTACAAGCTGGTACAGTTACGTTAGTTCCACAATGGAACGCTACCTGAGCTGGAGCAGCTACAGTAAATCTTCTTGTACAATGTACTGAATTAGTGCTTCCACATCCTGATTGAGGACCACAAGAAGCTACAGTATAAGTCCAAGTTACATCTACATAACCTCCACACAATGATGGTGCGCTACATGAAGTTCTTGTAAGTACTCCTCCACAACCACCTGTTGCAGTTGTTGAGTTTAAGAATGCTGTCCAAGCTGCATTTAATTGAGCCTGAGTGCTACATGCTGGTAATGTTACATTCTCTCCACAAGTAATCACTACCGGAGCAGGAGCTGCTACAGTAAATGTTCTTGTACATGATTGAGTTTGTCCACATGAACCTACAGTATAAGTCCAAGTTACACTAGCTGAACCACCACAAATTGATGGTGCCTGCGCTGGAGTTCTTGTCAATACTCCATTACATCCGCCAGAAGCAGTTGTTGAAGCCAAGAATGCTGTCCAAGCTGCATTTACCTGAGCTTGAGTGCTGCATGAAGGAACTGTTACATCAGTTCCACAGTTGAATACAACTGCTGGTGCTGCACCAATAGTAAATGTTCTTGTAATTGTAGAACCTTCATAACATTTGTCAGTAACTCTATAAGTTACAGTTACAGTTCCACCACAATAAGCTGGTGCTTGTGGTGTTCCTTCACCAAAACTTCCAACTGGAGCACATCCTCCGCTTACAGAGAATCCTGCTAACCAAGCGTTGAATGCTGCCGTAGCTGCTGCCTGATTTGCATATGCACATGCATTTGAAGTAAAGTTTGCAGAACCGTTAACCACAACAGCTGGTGCTGGTGTAATTGTAAATGTTCTTGTGATTGAAGAACCTTGGTAACATTTATCAGTAACGTTATAAGTAACTGATACTGTTCCTCCGCAATAAGCTGGAGCCTGTGGTTGTCCATAAGATCCAGATGGAGCACATCCTCCGCTTACAGAGAATTGAGCTAACCAAGCGTTGAACGCTGCTGTAGCTGCTGCCTGATCTGCATAAGTACATGCTGCTGAAGTACTGTTTTCTGGTCCGTTAACTACAACAGCTGGTGCTGGTGTGATTGTAAACGTTCTAGTAATAGTACCTCCTTCGTAACATCTGTCAGTAACTCTATAAGTTACAGTTACTGTTCCACCACAATATGCTGGCGCCTGTGGAGTACCTTCTCCAAAGCTTCCAACTGGTGCACATCCTCCACTTACAGTGAATCCTGCTAACCATGCAGTGAATGCTGCATTAGCTGCATCCTGGTTTGCATAAGTACATGCATTTGAAGTACTGTTTTCTGGTCCGTTAACTACAACAGCAGGAGCTGGTGTAATTGTAAATATAGCTGTTACTGTACCTGTATAACAGTTGTCTGTAACATTATAAGTAACACAAACAGAACCACCACACAATGCTGGAGGCACTGGCTGACCTTGTACTGTTCCAACTGGTGAACATCCTCCACTTACAGTAAATCCTGCCAACCATGCTGCAAATGCAGTATTTAAGGCTTCTTGATTTGCGTAAGCACAAGCACTAGTTGTCAGACCATTTGCATTGATAACAACTGGTGCAGCTGGTGTGATTGTAAATGTTCTAGTGTATGTTGTAGTTTGATAACATTTATCTGTTACTGTATAAGTAACAGTTACTGATCCACCACAGTGTGCTGGAGCTGGAGCTATTTCTCCGAAGCTTCCGATTGGTGCACATCCTCCACTTACTGTAAATCCTTGTAACCAAGTATTGAATGCTGCAACAGCATCATCTTGAGTTGCATAAGAACAAGCAGTTGTTGTACTATTTTCAGGTACATTAACTACTACAGCTGGTGCTGGTGTGATTGTAAATGTTCTTGTAATTGAAGATCCTTCGTAACATTTATCAGTAACTCTATAAGTTACAGATACTGTTCCTCCACAATAAGCTGGTGCCTGTGGTGTACCTTCTCCAAAGCTTCCAACTGGCGCACATCCTCCGCTTACAGAGAATTGAGCTAACCAAGCGTTGAATGCTGCTGTAGCTGCTGCCTGATCTGCATAAGAACAAGCACTTGCAGTACTATTTTCCGGTCCGTTTACTACAACAGCTGGTGCTGGTGTAATTGTAAATGTTCTTGTAATTGAAGAACCATCGTAACATTTATCAGAAACTCTGTAAGTTACTTCAACTGTACCACCACAATAAGCCGGAGCTTGTGGCTGTCCGTAAGATCCAGATGGTGCACATCCTCCACTTACAGAGAACTGAGCCAACCAAGCGTTGAATGCTGCTGTAGCTGCTGCCTGATCTGCATAAGTACATGCTGCTGAAGTACTGTTTTCTGGTCCATTTACCAAAACTGCTGGTGCTGGTGTAATAGTAAATGTTCTAGTGTACGTCGTTGTTTCATAACATTTATCAGTTACTGTATAAGTAACAGACACTGTTCCACCACAATATGCTGGTGCTTGTGGAGTACCTTCTCCGAAACTTCCAACTGGTGCACATCCTCCGCTTACAGAGAATCCTGCTAACCATGCAGTGAATGCTGCATTAGCTGCATCCTGATTTGCATAAGTACAAGCATTTGAAGTGCTATCTTGTGAAGTTGTCACATTAACAGCTGGTGCTGGTGTGATAGTGAAAGTTCTAACGATGAATGAACCTTGGTAACATTTATCAATAACTGAGTAAGATACAGAAACTGTACCACCGCAATATGCTGGTGCATTTATTGGTGCTGTTGGTGATCCTCCTAATATTGAAAGAACTCCAACTGGCGCGCATCCTCCACTTACAGAGAACTGAGCTAACCATGCAGTGAATGCTGCATTAGCTGCATCCTGGTTTGCATAAGTACATGCGTTTGAAGTACTGTTTTCTGGTCCGTTTACTACAACAGCTGGTGCTGGAGTAATTGTAAATGTTCTTGTAATTACAATTGGCTCATAACATCTATCAGTAACTGTATAAGTAACTGTAGTTGTTCCTCCACAATATTGTGGTGCAGAAGGAGTACCTTCTCCAAAGCTTCCAACTGGATTAATTCCTCCACTTACAGAGAACTGAGCTAACCATGCTGCGAATGCTGCGTCAGCTGCTGCTTGGTCTGCATAGATACATGCATTTGAAGAAGTGCTTTCTGGAGCATTAATCACCGGTGGATTAACTGGTGTAATTGTAAATGTTCTTGTAATTGAAGTTGTTTCATAACATTTATCAGTTACTGTATAAGTAACAGATACTGTTCCTCCACAATAGTAAGGAGCTGATGGCTGACCATAAGATCCAGATGGAGCACATCCTCCACTTACAGAGAACTGAGCTAACCATGCTGCAAACGCTGCGTCTGCTGCTGCCTGATCTGCATAAGCACTAGCAGATGTAGTACTGTCAGCTGGTCCGGTTACGATAACAGCAGGTGGTGCTGTAATAGTAAAGGTTGCTGTATGAGTTGTTGTTTCATAACATTTATCAGTAACTGTGTAAGTAACTGTTCTTGTTCCTCCACAATATGGTGGTGGTGTTGGCTGTCCATAAGACCCAACCGGCGCACATCCTCCACTTACTGAGAACCCTGTTAACCATGCTGCGAAAGCTGCATCAGCTGCTGCCTGGTTTGCATAAGAACAAGCTGGTGAAGTACTATCTTGTGCAGATGTTACAACAACAGCTGGTGCTGCAGTAATTGTAAATGTTCTTGTAATTGAAGTACCATCGTAACATTTATCAGAAACTCTGTAAGTTACTTCAACCGTACCACCACAAAATGCTGGTGCCTGTGGTTGTCCATAAGATGCAGATGGTGCACATCCTCCACTTACAGTAAACTGAGCTAACCAAGCATTGAATGCTGCAGTAGCTGCTGCCTGATCTGCGTAGATACATGCATTTGTTGTACTGTTTTCTGGTCCGTTTACAATAACAGCTGGTGCTGGTGTAATAGTGAATGTCGCTGTGTATGTTGTAGTTTGGTAACATTTATCAGTAACTGTATAAGTAACTGTTGTTGCTCCACCACAATAAGCTGGCGCAGAAGGAGTACCTTCTCCGAAGCTTCCTACTGGTGCACATCCTCCACTTACAGAGAATCCTGCTAACCATGCAGTGAATGCTGCGTTAGCTGCATCCTGATTTGCATAGATACATGCACTTGTAGTATTGTTTTGTGCTTGTAATACAACAACTGCTGGTGCAGGAGTTATAGTGAAAGTTCTAGTAATAGTAGAACCTTGGTAACATTTATCAGAAACATTATAAGTAACTGTTACTGTACCACCACAATAAGCTGGTGCTTGTGGCTCTCCATAAGATCCAGATGGCGCACATCCTCCGCTTACAGTGAACTGAGCTAACCAAGCATTGAATGCTGCCGTAGCTGCTGCCTGATCTGCATAGATACATGCATTTGTAGTACTGTTTTCTGGTCCGTTAACGATAACAGCCGGAGCTGGTGTAATGATGAAAACTCTTGTAATTGAAGCTCCTTCATAACATTTATCAGTAACTCTGTAGGTAACACTTGTTGTTCCTCCACAGTAAGGTGGTGCAACTGGCTCTCCATAAGATCCAGATGGTGCACATCCTCCGCTTACAGTAAACCCTGCCAACCATGCATTGAAAGCTGCAGTAGCTTCATCTTGGTTTGCATAAGTACAAGCATTTGTAGTATTGCTTTGTGGTGCATTAATTACAACTGCAGGTGCTGGTGTAATTGTGAATGTTCTTGTAATTGAAGAACCTTCGTAACATTTATCAGTAACATTATAAGTAACTGAAATTGTTCCACCACAATAAGCTGGTGCCTGTGGCTGTCCGTAAGATCCAACAGGTGCACATCCTCCACTTACAGTGAATGATGCCAACCAAGCATTGAATGCTGCAGTAGCTGCTGCCTGGTCTGCATAGATACATGCATTTGTAGTAACATCTGATGGTCCGTTTACAATAACAGCTGGCGCTGGAGTGATTGTAAATGTTCTTGTAATTGAAGAACCTTCGTAGCATCTATCAGAAACCCTGTAAGTAACTGAAACTGTTCCACCACAATAAGCTGGTGCTTGTGGCTCTCCATAAGATCCTGATGGTGCACATCCTCCGCTTACAGTAAACTGAGCTAACCAAGCATTGAATGCTGCTGTAGCTGCTGCCTGATCTGCATAGATACATGCGTTTGTAGTTGAGTCAACTGGTCCATTTACGATAACAGCTGGTGCTGGAGTGATTGTAAACGTTCTAGTGATTGAAGAACCATCGTAACATTTATCAGAAACATTATAAGTAACTGTTACTGTTCCACCACAATAAGCTGGTGCTTGTGGCTCTCCATAAGATCCAGATGGCGCGCATCCTCCACTTACAGTGAACTGAGCTAACCAAGCATTGAATGCTGCCGTAGCTGCTGCCTGATCTGCATAGATACATGCATTTGTAGTGCTGTTTTCAGGTCCGTTTACTACAACAGCTGGTGCTGGTGTAATTGTAAACACTCTTGTATATGTTGTAGTTTGGTAACACTTATCAGTAACCGTATAAATTACTGTAGTTGCTCCTCCACAATATGCTGGTGCCTGTGGTGTACCTTCTCCAAAACTTCCAACTGGTGCACATCCTCCGCTTACAGAGAATCCTGCTAACCATGCATTGAAAGCTGCTGTCGCTGCATCTTGATTTGCATAGATACATGCATTTGTAGTACTGTCTGGTGATGTTATCACATTAACAGCTGGTGCTGGTGTGATTGTGAAAGTTCTTGTAATTGTAGAACCTTGGTAACATCTGTCAGTTACATTGTAAACAACTGTAGTTGTTCCTCCACAAAATGGTGGCGCAACTGGTTGTCCATAATTTCCAACAGGTGCACATCCACCAGTAGCAGTGAACTGAGCTAACCAAGCATTGAATGCTGCTGTCGCTGCTGCCTGATCTGCATAAGTACATGCATTTGTAGTACTGTTTGCTGGTCCGTTAACTACAACAGCTGGTGCTGGTGTAATTGTGAAAGTTCTTGTAATTGTAGAACCTGGGTAACATCTGTCTGTTACGTTGTAAACAACTGTAGTTGTTCCTCCACAAAATGGTGGTGCAACTGGTTGTCCATAATTTCCAACAGGTGCACATCCTCCAGTTGCAGTAAACTGAGCTAACCAAGCATTGAATGCAGCTATAGCTGCATCTTGATTTGCATAGATACATGCATTTGTTGTACTGTTTTCCGGTCCGTTAACGATAACCGCTGGCGGTGTCGGTACAGTAAATGTACTTGAACAAGTTACTGGCTCTACCGCGCAACGCTCAGTAGCACTCCATGTAACAGTAATAGTTCCTCCGCAAGCATTTGGCGCATTAGGCGCGCTTGGAGTTCTTGTAATAACTGGTGAAGTTCCTCCAGTAAAACTAAATGTTGCCAACCATGCATTAAAAGCAGTATTAACCGCATCCTGTGTTAAACATGGAGCAGTTGTAAATGGTTGTGGGCATGTTAAAACAACCGGGTTGTATGCTGGTTGAGTAATAGTTTGAGATGTTGTAGCAATACAACCTTCTGCTGATTCACAAACAATGGTGTAAGTGATTCCTGCTTCGCTTCCTGCTAAACCAGGGAATACTCCTGTTGTATTAGTAGGTCCACTTGGTAAAAGAGTGTAAGTGTACTGACCTATATCAGAAAATTGACCTACCGCTGTAAGGGTCGAAGTTTGACCAAAACATAAGATAGGTGAGTAAGATGATGTAACCGCAACTTTAGAAATCGAAACTGATTTACTACATTCACAAACTGTCGATGGTGAACTTGTCGTATTGGTTGCATTTAATTGTAAGTTGAATTCTGGAGTTCCTGAACCAGGAAACACCATCAAAGATTGCGTAGTTCTATTCGTAAACGCATTGTAAGTAACAGGACCGTAGCTTCTAATAAAAGCTCCAGAAGAGTTACTTGGAAAAGAATATGCAAAATTTGTATTAAACGTCCCGTCTGTGAGACCTGTAAGTGGATTAACGCCGATAACAGGCACTCCACTTCTTGCTACTTCAATATTGATAAGGATATCACCCGAAGTATCATTTGCGTCAGCTACAGCACAAGCCTCAAGTGGTCCTATAAGGTTACAGGATGGCACTAGGGTACCTTGTGCAGAGACTCCTTGAATAAAGGATCCCATAAATAGCATCAAAACTAAAAGGAATTTAAAATTACCTTTCCAGCTTTCGATACAACAATAGAAACGATCTTTGAATCTGGTTTCTACACTGAATAAAGTTGAATTTTTCATGTAATGGTTTTTTAATTAAAGATTACCGATAGAAACCGATTTCGTACAAGAACATGTTTTACTAGCTCCTCTCGAATCTGGCGGATTAATAACCGTTAACTTTACATTAAAGTTCCCGTTTTTATTCCCCGGATTAATAGTCATGTTTGGCTGGCCATTTTGCGTAGCAAAACTTGCCGCAGACGTATTAGACTTAAATTCCCATCTGTAGATTGTTCCAGGAACAGATCTAAGAACCTCAGAATTGATAGTGAAGTTGGATCCTCCGTCTCTAAGACGTTTGGCTTCCAAAACACCATTCAAATTACAGGCAGGCTGTTGAGCAAATAAAAAGTTTGTAAATAGAAATAGTAAAACAAGCAAAAGATAGCTTGGTAATTTACTTTTCTTCTCAGAGTCAATGGAACTTGTAAGCTCTTGTGAGCGGTGCGCTCTACTAAAGTCCATTTTAAAGCCGTTTTCCTCTACAAGTAAATTGTAGTCTCGAATGTGTAAGCATCCCAGAAAATTCAATAAAGTACTGTTTTTCATAATGATTAGGTATTAAATTTATACCACATCATGAATAGGCGCTATTTAGTATTCGGTGAAAAAATATTAAAGAATTTTGAGCTTTGGATTCTCTAATATTAATTAAGAATGACAATTGGTAGATTATGTTTGGGATGATAAAAGTATATAGAAAAAAATATGAATGTTAAAAAAAGCCCAACTTTTCTACGAATGAATTTATTTAATCGATGAAGTGCACAATTTTATTTAAAATAAAAATTGAAAGAAAACAATTGCTAATAAAAATCTAATTCTGAACCACTTCAAATTCTAACAGCATTGTAAACAAATCGTTAGGGAAAGGGAAATTTACTTAGATAATGGAATTTAATTAAGAAGCTCCGCTTTCATTATTTTAGTTATATCCATAAAAAAAGCCTTCGTTAATAACGAAGGCTTTTTACTTTAATATAGTATGCAACTTATCTTTTTATTACTCTTAATGTTTTGATTCCGTCGCCCTGAGCTACGACAACATTGTATATTCCTGTTGGATAATGCTCTCCTAGTTGTAGGTCTCCTATTTCTTCCAAAGTAGTATCTCTTTGCTCCATCAGTTTACCCATCATATCGTATACTGATATTACTATTTTATCCGCATTTGGAGTACTCATGCTAATCTTAAAAGTCTCGATGTATGGATTGGGATAACTTACCGCAGTCATCTTTGCTGAATCACAATCTCTGTAGAATACAATTTCAGGTGAACTGTAAGCTGCAGAAATCTCACAATTTCCATTCATAAATTTAGCTCTGTAATAAATTTTACCAGGAACGGCGTCTGTCACTGTATAACTAGGTCCACTTGCCCCATCAATAGCTTCATAATCTGAAGACAACGGTGCAAAATTCGAATTCAACGGCATCACTGCTCTTTCCCAAGTAATACTACCTGCAGAATATCCTGATTTTACAGTAAAAGTCTTAATCGATGAAGTACAAATTGGAGATCTTGCCGAACCTGATGCTGTAGAGTTATTAAGGTTTTTCGGAGTTGGAGCTCCATATATAGTAACTGTTACTAATGTTCTTGGGCTTTCAACTGAATTTACCGTTTGTGATACATAATAATTCCCATTTGACAAAACCGTATTTGACGATAATGCAGTCCCCCCACTTGCACTGGTATACCATTTCAATGAAGTTCCGGTTGCAACCAAATTTGAAACTGTAGATGCACTACAGAAACTTTGGGCTGTTGCTGTTGGAGCCGAAACAGTTGTTGTTGTATTCACGGTCACGGCAACCAGTTTTCTCAAACTTTCACAAGAATTCAATGTTTGTGTCACATAATAATTACCTGTTGCTAAAGCTGTTGTAGAAGCCAAAGCTGTACCGCCTGTAGCCACATTATACCATTTTAATGAAGTTCCGGTTGCAACCAAATTAGCAACGGTAGCTCCGGTATTAAATGTTTGCGGTGAAGCCGTTGGCAACGCGGTTACATATACCGTTGCGATTACCAATGTCCTTGCACTTTCACATGAGTTTAAGGTTTGTGACACATAATAATTACCCGTAACCAAAGCTGATGTCGATGCCAAAGCGGTTCCTCCTGTAGTTACCGTATACCATTTCAACGAAGTTCCGGTTGCTGCTAAATTGGCAACTGTAGCACTATTACAGAAATTTTGCGATGAAGCTGTTGGCGCAGCCGTTACATTTACTGTAACCGATACTGCTGTCCTGGCACTTTCAACTGAATTTACAGTTTGCGATACATAATAAGTTGCTGTAGTCAAAGCTGTAGTCGAAGCCAAAGCTGTTCCTCCACTTGCAACATTATACCATTTCAATGAAGTTCCGGTTGCAACCAAATTGGCAACCGTAGCCGAATTACAGAATGTCTGCGGCGAAGCCGTTGGCGCACCGGTAACAATATTAATAGTTACTGAAACTGCTGTTCTGGTACTTTCACAACCACTCAAGGTTTGTGACACATAATAAGTTCCTGTTGCCAAAGCAGTAGTCGAAGCCAAAGCTGTTCCTCCTGTTGACGCAGAGTACCATTGTAAATTGGTTCCGGTCGCAGCCAAATTAGCTACTGTAGCACCACTATTAAATGCCTGTGCCGATGCGGTTGGTGCCGGTGTTGCATTTACCGTTACCGAAACTTGTGTTCTTGGGCTTTCACAACCGTTCAAGGTTTGTGACACATAGAAGAATCCTGTAACCAAACCTGTTGATTGTGGTAAAACATTTCCTCCCGAAACAAGGTTGTACCATTTAAGGTTAGTTCCTGTAGCAACCATATTTGATATCATCGCACTACCGCAGAATGACTGTGACGATGCTGTTGGTGGTGGAGTTACATTTACAGTTACTGTAACAGCAGTTCTTGCACTCTCACATGAATTCAAAGTTTGTGATACATAATAAGTAGCTGTTGATAAAGCTGTAGTTGATGCTAAAGCTGTTCCTCCTGTTGACGCCGAGTACCATTGTAAATTAGTTCCGGTCGCAGCCAAATTAGCCACTGTACCCGAATTACAGAATGTCTGAGCCGAAGCCGTTGGCGTCGCAGTAACATTTATAGTAACTGCAACTGTAGTCCTGGCACTTTCAACTGAGTTTACAGTTTGTGATACATAATAAGTAGCAGTAGTCAAAGCCGCGGTCGAAGCCAAAGCTGTTCCTCCTGTTGCAGACGTATACCATTGTAAGGCAGTTCCGGTTGCTTCTAAATCAGCCACTATAGCTGAATTACAAAAAACCTGTGCAACTGCGGTTGGTGCTCCCGGTATCGCATTTATCGTAACAGAAACTGCTGTTCTTGTACTCTCACAACCATTTAAAGTCTGAGACACATAATAGGTTCCTGTTGATAAAATCGCGGTCGAAGCCAAAGCTGTTCCGCCAAGAGCTGTCGTGTACCATTTTAAGTTTGTTCCGGTTGCTACCAAATCGGCAACATCCGCGCCATTATTAAAGGTCTGTGCCGATGCCGTTGGAGCTGCTGTATTATTTATAGTTACTCCAATAATTGTCCTTGCACTTTCACATCCATTCAATGTTTGTGAAACATATAAAATCCCTGAAGTTAATGTTGTAGTTGATGCCAAAGCGGTTCCGCCTGTTCCAACAGTAAACCATTGAATGTTAGTTCCGGTTGCTACCAAATTAGCTACCGTTGCTCCACTGCAGAAAGTTTGCGATGAAACTGATGGCATTGGAGTATTATGTACCGTAATTGAAACCGGAGTCCTTGCACTTTCGATTGAGTTTACCGTTTGAGAAACATAATAAGTTCCGGTTGATAAAATCGTAGTCGAAGCCAAAGCTGTTCCACCTGTTGCAACATTATACCACTTTAAATTTGTTCCTGTTGCTACCAAATCGGCTACATCTGCACCACTACAAAAAGTTTGTGCCGAAGCCGTTGGTGCTCCCGGAGCCGTATTAATCGTAACAGAAACTGCTGTTCTTGCACCTTCACAACCATTCAAGGTCTGAGACACATAATACGTTCCTGTTGATAAAATCGTAGTCGAAGCCAAAGCTGTTCCGCCTGTTGCAGAAGTGTACCATTGCAGGTTTGTTCCTGTTGCAACCAAATCAGCTACATCAGCCCCACTATTAAAAGTCTGCGCCGACGCCGTTGGAGCAGCCGTAGTGTTTACAGTAACTGATACTGCTGTCCTTGCACTTTCTAATGAGTTTATGGTTTGTGAAACATAATAAGTTCCTGTCGATAAAATCGTAGTTGATGCTAAAGCTGATCCACCTGTTGCAACATTATACCATTTTAAGTTTGTTCCTGTTGCTACCAAATCGGCTACATCTGCACCACTACAAAAAGTTTGTGCCGAAGCCGTTGGTGCTCCAGGAGCAGTATTGATGGTAACGGAAACCGCAGTTCTTGTACTCTCACAACCATTCAGTGTCTGAGACACATAATAGGTTCCTGTTGATAAAATCATAGTCGAAGCCAAAGCTGTTCCGCCTGTTGCAGAAGCATACCATTGCAGGTTTGTTCCTGTTGCAGTCAAATCAGCTACATCAGCCCCACTATTAAAAGTCTGCGCCGAAGCTGCTGGAGCAGCTGTTACATTTATAGTAACTGATACTGCAGTCCTTGCACTTTCCAATGAGTTTACAGTTTGCGAAACATAATAGGTTCCGGTTGATAAAATCGTAGTTGAAGCTAAAGCTGATCCGCCTGTTGCAACATTATACCATTTTAATGAAGTTCCGGTTGCCACTAAATCGGCAACATCTGCACCACTACAAAAAGTTTGTGCCGAAGCCATTGGTGCTCCAGGAGCAGTATTGATGGTAACGGAAACCGCAGTTCTTGTACCTTCACAACCATTCAAGGTCTGAGACACATAATAGGTTCCTGTTGATAAAATCGTAGTCGAAGCCAAAGCTGTTCCGCCTGTTGCAGAAGCATACCATTGCAGGTTTGTTCCTGTTGCAGTCAAATCAGCTACATCAGCCCCACTATTAAAAGTCTGCGCCGAAGCTGCTGGAGCAGCTGTTACATTTATAGTAACTGATACTGCAGTTCTTGTACTTTCTAATGAGTTTACGGTTTGTGAAACATAATAAGTTCCTGTTGACAAAGCTGTAGTTGATGCCAAAGCTGTCCCACCTGTTGCAACACTATACCATTTTAACGCTGTTCCGGTTGCTACCAAATTGGCAACAGTAGCCGAATTACAGAATGCCTGTGCCGATGCTGTTGGTGCTCCAGGAGCTGTATTAATCGTAACAGAAACTGCTGTCCTTGTACTTTCACAACCATTTAAGGTCTGAGATACATAATACGTTCCTGTTGATAAAATCGTTGTTGAAGCCAAGGCTGTTCCGCCTGTTGCAGAAGCATACCATTGCAGGTTTGTTCCTGTCGCAATTAAATCTGCAACATCAGCTCCACTGTTATAGGTTTGCGCTGATGCTGTTGGCGCAGCTGTAGTGTTAATAGTAACAGTAACTGAAGTTCTTGAACCTTCACATGAATTCAATGTCTGTGATACATAATATGTACCCGTCGCTAAGGCTGTAGTTGATGCCAAAGCTGTTCCGCCCGTGACCGATGAATACCATTTTAATGAAGTTCCGGTTGCAACCAAATTAGCAACACTTGCAGCATTACAAAATGATTGGGCTGCAGCAGTTGGAGCCGCAGTAACATTTACAGTAACCGATACTGCTGTTCTTGAACTCTCTAATGAATTTACAGTTTGAGATACATAATAAGTTCCGGTTGACAATGCTGTAGTAGAAGCCAAAGCTGTCCCGCCTGTTGCAACATTATACCATTTTAAAGCGGTTCCGGTGGCTACCAAATTGGCAACGGTACCCGAATTACAGAATGTCTGTGCCGATGCTGTTGGTGCTCCCGGAGCGGTATTGATAGTAACAGAAACTGCTGTTCTTGTACTCTCACAACCATTCAGGGTCTGAGACACATAATACGTTCCTGTTGATAAAATCGTAGTTGAAGCCAAGACTGTTCCGCCTGTAGCTGTAGTATACCATTGTAGGTTAGTTCCTGTTGCAATTAAGTCTCCAACATCTGCCCCACTGTTATAGGTTTGTGCTGATGCTGTTGGAGCTGCTGTAGTGTTTATAGTAACAGCAACTGAAGTCCTTGAACTCTCGCACGAATTCAATGTTTGTGACACATAATAAGTCCCTGTTGCCAATGCTTGAGTTGATGACAAAGCTGTTCCTCCTGTCGCAATAGTATACCATTTCAATGAAGTTCCGGTTGCTACCAAATTGGCAACGCTGGCCGAACTACAAAATGACTGGGCAGATGCTGTTGGTGGAGTTGTAGTGTTTAAGGTTACTGCAACTGTAGTTCTAGAACTCTCGCAAGAATTTAATGTTTGTGAAACATAATAGTTTCCTGTAGTTAAAGCTGTAGTCGATGCTAAAGCTGTTCCGCCAGAAGATACATTGTACCATTTCAATGAAGTTCCGGTTGCAACCAGATTGGCTACTGTAGCTGTGCTGCAAAATGTTTGAGCAGTTGCTGCCGGCGCACTCGTTGTGTTGATTGTCACTGAAACTGCTGTTCTTGAACTTTCAACTGAGTTTACCGTTTGTGATACATAATAAGTAGTTGTAGTTAAAGCAGTAGTGGATGCCAAAGCTGTTCCTCCTGTAGCAGCTGCATACCATTGTAGTGCTGTTCCTGTTGCAACCAAGTTGGAAACGGTAGCTGCATTACAAAATGATTGTGCCGATGCTGTTGGTGCTGAAGGTGTTGAACCACCTGTTCCTGTTGCAAACGTAATGGTTGTAGTTCCTGTACCTGTGTAATTTGAAGCCCCAATTGTATAAGACATTGATGCTCTTACTTCGGTGGGAGTACCTGAAATGACTCCGGTTGAAGTATTGAAATTCATTCCCGTTGGTAAAACCGGTGAAATAGCAAAAGGGTCTACCGAAGTAATTTTACGGATACGTTGTGTGTAAGAATCGGCAACATAAACATTTCCTGAGGCATCAGTTGTTACACCTACCGGAAAATAAAAACCAGCTACATTCCCTATTCCATCAACAAACTCGCTTGAGCCGCTTCCTGCATAGGTACTTACTAATCCTGTGCTTGTTATTTTTCTAATAACGGAATTGTAATAATCTCCAATATAGAAATTTCCAGACCCATCAATAGTGATTCCGATTGGGTTATTAAAATAAGCCGCTGTTCCCTGGTCATCTGAATATCCTGCAAAACTACCCGCAAAAGTACTTACTGTACCGTCTGTTGCAATTTTTCGGATTCTGTTATTTGTTGTGTCAACAATGTATAAAATACCTGTTGTGTTATCAATAGCAATCCCTTGTGGATTTTTGAATCTTGCTGTAGTTGATGGTCCATCTGCATAACCTGAAAGGATATATCCTGCAACTGTAGTTACCGCTCCCGATGTGCTGATTTTCCTGATACGGTGATTTTTTGTATCTGCAACATAAATATTACCCGCAGTATCAACTGTCAAGCCATAAGGGTTATTGAATTTTGCAGCTGTTCCCTGTCCATCAAGATAACCAACAGTCCCGTCACCCGCAATGGTAGTTACTACTCCGGAAGGTGTAATTTTACGGATACGGTTGTTGAAAGTATCTGCAACATAAATATTGCCAGAAGCATCAAGGCACATTCCTTTTGGATTATTAAAATAGGCAGCTGTTCCTGTACCGTCTGCATATCCAGTACCCACATTCCCAACAAATGTTGATACAATCCCATTGGCTGTAACTTTTCGTATACATGAATTAAAATCATCAATAACATAAGTTATCCCCGATGATGTTACGGCAACTGCAACCGGACTATTAAACATAGCCATTGTACCGCTTTGTCCATTTTCCAAACCACGTGTTGCGCTTCCTGCATAGGTTGAAGTATCTCCTGCGCTGGTAACTTTTCGGATACAGTTATTTGCACCATCGGCAACAAATGCATTACCTGAAGCATCTATTCCAAGTCCTTCCGGATATTTAAATGTAGCTGAAGAACCAGCACCATTTACAGCACCAAAAGCTCCGGTACCTGCTAAAGTGGTAACTGCACCTGAACTTGTAATTTTTCGAATACGGTTGTTGTTGTAATCAACAACTAAAATGTTATCGGAAGCATCAACTGCTATTGCACGTGGAGCATTAAACTGGGCCGCCGTACCTTGTCCGTTTACCATTCCCGGGCTTCCACTACCGGCAATCGTAGTTACACTACCTGAAGCAGATATTGCACGGATCCTATTGTTTGAAGCATCGGTTACATATATTATCCCTGAGCCGCCTATCGCAACTCCAACAGGATTATTAAATCTTGCAGCAGTTCCCTGTCCATCAAGGTAACCTGCGGTTCCGTCACCAGCAATTGTAGTAACAACACCTGTGCTTGATATTTTTCTTATACGATTGCTGTTTGCATCAGCAACATAAACATTACCAGACGCATCAACATCCAAGCCTTTCGGAGCAGCAAATAAGGCATTTGCACCTTGTGCATCCAAAAAGCCCGAAGTAGTTTCCTTACCTGCTAAAGTTGAAACAACTCCAGCTTGAGTAATTTTCCTAACAGAATAAGAATTCGCTTCAGTAACATATACATTCTCTGAAGCATCAACAGCTATTGAATAAGGAGTATTAAATTGTGCTATTGAAGCTGCACCATTTAAAAATCCAGCCACTCCAGAGCCTGCAAATGTGGTTACATAACCTGAAGCCGTGATTTTACGAATGCAGTGATTTTGGCTGTCAGCAATATAAATATTACCCGAAGCCGCAATTGCAACACCTGTTGGAGCGTAAAATTTAGGAGAAGCTGTACTTCCATCTGCGAAACCAGACGTTCCACTACCTGCTATTGTAGTAACATTGGTTCTATCTAGAGGCGCGCCGCCACCAACTGTAGGTGTTAGTGTAGGCATTGCTGTATTTGTTGTGTAACTACTTTGAACTCCTGAGTAGGATATCGTTGGAGCTTGTGCAAAAATTAGTGAATTGCATAACAATACAAAAAGCAATAAATTCCTTTTCATATTTAAACATCCAATATTGTGTAGTTTTGTCTCTAAAAAAATGTAATTATCTATAGTTACATTTATCATTCTAACTAAGTTAAAATTTGGGTATTTAATTCTTTCCATATTCCGATTTGGTATTGCAATGATATATAATTTTTATTTTTTAAATGCTTTCTAATCAAAAGATTGGAAAAATTTAACATTGAATTTTTGTAGGTTTTTTATTAAAAATTATTTATCAATAGTTATTAACAAAACATTGTTTTTATTATAATCTATTTTTTTTAACATTAATTATGAAAATATGTGCTTTATATTTGGCTTTTAATTAATGATTTCTTAAAAAAATAACACAAAATCAAAATCATAAAGCCGAAGAAAATTCATCTAAAACTACTTTTAGTCTATGAAAAGTAAATTTAATCGATGAACTACATCTTTTTTTTATTAGTAAGATTTTTACCGTTAATTTTAAAAGTATCATTTTTACGAATAAAAAAACACACTCTTTTCTTATTAATATAATTCCTGTAGGTCAAGTATTTGAAAGAACGTTTTTATATTGATTTCAACAAAACAATATTATCAATTTTATCGACAAAACAACAAATAAAATCGATGAAATACATATTTTAACTTATAATTAGGGAATTTTTCCTATTTTCTACGGTTTCCCGTAATAGGTTTTAAGCCCGGTATTTGGTCCTGACTGTCAGCGGGTTCAATTTTTAATCATCTAAATCAAACCTCAATAGGTATTGTTTAACCAACAAAACCTTGTCGGAATATCGAATATATATGACTCAACCTTTTGGAAATAATGATTTTCCGTTAAGGCATAAAAAAACCTCTTCGTTTCCGAAGAGGCTTTCTCAAGTTAAAATTATTAACCCAATCTATTATCTCTTAATAACCCTTTGGGTTCTGACCTCAGTACCTTGAGTTATGATAACATTGTAGATTCCAGCAGGATAGTTGTTACCCAATTCAAAACTGTCAATATCTGACATTCTTAAAGTGCTGGTGTCAATGGTTTTTCCTAACATATCATAAACCCTGATCTGGATATCTTCTTCGCTTGCTGATTTAACATCTAGTTTAAAGTTGGAAGTAAAAGGATTAGGATAGATGGCCATGTCTACAGAACTTATTTGTTTTCCACTAGGAAGCGAACAATTTCCGGGCGCTGGAGTATTATCTTCACATCCTCCAAGAGCATCTATTGTACCCGCACTTGGTGCATAAAGTACATTATTCACATAGCTTCCAAAAGTATAGGTACTTTTATTATCTGCTCCCGTATATACCGCTCCAATTATGGATTTTACATCATATTTAAGCGACACTATATAAGTTGCACCAGCAGTTGCTCCGGTAACGGCATATTTAGCTTCTGTACCACCATTGAGCATACTTCCCGCAAAACTAACATTACCACAAGAAGCATTAGTCAATCGAATCTGTTGCGCATTCTGGATAGTAAACAATTTATTTAAATCCCCATCATTGGTTTGTTTTACATTTATTGTAAAGCTCGATGATGGAGCAACAACACTTGCATAATAGAAGAATACTCCCGGAATGGCATTGTTTACCGTACGGCCACTAAGCTTAGTACACACATTATATAGTCCGGTTGCGGTTCCTGTTACATAATTACAGCAAGTAGTCTGTGTAGGGAATATATGGCTTACGATACATGTTCCTGTTGAAAAAGTAGCCTGGCAGGTTGTTGGCTGCCCACAAGAATTCGAATAACTGAAAGTTACTGTTTTCGATCCTCCACAAGCTGGAGGCGCTCCTGTACTATTATTGGTTAAAGCTCCTCCGCAACCTCCACTTCCAGATGCTGTGGCCAACCAAGCGGCATATGCAGCATCAACTGAAGCCTGGGTTTGTCCGCCTGGAATTGATTGATTTGTTGGACATGTCAATGTCACTGCTGGCGATGAAGGAACCGTAAATGTTGCCTGACAGGTTGATGTTAATGGAACACACGAGCTGGTATAAGTAAAAGTAACAGTTCTTGATCCTCCACACGCAGGTGGAGCTCCAGTATTGTTATTTGATAAATTACCTCCACATCCACCATTTCCAGATGCTGTTGCCAACCAAGCTGTAAATGCAGCATTAACAGCCGCTTGTGTTTGACAGGCAGATGTTGTTAGGTTTCCTGGGCAGGTCAACGAAACACTTGGAGCTGCACTAACCGTAAATGTAGCCTGGCAGGTTGTTGATAATGGTGCGCATGAACTGGTATAAGTAAAAGTAACTGTTGTTGAACCCCCACAAGCTGGTGGTGCTCCAGTATTATTATTTGACAAATTACCATTACAGCCACCATTTCCTGATGCTGTCGCTAACCATGCAGTAAACGCAGCATTAACAGCCGCTTGTGTTTGACAAGATCCGGTGGTTGTGTTAACCGGACAAGTCAATACCACTGCAGGCGGAGCCGGAACCGTGAAGGTTCTGGTGCAGGATTGCGATTGCCCACAATCATCTGTAACGGTCCAGGTAACATCCGTACTGCCTCCACATCTTGCTGGCGGAGCTGGATTTAAAGGTGATCTGGTTGAAACAGAATTTGTACCTCCTGAAAAACTAAATGAAGCTAACCATGCATTAAATGCTGTATTAATTTGATCCTGAGTCAGGCAGGGATTTGTCGTTGTTTGAGGCGGGCAATTCAATAGAATTGGATTTGCGGGTGGTGTCGTAATGGTTTCAGAGATGTTTGTAACGCATTCCTCTGCTGACATTACACTAACCGTATAGGTAATTCCCGCTTCGCTTCCCGGAAGTCCAGGGAAAATCCCATCGAAATTTGTTGGACCACTTGGCAAAAGCGTATAGCTGTAATTTCCAATATCTGAAAACTGGCCAACAACTGTTAGTGTTGAAGTTCCACCGGCACAGGTAATAGGTGTATGCGAAGCCGTTGCAGCAACTTTTGAAATTGATACTGACTTGCTACATTCACAAATTGTATTTGGTGAACTTGAAATGTTAACTACATCCAACTGCAAGTTAAATTCCGGAGTTGAACTTCCTGGGAAAACTACCAAAGTTTGTGTAGTTTTATTCAAACCTGCATTATAAACCACATTACCAAAAGTTCTGATAAAAGCTCCAGAACTATTTGATGGGAATGAATACGTAAAATTTAAATTAGTCGTCGCATTCAAAAGATTGGGCGCACCACTTCGGGCAACTTCCACATTGATAATAATGTCTCCTGAAGTATCATTAGGATCTGCGACTGCACAAGCTTCAAGTGGCCCTATAAGATTACAGGCCGGCACTAAAGTCCCCTGTGCAAAAGATATCTGGGAAAAGAATCCCATGAACAATAATAAAAACAAACTGCAACAACAACTTGTGCGTTTGTTCAAATTTAATAAAGTCGAATTTTTCATGTATTTAATATTTAAAGTTGGTTAAAGGTTTCCTATTGAAACTGATTTGATGCAGGAACACGTTTTGCTTGCGCCTCTTGAATCGGGTGGATTGATAACGGTAAGCTTTATATTGAACGTTCCGTTCTTGTTACCGGGATTTATGGTCATATTGGGTAGTCCATTTTGGGAAGCAAAAGAAGCAGCAGAGGTATTTGATTTAAATTCCCATCGGTAAATTGTTCCCGGCACTGTCCGCAGGGTTTCCGAATTGATGGTGAAATTTTGGCCTCCATCCCTTAATCTTCTGGCTTCTAAAACACCATTAAGATTGCATGCAGGCTGCTGTGCCAGTAAAACGTTAGTAAACAAAAAGAATACTACAAGTAATCGATAGTCTCGAATATGGAAATACCCGAGGAAATTCAGTAAGATACTTTTTTTCATAATGGTTATGTATTAGGATTATACCACATTATGAGAAGGTTAGTTTAGTATTTTCAGGGATAATACTAAAGAGTCTTGGAACTCTATTTAAATGGTTAGTAAATAGGTAATTAGCTCCATTAAAAAAAGAGCCTATCAAATGTATACACATTTAACAATAAATGTTAAAAAATGCATAATTATTGTATGAAGTGTTAATTTTTATCGACAAAATGCACACTGTTAACATATTTCGTGCATTTTGTCGATTTTAAAATTAGATTATAAATCCAGTTTATAAGTCCGCCTTCTTTTGAAGGTTACCGGATCAAAATGTTTCCACATATTATGTATGGCGTGGTTGTCCTCGAGCTCAGGAGTCCTAATGCAGTTTTGAATCCCTTTTTGCCTGAATGTGATATTGTATTCACTGAAAATGATAGCAGTTACACCTTTGCTCTGGTATTCGGGATCGATCCCGATTAAGTAGAAAAGCACATCCTTGCTGTTGTTTTTTGCTTTTAACAAATGGTAAAATCCGAAGGGGAACAATTTCCCTTTTGCTTTTTGCAATGCTTCAGAAAAGCTGGGCATCACGATACTGAAAGCAATCATATTATCATCTTTATCCATAATGAATTTGATATATTCGGGATTGATGAAACTGATGTATTTCTTTTTGAAATATTCCTTCTGCGCATCGGTAATCGCGACAAAAGAAGACAAATCGGCATAACTTGAATTGAACAAATCAAACATCTTGTCTACATAAGGCATGATGTCTTTGGTTTTGGTAAAGTTAACCGGCGTCAACTGATACCTCTTTTTTATAAGCTCATTCGGCTTGATAAAGAATTCTGTTTTGACATTAGACATCGGAAACCTGTTTTCAAGATATTCCTTTTCCTTGACATAGCCCAGCTTTTCCAAATGCTCTTTGTAATACGGATAATTATACCAGGTAATCATCGAGCCTATTTCGTCAAAACCTTCAGTAAGTACGCCAACCTTATCGAGATTGGAAAAGCCCATCGGCCCTTCAACATATTCGAGGTTATTTTTTTTGCCAAATTCGTAAACTTTTTCAAGCAGTGCTTTGGTCACTTCAATATCATCGATAACATCCCACCAGCCAAAACGCACTTTCTTTTTTTGTTGCTTATTCACCTCATCCCAGTTGATGATAGCGGCAATCCTTCCCACAATTTTATTGTCTTTGTAGGCCAGATAGAAATGCGCATCCGCAGAAGCAAATACCGGATTTTTGGATTTATCAAAGGTTTCCATCTCATCGTTAATCAATGGTGGAACCCAATAAGGGTGATTTTTATACAGTTCAAACGGGAATTTGACAAACGCTGTAAGCAGCTCTTTGGTATTGGCTTCGACTATGGTAATCATTTATTTTGTCTTTTCTAATTCTACTTCGTCTTTGCGTTTTTTGCCTTTATCCCTTTTGGATTTTTTGTCTTTCTTTTTATCCTTTTTGTCGTTTTTTATTCGTTTGTAATTGGTCTCCCAATTGTCATCAAAACGCCACGACATTCCAACATTGGCTCCAACCAAAGACGGCGTATCCTTAACATTCTTATTCAGTGAAGCATCCAATTGGATATTCTCCCGGACTAAATAAGCAGCGCCCAATCTCAATATGGTGTCTGCATAATAATCACTTTTATAACCTTGCAACTCAATAAATCCGGACCATCGCATATTGAAACCTCTGGTCATTGTTGAAATAATCCCTAAACTTGGATAATCAGTTCCGTATTTGTCTGCGATGAAATTATTTACCCAAACCCATCGCGTCCCAAAATGATGCTGGGTAATAACCATAATTTTCGGGCTAATCGCCTTATCTGAAGGAAAGGTAAATGGATTTTTTCCTATTTTCAAATTGAATCCGCCATACACTGCAACAGCAGGAATGAACTGCTTCCAGCTAAAACTGTGATTGGCTTTCCAACTGTATAAATTCGGTTTTTCCTTTTTTATGAAAGGATCATAAACCAAATATTTTGCTCCGATGGTAATCTGCTTAAAACCGCCACGCGTATCATTGATCAAAGGCGATTCGTACCAATCATATTGATATTGGGTATTCAAAGCAAACTCAAACTGGTCAAAAAAAGCACCATACCTCACATCGATTTCAGTCCCAAAACCTTTGGCATCATAATCCAATAAATTGTGTTTTTCCTCAATGCCATACAAACCTCCTTCAGCCTGGATGACCGACTTTCCTACCGAAAATGCCGACATGGATTCGCCCGGCCTGTTGGAATTGATTATGTCTGTATATTGTGCATAATGAGCCGTCGAAATCATTAGAAAACCAGCTACCAGCAATGTTTTTAGATGCATCATAAGGTTAGGAAATTAAACTTTGAAACTTTGTCTTCCAAAAGTAATATATTTTATCATTTATTTAAGATGTCAAACCGAAATTTAAATTGCGGAAATTAGTATTTTTGACAAAATTATTTTTCACAATGGAAACCGCATCTTTTCAAGGGTTAATCGACGTTATCTTATTCATAATCATATTCTATTATGTTATGAAGTTTTTGGCGCGCCTGTTTTTACCCGCTTTAGCAAAAAAAGCAGTTGAAAAAGCAGCAGAGCAATTTCAGCAGCAGCACCAAAATTATCAAAACCAGCAAAACCAATACACTTCCCAAAATCAAACCAACGAAACCAAACCAAAAGAGAAAAAAATCGTTGGCGAATATGTTGATTTTGAAGAAATAGAATAATTTAGTGCTCAGTTTTTAACTAACCATCAACTGGCAACCTCAGCCATCAACCAAATTAAATGAAGCAACTTCAAAAGTTATATCCGCATCTATTAGCCATCATTGGTTTTATCATTATCTCATTAGTTTACTTCTACCCTGTCATCCAGGGCAAAAAAATATACCAGTCCGATATTGCAAAATACACCGGAATGGCCAAGGAACAAATCGATTTCAGGGCGGAAACACACACTGAGCCTTATTGGACCAACTCCTCTTTTGGCGGAATGCCAACCTACCAATCCGGAGCCAATTATCCTAATGACTACATCGGAATGCTGGATAACGCGATTCGGTTCCTGCCGCGTCCTGCCGATTATTTATTCCTTTACTTTTTAGGATTTTATGCATTAATGCTGGTCTTTAGGGTCGATCCGCTCAAAGCGTTTTTTGGCGCACTCGCCTTTGGATTGTCAACATATTTAATAGTAATCATTGGTGTCGGGCACAATGCCAAGGCACATGCTATTGGCTATATGCCGTTTGTTGTAGCCGGATTTATTTTGGTCTTCAGCAAAAGATACCTGCACGGCGGAATCCTCACCATGCTTGCCGTCGCACTCGAAATTACGGCAAACCATTTCCAGATGACCTACTATCTGCTATTGCTTTTGATAGTAATGGGATTCTTTTTTGTGTACCAATTGTACCAGGAAAAGGATTTGAAATCATTGCCAAAAATACTAGGAACCTTTGCAGTTGCAGTGGTATTGGCTGTTGGTGTCAATGCCACAAGTTTAATGGCAACTAAAGAATACACTGATTTCAGTACGCGTGGCAAAAGTGAACTGACCTTCAATACCGATGGCTCCAAAAAAGAGGCCAACATTGCAATGGACAGGGAATATATCACCGAATACAGCTATGGTATTTTGGAGAGTTTAAACCTGTTTTCACCAAGATTATTTGGTGGCGGAAGCAATCAAAAACTCAACGAGGATTCGCATGTTTACAATTTCATGCTCAATTATGGAGCGTCACCTGAAGAAGCTAAGCAACTCACAGAAAATTACGCTGTGGTTTATTGGGGTGGACAGCCTCAGGTAGCAGCACCAGCCTATATTGGCGCTGTTGTTTTCTTTCTTTTCGTATTGGCTTTATACCACGACAAACGCAAAATAAAGTATGCATTCCTTGCCGGAACCATCTTTTCATTGCTGCTTTCATGGGGTAAAAATTTATCGATACTAACCGATTTCTTTATCGATTATGTTCCAATGTATGACAAATTCAGGGCGATTTCATCCATACAGGTTTTACTGGAATTGTGCGTTCCAGCTTTGGCAATCATGGGATTGCAGTCGTTCTTTACCGATGAAGAAAACCGCTGGAAAAGCTTATGGAAAACCGGAGCGACAACTTTAGGAATCATTCTCCTGCTGTTTGTATGCAAAGGCATGTTCCATTTTGTTGGGGATATCGACAGCCAGTTAATCGAAGCATTGAAACAACATCCTGATAAAGCTTTCGGACCACAATTCATTGACGCTTTGCGCGAAGACAGAAAAGACCTGTATTCAGCCGATTTATTGCGTTCCGGATTTTTGATTGCAGCTTCATTTGGAATTCTATACTTCTATACCAAAAATAAATTGGCCGCCAATAATGCTGTCATCCTGATTGGAGTTTTCATGGTTGGTGATTTGTTTTTTGTAGATAAAAATTATGTAAGCAATGATGGGGAGCAATTCAGAAGTGCGCAGGAAGTGGATATGCCGTATCAGCCAACACAAGCCGATTCACTGATATTGCAGGACACAACCAATTTCAGGGTATACGAAGTCGCAGGCGGAATTTACAGCCCGCGTTCGTCTTATTTCCATAAATCGATTGGTGGTTACAGTGCCGTAATGCCAAGGCGTTTCAAGGAAGTTTATGAGTTTGAAATAGCACCAAGCATGAACGATTTGGGAAGCATCATCGACCCAAAAACACTTTCACTTTCGAAAAGCATTCCGGTGATTAATGCATTCAACATTAAGTATTTGATTGTTGGTACCGAAAAAGGCGACATTCCAATTGTCAATCCATTTCACAATGGCAACGCGTGGTTTGTGAAAGAACTGAAAAAAGTAAATTCGGCAGATGAAGAGATTAAGCAATTGGGCAAAATTGAAACCAAAGATGTGGCGGTAATAGCTCCAATTAAAATAGATGCTTCAGCCTCAAATGGATCAAGAGGAGGAAATAATAATTTTGTGAGAGACAGTTTGGCTACTATTAAACTTGATTTATACAAACCAAATCATCTAATGTATACTTCAAATAACGCCAATGATGGTTTTGCAGTCTTCTCTGAAATTTATTATAAAGATGGCTGGAATGCTACTATTGATGGAAAAGTTTCCCGAATTTATAAAGTGGATTACACTTTACGTGGAATGGATATCCCTAAAGGCAGACATACCATCGAATTCAAATTTGAGCCTCAGGTTGTAAAAACAGGAAGCACCATTGCATTGATTAGCTTTATCATCATGGTTTTGGCAATCATTGGCGGAGTTTATTTAGACAATCGAAAAAAGACCTAATGCCGGAGCCAAAAAAACTTTTAATCATCACGTATTACTGGCCGCCAGCTGGTGGACCCGGAGTACAGCGTTGGTTAAAGTTTGTCAAATACCTGCCTGATTTTAATGTGCAGCCGATTGTCTACATTCCTGAAAATCCAACATACCCAATCATCGATAATGGTTTGGTCAGCGAGGTTTCGGAAAAGGCTGTCATCCTTAAAAATAAAATCACCGAACCTTATGGTTTGGCATCTTTTTTTGGCAAATCCAAAACCAAAAAAATCAGTTCCGGAATCATTCCGAATCAAAAGAAACAATCCTTTTTGGAAAAGGCACTGCTTTGGGTTCGTGGCAATCTGTTCATTCCCGATGCGCGTTTCCTCTGGGTGAAACCTTCGGTCAGCTATCTGAAAAAATACATTCAGGAAAATAATATTGACACCATTGTAACCTCAGGTCCGCCGCATAGTTTGCATCTTATCGGTTTACAATTAAAAAAAGATTTAGATGTAAAATGGTTCGCCGATTTCCGCGATCCGTGGACAACGATTGGGTATCACAAAGCTTTGAAATTGTCCTCTTACGCCGAGAAAAAACACAAGGCTTTAGAGAAAGAAGTCCTGAATTCGTCTGACACGATTATCGTTACTTCCAAAACTACCAAAACCGAATTTGAAGCGCTGACTTCAAAACCCATTGAAGTCATTACCAATGGTTACGACGTTGAAAAAGTGGAAAAACAATCGCTTGATGAAAAATTTACTTTGGCGCATATTGGTTCGTTTTTATCGGACAGGAATCCTAAAATACTTTGGCAGAGCTTACAGGAATTGGTTTCTGAAAATGTCGATTTCAAAAATGATTTCCGTTTGAAACTGATTGGCGCCACAAGCCAGGAAGTTTTGGATTCCATATCAGAATTTGGGCTAAATGATTATATGCAGAATCTGGGTTACCTTTCACACAAGGAAGCGGTGGAACACCAAAGAAAATCGCAGGTTTTATTACTCATCGAAATCGATTCTGACGATACCAAAAGCATCATTCCGGGCAAACTTTTTGAATATATGGTTTCCGAACGGCCTATTGTAGCCATTGGCCCTAAAGACTCCGATTTTGCCGAAATCATTACTTCGACAAATACAGGCGTTTTCTTTACCTATGACGAAAAAGAAGCGTTAAAAGCCCAGCTTTTGAAATATTATCAGGAATATCAAAACCAAAATTTAAATGTCAATGCGGTTGGTTTGCAAAAGTATTCGAGAAAGAATTTGACTGAACAACTGGTAGAAATCATCTCATAAGTATGAAAAAATTTCTTCATTTTATCCTTATTACCGCCTTTTGCAATTTTGCCTTCGGCCAGGAACGCGAAGCCAAACTTTTATTTAAAGACGGCAGCAATGTTGCAGGCTTTGGAGAAATCAAAAAGAATAAAATCTATTTCAGGCTAACCAAAGATGAAAACCCTGAAGAATGGACCGAAGATGATGCAAAAGGATTGGAATTTACAGGTTATCGGCAAACCGAAAAATATATCTTTATTGTTCATGGCAAAAAAAATGAAATTCATTTGATGGAAGCGATTCAGGAAGGAAACGTTGCGCTTTATAAAGATACTTATTTTACGACTCAATACACTCCGATTAACACTCAATCCACAAGAGTTAAAGAAATCAAAAACATCGATTATTATATCAAAAAACCAACAGACGAAAAAGGCATAAAAGTCGACATGGATTTCAAAAAAATTGGCCAGGCTTTCTTTTCTGACTGCGAGGATTTGATGGCAAATATTAACGAGGAAGCGTTTTCTGAAGAAGAGGAAATAATTGATTTAGTCAAATTTTACAACCGTAACTGCAGTAAATAATCATTTTAAGATATGGGAATAGTTCAAAGCCAATCCATTAAAAACACCATCATTACGTTCCTTGGGTTCGGGATTGGTGCTATTAATGCGTTGTTTTTGTATACCCATTTCCTTGGAAAACTGCATTACGGAATTGTAGCTACAGTGCTATCCGGAGCGAATATCATGATGCCGTTGATGGCTTTTGGTGCGCAGAATACACTAATCCGTTTTTTTTCCTCTTATAAAGAACAAAAAGAGCGTGACGAATTCCTGACCTTTATGCTGTTCCTGCCATTGGCTTTGATTATTCCACTCGGATTGGGATTCTATATTTTCTACGACGACATTTCACACAGCTGGATTCGTGAAAATCCAACGCTGAAACCGTTCTTTTGGCTGATTCCGATTATTGGCCTGTTTATGGCCTATTTTGAGCTTTTCTATGCCTGGGCCAAAGTCCACATGCAGTCTGTTATTGGGAATTTCATCAGCGAAGTTTTGGTACGCCTTACCGTTATGGGATTGCTGATTTCCGTTCATTTCGAGTGGATTGCCAAAGATACTTTTGTGTATTGTGTTGCTCTTGCCTACTTCGCGCAGTTGGTCGGAATGAAACTGTATGCCATTTCGGTTAAGATGCCTGTGTTGCGTTTTGCCATTCCGGAAAACGTTAAGGAGATCATTCATTACTCGGTTTTCATCATTGTTTCTGGCGGTGTTGCCGTGATGCTGATTGATTTTGACAAGGTAATGATTGCGAAGTATCTTGATGTCAGCCAGAATGCCTTGTATTCAGTGGCCATTTTCATTTCAACGGTAATTGCGGTTCCAAGCCGGGCGATGACCCAAATCATTGCGCCCATTACTGCCCGATTGATGACCCAAAACAAACACGACGAACTCAACGATTTGTATAAAAAAAGTGCCATAAACCTTCAGGTCATTGGCGGGTTGATCATGATCCTGATTTTTGTCAATATCAAGGAAATGTACCAGCTCATCCCGAAAGATTACAGCGGTGGGATTTTGGTAGTATTCCTTATTGGGTTATCCAAATTTTATGATGTTTTATTGGGCAATAACAACTCGATTATTGTCAATACAAAATACTACCGAACTGTTTTATTATTTGGAATTTTCACCGTTGTTTTGATGATTATCCTGAATGCGGTTTTTATTCCGTTATACGGAATTGAAGGCTCGGCATTTGCTACTTTGATAACGGTGATGATTTACAATACCATCAAACTATTGTTTGTTGTACGGAAAATGGATTTGTATCCGTTTACCAACAAAACCCTTGAATCACTTGGCATTTTGGCTGTCTGCTTCCTGATATTTTACTTTTGGGATTTTCCATTCCATGCCATTATCAATATTGGATTGAAATCAATTTTCGTTACGGCTTTATACGTTTACCTGAATTACAAACTTCAGATTTCTGAAGAGGTGAACAATGTAATTGATGCTGTCCTTAAGAAAGTAACCCGGGACTAAAATTCATTAAATCATTCACTTAGAAATTCCTTTTCTAAAATATTATCCGCACTTGTGGGAAAATTTCATAATTTTACTTCAACTGAACCACTTTGGCTTTTGAAAAAGAAAATATATGAAAAAACAATACCTAATTTTGATGCTATTCCTTTTATCGTTTAGCCAGTTCTATGCGCAAAATACGCTTCCCTATTCTTCATCCGAAACAAACATACATTCCAGCCATGCTTCAGTTGCCGGAGGAAATGCCTGTTCTTTTTCCGTAGTTCCTCCCGCAACCATCAATGGGGTCAATATTACTGCTACAAGCAGCGGTGTTGTAACCTATCCATCAGCATTTTCATCTTGCAACGGTGCTTATGTTACACCTACAAGCTCAATCCATATGGGTTCTTCTGGACCATTCAACTATACCTTACATTTTACCCCTGCAGTAAATAATTTGGTATTTGTATTAACGGCTGCCGGCCATACCAATAATGAAACTTTCATATTCAATACAAATTCAAACGTTCCAACTATAACCAGCAGTGGTTCTTGTTACACCACGATAACGGGTAACACTATCTATTCTGGTGCAGGCTCTCCCATTGGCAGCGATGGCGGTGGCGGAATATTTACAGTATCGACAACCACTCCTTTTTCAACCTTAACGATTACTGGCCCTGGCGGTGAAGCGGGTTCATTAATGGCATTGTGCGCTTCTTCGGTGGGACCTGTTGGCTGTGATGCCGGAACTGTTGCACCTCAATTGTCAACAACAACCATAACCAGTGTGTGTTATGAGTCAACTGTAAACCTGACAAGCATAACCGCCAGTAATATGCCTACAGGTGTTGCGTTGGCATGGTTTACCGGAGCCGTTCCAACAGCTGCAAATCAGCTAACACCAGCGCAGGCTGCTGTAGCCCCATCGGGAACTACTTATTATGCTGCATTTTTTGATAGTGTCAATAATTGCTATAGTCCTCCAACTGCCGTCACAACAATTACCCAACCGGTCACTACTCCAACTTTTGACCCTGTAAATCCTTTGTGTTTTGGAGACCCTACATTTGAGCTTCCTATTTTGTCGAATAATGGGATTTATGGAACCTGGTTTCCGTCAATCAATACTACACAAACCACATCCTATACTTTCATCCCATTCAACAGTGCCTGTGCCTATGAATACACCATGCAGATTGAGGTATTGAATGATTTTGATTTTGATGTGATTCATTATTGTTCGGATAATGATTTCATTATGGAAATTGTGCCGCTTAACAAAAGCTTCGACATCGCGAACGCCACTTTCAATTGGGAAGCCAATTCCCAAAGTGTTGGCTCTAATGTTACTTTCAACGCGACATCTTATATGAATTCATCTCCAACGGCCTCTTTACCAATTACTTTTAATGTGAGTGTTACCAATGCTGACGGCTGTACCAAAACAAAACCAATTACAGTAAGCAGCATTTATTGCGGAATTCAGAAAGGGATTTCTGTGAATGGTGACGAGCTTAATGATTCCTTCGATTTGACTCTGTTGAATGCAAAACAACTCACTATTTTCAATCGTTACGGAATGAAGGTTTACAATAAGGATAATTATGTCAATGAATGGCATGGCCAGGCCAATGATGGTAAAATCCTTCCCGATGGAACCTACTATTATTCCATCGAATTTGATGATAAATCACCCAAAACCGGCTGGATTTATCTCAACAAACAAAAATAAAACAACCACCAATATCATTGCTGCAGGTGTTTTGAAGAAGGTAAAGTTAATGTAACGTTTTGCAAATAAAAGCTACTGATATTTTTTGTAAATTCGTAATCCAAAATTAACTCAACCAACCAAACCCATGAAAAAAACACTTGCAAAACTCTTGATTTTGCTTACCCTTACACTCGTTAGCTGCAAATCTGATAAAAAAGAAAACAACAGCAATACCGATGCAGATTTCGCATCGTTTGAAACCAAATTCCTAGACGCTTACTGGAAACAATATCCTTCACTTTCTATAGTTCAGGGGTATGGTAAATATTATGACAAATTAGTCGTGCCAAACACCGCTGCATTTGAAGACAATGTCAATTTTTCTAAAAAATGGCTGGCCGATTTGGAAGCTTTGGATTTTGACCAATTGAGCGACAACAATAAAATCAGCAGCAACATCATCAAAAACCAATTGGAAAGTGACATTTGGTATACTACTGTTTTCAAGCAGCAGGAATGGGATGCGTCTCTTTATAATATCAGCGGTTCGTGCGATTATATCATCAATCAGCCTTATGCTTCATTGGATGAACGTTTGAAAATCCTAACCAAATATTTGGAAAATTCCGATGCTTATTACAAAGCAGCTTTGGAAAACCTGAAACAGCCCACCAAAGAACATCTTGAGATGGCCATCAATCAAAATAAAGGCGGGCTTGAAATATTTGGCAAAGCACTGACAGATTCTATCGCAGCTTCGCATTTAAATGCGGCGGAAAAAGATGCATTGCAAAAAAACATCACCAAGGCTAAGACCGCTATGAATGATTATGTAAGCGGATTGCAAAAAATTGACAATGACAAGAATTTCAAATTCAAGGATTACAGGATTGGTAAAAAACTGTTTGCCGAAAAATTCAAATACGACATCGCAGCCGATTTTACTCCTGAGCAGATTTATGAAAAGGCTGTTGCCGATAAAAAAATGTGGCATAAAAAAATGTATGTAACTGCAGACAAAGCCTGGGCAAAATATTATCCAAATCAAGCCAAACCAAAAGACAGTCTGGAAGTAATCCGGATGGTGCTGAAAAAAATGCAGGACAATCACGCTACGCCTGCGAATTTCTATCCTACGCTAAAAAAACAGGTAACCGATTTGAAGAAATTCATCATCGAAAAGAACCTGTTTGATTTTGATACAGCGGCCACTCCAATTGTGGTTCGTTATATGCCGGTATACGCACGTGGATTTGCAATGGCGAATGCCGAATTTATTCCACCCTACCAGAAAAAAGGAACTACCTATTACAATATTGACGACTTAACGGCTTATCCTTCGGCAAAAGCAGAAAGTGCCTTACGCGAAACCAATAATTATTCGTCACAGATATTATCAATCCACGAAGCGGTTCCAGGGCATTGCATGCAGGGAATTTACAACAACAAAAAATCACCCGATGTACTGCGTGCGGTTTTCCAAAATGGTGCCATGATTGAAGGTTGGGCTGTGTATTGCGAAGGAATGATGGTGGAAAACGGCTGGGGAAACCACGAGCCTGAAATTGAACTGGCACTCGGCGTTTGGAAACTCCGTGAGCTGGCAAATGTCATCATCGATTACGATATTCAATGCCTGAACAAACCTAAAGAAGATATCGTAAAATTATTATCCCATGAGTGTTTTCAAACCGATCAGCAGGTTGAGGAAAAGTACCACAGGGCAACGGTTTCACAAGTGCAGCTTTGCTCTTATTTTAGCGGTGCTTCAGCCATTCAGCAGCTAAGGGATGATTATCAGAAGAAAATGGGCGATAAATACAGCCTGAAGGATTTCCACGAAAAATTCCTGAGTTTTGGAAGTTCGCCTGTGAAGTATATCCGTGAACGAATGTTAGAATAACTATTAAAAACAACCGTATGACAAAACAAATCTGGCTCAATCTTCCTGTGAAGGACGCCATGAAATCTAAGGATTTTTTTAGTAAAATCGGATTTACCTTTTTGGAAGAAAGAACCACACCCGACTCGGCCTGCATGCTTATCGGCCAAAGCAATTTCGTTGTGATGCTTTTTGCAGAAGGAATGTTCAAAAATTTTATCAAACACGAAATTACAGACACCAAACAATCGAGCGAATTCCTTATTTCGATTGATGCCGAAAGCCGCGAAGAAGTTGATGCGATTGCCCAAAATGCAAAAGACGCCGGCGGGACGGTTTATGCCGAACCAGGCGAAAACCAGGGTTGGATGTATGGTTGTGGTTTCTGCGATTTGGACGGACACCGTTGGAATGTATTGTATATGGATTTTAGCAAAATGCCACAACATTAAAAGAATCGAGCTATGAAAAAAGTAAACTTTTCAATTGACATTAACGCCCCAAAAGAAAAAGTATGGAATTCGCTTTGGGATGACCAAAATTATGAAAACTGGACCTCTGTTTTTTCTGAAGGTTCCCATGCAGTTTCAGACTGGAATGAAGGAAGTAAGATTTATTTCCTTGGTCCGGGTGGCAGTGGCGGAATGAGTTCGAAAATCAACATCAAAAAACCATTCGACACCATGTCGTTTAAACATATTTCTGAAATAAAGGATTTTAAGGAACAACCATTAAACGAAGAATCGGAATCATGGTCGGGTTCAGAAGAACGTTATGATTTGACCGGAGCTGATGGTTTTACTACTGTGACTGTTTCGATTGACGTAGTAGAAAAATTTGAAGATTTTTTTAAAGATGCCTTCCCGAAAGCACTACAGAAACTAAAGGAAATTGCCGAAGCAGAAACCAAATCCATTACAGTAAGAATAACAACAAAAGAGCCATTGGAAAAGGTTTGGAATTATTTCACCCAACCCGAACACATCACAAAATGGTGTTTCGCTTCCGATGACTGGCATGCGCCAAAAGCCGAAAACGATTTGAGGACAGGCGGAACGTTTTCAACAACCATGGCTGCCAAAGACGGCTCGATGAGTTTTGACTTTGGCGGAACTTACGACGAAGTTGTTCCGATGAAAAAATACAGCTACACTATGGGCGACGGCAGGAAAGTTATCGTTAAGTTTGACGTGATGGACGGTAATGTAATCCTGACTGAGAATTTCGAACCTGAGCGCCAAAACTCTTTAGAGATGCAGCGAGGCGGTTGGCAGATGATATTGGAAAACTTTAAAAAACATTTAGAAAACAATTAAAACAATAAACACAAGAAATTATGGCATCAATTAATCCTTATTTAATTTTTAACGGAAACTGCGAAGAAGCATTCCTATTCTACAAATCGGTTTTTGGAGGTGAATTTCCATACATTGGAAAATTCAGCGACATGCCGCCTTCAGATGATCCAAACTGCCCACCGCCATCTGCAGATGAAGCAGACAGGATCATGCACGTTTCGTTGCCTATTGGAAACACCGTTTTAATGGGAAGTGATAGTACTTCACAAAGTGGCGATGTCCCTTTTGGAGGCAACTTTTCGATTTCCATCAATACAGACAGCCGTGCAGAAGCAGATAAACTTTTCAATGGGCTTTCGGCTGGCGGAACTACAATAATGCCAATGCAGAATACTTTTTGGGGTGCTTATTTCGGAATGTTAACCGATAAGTTTGGCATTGGCTGGATGGTAAATTTTGACGAAAATCCGCAAAAATAAAGCAAATAGCAACAATTACTTTTAAGGCGTTCTGTATGGAATGCCTTTTTTGTTATTTTAGCAAATCAAATTTAAACCATGAAAAAACTATTTTCCCTGATAATTGCAATTATCTTCTTTTCTTGTTCAGAAGACTCGGGTTGCGAAAATAAGATTTATGGTTTTGAAAAGATACCCAACGAACAGGGTGTTCTTTTAAGTTATATTACTTATGGCCGAAATCCTGAACTCGCAATAAGGCATGAAGTAAACAATACAACTTATGATTACTACTTTAACCTACAGCAACAAAATGAAAACCCTATTTGTTGGGGTGGCTCAAAGTAAGCTTTCAAATACAATCAGTATGAAGACCATAAACCTTGCATTGCTTTTACTTTTTTTTACAAACTTTGCTGTTATTGCCCAAAGGCAGATAACACCTTCTGAAACATTAAAAATCGAAGGGAAAATAAAAGCGGAAAAGACGTTTTCTGTTGCCGACTTGGAGGCTTTTCCAAAAGTTGCCATAGCAGACCAGACACTATACAGTCATAAAGGTGAAGTCAAAAGCACGGTAAAGGATATGAAAGGTGTTTTGCTGAAAACGGTTTTGGAAAGCATTCAATTTGATTATGGCAAGCCAAAGGAACTCAATGAGTTTTATTTTGTTTTTGTTGCCACAGATGGCTATAAAGTCGTTTTTTCGTGGAATGAAATCTACAATACCGAAGCCGGAAACAACTTTTACATCGTAACCGAAATGGAAGGCAAAAAATTGAAAGACATGGAGCAGCGAATACTCTTCATCTCTACAGCCGATTTAAAATCGGGACGGCGTTACATCAAAGCGCTTGAGAAAATACAAATCAGGCGTTTGGAATAATAAACAAAAAGGGAATCTAAAATTAGATTCCCTTTTTTATGTGGGTTGGCGGCACTATTTATCGCTTTACAACCCGAACAGTACTGGTTTGATCTTCCTGTGATACCACTACATTGTAAACACCCGTTGGATAATTATCTCCTACAGATGTGCCCTTAAGGTCTGATATGGAAACATTTCTTTGTTCAATCAGCCTTCCGACGATATCGTAAACTTTTACATTTACCATTGACTGGCTTGATGTTTTAATATCAAGGTTAAAGTTATTTGCAAATGGGTTTGGGTATGCTATAGCTTTGAATGGCAATTGAATTTTAGTGCCTTCACTGCCATGGTTTCCTCCACTTGAAGCCGTAAACAAATCACAAGCTGTAGAATAATCTCCAAAAACTCCATTTAATTTGATGGCAACGGAAATCTGGTAATTCTTATCGAGTTGTGCGATGGAGAAATCACTCAGTTTGAAATGTGAGTAAGCTATTTCCCTTTCCTGTGAATTAATAACATCTTCTCCACTAACCTCCTCCAATAATACTTTGTAGTGAGGGAAACCTGGATAAGGCGTAATGTTCAATTGCTGCGTCAGCAATGTTGCTGTCGATAAACCACATTGAGACGGAACCAAACTGGTCGTCGGAAAGAATGGTGTAGTCACTTTACATTCCGGACCATAACCTGACCATATTGTTCCTCCGTTTACAACACTGTATTGAACCGAAATTGAGTAAGGAGTATTGTATGTTAATGTGATTCCCTGAAACGCTGTTAATGAAGAGAAACGGCTTGCTACAACTGGTGTGTAGTAGTACGTTGGAGTCGGTCCGTTATCGGCAAACAATCGGATACGGAATTGGTATCCACTTGCATAAGAAGCTGCTGCAGCTGAAATGTTTGAATTCAATGTAGAAACTTGCGAGCCACATGTAGGCGAAGCCATTGCAATTAAAGGAATTGATGGCGTATTTACCGTACATTCTGCTCCATAACCTGAATCAACAGGTAAGTTGGTAACAGGATCTATAAAGGTATACTGAACCGACACTTTGTAGCTTGATGAATACTGTAATGGAAATCCGGTAAAGGAATTGGCTCCCACAAAACGGGTTGCCGATTGTGAATAAGCATACGTTGGTGTTGGATTAGAGTCATTCACCCTGACACGGAAAGTATAACTGATGGCATTCAACCCTGGATTCGATGTAAGCGTTGAAGATAAAGAAGCCAGAGTAGCTCCACAATTTGCAGAATTCAATGTAACCAATTGAAGCGATGGTGAATTTACAGTAATCGTATTTCCTTCGAAAGGAAAAATAACATCATCGATAACTGCAGATGCGGTAATCGTATATTGCGCATTATATGTATGAAGTGAAGCTGGAATTGTTACATAGCGTGAAGTCTGTATAATATCGGGAGCAGTAGTATTTGTAGTTAGGTTTTTGATTGAAAAACGATACTTAAGGCTTGTAGCTCCGGGATAGGTATAAAGTACTGCTGGCACTGCTGTTGACAATGAAGGCAGATTCATATTATTATAAGACGGTGTCATATTCACGATAATCGGTGCAAGCGCCCAAAGGTTAAATCCATCAGAAGCGTTAGCCGCAAAAAACAACTTTCCGTTAACATTGACAAGATTGATTGGGTCTGAGCTGTTAGTTCCGGGATTGATATCATTTACCAATACAGTTCCTGCAGCTGTACCATCGGTTTTCCATAATTCACGGCCATTAGTGTCATTAGTAGCAGCAAAATAGATATGGCCGCCAACTGTTGTTAACAAAGTTGGATTTGAACTATCTGACGCTGAAATATCCTTAACCATAACTGTTCCTGCAGTTGTGCCATCGGTTTTCCATAATTCGATGCCATTGATGCCGTCATTTGCCTGGAAATACAGATTGTTACCCAACACACTAAATTGCCCGGGAGTGGAATTCCCCGCTGTATTAATATCCTTTACCATCATTGTTCCTGCAGTTGTGCCATCGGTTTTCCATAATTCAAAGCCGTTGATGCCGTCATCTGCCTGAAAATAAAGATTGCTTCCCAAAACAAAAAATAGTGCAGGATTAGAACTCCCCGCTGCATTAATGTCCTTGACCATTACCGTACCAGCTTCCGTCCCATCCGTTTTCCATAATTCAAAACCATTAAAACCATCATTTGCCCTGAAAAACATAGTATTGCCCAATGCAAAAAAAGCACTTGGAAGAGAATTCGCCGTTCCCGGATTAATATCTTTTACCATTATGGTACCGGCTTCCGTGCCATCGGACTTCCACAGTTCGCGGCCATTGGTCCCGTTGTTGGCAGAAAAATACAGGGCATTTGCCCCAGCAGTAAACGTAGTAAGGTTTGAAGACGTGGAGCCAGGATTGATATCCTTAACCAGTATTGTGCCCGCTTCAGTGCCATCGGTTTTCCATAATTCCTGCGCATGACTGTCATCGACTGCCCTGAAAAAGATACTATTGCCAAAAACGGTCAAACCACCAGTGTTGGAATCCAAATAATCTGGATTGATATCCTTTACCATAGCAGCAGCTCCTGTAGTAACATTCGCTTTCCATAGTTCAACCCCATAACCATCACTATAACCGTTATAAAAGACATTGTTTCCCAACATTTTGAATTCGGTTACATTTACTTCAGAGTTTGCTACAAGTGTTGTCCCTGAAGCACTACCATCAGACTTCCATATCTGGTTATAAAATGGATCATCCTGAAGCGTCTTAAAAAATAAGGTCCCATTGAAATTTTGAAAAGTATACAAGTCAGATGCAAATGCGGTATTTGCAATATCCTTTACCATTACAGCCTCGGTTCCCGTACCATCGATTTTCCATAATTCCCTTCCATTTGATGCGCTTCCAGCACTAAAATACATAGTATTTCCATGAATCCCCAGTTTATAGGAATAATCAGCGCCATTTATAGTAACCGATTCTATCGTAGTGCCATCGGTTCTCCATAATAGATGGCTAATAGACTCAGCAAAATACAGATGAGTGTCCGTAACACTCAATTGAATGGGATAATGAACTGAAGCCTGTACAGTGCCGGCTGCAGTACCATCGGTTTTCCATAATCCGGTACCATTTTCATCAGTTGCCCTGAAATACATTGTATTCCCTAAAACCGTTAGTTCTTCTGGATTGGAACTTCCGCCCACATAAATATCCTTAAACAAAACGGTTCCCGCGGTAGTCCCATCGGTTTTCCACAATTCACGATCACCGTCGGGATCCAAAGCATTGAAAAACAAGTTGTTGTCAAAAACCTTAAAGCCTCTTGGAAAGGAACTTGCTGTTCCCGGGACAATATCATACAGTATTACAGTTCCCGCGTCAGTGCCATCGGATTTCCATAGTTCACCTCCATTCTCATTGTCAAATGCTGAAAAATAGATGGCTCCGTTAAACAATGTCAAATATCCTATATTTGAACTACTTGCTCCGCTTTGAATATCCTTTACCATCACCGTACCCGCCTCTGTTCCGTCTGTTTTCCATAGTTCGTCACCATTGATTCCATCAGTAGCGCTAAAATAAAGAACGTCATTAAGAACAGCAGAACCACTTTCGTAGTAGTAACGTGGGTTAATATTTTTAAAAGGCACCGTTCCTGATTCAGTCCCGTCTGTTCTCCACAATTGGGTCCCATTACCGTCATCTGAGGTGAAGTATAAATAATCATGAAAGACAAATAACAAACGTATTTCAAAATCGTACGCATTGATTACTTTTACAAGCTGCGTGCCTGCTGCAGTACCATCGCTTTTCCATAATTCGTTACCATTGACTCCGTCATTAGCACAAAAATATGCATTTCCTCCTAAAACCATAAAATTGTTGGGATACGAACTGGCCGTTCCGGGGTTTATATCCTTAACCAATACTGTACCTGCGGCTGTGCCATCTGTTTTCCATAATTCCCTACCGTTGATATTGTCTGAAGCAATAAATAATGAGATCGTTCCCAATGCTGTGGAGAAATCCGGATCAGAGCTGTCGGAATAGTTTATGCCTCCAAAACCATCTTTTACCAGATAAGGGTTTTGCGCCTGTAAATTGTTGGCTATCGCTACAATCAGCAGAAGAAGTAGATATTTTTTCATAAGTCCTTTTTTTAGAAGTTAATACCGTTTTGAAATTAAATAACTATCAGCTAGTTACTTCAAAATAACACACTTTAAAAACTAAGGACAATAGCGGTTTTCCCTAATAAATCAGAAAATCGGATGAAAAGAAAAAATAATCGTTGAATGAAAATGTTTAAGACAAATAACCCAATCGCGCCACTTCACGCATCATTCCTGCTACGTTTTTTACATCGAGTTTTTGGAAAATGGATTTGCGGTGGTTCTCCACTGTATTTACTGAAATACCGAGCTGCGTTGCAATATCACTCGTAGTATATTCCAAGGCAATAAAATTTACTATTTCTGTTTCGCGTTCGCTTAAAGTAACTTTGTGATGATCGGTTGGCCTTTTTACTAAAAAGGAATAATCATCGGGAACGGAAATAGTTCCGTTGTAAACAGCTTCAATCGCCATCGGTAAGTCTTCCAAATCCTGGTTTTTATTGACATAACCCCTTACACCTACAGCCAAAAGATTCTCTACCAAAACAGCGCTTGCCAATGAAGTGAAAGCAATCATTTTGATATCGGGATAGTTTTTATTCAAATATTCATAAACTTCCAATCCGCGTACATCAATACCCAACAAGTCAACGATGACCACATCAATATGCTGTTGATGATTTAGTTTTTCATATAATTCGCTCTTGGTTTTTGCCGAAAAAACTACAGCAATATTGGCCTGTTCGTTCAAAAAACTTTCCAAACTTCTTAATACTACCGGATGATCTTCAAATAAGGCTACTCTAATCATAACGCAAAATTGTGTCTTTTACTCGAATAAATATATAGCGGTTTTTCGTCAGGGAAGCACAATGCTGAAAGTACATCCCACATCCTCATTGTTTTCTACAGTAATAACCCCGTTGTTTTTCTGCATCAGTTCATAGGAAAGGTACAATCCGATTCCGAATCCAGATTCGTGAAATGTTCCTAATCCCGGACTGATAGCCTGATTGAATAACTTATCCAATTTATTTTTCGGAATTCCTTTTCCATAATCCCTTACTTTCAGTTTGTTATCCAAATAGGAAATTTCAATGACACTCTTAGGATTGGAAAATTTGATGGCATTGCTCATGATATTCCGAAATACTATTTTCAGCACTTCCTGAGGAAAATCGGTCTGGGTTTTAGTATCAAAGGAAATGGAAACTGTGAGTTCTTTTTCATCCAATTTCGATTTTAGCTGGCCGGCAACTTCACTAACCAATGCATGGATTGAATACGGATTTTGCTTTCCGGCTTTTATCTTCAATTCTGTTTTTGCCCAGTCCAGAAGACTTTCCAACATCGCGTCCGATTGCTCCAGCTGCAGCCCAATTTCCTTAAGGTAAGCACCAACGGCATTATCTTCATTCTCTTTAACAGCATCATTGGAAAGCATTAATTTTAGCGTGGTTATTGGTCCCTTAAAATCATGCGATATGACCGAAAATATTTTCTGGTTCAACAGGTTGAGCCTCTGAAGTTCCTTATTGGCTGCTCTTTGTTTCCTATAGAATTTTATCAGGAAAAAAACCAGCAATAAGAAAATTACAATCACCGATATCGAACAGTATAAAATGATGCGCTGACGGTTAATCACCCCGTTATTTTTCTTATTGATCAGGCTTAGGGAAGCATTCTTTTGTGTCTTTAATTCGTTTTGATATTTTGCCTCGAGTTCATCAAGTTTTTCATTCCGAAGGTTAAAAGCATATTTCCCATCCAATAAAATGATGGTGTCATAAAGTTCAGTGGCTTCTTTATATTTCTTAGATGCCCTTAAAATGTCGTATTTCGATTTCCTGGCATTGATGCTGTTGACCATCTCCTGGCATGAGTCAGCCAGCGAAATCGCTTTATCTACCAAGATGATTCCCTTTTTATAATTCCCTTCTTTACAGTATACAACAGCCATTTTATTAAGGACTTGGGCGGACTTGCAAATATTTCCATACTGCCTGATTAAATGCAGTGCCTGTTCATATTCGGCTATACTCTTTGAATACTTTTTGTTGATTTCAAACCAATATCCTGTGATACAGTAATTATCAATATCATGATAACCGTCTGTTCCAATTTTTTTTGCCTGTACCGCATAACGGTTAGCTTCGTCGTATTTGAGTATCGTAAAATAAATGTCGGCTATATTAATCAGCAAGCGCTTTTTAAAAAGTTGGAACGAATTGGTATCATCACAATACTTAAGCCCTTGCCTGCTTATAGCTATAGCTTCCTCATAACGGCTGATGCGTTTGTAATAAATGCTTTTATACAGGTAAAAACCCGCTTTCTCATACTGGGTTAAGTTTTCCAATTCCGAAAAACGAACGGTAAGCAGGTTGATGCTGTCAAACTTTTGTCCGCTTTCAAGACGTGAAAACTCATCCATAAAGATTTTTAAACGGACAGATTCGTTTTGACCGTAAGAAGAACTGATTCCTATCAGGAAGAATAAAAGGAAGCATAAAAAAATCGGGCTTTTTTCTCTCATACTGATGCAAAGTAATAAGAAAATGAACAAATTACAATTTTAAGTTGCCTTATTGCTTTTTACCTTTCCGAAATAAAAATCCAAAAACACATTCCATATTCTAAATTGTTTCGATAAATTTGCGCTTCATTTTTTTAAAGTTGAAAAAAGAACTCATAGTCATAACTGGTGGTCCGGGAACCGGAAAAACCACAATCATCGATGCACTCATCGAACAGGGCTATGCGTGTTTTCCCGAAATCTCAAGGCAGATAACACTTGAAGCCAAAAAACAGGGAATCGAACAATTGTTCCTGGAGAAGCCTTTGCTTTTTAGCGAATTGCTTTTGGAAGGCAGGAAAAAGCAACACCAACAGGCACATCAGGATGTTTCCGATATTGTTTTTATGGATCGTGGAATTCCCGATATACTTGCTTACATGCATTATATAGGCGATAGTTACCCTGCTTTTTTTGACCAGGCCAGCCGCGAACATGCTTACTCAAAAGTTTTTGTACTTCCGCCTTGGGAAGATATTTATGAAAGCGATGAAGCGCGTTATGAGAATTTCGAACAGGCCAAACTCATTTTCGATCACCTGATAGAGACTTATGAAAAATATGGCTACCAACTCATAGAAGTGCCATGCGGAACAGTTGAGGAACGCATCCAGTTTATCTTTAGTCAGCTTTCGTAATCCACTTTTGCTGTACCGGCAAACAAATCTTATTTCTTATCTTTATACAGAAAATTGAATTAACTGATAATTCAGAACGAACAGCACTTGGACAAAGCATTAGAAATCCTTGAAAAATATTGGAAACACAATGCTTTCCGTCATCCGCAGCAGGAAATCATAGCTTCTGTTTTGGATGGGAAAGACACTTTTGCGCTAATGCCGACCGGTGGCGGAAAATCGATTTGCTTTCAGGTTCCGGCGATGATGCAGGATGGGATTTGCCTGGTCATTTCGCCTTTGATTGCGTTAATGAAAGATCAGGTCCAAAACCTGCAGAGCAAAGGAATAAAAGCCATTGCGCTTACAGGCGGAATCCATCAGGATGAGATTATCGATTTATTGGACAACTGCCAGTTTGGAAATTACAAATTCCTCTACCTTTCACCCGAACGTTTGCAAAGCGACTGGATTTTGGAACGGATTAAAAACCTTCCGATAAACCTTATCGCTATTGACGAAGCGCATTGTGTTTCACAATGGGGACACGATTTTCGTCCGGCCTATTTAAAGATTGTCCAGCTTAAGGAATTTTTTCCTAAAGTTCCGTTTTTGGCATTGACCGCTTCGGCAACACTACGGGTTAAGGAAGACATCATCGCACAGTTAAAATTGGATAATCCGAATATTTTTTCCAAATCATTTTACCGGAACAATATTGCTTATATGGTTTTTGAAACCGAAGATAAACTGCATCTGCTGCTGCAAATCCTGTCCAAAAACCAGGAACCATCAATTGTATATGTGACCAATAGAAAAGCGTGTTCGGAAACCGTTCATCAATTGGAAAGCCTTGGTTTTACGGCAACATTTTATCATGGTGGCCTGACTTCAAAAGACAAGGAAAAGAATATGAAGCTTTGGATGGAAGAGAAAGTCCAGGTTATGGTTGCCACCAATGCTTTCGGAATGGGAATTGACAAAGGGAATGTCAAAACGATTATCCATTTACATCTGCCACAAAATCTTGAAAACTATTATCAGGAAACAGGCCGTGCCGGAAGGAATGGCGACAAGGCTTTTGCGGTTTTACTCAATAATCCTTCGGATGTTTTACATGCTGAAGCGCAATTTTTAAGCATTTTGCCGGATAAGGCTTTTTTGAATTTGGTTTTTGCCAAACTCTGCTCCTATTTCCAAATTGCGTATGGGGAAGGCATTGACGAGCAGTTTAGTTTCAATCTGAATCAGTTTTGTGGGAAATATAATTTCCCAACATTAAAGACTTATAATGCGTTGCAGTTTTTGGACCGTCAGGGCGTGATTACCCTGTCACAGGAATTTTCGGAAAAAGTCAGCATCCAGTTTATCATTCCGTCCAAAGAAGTAATTCGGTACATGAGCCTTAATCCGAATGACGAGGAAATCATGTTGACCATCCTTCGAACATATCCTGGAGTTTATGATATGCAGACGGCTTTTAATCCGACACTGATTGCCAAAAAATCGGGTTCGGATGAAAAAACAGTGCTGTTGCTTTTGCAGAAATTAAAGGAAAAACAGCTTATTGATTTGATTGCCAAAAATAATGATGCGACGATTACATTAAATGAAGTCCGCGAAGACGAGCGAACCATCAACAGGATATCAAAACATCTCGAAGCTCAGAACAAATTAAAAACCGAACAGCTCAAAGCCGTATTATATTATAGTACTGAAACTAAAACCTGCAAGAATAAATTGCTGATGCGCTATTTTGGTGAAACCATAAAAGAAGATTGTGGCATTTGTTCCTATTGTATTTCGAAAAGCAAAAAGAAATCAAATCCTGAAAATGTTTCCGATAAAATCCTGGAGTTATTAAAAATGCAGGATTTCAATTCAAGAGATATTCAAAAGTTGACTAAACTTCCGAAAGACGATGTTATCTTTGCGCTTCAAAACCTATTGGAAAGTGATGCCATCAGCATCAAATCAAATAATTTATACTCCTTAAAATAAGAATGGAAAAATTACGCATTGTTTTTATGGGAACGCCGGAGTTTGCCGTTGGCATCCTGGATACTATATTAAGGAACAACTACGAAGTCGTTGGAGTCATAACTGCCGCAGATAAGCCTGCCGGTCGTGGCCAAAAGATTAAATATTCGGCGGTGAAGGAATATGCCTTGGAACACAACCTCAAATTATTACAGCCAACAAACCTAAAAGACGAAACATTTTTATCCGAATTAAAATCACTCAATGCCAATCTGCAGGTTGTTGTTGCCTTTAGGATGCTGCCCGAAGCTGTTTGGAGAATGCCCCAATTGGGAACGTTCAACTTACACGCCTCACTGCTTCCAAACTATCGGGGCGCTGCACCAATCAACTGGGCAATTATCAACGGTGAAACCAAAACCGGAGTTACAACCTTCTTTATAGATGATAAGATTGATACCGGTGCGATGATACTGAGCAGGGAAATTAAAATTGATTCCAATGAAAATGCTGGACAGCTCCATGACGAATTGATGCAATTGGGTAGTGAAGTTGTTGTAGAAACCTTAGCAGCAATTGAAATGGGAAATGTTGCGGTTACAATTCAAAAAGACACTCCTGAAATCAAAACCGCTTACAAACTCAATCGGGAAAACTGCAAAATAGACTGGACAAAACCAGCCAACGAAATCCATAATTTAATTCGCGGATTGTCACCCTATCCTTCGGCCTGGTGTTTTTTCAAAGACAAGGGCGAAGAATGGAATGTCAAAATATATGATGCAAAAGCTGTTCTCGAAAACCACTCCTATAATATAGGTAGCATCATTGCTACTAAAAAGGAAATTAAGGTTGCGGTTAAAGATGGTTTTATTCAAATTTTTAGCATCCAGTTCCCGGGAAAGAAAAAAATGCAGGCAAATGAACTGCTGAACGGAGTCGCTTTTTCGGAAAGAGCGCAAGCAGAATAAGGTCTCGTGGGCTTTTGAACGAGCAAAAAATCGATGAAAAGCACGCCTTTATCAACAAATGCCCCAAGTTATCAACAAATGTTTGAAAAAAAGTCGAAAACGCTTGTGCAGTAAGGAATTCCTTTTAAATTTGTTATCATTAACAAAATGTTTAACCAACAATTAATAACTAACATTATGAACAAATCAGAATTAATCGATGCAATTGCAGCTGACGCAGGAATCACTAAAGCAGCAGCAAAACTAGCTTTAGAATCATTTTTAGGAAATGTAGGCAAAACTTTGAAAAAAGGTGGAAGAGTATCTTTAGTAGGATTCGGTTCTTGGTCAGTATCTAAAAGAGCTGCAAGAGACGGAAGAAATCCTCAAACAGGAAAAACTATCAAAATCGCTGCTAAGAATGTTGTTAAATTCAAAGCTGGTGCAGATTTAGACGGATCAGTAAACTAAGAATTTAATTCATCCGATATATAAAAACCATTCGTTAACGCGAATGGTTTTTTTGTTTTTTATCTTCATTTATTTGGTTTCTACATTTTTTTTTAGCAACTTTATAAAAATTAATCTGTCATGATTTCAGAAAAATTACAGAAAGGACTCCTATTATTAGCGGAACCATCTATAATTGGAGATTTGTCTTTTAATAGATCTGTAATCTTATTAGCAGACCATACCACCGAAGGTTCGGTAGGTTTCATCTTAAACAAACCCTTAAAATATACCATTAACGACTTAATTCCGGAAATAGCATCCGACTTTAAAATCTATAATGGTGGTCCGGTGGAACAGGACAATCTGTATTTTATCCATAACATTCCCGAATTAATCCCGAACAGCATAGAAATCTCGAATGGGATTTTTTGGGGCGGCGATTTTGAATCCACCAAAGATTTGATCAACACCGGAATCATCAAGAAAAAAAATATCCGTTTCTTTTTGGGTTATACAGGCTGGGATGCAGAGCAACTGGAAAATGAAATGCAGGCTAATTCGTGGATTTTGACCAGGAATGATTATAAGAATAAAATCCTTGGAAAATCTTCCACTCATTTTTGGAAGGAAAAAATCGTAGAACTTGGCGGAGATTACCTCATCTGGTCCAATGCTCCCGAAAACCCAATCCTGAATTAAGCTTCAATCAAAGCATTCAGTTTACCCAGCAATTGTACCGATAACATAAACCTAAATTCCTTTTTGCGGTATTTTGTAATGGGCTGAATTCCCATAATTACGTTTGTAACAAACAATTCATCCGCTTTTTGCAGATTAAATGGAGAAATTGGAGCTTCTGTTACTTCTATGGAATCTAATTGTTTTGCGAGTGCAAGAACCTGTTTTCTCATAATCCCGTTGAGGCAGCCTTCAGTTATTGGCGGTGTTATCAGTTTATTTCCCATCAACATGAAGACATTGCCATTGGCTGCTTCTATAACATTTTTATCTTCATTAATAAGCAGTGTACCATCCAACTGATTTTCCTGGGCAAAAATACTCGCAGTGACATGCGTGATTTTATTGGCAGTCTTGAGTGTGGAAAGCAATTGTTTTGGGATAACAAAATCTTTATACAAATCGACTTCAAAAGTCTGTTTTGCAAATTGATATTTTGATTGTTCAATGGCTGTAGCCTGAATAATGAATGAAACCGAATTGTCTGTTGGCAGATACAATCCCCCTTCGTTCCTAAAAACCGTCAATCGAACGCGGGCTGAATCCTTAACATTGTTGATGGCTGCCAATTTTAAAATTTCGGCTTCGAGGTACTCTAAGGTAAAACTCATCGGAATCTGCATCCTGATAATCCGCATGGAAGCCATCAAACGGAAATAATGGTCTTCAAAAAATAAAATCCTGTTGTTTACAATCTTTAAGGTTTCAAAAACACCATCTCCATAAAGGAAAGAACGATTGGAAACCGACAACTGCAAATCTGACTCCTGAATTACACCATTAAAATTAATCATAAAAAAATCCCGTTTAAAACGGGACAAATATAACTTTTAAAAAATTGATTTTAAATAGAACCAATAACATGTTTTAAGTCGGAAATCTGATTTTCCCACAGTAATTTTGATTCGTCCAATTCATCTTCATCTGAAAAATCAACTACCATTAAAGATACATCCTTAGTAATTTCATCTTCCAAAATCCTTAATTCAAAATAATATTCGGTATCTTTTTTACTATCATCGACCCATTTAAACTTTACCTTTTCGCCAGTCTTTTTAGAGGCAAGGCGTGCATTCTCTTCAACATCATCCCATGTGAATGTGAAAAATTCTCCCCTTGAATTTACATTATCAGCAAACCATTCCTGCAATCCCGAAGGTGTAGAAATATATTGATATAACAATTGTGGCGATGAATTTAGGGGGAATTCAAGCTCATAACGTATTTTACTATCCATAATTCAAACAAATTTTTTGGAAATATATAGAATATAAAGCCAATAAAAAAGCGTTTTTAAAAAATAAAAAAAATAAGTGCTTTAAGTTTGGAACCATTAATATTAGTTTTATATTTGCACCCGCAATCTAGGGTTGTCCGACAATGGCGAGGTAGCTCAGTCGGTTAGAGCGCAGGATTCATAACCCTGAGGTCGGGAGTTCAAATCTCCCTCTCGCTACAAAAAGAAAAGGCTTGGAAATTTCCAGGCCTTTTTTATTTTCCCTACATCAATCACTTCCTCTTTGATTGATTATTAAGGAACCAAAAGTTTCCCATAATAGAAATATGCATTCTTACATTGCATTTATAAAAGACTGATTTACAACTTAAATAAAATTCAATTCTTACTTCATAAAATATTTAATATTGTAAGTATTTTTCCCTTTAAAAATCAAAAAACGTGCATTTCATCGATTTTTTTGTGCTTTTTATCGATTAATCAGTCTTTCCTACATAGTTTTGAAATGTCAAATAAAACAAAATGGAGTTCGACTTCATTTAAATAATAAAAATCATAATAACCCCAGAGTTATGAAAAAATTATTACTTAAATCGGAAAAATCAATACTATTAATCTTCTTATTAGTAGTAACCTCAATAAGCAGAGGACAAAGTACCCAAACTTATACGACTCCCGGCGGGACATTCGTTACCCCAGCAGGTATTTCAACCGTTCAGGCTGAAGCCTATGGTGCTGGTGGTGGTGGTGGCTACGGTGGAAGCTCAAGCAGAAATGGCGGCGGCGGTGGCGGCGGTGGTGGTTATACCATCAATGCAACTACTCCTGTTGTAGGTGGAACCTCTTATACTATTACCGTTGGTGGTGCCGGTTCTGCCGGAATCAGCTCAAGTGTAAATGGTGGTACTGGTGGACAGACTACTGCAACATTTGGTGCTACTGTAACTGCAACTGGTGGAACAGGTGGAAAAGGATATTCTACCGGAGCTACAGGTGGTAGTGGTGGTAACGGAACCAGAAGTGGTGGTAATGGTGCTAATGGTAACGCAAGTTATTCAGGTGGTGGTGGTGGTGCAGCTGGCTCAAGTGTCGGTGGAAGCACAACAACATCTGCTGCTGGTGCTAATGGCGGACTTTTATCAGGCGCCGGTGGTGCGGGAAATAATTCAAGTGGTAATCCTGGTGTAGTTGGTGCAGCTGGTGTAAACTATGGTGGTGGTGGTGCCGGTGGTACCAGAAACGCAAACGGTGGTGCAGGTGCTCCTGGTTATATGAAGATCACTTACACTTGCCCAACTTATGCATTAACTTCAACTTCTTCTTCTAACCTATGTGGATCGGGTGCGGCTACTGTGAACCTTACCGGATTGGCTTCAGGTTTAGGAGTTGGTACTTATACTGTAACTTATAATCTTGCAGGATTCCCTTCATCAACAGGTAATACAGCTACAATGACGGTAACTACTGCAGGGACAGGTACTTTCACAACTTCTACTTTGAATGTAGGAACAACTACCATAACTGTTACGAACCTTGCTTCATCATACTGTTCAAATGCTATTTCAACAAATAATACTGCCAACGTTACCGTTGTCGGTGTGCCTGATGCTACTGCCGGAACAAATGTTACCACTTGTGCTACTGCAGGAGCGGTAAATATTACAGCAGGATCAAGCGCTTTAAATGCTACTGGTGGTATTGCCTGGACTTCTAGCGGAACTGGTACCTTTGCAAATCCAAACTCAACTTCTGCATGTACTTATACTCCAACTGCTGCTGATATCCTTGCCGGAAGCGTAACAATTACATTAACTGCAACAGGATCTGCTCCTTGTAGCGTTGATACCTCAAACAAAACATTGACGATTAGCAGTGCTATGACCGTTTTTGCAGGAGGAAACCTTACTGCATGCGGTACTTCACCAATCAGCGTTACTTCTGGTTGCAGTGCTACAAATGCTACAACTACAACTTGGTCTTCAAGTGGAACAGGTACTTTTTCAAATGCAGCTTCATTGACAACTTGTACTTATACTCCAAGTGCTGCCGATGTTGCTGCGGGAAGTGTTACCATTACTTTGACAGCTTCAAATGCAGGTTGCCCTAATGTTACTTCAACGAAAACAATAACAATTAATGGTACTGCCACTGCAGTTGCAGGAACAGCAATCAATACCTGTACACTTTCTGGTGCAGTGAATATCACTGCCGGCTCTAGTGCAACTAATTATTCTTCGGTATTATGGACTTCAAGTGGTTCAGGAACATTTGCAAATGCAAATTCATTGACTACTTGTACTTATAACCCAAGTGCTGCAGATATTTTAGCTGGTACAGTTACATTAACATTGACTGCTTATGGTATGTCTCCTTGTGGAAATGTTACTTCAACAAAATCATTTACAGTAAGAAGTGCAATGGTTGTTGTAGCAGGAACTAATGTTACTATGTGTGCTAGTACTGCTTCTGTAAATATTACCGCAGGTTCAAGTGCTACAAACCAAACTTTGGTAACATGGACATCAAGTGGAACGGGTACTTTTGCGAGTCCAAATTCATTAACCCTATGTACTTATACTCCAAGTGCGGCAGATAAAGCTGCAGGAAGTGTTACATTGACTTTGACTGCTTCAAACGGTGGTTGTCCTGATGTAACTTCAACAAAGACATTGACAATTACTCCAGCTGCTACTGCAGTTGCGGGTTCAACTATCAATACTTGTTCTACAACCGGTGCAGTTAATATTACTGCAGGTTCAAGTGCTACAAATCAATCAAGTGTGTTATGGACTTCAAGCGGAGGCGGAACTATTACAAATGGTACTTCGCTAACAACTTGTACGTATACTCCAACTGCTGCAGAAAATACTGCCGGAAGTACTATTACCTTAACTTTAACAGCTTACGGAAACTCTCCTTGTGGAAACGTAACTGCAACAAAATCATTAATCATCAGTAGGGCAATGACTGTATCTGCAGGAGCTAACCAAACTGTTTGTTATGCTAGTGGTTCAATAAGTTTTACAGGTGCTACTGCAACTAATCATACTGGTGTTACCTGGACGTCAAGCGGAACAGGTACATTTACCAATCCAAACTCATTAGGAGCATGTTCTTATACTCCAAGTGCAGCAGATATCGTTGCCGGAAGTGTTACAATCACTTTGACCGCTACGAATAATGGTTGTGCACCTCTTGCATCAACCAAAACATTGACAATCAATACAACTCCAACAGCTGTTGCGGGACCAGCAATGGGAACATGTACATCTTACGGAGCTACAAACATTACGACAGGTTCAAGTGCTACTTACCAATCAAGTGTGTTATGGACTTCAAGCGGAACGGGTTCTTTTGCAAATGCTACTTCATTAACAACTTGTACGTATACTCCAAGTGCTGCTGACATTACTGCAGGAAGCGTTACGCTAACCTTGACAGCTTATGGAAATGCACCTTGTGGTAATACTACATCGACAAAAACACTAACAATTACAACAACTCCAACAGTAACCGGAACTACTCCAGGTTCAAGAACAGGAGCCGGAACAGTATTGTTAGGTGCTACTGTATCAGGAGGAACTCCAACATGGTACGCTGCTGCAACTGGAGGTACAGCATTAGGAACGGGAACAAGTTTTACAACTCCTGTTATTTCAGCAACTACTACTTTTTATGTTGAAGCTGCTAACGGAAGCTGTGCTTCTAGCCCTAGAACTGCAGTAATTGCAACTGTAAATTATACCGAAATCGACATTCAGGGTAATGCTACTTCAATTGTAAGTGGCGATATTACTCCATCTGCTTCAGATTGGACTGATTTTGGAACAACAAACCCAACCAGGACTTTCACAATCCGTAATATGGGTATGTCATTATTGACTGTAGGTGCAATTACCATCTCGGGAGCTAATGCAAGTGAGTTTACAGTAACAACCGCACCAAGTGCTACTGTTGCAATTGGTTCATCTACAACATTTGTAGTAACTTTTGCACCAACAGCTGTAGGTGTAAGAACAGCTAATATTTCTATCGTAAATAATGACGGCGACGAAAACCCATATACTTTTGATGTTCAGGGAACTGGAGTTTTACAGGAAATGGACATTCAAGGAAATGCAACAAGTATCGTTGATGGTGATATGTCTCCAACTACAGGTGACTGGACAGACTTTAGTACTGTAGCAGGAACAAGGACTTTCACAATCCGTAACCTTGGAAACATTGCTTTAACTGTTGGTACAATTACTATCGGTGGTACAAATGCTTCTGACTTTTCAGTAACGACTGCCCCAGCTGCTACTGTTGGTGCTTACGGAACAACTACTTTTGTGGTAACATTTGCTCCAACTGCAATCAATACAAGAACAGCCAGTATCAGCATCGTAAATAACGATACTAACGAAAACCCATATGATTTCGGAATCCAGGGATTTGGTATTATACCGGAAATTGATATCCAGGGTAATGCTACTTCAATCACTGATAGTACAGTACCTGCCCCGACTACAGCAAACTGGACGGATTTTGGTTCAACCAACGGAACAAGGACATTTACTATCTATAACACAGGAAATATCACATTAACTGTTGGAGCTATAACCTTTACAGGTACAAATGCTTCAGAGTTCACCGTTACAACTCCTCCTGCGGCATCTATAGCTGCCTTTAGCAGCACTACATTTGTAGTAACGTTTTTACCAACAGCAACCGGAACAAGATCAGCGGTAATTCATATTGTAAATAATGACAGTACTGAAAACCCATACGATTTCAACATTCAGGGAACTGGAGTGCCAAGAGAAATTGACGTACAGGGTCTTGGCCTTTCAATTGCAAGTGCCGATATGGTAACTTCTGTAAATGATGGAACAGACTTTGGTTCTGCAGATATCAATCTTGCAACAATTACACGTACTTTCACTATCAGAAATACAGGGACTCTCGCTTTGACTATCTCTAACCCTACTATTACAGGAGCCAATTCTGGTGACTTTAGCATCACCGCTAATCCTGGAACATTATCTATCGGAGCTGGTGCAAGTACAACATTCCAGGTGACTTTCAACCCAAGTGCTGTATTTACAAGAATTGCACAAATCAACATCGTAAATAACGATAGTGATGAAAACCCATACTATTTTGGAATCCAGGGAACTGGTTTACTAGATAACGACGGTGACGGTATCGAAAACAATACAGACCAGGATGACGATAACGACGGAGTAATTGATACTATCGAGTGTGGTACTTGTATTAGTGACCCATTCGTAAATGGAGGTTTTGAAGCACCGGTTATCGGAACTGCAACTTACAGCATCGAACCTGCTGCTAACGTAACAGGTTGGAATAACAGCGCGGAAAACTTTATTGAAATCTGGAGTACCGGATTCAACGGAGTACCTTCTGCAGCAGGAAATCAATTTGCAGAATTAAATGCGAACGTAGCAGGAAATCTTTATCAGACATTTTGTTTGAATGGTGCCGGTGGAACAATCAATTGGGCAATCAAACACAGAGGAAGATCAGGTACAGATACTGCACAGGTACGTTTTGGTCCTGATTTGGCATCACTTACAACAGTTGCTACCATGACTGACGGAAATACAGCCTGGGGATCTTATTCAGGTACTTATACCATACCAGCAGGTCAAACTACTATTGTTCTTGCCTTTACAGCAGTTTCATCTACAGGAGGTTTATCTTATGGTAACTTTATTGATGACGTACAGATTATCATCAACCAAAACTGTATCGATACAGACAGTGATGGTGTAGCGGATATCCTTGATGTGGATGATGACAATGATGGTATTCCGGATATTGAAGAAGCTGGATTCAAACAATACAGTAACAACACCGGTACTATGGATAAAACAAATCCTGCGAACTGGAAAGACCTTAACGGAAATGGAATCAATGACTACATCGATACGATGATTTCCGGAGGAACTTACCTAATCCCTGACAGTGATGGAGACGGAGTTTACAATCACTTGGATTTGGATAGCGACAATGACACATTATGGGATGTTGATGAGGCTAACTTATTGAACGGTGACGGAGATATCAACGACGATGGTAAAGGTGACGGTGCAGATTCTGAAGGTGATGGTTTATTAAACCTATTCGATAATTCAACTGTATTCGGATCTGCTTACAGAGCTTATGCTCAGGATAGTGATTCAAATGGTATCTCAGATTATCTACAATTGGATTCAAATGATGATGGTACCAATGATATACAGACTAGCTTATATGGCAGTTATGACACTAATGGTGATGGTAGGATCGACGGAACTGGTGATACTGATCTTGACGGTATTCCGAATGTATTTGATACGAATGATGCCTTGAGAGGTTCACCAAGAGACTTAGACAGAAAACTGTTCCTTGAATTTGATGGAAGAAACGATTATGCAGAAGATTCACCTGTACTTGGCGGATTATCTAATGCAACATTGATGGCCTGGATTGACTTAAACAGTGCTTACAGTAGTACTGGAGTAGTTGTTGGTCAGGATAGATTCCACATCAGGGTAACTGGTTCGAAAATATTACAGGCTGTTGTGAACGGAACGATATTATCATACGGAACTCCGTTAAACACATCACAATGGTGCCACGTTGCAGCTACTTATGCCGGAGGTACATTAACATTGTACTTAAACGGGAAATCTGTAGCCAATGTAGCATTGAGCGGAGCAATTTCTGCTGATACGTCTAATTTGACTTTGGGTAAAAACCCACTTACAGCTACCAGCTACTTCAAAGGGAAAATCGATGAAGTTAGAGTATTCAATGTTGCATTGACTGCTGTTCAGGTAGAAAGAATGGTATACCAGGAAATTCAAAATAACTCATCACAGGTAAGAGGTGCAATTGTTCCTAAAGATGTAGGTTCACTGCCTTGGACAAACTTGGTGAAATACTATAGAATGGATACGTACAAAGATGATATCGTTGACAACTTAACAACTGGAACTGTAGATACAGGAACCGGAATGAAATTGTACAACCACAAAGTGATTAATGTACAACAAGCTCCAATGCCATTTACAACTGTAAGAACAGGATCGTTCTCATCAGCAGTGAATGATGCAACAAAAGACATCAGAGGTTTGGACGTTTTGGATTTTGATTATTCAATCATCCAGGTAAACCATGATATTACTGAGACGGCAAACAGCACTGATTTAGCTTTGTTTGTAAATTCAGGTGTAACAGTTAACATGACTAATGATACGAAGCTTCAAAATGATTGGTACTTATTGTTAAATGGTAAAATCGATTTGGCTGGAAAATCGCAATTGATTCAAACAACCAACTCCGATTTAGATGTAACAAGTGCCGGTTCTCTTGAAAGAGACCAACAAGGTCAGTCGAACAAGTTCAACTATAACTATTGGTCATCTCCGGTAAGTTCAATCAACAATACAACCATCAACCACGGATTTACGGTAGCTGGTGTTATGAAAGACGGAACTACGGCTACGCCTCAAAGTTTACAATGGACAACGGGAATCAATGGTTCACCAACAACTCCACTTACATTGAGCAGCTATTGGATATTTAAATTCCAAAATTCAACTAACTCTTATGCAAACTGGGCGTCAGTTGGACAAAACGGAGCTTTAACACCTGGACAAGGATTTACACTGAAAGGTGGTGGTGCAGCGACATCAAACCAAAACTATACATTCGTTGGTAAGCCAAATAGCGGAATCATTACCTCAACAGTAGGTGCAAACAACCTAAACCTTTGTGGTAACCCTTATCCATCTGCAATCGATGCGAACCAATTCATTGATGACAACGCAAGTAGTATCAAAGGTACATTGTACATCTGGGAACACTATATTACAAATACTTCCCACAATACAATTGCTTACCAAGGTGGTTATGCAACGTATACCAAAACTGGAGGAACTTCTCCTGTAGCTCCAGCCGGAGTTAGTGGATTGGGTTCTAGCAGCAAAGTAGCTAAGAGGTTTATCCCGGTTGGACAAGGATTCTTTGTAACAGGATCTGCAACCGGAGGAACGATTACCTTCAACAACGGCCAACGTTTATTCGTTAAGGAAGATGATGCGGTGAATTCGTATTCATTGTACAAAGCTCCAAACAGCACTGTTGCTGTAGAAACTAATCCTTTAATGAATAACGCTCAGGACGAAGTGACTGAAGAAGAATTCATGAAGTTAAGAGTGGGTTACAACTCAACTGACAACTATCACAGACAGACATTGCTTGGATTCATGAACGAACATGCAACGTCAGGTTATGATAACGGTTATGATGGTGTAAGCATCGAAGCATTGACCAACGACATGTATTTCATCAATGGAACAGACAAGCTGAACATTAATGGTGATGGTTTCTTTAATGTAAACAACATTTATCCGTTAGGTGTTAAAAATGCAACTTCAGGAAATGTAACCTTCGTAGTAGACAACAAAGAGAATTTTGATGATGACCAGGAGATTTACATCTTCGATAACGTAACTAATACTTACAACAGCATCAAATCTCAAAACTACCAGGTAAATCTTCCTGCGGGAACTTACGAAGACCGATTCTCATTGAGATTCACAAACGGTACAAGTCTTGGAACAAGCGATAATGAAAACAATCATGGAATTACGGTGACACACTCACAATCCAACAACATGATCAACATTAAAAACGCGTTACAGGAAGTAACTGTAAAATCGGTTGCCTTATTCAACTTATTGGGGCAACAGGTTACAGAATGGAAAGTTGAAAACCAAGACCAGGCTAATATTCAATTACAGGTTTCAGACGTAAGCACAGGAACATACATTGTAAAAGTCCTTACTGACGGTGGTAAAATCACTAAAAAGATCCTGGTAAAAAAATAATCTATTTTGCTTTTATTTGACACTAAATGCATTAAATAAAAAATCCCCGCTGGTCGGGGATTTTTTATTTAATTTAATATCGTCACTTCGAGTGTTTTTGCAGAGCAAAAATGTATCGAGAAATATCATATATAATCAGGAGCACAACGTTTGCGTTCTTTCAGGAATAATCTTCCCGCTGTCCGCGCTACACGGTAGCCTGCTCCCATCGGGGCTAGAAAGGACTAACCCAGCTTTTTGACAAGTTCCTCAATATTTAATCGAAGCTGTTCTCCCGAATTAAGGTCTTTCAGCGTAAAGTTCGAACCTTCAATCTCCTTAACAAAAAAAGGAATGTTCCTATTCTTTACATATTTAAACTGTTTGTCTTCCTTAGCCGCATCCGGATAAAGTTCCGCCTTGATATTGCGGCTTCTTAAAACTGCAATCGCTTTCATGGCATTAAAAGCCTGTTCGTCATTGTAGTTAAAAAACAATACTTTTGTCGTATCGGTAACCGTTTCCGGAAATAATTTCAACTCTTCCAGAACCAGGTAAATCCGGTCGAGTCCAAACGAAATCCCAACACCACTGATATCCTTCAAACCAAAAATCCCGGTCAGGTCATCATAACGGCCTCCTCCTCCTATCGAACCCATCGCAACACCTTCTGGCGCCGAAACTTCAAAAATGGCTCCGGTATAATAATTCAGTCCACGTGCCAAAGTCACATCCAAATCCAAACTCGCTTTCTGCAATCCCAATCTGGTTACATTATCACATATAAAACGCAGCTCTTCAATTCCTTTCTTCCCTTCTTCAGACGAGGAAAGCAAGCCTGAAAGCTTTTCTATTTTTTCCTCTATCGTTCCGGTGAAATTGAATAAAGGTTGTACTTTTTCCAAAGCAGCTTCCGAAATCCCTTTTTCAAGCATTTCCTTTTTAACGCCTTCTGCTCCTATTTTATCCAATTTGTCCAACGCAACGGTAAAGTCAATCAGCTTATCCGAAGCACCAATCACCTCAGCAATTCCCGATAATATTTTTCGGTTGTTAATTTTAATCGTAACGCCATTCAGACCCAAATCGGCAAAAACCGCATCGTACAATTGCACCAATTCCACTTCCTGCCACAACGATTTAGAACCCACTACATCGGCATCACATTGATAAAATTCACGGAACCTTCCTTTCTGTGGTTTATCGGCACGCCAAACCGGTTGAATCTGGTAGCGCTTAAATGGAAATGAAAACTCGCTTTGATGCTGTACTACATAACGTGCAAACGGAACGGTAAGGTCGTAACGCAGGGCTTTTTCGGAGATATCGGAAGCCAAATATTTGGCTTGTACATTTGACATGAATTTCCCAAAGATTGCCATAGAATAAAATCTGATGACATTATTATCTATGTTGAAGTTAGCTATGAAATGATTGAATTGTCCACTATCTTCATCTAAAAACATTTTAGAAATAATAGGTTCAATTTCATCTCTTAGATTTTTATAATTAACTTTACTGATCTTTGTAAAAGGTTCAAAAGTTTGACGAATTGCACTATCTATATAGGCCGCAACGATTCCGTTATAATTTTCTCCTTCTACGGCTAAGCCAGTTGAAAAATCCCTTAAATACCTAAGTGTTGTTTGAATAATTTCAATAACATTTTCATTAAAATTATCCAAAAAATCCCCCGAATTCAAAATCTTAAAAATCAAACGGTCACCTTCCTCGCCGTATTTTCCCATCAGCGTATCGGAATTTTCAAACGACGGAGTCTCAATAGGCTGGTAACCAAACTTTTCAAAATGATTCCTCATTATCGAAATAATATAATTACGCTTGGAAACCTCTGCCGGTGAAAAATCTCTGGTGCCTTTTGGGATACTTGGTTTTGATGCCATTTTTGATGGGTATTTATGAATACTGTGCAAATATCAATATTTTATGGCTCATTGTAAATATTCTTGTAACAAAAACTGTATTTTAGTGTCAAATTTGCGCTATGCTAGGAATCGGTCTGTTAAGTGAAAATATAAAAATTGCGTTGGGTTCCATCCGAACGCAACTTCTTCGTACCATTTTAACGATAGTCATCATTGCTATCGGAATCACAGCACTGGTCGGAATCCTCACGGTCGTAACCGCGATTGACTACAATCTGACTTCGAGTTTTGCCTCAATGGGTTCCAACACCTTCAATATTACACAATATGAAAGTACCCTTCGTGAAGATGGTGGTGGCGAGGTTGAAAAGATAAATCCGATTATTTCCTATCCTCAGGCCAAGGCGTTTAAGGAAAACTACCATTATCCGATGACACAGACTTCGTTGTCATTTACAGCCACTGCAAACGCCGAAGTCAAGTATGAAAACCAAAAAACCGATCCTGAAATCCAGGTTCTGGGAATCGATGAATATTTCCTGGCCAATTCCGGCGAAGAGGTAGTCAACGGTAGGAACTTCAATACATTCGACATTTCCAACAATGTCTATTCCTGCATCGTAGGCTCTGATTTTGCCACAAAAGGATTGCTGAAAGATGTCAACCCAATTGGAAAAACATTATCCATACGCGGAGCCAAATTCAAGGTTATCGGTGTATTAAAGGAAAAAGGTTCCACCTTTGGCAACAGCCGCGACCTTCGTATAATGATTCCGATTCAGTTGGCACGTTCCATTTTTTCGGCACCCAACATCAATTATTCCGTGAGCACGATGATTCAAAAAACCGAATTACTCGATGCGGCAATTGAAAATGCAATTGTTACGATGCGTCAAATTAGGAAACTGAATCCGGTTGAAGAAGATAATTTTGGCATTTCCCGAAGCGATGACTTAATCCATAAAATTGCTGAAATAACAGATGTTTTAGGCGCTTCTGCCTGGATCATGGGTATCATTACCATTTTGGGTTCCTCGATTGCCTTAATGAATATCATGATTGTTTCGGTGACCGAAAGGACGCGCGAAATTGGCGTGCGAAAAGCACTTGGCGCCAAGAAGAGTACCATTGCAATGCAGTTCTTTATCGAAACCCTGACCATAGGGCAAATGGGCGGCATCATTGGGATTATTTTCGGAATCCTGATTGGTTACGGAATCTGCATAGCGGCGAAATGGGATTTTGTGATTCCATGGGGCGCGATGATGGCGGCTTTTGTGACCAGCTTTATTGTGGCTTTGGTTTCGGGATTGTATCCTGCTATAAAAGCGTCGCGCCTTGACCCTATTGAAGCATTGCGTTACGAGTAATTTATAAAGAAGCAGAAATCATACGATCGTTGCCGTAAACATCCTTTTTCAATTCGATATCTAAAAACCCTAAACTTTCAAGAAGCTGAACGGTTTCCTTTCCTAAATACTGATTGATTTCGAAATACAATTTACCATTTGGGTTTAAATTCTTCTTTGCCAGGTCTGCAATTTTTCGATAGAAAAGCAACGCATCGGCATCTTCGACAAACAAGGCCAAATGTGGTTCGTACTCCAAAACATTGGGTTTGATCTCGGCTTTTTCCAAATTCCGCACATAAGGCGGATTGGAAACAATAATGTCAAATTGTTGTGCTAAATCTTCGGTTTCCAAAATGTTTTTCAGCAGGAAATTGACTTGAACCTTATTGAGTTCCGCATTTTTTTGGGCTGTAGCCAATGCCTGTTCCGAAACATCAATTGCAGAAACTTCGGCATTGGAAAGATTTTTAGCCAATGAAATAGCGATGCAGCCACTTCCGGTTCCAATGTCTAGAATTTTAAGCGGATTTGAAGTTGCTTTTGAAATGATAAGCTCAACCAATTCCTCAGTTTCAGGCCTTGGAATCAACGTATTTTCATTGACCAAAAAAGTGAGTCCATAAAATTCGGTTTCCCCTAAAATATATTGAATCGGTTTTTCAAGTTTTAAATCGGAAACTATGCTTTTCCATTGTTTTAAATGAATTCCATCCAAAACTGTTTCTGGGTTTAACGCCAGGTCAATTCTTTTGAGTTTGTGGATTTTCTCCAAAATAATATAGAAAAAACTATCGATTTCCTGCTCATCATAAATCGGGAGCAGTTCTTTTTTGAAAAGGTCTTTGTAGTTTTTTAACAGCATTTATAAATTCTTTATCATCCAAACGGGGCAGGTTGTGTGGCCGGTATTTCCCATTGGCGCACAAAGATATTCAAAACCTGCTTTTTTATAAAGATGCTGTGCAGTCAACATTTCAGGAAGTGTTTCGAGGTAGCATTTTTCAAAACCAAATTCAGCCGCTTTTTCGAGGCATTTCTGTATCATTTGAAAACCAATTCCTTTTCCTCTGGCCTGTCGCAGAAAATACATTTTTTGCAATTCGCAGATATTTTCAGTCGAATTCTCCAGCTGGCTTACTCCTCCTCCTCCAATGATTTTGCCGTTTTCCTCGACAACATAATACATGGCTTTGGGTTTATCATAGGCTTCAAACATAAAATCCAATTGACTGTCCGCAAAGGCAGTTCCGGTTTTTGGATAATTATCCGAAACAAAAACTTCACGGATTACGGCGGCAATTTGCGCGTTATCCTGCTTTTGGATTTCTCTTATTACGATACCATTCATTCTAAAACTAATATCTTATTTTTGTGGAGTGAAGATACACCAATTTTACATAAAACGCTGCATCCAATTAGCCAAAAATGGCTTGGGAACTACCTATCCCAATCCTATGGTAGGCAGCGTAATTGTTTATAACGGGGAAATAATTGGCGAAGGCTGGCACCGAAAATCGGGCGAACCCCATGCCGAAGTCAATGCCATCAATTCGGTAAAGGATAAATCGTTGTTATCCAAAGCAACCATTTATGTTTCACTCGAACCCTGCAGCCATTTTGGGAAAACCCCACCATGCTGCGATTTGATTATCAAACACAAAATCCCGAATGTAATTGTGGGCACCATTGATCCTAACAGTAAGGTTTCGGGAGAAGGAATCAAAAGAATACAGCAAAGTGGTGCCAATGTCGTTGTTGGAGTTTTGGAAAAGGAATGCAACGATTTGAATAAAAGATTCTTTACTTTTCACAATAAAAAACGTCCTTATGTTATATTGAAATGGGTAGAAAGCCAGGACGGTTTTATAGCACCATTAACCAAGGAGAAAAAAGAGCCGGTTTGGATTTCTAATGTATATTCGAGGCAGTTGGTCCATAAATGGCGCAGCGAAGAACAGGCCATTTTGGTTGGGACCAATACTGTATTGGAAGACAACCCCAAATTGGATGTACGCGATTGGACCGGAGAAAATCCGATACGGATTGTTTTGGATAGGAGTGGAAAAATAGCAAATGATTACTTTGTCAAGGATCAAAAAACAAAAACCATTATTCTGACAGAGCAAGAAAATTTAACATTTACTGAAAATTGTATTTATGAAAATGTTATCTTTGATATCCGGCTAACCAAAAATATTGTCCATATTTTATACAAATATGGCATACAGTCTATAATAATCGAGGGTGGAAAACAAACACTCCAAGGTTTTATAGACAATAATCTTTGGGATGAAGCTAGAGTTTTTATAGGTAGCATTCATTTGAAAAATGGTGTGAAGGCACCTAATTTAAATGGGGATTACCAAATAAAAAGCATAAAGGAAGACCAACTTAAACTTTATTTCAACCATGATTAATACAATTATTTTCGATTTTGGAGATGTTTTCATTAATCTTAGAAAAGAGCAATCCATTGAAGAGTTTAAAAAATTAGGATTAGATGGTCCAAACGAAGATTTGTTAGCCCATAACGACTTATTCGAAAAAGGAAAAATCAACGAACTGCAGTTTATCAATTCCTTTTCAAAATACATCCCAAACGCCAGTGTTGAAGAGGTTACCAGAGCCTGGAATTCGGTAATTGGTGATTTTCCATTGGAAAGGCTGGAGTTTCTTCAGATGCTTTCAACCAAATACCGCCTGTTTCTGTTAACCAATACCGATTCCATCCATATTGACCGTTTTGAACACAAGGTGGGCATGTCTTTTTATACCGATTTTTACCGCTGTTTTGAAAAAGTCTATTATTCCTATGAAATGGGAATGCGAAAACCTGATCCCGAGATTTTTACTGCGATAATGAGGAAACACGATCTATCTCCGAAAAGAACCTTGTTTATCGATGACAAAAAAGACAATACCGATATAGCGGAATCGCTTGGTCTGCATGTGTGGAATTTGCAGGTTGGCAAGGAAGATGTCACCGACTTGTTTGAACAAAAACACCTCCCACTATAGTTTTGGAACTAAAAGATACTTTTAAAACCATTGCTTCCCCTTCTCCCGAAATTCTTTTTAAGGAAAAAAACAGCAAGTTTTTTGGCTATGCCTTTCCGGTAATTTCTGAGGAAAAAATCAAATCCCATTTAGAACATTTGCGAAAGCAGCATTTTGGCGCCGGGCATTTTTGCTACGCCTTTCAGCTGGGAACAGAAACAGTGCAATTTCGTGCCAATGATGATGGCGAACCTAGCAATTCGGCCGGAATGCCTATTTATGGACAAATCCAGTCATTTGGTTTAACCAATGTTTTAGTCGTGGTTGTTCGGTTTTTTGGCGGCGTAAAATTGGGTGTCGGTGGATTGATATCAGCTTATCGCACAGCGGCACAAATGGCTTTGGATGAATCTGAAATCATCGAAAAAACAATCGACATTCACTTCAGTGTTTTCTTTGATTATAAAAACATGAATAAGGTCATGCGCATCATCAAGGAAAAAAACCTCAACATTGTCTCCCAGCAAATGGAAGAAAACTGCCGGATTCAAATCAGCACCCGAAAAAAAAATGCCGAAATGATATTCGACATTTTTTCTAATTTATTTGAAGTGGAAATCAAAAGGATTTAGCTGTTCATAACTTCCAAAAGATATTGTGGCGGCTGAATGGCTTTTCCCAAATTTATGTCCACAAAAACCAACAGGAAATGTGCAGTTGTTAACAACTCATTATTTTCGTTGCGAATTTCACAATCAAATTCGACCTTTACTGAGGATTGTCCTTTGAACTTGGTTATTACTGTAAGTAAATCATCATAACGTGCTGGCTTTTTGTAATTTATAGTCATCGAAACTATAGGCAGCGCAATTCCGTTCTCTTCGAGCGATTTATATGAAATCCCTTTATTTCTAAGCCATTCCACGCGTCCCATTTCAAAATAAGGGACATAATTGCCGTGATAAACTACACTCATTTGGTCGGTTTCTGAGTAACGTACCCTAACTTGAATTTGATGTTCTTTCATCTGATTTTTCTTCTTTTTATCTAAACTTTAACTTCCTGCTACAACTTTTTTTTTAAAAAATCAATACGATTTTAATTTTTTTTAACGAATTTTATTCACATATTTGTTGACCCGAAATACATGAAAACACTCGTTGTTTTTTTAGAGTTAAAACCTAATACATAAATACTATAATTTTAAACCAAATATGAGCAAAACTGCGCAATCGGTGTGGGAAAACTGTCTTCTTTTCATAAAGGACAATATTCAAGAGCAAGCTTTCAAAACTTGGTTTGAACCGATTAAATCAGTGGAACTAACTGATAATGCACTTTACATTCAGGTTCCGAGCAAATTCTTTTACGAATGGCTTGAAGAACACTATGTAAAACTACTGAAGGTTGCATTAACTAAAGAACTTGGTAAAAATGCAAAGTTACTGTATAAAATCAAAATGGAAAACACTTATGGTAACAAACAACCGTTTACGGAACAATTGCCAAGTGCCCACCGTAGTCCTATAAAATCACAAGACGTTGACGCTCCGTTTAAAAACCTAAACCCAGAATTAAAAAATCCTTTTGTAATTCCGGGAATCAGGAACCTGAAAATTGAGTCGCAGCTGAATCCTAATTATAGTTTTGACAATTTCCTTGAAGGGGACTCCAACCGTTTGGCGCGTTCTGCAGGTATGGCTGTTGCCAATAAGCCAGGAGGAACATCATTCAATCCGCTGTTGATTTTTGGTGGCGTTGGATTAGGAAAAACCCACTTGGCGCATGCTATTGGTGTTGAGATTAAAGATAAATATCCAGAGAAAACAGTGTTGTATATTTCTGCTGAAGTATTCACCCAGCAATATATCGATTCTGTTAAAAAGAATAACCGAAATGACTTCATTCATTTCTACCAATTGATTGATGTGTTGATTATTGACGACGTTCAGTTCCTTTCAGGAAAAACAGGAACACAGGATGTATTCTTCCATATCTTCAATTACCTACACCAAAATGGCAAACAGGTAATCCTTACTTCAGATAAGGCTCCGGTTGACATGCAGGATATCGAACAGCGTTTGCTATCGCGTTTCAAATGGGGATTGTCTGCCGAGTTACACCAGCCAGATTACGAAACCAGGATTTCAATCCTAAAAAATATTTTATATCGTGATGGTGTTGAAATGCCGGACGAAATCATAGAATATGTAGCCCGTAATATCAAGTCTAACGTACGTGAGCTTGAAGGTGCCATTATTTCGTTGATTGCCCAGTCTTCCTTTAATAAAAAAGAAGTGACTTTGGATTTGGCAAAAAGCGTTGTAGAGAAATTTGTTAAGAATGTAAAACGTGAAATTTCCATCGACTACATCCAAAAAGTAGTTTCAGATTATTTCCAGTTGGACATTGATACTTTACAATCTAAAACCAGAAAACGTCATGTAGTCCAGGCACGTCAATTGGCAATGTTCTTCGCAAAGAAATTTACGAAATCATCTTTGGCAAACATTGGTTCCCAAATTGGAGATCGTGACCATGCTACCGTATTACATGCCTGTAAAACAGTTGACAACTTGGTTTCAACAGACAAACAATTCAAAAAATTTGTAGAAGATATTCATAAAAAATTATCACTATAATTCCTTTTTGAGTAAGTTTGCGGTTTAGAAATAAACTCATATGCCCGTTAAAATTTTAATGGTTTGTCTTGGAAATATTTGCCGATCACCTTTGGCAGAAGGCCTTTTAGCGTCTAAACTTCCGAAAGATAAATTCTTTGTCGATTCAGCCGGAACAGGTGCTTACCACATAGGTAAACAACCCGATCAGCGTTCTGTGATGACAGCACAAAAGAAAGGGCTCGATATTACGTATCAAAAAGCAAGGCAGTTCACTTCTAGGGATTTTGAAGACTTTGATTATATTTTTGTCATGGACAATACCAACTATGATGATGTAGTTAGTTTGGCCAAAAACGAAGAGCATAAAAAAAAGGTCCAGCTCATTTTAAATGAATTATTTCCCGGCGACAATGTCGATGTTCCCGATCCTTATTACGGATTGCAGAATGGCTTCGATATGGTTTATGAAATGCTTGATGAAACCTGTGATATTCTATCTAGAAAATTGATAGAAAAACATCCTTAAAATGTCAAAACCAGTTACTTTAAAAGGCAAGCTCTATTTAATTCCAACCACATTGGGAGAAATGGACCCGCATGATGTTTTACCCCAAACTGTAAAAAGAGCTATTGACTTTATCGACGATTATATCGTTGAAAACGAAAAGACAGCCCGAAAGTTCATTAAATCAATCCATCCCGAAAAAGTACAATCGGGCTTAAGGCTTTCTGCTTTGAACAAACGCACTGAAGATTCTGAATACAACGCTATGATTGCGCCCTGCCTAAATGGTTTCAATGTTGGATTGATGAGCGAAGCTGGTTGTCCTGGCGTAGCCGATCCAGGAGCTGTAATTGTAAAAATTGCACACGAAAAAGGGATACAGGTTGTTCCGTTGGTTGGACCCTCTTCCATCCTATTGGCAATGATGGGCTCAGGAATGAATGGTCAGAGTTTTGCATTTAATGGATACCTTCCCATTGACAAAGGCGATAAAAAAGCTGCGCTGAAGAGCTTTGAAAATTTATCTGCCACAAAAAACCAATCGCAGATTTTCATCGAAACGCCTTATAGAAATAACAAATTGGTTGAAGATTTGTTGCAGATGCTCCAACCAAACACGCATCTTTGCATTGCCACAGACATTACGCTGCCAACAGAGTTTATTAAGACGCTTCGCGTGGCAGACTGGAAAAAAATAAAGGTCGACCTGCACAACAGACCGACCATTTTTATAATTCACAAAATGTAATTTATTTTACCTGGGCATTTTTAACTGCCTTGATTCCACTGGTTTCATATCCCCCGAAATCCCTAAGGTAAGTCCTAACCGAAGTACCATATTCATCTTTGCATTTTCGCTCTCCGTTGGAATTTAAAAAACGCTTTATTGAACCTGTTCCGCCTAAATGTGCTGCAGCCAAAATTCCGGATTCTGTGACTTTGATACCGTCAACTATTTTACCTTCAAAATTATCGATGTAGTCCTGAAGTTCGTATTTATTTTTAGAAAGCAAAGCCACAAAAGCTTTTTCCTGTAGTTTTGGGCTGTTCATAAAACCAGTACTATCCTTAATTCCAATAGATTCAAGGGTTTCCTTACCAAATTGGTATTTACCCATATAACCCAAAGTGTTTATTTTATGGTATTTCCCTTGAGATTCCTTGTGCGCAATGGCTTCTTTGAATCCAATAAAATATTTTCCTGTAAAAGGAATTTTAAGGCTGGCGTAATCGATAAAATTTTGTGAAGGGAAAACATAGGATAGTCCTTCGTTTTCGTCAAGGCCAAATAAGTCCCTGTGAGGTTTAAAACCTGAGCTTATGAAAGCTACTATCAGTAGTATTGAAACGTAAAATATACTTTTCTTTATCATTTAAGGTTATTTCCAAGCGCTGTCACCATCTTGATATTTCCGCGTGCAAATATACGACTAAATATTATAAAATTGAATATCAGCTACTTAAAAGTAAAGCAGGTGGAATTTGGTTTCCCCTGAACCCTTGAATTCAAACGTTGGAGCTGGAATTTTGATCGTATTAAAAATTGTTAACAGGGTGTTAACAAAGCGGGATTTGGTTTCAATTTTTGTCAAATCAACATCAAGACTGAGGTAAAATTGACGGAATCTTTTACTTTCGGGAAGAAAAACTGTATTAACCAACTCGTCATTCCCTGTAATCATGCCTTCAGCGCCATATCCAACTGCCACATTCAGCCATTTCGGAATTGTAGAAGATTTGCCAAAGGAATGAATATTGGCTGACAGCCAATACGTTTGTCCATTGTAATCCTTTAGGATTTGTTCCGATAATGAACTTCCCAAAACATTAGGCCTTGTCGAAGCATAAGGTGTGGTATGGAATGAAAATTTGGGTACAATCCGTTGCTCCTTCCATAACAACTCCTGGGAAACATATAAAGCAGTTCCGGTTATATTTGCTGCTACATCGCCCAAGGAAGCACCCCAATTTGAAGAATAGCCATCAAAAACCTCAACCGCAGTCATGAAAGCCAGACCCAAAGTTGCGCCATAAATGAGTTGGCTTTTTCTGCCTGCTCCACTCCATTTCAATGCATTTGCTCCAAAACTTCCAAGATGATAGGTCGAAAAAACATGCCCGGCTTTGTCCATCTGGAGCCATTCGCCATTATCATTGATAAAATGAAAATCGGAACGCGGATAATCTGCATACCAAACCTGATTCAGGCCAATCAAAGCAGCCGAGCCAATGGCAGCTTCAGAAATAACAAGGGTTTTAAGCCTTTTTTTGTTTAAGGTATCGGAAGGTTTAAGAAAGCTTTCGATGGAACTTTGTGCAGAAGAAAGTTGGAATATTCCAAATAATAAAAGTGTAAGTATGCATTTAAATACTTTCAAGATTATCGGTTTGTTCCTTGTTTATTCAACCAATCAGCGTATTTCTTGGCATTTTTCATATGTTCATTATAATCGGATGCAAAAACATGATAGCCGAATTTTTCAACACTTGCACAGAAATAAAGGTAATTGTGTTTTTCAGCATTCAAAACAGCATCAATCGCATCAACATCGGGCATTGCAATTGGACCCGGAGGCAGGCCTATATTTTGATAAGTGTTATAAGGCGATTTAATAAACAAATCATTGTACAAAACACGTTTGATGACCTGCTCGAAATTATTATCGCGCAATTTCAAAGCGTAAATTACTGTTGGATCGGCCTGCAAAGGCATTCCTTGTTTATAGCGGTTGAGATAAACTCCGGCAATTCTCGGGCGTTCGCTTTTCTTAACAGATTCCTTGTGTACTATCGACGCAACCGTAATCACCTGAACCGGAGTTAAATCTAATGCAGCAGCTTTTGCAAGGCGTTCCTTTGTCCAGAAACGGTTATATTCATCAAGCATTCTGCCTCTGAATTTTTCTGCTGAAATGTTCCAATACACCTCATATGTATTTGGTAAAAACATTGCAAAAACATTCTGTTTGGTGAATCCGTTTGTTTTTAAGAATTCAGGTTCGTAAAAGGTTGCCAGTAATTTTGAAGTGTCGGGCTCAATTTGGGAACTCAAACGCTCGCAAAGATTTTCGAGCCTTTCCTGGTTGTTGAAGGCCAATTTCACCGGAACATTTAGCCTCATAGCCCTAACCATCTGAAACGCGCTCATTCCTTTCTTTAATAGAAAGCGTCCAGCTTTTACATTCTCTGGATATGAACGGCGTTCAGCAATAAATTCGAATGCGCTCATACTCTTTACCAAAGGGGAAAGGATTTTTTCAACGTCCTGATAACTCGATCCGGTTGGAACTTCAACGTATACTTCTTCTTTCTCGAATTTTGTATTGGATGTGAAAAATCTAATAAAAACAACCAATACGAAAACAATAAAAACTATGGCTAAAACCTTGATAATCTTATTTCTATTCAAAACAATTTATTTTTTAATTAATTGAAAAACAGCTTCGTCATGAAAAGCATTGTTGGTAAAATTCCAGTCTTTTTTAACGCCTATTTTCTCAAATCCAAATGTAGTAAAAAGCGACAAACTTGCTTTATTATCGGTTCCAATATTTGCGTACAGCTGATGCAGTTGTAATTGTAAAAAACTGAAATCAATCATAAGGCGTAATGCTTCTTTGCCAAAACCACTATTTCGGTCTGTTTCGTTCTGAATAATTATCCCAACGCCGGCGCGTTTATTTTTGGCATCAAAGTCAAATAAATCAATCAAACCTACAGCTTCAGAAGATTCTTTTTTACAGATTGCCAATCGCAGTTGTTTGGCTTCATAAATATCCTGATGGGCATTTTCGAGATATTGCCGAATGAGGAATTTGCTGTAAGGTGTTATGGTATTGCTCACTTCCCAAATATTTTCATCGTTTTCTATAGCATAGATAAACTCCAAATCTTCGGGTTCCAATGCGCGTAAATAGATATTTTGTCCTTGTAATGTTACCATTCGATTTCTCCTTCAAAAACAAAGGTTGCCGGACCTTTTAAGAACACATTGATATAACGATCGTCTACCTTGTCAAAGGAAACTTCCAGTTTTCCGCCTTCAACATCCAATTGTATCACATGGGAATTGGTTTTTCCAAGCACATTCGTTGCAATCGCTGCTGCGGTTGCACCTGTTCCGCACGATAAGGTTTCATCTTCAACACCGCGCTCGTAAGTCCGCAAACGAAAATGATCACTCGAAAGCTGCTTAACAAAATTGACATTGCTTCCGGCCTTTCCATACAAATCAGAATAACGGATTGCCGCACCAATGCTTTTGACATCATAATTGTCCAAATCCTTCACAAGCATTACATGATGTGGTGAACCGGTATTGAGAAAAACATAATCGGTTTCAATTTTTACTTCTGAAACATCTTTCATCTGCAAGGAAATATCTCCATTGCCCAAAATCGAAGCATAATGCAAACCATCTGTTGCCCTAAACGTAGTTTCATCCGAAATAAGATTCAGGTTTTTGGCGAAAGCCACTATGCAGCGTCCACCATTTCCACACATGGAACTTTGATTGCCATCAGAATTATAATAAACCATGTTAAAATCTGAATCCTTGCTGTTTTCAAGCAATATCAAACCATCCGCTCCAATTCCGAAGCGACGGTCGCAAAGATGTCCGATGAGTTTGGTGTTATTTTTAGGAAAAACATTTAGCCTGTTATCGATAAAGATAAAGTCATTTCCGGTTCCCTGATATTTATAAAAAGTAGTCTTCATCACGTTGTTTCTCTCACAAAGATAACAAATATTAAGATTAACTTAAAAATTGTTAAACCTCCGTTAAAGCAGGTTCAAGTGGAAATTGATTTTTTCTAATTTTACTATCGAATAATTTAAAAATGGTATAAATATGAAACGATTATCAAGTTTATTTTTGGTTTCTTTATTGAGTGGTGCAACCACATTGGGCGCGTACAAATTATTTATAGAAGAAAAGGACAGCAGGAATTCGATAGTCACGACTGCGCCAGATGGTTTTGGAAGGAATGTTGGGCTTGCAGCCGAAGGAATTGATTTTACAACTGCTGCTGAAAACACCGTCCATACTGTAGTACACGTTAAGAATGTTTCTGTCAGAACGGTATCTGACCCAATAATGGAATTCTTTTATGGTTCCCGTGGTGGTCAGCAACAGGAACAAATCGGGACAGGTTCGGGGGTTATCATTTCGCAGGATGGTTACATCGTAACGAACAACCACGTTGTAAAAGACGCCACCGATTTGGAAGTAACCTTAAACAACAATAAATCATACAAAGCAAAACTTATCGGAACCGATTCTAAAATGGATATCGCTTTGTTAAAAATCAATGCAGACGAAAAATTACCGTATTCAACATTTGCCGATTCCGATCAGGTAAAAGTAGGCGAATGGGTTCTGGCAGTTGGTAATCCTTACAATTTAACGTCAACAGTGACAGCCGGAATCGTTTCGGCGAAAGCCCGAAATTTAGAAAACAATGGACTTCAGTCATTCATACAAACCGATGCTGCGGTAAATCCAGGGAACTCCGGAGGCGCATTGGTAAATACACGTGGCGAACTAATCGGAATCAATACTATGATTTCATCTCCAACAGGAAGTTACACTGGATATTCCTTTGCAATCCCATCCAACATTACCCGAAAAATCATTGAAGATATTATGGAATTTGGTAACGTTCAACGCGGAATCCTTGGTGTTGAAGGTGGAGAATTGAACAGTAAAGCTTCAAAAGAATTGGGGATTAATGATACTGAAGGTTTCTATATTAATAAAGTAACCAAAAATTCAGGCGCTGAAAAAGCAGGATTGCAAAAAGGCGACATCATCAAAAAATTAGACAATCAACGCATCAATACGTTCTCTGAACTTTCGGGATATATCAGTACCAAAAGGCCAAACGACAAAGTTCAGGTTACGTTTATCCGAGACGGCGAAACCAAATCGGTTCCGGTAACCCTGATTAAAAACGATTTGATATCAACGGAATTCAAAGGGTTGGAATTGGAAGACATTGAAGCAGCTGATAAAAGAAAATTCAGGATTGGCTATGGTGTTCGGATTAAGGATATCAACAACGAAAATTTGAGGCCTTATTACGACCAACTTAAAGGAAACATCATTCTCTCGGTTGATAATGTGAAAGCTACAGATGTCCAAACGATTTCAAAATTCTTAAACAACAAAGACGAGAACCAGAGTGTTAACATCCAAATGATCAATCGCTCCGGACAACTCATTCAGATAATATTATAAGGTAAAAGGTTAATTATTGAAAAACCAGTTCAGATTTTGAGCTGGTTTTTTTGTTTTATAAAAAAGTAACGAAATCGTTTTCGTGAAACGTCGTAATTTTATACTTTTGCGCCACCCGAGGCTGACAAGCCGAATTGAACGGAGTTAAATTTAATTTTTACACACAACTAAACACATATTTATTTTATGGACAGTAACAAATTTTACGAGAAGGAGTTATCATTTCAAGCTGACAGACGTAAGGCAGCAGTTGAATTAATTAAAATTATCAGTGATTTGTGGTATGACAAATCGATTGAATTGGTACTTTTTAGAAATCAACTGATTGACCGAAATGTGAGTGATATTATCAATTTTCACGAATATGCAGGTGAGTTTGTTCAAAAGCCAATCAACATTTTTGATTCAGTAGAAATTGCACGTGCAATCCTTGATTTAGATTTACCGCCATCACGTATTGACATTGGAAAATTAACTTATGAATACCATCTTGAAGATAATAAATATGACGATGGTCGTGCTTTTGTTATTGACAAATTGAAAAATGCAAAGGATTTCCAAAACATGAAACCAAAAGATGTTGTTTTATATGGTTTTGGTCGTATTGGCCGTTTATTGGCTCGTGAGATGATGAGCAAAATGGGTAAAGGACAACAACTTCGCCTTCGTGCCATTGTTACACGTGACAAAAACGATGCAACATCATTGGAAAAAAGAGCTTCATTATTGCGTTATGATTCTGTTCACGGTGATTTCCAGGGTTCGGTTCAGGCTGATGCCGAAAACCAGGCCTTAATCATCAACGGAACAACAGTACACGTTATTACAGCTTCCGGTCCTGAGGAAATTGATTATACAAAATACGGAATTGAAGATGCCTTATGCATTGACAATACTGGTGCTTTTACAACCGAAGAAGCTTTAAGAAGGCATTTGACTTCTAAAGGAATCAGCAAAGTTTTATTGACTGCGCCAGGAAAAGGTGTTCCAAACATCGTTTACGGGGTAAACCATAATGACCACAATCCAGATAATGTTGATATTTTTTCTGCGGCTTCCTGCACCACAAATGCAATTACGCCAGTTTTAAAAGTAGTTGAAGATGCACTTGGAGTTGTAAAAGGTCATATTGAGACCATTCACGCTTATACCAATGACCAGAACCTGGTGGATAACATGCATAAAAAATACCGTCGTGGCCGTGCTGCTGCCTTGAACATGGTTATTACAGAAACCGGTGCCGGAACTGCAGTAGCAAAAGCTTTACCAAGTTTGGCCGGAAAACTGACTTCAAACGCGATTCGTGTTCCTGTTCCAAATGGTTCTTTGGTGGTTATGAATTTAGAAATTGGCAAAGCAACCACTTTTGAGGAATTCAATAAAATCATGAAAAAATACGCTTTGGAAGGCGAATTGGTAGAACAGATCAGATATTCACTAAATAACGAGTTGGTTTCTTCCGATATTGTTGGAACAGCACAGCCGTCAATTTACGACAGTAATGCTACGATTGTTTCAAGTGATGGAAAAAGCATCGTTTTATATGTTTGGTATGATAACGAATACGGATACAGCCATCAGGTAATCCGTTTAGCAAAATATATTGCTAAAGTTAGAAGATACACTTATTATTAATAGATTATTAGTTCAGTTAAAAGTCCGTCTAATTATACGATTAGGCGGATTTTTTTTGGCTTCAGATTTCAAAAACATGCATTTCGTCGATAAAAATGATGCGACCTGCTATTCCTTTCAATAAATTTTATACTTTTTTTTGAAGTTTTACACAATTTTTTGTGGATAACTGCGTTTTGTATTAAATTAATTATTATTTTTCGTCCCTAATTTGTCGCCCCACAAATCTATTATTTATGAGAAAAGTGCTTTTCGGTTTACTTATCGTGACTTGTTTTGCGTTCTCCAAAGGAGATCCAACAGTTGAGACCTATAATTATGGTCAGGATGGAATGGAGCTGGTTGCCCGTTCTAAAAAAGGTGTTATCATTGTGAGCACCTACAATGCCAAAATGACGATCCGTCAGGAAATTGCCAGGAAAATATACGATTTGTATTTGGCGAATAAAATCCAAAACAATAAAAAAATCACTGTTGACGGTTCAGAAGCAGATGTTACCGGAAAATGTGTTATCAGAAAAAAGAACAGCCTAACCGCTGTAGATTTCTACTATGAAGAAGTGAAATGGAGTTCAGGCCTGAAGGAAGTTTATAAAAGCGTTCAATAAAGTTCAGTATAGTTAAAAAAAATGCCCAACAAATGTTGGGCATTTTTTTGTCCTAAATTGAAATCAATTACGCTTTACCGGCTGCAATCAGATTCAATGCCGAACCTGCAACAAACCAGCCAATCTGGCTTTCGTTGTAAGTGTGGTTCGCTAAGATTATATCTTTTGTTCCGTCTGCGTGAACAAATTCTAAAGTCAATGGTTTTGCCGGAGCAAACTCTGTCAAGTCCAAAAAGTTGATGGTGTCGTTCTCCTGTATCTTGTCATAATCCGCTTCGTTAGCAAAGGTTAATGCCAACATACCCTGTTTCTTCAAATTCGTTTCGTGGATACGTGCAAATGATTTCACCAAAACCGCTTTCACTCCAAGGAACCTTGGCTCCATTGCTGCGTGCTCTCTTGAAGAACCTTCACCGTAGTTTTGATCCCCAACAACAATCGTTGGAACCCCAGCTGCTTTGTAAGCCCTTTGAACTGCAGGAACTGCGTCGTAGTTTCCGGTTAATTGGTTTTTAACTTTATTGGCTTCCTGATTATAAGCATTGACAGCCCCAATCAACATATTGTTTGAAATGTTATCCAAATGGCCACGGAAACGTAACCATGGCCCAGCCATAGAGATATGGTCGGTAGTACATTTTCCGAAAGCCTTGATCAACAATTTGGCTCCTGAAATATTTTTCCCATCCCAAGGTTCAAATGGTGCCAATAATTGCAGCCTGTCCGAAGTTGGAGAAACTACAACCTGAACTCCGCTTCCATCAGCAGCTGGTGCCTGGAAACCTGCATCTTCAACATCAAAACCTCTTTTTGGCAATTCATCACCATGAGGAGGATTCAGTTTCACAGCTTCGCCATTATCATTGATTAAAGTATCCGTAATCGGATTAAAGGATAAATCTCCAGATATTGCCAAGGCAGCAACCATTTCTGGTGAAGTTACAAAAGCGTGTGTATTTGGATTTCCGTCAGCACGTTTAGAGAAGTTTCTGTTAAACGAGTGAACAATGGTATTTTTTTCTCCTTTGTCTGCTCCTGCCCTGTCCCATTGCCCGATACAAGGTCCACAGGCATTGGTAAATACTTTGGTTCCCATTTTTTCAAAAGTGGCAATGATGCCGTCTCTTTCGATGGTGTACCGGATTTGCTCTGAGCCCGGATTGATTCCGAATTCTGCTTTCGGCGTGATTCCGTGTGCAACTGCCTGCTCCACAATAGATGCAGCACGCGCCATATCTTCGTAAGATGAATTGGTACATGATCCAATTAATCCCCATTCCACTTTTAAAGGCCAGCCATTTGCAATAGCTTCTTCTTTCATTTTTGAAACCGGAGTTCCTCTATCTGGAGTAAATGGTCCGTTGATGTGTGGTTCCAATTCTGATAAATTGATTTCAATAACCTGGTCAAAATATTGACTAGGATTTGCATACACTTCAGCATCGCCAGTTAAGTAATCCGCAACTTTATCTGCAGCATCAACAATATCCTGACGGTCTGTTGCAGCCAAATACCTTCTCATCGAATCATCATAACCAAAAGTAGAAGTGGTTGCTCCAATTTCGGCTCCCATGTTACAGATGGTTCCTTTTCCGGTGCAGGACATATTTGTTGCGCCTTCGCCAAAATATTCAACGATGGCTCCGGTTCCTCCTTTTACGGTAAGGATATCAGCTACTTTTAGGATTACGTCTTTTGGAGCAGTCCAACCGTTTAATTTTCCGGTCAATTTTACTCCGATTAATTTTGGAAATTTCAACTCCCATGACATTCCCGACATTACATCAACTGCATCTGCTCCACCAACACCAATGGCCAACATTCCTAAACCTCCGGCATTAACGGTATGTGAATCGGTACCAATCATCATTCCGCCAGGAAAAGCATAATTTTCCAAAACGATTTGGTGGATGATCCCGGAACCTGGCTTCCAAAAGCCGATTCCGTATTTATTGGAAACTGAAGAAAGGAAATCAAAAACCTCTTTTGATTGTGAATTGGCTACAGCTAAATCGGTAGTGGCTCCAACTTTCGCCTGGATTAAGTGATCACAATGAACTGTAGTAGGAACGGCTACTGTCTTTTTACCTGCATGCATAAATTGCAATAAGGCCATCTGTGCAGTCGCATCCTGGCAGGCTACCCTATCCGGAGCAAAATCGACATAATCCTTTCCGCGAGTGAACGATTTTGAAGGATTGCCTTCCCATAAGTGAGAATATAAGATCTTTTCTGAAAGCGTTAATGGTCGGCCTACTAATTCACGTGCCTTGTCTACACGCTCAGCCATTGTCCCATAAACTTTTTTAATCATTTCAATATCAAAAGCCATAGTATATTTGGTTTATTTGTTTCGCAGTGCAAATTTACGAAAACGTTGTATTTAAGTAAATATTTTTCAGGAAATATGTTGTCTGCATATGATGTTTTACGAAATACTGATTTTTGACATTTGCTTTTTGCCAATGTGATATTTAAAAGCATAAAAATTAACTATTCTCAATTTTTATCCCTTAAATCCATAATTGGTTTTTCGTAAAAACGGTAAAAAACATAACTTACAACCACTGTAGTAATAAGATAAAAAGCCGTAATCAGATGAAGCTGAATCAAAGATGTCTTTTCCTTATCCACAAACAACATCAATAACTGCATAATTACGCTGTAATGCAGTAGGTAAATTGAATAGGAAATCCTGCTGATAAATTCAACCGGTTTTTTTATGATTCCAACAGAAGTTTCCAGTTGTGAAAAGAACGGAACGAAAAACGCAATTGAAAAAGATGCCAATGGAAGATAGATGACATTCCATACAAAAGGGTAATTCTCCGGAAGAATGCGTAAAAAACCCATTCCGAAATACATGAACAGCATGATTAAAACTCCGATGAATACAGCTGTAAATTTATATTCAGTCCATTTTTTTTGATAATTAATGCTCAGCCAGGCACATAAAACTCCCATAAAAATGGCATCCAGACGGTAAATCATCACCGACTTTAGGGAAACGTTCCATTCGTCCAGATTGGTTGTTGGTGTTTTGGAATGGTAGATTATTTTGAACAAAATAAATAACGTAATTAATAACAAAGTGATTATTAAAAAGTATCGGTTTTTGTTTTTTGGTTTAAAAAAAATTGACAACAATAACAAGGAAAACGGTAAAACAATGTAGGCCCATTCCTCTACAGAAAGGCTCCACGACTCAGGGAAAAAAGTCGGCATTTTGGAAAATCCATTTTGCAGGAAAACAAAATACAGACCTAGCTTTGGAATACTATATCCGAGGCTGATGGTGATGATTATATTAATGATCAAGACCAGGAAATAATTCGGTAACGTCCTGAACCATCTTCGCTTCAGGAAACCCAAAGCACTTTTGATTGTAAACTCTTCTTTGATGAATATCTTATAGAGAATCCTGCCAATCAGAAAGCCACTCAGTAAAAAGAAAAATTCTACACCAAGAAAACCGAATAATGCAAAAAGCTGTCGGATGATGCCATCATTGGGGTTATAAATCCAAAGAATGTGTGAGCAAAGCACCATAGTGATTGCCATCGCACGCATCAAATCTAATCCAAAAACCCTGGTATTAGTTGCCATCCAATTTTAATTTTTTGTGCCTGTATTCATTGATTGGTTTTTCAAAATAATTGTATAAAAGGTAACTCACGCCAACCGTAACCAACAAATAAAACAACGTAAAGATATTCAACTGCCAGATATTATAATTACTGGTATCGATAAAATTTTTGAGCAGGAAAAGTATAAAACTGTAATGCAGCAAATACACAGAATATGAAATTTTGCAGATGAACCTAATACCATTTCCGATGCTTTCCGAAGGTGATTCGAGGTTGAGCAAAAATGGGATAAACATGCAGATTGCCAATGAAACTGTGGGAAGGCAAATGAGATTCCAGAACCAGCCGGCATTGCTTAATGTAAATCTGAAAAGCACAATACAAATAATCAGCATCAGGAATAATAAAATTCCGCTTGCCACAAACAGCCATCGTTTTGACAGCATAAAATCTTTGTAATTCTGATAGAAATAACCAAACAAAACTCCAATCAACACCGAATCCATCCTATAAACCACAACCGAGCGCACCTGAAAACTCCACAGCTTCAAATCTACATTCGTCGAATGGATATTGTAATACATTTTTAAAAGGAATACAACTGCAATAAGCCCGATGATAACGCTAAGGAACAGAAATCGTTTGGAGGTTTTTACAAATACATGCGAAATAAAAAATAGCAGGAAAACGGCAAAAATGTAACCCATTTCCTTTACGGGCAGACTCCAGGATTCCGGAAAAAATGGCGAAACCGGAGAAGCAAAATTTTGCAGCAACAGGAAGTATTTCCATATTCCTGCAATCGAAAAACCGTATGCTGTAAAAACAACTGCATTAATAATAATGACCAAATAATAACTTGGCAAGAGCCGCATCAGCCTTCGATAAATAAACAAAGAGCCGTCTTTCAGCGTATACTCTTCATGCAAAAACTGTTTGTAAAGCATTCCGCCAATTAAAAAACCGCTCAGCACAATGAACAATTCAATTCCCAAAAAGCCACTCATGTCCTGTAGTTTCCCAAGAACTCCGTTGGAATTATAAATCCATGATGTATGAGAAAACAAAATCATGCTCACGGCGAGCACTCTTAAAAAATCCAATCCAAAAAATCTTTTTGCACCGATTTGTTTTCTTTCATTCATATAAAATGTATTTTTGAAAAAGATGAGAAAATCAAAGATATATAAAATTTTAGGAGTTCTAATTTTGTTAGGAATTATTGGCGGTGGAATTTGGTACTGGCAATTACCAACACGTCACAAAGCCATTGTAAAATCGTTTTTGTTTGAAAAGCTGGGTGTTGTAAATCCGAATTGGAAGGTTGAAAACCAATCGGAAACCTATAAAATGATTTCTCCCGAATTTTACATTGACGGTATCTACAAATCGATGGAAGGACCAAAATCTTCCAATTATGTGCAGCTTTCCAAGGATTCAACCCTGCTTTGGCTGACCGGATTCCATGTAAAGGCTTTGGATGCTAAATCATTGCAATATATTTCGAATGATTTTATCTGCCACACCAATGTCGATTTCAATGATGTGAATTATTACAGTTCATTCCATCTTCAAAAGCGGATTGGTTCGCAATACCCTCGATTGACATCGCTTTCTCACGGCATGGAAAGCTTTAGTTTTCCCGAAGGTTATGGCGTTCCGATGAAAGGAAATGAATATTTGTACGTAACGACACAATCCTTAAACCATAATCTTCCCGATGCTAATTTCTGGGTTCGACATGAGGTTGACATCAATTATTCCAAAGAAAAAAACCTAAAGCCATTGATGAGCCGTACAGCTTTCATCATGCTGCCTTTCAATCAATCCGATCCGTATAAATCACCTTTAGATCCCGGAACCAATCAATGCATTCCGGTGGAAACCAAAAACCATACGTATGATGACGGAAAAGGAAATAAACTCTCTGGGCATTGGGTAATTCCGGTTGGGAAAAACACTTATAGAAGTTCGGTCAACAATCAGCTCCAGATTCAGGACAGCCTGCGTTTGCATGCCGCAGCAATTCACGTGCACCCTTTTTCAACAAGGATTTCCTTATTTGATAAAACAACAAACAAAGCAATATTTAGCAGCAAGATTGTAAACCACAAGGACAAAATTGGATTGACCAGCATTGAACCTTTTTCTTCTGTAGAAGGTATTTGGTTATACAAAAACCATGAATATGAAATTGTTTTAGACGTCAACAACACAACCCAAACCGAGCAGGACATGATGGGAAGCATGTTTTTGTTTTTTTATGACAAAGAGCTCGACGATTTACTCCAAAAGAAATAAGGCAATGGAAAAACTTGAAAAAATTATATTCTACAATATGGATAAGGCGATTAAGTCTTATCGGATGTTTGCTCAAAAGAAACTCAAGGAAAATGGCTTTAAGATTACGATTGACCAATGGCTGATTATCAAAACCATATTAGAAAATCCAACAATAACACAGCAGGAAATTGCCCGGAATGTCTTTAAGGACAATGCCTCAGTAACCCGAATTATTGACCTGCTTGTAAAATCGGAATACCTTGAAAGGCGCGACAATCCGGACGACAGAAGAAAATCAAACCTTGTCGTTACCGAAGAAGGGGAATCAATCATCTACAAAGTGCAGGACCTGGTGCTGCAAAACAGGAAAAACGCACTGAATACCATTACTCCAGAGGAATTGGAAACCATGAACCTTGCGCTTAAAAAAATCATAGACAATTGTTCTTAGCTGAATTAAATGTTAAAATTTTAAGGAATTTATTTTTTTGCTGTAACAAATTTATTTTGTGATGTACTTATAATAGTTGTTTGACATATCAAGCAAAATGATTATTCTATTACATTAATCAAAAAACCAACAACTTATGGCACACAAAATTGGGTTATTATTGGCTTTGGCTGCTTCTTTGCTCGGCGCAATATCAGATCAGGAGTTAAAACCAATCAAAAATCACGCATCGGAAATCAATATTACACGTACCCGATAAAATAAATCAAAAAATGAAGCAGTTAATCTTATTAGCAATCCTTTTGCTACAGTCCTCCTATTGCCTTTCGCAAACGAATATTGGAAAAATAAACGGTACCATTTCAAATGAAAAAAACGTGCCGGTTGAATTTGCCAATGTCACCTTACATCGCGTTGCAGATTCCGTATTTGTAAAGGCTTCGATAAGCGATGAAAAGGGAAATTTTGAACTGGATAACCTTTCCAACGGTGATTACTATTTAAAGGTAACACATGCCTCATTTGAAAATTACAGAAGCGGGAATTTCGTCATTTCGCCTGAAAAACAATCCATAAGTTTTGAAAAAATTATTGTAAAACCCAACTCAAATACCTTGAAGGAAGTTGTGGTCACCAAAGAAAAACAATTCATTGAAAGAAAATTAGACAAGATAGTTGTTAATGTTGAAAATAGTATTGTTTCTGCTGGAAACACTGTATTAGATGTTCTTGAGCGTTCTCCGAGTGTCATGGTTAACCAGGAGAGCTCAATAAATTTGAAAGGAAAATCGGGTGTGATTGTAATGATTGATGGCAAACCTACACCTCTTTCCGGTACTGATTTGATTGTATATTTAAAAAGTGTTCCAGCAGCAAACATACAAACCATCGAGATTATCACGAATCCATCAGCCAAATATGACGCGGCAGGAAATGCCGGGATTATCAACATCAAATTTAAGAAAGACCAAAAACAGGGTTTCAATGGTTCGGCGACCTTAAGCTACGGACAAGGAGTTTACAAAAAACCATCGGCGAGCATCAACCTGAATTTCCGTGATAAGAAATGGAATTTCTTCGGAAGCCATTCTTATGCAAATCCGCTCAATTACGGCGCCTTTTTTATCAATAGGAAATTCTTTGATGACAGCCATAATGTGACTTCAATTTTTGAACAGGATTCGTTTACCAAAGTACCGTCAATCAGCAACAATTCGCGTATTGGTGCCGATTTTTATGCAACCGAAAAAACGGTTTTTGGGGTTTTGATGAATGGAAACTGGAATAATAATGACCGATATGCCAACACCGATGCTGTAATTACACATCCGGACGGAACACTTGATTATACTACGCAAACCAGTATTTTATCGGATGAAAGCCGTTTCAATGGTTTTGCCAATTTTAACTTTAAGCATAGTTTCAACACAGCCGGAAAAGAGATAACAGCCGATATCGATTACGGAAAATTCGATGCAACAACACTTCAGGACATTCATAACATTAATGCCAATCCTGATGAAAGCATCATTTCAGACACCATGGTTGCCACCGACCAAACCGGAATCATTACCGTAAAATCAATAAAGACAGATTATACTCATCCGTTTTCTGAGAAAATGAAGCTGGAAGTTGGACTCAAATCAAGTCTGGTAACTTCCGACAATGACGTTAAGTTTTATAATGTAGAAAACGGTGAGTCTATTCTGGATGTCACAAAATCGAATCATTTTATTTATGAGGAAAACATCAATGCGGCTTATGGAAGTTTTGCAAGAGAGTTTACCAAATGGGATTTTCAGGCTGGTTTGCGTATGGAACATACCAAAACCAATGGAAAACAATTGGCTACAGGAGACCAGTTTTCGAGAAATTATGTAACCTTCTTTCCAAACATTGTAGTCAATAGGAAATTCACTGAGGAGAATTCACTTTCATTATCCTATACCAAACGCATTGACAGACCAACCTATCGCCAGCTCAATCCTTTCAAGGTTTTTGTGGATTCGTATACGTATGTTGTGGGTGACCCAACGTTGAATTCGGTAATTACGCACTCATTTGAACTCAATCACACTTATAAATCAAAATACATTACAACGCTGAGTTATACCAGAAGCAAGGAAAGCATCACCGACATTTTTGTACAGGATGATGATACCCGCATTTCCTATCAGATTCCGGCCAACATCCAGGATTATGAGCAATTTAATTTGGGAGTTTACATTCCGCTTAAATACAGAAAGGTTGTCAACTCAACACTTTCGGCTTCGGTTTACTTAAATAAATATTCAAGTCCGCTTGACGGTGGAAGCCTGCAACAGGATTTTACTTCCTGGGATATGAATATGAACAACAGCATTGTTTTAGGAAAAGGATGGACTGCCGAATTGAATGGTTATTATCAGAGCCGAATGGTTTGGGGATTGTTTTACATCAAACATCTATCTCAAATTTCAGCCGGAATCCAGAAAGTTTCCAATGATAAAAACTCCATTTTCAAGCTGAATGTCAGTGACATTTTCCTAACCAATCACATTGCGGTAGATGTTCGCTACCAAAACCAGGATTTCTTTACTGAAAGAACCTGGGATGCGAGAGTTGTGACACTTTCTTATACGTATCGCTTTGGGAAAAATACAGTCTCAAGGGCACGTCAGAGAACTACCGGAGTTGAGGATGAAAAACGCAGGGCGAGCTAATCCTAAAAGGCTTTACAATGAAAAAGGCAGTTTTAATCAGCATTTCAATATTATGGAATGTAATGGCTATTGATGCGCAAAATGTGGCTTCCTTTAAAATCAGTTTTGACGAGGATAAAGTTGTGCTTCCCATTTCTTACCGCAGCGGTGCCAATCCCGTTATCGAGGTACAATTAAACGGGAAAGGCCCATATAAGTTTATGTTTGATACCGGAAGCCCAATAGTTGCCAAATTAGACGAAAAAGTTTTCAACGAACTCAATCTATCCGTAACTGATTCTGTACTGGCTGGAGATGGCAGCGGTGCCAATTCGAAATCCTTTCCGGTAACCAATCTGAAAGAAATATCCATTGGCACTTATCATATCAAAAATGTTGATGCCATGGTTCGGAACTACAATCAGCGCAAAAACATTGATGTAATTGATGGGGTAATTGGGCTAAGTTTTTTTAAGGGTGTTTTGGTCGAATTGAATTTTGAAACAAATCAGTTGATTATTAGCAAAGGCAAATTGGATAAAGAGGATAAAAGTGCCTTTGCTATGTCAACTGAAAATGACGTTCCCAGGATAAAGTTAAAGCTTGGTTCCAAAGAACTGCCAGCAATCCTTGACACCGGAAATATGGGTTGGCTGACTGTGCATAGTTCTGATATTACAAATGAGATGATACTAGGAACGCCAAAGGTTGTTGGCAGGGCAAAAACGGTAAGCAATGAATTTGAAATCAGGGAAGCTGAACTCAATCAGGCGATAGCAATCGGGTCAATTGAATTCCAAAATCCAACAATCATCATAAATGACGTTTTGCCACAGAGTAATGCGGGAATTCGGTTTTTAAGGCAAATGAATATCACATTTGACATGAAAAACAACTTGGTAAGATTGGTGAGGTTCCAACCTAAATTATCGGAAACCAATTCGAAAAACGATAATGAATACACCGGAAAATATGGAGACCGAACAATCACTGCAAATGATGAAGGAACATTATTCATTCAAAGGCCAAATGGGATGCTTATGAAAATGGTTGCCAGGTCAAAAGACGGATTTGGATTGGAAATGGTGCCAAACGCTGCCATTGTTTTTGAAAGGGATTCCAACAATAAAATAATTGCCGTTAAAGTCAGCAAAGGTGATGGCGTCTGGGAAAGAAGCGCTAAAGATTAAAACACTTTCGACAAAAACTTGTAGATCATAATGATTGAGGAAGCAAAGAGCAGTATGCAGAATGTTAAACCGAAAATCAATAAATTCCTTGCTTCAGGTGTAAAAGACGAAAACTCCCTAAATTCAGACATTACAGCAAAAACCATGTAAATGGAAAACAGTGCCGTAATGGTCGCCAAAAACATTCCTATGAATTTGTTCTGGAAAATTACCTGGAACAGCAGTATGAAGAATACTGCTAAGGCAAATGGATTAATGACATTCCTTCCCAGATAATTGTCTAAAAACCAATAAGCGCTTAGGATGACAATGATGATTTCGGGGAGCAGTAAAAGGTATTTTTTTTTCATTTGATATAGATTTTTCTCCGCTGCGCTCCGAACAGTTCGGCTTTGCCTTGGGTTTGATTTTTTCCGCTGCGCTCCAAACAATTCGGCAACGCCTCGGGTGATGATGTACTATATAAACGAAAAAAAAGCTGTTTTATTACAACAGCTTATCAATTATCATTTCTTCGGTAATGCCTTCGGCATCAGCCTTGTAATTTTTAATGATTCGATGGCGCAGGATTCCGGTTGCAACCGCCTTTACATCTTCAATATCCGGAGAGAATTTTCCATTGAATGCGGCATTTGTTTTGGCTGCCAAAATCAGGTTCTGTGAAGCTCTTGGACCTGCGCCCCAATCCAAATAATTCTTGATATAATCATTCGACAAAGGATTGTTCGGACGTGTTTTGCTCACTAAGGTTACTGCGTATTCAATAACATTATCGGCAACCGGGATTCGGCGTACCAAATGTTGGAAATCAATAATCTCCTGAGCGGTAAACAACGGGCTGATTTCTGGTTTAGCGTCAGAGGTTGTGCTTTTCACCACATCAACTTCTTCAGCAAAAGAAGGATAATCCAATTTAATGGCAAACATAAAACGGTCCAATTGCGCTTCAGGCAAAGGATAAGTTCCTTCCTGCTCAATTGGATTTTGGGTTGCCAAAACGAAATAAGGCAAATCCAATTTATAATTTTGTCCAGCAATCGTTACAGAACGTTCCTGCATCGCTTCAAGCAAAGCTGCCTGTGTTTTTGGCGGCGTCCTGTTAATCTCATCGGCCAAAATGATGTTGGCAAAAATAGGCCCTTTGATGAATTTGAACTGACGGCTTTCATCCAGGATTTCACTTCCAAGTATGTCCGACGGCATCAAATCGGGTGTAAACTGTATTCTTTTGAAGTCTAATCCTAAAGCCTGTGAAATGGTGTTTACCATCAAGGTCTTCGCCAAACCGGGAACACCAACCAAAAGTGCGTGTCCTCCAGAAAAGATACTCAATAAAATTTGGTCAACAACGGCGTCCTGACCTACAATTATTTTGGCGATTTCTGTTTTAAGTTCAGCTCTTTTTTGAACTAATTTTTTAATGGCGGTAACATCTGACATAGGATTTACGCTTTAGGTTTATGACTTATTTTTTAATCCAATTATTGACAAATACACAATCCCTGTATTCACCATTAATCTTGATGTAAGTTTCCTTGATTTTTTCATCTGTCCATTTTGCAATGGCTTTGATTTGTTTTTCCTTCAATGCCAAATCCTTGATTTTGGTATAATCTTTAGCATAATCGGCAGTGTGCTCATTAATCCTGTTAGTGATTGTGATGATTTTGTATTTTTTACCTTGTCTTGGATCATCGTCTAAGATTGGCTGTGTAATCGCATTGTCTTTTAAATTGGAAACTTCGCTATACAGGCTTGGATCCATTTTGGTCAATTCGAAATGCGTATCCTGTGTTTTTGGGTTGATTAAGGTTCCTCCATTGGCACGGGTTTCCTTTTCGTCAGACATCGTTCTGGCTGCATCCGCAAAAGTGATTTCTCCGTTTTCGATTTTTCTTTTAATGCTTAGGATTTTTTCTTTCGCATCTTTCAATGCCTGGTCAGAAACTTTTGGCATCATCAGGATGTGCCTTAATTCCACTTCCTGTCCTTTGATTTTTTCAACCATGATGATATGGTAACCAAATTCGGTTTCAAATGGCTCAGAGATTTCACCTTCATTAAGTGAGAAGGCAACTTCCTTAAACTCTTTTACAAACTGCGATTTCCTGTTGATTTTATAATAACCTCCACTCGAAGTAGAACCTCTGTCATCAGAATAAATAACAGCCCTTGTCTTAAAACTTGCTCCGGCCAGGACTTCGTCTTTTATTTCCTTAAGCCTTTTGATAACCCTTTGTTTTTCCTCATCGGTAACTTTTGGCTGCACGACAATTTGGGCTACTTCCATTTCAGCTCCAAAAACCGGCAAATCGGCTTGTGGAATGGCTTTAAAGAAATTACGGGTTTCTTCCGGTGTGATTTCTACGCCGTCAATGATTTTTTTCTGCATTTCTGCACCCAACTTAATTGTTTTGATAATGTCAAACAGCTCGGTTTTCAATTCTTCTTCAGAGCCTTTTTTGAAATACGTAACAACCTTATCCATCGAACCTAATTGCTCCACCATATAGGAAATCTGATCGTTCATTTTTTCCTTAACCTCTTCATCCTTAATCACGATACTGTCCTGAACAGCCTGGTGTGCAAACAATTTATCTTCCAATAGTTTGCCCAACATCTGGCAACGCGTAATATCTTTTGTGGATTGACCCTGGCTTGATAATTCCAAAAACGATTTATCGACATCAGAATCAAGGATGATGTAATCCCCAACAGTTGCAATGACACCATCAACCTTTTGCTTTTTGAAAGAACTGGTCAACGGTTTTGTTTTTACCGTGTCCTTAATGACTTCCTGAGCATTGGCAAAGCCTACAGTGCAAAAAATTGCAATGATTGCTACGGTAAGTTTGCTATTTATATATTTCATAATCCTTGTTTTTAATGGCATCATTAGTGATATCTTTTTCAAATTTTTTAATCAATTCCAATTTTCTTTTATTCAATATAACTTCTTTCAAAGTTGGCTTTATGTATTCAAATGGCGAAACCTGATTCTTGTCAATTACATTGGTAATCTTTATCAGATAAGTATCATCCTTATCCTGAATCTGAATCTTTTTCCCGGGCCTCATTAGTTCATCCCTGTTATCGGGATTGATTACCGGCAGTTTTACATACACCTGGTTCATATCAACCCAAACACTGTCGTTTAATGCAAAACTCTTGAATTGCAACTTGTAAGTGTCCCAAAACTTTTTGTCCTTTTTATTGTAATCAAAGAACTTACTACTTATGGTTGCAAAACGAGGATTGTCTTTTGACAGATTGATAAAACGCAACCGGACTAATGTTCCGTTGGTTTTAAAATTTTCCTTGTTTTCGTCGTAATACCTTTTTAAATCGTCCTGGCTTACAACCGTGTCAACCGTATTCCTAACTATTTCCTCTATATACGCCTTGGTATATAAATCTATTTTATATTGCTTTATTAAAGCATTGTACTCTGCTTTTTTCCTGTCGCTCAGGTTTCGTTCTGCCGCATCGATCAACAATTTCTGGCTTGCCCATCGATCGATATAATCCCTTACCAAAAGGATGCTGTCCTCTTTAGAAGTTCCGGCCGGAACCAAGGTTGCGATGTCGCTTTTATACAAATAGTTTTTTCCTACTCTGGCAATTGATTGCGGTTTTTGTTCTGGTTTCAAATAATTACAGGAACAAACCATCAAAAAAACCAGGAAAAAACTTTTTCTAATCATTTATTTCAGCTGTTGTTTTACGTGGGTGAAGGCGTCTGTATTTACCTTAACCGTAAACTCCTTTTTCAAATCATCAACCCAACGCTGCTCCAAATATTGCTGGTAATCATTGACGATTTTCCCTTTGCATTCCTCAAGCGTTTTAGGGCTTTCGGGTAATACGCGTTCTACATTGGTCACAAAATAGTATTCTCCTTCCTTAAATACATTTGAAACGCCAACATCATATTTCATAGTTTTTGGCAAAGCATCAGTTCCTTCTTCAAAAACTCCGCTGTTGGTCATCACATTGATGACATTGTTAACATTGAGCTTGTCTTTGATGGTTTGTGGCTCGGTGTTCTTTTTTAAAAGTGCCTGAGCTTTTTTAATCATGTCTTCTTTGGTTGATGAAGCCACGGTTACTTCCACTCTTTTCTTCCACATATGCTCCATTTTGTGTTGGTCGTAGAAGCTTTTCAATCCAAGTGTATCTGTTTTTGCCCTATCCCAGATTTCTTTTTCCATTAAGTCAAAAAGCAATAAACCGTCACGATATTCTTCCATAACATTGGCAAATTCAGGGAAATCATTTTCCAAATTCTCATCATAATAAGCAGTCAGCTGATCGTCTAAGAATTTCTCGTATAATTCTTCCGTAAGTTTTGCTACTGGTTTGGTTTTCAAACCTGATTTTTGCTGTTTTTCAACAAAATCCAAAAACGCCTTATTATCAATCTTTTTTGAATTTATGGTAAGCAAAGTGGTGTTGTTAAACGTTTCTGGAGCTTTCCATTTACCGTCATAGAAATCATTGGTAACCAATTTAGACATGGCAGCAAATTGTTTATTGTCTCTTTTATGAGTGTATTTTTTTCTAAGCTTTTCGTTTAAGGAAGCCGTAATTTTTTTAGATCGGTCGTCTTTACCCACTTTGGTTTCCAATTCAGGTTTCATTTCATCCAAAGATTTTATCGGATGCTTTTCAATCAGCTTAATGATGTGCCAGCCAAATTGGGACTGGAATGGCGCAGAAACATCTCCGACATTTTTAAGTGCAAATGCCATGTTTTCAAATTCCTCAGAGCTCAATTGCCCTGAACCAAATTTGTTCAACACTCCGCCTTTTGATGACGAGGATTTGTCCTCCGAAAACTGTTTTGCCAAATCCTCAAACTTTTCGCCTTGCTGCAGTTTTTTGTAAATATCCTCAATGATTCTTTTGGAATCCTTGTCAACATCTTCCGGTTTCGGGCTCAGGATCATGATGTGGGCAACGGTGATTTCACCACGGTTGGCTCTTACGTCATTAATCTTTAGGATATGGTAACCAAAACGTGTCCTGATAATTTTAGAAATTTCACCTTTTGGTGTATTGAAAGCTGCCGTTTCAAAAGGATAAACCATTCTGAAAGCAGAAAAATATCCTAAATCACCTTTGTTTTCCTTCGCTGATGGATCTTCAGAAAACTGTACTGCCAAATCGTCGAAGTTTTCTCCGGCAACCGCTTTTTTCCTAATATCCTCAATTTTTTTATACGCTTTCAAAGTATCTTCTGCAGTTGCATTTTCATCAACAAGGATAAGAATATGCGAAGCCCTAACTTCTTTTTGAAGACGGTTGTAACCTTCCTCAATAAGCTCCTGAGTGATTTTGGTATCGTTAAAATAATTTTTGGCTAACTGGCTTCGGTACGATTTTAATTCATTTTGGTATTGGGCACCATTCTGCAAACCCAGTTTGTAGGCTTTGTTTACCTTCAATTTATAACCCACAAATAAATCCAAATACTGATTGAGGTCTTTTTGGGTATCGTCTTTTACTAAGTCCAGGTTTTTCTTGTAAATTCTTGCAAATTCGTCGGTGTAGTAAGGCTTGTCGTTGATTGAAAATAGAACTTCCCTTGTGTTATTTTGTGCAATATTGGCATATGATATTAAAAATAACAATGCGAAAAAAAACTGTTTTAAGTTCATGCTGATAAAAAATTTCAATAAAAATTTACAATTAAATTTTGTGTTCCTTGAATTGTCAAAAACTGCTTAAAAATTGCAGTGTAACAATCAACAAAAATAGTAATTCAAACACATTATCCAACTATACACGCTACTATTAACAAAATTTTATTAACACTTAAGGAAACCTTAATAAATGCCAAAATATTTGAAACGGAAAGCATATCGAAATAATCAGTAAATAATAGTATTTTTGCAACCAATTTATCAAAATCATGAGCTTTTTAAAAGAAATACAACGCCGCAGGACCTTTGGAATCATCTCGCATCCCGATGCCGGAAAAACAACTCTTACCGAGAAATTACTACTCTTTGGTGGAGCCATTCAGGAAGCTGGTGCGGTTAAGAACAATAAAATCAAAAAAGGAGCCACTTCCGATTTCATGGAAATAGAGCGCCAGAGAGGGATTTCGGTTTCGACTTCGGTTTTGGCATTCAACTATCAAGGCAAAAAAATCAACATCCTGGATACGCCCGGACACAAGGATTTTGCTGAAGATACTTTCCGAACGTTAACGGCTGTCGACAGTGTGATTGTGGTGATTGACGTTGCAAAAGGGGTTGAGGAACAAACCGAAAAATTGGTTGCCGTTTGTAGGATGAGAAACATTCCGATGATTGTTTTCATAAACAAATTGGACAGGGAAGGAAAGGATGCTTTTGATTTGATGGACGAAGTAGAGCAAAAGTTAGGCTTGAGCGTAACGCCATTGAGTTTCCCAATCGGAATGGGGTATGACTTTCAGGGAATTTACAATATCTGGGAGCAAAACATCAATCTTTTTAGTGGTGACAGCCGTAAGAATATTGAAGATACGATTGCCTTTTCTGATATTGACAGTCCGGAATTGGAAAAAATCATTGGAGAGAAACCAGCTGTAAAACTTAGGGAAGAACTCGAATTGATTTCAGAAGTTTATCCTGCCTTTGACAGGGAACAATACCTCAGCGGTAATTTGCAACCCGTATTTTTTGGTTCGGCATTGAACAATTTCGGAGTTAGGGAATTGTTGGATTGCTTTGTGGAAATCGCTCCGGCACCAAGGCCAAAGGAATCTGAAACGAGATTGGTAAAACCCGAAGAAGAAAAAATGGCCGGATTTGTATTCAAAATCCACGCAAATATGGATCCGAAGCACCGCGACAGGCTGGCATTCGTCAAAATAGTTTCGGGAACCTTTGAGCGCAACAAACCGTATCTGCATGTCCGTCAGGGAAAGAACCTGAAATTCTCAAGCCCTAATGCATTTTTTGCTGAGAAAAAGGAAATTGTAGACATCTCATATCCTGGCGATATTGTTGGTTTGCACGACACCGGGAATTTCAAGATTGGCGACACGCTTACCGAAGGGGAAATCATGAGTTTTAAAGGAATTCCGAGTTTCTCACCCGAACACTTTAGATATATAAATAATGCTGACCCTTTAAAAGCAAAACAACTGGACAAAGGTATTGACCAGCTGATGGATGAAGGTGTGGCGCAGTTGTTTACCTTAGAAATGAATAACCGAAAAGTCATCGGGACTGTTGGAGCACTTCAGTATGAAGTAATCCAGTACCGTTTGGAGCATGAATATGGTGCCAAATGCAGCTATGAAACTTTTCCAGTTCATAAAGCCTGTTGGGTAAAGCCCGATGACGCCAAGAGCGAAGAATTCAAGGAATTTAAAAGAATTAAGCAAAAGTTTCTTGCGCATGATAAATATGGTCAATTAGTGTTTTTGGCAGATTCTGAATTTACAATCCAAATGACTCAGAGTAAATTCCCAAATGTAAAATTGTATTTTACCTCAGAATTTGAGTAAATCGTCGTAAAATTTGAACTAAATTTTTTAGTTCTAAAAATGATTCCTATATTTACCGGCTGTAATAGAGCGTTTATGAAAAACCTATTGAAATTTTACTTACTGGCTTTTATTTTATTGTCTGATTTTGTGGCTTTTGCACAACCAGGCGATGACGATGGTGGTGGCGGACTTGAAGGTGGTGACCCGGAACCAGCGCCAATTAACAGCAAATTAATCCTGTTAGCAATAACCGGTATTCTTTTCGTAATGTATACTTTTAGAAAAAATAAAAAGCAAGCTTAAAAAAAAATTTTAAGCTTATTTTTTTATAAAAACCATAAAAAAATCCCCACCGTTTTGGTGGGGATTTTTTATTTAACAATAATATAATATCATCGGATAACCTTCTTGGTAACCACGATTCCATCTTCGGAAGTAATTTGAAGCAATAAAACTTCATTTGCCAATCCGCCACTTATTGTAGCCTGATTCGAATTGATATTGGTTTTGTCGAATAACAATCTTCCTCTGATATCAAACACTTTTACCGATTTCATAATTGTGTTTCCTGAATTGATTACAAACTCATTGCCCTGGCTGTAAATAACCACTGAATTTGCAGTGAAAGTATGATTAGACAATTGTGCCTGGTATACAACTTCAAAACGATTGGTAAACGTTCCTGCATCTGAAGCAAAAGTATAAGCGCCAGTACTTAAATTATGGATTGTAGTCGTCAGGTTGTCTTTTAAATAAACTGCCTGTGCACCGTTAGTAAATATTCCGTCAACATGATCAATGGCAATGGTGTAGCTTCCTGCTGTAGTTATTTTACAACTTAATGGAATCATATCAGAGGCATTGAATGGCAATGCTTTTCCTTGAATGGTATAATCTGTATTGTCAAGGATTGAGCTCAACAAAGCACTCCCTGTATTGATATTTTTACCGTCGTATAAATCCACATCGTTGGTTGCACCAGTCATATAACCGGCAGCCATTTGGCAAAATGCACCCGAAGCATTCGTTAAATTCAACCAGAATCTGTTCGTTTCAACAACATCATTCACAGCAGTTGCATTGCCTGTTTTAAAGAATTGATCTGCATTATCGGAAGAACGCTGCCCGTTTCTAAAATCAACAGTTGTCGCAGCACCGGAAGCTTCTACAAAGAAACCTTGTCCGGTTCTCAGGATTCCATTCGGATTGAATACCTGCGCTTCATTGTTGGATGTAAATGTTCCTCCTGCCCAGGTACAATAAGCATTATTGGAAGTATTGTTGTTGGTTTCCCTCCAAAAATACAATGTCCCGGTAATGTTGGTACTATTATCTGAAACAAATTGCGTCATGCTGATTGGTGACGGATAAGGATTTCCAACCAAATTAAAGCGTTGTCCTGCACCACCGTTTATCATATTAAAAGTTATGTTCCCGTTATTTGGAACCCCGGTAAATGTACCATTCCAAATGGTTGCAGCAGTTGGATGATCCCAAGGCATACGGATTAAGTATCCTTTCGCCTGAGCAAACTGAACATTATTGCTGTCAGTACCATTAACGCCACTAGCATTCAAACCTGTCAGGTTGAATCCGAGGTCAGCGTTGTTGAATACATTAGTGTTCGTTCTGTAAACGTAAAACCTGTTTCCGAAAGTAGAAGGGGAATAAGCATATACTCCCTGACCCGTAACTGGCGAAGACCATAAGGTATAATCAAGACGCTTCAACGCTGATGAATTCCTTTTTACAATTATATTACCCGAATTGGCCAAAGTGGTGTTCTGCAATAAATTGGCATTGTTATTTAAGGTAAATGTACTTCCGGCTTCAACAGTTAACCTTCCGTTCAAAGTAACATCGAATCCTGACGGAACAGTTACTGTTGCATTATTTTTCAATCGAAGCGAACAGGCAGCTAAATCACCGCTCAACGTTGCTGTTGAACCATCGAACACAACTGATTTTCCAGATGTTGGCGTCCCATTCGACCATGATGCACCTCCATTGGTAGAAGTAGTCAAATCAATGGTAATGGAAGCTGAACCTGTATTACCTGTTCCTACACAACCGCTGGCACCTGTTACAGAAACCAAAGTATAAGTCGTCGTTGCCAATGGCGAAACTGAAATATTTGAACCACTCGCATAATTGTTTACGGTTGTATTTGAAGTCCCATCATTGTAAACTACTGTAAATGGAGAAGTTCCTCCGGTTATTGCAACACTTAGATTCGTTGGGCTGCCTGAGCAGATAGCGGCGCTTCCGGTTAGGATTGCGGCAGAAGTTGTTGCATTTACTGTAACCAATTGCGAAGCACATGTTGTGGTGTTACAAGTTCCACTGTAACGCACATAGTAAGTTGTATTGGATGAAGGAGAAACTGTTATTGAATTTCCGGTTCCTGCAGAAGTCCCTCCGCATGAACCCGTAAACCATTGCACTGTTGCTCCTGTTCCCAATGTACCTCCACTTACTGTAAGTGTAGTACTGTTTCCGTTGCATATAGTCGTCGTTCCTGTAATTCCGGTTGGAGCTACAGATGGTGTGTTTACCGTTACCAATTGCGAAGCACATGCTGTGGTATTACAAGTCCCGTTATAACGCACATAATACGTTGTATTCGACGAAGGTGAAACTGTAATCGAGTTTCCTGTTCCGGCAGAAGTTCCACCACAAGAACCAGTGAACCATTCTGCTGTTGCTCCAGTTCCAGCTGTTCCGCCACTTACTGTTAAAGTAGTGCTGTTCCCGTTGCAGATTGTTGTTGTTCCTGCAATTCCGGTTGGAGCCACAGATGGTGTGTTTACCGTTACCAATTGCGAAGCACATGCTGTGGTATTACAACTTCCGCTATAACGTACATAATAAGTTGTATTGGTTGAAGGTGAAACGGTAATCGAGTTTCCTGTCCCTGCTGATGTTCCTCCGCATGAACCTGTAAACCATTGTACTGATGCTCCCGTTCCTGAAGTTCCGCCACTTATTGTAAGTGTCGTACTATTCCCGTTACAGATTGTAGTGGTTCCGGTAATCCCGGTTGGAGCTACCGATGGTGTATTCACTGTTACCAATTGCGAAGCACATGTTGTTGTGTTACAGGTTCCGCTGTAACGTACATAATAAGTTGTATTCGATGAAGGCGAAACTGTTATTGAGTTTCCTGTTCCTGCAGAAGTTCCACCACAAGAGCCTGTAAACCATTGCACCGTTGCTCCGGTTCCTGCAGCTCCACCACTTACTGTAAGTGTTGTACTGTTTCCATTACAGATAGTACTTGTTCCTGTAATTCCGGTTGGAGCAGTTGACAAGGTGTTTACTGTAATCAATTGCGAAGCGCAGGTTGTAGTGTTGCAGGTTCCGCTGTAACGCACATAATAAGTTGTGTTGGATGTCGGTGAAACTGTTATTGAAGTTCCTGTTCCGGCAGAAGTTCCACCGCAAGAACCCGTAAACCATTGTACTGTTGCTCCAGCCCCTAATGTTCCTCCGCTTACCGTTAAAGTAGTGCTGTTTCCATTACAGATAGTGCTTGTTCCTGTAATTCCTGTTGGAGCTACCGATGATGAATTTACATTTATGGTTCCTGTTGCATTCACATTTCCACAACCTCCAGTCAAAGGAATGCTGTAATTGAATGTTCCGGTCGCTGTTGGTGTTCCGCTTATTGTTATTGTATTTGATGACCAGGCAGCAGTTACTCCGGTTGGCAAACCTGAAGCAGTACCAATTCCTGTTGCTCCTGTTGTAGTGTGGGTTATTGCGGTTAAAGCCGTATTCACACATAAGGTCGGTGAAGATGAAGCAGCGCCAGCTGTATTAGTTGGGTTTACTGTTATGCTCGGAGTTGTTGTCAATTGGGTTGTACAACCTGTTGCAGTTATTGTAGCCAATACATTAAATGTAGTAGCAACCGTTAAGTTACCTGTAGGCAGGTTTAAATTACCGCCATTACCTGTAAGGGCAGATCCTATATTAGTATTTCCTGAATTATTCCTTAATTGATAGTTTTCAGTGGAAAGAGAACCTGCAACAATAACATTGGCTCCGGTTCCTGTACATACCGCTGCCGAAGAAACTGTTATAGTTTTATTTGCTGGATTCGGAGTTGTTGATACATTTACCAAATTACTTGGAACCGACGCACAACCAGTAGTTAGGTTTGTCGCTTCAACGTAGTAACCTGTTCCAGCCGGCACATTGGTAAAGCTAAGTGCAGCTCCTGTTCCGATTATTGGGTCACCAACCTCTTCATCTGCATCATCAATCAATTGATATTCTATTCCAGCTACAGAGGTAGTCGAAGTAATTGTTCCATTATCTCCGGGACTTGCGCAAATAGTGCTTCCTGTTATAACAAGTGCTGCAGGATTTGCTGTTGTTGTAACATTAACAGCATTACTGTTAGAAGAAATACATCCCGTTGTAGCATTGGTTGCTACAACATAATATCCATTTCCTGCATCCAAATCGGTCCAAGTCAAAGCACTTCCTGTACCAGGCAGTACTGCCTGAATCGCTACATTACTTGAATTATACAGCTGGTAATTCACGCCTGTTTGGGAAGTTGAAGAAGTAATCGTTCCATCATCTCCAGGACTTGCACAGATTGTACTTCCGGTCAAAACCAAGGCTGTTGGATTAGCATTTGCAGAGACATTTACAGCCGTGCTTGTCGAAAAACATCCGGTAGTAGCATTGGTAGCAATAACGTAATAGCCATTTCCAGCTGCCAGTGCTGTCCAGTTCAAAGCTGAACCTGTTCCTGCCTTAGCAGCCTGTACAGTTGCATTACTCGAATTATATAATTGATAATTAACTCCGGTTTGAGAAGTTGTTGTTGTTATTGTTCCATTTCCTCCTGGGCTTGTACAAATGGTACTTCCTGTTAAGGAAGGCACAGCTGGATTAGAATTTATAGTCAATACAACAGCCGTTCTTGTTGCACTCAAACATCCTGTTGCTGAAACTCTGGTCTGAGCATGGTAAGTCCCGGCTGCTGCAGGTGTATAAGAAGTAGAACCTGATAACAACAAAGTTCCACCACTAGCCTGATTATACCAGTCGACAACCTGCCCAGCAGTTACTGTTACTGTTAATGCCGGAATGGTAGCTCCTGAACAAATTGTTTTATTTCCACCACTTGTTGGTGCACTAGGCGCATTACAGTTAATATTGATGATACCGGTTGCAGTTGATCCAAACCAGGTAGCATTTTTATTTACCGCTGGCGAAGCGGTAGAACCCCAAGTTCCGATAACCTGAGAAGCCCCACCAAGCGTAAGCGATAAAGCGCTATGAGTCAAACCTGTTCCCAAATTGGCTACAGCTGTTCCGCTTATTGATAGATTGTTGTTTATTGTAGTAGCGTTACTTAATGTCTTGATTCCAGAACCTGAAAATCCAAGGTTGTAGAAAGACGAATTGGCTGCAATCGTTTGATTTCCGGCTGCGCCAAAATTTACTGTCCCGGTTGAAGGCACAAACACGCTTCCTGTTCCGTTCCATGCAGTTGCGCTCACAGCATTTACATTCAATATGCTGCTTCCACCATTTAAGACTCCAGCTGTAAGTGTTACAATTCCTGTGAAAGTATGTGTAAATCCTATTCCAAGATTCAATGCAGCAGTTCCTGAACCATTTATTGTCAGGGTTGATCCATTTGCATTTCCCGTCATAGTTGCTATACCTGCAATTTTAGTAAATGTAACCGCTCCTGTCGTAGTAAAATCGTCTATTGATTGCGTTGCTGTTGTACCCGCAATTGTTACGCCTCCTGAACCACTTGTTAGCGTTCCGTTATTGATAAAATCACCATGGAAAGTCATCAAATTTGCCCCTGGCGTTAAAGTAGCTCCTGTATTGATATTCAGAGGAACACTAGTATTGTTACCAATCTGAACAACTCCCGGTGTAGTTATAGCTCCCGTGTTTTTGATAACAATCCCTCCAGTGGCCACGAATGGTGTAATCCATTCCTCAGTAGAGGCTGTTCTTGCTGTTGCAGTGTTATACTGCAAAGTTGCCGCCGTTCCATAAGATATTGCTCCTGTAGTTACAGTAGTGATAGCCGTTCCTTCCATTGACAACACAGCATTGATGGTTGGCGATGTGGCAAAAGTCTTCGTCCCTGAACCCGATAAGGTTAGATTGCTATAGGTTGTTACGTAAGCAGTTTGTCCAGCTCCGGTATAGTTAACAGTATTTCCCGCTGTTGCTGCGTTTAGTGTTGTAATTCCGATTGTTCCGTTTAAGTTTAAAATCCCTGTTGCTCCCTGAATAAAACTTCCAGTTCCGGTTAATGATGCGGCAGCAGTAACTGTACTGTTATTAGTAACAGAAACTCCGGTTACTGTAAGTGCAGTAGCAGAAGTAAATATGCTGTTGATGGTATACGCTCCGGTAAAAGTTGCCGTTGGGATAATTGTTGAAGTGGTTCCGCTAATTATTTTTGTTGCTCCGGTAAAATTATGCGCTCCTGTATTGGCTGTAAATGTTGTAGCATTATTAGTAAAATTTCCTCCAAAATTAATTGCAGAAACAGCTGATTCATTCCAAACACCATTTAGGGTTACGTCTCCAGTAAATGTTTTTGCGCCGGTTCCTCCAAGAACAATCGATCCTGTAACCGAAGTTGCGCCACCTACACCTAAGGTAAAGTTGTTACCTGTCGTAAATGTGGTACCAGAATTAATCGTAAGATTATTGGTTATGGCCAAATTAACAACCGAAGTAGTTGTTGCAGTCCCGCTCAAAGAAAGCGCACCAATTGTTGTAGTTCCTGTGGCTAAGGTTTTTGCGCCGCTTCCTGAAAAATTTAAATTACTATAGTTTCCGGTGTGGATTGTTTGTGCCGCTCCGGTATAATTAACCGTATTTCCTGAAGTAGTAGCATTTAATGTTGTTATCCCGGACGTCCCTCCAATATTCAAAGTCGCTGTAGCTCCTTGAGTTACACCTCCTGTACCGGCAAGCGATGTAGCCGCGGTAATCGTTCCGTTATTGGTTAAAGTTACTCCGGTAACCGTAAGTAAGGTTGAGCATGTCAGAGTTCCATTGTTTGTATAAGCAGATGTAAATGTTGCCCTTGGCATAGCCGTATTTGTGCTTCCTGACAAAGTCCCTGCTCCTGTAAAGTTGTGCAAACTAGCTACTAACGAAGTAAACGTCGTCGCATTATTAATAAAATTATTTTTTATAACATATGTATTTGCCACAGTATTCGCACCTGCATTCGACTCGTCCCAAACAGCACCTGCGTTCAAGGTTAAAACCCCATTAAAGTTGATTGTACGCTTTGTAGTGCTTGTCGAACCAAAATTGATTCTTCCTGTTATGGTGGTAGCGCCCAGTATGGTAGTATTTCGCTTAATTGTCATTGTTCCTCCACTATTAACCGTAAGCGCTCCAAAAGTTACCGTAACTCCGGAGTTATTCATGGTCAGTATGGCGCCGCTATTCACCGTTACAGAACCCGCAGCGGTTTGCGTTATTGAGGCGGCAATGTTAACGAAATTAGTTCCAGTGGTTGCAATAATGACAGTATCTCCCGTTCCTGGCGCTACACCGCCAACCCATGTTGATCCGGTTGCCCAGTTTCCACCTGTAGCAGTACTGGTAATGGTTGCTGCCTGTATAGCAAATGTTGACAGGACAAAGGGCAGAATGAATAAAGATTTTTTTAAGGTTGAAAGGTTAATTCCTTTCGGATTCGAATTGAGAACTATTTTTTTCATTTTGACAGAATGATTAAAAAATTTATTTGTTGCGAATAATTGAAAAGCAAAAATAGATATTAAGTTTAGAAAAAAACAAAAAAAAATCCGATTAAATACGCTTTTTATCGATTAAATGCATATTTTTATATATTTTTGTAATATTTATCTTTATTTTACTTGATTTTATTTTGCTTTTTTGCAAAATTAATGATATGTAAGGCTTAGGCTATAAGTTAAAATCTTAAGTAATACACTAGTTATTAACATTCGCAGGACGCGATACAATAAAAAACCCCGCTATTTCTAGCGGGGTTTTGAGTATAATTTTAAGATGATTTTATCGAATCACTTTCTTAGTTACTGTGATTCCATCTACTGATGTTATTTGAACCAAAAGAACTTGATTGGATAAACCGGCACTGATTGAAGCCTGGCTCGAATTGATTCCGTTTTTCTCTTGAATCAATCTGCCTCTGATGTCAAATATTTTTACAGATGACATGACAATGCTGCCCGTGTTGATTACGAAATCATTATTCTGGTTGTAGACAATTACATTGTTTGCAGTAAAGGTTGGATTATTGGTTCCCAATTGGGTTTGATAAATAATTTCAAAACGATTGGTAGACGTTCCTGGTGCTGCCGTAAATGAATAACTTCCAATTTTCAGGTCATGTTCTGTACCCATTAGATTATCCTTTAAGATAATGGCTTGTGAGCCCGAGAATAATCCGTCAACATGGTCGATGGCAATTGTATATTCTCCAGCATCTGTAACTTTAAAGCTAAGCGGAATTACATCTGAGGCACTAAATGGCAAAGATTTACCTTGAATTGTGTAATCTGTATTATCCAAAATTGAGTTCAATAATACACTACCGGTATTGATGTTTTTACCATCGTATATATCCACTTCATTGGTAGCATTGGTCATATAACCGGCGGCCATTTGCGAAAACGCTCCTGAAGCATTTGTCAGGTTCAGCCAGAATCTGTTGGTTTCAACAACATCGTTGGCAACATTGGTGTTTCCTGATTTAAAGAACTGGTTTGAATTGTCTGAAGAACGTTGTCCGTTTTTAAAGCTTAAAGCAGTTGCTGCCCCAGAAGCCTCAACAAAGAACCCTTGACCTGTCCTGATGATTCCGTTCGGATTGAAAACCTGAGCTTCATTGTTGGATGTAAATGTTCCTCCTGCCCAGGTACAATAAGCATTATTGGAAGTATTGTTATTGGTTTCCCTCCAGAAATATAGTGTTCCGGTAATATTCGAACTGTTATCTGAAACAAACTGTGTCATATCGATTGGCGATGGATAAGGATTTCCAACCAAATTAAAGCGTTGTCCTGCTCCACCATTGGTCATTGTAAAATTGATGTCTCCATTATGAGGAATACCTGTAAATTGACCATTCCAGATTGTAGCCGCTGTTGGATGATCCCAAGGCATACGGATTAAATATCCTTTAGCTGATGCAAACTGAACATTGTTGCTGTCGGTACCATTTACTCCATTCGGATCTAAACCGGTAATGCTGAGTCCAACATCTGCATTGTTATAAACATTCGTATTGGTTCTGTAAACATAAAACCTGTTTCCAAATGTAGAAGGTGAAAAAGCGTAAACTCCCTGACCCGTAACTGGTGAAGACCATAAGGTATAATCAAAACGTTTTAACGCCGATGAGTTACGTTTTACAATGATGTTCCCTGAATTGCTATAGCTTGTACCAGATGGAATAGTCTGCAATAAATTAGCATTGTTATCTAAAGTAAATGTACTGCCAGCTTCTACAGCTAAAGCACCTGTTAAAACAACATCCGATCCTGATTGAATAGTTACAACTGAACTATTTTTTAATGTAAGCGAACAGGCCGCAAAGTCAGCACCCAATGATATGCTTGTATTGTCAAAAATTACTGATTTTCCTGCCGATGGCGATCCATTAGACCAAGGCCCACCATTCGTTGAAGTAGTCGAATCGATTGAAACCAAAGCAGAACCACTATTTCCAACGCCAACACAGCCATTAGCATCAGTAACTGATGTTAAGGTATAGGTTGTTGAACTTGTTGGAGTAACAGGGATATCGGTACCACTGATATAACTTCCAACACTGCCGCCAGAATAAACCACTGCATAAGGAGAAGTTCCACCAGTAATAGTAACCTGTATATTAGCTGTGCTTCCTGCACAAATAGAGGTAGAACCTGAAATTACTGAAGCACTTGGCCCATTCACCGTTATTGTTCCTGTAGCATTAGCACTTCCACATCCACCAGTTAATGGAATCGAATAATTATATACGCCCGGCGCTGTTGGTGTTCCACTAATTGTAATCGTATTAGTTGCCCATCCTGCACTTACTCCTGAAGGCAATCCGGTTGGCGATCCAATTCCGGTTGCTCCTGTAGTAGAGTGTGTAATTGGTGTTAGTGCCGTATTAACACATAAAGAAGGTGTAGAAGATGGCGAACCAACTGTATTAACCGGATTAACAGTAATTGTACCGGTTGCATTTACGCTACCACAGCCTCCTGTCAATGGAATCGAATAATTGAAAGTTCCTGAAACTGTAGGTGTACCACTAATGGTAATTGTATTGGTTGCCCATCCTGCATTTACCCCAGAAGGAAGGCCTGTTGGTGACCCGATTCCGGTAGCTCCTGTTGTGGAGTGTGTAATTGGAGTCAGGGCTGTATTAATACACAATGTTGGCGTTGTTGATGGTGAACCAGCGATATTATTTGGTGTTACTGTAATAGTACCTGTTGCATTAATACTTCCACAGCCACCTGTTAATGGAATTGAATAGTTGAATGTTCCTGACACTGTAGGTGTACCACTAATTGTGATTGTATTTGATGCCCATCCTGCAGTTACGCCTGTAGGAAGGTTCGTCGGTGTTCCGATTCCTGTTGCTCCTGTTGTTGAATGTGTAATTGGAGTCAATGCCGTATTGATACACAATGTTGGCGTTGATGAAGGTGAACCTGAAATATTGTTTGGATTAACGGTTATTGTTGCAGTATTATTTGAAGTTATTCTTGTAACACAATTATTGGTAAGATGATTTATAGTAATTGTTGTAGAACCGCTATTGGCCAAAACTGCCGCTGTTGTAAAACTTCCTGAACCAGCTCCACCTGATACTGTCATGGTTGCATTACCTGAACCAGTATTAGACCCACTTAATGTATAGAATACACTATAGGTTCCATCTGGTAAATTAGCTCCAGATGACGTAACCGAAACTGTTGCTGCAGTTCCGATACATGTTGAAGTATTTACTGTACTTGCGAGACTATAGGTAGCACATGATCCTACATTCAAATAACCTGTATTATTTGCAAAGAATGCAGAGTCAATATTGGCTGCAGGTGAACCTGTTCCACCATAGGATGTACCTGTTGTTCTTACTGAACCACCAGTAGTCAGCGTAGCCGAAGTGGAACCAAAAGTTCCAAGGTCAGCCTTAACTCCTGTATTGATATTCAGGTTTCCATTGATTGTAGTTGCTACTCCTAAAGTTTTAGTACTTGTGTTGGTTGCAAAAACCAAATCCTGGAATGTAGTTGTTGAGCCTGAAATACTTTGTGCAGAACCATTTAAGGTAACCGTTCTTCCGTTGGCTGTGAAAGTTCCATTATTGGTAAAGTTTCCTTTTATAAATAAATCTCCCGAAGCTGTTGTACTCATGGCAAATGAACCACTACTGATAGTGAAGTTTCCATTAATGTCTCTATGAAATGCATCTCCTCCGGTACTATTCCAGTTTACGGATGAACTATTTGAAATTACAAAATTCCAAGGCACACCTTGCTGTGCAGAACCTGTAGCGGTAACATTTCTAAACCAAGCTGCTGATTCATTTGCGCCTGAATTGTCATATAATGAAAAACTTCCTCCGTTACTGATTTCCAATGTTGAACCACTGGCATAGATTGGAGCCGAATTACCAGATGCAAATCCTCCGCTTAAAATCTTGAAAGTTCCATTTAAGGTCGTAAGGTTTGAACCGAAATTCACACCGCTGTTGGTTTCCAAAGTAACGTTAACACCCAATGACCAGCTCCCGCTTGCCGTTGTGAATGTTTTGGTACCATTTGAAACTGCTATCTTACTACCTGATGCTCCGTTGATTGTTGAAGCAACTCCATTAGCATGGATATTTCCGCCTGTCGAAGAGAAAGAAATGGTTTGCCCATTCAAATCTAAATTACTCGCAGATGTTTTTATTTCAAATGTGTTTCCAGAAGTGGCAGCAATGGCTAAATTGGTTCCTGTAGCCAATGTCACAGTTCCTGCAGTTGCTTTATCGATTAATAAATAATCAAAGGTTTCTGTTCCTCCTCCGGTTACTGTTATTGTTTGTGTTGTACCGCTTCCGGTAAAGAATACTGCTTTCGAGTTTCTTGTAAATGTTAATCCCGATGAAGCTTTAGTCCAGTTTCCACCAACCTTTAAATCTCCGTTGATAGTAAAATTGGCGCTATAATTTACATTTCCTGTAACGGTTGTGGTTGTCGTTCCGCTTAAAGTTAATGGTGCAGTAGTCCCAACAGTTATATTGGCACATTGAAAAGTATTTCCGTTCAAATCCAGAAACATTGTTCTTCCGTTTGCATTGGAAGTGCTCAAGGTTCCTGTAATTGTTCTTGCAGCACCTAATTGAACCGCACCGGCATTGATTGACGCACTGTTTTGCATTTGCAGGATTACGTTAACCGGACCATTTGAAGCCGGCCAGTATCCATGTGTAGAATCTACAGGGCCATAAGCTGTGGTTTGGGTAAAATTATAGATAAGCGTTCCGCCCGAACCATAAGTCCACGTTCCTCCGGCACCACTACCTGTAAAAGATCCCTGATTCACCTGGAAAGAACCATTAACAGTCATGGTACGGCTACTGGCTATCCAGTTTCCTGCAGCAAAATTGGTATTGTTTGCCAAAGTTTTACCCGAAGCAATAACCCAGTTAATATTGGTATTGGTAAATGTTCCTGCTGATGTCGAAAAAGTCGCACTTGAAGCCCCGCCTGTAAAATTAAAACTCGAGACTGAGCCGGTACATTTGAAGGTTCCTCCAGTCTGGCTGAAATTCCCACCCAAATTAATTGTTGGCGCCGCAGTACCGCTTGCTAAATCAAGAATACCTCCAGACACAGTTAAGTTTCCACCAATGGTAAGGGTGTAGCCAGTATTTCCCGATAAACGCAACTCTCTGGTGCTTCCGCCCGTTGACTGCACAGTAAGGTTTCCATTTACCGTGGTAAGTGCTCCCTGCTGATTCCATGAACCAGCCAAAGTGGTAACGTTGAAAATCAAATTACCCCATGTTACCGAAGGCAATGTTGCTAAGGCTGTACCTGTACCATCACCCCATTTTTGAATTTCCACCGTACTGGTTGTCGCAAAAGATTTTGTTGTACCTGGGATATCAGTAGCTGAACCATTGGCATTATTGGAAGCGTTATGAGTATATTTCGCCCCGGCTTCTATTGTAAATGTTCCTGTCGCAGCAAAAACGGCTGTAGCAGTTGTGGTAGAACCTGTTTTAATTGTAACGTTATTGAAGGAACTAGCCGTTGTGATGGATGGCGTGGCTCCAGTAAAGTTAACCGTGCTGGTTGATTTAGTAAAGGTTGCAGCCGTATTTAAGGACCATGCAGAAGTGGCTCCTGTCATATTAATAATACCTGCTCCCGAAAAGGTCAAAAATGATTTGGAATTAGCTGCAGAAGTAAGATTTCCTCCTATCGACACTGTACCGGTGCTTATGCTCAATATGGCATCGTGGGAGTGCGCACCATTGGTACTTTGCCCTTGTATGTCAATATTACCACCAACCGTAAGCGTATTGGAATTAACATCTATCGTATTGGTACGGTCTCCATTTGCCGAGTTAGACAAAATGGAAACATTCCCCGTTACAGTCAAACTATTATTTAAATTTATCGCTGTCGTAGCGGATGTTCCTCCTGTTAGAGTAATGGAATTAGCTGCTGCAGCTACGTTTACGGTAACCGTGACACCCGTGTTGATTGTAACTGCATCAGAAGAAGTTGGTGTGGCAGCTGAACCAGCTACTCCACCTGCCGTTGTGGCCCAAATTGAACCATTCCAGTTACCAGTGGCTACAGCAAACCTTTGGGCATGAAGGTTATTGAAACCAAAAAATAGTAAAAGCAACAAAATGCATTTTCTTGCTCCAGAAATTGCAAACCCATTGTAAAGCGTTCTAAAAGAAGTAATTATTGCATCCATAGTAATAGTCATTAGTTTAACTGTCAAAAATACCCTAATCACAATTTGATGAAAAATAATATCGATTAGATGCAATTTTAATTGTTAAAGTGCTGTTTTTAGTTAAAATTCAGCCAATTAAGACTATAAAAATGTTATAACTTTACGCATAGCGTTTTTCCCTTAACTCTTGCTGGTCACTCCTATAAATTTCAAAAAAAAATCCCCGCTATTTCTAGCAGGGATTTGAATATAAAAATTGAATGTTTTTATCGAATTACTTTCTTCGTTACTGTAATTCCATCTTCTGAAGTAATCTGAATCAGGTGAACTCCATTTGACAAACCAGAACTTATAGAAGTCTGACTCGCATTGATATTGTTTTTCTCCTGCAATAACCTGCCTCTGATGTCAAAAACTTTTACCGATTTCATAATCGCATTTCCGGAATTAATTACAAAATCATTGTTTTGGTTGTAAACGATTACATTGTTTGCGGTAAAGGTTGGATTATTGGTTCCCAATTGCGTTTGGTAAATCACCTCAAAACGATTGGAAGACGTTCCTGCGTCAGCTGTAAAAGTGTAGCTTCCTGTTTTCAGGTCATGTTCTGTATCCATTAGATTATCCTTTAAGATAATAGCTTGTGAGCCCGAGAATAATCCGTCAACATGGTCGATGGCAATTGTATATTCTCCGGCATCTGTAACTTTAAAGCTAAGCGGAATCACGTCCGATGTATTAAAAGGCAATGCCTTGCCCTGAATGGTGTAATCTGTATTATCCAAGATTGAGTTCAATAATACGCTACCCGTATTGATGTTTTTACCATCGTATAAATCCACTTCATTGGTAGCATTGGTCATATAACCCGCAGCCATTTGGGAAAACGCTCCTGAAGCATTTGTCAGGTTTAGCCAGAATCTGTTGGTTTCTTCAACGTCGTTGGCAACATTTGCATTCCCCGATTTAAAGAACTGGTTTGAATTGTCTGAAGAACGTTGTCCGTTTTTAAAACTTAAGGCAGTTGCTGCACCCGAAGCCTCTACAATAAACCCTTGACCTGTCCTGATGATTCCGTTCGGATTGAAAACCTGAGCCTCACTATTTGACACAAATGTTCCTCCTGCCCATGAGCAGTAAGCATTGTTTACAGTAGTTCCGTTTGTTTCCCTCCAGAAATAAAGTGTTCCTGTAATATTCGTACTGTTATCTGACACGAATTGTGTCATGCTTATTGGCGAAGGATAAGGATTCCCAACCAAATTAAAGCGTTGTCCTGCTCCACCATTGGTCATCGTAAAATTGATGTCTCCGTTGTTAGGAACTCCTGTAAATTGACCATTCCAGATTGTTGCTGCCGTTGGATGATCCCAAGGCATACGGATTAAGTATCCTTTTGCCTGGGCAAACTGAACATTGTTACCGTCTGTTCCATTGACACCGTCTGAGTTCAAACCTGTGATATTGAATCCAAGGTCAGCGTTGTTATAAACATTGGTATTGGTCCTGTATACATAAAAACGGTTGGCAAAAGTAAATGGCGAGAATGAATAAACTCCCTGACCTGTAACCGGCGAAGACCACAAAGTATAATCAAGTCTTTTTAATGCAGAGCTGTTGCGTTTTACAATTATATTACCCGTGTTGGAATTTGTAGTTCCGCTTTGCAATAAATTGGCATTGTTATTCAATGTAAAGGTACTTCCTGAATCTACAGTTATTGCACCAGTTAATGTTATATCAGTTGCAGATGCCACAGTAACCGTAGCATTATTAGTCAATCGTAATGTACAACCAACAATATCAGAACTTATTGTTCCTGTTCCTCCATTAAAAATAACCGCCTTAAGGTTGGTTGGAGTCCCATTACTCCAGGTTGCCCCACCATCAGTTGACGTAGTTGTTGGTAACGCAAGAACCGCATTTCCGGTCATCGTCTGGCTTACATTACAACTTCCGTTGGTGTTGGTTGCTACAACCGTGTAAGTTCCTGTAGTGGTCTGAACTCCAAAATTCAAAGCACTTCCCGTTCCCGGAACCGCAGAACCCACATTATTCCCATCAACCTTAAGCTGATAGTTCACATTTGTTTCTGAACCTGATAAGGTAACCGAAACACCGGTACCTCCAGGGCAATAAGCTCCTCCACCTCCAACAGTAAAGGTCGCAGGTGTTTTACAGGTAACATATCCTTTTACGATAACATCATCTATACGGAAGTTTCCGGCACCAGATGAAGAACGTGAACCATTTAACCATCCTTGGATAAGAACTGGTATGGTCGATAAATTTGTTAAACCAGTTGTATTCTGATTAACTGATACCAACGTTCCGTCTGGAGCGTTCACTGTATATAAAGCGCTTCCACCTGCAATGTCATATGAGAAAGCAGAAGGTCCGGCAGCTGTTGCCAAAGCATTAAACTGCATGCTGGTAACTTCAATCACATAACCCGTATTGGCAGTAATTGTAAAATTAAAATTCTTAGCTCCGGTTTGAGTTGTTGTTGTATATCCACCTGAACCGGCAACATAAGGTTCATTAGGGAATTCACTACCCGTCGTAACAAGAGTAGAAAGTGTTCCAGCAGAGATAGCAAAATCAGTAACTCCAACGTTGGCATTTTTTGCAGTATAATTTATGTATGGACTTGTTGTAAAATCGAATTGGGCAATAACGGTTGGTGCCAAAGTAATTACTATGTTTCCACTGGTAATTGTCGTAAAACTTCCTGAGTTCGCCGTGATGGTAAACGTGCTTGCAGTATCAAATTGTGCCGCACTGAAAGTAGCAACACCAGCTACAGCTGCAACTGTTAATGTTCCTGATAAAACACCCGTTCCACTGGCTTTAGCAATTGTAACGTTTCCTGTATAGGTATTATCTACACTGTTATCCGGCCTTCTTGCCTCAACTGTGAATGACGCTAAATTCACCCCAACATTTCCTGTTGATGGTACTCCAACAAAAGTCAAATGATCTGCAGCAGCGAGTACTGTAAAAGTAGCACTGGTTCCTGCTGTTGCCACTGCAACTCCCGAAGTATTGGTAGCCGTAATGGTTACTCCTGTTCCGGCATTCGCCAAAATAATCCCGCTGACAACTACCGAGCTCGAACCTGAATTTATAGTTCCGGTAGTAGTTCCTGAGATTGCTCCTGCATTTCCGTTTGTAGTCAAACTAAACGAAGAACTTGCCGATAAGGTAGTATTGGAACCGTAATTATCCTGTACTGTTACGGTTGCACTAAATCCTGAACCCGCTGTTGGCGAAGAAGGAGTGATAGCTGTAACCACGTATTTAGAAGGTACTGATAACAATCCATTGTCTTTTCCAATGGCAAAATATTGTGTTCCTGTCGTTAAATCTGCAGGCGAAAGCGTTGTGTTTGTTGTAACGGTGAATGGATTTGCTCCAGCCACAGTAGATGCTGCCTGTTGTGAATAAGCTGTTCCGTTATAATGCCCGATGAAATAATCAGTAGCTGCTGCGAAACCTGCTCCGGTTTCTCCAGTATTGTATTGCGCAACTACGGTTAGGGTACTTCCTCCTGCAACGGCTTCGGTTGTGATCCATTGTCTGGTAACCGTTTTTGTATTATTGGCACCAGCTGGCGCTGTATTGGCTACTCTCACTCCATAAACGTCTGAAGTTCCTGAGTTAGTGAAGGTAATTGGATTGTAGGCTGTATTTCCTACTGCAAATAAGGTAGCGGTTCCTCCAACGGTTCTTTTCAACTGACCGGTGCCGGCAGCAACTACATAGTTGGTAGTACTTGCTCCTGTAATGTTCCCTGCACTTCCAATGTTCAGGTTATTTGTTCCTAAAGTTATTTTTCCTGAAGTGAATGCCAAAGTTTGATTCACAATCACCGAATTATTTAATGTCAATCCTGTACTATTGTTCAAAGTCAGGTAATCAAAAGTAGTAGCTCCTGTTATTGCCTGGGCACTAGCTCCGTTGAATCGAACCGAACGCAGGTTTGGTATGAAGGTACCGCCAGATAGGGTCCAGTTTCCTGCCACATTCAAATCTCCTCCGACAGCATCCCCTAAAGAAAGACTGCCCGAAAGCACTATATTCCTTCCAACGGTTAACGCACCGCTTTTGTTGTTTCCATTACCGTAATCCATGTATAAAGCCGAACCGGTATCGATAGTTAAATCCCTTACCAAAGCCAAAGCTGTTGAAAATGCTGCTCCGGCTGTATTTGGATAATTTAGTGTAGTGGAATTGGTCACCTGTACATCATTTGGATAACCTGCACCCGAAACGGTACTCCATTCCAAACCTCTTCCATAAGTACCACCGCTGTTATATTTCAATAAAGCTGCAGCTCCGTAAATTGGTGGATTGGTATTTACAAAACAGCTTGTCGTACTATTGATAGACAAAGTTCCGTTCAGGGTTGTGATGTAAACCGCTCCCGATTTACCAAAATCAAGGTTACCATTAGTATTCAGGTTCACGGTAACATTGGCAGCCAATGTCAAACTTCCTGTTCCTGCATTGTTGGCAACAACCTTATAATTAGTGAAAGCCAAACTACCACCGGCAACTGTCGAGTTGATGGTTCGGGTTCCGTTTACATAGATGGCACCGCCCGAATTGTTAAAAGTAATGATACGGCCATTCAGGTCAAGGCCTCCTGTATTGATAAGTTGTAACACATTCCCACTTGCGGCATTTACAGTAATGTCGGTAGCCGGTGAGCTGCTCAAAACAAGGCTTCCCGCCGTTTTGTCTACGACTAAGTAATCGAAAGCTATGGTTCCGGCACCTGTTTTTGTTATCGTTTGTGTGGCAGCTCCATTAAAGAAAACCGCTCTTCCGTTTGTTGAAAAATTGGCAGAAGCACCAACAGTTAAATTCCCTCCAACATATAAATCTCCCGAAGAGGTTCCCAAAGTAATATTACCATTAATGATAACATCTGAAACCACAGCCAAACCGGCATTTCCGCCACTGAAGTTTTGGTATAATGATGAACCAGCGTCAACCGTCAATGTTCCGTTGGCTTTATAAGTACCCGTTCCGCCATTGGCAAAATTCAAGGTTGTATTGTTACTCACCTGGACATTGTTTGGATAACCAGGTGTGGTTCCAATGGTTCCTGTAGTTGCTGTCCATTCGGCAGCTCTTCCCGGAGAACCTCCCGAATTGTATTTCAACAATGATGCAGAACCGTAAATTGGGTTTCCTGTTCCAGACCATCCGTATCCAGAATTCAACTGAAGCGTACCATTGGTGCCGATAGTAATATTACCCGGATTGTTTATGTTGGCCGAAGTTTGGAACAAACCTGTAACCGTTCTGGCAAAACCTAAATCCAAAGGACAGCTGGTATTAACCGTAACGTTTACCGGACCACTTGAAGTAGGCCAATAGTTTCCATTATTTGCGGTATAACTTGTATTAAAAATCAGCGTTCCGGCTGAGCCATATACTAAATTGTTTGTTCCTGAAGTACTGGTAACCCATCCTCCTGAATTAAGCTGGAAAGAACCATTAATAGTAGTCGTTCCGTTATTGGTATAGGTAACAGCTGTTGCCAAAGTACCTCCTGAGTTCACCGTTGTGGTTGTATTTGCATTTCTGGTGCTGTAAGTTCCATTATCCATAGTGATGACAGCTCCTGAAACAATTACTGCATTGTCTGCAGACGTTGGAACCACACCTCCAACCCAACTTGAGGTTGAAGACCAGTTTCCGGTTACTGCATTTGAGGTAATTGTAGTACCTGCAGTTCCCTGAACCGTAAAATCATCAATTCTAAAATTACCATTATTAGTTGAAGTTCCAGTCCATCTAAATCTTAAATTTGAAACACCAGCTGCTCCAGATGGAAGGCTGATTCTAGTTCCTCCATTCACCAAAGCCCAGTTTGCATTATAAGTCACCTGAGTGTAAGTGACCGCATTCCAATTCGTTCCATCAGAACTCCATTCAAAAGGAATTGCGCCAGAAAAAGTAGCTGTTCCTCTAGCTCCCCATAAAACTGTGATTCCGGTATATCCTACAGTAGATAAGCTATTATTGTAAGTAAGGGTATGAGTCGAACCATTAGTTCCTGTAGCTGCGAAAAGCACATTTGCTCCTGCTGAAAAACCAGGGTAAGTCGACGATACAGAAGCTGTACTTCCGTTCCAACCGTTGGTTGTGTTTGAGCTTGTCCAACCTGTAGGCAATACGGCATTAGTTGTTCCAAAATTTTCTGTTAGCAATGTTGTCTGTCCAAAAGACAACGAACTAACCAGCAAAAGTGCGAAAAGCACAAAACCCATAGCAACATTTTTGAAAGGATTACTATTGGAAACAATAGTAGGATGCGTAAAAATTTTCATAAATCAATGGTATTAATAATGTTTTTAAAAATATGTTTGGCTTGTATTGGTTTAAATTAATCGCAAAAAAAAGAACTTAAAACTAATTTTAAGTCCCCGCTTTTGTGTCGATTTTGGGGTGATAAATCTACAATAAAATTCGACAAATTAACATTAATTTACGATTAAATCGATGAAAAGAAATTTGTTATAGGAAAAGACAGCGGAAAACCAATTCATTTGTAAATAATAGTAATATTTCTCCGCTTATTTTTTTGCTCTAAATCAAATTTTAAAGTTGGAAACAGCCTGTTTTAGCGGTTAATACATTCACAATAAATCATTTGTGCCCAACTAAAAAAAAAAAAATGGCAAATCCCCACCCGTCATCCCTTGAAAAACAGGACTTCCATACTCTTAAGAAAATCTTAAGTATTATCTTATTAAATATGGCATTGTGTTTGGTTCGGCAGAATCATGGAATAGTCCATGCAAAACCATCTAAATTTTTAAATTATGAAAACAAATGAAACCGGCCACTACAAAAATGTAGTCAGCCTAAACGCCCTCAAAGTATTCGCCGAAGGATTGGGAAACGGATACGCTCCACAAAAGGAAATCCTGCAGCTGCCTAATGTGGTCTCCCTGCTGGCAGAAGCAAACCTGCTGCATAATGCCGTAAAGGATCAATGCAATACCGTGTCCCTAAGTGTAGACCACCGCCAATTGGTTTTCAAGGATGTAAAACCGCTAAGTACCAGGATAATCAACACGATGCAGTCCACAGAGGTAGATCCGAAAACAGTCGATGATGCAAAGTATTTTAATGCTAAAATCCAGGGCGCACGCATCAACAGGAAACCCAACGGAAAAGAAGGTGAGGAATTAAACGGTACCAATTCCGTATCAAGGCAGAGTTATGACAGCATCTATGAAAACTTCAGGAGCCTAAACAACCTGCTGATACAGGACGGCAATTACAACCCTGCCGAAACCGAAGTCAATACTGCCGGGTTGACACTGAAGCAAAACGAGATGCTGGCAGCCAATCAGGAGATACTCGTACAAACCAATGACCTCGCTTCCAAGCGTATCCAAAGGAACAATAGGTTCTACGTGGGCGATGCCTGCCTGGTAGCCGTCGGAAAGGGAATCAAAACATACATCCGTGGCAAATACGGCATCCACTCCCCAGAGTTCGCCCAGGTAAGTACTATTAACTTTAAAATTTATAAAATAAGATAAATGGGAAACAATACTTGCTAAGACCGCCTCAAAGGCGGTTCTTTTTTTGCCCATTCCCAAGTAGAGGCAATTCTCATTCTAATTGCAGGTTTCCGTTACATTATCCTCCCATCCCCTTTTAAAAATGCCCCTGTCAACCGCAATCTTACGATAGTTAGTTTCAATATAGTTAGGGTCAACTATAAAACGTTGGGCAGCCATTTCAATACTGCCAACGGCAATTTTAGTAGTGCGGGTTACATTTATAGTGTTGAATCCCGCCAATTCAATGTAGCCGACGGCAGTTTCAATGTTGCGCACGGTAGTTTCAATTTTGCTCACGGCTGTTTCAATGTCGCAGACGTCGATTGCAATGCTGCAGGCTGTAGTTACAATAATTCCACTTACGCCATTCCGAATAATTCCAAAGCTGTCAGAATTACATCATGCCCAGTTAGAAACCGGCACGTGCAAATCAAACCACAAATCGAAAATTACCAACAAATAAAAAGCCCTTTCAACTATGAAAGGGCTTCTTAAAATTCGAATAATGCTTATGCCTGTCCGGCTGTACCAAAATTCAAAGGAATTTGTGGCTGTTCGGTATCCTTGATTTCTCCATTGACCTGTTCAAACCTGTGGATGTTTTCGCCTAATGCCTTTAGGAATCTTTTGGCATGTTGTGGTGTCAACACGATTCTCGCTTTTACTTTTGCCTTGGGAACACCGGGCATGATCGTTACAAAATCCATCACAAACTCTGAAGCAGAGTGATTGATTATTGCTAAATTTGAATAAATTCCTTCTGCTGTTTTTTCATCAAGTTCGATGTTGATCTGACCTTGCTGTTGTTGATTGTTATCGCTCATTTGATATTAGATTTTGATATTGGAATTAAAAAGCCACTAATTTAGAAATTAAAATAGTGGCTTTTAGTTAATTTAACTTTTAATCCTGCGACTAGTAGATATACTCTTCTTTGCTCGCCATGATTTCGTTGTAGTCTTCTTTCGAGCCAACAATTGTATGATCGTAATCTCTCATACCTGTTCCGGCCGGAATTCTGTGTCCAACGATAACATTTTCCTTAAGTCCTTCCAATGTATCCACTTTACCAGCAACCGCTGCTTCGTTCAATACTTTTGTAGTTTCCTGGAACGATGCCGCAGAGATAAATGATTTCGTTTGTAACGAAGCTCTTGTGATACCTTGTAATACAGGAGTTGCAGTAGCTGTAACTACATCACGTGCTACAACCTGGTTTTTATCATTACGTTTCAATAATGAATTCTCATCACGCAATTCACGTGGAGAAACAATCTGACCTGGTTTTAACACTTCTGAATCACCTGCATCTTCAACCACTTTCATTCCGTACAATTTATCGTTTTCTTCCAAGAAATCAGAAGTGTGGATTAATTGCTCTTCTAGGAATAAAGTATCTCCCGGATCTTCAACCTGAACTTTACGCATCATCTGACGGATTACAACTTCAAAGTGTTTGTCGTTGATTTTTACTCCTTGCAGACGATAAACTTCCTGGATCTCATTAACCAAATACTGCTGAACAGCGGATGGTCCTTGGATTCTTAAGATATCTTCCGGTGTAATGGCTCCATCTGATAAAGGCATACCTGCTTTCACGAAGTCATTTTCCTGTACAAGAATCTGGCTTGATAATTTCACTAGGTATTTCTTGATTTCACCAAATTTAGATTCGATTACAATCTCACGGTTACCTCTTTTGATTTTACCAAAAGAAACTACACCATCAATCTCAGATACAACCGCTGGATTCGAAGGATTACGAGCCTCTAGCAACTCGGTAATTCTTGGAAGACCTCCGGTGATATCTCCAGCTTTTGAAGAACGACGAGGGATTTTAACCAAGACTTTACCAGCTTTGATTTTCTCACCATCTTCAACCATAAGGTGTGCCCCAACAGGTAAGTTGTACGAACGGATTAATTCTCCGTCTTTACCATAGATATGTAATGTTGGAATCAATTTTTTGTTTCTTCCTTCCGAAATTACTTTTTCCTGGAAACCGGTTTGCTCATCGATTTCAACCTGGAACGATTGTCCCTGCTCTAAATCTTCGTAGCCAATTTTTCCGGTAAACTCAGAAACGATAACTCCGTTATATGGATCCCATTTACAGATAACCGCTCCTTTTTCAACAGTATCTCCATCTTTTACATTGATAGAAGAACCGTAAGGAATGTTGTGTGTGCTTAATAGGATTCCGGTTTTAGCGTCAATTAATTTCAATTCTGTTGAACGTGAAACCACGATATCCACTTTTTCTCCATCTGCATCTTCTCCAACAACAGTTTTCAAATCTTCAATTTCTAGTCTTCCTCCGAATCTTGCAATGATTGCAGATTCTTCAGAAACTCCTCCTGCAACTCCTCCAACGTGGAAGGTACGAAGTGTCAACTGTGTTCCCGGCTCACCAATTGATTGGGCAGCGATAACTCCGACTGCTTCACCTTTTTGGGTCATTTTACCGGTTGCCAGGTTTCTTCCGTAACATTTAGCACAGATACCTTTCTTAGCCTCACAAGTCAATGGAGAACGAACATCGATTCTTTCCAATGGAGATTCTTCAATAGCCTTAACAATAGCTTCGGTAATCTGCTCACCAGAGTTAACCAGAATTTCGTTAGTCAATGGGTTGATTACATCCTGCAACGCAACACGTCCAAGGATTCTCTCTCCTAATGTTTCAACGATTTCCTCGTTTTTCTTCAAGGCAGAAACTTCAATTCCTCTTAAAGTACCACAATCTACAGAGTTAACGATAACGTCTTGAGAAACGTCATGTAAACGACGGGTTAAGTAACCAGCATCCGCAGTTTTCAAAGCGGTATCTGCTAATCCTTTACGCGCACCGTGCGTAGAGATAAAGTATTCTAAGATCGAAAGACCTTCCTTAAAGTTAGAAAGAATTGGGTTTTCAATAATTTCACCACCTCCAGCAGTCGATTTTTTAGGCTTAGCCATCAAACCACGCATACCGGTTAACTGACGGATCTGTTCTTTAGAACCCCTCGCTCCAGAGTCAAGCATCATATATACCGAGTTGAAACCTTGTTGGTCTTCACGGATATTTTTCATAGCTAACTCCGTCAACTGCGCGTTTGCAGATGTCCAGATATCAATAACCTGGTTGTAACGCTCGTTGTTCGTGATAAGACCCATGTTATAGTTCATCGAGATTCCGTCAACCTGCTCTCTTGCATCAGCAATCAATTTCTCTTTTTGTTCCGGAATTCTAATATCTCCTAATGAGAATGACAATCCACCTTTGAAAGCGAATTTGTATCCCATATCCTTCATTTCATCAAGGAAAGCTGCCGTTGTAGGAACGTCTGTTACTGCAAGGATTTTTCCGATGATGTCACGTAAAGATTTTTTAGTCAATACTTCGTTGATATATCCTGCTGCAGCTGGTACTACTTCGTTGAATAATACTCTACCTGCAGTAGTCTGTATAATTTTGTATACTAATTCTCCTTCTTCATTAAAATCTTTAGCTCTGATTTTCACTCGAGCATTCAATTCAACTCTTCCTTCGTTCAAAGCGATATTACACTCTTCAGCAGAATAGAAAGTTAAACCTTCACCTAAGATTTTGTGTTCAGGAACTGACAATCTTTCTTTGGTCATATAATATAGACCCAATACCATGTCCTGAGATGGAACCGTAATTGGCGCACCATTCGCAGGGTTCAGGATATTGTGCGAAGCCAACATCAATAACTGACACTCAAGGATAGCCTCTGGCCCAAGTGGCAGGTGTACCGCCATCTGGTCACCATCAAAATCCGCGTTAAACGCCGTACACACTAATGGGTGTAACTGGATAGCTTTTCCTTCAATCAATTTTGGCTGGAATGCCTGGATTCCTAATCGGTGCAAAGTAGGAGCACGGTTTAGCAATACCGGGTGACCTTTGATTACATTTTCAAGGATATCCCAAACTACAGGCTCTTTTTTGTCGATTATTTTCTTGGCCGACTTAACTGTCTTAACAATTCCTCTTTCGATTAACTTACGAATAACGAATGGTTTGTATAGTTCAGCAGCCATATCTTTTGGAAGACCACATTCGAACAATTTCATTTCCGGCCCAACGACAATTACCGAACGGGCAGAATAATCCACACGTTTTCCTAATAAGTTTTGACGGAAACGACCTTGCTTACCTTTCAATGAATCAGAAAGCGATTTCAACGGTCTGTTTGATTCTGTTTTAACCGCAGAAGCTTTTCTTGTATTATCGAATAGCGAGTCAACAGATTCCTGCAACATACGTTTTTCGTTTCTTAAGATCACTTCAGGAGCTTTAATCTCCATCAATCTTTTCAAACGATTGTTACGGATGATTACCCTTCTGTACAAATCATTCAAATCTGATGTAGCGAAACGACCACCATCAAGCGGCACCAACGGACGCAATTCTGGCGGGATAACAGGTACAACCTTCATGATCATCCATTCCGGACGGTTTTCACGGTTTTTGTTGGAATCACGGAATGATTCCACAACCTGTAATCTTTTTAACGCTTCGGTTTTTCTTTGTTTAGAAGTTTCATTATTCGCAGCGTGACGCAATTCGTATGACAAAGCATTCAAATCGGTTCTTGCCAATAAGTCCATGATACATTCAGCACCCATTTTGGCAACAAATTTATTTGGATCAAAATCATCCAAATATTGGTTTTCCTGTGGCAATGAATCTAAAATGTTCAAGTATTCTTCTTCCGTAAGGAAATCTAATCTCTGCAACGGCTCGCCTTCTGCGTTAACCGCAATACCAGCCTGGATTACTACATATCTTTCATAGTAGATAATCATATCTAATTTCTTAGATGGCAATCCAAGGATGTATCCGATTTTGTTTGGCAAAGAACGGAAGTACCATATATGAGCAATTGGCACAACAAGGTTGATGTGTCCTACTCTATCACGACGTACTTTTTTCTCCGTAACTTCAACCCCACAACGGTCACAAACGATTCCTTTGTAACGGATTCTTTTATATTTTCCACAAGCACATTCAAAATCTTTTACCGGACCGAAGATTCGTTCGCAGAAAAGACCATCACGCTCAGGCTTGTGCGTTCTATAATTGATCGTTTCCGGTTTCAACACCTCTCCTCTTGACTCTGCCAAGATTGATTCTGGTGAAGCTAAACCAATTGAAATTCTGTCAAATCTTTTGATAGTATTTTTAGTATCTTTATTTCTATTCATCATAGTCGTAAACTTTTAAAGTTTTAAGTTTCAGTCCGAAGCACCCAATTACGGGCACTTCTTCCCGATTACTATATTTATTCTTCTAATCTGATGTCTAATCCAAGACCTTTCAATTCATGCATCAATACATTGAATGATTCTGGCAATCCTGGTTCTGGCATAGACTCTCCCTTAACGATTGCCTCGTAAGTTTTAGCTCTACCAATAACGTCATCCGATTTAACAGTCAATATTTCTCTAAGCGTGCTTGATGCTCCATAAGCTTCAAGTGCCCAAACCTCCATTTCTCCAAAACGCTGACCTCCAAATTGAGCTTTACCTCCAAGTGGCTGTTGTGTAATAAGAGAGTATGGACCGATAGAACGTGCGTGCATCTTATCATCAACCATGTGTCCAAGTTTCAACATATAAATCACTCCGACAGTTGCTGCCTGATGGAAACGCTCTCCAGTTCCACCATCATACAAATAAGTATGACCAAAACGTGGAATTCCGGCTTCATCAGTAAGTTCATTGATTTGGTCTAATGTTGCTCCGTCAAAAATTGGTGTAGCATAAGTTCTACCCAAGTTCATTCCGGCCCAACCAAGAACAGTCTCATAAATCTGACCGATGTTCATACGCGAAGGTACACCAAGTGGATTCAATACGATATCAACCGGAGTTCCATCTTCTAAGAATGGCATATCCTCATGACGAACGATACGAGCCACAATACCTTTGTTTCCGTGACGTCCCGCCATTTTATCACCCACTTTCAACTTACGTTTCTTAGCGATGTAAACTTTAGCCAATTTCAAGATACCAGCTGGTAACTCATCTCCAACAGTGATGGTGAATTTCTCTCTTCTTAAAGCACCTTGTAAGTCGTTCAACTTGATTTTGTAATTGTGAATCAAGTCGTTAACTAAAGTATTTGACTCTTCGTCAGATACCCATTGCCCTTTGGTTAAGTGAGCGAAATCTTCAACTCCGTGTAACATTTTTAGGGTGTATTTTTTACCTTTTGGTAAAACCTCTTCTCCTAAATCGTTCATAACACCCTGAGATGTTTTTCCGTTTACAATGTTGAATAATTTGTCAACCAATTTGTCTTTCAATTCAACAAATTTCGTTTCGAATTCCATTTCCAAAGACGTCAAATCGTCTTTATCCTTGGTACGTTTCTTTTTATCTTTTACCGCTCTTGCGAATAATTTTTTGTCTAAAACCACACCGTGTAATGATGGAGAAGCTTTTAATGAAGCATCTTTCACATCACCAGCCTTATCCCCGAAGATTGCTCTAAGAAGTTTCTCTTCCGGAGTTGGATCTGATTCTCCTTTTGGTGTAATTTTTCCGATAAGAATGTCGCCAGGCTTAACTTCAGCCCCGATTCTGATCATTCCGTTCTCATCCAAATCTTTGGTTGCTTCTTCAGAAACGTTCGGGATATCATTAGTCAACTCTTCGTTACCTAATTTAGTATCCCTAACTTCCAAAGAATAATCATCAACGTGGATAGACGTGAAGATATCATCACGAACCACTTTTTCAGAAATCACAATCGCATCCTCGAAGTTATACCCTTTCCAAGGCATAAACGCAACTTTAAGGTTTCTACCCAAAGCCAACTCTCCGTTTTGCGTGGCATATCCTTCGCAAAGTACCTGTCCTAATTTCACTCTGTCACCTTTTCTAACGATAGGTTTCAGGTTGATAGACGTACTTTGGTTCGTTTTTCTAAATTTGATTAACTGGTATGTTTTTTCATCTGGGTCAAAACTTACCATTCTTTCAGCTTCAGTCCTGTCGTATTTGATGGTAATCATGTTCGCATCAACGTACTCAACAGTACCGTTTCCTTCAGCATTAATCAATACTCTTGAATCAGAAGCAACCTGTCTTTCTAATCCAGTTCCAACAATCGGTGCTTCAGGACGTAACAATGGTACAGCCTGACGCATCATGTTTGATCCCATCAACGCACGGTTCGCATCATCATGTTCCAAAAATGGAATCAATGAAGCCGAAATCGATGCAATCTGGTTAGGAGCAACGTCTGTATAATGAACCTGTCCTGGATCAACAACCGGGAAATCACCTTCTTCACGGGCAATAACCTTATCGGCAGTGATTTTTCCTTTTCCGTCCATTTCAATGTTTGCCTGAGCAATCATTTTTCCTTCTTCTTCTTCTGCGCTTAAGTAAATTGGTTCAGCAGTTAAATCAACCACACCATTTTTAACTTCACGGTAAGGAGTTTCGATGAATCCCATTCCGTTCACTTTAGCGTAAACACCAAGTGATGAAATCAATCCGATGTTTGGTCCCTCAGGAGTTTCAATTGGGCAAAGTCTTCCGTAGTGCGTATAGTGAACGTCACGTACCTCAAATCCTGCTCTTTCTCTTGAAAGTCCACCTGGTCCAAGTGCTGACAATCTTCTTTTGTGCGTAATCTCAGCCAATGGATTTGTTTGATCCATGAATTGAGATAACTGGTTCGTACCAAAGAAAGAGTTGATAACTGATGACAATGTTTTTGCATTGATCAAATCAATTGGTGTAAACACCTCGTTATCCCTAACGTTCATTCTTTCACGGATAGTACGCGCCATACGCGCTAAACCAACACCGAATTGTTGTGACAATTGTTCTCCAACTGTTCTAACACGACGGTTTGATAAGTGATCGATATCATCAATATCCGCTTTCGCGTTGATTAATTCGATTAAGTATTTTACAATGGTAATGATATCCTCTTTGGTCAAGACCTGCTTTTCCATTGGGATATCCAAACCAAGTTTTTTGTTCATTCTGTAACGACCTACTTCACCTAAGTTGTAACGTTGGTCAGAGAAGAACAATTTATCTATGATACCACGAGCCGTTTCCTCATCAGGCGGTTCTGCATTACGCAACTGACGGTAAATGTGCTCAACGGCTTCTTTTTCAGAGTTTGTTGGATCTTTTTGTAACGTATTGTGGATGATTGCATAATCACCTTGATTCGCATCTTCCTTGTGTAACAAAATAGATTTAACGTTAGAATCGATGATTTCTTCCACATTATCTTTGTCAATAATAGTGTCACGGTCAAGGATAATCTCGTTACGTTCGATAGAAACTACCTCTCCGGTATCCTCATCTACGAAATCTTCATGCCAGGTATTTAATACTCTCGCTGCTAATTTTCTACCGATATATTTTTTAAGTCCTGTTTTAGAAACCTTAATCTCTTCAGCAAGGTCGAAAATCTCAAGGATATCCTTATCTCTTTCGAAACCGATTGCACGGAATAAAGTAGTTACAGGTAATTTTTTCTTTCTGTCGATATAAGCATACATCACGCTGTTGATATCGGTAGCGAATTCAATCCATGAACCTTTGAAAGGAATTACCCTAGCTGAATATAACTTCGTACCATTTGCGTGGAAAGACTGACCAAAGAATACTCCTGGAGAACGGTGTAATTGGGAAACAACCACACGCTCAGCACCATTGATTACGAAAGTACCGCTTGGTGTCATATAAGGAATAGTTCCTAAGTAAACATCCTGTACAATCGTTTCAAAATCCTCGTGCTCTGGGTCAGTACAATAAAGTTTCAGACGTGCTTTTAACGGCACACTGTATGTTAAACCTCTTTCGATACACTCTTGAATAGTGTAACGTGGTGGGTCAACAAAATAATCTAGGAACTCCAATACAAATTGGTTTCTTGTATCAGTGATTGGAAAGTTTTCCATGAAGGTGTTGTATAAACCTTCGTTGCCTCTTTCGTCTGATTTCGTTTCCAATTGGAAGAAATCTTGGAAGGATTTTACCTGAACATCCAGGAAATCCGGATATTGAGGAATGTTTTTGGTAGAGGCAAAATTCAATCTTTCAGTCTGATTTGTTATCATCAATGGAGAAAATTTTGATTTAAAAAAAGTAATTTGTTGTGTGTAAAAACACTGTTTAATCTATACTTTCCTTTTTTTGATAATCAATACCTCTTAAAAATAAACCAGGAAATTAGTCTATTTTTTTCTTCGTAATTGATTAAAAGCTTATTCGTAACTTAAGCTATGTGGGAATAAAATTGGATATAATTTTATTATACGAAAAATGGTTTAGGCCCTTGGACGCTTTGTCCAAGGCCTAAACCTGTTTCTAAAACTAGGTGTGAATTATTTTAATTCAACAACAGCTCCAGCTTCTTCTAAAGATTTTTTCAAACCTTCAGCTTCTGCTTTAGTAACTCCTTCTTTAATGTTAGATGGCGCACCGTCTACTAAATCTTTAGCTTCTTTAAGACCTAAACCTGTTAATTCCTTAACAGCTTTAACTACTGCTAATTTAGAAGCACCAGCATCTTTAAGTACTACTGTGAATTCAGTTTGCTCTTCAGCAGCACCAGCGTCTCCACCAGCAGCACCTCCAGAAACTACTACAGCTGCAGCAGCTGGTTCGATACCATACTCATCTTTTAATATTGTAGCTAAATCATTAACTTCTTTTACAGTTAAGTTAACTAATTGTTCTGCGAATTGTTTCAAATCTGCCATTTTTTCTATCGTTTAAAATGTTCTTTAATTATTATTTTTTTAGTCTGCTCTAATTATTCTGCTGTTTCTCCTTTTTGTTCAGCGTTGTTCAATAAAGCTGAAAGGATACGTTTAGCAGGAGATTGAAGTAATCCGATGATTTCACCGATAACTTCTTCTTTAGATTTAAGCGACGCTAAGCTATCCAATAGGTTATCTCCAATGTAGATTTCCTGGTTGATGTAAGCACCTTTAAATACTGGTTTATCAGATTTTTTTCTGAAATCCTTGATAATCTTAGCCGGAGCATTTGCAGTATCTGAAATGAATACAGAAGAGTTACCTTTTAAAATAGTTGGTAAATCACCATAATCATTTGTAGAAGCTTCCATTGCTTTTTCAAGCAAAGTATTTTTAACAACTTCTAATTTGATACCTGCTTTAAAGCAAGCTCTTCTTAAGTTTGAAGTTGTCTCAGCATCTAATCCAGAAGTATCTGCAATGTAGATTACACTTGTTTCAGCCAACTTTGCAGTTAAATCTTCTATCGCGATTGATTTTTCTTCTCTTGTCATAATAAAATGTTTTTAACTACCAATTATACTGCTTTAGGATCTAAGGCAATAGCAGGACTCATAGTACTTGACAAGTGAATAGACTTGATGTAAGCACCTTTCGCTGCAGTTGGTTTTAATTTGATTAATGTTTGAATAATTTCGTGGGCGTTCTCAGTAATCTGCTCTGCACCGAAAGAAATTCTTCCAATACCAGCGTGAACGATACCTGTTTTGTCAACTTTAAAGTCGATTTTACCAGATTTCACTTCCTGAACCGCTTTTCCAACCTCCATAGTAACAGTACCGGTTTTAGGGTTTGGCATCAAACCTCTTGGTCCTAACACTCTTCCTAATGGTCCTAATTTACCCATGATAGCAGGCATAGTGATGATTACATCAACATCTGTCCAACCATCTTTAATTTTTTGAAGGTAATCGTCCAATCCTACGTAATCAGCTCCAGCAGCTTTTGCTTCAGCTTCTTTGTCCGGAGTAACTAAAGCCAAAACTTTAGTATCTTTTCCAGTTCCGTGAGGAAGGGTTACAACACCTCTTACCATTTGATTTGCTTTTCTTGGATCTACTCCTAAACGAACAGCAATGTCTACAGACTCGTCAAATTTTGCAGAAGCAACAGTTTTCAATAAAGATGAAGCATCTTTTAATGAATACAATTTGTTTTTCTCAATTTTTGAAGCAGCGTCTTTTTGTTTTTTTGTCAATTTTGCCATGTCTTATCCTTTGTTTAGAGGAGAATCTCCTGTTACAGTTAATCCCATTGATCTAGCTGTTCCAGCAATCATGCTCATAGCAGATTCGATAGTGAACGCATTTAAATCAGTCATCTTGTCTTCAGCAATCGTTTTGATTTGGTCCCAAGAAACGTTACCAACTTTACGACGATTAGGCTCTCCAGAACCAGATTTTAATTTAGCAGCATCCAATAATTGAATTGCAGCAGGTGGAGTTTTCACGACAAAATCGAATGATTTGTCTTTATACACGGTAATTTGTACCGGTAACACTTTGCCAGGTTGATCTTGTGTTCTAGCATTAAATTGCTTACAGAACTCCATGATATTAACACCAGCAGCTCCCAGAGCAGGTCCAACCGGTGGCGATGGGTTCGCAGCACCTCCCTTAACTTGTAGTTTAACTACTTTACTAATCTCTTTAGCCATTGTTTAATAAAAAATTGCATCGGTCTGTGGAAGCAGACGTTTGCGGTTTATAATAGTGTAACAAATTATACTTTTTCAACTTGCATAAAAGCCAGTTCCAATGGTGTTTTTCTTCCGAAAATCTTAACCATTACTTCCAGCTTACGCTTATCCTCATTAATTTTTTCAATAGTTCCGTTAAAACCGTTGAAAGGACCATCTACCACCTTGATTGTTTCACCAATGGTATATGGTATGTTTTGATTGTCAGTATTCACAGCCAACTCGTCAACTTTTCCAAGCATTCTGTTAACTTCTGACATTCTCAATGGAACAGGATCACCACCTTTTACTTCACCTAAAAATCCTATTACACCAGTAATTGATTTGATAATGTGTGGTATCTCACCAATCAGATTAGCCTCTATCATTACATAACCGGGAAAATAAACTTTATCCTTAGCTATTTTTTTCCCATCTCTTACCTGAACCACTTTTTCAGTAGGCACAAGGACCTGGGAAATGTAATCAGCCATTCCTAATCTATTGATTTCAGTTTCGATGTAAGCTTTGACTTTGTTTTCCTGTCCGCTTACAGCTCTAACCACATACCATTTCTTTACATTATTATCAGCCATTTCAGAGAAATTATGATTTAATCAAATTAAAAATCCCTGCGATTGCTTTGGCACACATTTCGTCAACGCCCCATGTTGCTAAAGCGAAAACAATTGAAAATACAGCCACTACAATAGTTAAACGCTGAACTTCAGACCACTCTGGCCAAGTAACATTTGATTTTAATTCTTCAAATGCCTCTGATATATAATTAACAACTTTTGTCATTGTATTTTATTTTTGCACGGGCGGAGGGATTCGAACCCCCATCAACGGTTTTGGAGACCGCTATTCTACCCTTGAACTACGCCCGTTGATTATTATTAAAAAACAGCAGAGCACCAAATGGTTCTCTGCTGAATTTCTATTTTATTTAAATTATTCTACGATTTCAGTAACCTGACCCGCACCAACTGTTCTACCACCTTCACGGATAGCGAAACGCAAACCTACGTTCATTGCAATTGGGCTTAATAAAGCTACGTCAATAGTTAAGTTATCACCTGGCATTACCATCTCTACACCTGCTGGTAAAGAAATAACTCCTGTTACGTCAGTTGTACGTACGTAGAACTGTGGACGGTAGTTATTGTGGAATGGAGTGTGACGACCACCTTCTTCTTTTTTCAAGATATAAACCTCAGCTTTAAATTTAGCGTGTGGTTTTACTGAACCTGGCTTAATGATAACCATACCTCTTTTGATATCAGCTTTGTCGATACCTCTTAAAAGTAGACCTACGTTATCTCCAGCTTCACCTCTGTCAAGGATTTTACGGAACATCTCAACTCCAGTGATTGTAGAAGTTAATTTGTCAGCTCCCATACCGATGATTTCAACAGGATCTCCAGTGTTAGCAACTCCAGTTTCGATACGACCTGTAGCAACAGTTCCACGACCTGTAATTGTAAATACGTCCTCAACTGGCATCAAGAATGGTTTAGCAACGTCACGTACTGGCTCTTCGATCCAGTTGTCAACAGCTTCCATCAATTCGATGATTTTTGGTACCCAGTTTGGATCATTGTTCAATCCACCTAAAGCAGAACCTTGAACAACAGGACCATTATCTCCATCATAATCGTAGAAAGATAACAAGTCTCTGATTTCCATTTCAACCAGCTCTAAAAGCTCAGCATCATCAACCATATCCACTTTGTTCATGAATACAACGATTCTTGGAATACCTACCTGACGTCCTAAAAGGATGTGCTCACGTGTTTGTGGCATTGGTCCGTCAGTAGCAGCTACTACTAAGATAGCACCGTCCATTTGAGCAGCACCAGTAACCATGTTCTTAACGTAATCCGCGTGACCTGGACAGTCAACGTGTGCGTAGTGACGGTTAGCAGTTTCGTACTCAACGTGAGAAGTGTTGATAGTAATACCTCTTTCTTTTTCTTCCGGAGCATTATCAATTTGGTCAAATGATTTTGCTTGACAATATCCAGCATCAGACAATACTTTAGTGATTGCTGCAGTTAATGTAGTTTTTCCGTGGTCAACGTGCCCAATCGTTCCGATGTTTAAGTGGGGCTTGTTACGGTTAAAATTTTCTTTTGCCATTTTAATTAATTTTAAACTTAGTTATATATATTTATTAGTGTTCAATTTTCAATTTAATTTGAGCCAACTACGGGAATTGAACCCGTGACCTCTTCCTTACCAAGGAAGCACTCTACCCCTGAGCTAAGTCGGCAAGGAATCATAAACGTTTGCCTTTTAACCTTCGGGTTATGAGCCCGACGACAGGATTACCTCGCTTCACTCGGTGATCCGTAAAGGTGAACCTTTACTAAAGTTTTGCTTTTCACGCACTTTCAAAAGCGAGCTTTTGACGTGCGCTTAATCAAAACTTTTGTGGGGAGAGCAGGATTCGAACCTGCGAAGTTCTCACAGCAGATTTACAGTCTGCCCTCGTTGGCCGCTTGAGTATCTCCCCTAACCATATTTCAATAAAAAAAAGAGCCGGCGGAGGGACTCGAACCCACGACCTGCTGATTACAAATCAGCTGCTCTAGCCAACTGAGCTACGCTGGCAACTTCAATAAAAAAAGTCCGCTATTTCTAACGGACTGCAAATGTATATCTTTTTGTTCTTTATTCAAAACATTTTTAAAAAAAAATTATTTTAGATATGTGTTCTGATTTTTTCCTTCCTTTTAATCAATAATCTTTCTAATGATTCTGCCGAAACCTCTATTGCTTCCTCAAAAGTTTTGCATTGTTTTTTAACCATAAAATCATCTCCCGGAACATGGATTTTAACCTCTACAATTTTATTTTCTTTCTCGCTAGTCTTTTCAACCTTCAAAAAAACGTCAGAAGAGACTACTTTATCATAAAATTTTTCAAGTTTAGCTAATCTTTCATTAATGAAATCGACCAATTTTCTGTCAACAGTAAAGTTAACTGCATGAACATTTACCTTCATAATTAGTATTTTATTGATTAAACATTTGAATTACTTTTTATTCCTGGGATGGGCATTATTATACACTTTTTGGAGCTCTGCCAAACTGTTATGCGTATAAACCTGTGTTGATGCCAAACTGGAATGTCCTAATAATTCCTTCACCGAATTTATGTCTGCCCCATTGTTTAAAAGGTGTGTAGCAAAAGTATGCCTTAATATATGAGGACTTTTTTTTACCTTCTCAGAGACATTACTAAAGTAATAATTTATTAGCCGATAAACAAACGAATCGTTTAATTTAACTCCATTTAACAGTAGAAAAAAATATTCGCTATCCTTAACTTCTTGCAGCTGTGACCTTTCAGACAAATATTTTTTGATCTCATCTCCAATTATAGGTAAAATCGGAATAATTCTTTCCTTGTTCCTCTTTCCCAGCACTTTAATGGTTTGATTCGACAAATCAATGTTTTGGACTTTCAAATTAATCAGCTCGGTCCTTCTGATTCCCGTGGTATAAAACAGGTCCACAATCAGTTTGTCCCGTAATCCTTCATAGCCTTCCTTGTAGGCAATTTGGTTCAAAACCATATCGAGTTCCTTTTCTGAAAAAGGGATTTGGATTTTTTTGGGCGATTTCAATGCCTTGTGCTTTAAAAGTGGGCTCGAGTCGATTTGCTTTGTCTTGAGCAAAAATTTGTAAAATGATTTTAAGGAAGAGATTTTCCGGTTGATGGACGAGTTTGAAATTCCATCATCTGAAAGCGAAACAATCCACGAACGTATCTGATTGTAATTGACCGCAACCAAATCATTGTCGTCATATTCGTTTGATAAAAAAGCTTCAAAAAAGCCAATGTCATTCAGGTAAGCCGTAACGGTATGCTGGGAATAGTTTTTTTCCAGCAGCAAATAATCATGAAACTTGTCTTTAGAATTTCCCATAAAAAAACCGTTAGCATCAAAGTTATGAAACTTTAATTACTAACGGTTAGTATATTTTTAGAAAATTAACTACTAACTTTCTAATCCGTCTCTCAAGTTCTGTATGTAAGCAGCTTTTTGGATTTGTGCTCTTCTTACCACTGAAGGTTTGATGAAAGCCTGACGCGAACGCAACTGACGAACAGTTCCTGTTTTATCAAATTTTCTTTTATAGCGCTTTAATGCTCTATCGATATTTTCTCCGTCTTTAATTGGTATAATTAACATAATCTAGACACCTCCTCTCATTTAGTGGGCGCAAAGATATACTTTATTTTGAATTTTGACCCGAAAAAAATAAATATTTTTATTTTTTGAATTGGCGAAGCAATTATAAATTTTAAATTATTTTGGGCGTTGCCTTCGGCCGCGCTTTCCGCAGTACGCGGTACTTGCTGCAATCGCTAACGCATGCCCTGCTTTAATCAAAGAAAAACTGTGTGACCGTAGTACCACTGGTATCCAGTGTTAGTGTTTTCGATTGATAAAAATTATTTGGCAGTACCTGAAATGTTGCCAGGCTGGCGTTTTCCTGCAAAATATTTTTTGATATGCTAAGATTATCCATAAAGTAAGACGATGGACCCGCCCAATAACATTCTGCGGCAATAATCTTCCTTGTCTTTCCGCCAATGCTTTTATCCCATAAATATAAAGAACTGTCAATGATGTTAGAGTACTCATAATCCACGACTGTCCCGTTTGAAAACGCAATCCTGCTTATATTGTTATTGTTATATTGAAAGGTATTGGCGTTCTCCGCAACACCATCAAAATTGGCGTCTATGCCTGCCGAAACAACATCATCATTATTATTAAACTGAAGCACTATTCGTGAATAAGCCATTGCAGCCGGATTATCGTAAGCAGCATTTATCTTTTCAAAAAATACCGTGTTATTTAAATTATGCACAAATCGATAGTACAATTCTTCAGGTCCTCCCATTAGTGTGGTTTTAGCTCCAATCAGATTTTGATCCGCATCATAATATAAGTATACCATCCTGTCATAAGATGGATAGTGCTGCACGTAACGGTTTACCGTTCCGTCTGTATTATAAAAAAATATTTGTTGCGTAGTCGGTTCCTGGACTACACCACCTATAGTCTCCTGATGGGTTTCTGAATAAAGTTTGCCATTCAGTAAATTTCCAATAGTGACATTGTTATAGCCAGGACTAGTGGTTTTTTCAATTCGGTAACCTGTTATCGTTACATCTGTAATGTCGTCTACAGAATCTGTGGTGCAGGATGCACACAATCCAATAATAAATAAAACTGCTAATTTCTTCATATCGTAAGGTTTAGTTTATTCTATAACGTAAAAAACCTATACTTATTATGAAGAGGAATTTATTTAACAACTCCCAAATGAATCGCTATTTTTATCAATCCTGCAATATTCTTTACCTGAAGCTTAAAAAAGATGTTTTTGCGATGGGCTTCCACGGTATGTTTACTTATTATTAACTTCTCTGCCATTTCCTCGGTTGTGTATTCTTTGGCAATCAGCCTGATGATTTCCTTCTCTCTTTCACTCAGTATCGATTTTTTAAAATCAATCGAGTTTTCGTTATTCAGCTCTCCTACAAAATGCTTTTTATCATTCAGCACAATTTCCTTAATGACCTTTATCAATTTCTCCTTACCTGTTTCCTTCAGCAAAAAGCCATCAATGTTTTTAAACGGAAGGATATTTTCAAACATGCTTACGACCAGTATCTTTATTTCCGGGAATTCCTTTTTCAGGATTTTGACAAATTCAACTCCGTTCATTTCAGGCATTGAAATATCGGTTATCACAATATCGGGAATATCTTCCTTAATTTTTTTAAGGGCCTTTTTAGCACTGCTCTCCACAAAAACGATTTCAAAACCTTCATCAGCTGACAAAACTGAAATCATTCCGTCTAAAAACATTTGGTGGTCGTCAACAATTACAATCTTAATCATTTTTATAATTTTAAGTCTAGGATATCTATAATAACGCTGGTGCCACCTTTAGGCATCGATTCAATTGCCATCGTTCCATTAATGGCTGCCAACCTTTCCTGAATGTTTTTTAATCCGATTCCATTTTTATCAGTGACTTCAAAACCGCATCCGTCATCTTCAAGGATTATGTTTAGGTTATCCTCCATTTTGGTAAAACTCAACAAAACATTTTTTGCGTTGGCATGTTTGGAAACGTTGGCCAATAATTCCTGGATTATCCTATAGATATGGTGTTTTAAGATTGATGATAGTTTGTCCAACGCGCCATCAGGAAAAATGATGAGCTCTGTGGCAAATTCTTCCCTGTTTTCATATTCCTTTGTCAATTCAAACAATAGGGTTTCCAGGCTTTTGTCTGATATTTTAGTCAAACTCAAATCATGGGAAATATTCCTCAATTCAACAAAAACATTCCCTAAGTGGTTGATGATTTCATTTATGGGTTCGCTTTGTAATGAAGAATTGATTTGGTGCAGCTGGAGTTTAATCCCGGCCAAATCGCCTCCAACCCCATCGTGGATTTCCTTTGCAAACCTGTTGCGTTCCTGGTCCTGTCCTTCGACAATTCCGGTGATGCGTTCCAATTCCTGTTGTTGCTGCAATTCGGTTTTCTCTTTAAGGAATAATTCGTTTTCCTTTTCCTGTATCACTTTTTGCAGCTTAATCCGGTTTCGGTAAAAAAGCACTAAGGCCAAAAGCGGAATGACAAGTGCCAACCCAACGTAAATTACAATCCTTTTTTTGGTCTTTTCAATTATTTTTTCCCTTGAAAGCAAATCTATTTTTAAATTCTTTTTTTCGACTTCATATTTAGTCTGGATTTCATCGAATGCCTTTGTTTTCTTTACGCTAAAAACACTATCCTGCAATGCGTGGTATTTTTCGAGGAACACGACCGCTTTTTCAAAATTCCCTGATTTTTTGTAAACTTTGGAAATCGAATGGAACAAATTGATTTTTTGCTCGGTGGCGATGGCGCCCTTTGAAAGCTTTAAAGCTTCGAGGTACATGGTTACAGAATTGGAATAGTTTTTTGTTTTGGAATAATAGGCTCCCATATTAAAATAATAATAGAATAAATGGTCCTGACTATTAGTCCTGGTTTCAATTTCCTTGAGTTTATTCAAACAGGCAAATGCTTTTGCATAATTACTTTCTAAATCAGTCGACAAATATACTTCGCTGGTATTTACTAAAATTGAGGCCTTTTGGTAGTCGTCATTTAATTTGTCGGCAATGCCATAAGCAAGGTTGTAATATTTGACGGCATCATCCTTATTGGTTGCCCTATTAATGATTCCGAGGCTCATATAACTATACAGCAATACTTCGTCAAAATCATTCGCTTTGGCAATTTCCACATTATCGGTATAACACTTTAAAGCCTTAAGGGTATCTTTCTGCAGTTCGTACAACGTCCCCAAATTGTTTAAAGCGTTGCATTTGTTTTTTGCCAAATGATTTTTATCGGCAATATCCAATGATTTTAGTAAAAGCCTCAGGGAATAGGTATAATTCCCATTATCCATTTCGATTAACCCGAGCAGATTATAATTAAGCGCTAACGCTTTTTTGTTGTTTGTTTTAATGGCAAGGTTTAAGGATTTGGAAAACCACTGTTTTGCTTTAGCAGGATTCCCTTCATTATAAAAGTACCGACCCATATAAAACAAACAATTGGAAAGCTGCGGGCTGTTGCCTTTTTGAGCGATGCCTAAAGCTTTCCTTATATAATGGTACGACGAATCCGGAATGGTAAATTGGGTTCTTGTAAAATCTTCGATTAAGCCTTCAATGGCCTTTTCGTTGTTTTGGCTATAGGCCAATTGAAAGAAAAACAAAGTCGCTAAAAATACCTTTTTCATGTTTTGAAATTTACAAAAAATAACGTTTTTATGGTATTTTTATTATCGAACATAAAACTAATTTTGATTAACATTTAATTCTTAAAATCATGAAAAAAGGTCTCTTCGTTTTATTAATTATTTTGCTGGCAAAAAGCAATCTGTCTGCTCAGCATATTCCTCTTGCAGGGGATTTTGAACAATATCTTTATGTCTCTGATGAAGAGATAATTTTTACAATTGAAGTTCCATCAGCTACCATTTCGGGTGAAATACAAAGCGCAGTCTGTACGACTGTAACTCCATCTTCAACCAACGTCATCATTATATCAGATCCTGAAAACAACAAATTAGGAGGAAGTAAAGGAACAGTCATTAGGCCAAGACCCGGATTTGGAACTGGCGGAAAAGCCCTAAATACAAATCCCAAAACTGATATCCTCTTAAACCAGTCCTACAACGATATCCAAATAACTTCTAATAGTGAACGAATTATTGGTTTCTCACTTTATGATTTATCCGGAAGATTGGTAATCAAAGAAAAAACAATCCCCACAAACAATTATACCATACCGGCAACCGAACTCAAAAGGGCTATTTACATCGTAAAAATCGATCTCGAAAATCAACAATCAAAAACAATAAAATTTATTAAAAATTAAACAACGAAATATCAATTAAAAACTCTAAAATTATGAAAAAATTATTAGCAGCAGGTTTATTACTTGCAGGACTTTTTGGAGCTAACGCTCAAAATGTGGCTTCAACTACAACGTTGACAAGTGGTGGAAACTTAGCCGGATCATTAGGTGGCAACTCCTGTACATACTATGGTGCGAATGCAGGAAGGTTCTTTACAGGAACAACAGCAGCAACTGGCAGCAACACCTTCATTGGGCAAAATTCCGGAAACTCCATTACTTCAGGAAACTCTAACACTTACACAGGTTACAAAAGTGGTTATGGAAGTTCAAGTTCTACTCCAGCTCCGGGAACACCAGGATATACAGTAACCGGAAACAGCAATAGTTTTTATGGTGCTTCAAGCGGAATAGTTAACAATGGTGGTAATGAAAATGCCTTTTTTGGTGCATCAGCCGGATATAAAAACAACACCGGAAGCAACAATACTTACTTAGGATTTAGTTCTGGTTCCAATAATGCAGGTTCAGGAAATGTTTTTGTAGGTTCGAATGTAGGTCCAACCGCAAACCAACTTGGCAGTTCATTGAGCAACAACCTGTTTATAGACAACTCAACCAATAGCAATCCTTTGATTTGGGGGGATTTTGCTGCCGACCAATTGAAACTAAATGGTAAAGTAGCCATTGGTGGTAATAACACAACTCCTTTTGGTACGTTTCCAACATCTGTTGGTGGTGTAAGTATTCCTAATTATACTTTGTTTGTAAAAGGCGGACTTCTTACTGAGGAAATGAGAGTTGCTCTGGCAACTACATGGGCAGATTATGTTTTTGCGAAAGACTATAACTTAAAGCCATTATCAGAAGTTGAGGAGTTTATCAATGAAAATGGTCACTTGCCTAACGTTCCTTCTGCAGCACAGGTAAAAGACGAAGGTATTAACGTGGGTGAAATGGCAAGAATCCAACAAGAAAAAATTGAAGAATTAACGCTTTACATCATCGCTCAAAACAAAAGGATTGAGGCTTTAGAAGCTAAAATGGGCAATAAGTAATTTCATCGTTTAACATCTAAAACATGAAATTATGAAAAAAATACTAATCCTTTTTTGCTGCCTGTTCCTAACATACAGCTATGGGCAAAAAACCTATAAGTATTATATGTACTTATACAATTCGTCAAGCGCACCAACTTTTTCCAAACAAGGCAATTATTTGGTTTACAACGGAACGAATCCTGGCCTGCAGACTTTTTTTGGCAAATATAAAATCACGCGCTTTGACAAAGCTTTTCCGGCTGCACTTCCAACATGGGAAAGCTTCGCAAGGGTATTAATGGTAGAAACCGAAAGCAGTACCTTAGCAAATGATTTGATCACAACTTATCCATCGGTTTACAGGAAATACGATGATTTAACAAATGATGTGGCTGAGTTGATGACGTACCCTAACGATTATGGCTCGACAAATCCCAATGGGAATACAGGTGCCGATATCAACAGGGATGATTTGGATTATATGAATGCACAAAAAGCCTGGAACATCACAACCGGCAACGGAATGACCATTGGTATTTCGGACGCCCGTATCATGACAACTGATACAGATTATGCAGGAAAGGTAAGCTTCGTAAATCCCGGATCTTATCAAAACCTGCCTTATAATGTAAACGATATAACGACCTGGCACGGAACAGGTGTTGCCGGAATTGCTGCCGCTCAGGGAAACAACAATTATGGCTCAACGGGAGTTTGTTATGACTGCAAAATCAAAGGGACTGCTTATGGAGATTATAACAATCTGATAGCTTTGGCTCAAACTGGCGTAAGGGTTATCAATATGAGTTGGGCCTACATGTATTCCAGTTATGCGGCAGGGTATCACGAGGCGGACCAAATGGTTGTCGATTCGCTTAGAACTCATTATAAGGTTGTTCTTGTAGCCTCGGCCGGAAACAGGTCGTCCTATCAGACAACAACGGATTATCTGCCGGATGGAGGAACTCAGAGTGGTCCCTCATGGACAGGAACACAATTTGGATTTCCGGCAAGTTATGACGGAGTAATCTCTGTATCTTCTGTTGCGCATAAGTATCCCTTTACGCTGCCGTTACAGCCAACGCCTCCAACATATTGCTGTACATCGCCAACAGGAATTGAATGTTATGGTGGATTTCAAGGCCAGTTTGCCGGAACCATTAATGGTAATGATCCCTACAACCCTTTTGTCGTCTTGTACAACGGATGGCCTCAATGGCATGAAAATCCCAATTACATCACAAGTCCAAATGGTTTAACCCGCTCACACACCTCTAACCCTAATGTGGACATTTTAGCTCCTACCGGAAGTACCTTCAGATTCGATATTTATTCTGAACAAGCCGGGCATCCAATTGTATATACAGGTGGCGGAACATCGGGATCGGCTCCAAGAGTCTCAGGTACTGCTGCCCTGATGGTGAGTGTGAATGGTTGCATAACACCCGACGAGGTGGACTGCATTCTGAAATTGACGTCTAAAGATGTAGAATCGATAACGGCGTTGAATTCAATTTTCCAGGGACAGATTGGTGCTGGTGCTTTAGACACAGGAGATGCTGTAGAATTTGTCGACGAGATGAAAAAGGTTAACGGGAATGCGGTGATTGACAATCATATCTTTAACCGATTCAATTTCAAATTGGATAAAATCAACAACAATTTAAAAATTGAGAATGTTACATTTAGGGATAACTGTGTGGCCGACTTTACCGCAAAAAATCAAATACAGGTCAAAGGAAATTCGGCAACGGTTTTCAAGCCAAATGCAACCGGATTGGTTACTTTAAAAATCAACCCTAACCTTTCAATTGATTGTGCACCTATTGTATATCCAAAGAATGCTTCAGCTGCAAGTACTGAGAGCAGAAATGATTCGTCTATCGTTTTGTATCCAAACCCAAACAACGGGATTTTTGAAATCGCAATCAAGGATTTTCCAGCATTCCAAAATACAACAGTTGGTATCAATGTGATTGATATAAATGGCCGATTAGTATATCAAAATGAAATCAATACAGCTTCAGATGCTACAACCATACCTGTTAGCTTAGCCAACATTTCAAATGGTGTGTACTTTGTAAAAGTATCAAGTAAAGATTATGTAGAGACTTTAAAATTTATTAAAGACTAAATTGTGGTTAGTTTTTAAACGAAAAGTGGGTTGAAAAATTTCAACCCGCTTTTTTTATTTATACTTTTTAATGAATTAGTGAATCTTTTATTTCAAAGCCTTTGCTCCTCTTTATCATTTTTTACTGCAGGCTGATAGTTTTGTTTATCAATGATCATTTTAGATAAAATCTCCCGAAGGATTTCCGAAGTTCCTCCACCTATTGGCCCTAGACGACTGTCTCTTAACAAACGTGCCAAAGGATATTCCTCCATATAACCATATCCGCCAAGCATTTGAAGGCAGCTATAAATAGTTTCATCTGCCACTTTTGTAGATTTTAATTTAGCCATTGTGGCTTCCTTAACTACGTACTCTCCTTTATCCAATCGGGCTACAGCAGCATAATTAAATATTTTGCAGTGTTCCACTTCAGTGGCATGGTCAACCATAGTATGCCTTAATGCCTGAAACTTATTGATTGTAGTTCCAAATGCTTCGCGCTGCGCCATATAATCAATGGTGTAGTCAATTGCATATTCGGCTCTTGCATGTCCATTTATCGCCATAATCAATCGCTCCAATGCAAAATGCTGCATGATATAAGGAAAGCCTTTTCCTTCTTTTCCCATTAAGTTTTCTGCTGGAATTTCAACATTATCAAAAGCTATCTCAGCGGTATCGGAGGCTCTCCAACCCAATTTATCCAGCTTTGTAGCTGTAATTCCATTCAGGTTGGTGTCCACAAGGAACATGCTTATTCCTTTATTGCCTAAATCAGGGTTCGTTTTAGCAGCCACAACATAATAATCGGCATAAACTCCGTTTGTGATGAATGTTTTGGATCCGTTGATAACATATTTGTCTCCTTTTTTTGTTGCTGTTGTACGCATACCTGCAACATCGCTTCCACCAAAAGGTTCGGAAATACACAACGCTCCAATCTTATCTCCCGAAATGCTTGGAGCCAGATACTCCTGCTTGATTCGTTCGTCTCCTTCTGCATTTAAATGGGTCATCGCCAAATAGGCATGCGCCCACATTGCTGCAGCAAATCCGGAAGATTTTATTTTCTGAAGTTCTTCGAGTAATACAACGGTGTAAAATAAATCCAGGTTCAATCCGCCATAAGCTTCAGGGTAGGCCAATCCGAAAAAGCCCATATCTCCAAACTTCTTCCAGATAAAGCGCTCGATTGTACCGGTTTTTTCCCATTTTTCAATATGTGGCACGACTTCAATACGGAGAAAATCCTTTAGACTTTCCCTAAATAATTCGTGCTCTTCTGTAAAGTACATTGAATTCATATAACTACGCTATTTTATCTGGTTTTTTAGAATTCCAAATATAAGGCAATTATCTTTATTTTATCATCGGGAAATCCTTTAATTTTTGACAAATCCTCAAGCTTTAGGTCTCCATTCATCGTTCGGTAAACGACAATATCCTTTGCCAATTGGTATCTGAAAAAAGGAAACTGCGATAACTCCTTGACAGAAGCATTATTAATATTGATTTTTTTAGCACTTGCAATGGATTTAACCACAAAAGCTGCGTTTATTTTTTCGATAACTTCTGGTGACAAACCCCAGATATCATTCATCTGTTCCATAGAAACGAACGCTCCCAATTTTTGTTTTTGTTCCAAAATCCTGTCAGAGATTTTATCGCCAATTCCGTAAACTTTCATCAAATCCTCTTTCGTTGCCTGATTGATATCGAGGACAATTATTTTCTCCGATTTTGGAAAATCCTTTTTGGCAAATGACGGAGCGTTATATTTTTTGTTTCTTACCCAATCCGGGAATTTGAAATAAGGCGAAATAACATTCAATAAAGAATCGGAAACTTTGGTTACAGCCTGGAACTCTTCGGCGGAATTCACAAACCTGTTTTGTTTTCTGTACGCTAACAGCCGGTCAATCTCAGCAACAGACATTCCCAATTTATAGCCTTTAAAATCAGAAATGAAATTTGGATTAAAGGGATAAATGGTTGGTTTGAGATTTTTGTTTTCCAGCTTTAAGCTGTCAATGACATTTTGATTGGCAAGCCATTTAGTTTTTTCGTTGCCGAAATTCGTAGTACTATTAAAATCCCAGAAATAATATATTCCCTGAGCCAGAAGGATAATCAGGAAAAACAGTATGATGCCAATACGCTGGCTTTTGGAATAACCCAAAACCGAATTTAAAATTGAATCGTTTTTTACCATATTATAAATCAAAAACTGACGTTCTTTTGCCTCGGATCAAATCTTTGAGTTTAATCCAAAAAGCTAACGTCAAATAGACACTAAACCATAAACCAGCCGTCACAAAAGTGATGTAAATGAAAAACAGGCGCACATTGGAAGCCCTCATCCCTAGCTTGTCTGCCAAACGGGATGAAACATGAAAGCCATGCTTTTCGAAGAAGTATTTTAACTGGATTATCAGTGACATTTTTTGATTTAAAACGTTAAAATTACTCTTTTAAAAGCTGAATTCCAAGAGCGCATTGCAAACATTTATTCTTATCGCAATATTCATTTTTGAGCTGCAGCAGCGACTGTGTTTCAAAAGCATTTTTGGCTTTAATCCCAAAATCTGAAAATTTGCCAACAATGGTATTTTTCTCGGCAGTAACCTGTTTAAGCAAAGCCAATAGGAATTCCGAAATTTCCTTTCCCTGGCTTTTGGCATAAGCAAACTGTATCGGAATTATGGTATTGATGATCAGCAAATCGATGAACGATTTTGAAAGCTGTTTTTTCTTTTTGGGGCTTTCTTTATCGAATTGATAATGTGTCTGCCAATAATCCGCAGTGGAAACCTCAAACAATTGATACAATTCTTCCAGAGATCTTGCAGCAATCAGTTTCGAAAATAAGTTGGGCTCCTTCTGATAAACCATTGCCAATTGCGCCAATCTAATTGTGGGGAAATTATCGGGGCGGTGTTTGAAAAACTGAACGGGCTCAACAATTATCCGCTTCAGCTGGTATTTCTGGATGATATAATCGAATCGCTTTTTTAAATCTTTTGTATAATTATCCTGGATATCCATCGGAAATAAATCGGCTCTTCCCAAAAGCAGGCTTTCTAAATTAGCTGCCTCGAGGCTTTCCTTTCTTATGATTGAAAACGGAACCGATTTGGCTATTTTCAAAAAGGTTTCCCCATTGGTATTCAATCCGAAATTTTTGGCCAGCATGCAGAACAAAACTGCTTCCCAATCATTTTCTGTTACAGACAAAAGCTCTTGTACCGAAATGGATTTCCGCTCCAAGCGTTCCAAAAACAATCGCTCCAGCCAATTTTCCAAAACAAAAGAATCAATAGCCACAATTTGGTTTTCGCAGTAAATCCAATTTTTTGATGTAATCAGGGAATGGTAATTCTCCAAAATTTCATTTGGAATATACTGCCGAATTTCCAAAACAGGAATTTCTGAATTGTCTTTCCTAAAAACCGGCATATCGTATTTCCAAACCACATGCAGGATTACGTTCTCATAATTTGAATCATCCTCATGATGATGCAGGTACCAATCGGAAGACCTCACATGGATTTCAACATTCCCAGCCCATTTTTGACTGCCGATTATTATTTGGGCATTAAAAAAATCAGGACCACACTGTTGCAGGTAACTTCCACATTTTTGGATTGTGATTGATTCTCCAGCCACAGTTGCTAGGTTTGAAAAGTCAAACTTCTTATATTGCCATATATAATGAAGGAAATCTTCTTTCACAATCCTAATTTTTCATCTAAAGTAAGAATTTTACTTTAATAACCATTGTTTTTGTAATGAAAAAATTACTTTTCTTAGTTTTTATCGCGATTTATGGAAGCTCGTTTTCCCAAAATTACAGGATAACTTATCTCAAAAGCTCGAACGGGACTTTGATTGAAGGGCAGGATCCTATTGTCGTATATGCTTCGGGTGAAAACACTATGCTAACGAGTCAGGACAACGACAACTACAAATGGGATCATTTTCCAATGGAATATACGATAATAGCACGAAAAAGCAATTCAATCAATCAGTATGCAATATTAGCCACTGACAGGGCTATCCAAACGCGCGACAGCCTTTCGCTTGCGAAACAGAGTTTTGAACTGCTTCCCGAAACAAAAAAGATATTGGGTCATACATGCAAAAAAGCAAAAACGATTGTCAATTCAAATACAATCGAATTGTGGTATACCGATGGTTTAAAAATAAAAGGAGCGCCAACTACCTTAGGACAGAATTTGGGATTGGTTTTACAAGTGGTTCGTAATGGGAATTTTGAAATTACTGCAACTAAAATAGAAAAAAACAAATCCGCCTCTATCGAACCCATCACAATGAAGGAAGTCGACAATTTGACGTATAAAGATCTTCTTTGGAAAAGCCGCTTTACAACAATCAGCATTTTCAAAGATCAAATCATCAACTTTTCCGATTCATCGAAGTCGAATGACAGCATACTGAGATTTGCCAACGGAACCATTGCCGTAAGGAAAATTAAGATTCCGGAAATAAAGGTTGGAAGCCAGGTTTTTGCAGACATAACCGAACAATCCAACGGTGATGCTTACGACAGGACCGGTTCGTTTTTTATCATTCCGATAGATAAGGCCACTTCTTTTATGGATGGTTTGAAAAATGGGAAAAGTGCCCTTCCTGTTTATACCAATGGAAATGGCAAGGAATACCAAGGTGTAACAACAACTGAAAATTACAATCCTGTGGTGGAATTGATGCGTTTCTATACGCCTTTTGGAGTGAAGCAGTACAACACGCTTCAGTTAAAGGACAAAACCTGGGCTGAAAATGTGTTCTATCGTCAGGATATATCCGATTTAAGGGCAAGGCTGAGCAATCAGGAAGTTTGGGTTGGAATTTTCATCGGCAATTATGACAAAGGCGGACACAAGGTTACGGCAAATATTACCATTCACAATGAGGATGAAAACAAAGTTGCTCCGTTGCAGATAGTGCCGCTCTTCTGTACCAATAACATAATGGAAATGGCTGGGCAGGAATATGGAACGATGTTCAATAATGACAAAGGACTTGAAGTAAATTTTAAATTAGACAAAGCCTTGAAAAACTGTAGGCTGCGTTATATCACAACCGGTCATGGTGGCTGGGAAAATGGGGATGAATTTGTACCGAAGAAAAACAGTATTTACCTTGACGGAAAGGAAGCATTTGCTTTTACGCCATGGCGTCAGGATTGCGGTTCATATCGTTTGTCAAATCCTGCGTCAGGGAATTTCCCTAACGGTTTGTCTTCTTCTGATTACAGCCGTGCCAATTGGTGCCCGGGAACAGTCACCAATCCAATTTATATTGATTTAGGGAACCTTGAAGCCGGAAGCCATTCCATTCAAATAAAAATTCCGCAAGGACTGCCCGAAGGAAGCAGCTTCAGTTCGTGGAATGTTTCGGGTGTTTTGATTGGAGAATAAAAGAGAAAAGAAGAAAGAGCCAAGAAAAAAGACTTTAAAATCTTGCTTCTTGGCTATTGCTTCTTGCTTCTAATTAAGTTTACTTAATCGAGCTTATAATATCATGTTTCGTAATGATATGGTGTTTTCCGTCGCCTAAATCAACCAATACTGCTTGATTTTCCTTGTTGATTAACTTGGAGATTTCCTCAATTGGTGTATTCGCTTTTACAATCGGATACGGTTTTCCCATGATTTCACGGATTGGCTTTTCAGCGATGTTCTTGTCTTCTACATAGCTTCTGAACAAATCGGTTTCGTCCAAACTTCCAACAAAACCAGTAGTATCAATTACGGGAATTTGTGAGATATTGTATTTTTTCAAACGCTCAATCGCATGCGAAACCAATTCCTCTGTACGAACGACTACCAATGGTTTGTCTTTATGGTCTTTGATCACATCTTCGGCTTTGGTGATATCCTCATCCAAAAACCCTCTTTCGCGCATCCAGTCGTCGTTGAACATTTTTCCCACATAACGGCTTCCCGAATCATGGAACAAAACCACTACCACATCATCCTTTGTAAAATGTTCTTTTAGCTGATGCAATCCTTTGATGCATGAACCTGCAGAATTCCCAACAAAGATTCCTTCTTCCAAAGCGATTTTTCGGGTATACACCGCAGCATCCTTATCGGTTACTTTGGTAAATCCGTCGATGATTGAAAAGTCAACGTTTTTTGGCAAAATGTCTTCTCCGATTCCTTCTGTGATATAGGAATAGATTTCGTTTTCGTCAAAGATTCCGGTTTCGTGGTATTTTTTAAACACAGAACCATAGGTATCGATTCCCCAAACTTTGATGTTGGGATTTTTCTCTTTCAAATATTTTCCGATTCCGGAAATGGTTCCTCCTGTTCCAACTCCAACAACGAAATGAGTCACTTTCCCGTCAGTCTGTTCCCAGATTTCTGGTCCGGTTTGCTCATAATTCGCTTTTGCGTTTGAGGGATTATCGTATTGGTTTACGTACCAGGAATTTGGAATTTCAGTGCTCAGCCTTTTGGATACCGAATAGTATGAACGTGGATCTGTTGGCTCAACATCTGTTGGGCATACCACAACCTTAGCACCAACGGCGCGAAGGATATCCATTTTTTCCTTGGATTGTTTGTCGGTGATTACAAAAATACATTTGTAGCCTTTTACGATTGCGGCAAGCGCCAATCCCATACCGGTGTTTCCTGAAGTTCCTTCAATGATGGTTCCGCCTGGTTTTAACCTTCCGTCGGCTTCGGCATCTTCAACCATTTTAAGTGCCATACGGTCTTTTGTGGAATTCCCCGGATTGAAGGTTTCTACCTTGGCCAAAACCAAAGCGTCGATTCCTTCTACGACTTTGTTAAGTTTTACTAATGGCGTGTTGCCAATAGTCCCTAATATATTTTCTGCGTATTTCATTTTTTTAGAGAATAGAAAAAAGAAGAAAGAATAAAGACTTCTTTTATTTGTGACAAATGTAATGTCTATTTATATGGTTTCCAAAAATTAAAATGGTTTACTCAATAACCCTGATTGGAGCGATACCGAAGTATAGCGAAAAGCAGGAATTACGACTGCTGGCAATGCCCAAACCTTTCGTTCCTAATCTACAACAGATTGCTTCGTTCCTCGCAATGACATTATTGGAAGAAATTCCATACCAATCCGAATCGGATTATGAAATCGCGGTACGGATAATTAGGCGCGGTGTAGAAATCGTTGCCGGTTATCTTGGAGTTGAAATGTTCGAGTTTGAAGAAGATCCTGGTTTGACGGATTCGGGCGTTGACAAAGAAATCGAGCATTGGGAAATCGCCAACCTTATTTTCGTTTTGTACAAATGCCTCAACCGTTACCGGATTGTAATCGTTGATGTAATATTTGGTAAAATAATTAAAGGTAAATCCGGTTTGGAGGTACAATGCTTTTTTGAAGAAATAATCGGTAAAATAGAGCGAATTCCTTGTTGTAATTTGAGGAATATTGAGCACGTCCTCTTCCTGGTCAACCTTTTGGTACAATAGGGTGTTGTCTAATGCCAGTTTCCACCATTTGAATTCTCGGCTCACTTTTACGGACAAATAATTTATCGTTTTATCGTATTGTTTTGGGGAAATAAGCTGTTGGCGTTCTTCTGAAGGATCGGCGCTAAAATACAGATGGTCCTTTATGGAGCTTACCTGCACCGAAGCGTCAAACCATTGCGTTTTGGCTGTTGCCTCAAGATTATTGATTTTCTCGTTTTTGAAATCATTGTGCCAGTTGTAAGCTACATAACTGCTTTGATACAGGTTGTAAATATGGTCCGGGATTTTATTCAGCAATTGGTATTGGAAAACAAATTCGTTTTTGTCATTCAGCTTATATTTCAGTTTGGAATCAAAGTTAGACATCGGTTGGTTTGAAATGGAGTTGGCATAGCTAAAGGTTCCGTTCCATTTATTTTTCCTGTAATCGTATTGCCCGCCAAGAGTATAGATTTCGTCATTAATCCTGTTTGGGATTACGCCCGAATCCAGAATCAGCACTTTGTCATAGTAATAATTATATCGGAAAGCCTCGCCAAAAAACTGGAATTTTCCCAACAGGGAATTTTCATAAATTGCTCCGGCCTTATTGTACCATCGTGTATAACGCGTTTGGTCGTTGATGTCGCCCGGAACATAAGACTCGCCAAAACGTGCTACCTGAATCTCATTTTCATCAATGGTTACGGTAGAAAGCAGCGTTTTTTGATAGTAATTAAAAAACTTATGCTCGTAATTGAATTGGTGCGTCAGGTAGAGATTGTTGTCTCCCTTCTTGCCATTAATCCTGAAATTATGGTCAAAGAAAATCCTTTTGCCTTTCATAAAACTGGTAGCATCGGTCAAATACACTTCCAATCGGGCACGATTTGAAAAGGCTCCGTCTTCGCTTTCGAAATCATCAACGTTTGTGATTCCGCCATTTTCACCATTCAGGAAATCCTGTCCGGTAAAATGGAAGTTTAGGTAATATCTTTTGTTTAAGGTATTGTAGCTTGATGTAAATCTGAAATTTCCGGTACTTGAAAGCTGGTTGATGTATTTACCCAGAGAACGCAAACCCTTGAACGCTACTGACATATTGAAACGTTCGGAAGTATTTACCGTGATAAAGGCATCAACGGATTGTCCTTGCTCCATGGTTGTCTTGAAATACAGCTCGGTCACCGGTGTTGCAACTGAATAATATTTAATATCGTTAACACCCAGATAATTGAATTGTTTGCCTGAGAAACCTATTTCGGGAAAAGAGGTGAAATTTTTTAATCCGAAATCAAGAACCGCATATGTCTGTCCCTCATTTGCAAACGGCAAAAGCCCAAAAATATCTTTTCGCAAATAGTTGTATTCGTATTCCTTTTTTATTGTGAGCGACGTATCTACATAAGTGGTATCCTTTTGCAAAGTGATAATCCTGTATTGGTCAAAAGCCGCTTTCGGAGTCTTTTTGGGAACATCCTTTGCAGCATCAGTTGATTTCCCCATCTGGGAAAAACCAAACGAAAAGCACAATAAAAAGAGTACGGTTAAAAAGTATTTCATCTTAAAACATTTCGAAGCAAAAATACATAAAACTATTTGTAATAAAATCATAAAAAAACCACCATAAAGGTGGTTTTAATTATTATCGGATAAAAGTTTATTCTTTTATAAATTTCTTGGTAACCGAACTATTGTCTGTCTTAAAGGTTATAAAATAAACTCCGGACGCAAGGCTCGAAACATCAATTGAATTATTGGACAAATTTGCCAATTTATAAATCTGTTTTCCTGAAACGTCATTGATGGTAACTGCCGAAACATTCACGCCATTGCGGACACTGAAGTTCAGGGCATTGTTTGCCGGGTTTGGATAAATGCTCACCGTGTTTGCTGTAAATTCTTCATTGCTTAATGGTGCAGCCTCAATAACAAAGTTATCTATGAATGCTCCATCGTAATTGTCTGTAGCATCTGATTGGAATACAAACCTGAACAACATATTGGTTTGTGGGCTTGGAGAAGCCGAACCAAATGCAGCTAAATTGTAACTATACAATCTTTTTGCTCCATTAGGGAAACCGCTTCCGTTGATGCTTCCTGCATCACCAGTCCATTCTCCGCCAACGCATGTTGGGCATCCTGTATCCGCTGTATACCAGTTCGGATCAGACATTGAACCTAATCGACTCCATGTGCTTCCACCATTTGTTGAATACTGCATGTATAAAATATCACCACTATACTGTAAATCAAATGCCATGTGGAATTTCAAAAGTGGATTAGCTGTTTGCGATAAATCGTAACATCTTGAAGTCAGATATGCTTTTGTATCACTTGTGTAAGGATTTGTTAATCCGGTAGCGTATACATTTGAATTATCAGCAACTGCACTAGTTAGATTAGGTTTGTTGATAATTCCTCTCTGCCATAATGATGTTGCAGCAAATGGTTCATCTGAAGCAAGTAAATTATCGGCGGCAGATTCAAAAGTATTTACCTGGCCAATAACTCCGCTTTGGTTAACATAGATGTAACTTGACCTTGCATTGTTTGATACCACTCCGTCTCCGGTAGTAGTAGTTGTAACATTTAAAGTGTGTACTCCTGGTGTAAGGCTTCCTGTATTGATTGTCAATTGCTGAGTTCCAACTGAACAAGTAGAAAGGTTTCCTGTCCACGTTGCAGTTGAATTACTTCCGCCATCGATATTATAAGTAATGGTAACAGATGTAAGCGCGTTTGAGCCTAAGTTTCTAAAAGTAACTGTTTGAATTACATTTGGCGTACCACAATTTGCAGAATTGTTCCCTACAAGGCTTTCCTGGCTAACGTCATTCGCAGCATTTACAAAACTGGTTCCCACATTCACAGCAAACCAGGCATTGGTCACTGCTGCAACTTCAGGTGCACTTGTACAATATAAAGTTTTCACAAGCTCAATTGACATAACCCTTGCATCGAAGAATGTTGAATTTGGCGTTAAATAATCTCTTTCAAGATAATAAGCAATTTGTGATGATTTCTGCATTCCAACACCAACAACATTGTAAGTATCCCTGTCTGCAATTGGAGCATTGTTTGTCCCAGAACCTCCAGCCGTTAAAAGGTAGAACCATTTGTTCAGGACGCCACTATTGGTATGAACACCACAGTAATCATTAGTATTTGCATTTGGTGTACAAAATCCGTCATCACCTGTAACTACATAATTGGTTCCCTGAAAAGTGTCCGGATCACCTAATGATAATGGATTGCTCATCGATCTTAATCCTCCATTCGTAGAATCTTCTCCAATTTTCCAAACATTTGCAACAGGTGTTCCTGTGATAGCTCCGGTTCTTCCGAAGTGTTCGATACAGGCACCCCAAATATCTGAAAAGCCTTCATTCATAGCTCCTGACTGATTACGGTAAGCTAATGCTGCAGTATATGTATTAACAGCATGTCCAATTTCATGCCCGCAGATATCAATTGTGGTGTAAGGTTTTCCTGCAGTTCCGTCACCGTAAGTCATGAAAGATCCGTTCCAGAAAGCATTGTCAAAATTTGCATTTGTTTGTTTGTAATGCACATAACTTCTGATGTCTCCATTATTATCGTCATAACTATTCCTATTGAAAACTGTTTTCCAAAAATCAAAAGTCATTTCAGCTCCCCAATGTGCATCCAACGCAGCATTATCCCAAAACGTGTTGGCATGTTCAGCCGCAGTCCAATTGTTATCGTTGTCTTTGAAATGTACATTTTGGTAAGTGGCAACTATTCTCTCGCAATTGTAGGTAATAATTCCGTTGCCTCTGGTTTGGTCATCCAATACAAACATATTCAGCGGTGTGTCAAATCGGGTTTGGATGCTTCTTTGCCCACTATATTTGGTAAAGGCATTTCCAGTTACCAAAGCTTCAAAGTTTTCAACCTGTTGTTTATCATTAGTTTTAACTGTGGAATTGGTAAGATGTTTAATCACAGGATTTTTATATAAAACCTGTCCATTGTTTGCATCTATATAAATCTCCTGTCTTGAAACCGGTTCGATAGCATAAATGTCATATTTATAGGCCAATTTTACTTCGCCCGTATTAACAATAGGAAACAACAATAATTCTCCCTGAGGTTTTTGATAGCCTACAACTTCTGCCTGCTTTGGATCATCCCATAAGTATTTTGTGGCATTGACATTATTGATTGCTTTGTTTAAGCCTTGTTCCTGAGTCAAAGAAGGCACAAGGTTTGAAGATGGTGCTTTATAGACTTCTGCATTAATCAGAGTCACTTTCCCATTCTTACTGTGCGTGATTAAAGTTCCGAATTCAACTTTCAAGCCCTTGTAAAATTGTTGATGCCTTTGATGAACCATCCCAGTCTCATCAGAAGTACTTCTGGCAGCAACAAAAGAATTATCAGAATCCAATCCCTGTTGTTTCAAAAAATACTTAATGGCATTTTCTTTTGAGATAGCTTCATCAAAACGAACTACCTTTTGAAAAGGTGCGTTTTCTTTTATCCGATTTTGTGCATTTACACAAAAAGCTAAAAAAAGTGAAGCCAATAAAACAATGTTGTTTTTTTTCATGAATTTTTTTTTAAAATGGTTGTTGTAATAGTCCCTTTGAAAAAATGGCGGCAGGCAATCTATATCAATGGCTTTGAGCAAATTAAATCTGTTCCAAAAGGATAGCAAAGTTAAGTAAAAAAATATAAAATAAAATCATAAAAAAACATCCCATTTAATAAAAAATGGGATGTTTAGATTTATAAATAAAGCCTATCTTATTGGTCGTAACCAGGATTTTGCTCCATCTGTGGATTAGCGTTCATTTCTCTAATTGGAATTGGCGCTGTAAATCTAGTGTCAGTAGTTGGAATTGAACAAACATTTACCTGCTCGCAGTCTCTTGAATATCTGTCGATTCCAGCATTAGCAAGAGTACCTAACCTTTTCAAGTCGATATATCTGTGTCCTTCTAAGTACAACTCCAATCTTCTTTCCAAAAGAACATCAGCCCAAGCAGCAGTAGCATTAGCATAAACCGGCAATGCTGGTGGTGAATTTCTGAAAGTTCTTGCAATTCTAACAGCCTGAACAGCATTTGCAGCTCCTGTTAAATCACCTGCAGCAATTAAAGCCTCTGCACGGATGAAGTACATTTCAGACATTCTGAAGATTTTGTAGTCACTTTGCAACTCTCTGTTAGTTCCAACTTTACCAGGATATTTGTCTATACATAATACGTCTGTAAACTTGTAGTTACCATCTGTATCAAAATAAGGAGCAGTTGATCCTGTATAACCTGGCTGGTCAATTTTACTGGTTGGGTCAATGTAAACGTATCTTCTGATATCGTTAGATTGGTGGGCAGCATTAGTATTTTGCTCTAACAGATTAAATACGTTTCTGTCCATTTCATGGTATGGTCCTCCAGAAAATTGTGTTCTGTTAAAATAGAATAATCCTGCAACAGCACTTTTGCTGGTACCCATCTCAAAGGATAAGATAATCTCACCTTGGTAACCCGCACCTGTTGGGTCAGTAAACATTCTTTTGTAAGGATTGTTTGAAAAGGTAGTTTGGCTGTAGAATGCATTATTCCATGCAGTAGAACCTACAGTACCCGCTGGTAAACCAGTATTTGACACTGCCAAAGCAGGACCCGCAGCAATTACCTGATCAGCATATTGTAATGCTAATGCGTAATTTTTTCTGTAAAGGTACATTCTTGCTCTGAACGCATTAACTGCATTTTTGCTAAAGAAAGTCCAAGGGTGTGTATTAGGAGCTGTTGCAGTAGTGTAGTCAACAAGGTTAGCATAAGCATCGTTCAAATCTGATTCGATTAATGCAAAAACTTCTCCGTTGGTACTTCTAGGTAATTTCTCTGTAATTGAAGGAACATGATCTACCTTACAAACACCTAAAGCACTGTCGTTAGACAGGTCAGTTGAAAAATACGTAAGCAACTGGAAGTGACCATATGCTCTTAAGGCTTTTGCATGAGCCACAATTGAATTGTATTCAGCCTCTTCAGCAGGAGTTGGAGTAATCCTTGACGCACCTTCGATTAAACGGTTTGCTCTATTGATTAATGAGTATTCCGTAAGCCACATTTCCTCAACAAAAGCATCATTTGAAAGTAAAATGAACCCATACAAATCACGTTCCTGGCCAGCATTTTGACTACCTAGCGTAATTTCATCCGTCATATTGGCTGTCAAACCTACCTCTGCATGCGTATCGGCATAGTCATACGTACCAAGCAAGTAGAGCTTCATATCGTCCAGCGTCTTAAAAGTAGCAGCATCATTTAGCTCACCATCCTGAACTATATGATATGCATCTTCACATGAGTTGAATGTCAAACCGACAATTGCAACTAGTAATAAACTTAATTTTTTCATATCTATTTAATTTTTTTTAAAATTGAATATCAACACCAAATGTAATAGCTTTTGGCGCTGGGTAACCACCTTGGTTACTTGCTCCACTAGACTCAGGATCGAAACCTCTCCATTTAGTCCATGTTACATAGTTCTCCATGGCAGTATAGAATCTTAAACTACTGATTGAAGATTTGTCCAAGAATTTAGCTGGGACATTATAACCAAAAGTTAAAGTTTTCAACCTAACATAAGACGCATCTCTCAACCATCTGTCAGAGAATGTATCTCCCATAGTTAAGTTACCTTGATCTGCGAATAATGAAGGGAAGTTTGATGTTGGGTTATTTGTAGCATCCCAAGCATTTAAGAAATCTCTAGGCACTGCGAAAACTCCGATAGCAGTAGGATCTGACATATTAGTCAAGTCGAAATCAAATCGGTATGTTTTCAATGCATAAGTAAACTGAGTGTTTACGAAAAATCCTTTGTAAGAAGCATTGAATCCAAATCCTCCCTGATAAACTGGGTAAGGAGATTTACCAGACTTTCTTCTGTCAGCATCTGAAATCGTTTCAGTAACATTTCCATTGATATCAAGGAATAATAGGTTACCATCAGCTGGCTGAAGATCTCCATTTGCATCAACGAATCCGCTATTGTTAACTCCGATATAAGGTGCAACAAAATACTGGTCAATTAATTGTCCTGCAGATCTGATTGTATTCCCATTTGGCTCATCTTCACCAGAACCTGTTGTCATATAAACAGCTCTATTGTACGCTCCATTAGCATTTAATTCCAATTTGAAATCTCCTTTTTTGAATACATCGTATTTCAAGATTGCCTCAATACCTGTATTTCTAAGAGACCCACTATTTCCATCAATACTCCATAAAGAAGTTATAGCCGAAACATTGATTTCATCAAACAAATCATCAGTTTGTTTTCTGTAGACGTCAATAGATCCTGAGAATCTTTTTGAAATACTAAAGTCAATACCAAAGTCCAATTGAGTTGTAGTCTCCCATTTCACATCACCATTGGCAATAACACCAACTCCTAAAGCTGGAAGGTTAGAATAACCTCCACCTACTACTTGTCCGTTAGTATCCCTAACAAGGTTGTACCCTAGGTAATAAGGATTTTGACCTGCGGCAGCTGGACCAGGAATGTTTTGGTTACCATTGGTTCCATAAGAAGCTCTTACTTTCAACTCATCGAAAATGGTATTATCCAAAAATTTGAAGTTGTCTAAATTTACCCTACCTGCAACAGACCAGAAAGTTCCCCATTGGTTATCATCAACGAATTTATAAGAAGCATCTCTTCTTATCGTAGCATCTACACCAAATTTATTGTCATAGTCATAAGCAAAAGTTGAGAAATATGCGAACATACCTGCAGTGATTTTATCTAAACCACCAGCTAAGTGAGAAACTGTTGGAACATAGAAGTTAGGAGTAGCAGGGTTGAAAGGAATATATCCTGTACCTGCACCAAAAGCCCATGTTCTTGGATCTAAACCATTTTGAGTACGTCCAAAAAACTGTCTGTGTAATTTCAAATAGTCAGTAAAGAAGTTTACATCAATAGTATGTTTTTCTTTGAACGTATGGTTATAGTTCAACTTATTCGTAAGCGAAAAAGAAAAATCCCTGTTACTACTCATAATTTCAGTACCACCGAAATCTGCTCCTACCGGAGTAGCAATGATTGCTAAGTAAGACCATGGTGCTCTTGCAAAATTTCTAAATTCCTGAGCATAGTCAATACCAGCTGTTGTGGTAAACGTAAGGTCTTTTGTCAGTTTATAAGAACCTGAAGCATTTACAAGCAATTTAGTTTCTTCGAATTGACTTGGAATGTTACCAGGATTTAAGTAGTCCATTAACATGTAAGGAACGATTTGGAAACTTGGCGCTCCAAAATCATCAGATAATTGTTGACCGTTAACATAAACATTAGGATCAATATAAGGTAAAGACGTTAACAATCCCTGAAGTGGATTTTGCAATACGTTAGCATTGATATCCGTTCTTGTTTCCTGGTCTAACTGATGTCTTTTTGAGAAAGATCCAAAGATGTTTGTACTATAACTGAATTTCTCATTCGCAGACTTTCCGGTAAAGTTAGACCTAATACTGAATCTTTTGAAATCAGTAGTTGGTACAATACCTTCCTGCTCAAAATAACCTAACGATGTAAAGTTTGTCATTTTACCTGAACCTCCTGAAATACTAATATCATGGTTTGAACTTGTTCCTTTTCTAAAGAAATAATCTCTCCAATTAGTATTAATATTAAAGGCAGCAATCTCAGAATCAGTAAATGGAAGACCCGTTGCAGGATTAAGTGATCCTAAACCTGAACCAACAGCTCTTTCCAAAAACAAAGTTTCCTTAGAGTTTGCAATATCATACTTGTTTTGTTGCAATTCCTGAAGACCATAGCTTCCTGAATACTTAACCGTTAATTTAGAATCGTATTTTCCAGTTTTGGTTTTAACAACGATAATACCACCAGCACCTCTGGTACCATAGATAGAAGTTGCTGCAGCATCTTTCAACACCGTTACCGATTCAATGTCATTAGGATTGATAGCTCTGAAAACCCCTTGAGACGAAGGCACACCATCAATAACAACTAAAGGTTCAGTTGATCCATTGATACTGTTAACCCCTCTAATTAAAGATTCGATTTTAGCTGTACCAGGAGATCCAGAAGAAGTACTGATTTGTAAACCTGGAACCTGCCCTTGTAATGACTGAACGAAAGAAACGTTTGGTCTGTTCTCAATTGTTTTCGCAAGTATTGTCGTCTGAGCAACACTAGACTTGGCTTTAGCAGTAGAACGGTAACCGTCAATTACTACTTCTTCAAGTTTAACGCTCTGCTCTTTTAGCGACACGTTGTAGCTGCTAGCGGCTCCAACTGAAACTGTAGAATCATTGTAACCTGTAAAGGAAATTACAAGTACTTCACCTGCTTTTGCTTTAATGGAGTATTTACCATCAAAATCTGTTTGTGCACTTCTGGTTGTTCCTTTAACAACAACATTTGCACCTGGTAGTGGTCCAGACTTATCTGAAACTACACCCGTCACAGTTTTCTCTTGTGCAAACGAAAACTGTAATGATAACGCCAATAATAGCGTAAAAATCCATTTGAACTTCGATCTCATATTAATTTTATTTGAGTTAGTTATTCTGCAAACTTCTTAATAAATTATTAATTAACCAAATATTAACAATAAATAATAGTTCGATAACTGTGTTAAATGTTTTTAATCTTGCGCAATTACAACTTTGATGGTTTTATATGAAAATGGTTGCGTCAATAGTGTATTTTTGTGCAATATTTTTTTTAATGTTACACTTCAGGTTTTCAGATTTCGATATAGAATGCGGGACAGATGAAGCTGGACGAGGATGCCTCGCTGGTCCGGTTACAGCTGCCGCTATAATACTTCCGGAAGGTTTTGAATTGGGTTTGCTCAACGATTCAAAACAGCTTTCTGAAAAAATAAGGGAACAATTAAAACCTTTGATTGAAGAAAAAGCCATTTGTTTTTCGGTAACACATCTTGAACCCAAAATCATTGACGAAATAAACATACTCAATGCTTCGATAAAAGCAATGCAGGAATGCATTACCAAGTTAAATCCTATACCTAATTATATAATCGTTGACGGAAATCGTTTCAAACCCATAAACGATATTCCCTATTCTACCATAATAAAAGGCGACAGTAAATTTATGAGCATTGCTGCCGCTTCCATTTTGGCAAAGACTTACAGGGATGAATATATGAATACCATTCATGAAGAGTTTCCAATGTATAACTGGAAACAGAATAAAGGTTATCCAACTACGGAACACCGCGAAGCTATTAGAAAATATGGGACGACCAAATACCATCGTATGAGTTTTCGACTATTGCCCGACCAATTGGAGTTTGAATTTTAGATTGTGCTGTGCTGCTTAATTCGGGAAGTAAGCATTTTGGCTTCGAATAAAGCCACAAAGTGTTTAATGATTTTTGCCTTTACTTCCTCCTCATCAATATCCTTTCCTAATTCCACATGCATCGAAGTAACCGCTTTTCCTTTTATCCCACACGGAATTATATTGTCGAAATAACCTAAATTGGCATTTACGTTTAAGGCAAATCCGTGCATGGTTACCCAACGGCTCGCACGAACTCCCATAGCACAGATTTTTCGGGCAAAGGGTGTTCCAACGTCAAGCCAGACTCCGGTTTCTCCTTCGCTTCTTGTACCTATTATATTATACTCGGCTAAAGTCAGAATGATTACTTCTTCGAGGAAACGCAGATATTTATGAATATCTGTAAAGAAATTTTCCAAATCCAATATAGGATATCCTACGATTTGCCCTGGTCCGTGATACGTAATATCTCCACCTCTATTGATTTTATAAAAAGTCGCACCTTTAGCTTCAAGCTGTTTTTCTGAAAGTAGTAAATTGGACATATCACCACTTTTCCCAAGCGTATAAACATGTGGATGTTCTACAAAAAGAAAAAAGTTTGGCGTTACCAATTCAGGATTGGCCCGCTTTTCCAGTTTGATATCTACAATCTCCTTGAAAAGCTCTTCCTGATAATCCCAGGCTTCCTTATAATCTTTGTTTCCTAAATCTTGAAGTTGGATTTCTTTATTCATTTTGAAAAAGTAAAGCACAAAGTTACAAAGTTTATAAGTTAAACCGACGTTAATCTTTTAGCCCTGATGGAAGCGATGCCATGCAAAGCTGACAGCAGGAATAAGGACAACTGATAAAGCCCAAGCCTTTCGCTCCTAAAAGGCTTTGAAACTTTAACACTTATATATATCTTTGCACGCTTAAATACAATACTATGCAACTTTCGGAACAAGAAATCATCAGAAGAGAAAAACTGAACGCCTTGCGCGGACTCGGAATCAACCCTTATCCAGCGGATTTATATCCTGTGAAGAACACTTCTAAGGATATTAAGGAAAATTTCGAAGAAGGTAAGAAGGTTGTGGTTGCCGGTCGTTTGATGAGTGTGAGGGACCAGGGAAAAGCTTGCTTTGCCGAATTGCAGGATAGCGAAGGAAGGATTCAATTGTATTTGAACCGCGATGTCATTTGCCCTGAAGAAGACAAAACCTTATACAATCAGGTGTTTAAAAAACTGACCGATTTAGGTGATTTCATCGGAATTGAAGGCGAATTATTCACCACACAGGTTGGCGCAAAATGTATCAGGGTTTCGAATTTTACTTTTTTGAGTAAAACGCTTCGCCCGTTGCCTTTGCCAAAAACCGATGAAGATGGAAATGTACACGATGCTTTTAATGACGCCGAATTGCGTTACCGAATGCGTTATGTGGATTTAGTAGTAAATCCGCATGTGAAAGAAGTGTTCATGAAAAGGACAAAATTGTTCACAGCCATGAGAACCTTCTTCAACAATGCCGGTTATATGGAAGTGGAAACTCCGGTTTTACAATCCATTCCTGGTGGAGCAGCAGCGCGTCCTTTTATTACGCATCACAACAGTTTGGATATCCCTCTATACATGAGGATTGCAAACGAATTATATTTGAAAAGATTAATCGTTGGTGGTTTTGACGGTGTGTATGAATTCTCCAAAAACTTCCGAAACGAAGGAATGGACCGTACGCACAATCCGGAATTTACAGCGATGGAAATTTATGTAGCCTACAAAGACTACAACTGGATGATGGAAATGACCGAAAACCTTTTGGAATATTGCGCCAAAGAAGTAAACGGAACAACCGAAGCCACTTTTGGCGAACACAAAGTAGATTTCAAAGCTCCTTATGCCAGGGTAACTATGACCGATGCCATTAAACAATTTACAGGTTTTGATATTTCAGGCAAAAATGAGGCTGAACTTTTTGAAGCCGCAAGAGGAATGGGCATCGAAGTGGATGAAACGATGGGCAAAGGAAAATTGATTGACGAAATTTTCGGAGCTAAATGTGAAGGCAACTTTATACAACCAACATTCATTACCGATTATCCAAAGGAAATGTCTCCTTTGTGTAAATCACACAGAGATAACCCTGAACTTACAGAACGTTTTGAATTAATGGTTTGCGGAAAGGAAATTGCAAATGCCTATTCAGAGCTGAACGATCCAATTGACCAGAGAGAACGTTTTGAACACCAAATGGGATTGGCAGAAAAAGGTGATGATGAAGCAAACGGAATCATTGATGAAGATTTCTTAAGAGCTTTGGAATACGGAATGCCGCCTACATCGGGATTGGGAATAGGAATGGATAGATTGATTATGTTTTTGACCAATAATCCTTCGATTCAGGAAGTATTGTTCTTCCCACAGATGCGTCCGGAGAAAAAACAAGTGGAACTGACCGAAGACGAAAAGTTAATCGTCGGCTTATTAAAAGCTGAAAACAATCAACCTTTATCACAGCTCAAAGACAAATCGGCTTTAAGCGGTAAAAAATGGGATGCTGCGATGAAAGGTTTGTCCAAACACGGATTAGCCAAAGTCGCTGTAGATGGCGATAGCAAAACTGTCATTTTAAATTAATATATTTAGGAACTCGAAAAGGGTTCCTTTTTTATAATATTTTGTTAAAGATTAAACCTTTCAGAAAGCACCTTGTCCTATGGCAATAAATTTTAAAACGTATAAAATGAAAAAATTATTTGTAGCTGCATTATTAGTTGTTGGAATAACAGCATTTGCACAAGAAAAAGAAGGCAGAAGACCTGGAAAAGACCGATTGACAACAGAACAAAAAGTTGACCTTCAGGTAAAAAAAATGACCAAGGATTTAGAGTTGAATGAAAAACAGGCAAGCGAAATAAGAGTCCTGGCTACTAAACAGGTGGAAAAAAGAGAACAAAGAAGAGCAGAGCTGAAAGCAGACAAAGAAAAAGACAGAGCGGAAAGAATTGCGGCCATGCAAAAAGAGGAAGCTGCTGTTGGTGCAGAAATGAAAAAAATCCTGACTGCTGAACAATTTGCCAAATGGGAAAAAATCCGTGATGAAAGAAAGGAAAAAATGAAAGAGAAAATGCACGACCGAATGGAAAAAAAGGAAACAAAATAATTTTTCCTGAAAAGTTAACACAAATAAATTTTGAGTTTACATCAAAATAATTTAGTTTTGGAGTTATTATTCTAACTACTAATTATAAAAAAATGAAAAAAATAATTGCTGCTTTAACATTATTATTAGCATTTTCAATAAATGCCAATGCTCAGGACAATAAAAGTTTAAATGGCTTGAACCCTACTGAAAAAGGGGCTAAACAAGCAGCTGAATTAAGCGAGTTCCTTGGTTTAGACAAAACAATGCAGGCAAACTTTGCGTCGCTTTTTGAATATAAGTTTCAAGTAATTGACGATAAAAATGCTCAGCCTGAGAGAAAAACAGAAATGTTAAGAGCTATAGAAGCAAAAATTAGAGGTACATTAGATGGAACCCAAATCGAAAAATTAGAGAAAAACCAAGATTTATTTAAGCGATTGATCAACTAGGTTTTCCGATACAAATAAAAAGTCCCAATTTCTTGGGACTTTTTTTATTTATAAACTTTTTGAAACCTTATCAATTGCGTTGATGGTAAAATCCAAATCCTCATAGGTCAATGCATCGGCGATAAACCACGTTTCGTAAGCCGATGGTGCAATATAAACCCCTTCAGCCAATAACCCATGGAAGAATTTTTTAAAGCTTTCATTATCGCCATTTTTGGCGGTTTGAAAATCATAAACCGGATTGGCATCAAAATGAACCGAAATCATCGATCCTACCCTATTTATCGTAAAGACAATATTATTATCGGTCAATACTTTTTGGATTCCTTTATGTAGATAAGCTGTTTTTTCATCCAATCGCTTAAATATATCGGCATCGTTATTCAACGCTTGAAGCATTGCATATCCTGCTGCCATTGCCAATGGATTTCCGGACAAAGTTCCAGCCTGATAAACCGGACCAAGTGGCGAAAGGTAATTCATGATTTCGTTACGCGCAGCAAAAGCCCCAACAGGCAAACCCCCACCGATAACTTTTCCGAAGCAGACAATATCGGCCTTTATATTATACAATTGCTGAGCTCCACCTTTTGCAAGGCGAAATCCTGTCATTACCTCGTCAAAAATAAGCAATGTATTATTCTCGTCACAAACCTGCCTCAACGCTTGTAAAAAACCTTCTTTTGGAGGAACACAACCCATATTCCCAGCAACAGGTTCAATGATGATGGCAGCAATTTCATCCTTATTGGCATCAAATAATGCCTTCACATTTTCAATATCATTATAAGCAGCCAAAAGCGTATCCTTGGCTGTTCCTTGTGTAACTCCTGGTGAATTTGGCGTACCAAATGTACTGGCGCCACTTCCGGCCTGGATTAGAAAAGAGTCTGAATGACCGTGATAACAGCCTGCAAATTTTATGATTTTGTCTCTTTTGGTATAACCTCTTGCCAAACGAATGGCACTCATACAGGCTTCGGTTCCTGAATTCACAAAACGGATCTTATCAATATTCGGAACCATCGAAACTGCCAGTTCTGCGATTTTCGTTTCTAATTCGGTTGGCATTCCAAATGAAGTCCCTTTTTGCGCCTTTTCAATTATTGCATCAACAACAGGCTGAAATGCATGCCCCAGGATCATTGGTCCCCAGGAATTGATATAATCGATTAATCGGTTATCATCTTCATCGTAAAGATAAGCGCCCTTGGCACTTTTGGCAAAAATTGGAGTCCCACCAACGCCTTTGAAAGCACGAACCGGAGAGTTTACACCACCGGGAATTACTTTTTCGGCCTCAGCAAACAACTGACTGCTTCTTTGGTAAATCATGTAAATCTATTTTGGATTATTTGACAATGATGCTTTGACCAAGCGAAATTGTATTGTCTGTTAAGTTATTTTTCTTCTTCAGATCATCAACCGAAATATTGAATTTTTTGGAAATGGAATAAAGTGAATCGCCCTTAACTACAGTGTACTTCTGAACATCGTCATTGTATGTAATGGGTTTGCTTACAATAGTTGTGGTAGGCACATATTCCTTGCCCAAAACTTCTGCATCGTATTTGTTCAACTGGTATTTTTCAATTAGTCCGATAAGCTTGTCCGGGTATTTTGTATCGGTAGCATAGCCCGCAGCTTTCAATCCGTAAGCCCAACTCCTGTAATCATCTTTCTGGAACTCAAAAAGCTCCGCATATCTTGGCCTGCTTGTTAAGAAATACGAATGGTCCTTAAAAGACTGGCTTGGGTCATCATATTTCCTGAAACATTCATTTTCTTCATCATCAGTATATCGAATGCTTGGACCGGTCCATTCTTTGTGGCATTTGATTCCAAAATGATTATTCGCCTGAACACTTAGCGGTCCTGTTCCTGCACCAGACTCCAATAAAGCCTGGCCTAAAGTTATACTGGCAGGAATTCCTGTCCTAACCATATTATCCTTGGCAACTTCCTTGTATTTTGCGATATAAGCCAAGACCATTGGCGTCGTCACTTTTACCCTTGTCGTTGCTTCCAAAACTTCGGTAGCATTCGAATAAGAAGAAGTAGGAGCAGCGCCTACGGCTGGCGAATCGATTTTGGTAACCGCTATCGGATTGCTTTTTGTTGCAGGCCTGTAAATTGGTTTACGAACACGCTGAACAACTGGCGCTTCTGTCTTTCTTGGATCAGGTTTTGTGGTTCTTACCGTAGCATGATTTGCACTGCATGAAGCCACAAAAACCATAAGTAGTACTAAAAAAGATTTCTTAATCATTGACATTGATTTCTAATTGTTTTTTTTGTTTTAATACTTTATTCATTCCGGCTATTCCTTGTAATCCGCCTGTGTGGATCATTAGAATCTTTGAATTTTCAGGAAAATAATTTTTATTGATTAAATCCATAACGCCAAACGCCATTTTCCCGGTATAAATTGGGTCTAAAGGAATTTGATGCTGTTGGTAAAACCCATTAATGAACTGTATCAATCCTTCAGAAACTTTACCGTAACCATCGAAATGATACGCTGTAATTAATTCCCAATTTGACTTGTTGGCAAATCTACAAATATCTTCCCTTAAAAAGTCACCCTTTAACACCGGAAAACCCAAAACTTGTTGACCACTTTTTGAACAATTTATGACACCTGAAATAGTGCCTCCGGTTCCTACTGCGCAACAGATGTAATCAAATTTTTGATCATCAGTTGTTAGGATTTCCTCGCAGCCTTTCACTGCTAAATCATTTGTTCCTCCTTCCGGAATCAGGTAAAAATCGCCAAACTTTTGCTTTAGTTCTTTTAGGAATTCAGGATTGCTTTTGTCGCGATACATTTCGCGGCTCCAAAATTCAAAAACCATTCCGTAATCCTGTGCTTTCTGCAAAGTTGGATTGTCTGCAATTTTATCCTTCAGCTCATCGCCCCTTATAATCCCTATAGTCTTAAATCCAAATTTCTTTCCGGCTGCAGCCACTGCCAAAATATGATTGGAAAAAGCACCTCCAAAAGTCAGTACTATTTCTTTGTTTTCTTTTTTGGCCTGCGCCAGATTGTATTTCAGTTTTCTATACTTGTTCCCTGAAATGGCAGGATGCAGCAAATCTTCACGTTTTATATATAACGTAATATTGGGGTGGTTTATTATAATTTGTTGATTAAAACTTTCTGAAAAATCCATTTTTCAAAATTAGTTTATTAGAAAATAGCATCCATAAAAAAAGCGATTATAAAATCGCTTTTGAAGTTTTCCTTATTTGGAAGAAACTATGATTTTCTGGCCGAAGCTTTGTCCGTCACTGGTCTGAATCTTGACTAAATAAACTGCATCTGCATAAGAAGCTGTCGAATATTCATAGCTACCCTTTACAGCTAATTTTGTTTTGTTGAACAGCAGTTTGCCCGTAATATCGAATAATGTTACGGCTTTGATTTCCATCATATTCGGATTGGAAATAATCAATTGATGGCTGGTATTATTCTGTACAACCGTTATGTTTTCCTTTATTGGATTTGAAATGGATAGTGCAGCATCACGGAATGTAACTTCAAAGCGATTGGTATAATTTCCTGCAGGAAGTGTCGTTTCAAAATAGCCATTTTTTATATCGTGGTAAATACCCGTCAATCCATCATACAAATACACATTTTCAGCGTCATTGAAATTTATGATATCTCCAACAGCAACCTTAAAAGTAGCCTGTTCTCCAGCCTTAAATGTGAATGGAATCCTCTTGTTGATATCAAAAGGCAGTGTCGTTATAACAAAATTCTTAGTATTGTTTGGTATCGCAAAATAGGCATCATTCGTAAGATTGGCTTCGTAAGACCCTACGTCCATCGCGTTATCAAATCCGTCAGTTGTATTCGGATTAAAAGCCATGGTTACTTCCTTGGTGAATTGATTATTGAAAGTAGTATGGATTTTAATTTGTGGTGTTGGCGCATTTGAAAACTGAGTATAATCAACTCCTGCAACGTTTGGTATTTCGTCCCAATTTTGTATTCCTATAGTATTGGAAGTTGTGGTGTTTTTTTCAAATTGTGAATTCGAAGCAACGCCTTCCTTAACAAACACCCTGTAAAGATTTTTCATCTGGGCATTTCCATTCACCTTTCCTTCAATCATAAATCCCTGTCCAATAGGCGCAAACATTCTTTTGTATGTTGAACCTGTGCTGCTACCCGTCGTATTTGGCGAGCCGTCAATATTATATGTGTTCCAGCTTCCGGCATTATAGGTTCCCGGGCTGAATGCATTCGTATTATTTGGGGCATAGTATCCATAACCTCCAAGATATTGTAACAAGAGATGTGATGTTGCCGGTTTTTGATGTTCCCAATAATAAGCATTTCCATTAATTACATCTACAGGACCACCTGCACTTACTGCTCCAGTGGTGTAATTCACAGTATAACCACTGTTTTCCAATAAAAACAAATTCAGGTTGATGGCAGAGGAATACGGATTTCCGGTTAAAGTGCTGTTTGGATATTGGCCTGCCAGTCCAGCTACAGAAATATCAATAGTTCCTTCGTTTGGCTTTCCTCTAAAATCATATCTTTGATAATCATTCAATCCTCCTGCTCCGGTTGGATTATTGACAGTTGTTTCACCTATTGCTGTTGTGTCATCTCCCGAAACGCCTTTCATAGTATAACCCAATCCACTGGCAACAGTTCCTGATTGTCCGACGTAAGTCCAATTGGAATAATTATTGGCTGCCGTATATTTATAAATCCATCGATTTGAAATTGACAACGCAGAACTTGTAGAACTACCATCATAACTAGAAGTAAATGTTGGGGTTTGCATTGCAATGTTGCTGATTGGTCTTTTTACAACCTGGTCGAGCACAAAGGAATTATTTCCAGCTCCTGCTGAGGGCACGCCTACTGGAGCACACCAGTAATTATAGCCATAGTTGTTGGCAGTTCCTTCCTGAAAAACGGATAAAAAACCAACTCCACGGTTTAAGCCTCCAACGCTGCTGCTTCCCTGCAGTAACTGGCCTTCATTCCTTAAAAAAATATTACTGTTAATAGTATTCAATTCAACGTAATCCTTAACATAAATCATAGAGCCTTTGTTGAACACATAGGCATCTTTCACATACAATTGTGCAAAAAGTGAGTTTAAGGAAAACACGGTGCAGAAAATAAATAAAGTTGTTTTCATAAAATGCCGTTTAGAAATTCAAAAGTACATTATTTTTTTATATATGGCTCATTTTCAATACAAGAAAGCAATTTATTCGCTTCAACAAATACTAAATTTTTGAAAAAGTAAGACTATTTTTTCTTTAAAAGTTAATAATTCATAAAATAATGTTTCTCAACGTCAAGAAAGTGCATTTTGCCGATTATATGAGTATTACAACTATAATATTATGATTTTTTTTAAACATAAACTAGTTTTATTATTAAATAGCGCCGAAAAATTCAAATTTCTGACAAAAGAAAAGAATTTAATCGGCATTTTTTGACCCCAAAAAGAGGAGATATGAAAAAGAATTACATCGCAAAAAAACCTATACAGCTTATCGCCAATCCAGAAAAAACTGAAGTATTCTCAAGACTGATTTTTCTACTCTTGACGCTATTAAGCTTTAATGCTTTTGGACAGGGAACTACGTGCGCCACTGCAACTCCGGTTACAATCAACGGAACATGCATTACTGCTCAAACCATGACTGATTCCACTGCAGATTTACCTGCTTTGTCATCATGTGCAACCGGTACTTTTAGGGTTGAAGGATGGTATACATTCACAGTAACAGGCGGACCAATGCTGGTTACCATTTCTGCTGAAGGGAATGCCAAAAATATATTTTTACAATTAATATCGGAGACCAGTACTTGTACAGGCTTAACGCAAATCGCATGTGCCAATGCAACTACTACCAATGGCACACAAGTTGAAACAATTAGCGCCATCTCATTAAACAATGGGACTTATTACATCAAAGTTGTGAATGTTGGTTCTGGTGGAACCATGTTGATGAATTACCTGTGTGTGACTTCCTCGGTTGCAAATGACAACTGTTCCGGAGCTATTGGATTAACCGTAAATCCAAGTTCAACCTGTACCACGAGTACAAATGGAACTACTGTCGGAGCAACCCAATCCCAGGCAGGCTGTTCAGGTACTGCCGATGACGATGTTTGGTATAGTTTTGTTGCTACAGCCACTTCCCATGTAATAACGGTTACGCCGGGCACACTTAACAATGCTGTTTTTGAAGTTTTTCCAGGCAACACCTGTGGGGCTTTAGGAACTGGAGTCTGTGTTAATAATACAAACGGAGCTAACGTTGAAACTGCAAGCATAACAGGCTTTACCGCGGGACTTACCTATTATGTTAGGGTTTATAGCCAAGGTAATTCCACTAATGTTGGAACCTTCAGTATTTGTGTAACCTCACCACCAGCGAATAACCAATGTGCCAATGCCACTTCCTTACCATGTGGGACAACAAATTTAGCCGGATCTACAATTGGAACTTCAAGCTATACGCATGGATCGGGATGTACGATGAGTAATTATGGGGTTTGGTATACCTTTGTTGGCGACGGGAATCAAAATGTAATTTCTGCCACCACAACTGCTTTTGATATTGAAATGTCGATATCAAGAGGTTCATGTGGATCATTAATCAATGTTGCCTGCGTAGATTCAGCGCTTTCGAGTGGAACTGAAACCTATACATTCAACACTACCTTAGGAACAACTTATTATGTTTATATAGCGCACTGGGATTCAACGAGCACAACAATAGGAAACTTTACAATTTCAAGGGCTTGTGTAGCTCCGCTTACCAATGACGAATGTAGCGGTGCCATTGCGTTAACTGTTGGTTCAACTTGTAATTATACCACTTATACCAATTCCGGAGCAACAGGAAGTAGCGGAATGACCGCACCAGGTTGTGCCAACTTTTTAGGTTCCGATGTTTGGTTTTCTGTAGTAGTCCCTGCTACAGGTGAAATCGATGTAGATTTGCAGACAGGCGTTATGACAGATAGTGGTATTGCGCTATATTCAGGAACTTGTGGTGCATTGACATTATTGGATTGTGATGACGACAGCAGTGCTAATGGATTAATGTCTTTTCTTCAAAGAACCGGTTTAACTCCTGGGCAAACCATTTATATTAGGGTTTGGGAATATGGTAATGATAATAACGGAACCTTTGGAATTTGTGTGTCAACTCCTAGTTGTCCTTCGCCAGCCGATTTATTTGCAAACATATTGTCTAACACTAGTGTAACTGTCAACTGGACCGCTTCATCGCCTCCTGCTTCAGGTGGATATCAATATTATATAAATACGACAGGAGTTGCTCCAACTAATGCAACACCACCTACAGGGTCAACAGCTGCCGGGGTAATAGGTGTTACATTGACCGGATTAACACCAGGATTAAAATACTATTTTTGGGTACGTTCCTACTGTGGTGGCTCGGACACAAGTACATGGTTTGGACCAACAAACTATACGCCTTGTAATGTTGGAACAGGTTTAGGAACAACGTCACTAACCTGTCCTTCTATAGATGCTGGAGGATTAGGGTTAAGTGGTTCAAATCCTGCTCCCTTAAATTGTTCAGCATTAACCTGCGTTGATTTGGAAGCAACTTACCTTCAGCTTAACCAGCCAACAAGTTATAGTGTGGCTTCAATCCCTTATACTGAAAAGCCTTATCAATATACCTGTCTACAAAACCCTGTAAGTGTTAATGTAGATGATATTTGGTCACCTATGATTAACCTTCCTTTCAATTTCTGTTTTTATGGAAACAATTACAATAAATGTTTAATCGGGTCAAACGGAGTTATAACATTTGATACTACTACTTATTCACCTGGAGGATACAATGCCTGGTCATTTAGTAATAGTTTGCCAAATGCTTCGCTTTTCAGGAATACCATTTTTGGTGTTTACCATGATATTGATCCAAGCAAGGGAGGACAGGTTGGATATGAGTTAATTACACTCAACACAGGATGTAGGGCACTTGTAGCATCATGGAATGACATCCCCATGTATTCTTCATCCTGTAATTCCATTTTATATACCGGAATGATTGTCCTTTACGAAAACACCAATGTTATAGACGTTTTTATTAAAGAAAAAAATGTATGTTCAACATGGAATGGTGGAAATGCTATCGTCGGACTGCAAAACGCTGCTGGAAATGCTGCGGTGGTTGCCCCAAACAGAAATGGCTTGGATGCAGACTGGACCGTAACAAACGAAGGCTGGAGATTTACACCAACAGGTTCGTCATTAACAACCATAAAATGGTTTGAAGGAAACGGAACTACCGGTACGCAATTAGGAACTGCAGCTACACTAAATGTATGCCCAACCGTAACAACAACATACACAGCCGAAGTAACTTATGCCTTGTGTAGTGGAACTAATTTAAAGTACACCGATAATGTTGTCGTTACCGTAAACGGAAACAAAATATGGAACGGTTCACAAAATTCGGACTGGAATACAGCAAATAACTGGACACCAAGTGGGGTTCCCACAAACACGAACTGTGTTGTAGTTCCTATAACCGCAAATAATCCTGTAATCTCTGCCGCTCCAGATGGTGTTGGATACAATCTTGCAGTTTATAATGGCGCACAACTTACTGTTAACTCAAACAATAACTTAACAATTACAGATAAAGTAACTGTACAACCAACCGGAGTATTCACATTAAACAATAGTGCCAGTCTCATTCAGATAAACAATATTTTAAATTCAGGCAGTATCACTTACAAAAGAACTTCTCCAAGCGTAAGGACTTTAGATTACGTCTATTGGTCTTCTCCTGTATCTGGGTTTAATGTTAATAATATCGTTTCTCCGTACTCATTTGGAGCAGTATATCTATGGAATACAACTGTGGCAAATGCGAACGGAGGACAAGGCAACTGGCAAAGTGCCGCCGGTAATACAATGATTGCCGGTAAAGGTTATATCGCAAGGGCTCCGGGTACCTCTCCATTCAACAATTCAACAACAAATCCGTTAAATGGAACCTTTACAGGAGTTCCGAATAATGGAAACATAACAATTGCACTTGAAAGAGGTAGTGATCAAAATACTGCTCCACATACCGGAACAAACGGAACACAGTTAACCAATCTGAGTGACAACTGGAACTTATTGGGAAATCCTTATCCGTCAGCTATCCGTGGAAGTCAGTTTTTATTTGACAACAACACGAAAGTGGAAGGAAACATCAGGTTATGGACACATGGAACATTGCCTTCGGTGATTACTCCAAGTCCATTTTATGGATCTTATTTATCGAATTATACTCCGGGTGATTATCTAACCTATAATTTTACAGGTACGTCATGCTGTCCTACTGCTGGTTCCGATTTATTCATTGGCGCCGGACAAGGATTCTTTGTACAAATGGTTGATGGTCCGCCTGTAGCTGCTGCAGCGAATATTACAGTTGCCTTTAATAACAATTTAAGAAGTGCAACCTACAGCAACAGTACTTTTTACAAAACACAAAATATGACAACATCTTCAACAACAGATGTAAATAATATTGAGCGAAACAGGATTTGGCTTGACCTGATTAATTCAAACAGTCAAACAGACAGGATATTATTCGGATACATTGAAAATGCAACTATGGGACGAGATAGTTTTTACGATTGCATAACTCAAAACACAGGAGCATCGATGATTTATTCGATGGTTGACGACACTAAATTTGCGATTCAGGGAAGGGCGCTGCCTTTTGATGTAAATGATGAAGTGCCTATCGGATTTAACGCTCCGACGCAAGGAAATTATACGATTGGGATTGCTGCTGTTGACGGATTATTTGACTCTCAGAATATTTACCTAAAAGATAATTTGCTAAACATTACACACAACCTTAAAGCAGATCCGTATATTTTTACAACTCAATCGGGTGAAATTAATGACCGATTTAAAGTTGTATATATTGACAATGCTTTGGGAATTGACACACATCCATTCAATCAAAATGATATAAAAGTCATGGTCACTAATGAAGTGGCTGTCAGTTCAAGCAATTTGATAATGGAATCGATTGAGGTCTATAACGTATTGGGGCAAAAATTAGAAACATTTAATAATATAAGTTCTAATTATGTTATCCTTTCAAACCTCCGAAAAAACAACACAACCTTATTCCTAAAAATAAAATTACAGACGGGCGAAACCGTGACTAAGAAAATTATTTATTAGCGAATTGTAACTCTAAGAATACAAAAAATCCTTTGCTATTAAACGTAAAGGTTTTTTTGTGCTTTTATTTTAATTAATTGCCTAAAAATTAGGAAATTAAACAATAATGTCTTTATATTTATAGTCCTAAAAAATTCAATTTTATAACATGAAAAAACTTACTTTATTAGCCTTGCTTGTATGCTTTTATAGTCATTCACAAGTAGGGGTTGGAACAACTGCTCCAGATTCAACACTTGATATTGTTGCAGCAAATCCAACAGGAACGGCCACAACCGTAGACGGAATTTTGATTCCAAGGGTAGACAGACAAAGGGCTCAAAGTATGACAGGTATTATTACTTCTACGATGATTTATGTGAATAGCGTAGCAACTGGTACTGCTTCCGGGACAACAGTTAATATTACCTCGACAGGTTTTTATTTTTACGATGGTGCTGTTTGGCAAAAAATAACAGCAGGAGCCAATACAAACTGGACTCTTGCAGGTAATGGTTCAACGGTTCCGGGAACTAATTTTATTGGTACCACAGATGCTGTTGATTTTAGAATCAAAACTGGTGGGAATGACAAATGGAATATTTCAGATGCTAATAATGGTCAGCTACAACCCTATTCATTAGGTACTGCAGCACTGCCAATCTATTCTTTTCAAGGCGATCAAAATACCGGAATTTTCAGCCCGTCTGGAGGGGATATTCTAGGAGTCGCCACAAACGGTACAGAAAAATTAAGGGTTGAGGCCGATGGTGATGTCGGAATTGGCGTAACACCAGACGTGTCCGCTAAGCTTGATTTATCTGCTACAAACCGAGGGTTTTTAGCTCCAAGAGTAGCATTAACCGCTACTAATGCAGCAGGACCAATTACAGCTCCAGCTACCGGACTTTTTGTATACAACACGGCTACTGCCGGAACAGCACCTAATAATGTCGTTCCAGGTTATTACTATAACAGTGGTACAACTGCTGCTCCTGTTTGGAAAAGATTTTCTGCAGGAAATGGAGATGGATGGCAAACAACCGGAAATGCAGGAACTGGTGCTACGAATTATGTTGGAACATCAGATGCTGTTGATTTTAGGATAGCTACTACAGGTACCGAAAGGATGAGAGTATTATCTGGAGGACAGGTTGTAGTTAATAATACAGCTGCAGCTGCCGGAGACCGATTCAGCGTTTATAACACCGCTTCAGGAGAATATGCAGTAAATGGATATACGACTGGTACTGGTGCCGGCGTTTATGGTGCCAATACGGGCGGCTCAGGCTATGGTGTATGGGGAGCAAATAACAGCACCGGGATAGCTGTGAGAGGAATCAATACAAGTACAGGTACTGGTGTTTATGGAAGTACTGCTGGTGCTATATCAGCTGGTGTATTTGGTGTTGCCAATGTTGCCAGTGGTGCCGGAGTATACGGAACCTCAAATGGAAACCTTGGAACGGGTGTAGACAGTTATGCTTCAGGCACAAATGGAACAGGTGTTTCGGGATATGCAGACAATACTGGTGGTGATGGGGTTATTGGCGAAGCTACACAAGCAGCACGATACGGAGTATGGGGAATCAACAACAATAATACTGGTTTTGGTGTAAGAGGTACAACAACAGGTACTGGCGCAACAGGTGTATATGGTAGTTCCGCAGGAACCTATGGGGTTTATGGGACTTCAACCGGCGCAGCAGGATTTGGTGTTTACGGAATACATAACCAGCCAGGAAGGCCAGGTGTATATGGAATCAATGACAATGGAACCGGATTTGGTACTTACGGAACTTCATCGGGAGGAAATGGTACTGGTGTTGGAGGAAATGCTACAGGAACAAGCGGCATAGGAGTAGTTGGAACCGCAACAGGAACAAGCGGTATCGGAGTGTATGGAAGCGAAACACAGCCTGCAAGATATGGTGTATATGGTGTCAATAATAATCTAACGGGAATTGGAACAGTAGGTATAACCTCAGGTAATACAGGAACAGGTGTAAATGGAACAAGTACAGGTTCAGATTCTACTGGTACTGTGGGTATATCTAACGGTACAAATGCTGATGGAGTTTACGGACAGGCATCAGGTGCTACAGGATATGGTGTTTGGGGAGTTAATAATAATGCGACAGGTAACGGAGTTGTAGGTACAACCTCGGGCACAACAGCAATAGGTGTTGGCGGAAGTACAACAGGCTCAGATGCTACTGCAGTGATGGGAATTTCCTCAGGAACCAATGCCGATGGTGTATACGGCCAGGCAAGCGGAGCAACAGGCTACGGAGTTTGGGGTGTAAATAACAGCATAACAGGATATGGGACTGTAGGTAATTCAAGTGGGACCAATGGACGTGGAGTATACGGAATTGCCACCGGAACAAACGGAATCGGTGTTGCCGGAGACGCTACAACAGCGACAAATGCTGCAGTTTCAGGACGTAATCTAGATGCAGCCGGTACCGGGATAATAGGGTCAGGAAACAATCAAGGTGGTGTTTATTTAATTGGCGGAAGCGGTGGGGCATTTAACGGAAGTCCGTATGGTTCTGCCTCATGGGCGACAAATACCGCAAACGGAATTGGTGTTGTCGGTGCAGGTAACAATCAAGCCGTAACAACCATAGGAACTACGGGTGCAGGTGGAGCTTTTACAGGAAACCAATGGGCATTAACCGGAGTTGCAACCATCACAGGCGCCGGAAATGACGGCACAGATAGAGGTGTTCTTATCGGGAATTATGTTTCAAGCGGTTCAACCATTGACAATGTTTATGTTGGAGCCCAAATTGGCGGTGTTAACTATAAAATATTAGGAACCGGTGGTGGCTCTGTTTCCACAACCATGAAAACTTCTCAGGGTGAAAGAATCCTTTTTGCTCCAGAAGCTACCGAAAACTGGTTCTTTGACATGGGTGAAGTTGAGTTGACAAACGGAAAAGCTACTGTTAACCTCGACCCTGTTTTTGTTGAAACCTTATCCGATTTTAAACCATTTAAGGTTTTTGTACAAGGAGGGGAAAATACTTTAGGTTCGATCCGCATTACCCGGAATCAAGCCGACAAATCATTCATTGTTGAAGATTTAGGCGGAGCCAGTAATGGTGTTGTCCAATATTCTGTATACGGAATCTGGAAAGGGAAAGAAAACCTGAGAATGCCCGAATTAAAACCGGAACAACGTCCAAAACAAATGGCTGTTGCATCCAAAACATTCAATAACGATGCGGTTGCCAAGTCTTCAGCCGCTAAGAAAAACAGAACACTATCGGCTAAAACAAAAGAGGTACCAACCATTGAAAACAAATCGGCAGACACCGAAAAAAGAGCAACAGTTGAAGATAAAAAACTGCCAGTGCCTAACGCTGGAGAAACATCTAAACCAAGATCAAAAAGACCCGAATCAAAAGAGCCCGAAATTAAAATCGCAGCTAACGAAACAAAATAATTATCTCAAATAATTTAAAAACCTCCAAAAAGACCTTTGCTTTAAATAGTTTAGGTCTTTTTCATTTGCATATGCTTCACGCTCAAAAGAAATATTCCTGTAGGCAAAATTCCTGTCTTTGTGGATTATTAATTTAACCAAAAATTCTATTCCATACCAAATAAAAAAAGGCAGAATCAACAACTCCAGCTGCTGGCGTATATGGATTTTCTCATGGTTAATCATGACTTCGTCCAGCTTTAAATCACGCCCCGAAAGCAGGATAAACGGAAACAAAGTGATTCCCCGAAAACCTTTTGGAATTAAATATCTCGAAACGATTACAAACATTTATTATAAAGCTTTAAATTTGTGCCTATGAACGAGCAAAATAATGAAAATAAATTAATCGAGGGCGAAGATTTCTATTACACACCCGAAGGTTATAAATGTTTCACCGAAAAATACCACCTCAAACGCGGCTATTGCTGCAAAAGTGGTTGCCGTCATTGTCCTTACGGATACGATAAGAAAACAGGAACGAATAAGAAGTAGCAAAGTGGCAAAGTAGCTGAGTGGCTGAGTGGCAAAGTAAAAAAACAAAAACTCTGCAACTTTGAAACTCTGTAACTTTGTAACTCAAAAAATAAAAACTCTGCAACTTTGCAACTTTGCAACTTTGCAACTCAAAAGAATAAAAATGACTTTTCAAGAGCAAATACAACAAGGAATTCCATCCGTTTTACCCAATCCAAAACCTTATGAACTCGAGATAAACCACGCGCCAAAACGAAAGGAAATCCTATCGGATGACGAAAAAAAATTAGCCCTGAAAAATGCTTTGCGTTATTTCGAACCGCAACATCACGCGACTTTATTGCCGGAATTCAAGGAAGAATTGGAAAAATACGGCCGCATTTACATGTACCGCTTCCGCCCGGATTATAGAATGCATGCCCGACCAATTTCCGAGTATCCCGGAAAATCAGAACAGGCAAAAGCCATCATGCTGATGATTCAGAACAACCTGGATTACGCTGTAGCACAACATCCGCACGAACTCATCACTTATGGAGGAAATGGCGCCGTTTTTCAAAACTGGGCACAGTATCTTCTGACGATGAAATATTTATCTGAAATGACCGATGAGCAAACACTTACCATATATTCCGGTCATCCAATGGGATTGTATCCATCGCACAAAGATGCTCCTCGTTGCGTTGTGACCAACGGAATGGTAATCCCAAATTACTCCAAACCGGACGACTGGGAAAAAATGAACGCACTCGGAGTCTCGCAATATGGGCAAATGACCGCCGGAAGTTATATGTACATTGGCCCGCAGGGAATCGTTCACGGAACCACAATTACCGTTTTGAATGGTTTCAGAAAAATCAAAAAAGTGCCGAAAGGCGGTTTATTCGTAACTTCTGGATTAGGTGGAATGTCAGGCGCTCAGCCAAAAGCAGGAAATATTGCGGGCTGTGTTACCGTTTGTGCCGAAGTAAATCCGAAAATCACGCACATCCGTCATTCACAAGGCTGGATTAACGAAATTGTAGAAGACATCAACGAACTGGTTCCAAGAGTCAAAAAAGCACTGAGTAATCAGGAAACGGTTTCTATCGCTTACCTCGGGAATATAGTTGATGTTTGGGAACGTTTCGATCAGGAAAACCTGAAAATCGATTTGGGTTCCGACCAGACTTCGCTTCACAATCCTTGGGCTGGCGGTTATTATCCTGTTGGTATTTCCTTTGAGGATGCCAACGAGATGATGGCAAACAATCCGGCAAAATTCAAGGAAGAAGTTCAAAAAACATTACGCCGTCATGCAAAAGCAATCAACAAACACACTGAAAAAGGAACCTATTTCTTTGATTATGGAAATGCATTCCTACTCGAAGCTTCCCGCGCTGGTGCTGATGTTATGGCTCCAAATGGCATTGACTTCAAATACCCGAGTTATGTTCAGGACATTATGGGGCCAATGTGTTTCGACTATGGTTTCGGTCCTTTCCGTTGGGTTTGTACTTCAGGAAATCCGGAAGATTTGGCAAAAACCGATAAAATTGCCTGCGATGTTTTAGAAGAAATGATGAAAAATTCTCCTTCCGAAATCAAGCAGCAAATGGCCGATAACATTCAGTGGATCAAAGGTGCACAGGAAAATAAATTAGTCGTTGGCTCACAAGCCCGGATATTATACGCAGACGCTGAAGGGAGAATCAAAATCGCGCAGGCTTTCAACAAAGCCATAGCAAATGGCGAAATTGGTTATGTGGTTTTGGGCCGTGACCACCATGATGTTTCCGGAACGGATTCGCCTTACAGAGAGACTTCGAACATTTATGATGGTTCGCGTTTTACTGCCGATATGGCAATACAAAATGTGATTGGAGACAGTTTCCGTGGGGCAACCTGGGTTTCCATTCACAATGGTGGTGGCGTTGGCTGGGGAGAGGTCATCAACGGCGGATTTGGTATGGTTCTTGATGGGTCAAGCGACGCGTCAAGACGCTTAGAATCAATGCTTTTCTGGGATGTGAATAACGGAATTTCAAGAAGGAACTGGGCTCGGAATGAAGGAGCAATTTTTGCAATAAAAAGAGCCATGGAAACGCAACCTTTATTGAAAGTTACCATCCCTAACATAGTCGACGATTCGTTGTTTTAGTTTTGAATTAAGGTTTCTGATTCCGAACTAAAATCCTGATTTGGAAAACTTTAATACAAATAGCTATGAACACATTCAAAATTTTACCGGTACTCCTACTCTTTATCGCTTCTTCCTGCTGTTCGGTCAGCGTGAATTCTGATTATGATAAAAAAGTAGATTTTTCACCATACAAGACTTTTGCTTTTCATAAAGCCGGAGTTGACAAAGCGGAGATTTCTGATTTAGACAAGAAACGAATCCTTCGCTCGATAGACGAAGTAATGACTTCAAAAGGGTTTACCAAAAGCGACAATCCCGATTTGCTGATTGCCTTTTTTACCAAAGAAAGGGAACAGGTTAATGTAAGCCAGTACAATGCTGGCTGGGGTTATGGCTGGGGTTACGGCTGGAACCCTTATTTATGGGGAGGAAACACTTCAGTTTCACGATATACAGAAGGAACTTTATACATCGATATTATCGATGCCAAGAAAAAAGAACTCATCTGGCAGGGTGAAGGACAAGGCGCCTTAACCAAAGACACCGAGAAAAAAGACGAAAAGATTAAGGAGTTTGTTTCCAGGATTTTGGAACAATACCCTCCAAAAAAGAAATGATTAGGTTGTCCCGAACAAATCAAACCGTAACGAAAGTTGCGGTTTTTTTTAGCCCGGATTGTAGCGGCATCCTTTTTTAGGAATGACAATATTCCTAAAAAAGATACAGCGGAAAGCCGGATTGGCTCCTAAAAATTCATCAAGTTTTAGGTTATTTATAACAATTGTTATAGCTAAGATTTGTAAATTTACCCACAACAACAGCTAAAATATTATGGAACAGGCATTTGAAAGTAACCCATTGATTGACAGATTACCAAAGCATCTGAAGCAATTCATAAAGCCACAGGATTACGAGGATTACACTCCGATTAACCAGGCAGTTTGGCGATATGTGATGCGTAAAAATGTCGATTACCTTTCAAAAGTAGCACACAATTCTTACCTCGACGGTTTGAAAAAAACAGGTTTGGAAGTTGACAATATTCCGAATATGTATGGCATGAACCGAATCCTAAAGGAAATAGGCTGGGCTGCCGTTGCTGTTGACGGATTTATTCCGCCCAATGCCTTTATGGAATTCCAGGCCTACAATGTACTTGTAATTGCTTCCGATATCCGTCAGTTAGAACATATTGAATATACGCCCGCTCCGGACATTATCCACGAAGGTGCAGGCCACGCTCCTATCATTGCCAATCCGGAATATGCAGAATACCTGCGTCGTTTTGGTGAAATTGGCTGCAAGGCGATTTCGTCTTCTCGGGATTACGAAATGTATGAAGCAATCCGTTTGCTTTCTATTTTAAAGGAAGCTGAAGGAACGCCGCAAGCTGATATTGATGCAGCTGCTGCACAGGTTGACTTTTTGCAGAACAATATGGGCGAATTATCTGAAATGGCACGTATCCGAAACCTACATTGGTGGACTGTGGAATATGGCCTGATTGGAAGTGTGGACAACCCAAAAATATATGGTGCCGGATTGTTGTCGTCCATTGGCGAAAGTGCCTGGTGCATGACCGATGCCGTAAAGAAAATCCCTTATGATATTTCGGCTGCTGACCAAAGTTTTGACATTACAAAACCGCAACCCCAATTATACGTAACTCCCGATTTTGCTTATTTGAGCCAGGTTTTGGAAGAATACGCCAGTACCATGGCACTTAGAACTGGTGGATTATCAAGTTTAAAAAAACTGATTCAGTCCAATGCTTTAGGAACTATTGAACTAAGTACCGGTTTACAGATTTCGGGTGTGTTTACCAACGTGATTGAAGAAGAAGGAAAACCGGTATATGTCCAAACCACAGGAAAAACAGCGTTGTCTTACCGTGAAAAGGAATTGGTTGGCCACGGAACACAATACCATGCTGAAGGTTTTGGTTCACCTATTGGAAAATTAAAAGGAATCAACCTTGCGATTGAAGATATGAGTCCGCGTGATTTACGTGCTTACGATATTTACGAAGCCGAAAAAGTAACGCTTGAATTTGAAGGAAACATTACCGTTTCAGGAGAAATCATTACAGGTTCGCGTAATCTTCAGGGCGAAATCATCATCATTAGCTTTAAAAACTGTACCGTAACCCACAATGATACTGTTCTATTCCAGCCTGAATGGGGAATTTACGATATGGCTGTGGGTAAAAAAGTAATCTCTGCTTTTTCAGGTCCGGCCGATGTGAATAGTTTTGACATGATTAGTCACGTTCCTTCAAGCAAAACCATCAAAGCTAAAAAATCTCCGGAACGTGAAGAACTTGAAGGCTTATATTTGGCCGTAAGACAGTTAAGGCTTGGTCAAATAGCGCAGGTAACTTTAAAGGAAGCTTTTGCTTCTGTAACTGCACATCATCCAAATGACTGGCTTCTTAGTGTTGAAATTGCTGAATTGGCTCATGATAAAGATCCCGATTTATTGCAAAAGACCTTAAACCATTTGGAAAGTGTTAAACTCAGACGTCCTGAAATTGCGCATTTGATTTCTGGTGGATTGGAGTTAATCTTTAAAGGAGAATTGGTTTAATCCAAAAAGAAAACATCCCGTCAAGGACGAGATGATTCTCAAAAAAAAAAATAACAAACTACAAATTTATTATCGAAGGTTTAAAGGTTTTGAAAGCAAAACACTTTAAATCAGATTGTTGTTCCTGGCTTTTTCAATAGCTTCAAGCTTATTGTGAACCTGGAGTTTGTTGTAGATATTTTCGATATGCTTCCTAACTGTTGAAGGAGAAAGAAAGAGATTATCAGCAATGACATTGTAATTCAAACCTTTGCTCAGTTGCTCTAAGACCTCAACTTCGCGTGTAGTGAGTTTGATATCTTCATCCGTTTTCTGCTCAAAATTAACCGGATTCCGAAGGAGTTTGAGCGTTTTTAAAGCTATAGACGGATTCATCGCTGCACCGCCATTTAAGGTTTCCTGTATTCCCTGGTACAACTCGTTTGGGTTAACTTCTTTCAATAAATAACCATCAGCTCCTGCCTTTATCGCGTTGAAAATATTCTCGTCGTTATCAAACACCGTAAGCATTATGATTTTGATTTGAGGATATTTCGACTTGATGATTTTTGTGGCTTCAATTCCGTTGCAGACAGGCATTTCAATATCCATCAATATCAAATCGATGTTTTTGTTTTTTTCCACCTTTTGCTGTAAATCATTCCCGTCAATAGCAGTGAATTTTAATACCAGATCGTCAAAAAAGGAAAGCTTTTCCGCAACCGCTTTCTGCAGGAAAACATTATCATCCACTATGGCTATCCTTACTGACATATTCTAATTTTAAGTTAGGTGAAGTTATGCAATATTATCATTAAAAAAAAGCCCCTTCCAAACAGGCTGCCTGGAAAGGGCAACAATAAAAACAATTTAATTGTTTTATCATTTGATCAATACCACTTGACGTTACAAATATGAAGACATAAAAGCGTAAAAAAAATACGGCATCTGCCGTATTCTCCCTGCTGCTAAAAAACATATCAGCCTATTTTGTCCGGAAATTTTATGGTTATTTCGGTTCCTTCATCAGGTTTTGTCTTGAATTTTATGGTCGCATTGCAATCGGCGATTCGTTTTTTCATATTATTTATTCCGTTGCCCAATTCTATCTGGTTGTCATCAAATCCCTTTCCGTCATCGCTGATGACCATGATGATGTCCTTTTTCTGATGTTTGATATCAATGCTGATATGCTTAGCTTCGGCGTATTTGATGCTGTTATTGACCGCTTCCTGAATGGTCCTGTAAATATTCATTCCTTCAATCGAAGTGAATTTTGCCCCCATCAATTCGTCCTCAATCGTAAACTTAAATTCGATGTCCTGTTTGGCCTCTTTCGCTTTTTCAACAAAATTATGGATGCGGACCTGTAAATCCTCAAACGTAATCTCGCTGTTGTTCATCGCCCAAATGGTATCGCGAAGCTCTATTATAGTAGATTTGGCAAAATTGCTAATACTGGAAAGCTTATTATCTAATTTCGAATTCTGGATTTCAAAGGCATATTTGATATTGTCTACAGACGAAATGATAAACGTAAGCTGCGAACCAATATTGTCATGCAAATCCCTTGAAATCTGTAGGCGTTGTTCCTGCAGTTTATTTTGGGTTTCAATTTTCGAAATCGCCGATTTAAGTTGGAACTCCTGCGCCTGTTGCTTGTTCCTCAGTTTTTGTTGTTTGTAAATTAAAAAACCTAACGAAGCTATAAAAATCGATAACAACGAAACAAAAACCAGCCAGGCTGTTTTCCTCTTATTCTCGGTCTCTTTTTCAAGGATGATCTTCTCTTTTTTTGCCGTTTGGTATTTGGTTTCCAATTCGTTTAAATCCTTAACATTAGACACCTTTTGGATGCTGTCCTTTAAAGTGTAGAATTGCTTTATTTTTTTATTGGCTTCAGCCAGATTGCCGGTAGCTTCATAATAATTTTTATAGGTGTCAAGCAAATTTAAAATTGTAGATACCGTTTTTGCTTTGTTGGCGTAGAGATATCCTCGGTCGATAAACTCTTTAGCTTTGTCGTATTTTTTGTTTTCCAAATAAACAAGAGCGATATTATTGTAACCATCAGCTGCTCCCGAAAGATTGTTCATCTTTAAATCAATTGTTGCCGATTTTTCAAAATAATATAATGCCGAATCAATATCGGCCTTATAATAATGGATGGTGCCTACATTGTTGAGCGATTCCGAAATCCCCTTTTGGTCTTTTAATGATTCTTCTATAAGAAGTGATTTCCTGAAATAGTTCATCGCCTGATCAAGGCTGTCCTGAGTGGCCAAAGCAATGGCAAGATTATTCACAGCTTCGGAAATCCCTTTCTTATCGTTAAGGCTGGTAGACAATTGCAGTGCTTTTCTATGATAGGTTTTCGCCTTATCCAATTGTTCCATCGAACTGAAAACCATACCGATGTTATTGGTCACTATGGCCTGGTCCCTGACCTGTTTTTGGGATTCATATATCTTTAGGGCTTTCAGGTATGAAATAATCGATTCCTTATACTTGCCCAATGAACGGTCGCAAGCTCCAATGTTGTTATAGATGGACGCCGTCACTTTAGCACCTTTCGATGCAAGTTTCAATGCCTTTAAAGACATTTTTTTGGATTCAAGGAATTGGCCTTTCATCCTAACCAGTATGGCAAGGTTGTTTTGGGTCAATGCCTTCAGATTATTGTCATCAGAATCATTGGCTAATAATTCCGCCTTATTTAATAGTTTTGCCGCTTCATCCGGACTGGCATTATAAATATCCATTGCCCTATCGTTCAGTTTCCGGCATTCCGCGTCGGTATTTTGCTGTGCTGTTGCCGATAAAAAACTGAACAGCAATAAAATCAAAAATCCCCTCATATTATTTAATTACAATGGTTATCATAGTTCCTTTTTCCGAAGAGGCAATGGTAAATTTCCCTCCGATTTCTTCAATCCTCTTTTTCATATTGGCAATTCCATTCCCAAACTTAACCTTTTCAGCGTCAAATCCTTTCCCGTCGTCCTGGATTTTTATAACAATTTTTTCTTTCTGATGTTTAATGCCAATTTTAATATTTTGTGCTTCAGCGTATTTGATGCTGTTATTGACTCCTTCCTGAATACTCCTGTAAATATTCATGCCTTCAATCGAAGTGAATTTTGAGCTAAGCAGGCTTTCCTCAATCGTGAAATCGAAATTGATGGTGTGCTTCGCTTCTTTGGCTTTTTCAACAAAATTATGAATGCGGGTTTGTAAATCCTCAAACGTAATTTCGCTATTATTCATGGCCCAAATCGTATCGCGAAGTTCAATGATTGTTGATTTCGCAAAATTACTGATGCTCGAAAGTTTGTTGTCGAGTTTGGAATTTTGGATTTCAAAAGCGTATTTGATGTTGTCAACAGAGGAAATAATGAAGGTGAGCTGTGAACCAATATTATCATGCAAATCCCTTGAAATCTGTAGGCGTTGTTCCTGTAGTTTGTTCTGTGTTTCTATTTTGGCTATAGCCGATTTGAGTTCAAACTCCTGTTTCTGCTGGCTGTTTTGAAGTTTCTGCTGACGGTAAATCAAAAAGCAGATAATCAAAAGCCCAATAATCGTAATGGCAAGTATCAATGACTGCGTATCCTTCTTTTTGATTTCAAGTTCCTTATTCAAAAGTTCTTTTTCCTTTTTCTCATTTTGGTATTTTGCCTCAATTTCCAAAAAGGATTTATCGCGGTTCTTGTTAAAAACCGAATCGCGCAATTTTATATATTGTTCCTGCGATTCCACCGTTTTCTGCAGGTTGTTCCGCTCTTTGTTATACTCATATTCTGCCCTGTAATAATCGCGTAGTTTTTCGGCATTGTTGCTTTTTACACTATTAAATTTGGCTTTTTTAAGGAACAGTTCTGCCTTTTCAAATTCTTTGGTTTTGGTAGCGATTACTGCAAGATTGGTAAAATTGGTTGCCTTATTGTAAAAATCGACATCATATCTTCCGGCTTGCGCCTTTTCATTTGCCTCGGTAATGGCAACGGCAATCTTAATCCATTTTTCGGCTTCCTTGTATTTTTTTTGTTTCAATAAGGTGTTGCCGATGTTGTTATAGGTATGGCCAATAGCCAGCGTGTCTTTTCCTTTGATGTAGTTGAAAACCTGTTTGTGGTAATACAAAGCTTCGTTGGGACGACCCGAATCATCATAACTAATCGCAATGGCATTCAAAGCTCCGGCAATGTTGGCATTTCTATCCTTGGTTAATTTTTTGGCGAATGCCAATGCTTTTTTACCATAATAAATCCCTTTGTCGAAATTTTCAAAGTCGTGGTAAATCACCGAAAGGTTATCAGTGAAGTAAAAAATCCAAAAATCACTTTTACTCTTTTCGGCATTTTGAAGCCCAAGAATTGAAGCCTGGATGGATTTATCATATTCGCCCTGTTTCCTATAGGACTGACTGATATTGTTGTAAAGTGTGTTGAGTGTTTTGAGGTCTTTCATTTTTTCGAAGACCACAATTGCTTTTTTGGAGTAGTAGATTGCGCTGTCAAGTTGGTTGTAATCACCGTGCCTTGCGCCTTTGCAGAAATAGAACTGCGCTTCGTCCCTATCGGACTTTATCTGCCTTTTGGCAATCTTAAAATAGTAATCTGATGAATCTTTTGAGGTAAAAGCCTTTCCTAATGTTTTATCAATTTCCTGTGAAAACCCAAGCTGGAAACACAAGGTATAAATCAAAAAAGTTGCTAAAAGCTTTTTCATTTAGAGGAGATTACAGTATAAATATATTATTTTCTTGGATATAATTCCTCAACCAAATTGAAATTTACCTCATAAATATCTTTAGAAAGTGTTGCATTGATTTGGGTTAGTTTTTCCCTGAGTTCCTCTGATAATTGCAATTGACTGTTTTGAACTTTTTGCTCCTTACTGATCTCGACAATGAAATCCTCCAAAACCTTAATCCTGGAATGGAATTTTTGCCGGTCAAGCTGAATTTTGGAAACCAGATAAATAATCAGGGCCAAAAACAGGACAGTAATGAGTGCTAGGATATTTGTCATCTGTTAAAGTTCAAAACAATCAATTGATAGATAAGGTGATTAATTACCTTGGAAGTTTACATTAAATGCTCCGTTGGTAACATTTTTGTTATCCGAACCATTTTGGTTTTTTCCCGTAAACGTAAAGTTTCCTTTTACCGTTGTAGCCGTAATTTCACTGATGGTAATCGATCCTACATTTCCAGAACCTTCAAAAGGCGCTGCCCATGTTGTTGATGACATCGTGTTCAGGTTTACTTCAGTGTAGCTTCCGATTACTGAGATTCCTGCAGTATCGCTGATTTCATAAGTTCCTGCTGCAGTTACTCCTGTAAGCATTAATTGAATCGCTTTTCCGCTAGCATCGCTTCCCTGGATGATAAGCATTCCTCCTTGCTGCATCGCGAAAGTTGCTGCCGTCATTGAAGTGAAATTGGTTGAGCCTGCTTTAGCTTTAATAGTTCCTGCCGCAGCACTTCCTCCTCCGCCTCCATCTCCGTCGCTGCTGCTACACGATGATAAAATTGTTGATACCGCTAATACAAGTACTAATCCAAATTGTTTAATTGTTTTCATGATTTATTTGTTTTAAGTTATGTTACAAATTTGCCCTGAAAACCAAAGTCAAACAATACGGCAGTTGCCGTATATTGATGCTTACTGTGGGTTTGCAATTAAACCTTTGGCAAGAGCAACCGACTTCAGAACATTCACTCCGTCAACGGAAGTGATAAAATACAGGGTTTCACCGGTTTCATCATAAAATGGCAGGCCGTCAAATTCATTGGTATTTATTTTGCTTCCGAGATTGACCGGTTCTGACCAGTTTTTCCAGGTATCATCCAAACGATGGGATACATAGATATCAAAATCACCAAAACCACTAAACCCGTTACTGCTGAACAGCATTGTTTTTTGATCGGATAATAGTTGTACCATGCCTTCATCCGCTGCCGAATTAACGGCCTTCCCCATATTTTGAAGGAAGCCATAGGTTCCATCCTCTTTTTTTTGGGTAAAATACAAATCGGTGCCGCCTTGGGTAAAATCGGTTTCAATGCCAATGATGAAAATTTTGCCATCATCGGTTATCGTGGCATCCGAAGTGTCTTCATAATTATTGAATGCTGCAATTTTTATGGTACCAAGCGAATTGTTGTTTGAAAATAATTCATAGCCGCATTCGTTACTTCCTTTGGCATACGGATTTCCGCCTTTTAGTAAAAAATCCTTTCCGGAATATTCGATATAATTATAGTTCGCATTGGTATTGAACTGCGTTTCCGATTTCCTTCCTGTCCAGTTGTCTCCGTTTTTTGTAAAGGAAAAAATTTCGTCCTTTTCCTTACTCACATCAGTAATGAAAAGCGTTTTCCCGTCGGTTGAGATTGTTGGATTTGTTGGAATGATTCCATCCAATGCTATGGTTTTCGGAACCGGCAGTTTTTCAAAAGCAGCAATCGTATTTACAGTGGCCTGAATTGGAATTTCAGAATCCGAAATGCCAATGGCATCTATTTGCTTTTGCCCTGGAAGTAAGGCAAAATTGAATTCTATCTTTACCGAAACCACATCGGGAACGGCATTCTCCAGTAGGGCATTTTCAATTCCCGGATTCAGGACTTCAGGCGCTTCCTGGATTTTCCTTCTTTTGCGTTTGTAATAATACTTTCGGTCGGCAGGAATTGAACCACGGAAAGTTGGGGTTTTATAATTTGTATTACGCGACCAGACCATTTGGTATTTCCCCGAAGCATTCGCTACAGCAATCCTCGAAACACAGCCCGCATTGAGGTTTTCAAAAATCGCTACCTGCTTTACGGTTTGTGGCTTTTCAAAACTCACCTCGACAAATTCTACGTTCAGGGCATTTTTTGGCGTCCACGCATTGGGACTGCTTCCCGCCTGTGGAAATGCATCGGGTCTGCCTAAAATCCTTTTGATTCCAAATTGCTTTCCACCTAAATCGGAAGAATATTTTATCAATTTATTGGCCCACTGCACTTGTTGCGCCTGTACAGAAAATAAAAAAAGAAAGGAGGTTAAAAAAGTAACTATTGTTTTCATGCGATTCATAAGTTGAAAAAGGGCTGTAATTTTTAAGTTACAGCCCTTTTATTAGGTTTAATTATTAACTTTAATTTTCTCTACTTTTTTGCCTTTAAAGGCAAAGATGTATTCACCATCGGAAGTAATGTCGATTCCCGAGCCGTATTTTGGGCTTCCGCCTTTTCCTTTTGACTGAACCGAACCTTTGGTTTCACCATTGGTCATATCGATTCCGTAGATGATATTTTTGCTGTTGCGCTGATCCCTTAGGAAGTAATTATCGCCAATATGATAGAAGTAATCCACTCCTTTTATTTTGTCTGAAGCATAGGCACGTGAACCATCTTTTTTGTTGTAAGCTGCAAGTCCTTTCTCTGAAAGCACTACCACTTTATCTCCAAAATCAATAACATCAGAAGCTCTTCCTACTTTGGCATCATTGTGTTTTACATCAAACAATTGATTACCTGAAGCAATATCGTAACCATAAAATTCATCACCATCACCCACAAAAACAGTTTTGTTTTCGTCCAAAATCAAATCGGTGATGCGTTTGTCAAATTTTTCAGAACGCCATGCAGTATGACCCGTTTTGTCGTCGAGGCACAATACCGAATTTTTTTGGTTTTTATAATCCCAATAAATATAAGGAACCCATTGTTTTACGCTTCCTCCAAAACCTCCAAGCGTACTCAATCCGCCTGCAATTCCACCTGAAGTTTCCTCCAGCCTGTACTCCTGAACCTGTACTTTTCCTCCAACCTGTATCAAAATCTTATCATTGGCTTTGTAGATGTTCGGCATGCAGAATGCACCTGTAATTTTCTCTGAAGCCCAAATCAGTTTCCCTGAATTCAGGTCGTGTTTTTCAACATACTTGGTTTTGTCCCTTCCTCCAAATATCACAATGTAAACAGCATCATCAGTAAATAACGGATCGGCAATCGTTCTGTAAATCTGCGAGCGTTTTCCACCGCTGAATAATCCGCCTTTGGCTCCCTGCATATCATTTTCATAATTTACATTCCATACTTTCTGGCCCGTATTGTAATCATAAACATTGATTCCGTCCAGGTACATGAATATTTTGTCGCCTTTAATCCATAAATCAATGATTGCTCTTTTTGTAACCAATTCCTTTTCGATGCTTCCCATAAAAGTGGCATCCCAAAGCACGTCACCATTGGATGCATTGATTCGCACCAATTGGTTTTTATATCCCGAAAACAATGCTCCAAGAGCCGTTGGTTTGAAGTTCACCATGATGATTTCGTTTCTTTTGGAATCATAGATATACTTTCCGACACCACCTTTGAAACGGTTGGTTTCCCAAACTTTTTCTCCGGTGTTGGCTTTTACCAGGATTACTGAATTTCGTTGTGAAATTAAAAACGAATCGAGTTCGCCAATGTATTTTACCGTTTCCAGTTCGCCTTCATCGGTTCCTTCTGCAGCGTTGGTTCCTTTTGGGATCAAATCCTGGTACAATTCAGAATTCCACAATTCCTTCCCTGAAGCCAAATCGAGTACTGCAACCCTATCGGTTCCCAAACTTCTTTTATCAAATAGGAATAGGTAACCGCCCTTATCTTTCCAGATTGTATATTGGTACTCAGAGTTGTTGGTTTTGTTGGTCGTTAATTTTTTATAATCACCGTTCCAGATTGCCGTTCCTTCAGCATTGATTACCGATGCCGAATTATCGTCTGTTCCAATGATGTACTGTCCATCGCCATCACACAAAGCCAATCGAGATGCCTTGTTGTCAAATTCCGATTCCCAAACCGTAGCAAAACTGCCCGATTTTTTTCCGGCTCCTTTGCCTTTGCCTAATAATTTCCCAAATTGGGCTGTTGCGGGTAATGTGCCTGCGAAGGCAAGCGTTAACATTACTAATGTAATTTTTTTCATGGTTATTGTTTTTTATTGTTAGTTGTGGTTTTATTAAAATGTAGCCGTATAACGAATTTTGTATCGTTGCTGTTTTTGCAGTTTAAACTGGAATTTATGCTGCAGGATATAGTCTGACATGAAATTGATGAAGTCAATGTTCTTGATGTCGCTATCGACTTTGAAGAAAGAGGAGACTTTCCCGTTTTGGACAACGCCGATGTCTACAACCATCGTCCCTTTGATGTCAGCGAATTTTTTATTTTTCTTTTTGGTAAAATCCTCCGACTGGAATACTTCGTCAATTTCCTTGGTTACGGTTGCAGAAACCTCTTCCTCATCAGCAAGTACTGGTCTTTGGGCTAAGGCTGCATTGGTACACAACAGGAAAAAAGTAAATGCCAATGCTGTTTTAAAAATTTTCATGATTTTAGGTGTTAGTTACAAGGCAAACCTATAACTATAACCTAATGAAGTAAATACGGCAGTTGTCGTATTTTGCTAAAACCTAAAATGCGGGAATTGCTCCTGAAGCTTTGCAATCTTTTGATCAAGAGCGTTTAGGAACTTCTGATGGTTTTCAGAATCGGGGTTAAAAGGGGTGTGGGACAACCCTTTTTGGATGCTGTTTACTTCAACCATTGTTTCAAAGGAGGCTTCCGAAATATAGTTTTCCGAAAAACGCTTCCAGATATAATCAATGGCAAAAGGGCTTGGATGCAAAAAATCATCCGCATAAAAACGGTAATCCCGGAGTTCGTCCATCATGATTTCGTAGCTGGGAAAATACGGAAGCTGTAGGTTGTGGATTGCCGTTATCAAATGTGCCTTGCTGCGCTGGTTTTCGACAAAGCCATCCTTGATGTGGCGTACAGGCGAAACGGTAAAAATGAAAGTACAGTCTGGATTTACCTTCCGGATTAAGTCAATGGTGTTCTGGATGGATTTTTCAATCGTTTCAACAGACAGGATTTCCTTATCGAATTGACTTTGGGGAACCTTGTGGCAATTGGCTACAATGGCTGCAGAAGATTTATCGCGGTAAACCCAGGATGTTCCATAAGTAATTATAATATGGGTAACACCAGTGATGACTTCATAAGTGAGGTCGAGGATTTCATTTAGGATTTCAAGCTGGCCTTCTTTGTTTGGAGTGCTGAACTTGGAGTGGATTTCGAAAGAATGCCACAAATCATTATGAAGGAATAAATCCTGCTCAGTAAACTTTTGCTGGTTGACAATCCTTGAAACCAGCTTTTCAATTGAAACCGGATTGAAGATAATCCCAAACGGATTCACAACATCCTGAAATTTAAACTGACGGAACTTTTCACCCATATTTTCTGCAAAACAGGAACCCATAGACAGTATCATGGATTCATAACCTATCGGATTGTTGGATTTTGCTATTGGGACTTTGGTCGTAAAGTTCATTTCCCAAAAATACAAAATCATTTCAAACACCAATCTGTCTATAGCGTCATAAAGTAATATAATTCCGTTAACAGTTGCCTGGCTTTTTATTTTCTACTTTTGTTTCACAAAATTTTATACTTCTTATGAAACTATTATACGCTTATCTCAAAAAACATAAACTACTGCTCTTCTTTGCCTTACTGATGGCAGCCATCAATATCTGCTTTAGCTTGTCTGACTCGGTCATTACCGGGAAACTGATGCAGGACTGTGGTGTTGGAATCGCCAAATACAAAGGCAACGAAATCGGGTTTATCAAAGCCGTTGGTTTTTGGCTTGGGCTTTCATTGGGCGCAGCCATGATTTCGAGGATTACCAAAAACTTCCAGGATTATTTTACCAATATTGTCATCCAGAGAACCGGTGCCGAAATGTACACCGACGGAATTAAAAAATCGCTCGACCTGCCTTATGAGGAATTCGAGGACCAACGAAGCGGTGAGACTTTGAGCAAATTAACCAAAGTGCGTTCCGATTCCGAAAAGCTGATTACACTTTCGATTTCATTGATATTCCAAACGGTTATCGGATTTATTTTTGTGATTGTGTATGTTGGAAGAATCGATTACAGAATCTCTCTTATCTTTTTGATTACAGCTCCGATTATTGCCATCATAAGCTCTTATCTGGGTAAAAAAATAAAAATCGTTTCCCGAAAGATTGTCACCCAAACGAACGCTTTAGCTGGTTCTACGACCGAAAGTTTGCGGAATATCGAATTGGTAAAAAGTTTGGGGCTGACCTATCAGGAAGAAAAGCGTCTGAACCTAAACACCTTTAAAATCCTGCAGCTCGAATTACAGAAAATCCGTTTTATCCGAAGCCTGAGCTTTATTCAGGGAACTACGGTTCATTTCCTTAGGACTTGTGTGGTATTTACATTGTATTACTTTTTGTTTGGCAACAAAATCATTGTCGGCGATTTATTGACGATGGTATTCTTTACCTTCTTTATTTTTGGGCCATTGCAGGAATTGGGTGCTTTTATCATCGCACTGAATGAAACCAAGGTTTCGATGGAGAATTTCAAGGAATTACTAAATGCTCCTAAGGAATACCGCCCAAAAGACGCCAAACATGTGGGTGCAATTCAGGCACTGCATTTTTCTGATGTGAGTTTCAAACATAAAAGTGCCAAACATCCGGCCGTTGAAAACATAACATTTGATATCAAACAGGGCGAAACTGTCGCTTTTGTCGGTCCGTCCGGAGCAGGAAAAACGACATTGGTAAAGCTTTTAGTGGGATTATATCCTCCGGCAAAAGGGCATGTGCGATACAATAATATCGATTCGACTGAAATTGATTTATTGGATTTGAGGAAACAACTCGGATTTGTGACCCAGGACGCACAATTGTTTTCGGGAACCATACGCGAAAATTTATTGTTTGTAAAACCAACCGCAACTGACGAGGAATTGTTGGATGTTTTACACAGGGCAAGCTGCGATAAATTATTGGAACGCGCCGAAGACGGTTTGAATTCAACCATTGGCGAAGGCGGAATCAAGGTTTCCGGTGGAGAAAAGCAACGTTTGTCCATTGCCAGAGCCATCTTGAGAAATCCGCATTTATTGATTTTTGACGAAGCAACTTCGGCTTTGGATTCGATTACCGAAGAAGAAATCAATGCCACTATCCGAAACATCTCAGACAAAAACAGGATTACCGTTTTAATCGCACACCGATTGTCAACGGTAATGCACGCCGATAAGATTTTTGTCTTGGAACAAGGCCGGATCATTGAACAGGGAAGACACGAAGCCTTATTGGAAGAAAAAGGATTGTACTACGCGATGTGGCGCCAGCAGATTGGTGAACGTAAAAAAGAATAAAACAAAAAACCCTTCCGGATTGGAAGGGTTTTTATTTATAACTGAATTTTAAAGCCTGTGTAAATAATAAATATAAACATCTGAACCGCTTGTTTGTTTCATCTCCATTTGGCTGTCAGTAAGGTTTTGAACCTGGTAAACATCAGGCTGAGTGAAGCCATCGCTATAAATGATGCTAAACGTAGTATTGTCAAGCTCCCATTGGCTGTCCTGGGTATCATTTTGCTGGCAATCGCTTCCATATCCGGTGAAAATGATGTGGTGGTTGCTGAAAATCTCATTGAAATCTTTTGAAGTACTGCAAAGATGTTCGGCGTTTTCCATTGGCTCGTTATTATGCTTTACACCAATAAGGTACCATTTTCCCAACAAATGTGCTTCAGTGACTGCCAATGAGCCACCATCATCTGAACTGGAACTGCAACCCATAGAGAAGATTGCCAATAAGCCTAAAATTAAAAATCTTTTTTTCATATTTATCAATTAAATGTTAGTTAACAAATTCAACAGCTTTTTCCAAAGCTTCCTTAATTCCCGCAACATTCTTTCCTCCTGCAGTTGCGAAGAATGGCTGTCCGCCACCGCCACCTTGAATGTATTTTCCAAGTTCGCGTACCACAGTTCCGGCGTTTAGGTTTTTGGCAGCTACCAATTCCTTAGAAATATAGCAGCTCAACATCGGTTTGTCGTCTTCGGCTGTAGCCAAAACCAAAAATAAATCAGTTCCTAAAGTTCCCAGTTCATAAGCCAGGTCTTTTGCACCTTCGGCATTTAAATCGACTTGTTCTGCTAAGAATTTAATGCCGTTTATTTCCTGAATTTTAGAAGCTAATGCGCCTTTCAAGCCTTTTGCCTTTTCCTTTAATAACTGCTCAATCTGTTTTCTCAGTTTGGCATTGTCATCCTGCAACGAAACTACTGCTTTCAAGGTATCCTGTGGATTTTTCAAAGTCTCTTTTATCGCATCCAAATCGTTCTCCTGTTGTGCAAAATAATCCTTAACGGCATCGCCTGTAATCGCTTCAATACGACGGATTCCTGCAGCAACTGCACCTTCGGACACAATCTTGAAATGCCAGATTTCACCGGTATTCTTTACATGGATTCCACCACACAATTCGCGGCTGTCTCCAAATTCAATCATACGTACATTGTCGCCATACTTTTCACCAAACAAAGCCATAGCACCTTTTGCCATCGCTTCCTGGATTGGAAGGTTCCTGTATTCTACCAATTGTAACTGCTCTTCAATTCTAGCGTTTACAAAATCTTCCACTTTTTTGATTTCCTCGTCAGTAACCTTGCTGAAATGCGAAAAGTCGAAACGCAGGTGGTTCGGGTTTACCAAGGATCCTTTCTGCTCAACATGTGTTCCCAAAATCGTTCTTAAAGCCAAATGCATCAAGTGCGTAGCAGAGTGGTTTTTGGAAGTCGATGTCCTTAAACCGGTATTGACTTTTGCTGTGGCTAGAGTTAAAGAATTTTTAGGTAATGATTTAGTAATGTGAATTATTAAATTATTTTCCTTTTTGGTATCTATCACTTCAATAATATCGTTTTCTTTACTTTCGAGTGAGCCAAAATCTAACCATCCTTTATCACCTACTTGTCCACCTCCTTCTGGATAAAATGGAGTTTTATTTAAAACTAATTGATATAAAACACCATCTTTTTTAGATTCAATTTTTCTATATTGGAGTACTTGAATAGGGCCCGTTTGGGTTTCATCATAACCTACAAATTCTGTTGAAACAACATTATTCCCATAATCCATAAATTTAACCCAATCATCTGTTGAAACTTCAGAAGCATTACGTGAACGATTTTTTTGTTCTTTCATTGCCTCATTAAAACCAACTTCGTCAACAGTAAAGCCATTTTCTTTAGCAATTAACTGTGTTAAATCCAAAGGGAATCCATAAGTATCATATAATTCGAAAGCCATTGTTCCGGAAATTATTTTATTTAATGGATCAACTGAAATTTTATCAGCAGATTGCAAAAATTTGATTGAGCTTTCTAATTTTAGAATTCCTGTTGAAATTGTTCTCAAAAAAGAATCTTCCTCTTCACGGATTACATTGGTAACCAATTGTTGTTGCGATTTGATTTCCGGGAAAAATTCGCCCATTTGATTGGCAAGAACCTCAACCAGTTTGTTGATGAATGGCTCTTTGATGTCCAAAAAGGTAAACCCGTAACGGATTGCACGACGCAGGATTCTACGGATCACATAACCTGCACCTGTATTTGATGGCAATTGCCCGTCAGCTATGGCGAAAGCCACGGCACGGACGTGGTCTACAATTACGCGGATGGCAATATTGATTTTATTTTGTTCTTCTGATATATTTTTAACTTCGTTGGAAGTGTATTTCAATCCCGTGATTTGTTCCACTTTTTCAATAAGCGGTGTAAAAACATCGGTGTCATAGTTGGATGTTTTACCTTGTAACGCCATGCACAAACGCTCAAATCCCATTCCGGTGTCAACGTGTTGCGCTGGCAGTTTTTCCAAACTTCCATCAGCCTTACGGTTGAATTCCATGAAAACATTATTCCAGATTTCGACAACCTGCGGATGGTCGTTATTTACCAAACTCTTTCCTGAAACTTTTGCTTTTTCTTCTTCAGTCCTCAAATCAACATGGATTTCTGAACATGGTCCGCACGGTCCTTGATCACCCATTTCCCAGAAATTGTCTTTTTTGTTTCCAAGGATGATACGGTCTTCGTCGATTAGGGTTTTCCAGATATCCCAAGCTTCCTGGTCAAACGGAACATTTTCTTCAGGGTTTCCTTCAAATACGGAAACGTATAAATTCTCTTTTGGGATTTTGTAAACTTCAGTCAGTAATTCCCATGCCCAGTTAATAGCCTCTTTTTTGAAATAATCACCAAAAGACCAGTTACCCAACATTTCGAACATGGTGTGGTGGTAGGTATCAAAACCTACATCTTCCAAATCGTTATGCTTTCCTGAAACACGAAGGCATTTTTGCGTATCGGCTATCCTTGGGCATTTTGGGGTTCCATTGCCTAAGAAGAATTCCTTGAATTGTGCCATGCCCGAGTTGTTGAACATCAGGGTTGGATCGTCCTTAAGAACGATAGGCGCCGAAGGAACGATTAAGTGCCCTTTGGATTCGAAGAATTGTAAAAACTGTTTACGAATGTCTTGTGATTTCATTTTCTATGTTAATTCGGTTATTGGGTTATACGGTTATTTGGTTTTGTTTTTTGCTTGCTTTCGAATAACCGAATCCACAAATAACCAAATCCACTAAAAATTTAGGCATTGACTGAAACATTTGTTAAATTTGTTCGTATAACCATTGTTTTCTTAAAACAAGCACAAAAATAGCATAAATTAAAAGATGGCGAAAAAAGTAAAGTATTATTTCGATACCGAAAGTTTGGCTTACCGAAAAATTAAACCAAAACTCTCCAAAAAACTGGGTTACATTGGTTTGTTTTTACTTGCTTCCGCACTTTTTGGATTTTTATGTTTTGTGGCTTTGCTGAATACTTCCCTTTTAGATACGCCGAAAGACCGTTTGCAGGCTCGTGAAATTGAAACGATGAAACTGCGGTATTCCATTTTGAATAAAAAGATGGACGAGGTTGACGAAGTTTTGAATGATGTTGCCGAAAGGGATAACAATATTTACCGTGCCTATTTCAACACCTCACCTATTCCGACAGAACAGCGCAAGGCCGGTTTTGGCGGTGTGAACCGATACAAGGAATTGGAAGGATTTAACAATTCGGATTTGGTGGTGAACACTTCCAAACGTGTGGATATCATTTCGAAGGAATTGGCAATACAATCCAAATCCCTGGATGAGATATTGAAACTGGCCAAAGAAAAAAACAAATTACTGGCTGCAATCCCGGCAATCCAACCGGTAAAAAATGAGCAGATGAAACGCATTGCTTCCGGTTTTGGATACCGAAGCGATCCTTTTACGAAAGTTAGGAAAATGCACGAAGGCATGGATTTTACCGCTGCGACAGGAACACCAATATATGCCACAGGCGATGGTGTTGTGGCTGCTGCCGATAATTCGAAATCGGGTTATGGAAACCATATCGAAATCAGGCATGGTTACGGTTACCTGACTTTATATGGCCATTTGAGCAAATACAAATGCCGTGCAGGGCAAAAGGTAAAACGTGGCGATATTATTGGCTATGTTGGAAGTACTGGACGAAGCGAAGCACCACACCTGCATTACGAAGTACACAAGGATGGCAAAGTAGTCAATCCGATTAATTTTTATTACGGAAACATATCGGCTGCAGAATATGTAGCCATTTCAAAAGTAGCTAACCAGGAAAACCAATCACTTGACTGATGCTGAAAGTACAGTCAAACCAAACCAAATTACTATGCATATAGAACTAAAAGAAGGCAAAAGATATTATAGCATTGGAGAAGTCTCCAAGGCTTTTAATGTGAACACATCGTTAATCCGTTTTTGGGACAAGGAATTCGACATCCTGAAACCCAAGAAAAATGCCAAAGGAAACCGAATGTTCACTCCCGAAGATGTGAAGAACTTACAACTGATTTATCATTTGGTAAAAGAACGCGGATTTACGCTGGAAGGTGCAAAGACACACTTAAAAGAAGGCCAAAAGAAAACATTGGACAAGTTTGAAATCATCTCCAAACTCGAGGCAATTAAGGCTCAGCTCCTGGGCATTAAAGGCCAATTATAAAAACAAAAATTAAAAACAACTTTAAATTAAACACAAATGAACTTTAGAAAATTTTTACCTTGGATTATCGCATTAGTTGTAATTTTCATAATCTACAGCTGGGCATCAGGCATCTACAACAAAGCTGTAACCTTTGACCAAAACATCAAAGAAAGCTGGGGTAACGTTCAAACCGCTTACCAAAGAAGAACAGACCTTATTCCAAATTTGGTGGAAACCGTAAAAGGATACGCAAAACACGAGCAGACTACCTTAACCGCCGTTATTGAAGCAAGGGCTAAAGCCACTTCGGTGACTGTTGACCCAAGCAATATCACTCCGGAGCAAATGGCTGCGTTTTCACAGGCACAGTCTGGCGTTTCATCTGCCTTATCAAGATTATTGGTAAGCGTGGAGCAATATCCTGACCTTAAGGCAAATCAAAATTTCCTAAAACTACAGGACGAACTGGCAAGCACAGAAAACCAGATTTTAACTGCAAGGACCCGTTATAACGAAGCCATTAAGCCTTACAACAATAACATCAACACCTTCCCAAGAAATATCCTTGCCGGAATGTATGGCCTGAAGGAAAAACCATATTTCGAAGCTGCAGCTGGTGCTGATAAGGCTCCGAGTGTAAAATTCTAATCGGAATGTCTAAAGTAGAAAACTTCCTGACTTCTGAAGAAGAACAGGAAATCGTGGCTGCCATTGGCAAAGCCGAAAAAAATACTTCAGGCGAAATCAGGGTACACATAGAAAAAGAGACTTCCGCGTCAGCTATAGAAAGAGCGGTGGAAGTTTTCCAAATGCTCAATATGGAAAATACCCGTGAGCGCAATGGCGTTATCATTTATGTGGCTGTAAAAAGCAAACAGTTTGCCATTTATGGCGATAAGGGAATCAATGAAAAAGTCAGTGATGATTTTTGGAATTGTACCAAAGATGTGATGGCAGGCCATTTCCAAAACGGGGATTTCAAACAGGGATTGATCGATGGCATCCTGAATGCCGGCGAACAGCTTAAAAAGCATTTCCCTTATCTGGACAGCGACACCGACGAACTTTCAAACGAAATATCAAGAGGATAACTTATGGTTATTTTGAATTTTAAATGCTAAATTTTAAATTATGAACATTCCAAATTACAAGGGAATCCTTTATTTCGTTATCATCCTATTCACTTGTTTACCGGCCATTGCCCAATTTGACATTCCAAAGAAACCCGATTTCCAGACTTCGGTTTATGACTATGCGAACCTTTTGAGTGCCAGCGAAAAAACGCAGCTGGAAGAAAAACTGATTCGGTATTCCGACTCCACTTCCACACAGATTGTAGTCGTAACCATCGAAAGCCTGAAAGGCGAAGACATCGGAATCCTGGCTCCAAAATGGGGTCATGAATGGGGCGTTGGACAGGCAAAGGAAGACAATGGTGTTTTCATTTTGGTTGCCAATAAGGAACACAAAATCTGGATTGCTCCGGGTTACGGTTTGGAAGACAGGCTGACGGCTGGGCAGAATGGTGAAATCATCCGTAATGTCATCATTCCCGAATTCAAGGCCGGAAGTTATTATAACGGCCTGGATAAAGGTGCCGATGCGCTGTTTGATGTCTTTACCGGAAAATACAAAGGCGAACGGAAGGAAAACAAGAAAGGCGGAGGATTCCCTTTCATCCCTATCCTCGTAATCATCATTGTCATTATCATCATTGCGTCCAAGAATAAAAACAATCGCGGTGGCCGCGGCGGTGGAATGGACTTAGCCGACATCATCTTACTAAGCAGCCTTGGCAGAAGCAGTGGCGGTGGAGGATTTGGTGGCTTTGGCGGTGGAAGTTCAGGCGGTGGCGGATTCGGTGGCGGATTTGGCGGTGGCGGATTCTCTGGTGGTGGTGCCGGTGGAAGCTGGTAAGACTAAACAGCTGTTACAAAAAACAAAGCGTCACTTCGAGTGGTTTTGCGAAGCAAAATTTTATCGAGAAGCTTCATTTAACAACGGTTCTCGATACATTTTAATTCCACTACGTGGAATATAAAACACTCAAACTGACGGAACTAATTAATAAAAAAACCCTCGTCTTCCAAACGAGGGTTTTCTTTTTTACCAATGAAACCTGCTCCCTTCGGATTTCTTTTCCTTTCCGGCAAATTTCTCAATCTTATACGTTAATGAAAACATGGCGTAACGTTTCAAGACTATGTTTTCTTCATCCCTGATGCTCGTTGGCGTAATCGTCCGTGTTGCATTCTGGTTCTGGTTCAACAGATCGTATATCTTAACCTTGGCGGTGAATTTCTTGTTGTAGAAACTATAGGCAAGGCTGGTATTCCACAAATAGAAATCCTTCTTAAAGCCGTCAGCAATATTGGAGTTGTAGGTATACCCAAAATCATTTCCAAAAACCCAGTTCTTAGGCCAGTAATTGGTAACCTGCATATTGAACCTATGGATAAAACTCGAAGCCGAACCCACCACATAATTGCTATATTTAGTATCATTAAGAGTGTAACGATAGGTTGGATTTATCGAAAACAATTCGCCATAATCATAAGTGAAATTTACCCTTGGCGTAATGTCAAAAACATTGGCCTCATAGATTTTGCCATTGGTGTATCCTTTTGACAGATCATAGCCCGTATTGGCTCCAAAGCCAAATTTAAAACTGTGCACTCCTTTTTTTATGGTTTTGTTCCAATTGAAGCCCAGCCAGCTTTCATAAGTTCCCGAAATATTCTCAAAGGTTGTGGTTCGTTTCCTGTTGGCATCGTAAGTTGTAGAGGAAACAATCTGGTTGTCGTAATAACTGCCTCCGGTATAAATGCTGTAACCTGAACGCGTAGCATAATCAAAATCCCTAAAACTGAAATAAAACCGATGGTATTTATTCGGATTCAATTCGGCATTCCCTTTATAGGTATTTAGTGGGTTTGCCAAATTCTCAACCGGCAATACCTGATTGGCTTCCGGATAATCAACCTCATAATTATAATTTACCCAGATTCCTTTGGTCTTGGTAAAATTATAACCGCCCCAAACATCAAATACCGGCAGGATGTATTTCTTATTCAAATCAATGGTGTTTCCAAGATACAGCGAATGGTTGTCGAATTTAGTGATTGCCTGTCCTCCGGTGATGTAAAGATTGAGCTTGCTTTTTGAAATCTGGATTCCCGATTTGGCCCAAATGGTATTCCGGGTCGAAGTCATATAATTGGACAGCACATCATTTTCAAGGGTATAGGTTCCCAAAACCGAATCGAAATCAAATGCTTTCCTCTTATCCAGTTTCTTTTCCTGCTCCACATCCAGGCTGACAAAAACACTCAGTGAGTCAATGACGGGCTCGGTGTATTGCACACCAAACGAATACTTATCGCCTGTAGTCCGGGTATTCTTAATTTGGTTCCGGATGTCGTCGGGATCCGTTCCCTGGTAAAAAATGGTGCTCGAATTGGTCAGGTTGTCCTGCTGGCTCCTGATGTTTTCATTTTGTACCGAACCGCTGATATTCCTGCCTTTTCTACGGAACGCCTTGTTGAAATCAATCGTATTGCTAAAGCTGAGTTTATCATAATCATTGGTTACAAACGAACTGCTTTCATTCAGTAGCTGGTTGGCATCATCCAGCGATTCCTCAAAGGAACTAGTGGTGGATTTGTTGTTGGATTTGGCAAATTTTGGCGACATCACAAAGGAAAACGTCGAATCGATTTTATATTCGAGTTCCATGTTTAGGTTGTGGCTGTATTTGTCTTCCTTGGAATCGGAATTGGAATTGGTCGTAAAATTACCATCGGGCAGGAAGTTGATTTGATTGGTCTTTCTTTTATTATTGCTATCTGCTCCGGCAAAGAAGTAACTTGCCGTGGCATCAAAATCCTTTGCAAATTCATCCGAATAATTAATTCCTACAAGGTTGGAATGCGTGATTCCCTTATTGCCGCCAAAAGTCATCCCGTTCAACCCAAACGAACCATCCGAACTGGTATAAAAGGAATTGTTCCGGCTGCCGCTCATATTGTCAAAAATCTCATCCATCGAAAAACCCGTCGAGTTGATATTATTGGAGGAAGCCAAAGCACTGATTTTCCGCTTCCCCTTAAAATAATTGACCAGCGCACTGCTTTCGTAGCGCTTATCGGTTCCTCCGCCAGCCATGAATTTCCCAAACAATCCTTTGTTCTTATCCTCGTCAATGGTCAAATTAATGCTGGCATTATTGGAACTTGCCGCCTGTCCGGTGATTTCTTCCTTTTTGGTTTTGGTATCCGTAACCTGGACCTTATTGATGATATCGGAAGGCAGGTTCTGCAACGCAATTTTTCCGTCTTTGTCAAAGAACGGTTTGCCATTCACCAAAATCTGGTTGACTTCCTTTCCGTTGACGGTTATCTTTCCATCGGCATCGATTTCAACACCGGGTAATTGTTTGAGCAGTGTTTCTACATTCGCATCGGGACGCAGTTTGAATGAGGAGGCATTGAACTCGAGTGTATCCTTTTTGATCCTTATCGGTGGTGTTTCATTTTTGATGACAACCTCATCGAGTTTGTTTACCACTTCCTTCAGGGCAATGGTTCCAAAATCCCGGTCTTCGGTTATGGATTCCAACGCTATTTTGCTTTCGCGATAGCTTACAAACGAAACCTTCAGGAACACAGCCTGGTTGATTTTTTTGATTTTGAATTCAAAATTCCCAAGCTTGTTGGTAATGGTATAATCTACTACAGCCGAATCTTTAACGGCTGAAAGATAAACAGTGGCGGATTCAATAGGTAATTTGGTAGTCTCATCAACAACCTTTCCTTTCAGGGAAATGCTTTTCTGGGAAAAGGCAAAAGTGGAAACAAGCAGCAGGCAGGTAATCAGTAACGATTTTGGCATAAAAAAAATTAGCGGTTGGTTAGATTTACTAATAACGGCTAATTTCTTATTTTATTGTTAAATGTTAAAAATTCTTACGAAATAATTAACAATTCTAGATATCACCTTTGATTCGTTATATAAAACCTTTTTCAAATGATTATGCGTACTTTAATAATTTTATGTTCATTTTAGCTTCGCTCAGTTCGGCATTTTGCCTCGGGTCTTTGCTTGTCCAAAGAAAACATTTGATATTAAGAGGAGACTCGAGACCAAAGGTCGACTGTATGGAGCGATAGCGTAATAAATGTCCTGTGGACATTCGGTTTCTAATTATCCTGATTTATTACTTTTTTCCTTGATGAAAAAAGTAATCAAAAAAATGCTGCGCCAGTTCGCTTCGCTCGTGTCAAGCCTGCATATAAAAATCTCAAAAACTACTTCGAAGTTCCGTTCCGCGTCCCAAGCCGTTCGCCTTTGGCTCAACTCGTGCAACGCTGCCACTTCACTTCTCATTGTTTTATTACGATTTTTATATGAGGGCGGATTTGACTCCGCTGTTCTAAGATTCTGAGCCTTGAATTTTTGCTTCTTTTGCTTCAAGGCAAAAGAAGAAAGACATTGTATTAATTCGGATTATTTACAATGGTGTAAAAAATTCCCAATTGTCAAATCCAATTACTTCTCCCTAATATAAATATCAATCGGAACACCTGAAAAATCCCAGTTTTCACGGATTTTATTTTCAAGGAAACGTTTGTAGGCTTCCTGAACATACTGTGGTAGGTTGGCGAAGAACACAAACTGTGGCGTTGGTGTTGGCAGCTGCATGCAGTATTTGATTTTCACGTATTTTCCTTTTACTGCCGGTGGCGGATACGCCTCAATCAGTTTCAGCATGAAGTCGTTGAACTTGGAAGTCTGGATACGCTGTTTCCTGTTTTCAAAAACCTGAACCGTGGTTTCCAATGCTTTCAGCAAACGCTGTTTGGTCAGTGCCGACACAAATAAAATAGGCACATCGGTAAATGGTTTTAATTCCTCCTTGATTTTGTTTTCGTAATCTCGGGTCGACATGGTATCTTTTTCAACCAAATCCCATTTGTTTACCAAAACCACTACTCCTTTTCGGTTCTTTTCGGCAAGCCAGAAAATACTCTGGTCCTGTCCTTCAAAGCCGCGGGTAGCATCTATCAAAAGTATAATTACATCCGAATGCTCAATGGCACGTACCGAACGCATCACCGAATAAAACTCCAAATCTTCCTTTACTTTCGCTTTTCTTCTAATTCCGGCGGTATCCACTAAGTTGAATTCGAAACCGAAACGGTTGTATTTGGTATCGATGGCATCACGCGTAGTTCCGGCAATGTCGGTAACCACGAATCGGTCTTCCCCAATCAACGCATTGATGAAAGATGACTTTCCTGCATTAGGACGTCCTACCACACAAAACCTTGGCAGGGCTTCCTCTTCTTCTGTTGTTTCAGGCAATTCAGGTAAAACCTCAACCAGCTTGTCCAACAATTCCCCGGTTCCACTTCCGCTGATGCTGGCAATGGTAAAATATTCGCCCAAACCTAAATTATAAAACTCCACAGCGTCTTTTTCACGCATGGCGTTGTCTACTTTATTAACGGCCAATAAAATTGGTTTGGTAACTTTTCTAAGCAGTTTGGCAACCTCAGCATCCATTGGCGTAATGCCTTCCTCAACATCTACCACAAAAATAATGGCATCTGCCTCATCAATGGCAAGTTCTACCTGACGGCGGATTTCACCTTCAAAAATATCGTCTGAACCTTTGATGTAACCACCCGTATCAATTACGGAGAATTCCTTTCCATTCCACTCACTTTTCCCATAATTACGGTCACGGGTAACACCGCTCACCGAGTCAACGATGGCTTCCCTTCTTTTGATTAACCGATTGAAAAAAGTAGATTTCCCTACGTTTGGCCTTCCTACTATGGCGACAATATTGTTCATGCGTTTTTTTAATTTTGTGCAAAGGTAGTGTAAAGTTGCAGAGTGGCAAAGTCGCAGAGTGGCAAAGTGTTAAATATATAACCTTGGAAAACTTTGCGACTCTGCGACTTTGTAACTTTGCTACTCTTTTTTTACTTCTGATTATAGCCGAAACGTCGTAGCTGGTAACTATTACTCCTCCAATCCTTATTAACCTTAACATACAGTTCAATATGAATCTGCTTGCCAAAGAATTTCTCCAATTCCTCGCGCGACTGCATTCCGACTTTCTTTAGTGCGGCGCCTTTGTGCCCAATGATGATTCCTTTCTGCGTATCGCGTTCCACCATGATTACCGAACGGATGCGGATGATTTTTTCGTCTTCCAGGAATTCCTCGGTTTCGATTTCTACCGCATAAGGAATTTCCTTGTCGTAGTTTTTTAGGATCTGTTCACGGATGGTTTCGTTTACAAAGAAACGTTCGGGTTTATCGGTTAGCGCGTCTTTCGGATAATAAGGTGGTGACACCGGAAGCAGTTCCAATATCCTGGCAAAGACTTCCTTTACATTGAAATTCTCTAGAGCTGAAATTGGATAAATCTCTGCATTCGGAACCTTTTCCTTCCAAAGGGCAATTTGCTCTTCGAGCTGCTGCTGATCGGATTTGTCAATTTTGTTCAATAATAATAATACGGGTATCGTAGAGTGGATGATTTTATTGAAAAATGCTTCGTCCTTTAATTCCTTTTCTCCTATTTCGACCATGTATATCAACACATCGGCATCTTCAAAGGCAGACTTTACAAAGTCCATCATCGATTTCTGCATTTCGTAAGCGGGTTTAATGATTCCCGGTGTATCGGATAAAACCACCTGGAAATCCTCTCCATTCACGATTCCCAATATCCTGTGGCGCGTAGTCTGTGCCTTCGAGGTGATAATGGATAGGCGTTCCCCAACGAAAGCATTCATTAAGGTTGATTTTCCAACGTTTGGATTGCCGATTATATTTACGAATCCTGCTTTGTGTTCCATGATGCTACAAATAAGGGTGCAAAGATAAGGATTTCTTGTTCATTTTAGCTCGCTCAGTTCGGCTTTCAGCCTCGATTCTTTGTTTGCCCAAAGAAAGAATTTGATATTAAGAGGACTTGTCGGCAATAGTCAGATATAAGCTCTTTCTTTTGTCTTGAAACAAAAGAAACAAAAATTCAAGGCTATGCATCTTCGGCGGTCAAATCTATTCTCAAATCCTAAATGAAAAGAACTCGCTTCGCTCAAACAACTTTTCATTTTACGGATTCTTCGAATATTTGACACTCGCCTGCCAGATGCTAATGCCAAAAAATCTACTTCTTAGAACAGTGAGGTGAAATCCGCCCTCATATAAAAATCGTAAAAAACAATGCAGAAGCGCAGTGGCAGTGCTCCACGAGTTGAGCCAAAGGCGAACGGCTTGGGGCGCGGAACGTAGCTTCAAAGTAGTTTTTACGATTTTTATATGCAGGCTTGACACGAGCGAAGCGAACTGGCGCAGCATTTTTTTGTTACTTTTTTCATCAAGGAAAAAAGTAATAGAAAAACCTCCGTATGGTTATTATATAACCGAACCCTGTGATATTGTAATTAAACAAAACCACTACACCACTAACTTTGATATTACAAAAACACTATTATGAAAACCGCCAGTAAACAACTCAAATCCAAAAACGATATCCCTGTCAATGCGGAAGCAGGCAATACCTCGGTATCCCAACCCGGGCCTGAAGACGGACGCGACCAAAACATAACGCCCAACTCAGCGAGCTATGACCCTGACAACGGAAAATCAAAACAGGCGAAAGACCATAATGTGGAAGTTCATCGTACCGATGAAGACGACTCTATGAAATCAGCAAGGCTATAATTAATTCACTTACTTTTATATTGAAGATAAACCCATAATAACTCTATGGGTTTATTTTTTTTATAACCCCGTCACAAACTTGCATTTCAACGATAATTATGTAACGCTACTGCAGATTTTTATAACACCATTGAGGGTAAAAACCCAGAAATTTGCTTAGATAAAAAACTAAATAAATTGATTATGGAACCGTTACACCCCCTTAGAATAATGGTTGCCGACGACGACGATGACGATCGCGAATTATTTCGGGAGATTTTTGAGCGCGACGAACGGTTTACGCTTATGGGCTGCCTGGAATCGGGCATGGAAGTGCTGAATGAAATCAGCCGTAAAAAGAACATACCCGATGTATTGCTGGTAGACATGTACATGCCTTTCTTTACCGGTGTCGACCTGGTAAAGGCACTCGCGGAACTGGACGCCGCTCCTACGCTTTACAAATTTGTGATCTCGACTACCACCAACATCGCCGAAAACGAATCCCAACTGGACTCCCCATATATAGTATTCCTTAAAAAACCGGTTACGATGCAGGAAATCAATGCGCTCCCGGGTGTTATCCTGGGGTATATGCAGCATAGGTTGGAAAAAGTTGGTTAGATTGTTGTAATAAAGGGTAAAGCTGCAGACGTTAATTGTTCTTTACTATCGCAACTGTTTCCACGAGACGAGAACCTATAATTATTTTAGTCTATTTTCTTTTGCCTTGATGCAAAAGAAACAAAAAATCAAGGCTATGAATCTTCGACGGTCAATTACAATTTCGAATCCTAAAAGAAAAGAACTCGCTTCGCTCAAACAGCTTTTCTTTTTACGGATTCTTCAATTGATTGACACTCGCCTGCCAGATTCTAATGCCAGAGAACTGCCTCTCAGAACAGCGGGAGAAAACCGCCCTCATATAAAAATCGTAATAAAACAATGCAGAAGCGCAGTGGCAGCGTTCCACGAGTTGAGCGAAGCGAACGGCTTGGGGCGCGGAGCGAAGCTTCAAAGTAGTTTTTAAGATTTTTATATGCAGGCTTGATTTTTTTGATTACTTTTTTCATCAAGGAAAAAAGTAATAGAGAAAAAACAATTAAAAATCGAATGTCCACAGGACATTTATTACGCTATCGCTCCATACAGTCGACCTTTGGTCTCGAGTCTCCTATTAATATCAAATGTTTTCTTTGGGCAAGCAAAGACCCGAGGCAAAAGCCGAACGGAGCGAAGCTAAAATGAACAACATACGGTTATACCGCGCTTCCCGGTCCGCTTGGGTCATTACTGTCTGGGAAAGGGCTGTTGCCTTCGGCAGGGTCTACGTGTCCCCAGTCGCCTTCCTCTTCCTCTTCTTCCTTATCCTTGTCATCATTATCCGGATCCGGGTTTTGGGAAGCATAGTAGCGTTCGATTACTTCAGTATCGGCGCCATAGTAAATGGGCTCCTCATTTTGTGCTGTGTTTCTGTGTGTGTTTTCCATGACTTTAGTTTTAGAAAGCTAAAGTTACTCACATCCCAATCGGTATGTGTTATGGAATTTTGGAGAAATGTTATGGGATTCCTGCCATTGGTTCTCGATACATTTTTATTCCACTTCGTTCCATAAAAACACTCGAACTGACGACGCGTATTGTCGGTAGAAAATTAAGGCACCACAATCTTCCTGCTATAACGCTTACCCTCGTTCGCAATATGCAACAGATAGATGCCGTGCGGAAGGGCATGCGATATTGTATGTTCAGTAGCGTCATTTGGGAACTCATCCGAAAGGACCGCTTTCCCATCTAGGGCATAAACGGCGGCACTATAACCTGCAGGCTGGGCTGAACTGATTACAATACTACCCTGCGCGGAAACCACAGTGAAGGGGTCTGCGTTATATTCGGGTAAAGCCAGTGTGGGTTCCCATGAATAAAAGGTCGTGAGCGTGAGGCTGTTGGAATTCCTTCCATTACCCACATATACTTTACTGCCTAAGGTGAACGTGGAAGTCCAAAAGCGGTTGCCACCGGTAAAATCACCCACCTGCGTCCAGGAATCGGCTGCCTCATTATACTGCCAGAGATCTATAGGGAACTGGCCTGTATAGCCAAGCCCCATATAGGCCTTTCCATTTACGGTAAATGCGGTGGTGTATCGCCTTGCACCTCCTGTAAAGTTGTTTTTTTGTGTCCAGGTTTCCGTAGCGGGGTCAAACATAAAAACGTGGTCGGAAGTATAATCGTTAAATGTGGTCCCGTTGTATGCCGAGCCCGTGGCAAAATAGCCTTTACCATTCAGTACAAAAACAGCACTCTCGTAATGATGCCAATAGTAATTGATATCGGCCAGCCGTGTCCAGGTGTCGGTAGACGGATCGTATTTGTAAAAGTCGAGTTTGCGGCTGCCTGCGAGTCCAAATCCCGCGTACCCATAATTGCCAATCCCGAAAGCAATAAGGTCTTCACGATTCCCTCCGGGGTAATTGGCTTTTTGTGTCCAGGTATCGGTGGCGGGGTCAAACTCCCACATATCGTTGTGTATATTACCATTAGGAAGGGTATCATCCCGCCCTGTAAGCACATAGGCTTTATTCCCTACCGTAAAACCCCGCGAACCTCTGCGTTTACCTGCAGGAAAATTGCTCTTTTGCGTCCACGTATTAGCATCTGGATTGTATTCAAAGGTAGTTTCGCGGGTTGCGGTTGTGGTCTGTCCTGTGCAGACGTAGCCTTTATTGCCTATCGCGAATGAAACGGCATTATAGCGTTCGCTGCCCAAAGCCATTGGAGCTACAGCAACCCAGGGCTGTGCCGTGGCGGTAAGCCCTGCCAAAAGCAAAAATAATAGGATCTTTTTCATCGCAACTGTTTTGTAATGGATTGGGGGTAAAGGTAGTGAAAAAGAAATGGGTTTTTGTTTTAGATAGTCTGTTTCAGTCTGCTTATCAAACTTAATCATTGCTATGCATGCTCAATATAATCCGGGTATTTCGCAACAAAACTTTCGATGGACTTCATTAATAAATTATTGGAATTACTTAATTCGAGGTAGCAGGTATCAATTGCTCTTGTAAGGGCCATTATTACCCATGTTGCTGCATATTTATCTTTTCTGAATTCAGGATCCATAATTTCGTTGAGAAGAAAATTATCCGCTTCATCCTCATTCCTTTTAGAATCAAAAAAACCATTGACGTCAAAACACATTGTAGCCCATGCTTCCAAACCGCGGCTTGATTCATAATAAATTGCCCTGATGCTTAACGACCCCGGGACACTCTGCCTTTTTTTATCTACATTTCCTGTAGCATTCCAAAACCGGGATTCATTAATTATTTTATCAGCTATTGCTACTAATCCCCATTCCGACTTATTTTTACTACCGTCAAGCTTTATGACATCATATTCGTTAATCTTAAAATTTTTTATGGTTTCCGAATTTTCAATATTCCCTGACCCCGATTCTTTTGCGTTTTTCAGCATTAAAATAGAATCATACGAAGTGCATCCCTGACGAGCCCCTTTTTTCAAGAGTGTATTAATCAATTTTGCCTTTTTTTCTAAATCAGCGTTATAGTTTTTATCAATAATTATGGTGCCATGGTCATCGCTTTCCATGGGTTCCACATTTAAGTCAATTCCAAAAGATTCGGCGATATGGTTGGCTAATGCAGCTATTGCCGGCTTCATTCTATATGATTTTCGCCTTTTAATGTATTGGTAACTTTCTATTTTTAATCCTTTTGAAACACTCCAGTCACAAACCTGGGAATACCTGATTAATTGTTCCTTTCCACCACTTGCAATAACTATATTTTTCGGATTAAATAGCGAGAAAAAAATATCTCTTTCATAGGGATGGCAATCCTGCGCTTCGTCAATATATAATGTTCTTCCTGCATGAAAACCTTTGATACTTTTGCCATATCTCTTTTTTAATTCTTCCAAATCTATTTTGCCGCTACCATCTTTCAATGAAGATTTAAGATTCATGCTGTTTTCCAATAATTCGAATTTGTTTTCAATTTGAAAATCCCTGAAAAACAAATCCAGGTTTTGGACTGCCTTTAAAGTATTTTTTAGTACCTCGTGGTAGTCTGATAAAAAAATGCTGGAATGAATGTTTTCCTCAAGCTGAGCAATTTTGTGCTTTTTAAACAACTCTATGTAGTGCAGCGTTTTGGCTTCATCATAAAAATCCTTGAACATTTCGCTGTGATTTATAAAATCAATTGCCTCTCTTTTTAAGCCTTCATCCAAAATAGGCAGGTTTTGGAAATAGTTTTTAAGCTCATTCCTGTTACTGATTTTCTTTGCCGCCCTTATATCCCTAAATATATTTTTTATCCTGTCGAAACGCTCATCCAATTTTGTTTTCAATTCGGTTATCCTGGCCTCAGACATCAATAATACAACGCCCAGTTTTTTTGAAATGTTATACATGAATGAATGAATCGTATTGGCGGTAGTCGATGCTTTCGAAGCTCTTTGTCCATCCGATAATGCCGTATCAAACCCTATGATCTGCCTGGATATCTCAAATACCAGTAAATGATTATAGGTTAAGAAAGTCGCTTTCCTACCAGTAAGGCTGTTTTGCAGCATCCATTTTAATAAATCTGAAGATTTGCCCGAACCAGGTTTCCCTCTGACTTCGACTAACTGCGTTCCAATTTCATCAAAGGCCTTTTGGGATGCCAGTTCAAATTTGTTCTGGAACCGTTCAATCTTTTGTTTTGTTAAATATCCCAGCTGGCTATCTAAAGATGCTGTTTCAAAAATACCGTGAATGGAAAATTCATAATAGTCGTCGTAGTTCCAATCAACATAGCCCGGGAACTTCAGGTAACTGTTTAGGCTGATGCATTTTTTTATTAAATCAAATGTCAGCGATGGTGCAATAATTGTGTGTTCAGCGACCTTTTTCTCATCATTCAGCACCCAAAAAATAGGATGGACTGTAATATTTTCACGTAGCCCACAAGCTTCATGCAGGTAATTGGTAAGTCCCCATTTTAGTTTGGACGCATTGTCCTGTAAATCCAAATAACTACCATCTGCCTCTATTTGGTCTTCATAAATATCAATTTTGGTGTCTTTATATTCCTTTACTACCGATACTGCAATAATCAGATTACTTATATACACGAAACCTTCGCTCGTATCTATTCTTGGCTTTCGCGCTCCATTGGGAACTTTTACAAAAATCACTAGGTCAAGCGTAGCGGGATTAAGTACTGGAACAGGAAAATGATTTAAGATTAAAACTTCTGCCCTTTCACAATCGTTTCCCAATTCATTATGGATGGATCTTTTTAAATCTTCATAATTTAAAAAAGGATTTGTTCCATTAATCTTTGAGAATAAAAGTTCCATGATTATCTTTTCTCGATTATGTTGTTGGCAATTTTGATGATGGTTCCTGCTATCTCAGCTTTATCTCCTATAGCGGAATGGACTAAAGCCTTTATGCCCTCTTCATTCAATTTGAACTCCTTTAATTCATGGGTTTCGATAACAATCATTGCGGGATTGAGTGCCGGCAGGCCTTTAACAAAAAGTTGGTATTGATACCCTATTTCAACTTTTTCAATGCTGCCAAATGCAATGATTCCGTCTTTCTTTTCTTTGTAGTATCGTTTATAAGGGAAAACCTGAACAACGAAATCATTCATAAATTTCTCTTCGGCATCTTTCCTTCCTTTTTCATAACTGTCCTTTTCGACATCTATAACCTGCTTTCGCAGTTCGAAAATCTGATTTTTGAGTTCCTCTTCCCTCTTGGCGATTTCGTTTTTATCTTCATACTCATTTCTAATGTTCTGGGTATTCAAATCAAATGAAAGGTTATTTATCTCTTTGGATTGTTTTTGTAGGGAATACTGATGGTAGAAATACCAAACTGCTGACACTACAAATATTGTTATGATGATTTCCATTAGGCTGTGGGATAAACAACTAAAGTATTAAATTATTTTTTATGAGGAGCATAAATAATTCGCATCAAACGATTATGAATATCGAAACTATTAAAACTGATTGAAGGAAGACAATAAAATAAGGTTGGAGAATCACGATAGTCTGGGTTTTGCGATTATAGGCTACCATATTATTGTACTTTTATTGAAACCTTATAATTTATTGGTTGTAAGTTAACTTTATTGTTTTCCGGATTAAACGGATTTCCAATTATCCAGATTTTTGGTTCTTTTGAAAGAATATCATAGACCAGATAAATAAAATAATTTTCTTTTTCTTTGGCGGTTTTCAATTCATTAATTGTTAAAAAGAAATTAGCATTCCCAACCTTCGCACGGGTTGCTTTAACCTCAATGTACCTTTTTATCTCCTCATCATTATCTTCAAATGATAAAATATCATAGCCATAGGTGTCAGATTCCAGCGAAACACGTTTTATCTTATTGCAGAATTCCCTTTTTGCTAATCTTCTTTTTTCAAAATCCATTACCACCTTTTCTCCTCTGTCACCCAACTTTTTATTCAAACGTGCTAGTTTTTCATAATCGGGTTTCGTATTTCCTCTTGGATTTCTTGATCCTGAATCAACAATTTCAAAAGGCAGAATATTTAACTCAACTTCACTTGCTATTGGATTGGTAGGAAAGTTTGGTTCATAATAATCTTCAAGGATATCCGGAATAGGCTTTGGATTTTTTATTGGCCTTTTAGGATAAAAGTCGTATAGGAATACCATGAACAAGTCAATGCTCCAGTTTTTCATAACAGGGTCATTATTCTTCATTTCTAAAAGTAATTCCCTCTTTACGACTGGATTTGCTTTTAGCGTTTGTGCGGTATCTAGGTCAAAGGATTTCAAAAAGTACTTGAGATGGTCATCCGAGAAAACGTTTAAATACCTTTCAGGATAATACGTCGACAAAATCTTCCCCTTGAACATCGGGGATAATTTGCTATTGATGATTTCCTTAATATTTTCGTCAGCACCATCTTTAATCAACTTAACAATAGCCGGAGCAATGTTCGCAAAAGATTCATCTTCATTTTGACCCCAGATTTTTGTATTTCTATAAATATGCTCAGGATCTGTTTTTGTCCTTCCAAAGTATACACCAAATTTAAATGCTGTTGAACCTATTATCATTCCAAGCTCGTTTAAATCACGTTCTATCTTTCGGCAAAATGTATGTTCCCCTTTTCCTATGACAAATTCATCAATATCCATTTCAGCAATTTTCCTGGAAGTAAAATACCTCGTAAAGGCAATTCTCTTATTGTGGAACCCTTTTCTATTCTCAAAAATTTCATCAAGTCTTATTACAAAAGCAGCTTGTGCTTCTCTTAGGTCGTGTAGATTCATAAATTATAAATGATTGTGTGGAAACCATCAATATTGTTAATTCACTTCAGATTGCATTCTGTTTTTTATATCTCCCCATTCGAACATTACCCTCCCATATTGGTTTTCATCGCCTAATAATTCACGTGGCATTGTATAGAAGTTTGCAAGTGGTAACGGACAGCTTTTAACAACGCAGTACGTTTTTAAATAATTATTGTCAATCCAAGGTTTGCCTAAAACAGAAACTGCATTATAAAATAATAATAGTTGTTCATGAGCTGATAACTGTGAGCGAATTGAAGCGATATAATCGTACTTTTGATCATAAGAAAAAATATTATCTTCTGCGTCATCAACAAATTTAACCAATTGAAATAGATGACGGACGTAATGGCTTAATTTTGACATCTGACCATTACAGGGTTTATATCGTAAGTCTAGGGTAAAAATCTCTTCTTGGTCTGTCGTTATTTCTAAATCTCTCTTACAATCCCTTTCAATTTCCCAAAAAAGCTGATAAATGCTTATTTGTCTTTCTACAGCCCCAAAATACTCATCATAATCCTCCCCTAATAAATCTTTTACTATCATAGAAGAGTTTTTACCAATACCAAAAAAGAATATTAAATAAGAAACATTGTATGCTATATCATCGTTTATTGGATGTTGACGATTTAGGCTATTGTAAAAATGGGTAAATTTATTAACGACATAATAGGTGAACTTCAATTCATTAAACATAGAGATAAAGGCTTTTCTTCCTGTTAAAGTTTGTCCTATGGCAACTTCATTAACATTATCCCTATGTATTTTGAGTAATTCATAGAATTTGTTTTCAAATCTTTCTATTCGTAAATCCTTTTTCTGTTGTTCATTGGCCTTATATTGAATCCAAAAAGCTAAAAAAGTCAGCAAGGCGGCTGCTATGGCAATAAATGGATTCATTACACCGCCCATTGTATCACCTATAAGACCAGTAGCATCTCCAGTTATAATGGATTTTCCAATTGAAGTATTAGTAAAGAAGTAAGGCGCAAAAAAAGAAAACAATAATAGTACAATACTTAAAGTCAACAGAACATTTATAATAATACTTCTTTCACTTTTTTTACTTTTTAAACTGTCAAGAGTTTCTTTAATCATCAAACCAATTATTCCTATAATAAGAAGTATAAGGATGAAACAAAAAATTAAAACATTGGTTGCCATGTATGTATTAGAATGAGTGTTATGACTAGGTATAAATACTTAGTCATTCTACAGTCATCGTGACTCTAGAATATTAATTTCAATAAAACTTTGTGGTATTTGTTTTCGGTACTAATGCTAATGTATAAAACTATTTTAACATTTGCTTTAGTTCTTAAAAGTTTTTAGGCACAGGTCATTTTACACAGGTTAATTCTGTGCAATATTGCATATATCTATATACCTTTAAGATGCATTTTAAAGTGGTGGCAACCCCAATTCCTTCAAAAATTCATTATGCTTATCAGTAGCGTTTTTAATAGCTATGTTAATATCAATCATTTTCTTATGCACATCTTCTAAAATTATTTTTTCTTCATCAACAGAAGTATTGACATAACGAGAAATGTTCAGATTATATCCTTGTTTCTCAATTTCATCCATTGATACTCTTTTCGAATATCGAGTTATCTCGTTACGATATTTATATGTTTCAATAATTTTTTCTATGTCATTTGGTTCGTCACCATCTCCTTCTCTTAAAGTGTTTTGACGTTTCCCTTTTGCATAATGCTCACTGGCATTGATAAATAATACATCATCTTGTTTTTTACATTTTTTCAATACTAAAATGCAAACCGGGATTCCAGTTGAATAGAAAAGGTTGGATGGCAAACCAATAACGGTGTCAATATTATTATCCTTCAATAATTTAGTTCTGATTTTTTCTTCGGCGCCACCTCGGAATAATACACCATGAGGCAAGATAATTGCCATTGTACCCTCATTACTCAGGAAATGAAATCCATGCAACAGAAAGGCAAAATCTGCTGCCGATTTAGGTGCTAGCCCATAACTTTTGAAACGGAAATCATCGCCCATTGTTTCATTGGGTTCCCAGCGTAAGCTAAAAGGTGGGTTGGCTACTATTGCGTCAAATTCCACTTTCTTTGCCGGATTCATTTCGTTCAATTCATCCCATTGATTCAATAAGGTATCGCCATGAAAGATTTCAAATTCGGTATCTTTAACCCCATGTAACAACATATTCATACGGGCTAAGTTGTAGGTAGTGATATTTTTTTCCTGACCATATATTTTACCAATACTACCCTTATTGTCTACTATACGTTTTCTCACATTCAATAACAACGAGCCCGAACCACAGGCAAAATCTAATACTTTTTCTAGTTTGTTTTTTAGCCCTGTTGTAGGGTCCTGGCTGTCCAAGGTAACTATTTCAGACAGGATAGAGGAAATTTGCTGAGGTGTGTAAAACTCTCCGGCTTTTTTTCCTGAACCAGCCGCAAATTGTCCAATAAGGTACTCATAGGCATCCCCCAGAGTATCTGAATCAGTGGAGAAGTCTTTAATGCCATCTGCAATTTGTTGGATAATAACACAAAGCTTGTCGTTTCTGTCTGTATGTGTTTTACCTAATTTTTCTGAGTTTAGATTTATTTCAGAAAATAGCCCCTGAAACGCATTTTCAAACGATTCATTCTCTATATAGCCAAACCCTTTATCTAAGATTTGCAGTAATTCCTTATTTTGGGTACGCGCCATCTCGGCTACACTATTCCATAAATATTGTGGTTCTATGACATAATGCACTTTGCGGCGCATTTGTTTTTCAAACTCAGGTACATCGGCTTTGTTAGCATCATACCAAACGCTCAAGGCATTGCGTTTATCGTTCTCGGGAAGTTGTGGATAATCCCTGCCCAGTTCCTTTTTGGCAGATTCTTCGTAATTGGCTGATAAATACCTAAGGAAAAGAAACGACAGCATATAATCCCTAAAATCATCAGCATTCATTGCTCCTCTTAGCGTGTCTGCAACTTTCCAAAGAACGTCACCTAAATCTTTTTCTTCTTTTTTTGTCATTATAGTGCAGTTGCTTCTGGTTCATTAAAAAGTTCTTTATTGAACTTATAATTTCTTTTAAAATTCTCAAATATTTCTGAGAATACTATTTTATTTTGTTCAACCATTTCAGTTGGTTCAAACAATGAATAACCCCCATGATTCATCACATTTATCATTCGACTTCTGAGTGTACCTTCGTCATCATCGTCATTGACAATTATACAATCTTTCCAAGAGGCAAAACCATGAAAATTTGCGGCTTTTTCGAGTATATTTCGAAGTACATTAAAATGATAGGTATACAGTAAATCTTCCTTTATTGCCATATCTAGTTGTTGTATAATCGAAATGTGGTAGATAAATGGTGTATCACTTGTCCATTTATAGTTATACCCATCGGTGTTTTGCCTTAATAACAATTTTCGAGCGCCAGTTCCTAATTCGTTACATAGGACATTAAAAAATAAGGAATGATGTGTTGAAATTACAGTCTTAATTTGATTGTTTTCAGATTTTAATATACGACCAAGATGATGTGCTACTGCTATAGCGTTGATATCATCTAATGAGGAAATTGGATCGTCAATGTATAAATAATCTACCCAGTCGTAGGGCTCTTGTTTTTCTATGGCAATTTGAGCTATTGCCAAAAAGAAACACCAAATGAAAATGCGTTCTTCACCCCTTGAAATTTTTATATTGTTTAAAGTAATAGAACTCCCTTCTTCAACAATTTCTTTACTGAAAACAACCTTACTTTCTTCAATGATGATTCGAAAATTAAAATCAAAATATTCCCTTAAAAGAGGTCTGATCCTATCATCAATTGATGAACCTTCTATATCATCAAAAAAATGTGAAGCGGTGTTAATGTTTAGGAATCTATCGTTATCATCATCCAAATCATTATTCCACCAAAATAAATCCTCAGTGAAAGCATTAAAATATAGAGTATCTCTTTCCTTTCCTTCTAAAAGTTTACCTATTTCTTTAAATTCGCTTGATAAACGAGTTTTACCTGTTCCATTGTATGCATATACTAAGGTAAATTTTTTATTGCTTTCGCGGATGTTAGTTGCAAATTCATTTAAATTTTCAACTGTATGTACTTCTGTAGCCATATATCAATTTATTATTTTAGGAAACAACCCCTGCATCAACCCTTTTTTATATTGCTTCAACTGCTCAATCTCTTCTGTTTGTTCTTTGATTAAATTATCTAAAGATGAGAGTGTATCAACTATTTTTTGTTGTTCTTTCGGTTTAGGAACAAAAACTTCAATTTCATATATATTAGCTTTAGACAAACTAGGAACTCCACCAGCTTCATTATGTTTTTTCCAATCTATATTTTGAAAAATATAGAAAATAAATTTTGGTAGGCACACTTTAAATGAGTGTGTATAAAATAATGTGTCAACTGTCCAAAATTTTCCTTCTAAAAACATTGGTTTATCAATTGTTCCTTTTCTACCAATGCAAGCACTTTCTCCATCATATAAATAATCATCAACCGATAGCATATAACCCCCAGTTCCATATACCGGAATTTCTCCTTTATTTAAGTGTTTATAATCTCTCCCATTACCAATTTCAAACAATTTGTCAAAGCTGTTCTTTTTCCACACCCCATTCTTTTCAAACTCCTTAAACCGCAACTTTGGCACCGACTGTCCTTCTTGCGGAAAAAGATTTTGCATCAAACCCTTTTTGTGATCTTTTAATGTATCTAATTTATCTGTATTAGCCACTATTAATTCATCTATCGAGGAAAGGAAGGAAGCGATTTTTTTTTGTTCGGTTGGTTTTTTGGGTTTTAGAATTGTAAATTTTTCAAAAACACCTTTACTAATAATTGGAACAGCGGTCTGACCCGCTAAATTTTTTAGTCTTTCTATATTTTTTGATATGGAATAGTATACAAACTCAAAGTAATTTTCTGAATTGCAGACAATTGAATTAATTTGTTGGTTAGTTGCGCATTCTACTTTATTAATTCCATTTAAACCAATGGAAGCGATACAAGTAACTAAAACAGAGTTTTTTGGTACCACTCTAGATTTTCCTTTCCCTTTTTGAGTTAATCTCAAAACTGAAGTAGAAATATATTTTTTTTTGAAGTCTTGGGCAGTAATCCAAACAAAATCGCCACCCCAGTATTCGTTTTCTTCTTTACTAGGCGTCCCTCCTGTTATAATTTCACCTAATAATTTGATAGTACTTTCCTGCCATTCCCCTTCTTTAACAAACTCAGGGAAACGCAATTCAGGAATCAATTTGTTGTCTGTATTATTCATAAGCCGAGAGTCCTGAGATTTCGCGCCCTTGGGCTTGTTTATTCAATAGTGGTATCAATTGTTTCATTAGTGCCTCTTCTTTTATGCTGCGCGTTTTCCAGTTCAGTTCTAAAGGTTCTAAGAGATCTGTTAGCTTTTCGCCATCAAAAATCAAACGGTCTGCTATGTCTTCTGCGAATGCTTTTAATGCTTCGGTACTTAAGCCATAATCCTGAGCAATTTTGGCGAGTTCGGCATCGTATTTTTCAAGCTTAAATGTTTGGTAACCTTGGCGTAACCCCTCTACGTCCTGTCCAGCGTTCCAATCCAGGCTGTTGATATAATCCGTCAAATCTTCCTGCTCATCAATCAAATTGGCGGTCGAACTCAACAAGAGGATAATTTCCGTTTTCGTCATTTTTTGTTTAGACGGTTTTAACTGCAGGTTATCGGCTACCAGATTCATGATATAATCGTAATCAATCATTGTGGAAGCAAACAGTACAAACTCAAAATCCAGTTGTTGGATATCTGCAGGGGCATTTTCGCCTTCTTTTTCCAATTTGGCTTTGAATTGTTTAGCAGTTTCCAGATACGAGCTCCTGAATGATTGTAGTTTATCGCTTGGCAACAGAGTTTCTATCACCGCTTTTTGCATATCATCCAAGTCGGTATACTGGTCTAACTGCGTTTTGAGGCGCTGTACTTCCTTAAAGCTCTTGACAAACGCTATTTTGGCACTATCTCCCTTCAGAGTATATACTTCCTGCGGTTCGTTTACCAAATTGTGTTCTAGCATAAAAGCTCCTAAAGCCTCCACTGCTTTTTTGTATTCCTCAATAACTATCGGAGCAGGGTCGACCATCCATATTTTGAAGGCCTTATCGGAGCTTTCACCCGAGAAGAGCGCTATAGCCTGGTTGACCTGTTCCTGTTGCGACCGGAAATCCAAAATATTCCCATACGGTTTGGTATCGTTTAGCACACGATTTGTACGAGAAAATGCCTGTATCAATCCGTGGTATTTAAGGTTCTTATCTACATACAATGTATTTAAAAACTTGGAATCGAATCCGGTAAGTAACATATCAACAACAATTGTAATATCGATTTTGTTTTTAGGATGATAGTCTTTGTTGGAGAACTTATGCAATTTGATGCGCTGTTGCACATCCTGATAATATCCATCAAACTCGTTTATATTATGGTTGGTTCCGTATTGGGTATTGTAATCTGTAATAATTTCTATCAATGCCTTTTTCTTTTCTTCGGGGTTGATTTGGTTATCCAACTTTTCCTGTTGCAAATCTTCCTGTAATTGCTTAATGTCTTCGGCATTTTTAGCATCTCCTTCTTTAGCAATCAATTGAGCAGGTGGCGAAAAAACACAGGCTATATTTAGTGGCACATAACTTTCATCCAACTCTTTTTTTAACTTCTGAACCGTTTTGAATAAACGATAATACTCTATGGCATTGTTAATAGATGCCGTTGCCAAAACCGCATTGAATTTTTTGTGATTAGTAGCCGCGCCGTGTTTCTCGATGATTGCATCCACTATAGCCTGTTGTGCAATGGCTTCACCGGGTTTTGGATTAGCCTCACCTTTTCCTTTGAAATAATCAACATGGAAACGCAATACATTTTTATCTTCTATGGCATGTGTAATAGTATAGGCATGCAAGCACTTTTCAAAAATGGATTCGGTAGTCTTGTAGGTTGCCTCTTCATTCTCCCGAACTATATAATTGGAATTGTCATGAAAGATAGGTGTTCCAGTAAAGCCAAATAGTTGCGCTTTAGGGAAGAAAGTGGTTATGGCTTTGTGATTTTCTCCAAACTGCGAACGATGGCATTCGTCAAAAATAAAAACTATGCGACTCTCTCTAAGGGATTCCAATCGGTCCCGATAGTTATTTTTGTTTGTAACATCCAGCGCCAATCCTAATTTCTGGATGGTGGTCACTATAACCTTATCCGCATGTGCAGATGATACTAAACGGCGCACCAAGGTTTCGGTATTCGTGTTTTCTTCTACACTGCCTTCCTGGAATTTGTTGAATTCCTCTCGGGTTTGCCTGTCCAAATCCTTACGATCAACCACAAAAAGACATTTTTCAATATCTTCGTTTTCTTTCAACAAAGTTGAAGCCTTAAATGACGTTAAAGTTTTACCGCTGCCAGTAGTATGCCAGATATAGCCATTACCACGATTTTGGTTAATACAATCCACTATCGCTTTAACTGCATAGATTTGATACGGACGCATCACCAAAAGCTTTTGCTCGCTTTCAACCAACACCATGTATTTGCTAATCATTTCGCCAAGTGTACATTTGCCGAGGAATTTTTCAGTAAAATCGAATAAACCGGCAATTGGTTTATTATTGCTATCAGCTAACCTGTATACCGGTAAAAACTGCTCATCAGCATTAAACTGGAAGTGTTGGTTTTTGTTATTGGAAAAATAATACGTGTTGGATTGGTTGCTAACAATGAACAATTGCATAAAACACATTAGTGAATTGGTATAACCATTGCCTGCATCATTTTTGTAGTCCACAATTTGTTGCATGGCAAGACGTGGTGAAAGACCTATACCTTTTAACTCTACCTGAACAACCGGTAAGCCATTAATCAAAATAATAACATCATAACGATGATTGCTATTTTCGGTATTCATCCGTAATTGATTGATAACCTCAAAATCATTTCTACACCAATCTTTAATATTTACTAGTGTATAATGTAATGGTGTTCCATCTTCCCGTTGAAAATAATTACGTTCACGTAACATTTTGGAAGCAGTGAATACGTCAGAAGTAATAATTTCGTCGCGCAATCTTGCAAATTCCGAATTGGTTAAACGCACTCTATTTAGAGTTTCAAATTTTTCACGGAAGTTTTGTTCAAGCGAATACCTGTCGCGAATATCACGGCGATATATATACTTTAAATCTGTGAGCTTTTTTACAAAGCTATCTTCTATTAATGACTCCTTTGACATACTTGGTTAATGTGCCGAAATATATGTATTATTTGTTATTTACCCAAGTTTATTATTGTCTATTTAAGCTATTTATAAGCAATAAAATAGCAGAAATTTATAGTAAAAATTTGAAGAAATACAGAAAAAATGTACATCCATTTCAATAAAATTTCCAATAGATTTAAAATTCACAAAAGAATATAACCTTAAGGCCTGGACATCTTCTCGACGCTGCCTGAACATCTTCTCGATAAGGCGTCGACATGTTCTCGACGCATGCTTCCAGTTTTTGTCGACGTATGCTTCGAGTTTTTCTCCACCGTATTGGAAACAAAAAAAGCCCGAACGTTTTTGTTCGGGCTTATCCCTAAAAAGGGAGGAAGAAAAAGGGAACCTAATTCACATGAAGCGTGTCCTGCAGGGCACCGGAGCGTACTACGATGTTCGTGGTACCATAGCCTTTGCGCACTTCGAGTGTATAATCGCCTGCAGGCAGTACAGGGATGCTGAACACAAGCTTGCCTTCGGTACGGCTTGCAACAATCGGTGCGGGAGTGACCGTGCCGTCGGTTGCAATGAAGAAAATCCCTTCTAAAGGATTTGCCGGATTGAATTTCAATTCCTCACCCACAAGCTGTCCGATGCCTCCCGGTGTCAGGATGCTGTTGTTGGTTTGTGAATTCACATCGGTAAACGCAATCAATGCCGGTGCAGCGGTTGGCACATTGATCTTCTCCACTTTCGCCTCGTTCATTTTACGGACGAGGTCAATACCCGGAGTCAGCTTGGCTTTCTTGATGTGCCGTGACGCATCAAAGCTGTCGGTGATGTTGGTGAAAACACCCGTTACCCCGGCGCGGATGTTCACGAGCGGCAGGTTTACACTATTGCCGTCGGCCACTTCATCGCATACGACAGTAAAGAATACGTTGAGCACCGCACGGATGTCGGCTTCGGTGATGGTGCTGCCCCGTTTGAGCATTTCCCTGGCAATGCTGTCGGTGTCGTGCACCTTGTTACTCAATACTCGGGCGGATTGGTCGTTGGGATCCGGTGTAATCGGATTGGGCTGTAAATAATACTTGATAGCCATAATAAAATATTTTTTGAATTAATAATAACCCAAAGTAAAAGAGTTCCGAAATCGGTTCGACAAACCCCCTGTCGGGACTGCAGGTTTCCGCAGGTTTTTGCAGGAAATCGTCACTTTTTGCAGGTTTTCGTTTTCTTAAGATTCGGTTAAAATCCGCAAAATGCGAATCGCATTCATAAGGAAATTACCACGTTTGGCACAGAAGTTGTTTTAAGGGTTGCCATGTTTTTCACAACGACTACCAATTGAATTTGAATTGCGTTGTGAGTGCCATCAGGATGCAGCCTATTGCACAACGATGCCACGAAGTGCCATAACATTTGCCAGCCACGAGACAACTGTACGAATCAGGAATCATCAAATCAGTAAAAATGAACACCAAAAACAGACCGTATGAACCGCATTTGCATTTATGCCAAGGATGTACAGGTAATCACCGGAAAAAGCGAACGGCAGGCCCGTGAAATCATGAAGCAGATCCGCCAGCTTACCCGAAAGGAAAAGCACCAGCCGATAACCGTACACGACCTCTGCGACTACCTCGGATTCGAAGTGAGGAATGTTGCTCCACTAATCAAATAAACTAAATGAATGACAAAAAGTTACTTTTAAAGGACTATCAAACCCAGGCAGGTAAAACAAAAGACCCCTCTTTCAGAAGGAGGGGTCTTTTATTTTTATTGATTAGGGTTCCTAGTTTACCTATGACTCCACTTACACCGCGAAAAACCGACAGTAATCCCACCCCAATAATGGAAATCCTTCCCTCCTTCATATTCCCGCCCCCGCCCAACGAGCGAATACCTTAGATAAAGCCAGTCGTTATAGGTAAGGTTAAAACCCGAATTGAATTCAAAGACCACCCGCTCTATATCGGAATGGGCAATTTTATGGGCACTGTGGTCGTTGAACATCAACCCTTCGAGTGTGGCATTATAGCCCACAATTCTTAAAGTCGGTTCGACAAACACATTAAACCGCCAGTGTTTGCGTGGGTTACCAGTTGCTGTGTAATCCTTCACTTCGGCAGCTGCAACGGTGGCTATGTTGGGATAGTATTCCTGTAAAATGTCACTGTTAATATTGAAGAGGTTAAACTTAAATCCTCCCTGCAGGTTCATCATATAGTTTCCTACATCAACCTTTCCCACTACACTTGGCTGAAACCATTTCCGTTTTACAGGAAGTCCCCATTGTCCGCGGGTATTGTAATTCAGGATAAAGGCACCGCCATCGCCAATCTGGTTGTGCCAGCCCTCGGGGATGTCGCGGTCGGTCCACATCAGGTGGTTCCTATGGATGAACGCCTGGACTTTTCCCGGTCCCTGCCAGCCCATCGCACCAATGACAAACTCGCTTTGGTACATCGCCGAATGTTTGGTGTCGAACCAGGTGTTCCCAATATTTACGAACGTAAGCGAGGAATACGGACGGTCATCCAAAATAACCTCTGATAATTTCAGCACCTGAGGCGTATAGGCAATTCCTCCAATCCCGAACCGATGGATGTTAATGCCCTCGCCTTTTTTGCGTATAAAGGGAATGAATTTCAGGTGCTGGTCGGGAATCTGCCCCTCTATCTTAAGGCTTCCGGTATAATTCTCATCCTTGTTATTGGGTCCCAGGAAGTCATTTTCGGTAGTCACCATAACCTGCCAGCCTTCCTTGCCTTGTGCGTAGGTTAGCGATTGGAATAGAATTAGTAGCACTATTAGCTTCTTCATAACACTATTTTTTGGTTTTATTATAAATCGTAAACAACGGAATATCTATCAGCACCGAAAAGCTCAAACGCCAGACACTTTTTCCTTTCTCGGGAATCTGTGCACTGCCTTCCTCATAGGTAATGTCGCGCAGGTTGCTGATATGGTTGCAACGGGCACCTATCGTTAAAGGAGTATTTTTGAAATTATAAAACAAGCCTCCGCCCAGACTCAGGAAATGCTCAAAGCGAAGTTCGCCATAAGTGGCATTGTCGTTTTTAAATCGGGTATTGACGAGAGAACCTATATCAAGGAACTCCATGAACAATGATAGCGAACCAATGTTTCCCGGCCAGAAGGAGAACGACAATCCTATCGGAGCCGTAACGCCTGCATACCAGGAATCCTCATCATTTTTACTTTTTACCCATTCAAAACCACCATTGACTCCCGCATAACTGTTGAGCGAAATATTAAACGGCGAAATCCTCTTCTGGCTTGATGTTCCAATTGGGGCGATGTAGTTTTTCAGTATTTTTTTCAATTGCACATCGTCTTTATCAGAGGCAATCTGTGCCGCAACAACAAGCAGCTTGTATTCGGTCTGATGGTTTTTCATCAGATGCCCAAATTCGTTCACAATCTGGAGCATTGCATTCGGGTATTCCTTTTTTACCAAGGCCTCGGTGATGGATATCAGCGCTCCGCTGGTTTTGATGATTTTCTCATTGAACCCGAATACGTCATTCAATTCAGTTATCTGGTATACGGTATTCAGGAATTCATACACACTATCATTAATCATTTTGAGATAGGCTATTTGGTCCTCAAGAGTATCCAATCTATCTGATTTATTCTTAAGGAAGGTATAGGTGTCATTGAGCTTATTTACAAAAAGCAGGAGTTTTTTTATCCGCTGGGCCTGTTCCACTTCATCCTTTCCTTGGTTGATATAGTTACGGATTGCCGGATGCCAGCACAATCGCGATTTCAGATAAAAATAGGTTTTGTTGATGAATTCATCATCTTTAACCTTAAGCGGATCAAGCTCTAAAAGCGGGTCGTACCAAAACGTCCCCGGTCGCTGCTCTGCAATTAATCCGTTTGAAATAATTGCCAGTACGCTCGTTAATTCATACAGTTGTGTAGATGAATACGAAAGTGCCGAAACCTTATTGATAATATCCGGCAATTTAGTGCCCAGCTTACTATTTTTGATAATCTCATTGCCTATCTTGAGCATATCCTTTACCATAGGGTGGCTGTTGAGCTGAGGCAGCAATAGTTCGGGCTTTTCCATAAATAGTTTTGGAATGTTCTTTATGTCGTTCCTCAGATTGATTTGGAGTGCCGTAATGTCCAATCCGGTATAAGGGTTTCCGGCATTGTAAACCTTCCTGATATGTTCCGAGGTAAGTGGAAGCAAGGCAAAGAAACTGCTCGACTGGCTGATTTTGTCTGCGTCATCCTTATCCGGCTCAATGATATCCCTAAAGAAACGATGCACCGCCATGTTTAGCAGTTCCTTCTCAAACTGATCTGCTATAAGGGTTGACGCTTCGTTGAGGATTGAAGCTTCGAGGTTGAAAGGTGAAACACCAGCCGCATCATTAAGCATATTTGTTTTATAGGCAAAAAAGGTTGAAGGCTTGTGTTTGATAAGTTCAATATCCTTAATCCCCATGATAAACGCAAAGGGATTGACACAAGGGGAATACTTGCCTGAAATATCACTGATTTCCGAATCAATTTTCCTGACGTCTATTGTATTGTCCCGTGCATCCTGAAGATAAACCATCTTCGCTGCATCAAAACTGGTAGGATTCTTTAAGTATTCCAATTCATCGATGCTTTTCGGTTCTCCTGCAATTGGCATGTATTGTAGAATGAACTGGCGCATCTCCTTTTTTTGCCCTTCGGTAAAAAAATCGCGGTTATCAGCATATCCCATGAAATTGGTAATCATGGTCTTATCATTACAGCTTTTGTAAAGGTATTTTTTGTTCCCGAAGAATTTTTTTTGTGCATAGGTATCCTCAATTCCGTCACCATCACTGCAGCCTCCTTCAAAAATGTGCCATAATCCCAACCAATGCCCTGCTTCATGCGTTAGCGTATTCTTGTTTTCAATAACGTTCTCATAATCTATGACAATTCCATGATTGGTAGTTTCAGTCGGTGTATAAGCGCCTGTATTGGTATCACAGATATATACATTCAGGTAACGATAAGGGTCGTACATCGGGCTTTCTGCAAATGCCTTTCTTTGCTTGTATTTAAAGACTGAAGTACTGGTCTTATGCCTGATAATTCCTCTGGTGCCTGTTCCATCCGGTAATTTTTCGGCCAAAAAAAACCGTATGTTAGTATCTATTTGGGCATATTTTGCATCTGCCGGCCTGTTAGCATTAACTAATGGATTCAGAGGTGTCAGCCCGGCAAAATCAAATTTTAAGGTGTTCAGGACCTTAATGATATCAGCATCTTTAACATTTTCATCCTCATTCTTATACAATACATGGAAAACAACCGGAATGTAAAGTGTCTGTCCAGTATCGTTAATGTCTGTCTGAGGAGCTGGCAGTTGTACTCCGTTGTAAACCGACCTGCAGCTGGTTGCTAAAACGGCGTAGAGGAATAGTAAAAGTAATCTTGTTTTCATATTCTGATTTTATGTTTTTGTGGATTGGATAAATTCTATCTCATTTAATATACAAATCCCGCTGCCTACTCTTCAAATCATTAGGATTGAACCAGCTTTTGTACCATATCTTGGCACTGGTCTGCATATCGTCGAGGACCATAGGCTTGGTTGGGTCTACCTCAAAGTTGCGCCAGTGGAAATGGTCTACCAGCCTCAAAGCTTCCACCGCAAAGGCTGTCACCACATCATCATCGTGGATTTCAATCAGGTTGTCCCCATTCTTCTGTTCCGGGCTAAAAGCAAGGTTGCTGCTGCCACAATACACCACTGGGTCGGTACCCCTGAAATTCACCACTATGAATTTATGGTGTATCGCATAGCCGTCGATTTTGGCTACCGTTCCAAAAGGAGGAGGCAGCACATTGGCTGTTCCCCTTCCCGCCACACGGATTCCGTTATAGTTGTTCGGTTTGTATAAAAATACTTCGTAATCTACCGCGTCTTTGCTGATGGTATCGGTGATGCCATACGTAAAAATGTTAGGGTTTTTCAGCTGGGTCTTTACCGCGTCGAGAATGGCGCTGGCACTTCGGTCTTTCATGATGGCGAACAGCAGGTCGGTATTCCCCGCTTTGGTAATGCGGTCCTTGATGCGGTCAAAGATGCGCTGTGCATCGGGTTTGGAATGCGGTGCAAAGGTAACCGTCATCTTAGGCATGCCTGGTTCGTTGAAATCATAATCGAGGACCGTCGGCTCCTTGCCTTTCAGCCCATCGATTTTTGCTTCCGAAAAGGAGTTTTCAAACAGCGTATTGTAGATTCCCGCAATGTTGGTGTTGTCAAAAATCACCACATGGTTGGAATTGACATAAAGCCCGTTGGTTGAAAAATTGGTCGAACCGGTCAAAACCCGCAATGGCACTCCTGCCGCATCGAGCATGATGAAAACCTTGCAGTGTGCCAGTCCTTTATAATGCCCTCTGACAATTGCAGAGTTTCCTGTTTTTACGGCATTGAATTCGGTTTCAAAATTGCCTTCAAACGAATTGGGGTTTCCGTGGTCGCCCACAGCAGTACCATCATTATCCAATATGATTTTGAGCCTTCCTTCCTGCGCCAGTGTCAAAAACCTTTTGCATATTTCGGGCTCATCCAAATCATAGGCAAGCACTTTTAAACTCAGATTTGGATCATTGATGATGGCATCCAGGAAGTCAAGTATGCGCTGCCTTGCCTGCCAGCCAAGCCATTTGTGCTGCTCTTCAAAAGTATAATCGACATCCTCATAATGCCTGGTGGTATCATTCCATCGCGAAGCGGTATCGGCTTTTTCGGTAATGTCAAAAAGCAGCGTTGTTTCATCGGGACGGACTTTATTATTATTGACATTGAACCGTTTGGCGTAAGCCACAGAAGAAACAAACCCTCGGGTAAAACCCACCTTGGTCTGCTTCATATCAAAAGGGCTGACATTGATTTCGATGGTAACCGTTAATGTGGCATCCAAAGGAAGTAAAGTAGTTCCCTGCAGGTAACGCGGGGTGATTTCATAAACATAGTTACCAAAAACCGCCTGTTGGGTATTGACATTGGTATTCGGCACATGTACCCAGTTGAACTTCTGGATGGGTGCATACAAAGTCGAATTCTTCTCATTCGCAGGCGCATTGGTTGTGATGGTTGCCGGAAACGTCAGCCGGTTGTAGATGTAATACCTTTCGATGCTTCCCTTCAATCCGTAGCGGATCGTAAAGCCCGCAATATTATCCCTAAGGCTGGGAATTAGGTCAAACGCCAATAGTGTCATTGCATCTCCTTTATAGGCGCGGACACTTACTCCATTAATTTTATTGAATGTGTTCATCCTGTAACTGATTAAGGTTAAACGTTGGGTTATAGTGCCGAAAATGATTCAGCAGTATTTTGCAATAAATAATGTGGTATTAATAATCGTAAATGCTGTGGTATTGAGTGATTTACGATACCCTAATGTAGAAATTAAATTTTAACATTCGGTGAAGTGCATTCTTTAATCGTCAAACGACAATTTTAACAGGATGAAATGCAGCCTCTACTAATCACAAAAGGCTGCCTAAAAGCAGCCTTTTATATGGAACAGGCAATGCTAGTTGGTAATGGCATTGTTGGTGGTGATACCCCATTTGATTCCGATGATGGAAACCAAATTATCCGAGCCTTCAAAATTTTTGCCAAAACCTCCATTAAGGACCAACTGATCGGTAAGCTTGTATTTGATATTACCTACAGAGCGGTAATTATCCTCCTGTTTGGTCCTTTTAATGTATTCATATCCAAAAGAAAGCCTATTAAACTGAAGCTCCACTTTGGCTCCGATATCGGTATCTTCAGTTCGTGTGTAACTCATCGAAGCTGCATCGTAGGTCATTTTGTCTACTAAAAACCTTGCGTACTGGTACAAACAAATATAGTTTTTCTCACCGCCGAGGGTAATGTTTTCATTTAGGGTCGCCCAGGCACCAAACCTTCCAAAGTTTGCTTTACCTGAAAACTCATTCATAAAAAAAGTATCGTAGGCAGCTGCCACATCCAAAGACAGGAAAGGTTTTAAATTCTCCAGCTCTTCATTGGCATCATAAACGGCTGAGCTTTCCTTGATGTAAGCAGGGTCTTTTGACATTTCGTCTATTTTGGCCTTATTCCATTTATTGTATTCGGCACTTCCGGCAGCAAAAGGATTCGCGGCAATGTTTAAATCTGTATTCAACTTTTCGGTAAACGCTTTCAGTTTGGCCTTTAAGGAAGTAATGGCTGCCAGTTTTTCTTTTGAATTAATGGTAATCAGATTGGTCCGGATTCCTGCAGAAACATTTTGGACGCTGTCTTTTTTAATGGTCGCTATCGAAAGGGACAGGTTTTTCCAAGGTTTGGAATAGGCTTTCTTTTCCTCTTTGTCAAAATAGTTATTGATGGTTTTGTATTTGCCACTAACCAGCCAATAAGGGCTGAATTCCAATGCAACGTCATTCGAACCCAGCGCATTGAGCAAGCCAAGGGTAACCGCCTGTGGCGTACTTGGATTTTCAATCGAGGTCGGGGTAAAATCCATCAGCGTAAATGCCGGTGAAGTCGGCACTTCCAAATCACTAATTTTAATTTCCTGTGCATATCCAATGCTACAGGCTATAATGCTGAGTACTGTAAATAACTTTTTCATTGTATTTCTATGACTTTAGTTAGTAATGCTATTTTTTTGTTTGCGGATAAAACGATTTCCGTTTTCACACCTTTGTAATGTTTGGATTTGTAAAATTCACCCGGCACATCATCATCTTCAACTAAGTGGTAGTTGATTTCAAAAGTCTTTAAGAAGGCGTCAGGGTCGGCTTTCTTTTGAAGGTCTAAATAGGTTACGATAACCAATCGGTTGGTTGACTGGAAAAAACTGGTTGCACCCACTTTTGCAAAGGGTATCAAACCGCTACCCGGCTGTGAGTCGAGTATGATTGTTTTTGCATTGGTAGCGATTAATTCGCTCATTACCCAGGTTCTGGCAAGTTCTGTAAAATTGAAGCCTACTTCAATGAAAAGGTCAGAATTTGCGGGGCTTACTGCTTTAAAGATTTCCATAAAAATATAGTTTTGCTGCCTACTCTATAAAACCCTTTTCGGCGTACGGGCATATCGTTTGATTTGGATTTGGCCGGCTTAAAGGCGGCTTAAAAAAGTAAATTGGTCACCCTTATTTTTTAACAGCCCCGTCTTTTTCAAGCGGAACTACCGCAGGAGGGGTTTGGGAAGCATTGAGTTTATTTTTCAGGGTATTGAAGATGCCTTCAATGAAATCGGCACCGGCATAGCCTGCAGCAACAATGGTGAACCATAGTTCCCTGTTTGCGATTGTCATTTCTTCCGCCTTCGGTGCTTTGATAAGCATCGCTAGTGCACCGGCAATGAACCCTATAACCAATCCCTGGGAAAGCTTGCCTGCCATCACAGGCTTGTTTGGGTCTTCTTTCCCCATTCCGATAATAAAACGGATTCCCTGGCCCATCATGCCCAGAACCCCACCAGTGACAATTGCCACTAATAATTGAGTTGTTTCCATACATTTTGTTTTAAAGTTGATATCCAAAAGTACAGTGGGCATTCCAAGGTTTTATTAGGTAAATGCCTCAACCTTAGAGGTATTTTACCTAATTGTGCAGCTGTAGGAATTAGGGAAAATACTAATGGGAATTAGGGTTTTACCCAATGGAGTTGCGTAGTTTTATAAGGAACTTTGGAAATATAAACGAACCGTGGCTTTAACAGGAATCGGTTTATTTAAATGTTTTCATTGGAATTAGAATATTTTACATTATTTTAGTAAAATCTTTGCCAATATTGTACCCAAATCTAATCTTAACCTATCCATAATCTGGATTATATGTTAATGTATTAAATTTTTACAATTTTATTATGATTAGAAAAATACAAAAGGCAAGAAGTACATTATTGATGTCCTGCAGAGGAAAGTGCGTATGCATCATCGTATTGCTGTTGAGTTTAACCAATGGCTATGCACAGGATTTGATTTATGCCCAGAATGGCGAAACCATTAAATGCAAAATCCAGAAAGTAGATGTGGGTTACGTTTCCTATAAGGATTTTGGCCTTCCCGATTCCCAAAAAAAATTCCTGCTCAAGGATCAAATCATCAGGATAAAATATTCTGATGGGCATGAAGAAAACTTCAAGGCAGAAAAGGAGACCATCACAGAAGAAACACCCGTAAAACCAAAGGAAAATGTAGTCCTGGACTATGATGTCATTTATACCACAGAAAAGGAACAGTTAAAAGTCATAGTAAAGGAAGTTGATGAAAAAAGCATCAATTACTCTAAGGTAGGCGAAACCGGTGTTGATAAAATCGACATCTCGAAAGTACTGGCTATACGTTACAGCAATGGTTTTGAAGAATATTATGCCCTGCCGGAAACACTCAAGGAAACACTTATTGCAGAAAAGAAGGCCGACACCACAACTGTGGCGCTGGTCCGTAGAAGTGATTTGATAAAACTGCGCAACGGAAACGAACTCAATGTAAGGGTTGTTGAGGTTGACGAAAACAATGTTAAATATGCCGATGTAGGCCAGTCGAATGCACAGGGCACTTCCATAGCCATAAATGACATCCTCAAGATCACCTATGCCAACGGTTATGAGGAAGTTTATACGCAGTTTACCAAACCGAGCCTGACCGCTGAAGCACCTAAGGCAAAACCTGTTGCCGAAGCCAAAGTAAAAAAGGAAGCGAAAGAGAAAAAGAAACGTAAGGAAAAGGAAAAATCGAAACCGGAAATACAACCGGAAGCTGTAGCAGCCACTGAAGCCCGGGATGTATATACAATGCCGTATGACGAAGCCAGCAAAAAGCATCATTATACCGTAATGGAGGAAGCCTTAAAGGCACCTTCTGAAGTGCAATATTTGGAATTAACGAGAATGCAGTTCAAGAATTATCCGCAGGATATTTCCAATTTTAAAAATGTAATCGTTGTCGATTTAAGTCAAAATAAAATAAAAAGCTTCCCATTGGAGTTATTCGACCTGCAGGAACTCCGTTATGTATGGATGGACAACAACGAACTCCAGAATATTAAGGTTAAGGATATCGATAAGGTCAAACAATCCAATATCCGCCTCATTTCGATGGAACACAACCGCCTTTCCAAATTCCCTTCTTTTGTCTTTGGATTAAACAACCTGGAAGAATTAAAGCTCAATGAAAATAAGATCAGCGAAGTTACTTTGGATAAAAACACAGACGTTACCAAGTCTAAAATAGAATTCATCGAACTCAAGAAAAATAAATTAGGGCAGCTGCCATGGGCATTTGAAGAAATGCCTAAACTAATCAACCTGGATTTGTCGGGCAATAATATTAAAACCATTGAAAGCGACATCACAGGCTTTCAAGCATTGCAAAGCCTGAACCTGAGCAGTAATCCGTTAAAATCGATAGGGAAAAGCTTTTATAATCTGACCTCATTGGAGGAATTGAACCTCAATCAGACTTTGCTGACCACCTTACCCGATTCCATTGGTAAACTTTCCAAATTAAAATCACTGGTATTGCCGGGTTCGTTTTACAGGTTCCCTTCTGAATTTGGAAAGCTAAAAAGGCTGAATGAGCTTTACATTAATAACGGCAGTCCCTTAAATGCATCAAACTATACCGGATTTCCTGCAGCCGTTTACGACTGTACCGGGCTTAAGACTTTGAGCATTTCGGGAGTGAATCTTTATTCGGTTGGCCCGGACATCAGCAAGCTTAAAAGAATGGAAAGCCTCTACCTCAACGATTGCAAAATCAGCGAATGCAGTGGCCAAATTTTCTCGTTGCCCAATTTAAAGGTGCTGGATTTGAGCAACAACAAAATCAGCAAAATCGATTTCTCTTCCATGTCCAATTGGAGCCCGATTAAAACCCTCAACCTCGAAAATTCTTCCATTGATGTTGCGACAATACTGCTATTGAGGCGCAACCTGCCTTATGCAAAAATCAACTATTTTGATTCGGATTTTGGTTTGAATTTTTCCAGCCAGCCTTTGCCTGAGAAACTGCTTCCGGGCTTTAGGAAATTATTTGCCGCCTGCGACAAAAATGATCCTTCCGCCTATTATGAATTGGGTTCCTTCTTTAAGGACAACAAGGATTACGGATTGGCAGTTAAGGCATTCCGGGCTGTTGCCGAAAACCCTAAACTCGAAGGAACCGGTAAATCGATGGTATGTAAGTTAACCATAGCCGAAATATATGATGATGTAGACAATGTCAAACCCTACTCGTCACCTTACAAACGAAAAAAATATTCCGACTACACCGATTACCTCAATACCTCTTCCAACAACAAGGCGTATAAAATGTATTTGGAAATGAGTGACGTGTATCCGAAAGATGAGGTGGCGCGCAATGTAAAAAAGAAAGCCTGCGCAAGGGCCGCAATCATATCTAATGAAATTGCCGATAACCTGGTAAAAATATACGACTACAACAAAAGCGAGGTGGTCAGGCTGATAGGCGGTTCCGGAGACATGAAGAATGTAGCGGCTACCGGTGAGAAATTCATGAATGACAGTGCAGTGTATCAGGACCAGACCGGGATATTGATTGGTGGACTCGCAAATATCTTCGGAAAAGTTTCCTCATCCGTAAAGGACGACAAGGCGGAACGAATCAAAAAGGAAAATGAGCGCATCAAAGCCGAAATAGCAAGTTTAAGGAATACAGCGGATGTACTGCTGGCAAAATAGAATCGTATGAAATTGAATTTACCTATAAAGCTGATTATAATAGTGGCATTGATGTCATTGTCAAAAGGATATTCCCAGAAAGATTGTTATCCTGACTGTAATATAAAAATGGAAGAAGTTAAAAGCATGAGGAATCCAACCATAACAGGAGTGTTACCCGAGTGCAAACAAGAAATCCAGGACAGACTAAACCAGTACGCACAAGAAGATGCAAACAGTGCTAAACAGTTACGAAATGTTGCGTGTTCGTATGCCAGCGGATGGGTGGAAAAAAGTCCTGGCGCATGTAATGCCGGAGGACCTCCTCCCTGCTGTCCGATTGATCATTGGTATAAATCAGGAAATGCCTGGGATGCTTATGTGGCGCAAAACAAGGAAGTTTATGACAGGAGGAAAAAACAATGTGATGACATTAACAACGCTTGCATAAAAGACCGTGATGATCAAATAAAAGCTGAAAATGAAAAAAGGGAACAATTAGCACAACAACAGCAACAGGAAGCGCAGGCTAGAGCCGATGCGCAGGCAGAGGCCTGGAAGCAACAACAGGAAGCAGAGCGATTGAGATTGGAAGAGGCGGCACGACAGGCTGAACTTGCAAGGCTTGAGTTTATAGCTGAACAGCAAAGGATACAGGATCAGTTGAATACCAATGATTCCGTATTCAAAGATGCAATGAATCAAAACAATGCAGAGACACAGGCTAAGTTGGATGAATTTGACAAAAACAGTGGTTTAGGTGATATTGAGAATGATGATAGCAAAGGGTTTGCGGAAAACCTCTTAAATTCGGTGAATACGGAAAATGAAGGAGACAGTGCTTTTGGGACAGACAGTATTTTGAATAGCAAATATGCATTGGAAACCAGTGGTACATCTATTGGCAATGCAATCGAAGAATATACCACCAAAGTAGTTGATTATGCTAAAGAGAAAATTTCTGAAGTCAGTCCTCTTTTTGACAACGTCAATAAGGTTTATGATGCTATAGAAAGTTATCAATCAAATCTAAATGTTTTCAATAGATCAAATGGTGGAATAAAAAAAGAAGATGTTGATTTAATTTTTTCCTTTTATCCGAATTCACTAGCTAACGAACATCGCCAACAAAAACAACACGAAGCCATAGATTTGGGGGATGGCATTTCAAATGTTACAACTGCTATAGGGAGTGGCAGTGATGAAGATATACAAAATGAAGCCAATAAGTTCACTTCATATTTTACCGACACACCAAAAGTAGAAAGCAAGCCCTTAACTGCAAATGATTATAAGGTTGCAGCGAGAGCGTTTGTAGGCGGCGCATTGTTTATTGCTGCCGGAGGACCAGCCTGGGTGGCTATTGGAGGAGCAGCGTGGTATGTTTTTAAAAACTAATATTCTAAAGATGGATAAATCTAAAATACATATTTATTTACTGATTGTATTGGTATCTTTTGTCACTATCTCTTTTAAAAATGTTGATGGTTATAAATATAAAGCCTATAAAATCCCTGCCTCAAAAATTAGGTTGACTTCATTTTATGTAAACGATTTTGATCAGGTATTGGCGCCCATCGGCGGTGGAATCTATCTGATTAAAGAGAAAAACTGGTTTCTGCCTCCTTCGAAGGATTATTATTTCACATCCTTTGCTACCAACTTATCGGATTCTTCCTTTTTTGTATTTGGAAATACTCCTGACGCGTCAAAACTTTACTATATAAAAATTGAGGAAAAACAACCGATTCAACGATATGCTTTAGCCGAATTGGATTTGGGCAAATACAACATCATTTATAAAAGCAATATTGGTTATGTATGGGGCGTCGGAAAGAAAAAAAGCAAAATTGGAATGGTCACCGATAAAGGAATAAAATGGATTTTTGAAATAGAAGGTGTTATAAACCAGGTTCAGGTGAATGACAAATCAGAAGTTTTTTTTAGTATGGGAAATACTATCTATAACATAGCCAAGCAAAAAAAGGTGTTAGCTCTTGCCAGTAAAATATACGGTTTCGATTTTAATGACGAAGGTAAATTAGTGGTCAGTTACAACGAAGGCATAGGCATTAAAGATGGTGATTACATTGATATCGTTGCAACCGGTGCAGAAGGCCTGGTACAGTTTAAAAATAAAAAAATATATGTGTTGCCCCAAAATGGCCAATTCCTTTATGAGTTTTACCAAAGCATTTAAAAAATCAGTTTAAAACAAGAAAAATAACACCTAACAATATGAAAACTTTTTACACCCTAACGATCCTGTTTTTCAGTTTTACAAAACTAGCCGCGCAAGACGTGATTTATTTTACCGGAGGAACCAAAATTCCCGGCAAAATCACCGAAATCCTGCCCGATAAAGTAAAATTTAAAAATCTTGCCAACCCAAACGGGCCCATTTACAGCCGTAATACCAGCAGTGTGCAGGTAGCTTTCAATTCAACTGGTGATTATTTGGTTTTTTCACAAGCCAAACCTTCTTCAGATAAAGAAAAGGAGGATTTTATGAATGGCGGTTCCAAAGCGCGGAATTACGACATCATCATCGATAAGAATGGCGCTATCTTACCGGTCAGCATCAACGATGAAAGCGAAGGCGAATTGGTAGCCAACAACAACGGAAAAGATGTGATCTTCCCCAAAAAGGATTTGGTTTTCCTAATCAGGAAAAATGGAAACCATCAGATTTTTTCGGGTACTGATGAAGCATTGCCTTATCTGTCGATTGACAAACCCAAAATCAACATGATCCTGACACAGGGTTCACCAAAAGAGACAGCCAGTGAAACTCCGTCTGCAGCTCCACAAAGACAGGCTGAAACTGAAGAGCGAAAAGTGGAAGAGGTAAAACCGGCCGTTGCCCATGATGACAATGATTATGTTGTTCCCGACATGGCGCTTTATGGGTCAAAAGCTTTGCAGAAAACCAATGAGTTTGCAGGCTATTTACAAACAATAACATCCATAAATACCAAACGTGAAGCCGCTACCAAAAGCATCAATATGGCTTGCGGATTGTTTTTGACAGAAGATGCCAGGGTCGAAGTTTCCAATATCAGGACTGATACCAAAAACAAATACAAGATACGCGACTATCTGAACCGCTTGTTGATAAAAAGTGGCCAGTATGACAAGCTAATCATCGAGTACGCCAACATCAGCTATGCTTCCAAATTCAAAAAAGGACCAGACGGCAATTATTATGGTTCGGTGACTTTCGTGCAAAAATTCCAAGGGTTTGTTGATGGCAATCTTGTTTACGGAGACCAGACCAAACGAAACATGACCGTGGTCTTAAAGCATTACGAAAAGGCAGTCAACGGCGAAAATGTTTCGGGTTGGGATGTGTTTTTGGACGACATAGGAGTGGTTGAAACAAAAAAACTATAATAACAGCAACGATGCTCAAGAAACATTTTCAAATCCTTTTGATGCTGATTCCATTATGTGGTTTTGCGCAGGCATTTGAAACGGAATTTGAAACCAATTTTGCCTGGGAAGTCAAACAGGTCGACGAATTCATCGAGCGGTTCAATGATGCCGACCATACGCTGATTAAGGATTATAATAAAAAGTTCACCAAGTCGCCCTTAACAAGGGAAGCATTGATCAAAAGCCTTTTTGACAGCAAACGAAGTGACTGGAATTATGAGGAGGTGATGACGTTCATTACCCAGGTCACCAACGAAGAAGATCCCGAATACCTGGATTTTAACAATGAAAATTGGTATGCCAAAGTATCCTGCAACCTGAAATGGAAAGGAAAACTGCAAAAAGCCGTTTTGAAACTCAACATCCGGAACCTGGCAAATGGTGGCTGTAAATGGGTGCTGACGGACATTGAGGCTGATTTTTTAAAATTAAAGAATCCTGACGGAACAAAAGTAGTTGTTGTGCAGCCTCAAATTGCCACACCTACAGATTTTAGGAAATTCCTGAACCCGATAAGCCATACCAATGATTTTCTTGAAATAGACAAGATATCAGAAGATGCCGCAGATTTGGGGTATTATGTTGACAAATCTGAAAAATACAGCGACAGCATGTGTTTGTTCATAGCGGAATGCAGGCAGAACAACATCAAAATATTACATGCAAATTCTATTGTCTATACTTTTTCCCAGATTAAAGGCTGGCAGATCGAAATCAGGCAGTTCAACAGGCAGTCGAGAAATTCAGGCTGGCTGATTAGTAAATTAATAAAAACCCCTATATAAAAAACCTATGTTTCCAAGAATACCACTTAGCAAAACCATTAGTAACACAATCCTTGTATGTTGTGTTCTCTTACTTTCAATTGATAAGGGTTATGCCCAAAGCACCACTGTTGATAGCAGCGCAACTGCTACGGCCTCAATGGATATGGACAACATAGTGACCTTAAAGGATGGTAAGGAAATAAGTTACCAGGCTCAGGCCACGATTGAGAGCTTACAGAACTTATTGAATTATGTTACCTTTTCGGATAATGCGCCGAGTGAACTGGCTGAAGTATTGGCCAATAGTTATAAACCCTCGCGTAATCGTGTTTTCTACGATAGTAAAATCATCATTGAAGACGATTTGAATCCGGCTTCGGGATTGGGCAATACCAAAGACAGCTTTGCCGAAAACTACCTGAATGACCTTGATTTACAGTACGAAAAAACCACCGATGCAACCATCACGTTTTCAAACATTACCGTTTCGAATGTTAAAAAGAAGGATTATATTTTTGTAAAAGTGCGGTTTGATTCCAATTTCGGAAGCAAATACAAGCCGAATGACACTCCGTATGCAACAAGGCAGCGTGAAGCATTGATAAGGATGGATAAAACGGGAGCTACAAAATGGGAAGCGCTGATCATGGCGATTAGTTTTTATAATCCACAAAACCCTATTGAAGGCACAGACAATAACATGCAGATTGCAACCGATGCAACTTTGACCGCAAGCGTTGTATCGCAGGAGGATTTTGAAAAGGAAAAACTGGACTTCATAAGATTGCGCCAGGAAGAAGAAAAAAGGCGCATCGCGATATTCAATGAATATATGAATTTGGGTAGTGCCTATTCCAACAACAAGCAATATAAGGAAGCCCTGGGGTTGTATGAAAAAGCCAAAGAACTGCAGCCACTCGTTCCTTCACTCGACAAGCGCATCATCGACACCAAAAAACTGATGGAGGAAAATACCTTTGAGAATTTTAAAATCAAGGGAGATAAGGCAAAAAGCGAAAGAAGGTTTAATGACGCCATACTTTTTTACAATCAGGCAATACTTCTGAAACCCGACCAGGCAAATGCCATGCAGGCCGATTTGAGCCTGTTGACGCAAAAGCTGGCGATAATAGCTTTGCCCAATAACAAACTGCAGTCTGGTGATTTTGAAGGTGCAATTGAGGAATGCGACAGGGTTTTAAAAGAACACAAAAAAGAGAAAAACGAATTCCCGGAGCTTTTCTTCATCAAGGGAAATGCTTATATCAAATTGGGCGAAAAGACCAATGACAAGGATAATTTTGAGAAGGCATTAGAAAACTATAATGTGGCATTAACCTATTTCCCCAATTATAAGGATGCACGTTTGGCAAGGGTTGATTATTTTGTCAACAGGAACAACAATATCGTAAGTGCCATTACCGATTATGATGTTTTGGCGACCAATGAACTGGATGACTCTCCAGACAAACCGATGTTTTTTGTCAAGAAAGCCAAGCTCAAAGATCGCATATCCAATTCGAGCGGAGCTCTTGGTGATTATGACAAGGCTATTGCATTGAGCCCCAACAACGCAAGCATTTATTTTGATAAAGCGGAATACCAATACCGCCTGCAGCTTTATCCTTCGGCTCAGGGTAATTTTGACATGGCAATCAAACTCAAACCCGACTACGCCCTTGCCTATTATTACAGAGGACTGAATAACTTTAATTTAAAAAATATCCCGGCTGCGGGTAAGGATTTTGCAACGGCTGAATCGATAAGCTTATCGAAAGATCAGATTGCAGCAATCGAGTCGATAAGCAATGACTTCTTTTTGAAGGCAGAAGAATTCCTGCATTCACATGACTTTATTAAAGCAGACAATTTATACAATGAAGCTTTGGAAATCAGAAAGTGCAATGCAAAAGCGCTGCATGGCAAAGCCGAAATATTACTCATCAGAGGCACTGAATTGAGGAATAAAAATTCGGAATCGGGAACCGATGATTTTAAACAATCCATTGCATTGAATAAAAGGGCAATTGAATGTGACCCTAAGTTTTCCGATGCTTTTTTCAAGGAAGGACTGGCTCATAACAAACTTCTTGAACATGATCTTGCCGTAATTTCCTTTTCAAATGCCATTAAATCGGACAACGACAACACAGAAGCTTATTTTGAAAGAGGCAATACATACCAGATACAAAAAGACTATGCCAATGCAAATCAGAATTACAATCAGTTACTACAGCTGCTCCAATCAAGGCTCGAATTGGATGCTTATAAAAATGACAAATTATTGATGAGGAAGCTCAACGCCGACTTATCGCGGTCTTTTGAAATGAAGGGACAGTCGCAATACTTCCTGAAGGAATATCCTAGTGCGATTCTAACGCTGGACAAGGCAGTCGATCTTAACAAAAACAACCACAATGCCATATATTATCGAGGTTTAGCTTATTATGAATCCAACGAAATCACTAAAGCCATAAAAAATTTCCAGGAAGCCTATGGTTTCAGCCCACAGTTAAAATATTATTACAATTCCGCTAAAGCGAATTTTAAAAATGCCAACTACAAACTTTCCATAGCCGATTTTTCTACAGTAATCCGAGCTGATAGTACAGATGTTTTTTCGGATAAATATTATCTGAGAGGATTGAGCCTTTATAAAAACAAACAGTACAAAGAAGCTGTAAACGATTTTGAAAAATACAGCAAAACAGAATCTTCGAAAACCAATTCATCGTTTTATGTGTTTTATGGTTTATGCCAATTATTCATTGGCCAGGATTCGCCTGCAGAAGACAACTTCAACAGGGCTTTGACTTTAGATGCCAAAAATGGTTGGGCATTATTTGGGTTGGGTTGCTCAAATGCTAAGGCAGGGCAATATGATATGGCAATCGATCTGATTGAAAAAGCCTTTGCTACCAAATCCTTCAAAAAAAATGACATTGAGGAAGAAGAGGATTCTTTTTTGGCACAATTAAATAAGGTAAACGCCAACAAAATTAAATACAACGAGCTCAAGGAAAAATACCTGCCCAAAAAATAAAACCGGTGCGCATAAAAAAACTCCAACATTGCTGTTGGAGTTTTTCTTTAGTAGCGGGAACAGGACTCGAACCTGTGACCTTCGGGTTATGAGCCCGACGAGCTGCCTACTGCTCTATCCCGCGCTGTTCGGGTGCAAATATACAACGAAAATCTTATAAGTCAAGGAAAAAATTGAAAAAACTAATTTTATTATATTTTGTACCTTAGTAAAAAAAGGAAAATGAAGCTCGCGACCTATAACGTAAATGGTGTAAACGGAAGGCTCTCAGTATTATTGCGATGGCTTGAAGAAGCAAAGCCCGATATTGTCTGCCTACAAGAACTGAAGGCACCGCAGGATAAATTTCCGTTAAAAGCCATTAATGATGCCGGTTATAATGCCATTTGGCATGGACAGAAACAGTGGAATGGCGTTGCCATACTTTCCAAAGAGGAAATAAAGGAAATCGGGAAAACACTTCCGGGAGACGATAAAGATTTACAAAGCCGTTATATGGAAGTGCTTTGGAAAGATAAATTGGTAATTGCCTGTTTGTACCTTCCCAATGGAAATCCTGCACCCGGTCCAAAATTCGATTACAAACTCGAGTGGTTTAAACGGTTGCATCAGCGTGCAAAAGTCCTTCTCACATTTAATGTTCCTGTTGCTCTTGTAGGAGATTTTAATGTAATGCCCACAGAACTTGATGTCTACAAGCCCGAACGTTGGGTGGATGACGCGCTTTTCAGGCCAGAAGTACGCAATGCATTTAAAAAATTGGTTAATCAAGGCTGGACCGATGCCATTCGTGAACTCTACCCAAATGAAATCATTTATACCTTCTGGGATTATTTTAGGAATGCCTATGGACGCAATGCCGGATTGCGCATAGATCATTTTCTTTTGAATCCTGTCCTGAAACCAAAACTGCTTTCCGGTGGTGTGGATAAGAAAGTGCGGGGTTGGGAGAAAACCAGCGACCATGCCCCGGTGTGGATTGAAATAGCTATGTAAAGCATGCTCGTGGTCATGAAAATTATATAATCAGCTGTTCCTAATGATATAACATAGTCGGTTGTGCAAGTTATAACTTTGACTTATAACATTAAAACATTACTATTTTGAAAACAACAGCCACCACCGGAAACGATAAAACAACTACTGTCAAAAAAACGACCGTAAAAACTTCAACTGCCAAAGATACTTCGCATGGCAAAAGTTCCATCACTGACAAAAGTACTCCAAAGGTAAAAACAACAGTGCGCAGTACAACCATCAAACATCCTGCAACTGAGAAACTCACTGCTAAAAACACTACGGTTCATGCTGCAAATGCCTCAGCTAAAACAACTGCCGCTAAAGCTCCAATCCGCCGTAAAAGAAGTCCGCGAAAAGCATATGACTTCAATTCAAAAATTGTTCTTTACGAACATACTGGCATGCTGCTGAACGGCTTTATCATATTGGTAGGTTTGTTTATGGTTTTTGAAGGAATCCTTGGATTCCAAAGTGAAACTGTACTTACTATATTTACAACCAACACAACCCATGCTACAATCCATCTGATTCTTGGACTAATTACCATTGCAGTCGGAATGAAGGAAAGTGCTTTTGGATACTCGGTTTTCCTTGGATTGCTTTTGGCTACCGTAGGAGTGTTGCGTTTTATTCCATCGACTGCTCCTCTTGTGATTAACTACCTAAATGTAAACGAAGCCGTTGCCGTTATGAATATTTCTATTGGTGTAATTGCATTATTGCTTTCGTTTACAGATACCAAAACGTACCATGCGGTACATCAATAACATTAAATTGTTCTTAATTTTAGGTTTATGTATTTGATAACGATTATTTATGTTTACTTTTGCACCCAATTTAAAAAAGCGCTAATAGCTTATATTCCAGCAAAATGAACACAAAAAAGATCATTGAGTACCGCGCCTTATTGGGTGTTACCAAAACGGCAACCTTAAAAGAGTTGAAAACGATTTACAGAAACTGCATGAAGGACATCCATCCGGATACCATCCAGGATGAAGCGGAACGTTTGGCAGCAGAAGAAAAAAGCACTGAGATTATTGCTGCTTATCATTTCCTGGTAAGCATTGCGCCGGAAACACTTGAAAAAGGCAAGGAAGAATACACCCGAATTACAAGCACAACCAATATCGCTGATTTTTATTATGAAAAAGGCGTGCTTTATATCACATTCCTTGACGGAAGCGAGTTTGAGTACTTTGGGGTTTTAAGGCCAATTTATATTAAGATGGTCAATGCCGAATCGCCAAGCCGTTTTGCAAGAAGGCACATCTATAACGAATATATTTACAGAAGCACTTCCAAATTAGTTGCCGCTGTTTAACTAAAATTAAAAAAGGTCTTGATATTCTCAAGACCTTTTTCACCTAACAAAATTTAATTTTATAAAAACTAAAAACAAGAGTTCTATTCATCTGCTGCAAAAGCAGAGTTTTTATCGATACTCACTTTCAGGGTAGTCGCAACTCCCTGCTCATTAACCATAGTCATGTTAAGAGTATCAAGCTTAGAAAGGTTTTTAGAAACCAATCCGTTGAACATATTATACGAAATGTTCATTTCTTTAAGATTGTGTAATTTTTCAAGGTCGAACGGAACCTGTCCATCCATTTTGTTTTCAAATAAACTTAAGGTTTCCAATGAAGATAGGTTTGAGACTTCTTTATCTAATTTTCCGGTAAGCTTGTTACTGTTCAATAACAAAACTTTTAATGATTTTAATTGGTAGTAGGAAGCTGGGATTTGTCCTTCGATTTCATTGTTGAACAATGATAAGGTTTCAAGCTTTGATAAATTCCCAACAGCCACAGGCAATTGTCCTGTAAGCCTGTTCATGTGCATTTCAATTGATTTCAATTGGGTCGCATTTCCTAAAGCTTCCGGCAAAGCACCTGATACCTGATTGAATGCAACATTCAGTTTGGTAAGGTTTTTTAAGTTCCCGATTGATGCAGGCAAAACACCTGTAATATTATTTCTGAAAAGGTTTAAAACCTGCAAAGAAGTTAAATCACCTATTTCTTTTGGAAGCTCTCCGGTAAGATTGTTGTTTACTAATTTAATAGACACCACTTTATCATTTTGGATTTCTACACCATACCAAGTTGATGGCGAAGATTTTAAATCCCATTTGTTTGTCCATTGCGAACCTTTGGTGGCTTTGTTCAATTTGATCAAAGCATTTTTTTCAGTCGATGAGATTTCTGCAAAGCAGGAAACCGACGCCAAAAGTACTGTTACGTAGGTAAATAATGTTTTCATATCATTTAGGTTTGAGGGTTATGACGTTGTAAAACTATAAGAGTAGTCGTTTAAAAACAAAAATAATCGATGAAATGCACATTTACTATTATTTTTTATATATTTATCTTACAAATGTTTGTCAGATTCCTACTAAAATTGGAAAAATAGTTAAAAAAAAATCATTTAAATAATATTTTTTACATTTGGGACACTAACCAATTAAACCTAAACAATATGGAATTTAATTTTTACGCAGTTTTAGTCGCAATGCTTGTGACTTTAGTTATTGGATTCATCTGGTACAGCCCAAAAGTATTTGGAACGATTTGGATGAGGGAATCAGGAATGACCGAAGAAAAGGCCAAACAGGGAAATATGTTAAAGATTTTCGGATTGACTATTCTTTACTCTTTTATGCTGGCATTTATGATGTCTGCATTGACGGTTCACCAAATGGGTGCTTTGGGAATGATCGGTGGTCCCGATTTCATTGCAACCGCAAAACCATCCTTCTCTGCATTCATGAGCGATTATGGTACGGCTTTCCGAACTTACAAGCATGGTGCCTTACACGGATTCATGTCTGGGGTTTTCCTGGCGCTTCCTATCACAGCCATCAATGGTTTATTTGAGCATAAATCCTGGAAATACATGTTGATTAACGCAGGATATTGGATTGTCTGCATGACCATTATGGGAGCAATCGTTTGCCGTTGGGTTTAATTTAACATTTAATATAACTGAATCGCTCTACATTTGTGGAGCGATTTTTTTTACTTATTGGAAACCATTACTTATAAAATATATGTTGCAATTGACCAACTTCCCGATTCCTGGGATGAAGTTGCGCAACATAATGCGTTTTTGCAGACTCATTATTTAAAGGTACTCGAAGAATCGGCGCCCACCAATATGCAGTGTTTCTACATCGGTATTTTTGAAAAAGCCGAACTTATAGGCGTTGCACTGGCGCAATACCTTAATTTGAATAAACTGGAATCTTTTGGCGAAAGGGACAAATGCCTGAAAACTTCTGTACGCAACTTTGTGTTCCGGAATTTTGGTTCGCATACCTTGTTTCTGGGAAATAATATGATCACAGGACAAAATGGTTATATCTTTAATAAAGAGATTGATTCGAAAACCATTGGACAGATACTCAAACAATGCGCCGATGAGATTACGGCTTACTTTAAAAAACAAAGCATAAAAATCCACATTGTTTCATTTAAGGATTTCTACAAGGATTGTGCTGATGAACTAAAACAATCGGCATTTTCAGAAATGTACGAATTCAATACGCAGCCCAACATGATTTTTGAATTGAAGCCCGAATGGAAAACCAATGAAGATTATGTTGCCGCACTTTCAAAGAAATACCGCGACCAATACAAACGGGCACACAAGAAGTTTGAAGGAATTGAAACGCGGGAATTATTCCTGGGCGATATCATTACACATGAAAAAAGGATTTATGAATTGTATTACCACGTAGCTAAAAATGCCCCGTTCAACACTTTCTTTTTGGATAAAAACCATTTCTCTTCTTTCAAAAAACAATGCGGTGAACGATTTATCCTGATTGGTTATTTTTTGGATAACGAATTGGTTGGCTTCCACACCTTATTGCTTAACGGAACCACTTTGGAAACTTATTTCCTGGGTTATGATGAAAAAATCCAAAAGGAAAAAATGCTGTACCTGAACATGTTGTACAACATGACAAAATATGGCATTGAAAATCAGTTTAAGGAAATCATTTTCGGAAGGACTGCCTTGGAAATTAAGAGCTCAGTTGGTGCAGAACCGGTAATGATGTCCGGATTCATTTACCATAACAATAAACTAATCGATAAGTATTTTGATAAAATATTTCAAAGATTAGAGCCAAATATAAGTTGGCAGCAACGGCATCCGTTTAAGTAAGCGCGTCAATTTCGCCCTGAACCACTTCCCAGTCTTCAAGCAATTTATCCAGTTCCTGTTTTTTCTTATTGTAAGCCATAAAGAAATTAGCGTCTTCAACATGCTTGTCATAATTTGACGCCAACGCCTTATCATCAGCCTGAATGTCTTTTTCCAATTGTTGTATCTGGCTTTCGATTTTGCTCAACCGATTTTGCAACGATTTGTTTTTCTTCTGCTCTTCGTAGGATAGGTTTTTGGTTTCCTTATTATTTGTATTGGAAGCCACCACATCTTTCTTCTCAATTTCGCGCATATTGTTTGCGTTGCGCTGTTCCAAAAAGTAATTGATGTCACCTAAATACTCCTTTATCTTCTGATCCTTGAATTCATAAACGATATTGGACATTCCCTGAAGAAAATCCCTGTCGTGTGAAACCAAAAGCAAGGTTCCCTCATATTTCTGAAGTGCGGCTTTCAATACGTTTTTCGATTTGATGTCCAAGTGATTCGTCGGCTCATCCATTACCAAAACATTGATAGGCTGAAGCAGCAATTTACACAAGGCCAAACGGTTTCGTTCTCCTCCCGAAAGCACCTTCACTTTCTTCTCTACATCATCGCCACGGAATAAAAATGCACCCAGCATGTCACGGACCTTCATCCTGTTCGTATCCGAAGCTGCGTTGGTCATCGTTTCCAATAAGGTAATTTCGCCGTCGAGGTATTCTGCCTGATTTTGGGCAAAATAACCCAGCTGTACATTGTGCCCCAATTTTATCGAACCTTGGTATTTGAATTCGTTTACGATGGCTTTCATAAACGTTGATTTCCCTTGTCCGTTCTGGCCTACAAAGGCAATCTTGGAACCACGTTCCACCAAAAGTGAAATGTCTTTTAGGATGGTTTTATCTCCATAAGCTTTTGTAACATGCTCCGCTTCAATCACTACACGTCCCGGAGTCTGCGAAACGGGAAACGAAATATTCATCACCGAGTTGTCATCTTCATCAACCTCAATGCGTTCCACCTTATCCAATTTCTTGATCAGCGACTGCGCCATAGAAGCTTTTGAAGCTTTCGCACGGAATTTTTCAATCAGTTTTTCGGTTTCCTCAATTTTCTTTGCCTGGTTTTTTTGCGTTGCCAATTGCTTTTCACGGATTTCCTCACGCAGCACTAAATATTTGGAATAAGGTTTGTTGAAGTCGTAAGCCTTCCCCAAGGAAATCTCAATCGTTCTATTCGTAACATTATCCAAAAACATCTTATCGTGTGAAACGATTACCACGACTCCGGGAAAATTCCTCAAAAATCCTTCAAGCCAAATGATACTTTCGATATCCAAGTGGTTCGTCGGCTCATCCAGAAGCAATATGTCATTGGACTGCAATAATAATTTGGCCAATTCGATACGCATTCTCCATCCACCCGAAAAAGTATCGGTTTGATTATTGAATTCCTCACGCTTGAAACCAAGTCCAAGAAGAATCTTTTCGGTATCACCTACATAATTATAACCGCCTAATATTTCATAATGATGCGTTACATCACTCAATTGTTCAATCAAATCGGAATACGACTGGCTTTCGTAATCGGTTCTTGTTGCCAGCTGATGATTGATTTCGTCAATCTTTAATTCGGCTCTTTTTATTTCATCAAACGCCTGATAGGCTTCATCCAATACCGTTCTTCCCTGTTCAAAATCGATATCCTGACGCAGGAATCCAATCTTCACTTCCTTCTCGGTCGCAATCTGACCGGAATCGGGTTTGAAATCTCCGGCAAGAATCTTAAGCATCGTCGATTTACCCGCACCATTTTTTCCAACAAGCCCTACCCTGTCTCCCGAACCCAATCGAAAAGTTACTTCTTCAAAAAGGTAGGTTCCACCAAAAGAAACCGATAAGTTATGGATATTTAACATAGAGAAAAAGAATAGTGTATTAGGATTAAAACTGTTGTTTGGATTTACCTTTGTGCTGCCCATCCGCTGATGCGGAAAGTGTACAACCTTAAAATTTTTGCAAATGTTAAAAAAAGGATCCAAACTAAATAGCATTTTAACAGGAACTTGTCCAAGATGCCAGGAAGAACGAATGTATGTTGATAGAAATCCGTACAATTTGCCTAAACTTTTTAAGATGCATGAGCATTGCAGCCATTGTGGTTTGCAGTACCAGCTTGAGCCGTCATTTTTTTACGGCGCCATGTATGTTAACTACGGACTGACCGTCGCCCTGGGTGTTGCGGTTTTCATCATCACCAAGATTTTTATGGGCATGGACATCACCGAATCCTTCCTTTCCATCATCCTGGCGCTTATAATTCTCATGCCTGTCAACCTAAGGCTGTCGCGGAACATTTACATTAATATGTTTGTTAGTTTTGACAAAGAGGCTGTAAAGGAATAATTATTCAGGAGCACAACATTATCTTGAATCAGGATGTACTGTCCCGCTGTCCGCGCTACATGGTAGCTAGCTTCCATCGGGGCTATTCCACACTTTTGGCTGTATCTTGTCCATTCAGGAATTTACCCTTTCATCGTTAAAAAGTTACCATAAATCGGAAATTTAAAAAAAACGTTTACTTTTGCCGACATAAACAATCGTGATATGGCAAAGAATTTAGTTATCGTTGAGTCACCGGCTAAGGCAAAAACAATTGAAAAGTTTTTAGGACCCGACTTCCAGGTAGAATCGAGCTACGGTCATATTGCAGACCTGCCTTCTAAGGAAATCGGAGTTGATGTGACCAATGGTTTCAAGCCAAAATACGAAGTCTCCTCCGACAAGAAAGCTTTAGTTACCAAACTAAAATCACTAGCCAAAAATGCCGACACGGTTTGGTTGGCTTCCGATGAGGACCGCGAAGGGGAAGCCATCTCATGGCACTTGGCGGAAGAACTGAAATTAGACAAAAACAAAACGAAACGAATCGTTTTCCACGAAATCACCAAAAACGCCATCCTGAAAGCCATCGAAAACCCAAGGGAAATCGATTACAACTTAGTAAATGCCCAACAGGCACGAAGAGTTTTAGACCGATTGGTTGGGTATGAACTTTCTCCGGTTTTATGGAAAAAAGTAAAAGGCGGATTATCTGCCGGACGTGTACAATCGGTTTCTGTGAGATTGATTGTTGAAAGAGAAAGGGAAATACAGGAATTTAAGGCAGTAGCTTCTTATTCGGTTACGGCTGAATTCACCAACGAAGCGGGAAAAGTGGTTAAGGCCAAACTGCCTAAAAACTTTGCAACCCAAAAAGAAGCAGAAGATTTCCTAAATAAAAATATTGGTTCTATATATAAGGTAGGAGATTTGGAAACCAAACCTACCAAAAAATCACCTGCTGCACCATTTACAACATCAACCTTGCAACAGGAAGCCGCGCGTAAACTGTATCTTCCGGTTGGAATTACGATGCAGATTGCTCAACGTTTGTACGAAGCAGGATTGATTACCTATATGAGAACGGACAGCGTCAATCTTTCAAAAGAAGCAATGGATGCTGCTGAAGCTGAAATTACAAAATCTTACGGAAGGGAGTTTTCAAAACCAAGAACCTTCGCCACAAAAAGCAAAGGTGCCCAGGAAGCCCACGAAGCAATCCGTCCTACCGATATGTCGCGCCACACCATTAATGTGGAAAGAGACCAGGCACGTTTATACGATTTGATTTGGAAAAGAACTTTGGCGTCACAAATGAGCGATGCTGAATTGGAACGAACGAATGTGAGGATTGAAGCCAATAATCATTCAGAAGTTTTCCAGGCATCAGGAGAAGTAATCAAGTTTGAAGGCTTCCTAAAAGTCTATTTGGAAGGCAATGACGATGATGATGAAGAACAGGAAGGAATGCTGCCAGCTTTGAAAGTTGGAGAAAAATTGGCAAACAATTTTATCACCGCAACTGAAAGATACACCAGGCCGGCATCAAGATATACCGAGGCTTCTTTGGTAAAGAAACTCGAAGAACTGGGAATTGGACGACCATCAACCTATGCGCCTACCATTTCGACCATCATTGCAAGGACCTATGTTGAAAAAGGAAATCTTGACGGCGTTGAAAGAAAATATACACAGCTTACGCTGAAAGACAATAAAGTTGGGCAGCAAACCCTAACTGAAAATACCGGTTCCGATAAAGGGAAATTAGTCCCAACAGATATCGGGACAATCGTAAACGACTTTTTGGTTAAGAATTTCTCTACGATATTGGATTATAACTTTACCGCTAAGGTGGAACAGGATTTTGACGAAATCGCCGAAGGCAATATCGACTGGGCGAAAATGATGCAGGAGTTCTACGATAAGTTCCATCCGAATGTAACTTTGGTCCAGGACACAGCCGAAAGGGAAAGCGGAGAAAGAATATTGGGCACAGACCCAAAAACCGGAAAACAGGTTTTGGTGCGTTTAGGGAAATTTGGCCCGGTTGCACAGATTGGTGAAGCCGATGATGAAGACAAGCAATTTGCCAGCTTACGCCAGGAACAGAATATCGGAAGCATTACTTTGGAAGAAGCACTGAATTTATTTTTACTGCCAAAAAATCTGGGTACTTATAAAGGAGAAGAAGTTGAAGTAAGCAATGGTCGTTTTGGACCTTATGTCCGTTTTGGAAAACAATTCATTTCATTGCCAAAAGGGGAAGATCCATTAGATGTAACTATGGATAGGGCTCAGGAACTGATCAATGAAAAAGCTCAGGCCGATGCACCGATTGCTACTTATAAAAATGAGCCGGTTCAAAAAGGCGTTGGGCGTTTTGGACCATTCTTGAAATGGAACGGAATCTTCATCAACGTAAGTAAAAAATACAACTTCGATAATTTATCGCAGGCTGACATTACCGAACTTATTGAAGAGAAATTACAAAAAAACATCGATAAGGTTATCCACGACTGGAAAGAAGAAGGCATAGTGGTTGAGAAAGCCCGTTGGGGAAAATCGGTAATCCTTAAAGGAAAAACCAAAATCGAATTAAACAAAGATATCGATGCGTCCAAACTGACTTTGGAGCAAGTAAAAGAAATGATTGCTGCCAAAACTCCGGTTAAAAAGGCTGCAGCCAAAAAAACCACAACCAAAAAAGCACCTGCAAAAAAGAAATAAACTATGGAATTCGATTTTCTGTCGCCTGTTGATAATGAAATTGTTCAATACATAAAAGGATTGTCATCACAGCACTTGGGAAGTAAAGTTGCTTTCCATACTGAAAAGGATTTTCCGGATATCGATAAAATAAAAATTGCCATTATTGGCGTGCTCGAAAATCGCGGCATAGCAAACTTCGTAGATGACGAAGTCAACCTTGACGCCGCCAGAAAGGAATTATACAGCTTATTTCCCGGAAACTGGCAAAGCTCTATTGCCGATTTGGGAGACATCATAGCAGGAAACTCTTTGGAGGATACTTATTTTGCCCTACAGAAAGTAGCTTCCAAACTTATAAAAAAAGGAATCATTCCGATTGTTATAGGCGGTACTCAGGATTTAACGTATCCATTATACAGAGCCTATGATAATCAGGAGCAAATGGTCAATTTAGTTTCGATAGACAGTAAATTTGATTTTGGCAAACAGGAAGAAGGCATTTCGGCTAATTCCTATTTATCTAAGATTGTACTGGACGAACCAAACAACCTTTTTAACTTCAGTAACATAGGATACCAAACCTATTTCAACTCACAGGAAGAAATAGATTTGATTGAAAAACTCTATTTTGACGCTTACAGATTAGGAGAAATTTCAAACAATATTGAACTTGCAGAGCCAACATTCCGCGATGCAGATATCGTTAGCATAGATTTGAATGCTGTAAAGTCTTCGTATTCAGGAAATTTTGTTACTTTTACACCTAACGGTTTTGACGGGAAGGAAATCTGTAGTTTATCAAGATATTCCGGCATAAGTGATAAGGTAAGTTCTTTTGGGATTTTCAACCATAATAATACAAGGGAAGAATCGGTACTTATTGCCCAGATAATCTGGTATTTTATTGAAGGGGTAAATTACCGCTCCAATGAATATCCTTTTGGAACAAAAGAAAACTATCTGAAATATATCGTTCCGATGGAAAGTGAGGAATTGGTTTTCTATAAAAGCAACAAAACAGGGCGATGGTGGATAGAAATAAATTTTTTTGCAGGCCAACACAATAAACTGAAAAAAAATACGTTATTACCTTGTTCGCATGAAGAATATCTTGCTGCGTGCAACAATGAAATACCTGAAAGATGGTGGAAAGCGCAGCGAAAAAATAGTATTTAAGAATAAAAACCAGACATATTATAGCGTAAAACTTACAAAATAGACAAAAAACAGCATTTTATCGTTAAAAAGTGCATTTTATCGATAAAATATTTTTTTTATATTAACAATAACTCTATTTTTGGAATGTGAATTAATATGTTGAAAGAATTAACAGAGAAATTTAATATTAATTAATTGCTTTTTTGAAAAATAATAAATAGGTTTACGCCCTTAAAAAATTATTCAAATTAACCCCAAAATATACATATGAAGAAGTTCATAACATTTGCGTCATTTTTAGCTTTATTAACCAGTTGTGGTGGATCTAGCGATAAAGGTGAATTGGTAGGAGTTAAAGGAAAAAAATGGCATCCAGAAAAGCCATTTGGAATGACTTTAGTTCCTGGTGGAGCATACATTATGGGTAAATCTGACGATGACCCAGCAAATATGCAGGATGCACCTACTAAAACGGTTACGGTCCGTTCGTTTTATATGGATGAGACTGAAATCACGAATAGTGAGTACCGCCAATTTGTGGAATGGGTAAAAGACTCTACAATAAGAGTTCGTTTGGCTATTCTTGCAGATGAGGTTGGGCAAACTTCTACAGGTAAAGGTGGAAAAGGTGGCGGAAAAGGTGGAAGCATCGGAGATTTTGCTTTCGCTGATACAGATCCGGCTAAAATGACTCCGTACGACAAATACATGTATGAGAATTATTATAGTGTAGGAACTGATGACGATCCTTATGCCGGAAGAAGACTGAACAAAAAAATCAAACTTATAAAAGATACTAAAAAATATCCGGACGAGTATTACACTGAAGTTATGGATACAATGTATCTACCAATTGCAGAATCATTCAATGGTTTGAGAACAATTGACGTTAAAAAATTGAAATTCAGATATTCTTGGATGGACATCCAGGCTGCAGCTAAAGCTAAAGTTGGAAAAAGAAGTTCATTCATCAGAACAGAGCAACAGGCTGTTTATCCTGATACTACTGTTTGGATTAAGGATTTCGCTTATTCTTACAATGAGCCAATGCACAATGATTATTTCTGGCACCAGGCTTATGCTCAGTACCCAGTTGTTGGGGTAAGCTGGAAACAGGCTAAAGCATTTTGTGCTTGGAGAACCTTAAACAAAAACGCTTACATTAAATCTAAAAAGAAAAAGCAGGATTTAACAAACTCATTCCGTCTTCCAATCGAATCAGAATGGGAATATGCTGCAAGAGGAGGTCTGGAGTCAGGAACTTTCCCTTGGGGAGGACCATATGCTAAAAATGACAGAGGTTGTTTCCTGGCTAACTTCAAACCAAATAGAGGAGATTACGCAGCAGACCAGGCTTTGTATACTGTTGAAGCAAAATCTTATGAGCCAAACGGATATAACCTTTACAATATGTCTGGTAACGTAGCTGAATGGACTGATTCATCTTATGATGCCGCAGCTTATGAATATGTTTCTTCAATCAATCCAAACGTTTCTGATACCAAGAACATGAGAAAAGCAGTTCGTGGTGGTTCATGGAAAGATGTTGCTTACTTCCTACAGGTAGGAACCAGGGATTTTGAATACGCAGATTCAGCAAGAAGTTATATTGGATTCCGTACAGTACAGGATTACATGGGAACTAAAGTAACTAAGAACGCTGCACCTAAAAAGTAATTTTAAACTAACTTGAATATATTAACTTAACTAACTAAAATTTTTATTATTATGGCATTATTAAGCAAAAAAACAATGAATTTCGCTTACGGTATGGGAGCGGCAGTTGTAATCGTAGGAGCATTATTTAAAATACAACACTGGACAGGAGCAAGTTTAATGCTTATTGTAGGTCTTTCTGTAGAAGCGTTAATCTTTGGTTTATCAGCTTTTGACCCTGTTGATAATGAATTAGATTGGTCTCTTGTTTATCCAGAATTAGCTGGAGGTGAAGCTAAAGCAAAAGATAAAAAAGAAAAACCAGAAGATGCTCAGGGATTATTGTCTCAAAAATTAGACGCTATGTTGAAAGAGGCTAAAATCGATGGTCAATTAATGGAAAGCTTAGGAAACAGCATCAAAAACTTTGAAGGTGCAGCTAAAGCTATCTCTCCAACTGTTGACTCTGTAGCTTCAACTAAAAAATATGCTGAAGAAATGACTAAAGCAGCAACTCAACTTGAAACTTTAAATGGATTATACCACGTACAAGTTCAAAGCGCTGAGAGAAACGCTCAAATCAATAACGAAGTTGCTGAAAACAACTTAAAATTAAAAGATCAAATGCAAAGTTTGACTTCTAACCTATCTACATTGAACAATGTATACGGTGGAATGCTTTCTGCAATGAGTAATAAAGGATAATTAGTTTTATAACTATATATTTTAAACCAAAATAATAATTTAAACTAATTAGAAAAAATGGCAGGAGGAAAACTAACCCCTAGGCAGAAGATGATTAACCTGATGTACCTGGTTTTCATCGCAATGTTGGCATTGAACATGTCAAAAGAAGTATTGACAGCTTTCGGTTTGATGAACGAAAAATTTGAAGGCGTTAATAAATTTTCTGAAGAATACAACAAAAGTTTATTAGGTACTTTAGAGCAAAAGGCAGAAGATGAGCCAGCTCGTTTTAAAGCACCATTAGATAAAGCGAACCAAGTTCAAAAATATTCTAAAGAGCTTTACGCTTACTTAGGAAGTTTGAAAGAAGAAGTTTCAAAAGAGTTCAAAAGAGATGAGAAAACCGGAAAATTGCCATACGAAGCAATGGACAAAGGTGGATACATCGACGAGCACTGGTTTGAAGGTGATAAATATTCTAAAAAAGGAGATGAAATCATCTCTAAAATTGAAGCTTATAAGAAAAACGTAATTGCTGTGTTTGGTAATGACGTTAAATATCAGCCAATCATCAACAACATTAAAACTAAATTCAATTTAGATAATGTTAAGGATAAAGACGGAGTTTCTAAAAAATACTTAATGTATCACTTTGAAGGATTCCCAGCTGTAGCATCTATTGCAAAACTTACAAGTATGCAAAATGACGTTGAGCAGACAGAACAGGATATCTACAATGCATTAATCGGAAACACGATCGCTCAGGCAGCGTCTTTGAAAAACTTCCAGGCAATGGTAGTTTTAGAGAAAAATGTGTTCTTTGAAGGTGAAACTGTAAAAGGTAAAGTAGTATTGGGTAAATACGATGCTAACACAGTACCAACAAGTTTCTCTGGACCAGGTAAAATCGAAAACGGACAAGCTGTTATCTCGATGACTGCAGGTGGTGTTGGAGAAAAAACCATCAATGGTACATTCTCTTTCATGGAAGATGGTAAACCAGTGCCTTTGAAATTCGAAGGTAAATATGTGGTTGTGCCTCGTCCAAACTCTGCAAACATTTCTGCAGATAAAATGAACGTTGTATACCGAGGTTTACCAAACCCAATGACAATCTCTTTCGCAGGTATCGCTGACAATAACGTTACTGCTTCTGCTCCGGGATTATCTTCTGCAGGAAAAGGAAAATACAACCTAAACCCACAGAGTGGTACTGAAGTAGTAATTACTGCTAATGGTAAAATGTCTGATGGTAAAACCGTTTCTGATAAAAAAGTATTCAGAATCAAGAACATCCCAGCTCCGGCAGGTGCAATCGCAGGCCAGGTTGGAATTGTTAAAGGTGCTAAATCACGTTTAGAGGTTTCTCAGATTTCTGCAGTATTACAGGATTTCTTATATGACTTAAATTTTGATGTAACCCGTTTTAGCTTCAAAGTTCCAGGTCAGGCTGCTGTTATCGTTAGCGGAAACAGAGTTAATGCACAATGTAAAGCTGCATTAGCAAGAGCAACAAAAGGTGACCAGATTACTATTTTTGACATCAAATCAAAAATCGTTGGTACTGCTGCAAATATTGAAATCAAAACGGCAGCGCCGGTAGTTTACGAAATACAATAAATAATTTAAGTTGAAAAGAAACCTACTTAAATAACTTATATTATAATAATTATGAAAATTAAAAATCTTTTATCAGTAGTTTTTGCAGTAGCATTGAGTGCTTCAACTTTTGCTCAGTCAAACTTGTTGAATTCCAAAACTCCGGATGAGATTGGGAAGAAAACACCTGCTCAGTTAATTTCTGACAATGACAAACCATTGCCATATGGTTATGTTCATGACAGGGATGTATTAATGGGTAAAACCATCTGGGAGTTTATCGATATTGATGAGAGAATTAATTTCCCATTGTACTACCCTATCGATACCGCTTTTGTTGGTAAAGAAAGAAGAGCCCTTTTTGATGTATTGGTAAAAAACATCAAAAATGGTAAAATCACTGAAGTATATGTTGATGATTATTTCAATATCAAGAAAACATTCAAAGATATGGAGTCTTCTTTTACCTACATCGATACCATCGAGGCTGGAAAAGATGAAATCAACAACTACTATGATGATTACAAAGCGGGTAGAAAAGTATTGGATCCTCAATATATCAATAAAAAAGAATTGGATGCGAGCTATATTTCCGGATACAAAATCAAAGGATACTGGTATTTTGACAAACGTCAAGGTGAGTTAAAATACAGATTATTGGCTTTATGCCCGGTTACTCCTGAGGCAAGAGATGCAGGAAATGATAATGCTGACGTAATCGATTTATTTTGGGTTTACTTCCCTGCAGTGAGAGAAATACTCCACGAGTCGAAGGCCTTTAATGATAAAAACTCCGCGATGCCCATCACGTTTGACCATTTGCTGAATTCCCGACGATTTAACGGCGAGATTTACAAAGAGGAAAACGTATATGGTGACAGGGAAATCCAACAATACATGAAGGACAACTCGCAGAATCAGCTTTTAGAATCCGAAAGGGTAAAAGAGAAGATTCGTAGTTTTGAATCTGACATGTGGAATTACTAAAAGATATTTCATAATACAATATAAAACTCCCATCTTTACGGTGGGAGTTTTTTTTAGCTATAAATTATGCAGGATTATATCATCGTTGGCTCGGGTTTGGCCGGAATTGCTTTTGCAGAAACACTTTTGCAGCACGGAAAGTCGTTTATCGTTTTTGATAATCATTCGCAAAACTCAACCCAAATTGCCGGTGGTTTATACAATCCGGTTATCCTGAAAAGATTCAGCCAGGTTTGGAATGCCAATTCACAACTTGAAATTGCCCATAAAACTTATAAAGACATTGAGCAGAAACTTTCAATCCAGCTCGATTATAAAGTCCCTATTTATAGAAAGTTCTTTTCCGTAGAAGAACAGAACAACTGGTTTACAGCTTCAGATAAACCAAACCTCGCTCCTTTCCTATCCACCAACATCGTCCATAAAAAATACAATGGCATTGATTCGCCTTTTGGTTATGGCGAAGTTTTAAATACCGGCTATGTTGATACTATTACATTATTGAATGAGTATCATCAATACCTAAAAAAAAATAATTGGCTAAACGAAAATGCATTTGACTATGCAGCCTTAAAGATTTTTGACGACCATATCGAATATCAAAACCTAAAAACCCGGCATATTGTCTTTGCCGAAGGATTTGGAATGCATTCTAATCCGTTTTTTGATTATTTACCATTAGACGGAACCAAAGGTGAATTATTCATCATTAAAGCTCCTGAATTGGATTTGGATGTAATCATCAATACCAGTGTTTTTGTTTTACCGCTTGGAAATCATCTTTACAAAGTCGGCGCAACCTACAATTGGGATGACAAAACCAACATTCCAACAGATGAAGGCAGACAGGAATTAATCGACAGGATAAAAGAACTGCTCAATTGCGATTTTGAAATAATCGAACACCTTGCCGGTGTAAGGCCAACCGTGAAAGACAGACGTCCTTTATTGGGCACACATCCCAACCACAAAAACATCCACATTCTCAACGGACTTGGAACCCGTGGTGTAATGCTTGCACCAGCCATGGCAATGGATTTATATGATTATATCGAAAACAATAAGCCATTAGAAAAAGCCATTGACATAAAGCGCTACAATTCCTTAAGGAAAGCGGACTAAAGCTTTAAGGGTTTAATCTTTTGTTAAACCGCTTCTGCCATCTTGTCATATTTTGTAAATTAGTATTATCTTTGATGCCCGCTTAAGGAAGACTATTTTATGGAAAAGGATATTGACGAAAAATTACAAGGAACAAGTCTTGTTTTAGAACAAAAGCCAGAAAACACAAAGAAACTATTCATAGAAAGCTATGGTTGTGCGATGAATTTTTCGGACAGCGAAATCGTAGCTTCCATCATGACCAATGAAGGTTATAACACCACAACAATTTTAGAGGAAGCCGATTTAGTATTGGTAAATACCTGTTCTATAAGGGACAAGGCAGAACAAACCGTTAGAAAGAGACTCGAGAAATACAATGCGGTAAAACGCGAAGTAAATCCAGGAATGAAGGTTGGAGTTTTGGGCTGTATGGCGGAACGCCTGAAAGAAAAATTCCTTGACGAAGAAAAAATTGTCGACATGGTTGTGGGTCCGGATGCCTATAAGGATTTACCCAATTTGCTGAAAGAAGTTGAAGACGGAAGGGATGCCATCAATGTAATTTTATCCAAGGAAGAAACTTATGGTGATATTTCGCCGGTTCGTTTGATGAGCAATGGCGTAACTGCGCTGGTATCCATTACACGAGGCTGCGATAATATGTGTACCTTTTGTGTGGTCCCATTTACACGTGGCCGCGAACGAAGCCGTGAGCCTCAAAGCATTTTAGAGGAAATCCGTGATTTATGGAAAAGAGGTTTTAAGGAAGTCACTCTTTTGGGTCAAAATGTCGATAGTTATCTATGGTACGGCGGTGGTTTGAAAAAAGATTTTGAAAAAGCTACCGAAATGCAGAAAGCAACGGCAGTTGGCTTTGAGCAGTTGCTTGAAATGGTTGCCGTTCAGTTTCCTAAAATGCGAATCCGATTTTCGACTTCAAACCCACAGGACATGCACGAAGAAGTACTGCATGTAATTGCCAAACATCCAAATATCTGCAAACACATTCATTTACCGGTTCAGAGTGGAAGCGATCGTGTGTTGAAAGAAATGAACCGTCTTCATACAAGAGCGGAATACATGACATTGATTGATAAAATAAACACCATACTTCCTGAAAGTTCAATTACTCAGGATATGATAGCCGGTTTCCCAACAGAAACTGAAGAAGACCATCAGGATACTTTAGCGCTGATGGAATATGTGAAATATGGTTTCGGTTATATGTATGCCTATTCTGAACGTCCGGGAACATTGGCAGGAAGAAAAATGAAAGACGACGTTTTGGAAGAGACAAAATTGAGAAGGCTACAGGAAATCGTCGACTTACAACGCGTTCACAGCGGCATCAGAACAAAGGAATTTGTTGGCAAAACCGTTGAAGTGCTTGTGGAAAAAGTTTCCAAAAAATCGGACAAGGATTTATCGGGTCGAAATTCACAAAGTTTTATGGTTGTTTTCCCTAGGGAAAATTATAAAATTGGGGATTTTGTGAATGTGAAAATTACAAATTGTACCAGCGGAACCTTGATTGGCGAAGCTATTGGATATAGTGAAATGCAAATCAACTAATCATGGAAAACGTCCAGAATATAAAACAACGCTTCGAGATTATTGGGAATGACCCAAAATTAAATCGTGCCATCGAAAAAGCCATTCAGGTTGCCCCAACAGATATTTCAGTCCTGGTTGTGGGTGAAAGTGGTGTTGGTAAGGAAAGTATTCCAAGAATCATCCATTCGCTTTCGCACAGGAAACACGGAAAATACATTGCGGTAAACTGCGGTGCAATCCCCGAAGGAACGATTGATAGTGAGCTTTTTGGTCACGAAAAAGGCTCGTTTACCGGCGCTAATGCTGAACGACAGGGATATTTTGAGGTTGCAGATGGCGGAACGATTTTCCTTGATGAAGTAGGTGAATTACCCTTAACCACTCAAGTGCGCTTATTACGTGTTTTGGAAAACGGCGAATTTATAAAAGTAGGTTCTTCCCAAGTTCAAAAAACCAATGTGAGGATAGTGGCTGCAACAAACGTGAACATGTTTGACGCAATTGAAAAGGGCAAATTCCGTGAGGATTTGTATTACCGATTGAGCACAGTTGACATCCCTTTGCCTCCACTCCGCGACCGAAAAGACGACATCCATCTGTTGTTTAGAAAATTTGCTTCCGATTTTGCACACAAGTATAAAATGCCTCCAATAAAATTGAGCGATAGCGCTATTTCCTTTTTACAGAAATACCGTTGGAGTGGGAATATCCGCCAACTTCGAAATGTCGCTGAGCAGATTTCGGTTTTGGAAACCAATAGGGATATTTCATTGGAGACTTTACAATCTTACCTTCCCGTAGAAGGCACAAGCCTGCCCTCTGTTGTTGGCGGAAAAAAATCGGAAAATGATTTTTCTACAGAAAGGGATATTTTATATAAAGTGCTTTTTGATATGAAAAGCGATCTGCATGATTTGAAAAAACTGACTTTGGAATTGATGCAGAACGGAAGCTCCAAAGTTCAGGAAATGAATAAAAACCTTATCCAGAAAGTTTTTGGGCAAAAAGAAGAAGCCGTTTCCAATTTTGAAAACGAGACAAGATTAAGCACGATGCCGCCACAACACGAAATCGATCAGGAAGAATTTGACGACGACGATGACAGCAATTATTTAATGGCAGAAACCGTTGAAGAGGAAGAAACGCTTAAATTGGAACAAAAGGAAGTGGAGCTTATCAAAAAATCTTTGGAACGACATAAAGGCAAAAGAAAAGCTGCCGCAGACGAATTAGGCATCTCAGAAAGAACACTTTATCGAAAAATTAAGCAGTACGACCTATAATTTTTTTATTTTAACAATAAATTTTTACGTTTACGCCAACCAAATTATTATAGTCATGAGAAAAATATTCTTCTTTTTTATAGCAGCCATTGCATTAACTTCATGCAGCAGCAGCGATGATACTAACATTACTCCGGCTTCAACTTTGCAAAAAGTGATTTTTTACAGAAACTCTGTAAACGAAAGACACTGGAATTTCAGCAATAATCAATTAAGCACGATTACCCTTGCTGATGGAAGCTTGGCTGAAGAATTCATTTATGATAATCAGAACCGCGTAATTTTGGATAAAAAATATACTAACGGCGTAGTTTCTGAAACCACTACCATTACTTACAATACTGATAATACCATCCAAAGCATTAACGGATTACCATATACCTACAATGCTGCGAATAGGACTTATGACTATTCATACGGAAGTGGTTTTACGATACACTGCCAGGTGAATTCGGATATGCTTGCTGAAAATTTCGTGCGAACAGGCACAGGAGCCAGAACATTCCACATGGTTTATGAAAATGGAACAATGACATCATTTGAAAAGATCAACAATGGCACTACCGAACTTATGAAAAACTTCCATTTCGGATCAGTTATGCCTAATCCAATCGCTGCCGAAGTATTGGCTGTAGCACAAGTTAAATCTTTGACAGACCCTGATTTTTTTATAGACGGTGTTACTTCCCAACAGTTGGCAGACGGACATGATTACGGACCAAACAATGCCTATTATTTCAATTATGGTTTTATTGTAAGCCAGGATATGTCCTATATGCAGATTGGGATTGAAGTCATAGATCCTAGCAGCACTGTTGTTGATTGGGCACTGTACGCTGAATATTACTATGAATAATAACATTGGTAATTTAAAAATCCAATTTATTTCCTTATTTTTATAGAACTAAACCATTCGCTATGAAAAAGTTCTGTCTTCTTTTGATTTCAATCTGTCTATTGACATCATGCTCCAATGATTCGACAACGAGTAATGAACCGAATCCAAATTTGCTGCAAAGGGTTGATTTTTATCCGGGTACTCCCAATGAAAAACAATGGATTTTCAATAACGAGGGTATATTGACAGAGATAGTTAAAGCCGATGGAACCCTCGTTCAGGATTTTATCTATGACAATAACAATCGATTGATTGGTTCTACTGTTTACCATGATGACTCAACTACCGAAGGACACACCTTTACTTATGACTCCAACGATTTCCTGACTAGTGTTGACGGTGAAAACATTCATTATGACAACTCATTGCAGGCATATTATACAGGTAATTTGAACAGTTATTACAGGTTAACCAAAATCAATAGTGATAAATTATTATTGGAAGGCAGAACCATACAAGTAGATAATGACGAAAGTGGATTTAATGAAACCATATGGTCAGAGATGCTTGTATATTATTCAGGCAACAATGTTACTTCCTACCATCCCAATGAGAGTTGTAATTACCTAACCTATGACAGCAATGTCAATCCCTTAAGAAATGCAACCCTTTCGATCTGCAGGGCTTTTAGTTTTGTACAATATTCAAACTGGGTTGATGGACAATTCAATTCCACCAATAATGTGCTTACACACAGTTATTGCGCGGAAGATCCTGAAAGCTCCGTTTACCATTATACCTATAATTCGAATAACCTGCCTCAAATTCAAACCAGTGACTCTTATTATCATGGGGTTTTTGAAAGTACTATGACTTCAATAAAGTATTACTACCAAGGAGATCTTCTTCCTTAATTCAAAATAAAGAAGTACTTTAGCGGTCTTTAATTATTACCATGAAGTTTTTAAAATTACTTGCTGTTTTTATCCTTGCCATTGCCGTTAACGGTTGTGGCCCTTATAATTTTACAGGAACAGGAAAAATTGACGCCAAGACATTCCAGGTGAATTATTTTCAGAATAATGCCGATTTGGTTGAGCCGGGAATCGAAAGGACTTTTACGATTAAACTTCAGGAAATCATACAGAACCAAACCAATCTTAACCTGACCAACACCAATGGTGATTTGGTATATGAAGGTGAAATTGTAGATTACCGAATTACTCCGATGCAGGCTACTGCCGCACAAACGGCTGCACAAAGCAGGCTTTCCATTACAGTAAACGTTCGTTTTACAAATAAAAACAAGGAAGCTGATAATTTTGAAAAACGCTTTTCGTTTTACAGGGATTATGACGGATCAGAACTTCCAACCGGTGCTACATTAGCTGGTTATATCGATTTCATTTATGAACGGATTACGCAGGATATTTTCAATGAATCATTGGCAAAATGGTAATTAAATCTTGAAATGAATTTAACAGATTATACTTTTTTACTCAACAAACCCGACGCTGTCAATGATCGGTACGCTGAAACATTGGACAATGTTTTGGAAGCGTTCCCTTATTTTCAGAGCGCGCGTGTGCTGAAATTAAAGCATCTGTACAATCAGGACAGTTTCAATTATAATTATGCCTTGAAAATTTCTGCAGCATATACCACCGACCGAAGCATCCTGTTTGATTTCATTACTTCCGATTCATTTGTTTCTGTCCAAAAAGGGCTCTACGAAAAGAAGCTTGAAGAGCTGATGAACATGAATGTTGTGGGAAGTGAACACCTTATTGTTGAAGCCAAACAGCCAACAGTTGACGCTTTGGAACAATCAATCCTAACGTCAATCAAGGAAGCGACCACAACCGAAGAACAAAAAGCAGAAGAAAAATTGTCCATCGGAAAACCCTTGGAATTTTCAAGGAACGAAAAGCACTCTTTTCAGGAATGGCTGCAATTATCGCGCTTGAAACCCATCGTTCGTGAAGAAATCAAGCCAAATATCGATGAGGATAAGAAGAAAAAACTGGATTTAATTGATAGGTTCATTGAAAACAACCCTAAGATAACACCAATTGCAAAAGACGCTGAAGTCCCAGTTGCTGCTACATTTTCAGAGGATACTTCCTATCTTATGACCGAGACTTTAGCCAGGGTTTATCTCGAACAAAAAAAATATTCGAAAGCAATTCAAGCTTATGAAATATTAATTTTGAAATATCCAGAAAAAAGTAGTTTCTTTGCAGACCGAATTTCTGATATTAAAATTTTACAACAAAATAATAAGTAATAATGAGCACATTTTCAATCTTTTTAGTATTAATAACAATAGTTTGTTTTTTACTGATAATCGTAATTATGGTACAAAACCCAAAAGGTGGCGGTTTATCATCTTCATTAGGTGGTTCAACACAAATGGGAGGCGTTCAAAAAACAACAGACTTTTTAGATAAGAGTACTTGGACATTAGCAACGATACTAATCGTTTTGATATTATTGTCAAGCTTAAGTTTCACAGGAAGCATGAGCGATGCCAATTCAAAAATCATTGACGAAAAAGAAGCTGCGGCTCCTGCTAAAACAACAGCTCCTGCTCCTGCTAAACCGGTGGAGACTCCAAAAAAATAATTCTTAGATATAAGAAATACAATGCCAGCAGTATAAGCTGGCATTTTTTTTAGACTGAAAATTTGTCAGCCAATATCCAAATGGTATAATTTCTGACTAGCAAAAACCAAATATTAAAAAACAAATACATCATATTATGGCATTAAATATTAAACCTCTTTCAGACCGAGTAATCATTGAGCCTGCTGCTGCTGAAACGCAAACAGCTTCTGGAATCATCATTCCGGATACGGCAAAGGAAAAACCACAAAAAGGAACTGTCGTTGCTGTTGGAAATGGCAAAAAAGACGAACCAATGACTGTAAAAATTGGCGATACAGTCCTTTATGGAAAATATGCTGGAACCGATTTAAAATTCAATGGAAAGGATTACCTAATCATGCGCGAAGATGACATCTTAGCAATTATCTAATTCAAAAAAAAAATACAAAACTAATTATGGCAAAAGATATAAAATTCGATATTGAAGCACGTGACGGATTAAAACGTGGCGTTGATGCATTGGCTAATGCAGTAAAAGTTACCCTTGGACCAAAAGGACGTAACGTAATCATAGGAAAATCATTTGGCGGGCCAAATGTTACTAAAGATGGTGTTACTGTTGCTAAAGAAATTGAATTAAAAGACCCATTGGAAAATATGGGTGCACAAATGGTAAAGGAAGTGGCTTCTAAAACCAACGATTTAGCTGGTGACGGAACTACAACTGCAACCGTTTTAGCTCAGGCAATCGTAAAGGAAGGCTTGAAAAACGTAGCAGCTGGAGCCAATCCAATGGATTTAAAACGCGGAATTGACAAAGCGGTTGAAGCTATTGTTGCCGATTTGGCAAAACAAGCTCAAGTAGTCGGAAGCGATTCTGAAAAAATAAAACAAATTGCCTCTATCTCGGCTAACAACGACGAAGTTATTGGAGATTTGATCGCTACAGCTTTTGGAAAAGTTGGCAAGGAAGGCGTTATCACGGTTGAAGAAGCTAAAGGAACCGATACTTACGTTGATGTTGTAGAAGGAATGCAGTTTGACAGAGGTTACCTTTCTCCATACTTCGTCACTAATCCGGAGAAAATGGAAGTGGAATTGGAAAGACCATACATTCTTTTGTATGACAAAAAAGTTTCTTCATTAAAAGAATTGTTACCAATCTTAGAACCTGTTGCACAATCAGGAAAACCATTATTGATCATTGCAGAAGATGTTGACGGTGAAGCCTTATCGACATTGGTAGTAAACAAATTGCGTGGTGCCTTGAAAATTGCTGCTGTAAAAGCTCCGGGCTTTGGAGACAGAAGAAAAGCGATGTTGGAAGACATTGCCATCCTTACAGGCGGAACCGTAATTGCTGAAGAAAGTGGTTATACTCTTGAAAATACAACTTTGGAAATGTTGGGAACAGCAGAAAAAGTTACTATCGACAAAGACAATACGACTTTGGTAAATGGTGCCGGAAGTGCTGACATGATTAAGAATCGTGTGAACCAAATCAAAGGTCAGATGGAGTCAACTACTTCTGATTATGACAAGGAAAAATTGCAGGAACGTTTGGCTAAATTAGCCGGAGGTGTTGCCGTTCTTTATGTTGGAGCCGCTTCTGAAGTGGAAATGAAAGAGAAAAAAGACCGCGTTGACGATGCGCTTCACGCGACCCGTGCTGCTGTTGAGGAAGGAATTGTTGCCGGTGGCGGTGTTGCGCTATTGAGAGCAAAATCGGTATTGGAAAAACTTAAAGCTGATAATGCTGACGAAGCAACAGGAATCCAGATTGTATCACGTGCTGTTGAAGCTCCGTTGAGAACAATCGTTGAAAATGCAGGATTGGAAGGTTCTGTAGTAGTTGCAAAAGTTTCAGAAGGGAAAGCAAACTTTGGTTACAATGCCAAAACAGACGAATATGTTGACATGCTGAAAGCCGGAATCATTGATCCTAAAAAAGTTACGCGTGTGGCACTTGAAAACGCTGCATCTGTTTCGGGAATGATATTGACAACCGAATGTGCTTTGGTGGAAATCAAGGAAGAAAATGCCGGTGGCGGAATGCCAATGGGCGGCGGAATGCCGGGAATGATGTAATTAAACTAGATTATCAATAAAAAAAGTCCCGAGTAATTCGGGACTTTTTTATTCCTGTTCTTTCGGAACTTTCTTTATGAATTTTAGGAAAACCGGAAGCGTTGAGACTAAAATGATTCCGATTACGATGACTTCTATATGCTTTTTTAAATCGACATCAAATTTGTCCAAAAACATTCCGTACAAATAATGCCCTGAAAAAATAAGCACAAACGACCAAAGAAACGAACTCACTATGTTGTAAAACATGAATTTCTTTTTATCCATGGTAACAATGCCGGCAACAATTGGGGCAAATGTCCTGACAATAGGTAAAAAACGTGCAAAGATGATTGCTTTTCCTCCATATTTTTCAAAGAAATCCTTTGACTGGATCAGGTATTTTTTCTTGAACCAAAAACTGTCTTCCTTTTTGTATAAGTAATAACCACTTTTGGCACCAAACCAATAGCCAACCATATTCCCCAAAATCCCGGCTATTGCTATTAAAGTCGAAAGAAGGACCACATTGAGGATATCGCTTTCGATGAAAGCAAAATTTTCAATCAAGTCCCGACTGTAAATTCCCGATAAGAAAAGTAAACTATCGCCAGGCAAAAAGAAACCGGCAAACAAACCTGTTTCGGCAAAAACAATGAATAATACAATCCACAAACCTACTTTTACACCACCAAGAGACATGGTTATGTAGAACTCGGGATTTAGCAATTGCATCCAGTCAAAATCACTCATGGATCATAAATTTTATCGAGCGTGAAATTAATGCTTTTTTTTGGGATTCAGCGTTAAAATTAATGCTTTTGCAAATCCAGATTGTGAAAAAGCGTAACTGAAACCGTATGATTCATAGCATCATTGCCATAACTTGAAGTAACATACTGATTCATATAACCCAATTCCAATCGCAGTTTATTATTGTGGTTTAAACCAAGTCCAACAAGAAACCGGTTCTGGTCCATGAATTTGGAATTGACTTTGTTTTCACCTATTGTCAAAAAAACTTCATCCTGAAGCACGGCATAAATCTGGTTTTTATCCGATTTTAAATCTGCAATGTGAAACAAATTCCGGTTCATATACCGAAACCTGTTTTGATAAGCTGTAGAATTATCCGCCAATTGTTCAATCCATCGCTGTTCCAACCTCAAGCGGTGTGTCATGGTGTTTTTGCTCCATTTATTGTTGATTTGGTATTGTTCCCAAAGTCGGTTTTCGGTAAAAAATTCGTCTGCCGAAGCGCTGTAAGTATGTATCAAACCGTAACCTACTGTAACGTGTTCGTTTGGTTTGATAAAATAAATTCCGCCAATCCGGAAAACATTTTGGAGGTTTTGGTCAAAATGATTTTCATACCTTAATTGTCCTTCAACATGAAATCCCCATTTTTCGGAAACCTTCCACTGTCCAATGTATGCAAACCAAGTGCGTTGATCCTGAACTGTTTTTTGGGCAAAACAATTTCCATAAACAAGCAATAACAGAAGGAATAATATTCTTTTCAATTTGGAATTTTTAGCAAATTTAAACATAAAAAACTCCTTAAAAAGTTAAGGAGTTTTTAATTTATTTTCTTTCATACTTGCAGCAGGAATGCAGCTTTTCATAAACTTCATCAGTAGATTTTACCTCGTCAGTATCGTGGCCAACTTTAGCAATGGCTTTTTTCACATCAATTATGGAACATTTTTCCTCATTGATGATCAAATGAAGGATGTGGTCGTCAATATGCCATTCGGCGCTTTTTACTCCGGATACAGAATAAGCAGCCTTTTCAATCCGCTTTTTGCATTGCTCGCAATTGCCATTTACCTCGATATTGTATTTGGCATTTTTGTTCTTCTTATCTTGTGCTTGTGTTGAAAGTGTTACAAACAGTAACATCATTCCTAAAAATATATTCTTCATAATTTTTATTTTATTTTATTTTAAATCGTAATCCCGCATAATACATTTGGCCAAAAACCGGAGCATAGATAATCGACGTGTCAAAATTAGTTCCAAACGGATTGTCTGCTCCTAAAATTGCTTTGTCCTGACGGTAGTTGCCAATGTTTTCTCCGCCAACATACATTTCAAAGGTACTCGAAAAAGTTCGGGTAATTTGCGCATTCATCACAGCAAACGAAGGTGAAAATTCAGGAAATCTATCTGCCGCCGCATTAGTACGGGTATTTGGCAATTGCTGTTTTCCAAGCCAGTTCACGGTGTAGTCAAATTTCCATTGCCTTCCATGGTCTACAATATGCGTTGCATATTCCATATTGGCAAAAAATCGGTGCTTAGCCTGCAATGGCCTTTGATAGCTTCCTGAAAGATAATCGGTCGATATGTCATAATATTTATACGCTGTACGAAGATTTAGATGCTTGATGATTTCCAGGTTGAAATCGAGCTGCAGGCTATTGGCATACGATTTTCCTTTAAGGTTGTAAAACAAAACCTCTTGCGGCGAATTCATTACATCAACCACAGCTTGGTTTTGGAAATCGGTGCGATAGAAATCAATCGTCGTATCGGCATTCATGCCAAACAATTTGAAATTTTGCGTAAAACTGATTCCGTAATTCCAGGCAATTTCCGGGTCAAGTCCATAAACTTTCCCATTTGTATCCAAAACCTGAAATGTCCTGGAGCTGGCAAAAAGGTTTTGGTTTTCCGCAAAAATATTAGCTGCCCTCTTTCCTCTTCCGGCAGAGAAACGTAATACCGATTTCTCCCAAGGATTGTATTTCACATGCAGCCTTGGCGTAAAGAAAGCCCCTAACCTATTGTGATAATCAAATCTTCCGCCCAATATATAACTGAATTTATCATTATCGTCATAAGTATATTCGAAGAAAGCTCCAACAGAATTATCGATTCGGCTTACATCAAAAAGGTTTACAAACTCTGAATATTTGTCATAAGTAAAGTTCAGTCCCGTGGCAAATTTATGTTTGGTATTATTGATAATCGAATTGAAAATCAGGTTGGAATAATAGCTTTGCTGCTTGATGTCGTATTGGTTTAAACCAAAATACGATTGCTGGTTGTGATTGCTGAATGCATTCTGGAAACCAATGCTTTGGTATGGCATATCTTTAAAAACATAACCTACTTTCGAAGAAAAATCCAGTCTTTCCGTATTGATTTCTGAGCCCCAGTAATTCGTAGTCAACCTGTCTCTGTCAGGATCAAAGTCAAGCTGGCCTGTTTGTTTCTGGTCGTTCATATAACGAAAATTAATAAACGAAACCCAACCTGTTTCGGCACAAGCATACTGCCAGCGGTTGATGATATTGAATTGTTTTCCCAAAGGATTGTCCAGGAAACCATCATCATTCATATCGTTTTTGGAAACACGTGCGTTGCCATGCACAAACAAACTAGTGGACCAATCGTCTGAAATTTTCTTATTGAAATGAGTGTTCAGTTCGAAGCGTGAATCAGTCGAACCGTAAGCATTAAGATAAAACGGAATATCTTTAAGTGGTTTGATTAATTCTGTGTTGATTTGGCCCGAAATGCTTTCGTACCCATTGACCACACTACCAGCACCTTTTGTAATTTGGATGCTTTCAACCCAGGTTCCCGGTGTAAATGATAATCCGTAGGCTTGCGAAGCGCCGCGAACCGAAGGTATATTTTCCTCAGTAATCATAATGTAAGGGCTGGTAAGTCCTAACATCTTGATTTGTTTGGTTCCGGTCAATGCATCAGAAAAATTGACGTCAATGGACGGATTGGTTTCAAAACTTTCGGCAAGGTTGCAGCAGGCTGCCTTGAGCAATTCCTTACTCGTGACAAGTGTTGTATTTGCCGTGCCTGAAATTGATTTTTTCAATCCCTTTTTACTGGTTTCTACTGTGACGGTTTTCAGGGTATCCTTTTTAATTTCTTCCTGGGAAAAAGTAACAGCAGAAATCAACAATGCTAGGAATAACAGTATTTTTTTCATTAGTTAAAATTTTAATATTCGTAATAAAGAGTTCCTTATCGAATATTAAAATCAGCAGTAAAAAGTGTATTGGCTGTACAAGAGATACAAAGGCGGCGCATGGGCATCGCAGTAGTAAGTAAAGGTATCTCTTTGTTGGAAGTTATTATTTAATGTAAAGAATTGAGGCGTCCAGTAATCGGTAACCGCAATAAAGTCGAGCAATAAGGATGGAACGATTATTTGGTCTGATTTGATTTCGGCCTTGATGACTTTATCATTGCAGCATTGGGAATCCTTTTCAACAATTCCGCAGCATTCATCAATTACTTCTGCAGTTGCAGGTATTGTGCTGATTGTAACCGAAGCGATTTCATTATCACAATAATGCACATTGAACGCCAATCCCAAATTGGAAACCAAAAGGAAGGCCGTTAATAATATGCTGATGTGCTTTTTGAAAATCATAAGGCAAATATAAGCAAAAGAATTATTTACATTCTTAAGATATGTTTAAAAGCAAAAACTTTCGATTATCTGCGGAAAACTTGAGAAATCAGTTGTGTCATTAGGAGAAACACTAATGAATTGAATACTTTTTACTAAATAATTGAAAACCTTTTGCTTATTGGTTTTTATTAGGTTTTTACCTATATTAGCTTGTGATTAACGTTAACAGGAAAAAAACTGTTAATGGTTAGTGTTTTTCCTAATTTGATTTTGAATGATAAGATTGAATTTTGAAGAAAATATTAATCAACTTTAAAAACTAAAATCATGAGAAAAATTATTTTAACCGGATTATTGCTAGTTATCGTACTAGGAATTGGAGGAATCATTGGTTATGAAATTGGTAAAAAACCAGTTGAACACGGAATTGTTGAAGGAGACAACGGTAATACGCACGAAAAATTTGACAAGCTTAATTATACCCAGCTTTTGACCGAATTAAAAAAGCGGCCTGATAATTTCGCCGCATTTGCCAGAGTGTTAGGAAGCCATAGAGTTTGTGAAAAAGATTATTTACAATTCCAGTCCGATTTTTGGAAAGGCACTACACCTATGGAAAAAGAAATAGATGTTAATAGCTTTATCCTTTCTGAGATACCAAACTCCAGTTGTGGATTTGCTGATTTAGCCGAATTCAATCCGGATTCTGCTAAAAACTTAAATATAAGTCCTCCAAAATGCACGGCTCTAATGGATCATGATCGGTTGACATCCTGTTATCCTAAATCAATGTTTGATTATTTTAATTACCTACATATTAATCATAGTTATAGAATCTACATCACCAAAGGATTGAAAGATATTGAGTTAGCAGATGGCAGCATACAGAAGGATGTAACGATTATAATGTTTAGGGTTGAAAACAAGACCAGGACTTATAGCAGTTATTATGATATTGTTGATGATCCAACGTTTGAGCCAGAAGGAGAGATCCATTGCCTTCCATAATGGTTTGGATAAAGGCATATATCTTTTTAACCTTACTCTTTTGTCTTTTCTGTTTAAGAAAAACAAAAAGCTGTTTTTTATTGACAATAATCTTATTAGCAGCAAACACAACAGGGCTAATAGCTTATGTTAATGAAAGCTATTATCACGAATCAGCGAATTTGTACATTTTCATATCTTTTATATGCAGTTTTCTTATTATGAATATGGGTTGTAAAAATTCGTTGATTCCAAAATATTCGGTGTTGCTATTTGTTGGTTTCTGCATCGCTTCGTATTTTTTTAATTCAATTCACAAGTTCAATCAGGATATATTCGTTTTTGGTTCACTAGCTTATCTGGTTGTTTTCATTATCGTTTCGATTAATAACCTAAAGGAAGAGGATTTGGATTTTTTTACGTCCAATAACTTTATATTGATTTCTTCTCCTTTGTTATTTTTTTTAGGAATGGCGCTTATTTTTGGTTTTAAAAACAAGGAACTAAACAACCAGGACGTTTTAGGAATGAAGTTCTATGAACTGGTTAATTTGTTTGGCAACATTACTTACTATTCACTAGTCAATCTTTACATCTACAAAGAATTCAAACAAAAAAATGCTACATAACATTGCCATAGGAGTTCTCATTTGTTTACTATTCATTACGATAGTGATCATTTTTAGTGCTGTTATCATAAAGCTCTATATCAAAAAGGTAAAAGAGCACAACTTTAAGGAAATTGAGTTTCAGAAAAACCTAAATAAGGCGATTCTTGAAACACAGGAACAAGTGTTGGAAAACATTTCGCAGGATTTACATGACGATATTGGACAGCAGCTCACCTTTGTCAATTTCCAGTTAGAGAAAATAAAGCTTGGTACACAAGACCACGAGGAATTAAACAAACTTACCGAATCAGTTTCAAGGGTTTCCGGCTCGGTGAGAGACTTGAGTCATTCGTTGAATTCCAATTTCCTGGCACAAAATGATTTACAAAAGGCCATTGAAAAAGAAGTTACCCGAATAAAAAAATATGGCAATCTCAATGTTTCCTTTCAATCATCTTTAACGAATTACAAATTCACCAATACCGAAAAAATCATTTTATACCGTATTTTTCAGGAAGTCACGGCGAACGCATTGAAACATTCCGATGCCACAAAAATTGAGATTACAATGAATGAAAAGCCTAACTTTCAGTTTATTATTAAGGACAATGGCAAAGGTTTTAATATGGAGGAAACCATCCATAAAGATTCGCTGGGTTTAATTAATATCAAATCCAGATGCGAAATCATAGATTGTGAGTTTGATATGAATTCAAAAATCAACGAAGGAACAACAATCATCATCACCAAAAAAACACCTCAAAATGAATAAAATATCAGTATGCATCATTGATGATCACACTATTGTGCGTCAAGGCTTGAAAGACCTGTTGGAAAAACTCGGCGGTTTTAGGGTAATTTCAGAATTTGAAAATGGCCAGCAATTTCTCAATGCACTTCCTCTGGAAACACAACCCGATGTTTTCATCCTCGATTATTCGATGCCAAAAATGACCGGAATTGAAGTATTGAAAGCGCTTGAAGAAAGAGAGGAAGAATATAAAGTCCTACTGCTTACCCAACATTTTGACGAAAACATCATCAACGAAGCCTATAATTTTGGAGCACGCGGCTTTTTGCATAAAAACTGTTCGGCACATGAATTAAAATTTGCGCTTGAAAACATTGTGAAAATTGGCTACAACAATGTTTCTGAAATACTAAAACGAATTAAGAACTATGACAGCCAGCCCAAACCAAAAGAAGTAATTGATTTGACTACAAGGGAACTTCAGTTCTTAACCCTGGTTTGTGACGAAAAGGAATATACCTACGAACAAATGGCTGAAATAATTGGGGTTTCGGTGAAATCAATTGATGGATACCGAACCACAATGTTTGAAAAATTCAATATAAAATCAAAAGTCGGATTGGTGCTTTTCTCTTTTAAACATAAGCTTACAGAACCTTTTCTGTAAACTTATTTCTTAAACTGTTTCTGATAATAGAAAGCCGGAATGAACAACAGGATGAATATTGGCTGTATCAAAAACCTTCTGATATAAAACAATGTCATTTTTTCATGCGGAAAGAAAGTCAGCGTAAACATGAAGCTAATCAATAACACAGAACCTAAAATAAAATAAATAAAAGCGGTGAATTTCACTATTTGCTTATCCTTAAAAATCACATACAGTAGAAAAAGTGAAATCATTGAGTTCAGGTAAAAGCGCATTCCCATACTGAAAAAAAGTTTGGCCATTTGGGGAATGCTGAATTTTGGCAAAGGAATGTGACTGTATTCCGTTTTGAAATACTCCAAAAAAGGATCGTAAAAAATCGTCTCCTCAAAGGCACGGATTAAAACCAAAAGCAGGATAAGGAACAACACTTTCCCTATCTTTTTCTTATCATTTAGCAGGTCTCTCAGCATACAACGAATATTTATTAACCCAAACCACCCATAATAAAAACACAATTCCATAAATCACCAACGGAAAAATCACACCATGAAACAGATGCTCATACGTTGGCAGTTGATACAATGCCACGCACAAAAGCGCAATCCTTCCAATGTTCAGAACGTGAATCAAAAGACATCCCAAAACAATAAAAATAATAGTATTCCTAAACTTTCCGCTAAAGGCAATCACAAATGAAATAAACAAAATCATCACACTAATGGCATTGCAGCCTTCAATAATCCGGGAAATGTATTTGCCTTTGTAAATGATTTTCACGCTGGGTTCCTTGAGATGTGGCATGGTGTAGGACTTTGAATCAAACCAGGACAAAACGGTTGCAGATTGATCGGCGACGATTTGTGTAAAAGAATCTACCTCAGCATTATTCGCATCGAAACGATTGAGGTACGTTTGATAAATTACCGTCAGGATCAAATAACTGGCAATGAATTTTCCGAGAAAAAGCAAAAAGGGTTTGTATTGCTGCAGTATATTTTTCAAGAGATAATTTTTAACAAATTTATATAAAATAAAAAAGGTGCAGTCGTTACATTTGCATAAAAAATTGAAAATGAATTTTGAGAGCCTAAAACCCAGCGTAGTTTCTATATTATCGGACAATCACACAACCGATGAAAAACTCAAAAACCTCTGCCAGTTCCTGAGCAATAGTGTTACATATTACAATTGGGTTGGATTTTATTTTGCCAACCACGATAATAAAACTTTGCATCTCGGACCATATGTTGGCGCCGAAACCGACCACACCATCATTCCGTTTGGAAAAGGGATCTGTGGCCAGGTTGCCGAATCGAATCAGAATTTTGTTGTTCCCGATGTTGCTGCACAGGATAATTACATTGCCTGCAGTTTTACAGTAAAATCGGAAATCGTAGTCCCGCTTTTTGTCAACGGAAAAAATATTGGCCAGATAGACATAGACAGCCATGTGATTGATCCTTTCACAGAAGCCGATGAACGTTTCCTGGAATTTGTAAACCAAGAGGTGGCAAAATTATTTTAATAGTTCTTTTTTATTTGCCTAATCAAAAAAGAAGATTATCTTTGCACACGAATTGAGAAAACCTCTATTCATACATAATAATCATTTAAATAAATATTGGAATGTATCTAAGTAAAGAAACAAAATCAGAAATCTTCGCTAAACACGGAGGAAAAGCAGAAAACACAGGATCTGCAGAGGGACAAATCGCTTTGTTCACATTTAGAATCTCTCACTTAACTGAGCACTTGAAAAAAAATCGTCACGATTACAACACTGAGCGTTCGTTAGTACTTTTGGTAGGTAAAAGAAGAAGTCTTTTGGATTACTTGAAGAAAAAAGATATCAACAGATATCGTGAGATCATCAAAGAATTGAATATTAGAAAATAATCAATATAAAAAGAGGTGCCCACGCGCCTCTTTTTGTTTTTAGATTTTTAAGAAGAAAAGTTTCGGTTTTTCATTGGGTTACAAACAACTACAAACAACAACTACAACACAACTAACCTAATTGTTTAAAACGAATTAAATTTTATGATTCCAAAAGTAACCCAAGAAACAATCGATTTAGGTGATGGAAGAACCATCACAATCGAAACAGGTAAATTAGCAAAACAGGCAGACGGTTCTGTAGTTGTAAGATGTGGCGACACTATGTTATTAGCTACTGCAGTTTCTGCAAGAACATCAAACCCTGGTGTAGACTTTTTACCTTTGACGGTAGATTACCGTGAAAAATTTGCAGCCGCAGGACGTTTTCCTGGTGGTTTTTTCAAAAGAGAAGCACGTCCAAGTGACAGCGAAGTATTGACAATGCGTCTTGTTGACCGTGTTTTACGTCCGCTGTTCCCGGATGATTACCATGCTGAAACGCAGGTGATGATCCAATTAATGTCGCACGACGAAAATGTTATGCCGGATTCTTTGGCAGGATTAGCAGCTTCGGCAGCTTTAGCTGTTTCAGACATTCCATTCTACAACCTGATTTCTGAAGTACGTGTGGCACGTATCGACGGTAAGTTTGTAATCAACCCAAGCAAAGAGCAATTAGAATTATCAGACATCGATATGATGATTGGTGCTTCTGCTGATTCGGTTTGTATGGTTGAAGGTGAGATGAAAGAGATTTCAGAAGCTGAAATGGTTGAGGCAATCAAATTTGCACACGAAGCCATTAAAGTACAAATTCAGGCCCAGGAAAGATTGAGAACTGGAGTTGGTTCGCCAGCCTACAGAGAATACACAGGTGAACCAGAAAATGAAGAGGTTTACAAAAAAGTAAAAGCTGCATCTTACGATAAATATTATGCAATCGCGCAGGAAGCTTCGGCTAAAAGTGAAAGAGGCGAAAAATTCTCAGTAGTAAAAGACGAAGTAAAAGCGTTGTTTACAGAAGAGGAATATGCTGAAAATGCTGACTTGGCAGAACTAGTTGGTAAATACAACTACAAAACGCAAAAAGAAGCGGTTCGTAACGTAATCCTTGAAAAAGGAATCCGTTTGGACGGAAGAAAAACTACCGAAATCAGGCCAATCTGGTGTGAGGTTGATTACTTACCAAGAGTTCACGGTTCTTCATTGTTTACACGTGGAGAAACTCAGGCATTGGCAACAGTAACTTTGGGAACTTCAAGAGAAGCGAACCAAATTGACTCGCCATCTGAACAAGGAGAAGAAAAGTTCTACTTACATTATAATTTCCCGCCATTCTCAACTGGTGAAGCAAAACCTTTAAGAGGAACTTCACGTAGAGAGGTTGGTCACGGAAACCTGGCTCAAAGAGCATTGAAAAACATGATTCCTGCTGATTGTCCTTATACGATCCGTATTGTTTCTGAAGTATTGGAATCTAATGGTTCTTCTTCTATGGCAACGGTTTGTGCAGGAACAATGGCGCTAATGGATGCCGGGGTTCAAATGACGAAACCAGTTTCCGGTATCGCTATGGGATTGATTACTGATGGTTCTAAATTCGCTGTTCTTTCAGATATCTTAGGTGATGAAGATCACTTGGGTGACATGGATTTCAAAGTAACCGGAACCAAAGACGGAATCACTGCTTGTCAAATGGACATCAAAATTGACGGACTGCGTTATGACATCATGGAACAAGCCTTGAACCAAGCTAGAGATGGTCGTATGCACATTCTTGAAAAATTGGTTGAAACAATTGCTACTCCAAGAGCTGATGTTAAAGCACATGCTCCAAAAATCATCACAAGAACAATTCCAGGAAACTTTATCGGTGCCTTGATTGGCCCTGGTGGAAAAGTGATTCAGGAACTTCAGAAAGCTACAGGAACTACAATTGTCATCAACGAAGTGGATGAGCAGGGTGTTGTTGAAATCCTTGGAACTGACCCAGACGGAATTGCAGCAGTATTAGCAAAAATCGATTCTATCATCTTCAAACCAGTAATGGGTGAAGCTTATGAAGTGAAAGTAATTAAAATGTTAGACTTTGGTGCTGTTGTAGAATATACAGCTGCTCCTGGTAATGAGGTCTTATTACACGTTTCAGAATTGGCTTGGGAAAGAACAGAAAATGTTTCTGATGTTGTAAAAATGGGCGATGTGTTTATGGTGAAATATTTAGGTGTTGATCCAAAAACAAGAAAGGAAAAAGTATCAAGAAAAGCACTTTTGCCAAGACCTCCTAGAGAGGACAAACCAAGAGAAGATAGAAAAGACGCTCCTAAGAGCTAAAAAATAGATATCTTATATTATAAATCCCTAGTTTCAATTCATAAACTAGGGATTTTTTTTTAATTTGACGCAACCTTTTTAATTTTATTAGTCTTTTATCAATAACCTAAATTGTATCGCCATGAAAAAATTGGGAAGAATCGCCTCATTGTTGTTTATTGGAATGCTTTTTATTACCAGCTGTAATGAAGAAATTGAACCTGCTCAAATCAATCATGCTGTGATAGAAAGGAATAGCGAATTATTTGATCTTATTGAGTCAATGCTTGAATATGGTGATCGTCCAATAGAAGATAAGGTCTGCATTGATTTTGTTTATCCTTTTAAACTTTTCATATACGATGCCGATTCTATGCCTACCGGAAGTGTTATATTACATGGAGACGATGAATTCACACAATTTCTTGGAAGCTTGTCTCCAACCCAAACCATAAGCATTAGCTATCCTATTCAAACTACATTGCCAGACGGCTCCATATTTAGCGTTATCAACGACGAACAACTGAAAGTTGCTCTTGAATCCTGTTCCCGCGAAGACATCATAAGTTATTGTAATGGAGCATTCCGAAATACCATTACCTGCGTTTGGGAAATGTCATATGACGAAAATCTGGACAATGAATTTGCTGAATCCATTTTTAAGGCAAATTCAGATGGTTCTATTTCATTACATCATCACAACACCGACTATGTAGGTACATGGGTCTTTTTATATGTGGATAATATCCTGCATCTGAACATCCATCTATCCGGCAATAATTATGTGACCCAACGCTGGAATTATGATTATGTGGTAGACAGCTTTGATTCTTCAATGCTAAAAATATCCTCGCCAGGCGGAACAAGGACATTTGTAAAACAATGTTCAGATACGGCTACTGTATATGCCATTGGAGACACAGGTCCTAGTGGTGGATTGGTCGCTTATGATAAAGGTGAATATACCAATGGTTGGAGGTACATCGAAATTGCAACCACCGATTTACTGATTGAAGAAGAATGGGGTTGTGATCAAAGTTCCGTAACGGCTTCACGATATGATGACATTGGAACCGGATATCAAAATACCGTTGCCAATATACAATTCCATGACAGGTTGACCAATTATTACACCAATCCTGTAATCTGCAGTGCCGATAATAACGGAACGCTTTCGGCTAAAACAGCACTTGGGCAGGTACTCACAAACAGCAATTGGTTTATTCCTTCCATAGAAGAACTTAAAGCCATTAGAACAAATCTGACGCCTTTGAGCTTGGGTAATTTTGACGCTGGATTATATTGGACCTCATCTGAGTTTGACAGTTCAAAAGCAAAATGCCTAAACTTTGTTGATGGCGAAACAGAAAATATCATAAAAAACAGCACCGGAGTAAAAACAAGGATTATCCGTTATTTTTAATACGAAAGTGTTGTAAAAAGCATAATTGTGGTTAATTATACTTCAGGCCTCAGCTTAAATTTTAAGTTGGGGTTTGTTTTTTTTATTCCCTAACGCAACCTTTTTATTTTATTTCAGACTTTGATTAAAAGCCCATTATTTATGAAAACACTTAACCCATTTTTGAAAATCTTTACTGTACTTTTTTTGGCGCTTTCCATCAACAGTTGTAAAGACCTTGACGATAATATTACCATTCCGAACGCTGAAGATTTGATTCAAAAAGATTCGGAAATATTCAACCTGCTTGAGCGCGTGACCAAAGAAGAGAATGATCCTTTACAGGACATTGTCTGCATTGATTTTGTTTATCCTTTAAATCTGGTGATTTACAATTCGAGTTTACAGCCAATAGGATCGGTTACTATTGTTGGCGATGACAATTTTAGTGCTTTCCTTGGTGTTTTCCCGGCTGACCAATCTTTAAGCATTAGTTATCCAATCTCAACCACACTTGCTGATGGAACTGAATTCACAGTAAATAACAATACCGAATTGAAAATAGCCATTGACAGTTGTTCAAGAGAAGATATCATCAGCTATTGTGGCGGATTATTTTCTACAACAACTCCAGGTTCACCAGCAGTTCCTTGTGTTTGGAGGGTTGCATATGATGCTACCGGAGACAACAGGTACATAAGCGGTTATTTTGATGTCAATAGTGACGGCACGATAAAGTTTTATTATGGAAATCAGATGTATATTGGCAGTTGGGCATTTCTTTTTGTCAATGATGAATTTCATATCAATATTAATTTAGAAGGAGCTTCCCAAGTTGCTTTAGATTGGAATATAGACCGAAAAGCAATTTTTACTGGCGGCGACATCATTATTGAAAATCCACCGAAAAACATTCATCTTAAAAAAACCTGCCAGGATACGCAAACCTATGCAATTGGTGATCCAGGTCCGGCAGGAGGAATCGTATTTTATGACAAAGGCACTTACAGTGAAGGTTGGAGATATGCTGAAGTCGCTTTAAATGACTTAGCTTATTTTGAATGGGGCTGTGCCAATTCAACGATTGCAAACTCGCAAAATGCCGGCATTGGAAAAGGACTTTATAATTCAGGGCAAATACTTAACTTTCACGATTCCCTGACTAATTTTTATACGAATCCAATTGTTTGCAGCAGTTTGAATAACGGAACTGTTGTTGCTAAAGAGACTTTGGGATATCAGCTAAATGGTAATGGAGATTGGTTTTTACCTTCAGAAAACGAATTGGCTTTACTACACACTAACTTACACCTACTAAACCTTGGTAATTTCTCAAACGCAATTTACTGGAGTTCAACAGAAAATGATGCCACAACTGTAAAAACAATTGATTTTTCAAACGGACAAACTGTTATGAACATGAAAGTTCCCGCTCCAAATACAATAAAAGCCAGATGCATCCGTTACTTTTAAAATAAAACAGCCCTATCAGTACTATAAAACATAAATTATCATGAAAACAAACCTAATAAAAATTGCATGCGCCGTTTTTGCCGTAATCAGCTTTTCGTGCAGTTCTGACTCAGAAGATACTGCTACACAAGAATTATCTTTAAGTCAAAGCGTGTTCTATCTTCCTCAGATGGAAGGATATAACCACAAACACGTGATTAATTATGCCGACAACCGAAAAATCAGCGAATTAGATTACGATGGTACCGGAACCATGACCAGCAGAAAGGAAATAACTTATGGCTCCGGAACTTCAACCACTTTTTCTTACGACTCACAAGATGCATTTGTTGGGAAAAGAATTTGCAATTATGATTCATCAGGAAGGATAGCCACAATGGAATTTTACAATAGCGGTAATCAACTGGAAAGAACAAGGCAGTATATTTATGAGGGAAATGACATCAATGTTTATTCTATTGAAAATGGTATTTCTACCTTAGACTGGCAGTACCGAACCAACAGTCAAAATTTACTTTGTTATGAAAAAAGAATGCTCGACTCATACGAACAGACCATAAATTATGCAAACGATACACCGAGTGAATTGTTTGTAACAGACTTTGACAATTCAAATATGTTGAACCTGTTGAATTATGAATTCTATCCAACAATGAAACCTTTGCCGCTTCAAAATACTATTACTGAAATGAATAATTACTCCCTTATAAGTTTAAGCATCCAGCAGATGCATGAAACCGCTAATTATTATTTAAGTAAAACCTATCGTCCAGGTTTTGGATTCTATTCTGACTATTATAAGGAGTTTGATTCAAACAACTATATTACGTACGCAAAAATAAGCCTAGTAGACAGCGACGGACCGCACCCAAGCCAGGAAAGATTTTATTATTACAATTAGAAAAAACACTATATTCAAACAAAAAAATTGAGTCTAGAAGATTTAATACAAGGCTGCATCAGGCAGAAAAGTAGTTCACAGGAAGCGTTATACAATATGTATAAAAACACGCTCTTTGTGTTATGCCTGAAATATTGCCAAAACGAAGCTGAAGCCGAAGACAACCTGCACAATGCCTTCATCGAAATCTTCACCAATATCAAACAATACAAAGGCAACGGTTCTTTTGAAGGTTGGATGAAAAGAATAACCATCAACAAGGCAATTGACAGCTATAAAAAGTCTTATCAGCTGACTCCAATTGGCGATAAAACTTTTCCAGACACTGAAATTGAAGAACAAGAACTGGATGAATATTCCCTTGATTATATTCTTTCATTAGTACAGGCATTGCCTAATCAATATCGATTGGTTTTCTGCTTATATGAATTAGATGATTATTCGCATGCTGAAATAGCAGAAATGTTGAACATAAGCACTGGAACATCAAAATCAAACCTTCACAGGGCAAAAATGATTTTGAAGGAACAGATTAAAGCAAACACACCAGTCCATAATATAAACATGAGATATGGAAAATAGAAAAGATATAGGAAAAGCCATTAATGACAAGCTAAGTTCGCTGGATAAAACTCCAAGGGAACAAGTTTGGGTTGGCATTAATGAAGAGCTTCAAAAGAAGAAGAAAAGAAGATTTGTTTTCTTTTTCTTTTGGACAAAAGTTATTGGTTTATTGCTTGTAGGTGCACTTGCAGCATTTTATGTTTATCGTTATAATGACGGATTTAATTTTGGTCTGCCAAATGATTCCAATAAATCAATCATCGAAAATGGCAGTAATAAGAATTTAAATGGTGACGGTATAAATGCCCCGAAAAATATATCTGATATTGAAAGTTCAACGACAAATGATACCCATTCAAATATCAATAACGGAATTGCAGTTGATGGGAAAAATACAATTGAAAACAGTAATGATGTCAATAACAACAGCAAAAATATCCTAAACAAGAAGAATTCCTCTAAAAATGGAAATCTAGTCAACACTAAAAACAATAGTACTTCCATTAAAGCAGGGATTAGGAATAATTCGGTTGGTCTTTCTTCAAAATCAGGAAAAGCTAAATCAAAATTATATTCGAAAGCAGACAAAAGGAAATCTGGTAAAAAATCCAAAGACAATAAAATCAATAACGCGAAAGATGATTTGGCTTTACTTGAAACCAATTTAATCAAAAAAGATTCCGCAATTGTTGACCTTGCTTCCCTAAAAGGTAAAAAAACACATGAATCCATTTTGGAAGCAAAATCGAAAAAAAGAGATTCTCTTGCCGAATTAAAAACGAAAAAAAGAGATTCAATAGCCGAATTAAAAGCAAAAAAAAGAGATTCTATTGCAGCCCAAAAGGAAAAAGACCTGACGAAGAATATCAATATGTATAAGAAAGAGAAAGAAGATAGTATTCCGGTGCTTAGCTACAAGAAATTCGATTTTGATGTGTATGTTTCCCCTACTTTCTATGGTTACTTTGGAGAAACTTCATCCCTTGACCGCCGTTTGGATTCTCTTCCTAAAAAATCGGAAGTTAAATTCAGCTATGGCGTTGGATTGACTTATGATATGACCAAAAAATTATCTTTCCGCATTGGCTACAGCAAAGTTAATATTAGTTATGTTACTCAAAATGCGCCAATAAATGTTCCGAATTACAGTGGAATTGGATATAGTCCAAATTTGTCCAATGAAACAATTTTTAGTGCTTCAAATGGATCAGAAACAATGGACATTACACAACAAATATCATATACAGAAATCCCTTTTGAATTTAAATACAAATTCATGGATAGAAAAATTGGACTGAAATCAAGTGTTGGTTTTAGTTTTTTCCTATTGGATAAAAATTCAATCAGTATTAAAACGCTAAACGGCTTTAGTCAGGAAATTGGAAAGACCAAAACGTTGTCAGACAATGGAATGTCAGTAAATCTTGGTGTTGAAGCCGATTATCCATTGTTTAAAAATATGAAAATCTTTGTTGAACCAACATTCAACTATCAGATAAAGTCCTTTTCAAACAGCGATGTCAAATCTTATTATTTCGGAATTCACACCGGACTTCGATATAGTTTCAACAATTAGTTAGTTTATTTATTCTTTGATTAAAACCCCAATTCAATGTGCTGGATTGGGGTTTTTTGAAATAAAATTTATATAATTGTAACTTTTTTGAAACTTATAACGTATAACTACCTGAACACTTTAAAAGAAAAGGAGAAAAATAAATGAGACAGCTCAAAATCACCAAGCAGGTAACCAATCGTGAAACTGCATCCTTAGACAAATACCTACAAGAGATCGGAAAAGTTGACCTAATTACAGCTGATGAAGAAGTTGAGTTGGCACAAAAAATCAAAGCTGGTGATCAACGAGCTTTAGAAAAGTTGACAAAAGCCAATTTACGTTTCGTGGTTTCTGTAGCAAAACAATATCAAAATCAAGGATTAACACTCCCTGATTTGATTAATGAAGGAAACTTAGGTTTGATTAAAGCGGCTCAACGTTTTGATGAAACCCGTGGATTCAAATTCATTTCGTATGCAGTTTGGTGGATTCGTCAGTCTATTCTTCAGGCTTTAGCAGAACAGTCAAGAATTGTTCGTTTGCCTTTAAATAAAATCGGTTCTATCAATAAAATCAACAAAATGTACGCTTTGCTTGAGCAATCTAACGAGCGTCCTCCAAGTGCTGAAGAAATTGCTAAAGAATTGGACATGACCGTAAATGATGTAAAAGAGTCTATGAAAAACTCTGGCCGTCACTTATCAATGGATGCACCTCTTGTAGAAGGAGAAGATTCTAACCTTTATGACGTATTGCGTTCTGGTGAATCTCCAAATCCGGATAGAGAGTTAATCCACGAGTCATTGCGTACGGAAATTGAAAGATCTTTGGAAACTTTAACACCAAGAGAAGCAGATGTTGTACGTTTGTATTTCGGTTTAGGCGACCAACATCCAATGACATTGGAAGAAATTGGGGAAACTTTTGATTTAACACGTGAGCGTGTACGCCAAATCAAAGAAAAAGCAATTCGTAGATTAAAACATACTTCAAGAAGTAAAATATTAAAAACATATTTAGGGTAATCCTAAAAACCACAACAACAGTCTGATTAACTGTTCGTTTTTTGATTGATGATTGAAACTCCGGCTGATTACCGGAGTTTTATTTTTAATAAACCTCCGCAGTTCGAGCAAAGCTCTCGGGTTTCCGGAGTTTTATTTTTATGGGCGTGCCCCTTCGGGTCAGGCATTCTGCAGTGCACGGCACTGCTGCCAATCCTTCACGCAATCTTCAGCAAATAGAAACTTTTGCTATCTTTGCAGAAACAATACAATACAACTAAAAATGAAGAATATACTTATTGCCCCATCTGTACTTGCAGCTGACTTTGCCAATCTTCAACGCGACATCGAAATGATTAACAACAGTGAAGCTGATTGGTTTCATATTGATATCATGGATGGAGTGTTTGTCCCAAACATTTCTTTCGGCATGCCGGTTTTGGAAGCAATAACCAAACATGCAAAAAAAACAATCGATGTACATTTGATGATTGTTGACCCTGACAGATACATCAAAACTTTCGCTGCTTTAGGAGCTAATATCCTTCAGGTTCATTATGAAGCCTGCACACATTTACACAGGACTTTGCAAGCTATAAAGGCTGAAGGAATGAAAGCAGGTGTCGTATTAAATCCGCATACAAATGTTGATTTACTTGAAGACATAATCACCGACATAGACTTAGTCTGCATTATGAGTGTCAACCCAGGTTTTGGCGGACAATCCTTTATCGAAAACACCTATTCAAAAATTGAAAAACTGAAAGCATTAATCAACAAAAAAAATGCAAAAACAATCATCGAAGTTGACGGTGGTGTTACCAATAAAAATGCAGCCCAATTGGTTAGAGCTGGAGCCGATGTATTGGTTGCAGGGAATTTTGTTTTTAAAGCTGAGAATCCATCTCAGACGATTTCTGATCTAAAAGCAATTACCTGTATTTAATTTAAAAATCTTCCTATAAAGAATTTAAGTAAACATTTTCTCAATTTGATAGAGAGATAATAAATGTATTTAGCTAAATTTGTTTTCATTAATCATTTAAAAAACAAAAGGCTATGAAAAAAATTACTCTTATTTTATTATTCTTTTTAAGCGTATTTGAATTGTCGGCGCAAGTTGACCATTATGCTGTTGTTGAAGGAATTGCAACATCCCAACTTGGTAGAAATCCTCAAGGAGCAAGAAACGTAACCCGAAGTGTGTGGTTGGTTACAACTGCAGAAATGACAGCAGGAGGTTTTGTTGCTGGTGATGTTATTGCAGGTTTAGGTTTTTCCTATCAGGTTGCACAAGCAACTGCCACAACTGGAACTTGTGTGATTTATTTGCAAAACACTACTGATACAGCCAACACAAAAAGTACGACATGGGCAACTGCAATCGGCGGAATGACTACAGTAAGCAATGGAGCTTACACAATTCCAGCTGCAGCTGGTGAAATCAATTATGATTTTAGCGGAGGAAGTCCTTTTACTTATACTGGTGGTGCTGTGTATGTGGCAATTGATTATCAATCGCCAACCGTTTCTGCTACGCCAAATACAGCATATTGTAACAACGCATTAACTGGAGGAGTAAAAAGCGCAATGTCTGCTGCTGCTTCAACAACTCCACCAACAACAGTTGCTGCATCAAACTTCAGGCCTGTTACAAGACTTGGTAAATCAGTTACTTGTTCAAGACCTTATAACTTATATTCTGATGTTACAGTAAATACAACGACTTCGGCTTCCCTTACATTCAACCCTCTTGGAGGAACAGATTTTGAAATCGAATATGGTGCCTATGGTTTTACTCCTGGATCTGGAACAACATTAACTGGTATAACCGGTTCTCCTTATACAATCCCTGGACTTTCAGCAAGTACTGTTTATGATGTTTATATTAGAAAAAACTGTGGTAGTTCATTCAGCGGATGGAACGGCCCTTATAGTTTAAATACTGTCTTTACACCAGCATCATCACCGTACAACACAAGTTTTGAACAGGAAACACTTCCTTTCAGCGGATGGGCTACGCCAAACGCTATACCACTTGCAGGAGATTGGGCTACGGGTATATTTGGGCCTGGCGCTTTAGTTCAGGATGGTTCAGTTTCTGCGCTTTCAATCACTCCAACAACCGGAGCAAACAACTGGATGTTTTCAAGAGGTGTAAATTTAACGGCAGGAAGCAATGTTACCATAACTTATTACGTTAGTAATTTTCAAAGTGCCTCAACCACTACTGGTAGTTTAGACTTTACTGTAGGTGATGCACAAACTTCCGCAGCACAATCAACAATCTTATTGTCTGAAACTGGATTGAATCTTGCTGCATTTGTACAAAAAACAGTCAATTTTACACCTACAACAACAGGTGTTCACTATTTTGGATTCAGGAATTTTACTCCTGCAGCAACAGGAACTCATGCAATAATCGTTGACAACTTTACAGTTACTGAGGTTTTAGGAATGAGTCAAAATGAATTAGATTCACATTTTTCAGTGTTTCCAAATCCAACAAAAAACATCATAAATATTTCGAATTCGATGGACGCTTCGATTCAAACCGTTGAACTAAGTGACTTGAATGGAAGAAGTATTAAAAATGTAAAAGTTGCTGACCTTAATGAAACACAACTTAACATATCTGACATTTCTCAAGGTGTGTATATGTTAAGAATTGCTACTGATAAAGGAACTTTAATTAAAAAAGTAGTAAAAGAATAAATCAAATCCTTTTTATAATAATGAATCCGTCTTGATATTTCAGGGCGGATTTTTTATTTAAAGTGAATTCCTGATGATCAAATCACTTTCATTTTCTATCTGCTCTTTTTTATTTTCCAATATCATTTTGGCGAGCAAAGTCCCCATCATTGAAAAGTTTGTTGAAATGGTTGTAATGCCTTGTTCAACCACTTTTTTCAACGGCGTGTCATTATACGAAATGATGCCAAAATCCTGAACTATCTTCAAATTCTGAACTTTAGACTGCTCCAAAACATTTACCAAATCCCTGTCATTTGGGATAATGAAAACCTCGCCTTTTTGAATATCCCTATTTTCAAAACTGGATAGAATCTCATTTGAAAACGAATGCTCTGTACAAAATTTCTCAAATCCTTCGACCATTCCAATGGGTTCCTTAAAACCCGGAAAAATCAAAATTAGTTTTTGATACTTTTCCAACCTCTCCTTCCCTTTTGAAAGCGCTTTGTACATATCCTCAACAAAATCCTGATGAACCGATGGATATTCCGCTAATTCGCTATTAGTTTGGTCCAAAATATATACATCGTTCTTAGGCAGTGTTTTAATAACAGATGCTGCACCAGCCAAGTTTGTTGGCATCACAATGTATTTGGAATAATTCCCATTGCTTTCGTTTATCAATTTTCTAAACATATCAAAATTGAAATGATGAAAGAAAATATCGATTTGCGCATTTCCATCAATCGTTTGTAAAAAAGCATTGTAGATATCTTCCTTAAAAATATTCAATTCATCAAACAGAAGAAAAATCCTCTGTTCAAAACTAAACTCTACACTTTTCACATAATATCCTTTCCCCAAAATTGAATAAATAATTCCTCTTTTCTTTAGCTCATCAAAAGCCAACAAAATCGTATCGCGCGAAATGCCAAATTCCAGGCAGACCTTATTAACCGAGGGCAATTTGTCGTTCCTCTGCAATCTTTTTTCAGCTATTGCTACTTCTACCGAAAATATAATCTGCTTGTATTTTGGTAACGTCGAGTTAGGGTCAATGGTGATGATTTTCATAAACTGGAATTAACTGGTGGCAAGATACTAATAAACTGGTAGGTACTGGTATGGTAAAATAATATTAAATACTATTTTTGATAAAGCATTAATAAAAAAGTAATGGATAAAAATCATTTTTCGCAAATTGATACTACAAAAAATGTGAAATCATTTGGTTTTTTAGCAGATGGCAAAGAAGTCCTTTGTTTCACTTTAAACAATAAAGCGGGTTGCGAATTTTCGGTGATTAACTACGGTGCGACACTAACTTCATTGAAAATTCCGGTTTATGATAACAAAAAAACTGACATTGTTCTGGGTTTTGAAACCTTGGACGATTATATTAATTCTTATTATCTGCCAAGTCCTCCTTATTTCGGCACTGTAGTCGGAAGATATGCCGGACGCATAAGCAATGCCGAATTTTCACTTAATGGAAAGCGAATTTTCCTGAATAAGAATCACGGAGAGCATAGTATTCACGGCGGGATTTTAGGCTTTAGCCGAAAGTTTTGGAAGCTCATTTCTTTCTCTTCTGAAGAGAATCCATCGATAACATTGGAATATGTGAGCAAAGATGGCGAAGAAAATTTTCCTGGTGAATTGACTGTAAGGGTTACTTATACATTAACCGAAGAAAATGAATTACAAGTTTCCTTTTCGGCAAAATCGAGCGAAGAAACCATACTCAATTTAACACAACACACCTATTTTAATCTGGATGGTCATTCAAAAGATATTGCCAATCAAAAACTTAGTGTTAATTCAAACAAGATTCTGGAAACAACAGAAGAACTGATTCCAACCGGTGAATTTGCCTCTTTAAAAAACCATTTATTCGACTTTTCGTCAGCTAAATTCTGCCCGGTTTCAATAGACAATACATTTGTACTCGATGACAGAATTGCCGCAACGCTTATAAGTGAAAAAAACAAGTTGAAAATGACCATTACAACCAATCAGCCAGCAGTCCATATTTATGTTGGCGGAAATTGTTTTGGCAGGATAAAAGGAAAGGAAAACACCGATTACCATACTACAAGTGGTATTTGCTTTGAAGCTCAGAATTTCCCTGATGCGCCAAATCACAATCACTTTCCAAGTGCTACCTTAAAAAAAGATGAAGAATACAATCATCAGACAACATTCAAATTTGAAAATATTTAACCATGAAAAAATTTCTCTTCTTATTGTTGACTGTGTGTTTGTTTTCCTGCTCGTCGGACAATGGCACTAATCCGCCAATTGAGGAAGAATTTATTCGTGCTGCAGACATGTCTTACCTTCCACTCATTGAAAGCGAAGGAACGGTTTACAAACACAACAATATTGCTGAAAATGCCATTACCACCTTGAAAAATGCTGGCTGTAATACAATACGCATCCGTCTTTGGAAAAATCCTTCAGATGCTCATTCTGGTTTAACAGAGGTTAAAACTTTTGCTCAACGTGTAAAAGCTGCCGGATTAAAGGTTTGGCTCACCGTTCACTATTCCGACACTTGGGCCGATCCGGGAAACCAAACAAAACCTATGGCTTGGCAAAGCATGGACTTCAATACGCTCAAAACTTGCGTGACTGATTATACCAATGAAATCATGACCGAAATCAATCCGGATATCATTCAAATAGGAAATGAAACCAACGACGGAATGCTTTGGCCGGAAGGAAAATTATCAACAAATGAAAATCAGTATTTACAGCTGGTAACTGCAGCAACAACCGCTGTCAGAAGCAAATCCACTACAACCAAAATCATGCTGCACTTTGCCGGGATTTCAGGATCGGATTGGTTTTTCAGTAAGGTTGCCAATATTGATTACGATTATATCGGACTTTCCTATTATCCAATCTGGCATGGAAAAAATTTAACCGATTTACAGAACACTATGAATAATCTTGGACAGTTATATAATAAAAAAGTGCTGATTGCCGAGACTGCCTACCCTTTTACATTAAATTGGAACGATTATACCAATAACATTGTCGGCCTCGACAATCAGATAATTGCAGCTTATCCTGCTACAAATGACGGTCAGAAACAATATTTGTTGGCTATAAAAAATTTGGTGAAACAAAGCGCTCACGGAATCGGGTTTTGTTATTGGGGTTCTGAATGGGTGGCTTTTCGCGGACCAACATCCACTAATGGCTCATCATGGGAAAACCAGGCACTTTGGGATTTTACAAACAATTCACTTCCGGCAATGGAAGCTTTTAACGAATAAATCATGAGAAAATTAATTTTATTATTATTCATTTCTACATTGGGCTTTAGCCAAAACAAACCCTTTGCAAAAGGTGCAGATGTTGGATGGCTGCCACAAATGGAAGCCACAGGCTATAAATTCTATGACTCCGATGGAAAGGAAAAAGACTGCCTCCAATTATTGAAAGACAGAGGCATGAACTCCATTCGTCTTCGGGTTTGGGTAAATCCTTCAGATGATAAGGCAAGTGGACATTGCAGTAAGGAAGAAACGGTTGTGATGGCACTACGCGCCCAAAAAATGGGAATGCGCGTGATGATTGACTTTCATTATTCCGATTCATGGGCTGATCCTGCAAAGCAATTCAAGCCAAAAGCATGGGAAAACCATACTTTCCATGAATTACTGGACGATGTGTATTTCCACACTTTTGATGTGATTAATGCGTTGAAGATTGCAGGCGTAAGTCCGGAATGGGTTCAGATTGGAAACGAAATCCCAGGCGGAATGCTATGGCCTGATGGGAGTACGCAAAATTGGGTGAAATTGGGGCAATTATTGAACAAAGGCTATGACGCAGTAAAAGCCGTTGACAAAAACATAAAAGTAATCGTCCATGTTGATGAAGGAAACAACAACAAGAAATTCAGGACTTTCTTTGACAATGCCACCAAACAAAAAGTGCGTTACGATATCATTGGATTGTCTTATTACCCTTTTTGGATTAAAAAGGATTATACCGAAACCATCGCTGATTTACGATTCAACCTCAATGACATGGTTAAACGCTATGGCAAAGAGGTAATGGTTGTAGAAGTCGGCGGCGAAGATGACAAAATCCAGAACACTAAAGAACTATTGACCGAAACGATTAAAGCTGTCAGGAATGTGCCCGGTAATAAAGGCTTGGGTGTTTTTTATTGGGAACCTCAGGGCGCAAGAAGCTGGAGCCATTATGCATTAAGTGCATGGCTGGAAAATGGCCAACCTTCACCTGCTTTGGATGCTTTTAAAGAATAATATGATGGATATAAAATCAATACTAGTATTGCTGTTTTGCTTCTCTTTGGCAAATGCGCAGAAAAAAATAAACTTTGATGAAGGCTGGAAATTCCATTTTGGACATGCAGCCAATCCGGATAAGGATTTTAATTACAGCACTGCTACCATCTATTCCAAATCAGGTGGCGCTGCAAAAACTGCCATTGATGCCAAATTTGTAGATACAACCTGGACCAACATCAATCTGCCCCACGATTGGGCTGTTGGACTTCCGTTTGAAAACTCACCGAGTTTTGATGTGGAATCCCACGGATACAAACCGGTTGGCGGATTGTATCCCCAAACCAGCATTGGTTGGTATCGAAAACATTTTAATGTTGATAAGACTGATACAGGGAAACGTTTCGAAATCCAGTTTGATGGAATTTTTAGGAATGCCACAATTTGGGTAAATGGATTTTTCGTTGGGAATAATTTTAGTGGCTATGTCGGAAAATCGTATGATATCACCGATTATCTTTTGTTTGACAAGGAAAATGTACTCGTTGTCCGTGTCGATGCTACGCAATATGAAGGCTGGTTTTATGAAGGCGCCGGAATCTACCGCCACGTTTGGCTCAATACAACCAATAAGGTTTATATCCCTGAAGATGGATTGTTTGTTCATGCAGCAGTCAATGGGAAAAATGCAGAGGTTATTATAGAAACTGAAGTTGGAAACAAAAATTTTAATTCATCAAACTGCTCTGTTTATTCGTATATCACTGACAGAAACGGGAAACAAATTGCAAAAACAAGTGAACAAAATTTATCACTAGCTGTAAATCAAAAACAAACCGTCAAACAAAAACTCAGCATTAGCAACGCACAGTTATGGTCTTTGGAAGATCCTTATTTGTACAAAGTGATTGCTGTAGTAAAGCAGGGAAATCAAATCATACACACAAAGAAAGAGCGGTTTGGTGTAAAGACTGTTCGCTTTGATGCAAATCAAGGTTTCTTTTTAAATGGAAAACACATTAAAATACAAGGAACCAACAATCATCAGGACCATGCCGGACTTGGAAGTGCCTTACCTGATTATTTGCAATATTACCGAATCAGATTATTGAAGGGAATGGGTTCCAATGCCTATAGGGCGAGCCACAATGCTCCTACTCCGGAACTTTTGGATGCCTGCGACAGTTTGGGAATGTTGGTTTTGGATGAACAACGTTTATTAAACAGCAGCCCTGAATACATGGATCAGTTCGAGCGTTTAATCCGTCGTGACCGAAACCACGCTTCAGTGTTTTTGTGGTCCATCGGAAACGAAGAAGGCTGGATACAAAAAACCGAAACGGGAAAGAAAATCGCGCAAACGCTTTTGGCAAAACAAAAAGAATTAGACCCAACCAGAACAAGCACTTATGCCGCTGATATGGGGAATGAATTCAATGGTGTAAATGAAGTAATACCTATTCGCGGATTTAATTACCGTCAGTTTGGCGTTGCCGATTACCATCGGGACCATCCCAGCCAGCCTTTACTCGGAACCGAAATGGGAAGTACCGTAACCACTCGCGGAATTTACGAAAAAGACCCAATCAGAGCCGATGTTCCCGATCAGGATATAACCGCTCCATGGTGGGCAAGCAAAGCTGAAGATTGGTGGAAACTAGCAGCCGAAAATAAGTATTGGTTAGGCGGTTTTGTATGGACAGGTTTTGATTACCGTGGCGAACCAACTCCGTATAAATGGCCCAATATATCTTCGCACTTCGGGATTATGGATGTTTGTGGTTTCCCAAAAAATATTTATTACTATTATAAAAGTTGGTGGACCAATGAAGATGTGCTGCATATTTCCCCACATTGGAATTGGCCTGAAAAAGTTGGCAAACCAATTGATGTTTGGGTGAATACCAATGCAGATGATGTAGAATTATTTTTAAACGGAAAAAGTTTAGGCAAAAAACAAATGCCAAGGAACAGCCATTTGCAATGGGAAGTAATTTATGAACCCGGAACTTTAGAAGCGATTGCGTATAAAAATGGGAAAAAACTCTCCACAAAAATAGAAACTACCGGACAGGCTTCAAAAGTTGTTCTTTCACCAGACAGGACCACAATTACCGCCAACGGAAAAGACGCGGATGTGATCAATGTTTCTTTTGTTGATGCTGCCGGTAAGGAAGTTCCTGATGCGAATAATATGGTGTATTTTACAATTTCAGGTGATGCCAAAATCATTGGCGTTGGCAATGGCGACCCTAGTTCGCACGAACCCGATAAATGTGTTGATGGTGCTTGGCAAAGAAGCGCTTTCAGCGGGAAATGCCAGGTAATCATTCAGGCTGGAAAAACTTCCGGGTCTATAAAACTCGAAGCCAAATCTAACGGATTGATTTCTGGTTCAACAATCATCCAAAGTAAACAATGAAGAAGAAATTAATAAATCATACCTCGGAACATTTTGAAAAAATACTTCAAAAGAAACCCGAATACATTTTCCTCTCACCGGGAAGAATCAACATCATTGGCGAACATGTTGACTATAATGACGGTTTTGTAATGCCGGCTGCAATCAACAAATACATTTGCTTTGCAGTTTCCAAAAATGAAGATTCCCAATGTACACTTATTGCCAAAGACTTAAACGAAGCGTACAAATTTGACCTAAACGACGAGTTGAAACCTATCGATAAAATGTGGGCTAATTACATTCTAGGTGTTCTGCATCAGTTGAAAAAAAAAGGTTTCAAGATGAGTGGTTTCAATATCGTTTTCAGCAGTACAGTTCCAATGGGCGCCGGGCTTTCGTCTTCTGCAGCTTTGGAGTGCGGCATCGGCTATGCTATGAATAAAATGTTTGAATTGGATTTATCCAAAGAAGAAATCGCATTAATCGGGCAAAAAGCGGAGCATACTTTTGCCGGAGTTAATTGTGGCATCATGGACCAATTTGCCTCTGTTTTTGGCAAAAAAAACAGCGTTATTAAGCTCGACTGCACTACATTGGAATACCAATATTACAAAGCCGACTTCAAAAAATATTCGTTACTTTTATTGGACAGCAATGTAAAGCATACACATCTTACCTCAGGTTATAATGTCAGAAGGCAGGAAGTGGAATTGGGTTTGGCCATCATAAAACAGCATTTCCCTGAAGTGCGCACTTTTAGGAATTGTACCGAAAAGATAGTTTTGGATTTGGAACAGGAATTAGGTCCGATTGTTTTCAAACGCTGCCTTTTTGTGGTAAAGGAAATCCAGCGCGTACTTGATGCTGCCGATGCTTTGACCAATTCTGATTTCAAGAAGTTAGGCCAATTAATGTCGGAAGCACACAAAGGTTTGTCAAAGGAATATGAAGTAAGCTGCGATGAAATTGATTTTTTGGTCGATTCCGTTCAGCATGAAAAAACCGTTTTAGGTGCCCGAATGATGGGTGGCGGATTTGGTGGCTGCTCGATAAACCTCGTAGAAAAAGGAACCGAAGACGAGCTCATCGAAAGAGTGTCGCAACAATACAGAACCGCTTTTGGTATCGAATTAAAGCCTTATAAAATCAAGATTTCAAAAGGAACAACACTTTACAAAAATTAATTATGCAGCCGTTTAAAACCAACGAACATCCACACCGCCGTTACAATCCGTTATTAGACGAATGGATTTTGGTTTCCCCGCATCGCAACAAGCGTCCGTGGCAGGGACAAAACGAAAAGCTGCACGAAGACAATCGCCCTGAATATGATTCGGAATGTTATTTATGCCCGGGAAATGTTCGTTCCAATGGCATTAAAAATCCAGAGTACACCGATTGCTATGTGTTTGAAAATGATTTTTCAGCCTTGCTTCAGGAAGAAGTTTCGTTTGAGAATGAAGCTTCAAACTTATTCCAATTAAAACCCGAAAGAGGCATTAATAAAGTGGTTTGCTTTTCGCCAAAACACAATCTGACTTTACCTGAAATGGAAGTTTCGGAAATTGAGAAAGTGGTGCAGACCTGGAAAGAACAGTACATCGAACTCGGAAGCCACGACTTTATCAACTATGTCCAGATTTTTGAAAACAAAGGAAGTATTATGGGATGCAGCAATCCGCATCCACATGGGCAAATCTGGGCGCAGTCTTCATTGCCAACGCAGGTAGAAAAAACTCAAAAAAGCCTGTTGAATTATTTTGAAAAAAATAAAACGAGTTTACTGAAAGATTATTTAAGCCAGGAATTGGAGTTTCATGAACGTATTGTAGCTGAAAACAATCACTTTGCCGTTGTAGTTCCGTTTTGGGCAATCTGGCCTTATGAAACGATGATCATCAGCAAAAGGCATTTTGGCAATATCATCGGAATGACCAATGAGGAAACCAAGGCTTTCGCCGAAATCATTAAAATCATTACGGTCAAATACGACAATCTTTTTGAAACTTCGTTTCCGTATTCTGCCGGAATCCATCAGGCACCGACCGATAGGATTTCGCATCCCGAATGGCATTTCCACATGCATTTTTATCCGCCATTATTGCGTTCGGCAACCGTAAAGAAATTTATGGTGGGCTACGAAATGCTAGGCGAAGCACAACGCGATATTTCACCCGAACAAAGTGCCAAAATTTTAAGAGAGCTACCAACCAACCATTATAAAACCAAGTAATATGCAAACCTTAGACACCAAAGATTATATCGTTTTCTTCTGCTATTTTGTCCTCATCGTAGGTTATGGATTGTGGATTTACAGGAAAAAAAAGAAAATAGAATCGAGCAGCACCGATTATTTTTTGGCTGAAGGTTCGTTAACGTGGTGGGCAATTGGCGCATCGTTGATTGCGAGTAACATCAGCGCGGAGCAATTCATCGGAATGAGTGGCAGCGGTTTCAAAATGGGATTGGCAATTGCGACCTATGAATGGATGGCAGCTTTGACTTTGGTCATCGTCGCGGTATTCTTTATTCCGGTGTACCTGAAAAACAAAATATTCACGATGCCACAATACCTGAACCAGCGTTACAACGGCAATGTAGCCATGATTATGGCGGTGTTTTGGCTGTTGCTATATGTGTTGGTCAACCTGACTTCCATTCTCTATCTCGGAGCTTTGGCAATCAGCAGCATTTCTGGGCTAAACCTGACTTTGTGCATGGTTTTCCTGGCGATTTTTGCCGTTATGATTACGCTTGGCGGAATGAAGGTTATTGGTTTTACCGATGTCATCCAGGTGTTCTTTTTGATTTTGGGTGGATTGGTTACTACGTATCTGGCGTTGAATTTGGTTGCCGAAAAATTTGGTTCAAGTGGAGTCATCAATGGTTTTCATTTGATGAAAGACAATGCGGCCGACCATTTCCACATGATTTTTGAAAAAACGAATCCAAACTATATGGACTTACCCGGACTTTCTGTACTTATCGGTGGAATGTTAATTATCAACCTGAATTATTGGGGTTGCAACCAATACATTACCCAACGTGCTTTGGGTGCAGATATCAAAACAGCGCGAAGTGGAATCCTGTTCGCAGCCTTCCTAAAATTATTGATGCCATTAATTGTAGTGATTCCCGGAATCGCAGCATATGTTTTATACCAAAAAGGGGGCTTCCAAACCGAAATGTTACAAGATGGTTCGTTAAATCCGGACAGAGCGTATCCGACGCTTTTAAACTTATTGCCAACCGGACTAAAAGGATTGTCATTTGCAGCTTTGACTGCGGCAATCGTGGCTTCTTTGGCAGGAAAAGCAAATAGTATCGCGACGATATTTACCCTCGACATTTACAAAGAAAAAATAAATGTGGATGCTTCCGAAAAGAAATTGGTAAAGATTGGAAAAGTGACCATAATTGTTGCCATGATTATTGCGGTAATCGTTGCGCCGCTTTTGGGAATTGATAAAAAAGGTGGCTTCCAATACATTCAGGAATATACCGGATTTGTAAGTCCGGGAATTTTTGCGATGTTTATACTTGGTTTTTTCTGGAAAAAAACAACTTCAAATGCGGCCTTGTTTGCAACCATCGGAGGATTCCTGCTTTCGATTGTATTCAAATTCATGCCGGGTTTTGTAGACCTTCATTTCCTGTATGACTTTGGTTTCGCGGTTCCGAATGCAGATGGAATCTATGAAATTCCTTTTGTGGACCGAATGGGGTTTGTCTTCCTGATTTGCGTAATCGGGATGTACATCATCAGTATTTATGAAACGAAAAAAGGAGTGCAGCCAAATGGTTTGGAAATCGACAAATCCATGTTTAAGGTTTCACCCGGATTTATGGTGGGTTCCATCATCATCATCGGGATTTTAGCAGCTTTATATACTGCTTTTTGGTAGAGTAAAAGTTTAAAAGACAAAACCCAGAAGAAAACTTCTGGGTCAGTTATATTGTTAAAGGTGGCGATATTACATTTTTATAAATCGTTTTACAATAGTAGCATCATCAAATTTAATTTTTAAAATATAATTCCCAGATGCAAATTCCGAAACATCAATGCTAGTTTCAGCAGCTGTTATGCTTTTTAATTTTCTTCCAGACTGATCAAAAATAGTGATACTGTTCCAGGCAGTATTGTTTTGATTTGAAATATTGAGCGTATTTTTAGTTGGATTAGGATAAACTAGTACCGAAGCCGAAAAATCATTTTCTAAAGTACTTAAGTTCACAATTGTTCCATTTATCGAAAAAGGCAAATCTTGCGGAACATCAGCAGCGGTATCCGGATCACCAATATCTATGACATTCGCCCATCCTAAAACCGTTCCAGGAATGGTATTAGCAACAAAATTTTGTTTTGCGTTCCAACCTGCTACTCCTCTGGTTCCCTCAATTGTTACAGTAGGAATAAAAATGGCACCATCGTTAATTGCGTGAAATTGATACACAACCCAATAAGTTCCTGAATTCAGTATGGTGTTAATATTCCCTTTTATTTTCCAAACTTTCCTGTTGGTATTTGGCGCAAATATTGGGTTGCCAATAATGGAGTTGGCTATCCTATAGATAAAAGTATTTCCAGTACTATTAGGTGCGTCTAACACATTAGTTGTCATATCACCAATAACAACTTCTGACGCTGGCAATGAAGGGTCCCCATTCCAAACTTCAATCCTCAATTGATCAACAGGAATTGTTGTACCTGTAAAACTATTTTGGTGGGCAAAAAAATCAAAACTTGTGATATTCCATTGCTGTCCTGCAGGAACAACAAAATCATCCGCTAATTCAAAACTGGAAGTCCCAGCAGTATTAAAATAACCTGCAAAACCACTACTCTTATTGCATTCAGTTGTGTTGCCATTATCGTTTTGGAGTTCGCTCCAAGAATAACCAGCTGGTGCTATCAAGCCACTTTTAGATAAAACTCCCGTAGACAAATTGCCATTAGAATATAGTTGGGCAAATCCGTTAGCGTAAAGAAAAAGGAATAGAAAAGCAGTTACATATTGTGGTGTAATTCTCTTATGCAGTGTTTTAACTCTTGTACCCATGATATTAATTTGACATGTTAGAAATATAAAAAATAGGAAGTAACCTTCCTTACCGCAAACCTACGCCATAAAACGGCCTTAAAGTTATACACGATAAAGTAAACCTTTCATAATTACCACCTTAGTGTCTATTAAATCTTCCCTGTCTTAAATCTTCTGGTAAAAATCAGGGTTTGTGGTTAAGCATACGGCTGACATTCTGGTACAATTTGGGGAATTTACTCCTGAATTCAATTGGTGTTTCAAAATAATGCTCGATCATTACCGAAATGAATTCATAACTATTGGTATAGGCATAAATCCGGAAGTAATCGGAATTAATGAGCTTTTGCTTATTGGGTTCATAATTCACTTCCTTCGAAAGCTGGGTGTAATACTTTTTAAACGTCAGCGAACTTGCATCATTGCTTTGCATGCTATGGCAATGAACGGCATGCGAAAATTCATGGATTCCAAGATTCAGGTTATCATTGTCGATTTCGTAGCCTTCCCTAAAATCCTTCCAGGAAAAAACAATCGCCTTCATCTTTGGATTGAATTCGCCTTTATAGTATTCCTGGCTTTGCGTTGACAGGTACTTTTCGGGATAAATGATGATTTTGTCAAAAGCATCAACAAGGTACTGCCGCATCCCGAAAGTCAGCATCACATAAGTTGCCGCAATGAGCGTTTCCACTTCCTGGGTTACCACAAAATCTTCAAGCGGGATAAATTGGTATTTCTCAATAAAACACGCTAACCGGTGATGGAAATAAATCTTCTGTTTGTCATTTAGTTTTTGATAAAACCGGAATTTCTGACGCAGCAGGTACTCCTGTTCCGGGCTTACTTTCTTAGGCCTAAAATACAGGTGGATATAAAGAGGCCTGTTGAATAAAGCAATGCTGATATCGTCCAAAAGGCTGATGAAAAACATACCAGAATATACAATTGCGGCTGTAATGGCCAGTAAAAAGATTATGAAGACGATTTCCATTTTGGAAAGATATAAATTTAGATAAGGAATAGGAAGTACTGAAAGAATCTTATTTCAAGGAATGATATTTTTTTTTACTTTTATCAAAACTTACAACACTATGAAGAAATTACTATCATTATCGTTCCTATTCCTTGTCCTTGCAGCCAATGCCCAAATAAAGGTTGCGAAGGCAGAAGCAAAACCTGTTATCATCGGTAAGGTGGGAACACCGACTTTGAGTACCGTAGAAATTACAAAGACTGGCGACCTTGTTACATTTAAATACCAGAATAACAACAAACCACAGGTAGCCGAATTCAAAACCTTTAGCTTTAAGGATGTTGATGGCGCACTGGAGGGATTTTATAGTGTCATTATGGACGGTATGGCAAACCAACCGAAAGAAGACATTAAGATTGAACTGCCGAATGAAACCGTGAACCTTCAATACAAAAAAGAGATGAATATTGCCAGCGTGAAGATGAAGATAAGTTACAACAGTAAGGAAGAAGGTGGTGTAACCGTGTGGTTAACCAAACTGCAGATTGATAAATTATTCGGGAAATTATAAATTAAAAAAGCACTCTGTGGAGTGCTTTTTTATTATGTGACCCCGGCAGGGTTGACTACATCTTCCCAGACATAGCTCCGCTTTGAAAAATAAAAGAGTGCTCTTGAGCACTCTTTTTACCTGACAGCCACTGGCTGTCCTCCTTTTAATTTCAAATGTGACCCCGGCAGGGTTCGAACCTGCAACCATCAGAGCCGAAATCTGATATTCTATCCAGTTGAACTACGGAGCCATTATTGGTTGTTACACCAAAAGTTTCTTAACGATAGCCGAAATGGTTTTGCCTTCCGCCTGGCCACCAATCTGCGCGGTTGCCAATCCCATTACTTTTCCCATCGATGCGATTCCGGATGCGCCGGTTTCTGCAATGATTTTGGTAATGATTGCTTCAACCTCTGCTTCGGAAAGCTGTGCCGGAAGGAATTTCTCAATCACGGCAATCTGCGCCAATTCGGGTTCAGCCAAATCAGCACGGTTTTGTTTGGTGAAGATTTCGGCACTGTCCTTACGCATTTTAACCAGTTTCTGCAAAATCTTGATTTCGTCAGCTTCGGTGATTTCTGTATTGTTCCCGGAAGTCTGGGCCAATAAAAGTTCCGATTTGATGGCACGAAGCGCTTCCAATGCGATGGTGTTTTTTTCACGCATGGCATTTTTCATTTCGTCCATTATTTGGGTTGATAAACTCATAGTCGTATGATTTAATTTTGTTTTAAATGGTTTCCTTTTTAGCCCTGATGGCAGCTAGCTACCATGTAGCGCGGACAGCAGGAAAATGGATGGCAAAAAATACCCCAACCATTCGCTCCTAAAAAGCTTTGCGAAGGTAAAAAAATAACCCGAAAATAGCAATGCCGTTTTCGGGTGATTTCAAGCAAAAAACAATATGTATAAAACCTGTCTCAATAGGTATTATGATTGTTCAAAATAATGAGCAGGTTGCAATGTAACTGGGGATGAAATTAATTGCCGAATGGGTAAGGCAATACTACGGACAAAGTAGGAAATTATCCTTAGGGTTTTTACTATATTTTGATGTGAATTTTACTATATTTTCTATTCGGTCGCTCCAAATAAAAAAATAACCCGTCTCTAACGAGACGGGTTAAGGATTTTGGGGTTATCTGTAGATTTAATCCACATTATCATGCAAGAAGGAATTGTTTGAACGCAACTGCATGTCGTCGTTGCTGTCAGTTCCTATCGACAATCTTGAGTTTGTATCCTGAGTATTTTGTGACAGATCTACTCCAAGGCGTTTGTATGCCGGTTCTTTTTCCATTTCCTCAATTTTTGAAGGATTGTTATGGAATTTATAGTTGAACTCTTTCAACTTTCTTCTTCTATCATCAGCTCGGTGTTTCAAAGTCTCCTCAATAGTCATTTCCACTGGTGAAATGTCTTCGAAAGCCCCAACAACAGTTTGTGGTTTTTCAACCTCTGCCTGTGGCTTCATGGTGATGTTCAGCTCTTCTGCGATTGGCTCTTCAGTGATTGCTGCCGCAGCAGGTTTTGAGTTCAACAAATCGTTTTCCAACTCCATGTACTCTTCCAAAGAATATTTGATGATGCCTTCTTCGTTAAGTTCGGTCATTGGCACGAATTCTACCGGTTCGTTCACAGTGATTTCATTTACCGCTGCTTCCGACAGGTCGAAAACAATCCTGCTTTCTTCAACAGCTTCAATTGGCTTAACCTCTGCTACTCTTTCGAATGTTGGCAGTTCCGGCATGTCAAAAGTGAAGGTGATCTGCTCTTCCTCTTTTTCGATGATTGGCTCGATTACTTTCATTTCCTTAACTTCAGGAGTCGTTACTTTGTAATCGATGTCTTTTATTGGGGAAACAATTTCAAAAGTCACATCAAGGTTCCTGATGAAATGGTTCATTGCGATTAATTCATTTTCGTCGATTACAGCTGTTGGAGTTTGCGGAGCTTCGAATGCGATTGGCTCTGCTACTTCAAATGTTAATGGAGTTTCTTCAGCCAGTTCGCTAACGCTTGTTTCAATTTCAGCAACATGAGCATCAATTTCTAATTCATCTTCGATCAATTCGAATACGATTTTCTCTTCCTTAACTTCAGCAGCCGGAGTGTCGATGATCGTTTTGAAAACGTCAACCGGTTTTTGGGTTAAATCGCGAACAATCGTTTGATTGTCTTCTAAAGCATGAACGATTTTCTTAACTTCAGTATTTACGATACCATTTTGCTGCTCTACATTAAAACCTGTAGCAATGATAGTAACGGCAATCGCTTCACCTAATGTTTCATCTTCACCAACACCCATGATGATGTTTGCACCATGGCCTGCTTCCGATTGGATATAGTCATTGATTTCTCCGATTTCGTCGATAGTGATTTCACTTGAGCCGGAAACGATAAGCAACAATACGTTTTTGGCACCTGCGATTTTATTATCATTCAACAACGGAGAATCCAGGGCAGCAATGATTCCTTCTTTTGCACGGTTATCACCGGTAGCGATTGAAGAACCCATAATGGCTGTTCCGCTATTCGACAAAACAGTTTTGGCGTCTTTTAAGTCGATGTTTTGGGTATAGTGGTGCGTAATTACTTCCGCAATTCCGCGTGAAGCTGTAGCCAACACTTCGTCAGCTTTAGAGAATCCGGCTTTGAAACCAAGATTTCCGTAAACTTCCCTCAACTTATTGTTGTTGATTACAATCAATGAATCAACCTGCTTTCTTAATTTTTCAACACCTAATAATGCCTGCTCAGAACGAACCTTTCCTTCAAACTGGAACGGAATCGTAACAATTCCAACCGTAAGGATGTCTCTTTCCTTTGCTAATTGTGCAATCACAGGAGCAGCACCGGTTCCGGTTCCGCCACCCATTCCTGCCGTAATGAAAACCATTTTGGTATTGGTATCCAACATCTTTTCGATGTCGCCAATGCTTTCGATGGCAGACTGTTGACCCACATCAGGGTTTGCTCCTGCTCCAAGTCCTTCCGTAAGGTTTACACCCAATTGGATTTTGTTAGGCACAGGACTGTTCTGAAGTGCTTGTGAGTCGGTGTTGCAAACAATGAAATCAACGCCTTTGATTCCTTGTTTGAACATGTGATTGATAGCGTTACTTCCTCCGCCACCAACTCCGATTACTTTAATCACATTTGATTGATTTTTTGGTAAATCAAATGAGATGTTTCCAAATTCTGAGTTGCTTATCATACTTCTTTTGGTATTAGGTATTATATATTCTGTACTTTCTGTCTTGTTCTGTTATTCAGCGTTGTCTAAGAAATCCTTGATCTTTTCAACGTAACGGTCAAAAAACGACCTTTTGATTTTGTGCTCTGTCGTTTCCGTTTCAAGGTTGATTTCTTCTTCAATCACATCCGAAACCGGTTCGATTTTCTCTTCCTCTACAACCGGAGCTGCCTGCTGGTAAACAACCTGCTTCGGAGCTTCGGCAACCACTTCCTTCAATTCAATTTTATAGGCACTGTTCGAATTGTTTTCGATGCTGTTCATTACCAATCCAACTGCTGTTGCAAACAATGGGCTTGAAATCTCTTCGCTTGAATTTCCTGCCAAATGTTCATTTGGATAACCAATTCGCGTATCCATTCCGGTGATGTATTCCACCAACTGTTTAATGTGTTTCAATTGCGAACCTCCACCAGTCAATACAATTCCGGCGATTAGCTTTTTACGTGGATCTTCATGTCCGTAAGCTTTGATTTCGGTGAAAACCTGCTCAATGATTTCAACCACACGTGCATGGATGATTTTTGACAGGTTCTTCAATGAAATCTCTTTTGGGTCTCTTCCTCTCAATCCCGGAATCGAAACAATTTCGTTATCCTTATTTTCGCCTGGCCACGCTGAACCAAATTTTGTTTTCAATAATTCGGCTTGTTTTTCGATAATCGAACAACCTTCCTTGATGTCATCGGTAATTACATTCCCACCAAAAGGAACTACTGCCGTGTGGCGGATGATTCCATCTTTGAAAATGGCCAAATCCGTTGTTCCACCACCTATGTCAATCAAAGCTACACCGGCTTCCTTTTCTTCCTGGCTCAACACCGCATCAGCCGAAGCCAAAGGTTCCAAGGTCAATCCTGATAATTCAATTCCTGAACTCTGGATGCATCTTCCGACATTTCGGATAGAAGAAGCCTGTCCAACCACTACGTGGAAACTTGCTTCCAGCCTTCCGCCGTACATTCCGATTGGTTCCTTGATTTCAGACTGACCGTCGATTTTGAATTCCTGTGGCAATACGTGGATAATTTCCTCACCCGGAAGCATCGCCAGTTTATTAACCTGGTCAATCAACAACTGAATGTCTTTTCCGCTGATTACTTCCTCAGGATTTGTTCGGATTACGTAATCGGTATGCTGAATGCTTCGAATGTGCTGTCCGGCAATCCCAACAACCACATCGTTTATTTTGTATCCTGATTTTGCTTCTGCTTCAATGACTGCCTGCTGGATAGACTGGATGGTTTGAGTAATATTGTTAACAACGCCACGAGCCACACCAAGGCTTTTGGATTTTCCAACACCCAAAATCTCTAACTTCCCATACTCATTTTTCTTGCCAATCATGGCAACAATCTTGGTTGTCCCAATGTCTAAACCTACTGCAATATTCTCTTTTTCCATAATCTTCTATTTAATGCAAACCACTTGCTTAGTAAACTTCAGGTTAATCTTTTTGTATTTTGTCAAAGTGCTGTCTGAAACCGCTTTTTGAAAAAATGCCTTATAATTTTTAAATTTCTTTTCAATGTTGATCGTTCGTCCGAAATCAATCTGAAAATCATAATTCCTGTTTGCCATGATTAAGCTGCCGTTAGGCAAAACCTGCACACCGATGATATTTTTTTTCAAAAACTCATCTTCATTAATCATCCTTAAAACTTCAGATAATTTTTCTTTTTTTACTACTGTAATTTCCCCCGATAGTAGCGGCACTCTGGCTGTGTAATTATCTGACAGCGGCATTTTATTTCCCTCATAATCAATATAAAAAGAACCCGTCTCATCAAACACTCTTCCCACTGGTGTTTTTTGTTTCACCACCGCTTTTAGGACACCATCAACACTCACAAAAACATCCGCTTTTTGGACCATTTGCTGTTTATTGATGGACGTCTCCAATTTCTTCAAATCTAAATCAACTTTATCGAATGTTTTTAGGTCTTGATTTTTTTCTATTAACAATTTATTAACCATTTCAGGCTTCAGAAATAAGGCGTTTTCTCCGACAAAAACAACCTCTGTTTTTTTGATTTTCCGGTGCTCATTTCTGTACGAAGTGAACGAAAACAGGGCTATTACAGCGATAACCATCAACACCAACCTGATATTTGTCCAGTTAAATATTTTCATGATAATGCCTTTTTAATTTTTGGAACTAATTCACCAATATCTCCTGCTCCGATGGTCACAATAATTTTGGCTTTACTTTCTAAAATTGACGGAATTAAATCGGTTTTTGAAACCAATTTTTTATGCCTGTTTTCAATTTTTGAAAGCAGCCATTCTGACGTAATTCCCTCCATCGGTAATTCGCGTGCCGGATAAATATCCATCAAGATAATTTCGTCAAATTGAGACAGGCTTTTGGCAAAATCATCTGCAAAATCTTTGGTCCTGCTGAACAAATGTGGCTGGAAAACTGCCAAAACTTTTTCGCGCGGATACAACTCGCGGACTGCCTGATGCACAGCATTGATTTCGGTTGGATGATGCGCATAATCATCAATATAAATCCGATTTTCATTTTTGATTTGATAAGAAAACCTTCTTTGTATTCCTTTGAAAGTTGCTAATGCTTTAGCAATGGCACTGGTCGGGGTGCCATACGTTTTTGCCATTGCTAAGGCCATTAGCGCATTCATTAAATTGTGCCTTCCCGGCAAACCGAATTGTATATTTTCTATGGTTTCTGATGGCGTCTGCACATCAAAAACATAATAGCCATTTTCTATCCTGATGTTGAACGCCTTGAAAGTTGACGCTTCATCAATTCCCACAGTCAGGCCTTCCAATGGCAGTCCTTTCGGAACAAACAGATTCTTTTTGTCTTCCACCTTATCGGCAAATTCCCTGAACGAATCTTCGATGGCATTCTTATCGCCATAAATATCCAAATGATCAGCGTCCATAGAGGTTACGCAGGCTATGTTGGGATGCAGATGCAAAAACGAACGGTCAAATTCGTCTGCTTCAACAACTGTAACTGTTTTTCCGTTTCCAATCAAATTGGAATTATAATTTTCTACAATACCACCAATAAACGCCGTAACATCGGCACCGCTTTCATACAAAATATGGCCAAGGATGCTTGAAGTTGTTGTCTTCCCATGCGTTCCGGCAACGGCAAAACAAAAGGTATCTTTGGTAATAATGCCTAAAACTTCGGCCCGTTTTTTTACCTGGTACTGCCTTTCGATAAAATAGTTCCATTCCGAGTGCGAAATCGGGACCGCTGGCGTAATAATCACCAAAGTATTTTCGATGTAATAATCCTTTGGAATCAGGTTGATATTGTCTTCAAAGTGAATGTCCATTCCAGCTGCAATCAGTTCATCCGTAAGCATCGTCGGAGTCTTGTCATAACCCGAAACATTCTTACCGATGTATTGGAAATAGCGTGCCAAGGCACTCATTCCGATACCACCAATCCCGATGAAATAGACGTTATTTATCTGACTTAAATTCACTTTTATTTTTAATTATTATAGCTTGAATAATTAGATATATTCCAAAAATTATAGATCCAAATCCTGCTATATATCCCTTCATATCATTTATACTTTTCTCTTTCTTTCTTTTATCAAAAACATAGGAAACCAAGGCTAATCCAATGACAAGAAAAATCACTCCTGTTAAAGCATCATTCATTATTTTATCAGCTTGACTATTTGTTCCACTATATCTTTTGTAGCATTTGGCTTCGCCAGTTTTTTAATATTTTGACCTAACTCTGCTTGCAAATTTTCATTGAAAACCAAATTCGAAAATATCGGTTCGAAGGTTGTTTCCAATTCATTTTCCTTTATCAGTATGGCGCCTTTTTTATCCACAATTGCTTTGGCATTTTTGGTTTGATGGTCTTCCGAAACATTGGGTGACGGAATGAAAATCACTGGTTTGCCTACCAAACATAATTCGGAAACCGAGGATGCTCCTGCTCTTGAAATCACAAAATCGGCTGCAGCATAAACCAAATCCATTTTATCAATAAACGAAACAACCTGCACAACCTTACCATCAGTGAAATGGTTGTAATCGTGGTAATACAATTTGCCACACTGCCAGATAATCTGGATGTCTTTGGAAACTATATTGTAAATTTCTTTCTCAATCAATTGATTCAATCTTCGGGCACCAAGGCTTCCGCCAAGCACCAAAAGTGTTTTCTTATTAGGGTCTAAATTGAAATGTCTAATCGCTTCCCTGCGTTTGGAATCAATTTCCAACAAATCCTGGCGCACCGGATTTCCGGTGAAGACAATTTTATCTTTTGGAAAAAAGCGTTCCAGGTTTTCATAAGCCACACAAATCGCATCCGCTTTTTTGCTCAAGAGTTTGTTTGTAATTCCGGGATAGGAATTTTGCTCCTGGATTACTGTTGGAATATTTAAACTATTGGCAGCCTGTAATAATGGCCCGCTGGCGAAACCTCCGGTTCCTATTACTACATTCGGTTTGAACTCCCTGATTATTTTTCTGGATTTCCACAAGCTGCTTGCCACCTTTATTGGAAACATCAGGTTTTGCAACGTCAGTTTTCGTTGCAAACCGGCAATCCAAAGCCCTTCGATTTTGTATCCTGCGTGGGGCACTTTCTGCATCTCCATTTTGTCTTTGGCACCAACGAAAAGAAATTCAGCGTCCGGAAAGCGCAACTTCAATTCATTGGCAATGGCAATCGCCGGGTAGATATGTCCACCCGTTCCGCCTCCGCTTAATATGAATTTTAGTTTTCCCATTTTATTTTTTATTTAAAACAGCACTCATTGGATTTGCAGTATCTACAATTGAGAAACCTTCGAGTTCTACTTTCTCGGCTTCTTCATCTTCCTGTAGTTGTTTATCGATAAGTTTTTGCAAAGCATCTTCGCGTTTTTGTTTTTCGTCCATTTCTTTGGCGATTTCCTCCTCTTTTTTGGTCACGCTCAAAATGATTCCCAGTGCAATGCAGGTCATCCAGATGGAACTTCCTCCGGAACTAATCAATGGCAACGTCTGTCCCGTCACCGGAAGCAGCTCGACAGCAACAGCCATATTGGTCATTGCCTGGAATATTATGGGAAAACCTAATCCAACGACGACAAGTTTTCCAAAAAGTGAATTGGCTTTATGCGCCGCCACTACAAATCGGAACAGCAATAAAAGGTACAATCCGAGAACACATAATCCTCCGAACATTCCGTATTCTTCGACAATAATGGCATAGATAAAATCGGAAGAAGATTGTGGCAGGAAGTTTTTTTGTACACTTTTTCCAGGGCCAAGTCCGTATACACCACCAGTGGCAATGGCAATTTTTGCCTTTTCAATTTGGTAATCATCCTCGTCGGGTTTATCGCTGGTGAAATTGTCAATACGGCTGATCCAGGTATCGACACGGTTTGGGAAAGCATCCGGAAACGCTTTGGCAACCAAAATGAAAAAGGTCAGCCCGATGATTCCGGCACCTAATATGATTCCGATATATTTCAGCGGGTATTTTCCAATAAAAACCAGCATGATTACCATTGAGAAAATCAAGGCTGCTGTGGATAAATTCGCCGGAAGGATAAAAATCAGCGTCACAAAAACCGGAGTCCACAATTCCCAAAGTGAGTTCTGGAACGTGATTGGCGTTTCGCGCTTTTTGGATAAATACCGGGCAACAAAAACATATAAGACTATCGAAGCCAAAGTTGATGTCTGGAACGTAATTCCGATAAATGGAATCTGAATCCAACGGCTGGCATTGGCTCCGTCGATGATGGTTCCTTTAAGCAAAGTGTAAATCAATAATCCCCAAACGACAGGCAACAGGATTTTGGATATTGCCTTGAAATAGTGATAAGGAACTTTGTGGACTTTGTATAAAATAAAGAATCCGACCAAAACCTGCGCTGCGTGTTTCAGCAAATAGGTAAAGGCATTTCCGGAACCGTGGCGCATGTAAGCCAAGTTGCTGCTCGCGCTGAAAACAGGCATAAACGAGAAAAGCGCCAACAAGGCAACGAATGCCCAGATGACTTTATCTCCGTGTAAGCTGTTTACTAATTCCTTCATTTTCTATAGATTTTTAACCGCTGCCTTAAATTGATTCCCTCTGTCTTCGTAGTTTTGGAACAAGTCGAAACTTGCGCAGGCCGGAGACAATAAAACAGCATCGCCTTTTTCCGCAAGGTGTTTTGCCGTAACCACAGCATCACGCATATTGTCTACTTCCACCATCATATCAACAACATTTCCAAAGGCATCGATGATTTTTTTGTTGTCGACGCCAAGGCAGATGATTGCTTTTACTTTTTCGCGAACCAACGACATGATTTCGCTGTAATCATTTCCTTTGTCAACACCACCAACAATCCAAACGGTTGGAACCGTCATGCTGTCCAATGCAAAAAACGTAGCGTTCACATTGGTAGCCTTGCTGTCATTAATGTATTGTACATTTTGGATCTTGAGCACTTTTTCCAAACGATGCTCCACACCTTGGAAATTGGATAAACTCTGACGAATTGTTTCCTTTCTGATTTTCATCAGCTGCGCCACAGAAGTTGCCGCCATAGCGTTTTTCATGTTGTGCTTTCCTTCCAGAGAAATATCTCCGGTTTTCATTTCAAATTCTTCGTTGTTGATGATAATATCCATAATGTCGTTTTTTATAAATGCTCCGTTTTCAAATGTTTTGTTCAATGAAAAAGGAATTAATTGGGCTTTTGTTTTGTTTTTTTTGAACCATCCTTCGATTGCTTCATCATCTGCGTCGAAGATGAGATAATCGTTCTCGGTTTGATTCATTGTTATTCTAAATTTTGATGCGATATAATTGTCATAATTGTATTCGTATCGGTCCAAATGATCCGGACTTATATTTGTAATTATTGCGATGTCGGGCCTGTAATGTATGTTTCCGTCCAACTGAAAACTGCTCAATTCCAACACATAGCAATCATAATTTTCTTCGGCAACCTGCCAGGCGAAACTCTTTCCTATGTTGCCTCCCAATCCTACGTTCAGCCCGCCTTCCTTTAGCAAATGATAGGTCAGCATTGTCGTTGTCGTTTTACCGTTGCTTCCTGTAATTCCGATGGTTTTGGCATTGGTAAACTGCACTGTAAACTCAATCTCCGAAATCACCGGAATCCCTTTTGCAACCAACTTTTTTACGATCGGCGCCTTTTCCGGAATTCCCGGGCTTTTCATCACCACATCAGCATTCAGTATCAGCTCTTCGGTATGGGTTTCGTCTTCCCATTTAATCTCATAAAGCTTAAGAACTTCCCTGTAATTGTCTTTTATCCTTCCAAAGTCAGAAACAAAAACATCGTATCCCTGTTTCTTTCCCAAAATGGCCGTTCCAACGCCACTTTCTCCACCGCCAAGTACTACCAATCTTTGCATTATCTCAATTTTAAGGTCACAATGGAAACGATGGCTAACAGTATGGCAACAATCCAAAAACGGGTTACGATTTTACTTTCGTGATATCCTTTCTTTTGGTAATGATGATGTAATGGTGACATCAGGAAAATCCGTTTTCCTTCACCAAATCTTCTTTTGGTGTATTTGAAATAAGAAACCTGAAGGATTACCGATAAATTTTCGGCAAAGAAAATCGCGCACAAAACCGGAAGCAGCATTTCCTTCCTAACCGAAATGGCTAAAACCGCAATGATTCCACCAATGGTTAAACTTCCTGTATCTCCCATAAATACTGTTGCCGGGAAAGAGTTGTACCAAAGGAATCCGATTAAGGAACCAACAAAAGCGGCTATGAAAACCGTCATTTCTCCCGAATTTGGGATGTACATGATATTCAAATAGCTTGATAAAATAAGGTTACCCGAAACGAAGGCGAAAATCCCGAGTGCGAGTACTGAAATAGCTGAAGTTCCCGCGGCAAGACCGTCGATTCCATCGGTTAGGTTTGCGCCGTTGGAAACCGCAGTAATAATGAAAATCACAATTGGAATGAATACTAGCCATGCCCAGTTTTCGTAACCTTCGCCAGTCCATTCGATGATTTTGGCATAATCCAATTCGTTGTTTTTGGTAAACGGAATTGTGGTTACGGTAGATTTAATTTCGGCCGGAGTTTCAGTAATTACATTCTCGGTCTGATTGAACGATATAGGTGTAGTAGACCTTTCACGAACCGTAACCGTTGGGTTGAAATACAATACCGAACCTACAATTAAACCTAAGCCGACCTGTCCTATTACCTTAAAAATTCCTTTTAAACCTTGTTTGTCTTTTTTGAAAATCTTGATATAATCGTCGATAAAACCAATGGTTCCCATCCAAAGCGTAGTCACTACCAAAAGGATGATGTAGATATTATTTAGTTTGGTCAACAACAAAACCGGAATCAAGGTCGCAATGATGATGATCAATCCTCCCATTGTTGGCGTTCCTGCTTTTTCGTTTTGTCCTTGTAAACCTAATTCACGAACTGTTTCACCAACCTGTTGGTTTCTTAGGAACAGGATGATTTTTTTTCCATAAATTGTAGAAATCATCAGCGAAAGGATTAACGCCAAAGCCGAACGAAAAGTAATGTACTGAAACACTCCGGCTCCGGGAATGTCCATTGTTTTGTCGAGGTATTCAAATAAATAATATAACATAGTTTACTTGTTTAGCTGTTCTAAAATTTCCTTTACAATCTGCATATCGTCAAAATCGTGGCGTACGCCATTGATTTCCTGATACGTTTCGTGGCCTTTTCCGGCAATCAGGATGATGTCATTTGGTCCAGCCAGCTGACAAGCGGTTTTGATTGCCTGTTTCCTGTCGACAATCGACAAGGTTTTTCTTTGATTTTGAGCCTCAACTCCAGCTTCCATATCGGCGATGATGTCAATTGGGTCTTCAGTCCTTGGATTGTCTGAAGTAATAATTACCTGATTGCTCAATGTTGTAGCAATGTTGGCCATGATTGGCCTTTTGGTTTTATCCCTGTCGCCACCACAACCTACAACGGTGATTAATTTTTCGTTATTGGTACGGATGTCGTTGATGGTTTTTAAAACATTATCCAGAGCGTCAGGAGTATGTGCATAATCTACAATAGCTGTGATTTTGGAATCGGAAACGATAAATTGGAAACGACCTGAAACGCTTTCCAGTTCAGACAATAATCGAAGTGCTTCCAATTTATCCAAACCTAATTCAACTGCAGTTCCGTAGATTGCCAATAAATTATAGGCATTGAAAGTTCCGATTAACCGAACCCAAACTTCATTTTCGTTAATCTTCAACAACAAACCTGATAATTGATTTTCCAAAATCTGTGCTTTATAATCAGCATAAGATTTTAAGGCATATGTCAGTTTTCGGGCAACCGTATTCTGAATCATCACCAAACCATTCTTGTCATCGATGTTGGTCAGTGCAAAAGCTGATTTTGGCAGATTGTCGAAGAATGATTTTTTCACATCACGGTATTCGGCAAAACTTTCGTGATAATCCAAATGATCGTGTGAAAGGTTTGTGAAAACGCCACCTTCGAAATGTAGTGCTTCAGTACGTTTTTGATGAACACCATGCGAACTCACTTCCATAAAGCAATATTCCACGCCCATTTCGCTCATTTCAGCCAGGTAATAATTGATGGTCAATGAATCTGGTGTGGTGTGAGTTGCTTTGTATTCCTTATCATCAACCATGATTTTTACGGTTGACAGCAAGCCCACTTTGTAACCTGCTTTTTGGAATAATTGGTATAATAAAGAGGCGATTGTGGTTTTGCCATTAGTTCCGGTAATGCCTACCAATCTTAAATTCTGTGATGGATTTCCGTAGTAATTCGCAGCCAAAAATGCCAAAGCTGAATTGGTGTCTTTCACCTGGATGTAGGTAACTCCGGTTACAATGACATCCGGCAAAGTATCACAAACGATAGACGTTGCTCCAAGATTGATTGCCTTTTCAATAAAATCATGGCCGTTGGAAACCGTTCCGCGAATGGCTACAAAAACATCATTCTCCTGAACCTTGCGCGAGTCAAATTCAATTTTATTGATCGTTATCTCAGTCGAACCTTTAACCGCTTCGATGGCAACTTTGTATAATATGTCTTTTAAAATAATCACGATAATTCGAGTATGATTGTTTTGTTTTTGTCCAATGATTGTCCGGCCGGAACCGATTGTTTTTTTACTTTTCCGATTCCAATGACTTTTACCTTTAGTTTTAGGTTTTCCAAAAGCGCCACGGCATCCATTCCGCTCATCCCTTTTAAATTGGGGATAACCTTCATTTCCGAATTCAACTTGATTTTATAATCATCATAAGCCAATTCCTGTTTTCTGATTTTTCGGTTTAGGTTTTTGATTTCGTTGGTTGATGGCGAATCGGTGAAAATCTTTTGCGCAATACGTTTGAAAACTGGCCCGGCAACATCGGCACCATAATAATTATTGCCTGAAGTATTCGGTTTGTGAACTACAACTATGCAGGAATATTTAGGGTTTTCTGCCGGAAAGAATCCAACGAAAGACGAAATGTAATGTTTGTCCTGTCCGCCATTTTTAGCATAATTTGCCTGGGCTGTTCCTGTTTTACCCGCCATTGAAAAATCTTTGGAATACAACTTAGAGCCTGTCCCTTTTTTCACCACATTCTGCATTACCGCTTTCAATTTTTTAATGGTTTCATCAGAGCAGATTTTCGGATTGATTACCTGCTTGTCGTATTTTTTGATGATTTTATTCCATTCCTTGATTTCAGAAACAAATTGAGGTTTTACCATTTCACCATTATTGGCAATGGCATTGTATAAAGTCAATGTTTGCAAAGGCGTTACCGAAACTCCGTAACCATAAGCCATCCATGGCAATGATAAAGCACTCCAGTGTTTGTCGTCGGGCTGCGGAATATAAGGTATGCCTTCACCCTGGAATGGAAGTCCCAATGGTTTATTCAAACCCATTTTGTCAATTCGGTCCACGAATTCCTGCGGATTGTTTTTGTAATTTTCATAAACAGCCTGAACCATAATCGTATTTGAGGAAACTTCAAAACCTCTTGCCAAAGAAATCCTTCCGTAACCACCTTCGTGTGAATCACGTACTTTTTTTCCTTTAAAAGATGGGTAAGTGATGATACCGCCTTTACTGTCGTAAACAGCGCTTGTGTCAATTTTGTGATCATCAAGCAGGGCAATCATGTCAACCAGTTTGAAAGTAGAGCCTGGTTCGTGGGATTCTGCCACAGCGTAATTGGTAGTTTCGAAATAGGTAGAGTCGGTTGGGTTTAGTTTTCCAAGATTCGAAATGGCCTTGACTTTGCCCGTCTTCGTTTCCATTACAACAACGCAGCCGTGCTCGGCTTTGTATTCCTTTAATTGTTTTAATAAAGCATGGTGTGCGATATCCTGAATGTAAACATCAATCGTAGAAATTACATCGTAGCCGTCCTGTGGATCAACTTCATTCACATCACGGATTGGTTTCCATTGTCCTTTGGCAATTTTTTGCTTCATGACTTTGCCGTCTTTTCCGTTAAGGTATTTCCGGAACGACCATTCAATCCCTTTTCCTACGCGGATTCCGTTTTCATCAATTCGGTCGTAACCAATGGTTCTTTCAGCGATTTTTCCAATAGGATGTTCCCGAACCGTTTCCTGTTCGGTAATCATTCCGCCTTTATTGGCACCCAGATTGAATAGTGGAAAACCTTTGATTTTCATGTATTCGGTATAACTCAAATCGCGTGCAACCAATAAATACCTGTTCTTGTTGGCACGTGCCATTCGCAGTTGGGTATGATAAAAAGAGCTTGGTTTGCCAAACATTATCCCCAAAGAATCCGATAATAATTTTACATTTTTCTCAAACGCTTCGCTTTTTGGAGCAACTGCGTCGAAACGGATGTTGTAATTTGGGATGGATGTTGCGAGCAAGCTACCGTCAGCCGAATAAACATTTCCTTTATTGGCGGGAATCACAAAGTTTCTTACAGTTCTTTCCTTCGCCAACTTTCGGTAGTAATCACCTTCAGACCATTGGATTTTGGTCAATTTGAAAGTAATTGCTACGGTCATTAAGAAGATGCTGAACGCAACTAAATAAATTCGGTAAGAGATATGTTTATCCTCTACTGCCATAGTTTTTGAAAGAAATTTTTTTCTGCTGGTTTTTTAACTTTTATCTTTTGTGGCGGAACTGACGATGGGAAAATTTGCCTTTCTTCCATTTTTTCGGAAACCGTCGATTCCATTTTTAATTTCATTAATTCGGAACGTTTGTCTACAAACTCAGAGCGTAATTCCTTTACTTCATTAGTCAATTCGGTAATACGGAAAACCTTTTGTTCGAATCGGTGCGTGTTGGCAATCATCAAAAGTGCCAACATGAACAGGAACACTATAAAACGCCAATTCCTTGTGGCATCTTCATTGACCAGAAACCGAGCTTTTAATATGCTGTAAACTCCTTTTTTCATTTCTTATTTCTTTTCAGCTACTCTTAGTTTTGCGCTTCTTGCCCTGTTATTCTCTTTTATTTCTTCGTCGGTTGGAACGATTAGTTTTTCGATGCTTTTGAACGGAACCGAAAAATTCCCAAAAAAGTCGCGCTCAGGTTCTCCTTCGAACATTCCGTTTTTGATGAAACGTTTTACCAATCGGTCTTCGAGTGAATGGTAAGAGATTACACTTAAACGTCCTTCGGGTTTCAATATTTCAAGTGACTGTTCCAAAAACTCTTTTAAAACGTCCATTTCCTGGTTTACTTCTATTCGAATTGCCTGGTAAATCTGAGCCAGGATTTTATTTTTAAATTGTTCCGGCAGGTATTTTGACAAAACGATTTTTAACTCATCCGTAGTTTTTATATCTCTTTTTTCCCGTGCTTCTACGATTGTTCTCGCTAAGGCCGGAGCGATTTTCAATTCTCCGTAATCCAGAAACACCCTTTTTAGATTTGCTTCATCATATTCATTCACCACTTTGAAAGCATCCAATTCGTTTTTCTTACTCATTCTCATATCCAGTTCGGCATCGAATCGTGTAGAAAAACCTCTTTCCGGAACATCAAACTGATGTGAGGAAACGCCCAAATCCGCAAGGATTCCGTCAACGCTTTTCACTCCATGAAATCTCAAAAAACGTTTGATGTATCTAAAATTTTCAGGGATCAATACAAATCTTTCGTCCTGCAATGCATTTGCCTGAGCATCTTCATCCTGGTCAAATCCGAAGAGTTTTCCATTTGGACCCAATCTTCTCAAAATCTCTTTGGAGTGTCCGCCACCGCCAAAGGTTACATCCACATAAATTCCGTCAGGTTTGATATTTAATCCGTCAACAGTTTCCTTTAGTAAAACCGGGTTATGATATTCCATTGTCATCATCATTTACATTTCCCATTACATCTTCAGCCAAATCTGCAAAATCAACATCATCGCCTGCAATTGATTTTTCATATAAATCCTTGTCCCAAATCTCTACTATGTTCACAGCAGAAGACAAGACGATATCTTTTGAAATTTTACTAAACGCCACTAAATCTTTTGGAATCAATAACCTTCCTAAGTCATCCACTTCTACCACTTTTACACCGGCAGTAAATCGGCGGATGAAGTCGTTATTTTTCTTTACAAAGCGGTTGAGTTTGTTGATTTTCTGCATCATCAAATTCCACTCTGCCATTGGATACAACTCGAGGCAAGGTTGAAAAACGGAACGCTTCAAGACAAAGCCATCTTGAAGAGAATTAGCAAGCTGCTTCTTCAACGCCGAAGGAATCATCAATCTTCCTTTGGCATCGACCTTGCATTCGTATGTTCCGATAATGGTATTCAAAGTTGGTTTCGTTTTCGATATGAGCAAAAATATAAAATAAATTACCACAATTTACCACAAAATACCACTTTGTTAATAAGTTTTACCACTTTAAACCCTTTTTGATTAAAAAGTTAGGAAAATGGCTTAGAGTTAATTTTTAACGATTCATTAAGAAATATTGAAAAACAGGGAAATGAGAACATTCCGGCAGTCTTTTCCAAGTAAAGCCCTCAGCTAAAACAATTTGGGGAATTGTTGATAATTAATACTTTATCTGTATTTTGGGAATGTTAATGAAAATCGCGTTTTTAGTGGGTAAAAAAAGATGAGATAAATGGGTTTTTATCTTTAAAATCATATATTTGCTTTCGAGGCAAAACTCAAGCATTAACATGGACGGAAAACATAAAAAAGAAGGCAGATATTCCTATTACGAAGCAGGTGAAGGCACGCCAATTGTGATTCTTCACGGATTGATGGGCGGATTGAGCAACTTTACGGAAGTTGCTGATTATTTCTCTTCCAATGGATATAAAGTTGTCATTCCTGAGCTGCCTTTGTACACCCAAAACATTTTGAAAACCAATGTCAAGGCTTTTGCAAAATATGTGAAAGATTTCATCACTTTTAAAGGTTTTGACCGCGTCATTCTTTTAGGGAATTCATTGGGTGGACACATCGCGTTGTACCATGCAAAAGTGTATCCTGAAAAAGTTGCCGGACTTGTCCTTACGGGAAGTTCCGGGCTTTACGAGAGTGCCATGGGTGATAGTTATCCGAAGCGTGGTGATTATGAGTATATCAAGAAAAAAGCGGAAGCCGTATTTTATGATCCTGCGATAGCGTCAAAGGAAATTGTAGATGAAGTTTTTTCGGTGGTTAACGACCGAATCAAGGTCATCAAGACCCTTACGATTGCCAAAAGTGCCATTCGCCATAATATGGCTAAGGATTTGCCAAAAATGCATATAAAAACCTGTTTGATCTGGGGCAAAAATGACCAGGTTACACCGCCTGATGTTGCCGAAGAATTTAATAAACTGATGCCTAACTCAAAATTATACTGGATTGACAAATGTGGCCACGCAGCCATGATGGAACATCCTGAAGAGTTTAACCGCTTGTTGCATAAATGGCTTAAAAAAGCACATCTATAGACTGAAAGTCCTGTTTTAGGGCTTTTTTATTTTAAATAAATATCATGAAAATCAATTCTGCCGAATTTATAATCAGTAATTCTGATGTAAGCAAATGTCCGTTGGAACGTTTGCCGGAATATGCTTTTATTGGTCGTTCAAACGTTGGTAAATCTTCACTGATCAACATGCTGACCAATAATAAAAATTTGGCAAAAACATCCGGAAAGCCTGGAAAGACACAGCTGATAAATCATTTCAAAATCAACCTGAATTGGTTTTTGGTCGATTTGCCTGGTTATGGATATGCACGCGTTTCCAAAAAAACAAAAGAGGTTTTCCAGAAATTCATTACTGATTATTTTGAGAAAAGAGAACAGCTTGTTTGTGCTTTTGTACTGATTGACATTCGCCTTGAAGCGCAGAAAATCGATTTGGAATTCATCAATTACCTTGGCGAAATTGAAGTACCCTTCTGCATTATTTTTACGAAAGCCGACAAAATCAGCAAAACAAAAATCGACTCGCATGTTGCCGCTTACAGAAAAGCGTTATTGGCAAATAACTGGGAAGAAATGCCTCAATATTTTGTAACCTCATCGCTTGAAGCCACAGGAAGGGAAAAGCTCCTGGAGTTTATTGACGGAGTAAATGAGGAAATATTTAGAAGTGGGAATTTATAAAAAAGGCGGTCAAATTGACCGCCTTTTTTTAATTGTGTTCTGTTAGCTTCATCGTTAGAAATATGGATTCTTCCATAACTTCACCCACTTCATCATTCCAGAAAATGTAGTTGTCTCCAATTGAATTTGAAGAGTACTGTTTGTACACTTTACAATGAAAAGTTCCTGCAGGGACTGTAATCAATGAATCAACGTCTATCACTTCACGGGTATAAACAGTTCCGTCAGCTTTCGTATCGTTCCAGGTATCATTCAACTGGGCATTTTTCTTGAACAATCTTTCCCAAAACACCTCAGTAGTATTTGCCACATCGATTGCCATATATCCTGCTTCATTTTTAAGCTTATCAATCTGAGAACCTGTTTCTGCATTGCTGGTGTTATAATATCTTCTGGTTAATGAAAAAACTCCATTCCCATCACAACCACCGAATTCCAATTTCATACCTCCAATAGGAGTCCCGAATTGATCCATCGAATATTTTAGGTATTTACCCGTTTGCAAAAAAGCGATGTCAGATTCACACTCACCTGTAGCCCCACTATCATCACTGCTACTACATGAGAAAAGAAGGAAAGCGGACGCAATAAGCGTTCCTTTTAATAATAATTTCATTTTTAGAATTGTTAAAGGTTAATACCCAAAAATAGAAACTATTTCGTTAATTCCAATTTTTCAGCAAAATAATCGCAAAAATCTTTCATCGTATCGGCCATTTTTTCATCCTGTGTCGCACGTTGGAACGTATCTGCCATTGCAACTAAAGTTTGGTGAAAGAACTTTTTCATTTCATCAACAGGCATGTCTTTGGTCCACAAATCGATGCGAAGCGTTTCCTGGGTAGCGCTATCCCAAATGGAAAGCATCATAGCCTTGGCTTCTTCCTTTTCAACACCACCATCTTGTGCCGACCACATTAGTTTTTCGGGCACGCGGTTTTCGTCTAATTCTACTGCAATTGTAATTTCGGAAGTTATGGTTTTACTCATCTGTCTTTTTAGGTTTGTATTTTGATTTTTCAAATATTTCTTTGGAATCCATTTTAAGCATGTCCTGCAAAGAAACCTCATTATTCTGCATGAAGGAACGAACAATCTGCCAGCCAATCCATTGTCCTACCCTTCCTGGAGACTCATTGTCTATTTCTAAATAAAATTTAGAAAAAGGGGCTAAATTGGTAAAACGGTTTGGCAGTTTGGAATCGGTGCTGTACAAAAGCTCTTTTTCAATAAAATAGCGCCAGATGTAACTTTCGTTTTCCTGGCACCAGCTAAGCTGTTCCGGGAGATAACCTATTTTTTCAGCATCATTATATTCTGGTAACAGCTGATCTTTCAGGTACAATTGTTTTCCGTAATATAACATTTCATCCAACAGGGTATTGTCTTTCGGAGGCGGGATTTTGCGAAGTGAAAAACTCGTAACAATGTCGGGCATCATTTGGCGTTCTTCGAAATTCTGTTCTAAATATTTTGGAAATTCATAAAATTTATGATTGGCTCCAAGGTATAATTCCAATGCGATAATGAGTTTATCATTGGCATAAATGGCTTTGTTGTTATAGTCCATTTCAGCAATTACCGTATAAACTTTGGGCATTGTTGCATTTGGGAAAAAGTATTTGATGTGTTGGAACAAATCTTCGATTTCTGAAGTTTGTTTGCCAAAATCACCGTACTTTTTTTCCACTTCCTGATACAATTCCCGCCATTGTGGATTTTGCATTTTGTCGGTCCAAACTTTATCAGGAGTGCCTTCAGGAAAGAAAAAAGGATATTCAGCCTTCAGGTTTGCCAACTCATTTGGAGGCGTTTCAAAAAATGCCTTGTCAAAACGATATACTTTTAAAGAAACAGGCGGAGTTTCCTCAATTGCTTTTTCAACTTTTGATTTTTTATCGCATGAAGCAAAAGCCAGCACAACAAAAAGAACAAATAAGTATTTTTTCATAATAATATCTAATAAATCAATTCAAAAACGCTTGATTTTTTACATTTGCAAATATACATTTCAGTTTCTAAATACTTTCATAACAAATGGCTAAAAAAAGCACAATTCAGGTAGAAGGGGTAAATCAACATATTGTAAACTGGCTAAGGGAATACGCTGAAAAAGCCAAAGTAAATGGTTTTGTAATAGGGATTTCGGGCGGAGTTGATTCGGCCGTAACTTCAACGCTTTGTGCCCAAACCGGGCTAACAACCTTATGCATCGAAATGCCAATCCATCAGGATCCAACGCAGGTAAACAGAGGAAAAGAGCATATTGAACAATTGAAAAAGCGTTTTCCAAATGTTAAAAACAGCATCGCCGACCTCACTTCAGTTTTTGAAACATTTAAAACAGAAGTTCCCAATTCTGAGAACGAAGCGAAGCTTTATTTATCTTTAGCCAACACCAGAGCCCGATTACGAATGACCACTTTGTACTATTTTGCCGGAATCCATGGGCTGCTTGTAGCCGGAACCGGGAATAAGGTTGAGGATTTTGGTGTCGGTTTTTATACCAAATATGGTGATGGCGGTGTTGATTTGAGCCCGATTGCCGATCTGATGAAAAGCGATGTTTATGCTTTAGGGAAATATTTACAAATTCCGGAATCTATTCAAAAGGCAGCTCCAACGGATGGATTGTTTGGAGATTCACGAACCGACGAAGATCAGCTTGGTGCGAGTTATGATGAACTGGAATGGGCAATGCTTGAAGATGAAAGCAACAAAACCGCAGAAAGTTTTACAGGAAGGGAAAAGGATGTTTTTAATATTTATAAGAAATTAAATACGATAAATCAGCATAAAATGAACCCAATTCCTGTATGTATAATCCCAATAAATTTGAAAAAATCTTAATTTCTGTAGCGTTTTTCAATAATATTTTTTTAACTTTACAGTTAGAATTCTTATTAATTTTTATCAAATACCACAATTATGATAAATTTATGCATTGCTGATAACTTCCCCGTTGTACACTTTGGAATGAAGGCTTATTTCAAGGATCATCCTGAAATAAATGTCGTTTCAAACGTAGGTAATTTTTTTATGGTTCCCGATGCCTTAAGAAATAAAGAAATTGACGTCTTAGTCATTGATTTGGAATTAGATGGATTAAAAAGTATTTATGAAATCAAGTCAATCATTAAAAATTTCCCTAAAACTAAAGTTGTCATTTTTAGTAGCATGTCAGAGCACATCTATGCGCCAAATGCTATAAAGGCAGGTTGCGCAGGATATGTTCACAAGACATCAAAATTGGAAAATTTAGGTATAGCAATTGTCAAAGTTCACCAAGGCCAGACTATCCTAAATGAAGAGATCAAGAAAAACCTGGCTCTAATTGCTAAGCAGAACAAATCAGAACGTTTGTATCGCAAACTTTCCAATCGTGAAATCGAGGTACTGCGCTTTTTGAGCGATGGTAAGAAAAACAACGAAATAGCTAAAATTTTGAATCTTAACGAAAAAACCATAAGTACCTATAAGCTTCGTCTTTTGACCAAGCTGAACGTAACAAACCTGGTCGATCTTGTTAACAAAGCAAAAACGCTAGAAATCGTTTAAAAACTGAATCCCGCAGAAAGCGGGATTTTTTTATAGGATAATTTTAAAAATTTGAATATTACATTCCACTCCTAATGGCTTCAACAGGATCTAAACGTGAAGCTGAAACTGCAGGTAATATACCCGAAATCAATCCGATAATGGCTGCCAAACTTGTTCCTAGGATGATATTGCCTAAGCCAAGGACAAATTCAAAATCCAGTGCCTTGGTCAAAATCAGCGCAATAATCCACACCAAAAGCAACCCAATCATTCCGCCAATTACACAAAGGATAATTGCTTCGAATAAAAATTGGAAAAGGATGAATTTATTTTTCGCTCCCAATGATTTTTGAATGCCGATTAAATTGGTTCTTTCCTTTACGGAAACAAACATAATGTTGGCGATTCCGAATCCTCCCACCAAAAGTGAAAACAAACTGATAATCCAGCCTCCAAATTTCATATTCGAAATCACACCATCAATCATATCAGTAAAGCCTGAAAGCACGTTGATGAAAAAGTTATCTATTTCGCCCTGCTTCACACCTCTGAAATTACGTAATTTCTGCGAAATCTGGCCTTTCAATGCGTCCATATCAGTCCCTTTTTCAGGTTTTATCACAACAACCGGCAAGACATTTGGATTATTATCCCCGTAGTAACTCCTCAGAAAACTAGCCGGAAAAAAAGCAGAAGTATCATCGCCGCCGCCAATATCCATGCCCGAACCTTTCTTTTTGGTTACACCAATAACCGTAAAACGCTGGCCATACATTCGGATTGTTTTGCCAATTGGATCAACATTTTCAAACAACTGTTCTGCAATATCATGCCCTAAAACCACAACCTGCCTTCCCGAATTGGACTCAAGTTCATTAAAAAACCTGCCTTTGTCAAATTCCATTCGTTGGATATCCAAAAATTCTGAAGTCACGCCAACCATATTTACATTGGAAACGGTTTTCGATTCGTATTTTATGTTTTGGCTTCCGGTGAAATATTGAAAACAGGAATTTTCAACATCGGTCAATGAAGTTTTCAAATATTGATATTCTTCGTACTTAACGTTCGGGAATTGTTCCCTTTTCCAACGTGGAATATCACTTGGCCCAAAAGACTGGCTGGTCAAATAAATAGTGTTTTTGTCTAGCGTACTCAAATCCGCCTTGATTTTCCGGTCGAGCGAATCTACTGCTGCCAAAACTGCTATAATGGAAAAGATACCAATGGTTACGCCAAGCAGCGATAACATCGTCCGCAGTTTATTGTTGCGGAGCGCATTCATCGCAAAGGCAAAACTTTCTTTAAGCAGTCTTAAGTAGAGTAACATTTAGAGTTGTTTTATTAGACTTGGTAAATTTCAATAAAAATAATGAAAATCACTACTTTTTTCTGCATTCGGTTATTGGTGTGAAAAAATAAAATATTGTTACAAATCTTGCTTGAATTTTGGCTGTAAAAAAACTACTTTTGTTCGCTCAAACACAACTACAAAATGAGCACAACAAAAACAATCCAATCGGCATTGATTTCGGTCTTTTCAAAAGACGGTTTGGAGCCGATAGTTCGCAGACTACACGAACAAAATGTTACAATTTATTCTACTGGCGGAACTGAAGAATTCATCAACAATTTGGGAATTCCGGTAGTTCCTGTTGAAGAAGTCACTTCTTTCCCTGAGATTCTTGGTGGAAGGGTAAAAACCCTGCATCCGAAAATTTTTGGCGGAATTCTTAACCGTCAGGACAATGAAACCGATGTGGCACAAATGAAGGATTTCGAAATCCCACAGATTGATTTGGTCATTGTCGATTTATATCCTTTTGAAAAAACGGTAGCTTCGGGTGCCAGCGAACAGGATATTATTGAAAAAATTGACATTGGTGGAATTTCGTTGATTCGCGCTGCTGCAAAAAATTTCAAGGACACAGTTATCGTGGCTTCTGTAAATGAATATTCGCTTTTGCTGGATTATATTTCAACCCAAAACGGAGCGACGACTTTAGAACAAAGAAAACTTTTGGCATCTAAAGCCTTCCATGTTTCCTCCCATTATGACACGGCGATTTTCAATTATTTCAATGAAGATGAGACGTATTTCAAAACCAGCATTTCGGAAGGACAGATTTTGAGATATGGTGAAAACCCTCATCAGAAAGGGTTTTTCTTTGGGGAATTTGATAAAATGTTCAGCAAATTACACGGAAAGGAATTGTCTTATAACAATCTATTGGATGTTGATGCAGCGGTAAACCTGATTTTGGAATTCAAAAACAACGAACCAACTTTTGCCATATTAAAACACAACAATGCCTGCGGATTGGCAACAAGAAGCACGATGAAAGAGGCTTATATGGCAGCTTTGGCCGGTGATCCAACTTCAGCTTTTGGCGGAGTTTTAATTGCAAACGGTAAAATCGATTCGGCTACCGCCAGGGAAATAAACCCGCTTTTCTGCGAAGTTGTAATTGCACCAGGCTTTGATGAGGAGGCAATCGCCATTTTATCTGAAAAGAAAAACAGGATTATTTTGGTGCAGCACGATGTGGATTTGCCAAACAGCCAGGTAAGGACTTGCCTGAATGGTTTATTGGTTCAGGACAGAAATAACATAACCGACTCAAAATCAGACTTAAAAGCCGTTACAAATACAGCTCCAACCGAACAGGAAATCGACGATTTATTATTTGCATCAAAAATTTGTAAAAATACCAAATCAAATACGATTGTATTCGCAAAAAACAGTACATTAGTCGCATCAGGAACAGGTCAGACTTCTCGTGTTGATGCCTTGAAACAAGCTATTGAAAAAGCGCAAAATTTTGGCTTTGATTTGAATGGCGCAGTGATGGCGAGCGATGCCTTTTTCCCTTTTCCTGACTGTGTAGAAATTGCCCATAACGCAGGAATTACGGCTGTTATTCAGCCTGGTGGTTCGATAAAAGATGAGCTCAGCATTAATTTTTGTAATGAAAATAATGTTGCAATGGTATTTACCGGAACGCGTCATTTTAAACATTAATTTGTTTACCTTTGTGCGATAAAATTTTATAAACGTTAAACCCAAAATAATCTATGGGATTTTTTGATTTCATGACCGAGGACATTGCAATTGACCTTGGTACCGCAAACACTCTGATAATACACAACGACAAAGTCGTAATTGATAGCCCTTCAATTGTTGCTCGTGACCGAATATCGGGAAAAATTATCGCTGTTGGTAAGGAAGCCAACATGATGCAGGGAAAGACACATGAAAACATAAAAACCATACGTCCTTTGAAAGACGGGGTTATCGCCGACTTTGATGCATCCGAAAAAATGATTTCGATGTTCATCAAAAGCATTCCAGCCTTAAAGAAAAAAATGTTTACACCGGCACTTCGAATGGTGGTTTGCATCCCTTCCGGAATTACAGAAGTGGAAATGCGTGCAGTAAAGGAAAGTTGCGAGCGTGTAAACGGAAAAGAAGTATACCTAATCCACGAACCAATGGCTGCGGCAATTGGTATCGGCATCGACATCATGCAGCCTAAAGGAAACATGATTGTGGATATCGGTGGTGGAACAACAGAAATCGCTGTTATCGCTTTGGGCGGAATTGTTTGTGACAAATCTGTTAAGATTGCAGGTGACGTTTTCACCAATGATATCGTTTACTACATGAGAACCCAGCACAATTTATTTGTGGGTGAAAGTACTGCTGAAAAAATCAAGATTACCATCGGAGCTGCTACAGATGATTTGGAAACTCCACCAGATGACATGTCGGTGCAAGGTCGAGATTTATTGACCGGAAAGCCAAAACAGGTTGAAGTATCCTACAGGGAAATCGCAAAAGCCTTAGACAAATCCATCCAACGTATCGAAGATGCGATTATGGAAACCTTATCCCAAACACCACCGGAATTAGCTGCCGATATTTACAACACCGGTATTTATCTTGCTGGTGGAGGTTCGATGTTAAGAGGTTTGGACAAACGTATTTCCCAAAAAACAGACTTACCGGTTTACATTGCTGAAGACCCATTAAGAGCTGTTGTCCGTGGAACCGGAATGGCACTTAAAAATATTCCTAAATTCAGAAGTATTTTAATTAAATAATTAGCCTACGACACTAATTATTTTTTACCTTTATTTCGACGGATATTTATAACAAACTTTATACAGTTTAAAAATGCAGCAAATTTTTAATTTTATACTAAAAAACAGTAATCGCTTACTGTTTTTGCTGCTTTTGGTAATATCCGTTTCGCTCACAATCCAGTCGCATTCCTATCACAAAAGTAAAATCATCAGCTCTGCCAATTTCTTCACTGGTGGGATTTATGAAAAGATAAACAATATAGACGAATATTTCGGACTGAGGAAACAAAACGAAGAACTGGCACAGGAAAATGCGCGTTTGAAATCGATTTTGTTCAATCAGAAAGACACTACCAAACTTCCTCAGATTGATACCATACGAGGCGTTAAGAAAACAGATATCATTGTCTCGAAGGTAATCCACAACTCGTACAGCATTCAGGAAAACTTTATCACAATCAACAATGGTTCGGCCTCAGGTTTAAAACCAAACATGGGTGTAATCAACAGCGCCGGGATTGTTGGAATTGTCGACAAGACTTCTAAAAATTATGCAACCATCATCAGCGTGTTGAATGTCAATTCAAAAATCAACGCCAAAATCAAAAAATCAAATCACTTTGGTTCTTTGGTGTGGAATGGGAAAAGCACCGGCTTTGTCCAGCTGATTGACGTTCCGCGTTTGGCCGGAGTTCGAAAAGGCGACACCATCGTGACAGGAGGACAATCGATTGTTTTTCCTGAAAATATCGGAATTGGAACCATTGACAAGGTTTACATCGACAACGAGACCAATTATTATACGCTGGACATCAAATTATTTAATGACATGACTAACCTTGGGCATGTTTACATTATTAAAAATAAGGATGCGGCCGAAATCGAAAATTTAGAAAATCAAAACAAAAAAGATGAATAGCGCTTTGATATCCAATATTGCCCGGTTCATACTGTTGCTTGCTGCGCAGGTTTTGATCTTTAACCGAATTGATCTTTTCGGATTCATCAATCCGTTTCCTTATGTGCTTTTCATCATTCTTTATCCAGTCAACGGAAATAAAAGTGGTTTATTGGCCGCTAGTTTTTTCCTGGGCTTATTGATGGACATGTTCTGGAATTCTGGCGGCGTTCATGCTGCTGCCTGTTTGATCCTTGCCTATTATCGACCGGCCATCTTCAAATTTTCATTTGGTTTAAGTTATGAATACCAAACTGTTAAACTCAACGACGTATTGACTCCTGAACGGTTTTCGTTCATCTTGATTGCTGTTGTATTGCATCACTTTGTGCTGTTTGTTCTTGAGGTTTTCAAAATAAGTTTCCTTTGGGATATTTTGGTTCGTACCATTTTAAGCACTATTTTCACAATCATCACCTGCATTATCATCATCTACATTATTAAGCCAAGTAAGCGATGAGAAAAGTTTTGCTGCCTACAATCATTTTCGTTTGTACAATTTTACTTGTATTGCGGCTTTTTTACCTTCAGGTAATTGATGATTCCCTAAAACTGAAATCAGATAACAATGCCATCAAAATAAGCTACGATTATCCTGAACGCGGTTACATTTATGATAGGAATGGCCAGCTTTTGGTAGCCAATCAGCCTTCGTATGATATTATGGTCATCCCGAAAGATGTAAAGGATTTGGACACTACCGAGTTTTGTTCGTTGCTAAAAATCACCAAAGAAGACTTCCTTAAAAAAATTGCAAAAGCAAAAGTATACAGCCCAAGGCTTCCTTCGGTGTTCTTATCGCAGCTCAACAAAAAAGAATATGCAGCTTTTCAGGAAATAGAGCGAAAATTTAACGGATTCTATATCCAGAAGCGTGCGCTGCGTGATTATCAGGTGACTTTTGGTGCCAATGTATTTGGTTTTATCACTCAGGTAAATGATAAAATCATCGAAAAAAATCCGTATTATAAAAGTGGCGATTTAATTGGAAAGCAAGGAGTTGAAGAGAGTTACGAAGAATTTTTACGCGGAGTAAAAGGAGTAAAATACATCCAAAAAGATAAATACAACAGGGATATTGCTTCTTATAAAGAAGGGAAATTTGATACAATCGCCGTTCAGGGGAAAGACATCAACCTATCGATTGACGCTGAACTTCAGAAATATGGAGAGCAATTGATGATCAATAAACGTGGTGGAATCGTAGCCATCGAACCCAAAACAGGTGAAATCCTGGCTTTGGTAACGGCTCCGTCTTTCGACCCGGCTATCCTTGTGGGAAGGCAGCGTTCTAAAAATTATACGATGCTGTACCACGATTCCATAGCGAAACCATTGTACGACAGAGGATTGCTGGCAGAATACACTCCGGGTTCCCCTTTTAAAATCTTAACCGGTTTAGTGGCTTTACAGGAAGGTGCTATAGACGAAAATTTTTCGGTTAACTGCCATCACGGATTCAGCTACGCTCCAGGCCGTTTTATGAAATGCCACTGCCATGGAGGTGCCATGCAGCTTCATCGTGGGATTTACGAATCATGTAATACTTTTTTCTCTACTTCTTACATGAGGACTATTGACAAATACAACAATCCGCCAAAAGGTGTTGATGTATGGAGCAATCACCTGAAAAGTTTTGGCCTTGGGCAATTCATGGGCTATGATTTACCAACAGGGCGTAAAGGAAAGATACCAACTTCTAAAACCTATAAGAAAATGTATCCGGGTTGGGGTTGGTCGAGCAGGACGATTGTTTCGAATGCCATTGGTCAAGGGGAAGTTTTGATGACGCCAATCCAGTTAGCCAATATGATTGCAACAGTTGCGAATCGCGGATATTACTACACGCCTCACATCATCAAGAAAATCAAGGGTACGCCTATTGACAAGAGATTTACAACCAAGCATGTTACGACGATTGATAAGAAGTATTTTGAGCCAATGATTTCCGGATTATTTGACGTTTATAATTTTGGTACCGCTCACGGACTGAATGTTGAAGGAATTGACATTTGTGGTAAAACCGGAACCGCTGAGAACTTTGCAAAGATTAACGGAAAACGTGTGAAACTTCAGGATCACTCTATCTTCGTAGCATTTGCGCCTAAGGATAATCCAAAAATTGCAATTGCGGTCTTTGTTGAAAACGGATATTGGGGAGCACGTTGGGCTGGTCCTATTACGAGTTTGATGATTGAAAAATATATCAAAAAGAAAATTACCAGAACCGATTTGGAAAAACGAATGCTGGAAGGAAGCCTTGAGGCGGAATACAATAAATATTTAGCTAAGCCAATAATAGATACCTTAATCAAATCTAAAATTGATTCGGGAATAAAACCTTTGGCAGTAAAGCCTGAAATCAAATCAGAAAAGCCACAAATTAAACAAAAAGATACAGGAAATTAATTCCTAAGGAAAATGAAAAATCAGAGTGTAACAAATAATCTGGACTGGATAAGCATCACCATCTACATTCTATTAGTAATAATGGGCTGGCTGAATATTTATTCCTCTTCATTATCTTCCATTGCAGAAGAGACTTCGATTTTTGATTTTAGCCAGATTTATGGTAAGCAGTTTATGTTTATCATCCTTTCGATTCCATTGATATTTGTGGTTCTTTCAGTGGATGGAAAGTTTTATGAAAAGTTTTCCAGTGTAATTTATGTTATCGGATTGCTCTCGCTGGCTGGTTTATTTGTCTTTGGTAAAACCATCAAAGGACAGGCCAACTGGTATTCCTTCGGTTCTTTTGGATTGCAGCCATCTGAGTTTGTAAAAGCCGCTACGGCTTTGGCTTTAGCCAAATATTTAAGTGATGTCCAGGTCAACCTGAAGGACATGAACCGGCAGATCCAGGCATTGGGAATCTTATTTTTACCGATTTTATTGATTGTGCCTCACGATCCAGGAAGTGCCTTAATTTACAGCGTTTTCATTTTAATATTATATCGTGAAGGTTTGCCATCCTGGTATGTCTGGACCGGATTCATCGCCATTGTCCTGTTTGTTTTGTCCTTAATGATAAAACCTTTGATATTAACCGGAATTGCCGGTTTGGTAATTGTTTTTATTTATTACAGAAGCCGAATTATCAACAGGAACTGGATCCTAAGTGCCATCATATTTATAATGATTGGTGGTTTTGCCTTTTCGGTAGATTATGTCTTTACCAATGTTTTTAAACAGCATCACCGTGACCGTTTCAACATCCTGCTTGGAAAGGAAGTTGATATGAAAGGCATCGGATACAATACTAACCAATCCGAAATTGCAATTGGTTCCGGAGGTTGGTTTGGGAAAGGCTATCTTGAAGGAACACAAACCAAAGGTGGTTTCGTACCCGAACAGCACACCGATTATATCTTTACGACTGTTGGTGAAGAATGGGGTTTCCTGGGTTCTATTTTTGTAATTGCGCTTTTTGTCTGCCTGATTATGCGGATCATTTACCTCTCAGAACGACAGAAGACTAAGTTTAGCCGGGTCTATGGTTATTGCGTCGCCGGAATTCTATTCATACATTTCTTTGTAAATATCGCAATGGTTGCAGGGATTTTTCCAACCATCGGAGTTCCGCTCCCTTTCTTTTCATATGGAGGTTCCGGTTTGTGGGGCTTTACAATATTGCTGTTCATTTTCCTAAAAATGGACGCCAATAAAGTAAACGAATGGTAATTTAAACTTCAATTGGTTTTTTTAAATAATAGTTTCTGCCTACTTTTATTCTACTTAAAATAGAACGATTATGAAACTAAGATTCATCGCATTACTATTCCTGGCGCAAATTGTTCCGGCCATAGCACAAGAAGAAATCAATACAACAAAAGCTGTTGATACGATTGCACTAAAAACTGTAGCTGTTGAAGCAGTAGATGATTCTGCTGCCACAGAAGAAACTTCAAGGCTTACACCAGAACAAATCCTGGCAATTCAAAAAACAACCCTGCAAAATCAAAAAGAGGCCGAAAGAATTAAAGCCGAAGCGGAAGCTGCTGCCAAAGCAGTTGAGAAGGATCAAAGAAAACTGGAAAAGGAGTAACGTAAATTTGAAAGGGAACAGGAACGGATTGCGGATGCTGAAAAAGAAGTAATCAAGGCAAAGGAAAAAATGATAAAAGAAACTGCAAAGCTGGCAAAAATGTTGTCCAAATTAGACAAAAACAAACGAAAAGGAAAGCTGACCGAAATCGAAATCGAAAAGGAACACATCAGAATCAGCAAGCAGCAGATAGAGATTAGGGAACTTCACGAAGAGATTGACAAAGCCGAAAAGAAACTCAACAAGCTAAGAAGCTAACAAAAAAGCCACCAATTTACTCGGTGGCTTTTCTTTTCTATAACAAAATCAGATTATGATTTTACCAATTTATCTTTTTTCAATTTTGTTGTCAAACCTTTATTATTCTCAGATTGCAAATCATTTAGAATGTGAATCGCTTCTTCAATATAAATGTCTTTTGACAAACTTTCGTGCCATCTGTCGCGTTTCTCTTTCAATACCGAATCCTTGTTGGTCTCTTCAACTTCATAAGGAAGTGATTTGAACTCAAAGGCATTTTTATAGTCAACAATTGGTTTGTACTTTTTGTTTTTCTCATCCAATGCTTTTTGCTCAGCCTTGAATTTATCTATGTTTAAGCTATAAACATTTTCTTTATTTCGCTCATCAAGCCATTTCGCATTATCATCAATCAGGTTCATTTGCGCATTGTTGCTCATTCTTTCCCTGCTTTTTTGGATTGCCAAATCAAAGTTGTTTTGCTTATCCCAAATCTTGTAATCTGCAGCGTCAATTTTATCCCAAGGCATTGCATTGTCAATGTCCTTCTCTCCCATTTTCAAATAAGAATATCGGTCTGGGATTGCGATGTCACTCTTTACTCCCTCCAATTGGGTTGAACCACCATTGATTCTGTAGAATTTCTGGGTAGTAGTTTTCAATGCTCCTAAATCGCCGTAAGTACTTCCGCGAACAAACTGATTCAAATCAATTACATTCTGAACCGTTCCTTTTCCGTAAGATTGTTTGCTTCCGATGATAACGCCACGTTTGTAATCCTGGATTGCAGCTGCCAAAATCTCAGATGCAGAAGCGGAAAACTCATTAATCATAACTACTAATGGCCCGTCCCATTGTACTTTAGCATCTCTGTCGTACAAAACTTCTTTTTTACCTGCAGCAGATTTAATCTGAACGATTGGTCCTTGATTGATAAACAATCCGGCAATATCAACAACTGTTTTCAAAGAACCTCCACCATTATCACGAACATCCATCACGATTCCCTGTACGCCTTCCTTTTTCAAACGCTCTACTTCTAAAGCAACATCTTTTCCGGCATCACGGCTGTTTTGGTCTTCAAAATCGATATAGAATTTTGGCAGATAGATGATTCCGTATTTGTAACCATCTTTCTCAACAACGCTTGATTTTACATATGTTTCTTCAATTTCTACTTCATCACGGATGATGGTAATTACCTTGATGGTTCCGTCTTGTTTTTTTACTGTCAGACGAACTTCGGTTCCTTTTGGGCCTTTAATCTTTTTAACCACATCATCCAATCGCATGCCAACAACATCAACCGGTTCAGCATCAGCCTGTGCCACCTTAAGGACAACATCTCCGGCTTCCAGTTGTTTACCTCTCCATGCCGGTCCACCTGAAATTAATTCAGTGATTTCAGTAAAATCATTTTTCTTTTGTAAACGGGCACCGATTCCCTCCAATTTTCCACTCATGCTCACGTCAAATTTCTCTTTTTCGCTTGGGCCAAAATAAGAAGTGTGTGGATCAAAACGTGAAGCAATTGCATTTACATAAATGGAGAACCAATCTTCCCTATCCAAATCTTTGATAAAACTAAAGTTGTCGTTCAAGGAAGTTAGCGTACTTTCCCTGGTCTCTTTTTCTAGTTGATCATAGGTTTTTGGAGCTTGGTTTTTCTTTTTCTCTACGTCTGCAATAAATTTCTTTTCACCTTCCGGAGTAAGGTTTTCACCTTGGCTGGTTCTGTAATCCTTTAGTTTTTCGTCTAAGGATTTGTTTTTGTCTTTAACCAAATCCTCTTCCAATTTTTGTTTTTCAACCAGAGAAGACAACGTAGAAAGTTTCACCTGCAAACGCCATCTTTCCTTGAGTTCCTGAACATTTTTTGCATAAGGAAGCTTTTCGTAATCGGTGTTTATGGATTCCATTTTCTTGTAATCAAATGGTTTGTCCAAAGCGATTTTGTAATACTCTTTGGATTCATCCATCCTTTTCATCAATCTGGTATAAGTCAGATCGAAGAAAGTCAAATCCTTATTGATAATCTGGTCATCAATCTGGTTTTCATACTTGGCGAATTCATCAATGTCTGACTGCAGGAAGAAACGCTTAGAAGGATCTAATGCGTTCAGGTAATCCTTGTAAACACCTTTTGAAAATGTATCGTCAATTTTGGCCGGATTGTAGTGCCCTTTTTCGATAACAAATGTCAATAATTCAATCAACATTTTGTCTTTTTCAGGGTCAGATGATTTTTCTTTCGGCATGAAACTCCATAACCCAACTGCTAATCCTATTACAATTAGCAGGATTTTATAATTCCTTTTCATATATTGAATTAATTTATTCATTAAAATTTAATCTAAAGTAAACAAAAAACTAAGTCTAGGATTTCTCAATCAGATAAAGTTTTGTTAAAAATCGTTATTATCATTGATTTCACAAGACATAAAGGTCAAAGTTATAAAAACGATGCCATATTAAATCTTAAAAATAGTTTAATTTTGCAAAGCATTAGACGTACAAATACTGTGCTAGTTACACAATTTCAAAAATATGACAGTAAAGCCAACCATTTTAGTAACCAATGATGACGGAATCAATGCTCCGGGAATCCGTGCCTTAATTGATGTAATGTCCGAAATTGGCGATGTTATCGTGGTTGCACCTGACAGTCCGCAAAGTGCGATGGGCCACGCCATTACCATCAATAATACTTTGTACCTAAATAAGGTTTCAAGTGAAAATGCAGTAATTACTGAATATAGTTGCTCAGGAACTCCTGTTGATTGTGTAAAACTGGCAGTAAATGAGATTTTGAAAAAGAAACCCGACTTGTGTGTGTCGGGCGTGAACCACGGTTCGAATTCTTCCATCAATGTGATTTATTCCGGGACGATGAGTGCTGCTGTGGAAGCCGGAATTGAAAACATCCCGGCAATTGGATTCTCCCTTTTGGATTATTCCTGGAATGCCGATTTTGAAACAATTAAGCCCTTCATCAAAAAAATAGCCTTGGAAGTTCTGACCAAAAAATTACCTGAAGGCACCATCCTCAATGTCAATTTCCCAAAATTAAAAGCCAAGGAAATCAAAGGAATTAAGATTTGCCGTCAGGCGAAAGCCATCTGGATGGAAAAATTTGACAAAAGGCAGACACCTTATGGAAGGGATTATTATTGGCTGACGGGTGAATTTGTAAATCAGGACAAAGGTGAAGACACCGATGAATGGGCACTTTCACAGGGTTATATTTCCATTGTTCCTGTGCAATTTGACTTGACGGCACATCATGCAATTCAGCAACTCAATACTTGGAATTTATAGTTATGAGGTATTACATTATAGCAGGCGAAGCTTCGGGCGATTTACACGGTTCCAATTTAATGAAGGCTCTATACAAAGAAGATCCTGCAGCTGATATTCGGTTTTGGGGTGGCGATTTGATGCAGAATGTTGGCGGAACTTTAGTAAAACACTATCGGGAATTGGCTTTCATGGGATTTGCCGAAGTAGCAATGAACCTGAAAACCATTTTGAACAACATCAAATTTTGCAAAGCTGACATTGAAAAATTCAATCCTGATGTAATTATTTTCATTGATTATCCTGGCTTTAACATGCGTATTGCCAAATGGGCAAAGCAGAAAGGCATCAAAACCCACTATTATATTGCGCCTCAAATTTGGGCCTGGAAGGAAAACAGGATTAAAGCCGTCAAAAGTGATTTTGACAAACTGTTTGTAATACTGCCTTTTGAAAAAGATTTCTTTGAAGTAAAACATAATTTCCCTGTTGAATTTGTTGGGCATCCGCTAATTGATGCGATTCATAACCGTCCAAAAACAGGCGAAACTGCATTCCGAAAGGAAAATAATCTTGACCAAAGGCCAATCATTGCCATTCTTCCCGGAAGCAGGAAACAGGAAATTTCAAAAATGCTGAGCGTGATGTTGAGCATTGTATCCGATTTTCCGGATTATCAGTTTGTAATTGCTGGTGCTCCAAGCCAGGAATACCATTTTTACGAACAATTCCTGAACACCAAAAATGTAAAATTTGTCTCGAACAAAACCTACGATTTATTGAGCATTGCTACAGCTGCCTTGGTTACCTCGGGAACTGCTACTTTGGAAACAGCACTATTCAAAGTGCCGGAAGTAGTTTGCTACAAAGGAAGCTGGGCTTCTTATCAAATTGCAAAAAGGATCATTACGCTTAAATACATTTCATTGGTAAACCTAATCATGGATGAAGAAGTGGTTACTGAGCTTATCCAGGACAAATTCAATCCTAAAAATCTCAAAAAGGAACTTACAAAACTCTTGGACGATAACTACAGAAAGAATTTATTGGAAAAGTACGAAGCCCTGGAATTAAAGCTGGGAGGCATTGGCGCCAGTGAAAAAACTGCTAAATTAATCCTAAATGATTTGAGGTAAAATTTAATTTTTTATCTTTGCCCAAACCAAATTTCTTGAAACAGTACTTATTTACCATAGCACTCTTATTGTTGTTTACAGCCTGTAAGCCAACATCGTCGGCTATTATAACTTCCAAGGATGAGGCTTTGAGAAAGGGCATTTACTCGCAGCCTATATTGGTAAAAAACAATACGATTAAAAACAAAAAAAGCCCAAAACAATACGCTAACAAACAGGTTGTGGCTTTCCAAAACCCTAAAAAAATTGTCGGATTGAATGACCAAAATGCTTCTGATATTATCATCGAAGATAGCGACTCAAATTATTTGGTTGACCAGCTGATCAATACCGCTTCAGACAATTTAGGTGTAGGTTATCGCGGTGGCGGAACCACTAAAGATGGTTTTGATTGTTCGGGTTTGATGTATTCAACGTTTAAGAAATTTGATATTACGCTTCCCCGTTCCTCTTATCAAATGGCAGAAGTTGGAACTCCAGTTAATTTGGATAATGCAAAAAAAGGAGATTTAATCTTCTTTATCAATAGAGGCCAACACCGTATTAATCATGTTGGAATGATTGTAGAAGTAAAAGGTGATGATGTAAAATTCATCCATTCTTCTACACAAAGCGGCGTTATCATTTCCTCTTTAAAGGAATCCTATTACGACCGGACATTCAAGCAGATTAATAGAATCATACAATAATACCCCACATTAAATGAATTTTTGCGTAATTAAGATTATGTGAAAATTTTATTCTTCCCCTTAGCGCGGATTTTTATCGGATTTGTATTCGGACTGCTTTTGTTTCGGATGATACATCCTGATTGCCTTTTTATTTTTTGCAGTTTGGCACTAAGCATCACCGGACTTTTGATTACTTATTTTTATGGTAGAAAACATACTTTTCCCAAACTACTCTTTGGGCATTTTGTGATTTCCACTTCTATTTTAGTCGGAGTTTCAACAGCAATGGTTCACAAGGAAAATTCCAACCCAAAGCATTACACCAATCAAATCAATGATTATGAAAAACCGCGTTTTCTCGATTTACTGATTACAGAAAAATTAAAAAACACTTCAAAAAACATCCGTTATGTTGGGATTGTAAAAGGACTTGATGCTCAAACCAGTTGCGGGAAAGTTATCCTGAATCTTGCCAAAAAAGACAGCTCCATTCTTCCAAAAATTGGAAATCGGATACAGGTTAACGGAATCATTTTTAAAAACAAACCTCCGCTCAATCCAGACCTTTTTGATTACGGCAAGTATCTTGAAAATCAGGAAATCTATGCACAGGTTTATGCAAGGCACATTCGCATCGTAAAATATGAATCGGGATTGTGGTCAGGTTTTTCAAATTTCAGGGAAAACATCATTAAAAATTTGAGCAGGTCCAAAATAACCAAAGAAGAATTGAATGTCCTGAATGCTTTGATTCTTGGCCAGCAGCAGGACATCTCTCCCGAGATTTTAAAAGATTATCAATACGCAGGAGCTGTTCATGTATTATCGGTTTCGGGTTTGCATGTAGGTTTCATTTTATTGTTTATTACCTTTTTACTAAAACCGATTGGCAATTCCAGAAGAGGTTCCTTATTCAAATTGGTCCTAATACTTTTATCGCTTTGGGCTTTTGCAATTTTGACAGGTTTATCGCCATCAATTGTGAGGTCAGCGGTGATGTTTTCTTTTCTCGCCATTGGAACCCATTTGAGAAGAACGGTCAATATCTATCATACTTTATTGGTATCGATGTTGTTGATTTTATTGTTCAAACCTTCATTTTTATTTGACGTTGGATTCCAATTGAGTTATCTCGCTTTATTTTTCATTCTTTGGCTGCAGCCGATTCTGGCTAAAATCTGGGAGCCAGAAAATAAAATCATCAAATATTTCTGGGACATAATCACCGTTTCTTTTGCAGCTCAAATTGGAGCGATGCCATTGAGCATTTATTATTTCCATCAGTTTCCCGGATTATTTTTTGTAACCAATTTGCTGATTTTACCTTTACTCGGAATCATTATGGCTGTGGGTGTACTTGCAATCCTGATTGCCTGCTTTGGCGCAGTGCCTTATCTTATAGCAAAAACAATTGAATTCCTGATTCGTCTGCTCAATAACATCATTCATTGGGTTGCCTCAATGGATAATTTTGTTTTCAGGAACATTTCGTTTTCAAAAGAAATGCTGTTAGCATCTTATTTGGCAGTCATACTTATCATACTGTGGATTAAGAAACCCAAATTTAACCGACTGGCAATAGCTTTTCTAGGTATTGTGACACTCCAGGGCATTTTCATTTTCCAAAAGAGTGATACATCAAATAAAGAAGAATTGATCATTTTTAATTGCAGGAAAAACACAATAATTACCGAAAGAATTGGAAAGGATGTCACGATTTATAGCAATGACAGCATCCTCAAAGGCATCGATAACAATTTACTGATTCAATCGTATTTGGTTGGAAATTTTTGCCAGATTCGGAATAAAAAGAAATTGCAAAACCTGTTGTATTTCAAGAATCAAAAAGTGCTGATTATTGACAGCTCCTGCGTTTATACCAACGGAATCAATCCCGATGTTTTAGTTATCACTGCATCGCCCAAGTTGAATATTGACCGGCTTTTGAAAACCTTTAAGCCAAAGAAAGTAATTGTTGATGCATCAAATTACAAAAGTTATATCCGGCTTTGGGAAGCAAGCTGCAGGAAACAAAAAATCCCTTTTCACAATACTAATGAAAAGGGATTCTATAAGATTTAATTCCGTGGAATTATGATTTTTTTGGAGCGAGGATTTTGTCAGCTTCAGCAATCCAGGCATTTGGCCCACCAGCAACATAACCGGTTTTTCCAAGTTTTTCGAGGTTGATTTTTCCATCTTTCTTGCTTGCTTTTACAAACCAAACTGTTGGATATCCTTGTATCATGAAGGTCTGTTGCAATTCCTGGTTTTGTCTTTGGATTTCTGGTTGTTGTGGTGTTTGTCTTGGGTAATCCAATTCAACAAGGATTACATTCTTTTTTGCCCACTTTTCAAATTCAGGAGTTTTGAAAACTTCTTTTTGCAAACGCATGCACCAACCGCACCAATCACTTCCTGTGAAAAATAAAAACAATGGTTTTTTGGATTTTTTAGAAATCGCCATTGCTTTGTTCATATCTGTTTGCCAAGTTAGTTCCTGAGCCTGTATTGTCAACGAACCCAAAACTAAAAATAAGGTAATTGCTATTTTTTTCATTGTTGTAAATTTTTTCCAAATATAACAAAAAGAATGCCAAATAAATGCCAATTATCTGACTCCATGCATTAATTTTTTGATAACTGGCGACATTAATATAGACAAAAGTGCTATTGCGACAGAAATTATTGTCAAAAGCCAAAAGAAATAACTCAGGCCATGTTCATTGGCAATCTTATCTATATTCTCACCAAAAATACCTGCTCCTTTCATCCCAATTGCCACTGCCAGATACCAAACCCCAAACATAAAGGCAATCATTCGTGCAGGAACCAGTTTGCTTACATAAGATAATCCAACAGGTGAAATGCAAAGTTCACCCATTGTATAAAATAAATACACCAAAATCAACCAAACCATGCTTACTGAAGCCGTTTTGGCTCCAGGCTCAATTCCGGTTGCGCCAATTGCAACACATGCCATTCCTAATCCAAGGAACAACATTCCCATTCCGTATTTCACGTTTGCTCTTGGGTTGTATTTGCTTTCCCATAACTTAGAAAATAGTGGCGCCAATGAAATAATAAACAGGGAATTCAATGTTGAGAACCATGTCGCCGGAACTTCGGTAAGTGGTTTTGTCACTTTCTCAATTTTTAACAAATCAAGTGTTCCGTCGGAAAGCGACAGTACTCCCGCTGTGTAATAATCCTTTAGCAGCATCCAAATGGCGATGCTCCAGATGATGACAAAGCTCAGGCTCAGGATAATATTGGCTACAGCGTAATTTTTGAAAGTCTGCCTAAACATTTTCAGCATCAGCCAGGTTATGATGGCTAATGGCAGAACGGTGATTAGTGAGTTAACAACTAAAAAAATGGTACTCCAGTTTCCTTCCAAAACCCTGTTCGTATAATCTTTTGCAAAAATGGTTAAACTGTTTGGTGATTGTTCAAATATCGCCCAAAAGAAAATGGCAAGGAAAGCAAAGAACGTCACTGCCATCAATTTTTCGCGTGTGATTTTGGAATACTGTGTAAAACGGTAAACCAATAAAATAATGAATAGGATTAAGGCAGTCAGGATTGCGATTGCGTTTCCGTTTTCTCCCAAAAACGAAAAGACATCCACTTTCCCATCTGATATTTTTGAAGCTGGTGCATTGATTACCCAAAGCAGTCCTAACGTAACTGAAAGGCCTATTACAATTAACTGCCACGCAGTGAAAGGATTTCGGGTGTCATCATCTGAAATTGCTTTTTTTGCTTTTGATTCTTGGGTTGGTTTTAATCCGATGTCGCCAAAGATATTTTGGGACAGCCAAAACTGTATCATTCCGAAGAACATGAAAATTCCGGCCAGACCAAATCCATAACCCCAGCCTACTTTTTCGCCTAAATATCCGCAAAGCAGGATCCCGAAGAAAGCTCCGGCATTTACACCCATATAAAACAAGGTATAAGCTCCGTCTTTTTTCTCAGGTCGGTCTTTGTACATTTCTGAAATAATCGAAACCATATTCGGCTTGAAAAATCCGTTACCAAAAACCAATAAAACCAAACCTAAATAAATTGAAAAATGGGTTTCAACAGCCATCGCTGCGTGCCCCAATGTCATTAGAAAAGCTCCAACCATAACGGCCCAACGGAAACCAATGACCTTGTCGGCAAAATATCCTCCGAGCATTGTGGACAAATAAACCAATCCGACATAAGAACCAAATAGCGAGGAAGCTGTTTCCCTGGTCCATTCCCAACCACCATCAGCAAGTGTTGATGTCAGGAATAAAATCAATAAGGAACGCATTCCGTAGAATGAAAATCGTTCCCACATCTCTGTAAAGAATAAAACAAATAAACCCGCAGGATGTCCTAAAACGTTGCTTTTGAAATACTGATCTGTTGAATTTTCACTCATGATTTTATTATTTAACTCCCTGCATTAATTTTTTCAATATTGGTGTAGTAACAATTAAAATCAACCCGGCAATAAGGGCATAAACCGCTAAAAGATAATATCCTTCCGTATAAGATTCCAATTTAGACTGCAAAGTCGTTCCCGTATTGGAATCTGAAATTGCCGCACCTAATTTTCCTGCTGCCAATTGCCCAAAAGCGCTTGCCAAAAACCACAATCCCATCATCATCCCGAATAATCTTTTAGGCGAGAGTTTCGTTATGATTGACATTCCGATTGGACCAAGGCAAAGTTCACCGATGGTAGTTACAAAGTAAGCAAAGGTAAACAGGTTCAGTGAGGCGATTCCACCGATTGCAGAAAACTTCGTATAATAAAAAATGTAAAAGGAAGCTGAAAGGAATAAAAATCCGATTCCGAATTTGATTAAAGTATTCGGCTCGATTTTCTTTCTTGCCATTGCCAGCCATAGTAACCCTATTAAAGGACTAAGGACAACTACAAAGAGTGTATTGGAGCTGTTGTTCACCGCATTTGGGTCGATGGTAAAACCAAGTAAATTGCTGCTAAGATTGTCTTTGGCAAACAAAGATAAGGAACCACCACTTTGTTCATAAATAGCATTGAATACAAAATAAAAGAAGATGAATATGAAAGCTGCCAATAGTTTTTTCTTAGCGCTGCTATCAATTGTTTTGAAGACTTCATACCCAAAATAACCTAATGCAATTGCTCCGATGGTATACATAAAATAATCCGTATAATCGGTATTTTTTACCATGATGAAAATGAACGGTATGGTTAACAATGAGCCAATGTAAACTGCAATTTCCCTGAATTTTCTTTTGGATTCCGGAAGGTTTAATAATGGCGACTGGCCAATTGGCCCAAGGTATTTTTTAGTAAACATAAATGTCAGTAAACCAAAAGCCATCACAATTGCCGCCGAAAGGAAACACAACTGCCAGGAATAATATTTCCCTAAATAAATACATAATATTCCGCCTAAAAATCCTCCAACATTAATACCTGCATAGAACAAACCATAACCGGCGTCACGCCTTGGGTCTTTTTCATCATACAATTCACCAACCATTGAAGAAATATTCGGCTTGAAGAAACCCGTTCCAATGATCGAAAATGCCAGACCATAGTAGAACATGTCTTTGGGTGCAAAGGCAATCAACAAGTTGCCCAGTATCATCACAATCCCACCAAAAAACAAGGATTTCCTGAATCCCAAAATCTTATCGGCAAAGATTCCGCCAATGAATGTAAAGGCATAAACGAACGCCTGGATTGCTCCATACTGCAGGTTTGCCGCTGATTCGCCCAACAATAACTGATCAACCATAAAAAAGGTAAGCACGCCACGCATTCCGTAGAAGCAGAAACGTTCCCACATTTCAACCGTAAATAAGTACCATAATTGTTTTGGATATTTTCCTTCGAAGTTTTGGATTTGGTCTAAAGAGAATTCTTCTTTCATAAATGTATTAATTAAAAAACCTCCAAGTAGTCTTGGAGGTTTGAAAGATATAAAAATATTTTAGAATAATGACTAGCGAACGCCGTGCATCATCTTTTTCAATTTTGGTGTCAATGCCATAAGGATTACAGCCGCAAGACCTGTTAAAATAACGAATACCATAAAGAATTCGAAAAGGTTATGGATTTCAAAACCGGCAAAAACAGGATAATGATCAGATATTTGATTATCAGCCAATACCTTTAACTGTTCCGCTGTTGGAGTTACTTTTTTATCCAAAATAGATTGCAAATCGATTCCAAGTTCTTTGGCTTTTACAAACTTATCACCAGTTGCAGGAAGGATAGAACCTAATGTTCCTGCCAAAGCGTAACCCGATGCATTTGACAAGAAGAATACTCCATATAATAATGAAGAGAAACGTTTTGGAGATAATTTACCTACCAATGACAATCCGATTGGAGACAAACAAAGCTCCGCACAAGTCTGGATTAAATATAAAAGGATCAACCATTTAATAGCTAAAAGCCCACTGTTACCTAAATCTTTTACATTGTAAGCAATGATGAAGTAACTCAAAGCGATTAATCCCAAACCAACTGCCTGTTTTGCAGGAGAAATTGGCTCTCTGTCCTTGCTTCTTAAATAATCCCAAAGCATACTGAACGGAACCGCAAAAGCAACAACGAACAATCCGTTGAAGATTTGAACCATCGATGGCGGCATATTGTAGCCAAAGAAATTACGGTCGCACTGATTATCTGCGATGAACGTTAGCGACGATCCAGCTTGTTCAAAAGCAGCCCAGAAGAAAATGATGAAGAAGGCAACGATATAAATTACAAAGATTCGGTCTCTTTCCACTTTTGTCAATGAACTGTCCGAAACGATTAATCCTGCTAATGTTAAACCGCTAGAGTATATTAAAGAGTAAATAAAGTTTTGTCCAAAACCGTAATGGAAAACCAATCCTAAGGCAAAGAAAGCAACTACAGCTCCAATCAAAGCTTTTTGGGAGAAAACCGCTTTTTGTGATTCTCCTTCTTCATAATCCTCAGAAACATTGTGTTTTGGCAAACCTCCTAATGGTCGTCCTTCCGGAGTAACTACATATTTATTCTTAAGCATGTAAAACACCGCAGTTCCAATTAACATTGCTGTTGACGCTGCAAGGAATCCCCATTTGAAAGCATGGATATCCCTGATTCCTGCTTCGTTCTTCACGTCACCTACGATTGGGCAGATTAATTGTCCAAGGAAAGCTCCAAGATTAATCCCCATATAGAATATTGTAAAGGCTGTATCCAATTTTGATTTCTCTTGTTTTGGGTACAAACTACCCACCATTGAAGAGATGTTTGGTTTGAAAAATCCGTTACCAAAAATGATGATTCCCAATGCTGACCACATTAACGTAGTTGCCAGTCCGATATTATCACCAAAAACGCTTGCGCTAAAAAACAGCAGCAACTGCCCTATCGCCATCATCAATCCTCCGAGCATGATGCAGTTCCTGTTTCCGAAAAAACGGTCAGAAATAAATCCACCCAACATTGGCGTTAAATAACAAAGTCCTAAGAATCCTCCATAAATAAGGGAAGCTTCCTCTTCTTTCATCATTAGGGAATTCACAAGGAATAAGGTTAGGATGGCGCGCATTCCGTAGAAGTTGAATCGCTCCCACATTTCTGTTCCGAATAATACCCAAAGTCCTTTTGGATGTCCTGTTTTTACAGCTGTTTCACTCATATTAAATTATTTTAGGTTGGTTTTGAATCGTTTAGATTTCTTTATAAAAACCGTCAATTTTAGTGAAAAAATTACACATAACAGCACTTTTTTATGTTAAATGCAATTTTTAAGAGTTTTTGGCTTTTGAAAAAGATTGGAAATTTGGGAAGATGCCAAACCGTAGCATCAATTAGGTGAATTATTTACAAAGTTTTTTGATGACCTCTTTAGCATATTCCTTACCTAGTATCATCGACATAGTCCAATCGCGGCAGGCGTCTTCTTTTTGCCCTATGTTGTATTTTGAATAACCTCTTACAAAATAGGCGTGGGCATATCCCGGATCAAGCTGAATGGCTTTATTTAAATCTTCGATTGCTTTGCCATAATCCCTTAGCCTGTCCTCAACAATACCTCTGGCGCAATAGTTGTCTGCGCTTGGATCCAATTCAACTGCTTTTTGAAAATCTACCAAAGCTTCGTGGATTTTTTCCATATACAAATAGGTATAACCCCGATAGGAATAATTTTCAACATATCTCGGATTTAGTTTTATGGATTTGGTAAAGTCTTTAATGGCTTCGGCATTGTCTTCCAACTGGTATTTTGAAACACCTCTATAAAAATAAGTCAGCGAATTGAGCGAATCTTTTTCAATGGCTTTGTCAAATTCCGGAATGGCTGCTTTATAGTCCTTAGATTTGGCTTTATCAACTCCGCGGTTGATGTATTCCAAAGCTGTCTGTGAATGCGAAACGAATCCCAGTAAGGAAATAGTGATTAGGATGATTTTCTTCATGATGAGTGATGATATATAATGACAAACGCGAAACTAAGGGATTTATTACATACTTAAACAAAGTATAAATAAAAAAAACCGCTTTCCTGAATTGGATGTTTTATCAAAGCGAGCTAAAGCTCGCGTACCTGACTGCCACCGGCAGTCCTCCTCTTAATCTCAAATCTCCAGGAATCGAACAAGTGACACATGGATTTGGTATAAAAAAACAAAACCCGAACTTATCGTTCGGGTTTTGTTGTGGTACCTCCAGGAATCGAACCAGGGACACATGGATTTTCAGTCCATTGCTCTACCAACTGAGCTAAGGTACCTTGCTTTGTAGCGGGTGCAAATATAGGATGATTTTTAATTTATCCAAAACAAATAATAAAAAAAATCTATTCGTAACTTTGAACCTCAAAAACATTCCTATGCTTTTAACCATTGATGTTGGAAACACCCGAATCAAAGCTGCTGTCTTTGAACAGGATAGACTTGTGGAGTTTTTTATTTTTACCAAAGAAGAACTTTTAAACCAGCTTGAAAATATTTTAAATAAGCATCCAAAAATCAAAAATCTGGTGGTTGCTTCAGTAGGAAATGTGGCAAAAGAGCAATTCTTATCCGTTAAGGATAAGCTCGAAATCCATTTTATAACCCACGAAAGTAAATTTCCGTTCACCAACTTATACAGCACTCCGGCAACACTCGGAATTGACCGCATGGTTTTGGCAACTGCAGCGGTTTTGCAATTTCCAAATCAAAACAGGCTTGTTGTTGGCGTTGGAACCTGTGTTACCTATGATTTCATTGATGCCAATGACAACTATCTTGGTGGTGCCATTTCACCGGGAATAAGGCTGCGTTATGAATCGATGCATCAGCAAACCGCTAAATTGCCTTTGCTCGACAAAAAATATCCTGAAAACTTCATTGGAAATTCTACTCAGGAATCCATTCATTCGGGCGTAATTAATGGGATTGCCCTCGAAATTGATGGGTTTATTAAACTGTACAAAACCCAATACGCTAAATTTATCATAATTTTAACTGGTGGCGACGCAGAATTTTTGGCTAAGAGATTAAAAAATACCATATTTGCCAATTCAAATTTTCTGCTGGAAGGTTTGAACCAAACATTTCAATACAATCAAAAATGATTAAAAAAGTTATAGTAAGCATATGTTTACTTTTTTCATTGGCAATTTTTGCTCAAGAAGGAACGTCTTCCCCATATTCTTTTTACGGAATCGGTGATATTAAATTTAAAGGAACAATAGAAAACCGTTCTATGGGTAGTATTTCGGTTTTGCCGGATAGCATCCACCTAAACATCCAGAATCCTGCTCATTTTGCCAGTTTAAAACTGACCAGCTTTACCATTGGAGGAACCTATGCCAATACCAAATCTGTAACGGAATCCCAGGAAGCTAAGGCAAGAAGGACTTCATTAGATTATTTAGCGTTTGGAATTCCGGTTGGAAAGAAGTTAGGAATTGCATTTGGACTTGTTCCTTATTCGTCTCTTGGTTATAAAATTGGAAAAATAAAGCACGATATTGTTGGCACTGATACCATCCGCAGCATTTATTCGCAGTATAGCGGAATTGGCGGTGTCAATAGGGTTTTTGTTGGTTTTGGATATAAGCTTACAAAGAATCTTAACTTTGGTGCAGACATTCAGTATAACTTTGGAACCATTGAAACCAAAAACCTTAAATTTCAAAATGATTTACAATATGGCTCAAGAGAAATCAATACTTCCGATTTAAGAGGAGTGAACTTTGATTTCGGATTGGCTTATCAGACAAAAACAAGTACAAAACACACTTTTTTCAGCAGCATTGCCTATACTCCGCAATCCGAGCTGACATTAGGCAATTCGCGTGAAATTCAATTGATACAGTTTTTGAGTTCGAGTGCCATACAAACCATCGAATCGCAGGATGTTCCTGTAGCTGACACCAAAATCAAGCTTCCTTCGAAACTTACCATTGGTGCCGGTTTTGGCGAAATAAAAAAATGGTCTGTTGGTGGAGAAGTGAGTTTTATCAAGAATAGCGTAATGTCCAATCGTTTTGACGACATTGATGAAGCCGGAAGGACTTCGTTTGAAAACTCTATCCGTTACAGCATTGGTGGTTTTTATATCCCGAACTATAACTCCTATTCGAACTACTACAAAAGAGTGGTTTACCGTGGAGGTTTGCGTTATGAAAATACCGGTTTAGTCATCTTGGACAAATCAATAAATGACTTTGCAGCCAATGTTGGTCTAGGTTTGCCTTTGGGTGGAATTTTCTCAAACATAAATGTTGGACTTGAAATTGGAAAAAGAGGCACAAAATATTATAACTTAGTAGAGGAAAACTATGTTAACATAAGCGTAGGTTTATCCTTAAGCGATAGATGGTTTGTGAAACGTAAATTCGACTAAAACTAAAACGTCATGAAGGCAATTATCTTTACACTTGGAATCTTGTTCATTACCAGTAGCAATGCTCAAAAGTTTGATTGTGCTTCAAAAATAAAGACCTATCAGGAATTTTTAAAGGAAAAGAAACTGGCTGAATCTTACGACAGCTGGAGCGAAGTTCGTAAAAATTGCCCAAAAGAAACCGAAGACCTTTACAAAGACGGAATCCAAATCCTGCAATACCGAATTGATGTTGCAGCTGCTGAAGACAAGGAAAAACCAGTCCGTGATTTGATGAAGCTGTACGACCAATACAACAAAAATTTCCCAACAGCTGTCCCTGATTTTGAAGTTCAGAAAGGAATGGCTTTGGTCGACAATAATATTGAGGCCAAAGAAGAAATCTTTACCTTATTGGATAATGGTTTTACCAAAGCATCTCAAAATGTAACTTCGGCCAAAGCAATCTATACCTATTTCAGCATGTTTTCCGAACGATTTAATGCGGGAGACAAGAAAATCACTCCTGGTGCAGTCTTGGAAAAATACGCAATGATTAATACTTTGCTCAATCAGTTAAAGATTTCCAATGTCAATAACAGCGATTATAAAACCGCGCAAAACGCAATTGACAATCTTATAAAGGATGTTGCAACCTGTGAAAACCTGGCTGATTTTTACAATAAAAACTTTGAAGCAAATAAAGACAATACCGACTGGATTACTTCAGCACTGGTAAGCCTTTCGGGCAAATGCAGCTCCAAACCAATTTTCCTTACTTTAGCTGAAAAGCTTTATGGAATCCAAAAGAACGCACAATCTGCAAATTTTGTAGCCTTGGGATACATCAGGCAGAAAAAGTTTACCGAAGCGATAAAATTCTATAACGAAGCCGCTGAACTGCAAACCAATCCGGTTGAAAAAGCCCAGATATATTATACGCTTGCATCAGGTTTGCTGGCAAACGATCTGCCAAAATCCAAAGAATACCTGAATAAGGCATTAGCCGCAGATCCAAAAATGGGCAAGGCTTATTTATTCCTGGCACAGCAATACATCAATGGTTCAAAAGACTGTGGGCAAACAGATTTTGAAAAGAAAACTGTTTATTATTTGGCTTCACAAACCCTTCAAAAAGCTGCCATTGCAGATGTAAAACTTAAACCAACAGTCGATAAAATGGCTGATGATTACAACGCAAAATCACTAACTGCAACTGAGATTTCCAAAGCAAAAATGAATGGGAAAACGATTACGATAGGTTGCTGGATTAATGAAACCATTACTTTCCCTGCCAAATAATGAAATCCTTAACCCGAAATAGTATTCCTTTTGGTCTGGCTATCCTTTTTTGTCTTGCAATAACGGGTTGCGAAAGTAATTTCCGCGATGTTCAGAAAATGGGATTTTCAGAGTTTTCACCAAGCGGCGATGCTGACGGAATCAATCTAAAATATACCGATTCCGGGAGGATTACAGCCAATCTCGTGAGCCCAAAAATGCTCGATTATGCAACGGTGCAATATCCATTTACCGAATTTCCACAGGGAATGCATTTGACCCTATATGATAAAAACGGAAAGGAAACCTACATCGATGCCAGATATGCCGTATCACACAAAGCGACAAACCTGATTGATTTGCAGGACCATGTAAAAATATCGAATCAAAATGGTGAAATGCTCGAAACGGAGCAATTGTATTACGACCAAAAAAACGAATGGTTTTTTACCGAAAAAAAGTTTAAATTTACTTCTCCAAAAGGAGTTTCCTATGGTGAGGGAATTGACTTTAGCAAAGATTTCAAAAAAGTAAACTCGCAAAAAATATCTGGAGAAGTCCAGTCATCTGAATAACTATGAATTATTTAAAATTTACCTCATACGCTTACATCCTTGCTGCTGTCCTTTTTGGTGTAGAAGCTTATACACAATTACAAGGTGGCGACAACAACAAGGCAATCCTTATGGCACTTTTTGCTGTGGGAAGCCTTTTCCTTTTCTTTTTTAGGAGGAATTATGCCAAAAAATTTGCCGAGCGCAACAAAAAACCCTAATCTATGGAAATCGGAATAATCATTCTATGCCTGATTCTTTCCGCTTTCTTTTCCGGGATGGAAATCGCTTTTGTTTCCTCCAATAAAATCTACCTTGAAATTGAAAAAAAACAGGACGATTTTATTTCCAAAATCCTAACCAAACTTACCCAAAAACCTTCCAAATTCATTGCCACGATGCTTGTAGGCAATAACATTTCGATGGTTGTCTACGGATTTTTCATGGGTGAATTATTGATGCGTTGGTTCGAAACCTTTGGATGGAACCTTACTTCTTTTTCCAATTTAATGTTGCAAACCACCATCTCAACGCTTATTGTTTTGATGACTTCGGAGTTTTTGCCTAAGGTGTTTTTCCAAATTTATGCCAATACTTTTATCAAATTTTTTGCACTGCCTGCGTATTTTTTCTACAGGCTTTTTTATTATATCTCTTCTTTCCTGATTTGGATTTCCGATTTTGTGCTTCGAAAATTCTTCAAAACCGAAGGCGATCAAATCAACCTTTCGTTCAGCAAGGTCGAATTGGGGAATTATATTTCAGAGCAGATGAATTCGGTACAGGATCATGAAACGGTTGATTCTGAAATACAGATTTTCCAGAATGCATTGGAATTTTCGGCTGTAAAGGCAAGAGACATCATGACGCCGAGAACCGAGTTGGTCGCCGTCGACCTGCATAGCTCCATTGTTGATTTGAGGGAACTTTTCATAGAAACCGGTTATTCCAAAATCCTGGTTTACATCAATACGCTCGATGATATTGTAGGTTACGTTCATTCGTTTGAACTGTTTAAAAAACCCAGAAGTATTAAATCCATCATGATTTCGGTGGAGTTTGTTCCCGAAACCATTTTGATTAAGGACGCGATGAACCTGATGTCAAAAAAACGGAAAAGCGTTTCTGTAATCCTCGACGAATATGGCGGAACTTCAGGGATTGTGACCATGGAAGATATTGTTGAAGAACTTTTTGGAGAGATTGAAGATGAGCACGATTCCGACGAAGAACTGATAGAAACCAAGGTTGACGAGAACACTTATCTGTTTTCAACACGCCTTGATGTGGAATACCTCAACGAAGAATACAAACTCAATATTCCCGAAAGCGATTCTTATGGAACGCTTGGCGGATTTATAGTGGATTTCACAACAGAAATTCCGCAAAAAGGGCATCAGATTACCATCGGAAACTTTCAATTTGTCATTGAAGAAGCGACGAATAAGAAAATCGAATTGGTAAAAATGACCCTATTGGATTAATTCCCCGAAAAAATTCACTTTTCAACGAAATTATGCACGTGTAAGTTTTGTTATTACACATATAATTGTATTTTCGCAAACTTAAATAGAATTAACAAAAATAGAAATGGCAGTTTTATCAAAAATTAGAAATCGTTCGGGCTTACTTTTATTAGCTATAGGTTTTGCTTTGTTAGCTTTTGTAGTACAGGATTTATTTACAAAAGGGTTTAAAAGCATTGGTACAGACGTAGGAAGCGTAAACGGGAAAGATATCTCTTTTGACGAGTTTAGAGTAAAGGTTGCAAATGTTGAAAAGAACTCTCAAGGTCAGCAGAATATAACATCAATGCAGGCTTCAAACCAGGTCTGGAACCAGGAAGTAAACATCGCTTTGCTTTCGGCGGAGTTTGACAAATTAGGAATCCGTGTTGGTGAAAAACACCTTTTGGAAGTTTTCAAGGCAGATCCAAATATTGGTCAGAATCCACAGTTCTTAAATGCTGCAGGAAAATTTGACTTAAACAAATTCAAGGATTATTTCAAAGCTGCTCCTGAAGGGATTAAGATTTTACAGGAAAGAGAAAAAGATGCAGAAGTAAATGCAAAATACATGATTTACAACTCTTTGGTAAAAGGAGCAATGTATACTACCAATACTGAAGGTAAATTCAAATACGAAGCTGAGAATAACAAAGTAACTTTTGATTTTGCAATGGTTCCTTACTCTTCAATCAAGGATAGTGATGTAAAGATTTCTGATGATGAAATCGTTGCTTACATGAAAACGAAAGAGAAAAAATTCAAATCGGAAGAATCCCGTGAATTGGATTATGTTTTAATCCAGGAAAAACCATCAGCTCAGGATGAAGCTGAAATCAAGAAAAATGTCGAAGCATTATTGGTGCCAAGTGTTACTTACAACAAAGAAACCGGTAAAAATGACACTATTCCTGGATTCAGGTCAGCTGTAGATGTTGCCGATTTTGTAAATGCACATTCGGACATTCCTTTTGATTCAACTTATATTGCAAAACAAGATTTACCACCAGCTGCTGCTGAGCAGTTGTTCAACCTTCCTGTAGGTGAAGTTTACGGGCCATACATCTTTAACAACTACTATGCGCTTTCAAAGGCATTGGGAAGAAAAGCTGGAGCAAAAGCAAAATCAAGCCACATCCTTATTAGTTGGATTGGTGCAGAAAGAGCGCAGCCAAAAGAAAAAAGAACCAAAGAACAGGCAAAAGTAAAAGCAGAGGGCATTTTGGCTCAGGCTAAAGCTAATCCAGGAATGTTCCAAATGCTTGCGATGACTATGTCTGAAGATCCATCTGTTCAACAAAACGGAGGAGATATGGGTTACATTACAAAAGAAACTGGTTTTGCAAAAGGCTATAAGGATTTTGTATTCAACAATCCAGTTGGAACAATCGGTATCGCAGAAACAGAATTTGGTTACCATATCATTAACGTTACTGACAAACAGGACGCTGTAAAATTGGCTACAATTGCTCAAAAAATCGAGCCTTCTGAAGCTACAAACGATAAAACGTATTCAGAAGCTACCAAATTTGAAATGGAAGCTGCAGATAAGGATTTTGCCGGATTGGTAAAACAAATGAAGCTTACGAAAAACGAGCCTGTAAGGGTAAAAGCAATCGATGAGAGCTTTGGTCCTGTTGCTAATCAAAGACAAATTGTAAAATGGGCTTTTGATGGCGATACCAAAATTGGAAATGTGAAACGTTTCGAAATTGTAAATGTTGGACACGTAATCGTTAAACTAAAAAGCATCGCTGAAAAAGGACTTATGTCTGCAACAGAAGCAAGGCCACAAGTTGAAACAATCCTAAAAAACAAAAAGAAAGCAGCAATGATTTCTGCTAAAATGAAAGGTGGAGATTTAGCTTCAATTGCAGCAGCTAACAAAGTAGCGGTTATGAGCGCTATTGATGTTACTGTTGAAGCTCCGAATGTTCCGGGTGCAGGTTTTGAACCAAAAGTAGTTGGAAATGCATTTACTTCTAAAATCGGACAGGTTTCTAAACCAATCGATGGAAATTCGGGTGTTTATGTATTTAATACAAAAATGGTAACTAAAGCACCAAAAGTTCAGAAATACGACGAGTATATCGCTAAAATGAGACAACAGGTGATGAACTATTCAGGAAGAGTTATGCCGGCATTGAAAAACGATGCAGACATCAAGGATAACAGAGCTGATTTCTATTAATAGAAAATCTCATTCAAACATAAAAAAACCCGAAACAATGTTTCGGGTTTTTGTTTTTTTATAAATAGGTCGAACGAATCCTGCCAATTTTATTCGTCAGGTTGACCTTTAATTTGTTATAATCATTGATGGTTGCCTTGAGCTCTTCCAGATCGTTTTCTTCGGCATTACTACTGTAACTGTTCATCAAATCCATAATCAGCTTATTAATTAAATATTCCCGCAACGAAACAATAGTTTCCGAAACATACTGGCTTACGTTTTGGTCTTTGGTCTTGACATAAATCTGTTTGGCTTCCCAATTATGGAGCAATTCCCTTTCTTCCATCATCAGGATATCAGTCACCATTTCAGAATGTTCTGCCGATAACTGCATCAGGTATTGCTCAATGTTGAATTCGTCATTCTGATTGTAATAGGCAATCAAATCATTATAAATTTCCTTGAACAAAGGATTGGCCAGTTCAACTTCATCTTCCTGCAGGCTGAGATAAATTCGCTGATGGACTCTGACTTTGCTGGTTTCCTTTTCCTCTATCATTTCGCCTTCTTCATTGGCTTTCAAAATAAAATCATCAAAATCGGCTTCCTGTGAACCGTACAACAGCAACATTTCAATAATTTTGCGCTCCAATTCGTAAACGATGTTGACTTTCTCCTGAGGCGATTGAGGTTCGCTTTTGACAACCTCTAATGCCTTATATTCCTGTTTTAATTTTTTTCCGGCTTCCGAAATATCCTTTTGAACCAACTGCGCCAAAGTGTTGAGCAATATTTGTTCAGAAATATCCATAATCCTGGAAGTTTCCTGGATGTAAATCTGCCTTTTGATGCTGTCTGGAATTTTGGAAATGCTGACTACCATATCCCGAATCAAATCGGCTTTCTTGATAGGATCATTTTTGGCTTCATCCATCAAAAGCGAGGCCTTGAACTGGATAAAATCCTTTGAATTGTTTTCCAAATGATTTACCAAATCCTCATAGGAATTGTTTTTGGCAAAACTATCAGGATCTTCTCCGTCAGGAAAAGTGCAGACTTTTACATTCATTCCTTCTTCGAGGATCAAATCAATTCCACGAACCGAAGCACGCAATCCTGCAGCATCACCGTCAAAAAGAACTGTAATGTTTTTGGTCAATCTATTTATTAATCGGATTTGATCCGGAGTCAAAGCGGTTCCTGAAGAAGCCACCACGTTCTCAACTCCTGCCTGATGCAGTTGGATCACATCGGTATAACCTTCGACCAGATAGCAATTGTTTTGTTTGGCAATTGCCTGTTTGGCGTGGAAAATTCCATATAAAACCTTGCTCTTATGGTAAATATCACTTTCGGGCGAATTGAGGTATTTTGCTGCTTTTTTATCGTTGGTTAAAATCCTTCCGCCAAAACCTAGATTCCTTCCGGACAAGCTTTGAATCGGAAACATTACACGTCCTTTAAAACGGTCAAAATGTTTCCCGTCTTCGCGGACAATGGTAAGCCCAACTTTTTCCAGGAACTCTAATTGATATCCTTTTGACAATGCTTCTTTTGTAAAGGCATCCCAAGTTTCGGGAGAATATCCCAACCCAAATTTGGCAATGGTGTCATTGGTAAAACCTCTTTCCTTAAAATAGGACAACCCGATTGCCTTACCTTCTTCGGTATTTAAAAGTGTGTCGGTGAAATAGCTTTTAGCAAACTCAGAAACCAGATACAGGCTCTCCTTTTCATTCGCTTCGGCTTTATCTTCCTGCGAAACTTCAGTTTCTACAATTTCGATATTGTATTTATTGGCCAAAAAACGAATCGCTTCCGGATACGTGAAATGTTCGTGTTCCATCAGGAACGTAACCACGCTTCCACCTTTTCCCGAACTAAAATCCTTCCAAATCTGCTTGACAGGCGAAACCATGAAGGACGGTGAGCGTTCATCCGAAAATGGGCTCAATCCTTTGTAATTGCTTCCGGCACGTTTTAACTGGACAAAATCACCGATGACTTCTTCCACACGTGCGGTTTCAAATACTTTATCTATAGTTTCGCGGGTAATCAAAATGGATTGAAAAATTAAAATTGAAAGATGGTAAATTTACACAAAAATAAAAAAGATGCTCCTAATAGAAGCATCTTTTTCGGAAGTATAAATAACCTAAACAAAATTCTAATTCAAGTCGAAACGCACACCCAATGAGATGTTGTTTTGTTTGATTGCATTGTCCTTAAACAATGGATTCAAATCGTATTTCAGATACAAACTCGTAGCACCATAACCTAAATAGGTACTTACTCCATAAATGAAATCCTCTGTATTGAATCCACCTTTTTGTTTTATGGTGTTGTTGTGTCCTTCATCATTATATTTTAAAATCTGTTTTGATTTTACACGGAATCCGGCGTAACCTCCGATTCCGAAACGTAAACTTTCGTGGGTTCTGAATAGTTTTTTGCCGTCAGCATTGGTTCCTGTCTTAGTGAAATCGAATTCCAAATGGATTGGCGCTGTAACGTATACATTCCTGAAACGGGAATCCTTAAGATTTACCGGACTATATTCCAAATCCGTTTGGTTGCCATTGGCTACAAAATACCTGCCTTGTGTTGGGCGAAGGTTGTTGTACATCACCGAAAATCCATATTTCAAATGCAACAAATTATCATTTTTAAAAAGTCGGGTGTTATTGGTAAAACCCCATTCGTAGAAATGTGAACCCCAATACCTGTAATCAGAATGTGCCACAGCGCCATCGGTAACCAGATTGTTTACACCGGCAGCAAATACGAATTGTGAAGTTGTTCTTGCCTCAGATCTGTTATTTCTGATAGAATCCTGTTTGGTTTTATCTCCTTTGCCCCATCGGAAACTAAAATGGTCCCAATCGCTCTTTAATTTTCCGTCTACTTTTTGTTTTACCACATCCTTCAATTCATCCTGTGCCTGCCCAACCCGGGTTTCAATGTTTTTGGAACGTATTTCAGCTAATTGCATTTTCTTTTCATCGGCCTGTGCTTTGGTAATGGTTCCCGCTTCCAGTTCTTTGTTTACGTCTTCAATTTCTATTTTCAAGGCCGCTTTTTCTTCTTTGGTGATGGCGTCAATCTTGTTGGCAATAAGTTTGACTTTCATTTCAAATGTTATGTCCCGGTCTTTGTTTTTTTCTTCCTGTGCGGATAATTTGCTTGCCAAAAGGCAGGCTGCCATTGCTAAGTAAAGTGTAAAATTTTTCATGGTTCTTGTGATTTATTTTTGATTAATGATTTTTATTATTCGTTATTCCTGTTGGCCAAAGCCACTTTAACTTCTTTGTAATTTTTGGATATTTTGTTGATTACTTTTTCCCTGAAAGTGTATTCTACTTCGCCATCTACCTGCGACAGCAAACTTTTGGCATCCACTTTTACGGTTGATTTTTGACTTGCAGTTTGTTTTGCTACATTATCCAAGCCTGCTAATAACTGTTCGTCTGATTTAGCTGCAGGCCGATTGTCAACTATAATCGGTTTTGGATCCACAGTCTTTGGCAGGTCTTTTACGGCAACGTCAGAGCTGTTTTTAAATTCGATTTGTTTTTCATGATTGATTAATGGATTGTTTGATTGATTTTGATTACTGTTCGTTGGTTTTTGATTGTTTTGATTGAAACTCTTATCTGATTTGGCGATGATTGATTTATTGGATTGCTGTGCTGATTTTTTAAATTCAGAATTATTAAGTTCTTCAGGAGTATATACATCTTTATAAACTTTTTGACCAGCTGGCATGATGTCCAGCGACTTTGTGCCTTCCTTTTTTTCAGTCCCAACCACATCATTTTGAGGTTGGATATTGGAACCTTTCTGAGTAAACAAAAACATACCAAGTGTTAGCAAAACCAAAACGCTTGCAGCAATATACAACCAGCCATACGAAGGCTTTGTTTTTTTTTCTTCAGCAACTGTAAGCATGGCATCCAATCGATCCCAAGCTTGAGCTGATGGTTGAATCTCTCTCGAGTTCAATTGCTCTCTTATCTGATTTTCTAATTTATTCGGTGCCATTGTCGTAATTCTTTAGTTTATTAATGTTGTCCTGAAGCATTTTGCGTGCATGCGACAACTGCGATTTGGATGTTCCTTCACTGATTCCGAGCATTGCTGCTATTTCCTGATGCTTGAATCCTTCTACACAATACAGGTTGAAAACCATTTTGTAACCATCGGGTAAACTGTCAATCAAAAACTGAATGTCCTCAACTGAAAATTTGCTTTCGATATTGTTATGGGTTTCTTCGAAATAATTTTCGTCTTCAATGAACTTTACTTTTTTCTGAACCCTGATATAGGAAATGCATTCGTTTATCATGATTCTTCTGATCCAGCCTTCAAAATTTCCTTTGTGTTCAAAATTTTTCAGATTGGTAAACACTTTCATGAAAGCCGTTATCATAATGTCTTCTGCCTGATGCAGGTCTTTTATGTATTGACGGCAGACACTCAACATTTTTCCGGAATACTTTGAATAAATCTTTTGTTGCGCATGTCGGTTATTTTCGACAGCCAGTTCGATTAATTCTCTTTCTTCCTGATGTAAATTAATTACTTTCAAAATGTTTGGTTAGGTGTTCTATTAGCATAGACGAGGTTGGCTGGAAAATAGTTGTATGAGGGTTGAATCTTTTTTACAAAAAATTTAAAATATCAATAAAATCAATGCTTTACAGCTGAAAATATTTTTATTTTTTTCGCTCAATTACATAGTTCACCATGAGTGAAAGGGCATCTTTATATTCAGATTGGGGGAAATTTTCAAGAATTTGGAGTGCTTCCTGTTGGAATGCTGCCATTTTTTGTTCGGCATAGACCAATCCATTTTTGTCTTTTACAAATTGGATTACTTCCTTGACACGTTTTTTGTCCTTATTATGGTTCTTAATCGAATTGATGCACCAGCTTTTTTCTTTTGGTGAACAATTATTCAGCGCATGAATCAAAGGCAATGTCATTTTTTGTTCCTTGATATCAATTCCGGTAGGTTTTCCGATAGCGTCGTCTGTATAATCGAATAAGTCATCCTTGATTTGGAAAGCCATTCCGATGAGTTCGCCAAATAAGCGCATCTGCTCAACCAAAACTTCATCTTCAGAAACAGACTTCGCGCCAAGTGCACAGCACGAAGCAATTAAGGTTGCCGTTTTCTTACGAATGATTTCATAATAAATATCTTCAACAATATCCAGTCGGCGTGCCTTTTCTATCTGCAACAATTCGCCTTCGCTCATTTCGCGTACAGCTACTGAAATAATTCTTAGCAAATCAAAATCCCCGTGGTCAATGGAAAGCAATAATCCTTTGGACAATAAATAATCACCAACCAGAACGGCAATCTTATTTTTCCACAAGGCATTAATAGAAAAAAATCCGCGACGGCGGTTACTGTCATCAACAACATCATCATGGACTAAGGTTGCGGTGTGGATTAATTCGATGACACTGGCTCCGCGATAAGTCCTTTCATTGACCCCATTATTTTCAGAAATCATTTTGGCAACAAGAAACACAAACATTGGCCGCATTTGCTTGCCTTTCCTATTTACAATATAATAGGTAATCCGATTGAGCAGTGCCACTTTTGAAGTCATCGATTCATAGAACTTTTTCTCAAAAAGTTCCATTTCATTCTGAATTGGTTTTTTTATTTGTGAAGTGGTGTTCATCGCTTTCAAATATACAATATTGCTATCGTTTGAAAAATTTTTTTGACTCCGATTAAACCTTTTTAAAAAATGGGACTCAAACTTCAGAACCAAAAAATAAAAACTATGAATATTAAAAATCTAATCTTAGGATTTGCTCTTTCATTGACAATACTTAGTTGCAACAAAGAGGAAAACGGTGGCACAGTTACGGCTGAAGATGCTAAAGCGAGTGCCCAAATTGACGCAATGAACGATGATGTATCCAACATCGTTGAAGAACAGGAAGCCATGACCTATGACAATTCTACCTCGGGAAAAACTCCAGATTCAGCCAATTCAGAACTTACCGCATGCGCAACCATCACGAGGGTTCCTGCCTTTGGAACACCACTTACACCAGGCCAAACCGTAACCAAAACCATTGATTTTGGCACAGGCTGTACTTTAGACAACGGAAACGTATTGAGCGGGCAGATTGTAATCACATTCGTATTCCAACCTAATACAGAATCTCGCACTATCAATTATTCTTTTGTGAATTTCTTCCACAACGGCATTGAATTCGATGGAAATAAAACATTTACACGTCTCCTTGTTGCCACAAACCCTCAGGATACACCACACCCAAGTGTAACCATGAATATGGATTTGACTGCAACGTTTCCAAACGGAGCTGTTTACCACAGAGTTGGTCAAAGAGTAAGGGAAATTATAGAAGGATTTGGGACGCTGCCTTGGGCAGACAATGTTTACGAAATCACCGGCAGTTGGACCACTACCGGACCAAACGGCGGAACACAAACAAGTACTATTACCACTCCATTGCATGTAAAAATGAGCTGCATTGCGGTTCATAAACCCTTGACAGTTTCAGGGATAATTACGATTGTAAGGAATAATACCACCGCAACACTTGATTTTGGTAATGGCGAATGCGACAACTTAGCAGTGTTAACCGTAAACGGAAATACTTTTAATATTGTTATCGGAAATTAAAAAATTGCTTAATTATAAAAGGAAAAAGTCCCGATGCTGAATTAGTATCGGGACTTTTTTATGATTTATTGGCTAACTGCCCACAGGCTGCATCAATGTCTTTTCCTCTGCTTCGGCGTACTTTTGCAACAATGTCATTCTTTCCTAATGCCTTGATGTAATTATCAATTGCTTCGTCAGAAGCTTGTTGGAATTCGCCGTCATCGATAGGATTGTATTCGATCAAATTGACTTTACAGGGAACATATTTGCAGAATTTCACCAAAGCATCAATCGAAGCCTTATCGTCGTTGATTCCTTTCCAAACAACATATTCATAAGTGACCTTGCTTTTGGTTTTTCGGTACCAATATTCCAAGGCTTCCCGCAATTCGGGTAATTGGAAGTTTTTAGTAAAAGGCATAATGTGATTTCGTGTTTCTTCAATAGCGGAATGTAATGAAACAGCCAGCTTGAACTTAACTTCATCATCTGCCATTTTTTTAATCATCTTCGAAACGCCCGAAGTGGAAACCGTAATCCGTTTTGGTGACATTCCTAAACCTTCATCAGACGTAATCATGTCAATGGCTTTCATCACATTGTTGTAATTCATCAGAGGTTCACCCATTCCCATAAAAACGATATTGGAAAGTGGACGATTGTAATACAAACGACTCTCACGGTCGATTGCAACAACCTGATCGTAGATTTCTCCAGGTTCGAGATTACGCATTCTTTTCAGTCGGGCTGTGGCGCAGAAATTACAATCAAGGCTACAGCCAACCTGGCTTGAAACGCATGCAGTTGTTCGGGTTTCTGTTGGAATCAGGACGCTTTCCACGATTAAATTATCATGAAGCCGGACAGCATTTTTTACAGTTCCATCCTCACTGCGTTGCATCGTATCAACCTTGATATGGTTAATCACAAAATTATTTTCGAGCATGGTCCTGGTTTCCTTGGAAACATTCGTCATGTCCTCAAAACTATGCGAAGCCTTGCTCCAAAGCCATTCATAGACCTGATTGCCACGAAAAGCCTTGTCGCCATTCGCCACAAAAAAATCGCGCAATTGCTGCTTGGTCAAACTTCGGATGTCTTTTTTCTCGATTTCCATGGCGCAAATTTAGGCTATTTTGGTTAGTTGTTAATTTGTATTTTTGTAAAAAAATAAAGCAATGCATTTCCTTTCAGACGAATTAGATAATTATGTGACACTACATTCAGAAAACGAACCTGAGCTGTTGGTGCAATTGAATCGAGAAACCCATCAAAAGATCTTGGCTCCGCGAATGCTCAGCGGGCATTTTCAGGGAAGGGTTTTGAGCATGCTTTCCAAAATTATTAATCCGAGAAACATCCTTGAGATTGGGACTTATACCGGCTATGCTACACTTTGCCTGGCTGAAGGTTTGGCTGAAAACGGAAGCATTGACACCATTGACAATGAAGAGGAGTTGTTTGATTTCCAAAGAAAATATTTTGACAAAACCAGTTGGGCAAACCAAATTATGCAACATCTTGGTGATGGTTTGGATATTATCCCGAAGCTCAATAAAAAATACGACTTGGTTTTTATTGATGCCGATAAGGAAAACTACATTAATTATTTCCACCTGATTGTTCCGATGATGAACAAAGGAGGCATCATCCTTTCGGATAACGTTTTGTGGAGCGGAAAGGTTTTGGAAGAATTAAACCCAAAAGACCTGACCACCAAAATCCTTTTGGAATACAACCAATTATTGAAAAATGACCCTCGTGTGGAAACTGTACTACTTCCAATCCGTGATGGATTGACGGTTTCAAGAGTACTTTAATCTTTAAGGATATATTTTTGGTATAATTTGTAGCAGATAAATCCAAAAGCAGTCCCAAACGCATAACCTGTAAGGATGTCTGTTGGGTAATGCAATCCGAGGTAAATACGGCTGTAGGCAAAAATCAAAGGAAATAAGAATACCAAATAAGCGTGTTTGTAATATTTCCTTAAAATCAGGAATCCAAATAGCGTTGTTGCCATTGAGTTGGCCGCATGACCTGAAAAGAAACTAAACGACGGGCTTGTTTTTACAACCCTGATGAGCGTTTTCATTTCGGCATCATTACATGGCCTTAAACGCTCAAAACCATGTTTAAAAAGATTGCAGGTCTGGTCGCAAACCAATATTAAAAGTGCCGTAAAAAGAATGTAATATCCAAAGTTTTTCCAGCCTAATTTCTTTTGAAGGAAATAAAAGATAAGTAAAAAAACTGGTGCCCAATTGAGCTGTTTTGTAATAATCAACCAAAGGCCGTCAAAGGTTGGCGAGCCTAATCCATTTAGGAAAATTAGAAGTTCCTTATCAAGGTGGATGATTTTTTCCAACATTAGCGTTGTCTTTTGATTGGCCCGGTCAACTCATCAAGGTCTTCTTTGGCTTTGGTTACTTCCGGCAAAATGTTGGTATCTAGGTTTGATTTTACTTTTTCGACCTCATCGGTAAAAGTGGAAGTCAGTTCCTTCATGGATGTATCCAATCCTTGTGATTCAACCCCTTTTTGGATTTCACTTTTAATTTCGTTAGTCGCGTTTTTAAACTGTGCCATAGCTTTTCCCATTGTTCGGGCTACATCCGGAATTTTTTCAGACCCGAATAGCATCAATGCAATGAAAATAATGAATATTAATTCGCCACCACCAATTCCAAACATAGTTTTTACTTTTTCTAAATGAGTCGCAAAGTTACTTAAATTGCTATTATTTTTTTAATATTTCCAAATATTTAACGGCCAGATCCGAGAAGATAAAACGTGCCATTATTTTGTTTTTTGCATTAAGGGCTTCGATTAATTTGGGGTCTTCAACAGCATAATACCAAAAACCCCTCAGGTATTCTTTTGGGATTTTTAGGTTGTCCAGGAAATACTCTTCCTTAAAAAGGGATTCGATTTTTTCCAACAACAGTTCTTTCCTCTCTATTTTCAGTTCCTTTTGCAACATTGTTCTCCTACCATTAATCGAATTTAGCAAGCCGTCAAAACTCATTCCACCAATAGGAATAAGTAACGGACTGTACCAATGGAATTCTTCAGCAGCGCGTAATTTTCGTTCCGCAGGCGTATAGTGCTTTGCAGGTTTTTCTAAAATCCCCAGGGAAACTGCATTAATATTGGGATAGGTCTTGACTTCAACCTCATCAAGCGGGATTACCTTTCCTTCCAAATTGATTACATAGAGTTGTTTGGCAACATCATTTTGGTCAATCCTTGCTTTTTTGGTAACAACCTGCAAACCCGAAAACTGCAGTGTATCGCCCACTTTTACAAACATTGAAAAATTACCACTTCTGTCGGTTGTCGTATTGGAATCGGAACGAAGGTTCGTGATATAAACCTCGTTCAGCTCTTTTACCTGGGATGTGATTTTGCCTTTTAACAAAGTTAGTTCCTGCGCCTGCACCAAAGTTTGGCCAAAAAATAAAATCAGGAAAATCCCTTTAAATAACTTCATTATTCTAAATTTACGATGTAAAAATATCTTTTAGATGGTTACAAATTATATAATCTTTTGTTAAACTTAAAATTAGCCCTGTGAGTAAAAAAATGATTATCGCTTCCACCTCTACAATCCATGGAGGGACTTATCTTGAATATTTATTGTCAAGCTTAGAAATCCTTTTTAAGGATTGCGGTGAAATACTCTTTATTCCGTATGCGCGTCCTGGTGGAATTTCGCACGATGGATACACCGCTACGGTGCGTTCGGCTTTCGCCAAAATAAATAAAGGGGTAAAAGGCCTGCACGAATTTGATAACCCGGCAGAAGCTATTAAAAATGCACAGGGAATTTTTACTGGTGGCGGCAATACTTTTTTATTGGTTACCCAATTATATCAAAACAATGTGATGGAAGTTTTGGCAAAAACGGTTCAGGATGGAACTCCGTATCTGGGTTCCAGTGCCGGAAGCAACATTACCGGAATCTCGATGCAGACTACGAACGACATGCCCATCATTTATCCTCCAAGTTTTAAGACATTGGGATTGATTCCTTTTAACCTGAACCCTCATTATCTCGATGCCGATCTGCAGAGCAAACATATGGGTGAAACCCGGGAAACAAGGATTAAGGAATTCCATGCGTTTAATGAAACCCCTGTTTTAGGATTGCGCGAAGGAAACTGGCTTGAAGTTGATGGCAACAAAATAATTTTGAAAGGAGCATTAACAGCCCGTTTGTTCAGGCAGGGTCAAACTCCGGAAGAACTGCAAACGGGAAGTGATTTAGCTTTTCTGCGTTAGCGGTAGAGGCAGGCACCGTGTGCAGCCGATAACGCGACCCAAGCATAGCGAGGGGAACGCCCATAAAAAGAAAAAACCTCTAACGTTAATTAGAGGTTTTCTTTTTCTGAGCGGAAGACGAGGCTCGAACTCGCGACAACCAGCTTGGAAGGCTGGAGCTCTACCAACTGAGCTACTTCCGCATTTCACAACGTTTCCGTTTGTGAGGTGCAAATATAAAGCATAAGATTCTTTCGATGCAAATTTTTTTTAAAAAAAATGTTTGTTTTTCTTAATCAGGATGAATTACGAATCTAATTGATTTAAAATGAAAAAGTTGGAGATTACCATCTCCAACTTTTTATATCTGAACTACTTTAAAATTGCCTGTTAAACGTTTAATCTTGAAAAAATCTCCTTTGTTTTTGAAGGATGATAGATAAACAAACACGATTTGTCCTTAATCACATTGATGATTTTGGCATTCATTTCAACCGGAACTGCAGGACAACCCTGGCTTCTTCCCAATCTTTTATTTTGACGGATAAACGATTCTGAAACATAATCGGCACCATGCATAACCACAGCCCTGTTTCTGGCATTATCATTAAGTCCTTTTTCAAGTCCGTCTAATTTTAATGACATTCCGTGTTTGCCATTGTATATTTCGCCAGTTGCATAAAAACCAATGCTGCTTTTAAAGGATTCTGCCTGATTTGAAAATTCATTGGCAAATTCTTCTCCGGTATTTCTTCCGTGAGCAACCAAGGTATTAAACAATACCACGTTTCTTTCTAAATCAATTACCCAAAGGCGTTTCATGTTTGAGGACAAACTGAAATCTACCAAAGTCAAAATGTTTTTGGTAACAAGGCCTTTTTGTTTGAGTAAATGAAAGCCTTCCAAGGCTTTATCAAAACATTCAAAGTTAGGCATTGCAAAAGAGTTTGCATCTAACTGATTGTAGATAGATACATTTTTTGAAGCAGAATTGGATTCAACTGCTGTGGTAATTTTTATCGAATTTGTTTTGTTAGGCAGGCTCGTAAATGAGGTTAACAAAACAACAAAAAACAAAGGAAAAAACTTATAATTCATTGACTAAATAGGTTTTATGTGTGAGATTTGGTTTTACAAACATAGAGTAATTTTTAAAAAATAAAAATTTTTTTGCCTTTCTTAAGACAATTTTAATCGTTTAAGTGCATCATTTAATCGTTTAACTCCTTGTTTTTGAACTGTATTTTATTGGTAACGGAGTTGGAAATACCGATTAATTCTTTAATTTTGCTCGACTAACTAAACCTCAAATGCCTAAATATTATTACTATTCCTTTTTTGTAATATTGCTTTTTACAGGCAGGACATTTGGACAGAATCCTAAAAAGACGCTTGTTACCCAGGCAACTAAGGAAAAAATCACAATTGATGGCGAATTCAACGAAAGTGTATGGACTACAGCCAATGTAGCTTCCGATTTCCTTATGGTCAGCCCCGACAATGGAAAAGTGATTGCTCCTGAAAAGAAAACAGAAGTAAGGCTTGTTTATGATAACGAAGCGGTTTATGTGGCAGCCAAACTTTATGATGAAAATCCTGATAAAATAATGAAACAATTAACCCAAAGGGATGTTTTTGGTTCTGCCGACCACTTTGGAGTTACACTTAATGGTTATAATGACGGCCAGCAGGAGTTTCGTTTTTTTGTTAGTGCAGCCGATGTTCAGATTGATGTTTTTTACACACAATCTAACGGAGAGGATTATTCCTGGAATGCTATTTGGGACAGTAAGACAAAGATCACCGATTATGGTTGGTGTGTCGAAATGAAGATTCCTTATGCTGCTTTGCGCTTTTCAACAGAAAGCAAGCAAACCTGGGGATTGAATTTTTATCGTGAAATCAAAAGGGACAATGGAAAATACACCTGGAACCTATTGGACAATAAAATAGATTCTGAGAGTAACCAGGCCGGAATCCTCGAGGGAATTGAAAACATCAATACACCAACACGCTTGTTTCTGATTCCATACTCCTCTTTTTACCTGAATGCCAATGATGCCAAAAAAACGGTTGGAGAAATTAAGGGCGGAATGGATATTAAATATGGAATTAGCGATGCCTTTACATTGGACGCTATCCTTATTCCCGATTTTGGGCAGACCAAATTTGACAATGTACAGTTAAACCTCGGTGCTTTCGAACAGCAGTTTGATGAAAACCGCTCTTTTTTTACCGAAGGTACCGACTTATTTAACAAAGGAGATTTACTTTATACGCGCAGAATTGGACAAACGCCCGGTTTTTCCATTGCCAATAATGAAAGCGTGGTTGACTTCCCAAGCTCAATTAAATTGATCAATGCATTAAAGATATCCGGACGAACCAGAGGTGGTTTGGGTATCGGCGTATTGAATGCCGTATCCGAAAATACCAGCGTTAGTGTCAAAAATAATGACACCGGTGAAATAAGGCTTCAGAATATTTCTCCGCTGACAAATTATAATGTTTTTGTATTAGACCAACGATTCAATACCAACTCTTCTGTTTCCATAATAAATACCAACGTTACCCGCAACGGAAGTTTTAGGGATGCGAATGTTTCTGCTTTGGTTTGGGACTTAAGGACGAAAGCAAATTCATTGCAGGCTCAGGGTGAATATGAATACAGTACCATCAACTCAGCGACAGATAAAAGTGGTTACCGTTCGTATGCCGAATTTAATAAAACCAAAGGAAAGGTTCGTTTTGGCGCCGGTGCCTTCATCATAAGCCAGGATTTTGATAACAATGACCTTGGAATCAATTTTGAAACCGGTTATTACAACATCTATAACAATATCAGTTATCGAATACTCAACCCAACAAAGCTGGTAAATGCTTTTCGTGTTGGGCTGAATTCCTATGCGACCCATCAAACGGAAACGGGCCGACTGCAGAATATGGCTATCAGCCCTAGCTTTAATATCACTAGCAAAAAGAATCATGATTTGGGTGGCGGATTTAACATCACCCCTTTCGACACTTACGAATTTGACCCAAGGCTTGGGCTCAACCGCTCTAGTTTTAACCCAGACCGTTATAATGCCTGGTTTTATTTTTCTTCCAATTACAATTACAGGTTTGCGTTTGACATTGAGCCGGAATATACCAAATACAATGAAAAAGGAAGAGAGCTGTTGGATTTCACTTTCAGCCCAAGATACCGTTTCAGTGATAAATTCCTGGTAGTTTACAGCTTTAACCTTTTCAAATATACCAATGATAATGGTTATGCAACCGAAATTGACACCGATGCCGATCCGGCTACTGCAGATGATATTATTTTTGGATACCGCAATGTCATTTCCTATTCCAACACCTTGTCGGCCCGTTATTCACTTAACAGCGACATGAGTTTCAGCATACTGGCACGCCATTATTGGTCGTATTCCGAAAACAAAAAATACCTTTTATTATTGGATGACGGAAAATTGGTAGACTACAACAACCCAGTACCTAATCAGGATCAGGATTTCAGCACCTGGAATCTTGACCTCACGTATTCGTGGTGGTTTGCGCCCGGAAGCCAGATTTCTGTGCTCTATCGAAACAGCTCAAACCGATTTAACGATGTCATCCGGAAGGACTTCGAGCGCAATGTTAAGGATTTGTTGAATGACCAGGTCTTGAACCATGTGTTCTCGGTTAGCATCAAATATTACATCGACTACAATTCGCTTAAAAATTCAAAAGTTTCCAAAACTTTCACAAAACCTAAAGAAAGAATCCGTTTCTAAAGTTTTATCTTTGTGTAAAATTGTACGCAATGAACAAGAAAGTAATCCTAATGATATTGGACGGTTGGGGAAAATCTCCGGACCCAAAAGTTTCTGCTCCTGACAATGCCAATGTCCCATTCATAAACAGCCTTTACACTAAATATCCGAATGCCCAACTCAGAACTGACGGCCTAAATGTTGGCCTGCCCGAAGGACAAATGGGAAACTCTGAAGTAGGCCACATGAATCTTGGCGCCGGAAGGATTGTTTACCAGGATTTGGCCAAAATCAATCTTGCCGTTGAAAACAAAACATTCAATAAGGAAAAAGCCATTTCCGAAGCATTTCATTATGCAAAGGAATATGAAAAACCGGTTCATTTCCTCGGGCTTGTTTCCGATGGAGGCGTTCATTCACACATCAATCACTTAAAAGGATTGGTTGACGCTGCTTACGATGCCGGACTTGACAAAGTGTACATTCATGCTTTTACTGATGGCCGTGATGTTGACCCAAAATCCGGTGTTGGTTTTATAACCGATATTACAAACCATATCAAAGGAACATCAGTTAAACTTGCGACGATCATTGGACGTTATTATGCAATGGACCGCGACAAACGTTGGGAACGTGTGAAACAGGCTTACGATTTATTGGTAAACGGAACCGGAACACATTCTAAAGATGCCGTGAAAAGCATCGAAGAGAATTATTCGAAAAACATCACAGATGAATTCCTTCCGCCGATAGTGATGACCAATGATAAAGATGAACCAATAGCAACCATCAAGGAAGGCGATGTTGTAATTTTCTTCAACTTCAGAACCGATCGTGGACGCCAGCTGACGGAAGTCCTTTCACAGAAAGACCATCTTGATTTCAATATGCACAAGATGAACCTGTATTATGTCACGATGACCAATTATGACGATACCTTCAACAACATTTACCGTATTTTCGACAAGGACAACCTGACCGAAACTTTGGGTGAAGTTTTGGAAAAAAACCATAAAAAACAAATACGTATTGCGGAAACCGAAAAATATCCTCACGTTACTTTTTTCTTTTCGGGCGGACGCGAAGAACCTTTCGAGGGCGAAACCCGTATCTTGAGAAATTCGCCAAAAGTTGCCACTTACGATTTACAACCCGAAATGAGCGCTTATGAATTAAAGGATGCTTTGATTCCCGAACTTAAAAAAGGTGAAGTGGATTTTGTCTGCCTTAATTTTGCAAATGGAGATATGGTAGGACATACGGGTGTTTTTGAAGCCGCGATAAAAGCCTGTGAAGCTGTTGATGCCTGCGTTAAGGAAGTTATTGAAACAGCACTCGAAAATAATTACACAACCATTGTCATTGCCGACCACGGGAATTGTGAAACAATGATCAATCCGGATGGAAGTCCGAATACGGCACATACTACGAATCCTGTTCCAATCATTTTGGTGGATAAGGAACTCAAAACAATCCATGACGGAATTTTGGGCGACATTGCCCCTACCATTTTGGATTTGATGGGAATTGAAAAACCAGCCGTAATGACACAGCATTCGTTGTTATGAAGCATTTGTTAATGTCTTTCACTTTTATCCTAATTGGATATATCGCCAATGCACAAATTATAACCATTCCCGATGCAAATTTTAAAGCGAAGCTGTTGGCTGCAAATCCTTCCAATGCAATTGCCTATAATGGCATGACTGCTATAAAGATTGATACCAATGACAATAATGAGATAGAAGTTAGTGAAGCTTTACAGGTTAACCGTTTGAATGTTTCCATTGCAGACATATATGATTTAACCGGAATCGGGTTTTTTACTTCGCTCCGTTCCTTAAACTGTTCGCAAAACCATATTCCTAATTTGGATTTAAGCAATTTAACTAATCTTAAATCACTGTACTGCAATCTTAATTTATTGACTTCCTTAAATTTAAACGGCTTAAACCAACTCTTAAATCTCGAATGTGCCGAGAACACTCTTACCCAGATAGATTTTGCAAACCTTGCAAGCCTTGAGACATTAAATTGCAGGTTTAATTTCCTTACTTCCTTAAACCTGAATGGCCAAATAAATCTTCAGTCGTTAAATTGCGATTACAATCAACTGACTGCATTAGATGTCAGCAACTTAACACAACTAACTGATTTGAGTTGTCAGTCTAATCAGTTCATTGCTTTAGATTTAAATGATTTGGCGAGTTTGACTTCGTTAAATTGTTCTTACAACCAACTTGAAACATTGAACTTAAACAATTTGAATGGTTTAACCGCTTTGAACTGTTCCCACAACCAAATAACGACATTGGATATAACCAATTTGTCGCATCTTTCTACACTGAATTGTGAGTCCAATCAAATTGGCAATGCCTTTATTTTTAGCGACATGCCCGATTTAGAGGCTGCCTATTGCCATAATAATCAAATTCCTTCTTTTAGTTTTAGCGATGTATCCAACCTTCAGATTTTGGATTGCAGTGCAAATCAAATTTCCAATTTAGATGTTAGTCCGTTACCTCAATTATTAGTTTTGAACTGTCATAACAATCCCCAATTATTAAATCTGAATATTAAAAACGGCAGCAATGAACCATTTTTAGATTTTTCAAACAACCCAAATCTAGTTTATATTTGTGCTGATGAAGACCAACTAACCAACGTTCAGAATCTTATTGCTCAATATGGCTATACCAACTGTGAAGTCAATTCCTTATGCGATTTGGCGACCACCAATTTTGATTTAAGCAGCAATCTGAGGTTGTTTCCAAATCCTTCAAAAAATTATATAAATCTAGAAGTAGATGGCGGTTTAACAATCGAATCAATCTCGATTTATGATATTCCCGGACAAACCATAATTGCAATTCCCAATGCAGGAAGTGTTTCGGTTTTAAATGTTTCTGAATTAAACGCAGGAATCTATTTTATTAAATTTGAAACCAATAAAGGAACCGCTACTACAAAATTCATAAAAGGATAATCAGAATAAAATTGTATTTTTGCGCTCTCGAAATTTGATTTATGATTATTCCAAAAACAGCCGAAGAGATTGAATTGATGCGCGAAAGCGCTTTGATGGTTTCTAAAACCCTAGGGGAAATTGCCAAAGTGATTAAGCCCGGAGTAACAACCTTACAGTTAGATAAATTAGCCGAAGAATTCATTCGTGACAATGGTGGCGTTCCTGCTTTCCTGGGTTTGTATGATTTCCCAAATTCGCTTTGCATGAGTCCGAATGCGCAGGTTGTGCACGGAATCCCAAACAATGTTCCGCTACAGGAAGGTGATGTAATTTCGGTTGACTGTGGCGTTTTGAAAAACGGATTTTATGGCGACCATGCCTACTCTTTTGAAATTGGCGAAGTGGCTCCTGACGTCAAGAGACTACTTCAGGTTACTAAGGAATCGCTTTATGTTGGAATCAGGGAATTCAAAGCCGGAAACCGAGTGGAAGATGTGGGTAATGCTATCCAAAAATATTGTGAAAGCCACGGTTATGGCGTAGTTCGTGAGCTTGTAGGCCACGGATTGGGAACCAAAATGCACGAAGATCCCGAAATGCCTAATTATGGTAAACGCGGTCGCGGAAAATTGTTTGTTGAAGGAATGGTAGTCGCCATCGAACCCATGATTAACATGGGAACCAAAAACATCAAGCAGCTAAAAGACGGCTGGACAATCCTAACTGCCGACGGCAAGCCAAGCGCTCATTTCGAACATGATGTTGCTTTGGTAAATGGGAAACCGGAATTGCTTTCAACCTTTCAATATGTTTACCAGGCTTTAGGAATTGTGAGCAATGAAGAAGATGAGTTCCGTCAAAAACCATTAGTACTGTAATGAAGAAGATTTTCAAATTCATACTCAATACCATCCCGAGGCCAATACTTATCCGTTTAAGCATTGTGGTCCGCCCAATATTGGAATTGGCTCTAAAAGGAAACCGCTTTACCGATCCTATTGATGGGAAAAGTTTCAGGGCTTTTTTGCCTTATGGATATGGAAATCAAAGAAATAATGTGCTTTCACCTAGTACGCTTTCGCTGGAAAGGCATCGTTTATTGTGGTTGTACCTAAAAAACGAAACCGATTTCTTTACTTCAGAAGAGAAAAAAAAAGTACTTCATTTTGCCCCGGAACAGGAATTTTACAAACGTTTTAAAAAGCAGGCCAACATCGAATATACTACAACCGATTTGCTTTCGCCTTTAGCAGATGTTAAAGCCGATATCTGCAATCTGCCGTTTGAGGATAACACTTATGACTATATTTTGTGCAACCATGTTTTAGAGCATATTCCGGATGACACCAAAGCCATGCAGGAATTGTATCGTGTGTTAAAACCCGGCGGAATGGGAATTTTCCAGATTCCACAGGATTTGTCAAGAGCCAATACATTTTCGGATGATTCTATTGTTGACCAAAAAGAACGCGCTAAAATATTTGGACAGTACGACCATGTGCGTGTGTACGGAAGGGATTATTTCGACAAACTGAGAAGCATCGGTTTTAAAGTGGTTGAAGAAGATTATGCCAATAAAATTGCTCCCGAATTAGTCGAAAAATATTGCCTGGCAAAAGGCGAAATCATTCCGGTGTGTTTTAAGTAAACCCTAAGTTTTGGCATAATTTTCGTGGGGAAATTTTAGTATCTTTACGAATCTGATTTACATACTTATGTCCAAAAAGTTATTTTCCACTTATTTATTGTTGATTGCCACTATTTGTTTTTCACAAGTTGAAAAAGAAATCGCACCTCCATACAACATCAAAACGGTAAGTTTTGTTCAAAATGGCCAAAACAGCATTCCGGTTTTTAGATTGGGAGATAGCTTTCAGTTACAGTTTGATGATTTATTCGGCAACGAAGCCAATTATTATTACACCATAACCCATTGCGATTATGACTGGAAACCATCACAACTATCAAAGGCGGAATATCTTAACGGCTTTGATGATCAAAGAATACAGGATTATACCAATTCATTCAATACACTTCAGATTTATTCGCATTACCGCCTTTCGTTTCCAACAAGATTGACCCAGTTTAGGGTAAGCGGCAATTATGTAATCAAGATTTTAAATGACGACAAACAAGTAGTTTTTTCAAGGAAATTCATTCTTTATGAAGAATTGGTTTCCGTTCCAATGCAGGTAAAACGGGCCAGGAACGTTGGCGTTATTGAACAAAAACAGAATATCGAATTTGCCATAAAATCTGAAACCATCCTTTTCCAAAGTCCACTACAAAACGTAAAAGTAATGCTGATGCAAAACGGAAAATTCGACAATGCAATTACCAACATCAAGCCACAATATACCATTGGCAACGATTTGATTTATAAATACGATGCCGAAACCCAGTTTTGGGGAGGAAATGAATTCATGTTTTTTGAAAACAAGGACATCCGTGCAGCTAATAACAGCATTGCAACGGTAGATTCCAAAAGTGGGCTTTATAATGCCCATTTATACCAAGGGCAGGCAAGGGGAAATAATCCTTATACCTATTATCCCGACATTAATGGAAATTTTATTATCAAGAATATTGGCGCTGAAAACAACGAAATCGAAGCAGATTATGCCTGGGTTTTCTTCTCGTTTTCTGCACCGTCACTTTTTGGCGATAAATCAATTTATATAAATGGGATGTTCAACAATTACGCAATTAGCGATGAAAACAAAATGGACTACGATCCCAAAAAAGGACTTTATGAAAAAGCCCTTATGATAAAACAGGGTTTTACAAATTTCCAATATGTGCTTGCCGACAAAAACGGCAAAATTGATGAACAAAATGCATTGGATGGAAACTATTTCCAAACCGAAAACAACTATTTTGCGTTAGTATATTACAAAGAAAACAATCAGCGTTACGACAGGATTATCGGAAAGGGAATTGCAAGTTCTGTTGATATAACTAACTAAAAATTAACACTAAAATATACTGTAGAACAGTATTTTTTGTAATTTTGGACTCCAGTTAACAATATTCTACATGGTTACACAAATAACAAGAGGTATTAAAATTTCGGTTTTGACTAGTTTTGAAGGCACGTACTTCAAAAACTACAAAATCCATTTTGCCTTTAGTTATGAAATCACCATTGAAAACCACAGCAAGGATTCTGTTCAGTTAAATACCCGTCATTGGGAAATCCTGGATTCATTGAATGATGTTGAAATTGTTGATGGCGAAGGCGTAATTGGTAAAAAACCAGTACTCAAACCTGGCGAAAAACATACTTACAATTCGGGATGCTTACTTTCTTCTCCTTTCGGAGCCATGAGCGGTTACTTCAACATGATTAATTTCACGACTACAAAAACCTTCAAGGTAATTGTGCCAACATTCAAATTGAGTGCTCCATTTGCTTTGAATTAAAAAACCCTTATCACTTCATTATTTGCAATAGCATATACCTTGTCGTTTTCGTATGGGCGCATAAAATACTTTCCTGTAAATTCTCCAAAAGCCGGAAGGATCATTTGCTTTTCTTTATGAAAAAAACAGGCAAGCTTCAATGACTGCCTCCCAACATCCTTTAGTTTTATCCCCGGATGTACATGTCCGCAAAAATTGAAAAACCATTCATTTTCTACAGGATGATGCGTTAACAGGAAATCGTCAAGGATAAGTTCTTTATGGATTTCTATGTTCAAATCCGAATAATTTTGTTGTTCAATAATGTCGTGATTCCCTTCAACCAAGACGATTTCGGTTTGTATTTTATTCACCCAATAAGCAAACAAATTCCATTCGTTATTGATTTTACTATGGAATAAATCGCCCAGAAAAATAATTTTTTCCGGTTTCTGTAATGCCACAACTTCATCCAGCCTGTTAAAATTTTCGGCAATGGCATTCCCGGGAATTGCCAGTCCATGTTTCCTGAAATGTGCAATCTTTCCCAGATGGACATCTGAAATCAGCAGGATTTTTTGCTCTTTCCAAAAAACCGCACCGCTTGAATGCAGTATAAAATTGTTGTTTCTTATTTCGATTTTCATATCATTTCATGTAGGAAGCCGTCATTTTTGCAATGCGCTCTGCCAATGTTTCACTCGATAATTTTTCACGAAGCCTATCCGTTATAATCGGAAAACTGAATGGTGTTGGCTTTTCGCACTGCTTCCAAACCATTTCCTGTTGGCTGATTCGTTCCATGGCTTGTATCAAACGGCCTTCTTCCAACTGATGCTCAAAAGTTTCAATATATGCCTGTTGCAACAATAAATTATCAGGTTCATAATCCCTAAACACTTCAAACAGCAGCTGAGAGCCGCTTTGCAAATGTTTTGTTTTTATAGGTTTTCCAGGCATCCCTGTAAACACCAATCCCGAAATTACAGCAATATCCCTAAATTTCCTGCGTGCCATTTCGGTCGCATTCAAACTTTTTTGTAAATCATGGTGCAAATATTCTGTTGAAAATAAATTGTTATCAAAAACTGCCTCCAAATCTACTTGTTGATCGGAAAGCAGTTCAAAACCATAATCGTTATACGCCAGTGAAAACGTAATCGAAAACAATAAACTAATGCGGTAAGACAATAAACTCGCCATAGCTTCGTGGACAAAGCGTCCTTCAAACGGATAAAAAACAGCGTGATACCCTTCACGGGTTTTAAAGGTTTCTATCAGGAATTGACTGTCATTGGGAATGACGCTTTCCTTTTTCTGCCTGTCAAACATCGGTTTTAGTGCTTTTAGTTCCGGTGTCGAATCTTCCGTATTTGCCCTATACAATTCCTGTCTCAGCAATTCACTCATTTGTGCCGAAAAGGACATCCTTCCTCCCATCCAACTAATGGTTTTGGAAACTTTTTTGGGGTTGGCTTTACGGACCAAAACCTGCATATCCTTTATCCTGTAAAACTCGAGTTTCTTTCCTGCAAAAGTGAATGTATCGCCTGGTGTTAATTTGGAAGCAAACCATTCTTCAACTGTCCCAATATAACCACCTTTCAGGTATTTTACATTGAGTACAGCGTCGCCTACAATGGTTCCAATCTGCATCCTGTGATGCATGGCAATGCGTCGGCTGTTGATTTTGTAACTTCCATCCTCCTCAATTTCCACTTTTTTGAATTCGTCATACACCTGAAGGCTTTGACTTCCGTTGACAATAAAATTTAGAATCCATTGCCAATTCTCCTTGGTAAAATTTTGGTAACAAAAAGTGGATTTTATTTCCTCAAAGATTTCATCAGGAAAAAAACCATCCGAAACGGCCAGCGTATTCAAATATTGTATCAAAACATCATAACTGTGCAGATAAGGCATCCTGTCTTCAACAATAGTTTCGCGTACCGCTTTTCGAAGCGCTGAAGCCTCGATAAGTTCCATGGCATGCGTCGCCAGAAAATAAATATTGCTTTGCTTTCCGGGCTGATGACCGCTTCTTCCGGCCCTTTGCAGGAAACGAGCCACTCCTTTTGGCCCACCAATTTGGATGATGGTTTCTACGGGCGCAAAATCGACTCCCAAATCCAAACTGGAGGTACAAACAACTACTTTTAATTCTTCATTCCGAATGGCATTTTCAACCCACAATCGGGTTTCCTTGCTGATGCTTCCGTGGTGCATTGCCATTTCTCCGGCAAATTCCGGATACTTTTCGAGCAAGGCCTGGAACCATAATTCACAGGCCGAACGTACATTGGTAAAAACCAATGTGGTTTTGCTTTTACGGATGATTTTGGCAACCTCATCAATCAGGTGTAAACCCATATGGCCACGCCATGGATAGGTATCCATTTTTTCTGGGATTATCGAGAGAACATTAATTTTTTTATTAATGTGTGCTTTTATCAATATGGAATTTTTATAGGCTTCTGAATTGGTTCCCAACAAGACTTCCTGAGCTAATTCGAGATTTCCTATTGTTGCAGAAATCCCCCAAATCCTTATTCCTGACGCAATGGTTTTAAGGCGCGACAATCCCAGTTCCATCTGAACGCCTCTTTTTGTACCTAATAATTCGTGCCATTCGTCTATGACAATTGCATCACAGTCCCTAAACATTTTTGCATAGTCTTTTGTAGCCAATAACAACTGCAGACTTTCAGGTGTTGTTATCAATAAATCGGGCATTTTTGTTTTTTGCCTTGCTCTTTCCGTTGCTGAAGTATCACCAGAGCGGATTGCTACAGTAAGTTTGGTTTCCAAATCATCTGCTACTTTTTCGGCAGCTTGTTTGATTTCTACAGAAAGTGCCCGCAAAGGTGTAATCCAGATTGCTTTTAATCCGGGTTTGTGTTTTGTTTTGTAGTCAGGATTTTTTTTAATGTAATTTAATACGATGGGCATCCAGAGCGCATACGTTTTCCCGCTTCCGGTAGGCGCATTCAGCAAACCATTTTTTCCTTGAAGAAATGCAGTCCACGTTTGTGTCTGAAAGGCAAAAGGTTTCCATTTTTGCTTTTCAAACCAATTTTCAGCAATAGTAAATAGTGCTTCCCTGTTCATTACGGAATCATTTCTTTTAAATCATCAATGGTATTGGCTTCTTCAATTGTTTTGTCGTGACGCCAACGTAAAATCCTTGGAAATCTCGTAGCAACACCACTTTTATGCCTTTTGGAAAGTGCGATGCCTTCGAAACCTATTTCAAAAACCAATTTTGGAACAACGCTTCGCACTGGTCCAAATTTCTCAATCGTATTCATTTTGATGAAATTATCAACTTTACGAAATTCCTCATCCGTCAAACCAGAATAGGCTTTGGCAAATGTCACCAGCTCTTTTTCACCATTTTCATTATCGCCCCAAAGCGCAAAGGTGTAATCAGTAAACAGATTGCTTCTTCTTCCGCTGCCACGCATCGCATAAGTCAAAACCGCGTCGATAACCAAAGGCTCCAGTTTCCATTTCCACCAATCCCCTTTTTTCCGTCCGACTTGGTAAGGTGAGCTTTTTCTTTTCAGCATCAATCCTTCGCTTCGCATTTCGCGCGCCAGCAGTCGTTCTTCAGCTACTTCATCCCACGAATTCAGTTCTTTTCTTTCTGATAAATGCAACGGAAGATTTTTATCTTTTACCGAATCAATTAAATTTTCCAGGAGATTTCTTCTTTCTGCATACGAAAGATTTCGGATGTCTTTGCCTTCCCATTCCAATAAATCATAAGCTTTAAGGATTACCGGATTGGATTTTAGCAAAGTTGCAGAAATTGTTTTTCTTCCAATCCTTTTCTGCAAATCATTAAAAGTTCCTATTTCGTCATTGTTGAATGCCAATATTTCGGCATCGATGACAGTTCCGTTTGGAATGTTTCCGACTAGTGAATGAAACTCCGGATATTTATCGGTGACCAATTCCTCGCCACGAGACCATACATAAATCTCATTTTCACGGATTATTGTTTGCGAACGAATGCCGTCCCATTTGTGTTCAACAGACCATTCTTCAGGATTTCCTAGTCCGGAAACATCCCCTTCAATAGGATAAGCCAGGTAAAATGGATACGGTTTTGATAAATAATCGCTGCTCTGTTCATCCAAAATCAATTCCTGAAAAGTTACTGTATTGGGATTCCAATTTCCCATCAGTTTGTAAGCCAAAGTATCTTCATCAACATTTTCAGCTTTCGATAAGGCTTTGGTCATCAATTTTTGGCTTACGCCGATGCGGAAACTTCCTGTAATCAATTTGGTAAAAACGAAGCGCTCATAATAATTCAGTGCCAGCCAATTTTGCTGCAGGTAGGCTTTCTTATCTTCTTCAGATTTACTTTTTAAGACTATCATTTCCCGAAGGTATTCGCTCAGACTTTTATCAGAATGTTCGTTGGCAACAGGAATTATCAGCGCAATGGTTTCTGCCAGATCACCTACAATATGGTAACTTTCCTCAAAAAGCCATAAGGGAATATTGGCTAATTCATTTGCCCAAATCCTTAGTAAAGTTGTATTCACAGGTCGCGGTGGGCGACGATGCGAAAGGATGGCGATAGTCCACACTTTGTCTTCATCGGATGCATTTTTGAAGTAATGGGTCAACGCATCAACTTTGACATTCGTTTTGTTGGAACTGTCCAGTGTTTTTATAAGTTCGGCGAAGTTTTTCATGGCTCAGCTACAATTTCATCCGCATGTTTTTCCTCTTCCTTTGCATCCGATTCACCTTCATCACCTTCGTATTGGGTTTTTTCGGTTCGGGCATCATAGCCTATTTCTCTGAGGTATCTTGAAAAAATATCGCTGTAACCGTGAGTGCAGATTATTTTTTCAGCTCCGGTTGCCTTTATACTATCCAGCAAGGAATACCAGTCACAATGGTCGCTCAGCACAAAACCTTTGTCGATGGCCCGTCTTCTTCTTGCTCCGCGAAACGCCATCCAGCCACTTGCCGAACCGGTTACAAAAGGCGCAGCTTTCCGAATCCATGTAGTTCCGTGGGCGCTCGGCGGTGCGAGTACAATGTTTCCTAAAAGTTCTTCTTTTTTAGTTTCTCTCGTAATTAATGTCGTTGGTGGAAAATCTATCATTGGGCGCAATACGTTGGTCATGTTTTCGATGGCGCCGTGAGTGAAGATTTTGCCAATATCGGTATCAAGATATTTCAACAAACGCTGGGCTTTCCCCAAAGTATATCCAAATAAGACAGAAGTTTTGCCTTCTGCCCTGTTCTCTGCCCACCAATTATTGACTTCAGCCATGACTTCAGTTTGCGGGGTCCATTTGAAAGCTGGCAGTCCGAAAGTATTTTCGGTGATGAAGGTATGGCATTTGACCACTTCATACGGAACTGCGATTCCATCATCTTCGGTTTTGTAATCACCTGTAAAAACCCAGACTTCACCTAAATGTTCGACACGTATTTGTGCACTTCCGAAAATGTGCCCCGCAGGATGCAGTGAGAACTTGACATTGTTGATTACGAATGTTTCGTTCCAGTCTTTTCCGGTAACGTTAATGTCGCCCAAACGATGCTTGATTATCGGGACATTGGTATGGTGTGTAATGTAATTTTGATGTCCCCAACGCGAGTGATCGGAGTGCCCATGCGTTATGATGGCATTTTTCACAGGACGCCATGGGTCGAGATATACATCGGCCTGTTGGCAATAAATTCCCTTATCGTTAAAAGCCAGTAGCGGTGTCTTCATAAAATATAGGATGAGCAACATCAAATTTAAATCTAAAACCAAAGTTTAGCTTACATGATATTTTAAATAGTTTACTGAATTACTACTTTTTTATGATAGTCTTTAGAGATTTTCAAATGAACCTTTGTAATTTTGCATTTCAATTTTGAATTATTCAATCTAGGAAGTCTAACAATCTAATAATCTGAAATATGCCAAAAGGTTTTTTTCATGTCCCTAAAGCGGTCAATGAACCCGTAAAATCATACGCACCAAATTCGCCTGAAAAAGCAGCAGTTTTAGCAGCTTACAAAAAAATGTGGAACGAAACCATTGATGTTCCCAACTACATCGGAAGCGAAGAAATCCGTACCGGAAATACTAAAAATATGTCAGCGCCACACGATCACAAACATGTCGTGGGAACCTATCACCTGGCAGAAAAAAAGCATATCGAAAAAGCCATTGACGCTGCTTTGGAAGCCAGGAAAAAATGGGCGAATATGGCTTGGGAACAACGTGCCGCTATCTTTTTGAAAGCTGCCGAATTAATCGCCGGACCTTACAGAGCCCGAATCAATGCTGCAACTATGATTGCGCAGTCGAAAACTATTTACCAGGCTGAGATTGATGCTTCCTGCGAATTGATTGACTTTTTGCGTTATAATGTAGAATTCATGACGCAGATTTACAACGATCAGCCAAAATCGGTTTCTGATATTTGGAACCGTGTTGAATACCGTCCGTTGGAAGGTTTTGTTTATGCAATAACCCCTTTTAACTTTACTGCTATTGCTGCCAATCTTCCTGCAAGTGCGGCGTTGATGGGAAACACTGTAGTTTGGAAACCAAGTGACAGCCAGGTGTTTTCTGCAAAAATCATTATCGATGTTTTCAAGGAAGCCGGTGTTCCTGATGGCGTTATCAATGTTGTTTTTGGAGATCCTGTGATGATTACCGATACGATTTTGAAACATCCTGATTTTGCCGGAATCCATTATACAGGTTCTACATTTGTATTCAAGGAAATCTGGAAAAAAATCGGAGAAAATATCCATACTTATAAAACCTATCCAAGAATCGTTGGTGAAACTGGTGGAAAAGACTTCGTTTTAGCGCATCCAAGTGCGAATGTAAAACAAGTCGTTACCGGAATTACCCGTGGGGCTTTTGAATTCCAGGGGCAAAAATGTTCGGCGGCTTCAAGAGGTTATATTCCACAAAGTTTGTGGCCTGCGGTTAAAGAACAATTGATTACTGATGTAAAATCAATGAAAATGGGTTCTCCAGAATATTTTGAAAACTTCATCACAGCGGTAATCCATGAAGGTTCGTTTGACAAATTGGCGAAAGCTATTGATCAGGCTAAAGCCGATAAGGATGCGGAAATCATTGTTGGTGGAAACTACGATAAATCAAAGGGCTATTTCATTGAGCCAACAGTAATCGTTACTACCAATCCAAAATATGCCACGATGGAAACGGAACTTTTTGGACCAGTGATGACCATTTATGTTTATGAGGACAAAAAATGGGCTGAAACTTTGAAATTGGTTGACGAAACTTCAGAATATGCATTGACCGGAGCTATTTTCAGCCAGGATCGTTATGCAATACAGGAAGCAACTACAGCTTTGCAGAACAGTGCCGGAAACTTTTATATCAACGACAAACCTACAGGTGCGGTTGTTGGAATGCAGCCATTTGGTGGTGCAAGAGCTTCAGGAACCAATGATAAGGCAGGTTCTATGCAGAATTTACTGCGTTGGGTTTCACCAAGGACTATCAAGGAAACTTTTGTTACTCCGGAAGATTACCGTTATCCGTTTTTGGGCGAGTAAATCGCTCCATTCAACAATTTTATACAAAGTTCGGGCTTTCGCTTGGACTTTTTTTTTACATTTGGTATAGCTAAACTGACTTTCAATTTCTTCAAAAAATATAACTATGAAAATAAAATTACTCTTATTACTGCTTATTACAACTGCAATAAGTTTTGCACAAAACCAGATTAATTCGTTTTATGGAACAAGCGGTTTTATTTCAAGTGCAGTAACTTCAGCCAATCCCATAAACCATGGTGCCGGTGGTACTGCACAAAACTGGACATTTAGTGGCTTGACTCCTTACGGAAATACTACTTATACTTACGTCGCACCAACAGCAAATGAGTCTTCAACTTATCCGGGCACTACGAGTGTAATTGTTTCCTCTTCAACCCAAGGTTCCACCACGACCGAAGGAAGAATGTTTACAAAAGCAGCAGGAGCAACAATTTCCATTACAGGATTAAGTGCTTCGGGTTTGACCATTAATTTAAATGGAGGAACAAACGGAAGCGGAAATGCCACTCTTGGAGCTTTTCCTATGGTTTACCCTTTTACCAACACCGACAGCTCGCTTAGCGGAACCTATAATTACACCACATATTCAGGAACTTTTTCCGGCAATATGACCACTACTGTTGACGGTTACGGTGTTTTAAATTTGCCGCAATATGGCTATACCGGAAATGTAACGAGGTTAAAAACGGTTTTGACCATTTCATTGAATTATCTTTTTCTAACAGATATTGGAACAATAACCCAAACTTCTTATAGTTATTATGCTCCAAGCGATACGAGCAATAATTTTAAATTCAGGAGCGTAAATACAACTGCAGTTGTGGATTTGGCCGGAATCAACCAAAATGACACCACACTTGAAGTAGGATTTGCCGCAATTTTAGGAACAAGTACTAATGCGTTGCAATCGGTTTGGATTAAAAATCCGGTTGAAAACACTATCGAAATCAATACTCCAACTGCTATTGAAAATGCCAAAATCAACATTACCGATATGCTGGGCAAAACCATTTACCAGTCGCAAAACAATTCTATTGATGGCACATTCGAACTCCCGATTTCGTTAACCAAAGGAATCTACCTGATTACAATCGGAAATGATAACGGAAGCATTACGAAGAAAATCGTTAAGAGTTAAATGATGAAAAAACTCTTTGCTCTTTTACTGTTATCCGCTTTTGTAACATCCTGTTCAGAAGACGGCAACGCTAAATCTGAATCTGCTGACATCCTTGGACAATGGAAAGTAATCGAAATACTGGTTGATCCCGGTGATGGTAGTGGTACTTTTGAACCGTATACTGAAGACTGGAAAATGACTTTCTCGGACGATGGCCACATCTATAGTTATTATTCGCTTTGTGATCCTACAATCCATGCTTCAGGAGACACCTTTTTTGGCTTCCCTTATATTGCCAGTGCAAACCGCGTGGTTACCGAAGATTGTTTTAATGAAGGCAACTGGCAGTTAACCTATGAACTCGTTGGCGAAAACCTTATTTTGCATTATCCCTTCACTGAAGAGGTTTCGTATAAATTTGTACGTGTGGCCAACTAAACCTTAAATTTCAAAGGGAGGTGTACCACTTTTTTGGTTTCAAAGAATTCATCTTTGAAAAACTCAGCGATGTTGTATTCGGTTGCGTTGGGAAAATCCTTTAATTCTTCGGTTAAATCGCCACCTTTGAGATAAAGGATTCCGTTTTTGAGTTCGTGTTTGTTCTGCTTTTTGATCTTGTCTTTTATCCAGGAAACAAAATCAGGCATGTTGGTCACCGCACGGCTTACTATAAAATCATAATCGCCTTTGGCGTTTTCGGCACGCAATTGTTCGGCCTTCACATTCTTCAATCCCAAACCATCAACAACAGCCTGAACCACTTTTATTTTTTTGGCAATAACATCGATTAAATAAAAACGCGTTTCAGGAAATAATATCGCCAACGGAATTCCGGGAAAACCGCCACCAGTCCCAACATCCAGGATATAGGTTCCGGGCTCAAACGGTTGGATTTTGGCAATAGCCAAAGAATGCAGCACGTGTTTGGTGTATAATTCGTCTATGTCTTTACGGGAAATTACATTAATTTTAGCATTCCAATCCTGATACAAGGCTTCCAATTTTTGAAACTGTAGTATTTGATTTTCAGTAAGATTGGGGAATTGTTTGATAATTTCTTCCATAAATTGAATTTTCAACAAAAATAGTGCTTTTGGTTAATAATTATGATTTGTTTATAATCTTTAAAAAATTATAATAATTATCTTTGAGCCAAATTTGAAATTCTATAAATGAATACCGCCACACCTACATTTTCTACAAAAGATACCTTGAAATTTTTCAGGACTTTAAACTCAAGAGTCAACAATTATTTCAAGGAAAACAATATCAAAAAAACCGGAAACTGGAAACTGCACTTTAAAACGATTGTAATGTTTGCCATTTTCCTAACGCCATACTTTTTCCTTTTGGCAATGGATATGCCGTTTTGGGTGTATTTGTTATTAAACATTGTAATCGGTGTTGGAATGGCCGGCGTTGGAATGAACGTAATGCACGATGGAAACCACGGTTCGTATTCGAGCAAATCCTGGCTCAACAAATTTATGGGCGGAAGCATTTATATTTTGGCCGGAAACGTTTACAACTGGCAGGTTCAGCACAATGTTTTGCATCACACTTATACCAATATCCACGGGCATGACGAAGACTTGGAAGCCGGAAGGATTATGCGTTTTACCAAACAGGCAGAATGGAGAAGATTCCATAAATTCCAACATTACTATTCTATTTTCCTTTACGGATTACTTACGTTCAACTGGGCAATTACAACCGATTTCCTTCAGATGAAACGCTACCTGAAAAGAAATTTATCGTATGGTGAATTCAAAAAACCGGTTATTCGCTGGACTACATTGGTTATAACCAAAATCATTTATTTTTCCATTTGGATTGTAGCTCCATTAATCGTTGGAGTTGAATGGTGGAAAGTGGTTTTAGGATTTTTGGTAATGCATTACACTGCCGGAGTTATCCTAAGCGTGGTGTTCCAATTGGCACATGTTGTAGAAGACATTGCTTATCCGGAACCAAATGACGAAGGTGAAATTGAAAACACCTGGGCAATCCACCAACTGTTTACTACTGCGAATTTTGCTCCCAAAAACTGGCTGGTAAATTACTACACCGGAGGTTTGAATCATCAGGTAGAGCACCATTTATTTCCAAACATCAGTCATATCCATTATGACAAAATCTCAAAAATCGTTAAGGAAACTGCACACGAATTTGAACTGCCTTACATGGAATTCAAAACCATGAGAGAAGCTGTTGTTTCGCATTTCAGGCATTTAAAAGAGCTGGGGCAAAATCCTCAAGTAGCATAAAACATTTGTAAAGACGCCATTAGTGGCGTTTTTCATTTAATCATAAACCAACGACACAATGAATATTTTATCGGACAGAATCAATAATCTATCTACCTCACAAACCCTTGCCATGGCTGCCTTGGCAAGAGAATTAAAAGCACAGGGAAAAGACATCATCAGTTTGAGTCTTGGCGAACCCGATTTCAACACACCTGATTTTATCAAGGAAGCAGCAAAAAAAGCAATTGATGAAAATTACAGCACTTATACTCCGGTTGACGGTTATGTGGAATTGAAAGAAGCAATTTGTCGAAAGTTCAAACGCGACAATAATCTGGATTATAAACCGGCAAACATTGTGGTTTCCACTGGTGCTAAACAATCCTTATACAACATTGCACAGGTAATGCTGAATGATGGTGATGAAGTGATTTTACCAGCGCCGTATTGGGTTTCGTATTATGAAATCATCAAATTGTCTGGCGGAGTTCCGGTTGAAGTGCCAACTTCTGTGGATACCGATTTTAAAATCACAGCAGAACAATTGGAAAAAGCCATTACGCCAAAAACCAAAATGATGTGGTTCAGTTCGCCCTGCAACCCAAGTGGTTCGGTTTATAACCGTGAAGAGCTTACCGCCATTGGAAAAGTATTGGAAAAACACCCAAACATCTATATCGTATCAGACGAAATCTACGAACATATCAATTTCTCAGGAACATTTTGCAGCATTGCCTCAATTCCTGGATTATTCGAAAGAACGATTACAGTAAACGGAGTTGCTAAAGCTTTTGCAATGACCGGATGGAGAATCGGTTATATTGGTGCACCAGAATTTATCGCTAAAGCCTGTACCAAAATGCAGGGACAGGTAACTTCCGGAGCCAATTCTATTGCGCAAAGAGCCACCATCACAGCTGTTGAAGCCGATCCAAAAGTATTGAACGAAATGGTAGCTGCCTTCAAAAACCGTCGTGATTTGGTGGTGGGATTAACCAAGGATATTCCGGGTTTGAAACTCAATGTTCCCGAAGGTGCATTCTACGTTTTCCCTGATATTTCTTCGTTTTTTGGTAAAACATTACGCGGAAAACTAATCAACAATGCTGATGATTTTTCGATGTACCTTTTATCCGAAGCCAATGTTGCTACCGTTACCGGTGACGCTTTTGGTAATCCAAGCTGCATCAGGATTTCCTATGCAACCAGCGAAGAGCTTTTATCCGAAGCCTTCAAAAGAATCAAGGAAGCACTAGCTTAAAACATATCACGCCTCAAGGAAACTTGGGGCTTTTTTATTTCAATAATCTGGGCGTTACCGCGCTTGCAGCGCGGTCGGGCTTTTCGCAAGTACATGGTACTTTGCTACAATCCCTAACGCAAAATATCTTTAAAGAACACACTATGAAAAAGAAAATACTACTACTCGGTTCCGGAGAATTAGGAAAGGAATTTGTTATCGCAGCCCAAAGAATAGGGCAAACCGTCATAGCTGTCGACAGCTACGAAAACGCACCGGCAATGCAGGTTGCGCATAGTTTTGAAGTCATCAATATGCTCGATGGCGATGCTTTGGATAAAATCGTTGCCAAGCACCAACCCGATTTCATCGTTCCCGAAATTGAAGCCATACGAACCGAACGTTTTTACGATTATGAAAAGCAAGGCATTACCGTAGTCCCATCTGCGAAAGCGGCCAACTTTACGATGAACCGAAAAGCAATCCGCGATTTGGCTGCAAAGGAATTAGGCTTACGAACGGCAAATTACCGTTATGCAACTTCATCAGAAGAATTGCGAAAAGCAGTTTCCGAAGTCGGAATTCCCTGCGTCGTAAAACCTTTGATGAGCTCTTCAGGAAAAGGCCAATCCACCATAAAAACCGAAGCTGATATTGAAAAAGCCTGGAACTATGCCGAAGAAGGTTCGCGTGGTGATATTGTAGAAGTTATCGTTGAAGCATTCGTCAACTTCAATTCCGAAATCACTTTATTGACCGTTACCCAAAACAACAACCCAACCTTATTTTGCGCTCCAATAGGACACCGCCAGGAACGTGGCGATTACCAGGAAAGCTGGCAGCCGGCGTTGGTTTCGGACAAGGATTTGTTCGAGGCACAGGATATGGCCGAAAAAGTAACCGAAGCCCTTGGTGGTGCAGGTCTTTTTGGTGTTGAATTTTTCCTTACGGATGAAGGCGTTTATTTCTCGGAATTATCACCAAGGCCACACGACACCGGAATGGTGACCTTAGCCGGAACCCAAAACTTCAATGAATTCGAATTGCATCTGCGTGCGGTTTTGAGTTTGCCGATTTTTGAAATTACTTTAGAAAAAGTAGGTGCAAGTGCAGTGATTTTGGCCGGAGGAAATTCGGATAAACCAACTTTTTCAGGAATTTCGAAAGTGGCTTCGTTACCTAAAACCGATTTTCGTATATTTGGAAAACCGACTTCAAGGCCTTACCGAAGAATGGGAGTAGTTTTGACCAACGATTCATTGGGAACACCCATTGAAAATGTAGTCGAAAAGGTAAAAGAAACAGCAAAATTAGTAACCGTAAATCTATAGATTATGAAGAAATTATTTTTAGTGGCATTCCTTTCATTAGGATTAGCGTCAGTGAATGCACAGGAGAAAAAGCAGGAACAAAAAACACAAATCGTTGAAGCTTCGTGCGGTCAGTGCCAATTCGGAATGAAAGGCAAAGGCGGTTGTGACCTGGCTGTCCGTATTGATGGAAAAACCTATTTCGTTGACGGAACAGACATTCACAAACACGGTGATGCCCATGCTGCTGATGGATTTTGCTCAACAGTAAGAAAAGCAGAAGTGGTTGGCGAAGTAAAAAATGACCGTTTTGTAGCAACAAGCTTTAAGCTGCTTCCGGTAGAAGGACACAATCATAGTGATCATGATGGCCACCACCATTAAAAAGACAAGCGGACTTAGTTCCGCTTTTTTTATGTTTTAGTTTTATTGTACTTTTGGGATATGACTTCGATTATACAGAACATCTCAAAACACATTTCTTTAACTCCGGAAGAAGAAGCCCTTTTTTTATCCAAAACCGAAACAAGGCATTACAAAGCCAAAACCATTATTCAAAATGCAGGACAGGTTTGCAGGGAAGGCTATTTTGTCAACTCAGGTTTGCTTCGGAGTTTCAATATCAATGACAATATTGTCGAACACGTCATGAGTTTTGCCTGCGAAGGCTGGTGGATTAGCGATATGTACAGCCTGCTTTCGCAAAAACCCGGAAATCTTTTTATCGAGGTTATGGAAGATGCTGAAGTAGTGGTGTTATCAAAAGTAAATCAGGATCAACTGTACCTTGAAATCCCAAAACTCGAACGCTTTTTCAGAATTCTTATCGAAAATTCCCTGGTAGCCAATCAGGAACGCCTGATGGACAACCTCAGCCTGACTGCCGAAGAACGCTTTGAGAAGTTCTGCAAAAAATACCCAGGCCTGATCCAGAAAGTACCTCAAAAGCAAATCGCTTCCTTCATAGGAGTGACACCCGAATTTTTCAGCAAGATGAAATCGCGTATGCTTCGGAAATAACCCAAAGGTTAAGAAAAACCAAAACTCCAGTATTTCCAATCTCTCCCAGCCCTCGGACGAGCTTCGGACTCTCTCGAATGGTCTTCGGGCTCCCTCCAAAGAGCTTCGGACGCTCTCGAACAATTGTCAGACTTGCTCGTGAGGTCTTCTAATGCTCTTTAATTATCTTATGAGTCAGTAAAATGGCCTTCTAACACACTCGTCTGAGCTCCTGACACCATCAAACGACTTTCTTAACCTACATTAAGTGCTGTTGCGAGGTTCCAGACGTAAATTTGTATCATAAAAATTAGTAAATTTAAACATTATGAAAAATACAGTTGTTCACAAAGCAAATACACGCGGACACGCGGATCACGGTTGGTTGAACGCACACCACACTTTCAGTTTTGCAGGTTACTATGATCCAAACCGCGTTCAGTTTGGCGTACTTAGGGTTTTAAACGATGACATTGTTGCACCTGGAATGGGTTTCGGAACACATCCTCACGATAATATGGAAATCATTACCATTCCTTTGGAAGGTGATTTGGCACACAAAGACAGCATGGGAAATACTGAGGTTATCAAATTTGGCGATGTTCAGGTGATGAGTGCCGGAACCGGAATCCAACATTCTGAATTCAATCCAAACCATGACAAAAGAACCAATCTGCTGCAGATTTGGGTGTTCCCTAAATTCAGGAATGTAGAACCACGTTACCAACAAATCACATTGGATACCACTGACCGCCATAATAAACTGCAACAGGTTTTATCTCCAAATGCAGATGATGCCGGGGTTTGGATCCATCAGGATGCCTGGTTCCATATGGGAAATCTGGACAAAGGTGTTGCTATCGATTACAATCGTAAAAAAGAAGGCAACGGTTTGTATGTTTTTGTGATAAAAGGAAGCGTAAAAGTTGATGGCCAGGAATTGGAACAACGCGATGGTATGGGTATCACCGATTTTGACAAAGTAAGTTTTGAAGCTACGGCTGATGCAGAGGTTTTATTAATGGAAGTACCAATGAATCAATAATTATGAACGAAGTACAATTAACAATCAACGGGAAAAATGGATTTTTTCACATTGATGTCGATGGAAAACAGGAAGCAAAAATGACTTTTGTTTTTGCAGGCGATGATAAAATCATCATCGACCACACGGAAGTAAATCCCGGGAACGAAGGCAAGGGATTTGGCAAAAAAATGGTAACCAAAGCGGTGGAATACGCCCGTGAAAACGGCATCAAAATAATTCCGCTCTGCCCGTTTGCAAAAAGTGTTTTTGACAAGGTTCCCGATTTTAGAGACGTATTGTAATGGAACCTTATTTGGAACAAAATATAGAAGGAAAGATTGGTACACAAAAATATTTGTGTACCATTTCCTGGCGTAATGGCGAATTACTGATGGACGAACCCGAAAGTATTGGCGGCAGGGATTTAGGACCTGACCCATTTTCAACATTTTTGGCTTCACTGGCTGGCTGTACTTTATCCACACTGCGGATGTACATCGACCGAAAAGGCTGGGATATTCCAGAGATTCAAATTTCAATGAACCTGGCTCAACAGGCTGGCGAAGAATTGGAAACGACCATTTTTAAGACCCTCACATTTTCAGGAAATGTAAGCGAGGAACAAAAAGAACGATTATTGGTCATTGCCGACAAATGCCCGATTTCGAAACTATTAAAAGGAAATATAATCATTAACACCACTATTTAATTATGGATCCGAAAGACCTAACCAAAGAATACACCAATGGCGAAGTGACCATAGTGTGGCAATCTGGGAAGTGCATTCATTCTGCCAATTGCGCACGCAACAATCCCGATGTTTTCAAACCAAGGGAAACGCCCTGGATTACCCCAGAAGATTCGACAACCGATAAAATCATCGAAACCGTAAAAAAATGCCCTTCAGGAGCATTAACCTATTATCTGAATAAAAAATAAAATGAAGAAAAAACTACTTGCCTTTGGCGCTTCGAACAGCAGCGATTCCATTAATAAACAATTGGCAAAATATGCCTCAAAACAGTTTAAGGATGTTACTGTTGACCTTTTGGATTTGAATGATTACGAAATGCCTATTTATTCCAAAGACCGGGAAAAGAAAGATGGCTTTCCGCAACTGGCACACGACTTTTATAAAAAAATTGGCGATTCCGATTTCATCCTAATCTCCTTTGCAGAAAACAATGGGAATTACACCACGGCTTTCAAGAATATCCTGGATTGGACTTCGCGCATCAACAGCAAAACGTTCCAGGAAAAACCGATGCTATTGTTGGCTACATCTCCCGGCGCACGTGGTGGAAACACCGTTTTGGATATCGCTGTCAAGCGAATGCCTTTTCAGGGCGGAATTGTAAAGGGCAGTTTTTCACTGCCGAGTTTCAATTCAAATTTTGATGAAGAAAAAGGAGAAATTTCGAATGAGGAACTCAATAAAGAGCTACTGAAGATTATCGATTCCATCGAAATTTAGAAAGCTTTTTTTTGATGATTATGGAAGCCAGTGTTTTAATTATTGTTTAAATTTGTGTTGACCACAAACTATTAACCATTAAAACACACTATTATGAAAAATCTAAAAATTTTATTTTCAGTAATCGTTTTGGCTGTCTTTGTTATTTCGTGTAGCAGTGACAGTGATAATTCCCCGAAAGTTAAATACCAAATTGCCGAGATTGACAATGCAATTACCGAAATCAGGTATACAAAATCAAATGGTGATACTCAGATACTAAGTGATTGGACAGAGTTTGCCGGGACGAATGGCGATTCGAAAACTGTTAGCGCTTCTGATATACCTTTTAATGCTGAGCTTAAGATTACAGTAAACAATACAACTCCAAATACCAAAACCTATACTTTGGTAATTTATGTTGATGGCGAAGTAGCCGATTTCACTCCGATGAGTGTTCCGCCAATGGCCATTACAACAGGTGTGGTAGACTATATTGTTGAACCGTAATAAAATCCTATTTTTGCCATTCAAAACAAAACCAATATTTATACTTATAGATGAAAGCATATATTTTTCCAGGACAAGGAGCTCAATTTACCGGAATGGGTAAAGACTTATATGAAAACTCGGCTTTAGCCAAAGAACTTTTCGAAAAAGCCAATGATATTTTAGGTTTCCGCATTACAGACATTATGTTTGAAGGCACAGCCGAAGAATTAAAAGAGACCAAGGTTACCCAACCTGCGGTTTTTTTGCATTCTGTAATTTTAGCCAAAACCTTAAACATCAAACCGGATATGGTTGCGGGACATTCGTTGGGCGAATTTTCAGCCTTGGTTGCCAATGGTGCCTTATCTTTTGAAGACGGTTTGAAGCTGGTTTCAAAAAGAGCCTTAGCAATGCAGAAAGCCTGCGAAATTACGCCTTCGACCATGGCTGCTGTTTTAAATCTGGATGACAAAATCGTAGAAGATATTTGTGCGTCGATTGATGGTGTTGTTGTTGCGGCAAATTATAATTGTCCCGGACAATTGGTAATTTCCGGAGAATACAAGGCAGTGGAACTCGCTTGTGAAAAAATGAAGGAAGCCGGAGCAAAACGCGCTTTGATTTTGCCTGTTGGTGGTGCATTCCATTCCCCGATGATGGAACCAGCAAGAGAAGAATTGGCTGCAGCCATTGAAGCTACTACTTTCTCTACTCCAAGCTGCCCTGTTTATCAGAATGTCACTGCTTCTGCAGTTTCTGATGCCAGTGAAATCAAGAAAAACCTAATCATTCAACTGACTGCTCCGGTAAGATGGACGCAATCGGTACAACAAATGATAAAAGACGGCGCAACAAGCTTTACCGAAGTTGGGCCAGGGAAAGTACTGGTTGGATTGGTTGGTAAAATCAATAACGAAGTTGAGACAATTTCAGCATAAATAATTAAAATTTTTAACCATGAAGAAACTAATCTTATCCCTTGCCTTTGCTGCAATGATTGTATCCTGCCAGGAGAAAACCAAGGAAAAAATTGAAGACGCTACCGACGCTGTAGGAACTGAAGTAGAGCAAAAAATAGATACTGTTGGCCAAAAGATAGATACTCTGGGCAACAAGATAGATGCTGCAGCAGATTCAGTAACATCGAAAACAAAACGCGCTGTTGAAAAAGGTGCCCAAAAAGTTGAAGAAGGTGCCCAAAAAGTAAAAGACGCCGTGAAGAAATAACAAAAAAGCCTTGAAATCTCAAGGCTTTTTTTATTTTAACTTCTAATCTTCTGTTCCCATTTCCAGGCCGAAGTCAGTGCGTCTTCCAAAGAAAGTTCCGCCTTCCATCCTAAAACATCATTGGCTTTATCGGTACTGGCATACGCCGAGATTACATCTCCGCTCCTTCTGTCTACAATTTTATACGGCAGCTTTTGTCCTGAAATTTTTTCAAAAGCATGAATCACTTCCAATACAGAGCTTCCTTTTCCGGTTCCCAAGTTGAAAATCTCAACTTTATCCTGATTTTGTTTTTTCAATAAACGCTGCAATGCCACAACATGGGCTTTGGCAACATCAACAACATGAATATAATCGCGGATACAGGTTCCGTCCGGTGTTGGGTAATCATTTCCAAAAACAGATAATTCCTTTCTTAAACCCAGCGCGGTTTGCGTAATGAATGGCACTAAGTTTTGTGGAACTCCAAGTGGCAATTCACCAATCTCGGCCGTTGCATGAGCTCCAATTGGATTAAAATAACGCAGCAATACCGAATTAAGATTGGTAACATTGGCAACATCAAAAATGATTTCTTCGCCAATCTGCTTGGTGTTTCCATACGGAGACATTGCCGGCTGTACGGAAGCGTTTTCGGTGATTGGCATTTTTTCGGCCTGGCCATAAACGGTACACGACGAACTGAAAATAAAATTAGCCTGAGGCAGATTCGTCAGTTCCTGTAAAATATATACCAACGCATTGATATTGTTTTCGTAATACAACAAAGGGTTTTCAACGCTTTCACCAACGGCTTTTGAAGCTGCAAAATGAATTACGCCCGCAATATCCTTATGTTTATTAAAGAAATTTTGGACTGCCGGTTTATCCCTTAAATCAATGTTTTCGAATAGTGGTTTTTTACCTGTAATTTTTTCAATGCCATCAAGTACATCAACAGACGAATTAGAAAGATTGTCAATAGCGACTACCTCAAAACCTTCATTTTGTAATTCAACAACTGTGTGTGAACCTATAAATCCTAAACCACCTGTTACAACTATCTTCATCTGTTATTTTAAAAATTCTAAAACGCTGTCTGTAATAAATTTTATCTGATCGTCTTCAAGTTCGGTATGCATTGGCAGCGAGATTACTTCTTTCACCAATTGGTTGGTTACCGGAAAATCTTCTTCCTTGTATCTTGAATCGACATAAGCTTTTTGCGAATGCAGTGGAATTGGATAATAAATTGCACATGGAATTCCTTTATCCAAAAGATGCTGCATTAGTGCATCCCTATCGGCATCAATGATTCTCAAAGTATATTGGTGGAAAACATGGTCATCACCGTTTTCGTCAAATGACGGAGTGATGATGTTTTTATGATTGCCCAAAGCCGCATTGTATTTTGACGCTGCTCCTCTTCTTGCCGAATTATACTCATTAAGCAATGGTAATTTTGCATCCAAAACCGCAGCCTGTAAACTGTCCAAACGCGAATTCACACCCACAACATCATGATGGTAGCGTACATACATTCCGTGATTTACAATTCCGCGTATCGTATGAGCCAAAGCATCGTCATTGGTAAAAATTGCACCACCATCACCATAGCATCCTAAGTTTTTAGATGGGAAAAACGAGGTTGAGGAAACGTGTCCAATCACTCCTGCCTTCTTTTTGCTTCCGTCTGAAAAAGTACAGTTGGCACCAATTGCCTGAGCGTTATCTTCGATTACATATAAGTTATGCTCCTTTGCAATTTGCATGATGGCTTCCATATTGGCAGCTCTTCCGAATAAATGCACCGGAACAATCGCTTTGGTTTTTGGCGTAATCGCTTTTTTGATAGCGTCAAGCGAAATGTTCATATCATCCAAATTTACATCAACCAAAACCGGAGTCAACTGCAATAATGCAATAACCTCAACGGTGGCGGCAAAAGTAAAATCGGCTGTGATCACTTCATCACCCGGTTTCAAACCCAATCCCATCATGGCAATTTGTAGAGCATCGGTTCCGTTGGCACATGGAATTACATGTTTTACATCCAGATACTGTTCAAGGTTTTTTTGGAACTCATGAACTTTTGGTCCATTGATATAGGTTGTAGTATCTAAAACTTCCTGGATGGAAGCATCAACTTTGGTTTTTATTTTTTCGTATTGACTTTTTAAGTCAACCATTTGTATTTTCTTCATGATACTGAAATTTGAGATGCAAAAGTAAGAAATTCTAAAGTAGAATTTCAAGTTCCGCAAAAGAAACGTACTTTAGCGCAACAAATTTTTGAGGATGCTTTTTCTGTATAATATAGTATTGATTTTTGCTTCACAGGTTGTGAAACTGCTGGCGCTTTTTAGTCCGAAAATAAAGCTCTTTGTTGAAGGAAGGAAAAGTGTTTTTCAAACTTTAAGCAGTAAAATCAATACAGGAGACAAAACCATCTGGTTTCACGCCGCCTCTCTCGGCGAATTTGAACAGGGACTGCCTGTGATGGAAAAAATCAAAATCCAGTATCCCAACCATAAAATTGTAGTGACGTTTTTTTCCCCTTCGGGCTATGAAGTCCGTAAAAACAACACTATTGCTGATGCTACTGTTTACCTGCCTTTGGATACAAAATCAAATGCGAGGCAATTTCTGAAACTGGTGCATCCCGATTTGGTTTTCTTTATCAAATATGAATATTGGCCGAACTACCTGAACGAGTTGAAAAAGCTGAACATCAAAACCTATCTGATTTCAGGAATTTTCAGGGAAAACCAGGCGTTTTTCAAATGGTATGGAGGTTTTTACAGGAATGCCTTGAAAGCTTTTGATTACTTTTTTGTTCAGAATGAAAGTTCGAAAAAATTATTGCAGAGCCTTAATTTCAATAATGTAAAAATCTCGGGCGATACCCGATTTGACCGTGTTGTCGCAATTTTGGAACGGGACAATTCATTGGATTTTATTAAACAATTCAAGAACAACACCATTACAATTGTAATTGGAAGTTCGTGGCCAAAAGACGAGAGTTTGTTGGTGGATTACATCAATCAGCCCAATGAAAAAGTAAAATTCATCATTGCGCCACACAATATCAAACCGGATCAGATTCAGGAATTGAAAAATTCGATTTCCAAAAAAACGATTTTGTTTTCGGAAAAAGAGAATGTCGATTTATCCTCATTTGATGTTTTGATTGTGGACACGATTGGCATTTTGACCAAAATCTATAGCTATGCCGATGTTGCTTATGTTGGTGGCGGATTTGGAAATCCCGGTGTTCACAACATTTTGGAACCGGCAACCTTCGGCATTCCGATTGTTGTAGGCCCGAATTTCTCTCATTTTGCCGAAGCTGCGGCTTTGGTACATCAGGAAGGCTGTGTTTCGATTTCGAATCAAAATGAACTCAACGATGCGTTTTCCAATTTGATTTCGAACGAAGACATCCGTCACGAAAAAGGCCACATCTGTTCGACTTTCGTGCAGATGAATAAAGGCGCAACCGATGTTATTTTGCAACACATTGGTAACAATTAATATAAAACAAATACCTACTTCTATAAAATTTACAATCATGAGATTACTAAAACTCCTTTTACTTTTTGTCTTTGTACAAGTATCGGCACAGCAAGGTGGCATGTGGATTCCTTCATTATTGAAAGGGATGAACGAAAGCGAAATGAAAAACCTTGGTATGAAAATCACAGCCGAGCAGATTTATTCGATTAACAAGTCAAGCTTGAAAGATGCTGTTCCGCAATTCAACGGAGGTTGTACTTCGGAAGTTATTTCGGATAAAGGGCTGATTTTGACCAATCACCACTGCGGCTTTGATGCCATTCAAAACCATTCGTCTGTTGAACACGATTATATTACTGATGGTTTTTGGGCTTACAAAATGGAAGACGAATTACTCAACAAAGGGATGGTCGTTTCATTTGTGGTAAGGATTGACGATGTAACAACTAAAGTTCTTGAAGGAACAGCTTCACTAACAGAAGCCGACAAACAAAAGAAGATCCAGGAAAATATCGCTAACCTTACCCGGACATCTCCAAAGGAATCCTGGCAGGATAATATGATTAAGACTTTTTATAATGGAAATCAGTATCTGCTTTTTGTAACTGAGACTTTTAAAGACATTAGGTTGGTTGGTGCGCCGCCAAGTTCGATTGGAAAATTTGGTGATGTTACCGATAACTGGGTTTGGCCAAGGCATACCGGTGATTTTTCATTGTTTAGGATTTATGCCGATAAGGACAATCGCCCTGCAGAATATGCTGCCGACAATGTGCCTTACAAGCCAAAATATTATTTCCCGATTTCAATTAAAGGGTTAAAGGAAAACGACTTTACGATGGTTATGGGTTATCCGGGAACTACTCAGGAATACCTGCCTGCGGTTGCCGTTGAACAAATCCTGACTATTATCGACCCAACAAAAATTGAACTTCGCGATGTTACGCTTAAAGTCCAGGACGGATTCATGCGAAAAGACAATGCCATTAAAATACAGTATGCCGCAAAAAATGCAACTATTGCCAATGCCTGGAAAAAATGGAAGGGAGAAATCAAAGGTTTGAAAAAAGCCAATGCGGTTGGTGCCAAGCAGCAATTTGAAAAACAATTCCAGGAAAAAGTCAATGCAACAGGAAAACAGGCAGAATACGGAACCTTATTGGCTGATTTTGAAAAAAATTATGCTGAAATAAAAGATTATGCCTTAGCCAAAGCATTTTGGGATGAGACTGTTATCCGAAACGGCGAACTACTTTCTGCAGGTTACAAATTGTATCAACTGGAACAATTATACAATACCAAAGGTGAACAGGCTTTCAACGACAGAAGGAACACTTTGATAAATGGTTGGGATGAGTTTTATAAAGACTTTAATGCAGCGGTTGACCAAAAGGTTTTTGAGCAGTTGATAGACATTTACAGCAAAAAATATCCAAAACAATTTTTACCGGCTTCAATGGAAAATATCAATCCGGAAGTTTTGTCGAATGAAGTTTTCACCAAATCCCAATTGGTGAGCTTTGATAAAGTCAAAGCCATATTGTTGGGTGATGCCAAAACCGTTATTGAAAAACTTAATAATGATAAAGGATATCAGGTTACAAAAGCTATGGCGGATGCGCATCTAAAAAACGTAGCACCAAAATACGATGAAATCAATCTGAAGATCACTGCAACCCAAAGAACCTATATGAAAGCCATATTGGAACTATTTCCAAAAAACAGGATTTTCCCCGATGCGAATAGCACGCTTCGTGTGACTTATGGAAAAATAAAAGGATACAAACCTAATGACGCTGTTATTTATGAACCATTCACCTATCTAGATGGCGTTATCGAAAAATACATTCCTGGTGATTATGAATATGATGTTTCAAAGAAACTGATTGATTTATACAACAAAAAGGATTACGGAGTTTATGGTGTAAATGGTAGAATGCCATTGGATTTCATTGCAACCAACCATACAACAGGAGGAAATTCGGGAAGTCCGGCGCTTGATGCAAACGGTAATTTGATCGGGTTGAATTTTGACAGGGTTTGGGAAGGAACGATGAGTGATATTTACTATTCTCCTGAGATTTGTAGGAACATTATGGTTGATATTCGCTACGTTTTGTTTATTGTAGATAAGTTTGCCGGAGCTGAAAATTTGATTAAAGAGTTAAAAATCATCACTCCACAAAAGAAAAAATAAATTTCTTAAGCCTATCTTAAGTTTTGGCACGATTATTGTTAGCCAAAAGCCGAAGTAAAATATGGGTTTTTTAAAAAAATTTAAAAAATTATTTTAACCTATTAAAAAATTTATATCTTTGCCTCGAATTAATAATTAACCTTTTATAATTAAGTAAGATGAAAAAAGTATTTTTAAGTTTAGCTGTTATTGCTGCATTAACTGTAGTATCTTGTAAACAAGCTGATGCTAACGCTGAAGCTGCTGTTGATTCAACTGCTGTTGAGGCTGTTGACACTGCTGCTGCTGCTGTTGATACTGCTGCTGCTGCTGTTGATACTGCTGCTGCAAAAGTTGAAGACGCTAAAGAAGCTGTTGAAACTGCTAAAGAAGAAGTAAAAAAATAATTAGTAAACACTAATCGTTTTTTAAAGATTTAAAGCCACGCAATTGCGTGGCTTTCTTTATTTTAGGAATTTTCGAAATCAATTGGCCCGAAAATTTCATCACTACTGGAGAAATCCAAGACTTCAGATTTCGAAATATATTTTACTATTTCATCCATTCCCTTTTGCATCATGAGTTCAGTAGAGTATTTCCTGCTGGTTGCAAAGCTCTTTTCGTCCAATATGATTTTAAAGAAATATTTTCCTCGGGAAGTTCTAAATTTCATAAAAGTGAAATTTTCAGTAGAGTTTCTTAGTATTTCAATTTCGTCCTCACATTCAAATTTCAATTCATAACTATTGCTGGTAAAAATAGTTTTCCCCTTTCGGGAAACAAATTCAAATTTGTAAAAGTCATTTAAGCGTTTGCTGATAACAAAAGTTCCCATAGGAGATTTTAAGGCATTTAAAAACAAAAAAAGCTCCAAACATAGTTTGAAGCTTTTTGTACTCAGAGCGGGACTTGAACCCGCACGAACATTGCTGTTCACTGGATTTTAAGTCCAGCGTGTCTACCAATTTCACCATCCGAGCAGAATGATATCTTGAGCGAAAAACGGGGCTCGAACCCGCGACCTCGACCTTGGCAAGGTCGCGCTCTACCAACTGAGCTATTTTCGCATTTACATTATTTGTTAGAACAGCAATACTTATGCAGTATTGCGGATGCAAATGTAATACTTAAATTGAATAATACAAACGTTTTTTTTGAAAAAAACTTTGACCCAACATAATCAACTGATACACAAAATTCAGTAGCTGGATTTATTTTTTCTGAAGCATTCTTTTTAATTCATTTAGCTTCATCAAAGCCTCTATCGGTGTTAGGGTATTGATGTCTAATCCCATGATATCTTCCCTTATTTCCTCCAATAATGGGTCGTCAAGATTGAAGATATTGAGCTGCATCTCGTCCTTTGCCGACTTTATTCCGCTAAGCGATTCACTGGAGTGGTTCTTTTCCAGTTTCTTTAAAAGTTTCTGCGCTTTTTGAATAACCATCTGTGGCATTCCCGCCATTTTAGCTACATGGATACCAAAACTATGGGCGCTTCCTCCTGCAACCAACTTTCTGATAAAAAGAACCGTATCTTTTAACTCCTTTACCGAAACATTGTAATTCCTGATTCTTGGAAGCAATTCGGTCATCTCGTTCAGTTCATGATAATGCGTCGCAAAAAGGGTTTTTGCCCTTGCCGGGTTTTCATGTAGGAATTCAGCAATTGCCCAGGCAATCGAAATTCCATCATAAGTACTTGTACCGCGCCCAATCTCATCCAATAAAACCAAACTCCTATCTGAAATGTTATTCAAAATCGAAGCCGTTTCATTCATTTCAACCATGAAAGTAGATTCACCCATCGAAATGTTATCACTCGCTCCTACCCTTGTAAATATTTTATCTATAACTCCCATTCGGACTTTCTCAGCTGGAACAAAACTTCCCATTTGAGCCAGTAAAACAATCAAGGCTGTTTGTCTCAGTATTGCCGATTTTCCGGACATATTAGGGCCCGTAATCATAATCACCTGCTGCGTTTCCCTATCCAAAAAAACATCATTGGGCACATACGGCACTCCAACCGGCAGTTGCTTTTCAATTACCGGATGACGGCCATTGGTAATTTCCAATTCAAATGATTCATCCAGCATTGGGCAAACATAATTATTTTCGATAGCGAGCTGTGCAAACGAAATTAAACAGTCCAACTGCGCAATTAAGTTGGCATTTAGCTGTACTTGTTTTATATAGGTAGAAATCCAACTAACCAACTGCTCAAACAACTGGCTTTCTATATGATGGATTTTTTCTTCGGCACCAAGGATTTTGGTTTCGTATTCCTTTAATTCTTCTGTGATGTATCTTTCGGCGTTGACTAAAGTCTGCTTTCGGATCCATTCCGCAGGAACTTTGTCTTTATGTGTATTTCGTACTTCTATATAATATCCAAAAACATTATTAAAGGAAATTTTCAGTGAAGAAATTCCGGTTGCTTCTGATTCGCGTTTTTCAATTCCTTCCAGAAACTCCTTACCTGAAAAAGCAATGCTTCGCAATTCATCCAATTCGGCATGAACTCCGGTTGCAATGGCGTTTCCTTTTGCAATAGCAACAGGCGCATCCTGATTTAAAGTTGCCTGTATTTTTTCGCGAAGTAAATCACAGGCATGAAGGCTGTCGCCAATGGTGCGAACCGCTTCCTGCTTACTTTCAAGGGCAATGGTCTTTATCGGAATGATAGCGTCCAACGATTCTTTTAGATATATGACTTCACGTGGAGAAATTTTTCCGGTTGCAACCTTAGAGATTAAACGCTCCAAATCGGAAATCTGCTTGATTTGGTATTGCATTTTTTGAAACACTTCTTCATTATCCTTTAGAAAAGAAACCACTTCATGACGGTTCCTGATTTTGTGGATATCCTTCAAAGGCAAGGCCAGCCAACGTTTCAACAAACGTGAACCCATTGGCGAAAGCGTTTTATCAATGACATCCAAAAGTGTAACAGCGTTTTGGGAATGACTGTGGTACAATTCCAGGTTGCGGATGGTAAAACGGTCCATCCATACATATGCATCCTCAGCAATACGCTGAATGTTGGTGATGTGCTGTACTTTATTGTGTTGCGTTTCTGATAAATAATACAAAATTGCTCCTGAGGCAATGATTCCATCAGTCAATTCCTCAACACCAAAACCTTTAAGTGAATTCGTCTGGAAATGATTGTTCAGGGTTTCATTTGCATAATCTTCCTTATAAACCCAATCTTCGAGATAAAAAACATTGAATTTTTCGCCAAAGATTTCCTTGAATTGGTTTCGATTGTTTTTCTGGATTAAGATTTCACTCGGGCTGAAGTTTTGCAAAAGCTTGTCGATATACTCGTCATTCCCTTGTGATGTCAGGAACTCGCCCGTAGATACATCCAAGAAGGAAACCCCTAATTGTTTCTTTCCAAAATAAACCGATGCCAGGAAGTTATTCGACCTGGACTGCAACACTTCATCATTCATGGAAACTCCCGGAGTAACCAATTCGGTTACACCACGTTTGACAATGGTCTTGGTCATTTTTGGATCTTCGAGCTGATCACAAATGGCAACCCGAAGCCCGGCTTTTACAAGTTTCGGCAAATACGTATTTAAGGAATGATGCGGAAAACCAGCCAAAGCCGTTTCGGTTTCGCTTCCTGCTCCGCGTTTCGTTAAAACAATGCCTAAAATTTTGGAAGCACGAATGGCGTCCTCGCCAAAAGTTTCATAAAAATCACCTACCCTAAATAACAGGCATGCATCGGGATATTTTCTTTTTATCTCGTTGTATTGCTTCATTAAAGGAGTTTCTTTCGTAGAAGTTTCTTTGGCTGCCAATGGTTTCGGAATTAATTTTAGTGGAAGCGAATTTAAATATTTTCGGATGATTAAACACTTCTTAAAAAAATTAATTTAACCTTAAGACAAAAAAAACAGGAGCATTCTAAATTTTGAATAGATTTGTCTCAGAAACTTAAATACTATATAAAAATGAAAAGAATTATTTTATTAGCTGCAATTACTGTTTTTGGTGTTGCAACTAGCAATGCACAAGCTAAAAAAGCAACTACTAAAAAAGCAGAAACTCCAGCTGCAGCAGCAACTCCAAAAGTTGATGGTGCCGGAATGGTTTTCGAAAATGAAACAATTGATTACGGAACAATCCCTCACAATGCTGATGGAAAAAGAGAATTCGTTTTCACAAACAACGGTAACAAACCTTTAACTATCGAAAGTACTCAAGGATCATGTGGTTGTACAGTACCTTCTAAACCAGAAGGCGCAATCGCTCCAGGAGCAAAAGGTGTTATTGGCGTAAAATATGCTACTGACAGAGTTGGTGCATTTACAAAAACGGTTACTGTAAAATCAAATGCTGTAGGACAGGAAACTAAAGTTCTTACTATCAAAGGTACTGTTTTACCAGACGCTCCTGCTGACGGTGCAGCTCCAACTAAGAGTTAATATCACTTAATTATAATTCAAGAAAGTCCCGGTTTTTCGGGACTTTTTTTTTGAATATCTTTGCCAAAAACGAAAAGAAATGCGCAAGCTTGAAAATAAGGAACTGGAAAGAAAATCAATTGAGGACTTCAAGGAAGCTGAAAAAACCCCGATAATAATTGTGCTCGATGACATCCGAAGCCTGCACAATATTGGTTCTGTATTCAGGACTTCCGATGCTTTTTTGATTGAGAAAATATATTTGTGTGGCATCACTGCGATTCCGCCCAATAAGGAAATCCATAAAACCGCGCTTGGCGCAACAGAAACGGTAAGCTGGGAATATCAGAAAGATGTTTTATCCGTAATCGAAAACCTTAAAAAAGAAAATGTTTCCGTTTTTGCCATCGAGCAAGTGGAAAATGCGGTCTTCCTTCAGGATTTTAAAGTGGCAAAAGATAAAAAATACGCGTTGGTTTTTGGCAACGAAGTTTTTGGTGTTTCTCAAAAAGCCATTGAAATCTGCGACGGAACTATTGAAATCCCACAATTGGGCACCAAACATTCCCTGAATATTTCAGTAAGCGCCGGTATAGTGGTTTGGGATTTATTTAAAAAAATGAAACACTAATTAGCGATTTTTTGCTGGATTTCATTCAGCACAAAAACATAATCTTCCTGATTGTTCTGAAAATCCCTATTGGTAACGTCAATGATTAATACATTCAAATTCTTCTGCGATTTGATATAATCCAAATAACCATTATTGATTTTTTCAAGGTATTCTGCCGGAATTTCCTGTTCGTAACTCCTTCCTCTTTCGCGAATGTTCTTCAAAAGCCTTTCCGTACTCTGGTACAAATAAATATACAAATCGGGTTTGGGCATTTCCTTATAGATAATGTCAAACATTGTTTTATACAAACGGAATTCATCTTCCGCGAGAGTGACTTTAGCAAAAATCAACGATTTGAAAATGTGGTAATCGGCAACGATAAAATCCTTAAACAAGTCAAACTGCGCCAAATCATCGGAAATCTGCTGATATCGGTCAGCCAAAAATGACATTTCCAACGGAAAGGCATAACGGCTTTGGTCTTCATAGAATTTTGGCAAAAACGGATTATCCGCGAAACGTTCCAAAACCGTTTTGGCATTGAAATCTTCGGCCAATTTATTGGTCAATGTGGTTTTACCTGCTCCAATATTTCCTTCAATGGCAATATAATTGAAATGATCCAGTTTTAATTTTGAAAGCGGGATTTCCAGATTCTGAATCACTTTACAATTGCTTTTATCTTCGGAAATAACCAGCAACTCATGCAAATATTTTTGCAGAATCGGATGGCGCCAATCCAGATTCAAATCTTTCATTGGCAACAAAACAAAAAGCCTGTTCTGCATTTCAGGATGTGGCACCTGAAGCTTTTCTGAAGCGATGATTTCCTCATCAAAAGCAATGACATCAATGTCGATAATCCTAGGCTGATAACCTTCCGCTTCAGAACGAACCCTTCCCAAAGCCTCTTCAAGCAAAAGCACCTCTTCAAGGATTTGATGTGCCGATTTATGAGTATGGATTACAAGTGCACAATTATAGAATTTTTCGCTTTCAAAACCCCAGGATGGCGTTTCATAAAGCTTGGAAACCCTTATGATTGTTCCAATTTCATTGTGCAGGTTTTCAATGCAACGCTCAATGTTTTCGAGACGATTGCCCTGATTGCTACCTAACGATAAAATGACCTGATGCTGCTTTTTCATGGAAGCACAAATTAACTAAAACTATTTTAGAATAATTGCAAAAAACAGCCGACTGTTAATAACATTTTCTCAACAATAAAAATCTTAAAAGTTCCCTAAATAATAACCATCTTCTCGTTAAAAGGAACTAAATTTGTTAAAATAAAGCGTAACTAAATCTACCATACCATGTTAAAGAAAATCCTAAAAATCGTTGGAATTATTGTATTGCTGTTGGTCATTTCAGCATTTGCAATTCCCTATTTCTTTAAGGATCAGATAAAAGCCCGGATTTTGACTGCAATCAATGAAAAAGTGGACGCTAAAGTGGCTTTCGCTGATGCCGATTTGAGTTTGTTCCGAAGTTTTCCGAATGCAAGCGTTTCCATTGAAAAATTATCCATTATCAACAAAGCACCTTTTGAGGGTGATACTCTGGTTGCCTTTGAGGAACTCGACCTGAAAATGTCCATTAAGGAATTATTCAATAATGAAAACGAACCGATGAACATTGACGGCATTACCTCTAAAAATGGTTTGATCAATATCATTATCGATAAGAATGGCGTTGGTAATTATGACATTGCGCTAAAGGATGACGAAAAAGGTGATGGCGGAAAAAGCAAACCGCTTTCATTAAAGATAAAGGAATATTCTGTTGAGAATTTCAAATTCAAATTCACTGATGAAAAGTCGAAACTCCGAATGGTTTTAGACAGCATCAACCACGAAGGAACCGGAGATTTTGCCCAATCAAAATTAGATTTGAATACCAAAACGACCACAACGGTTTCCTTGGATATGGACAAATCCAATTATATGAAAAATGTAAAGCTTTCGCTGGATGCGGTTCTTGGAATTGATTTGGATAACAGCAAATATACTTTCAAGCAAAATAAAGCAAAAATCAACGAGCTGCCTTTGGAGTTTGACGGTTTTATCCAAATTGTCGAAGCCGGACAGCAATATGATTTGAAATTCAAAACGCCAACTTCCTCATTCAAGAATTTTCTCGGATTGATTCCGGCGCAATATTCCAGCAACCTGAAAGACGTAAAAACCAGTGGTGATTTTACCGTTGCTGGTTTTGCCAAAGGCTTGTATTCGGAAACTTCGGTACCAAAATTCAATATCGAAATTGCGTCGAATAATGCGTCTTTCCAATATCCGAATTTGCCAAAATCGGTACAAAATATTGTCATCGACACCAAAATCATCAACGAAACCGGTGTGATGAATGACACTTATATAAATCTCGATAAATTGTCATTCAAAATTGACCAGGACGAATTCAATGCAAAGGCAAACATCAAAAATGTGGCTGAGAATGCATTGGTAAATGCAGCTTTAAAAGGAACCATCAATCTTGGGAATCTTACCAAAGCCTATCCTGTGAAATTGGACAAACCTTTAAGCGGAATCCTGAAAGCCGACGTTACTACAGAATTTGACATGCAATCGGTTGAGAAAAGTGATTACGCGCGAATCCGGAATGCGGGAACCATAGATTTGACTGGTTTTAATTATACGGATGAGAATGGGAAAACCATGAAAATCAGCAAAGTCTTAGTCTCATTCGACCCAAGCCGTGTCAACCTGAAACAATTCAATGCTACAACCGGAAATACGGATTTGGCCGTGAATGGCGTGCTCGAAAACTTCTACGGATTCGTATTCAAAAACCAGGAATTGAAAGGAAACTTTAACCTGGTTTCAAATCAGCTGGCAGTGAGCGACTTCATGACTTCGGAAACGGATGCCAAAAAGGAAAATGCCAAACCTGCGGAAGCGATGAAGATTCCGGCATTCTTAAACTGCACTTTAACTGCTAGAGCGAATACTGTTTTATACGATAATTTAGTTCTGAAAAATGTGTCCGGAAAAATCATCATCAAGGATCAAAAGGCTACTTTGGAAAATGGTAAAACTGATATTTTTGGTGGTTCGATTGCTTTCAATGGCGATGTTTCGACCAAAGAAAAAGTATCGAAATTCAATATGGATTTAGGTTTGAATGGTGTCGACATCCAACAGACTTTCACCCAATTGGACATGATGAAAAAAATCGCTCCAATTGCAGGAATCATTAACGGGAAACTAAATTCCAAAATAAAGGTTTCCGGAAACCTGAAAGACAAGGAAATGGCTCCTGATTTGAACAGCATCAATGGGGATTTATTGGGACAATTGCTTTCGACAACAGTCAACTCAAGCAATTCGGCCTTACTAAACCGTTTGGATGACAAACTGGGTTTCATCGATTTGAAAAAATTGAATTTAAATGATTTGAAGGCGGCACTAACCTTCAAAGACGGGAAAGTCAACATCAAACCTTTTGACATCAAATACCAGGACATCAAAGCAACCATTGGCGGAGCGCACGGCTTTGACCAAAACATGAATTATAATGTGAAGCTTGATGTCCCAGCGAAATATTTAGGAACAGAAATCAATAATTTAATTGCGAAATTAACTCCGGCTGAAGCCAAAAAATTTGAAACCATACCTATAAATGCAATACTTACGGGTAATTTTAAAAACCCGAATGTATCAACAGATATCAAACAGGCGACGACAACTTTGGTGACAAATTTGGTCAAACAACAAAAAGAAAAATTAATTACCGGTGGAAAAGATGCCCTAAACGGCATCATCCGAAATGCGACAAAACCAAAATCGGATACAACCAAAACGAGTACTAGTACCAATGTGAAAAATTCGGCTAAGGATTTGCTCAACGGCTTGTTCAACAAAAAGAAAAAAGAGGAACCGAAAAAAGCAGAACCTGCTCCGGCCACAACAAAATAGAATAAAAACCCTTTCCAATCGAAAGGGTTTTTTATTTGTCATTTCTTCAAAAAGAAGTTGGTAAAAATTTCCTTATTACATTCAGTCTTCTACCTTTGTATTTATCAAAATAAAGACCATGCATAAAGATAGTAAACGAAGAGAAGCACTTTTATACCACGCGAAACCCGTTCCCGGGAAAATTGCTGTGGTGCCAACCAAAAAATATGCAACGCAAAGGGATTTGTCATTAGCCTATTCTCCTGGCGTTGCCGAACCTTGTTTGGAAATTGCCAAAGACGTTAACAACGTTTATAAATATACTTCCAAAGGAAACCTGGTTGCGGTAATCAGTAACGGAACTGCAGTTTTAGGATTGGGAGACATTGGTCCCGAAGCCTCAAAACCGGTTATGGAAGGAAAGGCTTTGCTGTTTAAGATCTTTGCTGATATTGATGTTTTTGATATTGAAGTTGACACCAAAGATGTAGACGCTTTCATTGAAACGGTTAAGAATATTGCGCCGACTTTTGGCGGAATCAACCTTGAGGATATCAAAGCTCCTGAATCTTTTGAAATTGAAAGACGTTTGGTTGAAGAACTGAACATCCCGGTGATGCACGACGACCAACATGGAACTGCGATTATTTCTGCAGCAGCTTTATTGAATGCTGTTGAATTGGCCGGAAAGAAAATGAATGAAGTAAAGATGGTCATTTCAGGAGCTGGCTCTGCGGCCATTGCCTGTGCCAATTTATATGTTTCCTTTGGCGTAAAAGCAGAAAACATTTTGATGTTCAACAGCAAAGGTGCGCTTAGAAAAGACGACCCGAAAATTTCAGTAGAGCAAAAAAAATATGCTACTGATAAAAAAGTTTCTCCGTCCTTACAGCAAGCTATGGAAGGCATCGACGTTTTTGTCGGGTTGTCAACCGGAGACATTGTTACTCCAGACATGTTATTGGGCATGGCCAAAAAACCTATCGTTTTTGCAATGGCAAATCCAAATCCTGAAATAAACTATGACCTGGCAATCAAAACCAGGAAAGACATCATCATGGCAACTGGTCGTTCAGACCATCCTAACCAGGTGAATAATGTACTTGGTTTTCCTTATATTTTCCGTGGCGCACTTGACGTGAGGGCTACCAAGATTAATGAAGACATGAAAAAAGCAGCGGTTGTTGCTTTGGCAGAATTAGCAAAAGAGTCCGTTCCGGAGCAGGTGAACATTGCCTATGGCGAAACCAAACTGAACTTTGGCAAGGATTATATCATTCCGAAACCTTTTGACCCAAGACTGATTGCAAAAGTACCGCCAGCTGTGGCAAAAGCCGCAATGGCGTCAGGCGTTGCTTTGCAGCCGATTACCGATTGGGAAAAATATGAAGAGGAACTTTTAGAGCGTTTAGGCTCTGATAATAAAATGGTCCGTTTGCTTACCAACCGTGCGAAAACTGATCCGAAACGCGTGGTTTTTGCCGAAGCAGATCACTTGGACGTTTTGAAAGCTGCGCAGATTGCACACGAAGAAGGAATTGCACTTCCTATTTTATTAGGAAATAAGGAAGTGATTTTGGAACTTAAAGAGGAATTGGGATTTGATGCCGATGTTCCGATTTTTGATCCAAAAACAAAGGAAGAAGACAAACGAAGATTGCGCTATGCCGACAGCTATTGGAAATCAAGGCAGCGAAGAGGCATATCATTATTGGATGCCCAAAAATGGATGCGTGAGCGAAATTATTTTGCAGCAATGATGGTGAATGACGGTGATGCCGACGCTATGGTTTCGGGTTACTCCAGAAGTTATCCTTCTACGGTGAAACCCTTGATGCAGTTAATCGGGAAAGCTCCGGGAATTACATTGATTGCCACTGCAAATATGATGATGACCAATCGTGGGCCAATGTTCCTTTCCGATACGGCGATTAACCCGAATCCAACTGCAGATGAATTGGCAAAAATTGCTTTGATGACTGCCAAAACCGCAAGGATGTTCGGAATGGAACCGGTGATTGCAATGGTTTCGTTTTCCAATTTTGGTTCGTCTGCACATGAAAGCGCCAATAAAGTCCGTGAAGCAGTAGCTTATCTGCATAAATATTACCCGGATTTAATTGTAGATGGAGAAATCCAAACCGATTTTGCGCTGAATGCTGAAATGCTAAAAGCCAAATTCCCTTTCTCTAAATTGGCTGGAAAAAAAGTCAATACCCTGATTTTCCCTAACTTGGAATCGGCCAATATTACCTATAAACTCCTGAAAGAACTTTACAAAGTGGATTCTGTAGGACCAATCATGTTGGGAATGGAAAAAGCGGTCCATATTTTCCAATTGGGAGCCAGTGTGGAAGAAATGGTAAATATGGTTGCAGTTGCGGTTGTTGATGCCCAAGAAAAAGAGAAAAGAAAAAAGATGTCTGCCAAATAGTTTTTGTATTATTGTACAGATATTGCGCACAGATTCTTGCAGTTCAAGAATTTTGCTATATTTGGATTTAGATTTTAGTAAAAAATGATCGCACACATTCAAGGAAAATTAGTCGAAAAGTCGCCTACCGAAGTTGTTATAGACTGCAATGGCGTGGGTTACCACATTAATATTTCCCTGCATACCTTTTCATTACTCCCAAATACCGATTTTATAAAACTATTTACACACCTTCAAATCAAGGAAGATGCGCATTCATTATTTGGTTTTGTAGAAAAATCAGAAAGAGAACTGTTTAAATTATTACTTTCTGTTTCCGGCATTGGTGCAAGCATTGCAAGAACCATGTTGTCATCATTGGACCCAAAACAAATAATCCATTCCATCGCTAACGGAGATGTTGGAACGATTCAGTCCTTAAAGGGAATTGGTCCAAAAACTGCCCAACGCGTAATATTGGATTTGAGGGATAAAGTGTTAAAAATCTATGATTTGAGCGAAATTTCAATGCCACAACACAATATTTCGCGGGAAGAAGCGTTATCTGCTTTGGAGGTATTGGGTTATGTGAGGAAAAATGCAGAAAAAGTGGTGGATAAAATCATCAAGGAAAATCCAGAAGCCGGAGTTGAAACAATAATCAAACAAGCATTAAAAAATTTATAATTCTTGGAAACAATATACTATACCAAACCATATTCAAACCTTAAAAAACTGCTCTTAGTATTTATTTTACTACTAAGCGCTTCCGTTTTTTCCCAAGTAAATCCGGCTGTTGTCGACAGTACAGGTTATTCTACAGGAAGGATAGAAATACAAAATCCAAACAGCATCGTCAATGCCTATACTTATGACGCTGCCACTAATAGATACATTTACACCAACACGGTTGACGGTTTCAACATCAATTATCCTATTATCTTAACGCCTGAACAGTATGAAGAATTGGTACTTCGTGAGTCGATGCGTGAATATTACAAGAAAAAATCCAGCGCAGTGGATCATGGTACCGAACAGGACAAAAAGGATTTATTGCCCCGGTATTATGTCAATTCCAGTTTCTTCGAAACCATTTTTGGTTCCAATACGATAGATGTAAAACCCACAGGATCCGTCGAGATGGATTTAGGTGTCCGATACACCAAGCAAGACAATCCTTCATTTTCACCAAGAAACCGGTCACAGACTTCTTTTGATTTTGACCAAAGGATCAGCATGAGTTTGAACGGAAAAGTGGGAACCCGATTGAGTGTAAACGCAAATTACGATACCGAGTCAACCTTTGCCTTTCAAAATCTTATCAAACTCGAATACGCTCCGACAGAAGACGACATCATCCAAAAAATTGAGGTCGGAAACGTGAGCATGCCGCTGTCCAATTCGCTTATCCGTGGTGCGCAGAGTTTGTTTGGGGTCAAGGCCCAATTGCAATTTGGTAAAACTACCATAACCGGAGTATTCTCAGAGCAAAAATCACAGACGAAATCGGTTACGGCACAAGGTGGCGGAACCATTCAGGATTTCGAATTGTTTGGTTTGGATTACGACAATGACCGACACTTTTTCCTATCACAATACTTCAGGAACAAGTACGACCAGGCATTGCAGAATTATCCTTTCATCAACAGCCGTGTACAAATCACAAGGATTGAAGTTTGGGTAACCAATAAACAAAACCGTGTAAGCACCACCAATAACAACTTAAGGAACATCATCGCGCTTCAGGATTTGGGAGAATCTGAACTTACTGGTCTAACACGTCAGCAGGTAGTAGCTGTAGATGATGATCAGTATACTGGTGCAAATACCTTTTTTGTGGCACCAATAGATACTCCAACAGATAACGGAAACAACCGTTATGATCCCGAATTAATTACAGCCGGTGGCGGTTTATTAAATCAAAACATCAGGGACATTGTAACTGCGAGTGCTGGTTTTAATAACGTTGTAGCCGTTGACGAAGGAACCGATTATTCGAAATTGGAAAACGCGAGAAAGTTGGCTTCCAATGAATATACATTCCATCCGCAATTAGGATACATCTCTCTGCAACAGCGTTTGTCGAATGACGAGGTTTTGGCTGTTGCATACCAATATACAATTGGTGACCAGGTTTACCAGGTTGGGGAATTTGGTACCGATGGTGTTGATTCTACTGTAATTACCAATCCAGGAGCTACAGACCAAACCATATCAACACAGAGTTTGGTTGTGAAAATGCTGAAAAGCAGTTTAACAAACGTTCAAAAACCAATTTGGAATCTGATGATGAAAAACATTTATCAGATTCAGGGTGGCTATCAGTTACAACAGGAAGATTTCAGATTTAACATCTTATACACTGACCCTTCACCGTTAAATTACATAACGCCCGCAAACGGAGCACTTCCCCCTCCATTGCCTGCAGGTGTTGCAGAAACACCATTGTTAAAGGTATTTGATGTTGATAAACTGAATTACAATAATGACCCTCAGGCTGGTGGAGATGGTTTCTTCGATTTCATTCCGGGATTGACAGTTGATCAACAAAATGGGCGTATCATTTTTACATCTGTTGAGCCTTTTGGTAAACTCCTATTCGAAAAACTACGTTCAAGCCCTTCTGAAAATTATTATGGAAATCCAACTACCGTTGACTATAATGATAATCAGAAAAAGTACGTTTTCAGGAATATGTATACCGGAACCCAGGCTTCGGCTTTACAGGATGCTGAAAAAAATAAGTTCCAGTTAAAGGGGCGTTACAAATCTTCTGGTGGAGACGGAATTCCGATTGGTGCATATAACGTTCCAAGAGGTTCAGTCGTAGTTACCGCTGGCGGAAGGGTACTTCAGGAAGGAATTGATTATAGCGTAAACTATCAGGCTGGAAGAGTTCAGATTTTGGACCCATCATTACAGGCCTCAAATACGCCTATTCAGGTTTCTGTTGAGAACAACTCTACTTTTGGTCAGCAAACCAGAAGGTTTATGGGATTCAATATAGAGCACAAATTCTCGGATAAATTATTGCTTGGTGCTACTTTCATCAAAATGACTGAAAGACCGCTTACCAGCAAATCAAATTACGGGCAGGAATCGGTGAACAATACCATTTTTGGCTTCAATGCCAATTATTCGACAGAAGTCCCATTCCTTACGCGAATGGTGAATAAGCTGCCAAATATGGATACTGATGTTCCATCGAACTTCTCATTGCGCGGTGAAATAGCATTCTTAAAACCTGATGCTTCCAAAACGGATCAGTTTGAAGGGGAAGCAACAGTATATGTAGATGATTTTGAAGGTTCGCAAACTACCATTGACATGCGTTCTCCGCTTTCGTGGAGTTTGTCCTCGACACCTAAAAAACCTTTGGTATCGGATTATCCAGACTTTGGATCAGCTGCTACCACTTTAGATTATGGTTATAAAAGAGCTAAATTAAACTGGTACAGCATCGACCCTACAATTTACACTTCTACGCCTGGAGGCATTGGCCAGGATGGGGTTTCTATTAACAGCACCCGAAAAATCTTCAGCCGCGAGCTATTCCCAAACACACAAATACAGGTTGGGCAGTCTCAGATAATCAATACTTTTGACTTAACATACTATCCTCAGGAAAGAGGACCTTACAACTATAATCCTGCAGCCCTTCCAAGTGGATTTTCTGCTACGGATGCTCCGAATAACTTTGGTGGAATCATGCGTGCCATCAACTCTACCAACTTTGAGCAAAGTAATGTGGAGTACATTCAGTTTTGGGTGATGGATCCTTATTATGATGATGGAAATCAACCTGCTGAAGCAGATCATAACAATGACGGAAGCGTTTATTTCAACCTTGGTGAAATATCCGAAGACGTACTGAAGGATTCGCGAAAACAATACGAAAATGGTCTGCCTGCTAATCCGGCTACATCAAACACAACCAATCCAACGATTTGGGGACGTGTACCTTCTTCGCAATCACTTATCTATGCCTTTGACGTAGATGGTGCTAACAGAGCTGCGCAGGACGTTGGTTTTGATGGATTTAGTAGTGCCAGTGAAAAAACACTTGCCAATATCGGTGCGGGGTATCAGGCCTTGGATGATCCTGCGGGCGATGATTATCAGTATTTTTTAAATGCTGCCGGTTCTGCCTCTACGGTTTTTGACCTTTATAAAAATTACAACGGTACAGAAGGAAACTCACCTGTGAGTATTAATGATGCCAACAGAGGTTCTACGACCATTCCGGATGTTGAGGATATCAACAGGGATAATACGATGAATGAAGCAAATGCCTATTACGAATATAAAATTGTAATGGCACACCATTCTGACCCAAGAATGCAGGTGGGGCAAAACTTCATTACCGATATGGTTGAAACAGACATTCAGCCATCAGAAGTTCCAAACCAGCATGCAACAAAAGCAAGATGGTACCAGTTCAAAATTCCTGTAGCACAACCTACAAATGTAGTTGGTTCCATTTCAGATTTCCGTTCCATCCGTTTTATGAGAATGTTCATGACCGGATTCGACAAACCGATTACGCTTCGTTTTGGTACGCTTGATTTGGTTCGTGGAGAATGGAGACGTTATGAAAATTCATTCCAGCAGGGCGATTCCGATCCAACAGACGACAACACTAATTTTGATGTATTGGCTGTTAACATTGAGGAAAATGCACAACGTGAACCTATTCATTATGTATCACCTCCGGGAGTAATTCGTGAAGAAACAGCAGTAAACACAGGACAGGTTATAGCTCAAAATGAGCAATCACTTTCGTTAAGGGCTTCAGGACAAGGATTGGAAATAGGAGATTCAAGAGCCGTATTCAAAAATGTGGATGTTGATATGCGTCAGTATGGTAAATTAAAAATGTTTTTACATGCGGAGTCATTAACTGATGGGGCTCCATTACAAAACGACCAAATGAGTGCATTCATCCGTTTCGGGAATGACTTTACCAATAATTTCTATCAAATTGAGAAAAAGCTGAAAGTAACCGCACCTGGTGAAACTACAGCAGTAGCTATTTGGCCCGAAGAAAATGAAATCAATGTGGCAATGTCAAACCTGACTGCGATGAAGGTTAGAGCATTGAATATTGACGCAGCATTGCTGGATATTGACGGTGTTTACTATCCTGATGATGATCCTGCCCTTGCTCCTGATGGTGACGGTGAACCTACCCTTCGTTTGGGAATTAAAGGAACGCCAAACTTTGGATTGGTTAGGACGTTGATGGTGGGTATTAAGAATAGTACTGTTGCTCCGAATGCTGAACGCGTTCGTGGAGAAGTTTGGTTCAATGAATTGCGTCTTGCCGATATGGATAATAAAGGTGGTATGGCCGCTGTATTGAACATGGACACCAATCTTGCGGATTTTGCCACAATTTCGGCAACCGGAAGAATGAGCACAATTGGTTTCGGAGCTTTGGAACAAGGACCTCAGGAAAGAAGCCGTGAGGATGTAAAACAATATAACATTGTAACGAATCTAAGTTTAGGCAAATTATTGCCAAAAAAATGGGGAATCAATTTACCTTTCAATTATGCCGTTGGTGAAGAAATCATCACGCCGGAATACGACCCTTTCAACCAGGATATCAAATTGGAAGAAATGTTGGCCAATACAACTGACCCATTAGAAAGGTCCAATATTGAAAACCGTGCACTTGATTTCACCAAGAGAAAAAGCATCAACTTTATCGGAGTTAAAAAGGAAAGGTCTCAGGAACAAAAACCGCATGTTTACGATCCTGAAAATTTAACGCTTTCCTATTCGTACAACCAGGTTGAAAAGCACAATTACGAAATTGAAAATTATATGGACAAGCAGGTAAACGCTACTGTAGATTATACCTTTGCTTTCCAGAACAAACCAGTTGAGCCGTTTAAGAAAACCAAATTCCTAAAGAAAAGTTCTTATTGGAAACTACTAAGCGACTTTAACTTTAATTACCTGCCGGCGAGCATTTCGTTCAGCAGTAATATTATCAGGCAATACAACAAACAACAGTTCCGACAGGTTGATGTTGTTGGAATCGATTTGGATCCGTTGTACAGAAGAAATTATTTGTTCAACTATCAATACGGATTTAATTACAACCTGACAAAATCATTAAAAATCAACTTTACTGCTGCTTCACACAATATCGTCCGTAATTATATGGATGCCGAAAACAGGCCGGATAACAGCAATACCATTTGGACCGATTTCTGGAACATTGGTACGCCAGATCAGCATAATCAACAGATTGTCATAAATTATGAGCTGCCGATTAACAAGCTTCCATTCCTGGCATTTGTAAAATCGACCTATTCGTATACCGGAGATTACAATTGGCAAAAAGCACCATTAGGCTTTTCGCGTATTCCATCATCGGCAGACCCAACGGTTTTTTATGATTTAGGAAACACCATTCAGAATGCGGCTTCACATCGTTTGAATACGGTATTGACGATGGAGACTTTCTATAAATACATTGGATTGGGTAAAAAACCTGCAACTGCTGCGGCACCAAAACCTGCTGCTCCAAAACCAGGTGATAAAGTAACTCCTGTAAAAGCGCAGCCAGCCAAAACCACCAATGTATTCCTTGATGGTTTAAAAGGTGTTCTGACCAGTGTGAAAAACATCCAGATTAATTATACCCGCAACGAAGGAACGATGCTTCCGGGATATTTGCCAAGCTTAGGATTCTTTGGTACTGCTAAACCAACTTTGGGCTTTGTCTTTGGTTCGCAGGATGATGTACGTTATGAGGCTGCGAAAAATGGCTGGTTGACCACATCGCCTGATTTTAATCAAAACTATACGCATGTAATTACCAAAACATTGGATGTTACGGCCAACATGGATTTATTCCCTGATTTCAAAATTGATTTGAATGCCAACAGGACTTATGCCGACAACTTCTCGGAGCAATTTACAACAACCGAAACTCCCGATGCAAATGGGGATTACTACCATTCAGAATCACCGTATAATTTTGGGAACTTCTCGATTTCTACCATTATGCTGAAAACATCGTTTAAGGCAAGTGACGAAAATGGTTCCTCTGCTTTCAACGATTTTAGGGAAAACAGGATTATCATTGCCAACAGGCTTGCCGAACAATATTACGGAACAACAACTTTCCCAAGATATGGTATCGAAGTACCGCTTCCGGCTCCGGGCAGCCCTGACTATAATTTCATAGCAGCCAACCAAGGATACCCTGTAGGATTTGGTAAAAACAACCAGGCCGTATTGATTCCTTCTTTCCTGGCAGCTTACACCGGATTGTATACAACAGGCTATGGAGATGCCGCCAAAGGAATATCTTTTGACGCATTCCGAAATATCCCTATTCCAAACTGGACAATCAAGTACAACGGATTGATGCGCTACGGTTTCTTTAAGGAACGTTTCAAACGTTTCTCTATCCAGCATTCCTATAGAGCGTCGTATACAATTAACTCGTTCCGTTCGAATCTTGATTACAATCCAAATTCTGCAACGCAGGATAATGGAGGAATTGGTAACTTCTATAACAAAACCATCATTGGAAACATCAACTTAGTAGAGCAATTCAACCCGCTGATCCGTGTTGACTTTGAGATGAAAAATGCATTCAAGATCTTAGCCGAAATCAAAAAAGACCGAAGCTTATCGATGAGTTTTGACAACAACTTATTGACCGAAGTGCAAGGAAAGGAATTCATCGTAGGTCTGGGTTACCGTTTCAAAGATGTAATTTTCTCATCGCAATTGGCGGACAATCCAACGGGGATTATCAAGAGTGATATCAATTTGAAAATTGACTTCTCCTACAGGAACAACAAAACCATTGTGCGTTATTTAGATTACGATAACAACCAATTGGGTGGTGGGCAGAATATCTGGTCGGCAAAATTAACAGCAGATTATTCATTCAGTAAAAACCTGACTGCGATTTTCTTCTATGACCATTCATTCTCAAAACCAGTTATTTCCACTTCGTTCCCGTTAACGAATATCAGGGCCGGATTTACGATGCGATATAATTTTGGAAACTAAGCCAAATTTTCAATAAAAATTTACATATCAAATCTTATCTTTACAGTCTAAAAATAAATACCAAATGAATATACCTAGCAATTTAAAGTATACTAAAGACCACGAATGGGTTTTGATTGATGGCGATGTTGCCACTGTTGGCATCACCGATTTTGCACAAAAGGAATTGGGCGATATCGTGTATGTTGAAGTAGAAACTTTAGACCAGACTCTTGACAAGGATGAAGTTTTCGGAACTGTGGAAGCAGTAAAAACCGTATCTGATTTGTTCCTGCCTTTGAGCGGTGAAATCATCGAATTCAATGATTCGTTGGAAGTGAGCCCGGAAGCTGTGAATTCAGATCCTTATGGAAAAGGGTGGATGATTAAGCTAAAATTCTCAGATGCTTCTGAAGTAGACGACTTACTTTCAGCTGATGCCTACAAACAACTTATTGGTGCTTAAAAAAGGATTGTTCAGCCTGGCTGTTGGCTGGACTGTAGTAATCGCTTTTTTATGCCTGGTAAAATTTAACGATTTACCGTCATTAGGCTTCACGGTTTCAAGCTTAGACAAATACGTCCACATCACTTTGCATTTTGTGTTTACGATGCTTTGGGGATTTTACTCGCGCCAGAAATGGAATCAGATTGAGCTCAAAAGAATCTTCATCGTTGTTTTATTCTCGATTGGATATGGCATACTGATTGAAATTCTGCAGGAACTCGTCACCACTACAAGGCATGCCGACATTTTGGATGTTTTGGCAAACTTTACCGGAGCAATGATAGCGTTCCTCACATTTGTGCTGATTAAAAAGCTAAAAAAAGCAAACCATTCATAATAAAGTCCCGATTAGTCGGGATTTTTTTTATTTTTATCCCACAATATCACGAATTGCCATATTTTAATGAAAATGAAAAACTTACTCCCGATTATATTCCTCTTTTTAGCTGTGTTTTCGAACGCACAGGTTTCCCAAAAAACAACCGAACGTTTTCCCGTTTTCCCTTCCTGTGAAGGTTTGGAATTCCAGGCTTTGGAAACCTGTTTTAACAACCATGTGCAGGATTTTGTATACAACAATTTCAAGGTGCCTGACAATTTGAAGCAAAAAGATTTTAAAGGAAACATCATCGTGCTTTTTGAAGTGAGCGATAACGGAAGTTTTAAGGTAATTTATGTCGATGCCGTTGATGAGTCTTTGGTTGCAGAAAGCAAAAGGGTGTTTGAAAAAATGCCAAAGATAAAACCCGCAACCTATAACGGGATTCCAACCTATACCAAATACACCATCAAAATCGGAATTCCGCTGAAAAGCGTTGCCGAAATGCAGGCCGAAAAAGAAGCCAAGGCTTTGGCCGAAAAAAAATCGGATATCTATAAACCGAATGAAAAACACCTGACCGAACTGGACAGCATGAAGTTCAAAAAGTTTGAAAATCCACAATACGAAAGCCACATCAACATTCCGTTTTCGCATAGCTATTATTCGCAGTTTGATGCGCAGCTGAACCAGATTGGCGCCAATAACCATACAGCATCCAAACCCTATCCTTATGCCGAAGTCAACAAATATTACAACCTGAAGGAAGCCAACCAGGCGATTGCCAAAAACAAAACCGAATGGTGGGGAAGGAAATTGTGGAACGAGAATTTTGTCGAAATCCAGGGCGAGGATTATTGGTTTACCCTCAACCCTATTTTTGATGTGCAGTTTGGAAAAAGCGACCCGAGTGTTTCGAGTTATACTTACATCAATACCCGAGGATTGCAGTTTAACGGTGGTTTGGGCAAAGGCCTGAATTTTACAACGACTATTTACGAAAGCCAGGGAAGGTTTGCGGATTATTTCAACAGTTATGCCGAATCGATTAAGCCTGATGGAGGAAACCCTGCGATTATTCCGGGAATCGGAATTGCAAAGGAGTTCAAATCGGATGCTTATGATTTTCCAATGGCTGAAGCCAATTTGTCGTATACGCCAAGCAAGTTCATCAACCTGAATCTGGGTTATGGCAAAAACTTTATTGGGGATGGTTACCGTTCGCTGTTGTTGGGAGATGGTGCCAGCCCGTATCCTTATTTCAAACTGAACACTACTTTTTGGAAAATAAAATACACCAACATTTACACCTGGCTTAAAGATGTTCGCCCTGAAGTTACTGAAGACCGAACTTACGCAACCAAATTTGCAGCCAGCCATTACCTGAGTTTGAACCTTTCAAACCGTTGGAATATTGGAATGTTTGAGTCGGTGGTGTGGACCAATAAGAACAACCGTGGTTTTGACATGAGTTTTGTAAACCCAATCATTTTCTATCGTACAGTAGAGTTTTCTTCTTCGGCGCGAAGCGGGAATGCCTTATTGGGATTGACCTCGAAATACAAAATCAGCAACCAGGTAAATGTTTACGGACAGTTTTTGCTTGACGAATTTTCGTTAAATGACATGAAAGCGGGCAACAAAAGCTGGAAAAACAAATACGGTTACCAGTTGGGCGCCAAATATTACAACGCCTTCAACATCAAAAACCTCTTGCTTCAGGTGGAATACAACCATGTGCGTCCTTATGTGTATGCGCACAGCGAAGCGATTACCAACTACGGGCACAACAACCAGAGCTTAGGCCACCAATGGGGCGGAAATTTCAAGGAATTCATTGCGATTGCGCGTTATCATAAAGGACGTTATTTTGCCGATGCCAAAGTTACTTTTGGGGAACGCGGACTGGACTATAACACTGCCGACAACAACTTCAACTACGGAAGCAATATTTATTTGAGCTATAACGAAAATCGTCCTTACGACACCGGAGTTAATATTGGGCAGGGAAATAAAACCAGCATCTTCATTGCCGATCTGCAGGCTGGTTATCTGATTAATCCTTCAACCAATATGAAACTGTTTGGAAGTTTTATTTATCGAAACTTCAGTCCAACCACCGAAACTGAAACTGCCATTAAGGAAAGTACCACTTGGTTTTCTGTTGGGTTGAGATGTGATATCTTTAACTGGTATTTTGATTATTAGAAAGTAAGTGAATTGCTTTTGATAGCCCCGACAGAAGCAGGCTACCCTGCCTGCCGGCAGGCGGGCATGTAGCGCGAATGGCGGGAGCATTAGTGAAAAGAAATACAAACGTCCGCTCCTAAAAATAGATTCCCGCCTTCGCGGGAATGACAAAAGATTACAATATCATCTCCCCATAAGGCACCACAACCTCAAAGCCTTTGCTTTTAAAATAAGCTGTTGGGTTTTCCTTTGAAATACTCATAACAAAATCGCCGCCCCAGGCACCAAGGCTTTTGATGACGCCGTTAAAATCGGGGAATAGTGCTTCCCTAACTGTGGATACTTCGAGGACGTTGCTCATTTCGATTTCGTGGTTTTGTAGTGCTATGGCAAATTCCTTTGCGGTTTTGGCTGCAATTACTTTTTCGGTAATGGCGTTTATTTTGGCGATGCTTTTATCGATATTTCCTTCCCTGCCATAATACGCCGCAATTGCTGCTTTACTGTTTTGCTTTTTGTTTAGGTAGACAAAGAAAATCTTGTCGGTATAATCGGGATTGAAGTGGATGCATTCCACAATCGGTTTTTCATTCACCAATTGATAGAGGATTGCCGAATTATTCTGCGCACAGGCGATGTCGTAACCGCTGCCACCAAAACTGGTTTTCAATAATTCGAAAGCATCAATTTTGAGCCATTGCGCAATGTTGTTGATGAGTGTAGACGATGTCCCCAAACCCCAGAATTTAGGAAATGTCAGTTCGGTTTTGATGCTGTAGCCTTTTGATTTTGTAATAAAATCGGGATTCATCCGATACGCTTCGTGCAGGATTTCGATTAAGGTGTTCCTGATGTTTTTGGCATTGTCAAAACGTTCCTTTCGGATAATGGATGCAAACGGAATGTTGTCTTCAAACCAAATGCTGCCATCGCTGTCGAAGCTTTTCCAATGGATGATTTCCCCTTCAGCTTCTTCGATGGTTAGGTTTTGCCCAAATTTTGTAGGCAGTGCAAAGGCTTTGGCGCCGTCAAGCACCAAATATTCCCCAGTGATTAGGAGCTTGCCGTTGCTGTAAAAAGTGCTCACGGTTTTCTTAAATTTTCAATGAATGAAACGACCGCCGAGTGTGAAATCGTATTATTTTCAAAATGGGTTTTGATCATTTTGCGCTCTTCGGCATTGGTTTGGTATTGGTTAAGGATGTTGTTGATGTGCATTTTCATGTGTCCTTCCTGGATTCCGGTTGTGGTCAACGAGCGCAAGGCGGCAAAATTCTGCGCCAAACCGGTTACTGCAACAATCTGCATCAATTCCTGTGCAGAAGGTTTCCCCAAAATTTCCAAAGCGGTTTTTACCAAAGGATGCAACGAAGTCAATCCGCCAACAGTCCCCAAAGCCAATGGGATTTCCATCCAAAAGCTAAAGATTCCGTTTTCGATTTTGGCATGCGACAAACTCGAATATTTCCCCGAACGCGAAGCATAGGCATGCACTCCGGCTTCAACCGCACGGAAATCGTTTCCTGTTGCCAGAATTACTGCGTCAACTCCATTCATGATTCCTTTGTTGTGTGTCACCGCGCGGAAAGGCTCAACTTCGGCGATGTTTACAGCCTGGACGATTTTCTCGGCAAACAATTGCGGGTTTTCTATTTTCTTTTCGGCCAGTTCTTCTACCCTGCACGAAACTTCGGCACGGACTACACAATTCGGAACATAATTCGAAAGGATGCTCATCACAATCGTAATCTCCTTTTCAGCTTCATTAAAATCGGCGTGGTTTTGGGCTTCCTGCTTTAGTGTTTTTGCCAATTGCTCGAGGCACGAATTGATAAAGTTGGCACCCATGCTGTCCTTGGTTTCAAAAGTCGCATGCAGTTGAAAGTAGTGTTCCAATTCGCCTGTTTTATTCCGAAGTTCCAACGAAGTGATTCCGCCGCCACGCTTTTGCATGTTGGCAGTAATGCTTTCTGTGGAAGCAATTAAAGTTTGTTTTACTGCATCAAAAAAACGCTGCAGTTTCACCGAATCGCCATTAAACAGGAAATGTACCTGCCCTATTTTTTCGGTGTTTAGAACCGTTGCCTTAAACCCGCCACGGGTTGCCCAGAATTTTGCCGATTTTGCAGCCGCAGCCACCACCGAACTTTCCTCAATTACCATGGGTACCGAGTAGTATTTGCCGTTGATTAGGAAGTTGGGCGCAATTCCCATCGGAAGATAGAAATTGGTTATCGTGTTTTCTATAAACTCATCGTGAAGCTGCTGGAGTTTGACATCACTGTTCCAATATTGCTTAATGGTCGCAACGGCTTCAGCTGGCTTGGCGAAGTATTCGTTTGCAATCCAGTTGATTTTTTCTTCTTTGGTTAGTTTTGAAAATCCTGCAACGGAGTTATTCATGGTTAATAGTCTGTGTTTAGGAATAGCAAAGATAAGCTTTACTTACTTTTCTGAAACTATTTTATTATCGGATCCGAAGGTCCATCCGGAGTCGGTTCCTGGCCTTCCTCATACTCCACTTCCTTCAAATCGGCGGTTTCCCTTCCGAGGCTTACCTTAGGATTGTCCTTGGTTCCGGTGATTTTCAATGGAATTCCGATGATGCCCAATGGTGGCAATCCGAGTCGCATCTTGATATTCAAATCGCCGTCAAAGCTGGTCTGACCTTCAATCCGCGGACGGAAACCGGCAACCTTAAACTTAAAGCGTTCGATATTGATGATGTTATTTTTGATATGGGTCGTGATATCCACTTTGGTCACATCCGGATCGTTGAGCGCGCCTTTTCCTGTTTTTTGACTTACAGCGCCAAACATTTTAAACCCTTTCATTTTTACCTTTTTCACCGAAAGCGTTCCGCCACCAACAAGTGATGGATAAATAGGCTGCATATTGCCATTTAATTTTCCGGCCACCTTATAATTTAGCGAAATGATTCCTTCGGCATTTTCGGCGGCTGAAGCCATTTCACGGAACAGTTTTACTTCTTTGTAAGCGCGTTTGACATCAAAATCCTTTGCGTTGATCTTGAAATCGAAATTAGCCAGCTTCGGAGTTTCGCTTGCATAAACCACATCTGTTTTCACATTGCAGCCAATGATGTCCACGCTGCTGTTTTTAAGCATCAGTTTTCCTTCGCTGATCAGCATGCTTCCGTCTAATTTTTCCAAAATCAGGTCTTCAAAATTGATTTTACCTGCCGTGGCGTCAAATTGTATGTCGAGATTTGGCGGAACGACCACCACTCCGGATTCAACCGGAGGTTTTGTTTCGGATGTTGTTGATTCTTGTGTTTTCTCTGCATCTGCATTCGACATAAATTCATCAACATTGATGTAATCCGACTTAAGGTTGAAATTTCCTTTTAAAACCGCTTTATTGGTCAACACATAGTCAATGACATTCTGCAGGTAACCCGACATTTTAAAATCGGATTGGCCGTAAGTTGCCGAGAAGAAATGGAAATTCATTTTATCCTGGTTGAAAATGAATGTCCCTTGATTGATTACAAAAGGTTTTGGCAGATATTCTGAAGTTGCCCTGATGTTGCGCAATCGCAAAGTCCCGCTGTTTTCGAGATTTTTGTAATTGCCATTCATCGCATCCTGTTGGGAACCCTTAAACGCAACATCGGCATAGACGTAACCATCCAAATCGAGTCCTTTTCGGGAGAAAACTTTGTAGATTCGTGCCAAATTCAATTCGCCTTTGGCTTTGATATCATAATTGATGTTCTCGAAATTACTCAGGTTTGCCTTGACATAGATTGGTTTTTCCTCAAAATCGAAGGAAGCCTTATGGATATTTACCGCCAAATCCTTTAGCGTTCCTTTGCTGTCTGTAATTGTTGCGAGGACGTTAATATCCTTTATCGGATTTGGATAATAAATGCTTTTTACATAACCCGTGATTAGCGAAAGCTTACCATTAGTTACCGGAATCCTGCTGTTCTTTTTGTCATAAACGCCATTCGATTTGATGTCCATTTCGAGTACACCACGCAAATCCATATTCTGCAATCCCAATGCTTCATCCATTTTTTTCAGGTTGATTTTGGATGCAATCCTGGCGTTGATTATGGGTTTGGACAAACCTCGGGTTTTGACAATTGCCTTGAAATAATCCTTATCGACATTAAAGAAAATCGAATCAAGGTTTACCTGTAACTTTTCCACGTCAAGCGAAGGCAGTTTGGTATCAAAATTCAGGAAAATATTCGAAGCCGGAAATGGCGCGTCATTATAATTGATAAAACCGTCACGGATTTTCATATTGAAAGCCAAATCGGGTTTGAGGTTTTTGGAAGCGACGTATTTTCCTTTGAGTGTCAACAGCAAATCGGTACTTCCCTTCACTTTAGCCTTGTCGAGCCACGTTACATAATGAGGCGGCATTGCGGTGAAAAAATCATTCAGTTTGCTTCCCTCGGATTTGATTTTGAAATCCATATCATAACCATTGCTCAGGAAGTCGAACCTTCCTTTGAATTCAACCGGAAGCTTGTTGATTTTCAGATTGTTCTGTTCAAAAACAAATGCCAACGAGTTGGTGTTGATTTTAGTAATCAGATCGGCATTGACTTTTTTGTTTTTCAGGTATTGTTCGCCATCATAGGAAAAATCGAAATCCTCAATATCGGCTTCGGTATATAAATCGAAAATCGCCTTATCCAAATCGCCATTACCCACATAATTAAAGCCATTGGCATCGATGAGGATTTTGGTGGATTTGTCATCATAAATGATATGCGTGTTTTCGATGGCAATTTTTTCGAGTTTTAAGGACGAATCGGAAGATTTCGTATCGGTAGCCTTTTCATCGGAATTGTACACATTGTAATTGGCTTCGCCTTTGGCATTGACCTTTACATTGACCAAAGCATCCGAAACATAAATCTTATCAATGTTGACTTTTTTGTCAAACAATAAGGACTTCACATTAATCCCGAATGCTACTTCATTGGCAGAAAGCAGGGTTTCCTTTTGGAATGGTGCTGAGCCTTTTAGCGAAAAATCGGTAAGCGTTAAAGTCAGTGACGGGAAATGATTGAAGAACGAAAGATTGGCTTCCTTGAAATCGAGTTCGCCGTTTAGTTTCTGGTTGGCGAATGATTTTACTTCTTCGGCAATCCTGCCGGGAAAAAGTATTGGAATCAAAAACAACAACAACAAAATAGAACCAATGGTAATACCAGTGATTTTTAGGATTTTGACAACTATTGATTTTGATGGTTTTTTCATAGGGCAAAAATAACAAGCTTATTCATACTAAAAAAAAATATGGTAACTATTTTACCAAAAACAAAAAAGCCACGTATTGAAAACGTGGCTTTTAAGCAAACTTAAATTATTATAACTAACTCTAACCTTATTGTTTGATCAATTTCAATGTTTTTGAAGCATTGTTGCTTCCAATAGCTTTAACTAAATAAACGCCATTTCTTAAGTCATTGATATCGAATTGTGTTTCTTCTGAAATGATATTGTCGTATGATTTTATCATTTGACCTGTAATCGAATAGATTTCAACCTTAGCCACTTCACCTTTAATGCTGAAGCTTCCCTTAGTTGGATTTGGATATAAACTTACCGTATTGATAAGGTTAAAATCGGTATCCGCCAATAAAGCCGGTTGGTTTCCATACACACGGAACTGGCCTGCTCCTAAACTAATCGCAGCTGTAGTACTGGCAACATTCACTGTGGTGTTGTCCATCAGGTTGTACCAGGTTCCTGTATAAGGAAAATCAGGAGTGATATTGAGTGTTGATGTTCCGAAATTTGCCAAAATAACCACATTTTTCAATTGGGTTGACGGGAATGAATTATTGTAAACATAAACCCTTTGCAGCAAATTATTCCCGTTAGGGCTCACAGCATAACTACCGTTGAAAACCGGATTATCCCTTTTTAGCTGGATGAATTTGGCCCAATTGTTATAAACGGCAGCACGTTGTGAAACGCCCAACCAGTTGTTGGCCCATTGCGGTTGTGGTTTGGTTGCCAATTTACAATCGCCGGCTGTGGCATCTACTTCGGTATTGACTGTATTGTCTGTACAGGTATAGATGGAAACATTCATTCCCAAATCGCCAAAGCCCCAAATCATTTTTGGCCCTGGAACCAATAAGGAAATAGCACCTACAGAAGACATACGGGTTAAGCAATTGTTCAAACTTCCTACAGGAGGATTTGTTCCTGCTCCAACTCCGTAAGTGATTCCCGAATACATGATTCGTTCCTTATCGTGGCTTTCAGGATAACCCATCAATCTTTTTGAGGTAAAACCGTGCGCGTCGCTACCAATTCTGGTAATATCTGCACCGGTTGTATAACCCATCATTAATTGGGAATACGCATAGGTCATTTCGCCCCACATCATTACTCCTTTGCTAGGTGTTTCACCTGTTCTGTAATTGGCCCATTGCTGCTCCTCGCTGTCGATACCCAAGTGCTCAAAAATCACGTACTGATAAGGATCAAGCGTCCATTCATAATCAGCATATTCCTTTAATATTGCAACACGGTCTGCCTGATAGGCATTGGTACAGGTATCGTCGCCTGCTGTACAGGCTTGGGTGAACCCTTTGGTCAAATCCCAACGGAATCCGTCGATCTTGAACTCATTGGTCCATTCCCTGATTACTCTTTTTACAAAGTATTTGGTGTAGGCAGAGGAATGATTGAAATCATTTCCAACTCCGTAACTGTGCCTTGCTGTCGTATTGAAATAAGGATTGTCTGTAGCTGGTGCTCCATAACCTGTATTCGTAGGGTCATTTTGCCACATTCTTACCATAGGGCATCTTCCGAAAGCATGGTTTAAGGCAACGTCAAGAATAACCGCAATGCCATTTTGATGGCATAAGTCTACGAATTCCTGCATTTTTTCTTTAGAGCCATAAAATTTATCCAAAGCCATATGGAAAGCGGTATTGTATCCCCAGCTTTCATTGCCTTCATATTCCATTACCGGCATTAATTGAATTGCCGTTATCTTTAGATTTTTAAAGTAATCTATCCTGTTTATTAAGGATTGGAAAGTCCTGCTGGCGTCAAAATCCCTTATCAAAACTTCATAAACCACTAAATTGTCCTTATTAGGCTTAACGAAATTGGTTGTTGCGCTGCTCCATGGATAAGGAGTCTGGCCTGTTTTTAAAACGGTAACCTCATATTGCTGTCCTGCCGGATATACCGGCATATTAGGATAATTTGCTGCTGGAATGCCCGAGTCATCATAAGGAGAAAGCACCAATGTAGAAAAAGGATCCGCTGTTTTGATAACTGCCTGTGAATTGGTTGTTGGAGTCTGATCTACTACCCAATATTGGTACGTGTTGTTTACGCCTGGAGTAAGGCCGGTAAGTTCCAACCAAAATTTACCAGTTGAAGGGTCTTTTTTCATGGCATAACTACTATCCGGTGACCAGTTATTAAAACTTCCGGCAACATATACAAAATCTTTTCCCGGTGCTGTTAAAACAAGTGTAGCCCTTGAAGTATCAGAGGAATTATAATTAATCCCGTCTTCAAGCCCTGAGCCTAATGCTTCGTTTACAGTAGTCGGAACTACAATAACACTGAATTTTTTGGTAAATGTTGTTGCGCCCTGAGTTATTCTTAACTCATAGCTTTTGTTGTTTGTTATTCCGTTATCCGAATAAGAATAAGATGTTCCCGATGCTGTATTGATACTTACACCGTTTGCAAATAAATTATAATCTGCAGAACCGTTGGTATTGTTTGCCGAGATGGACAGATTCTGTCCTGAATTGATAATGGTTGTAGTATTTTCGGTTGGTGTTACCAATGCCGATTGAAACGCTCCTACATTCAGGAAGGTATCGGCAGTTTGAGGAGATCCTGTAGAACCTCTTAATACAACGCAAATCTGTGTTATCGAACTTGTTGTTGGAATTCCAAAATAAGTATACAGATCAGGCCCAAGCGTTAAGGTGTAGTTTGTACCCGATACAAAAGTCAGGGCTGGCTGAGTTGTATTATTACCCCAGGTTCCTTTCACGGCTGTCCATTGCACACCATTCACTGTTAGTCCAATGTGGGCATAGATGATACCAGAATAACTTGCTAAAGGCGTTCCCGCCTTATTGAAATTTAACGTCACGACTCCTTCAGCAATTGCAGGTGAAGGCGTGGTTGTTATCTGGGAAAAACTTACCGAGGAAACCAGTAAGAAAAATAAAATAATTTTTTTCATAGAATTTTGCTTTGTGAAAAAAGGCTATTCTAAGAATAGCCTTTTTATCATTTTAATAAAACTTAATTATTGTAAAGTAATGGTGTACGAGGCTGGAGGCATGCCACCGACCGTTGATGTACTGAAATTAGCAACCACTGTGTAAGTTCCTGTAACAGCCACCGGAATATCGGCACCGTTAGATTCCAAACTTAAATCGTTACCATTATCACCAAAGTTTACTGACCATCCATCATCTAACCTGAATTTAAACGCATTTCCACCGGTCAATTCCATTGTAATGGAATATAAATGAGTGGTTAAATCGTAATCCATGTTGGTATCAGAACCCCATCCTGTAGGAGTAGCGCTTCCGATGATACCCCAGTTTGGCCAGGCAGGGTATGGTGTCATGTTCAATGTGATTGTGTTGGATACCTGAGGAAGGGCGGCTAAACTACCCACAGTAGCCTTCACGCGCACGTCAACAGAACCTGGAACAAAAGGAGCAATACCTGCGTTTAACGCAGCTGCATTTAAATCTCCTATCGTAAATGCTTTGAATTTCTCATTAGTAGTAGCAACTACTGTAGGCGAAGCAAAGTTATTCCCTGCCTCATCAAACTCAATGTTGTAACTAACTACAGTCTGTGTACCATTATAGAACGCGTGATCCCAAACAATAGTAGTAGCAGGATCATTTGGAGAATTATGGTCTAACGCAATATCAACCGTTGAAGGTGTCTTTAATACGGGAGCCGTACCTTCAGTCACAGCTGTTCTGTCTTCTACATCATCTGTACAGGAGAAAGCAACAACGCTAACAAAAGCAATTAAAAGTTTAATACTGTTTTTCATCTTTATATTTTTAAAATTATAATTGTGTAATAGTATACGTCAATCCCGTAAAATCTGCAGTAACCAAATAAGTACCTGGTGCTGCAATCGGGATATTTCCACCTCCGTTATCCAAAGTTAGGTCGCCGCCATCATCACCATAATTAGTTCCCCAGTCATGGTTTAATCTGAATTTAAAGCTACCTGCACTCATGTTCATGATGATAGAATACTTCATAGTTACCGGATTCCAGTCCATAAGTGTATCTGATCCCCACCCTGTTGTTGTTGCATCACCAATGATACCCCATGCATCCGGAATAGCGGTGATGGTATACGTATGGTTAACAAAATCAGCAACAATAGTATAGTTACCTGCAGTCACAGGAATATTACCACCATTAGCTTCTAATGAAAGGTTGTTTCCATCATCACCATAGTTAGTAGTCCAGCTGTTGTCCAATCTGAATTTGAATTCACCTGTTGTCAAAGCCAACGAAATTGAATACGTTTCAGTAATAGGGTTGAATGTCATCGCAGTACTATTGTCCCATCCTAGTGGTGTTGCACTACCGATGATTCCCCAGTTTGGCTGGTAAGGCGTAACTTTTAGTGTAAACGAGTTTGAAACTCCTGAAGGAGCACTGATACGAACGTCCATTAGTCCTTCAGTTCTAGGCTCTAACCCTAAGGCTTTAGCGGTTGAATCTAAAGTTCCGGCAGTAACATCCAAAAAGTGTTCAGTAGTAGTACCTATTGCTAACGGTGCAGCAAAATCGGTTCCTGCAACAGCAGCTTCAACTGTATACGTTACATCAGTGCCTGTAGGGTTATCACTGTCAGTCCAAACAAAAGTAGTTGCAAGGTTACTTAATTTAGTCCCATCAACAACAATATTAAAACCTGAATTTGGCGTGAGTAGTTTCAAACCTGACTCAGGCACAACAGCTCCGGTATCCTGAACATCTTCCGTACAAGCCGAAAAAGAGAATAGTCCAACAAAAGCTATTAATAATTTAATTGAGTTTTTCATAATGATCTTGTATTAATATCCAGCATTCTGGGTTAAGTTCTTATTTGCCTTAAGTGAGTTGGCAGGAATTGGGAATACTTTATATTTTTCGTCAATTGACGTACCATTCAAGCTGTTTCCTTTCCAAGCCCAGTTATAACCGGTAGTATACTTTCCGAAACGGATCAAATCCTGTCTTCTGTGTGCTTCCCAGTGTAATTCTCTCGCTCTTTCATCTAAAATGAATGCTAAGTTTGCAGCACCTACAGGAGCACTATTGGCTCTTGTTCTCAAGTCATTGATATAACCTAAAGAAGTTGCATCTGCATTTGGAGTTGAAGAAGCATTTGTAGCACCATCATTTCGCATCTGAGCTTCTGCATACATTAAATATACGTCAGCCAATCTGAACAATGGGAAATCAGTATCCACAAAAGTAGAGTTGATTCCGGCTACACCTGCTGATGTTTTGTTTGAGAATTTTGACAGGATAAAACCTTGGCTTTGCGTTGAAATATTCGCAATATCGATTGTTCTTGACCCTGCGTAAATAGTATTTCTGGTGTCTGTCGAAAATTCTGCTCCGTCAAACTTCTGAACCATTTGTTTTCTCAACCTTAAGGCTCCACCCCAACCTCCAACACCAAGTGCTGAACCGTTGTTTTCAAGAGAACCTACTTCACCATTGATGATAACAGTAGTTGCACCATAGTTTTGGGTAACCACTCCATCAGACTGAAGCGTGAAAATCATTTCTGATGAGTTGTGGTTGTCTGCAGTGAAATTGTACAGATAGTTTGGATTTAAGGTATATCCACCTGCAATAATGTTATTACATTGTGTCATACAGTCAGCATATCTTGCTGTTCCTGTATATACTTCTGCATTCAGGTAGATTTTAGCCAAAATCATTTGAGCTACAGCTTTATCCAATCTACCATACTCATTAGTTCTTGCTGGCTTCAAATCAGGCATAACTGCATTTAATTCACTTTCGATAAAAGTAAATAATTGCGTTCTGTCGTATTGTGGCCCTGAAGAGTTGATTGGCGAAGTTTCATCATAGAACGGTGCTTTACCAAACAAATCCATCATATTGTAATAAGCCATTGCTCTTAACACCCTAACTTCCTGTCTGTAAGTTGCAATGTCTGCCAAATCAGTTGGATTGGTAATGCCTCGGCCTGCCAGTTTTTGTGGCGTTGACTGTCTTAAAAAGTCATTTGCCAAAGCTACTTCAGCCATAGTCCTACTGAACATCCCCAACAAGATTGGGTTTGCTGCTCCCCAGGTATTTCTTTGTAATTCGGCAACACCTTCGTCACCTTCATAACTCCAAACTACCTCATCTGTAGTCAAATCCTGTAGGTACCAAAGGCATCTACCGTATTGACTTGTTCCTGCGTCGATTCCCTGAAGGAATGAAGAACCCGCATCACGCGTACCGGTCAATGATAAATTACCATAAACACCCGCTAATGCTTGTTTGTATCCCTGTGGAGTCGAAAATAAAACTTCTGGATCGAGTAATGACTCATCCGGAGAAGCTACATCCATATCGCTTGTACAGGAAAAAAGTCCTGTCATTAAAGCGAGAGATAAAATTAATGTTACTTTTTTCATATTTCTTTTTTTTAAAATTTCACGTTAGCTCCAACTTGTAATTGGCGCTGTTTTGGATAAATTGTTAAATCAAGTCCATTTTTATCAACTTCAGGATCTAAGCCTGTGTATTCCGTAATGGTAAATACATTCTGGCATCCTACAAATAATCTAAGGGACGCTTTTCCTTCTAACCATTTCGGGAAGGTATACCCTACTGTAATGTTGTCCATTTTCAAATAAGATCCGTTTTCGATCCAAATATCTGACAAAGGCAGTTTACTATCCGACTGGGTTACGAAATCTGTACTCAAAACATTCGTTGGAAGATTTTGAAGTGCATTACCTGCATTCAATCTCTGGTATTGTGCTCTACCTGCATTTACACCATTGAAGATTCGGTTTCCTAAACTTGCTCTCATATTGAAAGAGAAATCAAGGTTTTTGTAAGTCATGTTAGACGCGAATCCGAAAGTCACCTTAGGTGCATTGTTTTTGTAGATGTATTTGTCATCAGCGTTGATGATACCGTCACCATTTAAATCGGCATAAGCTCCTTCAATTGGTTTTCCTGCAGCATCATACAATTGCTTGTAAACAAAATAAGAATTAGGTGCGTATCCAACCCTGTGGATCTGAACCTGTGTACCTGTACCGGTTACACTGTCCCCAGTCCTGATATCAGAAGTGTTGTAAAGCTCTGTGATTTTTCTGTCGAAATGTGACGTATTGAAATTCACGTTCCAGTTAAAGCTATTCGTTTTAACCGCTTCCACATTAAGGCCAAACTCAATTCCTTTAGTAACCATGCTTCCGATATTTTGGTAAACAAAGTTAGAGAAGTTACCTCCATCAGAAACCGGAGTAAGAGCCAAAAGGTCTTTTGAATCCTTATAGTAAACATCCAAAGTTCCACTTACCCTGTTTTTGGCAATTCCAAAATCAATTCCAGCGTTGTAAGTTGTAGTTTCCTCCCATTTGATGATTTCATTAAATGCTCGGGAAACTGCAATTGGCACAGGAACGGTTCCAAAAGTAATTTGTGAAGTACTGGTTCCGGTATCATATTGTTGTAGGTAAACCAATGAGTTATCCTCTCCGATATCCTGTTGCCCGGTAATACCCCATCCTAATCTCAGTTTCAAATCAGAAATTCTTCCGTTTTCTTTCAATAAATCCTTGTTCAGCTTCCAGGCAAAACCAACCGCAGGGAAGTTCCCGTAACGGTTTTCCTTAGCGAACCTTGAAGAACCATCTCTTCTGTAAGATAAGGTCAATAAATATTTGTCATCGTAGTTAAAGTTGGTTCTACCAAAGAAACCAACGGTTACTACAGGTACTTTATATTGTGCCACCGTCGGGATGTACCCTGGAGCTAAAATATTATTTGACGCATAATTTCCTCTTTCTGATTTTTGGTAAGAGTAACCTGCTGTGAAATCAAATACTGTTTTACCAAAAGTTTTAGCGTATACTAAATAGGAGTCAAACAATTTAGTCCTTCTAATAGAAGTTGAATATTCATCATTTCCATAAGGAATATTGTTGTTTTGTCCTGCCGATGCAGCATCTGCACCTACAAGTTTGATCCTTCGACCTTGTCCTTCATCAAAACCACCATTTACTACCAAACGAAGTTCTGGGAAGAAATGGAATTTATAATCCATCTCGATGTTTCCAAAAATCCTGTCGTACAATCCTTTATCTGAAGTTTGTAACAATTCCGCAACCGGGTTTCTTGGTGTTTGTGGAATCAAAGAACCATCAGGGTTGTAGTATTCATGGAATCCTCCGTATGGAGATGCCGGGTCATAAACCGGTTGTGTTGGGTCATAGTTAATCGCATTTCCTTCAACACCATTTGCAAAACGGTTTCTCTCATTAGAGTAGTTTGCATTGATCTTGAATTTCAAATGATCTTTAAATATAGATGGATTTAACGACACGCCCACTGTATTCCTGTTAAATGAATTGGTTAATCTCAAACCTTCCATATAGGTGTTCCCTATAGTAAGTCTCGATGGAATCGCACCAAAAAGGTTTCCTCTTATCGATAGGTTGTTATCTACGTAATCTGTTCTTCTGTAGATTTCATTCTGCCAATCTGTATTTGCAGTACCTAAACCATTAAATGTAGGGCTCGTAGGAATTAACTCCGGATGTTGAGCAACAATGTCCCTGAACTGATCTGCACTGAATACGTCAACCGTATTGATTACCTTACCTGAACCATACATAAAATTATAATCTACGGCTAAAGTCTTACCTCCTTTTTTGGTAGTAATAAGGATTACACCATTCGAAGCACGGGAACCGTAAATTGCAGTTGCCGAAGCATCTTTCAATACAGAGATAGATTCTACTGTACTTGGGTTAAGTGAAGCTAAAAATGAAGTCGCTCCCGTTCCGGTAGTATTGTCCAAAGGCAGACCATCGATAACAATCAATGGATCATTCGAAGCGAACAACGACGAACCTCCCCTAATCCTGATGGTAGACCCTGATCCAGGAGATCCCTGAGTGTCAACAGTAACACCGGCAATCCTACCATTCAATAAGTTTTCTGTGGTAACATTCGAACCTTTGTTAAAATCCTTGGCTGCCAATACCGATACAGAACCGGTGGCATCCTTTTTCTTAACAGAACCATAACCAACCTGAACTACAACTTCCTGTAGCTGGTTAGCACTTTCCACTAAGCTGATATTAACAGATTTCTGGCCCGAAAAACCCACCGTCTGAGAGTCATATCCGATAAAAGAAAAGACGATTTTGTCTCCACTTTTAAGTCCTCCCAATTGGAATTTTCCGTCAAAATCTGTTGTGGTGCCGTTTGATGCACCTTGAACAGTTACGTTTACGCCTGGTAATGGCTGACCTGATTTGCTATCAGACACAACCCCACTTAAAGTGCTCTGAGCGAGAACACTAAAAGGCAGCAATAGGAATAAAAATAACAACTTTTTGTAAATTGTTTTCATACATTTTGTTTAGGTTAAAAAATAATTTTGTGCTTATACTTTTGACTTCGAATGTTAAATTTATGTAAAAATTGGAACATACCTAATAAACAACAGTTAAATGTCTACCGAAAACGTTTTCGTGTTGAAAAGTTTTTGTTTTTTATAATTTATTAACGCTAAAATTGACGGAATAAAAATTATCAACTACCTTTATTCAGAAATTACTATTTATCAAATTCACAATGATGAGAAAAAAAGTCACTTTAAAACAAATTGCCAAAGAGCTTGACGTATCAATATCTACCGTTTCTAAATCATTGAAAAACAGCCTGGAAATAAGTGAAGACACCCGACAAAAAGTACAGGCATTTGCCAAACTTTACAACTACAAACCCAACAATATTGCGCTGAGTTTAAAAAACAAGAAAACCAAGACAATTTGTATTATTATTCCTGAAATTATCCATCATTTTTTTGCAACGGTAATCAGTGGCGTTGAAAATGTTGCCAATGAAAATGGCTATAACGTATTGGTCTGCCTTTCTGACGAATCCTTTGACAAAGAGGTAATTAACATGGAAATGCTCGCCAACGGAAGCATAGACGGTTTTATCATGTCGCTTTCAAAGGAAACCCAGCAAAAAAAGGATTTCCACCACATCGTCGAAGTCATCAACCAGGGAATGCCTGTGGTAATGTTTGATCGCGTTACCAATGATATTTTGTGCGACAAAGTCATCATTGACGACAATCTGGCCGCCTTTGACGCGACACAATTCCTTATCGATAAAGGATTCAAAAAAATAGCCCTGATCACCACTGTAGACTATGTCAGCGTTGGAAAACTCCGAACCGAAGGCTATATAAAAGCATTAAAAAACAACGATTTAAAAGTAGATGAAAATCTAATCCTTCGAATTGAAGACACCGAAAACTTTGAATCTTCGATTGAGAATTTGATACTCAACAACGAACTCGACGCTATTTTTGCAGTCAACGAATTGTTTGCCGTTACGGCTATAAAATTGGCGCGCAAACACGACATCAAAGTTCCGGAAGCGCTTTCCATCGTAGGCTTTACCGACGGAATCATTTCAAAATATTCTACACCAAGCATTTCCACCGTTAGTCAGAACGGGATTAAAATGGGAGGCAAAGCAGCCAAGATGCTTATCGAAAGGCTGGAATCGGAAGAGGAAGTCGAAGAACAATACAAAACCGAAGTCATCGAAACCGAATTGGTAGAACGCGAATCCACCAAATAACCTCTATTTACTTACTATCAAAAAGCTGTTTGAGACCTGTTTCAACAGGATTTTATGCAGTATTGGTTCAGAGTGTGTCCGATGTGTGTGCGATGTGTGTCCGATGTGTGTCCGATGTTTTGGCTTTTTTATCGGACACACATCGGACTCATCCCGCAATGATTACGCTCACAAGGTGAATAAAGCATTGATATTGCCGGATTTGGATTGGTTAATACGGTTAGTTATCAACAAAAAAACGTTTTCGTAACCCGCTTTCGTTAATTTTTTTAATCAAAAAGACCTCAACTTAAATTCTTTATTATCTTTACGACAATTATCAAAGCTTATACTTTTACTTCGAACTAAAAAAAGTTTTGATAAGCACACCGCTTATCGTATTATAAATCAGTAAATTACGATAATGGAAAAGCGTAAATTAAGTTTCTGGCAAATCTGGAATATGAGTTTCGGATTTCTGGGGATACAAATGGGTTTTGCTCTGCAGAATTCAAATGTTAGTAGGATATTCCAAACTCTAGGCGCAAAAATTGATGACATCCCAATCCTTTGGGTGGCTGCTCCTTTAACCGGATTAATTATTCAACCCATCATTGGCTATTTCTCAGACCGGACCTGGACCAGGCTCGGCCGAAGAAAACCTTATTTCCTTGTCGGAGCCATTTTAGCATCCGCAGCCTTGTTCATCATGCCCAATTCACCCGTTTTGTGGTTTGCAGCCGGAATGTTATGGATAATGGACGCTTCCATTAATGTTTCTATGGAACCTTTCAGGGCTTTTGTGGGAGACAATCTTCCCGAAAAGCAACGCACCTTAGGTTTTGCAACGCAAAGTTTCTTTATCGGGATTGGCGCTTACGTAGCTTCCAAACTGCCTTTGATTTTAACCCATTTAAATGTTGACAATACGGCACCGCTTGGGATTATCCCCGATTCGGTGAAGTATTCGTTCTACATTGGTGGTGTTGCTTTCATCGTAACCGTTCTTTGGACTGTAATTACCTCCAAGGAATATTCACCAGAGGAAATGGAAGCGTTTGAGAAACACAAGGAAACCGAATTCAAAAAAGAGGTGCATTCTCCGGAATGGTTTTCAAAAAACGGGACTTCCCATTTAAGAAAAGGGCTTTTATTTTTAGCCATCGGGATTTCCTTTTCGTTCCTGATTTATGAGTTGGATTTAAAGAAAGATTTATATGTTCTTTCCTTAGGAATGATCAGCCTTGGAGGATTGGCAATGACCATTTCGGGATTAATGCAGCGTGCGAATAATACCGAAAATGGTTTTGTAACCATCATGAATGATTTTCAGTTTATGCCAAAAATCATGAAACAGTTGGCATGGGTGCAATTCTTCTCGTGGTTTGCGCTTTTTTCTATGTGGATTTACACCACGCTTGCCGTTACGCAACACATTTACGGAACTACTGATACGACTTCAGAAGCGTATAATACCGGAGCAAACCAGGTTGGCGAAATGTTTGCCAACTACAACCTGATTGCTGCGATTGCCGCATTCCTGCTGCCATTATTGGCAAAATACACCAGCAGGAAATTTACGCATTTCATTGCTTTAACCTGTGGTGGCTTTGGTTTGATTTCCATTTATTTCATTTCAGAACCAACCGTTTTCACCATGGAATGGCTGCCAATGATTGGTGTTGGAATTGCCTGGGCGAGTATCCTTTCCATTCCGTATGCAATGCTTTCCGGAGCATTACCTTCCAGCAAAATGGGTTACTATATGGGAGTTTTCAACTTCTTTATTGTAATCCCGCAATTGGTTGCTGCTTCCATTTTAGGATTTTTAGTTTCTAAATTCTTTAACAGCGAACCTATTTATGCCCTATTGATTGGTGGCACGTCAATGATTCTAGCAGGAATCATTTCGCTTACCATAAATGACAAATCGAAAATTATAATTAATGACTAAAAAAGCATTCATCTTCGACCTCGATGGCGTTATTGTAGACACCGCTAAATACCATTTTTTGGCGTGGCAGAAAATAGCGGCCGATTTGGGAATCGAATTTACACCAGAACACAACGAAGAATTAAAAGGCGTTAGCCGCGTCCGTTCTTTGGAAATTATTTTGAAGCTCGGGAATATTGAAGCCTCAGAAGAAAGCAAAAACAAATGGCTGCACCAAAAAAACGAAGATTACCTCTCTTATATCAAACACATGGACGAAAGCGAACTGCTTCCGGGCGTTATGAATATTTTAGAGTTTATTAAAGAGAAAAAACAACTGATTGCCTTGGGCTCGGCAAGTAAAAATGCCCGCCTTATTTTAGAGAAGGTAAAGATTTTGCATATGTTCGATGCCATTGTTGATGGAAATGACGTAACCAATGCAAAACCAAATCCTGAGGTTTTCGTCAGAGGCGCAAAATTATTAAACGTGAGCAACGAAAACAGCATGGTTTTCGAAGATGCCGTAGCCGGAATCCAGGCTGCCAACATTGCCAACATGACCAGCATCGGAATTGGCGATGAGAAAATATTACATGAAGCAAAATACAACTTTAAAGATTTTACGTTTATGGACACTTCGTTTATCGAAGCCTTCATAAAATAAAATTGAATGATCAAAGGAAAAAACAACAACATGAATCAAGATTATATCAAACCAGACAACTGGTCAATCATAGAAGAAGGATTTGACTTAGACCAGGTTAAATCCTCCGAAAGCCTTTTCAGCATTGGAAATGGTGCCATGGGACAACGTGCCAATTTTGAAGAAAAATACTCTGGAGCAACATTCCAGGGAAGCTACATAGCCGGAATTTATTACCCTGACAAAACCAAAGTGGGCTGGTGGAAAAACGGTTATCCTGAATATTTCGCCAAAGTATTGAATGCGCCAAACTGGATCGGAATCGACATTGAAATCAACGGTGAAAATCTCGATTTGGCTGCCTGTAAGGAAGTGAAAAACTTCCGCCGCGAGCTGAATATGAAAGAAGGAATCTATGACCGTTCGTTCGAGGCAACTTTGCAGAACGGCACACAAATAGCAGTAAACGTTCGTCGTTTCCTTTCTTTGGATTTGGACGAAGTGGGTGTAATCAATTATGAAATCACACCGCTTAACAATGATGCCAAAATCCTTTTCAAACCGTATGTTGATGCCGGAGTGCACAACGAAGACGCCAACTGGGAAGAGAAATTTTGGGAACCATTAAACGTTACCAATTCAGGAAATGAAGCTTTTGTTACGGCAAGAACGTTCAAAACGCATTTCACGGCTACTACCTTTATGCAGAATACGATTTTGCTGAATGGCAAAAACCAAAACGCCTTGCCGTCAAATGTTGAATCATCAAAAGAAAAAGTCCAGTTTACCTATGAAGCCGCTGCGGCTAAAGGACAAACTGCTTCGATACAAAAACTGGGTGGTTATACGGTTTCGATGAACCACAAAAATACGCAGTTAGCAGCTGAAAATGTCATCAAAGAAGCATTACAGGAAGGCTATGAAAACCTATTGATTCAACAAATCAGTGAATGGGCGAAAATCTGGGAAATGAGCGATATCACCATTGAAGGCGATGTAAAGGCGCAACAGGGAATCCGTTTCAATATTTTCCATTTGAACCAAACGTATCTAGGAAAGGATTCGCGTTTGAATATTGGCCCAAAAGGATTTACCGGAGAAAAATACGGCGGTTCGACTTATTGGGATACCGAAGCCTATTGCATTCCGTTTTATATGGCGACCAAAGACCAGCATGTTGCAAGGAATTTGTTGGCTTACCGCTACAATCATTTGGAAAAAGCCATAGAAAATGCCAAGAAATTAGGTTTTAAAAATGGCGCAGCTTTATATCCGATGGTTACGATGAATGGTGAGGAATGCCATAACGAATGGGAAATTACCTTTGAGGAAATCCATAGGAATGGCGCTATCGCTTTTGCGATTTTCAACTATTACCGATTCACCGGTGACTACTCCTATATTCCCGAAAAAGGTTTGGAAGTCCTAATTGGAATTGCGCGTTTCTGGCATCAGCGAGCTACTTTTTCTACCCATAAAAACCAATATGTGATTTTGGGTGTTACAGGCCCGAATGAATACGAAAACAACGTCAACAATAATTTCTATACAAATTATTTGGCCAAATGGTGTATCGATTATGCCATTGAACAAATTGAACGCGTGGAAAAAGAATACAGTTCGGATTTTGCCCGAATCATGAGCAAAGTTAAATTGGATGCAACTGAAATCGGACATTGGAAAAAAGTCGCCGACCATATGTATTTTCCATTTTCGGAAGAACACGATGTGTATCTACAGCAAGACGGCTTCCTAGATAAAGAACTCGTGAAAGTCCACGATTTGGATAAATCACAACGTCCAATCAATCAAAAATGGTCGTGGGACAGAATCCTTCGTTCGCCTTACATCAAACAGGCCGATACTTTACAGGGATTCTATTTCTTTGAAGACCATTTCAGCAAGGAACAACTGGAAAAGCACTTCGATTTTTATGAGCCGTTTACTGTTCACGAAAGTTCACTTTCTCCTTGCGTGCACTCGATTCAGGCGGCGACTCTAGGAAGAATGGAACAAGCGTATACCTTCTATCTACGAACTTCGCGTTTGGATTTGGATGACTACAACAAGGAAGTTGAGGAAGGCCTTCACATCACTTCGATGGCGGGAACCTGGATGAGCATCGTGGAAGGTTTTGGCGGAATGCGTGTCAAAAATGACGAACTGCATTTTGAACCAAGAATCCCAAAAGACTGGGATGGTTATTCCTTTAAAATCAATTTCAGGAACCAAATATTGAAAGTTTCCGTGCATCAGAACGAAACCAAATTTGTACTTGAGGGTGAAACTCCAATTACCGTTTATGTAAATGGAACAGCGGTTTCTGTCGAGCCAAATAGCCTGGTGACTGTTTAACAAATTACAATCCAACCCTTTCGGACTTATCTGAAAGGGTTTTTTATTTTAATATTACACGTCAGTTCGAGTGTTTTTTATGGAATGCAATGGAATAAAAAATGTATCGAGAACCGTCGTTTGCAGAAAGCTTCTCGATACATTTTTGGCTTCGCCAAAAACACTCGAAGTGACGATATACAATATAAACGACTATAAAGCCTTAATCCTATTTATGGTAAAAACAAATACAATGAAAAAACTACTCTTCTCCCTACTGATTTCTATCTCTGCCTTTGCGCAGATTGACCGTGTTGAACCTCCGTTTTGGTATTCGGGAATGACACTGTCAAAAGTGCAGATTCTATTTTATGGCAAGAACATCGCGCAATATGACGTTGCCGTTTCCAACAACATTGTCATCGACAACATCAAAAAAACAGAAAATCCCAATTACGTTTTTGTAACGATTGATACTAAAAATGCTCCGGTTTCTGAGCTGACCTTTAGTTTCAAAAGCAAAGGCAAAGTGGCGCTTACGCAAAAGTATGAGCTCAAACAAAGAAGGCAAAATTCCAAATTCCGAAAAGGTTATGACAGTTCGGATATGATTTATTTGATTATGTCGGACCGATTTGCCAATGGAAATCCAAAGAATGACAGTGATAATTCATTAAATGAAAAAGCCGATCGAAGCAATCCCAACGGAAGGCACGGTGGCGATATCGAAGGCATCATTAAAAACCTGGATTATATCAAAGAGCTTGGCGCAACAGCCGTTTGGCCAACACCGCTTTGCGAAGACAACGATCCAAAAGGTTCGTACCACACTTATGGGCAGTCGGATGTTTATAAGATTGATCCGCGATTTGGGACCAATGAAGATTACCTGCGTTTGAGCGCCGAACTCCACAGCCGTGGGATGAAAAATATTTTGGATTATGTGACCAATCATTGGGGTTACCAGCATTGGATGTACAAGGATTTGCCGACTTACGACTGGGTGCACCAATTCCCGGGTTATTCGCAATCGAATTACCGGATGACTACGCAGTTTGACCCGAATGCTTCAGACATTGATGCCAAAAACTGCATGGACGGCTGGTTTGTGCCTTCGATGCCCGATTTGAACCAGTCGAATCCTTTGGTTTTGAATTACCTGATCCAAAATGCAATCTGGTGGATTGAATACGCCGATTTGGATGGTTTCCGTGTGGATACCTATTCGTATAACGACAAGGAAGGAATCTCAAAATGGACCAAAGCAATCCTTGACGAATATCCAAATTTCAATATTGTAGGCGAAGTCTGGATGCACAACCAGGCACAAATGGCTTATTGGCAGAAAGACAGTAAGATTGGCGCCATTGAAAGTTACAATTCCTATTTGCCGTCGGTGATGGATTTTACGTTGCACGATGCTTTTGGTTCGGTTTTCAATGAAGATAAAGGCGAATGGGACAAAGGAATGATCAAAGTCTATGACAATTTTGTCAACGATTTCCTGTATCCAAACATTAATAACATCTTGGTTTTTGCCGAAAACCACGACACCAATCGTTTTAACTCAGCCTATAAAAAAGACTTCAGGAAATACCAAATGGCTATGACGCTTTTGGCAACAATACGTGGAATCCCGCAGTTGTATTACGGTTCTGAAATTGGAATGGATGGTGATAAAGGCAAAGGCGATGGCGATATCCGCCATGATTTCCCCGGAGGTTGGAATGGCGACAGCAACAATGCATTTACGAAGGCCGGAAGAAATGAGGAACAAAACAAATTCTATGATTTTACTTCCAAACTTTTCAATTGGAGAAAATCAAAGGACGTGATTCATTTTGGCAAAATGAAGCACTATATTCCGGTAAATAATGTGTATGTTTATTTCCGTTATAACGAAAAGGAAAGTGTGATGGTCGTTATCAATAACAGTAACGAAACCCAGACTTTCAAAACCAATCGTTTTGCCGAAAGCATTCAAAATCATTTGGGCGGAAAGGACATTTTCTCAGGAAAAATGATTGATTTGAAAAACGATGTTTCCATCGAAGGAAAATCGGTATTGGTATTAGAATTAAAATAAAAATATGAAAAAGCTACTTTTAGTATTATTTATAACATCCATTTCGTTTGCCCAAAATGCAAACCGGAAATTCCTATCGGTCAAAAATAATAAAACCCATTATACGGTTGAAACCAGCGACGGAACTTATCAATTTAGGTTTTACTCCCAAAAAACGGTTGAAACCACGTTTATCCCAAAAGGAGAAAGTTACAATTCAAATTCTCATGCAGTGGTACAAAAACCAATCTCTAATAACGGTTGGTTTATTAATATCAAGGAAAATATAGAGTTTGGCCATGATGGAATTACAGTAAGGATAGTAAGATCGCCCTTCCAGATTTCGTATTATAACAAGGGTAAATTCCTCTTTTCTGAAAAAGCCGGCTATACCAAAGTAAACGATTCCACCGAAACCTTGTCTTTCAATTTAGACAATTCCGAAGCACTTTATGGCGGTGGCGCGAGAGCGTTGGGAATGAACCGTCGCGGTAATCGCCTGCAGTTGTACAACCGCGCACATTATGGTTATGGTGATTCCGCACAATTGATGAATTTCTGTATTCCATTGGTGCTATCATCCAAATTATATGCGGTTCATTTTGACAATTCTGCCATTGGCTATCTGGATTTAGACAGCAAAAAAGACAATACACTGACCTACGAAACCATTTCGGGAAGAAAAACCTATCAGGTCATTGCGGGAGATAATTGGACCGATTTAGTTGGAAATTATACCAACTTGACCGGGAAACAGCCTTTATTGCCGCGTTGGTCTTTGGGCAATTTCTCAAGCCGTTTCGGATATCATTCACAGGAAGAGGTCGAAAATACCATCCGTAAATTTGAAGACAATAATATTCCCGTTGATGCCATTATCCTCGATTTGTATTGGTTTGGAAAATCAGTTAAGGGAACGATGGGGAATTTGGAATGGGATAAGGATAATTTCCCAAATCCGGATAAAATGATTTCTGATTTGAATGCTAAAGGTGTAAAAACGATACTCATTACCGAGCCATTCATACTCACAACCTCATCTAAATGGCAGGAAACCGTAGATAAAAAAGTATTGGTAACCGACAAAACCGGGAAACCGGCAACCTGGGATTTCTATTTCGGGAACACCAGTGTTGTCGATATTTTCAAACCCGAAGGAAAGGATTGGTTTTGGAATGTCTACAAAAGATTAATCAATCAGGGCGTTGGCGGCATGTGGGGCGATTTGGGCGAACCTGAAGTGTTCCCGTCAAAGGCAATCACTGTTGGTGGCAAAGCCGATGAAGTCCATAATATTTATGGCCACAATTGGGCCAAATTAATCGCCGATGGCTATAAAAAGGATTTTCCAAATCAACGGCCATTTATTTTGATGCGTGCCGGATATTCGGGCTCACAGCGTTTTGGAATGGTGCCCTGGAGCGGTGACGTAAGCAGAGGTTGGGGCGGATTACAAAGCCAAATGGAAATCGCGCTGCAAATGGGAATGCAGGGATTGGGGTATATGCACTCGGATTTAGGCGGATTTGCCGGAGATTATTTTGACAACGAATTGTATCTACGCTGGCTGCAATACGGAGTCTTCAATCCGATATTCCGTCCGCATGCGCAGGAAGAAGTCGCTTCTGAAGTGGCGCGAAAAGATGTCAAAACCATGGCTAAAGCCAAAAAATCTGTGGAACTTCGTTATCAATTAATGCCTTATAATTACACCTTGTCTTTTGATAACAACCAAAAAGGAACTCCGTTAATGCGTCCGTTGTTTTTTGAAGAACCCGACAATAAGGAATTAACAGCTGATGCAGGAACTTATTTTTGGGGGAATGATTTTTTGGTTCATCCGGTCACTATTCCAATTGGCGAGGAACCAACTTATTTTGAAATTTATTTCCCGAAAAGCAATAACTGGTTTGATTTTTACACAGGCAAAAAACATATCGGTGGAAAAAAGGAAATGGTTGAAATTAAAGAGGATTACATTCCGACCTTCGTTCGTGGCGGAAGTTTCATCCCTATGATTGAAACAATTCAAAACACGACAAAATATTCGTTAGCCAATTTCAACCTGCATTATTATTTTGATGAAAGCGTGGCGAATTCCTCCGGAAAATTATACAATGACGATGGTGCTACGCCGAATGCCTTTGAAAAAGGACAATACGAAATGCTGAATTTTACAAGCACCAATAACAGTAAAGCTCTGACTATAAAACTGAGTTCGACTGTTGGAAAAAATTATGCTTCCGCAGATAAAAATGTTTCGGTATTGATTCATAACATCAAAGCCAAGCGTATTTTTGTAAATGGCCAGGAACAGGTTTACAAAAGATTTGCCGAGCCATTACAGGTGAATGTCACCATGACCAAAGGAACGCCTTCTGAAGTTAAAATTGAATATTAAAATCATGAACAAGATCAACCTACTGTTACTTTCTTTTTTGCTTTGCGGAATGACTTTCGCTCAGAAAAAAAAGCCTGTAACTCCAAAAACACCTTTTGTCTGGGAAGGCGCCAACGTTTATTTTATCGTTACCGACAGATTTAACAACGGTGACAAAACCAACGACCACACTTTCAACCGCAATAAACCAACTGGGAAATTACGTGGTTTTGAAGGCGGTGACATCCGTGGGATTATTCAAAAATTGGATGAAGGTTATTTTACCAATCTTGGAATCAATGTCATCTGGATGACTCCGATTGTAGAGCAAATCCACGATGGGGTTGATGAAGGAACTGGTTTTACCTATGCTTTCCATGGGTATTGGACTCGCGACTGGAGTTCGTTGGACCCGAGTTTCGGAACCAAAAAAGATTTGGCGGAGTTGGTTCAGAAAGCACATGCCAAAGGAATCCGGATTATGCTCGATGCAGTAATCAACCACACAGGACCGGTAACTTCCGAAGATTCGGTTTATCCAAGCGATTGGGTTCGGACTTCTCCAAAATGCACGTATAACTCTTATGATACTTACATCAATTGCACGCTTGTAGAAAACCTTCCGGATGTTAAAACCGAAAGTAATGAGAACACAAACCTGCCTTCATTTTTATCCAATAAATGGAAAAACGAAGGTCGTTATGAAAAGGAAGCTGCCTCACTTGATGCTTTTTTTGTTAAAACCGGTTTTCCAAGAGCGCCAAAATATTATATCATGAAATGGCTGGCAGATTATATTACGGAATTCGGAATTGACGGTTACAGGGTTGATACCGCCAAGCACACTACTGAAGATGTTTGGGCCGATTTCAGGAAGGTTTGTGATATGGCTTTCGCCGAATACAAGAAAAACAATCCAAAAAAAGTTTTGGACGACAATCCGTTTTTTACCGTTGGTGAAGTCTATGGCTACAATATTGGCAACAAAAAATTCTATGATTTTGGCGATAAGAAAGTCAACTATTTCGAAAATGGTTTCACTGGTTTAATCAATTTTGATTTTAGGAATGAAGCCAAAATGAACTATGAAGCGTTGTTTTCCAAATATTCCGACATCCTGCATAATGATTTAAAGGGAAATACGGTAATGAATTACATTTCTTCGCACGATGACGGCTACCCTTATGATAAAGACCGTGAAAGGCCTTTTGAAAGCGGTACAAAATTATTATTGGCACCTGGAATTTCCCAGGTTTATTACGGTGATGAGACTGCGCGTCCTTTGAATATTGAAGGCGCTCAAGGCGATGCAACATTGCGTTCCAACATGAACTGGAATGACCTTGACAACAACCGGAACAAAAAGGAAATCTTGGCGCACTGGCAGAAATTAGGCCAGTTCCGAAAAAAGCACCCGGCAGTTGGTGCCGGAATACACAACCAGATTTCAGGTGGCCCTTATGTTTTCAGCAGGATTTATTCCAAAGGAAAATATACAGACAAAGTGGTTATTGGGCTTGACCTGAATAAAGGCCAAAAAAATGTATGGATTGGAAGTGTTTTCGCAAACGGAACCAAAGTGAGGGATGCTTATTCGGGAAAAACTGCTGTCGTAACAAAATCCTCGGTTACGCTCAATACAGATTTCGGTATTGTTTTATTGGAAAAAATCTAAAATGCACAAAATAGGTCATCGCGGGGCGAAAGGCTATGTCGCCGAAAATACTTTGGCTTCGTTCCAAAAAGCGATTGACTTAAATGTTGACGGAATCGAGCTTGATGTTTATTTATGCCAATCTGGTGAAGTGGTTGTTATCCATGACGAAACCATTGACCGGACAACTTCAGATACTGGTTTTGTAAAGGATTTTTCAGCAGCAGAATTGGAAGTTTTAGGAATTCCAACCCTGAAAGCTGTTTTCGAATTGATTGACCGAAAGTGCTTTATCAACGTTGAACTCAAATCTTTTGAAACTGCTGATAAAGTTGTAGGAATCATTGAACAGTTTATTTCAGGAAAGAATTGGGATTATGCCGATTTTGTCGTCTCAAGCTTTGACTGGAATGCACTGCAGCAGGTACATTTCCTGAATGATAAAATTAGGATTGGAATTTTGACCAACACCGATTTAGACCTGGCTATGGCTTTCGCCAAATTCATAAAAGCGTATTCCATTCATCCGTACTATCATTTGCTTACTGCTGAAAATGTTGTGCAGATGCAATCCAAGAATTTTAAAGTCTATCCGTGGACCATCAATGAGCCGGAAGATATTATCTTTGTTAAATCGCTGCAGGTTGACGGCATCATTACAGATTTTCCAGATAGGATATGAACTCAAATTTCGACATAATCATTGTTGGTGGCGGTGCAGCTGGTTTTTTTACCGCTATCAATATCGTTGAAAACAATCCCAAACTAAAAGTGGCTATTCTCGAAAGAGGTAAAACCGTTTTGGAAAAAGTGCGCATTTCAGGTGGCGGAAGATGTAATGTGACCCACGCCTGTTTTATCCCGAATGACCTGGTTAAGTTTTATCCTCGTGGCGAAAAAGAGCTGCGCGGTCCTTTTCATCAGTTTTGTTCGGGTGATACCATTGATTGGTTTGAAAAACACGGAGTGGAGCTCAAAATTGAAGATGATGGCCGGATGTTCCCAACTTCAGACAGCTCCCAAACCATTATCGATTGCTTTACATCGGCAACCCAAAAACTTGGAATTCCCGTTTTGACCGGTCAAAGCGTTCAGGCGATTTTTGATGCAGGCGATTACTGGAAAGTGGAAACCAATCACGAAACTTTTGTTTGCCGAAAATTAATCCTGACTACAGGCAGCAATCCAAAAATCTGGGAAATGCTGATGCAATTGGGGCATAGCATCGTTTCGCCCGTTCCTTCGCTTTTCACTTTCAACATCAAAGATTCCAGGATTAAGGATTTGATGGGTGTTTCGGCTTTCGCCAAAGTTACTGTAAAAGGAAGCAGACTGGAAGCGAGTGGCCCATTGTTAATCACACATTGGGGAATGTCCGGTCCCGGAATTTTAAGGCTTTCCGCTTGGGGCGCACGAGAATTATTTGACAAAAACTATCAATTCATCATTCAGGTAAATTGGCTCAACGAAGTCACTTTTGAAGAGGCAATGGATACTTTGAAAGACCTGAAACAAGAGCACGCCAAAAAAGTCGTAAGCAAAAAATCGCCGTTTGAGTTTCCAAACCGTTTGTGGGAAAGTTTGGTTTTGGCGTCATCAATTGACAGCGAAATGAAATGGGCTGACTTATCCAAAAAACAATTGACTGATTTGGCAAACCAACTTACCAATGGAGAATTCCGGGTAAATGGTAAAAGCACTTTTAAGGAAGAATTTGTAACTGCGGGCGGAATTGATTTAAAGGAAATCAACTTCAAAACCATGGAAAGCAAGTTGCACAAAAATCTTTTTTTTGCTGGTGAAATTGTAAACATTGATGCCATTACGGGTGGTTTTAACTTTCAAAACGCCTGGACATCAGGCTATATTCTGGCACAATCCCTGACAGAAGATTTCTTATAATTTAACATTGTAGTTTACTCAAAATCAGTAAATTTGGTTTCCTAACAAAAAACTAAACTGACATGAAGAAAACTTTACTATTAATCTTCTTCCTTTTTTTAGCTACAGCAAACTCAATTTATTCTCAAGAATGTGGAGATGTTTTCACAGATCCGGCAGGAGCTTCAGCTAATTACACAAACAATATGGATTACACAGTAACCATTTTCCCTTCCAATCCGGGAGAACTGGTTACGGTTACCTTTACAGCATTTAATACCGAAGCCAATTGGGATGCCTTATATGTTTTTGATGGAAATTCAATAGCGGCACCGCAGATTGCCAGTACCAATCCTGCAGCAAATGTTCCGGGTGGACTTGCCGGAGGATATTGGGGTACGGTAATTCCGGGTCCATTCACTTCCACAGCTATTGATGGTAGTTTGACTTTCAGGTTCAGAAGTGATAATACCGGTGTCCGTGCAGGCTGGGTTGCCAATATTACCTGCGAAGTGCCTTCAAGCTGTCCAACTCCCGGAGGAGTAAATGCAACAGCAATCACAAGCACAACAACCAATATCAACTGGACCCAGACAGGTTCGCCTACAAGCTGGGAATTCGAAATACTGCCAGCAGGGAATCCACAAACGGGTAATCCATCGGGGCCAGCGTATAGCGGACCTTTACCTCTTTCGATTACTGGTTTATTACCAAACACCTGCTATGTTGTCTATGTCAGGGCATTATGCTCGGGAACTGAAACGAGTAACTGGTCGCATGACTATACCTTTTGCACCCAGGCCGCTCCTCCGGTATGCGGCGGACAATTTGTTGACAATGGCGGGCCTAGCGCAAATTATACCGACGGCTCAGATGTAACCACCACTATCTGCCCTCCAACTACCGGAGATCTTGTTACAGTTACCTTCACTTCATTTGATACCGAAACCAATTTTGATGCCCTGTATGTTTTTAATGGGAATTCAATAGCTGCACCACAAATTGCGAGTACAAACCTGGCTGCAAATGTTCCAGGCGGATTAGCCGGAGGTTATTGGGGAACAACCATTCCCGGGCCATTTACTTCAACAAGTGCTGATGGCTGCCTGACCTTTAGGTTTAGAAGCGATCCTTCTATAAATAGGACCGGTTGGATTTCTAATGTAAGCTGTGGACCAGCGCCAACGTGTAGGACTCCATCCAATCTTACAGCAAGTGCAATAACTCCTTATTCCGCTACATTTAACTGGACCCAGCCTGCAAATCCTGATACCAGTGTAGCTACTCATTGGGAAGCATTAGTATTACCAGCAGGTTCGCCGGCACCTACGGGCCCCGGAATTCCTGTTCCCGATGCATCAGGTATGACCTGGATTGCTACTGGGCTGATGCCAAGTACCTGTTTTACTTTTTACGTAAGGGCAATATGTTCTACGACAGACCATAGTGCGTGGACTTCCGTTAATTTCTGTACTTCAATTGCACCTCCTGCGTGTGGTGGAACATTCGTTGACAATGGTGGACCAACTGCAAATTATACTAGTGCTTCCGATAACACTTATGTCATTTGTCCAACAAATCCGGGTGAAATTGTTACAGTCGTATTCAATACATTTGATACCGAAGCCAATTGGGATGCTTTATATGTTTTTGACGGAAATTCGATTTCAGCTCCACAAATTGCAAGTACAAATCCGGCAGCAAATGTTCCTGGAGGATTGGCCGGAGGTTTTTGGGGAACAACCATTCCCGGGCCTTTTACTTCAACAAGTCCGGATGGCTGCCTGACTTTCAGGTTCAGAAGTGACAATACGGGTAACAGGGCAGGTTGGTTTGCAAGTGTTAACTGCGTACCCGATGCTGATAAAGTTGTTTTGGTAGCCTTTATAGATGCCAACAGCAATGGCATTAAGGATACAGGGGAATTGTTATTTCCAAATGGGAATTTCATTTATCAGCAGAACAACAACGGGACCAATATAAATGGGTATTCTCCAACAGGCCAGTTTGCCTTATATGATGCTAATGCATCCAACACCTATAACTTTAGCTATCAGATTCATCCGGGTTACGCTCCTTATTATAATTCGGGAACAACAACCTACAGCAACATTAGCATAGCCGCCGGAAGTGGATCCCAATTTTTATATTTCCCAATTACAAATACACAGCATTACAGCGATGTCACTATTTCAATTTCGCCAGTTTATCCTGCAAGGCCAGGGTACAATTATATTAATAGAATTACTTATAGGAATTATGGAACTTCGACAGCAAGCGGAACGATAACATTTACAAAACCAGATGCCATAACAACATACACTGTAAGCCAGACTGGGACAAATCCCAATGCAACAGGCTTTTTCTATGCTTTTACAAATCTCCAGCCAAATGAAGGCAGAACCTTCATTGTTACGATGACTGTGCCTTTGGTTCCGGTCGTAACCCTAAATCAATTACTCACATCTACTGTTTCTGTTACTGCTCCTGCGGATGATATCAATCCGAATAATAATTCTGATTCCAATTCTCAGATTGTAGTCAATTCGGCTGACCCTAATGATAAAATGGAATCCCGTGGAAAAACGATTCCGTTCAATACTTTCGCTCCGGATGATTATTTCCTTTACACCATCAGGTTCCAAAACAACGGAACCGCCAATGCAATTGATGTTAGGGTTGAAGATGTGCTCAATGCAAAAATTGACGAAACGAGTGTTTTAATGGTAAGCGCGAGCCACAATTATACTATGAAGCGAATCGGAAATCAATTGATTTGGGATTTCAAAAACATCTACCTGACCACTGCAACGGCAAATGAAACGGCCAGTAGAGGTTATGCCCAGTTCAAGGTTAAATTGAAACCTGGATTCCAGGCAGGAGATATCATTCCGAATAACGCTTCGATTTATTTCGATTCTAATCCGGCAATTGTAACGGCAAACTTCAACAGTAAATTTACCGTTCCATTAAGTGTTACTGATTTTGATGCCAACAGTTTGGTTTTATATCCAAATCCGGCGACTAATTTAGTTCAGGTTGATTTGATAAACACTAACGAGCAGTTGAAAAAAGTAGTCTTCTATGACCTTCTTGGAAAAGCAGTAAAATCGGTAGATAATATTGGTACGGAAAGACTTTCAGTTGATGTTTCCGATTTATCGAAAGGAGTTTACCTTGTAGAAATAAGTTCAGAGACAAATATTAAAATAACCAAGAAATTAATAGTACAATAGTTTAGATAAAATAACAGCCATGAAGAAATTTTTATTTTTAAGCCTCATCCTTTTTTTAGGAGTTTCAAATGTCCATTCACAAGCTTGTGGGGATGTTTTTACCGATCCAGGAGGACCAAACGCAAATTTTGCCAACAATACGGATTATACGGTAACCATCTGCCCTTCGAATCCGGGTGATGTGGTGACTGTAACCTTTACGTCATTCGGAATGGAAATGAATTATGATGGTTTGTATGTTTTTAATGGAAATTCGATAACTGCACCACAGATTGCGAGTACAAATGTAGCAGGAAACGTTCCTGGTGGTTTGGCAGGCTGGTATAGTGGTTCAACTATTCCAGGCCCTTTTACTTCAACAAGTCCTGATGGCTGTCTGACTTTCAGGTTTAGGAGTGATAATTCGGTGACTGGACCAGGGTGGATTGCGAATGTAACCTGTGCTCCCCGACCATCATGCACCATTCCAACAAATCTTACGGTAAACAGCATCACACATAATTCTGCTAACTTTAACTGGGTACAAGCTGCCAATCCTGATTCCAGTGTTGCCAATACCTGGGAATGCATCGTGCTTCCTGCCGGTAGTCCTGCGCCAACTGCAGGATCAACCGGATATGTCGTTGCTACAGCAAATCCTTTTGTCATCACTGGGCTTAGCGCTCTAACCTGTTATACTTGTTATGTAAGGGCAGTTTGTTCGCTGAGTGATAACAGCGATTGGTCTACAGGAGTTAATTTCTGCACTCTTATGGCACCGGCAGAATGTGGCACCCAATTCACAGACAATGGCGGCCCTTCGGCCAATTATAGTTTTTCAAATGGAGGTACCGATAGTATTACCACAATATGCCCTACAAATCCTGGAGATACCGTTACGGTCTTATTCAATTCATTTAGTACCGAAGCCACTTGGGATGCTTTATATGTTTTTGATGGAAACTCAATAGCCGCGGCACAAATTCCGAGTTCCAATCCGGCAGGGAATGTTCCTGGTGGTTTGGCTGGCGGTTTTTGGGGCAATGTAACTCCTGGCCCATTTACCTCGTCAAGCCCTGATGGCTGCCTGACTTTCCGATTTAGGATGGATGGCTCTGTCACTTATCCTGGCTGGGTTGCCGATGTCATCTGTACGCCAAATCCGGGCAAAGTGATTTTAGTCGCTTTTGTGGATGCAAACAACAATGGCGTTAAGGAAACAAGTGAGTTGTTATTTCCAAATGGAAACTTTATTTACCAGCAAAACAATAACGGAACAAATATAAATGGCTATTCGCCATCAGGCCAATATGTTTTGTATGATAACAATACTTCAAATACGTATGATTTCAGTTATCAGCTCCAATCTCAATTTGCCCCTTATTATGATTCGGGCACCACAACCTTTAACGATATCTCTGTTGGAACCACAACCCAAATTTTGTATTTCCCGGTTCTCTTAACGCAAACCTATAATGATGTGTCAATTTCATTGGCACCTTATGTCGCTCCAAGACCAGGATATACGTATCTGAACCAAATCAGGTATAAAAATCGCGGAATTGCAACAACCAACGGAAGCATTACCTTTACCAAACCTCCACAGATAAATACATTTACCGTATATCCACAAACAGGCATCGTAATGAATCCGACCGGATTTACTTATAACTTTACCAATCTTCTGCCAAATGAAACCAGGATATTGAATGTTACGATGGACGTTCCTTTGGTTCCAATCGTAAATGCAAATGACCTGCTTACTGACAGTGTTACCATTTCGGCACCAGCCAATGATATCGATTTGACCAACAATTCAAGCTCCAATTCGCAGATTGTAGTCAACTCACTTGACCCGAATGACAAAATGGAATCACGTGGAAAAACCATTCCGTTTGACAGTTTCGCTCCTGATGATTATTTCTTTTACACCATCCGATTCCAAAATAACGGAACTGCAAATGCAATTGATGTAAGAATTGAGGATCTGCTCAATGCACAAATAGATGAAACTACAGTACAAATGGTCGCCTCAAGCCATGAGTACACGATGAAAAGAATCAATAATCAATTGGTTTGGGATTTCAAAAACATATTCCTGAACATGGCAAGTGTTAATGAAGCCGGAAGTAGAGGTTATGTTCAGTTCAAGGTGAAATTGAAACCCGGATTCCAGGCCGGAGATATCATTCCGAATAATGCATTCATTTATTTTGATTCCAACCCGGCAATTGTTACGGCTACTTTCAACAGTAAATTTATAGTACCGTTAAGTGTTGCTGATTTTGATTCCGATAGTTTGGTTTTATATCCAAACCCTGCGACCAATTTGGTTCAGGTTGATATGGTAAACACGAACGAACAATTGAAAAGAGTCGTATTCTATGACCTTCTTGGAAAAGCTGTAAAAACAGTTTCAACAATTGCAACTCAAAGCCTGGGCATCGATGTTTCCGATTTGTCAAAAGGCGTTTATTTGGTAGAAATTGTTTCAGAGAGCAATCTGAAACTCACTAAAAAACTAATCATCCAATAATAGAAAAGCCCAGTATCAATCTGGGTTTTTTTATAACTATTTGTTATACTGCAAAATAATCATTCTAAATAATCTAAAACCTTGTCATTTTTTATTCAAAGCATCCAAAAAAAATCTATATTTGAATGTCTATAAACCAACAAAACATGAAAAAAACTTTACTCTTAGCATTTGTCTTTTCTGTAGGATTATTTAGCTTAGGCTATTCACAAGGATGCGGAACCACTTTTACCGATCCAGGAGGAGATGCAAATTATGCCAACAACACCGACTACACCATAACCATTTGCCCAGATAGTCCGGGAGATATGGTAACGGTGACCTTTACAACATTTTCTACAGAAGCGACTTATGATGCTTTATATGTTTATGATGGAAATACTACAACCGCTCCACAAATTCTAAGCACAAATCCAGCAGCAAATGTACCTGGTTCTGTGGCTGGAGGATTTTGGGGCAATGCAATTCCAGGTCCTTTTACAGCAACAAGCGCTACTGGCTGTTTAACTTTCCGATTCAGAAGCGATGGCAGCGTTAATGCAACTGGCTGGATTGCAAATGTTACCTGTGCGCCTCCACCTAGTTGCCCTGCACCACTTGATGTGATAGCAAGTGCCCCAACCTTAAACAGCATAACCTTAAACTGGTATGATACCGTTTCGACTTCATGGGAAGTTCTTGCGTTGCCATTTGGCACAACACCATCTCCAACTGCTACTGGTCAAACAGTAACTACAAATCCTTTTACGGTAACGGGCCTTACACAAGGAACCGGTTATAGTTTTTATGTAAGGGCAAATTGTGCTGCCGGAGACAAAAGTTTTTGGTCGTTAAGGGCAAACGCATATACTTTAATTGCAAATGATGATTGTTCAACTGCCTTGACCGTTCCTGTTGGTGGCCGAAACTGCACCCAACCTGTTGTTGGTAGTTTAACTGGTGCAACAGCATCTACTGATCCTATAACTTGTACAACAGGAATTGCTGATGATGATGTGTGGTTCAAATTTGTGGCTACCAATCCAACCTTAAACGTAACACTCAGCAATGTTGCAGGGACGACTCCAAATTTAAATATGGTAATTTATTCAGGAGCGTGCAATTCACTTAATCAAATCCATTGTGGCACCGGAAACAGCCTTTATGCAACCTTGTCTAATTTGACCGTTGGAAACACTTATTATGTGAGGGTCTATTCTATACTGGAAACCCCACAGACAGTCACTTTCAATGTGTGCATTACCATTCCTTCTACTTGTGCTGATAGTGAATCTATTTGTGGCGTAAATAATTACAGCAATACAACAGGAGTTCCTAGTTTAGGGCCTATTGGCTGCTTAAGCACCACTCCAAATCCAACTTACTTCACTCTTAAGATAGCTGGTACAGGTCCTGTAAACTTATTGTTAACCCAGTCAACCTTTAACACTACAACTCCAAATCTTGATGTAGATTACGCGGCCTGGGGACCATTTGCGACGCGTGATGAAGGGTGTGCTGCCATTAGTGGTGGCCAGGCTCCGGGAATTGGAGTCCCAGTTTCCATAACAACAGGTTGCAGCTATTCTGCAGCTCCAACTGAAATTTTAAATATTGCGAATGCTCAGGCAGGACAATATTATATCATCTTAATTACAAACTTCAGCAATCAGGCAGGATACATCAATGTATCGCAATCGAATGTAAATGAAGCCGGAGCCGGAAGTATTGATTGCTCAGGCATCAGGTTAAATGCTTTTGTGGATACAAATGCAAACGGAACGCAGGATAGCGGAGAGGTCAATTTTCCTTTAGGCCAGTTTCACTATGAATTGAATAATAATGGAAACCCACATGCCATTACAGCTCCTACAGGTTCTTATATACTTTACGACCAGATTCCGGGCAATTTCTATAATCTTTCCTATACGATCAACAGCGATTTTGGTGCACAATACACCACTCCAACTGGTTTCAACAATGTAAGTGTTGCAACGGGAATGATGACAACCTATAATTTTCCGGTTACGATTGTACAAAGCTATGCCGATTTAGGAGTTACCATAGTTCCTCAAAGCTCGCCTCGTGCAGGATCAACCTACACCGTCAAAATAATTTATACGAATAACGGCAATCAGACACTTCCAACCGGAGTCCTGACTTTTAATAATAATGTTGGAACATCGATTACCAATATTTCACAGGCTGGTACAACACCAATAACAAATGGCTTTACTTATATTTTCAACAATCTATTGCCTTACGAAACCCGAACCATCATTGTGACCATTTCGGTTCCTCCAATTCCAACTGTTTCGTTAGGCCAGTTGCTTACTGATACCGTTTCAATAGTTCCTCCTTCTGGTGATATTGTTGCCAATAATAATTCAAGCAGCGTTACACAGGCTGTTGTGGGTTCGTATGATCCAAATGATAAGGTTGAAGGACATGGTGAAAAAATCTTGATTACATCATTTACATCCAACGATTACCTTGAATACACCATTCGATTTGAAAATAGTGGTACAGCCGGTGCTTTGGACATATTGGTTAATGATGTTTTAGACAGCCAATTGGACGAAACCACTTTAGTGATGCTGGCTGCCAGCCATAGTTACACGCTTGATCGCCTGGGTAATAATTTAACCTGGAAATTCAATAACATCCAACTTCCTGTTTCTATTCCTGACACGGATACCGGAAAAGGATTCATCAAATTCAAAATCAAACCAAAACCTGGCTATGCTGCTGGTGATATAATTCCAAATACTGCTGATATCTTTTTTGATTCGAATCCGGCAATTGTTACCAATACCTTTAATACCGAATTTGTAACATCTTTAGGAATTGGTTTGTTTACCGAAAATTCGATTATCCTGTATCCAAATCCAACGCACAATTTGGTTCAGGTTGCGTTAAACAATAGCACTGAAATTATAGAAAGCATAATGATCTATGATATTTTGGGCAAAACAGTAAGCCTGACTTCCAATGTCGCTTCAAATCAGTCAACAATTGATGTAAGCAATCTTTCAAAAGGAGTTTACCTGGTAGAGGTCTCTACGCAAACCCATTTGAAACAAATCAAGAAACTGATTATCCAATAATAAAAAAGTCCCGAATGATCGGGACTTTTTTTTATCTGTTCAACCACCAAATACTGGCATTGAGGATAGTCGCAAAACTCACCCATGCCAGATACGGAATCAATAAAAAGCCGGCTAATTTGTCAATTCGTTTGAACTGGTTATAGGTTTCGAATATCATCAATAAAAGCAGTACAATTTCAATTAAGGCTAAAAGCGGATTGTGCAAACCAAAGAAAAGGTAAGACCAAATCACATTCAATGCAAACTGGATTGCAAAAAAACCAAGCGCCTTTTTTACCGTTTTCTCATCGGAATCACTCGTCCAGACTAAACCTGCGGCGATTCCCATCATAATGTAAAGCAAGGTCCAAACCGGTGCAAAAATCCAGTTTGGCGGATTAAAAACGGGCTTTACCAATGTTGGATACCAGGTAGTGATGCTATCCCGCGTAACCATTCCCGACAGATAACCCAAAGTTGTACAAACAACAACCAGCAGTATTATTTTTAAGATTTTCATACAAGTGTTTTATAAAGTCAAATATACTAAACGATTGTCGGTTTGTTTTTATAAAATATCAGTTGTTTTTTATAAAAAAAGTATCTTTGTTTAAAATTTCAAAACATGTCCGAAAAGGATTTTATTGCAAATCATCCAGCCACAATAGAAAATGGAAATTTTCAATGGAGCGCACCAAGTAATATTGCTTTGGTAAAATATTGGGGCAAAAAAGCAAACCAGATACCGGCGAATCCTTCCATCAGTTTTACATTGAATAATTGTAAAACCATCACCAAACTGGCTTTCGCCAAAAAAACGGAAACTGGAAACTTTTCTTTTGATTTACTTTTTGAAGGCAAACCCAAAGAAGATTTTAAGCCAAAAATCCAGAAGTTTTTGGAACGCATTGAAGTGTATTGCCCGTATCTGAAACAGTACCATCTTACGATTGATACCGAAAACACCTTTCCACACAGTTCGGGAATAGCCTCTTCCGCATCGGGAATGGCGGCCTTGTCGATGAACATTATGAGTTTGGAAAAAGCCTTGAACCCGGAAATGAGCGAAGAATATTTCTATCAAAAAGCATCTTTCCTGGCACGATTGGGCTCGGGAAGTGCCTGTAGAAGTGTCAAAGGAAGTGTTGTCGTTTGGGGAAACCATGCAGAAATTGAAGGCAGTTCTGATTTGTTTGGTGTAGCTTTGCCAACCAAAATCCACGATAATTTCAGCAATTACCAGGACACGATTTTGCTTGTTGATAAGGGAGAAAAACAGGTTTCAAGTACTGTTGGGCATGATTTGATGCACAATCATCCATTTGCCGAACAACGTTTTGCGCAGGCACATGAAAATCTTTCGGCAATAAAAACTGTTTTAGAAACAGGAAACCTCGAAGACTTTATCAAAATTGTAGAAAGCGAAGCATTGACCCTACACACGATGATGATGACTTCAATGCCGTATTTCATTTTGATGAAACCCAACACGCTGGAAATCATCAATCGTATTTGGAAGTTCAGGAATGAAACGAATATTCCTATATGTTTCACGCTCGATGCCGGTGCAAATGTCCATGTTTTATATCCCGAAAACGTTAGAGCAACTGTTTTGCAATTTATTAAGGACGAATTACTTGGCTATTGTCAAAATGGTCAGTATATTTGTGACGTAATTGGAACAGGATCAATTCAACTATGAAAGGACCATTATTTTACTCAAAAATCCTTCTTTTCGGAGAATACGGAATCATCAAAGATTCTAAAGGTTTATCAATTCCCTATAATTTTTACAACGGTGCTCTTAAGGTGGATGAAAATCCGTCACAGGAAGCTGTAAAATCGAACGCAAGCTTAAAGCGTTTTGTAACTTATCTGGAGCAACTCCAAAAAGACCAACCCGAATTAGTGACTTTCAATTTAGCAGTTTTAAAAGCTGATGTTGAAAGGGGAATGTATTTTGATTCCAGCATTCCACAGGGATATGGTGTGGGTAGCAGCGGTGCTTTGGTAGCGGCTATTTATGACAAGTATGCCAACAACAAAATCACGGTTTTAGAGAATCTTACCCGCGAAAAATTATTGCAGCTGAAAATGATTTTTTCTCAAATGGAATCGTTCTTCCATGGAAAAAGCTCAGGGCTTGACCCGTTGAACAGCTATTTGAGCATTCCAATCCTAATCAATTCCAAAGACAATATTGAGGCAACCGGAATTCCGTCACAAAGTGCTACCGGAAAAGGCGCTGTATTTTTGTTGGATTCAGGAATTGTAGGTGAAACGGCTCCAATGGTAAATATCTTCATGGAAAACCTAAAAGATCAGGGTTTCCGTAAAATGCTGAAAAACCAATTCGTAAAATATACCGATGCCTGCGTAGAGAACTTTCTTGGTGGCGACATAAAATCACTTTTAAAGAATACCAAACAATTGTCAAAAGTGGTTTTAAATAACTTCAAGCCGATGATTCCGGAAGAGTTTCGTGGCGTTTGGCAACGCGGTATCGACACTAACGACTATTACCTGAAACTTTGTGGTTCTGGCGGTGGTGGTTATATTTTGGGCTTTACTGAAGATTTGGAAAAGGCAAAACAATCCCTTAAGGATTATAAACTGGAAGTCGTTTATCAATTCTAATTGCCGTTAGTCTAGAAAATCGCAATTTGTTAGTCCTTTTTAAAAATAAAAAGCTAAATTAGTCATACCGATTTTCTAACCAGAAATTGTATGGCTAAAAAACTAACCCTTAAGAAGATAAAACTCCCAAAAGTTTTGATTCTTTTGAGCGTTATTTTTATATCATGTACCGCACTGATTGTCATCAATTATTTTACCATCAAGATTTTATCGGCAAACCGTGCTTATGTCAATGGCGAATCCCATTATTCCAAAGGCCAGAAAGATGCAGCCCGTCATCTTATTACCTATATCTGCAATGAAGATCCGTTGCAGTGGGCATCATTTAAAAAACAATTAAGCGTAAATCAGTCTGATGGTCACGCACGTGTGCATTTAACCAATCACAGCAGCATTGACACTATTAAAAAGGATTTGCGTGGCGGTCACAACCATGAAGATGATTTGGATGACATGATTTGGCTTTTCCAGAATTTCAACCAGATTTCCTTCTTTAAAAAAGCCATCGGCGAATGGGAGAAAGGCGATGCTTTGATTGATCAGTTCAATGCACTTGGAAATAAAATCCATACCCAAGTCCAAAATGGCCATCTTGATGAAATCTCCCGGAAAAGATTCCTTTCGCAAATCAACAGCATCAGCGACAAACTTACCGTAAATTCAAGGAATTTTTCGGGCGCACTTGGAGAAGGTACGCGTGAAATAAAAAATTATCTCATTTACACCAATATTTTTTTCATCCTGATTATCATTTGCACTGTCAGCCTTTATTATGCCATGATGGTTAAAAGGCTGATGCGTTCCCAGCACGAAATAGAATCCAAAAATGCCGATTTGCTGACTGCCAACAAAGAACTGGACCGCTTTGTTTACAGCGCTTCGCACGATTTGCGTTCCCCTATCAGTTCGTTAAAAGGATTGGTAACGATTTTAAAAACCGAAGAAGATCCTGAGGAAGTCAAAAGCTATCTGGCCATGATGGAAAGCGTGTTGAACAAACAAGACCAGTTCATCAAAGACATTATCGATTACTCTAGGAATAAAAGAACAAAGGACGTCCTGAAACAGGTAAGTCTGGCCGAAATTGTCAAAGACGCAATTGAACAGCTTCAATACGCCGAAAACGTAAAGAAGATTACCATCGAAAAGGAATTGGCAGTAGACAAAGTCTTTAGCGACAATTTACGCCTCAAAATCATAGTCAACAATCTGTTGTCAAATGCCATCAAATATGCCGATTTCTCCAAAGAGAAACCATTCATCGCCATCAAAACCTATCCTGCAGAAAATAATTTTATCATACAAATTGAGGACAACGGAATCGGCATCAACAAACAATACCTGAACCGCATTTTTGAAATGTTCTTTGTGACCAATAAAAATAAAGGAACCGGATTGGGGCTTTACATTGTTAAGGAAGCCATCGAAAACCTAAACGGCAACATTACCGTGGAATCCAAAATTAATGTCGGGACAAAATTTATCGTGACCATTCCTCTGCAAAACAAACCGTAATTGTGTACATTTGGTTTTGAAAAGTATCAAATCAAAAACAAAATGCTAAGCCGCAAAAAAAAACATTTATTGCTGAAAATCGTCAGTATGTTTTCTGTAGTTCGCGGCTACAACATTCCCATCATTGCCTTAGCCCAGTATTTATCAGCAATATTCATTTTAGCGCCCAACAAAAGAGCACTCGATGTTTTGCTCGATTTTAACCTGTTCATCATCGTTATTGTTTCGAGTTTAACAATTGCTTCGGGTTATATCATCAATAATTTTTACGACAGCAAGAAAGACTTAATCAATCGTCCAAATAAATCCAAACTCGACCGTTTGGTAAGCCAAAAAACAAAACTCCAGGTCTACTTTACCGTGAATTTCATCGTTTTCCTATTAGCATTTTTTGTATCAGTCCGCGCTGTACTGTTTTTCTCAACCTACATTTTCCTCATTTGGTTTTACTCGCACAAGCTCAAGAAAATGCTCATCATTGGCAACCTCACGGCGTCATTCCTGGCGGTACTCCCATTCTTTGCAATTTTATTGTACTACAAAAACCTTTATCCACAGATATTTGCACACGCAACTTTCCTTTTTCTTTTACTGCTAATCCGCGAAATGATTAAGGATTTGGAAAACATCAAAGGCGATATTGCCAACGATTACCAAACCATTCCGGTAATTTATGGCGAAGGGTTTTCAAAAAAAGCCATCACTTTGCTGACGCTTTTAACCACAATTCCAATCTATTACCTGATTGAAATTTTCGAAGTGCGGTACATGGACATCTACTTCTATGTCAGCATGATTGTCCTGATTTTCTTTTTGATGAAACTCTGGAAATCCGACTCCAAACCCGATTACCTCATACTCCACAACATCCTGAAATTCCTAGTGGTTTCCGGCGTTTTCTGCATTATCCTGATCAATCCAGAAGTATTAATCCACGGGAAAAGACTGCTGCATCTTTAATTTTTTAGGAGCGGAACTTTTGCATTTTTCACAACCCTGCTCCCGCTTTCCGCGCTACATGGTAGCCCGCTCCAATCGGGGCTAGAAAGAAACCATAGCTTTGTACCTCTTAAAACCTTATCTTTGCGACAAATTACAGAATCATGAATAAGAAGGACGGCAATAATAAAAAAAGTGGCTCAAGGCCTACCAGTTCGCGACCAAGTTCGAACAAGCCAAAACCCGCTATGCCAAAACGCGCACAAGGTCCAAAAAAGGTGAAGCCAACTACTGAAGGTGACGCACCGAAAAAAGCCGCAAGACCGGCTAAACCAACATTTCAAAACTCTCCAAAGCCTTTGAAGTCAGACGATATCCGTTTGAACAAGTACATTTCCAATTCGGGTGTATGCTCGCGTCGTGACGCAGATATTTACATTCAATCAGGTAACGTAAAAGTAAATGGCGAAGTGATAACCGAAATGGGATATAAGGTAAAACCGGGAGATGTCGTTAATTTTGACGGTGCCACACTAACTCCGGAACGCAAGGAATATATTCTACTGAACAAACCTAAAAACTTCACGACTTCCAACGAAGATGATGCCGACCACAGGAATGTATTGGAATTGGTTCGTGCAGCAACCAATGTCAAAATCCAGCCTATTGGAAGAATGGACAAAAACACGACCGGTTTATTGGTATTTACCAATGACACCGATATGGTTCGAAAGTTCAGCCTACCCAACCAAAAATCATTTAAGATTTACCAAGTTTCATTGGATAAAAACCTGAAATACGAAGATTTGGAAAAAATCTCCAGTGGCGTTACGCTTGACGGCCACAAATTATATGTAGACGAAGTGACTTACATCGACAACGAGCCAAAAACAGAGATCGGATTGAAATTAAGGACTTCCAATGTAAAGGTTGTCCGTGCCATTTTTGAAAGTTTCCAATACAACGTATTGAAAATTGACCGTGTTTCGTTTGCAGGTTTGACCAAAAAGAATTTGCCTCGTGGCAATTGGCGTTTCCTCACAGAGCAGGAAATCATCAATTTGAAAAACGTTTAAAAAACAATATATTTACTCAAACAAAAATCCTCTTGTTTTAAGAACTTGAGGATTTTTCATTTAAACAACTATGTCAGCAGAAAAAAATTTATCGATTGCAATGCTTTGGTTTGAAGCATTTAACGCCCACAATCTTGAAAAATTATTGTCCTTATACGATGACGAAGCCGAACACTTCAGCCCAAAATTAAAAATCCGCCATCCGGAAACCAATGGTTTGGTCACCGGAAAAGACGCCTTGCGCTCGTGGTGGAAAGACGCCTTCGAAAGACTGCCAAGCCTTCATTATAAGGTAACTTCGCTAACCTCAAACCATGACAGGGTTTTTATGGAATACGTTAGAACCGTCGAAAATGAAGACAATATGCTTGTTGCTGAAGTATTGGAAATCAAGGAAGGAAAGATCATCGCTTCGCGCGTATACCACGGATAATTTTTTATGATTTTAGTAACAAATTCTTAAAACAGAAACTAATAGCTTTACAACCTAAACCATTACACATGAAAAACTTAAAGACATTACCCTTAATGATATTACTGTCATTACTGGTAATAAACTGTAAATCAGAAAAGAAAGTGCAGGATTTCAAAGCCATAACCGATGCCTATTTTGATGATAAAAATGCACTGGATCCTTTGAGTGCCACTCAAAATGGCCAAAGCGAATACAACGATAAACTGGTTTTTGAAATGACCGATTCGTATCGCAAAAAACAGGCTGCTTTTTATGATAAATATGAAAATGAATTGGCCGCAATTGACACCGCTGATTTATCTGCAGAAGAAAAAAACAGTTACGAAATCATCAAATGGGAAGTTTCTGTTGGAAAGGATTTGTTGAAATACGACACGAACCTGATGCCGGTGCAGCAATTTTGGGGAACCAATTTAACCCTAGGGCAATTTGCCAGCGGAACAAGCGCACAGCCTTTCAAAACCGAAAAGGATTATAGAAATTTCCTGAAAAGAATGGATTTATTCGCCGTTTGGATGGATTCTGCGATGGTATACATGAAAAAAGGAATCGACAAAGGTGTGGTTTTGCCAAAAGCGTTGACTACTAAAGTGATTCCGCAATTTGAAAGCATGGTCACTCCAAATGTTGAAGACAATTTGTTCTATTCTTCGCTCAAATTGTTTCCAAAGGAAATAACTCCTGAACAGCAAGATGCGTTGAAGAAAGACTACACCGCTGTAATCAAGGAAAAATTAGAGCCACAGTTCAAAAAAATGACTGCCTTCCTTAAGGACGAATACCTTCCTGCTTCAAGAGCGACAAGTGGAATCGGAAGTTTGCCAAATGGAAATGAGATTTACAAAGTCTATGTAAAACAATGGACGACTACCGATAAAACTCCGGCTGAAATCCATGAAATCGGGTTGAAGGAAGTTGCGAGAATCAAGGCAGAAATGGAAAAAGTGAAAGAACAGGTTGGTTTCAAAGGAACCATCAACGAATTCTTCGAACACGTTAGAACCAAACCTGAATTGATGGCTTTCAAAAAGCCTGAAGACGTTATTGCCAACTTTGAGAGAATCCATAAAACTATTATGCCTAATGTAGACAAACTGTTCTCATTACAGCCAAAATGCCCGTTCCAAATCAAAAGGACTGAAGCCTTCAGGGAAGCGTCTGCAAGTGCGGAATACAACCAAGGTTCGGCTGACGGTTCAAGACCGGGAACTTTCTACGTTCCGATTCCGGATGTAAAAAAATACAATTGTTATGGCGATGAGGATTTATTCCTGCACGAAGCCATTCCGGGTCACCACTTCCAAATTTCATTGCAACAGGAAAACAAGGAATTGCCTGATTTCAGGAAATACAACTGGTTTGGCGCTTATGGCGAAGGTTGGGCATTGTACACTGAGAGTTTAGGGAAAGAGTTGGGATTGTACAAAGATCCGTATCAATATTTCGGAATGTTGGGTAACGAAATGCACAGAGCTGTCCGTTTGGTTGTCGACACCGGAATCCATACTAAAGGCTGGACTCGTGAGCAGGCAATCAAATATTCATTAGATAACGAAGCGGAAAGCGAAGAAGGCATCACCACCGAAATTGAGCGTTATATGGCCATTCCCGGACAGGCATTGTCTTATAAAATGGGACAAATGAAAATCATGGAATTGCGTAAAAAAGCGCAGGACAAGATGAAAGACAAATTCAACATCAAAGTTTTCCACCAAAAAGTATTGGAATCAGGAGTGCTTCCATTGGCACTTTTGGAAAAGAAAATAAACAACTGGATAGAAACCGGAAAATAATAAAAAGCCTCTCAAAATTGAGAGGCTTTTTTAATTTGCTATCCTGCTTTCCATACTCTTAAAATCAATTGGATTCCCGTCTACATCAAAGAATTCATAATTGTAGCTCAGCTTTCCGTTGACTTCCTCAATCTTGATTTTCATTTGATAAAATCCCTGGCTCCATTCCACGATAATGTGGTATTCGTAATCTCCTGTTCCAAAACTTCCCGGAAGATTGCTGGTATAGATTTGCTTTTTGGATTTTAGGTTCAGTGTATTTACCTCAATGTTCTCGTAAGTCCCAAGCTCATCGTTATTCACTTTCTTGCCCATATAATCAGCCTGTGTTGCTGAAGCTTTCGTTTTCTTTTTCTTGTCCTTATTTCCATTATCGTTGTAATCATCCTTTACCGAAAAAATTACATCCTTCAGGGAGTTTTTGCCAATGTTCAACAAATAGAAACGAATTTGGTGATGGTACATCAGTTTGTGGACTTTCTTTCCGCCTTCATTCGAGGAATTGCCTTCGCTCAAATCATTATCGACGATTTCAATGATGGGTAAATTTTGACCTGAGGACTGGCTGAAGGAATCCGATTTTAAGCTTTTGATTTTTAGTTCTGCCTCTTCTACAATTTTATCTTTCTGGACAATTTCGGCATTAAGCACTTCAATTTGTTTAATGGCTTCGTCCAATTCCTTCTGCTTATTATTGGAAACAGAACTAGTCGTATTTTTATAAAGCAGGTAAACAGAAAATGCCAGCAAAACAAGTCCAAAAAACGCTAAAACTGCAGTCATCATAAGCTTCTTCCCTTTCATTAGAATTTTAAATTTTAATCAAATAATTTTTGATGTGGTAAAAATAAATGAATTTTTAAAATTTAAGGCATTCAATATTAATAAACTGTAAACATTATTATTAACCAAACAGGCAATAAAAAAGCCCAAACTTCCGTTTGGGCTTCTGTGCGGGTAATAGGACTCGAACCTACACGCCAACACCTTCAATTTGACATTTTTGACAACCCCTTAAAAACCCCTCATTTGTTATCTATAAACTCAATAAATTCAATACTTAAAAAGAATTAAAATCAATTCTGAGTAGTTGAATGAAAATTAATAAAATGGAATAAAATTGAAAATCGGTTGGGCAACGGTTGGGCAACTTTTGAAAACGTATTATTTTATTTAATACATTTGTTAAGTTCAAAAGTTCAAATAATGGCAACAATTCAATTTAGATTAAGAAGCAAGGCAAATAAAAACGTTTCAATAAAAGTTAGAGTTTCCTTAAACCGTACAAATGTTTTCGAGTTAAATACTGGTTTTTCAATCAATCCTAAAGACTGGAGTGATACTACAAGTTTTCCAAAACAGACTTCAACCGAAAACAAACAACTTTCTAATAACCTCAAAAAGTTAGAGTCCTTTGTTTTAGAAAACCTCAACAAAGATTTGTCTAACGGCACTTTGATTGACACCTATTGGCTCGAAACTAAAATAAATGAATGCTTTAGTAGAGTTGTTAAAACTGATAATGGTTTATTGATAAATCATATTCAGTACATTATTGATAATGCAAACACTCGAAAAGTAAAAACAAATGGTGGTTTTAAAATTGGATTGAGTGCAAGTACAATCAAAAACTACTCTCTTTTTAAAAACATTATTGCCGAATACCAAACAGTTATAAAAAAGCAAATTCAGTTTGCTGAGATCACAAAGCCATTCGTTGACAAGTTTACAAACTGGCTCGTTAATACTAAAAAGTATTCTACTAACTATTCCGGGAAGCAGTTAGAGATTTTAAAAACAGTTTGCATTGATGCAGAAAAAATTGAAATTCCGGTTACACCCTATTCAAAAACAATTCAGCATTTTAGAGAAAGTGAAAATGACCGATACATTCAAACATTATCATTTGAGGAATTGGAACAAATTAAAAATGCCGATTTTACCAATTTAGATCAACTCAAAGAGTTCAAGAAGCAAAATCCCGAGTTAACAAAGAACATTTCTATAACTCCACAAACTTTAAGCAATACAAGAAATTGGATTTTATTGGGTTGCGAAATCGGTCAGCGTGGCGGAGATTTGCTGAATATTACAAATGAAAACATTAGGTATAAAAACAACTCTATTTATTTAGATATAATTCAGCAGAAAACAAATAAAAATGTTACGGTCGGAATTGTTGCACCTCACGTTATAGAGATAATAGAAAACCAACTACCAACGAAAATCCAACACCAAAAATTGAATGATTATATCAAGGTAGTTTGTAAACTGGCCGGAATTGATACAATTGTGAAGGGAACAAAGCTCAACATTGAAACTAACCGAAAAGAAGTTGGTTTTTATCCAAAATATGACTTAATGACTTCACATTGTTTTAGACGTTCATTTGCAACAAACTATTATAAAAAGATACCAACACCTATTCTGATAAATATTACCGGACACTCAAAGGAAAGCTTGTTTTTGACCTATATCAATAAAAGAGAGGATAAGGATGCAAACGCTGATTTATTTATGAAGTTTTACGAAACGATCAACAAAGACAAAGAACCTCAACTTAGAGTCATTTAAAAAATATTTCATTTTATTTCCTAAGAAAAAAATCCGAAATGGAAATCCTCTTTAGTAACTATTCCAAAGATTATAAAACCATATTTGAAACGATTGAAAGCTTCAACACGTTGAAACTAAAGTTGCAATATTATAATGATAATTATAGGCCTTTGATCGTTACTAATAATGAAATTCCAAATCACAAAGTTCACATTCAACAAATTGAAAATTCGACAATCTTTTGTCTTTGCAATGATTGTAGAAATAAATATTCTATTTCAGATTTTGAAGTTTATAGAGATTTTGTAAACAGCCAAACTGATAAAATAGCAAAGTATTTCAGCAACACAACAAATGACTATAAAACGAAATTAGAATACTATTATTTTCTGAATGGTGGTTATGCTTCAAAGTCATTTTTGATTTTGAAATACATTCCAAAGACCATTGATGAGGTAAAAGATTTTTATGGCTATAAAGAAACCATTATTGATATAACACCACAAACCCAAACAGAATTTAAAACATTGATTGAATTTTTAAAAGCAAAAATCATCAATGACGAAAACAATAAAAATCACTCAAAAGTAAAGGGTTATAAGGGAACTGACATTTTCAACCCAAGTATATTTACTTATGAATATAGAGTTGCAGAGATTAGTAATTTTTTGGAGTTGATAGTTGATGAGGCAGACCGAAAAGATTTGATTAAAAAATATTTGGACAAAATTAATTTAGATAAGATTGATACTGATAAAATCAATCAAAAAATCCAATGGTCAAATGAGGTTTACAACCTCAACATTTTAACGATAGCAAATGAAATAATTCAGAAAAAAGAGGTTGAGGCCATAGTAGATAAACAAAACCTCAAAGAAGTGGAGATTTATCTTTTGGCTTTAGAAACGATCAAGTTTAAAAAGTACCTGAACAGCTTACTTGTTGCAAATTCTCAACAAATAATAAATGCCGGGATTAACTCAGTTCAAAACATTTTAAATTCAAAAAAGCAAGAAATGTATGTTTCGCCATTATCATTTTCTATATATACCCAACCCTCGAAAGAATATATTTTAGAGTTCACTCAAAAAGAGTCATTGATTACTAAATTGATACTGGAGTATGAGCTTGAAATGTATAGATTTTATAAAGAGATTGCTCATTATAAATTCAATGGCAAAAATTATAAAAACCCACTTTCACAAGAGTACTATGATAATTTAGAAATAGAGGCTCAAATATTTGAGGGTTGTAACATCAAAGTAATTTATGATAATTGCTTTGAAATTGTTGAGTTTTTAGAGTCCAAAAGCAGTCCTTTAAATTATCACCCTCAATTAATACATAATCCTCAAACCACTATTGATTTTTTCAAGTTGGTTAATCAAAGTTTGGTTAGTGAGCTTGACATTTTTAATTTCATTGAAAGAGTAACTAACAACGATCCTTTCAAACTTGAGATACTGGCTAAAGACATACAAACTTTTGAAACTGATTTTATTTGTAGTGAAATAGTTGAGAGTTGGTTTGCTGACAGAGTTTATAATCCAAAATCCGTTTCTGAGTTATTCAAAAGGTTTAAAGAAATAGTTTCCGAACAGATTAACAAATTGCCCCAAAAGACAAATAATTCAAACCCGGCCTACTCTATTTTTATAGACTCGACAACTACCGACAATTTCAACTTATATTTAAAACTTCACATTGTTGAGCCTTATGTTGATTTATCTTATTTGTTTCAAAGATTAACAAAAGAAAACTTAATCATAAAAATAAAGCACTTAGATTTCGTGAACTGGCTATTTGACAACAGTCATATAAACGAAAGCACAAAAGATTTAATTATAAAAAATAACGGCTTTAGAAGTTTGGCAAAATCATTTTCTACTCAAAGAGAAAACAATTTTAACAACATATTCAATCTATAAATGCTACTTCCGATAAAATCGGAAAAAACAGCCATTAATCGGAATAGAAACGGAATGAGCTTTGCACCATAACAACAAAACACTTGAGTTATGGCAACTGTGCAATTTATCCAAACAACACCTGAAGAACTAAAAAAGGAAATTACCGCCGGAGTTAAAAGCCAATTGGAGGAATTCCTAAAACACTACACTCCAAAACAGCCAAATGAGTATTTGACTCGTCAGGAAGTTGCCCAAATGTTTAATGTTGATCTATCAACAGTTCACAACTGGTGTAAATCCAAAAAACTCAACCCACTTGGATTAGGTTCAAGAGTCTATTTTCTACGCTCGGAAATTGAAGAAAGCTTAAAGCCATTGAATATCTAAAAACGACATTAAAAATATAATCCCACTCGACATTCTAATATTGGGTTTATCAATGACTTGAGCAAATAACGGCTAATGTTTGGAATTGATTTTTAATGTCGTTTTAAGACGTTTTAAGCCATAAAAAAAGGGCGATTGTTCAAGTCGCCCAATAGTTCAAAAGTCCGTTTTCACAAACAATGTAAAAACATTTCAAAGATAGCATAATGATAGACTATGTAAAAATTTATCTTGAAAAGATTGACCTAAAAAGGTTGATTTTCTCAACCGGATTAGATTTTAATGGTGGATTATCTAAGACTACCGGAGAAATTAACGAAACGGTTTTAGTCGCTCATTATCATTTTTGCAAAATCACAATCTACAATGCAAAATCACAAAATCCTCACGTTTTATTTACTGGCAGTATTCACAAACTTTGGAATGACCTCAACGGAATAAAAGCACCCAACTACAATCCAAACAAACCTTATAAGGGATTTAATGGAAATCAGTTTACAATAAATGACATTGTTGAGGTTAGAACCTACTTAGAAACTCTTTTTGACTGTAAAGCATCACAAATGATTTTTCAAAATATTGAGTTTGGTGTAAATGCAATTATTGACTTCAATCCTTATCATTATCTCAAAGGTTTGCTATATCATAAAAATATACTCTTTGAATTCAGTCATTACGGGAATAATGCACAAGTACAACATCAAAACACAATTTTCAAGATTTATAATAAGTCCTACCAGTTCAAAATGAACGAAAACGTTTTGAGGGTTGAACTAAAGATTATGAAAATGATTGAGTTGAAATTTTTAGACATTAGAACCTTTTCCGATATCGATGAAATCATTTTGGCAAATGTTCAAAAAATGCTTTTAAAACGATTTGATGAGGTTATGCACTATGATTATTCAATTGACAAAAAGAAGCTCACAAAAAGAGAATTAGAGGCCATAAAAAGCTATTCAAATCCCCGTTATTGGATTGAAGACTTAAAACCGATTCATAGAGATCGACACAAAAAGAAATTAGGCAAAATAACCCAACTCTATTCAAAACAATTACATCAAAAAATCAAGACAGAAATTCTCGAAAAGTGTGTAATGATTAACCAACTATCTCAAAAAGCAAAGTGTGTAACGGTTAACCGTTCAAGTATAGTGATAAACATTACACAAAAGCAACCCTATAATTCACTCACATTGAATTCAATATTAGTACAAGGTTAGTACAAGGATAAATACTACTTTTCATTCAACTTTCTTTTTTACTATCTTGGTACTTTCAAAACCGTTTCCTCTTATGCCATTATTCCAAAATTCAGTTGTTGCAAAGCAGTTACAAAGTCAGGACAAGCCAAAAATGGTTGCTCAATGGAACGTCTTTAAAAATCATTTTCATAATTCAACTATTCAGGACAATATTCGCAACAGCAAAGAGGAACAATATCAAGGCGAATTCCTAATTGATTTATTTGTGAATGTTTTGGGATATACAAAAAACCCAACTCCAAATTTCAATATCACAACAGAATACAAGAATGTAAAGGACAGCAAAAAGGCCGACGGAGCTATTTTAATAAATGACAAGGTTAAAGCCGTTATAGAGCTAAAAGGAACAAAAACAACCGATCTAAACAAGATTGAGGCTCAAGCTTTCGGATATAAAAACAATCAACCGGAGTGTGTTTATGTTATTACCTCAAACTTTGAGAAATTACACTTCTATATTGACAACGCAACGGAATATTTAGAATTCAATCTTTTCAAACTTACCGAAAAGGAATTTGAATTGTTGTATTTGTGTTTGGCCTATGATAACATTTCAAATGATATTCCTAAGAAAATAAAAGAACAGTCTATTAGTCAGGAAAAAGAAATTACTAAAAAACTTTATTCTGATTACTCTATTTTCAAAAGAGAATTGCATCAAAATTTGGTTGCGCTCAATCCTGGTTTTGATGCTTTGGAACTATTCAGGAAATCTCAAAAACTGTTAGACCGCTTTTTGTTTATTTTCTTTGCTGAAGATAGAAACTTGTTACCAACCAATTTGATTTTTAGGATTAACAAGGAATGGCGACAGCTACAAGAAATGCGAATGGATGTTTCGCTTTATGACCGCTATAAAATCTATTTCAAAGACTTAAATCAAGGCGCAAAAGTGGTTTTACCCGCTTTTACAGAAACAATGTCTTCACAAAAAGAAGAACATCAAATATTTGCCTACAATGGTGGATTGTTTCAACCGGATAACGTTTTAGACAGCATCAAAATTGATGACGAGTTGTTATATAAATACACTCAAAAATTAAGTCATTATGATTTTCAGAGTGAGATTGACGTAAACATTCTTGGTCATATTTTTGAAAATTCCTTGAACGAATTGGATGAGGTCAAAGCGCAATTAGAGGGCGAAACAGTTAACAAACAAAGTACCAAAAGAAAAAAGGATGGTGTTTTTTACACTCCAAAATATATTACAAAATACATAGTTGACAACACCATTGGAAAGCTTTGCACCGATAAGAAGACAGAGCTTAAAATTGTAGAGGAAGATTATTTTACGGATAAGAAAAGAACAAAAACCACTAAACAACCGCTATTAGAGAAACTAACGATTTATCGAAATTGGTTACTACACATTACAATTTGTGATCCGGCTTGTGGTAGTGGTGCATTTCTTAATCAAGCTTTGGAATTTTTAATTGATGAGCATAGATATATTGATGAGCTTCAGGCCAAACTTTTTGGCGATGCCTTAATTCTAAGCGATGTTGAAAAGAGCATTTTAGAAAACAATCTTTACGGTGTTGACTTGAATGAGGAAAGTGTTGAAATTGCTAAATTGTCTTTATGGCTAAGAACAGCACAACCAAACCGGAAACTAAATGACCTCAACAACAATATTAAATGCGGAAACTCATTAATTGATGATAGTAGCATTGCCGGAGAAAGTGCTTTTAACTGGAAAAATGAATTTCCTAAAGTATTTGAAAAGGGTGGTTTTGATGTGGTAATTGGAAACCCGCCTTATGTATTAATTCAACCTAACAATACTACAAATCAAGAGCTGTTATATTATAAAAATAAGTTTGCTTTTGCTGACTTTAAGATTGACTTATTTCATTTGTTTTTTCAGTTAGGAGTCAACATTTTAAAAGATGAGTCTTATCTAAGCTACATAACACCAAGTACCCTTTTATATAATTTCTATGCTGAAAATTTGAGAGGTTGGATCAACAAAAAGTGTGAAATACTAAAAATTGCAGTAGCGAAAGAAAAGGTTTTTGAAGATGCTGACGTTCACACCGCTATTTATATTTTAAAGAAAACTTCAGATCAGAAAAGAAGCAATTATACAGAGTTCACAACAGAGCTTGAAAATGTTTTAAATAATGGTGTGAAGTATAATCGAATATCTCAGTCGGATTTAGATTTAACACCGGGCAAAGTTTGGAATTTGCTCATTGAAGAAAAAAACATAAAAGTTTTACGCAAAATTGGTTCAAAGCCAAACTTGGGAACGCTTTCAAAAATTAATCGTGGATTGATAACTGGAGATAGAACTAAATATTTTAGCACTACTAAGATTTCAGATAAATATATTCCAATATTAACCGGAAGTGATGTTGGTAGATATAGTTCAAACACTCCCATTGAATATGTTCTCTTTGAAAAACCTAAAACCGCTGGTGGTTGTTGGGATGCAGAAGTTCATTTAGCAAAGCACAAACTATGTATTAGACAAATTGGCTTTCAACCAACGGCAAGTTTAATTCTTAAGCCTTATGCAATAACTGGAAATTTGTTTTCAATCATTGGTAATAGTTTAGAGTTTGATAAATATTTACTCGCTTTAATCAATTCAAAGGCTATAAAATACTATTGGCAGATAATGTTCAATGATTTTAAAACGAGCTTTCCACAAGTTACATTGTTTAATTTGAGTAATATCCCAATACCAAAAGCCAACACTAAGCAACAAAAACCTTTATCAGTTCTAACCGATAAAATGTTGTCGTTAAATAATGATTTGCAACAACTATCTCAAAGATTTCAAAGAACGTTAGAACGTAAATTTGACTTAACTGATTTACCAAAAAAACTACAAGATTGGTATTTACTAACCTATTCCGATTTTATAAAGGAACTGGGCAAACTAAAAATCAAATTAACGCTATCACAAGAGGCCGAGTGGGAAGACTATTTTAATGATGAAAAATCCAAATTGATCGCACTTAAAACACAAATTGAAGATACTGACAAAGAAATTGATAGATTGGTTTATCAATTATATGGTCTGACAAATGCAGAAATTGAAATAGTTGAGAATAGTTAATTATGGGTTGTGATATTACCATTTTAAGTAAACACAATTTAGACATTACCAATGTTGAAACATTGGCCGTTGATATATCCAATAAGTTTGGATTTTCCATTGAGTTTGGATATAATGCCTTTAAGGAATATAATGACCTTTTGGGAAACGATTTAGATGAAGATTTTATTTCTTTAGGAGTGATTGATAAAAAACCGTACATCAAGAAATATAAGCTCATTGATGAGAAGTTTCAGCAAAAGCAATTATATCAAAAATATGGCGATGAGGTTTTTGGAATGAGAGATTATTGGTACTGGTTTGATTTTGACAGATACAATAACGAAATGCCGAATAGTAAACAGATTGAGCAAGAGAAAAAGGATCTTCAGATTGCTGAATTTTTTTTAGATAATCATTCCGAAACTGGAGAAAGTAGTTATATGTACATTCATAACGAAATAGCGGTAAATGATTTACATTATTATACAAGGTGGTGGAGTTTTTGCGATACGATACAAAAGAAGCATAATTTCAACGATGAGTATTTTCAGAAATATCGATTGGCAGTAATGAAAGATACTCTTTTACTTGGTGGAGATAAGGCTTATTTTGTTAACGATCAATGTAAACATCTTAAAGGCGTTGGTCAGGGAAACGAAATGTATTTCAATTGGCAACAGCTCGAAAGTTATATTAATGATTGTGCCGGCCTTGAAGTAATTTCAATTTCAAAAACGGTTTTAAATAAAGAATATCAACGAGAAGTAGAAAATAAAAAATCAGATACACTCGCCTTTTATGATGACTTTCAAGATTTAAAAGGAATTGAGAATTAAAAAGTGAATTATGGAATTTATAGCTCCTTTAGAGATTTCGTCTAAGATAATGACATTGATTGAACAAGCGGATAAAGAGTTAATAATCGTTTCGCCCTATGTTGATGTTTCCAAATGGGAAAAGATGCGGAAATGCCTTGAAAGAGCGGTTAAACGAGGTGTTAAAATCAAATTCATTGCAAGAAAAAATGCAAAGCAAGATTTATCATTTTTAACCAGTATTAATATCCGGCCAATTCTGATTGATGATTTACACGCTAAATTTTATGTAAATGAAAATTATGGAATTGTAACCTCTCAAAATATGGTTCACTATTCAGATGTAAACTCTATTGATATAGGTTATATAACAGAAACAAAAGATGAGAAAAAAGAGCTTATTCACTTTGCAAACAATTATATTTTAAAAGGGATTGAAAACACCCGGATTTCTTTTACTAAGGTTGAAAAAAGGTATTATGATGATAAAAACCAATTCAAAGACCGTCAAATTCAAAAGCTACTGGACGGCCTAAATTCAAAATATAGAAATGCTTCTTTCACTTTGGCAACTTCAAATTATATTTTTACTGGAGATCTTTTCCCTTTTGCCGATGTAATGTTTGATACTTACCTCACAATCAAAATTGATAAATCAACTCCCAATTGTGAAAAGATTATAGAAACTATTGAGAATACTGATTTTGATTTAACTTATAAATACAAAGTTTACTTACTTACAACACATAAAACTCATTATTACATTGAGTTTGTCCCGGCAGAAAGATTTCAGGATGACAAGTTATTTGTTGATTATTATGCTATTTCAGACAGCATTTTAAACATCGATACAAAAACAGACCTGAAAATCGAAAAGAAATTTAAATGGTGGAAATCTAATTAAAAAGTTATGGATGATAAGATAAAAGAGCTTTCAGACAAGCTTGACAAGGTTTTAGAAAATCAAGAGCTTATTTTAAAACAATTAGCTCAAAGCACAATACTCACAAAAGAGCCGGTTCAAATTCCGAAAAAGAAGACCTCTAAAAAAGAATTGGTCAGTCAAAAAATCGAGGAGTTCAAACTTACCATTGAACACGGCCATAGATTACAAGCTAAATATAATTTGGCGGTTGTTCCTCACACCAATAGAATCTTAGCTTATTTGAGAACTAATGATGACAGCGTTTTTGACGGTTTAAAAAGAAATAATTAAAGATATGGAACCACAGCAAACACAATCAATTTTAAATTATAAAAGAAACGGAATTTCAATTGTTGAAGTTGAAGTTGATACCATTTTAGTAAAACAAGAAAGCTTGGTAATTGGATACATTTTAAATCAAAAACAGCTGGTTAGAATTGGTAAGCACATTTTCCCTAAAAGTAAAGTAAAACCAGTTGCTTACAGCCTCAACCTTGATACCATTACCATTGAATGGATTAATGATAAAATAAAAGAATTGGGAATAAAAACAAATGATTTAATAAAACAATTAGCAATAGACAAAGCTACTTTGAGTTTAATCTTAAACAGTAAAAAAGAACTCCCAAAAATTGTAAAGCCATTGTTTTATTATTATTTCCTCTCTTATGAAATCAATAAAGATTTTAGGAAATTTTCTTTGTAAATTATTTTCAACATTTAAAGGAAAGTTTTTTCAAAAAGGAGATTTACAGTTTAATGTATCATTTGCAATTTGTTTAATAATAAGTTGCCTGATTTTCTTAAATCCTAAAGCTGTAAAAGTATTTTTTGACCTTGGGGTTATCTTGGGGTTGTTTTTGACCTTGATTACCATTTTTGGCGTTGCCGTTTTCTTAACTTTTGCAACAATCATAGGGTTTTTATCGATAAAATTTCTGATTGAAGAAATTAAAGAAACCATAGCTAAAAAAGAATATTTGATGCTCATTGCAATTGCTTTTGGCACAACACTTTTTATTCTGATGATTAGACCTTTTTTAGAATTATTTGGGAAGTTATTTTATTTCTATCTATTGAAATGATAGCGGGTATTTTATGGTAATTTAAGTCCTGTAAGAAAATCTATTAAGGATTTTATTAAATCATTACGCACACACGACATCGAGATTTTTCCTTAGTCATTACAGCTGTAATGACGGGTAGGTAACGGTAAGGTAAAAAGTAAATGGTTGAGGTTTTGCGAGTCCATAAAAAAGAACTAATTTCATAGCTTAGTATTATGCTAACAGCGGTAAATATACACGGAAAGAGAATAACACCTTACTCAGATGAGCAAGGCTATTGTCCTTTGTGTAGAAGCGAGGTTATAAATATACTTGGAGAAATTAATATTGCACATTTCAGACATAGAGCTTTAAAAGATTGCGATTCCTGGAGTGAGGGAGAAACGGAATGGCATTACAATTGGAAACAAAAATTCCCCCTCAGTTGGCAAGAAAATACAATTGACAAATTTGGAGAAATACATAGAGCTGATATTCAAACGCCTAACGGTTTGGTTTTAGAGTTGCAAAACTCATCTATTTCAACCACAACAATTAAAATCAGAGAGCAGTTTTATGGGAATATGATTTGGTTAGTCAACGCTCAAGGCTTTAAAGATAATTTCAAAATTATAAGTATTGTAAATGCAAAACTTAGAGATTCTAATAGCGATTATTATCGATATTCAAATTCAATTTCTGACGGTAAAAGCAAAAAAATAACCAAACTTGAGGGAAAGTTAAGTGATTGTGAATTTAGTTACAAGCAGACTTCAAGGGAAATAGAGTATTTGCTAAACGATCTAAAGTCATTGGTAAAAGATGAGGATGATTTTGAAAATACATTTTCAAATTATTTAGAGTGGAGTTATGTCTCTTCAATGTTTTTCGATTTCAAATCAGAAGAACGAAAATCGATTAAGTCCTTAAAAGAAAAGATTGTGGATTCTGAAAAAGAGTTGGAGAAAAGTCATAAACTTGTTGACTATATCAACGCACTTCCAAACTGTTCAATCAAAGAATTTGCTAATTGGAAAATTGTAGATTTTGGGTTAATCAATCCGGCAAATCACACCAATTGCAAAGTAATTTTTAGAGACAGTATTGATACATTTTTTCCTGAAATAATAGACATTCATACCTCAACACAGTTTTCGAGTTATAGTAGAACGCCGGATAAATACGTTTTGATTATTGATTTGACTAAAAGAGTTAGTGATGAAGAAAAAAAAATAAAAGATATTGAAAACGGAATCGAGGCAAATGAAGGAGAAATTGAAAATCTAACTAAAGTTATTGGTAAAAAACTTTTTAATTGGATAACCGAAAAAAAACAAGAAATCCTATCCAAAATTGAAAAGAAAAAACAAACGCAAAACGAATTGGAAAATAGTATTTTGTTTTTCGGAAATGAAATTGACAAGGAAACTGAGATTGAGAACAATCGACAGATTGAAGAATCTAAAAGTGCTTTTCAATCCTATGAAAAAGAGCAAATCAGGATTAAATCTCAACACAAAGGAAAATACGCTTATTATTGGAAAAATAAACGCAAAACTTGGGATTTTGCTGAGAAACCAATTTACTTTGACTTTGGAGATTGTATTTTTAAAATTACGGGAGATTACGATTTAATTAAAATGAAAACGGAAGATTTTATAAAATTTGTAAAAAGCAATTGAAAATATGGAACTAAATCATTTTTCTTTCGAAAGTAAGTTTTGGTTTAGTTTTAAACCTCATCTAATAACTTTTGGTTTTGAGTCACTCCCAAAAGATATTCATTTTACATTGGTCTTTGACGAAAGGCAACCGGACATTAATTTTCACGTTACAAAAAACGCATCTAATCCAAAGAACAAACCACAAATTAAAATTGCAATTATTGATAAAAAAGTTTTTGAAGAAGTAATTTCAGAAATTGGAATAGAGATAATTAAATCTGTACTTGAACCCATATCATTTGAGCAAATAAATATGGAGGAAACTGGATATCTCTCTTTTGACAGATTAGAGGAAATTGAAGAATATTCACTTAGTAATCTACACGAAATATTCAAAGAGATAATTCATATCAAAAGAAAAAAGCGTTTAAAAATACAAGGCGATATTGATAGTAATGTAATAAAATTTACCTCATCAAAATTTATGGAAACAGTTGTTTACAATAACATTATAGATTTTCCAATAGAATATGATAAACCAGTTGACGGGGGATTAATGATAACAAATGAAAATGTAATTCAAGTAATTAGAATCAATGAAAATTGGTATAAATTTAATCTCAATTCAAACCCACTTGAAGCGTTGAAATCTTTTGTCGAACCTGAGCTCATTAACCATTTAATTAAAACAACAAAAGACTCAATTGAAATATTAACTTCTTGTGAAACTTTTTCAGATTCACAAATTCATAACAACCCCGTTAGATTAATTTGGGATGAAAAAACAAAATAAAACAACAGCAAAAGTTCTTTTTAACTTAGATGATTACAAAAAAAGCGTTTGGGATTTAGACAGATTTAGAAAAGATTTCTTAGCACATTTAGGCAATAATAAACTTTTTGAATACGATAATTTAGACGAAATAATTTATCACTCGTTAGAGATGTTGCACCCTATCAATAAAAAATTAAAGAATACCGAAAAATCTATTGAACAAATGGCGGGAGTTGTCCTTGATCATTTTAGACACAAAAACATAAAAGAGGCCTCAATTTATAGGATTGGCGATGGAGTTAAAGAACTTGTTAGCACATCTAAAGATATAATGGCGCAACCGTATAAAAAACGCTATTTAGAGCATATTCTAAGGTTGAAAAAAGTTCCTAAACCAATATATGAAGACTTAAAAAATGATGCTGAAACTCATTTACTGAATATTAATCAAAATATTCAATACTATACTAATCTAAAGTTTATCAAAGAGTTCAAGGAAAAAGATAAAAAGCCGTCCAATCATTCGGAAAGAACTTGTTTAGATTATTACTTCAGATGCAATGAAGAACAACAAAAAATTATTGATTTTATTTTTGGAGGAGGCTTAAAGGAAAGAGCAATTGCTAAGTCAACCCTTTATCCCATATCAATTCCTACCAGTTTTATATTGGGGCATTATGATTTTCCCTATTATTCAGCGTATGAATATAGTAGAGGTTACTTTAATCACAATTTAATTGATAAATGTGGACATAGGCTAACCGAGTTTCCGATGGACAACGAAAATTCGATGGAAAAATTATATGAAAGTGATAAGAGGAAGTTTTATAAGTTGTATTTTAGGAAATACGACAAAAATGAAGTCTTTAGGGAAATTGATTATCATTTAAGCTTACTGCCTTTATCAACAGATAGAAAAGCAATTATAGAAGAACTAAAGTATTTAATAAATAGAAAAAGATGGATTAGCTTTTATGGTTTAGCATTATCTCAAATTGAGGGTATCTTTTCCGAAATGCTGAAATACATAAACTCAAATAAAATAAGTGAAAAGTCTTTATTTTACAAAGTAAATAGCTTGAGAGATTTCTATAATTTAAGCACCTATTATTTCGATTACTTTCAATATCATATTCCTGAATTAAGAAATAAATATAGTCACGGTGTATTAGATGGCGGAGAAAAGGAAAACCTAAATTCATTTGACTTACTATTAGATATTAAATTTTTACTGAAAGTATTTACCGAATTGGAAAGCCCTTATATCCGTTTGTCAAATATTGTTTTAAAACAAGATTATCAAATCAATACAATTGATGACGTTTCAATAATGTTTGATTTAATTAATGCCTTAAAGCCGGAACACAGAAAAGAGTTAAAAGAAAAGCTGGACGCTTTTTTTAAAATGCAATTAATTGAGAACTGCCATTTAGAATATTTGCTTTATAGTGTTAGTGAAGACATTAATAATAGGGCTAATTCATTAAAAGAAGCTTTTGATAAGACTTTCGCCGGAAAAGTAAGCCTTTCAGAAAGCTCATATATCGAAATGAAAGAATACTTTAATGATGAAAAAAATATCGAAATCCTAAATGATGAAATGAGAATGTATGACACCCAGTTTGAAAACTATCATCTGTTCAATGTTTTTTATAAGAACTACAATAAGAAATTGCCTAAATTAAATGTAGAGCTGAGAAAGTTGATTGAAAAAGTTTTCAAAACAGATTTTGATCTCTTAAATAAATCTTCATTGTTATTCAGCCTTATGAAATAATTTTAAAAGCAAAAATAACGGCAAGGTAACGGCAAGGAGAAAAATAAATAGTTGAGGTTTCCTGAGTTCAAAAAACAAAGTTTTTTTAAATGGTTGGGCAATGGTTGGGCAACTTCGAAAATCAAAAAACGCAAACCCTTATAAATTAAAGATTTGCGTTTCTAAAAGTGCGGGTAATAGGACTCGAACCTACACGCCTTGCGGCACCAGATCCTAAGTCTGGCACGTCTACCAATTTCGCCATACCCGCAAAATTGTGAGTGCAAATATAGCCATATTTTTCAAATACCAAATCGCAACAAGTTTATTTTTCTAAAAATTTTGGGTTTTGTAATTTCTGATAATGGATTTTCAATTTGTATATTTGACATTATCTTTATCAAACAACAATGGACAACATAAAAAACTACGTTCAGGAAAACAAGGAACGTTTTATCAATGAGCTTATTGAACTATTAAAAATTCCCTCGGTAAGTGCCGACAGTGCTTATGCCCACGATGTAATTGCTACCGCAGATGCTGTAAAGGCAGCGCTTGAAAAAGCGGGTTGCAAACATGTTGAGATTTGCGAAACTCCGGGTTACCCAATTGTTTTTGGCGAACATATCATCGACAAGAATTTACCAACGGTTTTGGTTTACGGGCATTACGATGTGCAGCCACCAGATCCAATGGATTTATGGACTTCTCCACCTTTCGAACCCGTAATCAAAAAAACGGAAATACATCCGGAAGGCGCTATTTTCGCTCGTGGTTCGTGCGATGACAAAGGCCAGATGTACATGCATGTCAAAGCATTTGAATATATGATTGCCAACAACAATCTGCCTTGCAACGTAAAGTTTATGATTGAAGGTGAAGAGGAAGTTGGTTCCAAAAGCTTGAGTTGGTTTGTCGAAAGAAACCAGCAAAAATTGAGTTGTGATGTGATTCTGATTTCAGACACCGGAATGATTTCCAATCAGCAACCGTCTATTACGACCGGTTTACGTGGCCTGAGCTATGTTGAAGTGGAAGTTACCGGGCCAAACCGCGACCTGCATTCAGGGTTGTATGGTGGTGCAGTAGCCAATCCGATTAATGTACTGACCAAAATGATTGCGTCGCTTCATGACGAAAACAACCACATTACCATTCCGGGATTTTATGATAAGGTAGAAGAATTAACTGCTGCCGAAAGAGCCGAAATGGCAAAAGCACCATTCAGTTTGGACAATTATAAAAAAGCTTTGGATATTGAGGATATTTATGGAGAAGCGGGTTATGTTACCAATGAAAGAAACTCAATCCGTCCGACATTAGACGTAAACGGGATTTGGGGTGGCTATACTGGTGAAGGTGCAAAAACTGTAATTGCGAGCAAGGCTTACGCCAAAATCTCAATGCGATTGGTTCCAAATCAGGATTGGGAAGAAATCACGGAATTGTTCTCCAAACATTTTGAAAGCATTGCGCCAAAAGCCGTAAAGGTAAAAGTGACGCCTCATCACGGTGGACAGGGTTATGTTACACCGATTGACAGCATTGGATACAAAGCAGCCAACAAAGCGTATACTGAAACTTTCGGCGTTCCGGCAATTCCGGTTCGTTCAGGAGGAAGCATTCCAATTGTAGCGCTATTTGAAAAGGAATTAAAATCAAAAACCATCCTGATGGGATTTGGCTTGGATTCGGATGCGATCCATTCACCAAACGAACATTTCGGAATTTTCAATTATCTGAAAGGGATTGAAACAATTCCGTTGTTCTATAAGTATTTTGTGGAATTGAGCAAATAAAAAATCCGCCTCGAAAGGGCGGATTTTCTTTTCTATTCTTTTAAAAATTGTTTAATAGAAGTTAGGCTGTCTGTTTTGATTTTCAAATAATAAGCTCCTTTTGCGAGTCTTGAAACATCAATTTCGTGTTGATTCCCAATTTCCATTTGAACCATCTGACCTAAGTTGTTGTAGATTGTGATTCCTTTGATTTCAAGACTATCGTTCGAATGGATTTGTAAAATATCTTTAGTCGGCACAGGGAATATGGTGAATTGCTCTAATACTAATTCTTCAGTCGCCATAGTTGGAGAACAATTGGGATTGACTGTAATTTGATTTTGAAGACCTAATAAATCCACCCAAAATTGAAAAGTATCTTTCTCTAATTGGTCAGTACAGATTGTCGTTAAATTTGGGCATGTACCTATTTGTAAACTTATTGAAGGATTTTGAAAAATATCTCCACCCTCATCACAGGTAATAAACATATGGTTGTAACCATTCTTAAAATTGATAGTTTCGAGATTTGGGCAAGAATTGATATAAACCCTGCCTCCAGCTTCCGGATCGCAGGAAGTGGTTCCGCGATAATCCCCTAAATCAAAAAAAGTATTGTTTGAAGTATAATATATTTCGCCTCCTAACAGATTTCGAATCCTGTCCTGAATATTATTTCCTAAAATAACGTTACATTCATAATCAATATTTGCTCCTGCCAAATCGAGCATAGTAAATTGATTGTATGTGAAATTTGCATATCCTCCTATCGAATTATTCCCGGTAAAATTGATAGCTGACAGGTTATTTTGAGCTACAGAAAAACCTCCCAGATGGCAATTATTGATAGTTAGACTGGTAAGTTGATTGTTATTGATAAAGAAGCCATCATGCATAATTACATTACTAAGTGAAAATGTTGCGAGGTTATTATAGCTTAAATCCAGTCCTGGATCATAATCCTGGTTAAAGTTTCCAAAATTCACATTAACAGAAGTCAAAGCGTTGTGGCTCGCGTTCAGGTTCATTATGATTATCGAATTATCAACCGTGATGTTTGTCAACGAATTATAGCTGCAATCCAATGCCCATAAATTGGTGAAATGATTAATCCCTGTTAAATCTGAAATATTCCCATGTGAAACATTTAGGAAAATTACACCCTGAACCTCACTAACTTCAATATTGCCATTATTATTGGCATCTAAAGTTATTGGTATGTAATTACTATCAAAAGCAACATCCTGTTGCATCAATTTGGTTTTAAAATTCGCATCCGGAAAATTGATTACCTGTGCGTTAACGAATATTGAAAATATCAAACAAAAAATAAAGTAGCCTTTTTTCATAAATCAATAATTTACATAAATGTAATATTTTATTTTCAATAAAACATTGATACCAAATTAACTTTCAACATCTTACAATAAACCTAAAGTTTTGGCGTTATATTTGTATAATCATCAAATCAAAAAAATCATCATCATGTTAAAACGTTTTTTCCTCCTGTGTTCCGGTGTCGATAGCGACATTGTGGACTCTTGTTCCAACGGCGAACAAAACAAATACGCTGGCATTGGCGCCACCGTTTTCTTTACAGCAGTTATGGCTTTCATTGCCAGCAGTTATGCACTCTACACCGTTTTTGATAATCCCTACATAGCCATTGCGTTTGGTTTGGTTTGGGGATTTTTAATTTTCAACCTCGACCGCTTTATTGTTTCGACCATCAAAAAAAGGGATAGTTTCATGGATGAATTGATCCAGGCTTCACCCCGAATCGTATTGGCGATCATCATTGCTATTGTAATTTCAAAGCCATTGGAAATCAAAATTTTTGAAAAGGAAATCAATACCGTTTTATTAAAGGAAAAAAATGAAATGGCTATTGCCAATAAAAATCAGGTTGCCAATTATTTTAAAAATGATGTCGATAAAAACAAGGCGGAAATCGACAGCCTGAAATCGGGCATCGCGAAAAAAGAGAAAGAGGTTGCCGATTTATACCAATCCTATATCACCGAAGCGGAAGGTTCCGCCGGAACCAAAAAAATGGGAAAAGGGCCTATTTACAAAGAGAAAAGAATTGCCCACGATTTGGCCGCAAAACAATTGGATTCGCTAAAGATTGCCAGTGCTGCAGCGATTACCGATAAAGAATCCAGAGCCAAAACACTACAATCCGATTTGGACAAAAAAGTCACCGAAACCCAACCTATCATTGAAGGTTTTGACGGTCTTATGGCGCGAATCAATGCTTTGGGAAAATTGCCGGCACTACCATCGATATTCATTATGCTATTGTTTTTAGCCATTGAAACCTCGCCGATTATTGCCAAATTGTTATCCCCAAAAGGGGAATACGATTTCAAACAGGAAGATTTGGAAATGGGAATTAAAAACGTCATTTCGCAAAACCGTTATCAAAGCGAACTGCAGAAGAAAACCGACGCTGACATTTATGATAAGGTTTATGCCGATATCAAGGATGATAAGGAATTATACAACTACAAACGAAAAGGTGCTTTAGAACTGCTCAAACTCCAGGCTGATGGTTTTGTAGAGAAACAGAAAAAATCAATGTAACAATAAAGGAAGCTAATCAGCTTCCTTTTCTATTTCTTCTCGCACCTTTTTGGTCAATCCTTTGTAAACCAGATCATACGACTGATTGATTAATTGAAGCATCATTTTATCGGGAACATCGCTGTTGAAATCCACTGTATTCCAAATGCTTTTGTTCATGTGGAATCCTGGATTTATGGCTTCGTATTCGGCGCGGAGTTCCTCGTTTTTTTCAGGGTCGCCTTTTAAATTTAAAGCCGGAGTTCCTTTTTCCCACTCCTTCAGCGAAGTCAGGCAGAACATTTTGCCGCCAACCTTAAATACCAAAGTATCTTCATCAAACGGAAAGTGCTCAGTTACTGCTTTTTTGGAAAGGCAGAATTCGTAAAGCTGCTGAATGTCCATCTCTATTTTATTACTTTCTCCATCATTTTTTCCGGATGTGCCAAGGCGGAAAAGCCGAATTTGTTATACAAAAAATGCGCATCCGAAGTGGCAAGACGCCAAATCTTGACTTGCTGCAATTGTGGCTCCTTCATCATAGCGTCAATCAAAATGGAAGAATAGCCTTTCCCGCGATGCTTTTCATCAATAAAAACATCCATCAGATAAGCAAAAACCACATAATCGGTTACGACACGCGCGAAGCCAATTTGTTCCTCATCCAAATAAATTCCAAAACAAAACGAGGCATCAATCGTGGTTTGGACTTCATCAATGGTTCTGCCTGCAGCCCAATAAATATCCTTCAAAAAGTTCTGGACAAACGGGACATTCAGCTTGCTTTTATCAGTGGAAACTTCAATCATAAAAATTATTTTAAATTATAAATTTTGAATTAAAAGAAATCATTTAAAATTTAGAATTCAAAATTCATAATAGAATACAAAACAGGTTTACTTGGTGAGGCATCGTTTTCAAACGAAGCAATCTGTAAATTCAGTACGTAGCTTCCATCCTTGACTTTGTCCTCGACAAAAATCATTTCGGTAATCGTGCAGTCCAATCGCGCATCAGCATTGAGGTTATTGACATCTTTTACATTCCAGAACGCTTTGTGTGACAATAGTTTTCCTTCATCATTTTCACGGTCAACGCTTGGCAAATCTATCAGTAAATGTTTGATGCCGCTTTCGCGGATGAAGGTTGCCGCTTCTTCAAGCAGATAAGGCGGATTAGTGTTTGAATAATTTTTGTGTGTTTTACTTTCAGCATTTGGCAAAGTCCTGATTACAATGGCTTCGGGAGTTTTGCCATTCAAAGCCTGCTGAATCTGTGCTTTGGTAATGATTAAATCTTCATTCATTTCCTTGGGCTGGATTGAAATCAATTCGGACGAAAAGAAAAACTGTTTCAAACATTGATTGATGCTGTAAAAATCTTTTGTAATATGACCAAGGCATTCAGTGTGAGTTCCATGTCCGTGTGGGTTGAAGAAAATATTATTGAAATTGGTAGAGCTTCCTTCTGAAACCTTTCCAATCCAATCGCCAAAACGAACCGGTTCAATTTGTGGTTTTTCGATATACCACGCAATCGGGTTTGCTTCGGTATTGGTCAGCGGAATCGAAATGTCAATAGGTTGTGACAGGTCGATTTCGAATGTATTGTTGATTAGTGCTTTCATTAATCCAAATTTAGCAAAAACAAATCACTTGCAATTCCGTCTGCCAAAAACTTCCCTCTTTTGGTTGCCCTTAAGATATTATCATCTACAAAAAGCAGATGATCTTCGATATATTTTTCGGCATGCTCATTCAGGTGATTCAAATAATAAGTACCAAATTCGGATTCAATACGGTCTAAGGAAATTCCCCAAACAGTGCGCAAACCGGTCATTATGTATTCGTTGTAACGGTCGGTTTTGGTTAAGGTTTCTGTTTCTGAAGGCAGTTGATTTTCGGCAATCGATTTAAGGTATTGTGTATTATTTGAAATATTCCAGCTTCTTGAAATTCCATCATAACTATGCGCTGAAGGCCCAATTCCAAGGTATTTTTTCCCCAGCCAATAACTCGAATTGTTTTTTGAAAAATAATTTTCCTTGCCAAAATTGGACAATTCATAATGAATGAAATCCTGATCTTCGAGCTTGTCCACCAACAGCTGAAAATGTTCCTGAGCCACTTCATCATCGGGTTGCGGAATGATTCCCTTTTGAATAAAAGTATGCAAAGCGGTTTTAGGTTCAACGGTCAAAGCGTAACTCGAGATGTGGGGAATATTGAAACTTAAAGCTGTTTCCACATTCTGGAGCCATTTCGCGTTGCTCATCTGGGGAATTCCATAAATCAGGTCGATGGAAATATTATCAAAGTATTTTGTTGCTGTTTCGAGGCATTTTTTAGCTTCTTCCGAATTGTGCGCACGGTTCATCAGCTTTAAATCATCTTCAAAAAACGACTGGATTCCGATGCTCAAACGGTTGACTTTGCTTTTCGATAATTCGATGATGCGTTCTTCCGATAAATCATCGGGATTGGCTTCTACGGTGATTTCCGGATTTTCAGCTACAGCATAATTTTGGTAAACCGCATCAATCAGCAATTGAATATCTGTGATTCCCAATATGCTTGGCGTTCCTCCACCGAAATAAATTGTTTCTACAACTTCATCTTTAAACTCACTTTTGCGCAGTGCAATTTCTTTCGCTAAAGCGTAAACCATTTCATCTTTCTTCTTCAGTGAAGTTGAAAAATGGAAGTCGCAGTAATGGCAAGCCTGCCTGCAGAAAGGTATATGAATATAAATGCCAGACATTATTTTTTAACTCTTTCTTCGTTCTGTTTGACAAACGCATCCCAGCCTGTATAACTTTTGCTTCCGGTTACTTTTCCGGAATTAAAGAAATGACAAACCGCGGCTGCCAAACCATCAGTGGAATCAAGGTTTTTGGGAAGCTCCTTTAAACCTAAAAGTTGTTGGAGCATTTTGGCTACCTGTTCTTTGCTTGCATTTCCGTTTCCGGTAATTGCCATTTTGATTTTCTTCGGTTCGTATTCGGTGATGGGGATTTGGCGTGACAAACCCGCGGCCATTGCAACTCCCTGTGCCCTTCCGAGTTTTAACATCGATTGGACATTCTTGCCGAAAAACGGAGCCTCAATTGCAATTTCATCCGGATGATGGGTTTCAATCAATTCGATGGTGCGTTCAAAAATGACTTTGAGTTTGGTATAATGGTCATCATACTTGCTCAGGATCAATTCGTTTAACTGAATGAATTCCATTTTCTTGTTTACAACCTTGATTAACCCAAATCCCATGATGGTTGTTCCTGGGTCAATTCCTAATATGATGCGCTCGTTTGCCAAGTTTTATTTTCGTTAATTTGTAACAATGATTACAATTCCACACAAAGCTAAGCAATTCATCGTTTTTCTGATCAAACTTTTGATTGTAACTGCTGCTTTTTATTTCATCTACGACCAATTGGCCCATAACGAAAAATTGGACTGGGTCAAATTCCACAGTCTGCTTTATGATAACCAGTCGTTCTCGGGAGCTTTGTTCCTGCTTTCCTTTAGTTTTGTCAATCGGTTCCTCGAAATCCTGAAATGGCAAAACCTGGTTTCCTTCCTAAAACCTATTTCTGTTGGAGAATCTACCAAACAGGTTCTGGGATCTTTAACTGCCGGGATTTTTACTCCGAACGGACTTGGGGAATACGCCGGAAAAGCCTTGTATTTTGACAAAAAGAAAACCAGGAAAATCATTTTCCTAAACCTTATCTGCAACGGAGCCCAAATGCTGCTGACAGTTGTTTTTGGGACAATTGGACTGATGGTTTTGGGTTATTGGAACTGGGCGTTGGCGATTACCGTCTTGGTTTTTGCGCTTTCTCTTGTAGCACTTTTTACAAAAACAATAACGGTAAAGGGATATTCCATCGAAAAATTGCTTCGCAAAATCAACGAAATCCCAAAACGAATCCATCAAAAGAATAACCTTTTGGCGCTTTGCCGTTATTTGGTTTTTTCGCATCAATACTATTTTTTATTTCTGGCTTTTGATGTAGATTTACCTTATCTAACGATGATGGCAACCATTGCTGTTGTTTATTTTTTGGCTTCGTCCTTACCAAGTTTTCAATTTTTGGACTTTGCCGTAAAAGGAAGCGTTGCTGTTTTTTTCTTTGGAAAACTGGGTGTAAACGAATGGATTGTGGTTTTTATTTCCACATTGATGTGGTTCCTGAATGTGGTTTTGCCCGTCGTCATCGGAAGTTATTATGTACTTAAATTCAAACCAAAATGGGAATAGTTTCGATTGCATTGCTGCTTGTTTTAGTGATTTATGTGGTTTTCATTGCTCAGTTGATTCTGGGTTTTGCCAAAATAAAATATTTTGAAACAACCAATCTGACCCCTAAAACCGCTTTTACGATTGTGGTCCCTTTTCGCAATGAAGAAAAGAACCTCAACAAACTTTTGGAGTCATTTTCACAGCTCAATTATCCAATTTCACTGATTCAGATTGTGATGGTGGATGATTTTTCCAAAGACAATTCGGTTAAAATTTACAACCAATGGCGCTTGAATCACGAAGCCGTTGATACCACGCTTTTGGAAAATTTGGAATTGTCGTATTCACCTAAAAAGGACGCCTTAACCAGAGCCATTCCGATTGCTAAACACGATTGGATTGTAACCACGGATGCAGACTGCCTTGTTGACGCTAACTGGCTGCTGACTTTGGATAATTACATCCAGGAAAATAACCCCGAAATGATTATTGGCGCCGTAATTTATAAAACCAAGAACAACTGGTTCCATCACTTCCAGCAATTGGATTTGATGAGCCTACAGGGAACTACGATTGGCAGTTTCGGCATTGGAAAACCGTTTATGTGCAATGGAGCCAATTTTGCTTACACCAAAAGATTCTTTAATGAAATTGGCGGTTTTGGTGGAATTAGCGACAAAGCCAGTGGCGATGATGTTTTGTTGTTGCAAAAGGCGGTCAAATCAAATCTTGAAAAAGTACATTACCTTAAAAACAATGATGTGATTGTAAAAACCAAACCCGAAAACGATTTGTTCAAACTCTTTATGCAGCGCGTTCGTTGGGCCGGAAAAACTACATCTTACGACAGCAGTTATGCAAAAATGCTTGCCGTTTTTGTATTGCTGATGAACCTTGGTTTGGTTTGCGGTCTGTGGTTTGCAGTTTGTGATTATTTGGATTGGAAAATTTTCCAGAGCATATTTTTAGTAAAATATGTTGTCGATTATATCCTGCTTTATCAATCCAATAGTTATTTAAGAAAAGGGAAGTTTTTTGTCCCGATAGCAAGCAGCCTAATCTATCCATTTTTCTCAAGTCTTGTTGGGATTTATTCGCTTTTTGGAAGCTTTAGGTGGAAAGGAAGGAAGTTTAAAAAATAGCCCGGATTGGAGCAAGCTACCGTGTAGCGCGGAAAGCCGGAAACAGCTCCTAAAAAATTACTCAGACTTTATGATTACCGGAAGCACGAATTGGGTTTTGACCGGAATTCCTCTTTTGATTGCCGGGTTTACCTTTGGGAAGTCGATTAACCTTGCGTGCAGGATGCTGTCGATTTTTATCGTGTCGTAAGCAACAGAATCCTTCGGGAACTGAGGTTCAAATTGCATCGAGGCATTTGGAAGCACGGTTACTTTTACTTCAATAGTATCTAGTTTTGGGAATAGGACTGAAAGCGTGTCCACATTTAATTTCTGCTGGATTTCTGCGGTCAGGAATTCGAAAAAACATTGTTTGCGCTGATTGGCGTCGGTTAATTTTTCGCAATCGCCAACCGATGGATATTCATCAACTTCATTCCAATTGATTTCCTTCAGTTCCTGGTCCAGCAACTCTTTTTCATTGGGAACCTGTTTTTCAAAATACTGGCAGGATTGAAGAAGGATCAACAATGATATGGGCAAAAGTTTTTTCAATTTTTTACTTTTTGGAATTTAGGTAATCTGTATAACTTTTGTCAAACCATTCTTGTTTGGTGCGGTCTGCTGTTTCTTTTTGGTCTTTGTACAACAAGCCCAATTTTTCTGAGTAAGCCGCAATTTTAATGGTGTAGGTATAGAATTCTTCTTTGGTTAAAGTCAGGGTTTTGTCTTTGGTTTTTTTAAAAAACTCAAAAAAAAGCGCATCGAATTCCTTCTTGTCATAAGATTGCACTTCTTTTTTGAACTTTTTATACAGGGTTTCCTTTAGCTGTGCATCTTCAGTATTTGAAGTTTTTTCCTGAGCCTGCAATGTGTTGGTCGCAGCCAAAAACAAAAAGCTAAAAAAAAGTATCCGGGTTAATTTCTTAATAATCATGCTCAAAAATAAGTAAAAAAACTTATTTAATAAACTTGGTTGTAAATTCAGTGCTTTTGAGGATGTAGATTCCGTTTGAAAGCGAAAGATCAATATCGTTTGTTCCGTTTTGAAGAGTGAGGCTTCCCATTTTCTGCCCGTGAACCGAATAAACATCTACATTCAAATCATGTTGCAAACCCGAACAATAAACCTGGTTGGAATTCATTTGGAAAATTTCAATTTTTGGAATGGAAATATCAGCGTTGCTTAAGTTCACATTTTGAAACAGCCATTGATAAGCCGCAGGGAATTCACGTCTCCAATAGGATTGGTGGTGAATTCCGTCGGCATCAACCTTGGTAAATGTATTTGACGCAGAAACGCCATTGGCTACCAGTATATTTTGGACCGTATTCATATCCGAAACCATAGCGGCTGACTCATTCTGTCCACAAACAAAATAGAGCCGTAGGCCGGAAAGATCATTCGTTGTATTATTAATATAACTGTTTAGCTGGACGGGTGCAAACCAAAACGAAGGGCTGAAAACACCTACCTTAGAAAAAAGGTTGGGGTATTTTACCGCTCCATAAGTAGAAATTAAAGCTCCCATTGAACTCCCGATTATGGCGTTAAATTGCGCCTGTGGCCTTGTCCTGAAATTGGCATCAATGTAAGGTTTCAATGTTTCTCCTAAGAACCGCATATAAGCATCACCATCGCCACCGCCATAATTTGGATTTACCCACGGAGAATATTCATTTAGCCTAAAGTCTCCACCATTATCAATCCCGACAACAATCGCTCCGTAATTTCCTTGGGAATGCAAGGTATTCAAAGATTCGTCTATTCCCCATTCTCCGGAAAATGAAGTGCTTTCATCAAACAAGCTCTGCCCGTCCTGCATGTATAAAACCGGATAGGTTTTGGTTGTGGTATAGTAATCTGGTGGCAGATAAATCCAAATTCTCCTGTTCCGATTCAACTGCGGCATAAAAAAAGCGTTACTCAAAATCTGGACATTCGCAGCAGCAGTGCTGTTGCTTCCGGAACCGGCAATGTCTTCCCAGGATTGTATGGTTAAATTAATCGTTTGCGGGCTTCCGGTAAAAGTAAAGGAACGGTCAGGCAGGAAACCGCCACTGGCATTCCCTTCAACGGTTGACCAGCTTCCTCCGCGTGTGAATTTATAGCCAACAGTTCCTGTGCCTTCAGGAATTGTAATTGTCCTTGCTCCCAAGCCGTCTGGTTGCAAAAGATATTGCGTGTTGGCTGCATCCCAGGCATTGATGCTTCCGATTAAATAAATGTTGGTTCCGACAGGCGTATTGGCTGGAATCGAAGTTATCCTCAAGGTTACCTGAGCCTGAATGGATAATACCAAGAAAAGCGAAATTAAAAAGTAGATTTTTTTCATAGCTCTATGTTTTAACAGACAATCAAAATTGTTTTGTTTTGAATTAAAAAAGTATTTGATATATCAAATAAAACATAAAATTACAAAAAGAAAGTTTATAAAAGCAAAAAAGCCATCCCTAAAAAAGGGAAAGCTTTTCATTGGTCTAACTACTAAACCGCGCTACGAGTTACAAAGTCGTAGCAAAACAACACAACTAATTTTGAATGACTCACTTACGATATTGAGTGCATTTCATTTGCTTTTTTGGGAGCCTAAAACGGAGTTTTAAAAATTCCTTTTTTGGGCAAAAAAGCACTTTGTTTCCAAAGTGCTTTCCCAATTTTCGCGGTCTGGACGGGACTCGAACCCGCGACCCCATGCGTGACAGGCATGTATTCTAACCAACTGAACTACCAAACCTCTGCGTTATTGCGGTTGCAAATATACAATGGTTTTTGATATCTGCAAGTGTTTTTCGTTAAAAAAATTGCCGTTCAAAAAAAAATTATCCAAACATTTGTTTTTCAACCAAGTAAGTCGTCAAAATCTTTTCAAAACTTTCTTCGACTGCAACAGGAACATACTTGATTTTATTCTGAGCACACGTCATCGCCAGGGTTTTGAAGTAATCATTGACTTTTTCTTCGTAAACCTCCTTGATTGTATCGGCAAAAATATTGATTTGTTCCCCTGTTTCAAGGTCGATGAACTTTCGCGGTGCGTTATCAAAGTTAAAATTGACTTCGGTTTTCCTATCAATGACATGAAATACAACCACTTTATGCTTATTGTGTTTCAAATGTTGTAATGCATTAAAAAGAGCTTCATTGTTGGAGGTCTGGAACATATCGGTAAACAGGACAATCATCGAACGGCGGTGGATTTTTTCGGCTATCTGATGCAGAAAGGTAACAGTGTCTGTGTTTTTGGAAACTTTCGGATGCTCGAGCAAGTCTTCCAGTTTGTTCAAAATCATCCGATGATGACGGTCACTTCCTTTTTCGGGAGCATAATATTCGTAATGATCGGAATAAACACTTAATCCGACGGCATCACGCTGTTTTTTCAGTAAATTCATCAAAACGGCTGAAGCCAAAACCGAAAACCCAATCTTATTGTGATAAAATGGTTCGTCATTTTTAAGTTTTGGATAATGCATCGAGGAAGAATTGTCGAGAATCAAATGACAGCGAAGATTGGTTTCCTCTTCATATTTCTTGGTGTAAAGCCTGTCTGTTTTGGCAAACAATTTCCAATCGATATGCTTGGTGCTTTCGCCTGAATTATAGACTTTATGCTCGGCAAATTCTGCAGAAAAACCATGGAAAGGCGATTTGTGCATTCCTGAAATAAACCCTTCCACAACCTGGTTGGCGAGTAATTCGAGGTGCTTGAATCCGGAAACGAGTTCTTTTTGTTCTTCAATCTTCATAAATCAAATATAGATAAAGAATAGACATTAAAAAATTAAAAATATCATAAAACAAAGCACGTCTCAAATAGCCCCGATTGCAGCAAGTACCGTGTACTGCGGAAAGCGGGTGGAAACTTCCCGACAAGGACAAATGTTGTGCTCTTAAAAAGGAAAAAGGCCCAACTCGCGTCGGACCTCTTCCAAGTTAACCAAAACTACTTACTTAACTATTCTAAACTATGCTAATTACTGTTTTTCAAGCTTTTCCAATCGTTTTAAAATTTCTTCATTGGCCTTTTGCAATAGCTCAATTTTCTTATTTTGATTTTCAATCATTTCCTGCTGTTCCTGAACTGCCTTTACCAACGGCATGACAAATTGGGTATAGTTCACCGTATACAAATCCGAAGGATTCTCGGGAATGCTGACTCCGTTAAAATCATAATTTGCTGCTTTAGCAGCTTCTGCAACTTCCTGGGCGATGAAACCTGTTTGGGTTATTTTTTCGATGTCGTATTTTCCCTGCCAGTCGGCATTTGCATCTTTTTTATTGCGGTACAGGATTTCATTTTGCTTGTGGATATCGAGATTGTACGTTACCGGACGAAGTCTTGTAATGAAATTCAATCCGGGAACATTTTCCTGGATATTGTTTTTGATGCGTCGGTCGCTATACGCCGTGATGCCTGTAACCTGTGCCTTGATGGCTGTAATGCTTGTATTGCCGAGTTCAATCGTATTCCCAAAGGAGGCAATAGTACCAACATTATATCCTATACCTATATAATTGGAAACTGCTATTGATGATGTAGGGTAAGCATAACTCCCTATACAGACATTATTACTGCCGGAAACCTGGAAATTGCAGGCGCTGCGGCCTAGTGCGACATTATCGGTTCCAAAAGTTATGGAATTCATCGACTCAAAACCTATGGCTGTATTGGCAGAACCCGTTGTGTTACTCCTTAACGAAAGAGACCCGACCGCTGTGTTATTGATTCCGTTTGAAGACGTAGTGGGATTATTGGTAAACAAGGCCTCAAATCCTACAGCTACATTATTGGAGTCGTAAAGAGCCAATCCATTTGAAAAACCATGTGTAAATAATGCCCTGTTACCCATTGCTACATTATTGCTGCTTGTTGTATTGGCATTTAAGGCTCCAAAACCAAAAGCATTATTATAGTTTCCCGTATGATTATTAAGCAAGGCATAATTGCCAACGGCGTTATTGTTCATTGCTGTTGAAGCCTGCTGTAAAGCCGATGTCCCAAAAGCATTGTTCCCTGTACCACTCGGCCCTACAAGTAAAGAGTTTACACCCAAAGACGTATTCAGCGTGCTGATTCTGCCTGAAAGCGTACTGAATCTCTTGAAAACAAAATCGACATTGTCGGTTGTTCCTATAAAGTTGGTTGCCGGATTTGTGGATGCATTTCCTACGGTTGACCAACCTGTTAAGACCGCCGGTGTTTGCCAGGTAGCATTCCCCGCTGCATCAGAAGTCAGGATTTTACCTGTTCCTGCTCCAGTAGTAACCTGCAAATCGGTAGTTTTGGTTTTCCCGGCTACTTCGAGTTTTTCTGCCGGAATAGGAACACCAATTCCAATTTTACCAGCAGTAGGCGAAGTCATCGATACGCCATAAATCACATTTCCAATAGATAATTGATTGCTGCCGGTAGTGGAAGGCACCGATGCAGATCTTCCGATAGCAATATTATGAGATCCTGCAGTTTGAAGGTTCATCGCACTTGCCCCGATGGCAATATTCTCATCACCTGATGCAAGCTGCCTCATCACATTGTGCCCCATGGCCACATTAAAATTACCATCATCAAGCAATAGCAATGCACCAGCTCCTATGGCTGTGTTGCTACCTCCATCTGTATTGGTATATAAGGCATTATTACCTACGGCAGTGTTGCTATCACCATCTGCGTTGTTAATCATTGCGGAACTACCAATTGCAGTATTAAAGTGCCCCGAATTAGTATTTTGCAGGGTTTGATAACCAACGGCGGTATTCTCATTCCCTGTATTACTTGCTGCTATTGGCGAACCTCGATAGGCTTCAAAGCCGATAGCCACGTTTTTATTTTCAAATGGTGTTGCGCTATCATTAGCATAAAACATGGCATCCCTTCCTATCGCAACGGCTTTTGATCCCGCAACATTGGAGCTTAGTGCCCGGATACCCATAGCGACATTCTGACTACCTGTTTTGTTATCCTGCATGGCTGCGTTTCCAACAACAGTATTTGTACTTCCTGAAGTATTGAGATTAAGTGATGCATACCCAACAGCCACATTCGAACTTCCATTGTTATTGAGTGTAAGGGCCGCATATCCTATGGCTGTATTGGAATTCCCTATAGTATTATTATAAAGCGCAATAGAGCCATTGGCAACATTAGTACCTCCTGAAGAATTTGTATACAATGCACCGTAACCCGTTGCTGTATTACTACCACCATTTTCATTATTAGTCATAGCCTGGTAACCTATAGCAGTATTAGAGTTTCCTGTATTATTTGCTGGTGTTAACGAACCTCTGTAGGCTTCAAAGCCGATAGCCACGTTTTTATTTTCAAATGGTGTTGCAGTATCATTTGCATAAAACATGGCTCTATTTCCTAGGGCTGTTGCGTTTGAACCAGCTTTGTTCGAATACAATGAATTGGTCCCTATGGATGTATTATTATTTCCTATGATGTTGGCTCTTGATGCATTAACCCCCATTGCTACGTTTTCATCACCTGTTGTATTAAAATGCAAAGCATAATTTCCGTAACCGGAATTATAATTCCCATCTATATTTTGTTCTAAGGTTTGAGTTCCAAAAGCATTATTGAAATATCCTTCAGTGTTTTTCCAAAGCGCATTAGAACCAAGTGCACTATTGTAATATCCAGTTGTATTAAACTCCAATGCCCAATCCCCAATAGCTGTATTTTGAACGCCCGACGTGTTGTTTTTCAATGTATTGACTCCAAAAGAGTTGTTAGCTGTCCCTGTAGTCAAGGGGTTTAGGGAATTTAGACCAAGAGCCGTATTTGTTAAGGCAATTGTGCCCGAATTGATGTCATTACGTCTGAACTTAAGGTCATTATCATCTGTAGTACCTATGAAGTTAGTCGTTGGACTGGTTCCGCTGTTCCCTGTCAGGCTCCAGCCAAAATCGCTTCCAAAACCTTTCCAACTTGTGGTCGGATTATTCCAATAATAAAACCCAGGTGGTTTTCCTGCCGAAGTAGTGGTCAGATAAACCATCATGCTGTTTTGTGCAACAGTGGGATTGGTTATCGGAAAGGCATCGATTTTCGGAATCAATATTCCATCAGTGTTTGAGGGAGTTACCTGATTGGTTGATTTAATATCAAGCTGTGCATTGGGTGAAGTAGTATTGATTCCAACCTGGGAAAAACCAAATTGGGATATACTAATCAAGGCCGAAATTAGTAGTAACTTTTTCATTGTGTGATTAAATAAGTAGTAGTTGACGGCAAAGTTGACTCATTATCAGAGGCAGAAAAACCCAAAAAGGACGAACGACATTTTAAATACACAAACGACAATCTTTAGCCGGAAATTCTTTATATTTGATAAAAACCTACTGGATGAAGCAATTTGGCTGCATAATTGTTGACGATGATGAAATGGATCGCCTGGTTGTGCTCTCTTATGCAAAAAGGTTTCCCCTCCTGAATATTGTGGGTGTTTTTGACTCGGCAGAAAAGGCGCTTTCATTTATAGATAAGAACTCGATTGACGTTGCTTTCCTTGATATCGAACTGGAAGGAGCTTCGGGTTTGGAATTACGCCGAAAAGCTTTAGAAATCCCAGTTTGCGTCTTTATCTCATCCCATTCTGAAAGCGCTGCAGAAACCTTTGAACTACAAACCCTTGATTTTATTGTAAAACCCTTCAAGTTTCCTCGTTTTGAACAAATGATGAAACGTCTTGAGGAGTTTATGGAAGTGCGCACCAAGGCAAGTTTGTTTGAGTCGAGCCTGGGCGGCGATATTGTTTATGTAAAAACCGGCCATGATCAGGTAAAAGTCAAATTGCATGAAATCCTGTATTTGGAAGCGCTGAAGAACTACACAATTTTAGTTACTGAAAATAAAAGGCACTGCGTTTTATCCAATCTTGGTGAAATCCTAAATGAAGAAAAATTCAATTCCTTTTTAAGGGTTCACCGAAGTTATGCAGTGCAGAAACAGTACATTCAAAAAATTGGAAGCCAGGAAATTCAGCTCAGTAACGGAAATTTGATTCCGGTAGGAAGAAGTTATAAGAACAGCATAAACATCGGGCAATGAGAAAATACGTCTTACTCCTGTTGTTGTGTTTCTCCTTGAGCAATGCCCAGAATCTGAAGATTGAAAAAATTGAAAGACTCAAAAGGGAGACTACCCAAAGCGCTTCTGCATTGGAAAAAATAAACAAGGAGATTGAAATCTCTACTACATACCGATATTATAATCTTGATAGTACTTATTATTTTGCAAGCCAGGCATTGCATCAATCCCGAAAAAAAGGTTACAAAAAGGAAGAGGCAAAAGCGCTGACCTGCTTGGTGATTTATTGCATCGAAAAAAACAAATCCCAGGAAGCCTTAGCACTGAACAAGGTTTCCCTTAAAACAAACATATCCATAAATAACAAGAAAGGAATAGGCTTTAATTACGCTCTTTTAGGCCGCATTTACCAACTTCAGTCTGATTTTGTCAATGCCAGCAAATATTATTTTAAGGCTGAAAAAATCGCAGCAAATTCTAAAGATGAGGAAACAAAAATGTGGATTTACAAGAATCTCTCATTTCTTTTTTTAGATCAGCAAAACTTTGCCAAAGCGCTCGATTTTGGCTATAAATCAAAGGCGATTACACTCAAAATGAAGGATTATGAAGAAACCGCTTTCTGTAATGGTGTATTGGGAGAGGTTTACAGGGTAAAAAAAGATTTTGCCAACTCTGAAAAATATTTCACGGAATCGCATGCTTATTTCAAAAAGCACAATAATTATTATGGCATTGCATGGGTTTTGACCAACTGGTCGATATTGTATCAGGCTGATTTGAAAAAATGTGCCGCAATGGAATTTGAAGCTCAGGAAATTTGGGATAAAATCTCCCCTAACAACGTCATGTCAATGGCTAACCAGTACAATATTGGCTATACCTATTTTGACATGTACACGCAATGGGCAAATGCTGTAGGCAAACACAATCTACAATCGAAAGAGCTGCTGACTGCTGAAAAATATTTTATAAAAACGATGGATTTGGCAAAAGCCAATAAAAACAAAAACTGGGAAATGTATTGCTACTCAACGCTTAGCTCGGTTGAGTATATTAAAAATAATATTCGTGGTTATGGGCAATATGTAGCCAACTACAATCAGCTTAAAGACTCAATTTTTTCACAGAAAAACAAAAACAAAATAGCCGAGCTTGAAGTCGCTAAAACCATAGACTTAAAAAACAAGGAGATTCAGTTAAATAAGATGATGCTGGCAACCAAAGAAAAGCAAAAGTGGTATTTGATTGGGGGAATTTTATCGCTTTTCATTATCGGAAGCCTGCTCTTTTATCAAAGCCGCAGCCGTAAAAGGAATAACGAAAAATTACAACTTTTAAATGCGGAACTCGACGAAGCCAACAAAACCAAAACACGCTTTTTCAGCATACTAAATCACGATTTGCGCGGTCCGGTTTCCAACCTGGTTTTCTTTTTACAGCTTCAAAAGGAAAGCCCCGAAATGCTTGATGAGGAAAGCAAAAAACGCATGCAGGACAAAACCATGTCTGGTGCAGAAAACCTTTTGGCTTCAATGGAAGACATCCTGCAATGGAGCAAAAGCCAGATGGAAAACTTTAAGCCACAGCCTAAAAAAGTCTTTATTTCCTCTTTGTTTGAAGATACTAAAAGTCATTTTTTGAGTGAGGAAAAAATTAAAATATCGTTTGAAAATCCCGAAAATTTACAATTGACTACCGATGAAAATTACCTAAAAACCATCATCCGTAATTTGACCGGCAATGCCATAAAAGCTTTAAATGAAGTTGATAATCCCACTGTAACCTGGAAAGCCTGGAAAGAAAATGACAAAACCTATCTGTCGGTTACCGATAATGGATCTGGTGCCAGTAAAGACCAATTCAAAGCCCTGTATGATGACAAAGAGGTTGTGGGCATAAAAAGTGGTTTGGGCTTACACCTAATTCGGGATTTGGCAAAAGCAATAGATTGCAGGATTGAAGTAGAAACCAAATTAAAATTAGGCACTACCATCACATTAATACTAAAATAAAAAAGGCCCAACTTTCGTTGAGCCTTAGATTTCCCGTTATCGGGATTACAATATCGTTACGACAACAAAGCGTCAATTGCGTCTGTGTAGGTTTTCTTTGGAGCAACTCCAACCTGACGTCCAACTACTTCTCCGTTTTGGAAAACCAAAACTGTTGGGATATTACGAACACCGTATTTAGCAGCGAATTCCTGATTAGCATCTACGTCAACTTTACCAACGGTTGCTTTCCCTTCATATTCTGTTGCGATTTCGTCGATAACCGGCCCAACCATTCTACATGGTCCACACCAAGCTGCCCAAAAATCTACTACTACCGGTTTGTTTGATTTCAATACTACTTCGTCAAAAGTAGCATCTGTTATTGCTAAAGCCATATTTTATATTTTAAAAATTAGTGTATTTATTTCATCACAAAATTAGGCATTTTATTTCAGAAGGTTTGTTAAAAAAATCACATTTGACTATGCCGATATTTAAAAATCTGATTATTGATTTTAATTTTATGATGAAACATTTTTCCCTTCTGTTTTAAATTCTATTTTTGCTCATTACTTATTGCTATGCGCGACAAAAACTACATAAATCTGATATTGGCACATTTGGGCATTGGAACACTTATTTTCCTTTTTCCCTTTTTTGCAAAGGTTTATGCCGGTGCCATTGTAGTGACCGGTTTGTATTTTGTCATTACCAATAAGAACAAGAACAACGAAGCGTTGTATGCTGCGGCTTATATACTGGGCAGCGAAGTATTCCTGAGGGCAACTTCAGGAAATCCGTTTCATGAATACGGAAAATACTTCGTACTGCTTTTTGTAATCCTGGGGATTTTATACGACAGCATTCCGAAAAAGAACAATCCTTATTGGATTTACCTACTCCTTTTGATTCCTGGGATTATAACGGCAATGATAAACTTAAAATTGGCCATGAGACCAAATATTTTATTCAATATTTCAGGGCCAATTTGTTTGGGAATTTGCTCTTTATATACCTACAAAAGAAAAATTAGCTTTAATGACATCAATACCATTTTGTTGTGTATTGGCGCACCGATAATATCTTTTACAGCTTATCTTTTCTTTAAATGCCCGATGAATAACTTTATCATTGGCTCTACCGAATCCAATTACGTTCTATCGGGAGGTTATGCGCCAAATCAAACGGCTACCATACTTGGATTGGGAATGTTTGTGTTTACCTCAAGGCTTTTCCTGGTTCGTTCGTCGAGGACAATCATGATCATAAACACGCTACTGCTGCTTTATATTTATTACCGCACTTTATTAACTTTTTCAAGAGGTGGCACCATTACCGGATTGGCACTTATACTTATTTTGATTTTTGCGTTGTTAATTTATTACAATCAGTACAGAAGGCTTCAGATAAAAATTGTTGGTTTTCTATTTGTTTTAATAGGTGTGTTTTGGCTGACTTCCTATCAAACCGATGGGCTTTTACTGATGCGTTATAGGGACCAAAATCCAAATGGACTGCAAAAAGCACCAAAAAATAATGGACGGCAGGCCATTGCCATGAATGAAATACAGCTTTTCGAAAAAAATCCAATGCTGGGTGTTGGTGTTGGTGAAGCGAAAGTGATTCGGGAATCAAAATTCGGTAAACTGATAAACTCTCATAGTGAACTAACCCGTATGCTTGCCGAGCATGGAATATTGGGAATTATATCTATTTTCATACTATTCATGACCCCATTGCTACTTTTCCTAAAGAACAAGCAAAACCTTTATAAGGACAAACAAAACATCTACCTTATTTGCTTTTTTGTCTTTTGGCTGCTAACGATCAATCATTCGGCAATGCGGGTTGCTGCACCTTCATTCATTTATGCCTTGGTACTTTTGAGCATCAAAAAGGATGACGAGGTTAGTTCAGTTTAAAATTCAGTCCCAGCTTTTCCAAATCCTGTAAAAGGTCTTTTGAAATGTTAATCTTCAGCTTGCGGCTTGGAAGCGTAACTTTAGTAATCGTTAGTTTTTCCACTTCAATATTGGGGATTTCTATTTCAATACCTTCCAGGTTTTCGGCATCAAAATTTTCCGCATCTACAGCTTCGATTTTCGGAACAATTTCGGGGATTTTCTTGATTTTGTCGTATTCCACAATTTCAAAAGTTACTGTATTATCTCCTTTGTTGGATTGGAAAATGGCATTCAGCTCCTGAATCGAGTTTTGTTGCAAATCATCAATATCCATCTGGATGCTTAGTTTTTTGGCAAATTGCGACATCACGTCCTGCAGTTGTTTTACATCAGTAAATTGTATTCTTGGGTCCGATTTTTTACCGGTTTCGCGATTAACCCAGCCTTCTTTTACCAGCACTTTGAAATAAACAAATTGATTGTTCACAAGGAAATGTCGGAATTTGAGGTATTCTTCATCAAAAATCCTAAACTCATGGCTTTCATCATAACCTTCCAAGGTGAACATTGCCCAATCCTTTCCGTTTTTGGCAGTGCGATATTGAACATTGGTTACAATTCCGGCAAAAGTCAATGATTTTCCGATGTAGTTTTCAAGGTTTTTCAGATTTTCGAGTTTGCTGTTGCAGAAGTATTTCATTTCAAAACGATAATCATCCAATGGATGACCCGAAATGTAAATTCCGACCACCTCTTTTTCTTTGGCTAACTTTTCCATAGTGCTCCATTCCTCGCATGGCGGAACAACCGGCTCTGCAATCTGGACTTCACTCGCATCGCCAAAAAGGCTGACCTGTGAAGAATTTTCATTCTCCTGGAATTTCGATCCGTAGCGGATTGCCTTTTCCAAAAAAGTAATCCCTTCACCTTCTATATGGAAATATTGCGCCCGATGCGTATTTTGAAAACAATCAAATCCACCAGCAAGGGCAAGGCTTTCGAAAGCCTTTTTATTCGCGGCACGCAGGTCTATTTTCTTGGCTAAATCAAATATCGATTTATAGGTTTCCTCTTTCCTATTCTGAACAATGGTGTCAACGGCGTTTGCTCCAACGCCTTTAACGGCACCTATCCCAAAACGTACAGCGTAATTGTCGTTTACGGTAAATTTATAAAACGACTCGTTCACATCCGGACCCAAAACTTCCAACCCCATTCGTTTGCATTCCTCCATAAAGAAAGAAACCTGCTTGATGTCATTCATGTTATTGGACAGAACTGCAGCCATATATTCCGCAGGATAATTGGCTTTTAAATAAGCCGTTTGGTACGCAATCCAGGCATAACAGGTCGAGTGCGATTTGTTGAAGGCATACTCCGCGAAAGCTTCCCAGTCCTTCCAGATTTTTTCCAGCTTTTCAGCCGAATGTCCATTGGTTACAGCCTGTGAAATGAATTTTGGCTTCATCTTATCAAGGACATCCTTCTGTTTTTTTCCCATAGCCTTACGCAAAACATCGGCATCACCTTTTGAGAAATTCGCCAGTTTTTGGGACAAAAGCATTACCTGTTCCTGGTAAACTGTAATTCCATATGTATCGCTCAACAATTCTTCACAGGCGTCAAGGTCGTAAACGATTTCCTCTTCACCATTCTTACGTTTGATAAAACTCGGGATATACGCAATTGGCCCAGGGCGATATAGCGCATTCATCGCAATCAAATCTCCAAAAACCGTTGGCTTGAGTTCCTTCATGTATTTCTGCATTCCGGCACTCTCATATTGGAAAATTCCAACCGTTTCACCACGCTGGAAAAGCTCGTAGGTCTTCACGTCGTCAATAGGGAATTCATCGGGATTGAGGTCTTTCCCTGTTCTGTATTTTATCAGTTTTACTGTGTCCTTAATCAATGTTAGGGTTTTCAAACCCAGGAAGTCCATTTTCAATAATCCGGCGCTTTCAACGACTGAGTTATCAAATTGCGTAACAAACAAATCGGAATCTTTGGCAGTAGCAACCGGGACGAAATTGGTAATATCGTCGGGCGTTATAATCACACCGCAAGCGTGGATTCCGGTATTCCTTAAATTTCCTTCAAGGAATTTTGCCTGGTTTATCGTATCAGCACATAAATTTCCTTCTCGCGAAAGCGAAATCAGTTCTTTTACCTTGTCGAATTCTTCGGGACGCAGTGTTTTTTTGATTAAGGCTTCATCTTCCGATAAGAGCCGCGCCAAATTCCATTTTGACGGCATCATTCCCGGAATCAGTTTGGCGACCTTATCGGCTTCAAAAAGTGGCAAATCCATAACCCTTGCGGTATCACGGATACTCGATTTTGTTGCCATCGTTCCATAGGTAATGATTTGGGCAACCTGTTTCGAGCCATATTTTTGGATTACATAATCCATGACCTTGCTTCGTCCTTCGTCATCAAAATCGATATCAATATCGGGAAGGGAAACCCTGTCCGGATTCAGGAAACGCTCAAAAAGCAGGTTATACATCAATGGATCGATATTAGTAATCCCAAGGCAGTACGCCACAACAGAACCTGCTGCGGATCCACGGCCCGGCCCAACGGAAACTCCCATTTTTCGGGCTTCTGCAATGAAATCCTGTACAATCAAAAAGTAACCCGGATAACCTGAGTTTTCAATAGTCAGCAATTCAAAATCGATGCGCTCCTTAATTTCTGCCGTAATTTCGGCATAACGTCTTTCTGCTCCTTTGTAAGTCAAATGATGCAGGAATTTATTTTCTCCGCGTTTGCCTTTATCGGCCTCATCTTCGGGAACTAAAAATTCTGTTGGAATGTCAAATTTTGGCAGCAGCACTTCACGTGCCAAATCGTAAATTTCAATTTTACTGACAATTTCTTCGGTGTTGGCAATGGCTTCGGGCAAATCGTGGAAAAGCTTTTTCATGGCTTCACCCGATTTGAAATAATATTCCTGATTATCCAATCCGTAGCGGTAACCGCGGCCACGGCCTATAGGCGTAGATTGTTTTTCACCATCTCGTACGCACAGCAAAATGTCGTGTGCATTCGCATCTTGTTTATCAATATAGAAAACATTGTTTGTTGCAACCGTTTTGACATTGTGCTTTTTGGCCAAGGCAAGCAGGGAACTATTTACGCGGTTTTCATCTTCCTGGTTGTGGCGCATCAATTCCAAATAGAAATCGTCTCCAAATTCCTGCTTCCACCAGGTTAGGGCTTCTTCGGCCTGGTTTTCACCAATATTTAAAATCTTGCTCGGAATTTCGCCATATAAATTTCCCGACAAAACGATTAAGTCTTCTTTGTATTGTTGGATTACTTTTCGGTCAATTCGGGGCACATAATAAAATCCCTCGGTGTAAGCGATGGATGATAATTTTGCCAGATTGTGGTAACCCTTTTTATTTTTGGCCAGGAAAACGATTTGGTAACCATTGTCCTTCCTTGATTTATCATTCAAATCATCACATACAAAAAATTCACAACCTACAATTGGCTTAATGATAGTTTCTGTTGGATTTTCTCCGTTTTCCTCTGCCTGTTTGTTTTTGGCTGCAGCCGATTTATTATGGTATAAAATATCACGTACAAATTGAAAGGCACCCATTAAATTAGCATGATCGGTCATCGCAACTGCCGGCATTTTGTTTTGCGCAGCAGCTTTTACCAAATCGGCTACGCTGATTGTTGACTGAAGCACCGAAAACTGCGTGTGATTGTGCAGATGCACAAAATCGACATCGGCTAAATTGTGATGGATTTGCTTGTCGGAATCCGTTGAAATAACCTCTTCTTTCGGCTGGAATTGTTTTTTAATTGCATCCGAAGCTTGTTTGAGATTGATATGTTTCAATCCGATAAGCTTGATTTCCTGAGGATTATTTTCGTGGAATCTTTTGAAATAATCTGCAGGAACATCTAATTCTTCTTTGGTGAAAATCTCACGGTTAACCAACTCGAGGAAACAACGGGTTGTTGCTTCCACATCGGCAGTTGCGTTGTGCGCTTCCGCAAATGGTTCTCCAAAAAGATACTGATGCAGTTCGGTAAGGGTTGGCAGCTTAAATTTTCCGCCACGACCACCAGGCAGTTTCAAAAGTGAGGCTGTGACTTCGGTACAGGTATCCAAAACCGGCATCGAAACCATCGGTGAGGTTATTCCCATTCGGTGGAATTCACACCCCATGATATTTACATCAAAGCCAACATTCTGCCCAACTATGAATTTGGATTTTGATAAAGCGATGTTGAATTTTTCTAAAACTTCCTGTAATGAAACTCCTTCCTGTAGCGCTAATTCAGTTGAAATCCCATGAATCCTTTCGGCGTCAAATGGAATATTGAAGCCTTCGGGTTTTACTAAATAATCCTGATGTTCTATAAGGTTTCCGAGTTCGTCATGCAACTGCCAGGCAATCTGAATGCATCTTGGCCAATTATCCGTATCGGTAATTGGAGCCGACCAATTTCTTGGCAAACCAGTAGTTTCGGTATCGAAAATTAAATACATCTATTAGTAATTTTAGGAAAAAACAAACTTCAAAAAAGCGCTTTTGAATTGAAACAAAAATACATTTTAGGGTTCGAAAAATAAATTTTAGTTATCAACAAAGAATAAAAAAAGCCACCTCAATTGAGATGGCCTTAAAGTATATTTTATGTAAGACTAGTATCTTCCTCTGTCTCCACCACCGCGAGAATTTCCTCCTCCGTAACCACCACCGCCTGAACGGTTGTTGTTGAAAGATCTTCTTTCTCCTTCTGGTTTTGGCTCCGATTTGTTTACTACAATTGTACGCCCTTCCACTGTTGCTCCGTTTAATTCGTCGATAGCTTTTTGAGCTTCTTCGTCATTAGACATTTCAACAAAACCAAATCCTTTACTTCTTCCGGTAAATTTATCGGTAATAATTTTAACAGAGTCAACTGTTCCATAAGCCTCAAAAGACTCTCTTAAATCTGCTTCGTCAATACTGAACGGAAGACTTCCAACAAAAATGTTCATATTATATATTTAATGTTCAGTCACAAAGGTAATTTAAATAAAATGCAAACCGCTATAAATTTGGACTTTATTATATTATTAACATAAAAAAGCCATCTTCTCAGATGGCTTTGCTATTTTTTGTTTCCCAGGATTATATTGATGGGTAAATTCTGATTTTATGAAATACTCCGTGTTGGAAATTCAGGTATGGCCCTCCAAAAGTAGCTCCGTTGGATTTAGCGGCATTGAATTTAAAGGTTCCGGTAACGGTCATGCTTAAATTATCAAACTCCTCAATTACGATTTCACCACTGCTCGTTTGTACATTGATAACCCTAAACTTACAATTGTTGTTTCCTCCAACAACCGTTATCACATCTCCGGCAATATAACCTGCACCTCTTGAGGTAAGCGTTATTCCCGTCACGACTCCCGAAGCATTGGCAACAATGCTTAGTATCAAACCGGTTCCTGAGCCACCAGTTGTACCAACATTATCTCCACTAACATAACCCGTTCCTCCGGTTAACAAATTGATATTTGAAATTGGACCAGGTGCAGCAATAGTTCCGTACTCTAACTCCTGTTCGTTAAAATTTGAAAAATAAGAGGCTCCATTGTCTGTGTTTGGCGTCCCTAAAAGATAAGTGCCTTCGTTAGCACTTGCTGTGCTTAAAGTAAGCGTCTCATAGGATGTCATTGCTTCGATGGTTAATTTTCCATCGGTAGAAACATAAGCTCTGGCATCAGTTGCCTGCCAAAGAACATCGTCTTTTAGGGCCTGAAAACCAGGATTGCTGAATTTCACATCGTCCTGACAGGAAGAAAGTGCAATGGCAAGTATAAATAGGGGCAGAAATCTTTTCATTTTCATTGTATTTGTTCACAAAAATAACTTTTTAATGCAAAAAGCCAATTTATTTTTTAAAAATTTAATGTTAAAGTCAAAAGTTAAAGCGACTTATAATCAAAAACTTTCGCTGGAATTAGTTTGTTTTGAAAAAAAAGTTATCTTTGCACCCTTAAAAATAACGAGGTCGAGTACCTCAAATTAATCAAAAAGATTATGTCAGTAAAAATTAGATTACAAAGACACGGTAAAAAACAAAAACCTTTTTACTGGATCGTAGCAGCTGATGCTAGATCAAAAAGAGATGGTAGATACCTTGAAAAATTAGGAACTTACAATCCAAACACAAACCCTGCAACTATTGATTTAAACATTGACCAAGCGGTTCAATGGTTACACAATGGAGCACAGCCAACTGATACTGCAAGAGCTATCCTTTCTTACAAAGGAGCCTTAATGAAACACCACCTTGATGGAGGAGTTCGTAAAGGAGCTTTAACGCAAGAGCAGGCTGATGCAAAATTGGCTAAATGGTTAGAGGAAAAAGCAAACAAAGTAACTGCTAAAACCGAAGGCTTATCAAAAGCACAGGCAGATGCAAAAGCTAAAGCTTTGAAAGCTGAAAAAGCTGCAAGCGACAAACGTGCTGCTGCCGCTGTTGAAGCTGCAAAAGTAGAAGAGGAAGTTGCGGTTGAAGAGGCACCTGAAGTTGCTGTTGAGGAAACTGAAGCTCCGGAAGCTGTTGCTGAAGTAGCTGTTGAGGAAACTCCGGCTGTTGAAGAAACTGTTGCTGAAGTTGCTACAGAAGAAGCTCCTGCTGCAGAAGAAGTGGTTGCTGAAGAAACTCCGGCTGTTGAGGAAGCTCCAGAAGCTCCTGCTGCTGAAGAAACTAGTGAAGAAACTGAAGCTTAATACTTCAAGGCAGTTATGCGTAAAAAGGATTGTTTCTATTTAGGTAAAATTGCAAAAAAATTTAGTTTCAAAGGGGAAGTACTTATCTATTTAGATACCGACGAACCCGAGTTATATGAGAACATGGAATCAGTATTTGTTGAATTCAACAAAGATCTGATTCCATTTTTTATTGAAAACAGTTCGCTGCACAAAAATGATTTCCTTCGTGTCAAATTTGAAGACATGGAATCCGAAGAGGAAGCCGACAAAATGATTGGCTGCGAAGTCTATCTTCCTTTAAACATGCTTCCCAAACTGGAAGGCAACAAATTCTATTTCCACGAAGTCATCGGATTCGAAATTGAAGACAAGCGCCTTGGCATTTTCGGAAAAATTGTTTCCATCAATGACTCTACAGCCCAACCTTTATTTGAAGTCGAAAATGGTGCTGTACAAATCCTGGTTCCCATGATTGACCAGTTCCTCGTGAAAATCGACCGCGAAAACAAAAAAGTCATCATGGATTTACCGGAAGGCTTAATCGAAATGTATCTTTAGGAGCTTTATCCCGCTTTCCGCGCTACATGGTAGCTTGCTCCAATCGGGGCTAAAAATATCCTTATTCCCTCAACACTGTGTTCCAATTCAAACAATTTACTATCCAACAAGACCGCTGCGCGATGAAAGTCGGTACCGACGGTGTTTTGCTTGGTGCGTGGTGCCCTGTCGACAATAACCCTTTTTCTGTTTTGGACATTGGCGCCGGAACGGGAATATTATCCTTAATGCTTGCCCAAAGAAGCAACGCTGAACAGATTGATGCGATTGAAATTGACGAAAACGCTTACGAACAATGCGTCGAAAATTTTGAAAGCTCTAATTGGGGTGACCGCTTATTCTGTTTCCACGCGGGTTTGGATGAGTTTATGGAAGAACCCGAAGACGAGTATGACCTCATCATTTCAAACCCTCCATTTTACAGCGAAGACTATAAAACCGAAAGCGAACAACGCGATTTAGCACGATTTCAGGATGCTTTGCCTTTTGAGGATTTGGTTGAAGCCGCTCAATTATTGCTGTCTGAAAATGGCATTTTCGCAGTAATTATTCCGTTCAGGGAAGAGGAAAGGTTCCTTGCTTTGGCTCAGGATTTCGATTTGCATCCGTTTAAGATCACACGTGTAAAAGGCACTTCAACCACAGAAATCAAACGAAGCCTGCTCGCTTTTTCCTTTACCAAAAAAGAAAAAATCGAGGAAGACGAACTCGTCATTGAAACAGCCCGTCATCAATATACCGAAGATTACATCAATCTGACTAAGGATTTTTACCTTAAGATGTAGTTAATTTCTTTTCTCGAGTTCCAACAAGATTTTGGCTATTTGTTCATCATGTTGTTGCAGTTTAACCTTAAGCTTTTCGTTTTCTTCCTGTAACTGCTTGTTTTTTGCGTCCAATTCCTTGAGTGCATTGATTGAAGCAATCAGAACATCATGCATATTCAGACTTAAATAACCATCGTCATCAGTCGTAACGCAATTCGGAAATACTTTTTGAATATCCTGCGCCAGAAAACCGCTGAATTCAGTTTCAAGGACCTTTGGCTCGAAAATACGTTGACCCACATTTTTATAATGGTAACGAATGGGCTTGAGCTGCCTGATTTCATTTAAACCCATCGTAAAATCACCTTCCACATTTTTCAATCTCGCATCTGAAGTCAGTGTCCAAACCGTTGTTCCTGGTTTACGCCCTTCATCAAGCGAAAGCTCAAATTGTCCGCCAGGCGTATTACCAATGCCCACATCTCCAGCGCCGGTAATAATCATCCTATTGGTATTTCCGCCAGCCCTAAATTGCAATATATCGGTATTATTGCTATACAAAACGCCACCGCGTATCGAGCTTACATTGGAGCCAAACAACAGTCCGGTTTCATTGGTTGAAGGCGCCAGAAAATGCTGGTAAACAGCACCATTGCTCTCCAAAACAAAATCGGCGTTACCATTTGGAGTTCCACCACTTGAACCTGTAAAAACATGGAGCTTCCTTGAAGGAGCAGCAGTTCCAATACCCACAAAACCTGAGGTCTGTTTTATCCGTAGGCGCTCAATGTTATTGGTTCCCAAAACGTAATCATTGGCATCAGTCGTACCGCTCCAGTTTTCGGCTCCCCCAATAGTTGAAGTGCCATAAGTTGTTGGTACTGCCGGGTCATTGGTACTCGCATTTCCATTCAAACCCCAATAATTTGTGGAAAGGGTCTGCCAGCTTCCGGTTCCGTTGGCGTTGCTGGTCAGTACTTTCCCATTTCCCTGAGTCCCATCCACCATACGGATGCTTCCTGCCACATGCAATCGGTCTAAAGGTGACGTAGTTCCAATTCCGACATTGACAGTAGCTGTTGCCGAATTTACTCCGTTGACACTTCCCAAAACCAATGAATTACTGGTGCTTACAGTAGCGTCAGCCCCTATAGCTCCTGCATTTGTTAAACTATTGGTAGTAACATTAGTATTCGTGCCAAGAAGGGTGTTCCTTACTCCGGCAGTATTAACTGTTCCCGAAAACGCCCCTATAAAAGTATTCTGGCCTCCGCTACCATTTGTATTGTCTCCACTGGAATAACCAACAAAAGTATTATTGGGACCATTCATATTTCCATTTCCGGCAAAACCTCCCACAAAAGTATTCTGGTTTGCCGTATTTATTAATCCTGCAGCATTGCCAACAAAAACATTATCAGATCCTGAGGCACCACTTCCGCCAGCGAGCCTTCCTACCATTACATTTTCCTGCCCGGTTGTATTGGCATTACCAGCCAATCCCCCTATATAGGTATTATTACCACCCGTAGCTGCAATTCCACTCTGAAAACCAAAAAAAGTATTGCCGGTAAGTAAAGAGGTAATCCTCCCTGATTCGGTGCCAAATCGTTTAAAAATCAAATCGGCATCGTTGGTAGTCCCAATGAAATTTGTTGAACCAATTCCGGAATTCCCTGTTAAACTCCAGCCGCTTGACGGAGCGTTTGCCCAGGAAGCCGTCCCATTGGCATCACTGGTCAGGATTTTTCCTGCTCCCTGGTTTCCATCTACCATGCGGATATTGCCAACTACATGTAATCTATCCAGTGGTGCAATAACTCCTATCCCAACATTCGTATTGGAAAAAGAGGAATTAAAACCGTTGACGCTTCCCAAAACCAAAGAATTGCTTGATCCAACAGTAGCTAGTGCACCAATGGCGGTGGCATTGGTTAAACTACTACTGGCGACTGTAGATAAATAGCCCAAAGTGGTATTGAAATTCCCACCAGTATTGCCCTGCATTGAAAAGAATCCCACGGCAGTATTGCCCTGTCCACCTGAATTTTGTATCAATGCATTGGATCCCAAGGCCGTATTATAATTGGACGTGTTTACCACCAATGCGCTATTTCCAATAGCCGTATTATCTGTAGCGCTACTACTTGATGCTAAGGCGTTGAATCCCATTGCCGTATTGTTTGTCCCATTATTGTTTAGATTAAGGGCGTTGAATCCGAAAGCCGAATTCTGATTGGCATTACTATTCTGCAAAGCACCATGCCCTACTGCCGTATTGTTGCTCCCTCCAGTGTTTACATTTAAGGCATTGAAGCCAACTGCCGTGTTAAAACCTCCGGAATTATGCTGCAGGGCATTGGCTCCTACAGCCGTAGTTTCTGAAGCGGTGTTTCCTGACAATGAATTGTAACCCACCGCCACATTGTTGCTTCCGCCATTATTTGAAAATAAGGAGAGCGTTCCCAATGCTGTATTTCGGGTGCCCGATGAATTTGAAAAAGCCGCACTATGCCCTAAGGCTACATTAAAACTTCCTGTATTGTTGCGCATCGACTCGTATCCAACGGTAACATTGCCGGTACCCGTGCTATTGTTTCTCATTGTATTAAAACCAACTGCGGTATTATCTGAAGCGTTGTTGGAGAATAATGAATTGGCACCAATTGCCACATTATTATTGCCACTATTATTGCCATTGAGCGCACTATAACCTAAAGCTGAATTGAAGTTTCCTCCGCTTCCCAACTGCATGGCGCTGTGGCCAATTGCCACATTATTGCTTCCGGCTGTATTGGCATTAAGCGCTTTGAATCCGAAAGCCGAGTTAAAGCCACCCGGACTTTGCTGCAAGGCGTTTGAACCAACCGCTGTATTCTCAGAACCGGTATTTAAGGATAGTGCATTATAACCAACAGCAACATTGTCAGTTGCTGTGTTGGCCGTAAATGATGAAAGTGCACCTATTGCCGTATTGCGTGTTCCCGAAGTGCTGGAATTTGCTGCGAAGTTGCCAAATGCGGTGTTTGTAAATTCTATCGAGCCTGCTTTGGCATTGTTTCGTTTAAAAGTCAGGTCGATATTATCTGTCGTTCCGAGAAAATTGGTTGCAGGATTAGTATTAGCATTGCCTTTCAGTCCCCAGCTATTTAGGCTACTGGCTATGGCAATCCAGGTTAAAGTTGGATTATCCCAATAATAAAAACCCGGCGCATTGCCACTTACCAATGTCGTCAGGTAAACGATCATTCCCTGTTGGGCTGCCGATGGGGTGCTCGGGAAAAAATCAATTTTTGGAATCAGGATTCCGTCAGTAGTTGTTGGTGAAGCCTGGTTTGTTGAACGAATATCCAACTGCGCGTTGGGAGCTGTAGTATTGATTCCGACCTGTGCCCAAATCATTTGGCAGCAAAACAATACAATGGCTAAATAAAACTTTTTCATTTTACAATTGATTTAGCTGTTAAACAGTTTTTGAGGCAATGTAAAATTCAAGCTTATTTGATTGTGGCACAATACGATATTGGGAGTATGACATTGGGTTTTTATCTGTCAAAAATGGAGTTTGGTCTGCTTATCATAAAAACATACTCCAAAGCGCGTATAGGGAATTTATTCCGATAGCGGAATGATTATAGAAGTCGACAAACCGTTTTTGGTTTCCATTGTAATGGTTCCGTTCATTTCCTCAACCCTTTTTTGAAGGTTTTTCAATCCGTTGCCAAAATAATTCTGACCCGAAATTCCGCCTCCATTATCCTGTATCCTTATAAACAGGTTCTTTTTTTCAACAATGCTGACCATTATCGTAATCTTATCCGCATTGGAATGTTTCAAAGCATTATTAAAAATTTCCTTAATGCTGAAGAACAAATTTTTCCTGGTTTTCCCATCAAGCAAAAAATGTTTGTGGCTTTCTTCGTCCTCAATGAACTCCAACTCCAAAGGTGTTCCTTCAAATAAATTTTCGGCATACAGTTTCAGGTATTCCATAAAATCCCTCAAGGTATTGTTTTCGGCGTTGAGCGACCAGATAAAGGTGTTGATGCGTTGCGACACTTCCTGCGCTGTAAGACTGATTTTACTGAGCAGCAGCTTTTGCTTTTCATTGGTCTCTGCAGTTTTCTGCAACAAATCGGAATGGATTAGTATACTCGAAATTCCACTGCCAATGTCATCATGTAGATCTTTGCTGATTTCATTTTTCTGATCGAGTAAAGTGGAATTGATTTTGTTTTTCCTTCGGATGTACATAACGGCCAAAGCCAAAAGAATTACCACGAGAATGGCAATCAACAATTGAAAAATTACGATGTCTTTCTGCCTTTTTAATTTTTGTACTTCGAGCGAAAGGAGCTTTTTTTCATTGCGGATGTATTGGTCTGTGAAATTTTGGAAATACAAATTCCCGCGCGCCTGCGTTTTGGCATCCATTTCAATAATTTTTTGCTGGATTTCCATTGTTTTTTCTGCATCCAGGCCTTGATAAACATGAAGTGCCCTTGTAAAAAATAGTTTCCGGAATGTAGCATTTACGATATGGTGTTTCATCAAAATCAATCCATCGTTATAGTAGGATTTACGAAACGCAGGCTTGTCTTTGTAGCATTCCATCAAAAATGCATCATTAACCAAAACAATGTCATAATACTGACTTTTATACGCCGACAGCACACTTTTTTTGAAATAGAATGCCGCACTGTCATTCTTTTTTTGCATTAGGTAAATCTCACCGAAACTTTGCTCAACGTTTGGAATTCCCCTTCGGCTGTTGGCTTTTAGAGCAAACTGATAGGCCTTTTTGTTATACCAAAAAGCAGAATCAGACTGGTGCAGCCTGAGTTTTACCTGAGCCAGGTTATTATAGATGTGTTCATTTTGAATGATGGAACGCATCCTTTTCTTAAGCTTTCTTTTTGGATAAAAGTCCCTGCATGACCATAGGGCCTTTTGGGCATCCTGATGCTCTCCTAATTCCATTTGGTTGATGGCAAGGAAAAAATACGCGTCGGAAATCATGAGGCTGTCCTTAATTTTTTTGGCAAGGCCAATTTGCTTTCGGGCTTCATTTTTCCCGAATTGGAACAAGCCATTGTAATAAAACAACTCCGACTGCATGCTGTGCACATAGCAATGGGTTGAATCTATTTTCTCAGGATTCAAAAGGTCTTTGGTAATATTGAGCCATTTTTGCGAAGCATCAATATCATCGCTGTCAAGGTAATACTCTGAGGTGATAAAGGAATTCCTGATTTTACATTCGGATGTAGTGCAGGCTGCGAAATTGATTGCCGATGGAGGTTTTGAAACTGATTGCGCAAGTCCAAAATGACAGCAAATAATGAAGAATCCGAATAGCTGTAATTTCATCGTTTCAAGTAAAGATTAACGGCTTCAACACGCGTATTTACATGAAGTTTTTCATAAATATGCTGAATGTGTTTCCGAACGGTTCCAATACTGATTTCGAGTTCATTGGCAACTTCCTTGTTCATCCTGCCTCGGGCAAGCGAATCCAGGATTTCCTTTTCCCGAACCGTAAGCGTTTCTACATTGGCGTCATTTACATTCATTTTTGAAAAACTGGCAACTACCTTTCGGGCAATGCTGCTGGTCATTGGGCTTCCGCCTTCAAAGAGTTCGTCAAGTGCATTGATGATTTTGACCGGGCCATCGGTTTTTAGGATGTAACCGCTGGCTCCGGCTTTAAGGCTTTGGAATATTTTATCGTCGTCTTCGTAAGAAGTACACATCAGGAAAAGCATTTTTGGAAAAAGCGCTTTTAATTTTTTTACGCATTCTATTCCGCTGTAACCCGGAAGATTGATATCCATCAAAACCACATCGACATCCAGTTCCTGCAATTTTTCTATCGCCTCTTCGGCATTTTCAAAAGCACTGACCAGCTGATAATTCTCGGTGAATTGTATCATCAGGCTCATTGCTTCGCGCAAATCGCGGTCGTCCTCAACAATGCTAACTTTTCTTCTCATCCTGCAAAGGTTTAGAGTACAATGTTAAAGATACTATTTATTTTATGAAATACGTTATTGCGCGTAGCCTGTCCACTTTTAAAATAATTAACAGTTCCTTATTAGTAAAGAAGCAGGGAAATCGTTAATTTAGATGCTCTTTCTAAAATCCCAGCCATGAAATCATTTTTATTATTTGCCTGCTGCCTTTTTAGCTATGCAATCGCTTTTTCTCAAAATGGAAAAGTACTTCACGGAAAAATTTCCTATCAGGATAGTTACCAGAAAAATATTGACGTCATCAATTTTACCACCAAAAAATTCACGCAGACCAATAATTTGGGTGAGTTTGACATTGAAGCCAAAACCGATGATGTGCTTATCCTGATGTCTGAAAGTTTTGTGGACCAAAAGTATACTGTAACCGCTAAAGATTATCAGAACGGAACCCTGTTTATAAAACTGGTTGACAAACCTATTCTTCTAAAGGAAATTGAGATAACCCAACTAAAGGCGATTAAAGCAGAGATGTCCCAAACTGATATCAAAACGGCAAGAATTCAAAAAGACGCAAGGATGCCCAGAAACAAGGAAGTCTACACCGGAGAAATTGAAAACGGAATGGACTTTGTCATGATTGGCAAAATGATTGGCAAACTATTTAAAAGCAAAAAAGTAAAGGTTGCCGATAAAGGCGCTCCGTTATCCTTCACCGATTATGCCAAAGCCAATTTTGATGCATCACTTTACACCAAAACACTCAAATTAAAACCCGACCAGACTTCGCGATTCCTGGAATATTGTGAGGCCGATCCTAAATCGAAAATGGTCATTGAAAGCAATGATGAGTTGGCAATTTTGGAATTCCTGATGGTTAAAAAAGCGGAATTCGATAAACTGAAATAAACCCCTAGCCCAGATGGGAATGGCATCCTTTTTATCTTGTTGCCAGACAAGATAAAAAGATATAGTGGACAGCTGGACACGAGCTCCTAATAAGCAGCGAACTGGCGGAGCAAACAGCTTCAAAAAATTATAAATTCTTCATGGGAATTTAGTTAAAGATTCTTTAGCTTTGCAAACGTTTTCGTTAAAGATTTTAAAGAAGAAAGATATATGAAACCAGATTTATTTCAAGCTCCCGATTATTACAATTTAGATGATTTATTGACCGAAGAGCACAAATTAGTTCGTGATTCTGCCCGTGCGTGGGTAAAACGCGAAGTTTCCCCAATTATTGAAGAGTATGCACAACGCGCTGAATTCCCTAACCAGATTATCAAAGGATTGGGTGAAATTGGTGGTTTTGGGCCATACATTCCTGAAGAATATGGTGGTGCCGGTTTAGACCAGATTTCGTATGGTTTGATCATGCAGGAAATTGAAAGAGGAGATTCTGGTGTTCGTTCTACTTCGTCGGTACAATCTTCTTTGGTAATGTACCCTATCTGGAAATTTGGAACCGAAGAGCAGCGTAAAAAGTATCTGCCAAAATTGGCAACAGGAGAAATGATGGGATGTTTTGGATTGACCGAGCCTGATTTTGGTTCGAATCCAAGCGGAATGGTAACCAATTTCAAGGATATGGGCGACTATTATTTATTGAACGGTGCCAAAATGTGGATTTCAAATGCGCCGTTTGCAGATGTTGCCGTAGTTTGGGCAAAAGACGAATCGGGAAGAATCCACGGTTTGATTGTTGAAAGAGGAATGGAAGGATTTACAACTCCGGAAACCCACAACAAATGGTCACTTCGTGCTTCGGCAACGGGTGAATTGATTTTTGACAATGTAAAAGTCCCAAAGGAAAACCTAATGCCAGGAAAATCTGGTTTAGGCGCACCAATGATGTGTTTGGATTCGGCAAGATACGGAATCGCATGGGGAGCAATCGGAGCAGCAATGGACTGTTACGATACTGCCTTAAGATATTCAAAAGAAAGAATCCAATTTGGAAAACCAATTGGTGGATTCCAATTACAACAAAAGAAATTAGCCGAAATGATTACCGAAATCACCAAAGCGCAATTATTAACGTGGAGATTAGGCGTTTTAAGAAACGAAGGAAAAGCTACTACGGCTCAAATCTCGATGGCAAAAAGAAATAACGTAGACATGGCAATCAACATTGCTCGTGAAGCACGCCAGATGTTAGGTGGAATGGGGATCACTGGAGAATATTCTATCATGCGCCACAGCATGAACCTGGAATCGGTGATTACCTATGAAGGAACACACGACATCCACCTGTTGATTACCGGTGCAGACATTACCGGAATTCCGGCTTTTAAATAGCATCAAACAATAGATAAAATTTATATAAAATGCTTCTCTTTTTCGGGAAGCATTTTTACTTTTACGCCGATTCCAAACTTTGGGATTTTATAAATCGTATATATCCAAAAACGCTATGAATACCAGATTAATCAATCAAAAGATACAACCACAAAAAGACCTATTGCTCAATCATTCTCTTTACAAAAAAGTGAAGACTATGGATGACCTGCATCAGTTTTTGGAAAGCCATGTGTATGCTGTTTGGGACTTTATGTCATTACTAAAAGCATTGCAAAACAAATTAACCAGTACAACTACGCCTTGGTTTGCATCTGCAAATCCGGAAACACGATATTTGATTAATGAAATTGTTTTGGCAGAGGAAAGCGATTTGACTTTGGACGGAAAACGACTGAGCCATTTTGAAATGTATGTTGACACCATGAAAGATTGTGGCGCCCAAACATTGGAATTGGAAAGTTTCCTGCAAAACGTTATTGATACCAAAAATGTCTTTATTGCAATCAGGCAAAGTAATATGCATCCAAAAATTAAGGACTTTTTAGACTTTACTTTTCGTGTTATTGAAGAGGGGAAATCGCATAAAATTGCCGCAGCTTTCACTTTTGGAAGGGAAGATTTGATTCCGAATATGTTTACCGAAATCCTAAAAAGCTTCCAGCAGAATTTCCCTGAAACCGATTTATCAAAACTAATTTATTATTTTGAAAGGCATATCGAATTAGATGCCGATGAACATGGCCCAATGGCAATGCAGATGATCACAGAACTTTGCCAGCATGACGAACACAAATGGAAGGATGTAGAAGAAACATCAATCCTTGCACTTGAAAAAAGGATTGGGCTTTGGGATGCAATCGAAGAAAAAATAATTCAAAAACCGGAATTGGTTTAAATAAAAATGGAGTCACTTGACTCCTTTTTATTTTATTGGATTCTGAAACTCTTCCTGCTTTAATCTCGTATAAACTGTATGAAGCAACTAGTAAAAATAGCAACAATCTCTTTGAGCCTCTTCCTTTTTGGCTGCAGTGTTGAAAAAAATACAGCAAACAATCCAAAATATTATAAATATCTGGCTCTTGGCGACAGCTATACCATAGGAGAGAGTGTCTGTGCAACCTGTCGTTTCCCCGCTCAATTAAAAGACAGCATTTCCAATTACCTAAATGTGAATGACTCTTTCCAGCTTAAGATAATTGCAACTACAGGTTGGACTACATCCAATTTAAAAGCTGCTGTTGCGGTTGATGATTCCGGAGATGATTATGATTTGGTCACCCTGTTAATCGGCGTCAATAATCAATACCAGCATATGCCCTTTAGTGTGTACGAACAGGAATTTCCTGAACTGGTTACAAAAGCCATCCAAAAAGCCAAAGGCGATAAAAACAATGTGATGGTAATTTCAATTCCTGATTACGCGTACACACCTTTCGGAAATGGAAACACTACTATATCCACTGAAATTGACAACTATAATGCATTTGCCCAAAATTATTGCCAGGCCAACAGCATAACGTTTATGAACATCACTGATATTACCAGATTGGGCTTGACCCAACCCGAACTTGTAGCCGGTGACGGACTCCATCCTTCTGAAATTGCCTATACCCAATTTGTAGAGCGTATTTTACCTTTGGCAAAAATCAAAATCGCTGATTAACCTACAAATATTTAGAGTTCATCGCATTTGTTATCCGCTGAAAAATATTCTGCCTATATTTGATTGGAAGTATATTTTTATGAATAATTCAACGCGGTTTTTTTTAATTAACTTTTTGGGATGTTTGACTTTTTTGAGCCTTCCCGTTTTTTCTTCGCCCGATTTTGGCGAAGGTTGGGACTTAATTTACATCGCCCCGTTTCAGGAATCTTTTCTCCGATTTGTATTTCTTTTGGTGTTTTTTTATGCCTCTTACTATTTCTTTATCCCAAAACTTTATTTCAACAACAAGAAAACCCTTTTCATTATATCAGTATTAGGTTCTTATGGTATAATTATCGGGATTACCAGGGTTATTTTTGGCAATAGCTTCAGAGGTCCGATGCCGGGACCAATGCATAAAGGGGATTTTGGGCCTCCGCATTTTGAACATCCAATATTTTTTGATGCCCAGATACTCATTCCATTCCTTCTAGTAATTGCGTTGGCATTCCTGATAAAAATGAACAGCAGGCTGATGGAAATCCACGATGAGAAACTCAATGCCGAAGTTTCCTATTTAAAGGCACAAATCAATCCGCATTTTCTTTTTAACACCTTGAACAGCTTGTATGCGCTAACCCTGCAAAAGTCGAATGAAGCTCCGAATGCCGTACTGAAACTATCGGGTATCATGCGTTATGTAGTAACCGAAAGCTCTCAGGATTTTGTAGCACTGAACAAGGAAATCGATTATATTAAGGATTACATTGAACTGCAAAAACTACGACTGGATAAAAGTGTGGCGCTTTCCTTTGAAGTTCATGGCACTACTACCGGAAGGGCAATTGCTCCGTTGATTTTGATTCCGTTCATTGAAAATGCTTTCAAATACGGAATCAATCCTGATGAAAATTCTTTTATCAAAATTGACATTACCGTTGAAGACCAATTGCTCAATATGAATGTGCAAAACACCATGGTTGCCAGTGAAATTGATGAGGAATTCAAAACAGAAGAAGGTTTGAAAAACACCAAAAAAAGGTTAGATTTGATATACTCCGGAAAATACGATTTAGAAGTCCGCGAAGACGACAAAGTATATGACGTTAACCTAAAAATTGATTTATTATGATTCGGGCAATTGCCATTGATGACGAGCCATTAGCGTTGCAGATAATCACCCATTTCTGCGGACAGATCGATTTTGTTTCTCTGGAAAAAACATTTACCAAACAAAGCGAAGCGATAAAGCATTTGAATAAATATCCGGTTGATTTATTATTCCTGGATATCCAGATGCCCAATAAAAATGGAATCGATTTCTATAAATTGCTTGAGAGTGATGTGATGGTGATTTTCACGACAGCGCACAGCGAATTTGCCGTTGAAGGTTTTAATGTAAATGCAACCGACTATTTATTAAAGCCTTTTTCCTTTGAACGTTTTGAGGTTGCAGTTCAAAAAGCCAGAAACGAATTTCAATTCAAAAACAATACTGCAGTCCAGACACATTTGATGATTCGTGCCGATTACAAATTGCACCGCATCGAGTTTGAAGATATTTTGCTCATTGAGGGTTTGGATGATTATATCCAGATTCACCTAAAAAATAAATCAAAAATCGTTGCCCGCATTTCGATGAAGGGCCTTTTGGAAAAACTCCCTGAGACCAAGTTCATGCGTGTACACCGTTCCTATATCATCCCGATCAGCAAAGTAAAAACCATTCAGAATAAAGTCATTCAAATTGACGAATTTTCTGTGCCGATTGGAGAAACTTACAAGGATGAAATTCTAAAAAAATTTGATTAACCTCTATTTACCAATAGTTTACCTATTTTAATTTTCTCTGTGCATCCTTTACTTTAATTTTACTCGAGTAACCAAATTTAAAGTAAAATGAATAAGAGAGACTTTTTAAGATTATCCGGTTTAGCTGGTGCAGCAGCTATTGTACCAACAAGTATTTTTGCAAAAAACGAAAATGAAAAGGAAACTTTAGATCCGCAAATTTGTACGTTAATACCAAGTGAAACTGCAGGACCATTTCCTTTGGATTTAACTGAAAACACTTATTATTTCAGACAGGATATCAGAGAGGACAGAACTGGTGTCCCTTTTAAACTTAAATTAAAAATCAACGGAATTGGAAACTGTGGCGTTATGCAGAACGTCAGGGTCAACATTTGGCATTGCAGCAAAGATGGGCTATATTCAGGGTACAGCAACAGTATGAATCAAGGCCAGGCCGGACTTACTTATCTGCGTGGTTATCAATATACCGATGCCAATGGAGAAGTGGAATTCCTAACGATTTTTCCTGGTTGGTACAATGGAAGGATTTGCCACATCCATTTTCAGGTTCATGTCAGCAGTGCTTATTCGGCAATTTCACAACTGACTTTTAACATTGCTGCCAAAAATGCGATTTATGCCGCTAATCCAACGTTGTATACTCATGGCGCAGATCCTTTAACGTATGCCAGTGACAATATTTTTTCAGATGGTTATACCTATCAATTGGCAACACTAACGCCTAATGCAGGCATCGGCGGTTATGAAAGCTATCTTGAAGTAGGAGTTCAGGGAAGCGGAACTTTGGGTGTTGGGCACTACGAATCAGAAAATGCAAAACAATTTACTTTGGGTCAAAATTATCCAAATCCGTATTCAGAGCAGACTACCATTCCTTTAACCTTAAAAAATAGTTCAAAAGTCAGAATAGAATTATATGATTTGAACGGAAGGAATTTAGGCGCCATCTTCAATCAGGATTTAGGTGCAGGCGAACACGAAATCCCATTTAATGCAACGGGCAAATATTCGACAGGGAATTATATTTATCAATTAACACTTGAAAATGATTATGGAGTTTTCAAAGACAGTAAAATGATGACTTCCAAATAACAAAATGAAGTGTGCCTGGATTACGAAAAGTAGTACATAAAAATCTGTTCACCGCAATTTTTCCCTTGTTCTCCTCATTTATTATATACTTCGTCGACAATTACTACTTTTAGCCCAGTTGTTTTTTTTGAGTGAATGATTAGTAGTTGTAATCAAAAATAAGGGTGGGATTTTTTCCATCCTTTTTTTATTGTTGGTAGTTGTAATTTAAAAAAGGATGGAAAAAATTCCATCCTTTTTTTATTGTTCCGGAGCAATCTCAATTTCTAAACCATCAATTTCGGGAGTAATTGGTATTTGACAACCCAATCGGCTATTATCCTTTACATGATAAGCTTCCCAAAGCATTGCTTCCTCATCAGGATTGCGTTCCAATGAAATCACATCATTCAAAACATAACACTGACATGAAGCACACATTGCCATTCCGCCACAAATTCCAATAGTTCCTTCTTCGGCAAGCTCATAAGCACGGATTACCTCCATGACATTCATGTTCATGTCGGTTGGTGCCTGGACTTCATGGATAACACCATTCCTATCGGTAATTTTTAGGGTAACGTCAGACATTTATTTTTTACAATATTGGTTAGATTGTTCAACGGGATATTTTTGGTCCAAATCGATGTCATTGAATCCTTTTCCTGTTCCCCATGAAAATAATTTTTCAAAGAATGGAAGCATTTTATTGTCTTTGATTTTTTCCAAAAAATAAACTTCGTGTTCCTTTTCCTTGATGCCCATTTCATAAAGAACCTGGTTATATTTTGTGATTCCAAGATCATTAAAGAAATGCATCATCCTGAAATACTCACAAACATTGCCACTCTCCAGTCTTCCTGCAAAATAGAAGGGCATAAACCAGCCAATTACATAACAACTTGCTGAAATTACCTTGCCAATAACATGGAATTTGATTTCGTACCATTTCGAAATCGGAATATTGAAATCATTCATAATCTGCAAAACCTCAGCGCGGTGCTTCCATTCATCCAGTTCGATTTGCCGGATTGCTGCTTTTTGGATGGGGTCTTTAACCGAACCTGCATGACCCTGATAAGCAAAAGAAGCAGCTTTTTCTGCCGAATAAGCTTTCTTTAATAAATCTACTAGTTCAGGATGGTTGAGCTGCATTATTCTATGGCTTTTACTACGGCTTTTTCTGCCTCTTTCCGTGTTCCGTCAAATCCGTCGACTCCGGAAACTGTGGTGTATTTCAACACATACTTTTTTCCCGGATTGATTCGATTGTAAACACTTTGGCACATTAATGTCGCTTCATGGAAACCACACAAAATCAGTTTTAGTTTTCCAGGATACGTATTCACGTCGCCTATGGCATAAATTCCGTCAATATTGGTTTGATAATCCAACGCATTGTTGACTTTGATGGCATTCTTTTCTATTTCCAGTCCCCAATTAGCGATAGCGCCAAGTTTTGGCGTCAATCCAAAAAGCGGAATGAAATAATCGGTTTTTAGGTTGCGGTGTGCCCCATTCTCATCAATATCAATCGATTCCAGATGTTCAGCACCATTTAATCCTACCACTTCTGCCGGTGTAATTAATTTTATCTTACCGGAATGCTTTAATTCCTGTACTTTTTCTACTGAATCCAATGCGCCACGAAACTCATTCCTTCTGTGGATCAAGGTTACATCTGAAGCAACATCAGAAAGGAAAATACTCCAATCCAATGCTGAATCTCCTCCGCCTGCAATTACGATTTTTTTATCTCGGAACTGTTCTGGGTCTTTTACAAAATATTCAACGCCTTTTTCTTCGTAGAAGGCAATGTCTTCAATAACCGGTTTTCTGGGTTCAAAAGTCCCCAAACCACCAGCTATGGCAATCGCTTTTGCGTGATGTTTTGTTCCTTTATTTGTAGTAACGATAAATGTCCCGTCTGTTAATTTTTCGATTGTTTCGGCAGTTTCTGCCAAGGTAAAGCCAGGTTGGAACTGTTTGATCTGTTCCATCAGATTGTGCACCAAATCTCCAGCCAATACTTCGGGGAAACCCGGAATATCATAAATCGGTTTTTTAGGGTACAATTCTGATAACTGACCGCCAATTTGTGGCAAAGCGTCAATTATATGGCATTTTAGTTTTAATAATCCTGCTTCAAAAACAGCAAAAAGACCAGTTGGCCCGGCTCCGATTATTAATATATCTGTTTCAATCATTTTTTTTAAGTTGCAGAGTTGCAAAGTTGCAAAGTTACAAAGTCTTAACTCATGATGTTGTTTTGTAGAAAATCTGCGTTAGGGATGGGAGCTGGCTACCATGTAGCGCGTACAGCCCGACGCCGAACTTGTTTCGGCGGAACGCCCAACTAAGCTATGTTTTCTACAGTTTCTATTTGTGGCGCATATTTTTTGATAGTGGTTTCTACACCTGCTTTCATGGTGCTGATGCTTAAGCTGCATGATGTACAAGCTCCCTGAAGACGTACCTTTACGTGTTTTTCGTCCTCAATGGAAACCAAACTAATATCACCGCCATCTGAATTCAGAAATGGCCTGATTTCGTTTAGTGCTTTTTCGATGTTTAAAGTCAATTCTTCTGTGTTCATCTTATTTTCCTTTAACGGCTGAACATCCAGCCATAGTTGTTATTTTGATTGCTTCGGTTGGCGGCAGGCTTTCGTTTCTGTTTACGGTTTCCTGAACCACGTTTCGGGTAATATCTTCAAAAACCTTTTCGATTACCGAAGCGGTCTGCAATGCTGCAGGCCTTCCATAATCTCCGGCTTCACGAATGCTTTGCACCAATGGCACTTCTCCTAAAAACGGAACCTGCAAATCGTCTGCAAGATTTTTGGCACCTCCGTTTCCGAAGATATAATATTTGTTGTTTGGCAATTCTTCCGGAGTGAAATAGGCCATATTCTCTATGATTCCCAAAACCGGAACATTAATGCTGTCTGATAAGAACATCGAAACTCCTTTTTTGGCATCAGCCAAAGCTACTGCTTGAGGCGTACTTACAACAACAGCTCCTGTAATTGGAAGCGATTGCATGATGGACAAGTGGATATCACCGGTTCCTGGTGGCAAATCAATCAGCATAAAATCCAGTTGCCCCCAATCGGCATCAAAAATCATCTGGTTCAATGCTTTTGAAGCCATTGGCCCACGCCAAATTACAGCCTGGCTTGGTGAGGTAAAGAATCCTATAGAAAGGAGTTTGATTTCGTAGCTTTCGATTGGTTTCATTTTGGATTTTCCATCAACCTCAACCGAAATTGGTTTTTCATTTTCAACATCAAACATAATTGGCATGGATGGCCCATAAATATCGGCATCCAAAACACCAACCTTGAAACCCATTTTTGCTAGTGTCACAGCCAAATTTGCCGTCACGGTAGATTTTCCAACACCACCTTTTCCAGAAGCCACCGCAATGATATTGCTGATTCCCGGAATGGCTTTCCCTTTGATTTCGTTTGGATTTTGGGTTGGAGTTTCCACCTTTATGTTCACTTTCACTACAGCTTCGGGTGAAAATTTTTCGTGTATCAATTTTTTGATGTCGTCTTCGGCACGTTTTTTTATGTGCATCGCCGGAGTTGCAATTACCAGGTCAACCACAACTTCGTTGCCAAAAGTCAGTACGTTTTTTACCGCACCACTTTCAACCATATTTTTTCCCTCGCCAGCAATGGTAATGGTTTCCAAAGCTGAAAGGATTTCTTTTCTGTCTAATTTCATTTGTTGCTTATTGTTAGCTGTTTACAATCTTTTATTAAGACTGAATACAGATTGCAAAGATAATACGAAAAGTGTTGAAACTATCGTTAATGAATTGAAAATGTTTATCGGAATATAAGTTGTAATGGAACTATTTCTGGATTTTAGGCTGCCAGAAATGTTTTTCGAAATCGACAATTTGGTTATTGACCACTTCTATGCCTTCATTTTCGAGTAATTGCTGCATGAGGTTGGTTCCTTCAAAATGATGTTTGCCCGATAATAATCCAACCCGGTTAACCACGCGATGTGCCGGAACGTCATCGCGGCCACCGCAGGCATTCATTGCCCAGCCCACCATTCGTGCTGAACGCGCTGTTCCCAATGCCTTGGCAATGGCGCCATACGAAGTCACTTTCCCTTCGGGAATCTGCCTTGCGATTTCATATACTCTTTCAAAAAAATTGGCTTCCATTATTTATAAAGCAATTTAAGAAGGGTTACAACTGCCATAAAAGTAGTTACTGAACCAATGATGGTATTGATGTTACGCATCAGGAATTCGGTTTCCTTTTCAATCTTTTTGAAGGCAACGATGTAGATGTAAAAAACCGTAAACGAGCCTACAACAACTCCCATTACAAAAGACGAAACCGGAATCTTATCAAAACTAAAATAGCCCGAGGCCTGTAAACTCATGCTGGCAAAAACATAAAACGGAACCGGAAGCAGATTCAATGTTGACAACAACATTCCCAAAAAGAAACGATTGGATTTTCCTTTGACGGTTTTATCGGTTTTGATTTTCTTTGGTTTTTCGGCAATAAAGAAAAAGTAGATACTCAATAATGAAAAAACGAAAATCCCAATTTCCTGGAGCGTTGCCACTATTTCCTGATGGTTATTGATAAACCTCGCGAAAAGTACCGCAGTGAACGTTTGGAAAAAAATGATTATTGAGGCTCCAATGGCAAAACTCAACGCTTCATTTTTGCCTTCCTGTGTACTGATTTTTGCTGCCGTCATATTGATTAAACCCGGGGGAATAACCGCCAAAAAAGCAATGCAAAAACCCAGTACAAGAGGCAAAAAATAAGTCATCTATTTGATTTTAAAACGAATATACGTAATTGCTTTGTTGATTTCCAAATATTGATTTTCGTAGAATGTCTGAATTGCCGTTACTACTTCAGGAGCACCTTCATTTTTGTAAACATTGTGGTTGGCATACAATACTTCATGCCCTTCACCATGCAATAATCCAAGCGTATAACCATGCATGAATTCGCTGTCGGTTTTTAAATTAACAACACCGTCCGGTTTTAATATTTTTTTATACAACTGCAGGAATTCCGAATTGGTCATTCGGTGTTTGGTGCGTTTGTATTTGATTTGCGGGTCTGGAAAGGTGATCCAGATTTCGTCTACTTCGTTTTCGGCAAAAATGTAATTGATCAATTCGATTTGCGTTCGGACAAAAGCCACATTATGCATTCCGTTATCCACGGCTGTCTTGGCTCCACGCCAGAAACGTGCGCCTTTAATATCAATTCCAACAAAATTCTTTTCCGGATAACGTCCTGCCAGACCGACTGAATATTCGCCTTTTCCACAACCTAATTCTACTACAATTGGATTATCATTTTTAAAAAAGTCCTTATTCCATTTTCCTCTCAATGGAAATTCACCGCCTACAACTTCTTCCCTTGTTGGCTGGAAAACGTTTTCAAAACTTTCATTTTCCTTAAACCGCTTTAATTTATTCTTACTTCCCACAAACTTAATTTTTTGGTAAAATTAAGGAAATATAAACTATCCGAAATCTTTTTTACTTTGTAATGTTAAAGCCGTAATTTCACAACTTGGAAAAAGCTACAAGAAATATTTTGGTTGCTCCTTTAAATTGGGGTTTGGGTCATGCTACGCGTTGTGTGCCGATTATTCGTGAGCTGGAAAAAAACGGCTTTACGCCAATAATCGCTTCCGATGGCGTTGCACTGCAAATATTGCAGAAGGAATTTCCGCATTTGCAGGCGTTGAATCTGCCTTCCTACGAAATTGAATATGCCAAAAACGGCGCTGATTTTAAGTGGAAGCTCATCAAAAACAGCCCAAAGATGATTGATGCCATCTTTACCGAAAAGAAAGTAGTCAAAAAATGGATTAGGGAATACAACCTCCACGGAATCATTTCGGATAACCGCCTTGGTGTTTACAGCAAAAAAATCCCGAGCGTTTTCATTACCCATCAGCTGAATGTCCTTTCGGGAAAAACAACCTGGATTTCGAGCAAACTGCATCAGCATTTCATCAAAAAATTTAACGAATGCTGGATTCCCGACATTGAAAAGCAGCCCAACCTGACCGGGAAATTAGGCCATTTGAAAAAAAATAAGCTGAACCTGCAATACCTTGGGCCTTTGAGTCGATTGGAGAAAAAAGACCTTCCAATAAAATACGATTTGATGGTTATCCTTTCGGGGCCTGAACCTCAGCGCACCTATCTCGAACAAAACCTCAAAAAAGAGGTTCGTCAATTTGACGGAAAAGTAATTTTTATTAGAGGAGTTATTGAACCGGAACAAAAAAAGGAGCAGGAAGGGCATGTGACTTTTTACAATTTCATGACATCTGAAGAAATTGAAACCACCTTTAACGAAAGTGAAATTGTGCTTTGCCGTTCGGGTTATACAACGGTTATGGATTTGGCCAAACTGCAGAAGAAAGCGTTTTTCATTCCAACGCCGGGGCAATTTGAGCAGGAATATTTGGCAAAAAGATTCAAAAGGAATGGCTTTGCGCCTTATGCCAAACAGGATGATTTTAAGATTGAGGATTTGGTGGATATCAAGTTATACCAAGGCCTGCCGCAACTGAAAAAGGAAATTCACTGGAAACAATTACTGATCCTTTTCGAGGGTGAATGAGAATTCGGAACCTTTGCCAAATTCGCTGTCGATGTAGATTTTCTCGCCGTGTGCCTCGATGATGTGTTTCACGATTGAAAGACCAAGCCCGGAGCCACCTTCGCTTCGTGCCCCACTTTTATCAACCCTGAAAAAGCGCTCAAACAAACGCGGAATATTGTGTTTTTCGATTCCTTCACCATTATCCCTGATCCGGACAATGATTTTGTCATCAACCAAATCTTCGACCGTTACTTCGGTGGTGCCATTTTCCTTCCCGTATTTTATCGAATTCATGATTAGGTTGGAAAGCACCTGCTGGATTTTTTCCTGATCGGCAAACACATTTACCGGACGATTGTATTTTCGGTCAAACATCAGGATAATGTTCTTTTTATCGGCAGTCATTTCGAGCAAATCAAAAACACTCTGCACCAATTCAACAATATTGAATTTAGACAATTCCAGGTTTACATCGCCCATTTCGAGTTTGGAAATCATGTCCAAATCTTCGACAATGTAAATCAGTCGTTCGACTCCTTTTTCGGCGCGTTCGATATATTTTTTACGTACTTTTTTGTCGTCAATCGCACCATCGAGCAAGGTTGAAAGATAACCCTGAACCGTAAACAAAGGTGTTTTGAGTTCGTGCGAGACATTCCCCAGGAATTCCCGACGGTATTCCTCACGGACTTTCAGGGTTTCGATTTCGAGTTTTTTATCGGTTGCGAATTTCTGAACCTGTTTGGTCAGCGTCTCCATGTCGGTGGTAATCGGTTGGTTTCGGAAGGAAGTCGATTCCAAAAGCGACACATCATCGTAGATTTTTTTCACCCTTCTATAGATGAATCTTTCAACACGATATTGGATGACAAAAAAGGAAAATGTATAAAGTGAAATTGCAAAAAGAGCGACAATAATCAAAGAGAATTCATGAAAAAACCACAGCAGCAACCCAAGAAAACCAGTAGAAAAAAGTGTAATATAAAGCGATGATTTTATCGCAAACGTATAGGTTTTCTTGAATTTTATTTTCATTTACACTTCTAATTTATAGCCAACTCCTTTGATGGTTTTGAATAAATCATCGCCAATTTTTTCGCGGAGTTTTCGAATATGGACATCAATGGTCCTTCCGCCAACGATGACTTCATTACCCCAAACCTTATCCAAAATTTCTTCGCGTTTGAACACTTTTCCTGGCTTGGAAGCCAAAAGGTAAAAAAGCTCAAATTCCTTTCGTGGCAATACAATTTCTTTGGTATCCTTGATGATTTTATATTCCTCTCGGTTGATTTCGATGCCACCAACATTCAATGTTTCGGAAGCGTGTTCGTCACTTTTCAAACGACGCAGCAAAGCTTTTACCTTGCTTACCAATAATTTTGGCTTGATTGGTTTTGTAATATAATCATCAGCGCCAGCGTCAAATCCGGCTACTTGTGAATAATCTTCGCTTCTGGCAGTCAAAAAAGTGATGATGACATTGCTTAACTCAGGTAACTTGCGAATGTTTTCGCAGGCTTCCATGCCATCCATTTCAGGCATCATCACATCCATAATGATAAGTTGTGGCAACTCTTTTTTAGCCTTGGTTATGGCTTCTTTCCCATTGTTTGCGGTTACAATCTGGTAACCTTCCTGAGAAAGATTATATCCTACAATTTCGAGGATATCCTGTTCGTCATCTACCAATAAAATCTTGATGTCTTTTTTTTTCATAGTTGTGGACACAATTGTTTTTGTGGATGTAAATGTAAAGATAATACAAAATGATTTGATATAGGAAACCCGAGTTAACAGTAATTTAATCTGTTAACAATTTGGTAATGCTAAACGAACAAAATGGTAATAATGGAGTAACACGGCCTTTACATTGTGATAGTTTCTTTGCACCAAAATTAAACGCAACTGAAATGAAATTTAAATTAATTGTTACCTTCTTATTGATAACTGTTCTGGGTTTTTCCCAAAACAAAGGAACCATTACAGGAACTTTAACCGACAAAGACGTAAATAACGAACCGCTTCCTTTTGCAAATGTTGTAATAAAAGGAACTACTATCGGGGTAACGACAGACGAAACCGGAAAATATACCGTTAGTGTAGAGGCCGGAACTTATATCATCCAATTTAGCTTTTTAGGATACGAAACCATAGAAGAGAAAATAGAAGTAAAAGCTGGTGAAACAGTAAACCTTAACAAAGCTCTTGGCTCTGGAAGCTATCAATTAAAAGATGTTGTCATTCAGAATACCGTGAGCCGTGAAAAGGAAACTGCTTTGTTGATGGAACAGAAAAAAGCAGTTGAAATCAAACAGAGTATCGGTGCTCAGGAAATGTCGAGAAAAGGCGTTAGCGACGTGGAAGAAGGTTTGACCAAAATTACCGGTATTACCAAAGTAGGTTCAAGAGGATTATTCGTTCGTGGACTGGAAGACCGTTACAATAATTTATTGATTAATGATTTGGCTGCACCGACAAACAATCCGTATAAAAAAATCATCCCGTTGGATTTATTCCCAACAGACATTGTCGGTGTGATTGACGTTTACAAAACCTTTAACCCTAATATTTATGGTGATTTTGCTGGTGGAACATTCAACATCGCAACTTCAAAAGGTTCTAAAAGCGTTACCAAAATCAGTGTCGGAACAAGTTATACAACCGATAATAACATGAAGGATTTCCTGATTTCTAAAGATGCCGATGGCAGCAGAGGTTTCTTTGGATTAACAGGAGACGGAAGAGCTATTCCGGGATTGTTGGGCGGAAAACCTGCGAGTTATACCTTTACTCCGGAACAATCATTGGAGTCTTTCAAAAACGGATTTGATGTTTCAGAATCCAAAAGCCCATTGAACATGAGTTTTGGTTTGTTGCATAGCGAGAAATTCAAGCTGAAAAATGATGCTAATTTTTCGTATCTGCTTTCGCTGAATTTTGACAACAATTACAGCATCAGGAGTGGTGTAGAAAGAAACTTCAGCAACAACACAAGCGGATTTGTATACCGAAACGATTTCATCAATACTGAATACCGTTATAAAACCTCAACGTCAGCATTGGTTGGTTTGAATTATTCATCAGAGAGACTAAAACTAACCTGGAATAATTTTTATTTGAGAACTACAGAAAACTTAATTAAAGATCAATTTGGATACGCCGATTTGACAGCGAGCAATAACAAAACCCTAATCAGGACCAATCAATTGGACCAGTCTGATTATTTCAATACACAATTGCTGGGTGAATATGCCTTGAATAAAGATAAAACCCAGAACGTAAAAGTTGGCGGTTCTTTTGCGCAAACTTCCTATCAGCAACCAGACAGAAAATTCTTTTCAGGAACAAGGGATGGTGAAAATATCATTGCAACAATCGGTGGAAATAATTTCATCCGACAGTATTTAGACATTCAAAGTGATATCTATTTATCAGGAATGGCAGAATACAGCCTTAAGTTTGGCGGAGCTGACAAGAAAAACAAATTGGCTGTGGGTTACAACGGAAGTGCATCGTTGATGCAGTCGTCTTATCGTTTTATAACTCCGGTTATCCCTACCAACGGAAGCGTTCTTCCTCACAACATTACCTTTCCTTTAAACGCTTTGGATGCACAATTAAACCAATTTCTGGCTGACAATGCTTTCGTTTTCAGGGAAAGTTCGAATGCAACTTACAAGGCAAAACTAATGGAGCTGGCAAATTGTGGTTATGCTAATGTATTATTCAAATTTGCAGATAAATGGGAAGTAAACGGTGGGCTAAGAGCTGAAAATACGGAAAGGGAAACCAAATACAGACAGCAGGGTTCTTTTGATCAGGCGTTTACAAAAATCAACCGAAACAAATTATATGTTTTGCCATCGGTTAATGCAAAATATGAGGTAACTGAAAATGCGAATATCCGTTTTGCAGCGAGTCAAACCTATACACGACCGGTAATTATGGAAGCCTATCCTATTGAATACATCAACGCCGATGGAACCTCAACAAAGGGCAATCCGTTTTTGGTAAACAGTGATAATTACAATGTTGATTTGAAATATGAATTGTTTCCAACTTCAAAAGAGATGTTTGCCGTTGGTGTTTTTGGCAAATCAATTAAAACACCTATCGAAAGAACATTTATTGCTAATGCAGCTAATGCTACCATTACGACTTATCTAAATTCAGATAACGCTGCAATTTTTGGTGCCGAATTAGAATTTATCTTGGATTTTGCAAGGCTGAATAAAAATTTAAAGGATTTTTCATTGGGATTCAATACTTCACTGATGCACACACATGTGAACGTTCCTGAAAAAACTCCATTGCTTTACCCTGACGGAACAGTGGTACACAATTCTGACGGAACTGTAAGCTATCAGCAGTCTATTGAAACACACAAATCAAGGGAACTTCAGGGTGCTTCAAAATGGCTGATCAATTCCGATTTGAAATACCAGTTTGATTTTAGTGAAAAATGGAGCAATACTATCTCATTGGTTTATTCGGTATTTGGAAAAAGGATTTATGCTGTTGGAACTGGTGGAATGGACCACATCTATGAATTGCCTGTGAGCCAGTTGGATTTTGTATGGAGCAGTAAATTATCTGAGCATTTTGATTTGAAATTCACAGCCGATAATTTATTGAATCCTGACCGTAAATTTGAATTAGGAAAAGATGGAACTTCTCCTATTGCAGAAGATTCGAACTTAATCAGCAACTACAAAAAAGGTGTTGGCTTTTCGGTAAACCTGAGCTATACTTTTTAAAATAAGAATTTGTTTGTTTATGCAGAAGCTGTCTTGTTAAAGGCAGCTTTTGTGTTACATAAACATCACGCGCTTAACAATAAATTTACTTTTTGATAGACGAAGCGTAACGCTATTATAATATTTAGATAACCTCTTTTTTGACTGCCGGATTTATTTTTGTAACAGAAAATTAAACAACAAAACTCATGAAAAAATTAATCTTAAGCTTAGCAATTTTAGCTTCAACCTTCACTGCATGCACAAGCAATGATGACGATTCAAGTGCACAACCGGTTACAGGAGAAATCACTGGTACAATAACTGCCGATAAAACCTATCCTTTAGGAACATATACCTTGAAAGGAATTGTAAAAATAAACTCTGGGGTAACTGTCACTTTTGATGCAGGTTCAACAATTACAGCTGACAAAGTAACAGGTGATAATGCCTTAGTTGTTTTAAATGGCGGTAAACTTATCGTTAATGGTACTGCTGCACAGCCAGTTGTATTTACTGAAAAATCAGGAGTTCCTGGTTCTTGGGGAGGAATCATCATGTATGGAGATGCCCCTATAAAAGCTATTGGTGGTGTAACTACTTCCACTTCAGAAGATGGAAATGCTCTGCCATACGGAGGTACAAATCCAACTCATAATGGAGGTTCATTAAATTACGTTCGTGTTGAATACGCAGGAGCAAAATTAGCTGACGGTACTAAAGAAAACAACGGGTTTACATTCTATTCTTGTGGTAGCGGAACTACTTTGGACCACTTAGTATCTTATAAAGGTGCTGACGATGGTTACGAATTTTTCGGAGGAACTGTGAGCATGACAAATGCCATTTCTTATGGAAACTATGATGATGCTTTTGACTGGCAGGATGGATGGCAAGGACAAAACAACTCTAACTGGTACGGATACCAGGTAACTAAAGGGAACTTTGGAATGGAAATAGAGTGTTCAAACAACAATAATGATTTCTTCCCAAAAGTAACGAACGTTACTCTTAAAAGAGCTCCAGGTACAACACCAGAAATTGCAGGAGCAATTGAAATGGATGCATTCCAATTCAAAAAAGAAGGAAACGGAGATTTCAGCAACGTAGTAATTGATGGTTATGGAGATTATACTGAAGCTTCGGTAACTTACCAAGGTGCTGCTGTAAAAATCCAGGATGCAACAACAAATACCAATCAGGTAAATGGTTCTAAAATCAAATTGACTGACGTTAAAATCACAAACACCACTCAAACAATCCCTGTGGGCGCAACAGGTTCTATCATTGTTACTTTTCCTAGCGGAAAATTTACAACAAACAATGCTGCAACCGGAGCTTCAATAACAACAGGTGCATGGTCAACTGTAGGTGGAGTAAATCTGGTACAATAAGACCTTCAAGCATTCAAAATAAAGTATCCCGAAATTAATTTTTCGGGATATTTTTTTTTGGTACAGTATTTGAAATCTTTTTGTATATTTGTAACAACCAAATTGTTGTCATGGCTAAAAACTACTTTTATATTATTTTATTCTTTCTTGCTTTTTCTTTTACTGGTTTTGCCCAGGATGGAAAACCGCAAGGCGAGAGTTTAGGGTTTTATCCGAACCCTGTTAGCAATGGTAAAATCTACATTACTTCAAAAACAAGCTTAGACAAAGAAGTTTTAATATTTGATGTTCTTGGCAAAAAAGTATTACAGACTACCATTTCGTCAAGAGAGCTAAATATTGCTTCGATTCCTCCTGGAGTTTACATTATCAAAATTACAGAAGCGGACACTACTGCCACCAGAAAACTAATTGTCAGATAGTTGGACCTTCTGAAAATTAATCTTTAATTAATCATTTTTTTACATTCTTATTTTCTACAAAGGAAATTTGTGTTTATATTTGTAGGCTAATTAAATTTAAAAAAATGAAAAAAATTTACTCTTTACTATTACTGGTAGTTAGTTATGCGTCTTTCGGACAAACCGTCTACACAGAAAACATGGGAACTCCTACTGCAACAACCTCAATTGCAACTAACGTTTTCCAAAACACTGCACCTATCGTTTATTCAGGTACTGCTGACGTAAGAAACACTTTAGTTTCTTCAGGTTATACTGGTGCTTCGGCAGGCGGTAATGTATTTATAAATGCTGTAGATGAATATTTCCAAATTGACGGAATCAACACTTCAGCTTTTAACACCTCAGGTTTACAGCTTTCTTTTGGAGTTAACACTCCAACTGCAGTAACAAATGTGTTATTGGTAGATGTAAGTACAGATGCTACTAACTGGACTCCTTTAACCTATACGCCAAGTGCTACAGGATGGACATTGGCAACAATCACATCAGGGATTCCTCAATCAGCAACACTTTCAATTCGTTTCAAATCGACTTCAACAGCTCAATACAGAGTAGATGATGTAAAAGTTTTCAATTTAAATGCTTCTTGTACGTTAGTTCTTGGAACTCCAACTACTGTATGTAACGATGTTACTCAAGGAATTGACACTTACACAACATCAATAACTTACACAGGTGGAGGATCTGGAAGTTATACTATTACTCCAACAGCTGGTACAGTTGGTGGTGACAATCCAGCAACAGTTGCTGCAGGAACAATCCTTATCAACGGTGTTTCAGAAGGTACAAACATCACTGTAAACATTGTTAGCGGACCATGTTCTTACCAGGCAAACGTAACAGCTCCACAATGTAAACCAGTAAACCCACTACCTTACTATGAGCCTTTTGCATACGCTGAAGCTAGTTCATTAGGCAATAGCCAACAATGGACTAATAACAACACAGGTGACAACATCATCGTTGCTGGTGGAGCCTTACTTCCTGCTTACCCAGGTTTAACACCTAGCACAACTGGTTATGCAAATTATGGTGGAGACGGAATTGATTGCTCTACTGCATTTACTCCGCAATCTACTGGTACAGTATACTACTCATTCCTATTGAACGTAAATTCTATGGCAGGTGTAACTGATGTTAATGGTGGATATATTGCTACTTTCGGTTCAAATGCTACAACTCTTGGAGGAACATTATGGACAAAAAGAGTAGATGACGGTGTTTACAATCTTGGAATAGAAGTTAGAACTGCAACTGGTGCTAACACAACCTGGACAACAGATTCTTATGTAAATTTCCAGACTGTATTTGTTGTTGTAGGTTATACTTTCGGCGCATCAGCTTCTGACGATACTGTAAGCCTATGGGTAAACCCAACCATCAACGCTGCGCAACCAGCTGCTACTATTACAGATACTCATACTGGTACTGATTTGGCTACTATTTCAACTTTCTTATTAAGACAAGATAGTACCACTGAAACACCAAGCCTTAATGTTGACGAACTTAGAATCGGAACTACTTGGGCTCAGGTTACTGGTGGAACTTTAGGAACCAGCCAAAACACTATTGCTGGTTTAAAAATGTATCCAAACCCAGTTTCTAACGGAACTTTGTTTATCGAAACTACTGCTAATGCTGAAAGAACAGTAACTGTTTTTGACGTTTTAGGAAAACAGGTTTTGAATACAAAAACTTCTGACAATGCTGTAAATGTTAGCTCTTTGCACACTGGTGTTTATATCGTGAACATTACTGAAGAAGGAAAAACTGCTACAAGAAAATTGGTTATCAAATAATCATTTCTTTAACATATTTAAAAGCCCTGGCGAAAGTTAGGGCTTTTTTATTTTCATTACTTTTGCATCGTTCTGAATCATTATAACTTGATAAACCCAGAAGACATATTTACCATTTCCTCCGCCAAGCAGTTTGAAAAATTGGCTTTAAAGGTTTTTCGTTTCCAACACGAAAACAACCTGGTTTATCGTGGGTTTTGTGATTTCCTGAATACAGATGTACAAAAGGTAAAATCATTGGAACAAATTCCGTTTCTGCCGATTCAATTTTTCAAAAGCCATGAAGTAGTTTCCAATGCTGATGCAGTTCAGGAAACATTTACCAGTAGCGGCACAACCGGAATGATTACCAGCAGGCATTTGGTTACCGATGTTTCGCTCTACGAGCAAAGTTATCGGTCTGCCTTTTCTGAATTCTACGGAAACATCGAAGACTATGTTGTCTTGGCCCTGCTTCCATCCTATCTGGAACGCAGCGGTTCTTCGCTGATTTATATGGTTAAGGATTTGATTGACCTTTCCAACAATGATCAGAGTGGTTTTTACCTGAATAATTACGATGAGTTAATCGCCAAACTTGCCGAATTGGACAATGCAGGTCAAAATGTATTATTGATTGGAGTTACTTACGCTTTATTGGATTTGGTTGAGAAACAAAATTTCAATCTGAAAAATACCATCATTATGGAAACTGGCGGTATGAAAGGCAAGCGCAAGGAAATGATTCGCGAGGAACTTCATGAAATCCTGTGCAATGGTTTTGGCGTACAAAGTATCCATTCTGAGTACGGGATGACCGAACTTTTATCTCAGGCCTATTCTCTTGGTGAAGGAGTTTTCGAATGCCCTGCCTGGATGCAAATCCTAATCCGTGATACCGAAGATGCACTGACTTATGTAGATTCTGGTAAAACCGGCGGTGTGAATGTGATTGATTTAGCCAACATCAATTCGTGCTCGTTCATTGCCACGCAGGATTTGGGCAAAAAATATCCCAACAATTCCTTCGAAGTATTGGGACGTTTTGATAACTCTGATATTCGGGGTTGCAACCTCATGGTAATGTAATAAAGTGGTTTTTTCTGCGTTATTATCTAAATCGAAGCCATGAAACATTTATATATCCTTCTTTTTTCTATTAGTCTTTTTTCCCAGGAAAAGCCTTTGTCCTTTGAAATTGACAAGCTGACATCGATTGATTCTACAACTAAAAGATGTTTTACCCTCCAATACCACATTCAAAATGTGTCTGACAAAACAGTTTCATTTGTGTTAAACGGCAATAGCCTAATTCCAATTAACGCAGGTTCTCAAAGTGAAAAAATGTATTACAAGCTTTTCGAAAATGACAAGGCAATCGAAATGAGCAATATCATTGATAATGGCTTTATTCAAAAAATAATCGAATCTCAAGTATATGAAAACAAGTCTCGGGAAGAAGTAGAAAAATTAGAACATGATGAAGCTTTAAGGTATTTTGAAGCACAACGAAAAAAAAGCATTCTGGAAAATATTATCACCTTAAAACCCAATGAAACCAAAACATATGAGGCTTATTTTTCATGGAATAAGGAACGTTACCGAAGACAGGGCGATTTCGAATATTATATTAGCGAAACCAGTCCACATTTTTTGCAACTTGATTTCAACCTAATGCTTGAGGTTTTCGAAGAAAAATTGACTCCTGAAGAATACAAAAACATCAGATCAAGCCCCAATATCATCAAAGGCTGGTACACTTCCAACAAAGTGCCAATTGATTTTAGCGAATAAAAAAAAGGAACCAAATTGGTTCCTTTTTTTTATTTAACTCTTATCACAAAGTAATTTTTCTTTCCGCGTTGGAGTAACACAAACTGGTTGTTGATTAAATCTTTTGAAGCCAACTGGAATTCTTCGGTAACTTTTTCCTTATTCACCGAAATCGAATTCTCAGCCAAAGCCCTTCTTGCTTCGCCATTCGATTTTAGGAAACCTGATTTTTCGTTCAGCACATCAACAATATTGATTCCTGCATCAATGTCAGCTCTTGAAATTTCTGCCTGAGGCACACCATCAAAAACCTCCAAAAATATTGCTTCATCCAAGTTTTTCAAATCATCGGCAGTAGCATTTCCAAACAGGATATTCGAAGCCTGAATCGCTTTATCCAATTCGGCTTGACCGTGAACTAAAATCGTAACTTCTTCCGCTAATTTTCTTTGCAGAACCCTTAAATGGGCAGCTTCCTTATGTTCCGCAATCAAAGCGTCAATGACATCTTTATCCAAAAAAGTAAAAATCTTAATATATTTCTCCGAATCCTCATCTGAAGTATTCAGCCAAAACTGGTAAAATTTATAAACCGAAGTCTTGTCGGCATCCAACCAAATATTTCCGCCTTCTGACTTTCCAAACTTCGATCCGTCAGCTTTGGTAATTAATGGTGTAGTCAATGCAAAAGCCTTTGCTTCAGTATTCGGATTCATCCTTCTAACCAATTCGGTTCCTGTGGTAATGTTACCCCATTGATCCGAACCTCCCATTTGCAGCACACAGTTATAGGCTTTGTGCAAATGATAAAAATCGTAACCCTGAATCAATTGGTACGTAAACTCAGTGAATGACATTCCGTCACCAGCTTCTCCCGACAAACGTTTCTTAACCGAATCCTTTGCCATCATGTAATTAACCGTAATACGCTTACCCACATCACGCGCAAAATTGATAAAGGAGAAATCCTTCATCCAGTCATAATTATTCACCATAATCGGCGCATTGGCACCCGTTGCATTAAAATCCAAAAATCGCGACAATACACTTTTGATTCCGGCCACATTCTTTGCCAACTGTTCTTCGTTAAGCAGATTACGCTCGTCCGATTTCCCCGAAGGATCACCAATCATACCTGTAGCACCACCAACCAAAGCAATTGGTTTGTGCCCAAAATTCCTCAAATGAAGCAATAAAACAATCTGCACCATGCTCCCAATATGCAACGAATCCGCTGTCGGATCAAAACCTATATATGCTGTAGTGGCTTCCTTAAGCAGTTGTTCTTCGGTTCCGGGCATGCTGTCGTGGTACAATCCACGCCATTTTAATTCTTCTACTAGATTCTTCATGATGCAATAACTTTGGCGCAAATATAGCAATTCATAAGAGTTTTTTGAAGCAGAAGTTTCTATAACTTAGGAAAATCTCTCCCGCTTTCCGCGTTACAAGGTAACTCGCTCCAATCGGGGCTAGAAGTCATACTTAGCTTTGTCAGGATGTAGTTTGTTTTTTCTCAAATCTAATTATCCAAAAATCTAATTATATTTACGACATGATATTAGTCACAGGCGGAACGGGTTTGGTTGGGGCACATTTGCTGTTGCATTTAACAGAAAATGAAGCCAATGTCCGCGCTATTTACCGGGATTGTGGCGCCATCGAAAAAACCAAGGCTCTTTTCAACCTGTATCAAAAAGGGCGTTTATTTTCCAATATCGATTGGGTATTGGCCGACATCAATGATGTGCCTTCTTTGGAAATCGCTTTCGATGATGTAGATTATGTTTACCATTGTGCCGGATTGATTTCGTATGATCCAAACGACGAAAATCTCCTCCGAAAAGTAAACATCGAAGGCACAGCCAACATTGTCAATTTCTGCATCGATTACAAAATCAAAAAGCTCTGCCATGTAAGCTCTATTGCGGCATTGGGGAATCTTGCCCCGCATGAAACCATTATCACCGAAGAAACCGAATGGAATCCCGAAGCACCACACAGCGATTATGCCATTTCAAAACACGGTGCCGAAATGGAAGTCTGGCGTGGGCAACAGGAAGGTTTGAATGTAATCATTGTTAATCCGGGAGTAATTTTTGGCGCAGGTTTCTGGAATCAGGGAAGCGGTGAATTCTTTTCAAAAATCAAGAAGGGATTTCCTTTTTACACCAAGGGTTCGACCGCTTACATTGGCGTTACCGATGTAGTGAAAACCATGATTCAATTAATGCATAGTGATATTGCAGGCGAGCGCTTTGTTGTCATTTCCGAAAACCTTCCATTCAAAAAGGTAATCCTTGAAATTGCCGAAAAACTACATGCAAAAAAACCTGCGATGGAAGCCAAACCTTGGCTTTTAAACATTGCCTGGCGCTTGGACTGGCTGTTTTCAACACTATTCAGGACCAAAAGGAAACTTTCACGATATAGTGCCAATTCGCTAACTTCTTCTGATTTGATTTCGAATCAAAAAATAAAAAATGCCTTGGAATTTGAATTCCAAAGCATTGATGATGTGATTCAGGAAGTGGCCTATTTAGGCCGGTAATTATTGTACTTGCGGCGTATCCGAATTGATGGTTGTAGTTGTTGCAGCACTCGGAGGTAATTGCCCTTCGGCTGGATTCGTATTCCCATTTATTTTTTTGGTTTCCTTGGTAAGCCTTTCCTTCACCTTATCAAACATTTTTTTATAATCATCAATGTTTGAAGCGTAGTATTTGTTGCTTTTGACAAATTGAACGCTGTCTATCTTATACTTTTTATAAATATACTCATTGGCAACTTTACTGCTTATTCCACCATTGAGGTTTTGGTTTTTCACGGCTTCCAGCAATGAAATGTCGTATAAAATATCAATCATTTTATCTTTACCTATTAAGTTGTCGGGCTTTTCAACCGAATTGCTATTACAGCCCACAGCTGAAAAAATGCAACAAATTAAGATGATAACTCTTCTCATAATTCCTGTTTTTATCTGTCAAAAAGCAAACGTTTTCCAACACGGATATCCTTTACCTTAAAATTCTGGTAAACCAATTCTCCATTTACAAAGGTATGTGTAATTCTTGATTTAAAAGTGTACCCTTCAAAAGGCGACCAGCCACATTTGGCCAGTATGTTTTCTTTCTTGACATTCCAAGGCAGTGATGGATTTACAATTGCCAAATCGGCATAAAAACCTTCTTTTATAAAACCTCTTTTTTCAATCTTAAAAATCTTCGCCGGATTGTGGCACATCTTTTCAACAATCTTCTCTACCGAAATTTTTCCCTGATGATGCACTTCAAACAAAGCAACAACAGCATGCTGAACCAAAGGTCCACCTGAAGGTGCCTTTAAATAAGGCTGGCTTTTTTCCTCTAAAGTATGCGGTGCATGATCGGTTGCAATGACGTCAATCCGGTCGTCAAGTAAGGCTTCCCATAAAGCGGCACGGTCTTCCGCAGTTTTTACTGCAGGATTCCATTTGATGAAATTGCCTTTGGTTTTGTAATCTTCATTGGTAAACCAAAGATGGTGCACACAGACTTCAGCTGTGATTTGTTTTTCTTCCAACGGAATTTTGTTGGTAAACAATTCCATTTCCTTTGCCGTTGAAAGATGGAAAATATGCAAACGTGCTCCTGTTCTTTTGGCAAGTTCAACCGCTTTTGAAGAAGAAATATAACAGGCTTCCGCACTTCGTATCAAATGGTGCATCTCAACCGGAATATCTTCCCCAAACTGTAATTTAAATCGCTCTGTATTGGCTTTGATGGTAGCTTCATCTTCACAATGCACCGCAATCAGCATTTTGGTAGATGAAAAAATCTTCTCTATGGTTTCAGGATTATCAACCAACATATTACCGGTTGAAGAGCCTAAAAACAATTTTATTCCGGCTACGTTTTTCGGATTAGTCTTTAAGACTTCCTCTAAATTATCATTGGTTCCACCCATCATAAACGAATAATTCGCATAGGACTTTTCGGCGGCAATCTTGTATTTGTCTTCGAGAAGCTCTTGTGTTACCGCATTCGGAACTGTGTTCGGCTGCTCAATAAAGGAAGTGATTCCACCAGCTATAGCTGCTGCACTTTCTGAAGCGATGTCGCCTTTGTGCGTCAGTCCGGGTTCACGAAAATGCACCTGGTCATCGATTGCTCCCGGAATAAGATAACTTCCTTCGGCATCAATGATTTTACAACTGGATGATTTGGGGCTGATGCTTTCGGCCACTTCGACTATGAACTCATTTTCAATCAAAACATCGCCTTCGAAAATCGTCCCTTCGTTTACAATCCTGGCATTTTTAATTAAAACGGTATTCATTTTTGTGCTTATAATTGGTTTAAAAACTTTCTGAATCTTAAGGTAATCACTCCAAAAATGGCCTCTTTTATAATCGAGCCACTCATTTTGGATTGCCCTTTGGTTCGGTCAGTGAAGATGACCGGAACTTCCTGTATGTTGAAATTTTTGGCGAAAGCCCTGTATTTCATTTCAATCTGAAAGGCATAGCCTATGAATTTTATTCTGTCGAGATTTATCTTTTCCAATACTTCCCTGTTGTAACAAATGAAACCTGCTGTGGCATCCATGATTTTCATTCCGGTAATCATTCGCACATACACCGAGGCAAAATAGGAAAGCAATACCCGGCTCAAAGGCCAGTTCACAACATTTACACCGGTAACATAACGCGAGCCGATGGCTAAATCTGCTCCATTGAAATGGCAGGCTTCATATAATTTTTCCAAATCATTTGGATTGTGAGAGAAATCGGCATCCATTTCAAAAATGTACTGATAATCATGTTTGAGAGCCCATTTAAATCCGTGGACATAAGCCGTTCCCAATCCTGATTTTTTCTTTCTGACGGACAAAAAAAGTTTTCCGGGAAATTCAGCCTGTAATTCATGCACTTTGTTTGCCGTATGATCGGGAGAATTATCATCAACAATAAGAATATGAAAGGTTTTATGCAATGAAAACACCGCTCTGATGATGCTTTCAATATTTTCAATTTCGTTATAGGTTGGAATAATTACAATACCGTCATTCATAGTAAGTGTCGTCAAACTTCGTTGCAAAAATAAACTTTTTATCAGAGCAGTATCTTAATAATTCTATAATAATTTAACAATTAAAAATGTATTTTTGTCGTGATGATAATTGAAAATATTTTACAGCCACGGATTTTAGAACCTAAGGATTGGGCGACATATCTTTTTATTCTGTCTTTTGTCCTGATAGCGATTACGCGAACCGCTTTTGAAGGAAGGTTTAGCGAATTCCTTAGGATTTTGGTTTCTGACAAATACATCAAGGTATACAAAGACACCTCGCATTTGATGAGTGGTTTCACGATTCTTTTGTTTATCGTACAGATAATTTCGTTCTCCTTTTTCATCCAGTTGCTGCTTCATTATCTGGGTTATGTTTCCAAAACCGATTGGGTTGTTTTCCTCAGGATTTTTACCTTCTTCGGAGTATTTGTGCTTTCGAAATTTTTGATTGAGAAGATTGTTGCAGCCATTTTTAACATTGAAGAATTTACCGAGCAATTCAATTTGCAGAAAGTAAGCTATCGAACATTTATCGGAATGATACTGTTGCCGATAAACATCTACCTGTTTTATAACAATTCTCTATCAAATGTTTGGATTTATTGCATTATTGGTGTGATTTTAGCAATAAACGTGTTTTCTTATTTAATTTCTTTGAAGATTTATCAAAACTTACTCATCGGCAAGTTGTTTTATTTTATTTTGTATCTTTGCGCACTTGAAATAGCGCCCTATTATTTCATATATTATTTGATTACAAAAAATTTAGCAACGTAGAATGTCCAACTTGAAAGTGAAAACAATTTTGGTGTCACAGCCAGAACCAAAAGTAGAGAATTCACCTTATTTTGAATTACAGCAAAAGCATAAGGTAAAGATTGATTTCCGACCATTCATTCACGTCGAAGGCGTTAGTGCAAAAGATGTTAGGGCTCAGAAAATAGACCTCAATAACTTCACGGCAATTATTTTAACCAGTAGAAATTCGGTAGACCATTTCTTTAGGGTTGCGGAGGAAATGCGTTATAAAGTTCCTGAAGATTTGAAATATTTCTGCCAGTCAGAAGCGATTGCTTTTTATCTTCAGAAATATGTGGTTTACAGAAAACGTAAAATTTATGTGGGTCAGAAAGATTTCGTCGATTTGTCTCCATTGATTAAGAAATACAAAGAGGAAAAATTCCTTTTGCCAGCTTCTGACCAGTTGAATTTTGACGTTCCACAAACGCTGAACAACCTGAAAGTGGATTGGACACAGGCGACTTTTTACAAGACTGTAATGAGTGATTTGTCTGATTTGGCAGATGTTTATTATGATGTTTTGGCTTTCTTTAGCCCAACCGGAATTAAGTCATTGTTCAAAAATTTCCCTGATTTCCAACAAAACAATACCCGTATTGCAGTTTTTGGAAGTACTACCCAAAAAGAAGCTTTGGAGCACGGATTAAGAATTGACATTTTGGCACCAACACCTGAAACTCCCTCAATGACAATGGCGCTTGAACGCTACATTGCCGACGCCAACAAAGGAAAATAAATTTCAAAATATAGCATAGAAGTCCTGTTAAGTTAATTAGCAGGACTTTTTTTATTGCCAATAATGTTTATTTTTGATATGCTAAAACAAAATTCTATGGGCAATAAATCGATTGAAGGGATATATTTTGGATTTTTATTGTTGTTACCCTTAGTGTTTTGCACAACTACTGTCGATGCGGTTTTGATTCCAAGGCAGATTTTATTGTCTGTTTTTATTTTAATTGTAGTAACTGTCCTAATGTTGCGGAAGGTTGAATTGAGGTTCAATTTTAAATCTCCCCTTTTGTATGCTTTAGCAGGTTTTACATTCCTGAATTTCATTTCCTTTTTTTACACCGAAATTCCTGGTGAAACCCATGCCGCCTTTTCCAAATTGATTTTATTGATTTCTTTCTTTTTGGTCACTACCGTTTTGCTGTATAACAATGTGATTCGCACAAGCCAATTGGTAACAGCTATCATTGTTTTTAGTTTGATTACGCTTTCCCTTCCCATTTTTGAGATAATTGAAAAAACAATCAAAGGACAACATTTACTCAGGCAGATAGCCATCATCAAAGGGAGTTCAGCCAATAAAAATTTACTGTCTTCCATTTTATTCCTTAGCCTTCCCTTCTATTTTATGGGATTGCAACGTGGCACAATCTTGCGGTTTATGTCTTTGTTTGGAATCCTTTTAAGTTTGTTCGTATTGATAACCATCCGGACCAGAGTCGTTTTAATTGCAACTTTTATATTCCTGATCCTTCTGGTTTGCTACAAAATCAAGCAACGGTTTTCCATCAAAAAACGATACCTATTTGGTTCAGGAGTTGCAATATTTTTGCTGTTGCTATTATCGTATTCCTTTTATTTCAAGGATAAATTTGAGGGTCTGCAGTCAACCGATGTATCACAGCATTATGTTAGCCGCATACTCAATTCGAAAACCTTGGAAAGCCGTGTCGAATTTTGGAAAAACTCTATGCAGATGTCCAAAGAACATATTTTATTGGGAGTTGGGCTTGGGAATTGGCAGATTCAGTTTCCTAAATATGGCCTGAATAACTTTTCAGAATATGGCATCGTGAACGGCGAAGTAACGTTGCAACGACCGCATAACGATTTTATCTGGATACTTTGTGAGACCGGGATATTTGGTTTTTTGGCCTATTTATTCTTGTTTGGCATTATTTTTTACCAATTGGTTGCGTTGATAAAGAACGCTTCTGACTCAAAGGAAAAATGGAAGTATTATTACATTCTTTGTGGCCTGGTAGGTTATATCATCATTTCCTTTTTTGATTTTCCATACGAAAGGATAGAACACCAGGTCGTTTTATTGTCACTTTTTGCAATAGCAGCTTCGGCTTATTTCAAAAAGGAAACGGGAACAACCAGAAATTACAGCTCTTGGCTTTTTATCTTGTTGCTTCCGGTTTGTTATTCTTTCATAGTAACGTTTTACCGATTTAATGGCGAACAGCATGTTGTTAAAATGTATGCAGCCAAATTCAATAAAGACTGGGCTGAAGTAATCTATCAATCCAAAAAAGCCAATAGTTATTTATATCCTTTGGATAATGCCTCGATGCCGTTAAGCTGGTATGAGGGCATTGCGCATTTTAATGAAAATCGTCCCGAAGAAAGCCAGGAATGCTTTGAAAAAGCCTATCAGCTGACTCCTTACAATGTTCAGGTTATTTCAAATCTGGCAAGCACTTATCAATTAAATGGACGAATGGATGAAGCGGAAACCTTATTCAATAATGCCTTGAAAATCTCAAGCGGTTTTGATGAGGCCAAACTCAATCTTGCCGCATTGTATTATAACAAAAAAGAGTATGACAAAGCCTATTCTACCATTAATGAGGTTAAGGTTACTTCGCAAAACCCAAAATACCAAACCTATTTGGTGACCATCTTAAATCAAAAAATAAATGCTTACATCAAAGCGTCCACTGATAAAACTGTGGTAGACCGATTGGTTAAAAACGTTACCACAAAAGAAGTTTTACTGCAATTGTTCTTTGATGCCAAAAAGAATGATATGGATTTTGAAACGTATCTGGCGAAAGCCAAATTCTAAAATAAAAAAGTCCCGTCTTGTTTTGATCTAGACGGGACTTTTTTTTGGTTAGGTTAGCTTTAATCTTATAGCTGTGGACCGGCTTTTACCAAGCTCTGGCCTTCGCTATTATCTGTGTATTGTTCGAAATTCTTAATGAAACGCGACGCCAAATCTGCAGCTTTTGAATTCCAATCTGAAACATTTTCATAAGTGTCCCTTGGATCGAGGATTGCAGCATTCACGTCGTGTAAAGATGTTGGAACTTCTAAATTGAAAACAGGAACTGTTTTAGTAGCTGCATTTTCAATGGAACCGTCAAGGATTGCATCAATGATGGCGCGTGTATCCTTTATCGAGATACGTTTTCCTGTTCCGTTCCAACCGGTGTTTACCATATAAGCTGTAGCTTGGTTTTGTTCCATTTTTTTAACCAATTCTTCTCCGTATTTTGTTGGATGAAGCGTTAAAAATGCTTTTCCGAAACAAGCCGAGAACGTTGGCTCTGGTTGTGTAACACCTCTTTCTGTTCCGGCTAATTTAGCGGTAAATCCTGAAAGGAAATAGTATTTAGTCTGCTCTGGAGTCAATTTAGAAACCGGAGGCATTACTCCAAACGCATCAGCAGTAAGGAAGATAACTTTATTGGCATGGCCGGCCTTTGAAACTGGCTTAACAATATTATGAATGTGGTAAATCGGATAAGAAACCCTGGTGTTTTGGGTAACCGAAGTATCGTGGAAATCGATTTTGCCGTTGGCATCAACCGTTACGTTTTCCAATAACGCATCTCTTTTGATGGCGCCATAAATATCCGGTTCGTTTTCTTTACTTAAATCGATGGTTTTTGCATAACATCCTCCTTCGAAATTGAAGACACCATCATTATCCCAACCGTGCTCATCGTCTCCGATTAATTCACGTTTTGGGTCAGTAGACAAAGTTGTTTTTCCTGTTCCTGAAAGACCAAAAAATACAGCAACATCTCCATTCGCTCCTTTATTTGCCGAGCAGTGCATTGATGCAATTCCCTGTAATGGCAGGTAATAATTCATCATGGCAAACATTCCTTTTTTCATCTCACCACCATACCAGGTACCGCCAATGATTTGGATTTTCTCGGTCAGGTTGAATGCGATGTATACTTCAGAATTCAGTCCGTGTGCAGCATAATCCTTGAAAGAGGTTTTAGAACCATTCATTACAATGAAATCTGGCTCCCCAAAATTTTCCAATTCAGCTTCCGTTGGACGGATGAACATATTGGTTACGAAGTGTGCCTGCCAGGCTACTTCCATGATAAAACGAACTTTAAGCCTTGTATTTTCATTAGCGCCACAAAAAGCATCAACTACATAAAGTTTTTTTCCTGATAATTGATTTGTGGTAGTATCTTTTAAGGCATTCCACGTGTCTTGTGAAATAGGTTTGTTATCGTTTGCAGCTTTATCGGAAGTCCACCAAATTGTATTTTCGGTGATGCTGTCCTTAACGATATATTTGTCTTTTGGAGAGCGACCGGTAAAATCTCCAGTCATCACATTTACAGCTCCCAACTCGCTTAATTGTCCTTTTTCAAATCCGGTTAAATTCGGATTTAACTCATCATTGTATAATTGTTCGTAAGATGGATTGTGAATTATTTCCTGAACATCATTAATCCCATATTTTTCTAACGAAATCGATTTCGTAATTTGAGCGTAGTTCTGCATAGAAATTAGTTTGTGTTGCATTATAAATTAGACGCCAAAGGTAAAAATTAAATTTTAGAAACTATTTTTTTTATCAAAATATTATCTTTTCGATTTCCAAATATTCCAAAATAAAACGCTCCAGCCCGCTATTAACAAAGCTCCGCCAATTGGCGTTATAAATCCAATAAATTTAAAATCAATTCCGGATAAGGGTTTAGTAGTCAGAAGATAAATCGAACCTGAGAAGAAAAATACTCCAAAAACCACCAATTGAAAGATGGTTTTTTTGGCTTTTTCATCAACCATCGAATTCATTCCCAAAAACAACAGGAAAAGTGCATGGTACATTTGGTATTTTACTCCGGTTTCAAAAGCGCTCAGTTGTTCAACCGACAAATATCTTTTTAAGGCATGTGCACCAAAAGCGCCTAAAATAATTGCTGTCAATCCCAAAAAGGCAGCAACACTGGTTATTTTTCTTTCCATTTTTATGTTTGATACTAAAACACAAATTTATTCGTTATCTAATTACAAATAAAGAAATATCACGTTTCTTTTGTCCTGAAATTTCGGGAGTACCATTTTAAAAATTTTATATTTGCACCGTTAATTTACAATTATGAACAAGATTCTCTTTATCCTTTGTGCAGTTGCTGCCTGTTGCTCATTTACAGCGAACAGCCAAACCATAAAAGCCGGCGAAAAATTGGTTTACGCTGGTTCCTATAATATGAGTGGTTTGATGACCCAATTGGCACAGGTTACCATGTCTACTGAAAATATTAACACTTCCAAAAATACGTATCTGCATTTGAATTGCGAATTGTCTACTTACAGCAAATGGGACTCGTTTTTCAAAATCAGGGATATTTATGAGTCGTATGTAAATCCGTCAAATCTAAAACCGAGTTTGTATAAAAGAAGCATTGATGAAGGTGGTTATAAAAAGAGGGAAAAATACGTTTTCAAAGGAAATACCATAACCAGCACCGTCAAAAAAAGAAATTATCCAGAATCGGGGAAAACTTTTGCTATTGGTGGTTCGACTGTAGATGTAGTTTCGCTTTTATACAAAGTAAGGACTATGGATTTGGCCAAAATGAAAGAAGGCCAAACGCAAAACCTGATGATTGTTTTTGATGAAAAGCAAATTCCTGTGACGCTGAAATATATGGGAAAAGAAACGATAAATGCTGGGAATTTGGGCAAAAAGGAATGTTATAAATTATCGATTGGTGCAAAAACCGATGCCCTGAAAGGAAAAGATAAAAACCTGATTTGGCTGACTGCCGACAGCAAAAAAGTTCCGGCTTTGCTTAAATTCAGCATTCCTGTTGGAACCGGACAATTGGCTTTAACTTCTGCAAGCGGATTATAATCATGAGAAAACTATTTTTATTTTTAGCCTGTTTCTTTAGTGCCTTAGCCCTTGTCTTTGCATTGATGCCAATGGATACGATTGCTTTTTTACCAATTGGGCTGGCGTTTGTTTTTTGTCTGCTATTGCTTAAAAAATCAACTGGAAACCAAAAAAGGCTTCCTCAAATCTTGCTTTTCATCTGCGCACTTTCTTCGGTATTTGTATTGGGGAAAACACTTTTAATCAAAGACGAAGTCGAGAAAGACGCTCAATTTGAACAACAGAAAATTGAAACCAAACAGGAAGCCAAACAAGAACTGGAAAATTTAGAAAAGGACTTGGAATAAAAAACTACCCGAATGAGAAACATTTTAATCATTGGTGCCGGACGTTCCGCATCTTCATTGATACAATACTTATTAAATAAATCCACTCAGGAAAACCTGCACCTTACCATTGGCGATTTGTCATTGGAACTGGCACAACGCAAAACCAACAATCACCCAAACGCAACGGCAATTGCACTTGACATCAACAATGTTGAGCAACGCCAGGCAGAAATACAAAAAGCGGATATCGTCATTTCGATGCTTCCTGCACACATGCACATTGATGTTGCCAAAGACTGCGTAACCTTCAAAAAGAACATGGTTACGGCTTCCTATGTTTCCGATGCTATGCAGGCTTTGGATGAAGCCGTAAAAGCAAACGGTTTGGTTTTCATGAATGAAATTGGGCTTGACCCGGGAATTGACCACATGAGTGCGATGAAAGTAATCCATGAAATTGAAGACAAAGGCGGGAAGATGATTTTGTTCGAATCGTTTTGTGGCGGATTGGTTGCTCCAGAATCGGATAACAATCTTTGGAACTACAAATTTACATGGGCACCAAGAAATGTGGTTTTGGCAGGACAAGGTGGCGCTGCAAAATTCATACAGGAAGGCAAATATAAATACATTCCGTATCACAAATTGTTTAGAAGAACCGAGTTTTTATATGTAGAAGGTTATGGGAAATTTGAAGGCTATGCCAATCGTGATTCGTTGAAATATAGAAGTGTTTATGGTTTGGATGATGCGCTGACGGTTTATCGCGGAACCATTCGCCGTGTTGGTTTTTCAAAAGCCTGGAATATGTTCGTACAACTTGGAATGACCGATGACACTTACGTACTTGATGATTCTGAAAACTTAAGTTATAGGGATTTCATCAACCTGTTTTTACCCTATTCGCCAACAGATTCTGTGGAAATCAAAACACGACTGCAGCTTGGGATTGAGCAGGATGACATTATGTGGGACAAACTTTTGGAATTGGATTTGTTCAATCCGAATAAGAAAGTCGGGCTTAAGAATGCAACTCCTGCACAAATCCTGGAACGCATCCTAAACGATAAATGGTCATTACAGCCAGATGATAAGGATATGATTGTGATGTACCACAAATTGGGTTACGAAATCAATGGCGAACGCAAACAGATTGACTCCAAAATGGTCTGCATTGGCGATGACCAAACCTATACCGCAATGGCAAAAACCGTTGGGCTTCCTGTAGCAATGGCAGCCATTCAAATCCTAAACGGGAAAATTAAAACTCCGGGTGTACAATTACCGATTCGAAGAGAAGTTTACGAACCAATTTTAAAAGAACTTGAAGATTTTGGCGTGGTTTTCAACGAAACCGAAATGCCATATATAGGTTATAATCCTGATAAATTAATGGGAAATTAAACTTGGATTATGGAGAAATTCAAAAACCTAAAACCGCTTTATATTTATCTCATTGGAAGTGCTTTGGCATGCATCGGAAGCTTTTTTGACAAAACACCGGTAATCAGCTATTCCTTTCTGATCCTTGCTTTTTTCTTTATCATATTTGGGATAGTAAAATATTTAAGGGAGTAAGAACTTTCATTTAAACAAGAGCTTATTTTTTGTTACTATTTGAAAGCAAATCTCTATTTTTACTTTCAAATAGTTTGTCATGAAAATAAATCAACTACAAATAGAAATCGATGGTATTGACAAGGAAATCCTGCGTAACCTTATGGAAGATGCCCGAAAACCAATACTCCAAATTGCCAACAAAATTGGGATTTCGGGTGCTGCAATTCACCAACGATTGCGTAAACTAGAAGACGCTGGCGTTATTTCGGGCTCTAAATTCATTATTGACAATAAGGTTTTAGGCTATAAAACCATGGCTTTTATTGGGATTTACCTCGACAAGGCTTCAAGCAATTCGGATACTGTTCGGGAACTGAAAAAGATCCCTGAGGTTTTGGAATGCCATTATACCACGGGAAACTGGAGCATTTTAATCAAGATTATCTGTCGCGATAACGAACATTTGATGCAACTGCTCAACAAAAAAATACAGCCAATTGATGGGGTTTCGAGAACGGAAACCTTTATTTCGCTGGAACAACAAATTGAAAGACAAATTCAGTTGTAGTTATACCTTTATGTGAGCCCAGTTTTCGCCACGCTTGATTCGGTTGACCTGCATTTCACTGATTCCGAATTGTTTTGCCAATATTTTAATGCGTGTATTTTGATTGGGTTTGTTGAGCAGCTTTTTCAAACGCATGACATTGGTCGAAGTAAGTTTCCTGCCATCAGCTTTGATGTTGTGCTCTATCAGTTTTTGCTTTGACTTGATTACATGAGGGCTCTTTTTGTAGTGTTCGAGTTTTTCATCATAGGTTGCCCATTTCAAATTCTTAACCAAATCATTATCGCGGACATAATCCAAATGCAGCACAAACTGTTGTTCTTCAGACGTTTTTGGAATAAAAAACTCAGCAACAAGTTTATAAACGAATAAGGTCTTGTAGGCGCTTTTCCCGTTAGGTGACTTCCCGTAGCGGAATGTTTTATAGCCATCTGACATCGATCCTTTTAATAGATTTCCATCATTAAAATTCTCTGTGAAACTGATGAGCCTTCCTTTGTTGGAAACAGCGTATCTGAATTTCAACGGAAAATCTGTTTCGATTTCCCGAAATTCCTCGTTTGCATAAATTCTAAACATTATTGTGGTATTAGAATCTCAAAGCTACAAAAAAATCCGCTATTTGCCGTAACGGATCCTGTTTTTAACGATTGTCTGTGACGTCCTGGTATACCAAGTACCCTATTCAATGTTCATGGTCCCGAAGTGAAACGGCATTGCACCCAAGTTGAATGCCTTGTGCACCCAAGTGAAACCTTAAGGTCCCGAAGTAAAATGGCATTGCACCCAAGTGAATGCCTTAAGTCCCGAGGTGAAACCTTCAGGTCCCGAAGTGAGGACAGCGGGTCCCGTGTTGACCACGACGAGTCCCTATCTGCAAATGGTGATGAAAGCTATCAGTTCTGCGCCTTCATAATAGGTAAAGGAAACGCTTACTATTTCGTAACCGGCGTTGCCTTTTTCGTTAAGGAACTGTTCAACCTTTTGGTTTAGTTTTTCCTTCATGCTGCTGAAGCCAGCCTTTTCTGAAATGGTGTGGATTTCGTATTTCTTCATACTGTTGGTTTTTGTTCTTATACGGGAAAATAAGAAAAGGTTACAAAAAAATAGCGCGGATATTAAATCCGCGCTATCAAAAATTTGTTATTTCAATCCTACCAGGTTGATTACCCTTCCCGGAACGATGATTACCTTATTCGGGATTTTTCCGTCCAATTGTTTTAAGGTTCTTTCATCAGCCATAACGATTTCCTCGATTTGTTTCGGAGTTAAGTCTAATGGCAATTTGATGGTGAAACGCATTTTCCCGTCAAAGGATACCGGATATTCCTTTTCAGATTCTATCAAATATTTTTCTTCATAAACTGGGAATGCAACAGTTGAAATCGAGCCTTCATGACCTAATTGTGCCCAAAGTTCTTCGGCAATATGTGGCGCATAAGGCGAAATTACGATTGCCAATGGCTCCAATATTTTTCGGTGGTTGCATTTCATCGAAGCCAGTTCGTTGACACATATCATAAACTGTGACACCGATGTGTTGAACGAGAAATTCTCGATATCTTCAGTAACTTTCTTGATGGTTTTGTGTAACGACTTATACATTTCAGACGTTGGTTCGTCATTGGTTACAATTAGACCATTATCATCAAAATACAATCTCCATAGTTTTTTCAGGAATCCTGAAACTCCTGTAATCCCTGCCGTATTCCAAGGCTTTGCCTGTTCTAACGGTCCAAGGAACATTTCGTAAAGACGAAGTGTATCAGCGCCATAATCGTTACAGATGTCATCGGGATTGACGACATTGTATTTTGATTTCGACATTTTTTCGACTTCGCGGCCAACAATGTATTTGCCATTTTCCAGGATGAATTCGGCATTTGCATAATCAGAATATAATGGGTGCTTTTTGAAAGCTTCAATATCCAATTCGTTTGTAATGTCATTGATTACAGCCAAATCCACATGGATTGGGTGTACTTTTTCTCCGGCAATCAAGCCTTTTGAGAATAGTTTTTTAGAATCTTCAGAACGATACACAAATGCACTCATACCTAAAATCATTCCCTGATTGATGAGTTTTTTGAAAGGTTCTTCAGTTGGTGCAAAGCCTTTATCCTTTAAGAATTTGTTCCAGAAACGCGAATACAACAAGTGGCCGGTTGCGTGCTCGCTTCCGCCTATGTATAAATCTACGTTTTCCCAGTATTTCAATGCTTCCTTGCTGGCAAATTCGGCGTCGTTATGCGCGTCCATGTAACGCATCCAATACCACGAACTTCCTGCCCAGCCTGGCATCGTATTCAATTCCAATGGAAAAACTGTTTCGTTATCAATTAAATCGTTGTTCACGACTTTATTATTTATCGTATCCCAAGCCCAATCAACAGCGTTTCCTAATGGCGGTTGTCCGTCTTCGGTTGGCAGGTATTTTTCTACTTCAGGCAGGATGATTGGCAAATGTTTAGCGTCAATCATCTGTGGCAGATCGTTCACATAATACACCGGGAATGGCTCTCCCCAATATCTTTGACGCGAAAACACCGCATCACGCAAACGGTAGTTGGTTTTGCCTTTTCCGTGGTGGATGGATTCCAACTGCTCAATGATTTTCTTTGTTGCCGATTTGTAATCCAATCCGTTTAGGAAATCGGAATTGATGAACTCAAAGCCTGTTTTCTCTGCAAAAGCAGCTTCTGAAATATCCTTGTTGAAAATGTTCTTAATCGGAATATTGAAATGTTTCGCAAATGCGTAATCCCTTTCATCGCCTGCAGGAACTGCCATTACGGCTCCGGTTCCATAACCCGCCAAAACGTAATCGCCAATCCAAACCGGAATTGGTTCCTTGGTAAACGGATGTTCAGCATAAGCTCCGGTAAATACTCCCGAAATGGTTTTTACATCAGCCATTCTTTCGCGTTCCGAACGTTTCGCTGTCGCTTCAATATAGCTTTCAACTGCAGCTTTTTGTTCAGCCGTTGTGATTTGGGCTACCAATTCGTGTTCAGGTGCAAGGGTCATAAAGGTCACGCCAAAAATGGTATCAGGACGTGTGGTGAAAACTTCTATCGTATGTCTTTGGTCATTGTCTTCCGATTGCAGCACCTTAAAAATCACCGAAGCACCAACCGATTTTCCAATCCAGTTTCTTTGTGATTCTTTTATCGATTCGCTCCAGTCGATGGTTTCCAATCCCTGCAACAATCTTTCGGCATAAGCCGAAATACGCATCGACCATTGGGTCATTTTTTTACGGATAACCGGATGGCCTCCACGTTCGGAAACACCGTTTACAATTTCGTCGTTTGCCAAAACCGTTCCCAATGCCGGGCACCAGTTTACTTCGGTTTCCGCCAAATAGGTCAATCGGTATTGCAGCAATATTTTTTGTTTTTCATCGTCTGAAAAAGCGTGCCATTCTGAAGGAAAAAATACAGCAACATTGTCATCGCACACGGCATTTACTGTGGCGTTGCCACTTCTTTCGAAGATTTCAACCAAAGTCGAAATGTCTTCAGCCTTGTCCGTTTCCTTGTTGTACCACGAATTGAAAAGCTGAATGAAAATCCATTGGGTATGTTGGTAATAATCGGGATTTGAGGTACGCACTTCACGGCTCCAATCGAATGAAAAGCCAATTTTGTCCAATTGTTCGCGGTAACGCGCAATATTTTCGCGGGTTGTTTTCTCAGGATGCTGACCGGTTTGGATGGCATATTGCTCGGCAGGAAGCCCAAAAGAATCGTAGCCCTGCGGATGCAAAACATTGAAACCTTTGTGGCGTTTGAAACGCGCTACGATATCCGAAGCGATATAACCCAGAGGATGCCCTACGTGCAAACCCGCACCAGAAGGATACGGAAACATGTCGAGCACATAATATTTGGGTTTATCGGAATTATTGGATGCAGCAAAAGTTTGGTTTTGAGCCCAATATTTCTGCCATTTTTCTTCGATTTTTTCGTGGAAATATTTCATTCGTCAGTTACAAAGTTGCAAAGTTGCAGAGTCGCAAAGTTGCTCGTGTTTATAAAATTTAAGCGGCAAATTTACGTTTATTATAATAAAGTTAAAAGTTTGTACGTTATAAAGAAGAAAAACAATTTTCTTTATTATTTTTACCACATCAAAATACAGTTTATGTCGTCGTCATTTGAAAAGTTTCAGAAGCGCAGGGTTATTACCTCTTATTTTTCGGTAGTCCTGAGTATCTTTTTAGTGTTGTTTTTATTGGGAATGCTGGGGCTTTTCGTCATCAATTCCAAAAGATTATCAGACAATTTCAAGGAAGAGATTGCGATGACCGTTTTCTTTAAGACTGAAGCAACCGACTCGGTGATCAACGCTTTTAACGAAGAATTGAAGACCGCAAAATTTGCCAAATCCTTTGAATATGTTTCGAAAGAAAAGGCCGCTGAAAAACATACCAAGGTAATTGGCGAGGATTTTATGCAGTTTTTGGGCGTGAATCCGCTGCAGAATTCGTTTGACATCCACTTAAAGGCCGATTATGTTACGAATGCCGGAATTGCCAAAATTGAAAACCGTCTGCGTAAAAATGAAATGATTGCCGATGTGGTTTATGACAAGCAATTGGTGACTTTGGTCAATGACAACATCAAGAATATCAGTATGTGGATTTTGATTATCAGTGGTGTTTTCGCCTTTGTTTCGGTATTGCTGATTAATAGTTCGCTTCGGTTATCAATTTTTGCCAACCGATTCATCATCAAAACGATGCAGATGGTTGGTGCAACCAAATCCTTTATCCGTAAACCTTTTATCCAGCGCAGTGTTTTCCTGGGATTGATTGGTTCGGCCTTGGCGATTTTTGCGTTGATTGGCGTTTTGGTTTACCTACAGGCGACCTTCCCAAGTCTTGGGATTATGGAAGACAAATTGGCCATAACCATTGTACTTGCGGGTGTTTTGGTTTTAGGGATTGTGATTTCCTGGATCAGTACGTACATCGCAACACAGCGCTTTTTGAATTTAAGAACTGACGATTTATATTAAGATTATAAAAAGACAACATGAAAAACAACAATGAACAGAAACCCGATTTTCTTTTTGAAAAGGCTAACTACAAATTCCTTTTGATTGGGATTGGAGTGATTGTTTTAGGATTTATTTTGATGAGTGGCGGTGGAAGCAATGACCCAAAGGTTTTTAGTGAAGATGTTTTCAGTTTCAGGAGGATTCGTTTGGCTCCAACCGTAGTTTTGATTGGATTTGGAATTACGATTTATTCTATTTTCAAAAAAACCAAAACTAAATAATGGATTATTTTCAGGCTATCGTTTTAGCTATCATTGAAGGAATAACCGAATTTCTTCCTATCTCCTCAACAGGCCACATGATTATTGCATCGTCGTTTTTTGGGATTGCCCACGACGATTTTACCAAATTATTTACCGTAGTAATCCAGCTTGGCGCGATACTTTCGGTGGTGGTTTTATATTTCAGGAGATTTTTCCAGACGCTTGATTTTTACTTTAAGTTGTTCGTAGCCTTTCTTCCGGCTGTGGTTTTTGGTTTGCTTTTTAGCAAAAGAATCGATGCCTTATTGGAAAACCCGGTAACCGTTGCGGTTTCGTTGGTTTTGGGCGGAATTATTTTGCTTAAGGTTGATGATTGGTTCACACCAAAAGAGGAGGCGCAGACAACTGATGAAATAACCTATCCGACAGCCTTAAAAATTGGTTTGTTCCAATGCCTTGCGATGATTCCCGGAGTTTCCCGAAGTGGCGCCAGTATCATTGGTGGAATGTCACAAAAATTATCCCGTACCACAGCTGCCGAATTTTCATTTTTCCTTGCGGTTCCAACCATGCTTGGTGCGACCGTTAAGAAATGTTACGATTATTATAAAGACGGTTATGTATTATCAGACCAACAAATCAACTTACTGATTATCGGAAACGTAGTTGGCTTCATCGTTGCCATGCTTGCGATAAAATCCTTCATTGGTTACTTATCAAAACACGGTTTTAAAATGTTTGGCTATTACCGAATCATCGCTGGTTTGGCAATACTCATCATTCACTTCTTTGTTTTAAAATTAACTACCATCTAATGACTGCCGAAGACTTTTTAGACGGTCAAATCCTTTTGATTGACAAGCCTCTTAAATGGTCGTCATTCCAGGCAGTGAATAAGCTGAAGTACATCTTAAAAAGAAAATATGACCTTCCGAAAAAGTTTAAGATTGGCCATGCCGGAACATTAGATCCTTTAGCAACAGGTTTACTGATCATCTGTACCGGAAAATTTACCAAACGTATTACCGAAATCCAGGGACAAGCCAAGGAATACACCGGAACATTTACCATTGGTGCCACCACGCCTTCGTATGATTTGGAAACCGAAGTGGATGCGACTTTCCCAACAGGACATGTCACTCCCGAATTGATTCAGGAAACGGTAAAACAATTTTTGGGTGAAATAGATCAAAAACCACCGGTTTTTTCGGCCATCAAAAAAGATGGAAAACGCCTATATGAGCACGCGCGTGCCGGAGAAGAAGTAGAAATCGCCTCGCGGAAAACTACAATAAACGAATTTGAAATCAGCAGGATTGAATTGCCCGAAATAGATTTCCGGGTAACCTGCAGCAAAGGAACTTATATCCGTTCCCTCGCTTTCGATTTTGGCAAAGCCTTAAATTCAGGAGCTTACTTATCGGTTTTACGCCGGACAAAGATTGGGGATTATTCGGTTGAAAATGGGGTTACTCCCGAAAATTTCGAAAAATTGGTATCCGAACCCGAGCCTGAAAGGCGAACTGACGAAGTAAACTAAAATTATACTTTCTGTTTTTGAATTTATATTAAAAACAGAATATGTTTATATTTGCATCCATTAACAATACAACTAAATTACGTAATGACTCAAGCGAAGCGACAGCATTACCCAACTAAAAAACAATATTTAAAGAGTAATGAAGTACAAAAGAATTCTTCTAAAACTGAGCGGTGAAGCCTTGATGGGTGACAGACAATATGGAATTGACCCAAAACGCCTTGCCGAATATGCTGATGAAATCAAAGAAATCCACAGCAAAGGCGTAGAAATCGCCATTGTGATTGGAGGAGGAAATATTTTTAGGGGAATTGCAGGAGCCAGCAACGGAATGGACCGTGTTCAGGGAGATTATATGGGAATGCTTGCCACCGTTATCAACGGAATGGCTTTACAGGGAGCATTGGAAGACAAAGGAATGTTGACCCGTTTGCAGACTGCCTTGAAAATTGAAGCGATTGCTGAGCCTTACATCAAAAGAAGAGCGGTGCGCCACCTTGAAAAAGGAAGGATTGTTATCTTTGGTGCAGGAACTGGAAATCCCTATTTTACAACCGATACTGCTGCGGTTCTTCGTGGCGTTGAAGTGCATGCCGACGTGATTTTGAAAGGAACACGTGTTGACGGGATTTATGATTCCGATCCTGAGAAAAATGCCAATGCAGTGAAATTCAACAGCATCACTTTTGACGATGTCATCAAAAAAGGATTGAATGTTATGGATTCAACGGCGTTTACCTTAAGCCAGGAAAACGAATTGCCAATCGTGGTTTTTGACATGAATAAAAAAGGAAATTTATTGAAAATTTGTAACGGTGAAGAAATTGGAACCGTTGTTAAAATATAATTATTCTTAAGATGGAAGAAATAGAATTTATTTTAGACAGTACAAAAGAATCCATGGCTGGTTCGATTGCGCATTTGGAAAAAGAATTTTTAAATATCCGCGCAGGAAAGGCTTCACCACAAATGCTGGGAAGTGTTTTTGTTGATTATTATGGTTCGCAGACACCACTTTCACAGGTTTCGAATGTGAATGTTCCCGATGCTAGAACCATCACCATTCAGCCTTACGAAAAAAGCATGCTTCAGGCGATAGAGAAAGCAATCATGATTGCAAACCTTGGTTTTAATCCGATGAATAATGGCGACAACATCATTATCAGTGTGCCGCCTTTGACAGAAGAAAGAAGGCGTGACCTGGTAAAACAAGCCAAGTCGGAAGCGGAAGATGCCAAAATCAGTATCCGAAATGCGCGTAAGGATGCCAATACCGAAATCAAAAAACTGGAAAAAGACGGAACTTCAGAGGATTTATGCAAAAATGCCGAAGACGATATCCAAAAGTTAACCGATAGTTTCATCCGAAAAGTGGATGAGCATCTTACTACAAAAGAAGCCGAAATCATGAAGGTGTAACTTTTGTTAATTGAATATTAAAATCCGTTTCGAAGTTTCGGGACGGATTTTTTTATTCCTATTTTTGTTAAAATTTGTGTTATTTCAAGCTAAAGCTTGTGTACCTGAAGCCCACAGGGCTTCCTCCTCTTAATGTCAAATCTAATGAAGCGATTATTCCTATTGTTGTTCTTTTTCACGCTGTCGCTTCAGGCACAATTCCAAATCAATGGAATCATAAAAGACTCCAAAACCAAAAAACCGCTTCCGTTTGCAACCATCACTACAGAAAAGATCTTTTCAACGATTTCAGATGTAGACGGGAAATTCAATTTACGGCTGAGCATGCAGCCTGAAACGCTTACTGTTTCTTATGTTGGCTATGAATCAAAAACGGTTTTGTTTTCAGAATACGATTCTTACCTGACCGTTTTTCTAGTGTCCAAAACGGATGTGCTGAAAGAAGTTACGATTTCAAATGTAAATCCGGCAAACGCCGTTATTGCTAAAGTAATCCGGCAAAGGGAAAGCAACAATCCACAAAAAAAGCTGCGCACTTTTCAATTCAAATCCTATAATAAATTATTGGTCACCGCCAATCCCGACTCGATTACTGGCAAAATTGACACGGTTTTTGTCGATGCCGCCGCCAAGGACAAAATCGCCAAAATAGATTCTTCGGGTTATAAATTCAAGAAAATCATTGACAAACAGCATTTGTTCCTGACCGAAAAAGTGTCGCAGTTCCAGTTTGAAAAACCCATTTTAAAGGAAACAATCCTTGGAACAAAAATGGCTGGATTTAAAGAACCGATTTATGAGTTTTTGGGTTTTGGGCTGCAGTCCTTTTCGGTTTATGATGACAAATATGAGTTGTTTGAAACCAAATATAAAAGTCCGATTTCGGATAATGCACTCAAGGAATACCGCTTTAAGATTTTGGACACAACTTCCATAGACCGGCGCGAAGTGCTGGTGTTGTATTTCAAAAACCGGAACAAGAAAGGGTTGGAAGGATTACTTTATATCGATAAGGAAAATTATGCTGTTGCCAAAGCGATAATGCGCATACGCGGAGTTTTGGACATCACCGGAGTCCATGAATTCAGCTATCTTCCCGAAGAAAAAGTTTGGTTTCCCATTCGTAAAAACTTTAAAATCGTCAAAGGGAAAAGCAAGGAACCTACTAAGGTTTTGGGCGGAAGAATCGAATTTAGCGCTGAAAATGACGACAGTAATTCGAAAAAAACAGCCTCTGATTTTACATATCTATCCTCAGAAATGCAGGTTTTTGATTTGGCGGTCAATACGAACCTGAAAATCAAGAAATCTTCAGTTGCGATTGAAGTAAAAAACGATGCCAATAAGAAAGACGAAACCTTTTGGAACCAAAACCGGATTGACAGCCTTGACGCCCGAAGCGAACGGACCTATGTGGTTTTGGACAGTGTCATCAACAAAAAAAATATAGAAAACAAAATCAAATACGGTCGGAAAATCATCAATGGATATGTTCCTTTCGGGCCTTTTGATTTTGATTTGCGCTATCTTTTGAGTTATAATAATTTTGAAGGTTTCCGTGTCGGGCTTGGCGGGATTACGAATGATACTTTTTCAAAGAGATTGCGTTTGGAAGGCTACACCGCTTATGGACTGAAGGATGAAACGATAAAATACAATTTGGGGACAGCGGTTCGGATTGGGAATTTCTCAAATACCTGGGTTGGTGCTTCGTATACCGATGACGTCCGTGAGATTGCCAGTACTTCATTTGCAACGGATAAAAGGGTCTTTAAGCTGTATGACCCAAGGCCAATTAACATCAGTACTTTTTACAACCACAAAACATGGCGGACGTATATTGAAACCAAAATTATTCCGAAAACAGAAACCATCTGGCAGCTTTCACACAGTGAAATAGCGCCTTTGTTTAATTATATTTTCAATTACGACAATCATTTGTATAGTGATTTTACAATGTCTACCGCTATGGTATCGATACAATGGAATCCGTTTAGTGATTATATGCAGACGCCAAACGGTAAGATTGAATACGAAAAAAGATTTCCGAAATTCGCCCTGCAGTTTACCAAGTCGCTGCCTAATTTCTTTGCCAATGATTTTGATTTTGGGAAGATTGACACCCGTATCGAATATGAAAAAAAATATTTGAACGGCATGAAATCAGCGGTTTTGCTCCAGGCTGGTTATGCTTTTGGCGCTTTGCCGCTGACCCATTTGTACAATACTTCTCCCAACAACCTCACCAAAGACAACATCCTTCAGCGAATAACAATCGCCGGAAAAAACAGTTTTGAGACGATGTATTTCAATGAGTTTTTCTCGAGTGAATTTGTGATGCTGCAATTGAAACACGGTTTCAAAAGAATAGAAATCTTCAAAAAAGTAAAACCCTCGTTAATCTTGGTTTCCCGAATGGCATGGGGAAATTTACAGCATGCGGAACGCCATATCGGAATTGAATACAAAACCCTGAACGAAGGTTTCTTCGAATCGGGAATTGAATTAAATCAGATTTACAAAGGGTTTGGGCTAACCGGTTTTTATCGGTATGGTCCAAATCAATTGCCTAGGTTTGAAGATAACTTAGCCGTGAAACTGAGTTTTGTTTTCGATTTCGGGTTTTAATTATTGTTTGATTACTTTCTGGACTTTCATACCTCTTTCGGTATAAACCTTCACAAGATAAACTCCTTTAGATTTGCCTGAAAAATCGAGCGTTGTGTTAACAGCCTCCGCTGTTTTGCCCTGCAATAATCTTCCCTGGATGTCAAACAACTCCACTTTGGTTATGGTTTCTTTGGCTTCAATGTGCAATATACTGACTACCGGAACCGGCGTCAATGCTACGGAATTGGCATCGAATTCGCTTGCACCCAAAAGCGCTACGGTTGTCGAAGTCGTATTGGTTACAATTGGAAAATTGAAGTCAAAATAAATATCAGCGGTGTTCTCTATGGTATTTCCAAGCACCAGATTATTTTTGGTTTTTACCTTGAAAGCTACATAACCGTGGCTTCCGGGTTCATCGTCAATTTCGGCCGGAAGGTTGATGTGTTCAAATATGAATTCTACCTTATTCCCGCTAATCCTTGTAGTATGCGGATGTGAACTGCTGGTTAACTGCAGCGAATTGATGTCAAATTTTGCCGGATCAAGAATATCCTTAACGACAATATTTTCAGCAGCAGCCGTTCCCGAATTCTGGAAGCGGATGACATAGTTTAGGTAACCTCCAACCATAGCAGGCGTAATGTGGTTTCCTTCGAGGCAGATTTTATCATTAGGATCAAAAGAACCAAAAACTTCTGTGCTCGTACTAAAGGTGTTGTCTTCAGGGGTTTCATCATTTGCCGTAGGCGAAACTGCTGCCGTAAAATTCAGAATATCGTGAATATTCACCGCTGGTGATTCTGTAGGCGAATTGACATTCAGCACAAAAGTAATCCTTCGGGTTTCAAACGGATTCAGGTTGGTAAAATCCCAGCTTAGGTTGTTCAGTGACTGGCTGGTCATCACTGGGGTTGCGCTGACAAAATCCAAAACCGCATCATCAAACTGGAAATTGACGTTTCCGGAAAGAATCTGGTTGCCCTTGTTTTTATAAATGACTTCGATTGTGAAATCAAATCCAGGCCTTGGGAAGCCGTGTGGAATTATTAATACATCTAAGTCATTGTGAACACCCAAAGCCGTGAGGCAAAAGTTTTGCGCCTGGCTATTGTTGTTGTCATCGGCAAAATTGACTGTAGCACTCGTTGGTGAAATGCTAAAATAAGGATTTGGGAAATAAGGTGTAATTACAAAATTCCCTTGTTGGGTGAAAAAAGTATAATCTCCTGTAGTATTCGTGAATGCAGCTCCAGTCTCAACTCCATCATTGATAAACAACTTGACATCACGCATAGCGATATCTCCTGCTCCACAACCATTTCCGGTAAGATCGTAATTGATGTTTCCGGTAATTTCATTATGAAGCCCTGTTGGCTCAAAAGAGCAATATGAATTCACCTGAACATTGGAAGAAAGCGTAGTATTAAAATCGTCATCAAACGACTGCAGCCTGGAAACAATAAATTGTATTTCATCTTCATTAGCACAGATGTAGCGCAGTTGTGGGCAGTTGTTTACATAAAAGAAAAAATAATTGGTTCGTCCATTTTTTAAATTCAGGTGAACCAAATTCGGATTGTAACTTAAATCAAAATTGTTTAGATTAAAAGTCTGAGGTGTTGTGGTTGCTGCATGGCTTAAATCTATTTCTGTAAAAAGGTTGGAACTCCCTCTAAAACTCTGCAGGTTAGTCAGGTTTTGTAAATCGATTTCCGTCAGATGATTGGATCCACATTCCAATGTAGTTAGGTTTACCAAATTCGAAACATCCAAAGTGCCTAAATTATTGTTGCTACAAAACAGGTCTGTTAAATTATTCAGTGCCGAAACATCCAGTGTCCCTAAAGGATTATTTGTAACGTTTAACCTGGTCAGATTGGTCAAAGGAGTTAGATTGATACTGGAAATGTGGTTAACGCTAAAATCGAGGTATGTTAAAGCCGTAAGCGGAGTTACATCCAACACTGCAAGCTCATTCCCATTACAGCTCAACATGGTGAGTTGGGTCAGATTGGAAATATCCAGCGAAGGAATGTCATTATACCCACAATTTAAAACCGTAAGGTTGATTAAATGGTTAACCGATAATGAAGTCAGTAAATTGGAACCACAATTAAGTGAAGTCAAATGGGTTAATCCGGTCAAATCAAGGCTTGCAATTCCGCTGCCTGAACTATTATTCTGGTTTGAACAATCCAAAGTTTCAAGATTTGCCATGTGGACAACTGAAAGGCTGCTTAAAAAATTCCCCGAACAGTTAAGGTTTTTGATATTGTTGGAACCTGTCGTATTTAAGGTCGTGATGTAATCATTGGAACAATTTACATTCTGAAGGCTGGGTAAATTGGAAATGTCCAGGCTCATGATGCTATGGCACATATGACAGTCCAGAGAAACCAAATTGTTAAGCCCCGAAAGGTTAAGATTTGCTATATCATAATTAAACGAACAATCGAGCGTTTGCAAATTGGTTAACCCTGCTAATGTTAACGTAGTTAAATTATAACAGTTCGCGCAATTTAGTGAGGTCAGATTGGCCAACCCAATTAGGTTAATCCCGGTCAAACTATATGAATTCGCAACAGTAATCGCCAAAAGATTGGTGTTTGCAGTAAGATCCAAATTTACGAAGGAACTGTTTTCACAAATAAAATTCAGAAGCCCTGTATTGGTAGCAGTATTTATAGTTGTAAGATTGTGGCATGAAGAAGCAATCAGGTTTTGAAGATTGGTCAGCCCAGAAACATTCAAAGTCTGCAAATGCGAATTCATTGAGCAATCAAGCATCGTAAGATGAGTTAAGCCTGTTACATCCAAAGCTGTTAATGTAGGGGAAGATGAAATCGTCAGGCTTTGCAGGTTTGTAAAAGAATTAATTCCCGTTGCATCGGAATAATCCCCATATTGGATCACTATGCTTGTAACTGCAGTTGCTTCACTAACCTGGATTTCACCATCAAAATTGGTATCAATGGATGGGCTTACATACAACAATGCCGCTTTAAAGCCCGGATCAGGAAATGAAACTATTTGGGCTTTTGAAAATTGTGCAAAAAAAAGGAAACCACAAAGGAGTAAAGTTTTTTTCATATCGTTTGGTTTAGTTTGACAGACTTAACTCAAAGATAAAAAAATTTACCAATTTAAAAGACTGGAAATAAATATTTTACGGTTTTATAATCAACACCGAAGGAATGTCTGTCAACCAGGAAACTTCATCGTCAACTAGCTTTTTCCAGGTCTCCAAACTGAAGATTACCAAATCCTGCTGAACCAAAAATGGCTTGCTAAGTTGGTCTGGATGCAAGACCTCGATATTGTTCTGATAGTTTTGTTCCAATGCTGATAAAGCATTTTCGACAATGAAATTATTTTTGGTATGCTCGTTATTATCCAAAATAGTAATGTGCGAATCATTATTGAAAATCAGCTTTCGGGCATAATCAATCAGAAACACATCGCCAACACTAAAAATCCCAACAAATACCTTGTCTACATTATGCAGATCCTTATCAATTAAAACTCCAAGTGGCGTTTTGGTTTTGGAAATAATCAAACGCGTCCGATCATCAAAAGGGGAATTTTCGAACAAGCCTTCCTTGCCTTTGAATTTATCCAATAATCGGTCCGGGTTAATGATTCGGGTTGTAAAGCCCAGCACTTTCCCCAAAATGGTTCCTTCAAAAATAGATTTCCCCAATCCTACCAGTACCAAATCGTATTTTCCTTCCTGCGCGATGTCGGCAATATCGGTTTCCATATCATTGGTAGCCTTAAAAATGGTCGTGATTTTTTGATCCAGTTTTTTGGACTCCTTTGCTATGGGTTCAAAAGTCAGGTTTTCATATTCCTGTAGATTATAGGAATGCATCTCGTCGCTCACCGTTAAATGCATCGCAGTAATATTGGCCTTGTCTTTTTCCTTTTTGATTAAACTATTGGCAAGGCGAAGCAGTGATTTGCCTTTTTCATTGTTCCCAAACGATATCAGGATATTGAAATCGGAGCTCCTTTTAACCTCCGAAGGAATGATGGCGTCTTTGGTTTTAAAGATAAAATTGATAATGTCCAAGGCCGGACCTGTCATAAAAGTGGTAATCAATGCCATGATTACCATCATCGTAAATACTTTTGGTGAAAGCACTCCCAACTCATATCCAATGTTCAGCACGACCAGTTCCATCAATCCACGTGTGTTCATCAAGGCTCCAATGGTTAAACTATCACGCCAGTTCTGACCAACAAATCTCGCCGCCAAAGCGCTTCCGAAAAATTTCCCGGCAACGGCAACCAGAATGATATATCCGGTCACTTTCCACAAATAAGGCTCGTTGATTAAGCCAATTTCTGTTCTCAATCCGGTAAAAACAAAGAACAACGGCAGCAACAAAATCACCGAAACGTCTTCAACCTTTTCGATAAAAATATTCCTGAATTTTGTGATGTCCGGCATTATTGCCCCCATCATAAAAGCGCCAAACAAGGCGTGGATGCCAATAATTTCGGTAAGGTAAGAGGAAACTATCAGGGTCAGCATAAAGATGGCCACCACTGATTTTTTGATATTGTCTTTTTTGGCGTACAAATCCCCAACGCGCTTTAAAAAAGGCTTTACAACAAACATCATAGCCATGACATACAAAATCGCAAGCCCAATAACGTAAAGCGAACTCACAAAACTTCCTGCCTTAACGATGGCAATTACAACCGCCAGTATACACCAGGCCGTAATGTCATCGGCAGCAGCACAGGTAATTACGATGGTACCCAATTTGGTTTTATGGATTCCCCGCTCCTGAACAATTCGCGCCAAAACCGGAAATGCCGTTATGCTCATCGCAATTCCCATAAACAAACTAAAGGACAGGAATTCTATGCCTGCAGGAGCAAACTGATGATAGATATAATAAGATAATCCAATACCTAAGGCAAATGGAATTACAATACTCGCATGGCTGATAACTACGGCTTCATTGGCTTTATTTTTCAGGACTTTCAAGTCTAGTTCCATGCCAATCACAAACATAAAAAGGATTAATCCAATCTGGCTCAGCAATTGAAGATTTCCAAGAGAACCATCGGGAAAAAGAGCATCTTTCATATCGGGAAAATACAATCCGAAGAGTGAGGGGCCAAGAACAATTCCGGCAATGATTTCACCAATAACTGAAGGCTGTCCAATCTTCCTGAAAACCCAGCCAAAGATTCGGGCAACCAAAACAATTGTGATGATTTGGAAAAGCAATAAGGCTAACGGATGCTGTAAATTATGGAATAATGAGGAAAGAAACTGAACCCACTGACTGTCTGTTGAAGCTGGAGAAACTATTTTTCTGCCTACTTCCAGTAATTTCCCCTGTTCAACAATCCAATACATCAGCCAGGTAAAGCCTCCAATAATGAACAGATAGAATAAAGTGTTTTTAAAATTTCTCATCCGGTGTTGTGTTGTTCTGCTTACAAATATGGTAAAAAGCTGCCTATTTTTTTAATTTTTTTTGAAGGAATAACAATTATTTAAATTTCCAGGTTTAAACGGTTAAAAATTAAACAAATCTTTTGCAAAACACTTCCCATTTATGGCTGTTTTAATTACCTTTGCAACCGTTTTTAAAATAAAATGAAGAAGAAAATAACAGCCGGTTTTTGGGAATTTCTCGCAGGAATTATTCTAAGGAATAGAATAGTCATCAGCGTGGGGATTGTACTATTGACCGTATTCCTGGCAATGCAGTGGAAAAATGTAGGCATGACCTACAACGAAGCCAATTTATTGCCAAAACACCACAAAGCAAATAAGGATTACACCCAGTTCCTGAATGTCTTTGGCGAAGAAGGAAATTTAGTCGTAATCGGCATCAAGGATAAGGCATTTTTTACTCCAAAAGCCTACAAGGCTTGGAATGAAATGATGACCAATTTAAAATCGCACAAAGAGATTGAATTGGTAGTTTCGCTGAACGATTTAAAGAAACTGCAAAAAAACGATACGCTCGAAAAGTTTGAGCTGGTACCACTTCTTGATCAAAAAAAGACCACTGACCCAGCCTATTTGGCAGAAATCAGAAGGCAGCTTTTTAACGATCTGCCTTTTTATGAAGGTTTGCTTTTCAATAAAAAATCGGGAAGCATTCGCTCTGCGATTTACATCAACAAAAAGGTCGTTAACTCTCCGGTTCGGAAGGAATTCATCCTGAATGTCCTGGTTCCCGAAGTAGAAAAATTTGAAAAAACAACCGGAATCGACCTGAAAGTTTCGGGCATGCCTTATATCCGAACCATCAACACCGAGAACATGAAAGGTGAAATTGGGCTGTTTATTGGCGCTGCCTTATTCATCACCTCTTTGATTTTCTTCCTGTTTTTCCGTTCGCACCGCGCCACATTTATTTCAATCTGTATTTTGATTGTTGGTGTAATGTGGTCGTTTGGAACCCTTGGATTATTCCATTACAAAATCACGATTTTGACGGCAATCATTCCGCCGTTGATTATCGTTATCGGAATTACGAATTGCATTTTCCTCATCAATAAATACCAACAGGAAATCAAGATACACCGCAACCAGGCGAAGGCTTTACAGCGGGTAATTTCCAAAATCGGGGTTTCAACACTGATGACAAACGTGACTACGGCGATTGGTTTTGCAACCTTTATGATTACGGGTAATGATTTGTTGTACGAATTCGGATTAGTGACTTCAATCAATGTGATTTCTGTTTACCTGCTAACGTTGATGGTGGTCCCGATTGTGTACAGTTTTATGCCATTGCCAAAGGAAAAACACCTGAACCATTTGAGCAAAACCTACCTTTCGTCTATATTGGATTGGGTTGAAAGACATGTTAAATTCAAACGAAAACTGATTTACAGCATCTACGGATTGCTGCTTGTTTTCAGTGTTATTGGAGTTTCCCAAATGAAGGTTTCGGGAAGTTTGATTGGCGAAATGCCCAAAAGTGCTTCGTTTTTCAAGGATATTATTTTCTTCGAAAAGGAATTCAATGGTGTAATGCCTTTGGAAATCATGATTGACACCAAACGCAAGAAAGGTGTGATGAAATCGTCTACTTTACGGAAAATGGATGAACTGCAAAAGACAATTGACAGCATTCCCGAACTTTCAAAACCGGTTTCGATTGTCAACCTGGTAAAGTATTCGAAGCAGGCTTTCTATAATGGAAATCCGGAATATTATGAATTGCCAAGTTCGCAGGAACAGGCTTTTATACTTTCGTATGCCAAAAATGCAACCAAAGGTTCCAAGGACAATATCATGAAAAGCTATGTCGATTCAACGGGACGCTATGCCCGAATCACAACTTTCATGAAAGACATCGGAACCGAGGAAATGGCAAAAATTGAAAAGGATTTACATGCAAAAATTGACAAGATTTTCCCAAAAGACGGCTACGAAGTTACCTTAACCGGAAAGGCATTGGTGTTCCAAAAAGGAACCACTTACTTGGTTGGAAACCTTGTAGAATCACTGATATTCGCCATTTTATTAATCGCTTTACTGATGGCCTACATGTTCCGTTCGTGGAAAATGATTTTTGCTTCGGTAGTGACGAATATTTTACCGCTTTGCATCACATCTGGACTGATGGGCTATTTCGGAATTCCATTAAAACCATCAACGATTTTGGTATTCAGCATTGCCTTCGGGATTTCGGTTGACAATGCCATTCAGTTTATGGCAAAATACCGTCATGACTTAATCCAGAATGGCGGAAAAATTGAAAAAGCGGTTGTAAGTGCCTTGCGCGAAACCGGAGTCAGCACATTTTACACTTCTGTTGTTTTAATATTTGGTTTTGCTATTTTTACGTTATCAAGTTTTGGAGGAACAATAGCTTTGGGAGGATTGATTTCGGTAACACTGACCTTTGCAATGTTTGCCAATTTAGTAGTGCTTCCTGCTTTGGTTTTGACAACTGAAGGCTGGAGTGGTAAAAAGAAACTGACTAAAAAAGAACTTAAGGAAGAAGAGATTGGCATCAACATTTATCGTGACAACAATGACGAGGATGCAGATGACCATTCAGAAGAAGAATAATTTATATTTGTAAAAATTAATTTTATAATGAAACATACAAAAGTTAAAAGCTTACTAAGCAGCGGAACAACAATTTCAGAGGTAAATGCAAAAGGTTGGGTAAGGACTTTTAGGAATAATCAATTTATAGCGTTGAACGATGGTTCAACAATTAACAATATCCAGTGTGTGGTTGATTTTGAAAACACGCCTGAGGAAACTTTAAAAAGAATTACAACCGGAGCTGCAGTTTCGGTAACCGGAGCTTTGGTTGAAAGCCAGGGCGCTGGTCAGAAATACGAAATCCAGGTTTCTAAATTAGAGATTTTGGGTGATTCTGATGCCGAAAAATTTCCAATGCAGCCAAAGAAACACTCGTTGGAATTTCTACGTGAAAATGCGCATTTAAGAGTTAGGACAAATGCTTTCGGAGCGATTATGCGGGTGCGTTCGGTTTTGGCTCATGCGGTTCATACTTATTTCCAGGAAAAAGGGTTTGTATATGTAAACACACCTGTAATTACGGGTGCCGATGCTGAAGGTGCAGGAGAGATGTTCCAGGTAACTGCGTTGCCATTGGATAATCTTCCAAAAAATGAAGAAGGAAAAATCGATTATAAAAAAGATTTTTTTGGGAAATCTACCAACCTTACCGTTTCAGGCCAGCTGGAAGGAGAAACCTATGCTATGGCATTGGGGCAGATTTATACTTTCGGACCGACTTTCCGAGCTGAAAATTCAAACACTTCGCGTCACTTAGCCGAGTTCTGGATGATTGAGCCCGAAGTGGCTTTCAATGATTTGGATGACAATATGGATCTGGCCGAAGACTTTATCCAGTTTGTGATTAAATATGCAATGGACAAATGCCAGGATGATTTGAAGTTTTTGGAAGGCCGTTTATTGGACGAGGAAAAATCAAAACCACAGGCAGAACGAAGCGAAATGGCATTATTGGAAAAACTGAACTTCGTTTTGGAAAACAATTTCAAACGTGTTTCGTATACGGAAGCCATTGATATTTTAAGGGATTCCACTCCGAATAAAAAGAAGAAATTCCAATACATCATCAACGAATGGGGCGCTGACTTACAATCGGAGCACGAGCGTTTCCTTGTGGAAAAACATTTCAAATCGCCGGTGATTGTTTACGATTACCCAGCGAATATCAAATCGTTTTACATGCGTATGAATGAGGACAATAAAACCGTTGCCGCAATGGACATCCTTTTCCCTGGAATCGGAGAAATTGTTGGTGGTTCACAAAGGGAAGAGCGTTATGATGTTTTGGTTGAAAAAATGAGAACCATTGGTATTGACGAAGAGGAACTTTGGTGGTATTTGGATACCCGAAGATTCGGTTCTGCAGTACACTCAGGTTTCGGATTAGGATTTGAACGATTGGTATTATTTGTAACGGGAATGACTAACATCCGTGACGTAATTCCTTTCCCAAGAACTCCACAAAACGCAGAATTTTAATTTTGAGTTACAAAGTAGCAGAGTTACAAAGTTTGTAGCTGGAGAAGTCAAAATTTATTAAATTTAATCCATAAACAAGAGGAACTTTGCCACTTTGCGGCTTTGCCACTCTGAAACTTAAAAAATGTTAAAGCAGTTCCTAAATCTAAAATTATCACAAAAACTATCACCTCAGCAAATCCAGTTGATGAAGTTGATACAATTGCCTACGCAGGCTTTTGAGCAACGGTTGAAAGAGGAAATGGTAGAAAATCCGGCGTTGGAAAGTGGTAAGGAAGAGGAAGAACTGTATGAGAAGGATGAGTTTGACAACAATGACGAATATGATGATTATGAAGGAAGTGAAAACATTGAGGCAGACGAAATCAACATCGACGAATACTTAAGCAACGACGAAACTCCCGATTATAAGCTTCAGGCCAATAATTATAGCGAAGACGATGAAGAACGCACGATGCCGTTTGCAGCACCTACGAGTTTCCATCAGGATTTAATCAATCAGCTGAATACATTTCTCTTAACAGATGAAGAACGCGAAATTGCCGAATTCCTGGTTGGAAGCATTGATGATGACGGTTATTTACGAAGGGACGTTCAGGACATCGTTGACGATATGGCTTTCACACAAGGCATTTACACCGATGAAAAAACGGTCGAGAAAATGCTGCACATCATCCACGATTTAGATCCGGCCGGAGTTGGCGCACGAAACCTGCACGAATGCCTGTTGTTGCAGCTTCGTCATAAAACCCCAACAGAATCGGTTGATTTGGCTATCAATATCATCGAAAATGAATTTGATGCCTTTACCAAAAAGCATTACGAAAAATTGATGGTGACTTATGAAGTTTCAAAAGAACAGCTTAAGAAAGCCATTGAGGAAATAGAAAAACTAAACCCAAAACCCGGAGGTTCCTTTGACAGTACCAGCCGTGTTGTGGAGCAAATCGTTCCCGATTTTGCCATCCGGATTGTTGATGGTGAACTGGAGCTGACCTTAAACGGAAGAAATGCTCCAACATTGCATGTTTCCAAGGATTATCAGGAAATGCTGCAGACTTATAAAGTATCGCGTGATAAATCAAACCAGCAGAAAGATGCGGTTCAGTTTATCAAACAAAAACTGGATTCTGCCAAATGGTTTATCGATGCCATCCGACAAAGACAGGAAACATTGTACGTTACGATGAATGCCATCATGCATTTTCAGCGCGAATATTTCCTTGACGGAGAGGAAACCAAACTAAAGCCAATGATTTTGAAAGATGTTGCTGATATGGTTGGGCTCGATATTTCGACCGTTTCCCGTGTTGCCAACAGCAAATATGTAGAAACGCCTTATGGTACCAAACTTATCAAGGAGTTTTTCTCAGAATCAATGAAGAATGATCAGGGTGAAGATGTCTCTACTTTGGAAATCAAAAAAATCCTGAAAACCATTATTGAGGAAGAAGACAAAAGCAAACCATTACCGGATGATCAATTGGCCGAAATCCTAAAGGAAAAAGGTTATCCAATTGCACGAAGGACTATTGCAAAATACCGTGATTTGCTTGATATTCCTGTGGCAAGGATGCGCAAGAAGATCTAAAATAAAAATCAGTTGAAAAAAATCCTTCCTTTTTTTTCGTACTTATTCCATCCTATTTTCATTCCGTTATTAGGAACAATCTTTTACGTGCTGCTTGAAGACCATTATCTGACTTTGCCACAATATTTGATTCTTTTCCTGCAAATCATCATCATTACCATTTTATTGCCGGTTGCTTTTTTCTACCTGCTCCGAACTTTTGGAAAGATAGATACCATAATGCTTTCGGATATTTCACAGCGCAAAATCCCGTTGCTTTTACAGATAATGCTGTTTGCGGTTTTAATACAGAAAAGCATCACTTTTGAACGATTCCCAAGTTTGTATTTCTTCTTTCTTTCAGGGGTTTTCAGTACAATTTTCGCTTTCTTTTTGTTGTATTTTAAGACCAAGGCAAGCATCCACATGATTGGAATCAGTTCGCTTACAGTTTTTATCATTGGCCTGAGCATCCACAATCAAATCAACACGGTGAATCCCGTTGCGTTTTTTGTGATTATGAATGGCATTGTCGCCTCATCGCGCTTGGTGATGCAGGCACATTCTAATAAGGAATTGTTGATTGGTTTTTTGTGTGGAGCAATTCCACAGGCTGTGCTGCTCTATTTTTGGTTATAGGATGTAGAACATCAGTCCAAAGTTGGTCGTATTCATATCAATAGCCTGATTGTCGATTTTGGCAGAGGATTTCAACAACGGATTGAGTCCGTAATAGGCGTAAAAATTCCAGGTGTTCCAACCTGCTGCAATATAAATCCCGTAATGGAACTGATTTAAATCCTTGTTGTTGGATTGTTTGAAATCTCCAATCGAAGCTTCCGATTTGTATTGGTCGTAGAAAAGATAACTCAATTTCACTCCGGTATAAACCCTCCAGAATATATGGCTTTGAGGCGTTGAATCACGCCATCTGAACTCTATCGGCAAATCAATAAAATGAAGCGATAATTTATTTTTGGAAAAAGAAGTAGTTTCATCAAAAACCTCGTAGGTGTTGATTCCGCCACTTTCCCTAATGCTTAAATTCTGATTGTAAAGTGCCAGCGAATACCCCAATCCTGCAGCAAAGGCGACAGTTCGTTTTTTGTTAATGGGCATATCCCTTAAAAACCCAAAGCCAATTCCGGGTGAAAGTTTGTTTTGGGTAATTCCGTCCGGGCGTTTTTGAAGTGCGTTATAGGTAATGTTCAGGTAAAACTGGTCTTCGCGGTATAAGGAATCTACAGCATCAAAATCGATTTCATCCTTTACAACTTCTTTTTCCTGGGCAAAAATACCAAGTGAAGTAAAAAATAGTAAGATGAAAAGATTGAATCGCATAGAAGAAATATATCTTAAGCGAAAGTACATCATTTCGATTGAATAAACAAAATGAAAGAACCTACTAATAAATTATTGCGAGGGCTTTTTTTACTGAAAATATTTCCTGTTCTTTGCACCACAATTAGAGAGGTGTCCGAGTGGTTGAAGGAGCAAGCCTGGAAAGTTTGTATGTGGGTAACTGCATCGAGGGTTCGAATCCCTTTCTCTCTGCAAATAAAAAATGTGCTTTCTAAAGAAGCGCATTTTTATTTTATATCATTGAGATTAAAGCATTTCCCCTCGCAGCGAAGTTTCAAAAATAGTTTTGAAAACACTTGGTGCTACATTTTGCCCAAGTAGGTACATCAGTTTGGTTATTGCCGCCTCAGTTGTAATGTCTTTCCCCGAAATTACGCCAATTTTCTTAAGCTGCGAACTGGTTTCATATTGGCCCATATTGACACTTCCGCCAGAACACTGGGTTACATTGATAATGTGCAGGCCGCTTTTGATGGCTTTTTTAAGGATGTTTACAAACCAATCGTCTGTGGTTGCATTTCCGGAACCATAAGTTTCCAAAATAATCCCTTTTAGATTTGGAATGGAAATAATGGCTGATAAAACTGATTCATTGATTCCCGGGAACATTTTTACAATAACCACATTCCCGTCGAGATTTTTATGAACCTGGAGTTTTTTGGTCGACTGCTTTGGCAGGATCAGATTGGAATTGACATTAAGGTGAACGCCCGATTCCGCCAATTGAGGATAATTGGGCGAAGCAAAGGCGTTAAAATGTTCGGCATTTATTTTTGTGGTTCGGTTACCGCGGTACAATTTGTATTCAAAATACAGGCAGACTTCGTGGATGACCGGTTTCGTTTTTTGCTGCAAGGATGCGATTTGGATTGCGGTTATCAGGTTTTCCTTGGCGTCAGTCCTTAAGTCGCCAATTGGCAGTTGTGAACCAGTAAAGACGACAGGTTTGCTCAGGTTTTCGAGCATAAAGCTCAATGCAGAGGCTGAATACGACATCGTATCGGAACCGTGAAGCACTACAAATCCGTCAAAGTTGGCGTAATTATTTTCGATGATTTCTGCAATTTCAACCCATTTTTCCTGATTGATATTGGAAGAATCAATCGGCTTTTTAAAGGAAACCGTTTCGATATTACAGTCCAGATGCTTGAGCTCTGGGATCTTTTGCAATAATTTTTTAAAGTTGAAGGCTTTCAAAACACCCGTTTCAAAATCTTTAATCATACCAATGGTTCCACCAGTATAAATCAGAAGTATGTTGGGCTTATTCTGCATTCTGGTATTTTGATTTATTTACAACCGGATTGGCATACATCGCAAGGAAACTCTCGAACATCTGCGGATTGTTTTCGTCAATTTTCATTTCCAAACGGCGCTCAAACAATGACTTTTCATTTTCGGTATACAAATGGCTGTGCGCATCTGACTTATTCAATAAATCATAGGCTATATAATTCGTTGGCCACAATTTATAACTCTGTAAAATGGAATCGTCAATAACCTGTGCCAAAGCCTGTATCTGGTTCTTATTATTATCAAATTCCTGCGCTATTTTATCCAATTCGGAATCTAAAATATCGCCAACACTGATATGGATGCGCTTCTTCTGGCCGATGATTCCGCTTAAAAGCGTAATAAAATCCTCGTTTTTCTCCTTGATGTAAATTTCGTCATTGGCTTCTGCAATCAGTTGTGGCATTTTCAAAGCGTCGGTCGGATCGTATTCATACGAAATGGAAACCGGAACGATTTTTATCTTCTTGAAATAATCCATCAGATTGGCTTCATCTGAACCCATTGCCAGCATTTTCAAAACGCCCGAATGCGTTGCATCGTTACCGTCTTTGGTTCTTCCTTCGCGTTGTGCAATCCAAACCGAACGGTTTTCGCGCAACAATAACTGCGCTATGTATTCCGACATCAATTTGGAACTTTCCAACAATTCCCTTGGCGGCAAACCACGTTGCACTATGAAATTCCTGTTCAGTTTTGATAAGGTTTTCAGGAATGATTTCTTCACCAGATTATCTCCAATGGCCGAAGCCGTCATCACCAATCCGTGATCAAACAACGAAACATTCAGCAGGGAAGTATCGAGGATGATGTCGCGGTGATTCGAAATAAAAAGGTAGGAAGTATTGGGTTCCAATTTTTCAAAACCCGAAGTCGTCAGGCCTTCAGAGCTTTTTTCCAAAACCTTCTGAACCGATTTATAGATAAAATTGCATTGAAAATCGCGAATGGAATGTGTTCTTTTGAGTTGGTCTTTCCAAACTTCCTCATCTACATCGGGAAATGTAAAACCCATTAATGCCTTCATCATGGGATGATTGACAGAAGCCTGAATGGCTTCATTTACTTCAGCGTCATAAAAAGGACGGATTTTGTCAAATTTCTGCATCTTGGCTTACATTTTTGAAAGACAAAAGAACAAAAAAAAACTCACTTGTGTGCGATTAAAATATTAAATCCCAAAAATGGCTTTTGAATTTTCTGTCGTAATTCGGGCTATTTCCTCTATTGGTAATTGATAAATCTGCGATAGTTTTTCGGCTACCAATTTGGTGTAACCGCTTTCATTGCGTTTTCCGCGAAAAGGTACCGGAGCCAAATAGGGCGAATCGGTTTCGAGGACGATATTTTTCAAATCGATATCCTTTAAAAACTGGTCAATCTTTCCGTTTTTGAAAGTGACAACACCTCCTATTCCTAGTTTCATATTCAAGTCGATGGCTCTTTGGGCCTGATTGAAATCGCCCGCAAAGCAATGGAAAATCCCAAACAGGTCGTCCGACTTTTCACCGTCCAAAACCTCAAAAACTTCATCAAAAGCTTCGCGGCAATGGATGTTAATCGCCAGTTTGTATTTTTTTGCCAGCTGTATCTGATGTTTAAAAGCTTCCTGCTGGATTTTCAAGGTAGTTTTGTCCCAATATAGATCAACCCCAATTTCACCAATTGCGTAAAATTTCTTTTTAGCCAATTCGGATTCAACGTGAGCCAGTTCGTCTTTGTAGGTTTCAGGCTTTACATAACACGGATGCAAACCCATCATCAGGAAAATATTCTCGGGAAACTGCGTTTCCAAATCGTACATTTTTTGGGTATAACCCGAATCGATGGAAGGAACAAAAAAGCGTGAAACTCCGGCATCAATGGCGCGTTGAATCATTTCGGTCCTGTCCTGGTCAAACTCTTCGGAATAAAGATGGGTGTGCGTATCGGTTAAAATCATTTTTAATTGTGGCAAAGTTGCAGAGCCGTAAAGTTACAAGTTTGCTTACTATTTTTGGTTACATTTGGTCACATTTAAATTTTTATGAAACATCTTCAGGACTTACTTAAAAAAGAAAAATACAGGAAAATAAGTTTTAAGGTTTCCAAAACCCAACATTTATTGATTAAGGCAAGCATTAATGGAGTTTCAGGGAATTTTATTTTGGATACAGGTGCAAGCAACAGTTGTGTTGGATTTGAAGGCATTGAAAAATTTGGATTAAAAGCAGGACGATCTAAAACCAAGGCTTCAGGTGCCGGAGCGACCGGAATGTTTACACAATTGTCAAAAAACAATTCGCTGAAAATAGGACGCTGGAATTCAACAGGTTTTCATTTGATCATTTTTGACATGACCCATGTAAACCAGGCTTTGCTGCAACATAAAGCAAAAGCGGTCCACGGAATCATTGGCGCCGACATCCTTTTGGAAGGAAAGGCAATCATTGATTATTACAATCATTGTTTGTATTTACAATAACTGAAATATAATTTCGATTTAACAATTCCTACAAAGTTTTTTTATATATTTGATTGATAAAGTCTTATACTATGAAAAAAAATTACACTGACGCCCTTTTAATTTTTGTTTTTGGATTATTCCTTAGCTTTAATTGTAATGCCCAGCTTGTTGCAGGTTCAGATTTTGCATCGGTACAGCATTCCAACAATGTGCAAATTCCCATTCAGAATGTATTGGGCAACGATACTTTAGGTGGAATTCCAGTAACATTATCTCAGGTTACGGTGACGCAAATTTCAGCCACAACAAACCTTTCGTTACAGGCTAATGGCTCTGTAGTACTTGCTGCGGGAGCAACAACCGGTACTTATGGAATTTACTATAATTTATGCGAAATAGCCAACCCGACAAATTGCGTTGAAGGCTATGTTACCGTATATGTAACGCCAGCACCAATCGTACCAACTCCAGATACTGTGACCATATCCACTGGTTTGCTTTCACCTCAGATTATTTTAGAGAATGCTTTGGCAAACGATACTTTGGGAGGAATTCCGGTTAGCATCAGTGATGTAACAATCAATCAGGCTTCATCAACGGCATCGGCTTATTTCAGTATCAATACGACGACGGGCAATATAATGCAGATTAGTAATCCGCCGCCGGGAACGTACACGCTCAATTATTCTTACTGTGAAAACAGCAATCCTAACAATTGCACAACTACTTCGGCAACGATAACGGTTGTCAATTCGTTATCAACAGGAATTACAGCCACTTATCAGGATTTGAATGGTGATGGTGTTACGAATGTTGGAGATGTTATTAATTACACCTATTCCATTACAAACCATGCAGCAAGTGCGGTCACGAATATTTCGATTACCAGCGCGGATGTCAATATAAATGGAGGACCGCCAATTGCCTCGCTGAATTCGAATGCCACTAACAGTTCCACGTATACCGGCGTCCATCCAATAACGCAGCAGGACATCAACAATGGCTCTGTAGTTGTTGCAATTCAAACCAATGGAACATTGTCAGGTAATCCTATAAGTATTACCACTACCAATACAAGGAATTTAAATATTTCAAATGGAATAAAACTGAATGCATTCCTGGATTATAATTCAAATGGTACTCAGGAAACTGGTGAGCCAAATGTGAATTATGGTTCGTTCCAGTATCAATTGAATGACAATGGTACAACCCATGACATCACTTCATCTACCGGTACACATTATATGTATGAAACCAATCCGGCAAACAGCTATGATTTTGGCTATACGATAAGTCCTCAGTACGCAGCACAATATGTGCTTACACCGATGACTTACTCGAATGTGACCGTACCAAATGGTTCTGGGGTTTTAACCTATAATTTTGCATTGTCTGCAGCAAATCCATACAAGGATTTAGGAGTATACATTTATGCACCAGCATCTCCAAGGCCCGGATTTACTTATCAAAACGTTATTTATTATCAAAACTATGGCAATCAGACAATTGCTTCAGGAACGGTGACTTTTGTAAACGATGATAATGTGAGCATTTCAACTTATCCTGCAGGTTCAACACCTACAGCAAATGGATTCACTTATAACTTTACCAATTTATTGCCAGGTCAAAGCGGATCAATTACAGTGGGAATGCTTGTACCAGTAATTCCAACAGTTAGTTTAGGTGATTTGGTTACCAATACAGCTTCGGTTACCATCCCAACCAATGATGTTAACGTTAACAATAATACTGCTATTTATACTCGAGTTATTGTTGGTTCGTATGATCCAAATGACAAGGCTGAAAGCCATGGCCCACAAGTATTGCATTCTGCATTTACTGCAAATGATTTCTTAACGTATACCATTCGTTTTGAAAATACAGGAACTGCGGAAGCAATCAATGTTCGAGTGAATGACATATTGAATGCTAAATTGGATGAAACTACTGTTAGAATGGTAGCTTCAAGCCATCCTTATGTTTTGGACAGAGTTGGAAGCAACCTGACCTGGAGATTTGACGGAATCAATTTAGAGCCTTCCATTCCAAATAATTCAGTTATTGGCCATGGGTATATTGTTTTCCAGGTTAAACCAAAAGCAGGTTATGCTATCGGTGATGTAATTACGAATACCGCCAGCATTTTCTTTGATTTTAATCCGGCCATTGTTACCAATACCTGGTCGACAACATTCGTTCCTGTATTAGGAGTCAAAAATTTTGCCTTTAATAATTTTGTTTATTATCCAAACCCTGTGAATACTGTTTTGAATATTTCAAATGCTTCAACCATTGATCGTCTTGAAATCACTTCTGTATTGGGCCAAAGAATAAAATCAATGATGGTAAATGATTTGCATGCGGAATTGGATTTATCAGATTTACGCCGTGGTGTTTATTTTGTAAAAGTATCCAGCGAAGGACAGGAAAAAACTGTGAAAATCATTAAGGATTAATAAAAATAAAACTCAAAATAAAAAGCTGTGTTGCCATTGTAACACAGCTTTTTTAATTAGTATCCGACTCAGAAGCAACCAATTGTAAAACGCTACATCCTGATTAAAATCACAAATCCAAACATTATGAAAAAATCAGCCATCCTTTTATTTCTTTTCCCTTTTTTAATTGCTTCCTGCAGTGATACTGAAGAAAGCAAAAATGTGGTCCTAGGCAACACCATTTCAACAGAATTAAAAAATCTATTTAGCCAAAACACGGACAATCTAATTCAAAATTTCCAAATGAGTGCCGCAAATAATACGATAGTTTTTACATCCCCAAGAGGGGTTGTCTTAACCATAGACCGTTCGTGTTTGAGGAAAAATGGTGCAAACGTCACCGGCATCGTCGATTTTGAATACATTGAAATCTTTGATAGAGGAACCATGTTGGTTACCAACAAAACCACATTGGGATTATCTGGTTCGGAAAAACATTTGCTAAGTTCGGGCGGAGAGTTTTACATCAATGCGACACAAGGAGGCGTAGCCCTTACCCTAACCTGTGATGTGTTTATCAATGTCCCAACTTCAATTACCGGCGGAACTGACAATGATATGATGGGATTTTCAGGTGAAGAAGATAGTGAAGGGAATATTATTTGGGATACTTCTACCGCAACAGAATTTTGGGCTTCAAGTTTAAATCCTGGTGATGTTGAAACCTACAATACCTTTGTTGGGAAATTTGGCTGGTTCAATTGCGATAAATTTGTCACATCCCCAAATGGAAGCACCAAGATAACGGCATACGTTCCCCAAGAATATGGCAGCGGGAAGAGTTTGGTTTTTTTGGCAGCAAAAAATTTCCCAAACTCATTAGGCCAAACGTCGGGAACCTATCCAATAGGATTGGAATGTAGTTTGATTTTCGTCGCAGAGGATAATGGAAACATCAAATATGCCATCAAACAGAATATCGTGCTTACGGCAAATCATCAGGTTACTTTCGAGCCTTCTGATATGGCAACGGCAACTCCGGCACAAATGGTCCCGATAATTAACGCATTGCAATAAATTATTTAGAATCCTATTCCTTAAAGTCATCAACAGCATTGATGGCTTTTTTGTTTTTACGCAAAGTATAAAAAGCAATGATGGTACTGATCAACATTAGGAAACCTCCCAAAATAAAAGGTGCTCCTGGTAATTGAAAAGGTGCATCCTTATGGGTAAAAAAGTAAAAGGTGTTGGTCATCATGGGTGGGCCAATGATAGCCGATGCACTCATAAGGCTTGCCAAAGTTCCCTGAATTTCACCCTGCTCATTGGGTGGAATGTGACCCGATATTTCCGACTGCAAAGCTGGTCCGGCAATTCCTCCTAGACAATACGGAATTAAAAACACAAACAGCATCCAGCTTTGTGTTGCAAAGGCAAACAATAGCATTCCCGCAGTATATAATCCCAAACCAATATAAATGCTTTTGTGGTTTCCAAGCCTCGGACTTGTCCAGCGGATTAATCCTCCCTGCACCAATCCCACTAAAAGCCCAACTACCCCAAGTGAAATCCCTACCATTTTTTCATCCCAGTTAAAACGATACATCGTGAAAAAACTCCAATTGCTGTGAACCGCATGAGAGCCAACATACAAAAGGAAAATTGCTGTAATCAAACCAATCAGCGAAGGATATTTTTTTAATCTTGTAAGCGCTGTTATCGGATTGGCACGTTTCCATTCAAATTCCCTTCGGTTCTTTTTGGATAAGGATTCCGGAAGGATAAAATAGCCATAAAGGAAATTCAGCATGCACAAGATTGCGGCTGCATAAAAGGGAACCCTCGAGCCGAATTGCCCCAATAAACCACCTATAACGGGTCCAATGATAAAGCCAAGTCCAAAAGCTGCGCCCACCATTCCAAAGTTTTTCGCCCGGTTTTCGGGAGTACTTACATCAGCAATATAAGCTGAAGCCGTGGTGATACTGGCTCCGGTTAAACCTGCAATGATCCTTCCCAAAAACAACCAGGCAATCGTTGGCGAAAAAGCCAATAGAAGGTAATCCAATGCAAAAGCAAAAAGCGAAATCAGTATGATGGGACGCCTTCCATACTTATCACTCAGATTTCCTATCAACGGCGCACACAAAAACTGCGTTATTGCGTAGGCAAACGTAAGCCAGCCTCCATACTTTGCCGCTTCGCTGATATCGCCATGAATAAGTTCGGCGATAAGCTTCGGAATTACCGGAATTATGATTCCCCAACCTGTAATATCGATAAGCATTGTGATGAAGATAAATCCTATCGCTGCCTGTTTCTGGCTTTTTTTCATAGCTAAAAAATGAAATACAAATAAACGAAAAACAATCCTATAATTTTGAGGAAGTTAAGCCCAAAAAAATTAAGAAATCTTTAATAATTAAATTTTTACTTTTTTAATGTAAAAAACATTTGCATAATTGAAATAAACTGTTAGATTTGCCATTGTTAAACCTAAAAAACAAATAAAACCTAAACATTATGAAAAAAGTATTTTTATTCGCTTCGGCAATTGCATTGACACTTTCATTGAATTCATGTTCAAAAGACAGTGGTGGAGGAAGCTCAGCGAGCATGAAAGTAGACGGAACTAACAAAAGCTTTAAAACTATCGCTTATTCATTAGGTGGATCTACTTATGTACACGGATACATCGGTAACATTGAAACTCCTACTGAAACTATTGATTTTGATGTAGATCCAGGAACAGGAGACAAAGTAAGCAGTTTTACTTATGAGATTGATGGTGGTGATTTCTACACTCCAACAACTTTTACTTCAAACGTTACTACAAACTCTGCAAGTTCAGCTAAAGGATCTTTCAGTGGAACTCTAGAGCCATTTGGAGCTGGAGCTAACAAAGTGATCACTGATGGAAAATTCTCTTGCAGTGTTACAACTGGTGAATAATTAAATCATACGATACTAAAAAGCCGTTTAGAAATTCTAAACGGCTTTTTTATTTTTACAAAACAAAGGATTATAATTCCAATGCTTTTTTAGGATTGTTGTCCATTAAGATTCCAACTGGATTTTCAAGAGCTTCTTTTACTGCAACCAGGAATCCAACCGATTCACGTCCGTCGATGATCCTGTGGTCATAAGATAAGGCTACAAACATAACCGGCGCAACAACGATCTGGCCATTTTTTACAACAGCTCTTTCCACTACATTGTGCATTCCTAATATTCCCGATTGTGGCGGATTGATGATTGGTGTACTCAACATGCTTCCGAAAACACCACCATTTGAAATAGTGAATGTTCCTCCGGTCATTTCATCCACTGTAATCTGTCCGTCGCGTGCACGTAAGGCCAAACGTTTGATTTCGGCTTCCACACCACGGAACGATAAGGTTTCTGCGCTTCTCATTACCGGAACCATTAATCCTTTTGGTCCTGAAACGGCTACCGAAATATCACAGAAATTGTATGAAATTTTCTCCTGCCCGTCAATCATTGAGTTTACGTCAGGGTACAATTGCAATGCTCTTGTAACTGCTTTGGTGAAGAACGACATAAAGCCTAATCCCAATCCGTGTTTGGTTTTGAATTCTTCTTTGTATTGTTCACGCAAAGCGTAAATTTCGGTCATATCCACTTCGTTGAATGTAGTTAGCATCGCTGTTTCGTTTTTCGCAGCCACTAATCTTTCGGCAACCTTACGACGCAGCATTGACAATTTTGTCCTTTCTGAACCACGGTTTCCGCCAGTTGGCGTTCCCATTGAAGGCACAGCATTTACCGCATCTTCCTTGGTGATTCTTCCGCCTACACCGCTACCAACAACGTCTGAAGGCTGGATGTTTTTTTCGTCCAATATTTTTTTCGCTGCCGGAGATGGCGTTTGTGCAGCATAGGATGTTGCAGCAACCGGAGCAGCTTTAGGAGCTTCCTCTTTTTTTGGAGCTTCAGCCTTTGGAGCCTCAACTTTTACTTCTTCTTTGACCGGAGCTGAACCACTTGGTTTTACTGCGCTGGTGTCGATCAGGCATACAACCGCGCCAACAGCAACAGCATCACCTTCCTCGGCTTTAAGCGTAATAATTCCACTTGCTTCTGCCGGTAATTCCAACGTTGCCTTATCGGAATCAACCTCAGCGATTGCCTGGTCTTTTTCTACGTAATCTCCGTCTTTTACTAACCAGGTAGCAATTTCAACTTCTTTTATCGATTCGCCTGGTGAAGGCACTTTCATTTCTAAAATCATGATTTATAATTTTATTGTGTTGATTATATTTTGTTTAGCCCGGATTGCAGCGGCATCCTTTTGCGTAAGCAAAAGATACAGCGGAAAGCCGGAATAGCTCCTAACGGAACAAATTCTTGTCAAAAACCATTTTGATGGCATCTGCGTGGCGTCTTCGGTCACGTGTATGGCTTCCTGCTGCCGGCGCCGCGTAAGCTTTCAGCGATGCCAATCTCCATGGCACTAAATCGAAATTCATCAACATATAGCTGTAAGCTCCCATGTTTTTTGGCTCTTCCTGTGCCCAAACGAAATCGTCGGCATTTGGATAACTCTTGATAATCGCCTTCAATTGGTCAACCGGCAATGGGAACAACTGCTCGATACGTACCAAAGCTACGTCATTTCTCTTTAAATTTTCGCGTTCGGCCAGAATATCATAATAGAATTTTCCGGTTACGAATACCACGGTTTTTACTTTTTTCCTGTCTACCGAATTGTCGTCAATCGTTTCCTGGAATTGTCCTTTATACAATTCCTCGCGTGTTGAAACGCATTGTGGGTGACGCAATAAACTTTTTGGTGAAAATACTACCAAAGGCTTACGGAATTTGGTCTTCATCTGTCTTCTCAACAAGTGGAAGAAATTCGCCGGTGTTGTACAATCGGCAACATACATATTGTGGCGTGCACAAAGCTGTAAGTAGCGTTCCATACGTGCTGAAGAGTGCTCCGCACCTTGTCCTTCGTAACCGTGAGGTAGTAATAAAACGATTCCGTTTTGGTTGTTCCATTTGTCTTCACCGCACGAAATGTATTGGTCAATCATGATTTGGGCACCATTGGAGAAATCCCCAAACTGTGCTTCCCAAATCGTCAAAGCGTTTGGATTTGCCAACGCATAACCGTAGTCAAAACCTAGAACGCCATATTCTGAAAGGAAGGAATTGAAAATATTGAATTTCCCTTTTTTACCTTTTACGGTATCTAATAAAACAACTTCTTGTTCGCTGTCCTCCACTTTTACAACGGCATGACGGTGCGAGAATGTTCCTCTTTCAACGTCCTGTCCGGAGATACGGACATCGTAACCTTCGGTTAATAAGGAACCATAAGCCAGTGTTTCAGCAGTTCCCCAATCGATGACGTCGTTGTCGTACATGGTTTTCCTGTCGGTAACGATTTTGGATATCTTGCTGATGAATTTTTTATCCGACGGCAAAGTTGAAACCGAAACGATGATTTCGTCCAGTTTCTTTTTGTCGAATTTAGTATCGACTTTTTTCAGCATTTCGTCATCCGAAACCTGAACATAACCTTCCCATTCGTCCTGCATAAAAGGCTTGATAATCGTCAAATCCTTTTTGCGCGATTCCTGAAGATTCTCATCCAGCTTGGCTTTGTAGTCGTTTTCTATTTTGGTGATATAGGCCGCGTCTACAATTCCGTTAGTGATTAGTTTTTCAGCATAAATATCCCTTGGATTTTGATGCTTTGCAATGATTTTATATAAAACCGGCTGTGTAAAACGTGGTTCATCACCTTCGTTATGGCCGTATTTTCTGTATCCTAACAAATCGATGAACACATCACGTCCGAACTGCATCCTGAAATCCAACGCAAAAAGCATCGCGTGAACCACAGCTTCGGCATCATCAGAATTGACGTGAAGTACCGGCGACAAAGTCACTTTGGCAACATCAGTACAATACGTCGACGAACGCGCATCTAAATAATTTGTGGTAAATCCAACCTGATTGTTGATTACAATGTGGATAGTTCCACCTGTTTTATAACCGTCAAGCTGTGCCATTTGCACAATTTCGTAAACAATTCCCTGTCCTGCTACTGCAGCATCACCGTGAACGGCAATTGGCAGTACTTTTGAAAAGTCGTCTGGGAAATATTTATCCTGTTTGGCTCTGGTAATACCTTCTATCACGGCACCAACGGTTTCCAAGTGCGAAGGATTAGGTGCCAGATTCAGGTTGATTTTTTTTCCTGAGGTTGTTTTTCTTTCAGCAGTCAATCCCAAATGATACTTAACGTCTCCGTCGAAATATTCCTTGTCGTAATCCTTTCCGTCAAACTCTGAGAAAATATCCTGAGTGGCTTTCCCGAAAATGTTCGCAAGGATGTTCAACCTTCCTCGGTGTGCCATTCCCATTACGAATTGCTCTACGCCTTTTTCGGCCGCAGCATCAATTAATGCATCTAAGGCCGGGATAATGCTTTCTCCACCTTCCAATGAGAACCGTTTCTGTCCTACGTATTTTGTGTGCAAAAAGTTCTCAAAAGAAACTGCTTCGTTCAGTTTGCCTAAGATATGTTTCTTTTGGTCGTTGTCGAAGTTGGGAAGATTGTCGTTTACGTTTATTTTGTCCTGAATCCATTGAATTACCTGAGGATTTCTCATGTACATGTATTCGATACCAATATGCTGGCAATACACGTTTTTCAGGTGATCTAAGATTTGTTGCAATGTTTGTGGCTGATGGCCTAATACTTTGGCAGCATCAAAAACCGTATTCAAATCGGCTGATGTCAAACCGAAATTTTCAATGTCTAGCGTTGGCGAAGAAGTCCTTCTGGTACGAACAGGATTGGTCTCGGTAAAAAGATGTCCGCGTGTTCTGTAACCGTCAATCAGTTTCAAAACATTGAACTCTTTCTGGAGTTTGTCTGAAACCTGTCCGTTAGCCGGAACGTTGGCGGCATAATTTGCCAATTCCTGAACAGCATTTTCTTCATTATAGGTCGTCATTCCAAAGTCGAAACCTTGAAAAAAGGCTCTCCAACTTGGCTCTACGCTATCTGGATTTTGAAGGTATTGTTCGTATAAAAGGGCGAAAAATTCGGTATGTGCTGCGTTTAAAAAGGAAAACCTATCCATAAAAAATAATTGAATGTCCTGATTTGTGTAATAGTTTGGCAAAAGTACAATAATTGGTAGAAATTAATAATTATTTTAGATACTTTTATGCTTATTAAAACATAAAGAAAACAAATGATGAAATCCTCACTTTTAGATAGCAATTTCAAAACGGTTTTCCTGTTTCTCATTTTAGCTTTTCCGGCTTCATTCTATGCACAGGATGCGCCAAATGAAACTCCGTTGCCTAAGGCAAAAACCGGCGCTTTCTGGGAAAATGTAAGTTTTGGTGGCAGCCTGGGGTTATCCATCAGCAACGATTACACCGACATACTGGTGGCTCCGAGTGCGATTTATAATTTCAACGACTATTTTGCTTTTGGCGCCGGCCTGCAATACAGCAACCTGAAGCAAAAGGATTATTATTCCTCCAATGTCTATGGTGGAAGCTTAATCGGGATTTATAATCCGATTGAGGCAGTGCAGCTTTCGCTCGAAGTGGAAGAAGTGAATGTCAACAGCAAATACTTTGATTTTGGCAACGATTACAAAAAGAGTTTTTGGAACACCGGTTTGTTTATTGGCGCGGGTTACCGACAGGATAATGTTACTATTGGAGGAAGGGTCAATTTACTTTTTGACGAAGATAAAGATGTTTATGGCAGTGCCTTCATGCCTTTTGTGCGGGTGTATTTATAATCTGGGCGTGCCCTGCCATTGGCAGGTCGGGCTGTTCGCGGTACACGGTACCTGCTTCCATCCCTCACGCTAAAAAATATTTTTCATTTTCCAAAAATTCCTATATTTGGAAGAATGGAAACCACTCAGTATCATTTCAATATCGTTAATAGCATCATCCTTGGAGGAATCATTCAGGGCTTGATTTTTGGTTACATCGTATTTACTTCCAAAAAATACCGCGACACCGCGACATTTCTGCTCGCTACTTTGATTGTAGTATTTTCATTGAATAATCTCAATTACTACTTAGCATCGACCTGGTTAGTTAAGAGCCGATATTTATATGGCATCACCTGGACACCTGGACAACTTATTATGGCGCCACTACTTTATTTTTATGGATTGAAGATACTTTATCCTGAAAAGTCAATCCCGCGAAAGACTATAATTACTTTGGTAACTCCTTTTACACTTGGATTCATAGCAGTAAACACCTTAAAACTGACCCGAAATTACCTTGACCATAAAACCGAGTATTTACTTCTGGAAGGCATCATCGAATTTGTCAGCATCTTTCTGTGTACTTATCTTGTCACTAAACTTCTTTTAAAAACAATTAAAGCAGAACGAAATGAACAGGCCTTTGCTGTTTCAAAAGTATTTCCTAAACTGAGGTGGTTCCGCAATACCTTAATTGCCTTTTTAATCATTTGCCCTATTTGGTTCACTGTAATGGTTATGGTAACTTTTGAACTTGCGCCATATTGGCTTTGGAACATTATATGGATTGCACTTTCTGTAATGATTTATTGGATTGGCCATATCGGTATTTATAAATATGGCGTAACGGAAGAGCGTAAAAAAATCCGGAGCCATACGCTTGACCGCAGCAGTATAGTTGATGTTTCCGATAAAGGCAAAAGCGAACACCTTACACTATTTGAAGATTTGGTCATCAATAAAAAGTATTTCCTTGACCCCGAATTGACTTTGGACAAAATTGCCGACGAACTCAATCTGAGTAAAAGCCATCTTTCAAGATTAATCAATACAGAACTCAAAACCAGCTTTCCGGATTACATCAATCAGCTGCGGATTAAGGAAGCGCAGTATTATTTAAAACATCCTGATTTTTCAAACTATACTTTGGTTGCCATTGGCCTCGAAGCCGGATTTGCATCCAAAACAACCTTCAACAATACTTTCAAAAAAGTAACCGGAATGACGCCGTCGGAATATAAAAATTCCGAGCCGGTTTAATTTTCACACTACTATCTTTTCAAAGCTGAAATTCAGCTAATTTGTTCCAATATACTGCAAAGCGCAATATTCGGAACGTTTGTTTTTGTTGGCAAATCTACTTTTACACTGCCTTCAAAACTGCTTTGCCTGCTGAGCTATAACCGATTTGTAATTTAAAAAACGTTATACTCATGAAAAATTTATTACTCCTTATTTCCTGCCTCACTTTCTTTGCGGCAGAGGCACAAGTCAATGTTTTTACGGGTGCCATAGACACGAGCTGGAACAATCCTAACAATTGGTCTCTTGTAACACTACCCAGCCCTACTATGGATGTTCAGATTTCCAATGGCAAAACAGCCTTACTCAACGTTGATACGAGTATCAATTCCATTCACTTACAAGGTACCGCAGTCTTAATCATCCAGGCGAATATGACTATCGGCACTCTTCAGGAATCAAATTCCGCTCCGCTCTCGATTATCAGTTGGGGAGGCGGAAACATTAGCGGCGGAACCCTAAATATTCTTGGTTTATTGGATATCATACCTGGCGGAAAACAACTTACAGGCGGCGCTGACATAAACCTTACCGGAAGGATGACCCAGGATACAGATTGGGGTATTGACATTGTCGATGGAGATTTCACAGTACAGCCCGAAGGTGTGATTGAACTGATCAACAGCCAACGCAATATCACCGGCTCGGGTTCAGGAAGCCACAGGCTTACTAACTACGGACTGATTAAAAAATTGGGAGCCGGAACCTCTACGATTTCTGCACAGCTTCGGAATTTCGGTACTATTACGGTGCAATCAGGAAATATTAACCTGAGCAATGCTGAAATGGAACTTCATGGCGGAACTTACAACACCGCTTTGGGCACCAGCCTGATATTTGGTGCAACGGAAACACTTTCGGGAACGCTTTCGGGAGACAATCTAGGGGAAATTCATTGGTCGGGAACCATGAATGTACCTGTCACTGCCGAATTTAATTTTTCGGGGAATGGGCTTTTTAACTGGGGAAATGGGCATCTTACTGGGGGCGGAATTTTAATCAATTCGGGATTACTACAGATGACTGGTGCTTATTATGGAACCAAATACATTGAAGGTGGCACAACACTCACCAACAACTCGACCATCGTCATAAATACCGATTGGTCTCTTGACATTACAAATGGAACGCTAAACAACACAGCTAATGGCATTCTGGACTTTCAATTTCCGCATGAAGTGCTTGCAACAGGTACCGGAAGCCATATTCTTAACAATAACGGCCTAATCAAAAAAACGGGACTTGTTTCCAATATCTATATAAGGGCCCAACTTTATAATACCGGAACAATTTCTGCAGAATCGGGTTACATTCATTTTTCAAACCCATTGACCGTGTTTAATGGCGGCACCTACAACGCCTCTGCCGGCAACTATTTGTTTAACGACCAAACTGTTACTTGCTCGGGAACTTTGACTGGTGTCCTTGACGGGAATTTTAACTGGATCTCAGACATCAATGTTCCTGTTGCAGCTACCTTTAATTTCACCGGAAACGGTATAAATAATTGGGCAGCGGGAACCATAAAAGGCGGAGGAATCTTAACGAACGAGGGCATTTTCGAATTTTCTCCGGGTTGGGTCGGCAACCGTTTCATATCCGAATCGACAACTATTAACAATGTCAACACTATAAAAGTTACTTCCGATCAGACCGTTGTCATGAATGGAGGAACAATCACCAATCAGGCAGGTGCAACTTTCGACATTCAAAATCCCGGAGCTCTTTCCGCAGGAACCGGTACCAACATCATCAATAACTTTGGGCTTCTGAAAAAAAGCGCTTCTACTGGGACCTACTCAATCGGTGCAACTATCAACAATACCGGAATCATTCAGGCTGATGCAGGAACATTGCAATTAGGTTCGTTAAACAATACCACAAACGGAATCGTAAAGGGAACAGCCTACATCCAATTGCCAACAGCACCTAATTTCACTAGTGATGGAATCTTTGCTCCTGGGGGCGAACCGGGAACACTTACCATCATTGGCAATTATCAATCAACTGCCAACACAAGATTCAATGTTCAATTATATGGGCTTACGCAAGGAACACAATATGATACTATGCTAATCCAAGGTAATGCTGCTATGGCAGGAACAGTAGTTCCGGAACTTTATTTTGATCCGGCGATAGGCAGTTCTTTCCTTATTGCCAATACCTGGGGTACTATCACTTCATGCAACTTGGCAACTACAGCAACGGCTATTTACAACGGGCAGCAATATACATTTTCTGTAGGCTGTCAGGATGATAATAAAGTAATATTGACATTGACCCAAAAAACACTGGCCAATGAAGAATTTATTCCATTGGAAAGACAAATTGTTTTGGCTCCAAATCCGGCTAAAAATTTCATTTTAATTACAAATAACAGTAATGTATTATTAAACGAAGCCCTGATTTCAGATGCTTCAGGAAGGATTATCCAGCTTTTTAAACTGGATAACAATGACAACCAAATTGACCTTACAGGTTATTCAGCAGGAATATACTTTATGAAAGTTAATTCAGCTGAAGGCAGTGTTGTCAAACGTTTTATCGTGGAGTAATACGTTTTTTTTATTTTGGAAGAGCCTTGCTTACGCAGGGCTTTTTCTTTTAGTACCGATTTCGGAACCATACTTTCATCCATTCCCTTTTTAAAACCAGGAAAGCAATTTGCTCCGAAAGTTCGACCGTATCAGTGCCATCCAATTGTTTGACGGTATCCTCGGGAACGTCGATGATGTAAAGCAAATTCAATAATTCGGCATACTTATACTGAATCAGTCGATAGATTTTTTCATGTAACTGAACCTTTAGTTCATACGGACTGGTGCTTTGAGGGAAATCGATAGCTTCATTGGCAAAGTTGAAATCCTTATTGATTTGGTCAATCAATTTGGAATACAGGTTTTCGTTTTCGGCCTCCGAAAGCAATCCGTCAGTAGTTATGGGCGCAATAAAACTAGACATTTCTGCTCATTAGGTTTTTGGCAAAAGTTTTTAATGTTTCTTTTTTATCAGTGCCGATATTCATTTTTTCCAAAGTCTGTAATGCTTTCAAAGTATACTCTTCGATGGCTTTTTGCGTAGCTGCAGCAGCTCCGGTCTGATTAAAAACTTCTTTTACCGAATTGATTTTATCGGTATTGTCATTGGGCTGAATGGAGAACAAATGCAAAAGCTGCTCTTTTTCATTTGCCGATGCAAATTCCATTGCCTTGAGGTACAAATAGGTTTTCTTATTTTCAATTATATCGCCTCCAACTTGTTTCCCAAAGGTTTCAGGGTCACCAAAAGCATCCAGGTAATCATCCTGCAATTGGAATGCGATGCCTAAATTCAGTCCAAAATCATAAATCAAATTTGCATTTTCATCAGAAGTCTGGGCTACAATTGCTCCCATTTTCATTGCTGCGCCAACCAAAACTGCCGTTTTGCATTCAATCATTTTCAGGTATTCGGGAATGGTAACATCATCACGGGTTTCAAAATCAACATCGTATTGTTGGCCTTCACAGACTTCAAGGGCTGTTTTGCTGAACAGTTTTGCCAGTTCCCTAAAAGTCGCCGGCTCATATCCTTCAAAATACTGATACGCCAAAATCAGCATCGCATCACCCGAAAGGATTCCGGTATTGACATTCCATTTTTCATGAACGGTTTCATTTCCCCTTCGCAAAGGAGCATCATCCATGATGTCGTCATGGATTAGGGAAAAGTTATGAAATACCTCAACAGCTGTCGCTGCAGCCAACGCTTTTTCGCAATCGGCATCAAAAACCTCAGCAGCCATCAGCGTCAAAACCGGACGCAGTCTTTTGCCGCCGAGCGAAAGAATGTAACCAATGGGTTCGTACAAATTATTCGGCTCTTTTTTTAAGGCTAAGGATTTGAAATGAGTATTGACTTTGTCCTGATAATGCGAAATCGCGTGCATGAAAAATATTTTCTGCTAATTTAAGGTATTCTTCCCGCATTACAAAAACGGGTTTTTCAATGTTAAATTTTCGTTAATACTTTGGAAACTATTTTAGTGTTAAAAGTTTCCGTCTTAATTTTGCCTTAAATTTTTAGAAATCCTGTGAAGAGATTCTGACCAAATTCAGAAAAATGAAAGATAAAATCATCAAAAAAGCGACCGACATGTTCTTAAAACTTGGTTTTAAGAGCGTCACCATGGATGATATTGCGTGTGAGATGTGTATTTCCAAAAAAACCATTTACAAATATTTCAGCAATAAGGAAACGCTGATTGAAGAAGGAACTGAAGTCATCCATCAAAAAATACATGCGCTTATGGAAGAAGTGATTGCACAAAATCACAACGCCATTGCCGAAAATTTCCAAATGCGCGAAATGTTCAAACAAATGTTCCAATCCTTTGACCATTCTCCGGCTTATCAGCTCAAAAAGCATTATCCTGAGATTTATGATAAAATGATCTGCAACGAGATTGAAGACTGCAGCCAGATGTTCCGCCAGAATATCGAAAAAGGGATTGCTGAAGGTTTGTACCGCAAGGAAACCGATGTTGAAGCTGCCGTAAAATTTTATTACACGCTCATCTTTTCCATCAATGAAAATACGATGATGGAGAAAGATGCTTATGAACTCGAAGCCAAAGCCCTCGAATACCACACCAGAGCCATTGGAACTCCGGAAGGGATTTTAGAATTACAGAAACAACAACTCATTCACAATACTTAAACATCAATCCATGAAAAAGAACCTATTATTAATCGCTCTAATGCTTGTTGGTCTTTTGCAGGCGCAGGACAAAAAGGAAAGCTACTCTTTCAGCCTGCAGCAAGCTATTGACCACGCAATTCAGCACAATTATTCGTCAATCAATGCCCAAAGGGATATTGATAAGGCAAAACAGAAAAAATGGGAAACCACTGCAACGGGTTTACCACAAATAAGTGGTGTTGGAAGCTACAACAATAATTTCCAGATTCAGCAGAATCAGTTTACTGTTAATGGCGAAACCACAACCATTCAATTTGGAAGCTATAATTCTGCTGACGGCAGTTTAAGGTTAAACCAATTAATCTTTGACGGTTCCTATATTGTTGCACTACAGGCATCCAAAACCTATTTGAGGTATTACGAAAATGCCAAGCAAAAAACCAATACCGAAATCCGGGAAATGGTGATCAATGCCTACGGAAATGTCCTGCTTGCTGAAGAAAGCGTTGCAATCCTTGAAAAAAACAAAACAACTTTGTCAAAAACCCTTGGTGACACTCAGGAAACCTTTAAAAATGGTTTGATTGAAGAAGAAAATGTAGAGCAGCTTCAAATTACATTGGCTTCCGTAAACAGCAGCCTTAACAATGCAAAAAGATTAAAGGATGTTGCCCTCAAAATGCTAAAATTCGCATTGGGGATGGACATCAATGACGATTTGACACTGACTGATAAATTGGACAACCTGACCATGTCTAATTTGGATTTGGCTTTTAGCAAAGGAGATTTTGCCGTTACAAATAATATTAATTATCAGATTGCCCAAAACTTCAAGGAACAACGTTCGTTAGAATTGAAATTGGAAAAAAGCAAAGCATTGCCTTCCTTATCAGCTGGTTTAAACTATGGATACAATGCCTTCAACAATAAATTCAAACTTTTTTCACCAGATCAAAAATGGTATAATTATTCCGGTCTTGCTGTAAACCTAAATGTGCCGATTTTCAGCAGCTTTGGAAGGCACGCTAAAACACAACAGGCTAAAATTGCTTTGGAGCAAGCCAAAACACAGCTTACCCAAACCGAACAGCAATTGAAATTGGAATACGAAAAAGCCAAAAGCGAATATGAATTTGCTGTGGAAGAATATTCAACATCCAAAAGTAATTTAACCCTTGCGGAACGCATCGAAAGAAAGCAACAAATCAAGTTTACCGAAGGTTTGTCCTCGAGCTTTGATTTCAGTGAAGCACAAAGGCAATTGTATACCGCACAACAAAATTACCTGCAGTCGATGGTGAATGTCATCAACAAGAAAGCTGCTTTAGAAAAAATAATAAACAACAACTAATCTAACACAAATGAAGAAATTAATCATATTATCAGCACTATCACTAGTACTTTTTGCATGTTCCAAAGGAGGAAACACACAAAGTATCGACGATTTAATCAAGACAAAAAACGTTAAGGCGTTAAACGAAAAGAAAACCGAACTTCAGGCAGAAATTGCCAAAATTGAAGCCGGTTTGGCATCTTTGGATGTAAAAACAGAAGAAGCATTGGTTTCGGTTTTAACGGTAAAGGATACTGTTTTCAATCATTATCTTGACATTCAGGGAAATGTTGATACCAAAGAAAACATTTTAATCCAGCCTGAATTCAACGGAACTTTGACTTCATTGACGGTTAAAGCTGGTGACCGCGTTTCTAAAGGGCAAATCCTTGGAAGAGTAGACGATGCCGGAATGAGCCAGCAATTGGCAAGTGCGCAGAATCAATACAATTTGGCTAAAACCACATTCGAAAGGCAAAAAAATCTTTGGGATAAAAAGATTGGTTCTGAAATCCAGTATCTACAGGCGCAGACCCAAATGGTTTCTGCCCAAAAACAGGTTGCCCAAATCAATGCACAGTTATCAAAAACAGTTATCCGCGCTCCATTTACCGGAACAATCGACGAAGTCTTTGCAGAAAAAGGACAGGTTGTAGGGCCAAGTGCTACAGGCTTGATGCGTATCGTAAACCTTGGGAACATGTATGTTTCAACTTCCATTCCTGAAACCTATATCGGGAAATTGAAGGTTGGTGATCAGGTTGATGTTTTCCTGACTTCATTAGGGAAAACCTATAAAGGAAAAGTACGTCAGGTTGGAAATTTCATCAATCCAAACAACAGAACCTTCGGGATTGAGGTAAGCGTTCCCAACCCGGAAAACCTATTGCGCCCGAATCAGGTTGCGAAACTTAAAATCATTGATTATGTAAGTAAAGATGCTATTGTGGTTCCAACGAATGTAATTCAGGAAGATGGAAAAGGTGATAAATATGTTTACGTTGTTGAAGGAAGCAACGGAAAAACCGGAACTGCCAAGAAAGTTATTGTTACTGTTGGAAAATCATCGGATAACGTTACCGAAATCGTCAGCGGTTTATCGGCAAATGACATCATAGTTACAGAAGGTGTGAATACCATTTCTAACGGAATGAAATTGAATTTCTAATAAAAGTCTAAACCAATAAAGATGTCACATCAAAGTAAAGAATTCAGCATATCAAGTTGGGCCGTCGACAACCGCGTCACGGTATACATCCTGACTTTTTTAGTAGTAATCACAGGTTTGATTGCTTATACGACAATGCCAAGGGAAGATTTCCCTGAAATCATTGAAAACAAAATTTACATTTCATCCGTTTTCCCGGGAAACTCGGCTGAAGATGTGGAAAAATTAATCATAAAGCCCCTCGAGAAGGAAATCAAGAACATCAGTGGCGTTGAAAAGGTAACCTCGAGTTCGTTCCAGGATTACGGAATGATCATCGTTGAGTTTGCCGATAAAATTACGGTTGAAGAAGCCAAAATAAGGATTAAGGACAAGGTTGACATTGTAAAAGCTGACACCGATTGGCCAAACCTCGACAATGGAAGCAAGGTCGAACCCAACACCTTTGACCTTAACATTTCTGAGGAAGTTCCGATTTTGAACATCAACATGCAGGGGAATTATACCACGCAGCAGTTGAAGGATTATGGTAAAAAACTACAGGATGACATTGAGGAAATTCCTGAGGTTAAAAAAGTGGAAATCCTTGGAGTTGATGACAAGGAAGTAGAAATTGCCGTTGACATTTTCAAAATGACAGCAGCTCAGGTTTCCTTTGATGATATCCAAAATGCCGTACAGTCTGAGAACATGACGCTTTCGGGCGGAAACCTGACTTCCCAAGGTTCGAGGAATAACATTCGAATCGTTGGTGAAATCAAAGATCCAAAGGAACTTGAAAATGTAATTGTAAAACACAATGGTGGGGTTGTTTACTTAAAAGACATTGCCACCGTTGCCTTCAAGGAAAAGGAAAAAACAACCTATGCCCGTGAAAGAGGCGAAGAAGTGGTGATGCTTAACGTAAAGAAACGTTCGAGCCAAAACATGATTTCGGCAATTGAACAGGTAAAGGAAAAAATCAAGAAAGCACAGGAAGATTATCTGCCAAAAGACTTGAAATTAAAACTGACCAACGACCAGTCTTCGCGTGTTGAACACCAGGTTGACGAATTGTCAAACCACATCATTTTCGGTATCGTACTGGTAATGATTGTACTAATGTTTACGATGGGATTGCGTAATTCCTTATTTGTCGGAGCCGCAATTCCGCTATCAATGCTGATTGCGTTTACTATACTTTCGGCATTGGGCTTAACGCTGAATACAATGGTATTGTTCGGATTGGTAATGGGATTGGGAATGCTTGTTGACGACGGTATTGTGGTAGTCGATAACGTATTTGCCAATATGAAAAAGGGAATGCCTCGCGTCCAGGCATCCAAAATTGGTATTGGAGAAATTGCATGGCCGGTTATTTCCTCGACGGCAACCACGCTGATGGCATTTTTACCATTCGCGCTTTGGCCAGGAACCATGGGTAAATTCATGATTTATTTCCCAATGACGCTTTCGATTACGCTGAGTGCATCCTTATTTGTGGCAATGGTTATCAACGCTGCAATGACTGGAGGTTCTATGGATATTGAAGACAAAAACGTAACCAACAAATCAGCCAAGACTTACTCTATTGTTTTAGCAATAGTTGCAGTGATCTTTATATTGATTGGTAATCTTAATGATTCGAAACTGGCAAGGGCAATTGGGCATCTAGCTGTAATTTCCTTAGGATTGATGTGGCTTTACAAATGGAGGTTGTACCAATGGACTCAAGATTTCCAGCATAGTTTCTTTCCAAGGATGGAGAAAAAATACCAAAGCTTTTTGGCTAAAATCCTAACCGGAAGAAATGCGTGGTTTGCTTTGGCAACGATCATTGGAATGTTGTTCCTGTCCTTTATTTTGGTTGGTGTATTCCCACGAAAAGTATTGTTCTTCCCGGATAATATCCCGAATCAGGTAATTGCTTATGTCGAATATCCGCAGGGAACAGACATCGAGAAAACAAATAAGGCAACCTTATTTGTGGAAAACCAGGTCATCAACATCATGAAAAAATATGTTGATCCAAAAACAAATGAAAACTATTTGGCCGAAAGCATTGTTTCCCAGGTTGGTGTCGGTGCCGGAAATCCGAATGTGGATGCAGGTTCGCAATCCGAAACACCATTTAAAGGAAAAGTAACCATCAATTTCTCTGAGTTCAAATTCCGACGCGGCATCAATACTTCTGATATTTTAGAGGAAATCCGTAGCAAGGTTAAAGGAATTGCAGGTGCAAAAGTTACGGTTGAAAAAGATGCCAATGGTCCGCCAGCAGGTTATCCGATTAGTGTGCAGCTCACAGGTTCTGCCGGAACGGATTATGACGAAATGTTGAAGGAAGCTGATAAGATGATTGCGTTTATTGACAGTAAAAACATTCCGGGAATTGAGCGTTTGAGTGTCGATGTAAACAAGGAAAGCCCGGAACTTGAGGTAAAGGTTGACCGTGTAAATGCAGGAAGCGTTGGCGTTTCTACAGGACAATTAGGTTTCAACCTGCGTCGTTCGGTTTACGGACAGGAAATCTCGACATATAAGGAAGGCGATGACGATTACAACATCGTTGTCCGAATGCAGGAAGACCAGCGTAAAAATGAAAACACGCTTTTCAATCAGTCGATAACTTTTAGGAACCAAAGCAACGGACAGATTGTTCAGGTTCCGATTTCAGCGGTTTCACAAACTGAGAAAAAGGATACCTACAACCAGGTTAAGAGAAAAAATTACAAACGAATAATGACTGTTTATTCCAATGTACTAACTGGTTATAATGCTGATGAAATTACCAAGCAGATCGCAACAGAGTTAAACGGGTATGAGCTGCCTAAGGGCATTTCGTATTCATTCTCCGGTGTTCAGGAAGAACAGGGCAAAAACCAAAGCTTCCTTCTGTATGCCTTATTCCTTGCGATGGCAGGAATCACGATTATCATCGTACTACAGTTTAATTCGGTTTCAAAAACTATTGTGATTCTGTTCACGGTATTGCTGAGTTTCAGTGGTGTGTTCTATGGTTATGTCATTGCCAATATGGATTTTGTCATCCTGATGACGATGATGGGAATCATATCGTTGGCTGGAATTGTAGTGAAGAACGGAATTGTATTAATGGATTTCTTCGTGCTTCTTTTGGATAAAAAAGTTGCCGATAAAGGAGTGGAATCGCACAATGATTTGACCCTGGATGAAATCAAAGGCGTAATCATAGAAAGTGGAAAATCACGTTTAAGACCGGTTTTATTGACGGCATTGACAGCTGTTCTCGGATTGATTCCGTTGGCGGTTGGAATCAACTTCGATTTCTTCGGATTGGTAACCGATTTGAATCCGCACTTCTTCGTAGGTGGTGACAACGTTATCTTCTGGGGACCATTGGCATGGACCATCATTTTCGGATTGACTTATGCTACAGTATTAACGTTGGTAATGGTTCCGGTAATGTTCTTCTTGGTGAAACGAACCAAATATTGGTTACGTGACCGAAGAAACAGGAATGTAAATGCAGAAGCATAATTTCAAATAAATATTTTAGAAAAGCCCGATATAAAAGTATCGGGCTTTGTTTTAAAAAGTCCTTACAAACCCAATCCCCAATTGCTTTCCATTGTAAAAAGGAGCGATTGACGAAACGCTGTTTCCTTCTTTTGACCTGAATATCTTTTCCTGAATCCATGGATTGATCCAATAGGCCACTTTGGTGCTCAGGATTCCTATTCCGGCTCCAGCCGCAACATCGGTAAGCCAGTGTTTGTTATTGTAAATCCGGAAAAGCCCTGTTCCTGTTGCAACCAGATAACCTGAAATCCCATACCAAACGGAAACATCCTTATATTCCTGCCAAAGGAATTCAGCTCCGGCAAAGGCAGTTGCGGTATGGCCAGAAGGAAAGGAGTTATAATCCGTGCCATCTGGTCTTTTTTCCTTTATAGTCGATTTGAGCCCCATGACTGTTGCCGACATCAATAAATAGGAAGTCCCCATGATGATGGTTCGGTCCCTAAAATTGTGTTTGCCTTTGATACCAATGGCATTCAATCCGTAAACTGATGCAGCCGGAAGGTATTGTGAAAAATCATCAATGGTGAGTTTGTTGTCAATGTCTTCATTTACTTCTGACCTTATCTGTTGGTTAAAGGACAACAATTGATCATTACCAAGGCCAATGACTCCATAGCTGATTAAAGCTCCGGGTATAATCAGCTGTTTGAATTTGAATTTATGGGTGCTGTCTAAAGTATCTGTCTTTAGACTGTCTTTTTCTGTTTCCTGTGCGCAGGCAGTACTTACCACCGCAATTGCGATTAAAAATGTTCTTAGCATAACAAACTAATTTAAAGTTGGTGAATTTTAAACGTAGTGTTATGCCATACGATTTTTATTGGTGTTTATTAGGATTTGATTGTTTTCGTCAAAGACTATTTTAGCAATTTATTGGTAAATAAATAATCGGCGGTTTGGTACCATGAAATGGTTTCTTCAAGGAATGATTTCTCAATCGGAAGTGGTTTCAAACTATTATCTGATTTATTCCAGGTATAAAAAGCCTGTTTTTTCTGGTCGGACAAAATCATCGCTTTGTTTTTCTTCATCAATACCAATTTCCTGTAAGTTCCCAAAAGAGCGCGTTCCTCAAAACTATCGCTTAGTACATTCCTGCCAAAGAAATCACTTTGATAGGTCCAGTTTTGCGTTGCAAAAAACGTTGGGAAAACGTCAATTTGAGAGCATTGCTTTTTCACCTTGTGGTTGTATTCGGCCGGAAGGTTTACAACAAATGCCGGAATGTGGTAATTGGCAATGTCAACCTCATCCTTACCTGCGCTGCTCGCGCAATGGTCGGCGATGATGATGAAAATCGTGTTGTTGAACCAAGGTTTGCTTTTGGCTTTTTCAAACATATGTTTCAAAGCATAATCGGTATACTTTACGGCTCCTTCCCTGCTTGTTCCCGAAGGAATGTCAATCGCATTATCAGGATAAGTGTAAGGCCTGTGGTTGGACGTTGTCATCACAAAATTGAAGAACAGCTGATTTTTATTGTAATGTTCGTCCGCGACTTTCATCATTTTGTTAAAGATATCCTCATCGCAGATTCCCCAGGCATTCTCAAAAGTCACTTCATCATCAGTGATATTGTTTCGCGTGGTTTTAATATCATCGCTCAGCACACTTCCGCGCCCACGATCATAAATGGTAAAACCATTTCCACCAAAATAAGAATTCATATTATCAAAATAACCATCGCCACCGTAAAAGAAATTATTGGTATATCCCTTTTCCTTAAACACATTGGAAATCGTATAGAGATTATGGTTATCCGGGCGTTTTACAATACTTTGCCCTGGCGTTGGCGGAATTGACAAAGTCATGGCTTCCATTCCACGAACCGTTCTCGTTCCTGTGGCATAGAGGTTGTCAAAAAACATGCTTTTCTGGGCGAGGCTGTCGAGGAATGGCGTAATGTTTTCCTTGTTGCCAAATTCCTTCATGAAGCTTCCGCTAAGGCTTTCCACCAAAATGAACACTACATTCTTTTTTATAGGTTTTACTGTTGTAGAATCAGAAATCGTTCGGTGGATTGAGAATCCATCTCTTTGAAAACTGCTGTTTGATTCTTTCAATTTATTTCTAACAAGGGCAAATGCTTTTTCATTGTCTATAGAAGTATAAAACTCATCATACTTCATCTGGTTGTTCCTAAAAGCCGCGAAGAAGGAGTAAATCCCCGATTTCGATATTTCGGCATTGTACCTGTTTTTAGACCATTCTGCCTGATTGTTGGTAATAAAAGTGATAAAGAACAGGCAGCTGATAACTCCTATAATTAACAAAGTAATCTTTTGCCTGAAGGTTGCGGTTTGGGTAAATACATTTGTAAAGACATTTCGTTTGTAAAATATAAACAACACCAAAAACGTAATGGCTGAAACCCCAATGATCAATAAAGGCAATGGATACGACTGCTGAATGTTGGCTACAACTTCATGGGTGTAAATCAAATAATCTACCGCAATGAAATTAAAACGGGTTTTGAATTCGTCCCAAAAGGTAAGTTCAGCAAAAAAAGTGAATACCAAAATAAAGGTTCCGAGTGAAGTGAAAAACCATATCAGGATTCTGTCTGCCCAACTTCCTACCCAACGATTTGGAAAAACGAGATAATATAAAATGGATGGAAATAAGATAAAACTAACCGTTCCGATATCAAAAAACAACCCGGTTAAGAGCGTACCCAATACGGTAAAAATGTTCAGCGAAACCTCATCGCGCTGCCATATAAAAAAGATAATGCGAAGGATTTGGGAAACAATCAGGAACCATGCTGTGAATGAGCAGATAAGCGAAAATCTTCCTGTGCAGTTTATTTTTTGAAACTTCATTTTGTCTAATTAAAAGACAAAGGTGAAATCCAATTTAGAAGAAATTCTGAATTATGGATCGAGTGGCCATTTTTATGAAAAGTTTATGGATATTTTCTGGTAAGGGTTGGTCTATTGCTAAGAGTCGAAAAGGTTATTATTACCACTAAAATTACAAACAATATTAACGAAGAGCCAATGGTGCCAAAATTCAGTCCTCCTTTTTCATAGGGTTTGGTAAGTAAATCTCCAAAAGTAGCACCAAACGGTCTGGTTAAAACAAAGGCAGCCCAAAAAAGGACTATTCCTGAAATCCTTGTGAAATAATGCGCCACTATCACCAACATGAGCAGGCTTCCAATTAAGACTGCTCCACCTAAAAAACCTAATCCCGAACTGTCTGCCAGAAAATCTCCTAAAGCTGTACCCAACGTATTCGAAATTAATATGGCAATCCAATAAAACATTTCTCCTCTGAAGGAGCTAATGTTATCAATAGCAACGGATTTTTCTGTTTTTTTCCATATTAAAAACACGGACGCCAAAAGGATAATCAGGATTGAAGCACCTAGTGGGTATCCTAATCCCAAGGTCCTATCCAAAAAATCGGAGAGTGTTGTTCCTGCAGTACTTGTTGCAAGAATGACAAACCAATAAAGCAATGGGATGTATTTAATTGTATTCAACTGCATTATAAGAGTAATGACGAAGAAAGACAACAGGATAAGTGTACTCAATGCATAGCCAATATTCAATGTCATTGAGAATAAATCGCCTGCTGTTTCACCTAACGTTGTAGCACAAATCTTCATTATCCAAAAGGCAATTGTAATTTCCGGAAGCTTTTTCATCTTTTAACCTTAAAAGACAAAATTCAGAAAGGAATTAGTAGGAATTCTGAATTTAGAAACGCACTTCGAAAGTGTGGAGATTATCCTTAAAGAAGTAATCCAGTTTCCAGTTATTGTTGTCTGCAATCCTTTTGATTATTGACAATCCCAGGCCATTTCCTTTTGAAGACGGATTGACTTTGGAAAACCGCTCGAATAATTTATCGGCTTCCAATGATCTTGAATCACCAGTATTGGAGAAAGTAAGGGCATTTTTATCCAAAACAATTATAATGCTTCCATTATTGATATTGTGGTTAATCGCGTTCAGAAAAAGGTTGCGTACTAAAACTTCTGTCAGGAAAAGATTTGCATTCACAATAATATTGGGTTCCAAGCTGGTATTGATGCTGATGTTTTTTGCCATTGCCTGTTCCTGGAAAAAATCCATTTTCTGATTGATAACAGCATTCATCACAAGCTTTTCCGGAATATTGTATTGTTTGCTTTCTATTTTCGACAGCAATAACAAATTAGTGTTGAGTCGGTTTAAACGCGTGGTAGTGTCGTTTAGTTTATCCAATATTTCAAACTGTTCTTCAGTAACATCAGGCCTTTGCAGCAGTGTTTCCAATTTGCCTTTGAAAATTGCAATCGGCGTCTGAAGTTCATGAGCCGCATTTTCTATGAATTCCTTTTGGCTTTTATAGATGAGTGTATTTCTTTCTGCCAGTTTATTCAGTGCTGTATTCAGCCTGTTGAATTCCTCAATGTCATTGGGAGCCAATTTTGGATTGGAGTTTTTATCGATCTCAAAATGTTCAATCTGTTCGAGCGTTTGATAAAAAGGTTTCCAAAGCGTGATTGACAATCTTCTGGTAATGATAAAAAGCCCGGCCAACAGTATAACGATGATGACGGTAAAAATCCCGAGTGTGCTTTTTGCCAATTCATAATTATCTACCAGATTTGCCTTCACTAAAAAAACATACGGCTTATTGTTGATGGTTACCGGTGATTTCAGGATTCGGAAAGGTTCATTATCCTTATCCATGTGATTGTAAACACTTCTTTCATACATGGTGTCTTTTACAATGCCACTCTCATTCTTTTCAATTTGTACATCGCTGCCTAATTTATTGAAAACCGCTATTTCGTCTTCCTTTATTTCCGGAAGATAAAACCTCACAAATTCATCTTTTTGAACCGCTAAGGCTTCATCGGCTTCATGAAGGTAAAGCCACTGGCTGATAAAAAAGAATAACGGAACGCCCAACAACATTACCGCAAGGGAAAACATCATATAGTATCGCAGCGTTTTATTTAATAGTTTTTTAGTCATTCTCCCATTTGTAACCGATGCCATAAACCGATTTGATATAATCGGCACTGCCGGATTCCTTTAGTTTTTTCTTTAGGTTTTTGATGTGTGCGTATACAAAATCATGGTTGTCCAACATGTCGGCCATATCACCTGAAAGATGTTCCGCAATCGCGCTTTTGGACAACACCTTATTTTTATTGCCAATCAGGAATAACAACAAATCGATTTCCTTTTTGGTACAGTCAATTTTTTTGTCTTTTATTTTTACTGATTTGGCTAAGGTATCAATTTCTATTTCATTAAAGGTTATGATGTTGCTGCCATTGAAGTTTTTGCGCCTTACCAAAGACTGTATCCTAACCAACAGTTCCGAAAGGTGGAACGGTTTGGTCAGGTAATCATCGGCACCAAGATTGAATCCTTCGATTTTGGTTTCCAAAGCTTCCTTAGCAGAAATAATGATAACACCATCCGATTTATTTTGCTTTTTCAGCTCCTTCAGGATTGCAAATCCATCACCGTCGGGAAGCATTAGGTCCAATAGGATGCAGTCATAGTCGTATAGGGCAATCTTTTCCAAGGCTGTTTCACAATCATCAGCCATTTCACAAAGGATGTCGTTTGATTTGAGATAGCTTTTAATGCTTGAGGCTATTTCTATTTCGTCTTCAATTACCAAAATTTTCATACTGCAAATTAAGAAAACGATTCTGAATGCAAATTGAAATTCGGATTTTATTCTTGACGGTTTGCAGCGTGGAGATTTCCTTAAGCAGCAATTTCAAGCTTATAGCCTTTGCCACGGATAACAACAATTTTGATATTTGGATCACGTTCCAGTTTTTTTCTAAGTTTTGATATAAACATATCCAGGCTGCGTCCCACAATAACACCTTCATCTTCCCATATCTCTTTTTGCAGTCGGCTTCTTTCTATAGTTTGGTTGGGAGACGATGCGAAAATGAGTAATACTCGGGTTTCCGTTCCGGTAAGCTCTAAGGTTTTTTCATTGATGATGAGTTTTCGATTTTTGGCATCGAACAGTACCGAGCCCAAAGTGAACGTATTGGCATGCTGAATGTCGGGTAACGCTCTTTTCTGCTTAGCAGACCTCAAAAAAATAAATCCTACCAATGCTAAAAATGAAAGGCCTGTCAAAAAATAGCCACTACTTACTATAGTTCTAACCGTCGGTTTAAATTTGATGTTAATCAGGTAACAACCTTTGGGTTGCTTCCTTCCATTGCAGGTAATAATATTATCTTTCCTATCCTTTGATATCGCATATCCATAAACCATACTGGAATTCGCGCAGTTCATCACTTTGACAACATAATCATTTGTAAGCGGATCTTTGTCCAATAGACGCTTGGTAACATTTATCAGAGAGTCCGGTTCAAAAGAGAAATCATTCTCAAATGCAATCTGGTATTCGTTCCCACTAATCCTTTTTACCGGAAGGACTCTTGATGTACTGTCTCCTGATTGTAAAAGCAGTTCATGTCCGATCCTTCTGAGTAAAACTTCCCTTCTGGAGATATCAAAATCGTCACCATCATTTGTACTAAAAGCCACGCAGACCACAGCGACAAATACAAGCAGCATCAGCCCTAAGAGGTATTTGCGTTTTCCGAAAAGATTTCGACTATGCTGCATGGTGTCAAATGTTTATTTACAAAGTTTACATTTTTATTTGCAATCCTAATCCCTGAGCCTAAAAATTTAATCAAAAAAGGGAGCTCGTTTGAGCTCCCTTTTACATTATAAACAATTAACTTTTTAATTTTTTGCCAATGCGTCCTGTTTCCAGGATTTAACAGATTTCACTTTGCTTTTAGAGTAATCTACTTCGCTTAATGATTTATCACTCCAGAAAAACCATTTTCCGGTTTTTTCTCCGTTACTGTATTCGCCAATTGATTTTTTGTTTCCTTTTTCATCATAAGAAACCCAGCTTCCTTCTAATTTGCCATCCTTAAAATGACCTTGTTGCTGAATTTGTCCATTATCGTAATAGTAAGTAGCTTTTACTAGGTTACCTTCTTGTTCCAAAACTGGTTTTTGTGCCTGTGCAAAAGTTACCGCTGAGATTACTAATGCTCCTAAAATCATAATCTTTTTCATAGTTGTAGGTTTTAAGTATTCATATTTACATAACAAATGTATAGATTATTTTACATTAAAAAAACTTTTACTTAACAATTTGGTAACATTGAATGAAAACTTAACATTGGAAAATAGAAAAGCCCTGAAAAATCAGGGCTTTTTGAATATCAGCTTTTTAACTGTTATTTTAACAAACTGTCCAATTGTTGCTGTAATCTTGGTTCAGAAGGTCTTGCTGCATCAGCATCAACGATTTTTCCTGTTGGGTCAATCAATATGAATCTTGGAATGGAATTTATCTTATAAGCCTGTATAAAATCGGAAGTCCAGTTTTTATCTGCCATCAGTTGAATTCCCTCCAATTGTTTTTCCGAAACAAAACTTACCCATTTGTCATGGTTTTTCATTTCATCAATAGAAATGCTGACAAAAGCAATATTTTTTGCGTGATACTTATCTTCCACTAATTTTAACGAAGGAATCTCAGCACGACAAGGTCCGCACCAGGTTGCCCACACATCAATGTAAACATATTTCCCTCTCAAATCTTCTAATTTAGTTTTTCCGCCTTTATGGTTTTCGTAATCAAATGAAGCCGACATTGTGTTATTCAATGCTTTGTTAGCGCTCACCTGAGTGTAATATTGTTGGAGTCCAAACAAGTTTCTTTCAATATATGCCTGATGAAGCTGCACAAAATTAGGATCCAATCCGGCATTTTTCATTTTGTCAATGTCTGTAGTCCTTTTTTGAGCAATTACCTTATTGAAATTCACAGCGTCCAGATTGATCACTTTATCAAATTCAAATTTTTCTTCCGCCATGGTTTCTTCTGCCAGGTAATTATTTTCTTTGGCGCCTTTACCTGTAAACTTGATGGTTTCGTCAAATTTTGAGGCATCCATCGTCATTGACAAATCATAACCATTTTTCAAATACAACTGAGCATATTCTTCTCCGTCAAACAATTGGTACATCCCGTCCTTAACCGGGAATTGTGCCTGGAACATCCCTTTTGGATTGATTTTTATTTCCTGTACAATTTGGCCTGCATTATCCCTAATAAAGAGTGTATCACCATTCCTGTTGTCAATTTTTGCCTGGAAAGCCATATTTTCCTGGGCAAAACTTGTGGCAGAAAACAATGCTATAGTTAGTAGTGTAAATAAATTTTTCATAGGTATGTGTTTAAATTTAAACATCAAATATAGTAGTTTTTTCAAACGCATTGATAAAGGATTTGTTAAACTTGATGCCATCTTTACCTTAGTTTATTGATTTAGTTTTTTACTTTTGCACCAAATTTTTATTCTATGTACAGAAGTCATAATTGTGGCCAATTAAATGCCACACATATCAATAAAGAAGTAACGCTTGCCGGTTGGGTTCAGAAATCACGTGATAAAGGGTTTATGGTTTGGGTGGATTTGCGCGACCGTTACGGAATTACACAATTAATTTTTGACGAACAACGAACAGATAAATCTGTTTTTGAAAAGGCAAAATCACTCGGTAGGGAATTTGTAATCCAGGTGAAAGGAACTGTTATTGAGCGTGAATCGAAAAATGCCAATATGGCAACGGGCGATATTGAAATTCTGGTTTCAGAATTGATTGTCCTGAATTCAGCGATGCTTCCTCCCTTTACTATTGAAGATGATACTGATGGTGGTGAAGAAACCCGAATGAAATACCGATATCTTGACATTCGTAGAAATCCTGTGAAAAATGCTTTGCTTTTCCGTCACAAGGTAGCAATGGAAGTGCGTAAATATCTTTCTGATTTGGATTTTTGTGAAGTGGAAACGCCTTACTTAATCAAATCAACTCCTGAAGGTGCAAGGGATTTTGTCGTTCCAAGCCGAATGAACCAGGGGCAATTTTACGCTTTGCCACAATCGCCACAAACCTTTAAGCAATTATTGATGGTTGGCGGAATGGATAAGTATTTCCAGATTGTAAAATGTTTCCGTGATGAAGATTTACGTGCAGACCGACAACCTGAATTTACGCAAATCGATTGCGAGATGGCATTTGTGGAGCAGGAAGACATTTTAAATGTTTTTGAAGGATTGACACGTCATTTGCTAAAAGAGTTAAAAGGCATCGAAGTCGCAGAATTCCCAAGAATGACCTACGAACATGCAATGAAAACTTACGGAAACGACAAACCGGACATCCGTTTTGAAATGAAGTTTGGCGAGTTGAATTCGACAGCACAGCACAAGGATTTTGGTGTTTTCAATTCGGCTGAATTGGTAGTCGGAATTGCTGCTCCTGGTTGTGCATCCTATACAAGAAAAGAAATCGACGCTTTGATTGACTGGGTAAAACGCCCGCAAATTGGAGCTTCGGGAATGGTATATGTAAAATGCGAGGAAGACGGGACTTTCAAATCATCAGTAGATAAATTTTATGACCAAAGCGATTTGAAAAAGTGGGCTGAGGCAACAAACGCCAAAGCCGGAGATATGATTTTTGTACTTTCTGGACCAGCTGATAAAACACGCAGCCAACTTTCAGCACTCCGTATGGAATTGGCAACGCGTTTAGGATTGAGGAATCCTGAAGTATTTGCCCCGTTATGGGTTGTAGACTTCCCATTATTGGAATGGGATGAGGAAAGCGGCCGTTATCATGCGATGCACCATCCATTTACTTCTCCAAAACCTGAAGACATGAAATTGATTGAAACCGAACCAGGAAAAGTCCGTGCGAATGCCTATGATATGGTATTGAATGGAAATGAAATTGGTGGAGGTTCAATCAGGATCCATGACAAGGAATTGCAAAGCAGGATGTTCTCGCTTTTAGGGTTTTCTCCCGAACAGGCTGAAGAACAATTCGGTTTCCTTATGAATGCATTCCAATTTGGTGCTCCGCCTCACGGTGGACTGGCATTTGGGCTTGACCGTTTGGTGGCAATTCTTGGTGGACAGGAAACCATCCGGGATTTTATTGCTTTCCCTAAGAATAATTCGGGAAGAGACGTAATGATTGATGCCCCATCGCTAATTGATGATGCGCAATTGAAAGAATTATGTATTCGGCTTGATTTGAAGTAATTTATATCAAATTCACATAAATTTAAGAAGCAATTGGTTAATTACATAAAATCAGTTGCTTTTTTTGCGTCTAAATTTAAAATCCCGCAAGTATTTCTTTTTCAAGTTTTTAAAGCTAGAATTAAAATTTAACAATTTTTTAATTATTTATCGTTGAAATGCTTGTTATGTCGCCAAAAAATTTATCTTTGAGCATTATTAATTATTTTTTACAATTACAATGCGCACAGGAACAGTAAAATTTTTCAACGAGTCTAAAGGTTACGGTTTTATCACAGACGATGAAACTGGAAAAGACATTTTCGTACATGCAACTGGAATTAAAGCAGAAAGCTTGAACGAAGGTGACAAAGTATCTTACGAAGAAGAAGAAGGAAGAAAAGGTAAAGTAGCTGCTCAAGTAGTAACTATCGAAGACTAATATATATTAATTTTTGATGCCTAACGAAATCACGTCCCGAATAATCGGGACGTTTTTTTATGTTTTAAAACCCGCTATTTAAAATCAATTTAAATAGTCTTTTTTGAGCCTTAAATGCCAAACGTTTATCGCTTGATTTTTGCGAATTAAATAATGCGATGTATATTTGTGGCTATTTAAATTACTACTAATTTTAAGCGTTATGCAGTCCAATCAATTAGATTATTTACCAATTCTTATGCAAGCTGGTTTAGCTGTAGGATTTGTGGTTATGACCATCATTGGTTCGAATTTTTTAGGCCCGAAAAGACACTCCAGAAACAAGGATAAAAACTTTGAATGCGGAATAGAATCTGTTGGAAATGCAAGGATTCCATTCTCCGTAAAATATTTCCTGGTTGCCATTCTTTTCGTGCTGTTTGATGTCGAGGTAATTTTCCTTTATCCCTGGGCAATCAATTTCAAGGCTTTGGGCGTTGAAGGAATGATTAAAATGGTAATTTTTATGTTGTTGCTTTTAGTAGGCTTCTTCTACATTATCAAGAAGAAAGCTTTGGAGTGGGAATAAAAAACAAATTGCGATGAGTGATACTAAAACAAAAATGGTTGCTCCACCAGAAGGAGTTGTTGGTGAAGGCTTCTTCGCCACAAAATTGAATGATGTTGTCGGATTGGCGCGTGCCAATTCTCTTTGGCCCTTGCCTTTTGCAACTTCATGCTGCGGAATCGAATTCATGGCGACCATGGCTTCCCACTACGATTTAGCGCGTTTTGGTTCTGAGCGTGTGAGTTTTTCTCCACGTCAGGCAGACATGTTGATGGTAATGGGGACGATCTCCAAAAAAATGGCGCCTATCTTACGCCAGGTTTACGAACAGATGTCAGAACCTCGTTGGGTTATTTCTGTTGGTGCCTGTGCCTGTTCAGGTGGCGTTTTTGATACCTATTCCGTTTTGCAGGGAATTGACAAGGTAATTCCGGTTGACGTTTACGTTCCGGGTTGCCCACCAAGGCCAGAGCAAATTGTTGACGGTGTAATGCAGCTTCAGGAATTGGTAAAAAACGAATCAGTCCGCAGAAGGAATTCGCCTGAATATAAAGAATTATTAGCTTCCTATAACCTATAAAAATGGCTTTAGAAACAGCAAACATACAAGAAAGGCTCTCCCAGAAATTTGGTAGCAGCGTATTTGCTTTCGGGATGCAAAGAGACATCTTCACTTTCGAAGCAAGCCCGGAAAATCTTCACGAAGTGATTCAATTCCTAAAAGAAGACGAAGAGCTAAATTTCCATTTCCTTACCGATTTATGTGGCGTTCACTATCCAGAAAATGATGACGACCATCAGTTTGCGGTGGTATACCTCCTGCATAATTGGGTTGAAAATACCAGAGTCTGCGTAAAAACCTATCTGAATGCAAATCCTGAAGTGGATACGATTATCGATTTGTTTTTAAGCGCAAATTGGATGGAAAGGGAAACCTGGGATTTTTACGGAATTGTATTTAAGGGTCATCCACAGTTAAAACGAATCCTTAATATGGACGAAATGATTTCGTTCCCAATGAGAAAGGAATTCCCAATGGAAGACAGCGGAAGAACCGATAAGGACGATAGATTTTTTGGAAGAACAGTGTCAAATAAGTCAACATTATAAAAATGTCAGAACTATTATTACCACCAGAAGAGCGTTATGCTAAAATAATTGCGGAAAAAAGAAACGAAGACGGAAGCGAACTTTCTGTGCTGAATTTAGGCCCAACGCATCCTGCAACCCACGGAATTTTCCAGAACATCCTTTTAATGGATGGCGAAAGAATCCTGGAAGCAGAACCAACAGTAGGTTACATTCACCGTGCTTTTGAAAAAATTTCAGAAAACCGACCGTTTTACCAAATCAATGTTTTGACCGACCGTATGAACTATTGTTCTTCGCCAATCAACAATTTTGGATGGTGGATGACGGTTGAAAAATTGTTGAATATTGAAGTTCCAAAACGTGCCCAGTATTTGAGGGTCATCGTAATGGAATTAGCCCGAATTACCGATCACTTGATTTGTAATTCCATCCTTGGAGTTGATACCGGAGCTTATACCGGTTTCCTTTATGTATTCCAGTTCAGGGAAAAAGTATACGAGATTTACGAAGAAATTTGTGGTGCCCGTTTGACAACAAATATGGGAAGAATTGGTGGTTTCGAAAGAGACTGGACACCAAAAGCCTTCGAATTGCTGGAAAAATTCCTTGAAGAATTTCCTCCTTGCTGGCAGGAATTCGAAAATCTTTTTGAAAGAAACCGAATTTTTATCGACAGAACTGTAAACGTAGGTCCGATTTCAGCTGAAAAGGCAATGTCTTACGGATTTACAGGTCCAAACTTACGTGCAGCCGGAATCGATTATGACGTTCGTGTGGCGCAGCCATATTCTTCTTATGAAGACTTTGATTTCATCGTTCCTGTTGGAAAATCGGGAGATACTTACGATCGTTTCTGCGTTCGTAACGCCGAAGTTTGGGAAAGTTTGAGCATCATCCGCCAGGCTTTGGCCAAATTACCTGAAGGGCCAATCCACGCTGACGTTCCCGATTATTACCTGCCTCCAAAAGAAGATGTATACAACAATATGGAAAGCTTAATCTATCACTTCAAAATTGTGATGGGTGAAGTTCCTGTTCCTGTTGCCGAAATTTATCATTCAGTTGAAGGTGGAAACGGAGAATTAGGATTTTATTTAATTACCGACGGAAGCCGCACACCATACAGACTGCATTTCAGAAGGCCTTGCTTTATTTATTATCAGGCTTATCCTGAAATGATTAAAGGCGCAATGCTTTCGGATGCCATCGTAATATTATCAAGTTTAAATGTAATTGCAGGAGAATTAGACTCTTAATAATTATGGAAAGATCACACATTAAACAAGAAATAAACATCACTGATGCCTTGATGACTCGCATCAATGAATTAATCAGCCATTATCCCGCAGACAAAAAGAAATCGGCATTACTGCCTGTTTTACACGAGGTTCAGGATGCGCATGACAACTGGTTGAGCATTGAATTACAGAATAAGGTTGCAGAGATATTGGAAATACAGCCCATTGAAGTGTATGAAGTGGTAACATTTTACACTATGTACAATCAAAGGCCAATTGGAAAATACATGTTTGAATTTTGCCAAACTTCTGCCTGTTGTTTAAATGGCGTAGAAAATTTGATGGATTACACTTGTAGCAAATTGGGCGTAAAAGTTGGCGAGCCAACAGCCGACGGGCTTTTTGAAGTACGAGGCGTTGAATGCCTTGGCGCTTGTGGTTATGCGCCAATGATGCAGTTAGGTGATTTTTTCCAGGAACATCTGACCGAAGCAAAAATCGACCAGTTAATCACCGATTGCAAAGAAGGAAAAATCACTTTACACGATAAATAATATCATGGGAAGAAAAATATTATTAGACAAAATAAATGTTCCGGGCATCAAAACCTATGAAGTTTACCGCAAAGAAGGTGGTTATGCTTCGGTGGAAAAGGCCCTGAAAAAAATGACTCCTGATGAAGTGGTTGAAGAAGTAAAAACTTCGGGGCTTCGTGGTCGTGGTGGTGCGGGTTTCCCTGCCGGAATGAAGTGGAGTTTTATCGATAAAAAATCAGGAAAACCAAGACATTTGGTTTGCAATGCCGACGAATCGGAACCTGGAACCTTCAAGGACAGATTTCTGATGGAATACATTCCGCATCTTTTGATTGAAGGAATGATTACCTCAAGTTATGCATTGGGTGCCAACCTGTCCTACATCTACATCCGTGGAGAATACATGTGGGTTTACAAAATTTTGGAAAGAGCCATCGCCGAAGCAAAAGCTGCCGGTTGGTTGGGTAAAAATATATTGGGTTCAGGTTACGATTTGGAATTATACGTTCAGATTGGGGCCGGAGCTTACATCTGTGGAGAGGAAACCGCATTGATTGAAAGTTTGGAAGGAAAACGTGGAAACCCTAGGATTAAGCCACCATTTCCTGCTGTTTCGGGTCTTTGGGCAAATCCAACGGTTGTAAATAATGTGGAAACTATTGCTGCAGTGCCTTGGATTGTAAACAATTCTGGTGCTGATTATGCGGCAATTGGAATTGGGCGTTCAACAGGAACGAAATTGATTTCCGCATCAGGAAACATTAAAAATCAAGGAGTTTTCGAAATTGACCTGGGATTATCAGTATACGAATTCATGAATTCTGATGAATATTGTGGCGGAATGCAAACCGACCGACCATTAAAAGCATTGGTTCCCGGAGGAAGTTCGGTGCCAATCTTACCAGCGCATTTAATTTACAAAACTGCTGCAGGTGAAGACCGTTTAATGTCGTACGAAAGTTTATCAGATGGTGGATTCGCTACAGGTTCTATGCTAGGTTCAGGTGGGTTTATCGTTTATGATGACCGTGCCTGTATTGTTAGAAACACTTGGAATTTCTCAAGATTTTACCACCATGAAAGCTGTGGCCAATGTACGCCATGCCGTGAAGGAACCGGTTGGTTGGAAAAAGTATTGTGGAGGATTGAAAACGGACAGGGCCGCGAAGAAGACATCGAATTGTTATGGAGCATTCAGGCAAAAATTGAAGGAAATACCATTTGTCCTTTAGGTGATGCCGCTGCATGGCCGGTTGCTGCTGCAATCCGTCATTTCAAGGATGAGTTTGAATACCACATCCGTTTCCCGGAAAAAATAAAAGATAGAAATCACTTTGTTGCTGAGCCATTTGAAAAAGTAAAGCATTTAGTAGCAAAGCAAACAGTATAAGGACTAGATATGAAAGTAACTATAGACGGTCAGGAAATTGAAGTAGCTCCAGGAACGACAATCCTTCAGGCAGCTCGTATGATTGGTGGGGAATCTGTTCCGCCAGCCATGTGTTATTATTCTAAACTAAAAGGAACCGGTGGAAAATGCCGTTGTTGTTTGGTTGACGTTACCAAAGGTAGCGAAGCCGATCCAAGACCGATGCCAAAATTAATGGCGTCTTGTGTGACTGGCTGCCAAGACGGAATGGAAGTAGCGAGTAAATCTTCTGACAGGGTAAAAGATGCCCGAAATGCGGTAACCGAATTCCTTTTAATCAATCACCCATTGGATTGCCCGGTTTGTGACCAGGCCGGAGAATGTGATTTGCAGAATTTAAGCTTCGAACACGGAAAACTGCAACAGCGTTTTATCGAAGAAAAAAGGACTTTTGAACCTGAAAATATTGGTGACAAAATCCAATTGCATATGAACCGCTGCATTGTTTGCCAACGTTGCGTTGAAGTTGCTGACCAGTTGACCGATGGACGTGTTCACGGAGTATTGAATCGCGGGGATCATTCGCAGATTTCAACTTGTGTATCAGCTGCTATTGACAATGAATTTTCAGGAAACATGATTGACGTTTGCCCGGTTGGAGCCTTAACAGATAAAACGTTCCGATTCAAATCGAGAGTTTGGTTCAACAAGCCTTTTGATGCACACAGGGAATGTACTACTCCGGGTTGTTGTGGAAAAACCACGCTTTGGATGTTTGGAAACGAAATCCAGAGAGTTACAGCGCGTAAAGATCAGTACCATGAAGTCGAAGATTTCATCTGTAATACGTGTCGTTTTGACAAAAAAGATGTGAATGACTGGGTAATTGAAGGTCCGAGAAGATTTGAGAAGGACTCCGTTATCAATCAGAATAATTACACTAGAAAGTTAGAGAAAGTTGAAATCGCTACCGAAAAAGGAATCCTTATGGGAAGAGATATCGACCGTAAAAAAATCAGTATGACTGAGATTGACTACAACGAAAAAATAGATGGTAACCCAGTAAATTCAAACAAAAATGGATAGTGCCTTTATTATAGAAAAAAGCGTTTTCATTGTAATCATTTTTGCTATAACTATGGTTATGGCAATGTATTCTACCTGGGCTGAACGTAAGGTTGCTGCATTTTTGCAGGACCGTGTTGGCCCGAACCGTGCCGGTTGGGGTGGATTATTACAACCACTTGCCGATGGTATGAAATTATTTGCCAAAGAGGAATTTGAACCTGACACCAAGAATAAATTCCTATTCTTTGTTGGTCCGGCTGTGGCGATGAGCACCGCTTTGATGACCAGTGCCGTAATTCCATGGGGTGATCGTTTAGAGATTTTTGGACGCACCGTTATCCTTCAGGCGACAGATATTGATGTTTCGTTATTATACATTTTCGGAGTGGTTTCGGTAGGTGTTTACGGAATCATGATTGGTGGCTGGGCATCTAACAATAAATTCTCATTGATGGGAGCTGTTCGTGCAGCATCGCAGATGGTTTCTTATGAGGTTGCCATGGGATTATCAATCATCGCTTTGGTAATGATGACCGGGACTTTGAGCTTAAAAGAAGTTTCCTTGCAACAACAGGGAATGAACTGGAATGTGTTTTATCAACCGGTTGGATTCTTAATCTTTTTAATCTGTGCTTTTGCGGAAACCAACAGGACGCCTTTTGATTTGGCAGAATGTGAATCGGAGTTGATTGGTGGTTACCACACCGAATATTCATCCATGAAAATGGGATTCTATCTGTTTGCCGAATATGCAAACATGTTTATTTCCTCAACGATTTTAGCTGTTCTTTATTTTGGCGGATATAATTATCCTGGCATGCACTGGATGGTGGAGAATGTTGGTGTAAATGCAGCAAACATTATAGGAATCGGGGTTTTATTCATTAAAATATGCGCCTTCATATTCTTCTATATGTGGGTTCGTTGGACAATCCCTCGTTTTAGGTACGATCAATTGATGAATTTGGGATGGAAGATTTTAATCCCGCTTTCGATTATCAATATTATTATAACAGGAATTTGCATCCTGGCTTTTAAATAAGAAAAGAAATTATGTCAGCATCTATTCAGAGTATATCACTTTCCGGTAGAAAAAAACAGGTTTCCAACAAGGAAATGACGTTTTGGGAAAGATTATATCTAATAGCGATCATCAAAGGATTGGCTATTACCATCAAACACTTTTTTAGAAAAAAAGCAACCATTCATTATCCGGAACAAACCCGTGCTTTTAGTCCGGTTTGGCGTGGAAGGCATATGCTGAAACGCGATGAGCAAGGCCGTGAAAACTGTACCGCCTGTGGATTATGCGCTTTATCATGTCCGGCGGAAGCCATCACGATGAAAGCCGAAGAACGCAAACCAGGTGAAGAACATTTGTACCGCGAAGAAAAATATGCTTCGATTTATGAGATCAACATGCTGCGTTGCATTTTCTGTGGATTGTGTGAAGAAGCCTGTCCAAAAGACGCTATTTACCTCACTCTTTCCAAAGAATTGGTTCCTTCAATGTACGAAAGGGAAGATTTCATTTTTGGAAAAGATAAACTGGTTATGCCTTTGGAAATGGCAATGAAAAATGCTCAACTTAAAAACGCTAACTAATGTCACCTATATTAATTACATTCTACTTTTTATCGGCCATTACGTTGGCAACAGCGTTCCTGACTATTTATAGCAAAAACCCGATTCACAGTGCCATTTATCTGGTGCTTTGCTTCTTCTCAATAGCCGGACATTATTTACTGTTCAATGCGCAGTTTTTGGCAATTGTACACATTATCGTTTACTCTGGTGCTATCATGGTACTCTTCCTGTTTACCATCATGTTGATGAACCTCAACAAGGAAGATGAGGTCCACAAGCCACGTATTACAAGACTTGGAGCAATTACTGTATTTATTTTGATGAGTGTTGTTTTGGTTACGATTTTCATCAATTCCAAAACCATTATGGGTGATTATGATGTCTCTGGTGAAGATTTCCAGTCGATCAAAAAATTGGGTAACGTATTGCTGAACGAATATATGGTGCCGTTTGAATTTGCTTCCATCCTATTATTGGTTGCAATGATTGGTGTTGTTTTATTGTCTAAAAAAGAAAAAATAGGAAAGTCAAATGAATAATATTTTAAATCAAATAGGTATAGAAAATTACATTTTCCTTTCGGTACTGCTTTTTTGTATCGGAGTTTTTGGAGTATTGTACAGAAGAAATGCCATCATCGTATTCATGTCGATAGAAATCATGCTGAATGCTGTAAACCTATTGTTTGTTGCCTTTTCAACCTATCATCAGGATGCCGAAGGACAAGTATTTGTATTCTTCTCAATGGCTGTTGCCGCTGCCGAAGTTGCTGTAGGTTTGGCAATCCTGGTTTCGGTATTTAGGAATATTGGCTCGATTGATATCGCGAATTTAAAGAACTTAAAAGGATAATCTGGAATGGACACAAATTTAGCTTTACTATTACTCTTATCTCCATTTGTTGGATTTCTTTTCAATATTTTCTTCGGGAAAAAAGTGAGCAGGAATGTATCTGGTGCGATTGGAACGCTGACAGTTTTGGTTTCGTTCCTAATGAGCATCTGCTTTTTTGCACAACTGAACCAAAACGGGAAAGCTCTGGAAATCCATTTATTTGACTGGATTTCAGTTCACAATTTCAAACTCGATTTCGGATTGCTGTTAGACCAATTATCATTGCTTTGGTTGTTATTCGTTACCGGAATTGGTTCGTTAATCCATTTGTACTCCATCAGCTATATGCACGATGACGAGAATATGCATAAGTTTTTTGCATACCTGAACCTGTTCGTGTTCTTCATGATAACATTGGTAGTTGGAGACAATTTATTGGTAATGTTCATCGGTTGGGAAGGTGTTGGATTGTGTTCTTACCTACTTATCGGATTCTGGCATAAAAACCAGGATTACAACGATGCGGCGAAGAAGGCATTTATCATGAACCGTATTGGTGATTTGGGTTTCCTTATCGGAATTTTCCTTTTGGGCAGTCAATTCAATACCCTGAATTTCTCGGAATTAAAAGTGGCTCTTGGAGGTAACCTTTCTTTATATACCAATATTTGCCTTTGTTTTGCCGCTTTATGTTTGTTTATCGGAGCTTGTGGAAAATCGGCACAATTACCTTTATATACCTGGCTTCCTGATGCGATGGCTGGCCCGACTCCGGTTTCGGCATTGATCCACGCTGCGACGATGGTAACCGCGGGAATTTTTATGGTAACCCGAATGAATTTCCTATTCGATTTAACTCCGGAAGTACAAAACATCATAGCAATCGTTGGTGCTTTGACTGCCTTGGTTGCAGCTTCAATCGGTTTATTGCAGAACGACATCAAAAAAGTATTGGCGTATTCAACTGTTTCCCAATTGGGATTAATGTTCCTTGCTTTGGGATGTGGTGCTTACAATGTTGCGGTATTCCACGTAATCACACACGCTTTCTTTAAGGCCTGTCTGTTCCTGGGTTCAGGTTCTGTAATCCACGGATTGCACGGAGAACAGGATATGCGGAAAATGGGTGGTTTGCGCAAGGCGATGCCAATCACTTTTTGGACGATGATGATTTCAACTTTGGCTATCGCTGGTATTTTCCCTTTTGCAGGTTTCTGGTCAAAAGACGAAATATTGATGGTCGCTTTCGAGCACAACACCATTTTATATGTTGTGGCTTCCATTGCTTCGATTATGACCGCTTTCTATATGTTCCGCTTGATGTACCTGACGTTCTTCAACGATTTCAGGGGAACAGAAGAACAAAAACACCATTTGCACGAAAGTCCAAGCCTGATTACAATTCCATTGGTAATTTTGGCAATCCTGGCGCTTATCGGAGGTGCGATTAATTTGCCTGGAAGCAATTGGCTAAACCATTTCCTGGAACCGATTTTGGCAACAAAACATGAAGAACACGCATTAGGAACCCACGAATACATGTTGATGGGAATTGCTTTGGCTGGTGCTGTTTTCGGAATACTTTGGGCGTATTCAAAATACATCAAACAAGGTTTTGTGCCAAAGCAGGACTCAGAAATTACAGGTTTCTCCAAAACGATATACAATTTATATTACGTTGACGAATTCTATACGTTCCTAATTGTAAGGCCATTGAACAGCCTGTCTAATTTCTTTAGGACAACCTTGGAAACAGCTTTAGGAAAACTGGTTTTTGGTTTTGGAACTGTGGCAAACGGATTGGGAACACAAGGTAAAAAATTACAGACCGGAAGTATTGGTTTATACTTGTTTGCTTTCGTAATTGGGGTTCTCGCCATCTTAACTTATTTATTTATAGCTCAATAATTTTTACATAATGGATGTAACTACTATATTAATTTTACTTCTCGTTGGTGCGATTGCCACCTATTTTTCCGGAGATAAATTAGCTTCAAAAGTGGCGCTGGTTTTCAGTTTGGGTGCATTTGGCCTGTCGTTGAGCCTGCTTTCAACCTATTGCAATGGCGGAAATATCAGTTTTATTGCAAACTGGATTGACATTCCAAAAGTTGCACTGGCATTCAAAGCCGACGGACTTGCCATGGCAATGGTTTTATTGACCACAGCATTAACGCCATTGATTATCTTCTCCTCATTTGGAAATTCATTCAACAACAGTAAAAATTTCTATGCCTTAGTGATGTTCATGTCGTTTGCAATGACAGGAACTTTCCTTGCTGCTGATGGTTTATTGTACTATGTTTTCTGGGAATTAGCTTTGATTCCGATTTATTTCATCGCATTGATTTGGGGTAATGGTGATGCTGAAAAACGCAAAAAAGCGGTCTTGAAATTCTTCATTTACACACTTGGAGGTTCCTTATTCATGCTGATTGCCTTCGCATATTTATATTCAAAAGCAGACAGTTTCCTTTTAGAGGATTTATACAAATTAGATTTAACGGCTTCTGAGCAATGCTGGGTTTTCTTCGCATTCTTCTTAGCGTATGCCATTAAAATTCCGATTATTCCTTTCCATACGTGGCAGGCAAAAGTATACCAAAAAGCACCAACCGTGGGAACGATGCTTTTATCGGGAATCATGCTTAAAATGGGATTGTACAGCGTTATCCGTTGGCAGCTGCCAATCGCACCTGACGCAGCAAAAACCTATATGCCGGTCTTAATCGGATTGAGCATTGCCGGAGTTATTTATGGTTCCATCGTTGCATTGCGTCAAAAGGATTTGAAAAAATTATTGGCGTATTCATCGTTAGCGCACGTTGGTTTAATCGCTGCTGGTTGCTATACGTTAACCCTTGACGGATTAAGCGGTGCGGTTTTACAAATGATCGCTCACGGTTTTGTGATTGTTGGATTGTTCTTTGCTGCCGAAATTATTTTCAGAAGATATGAAACCCGCAAAATTGACGAAATGGGCGGAATCCGTACACAGACACCTAAGTTCACATCGATGTTCATGATTTTGGTTTTAGCATCTGTAGCATTGCCGGGAACATTCAACTTTGTTGGGGAGTTTACCGTTTTGTACAGTTTAAGCCAAGTGAATGTATGGTTTGCAATATTGGGTGGAACGACCATTATTTTAGGGGCTTATTATATGCTGAAAATGTTCCAGAACAGCATGCTGGGTGAAACCAATGCTAAAGTTTTTGCAGAAGTTACCAGCAACGAAGCAATTACATTCGTTGTCATCATAGCCTTTTTATTATTCTTCGGATTGTATCCAAAACCGATTGTGGATTTGATTACGCCGAGTTTAAATGAAATTTTATCAAACATTAATAGCTAGTCCAAAAATGAATACATTAATTGCCATATCAGGTTTAGGTGTTTTTTGCCTTATCGCTGAAATCTTTAATTTAAGAAAACTACTTGTTCCGGTTGCAGCATTGGGACTTTTAGCAATTCTTGGGCTTACCATTTCTGAGTTTGAAACACCAGCTTCCTTCTACAACAATATGATTGTTGTAAATAAATTTTCGGTAGCATTCTCAAGTTTGTTTATTATCCTTACCATATTTTTAGTCGCTTTGAGTGGCGACTTCTATAAAGACCATCCTACCAAGATTTCCGATTTCATTTCTATAAAGATTTTCCTTTTAGCCGGTTCAGTTGCTATGGTTTCGTTTGGGAACTTATCAATGTTTTTCTTAGGTATTGAAGTGCTTTCCATCTCGCTTTATATTTTGGCGGCAAGCCGAAGACTGGACATTAAAAGCAACGAAGCCGGAATGAAATATTTCCTTATGGGTTCATTTGCATCGGGTATAATCTTATTCGGAATTTGTTTGGTGTATGGCGCTACAGGCTATTTTGATATGGCTGAAATCCACGATTTATCACAAGGTTTGGGAATGCCGGTTTGGTTTCCTATCGGAGTTGCATTAATCGTTATTGGAATGTTATTCAAAATTGCTGCTGCTCCTTTCCATTTTTGGGCTCCGGATGTTTACGAAGGTTCTCCATCAATGACCACAGCAACCATGAGTACTTTGGCAAAAGTTGTTGCCATGGCTACTCTTTATAAGCTATTAAATGATTTAATGCCAACCTTATCTCCTAAAGTTGAAATATTGATTGTTATTATTTCTATCCTTTCAATGACTGTTGGAAATATAATGGCTTTGCGTCAAAAGAACGTAAAAAGAATGTTGGCTTTTTCGGGTATTTCACATGCCGGATTTATGGTTATGGCGTTGTTGAGTTTATCAACGGCAGCTACAACATTACTGTATTATACCGCGGCTTATGCTTTAGCAGGAATCGCTTCCTTTGCCGTGATTATTTTTATTACGAAAGACAAAGACAACGAAGACATCTCCAACTTTAATGGTCTTGGAAAAACCAATCCGTTATTGGCCGCAATCTTAACAGCTTCATTATTATCGATGGCCGGAATTCCTATTTTCTCTGGATTCTTTGCTAAGTTTATGCTATTTGCCAATACAATAAAAGCAGGTCATTTAATTGTGGTTATTGCCGCTGTAATCAACTCCATCATCAGTGTTGGTTATTATTTCAAATTGATTTTGGCGATGTATACTAAAGAAGCTACGAGTGAGAAACCAGCAGTTCCTTTTGTATATACTGCTGTAGCTGTTTTAGCAATTTTGCTAAATATTGTAATCGGAATATGGCCTTCATTAGTGACCAATTTGTTGAGCTAACCCAAAATGAATTACACCTTTTTACCGAATACTGATATCAAAGTCAGTAAAGTTTGCCTTGGAACCATGACTTTTGGGGAACAAAATTCCGAAAGTGATGCCCATTCCCAATTGGATTTTGCGGTCGAAAAAGGAGTGAATTTCATTGATACTGCCGAAATGTATCCGATTGCAGCTCGTGAAGCAACGCTTGGAGCAACCGAAAGATACATAGGAAGCTGGCTGAAAAAATCGGGGAAAAGAGATGATTTGGTTGTGGCGACAAAAATTGCCGGTCCAAACCGAGGCATGGGCTATATCAGAAACCCTCTTGATTTTTCAAAAAGGAATATTCACGAAGCGGTAAACCTGAGCTTAAAGAATCTTCAGACTGATTATATCGATTTGTACCAAATGCATTGGCCCGAACGTGTAATGAATATGTTTGGCCAGCGTGGAGTTTCCAAAATTGATACACAATGGAAGGAAAATTTCTTTGAAGTATTGAGCATTTACGATGGTTTGATAAAAGAAGGTAAAATCAAGCATATCGGGGTTTCCAATGAAAATCCGTATGGCGTAATGAAATTCATCAGCGAAAGCGAAAAACACAATCTTCCGCGAATTGTCACCATCCAAAATCCATTTTCATTATTAAACCGATTATATGAAATTGGATTATCCGAAATAGGTCTGCGTGAAAACGTTGGGCTATTGGCGTATTCTCCTTTGGCATTCAGCTTTTTGACCGGAAAACATTTGAACGGAATCCAACCCACATCGCGTTTGGGATTGTTTCCGCAGTTTACAAGATATTCTAACGAGAATTGCTTTAAAGCCACAAAATTGTACAAGGAATTAGCAGAATCCAACGGGATGACTTTGACCCAAATGGCTTTGGCATTCGTAAACCAACAGGATTTTGTAACCGCAACAATTGTCGGCGCTACAACAATGGAACAACTTCAGGAAAACATTGCGGCATTTGACACCATTTTGTCTCCTAAAGTTATTTCAGATATTAATAAAATCCAGGAATTGATTCCGAATCCTGCTCCTTAATTTATTCTACGACCAATTTAGACTGGTATTTATTTCCTGTCGAATCGGCAACAGCAATTAAGTACATTCCACTTGACAAAGACGCAATGTTTACCGATGGAGCATTACTTTCAAGCGCTTTGGTCAGCAATAATTTCCCAGTCAAATCATAAATAGTCACTTGAGAAAGTGTTACATCAGTAGTGCTTTTAAGAAAGATTTCGGTCTTCGCCGGATTTGGATAAAAACTCAACCCATTTCGGTTAAATTCATTCAAGCCAAGAGAAGAATCGTATATTTTGTAAATCGTACCGCTTATGGCAGCATACAACTCGCCATTCATATCTTCCCCAAAAGTGGTCAACGAACCCGCCGGATTTAAAGCCCAGGTAATGGTACTTGAAGTTCCTGTTATATAGGCAATTTCTGCACTACAATAATCGGCGAAGAAATATTTATTGGCAAAATTTGGATACAAAGAACCCGTGTAAAAATAACCTCCTGTAATAGAACATCTGCCGGAACCATGGCCATATTGGGTAACCGGCGGAACGGTTGAAGCATAAGGAGGACAGTTCCCGGAAGAAGTATCATAGGTAAGATTCCCTTCGTAACAACGCCATCCAAAATTCAACCCTGTATTGGGCAATGGGCTTGGAATTTTATTGATTTCCTCAGCCGCACTTTGTCCTACGTCCGCAATCCACAAATCTCCATTCAAACGATTAAAGGAAAATTTCCATGGATTACGTACACCTCTTGCCCAAATTTCATCATTCCCCGCAACACCAACATAAGGATTGGTAGGCGGGATTCCATAAGGTGATGCCGAGTCAACATCAATCCTTAGCATTTTACCTAAATTTTCATTTATGTTTTGAGCACGGTCTCCAGGATCTCCTCCGTCTCCTCCATCACCCATTCCAATGTATAAATAACCATCAGGGCCAAATTTTAAGGTTCCTCCATTATGGTTGGAAAAAGGCTGCGCGATGGTCAGTAAAATAGTTCCTGTAGTATTGGCAATATCCGGATTTGCAGAAACGCTATATCGGGCAATTACTGTTGCACCGTCACCCGAACGTGTATAGTTCACATAAAAATAACCGTTAGAAGCATAATTTGGATGGAAAGCCAAACCCAACAAACCTCTTTCGCTACCTGTAGAAATTAGCGAAGTCAACGTTATAAATGGCGTTGCATTTACGACTCCTGCGGTATTTACAATTTTAATTATTCCGCCTTGCTGCACTACAAAAAGACGGGAATCTCCAACTGGATGGGTTATTTCGACAGCAGAAGTAAATCCTGTAGCAAAGCTTGATAAAGCAACCGTTTGAGCATTTGCCACAAAGGCAAAAAACAACATGACAAGTAAGAATTTTTTCATAGCATTAATTTTTTTGGTTGTGTAAATTTAACAAATAAAATCGAAAACAATTAATTTATAGACAGTTAAAAGGAACTGATTCATAACTCCAGAGACGAAAGCAATTGTTCCACTTCTGTCTTTTGCGCTGCGTATTTTTGTTGCAATGCTCCGTCTTTTTCCATTCGGTTATAATATTCAAAAGCCTTTCCTGCAAAAAATTGTACCTGATGGTTTTTTACATCAGGAACCTGTGGATAGGTTTTGTGAAACAGCATTTCGTAATAAGCCTGCCATTCGCGTTCATTTTTATCAGGATACTGATTGAGTTCCACTTTTTGACCTACGTGAATCATCTCATGGGCAATCAGGTTGAGCATTAAACCCAATTCAAATTCGAAAGTATTTTCAGGAATCCTAATGATTTGAGGCTGCCCGAAAGTCCCTTCCGTCGTCATCAGCACATAATCGGGTTTTGCCTTTTCCCGCAGTTCAAATGCGCTGAAATTCGGATGCCTGATGCCATAAACCTCTATAAGGTAATTTGCTGCTGCTATCGTTTCGCCTAACTCATGAAAGGTTTCTATTTTCTGGATTATTTCTGCCGTTGGTTTCATTAGAATTCAAATTCCTCAATCGAATTGGTATTGGAATCTGAAATTGTCGGTTTTTGTTTCAGATAATATTTTGCCGGTCCTGAGATGTACAAAGGAAAATTCCCTATAGTGTCATTCGATGTGATCAGATTGCGTTTGAACATTAGGTTCACCAAAAACCTTTCGGTTTGTTTCGGTCCGGGTTTCAATCGGTTATTTGAATCAAATTTTGCCATAAAGCCTTTCGGATTCGGGATAATCTGCGCCAGGAACAAACACTGGTTGATGTTAAGATCCCAAGGCTTTTTCTGGAAATAAAACTGCGAGGCTTCTGCAATTCCGTAAATATTTGGACCCCATTCAATAATGTTGAAATACACCTCAAGCATACGTTGCTTCGAAGCGATTCGGTTGTTTTCCAAAACATATACCAACAGGATTTCCTCAAGCTTTCTCGAGAGTGTTTTTTCGCGGGTCAGGAAAACGTTTTTTACCAATTGCATGCTTATCGTACTGGCGCCTCGTGCAAACTTTTTGGTTCTGATATTTTTGGAAATCGATTCCTTAAATGCCGCATTGATAAATCCGCGATGCGTCATAAAAGACGGATCTTCACTAGTGAGGACACATTTTGTCAGGTAGGGAGACATGCTGGTTAAAGGCGTGTAATTCCAATTCCCTGAGCCCACATAAATTGGGCGCTGCAAAACTCCTTTGTCAATGGCACGATAGGTAAACGGACTATTGATTTTGTTCAGATCGGCCTCACCATATTTGGTGATTTTGATTCCTTCCGGTTTTAAACTACTGTCAAAAACCACATTATTCGGTTTGTGGTTATTGTATTTAAAGTTTAACGAATAGCTAAAACTTCCCTGTGCTTCCATACCTTCAAAATGACGGAATAACCCTGTTGGCAGCGAAGAAATGAAATCCTGTGCCTTCATTTTGGGGATATTTAGTTTTAATGCATAAATCTTGTCCTCATCATTGGTGTATGATACAAAAGGCTGGCATTTGATATTGTTGAGCTGTATTGTGGAAGTGCTGTCCAAAGCGATGAATCGTTTTCCAACAATCCAGCGGTAATCAAAACGCGCATTTTTGATGATGACATCCTTACTGGCTATTTTTGGATTGTTGATGAATAAATTATCGATAGAAGAATAGCCATCAATATGCAGCTCTCCATTATCCATTGCCAGATTCTCTAAGTTGAAATGAATGGATTTAAAGCCTGTTTTCAGGTTGAATTTTTTGTCAATGTAGGGAAGTTTAATGGTATCACCTTTGGTATTGGCAAAAGTCAAATCGGCTTTTCGGTCTCTTGGATCGGCAAAACCGTTGATGCTCCATTGTTGCGAAAATTTATCGGAAGTAACCTGAATCGTAGTCTTTAATTTCTTTTCGGCCAAAGCCAATTCATTAAAATCAAAAACAACCTTATTCCCATTGTCATTGATTTTTAGCGCAAATCCCTTAACCTGCATATCCGTTGGAACCAAATCCATTAATCGCGAAGAAACCCGGTTCAAAAGCTTGGCATAATTAACTTCGTCGGTGCTGGTGGTGTCTTTTTTGGATTTTAGGAAGGCTTCATAATTGCTGTGCTTGCCGTTTTTTACTAATTGGATAAATCCTTTATTGATTTCCAATTTTCCTAACTGAATGTCTCCAACCAAAAGTTTCCAAAAGCTTACGCTCGTTTTCAATTCGTCTATACGAACCAGTGTATCTGCCTTTTGGGGAACCAATGTGATTTGTTGGAATTCTACATTGGTCAGTCCGTGGAATGCCGCTTTTTGTATCGCCACATTGCATTGATAGTCTTTTTCAAGTTTCGCATCAACACGCTGGATTACGGTATTTAACAACGAGTTCCGGAAAGAAAAAAGCAATACCAATCCCAACAGCACAGCTGCGCCGCAGATTTTTAGGATGAGCATGCCTGTCTGTTTCCTTTTCTTCATTTTATTTCACGTTTTGAACTGCGAGCCCAACGCCAATGACGTTTGGAAGAAACGGTCCTTTAAAACTATGGGAAACCGTGATTTTATATTCCCCTTTTTGGAGTTTCGTCCTTTCCTTGATTTTATAAAATAAATCACAAACATCACCCGAACAATCTGCAAGTTGCTTTCCGGATTCGTCTTTGATTTTTAAATCAATGGCTATTTGCTCTGTTTTACCATCAGGGCTTTGTATGGTTACATTTAGGGGAATGCTTTCGAACTGATAGTCATAAACATGGCTAAATTCAAAAACGATGTTGTAGAATTGGGCTTCATTTTCAATGTCGAATTCGTATGTTTTTATGTCTGAAGACAACCAACGCTGTTCTTCAGGCAACTTATCAAACTGATGAAAATGATTTTCAGAACAAGAAAATAAAAGCGGGAAAATGATAAATAAAAGGAATTTTGTTTTCATAAATAGTCCGTTATTATTTACCTGGATCGCTTTCCTATTTTTATTGTCCTAACCAAATGTAAGGAGAGCGACAGGTTTTACATTTATATAATTTAAAGAATAATTTATAGGATTAGCCGAACAATTGTTCAACCACTTCTTCAATTTTGGAAACCAATACGACTTTTATTCCCGGAAATTTTGCTGAAATCTTGTTGTATTTGGATACAAAAATTGTGGAAAAACCCAATTTCTCTGCTTCCTGAATGCGCTGTTCCACACGGTTTACAGGCCGTATTTCCCCCGAAAGCCCTACTTCACCGGCAAAGCATACATCCTTTCCTACTGCGATATCTTCGTTGGAAGACAAAATCGAAGCTACAACTGCCAGGTCAATCGCCGGGTCATCTACGGAGATTCCGCCCGTAACATTCAGGAAAACGTCTTTTGTCCCAAGGCGGAAACCGGCTCGTTTTTCCAAAACAGCCAAAATCATATTCAGTCTTTTGGCGTTATAACCGGTAGTGCTTCGTTGTGGCGTTCCATAAACTGCGGTTGAAACCAACGCCTGGATTTCTATCATCAAAGGCCGCATTCCTTCCAATGTTGATGCAATTGCAGTTCCTGATAATTCTTCTTCGCGATGCGAAATCAATATTTCCGAAGGATTGGAAACTTCGCGTAAGCCTGAACCCTGCATTTCGTAAATACCCAATTCGGCTGTAGAGCCAAAACGGTTTTTAAGCGAACGCAAAATTCGGTAGACATGATTCCTATCGCCTTCAAATTGCAAAACGGTATCCACCATGTGCTCCAAAATTTTTGGTCCTGCGATGTTTCCGTCTTTGGTAATGTGCCCAATCAAAATGACCGGAATATTGGTTTCCTTGGCAAACTTTATCAACTCCGCAGTTGTTTCCCTAATCTGGGAAATGCTTCCGGCTGTTGATTCAATATAGTCCGTATGCAAGGTTTGGATTGAGTCGATAATGACAATATCGGGTTCGGTTTCTACAATATGACGAAAAATATTTTGGGTTTTGGTTTCGGTCAGAATATAGCAATTATCGCTGTTGGGATTAATGCGTTCTGCGCGCATCTTGATTTGCTTCTGGCTTTCCTCTCCCGAAACATATAAGGTTTTATAAGGAAGTTTCAAAGAAATCTGGAGCAACAAGGTGCTTTTTCCAATTCCTGGTTCGCCTCCTAAAAGTATTAGTGAACCCGGAACGATTCCGCCACCAAGTACGCGGTTCAATTCGCCATCGGTAGTATCCATACGTACTTCCTGGGTCGAATCGATTTCCTTTATTTTTAAGGGTTTGGAAACTCTTTTAGATTCTGTATTTGAAGGTTTCCAGCTTGTTTTTTCTTCTTTCTGAATAATTTCTTCGGCAATGGTATTCCATTCTTTGCAAGAATTGCATTGTCCCTGCCATCTGGCATATTGAGCACCGCAATTTTGACAAAAAAAAGTCGTTTTGAGTTTGGACATTATTCTTGTTTTTTCTCTTCTGTTGGGGTATCCGTTGCCGGAGTATCTGTTGGTGTGGTTTCAACCGGAGCATCTGTTGGCGTAGCTTCTTCTACGACAGGTTCCTCTTTTCCTGGTTTACCATTTTTCCCTTTTTTAGGCAATGATTTTTTCAATTCATCGGCTCTTTCAATCATCATATCTTTGGTCAAATCTCCAATTTCTTCACGTTGAAAAGCTGATAAATAGGATTTTACCGCTTTGGCATTATCGCCTTTTTTCTCCCACATTTGGCCTAGTTCATAATCAGCCAGCATTGATTTCGGATAGTTTTTTCGGGCTAATTGTGCCAGTTTATCGAATTCATCATAAGCCTTGTTCTTAAGGATTGCAGCTTCAATGGCTTTAAAATCATTCAAACGGATTGGGAGTTTTAAAGCAAACGCTTTTTCGATAACGTCGTATTTTTTAGTCAGGTAATCAACATATCCCGAAGTTAACGGAGCAATTTTTTCATTAAACTCTACCGTTGAAATAGGCTGATAGACTGAAAATATCTGATATAACGCACTCGGAATGGAATTCAGCACCAACGAATAATGCGAAGCTCCCTTGAAATCGTCAAATCTGTAATTGAGGGTTTCCTTCTTGATTTTATTGGCAGCGGCATCAAGGGCTATGATACGGTTACGCATTTTCTTAACATCTCCATCAGCCGAAGACTGATAATAAAAAAGAGGCTTTGTAATTGCCGAAAGCCTATCCGGAAGTTGTTCTTCCATTCCTGCAGGAAGTTCAGGGCTCATTGATATGTAGGCATCAAAAACCGGATTGTCTTTGTATAAATATAAATTCAGGAATCCTGCTGTGGTGTCCAATCCTGCTATCATTTTGAAAGGAGCTGTTCTAAAATTTTTCTGGATATACGGAATTAGTTCCATACCTAAAAACTCAAAAAACTGTTCTCCTTTTTCCGAAGGCAACCCTGTAGTTTCATCGACCATGCAATCGGTTTCGCGCTCATTATTTTTGTTTTGGCTTACGCCGACAATAATCACTTCGGGCAAATCATCCCAATAATAGCCATAACTCAAAGCGCCCTGAAAAGGATCAAAAAGGAAATCACCATCCAATAACAATAAGATAGGATACTTTTGGTTGGGATGCTTTTCGTATGATGGCGGCAATCCAATAACAATTTCCCGGTCTTCATTCAGCTTTTGGGAAGCAATGGTATCGATTACTTTTTGATTTTGTGAAAATATGGCGTTGGAACAAATAAATATTACAAACAGGAGCAGTTTCTTCATGACTATTGGATTGAGTTAAATAGCATTATTGCCAAAACGATCAGCAAGATAATAAAATTATCATTCCGTCGAAATGTAAAGCCTAAAAAAGGAAACTACTTTTTAATGGAGTCGTGGCTTTGGGAGGAAATTCCGTTATTCCATAAAGTCAGGATATCGGTTGCTACAGCTGCACCGCTTCCGGCCGCAATAGCCAATTGACTGCGCCAACCTGCAAGTGTTCCTGCCACATAAATGCCTTCGGAAACTTTGTGGTCTTCATTTTTGAGCTGGATGCGCTGTTTTTCAGCAATTGCCTTTTTATGTGGTTCGATATAGTGGTTCAGGCCTTCAATATCAAATGTATTCGAATAACCAATGGCAAGCACAATGGTTTTTGCGTGATAGGAATTTTTATTGGTGGTAACGGTGAAATTTGGAAATTCCCCTGAGACTTTCAAGACTTTTTCGCCTTCAATTTGGCTAACGTGCGGGTATAATTCCTGCAGCTGTTCGGTGCTTTCCGTCAGTAGCTCTGAACCGAGTTTTCCTGCCGGGACTCCGTAAGCATTATAAAAAATGGCTTCCTGAAGCGAAGATGTTTTTTGATGTGTGATGATGCCGATTTTTTTATCCTGGGCAAAAGCCTTTTTGTGGGCTGAGCCCAAAATCAAGGCACAAGACATTCCGGAAACGCCACCACCAATTATTAAAACATCAAACATCGATTTATTTTTTTAGTTTCTCCTCGATTTTTTTAGACATCCTAAAAATCACGAGAATGAAGATAGCGCAAAGAGATGCTGCAATTCCGATTAAGGCTGCCATGCTGTTGCCTTCAAAGGGTTTGTCAAAATCAAGCAAAGTAAAATTGAACACAACAAGTCCAAAAGCAAGAACAATCAATATAGTGGTGAAAATTTTCATCAAATAAATTTAGAGGACAAAAATACTAAAATTTGATGTTACGCAAATAGACCTTTAACATTAGCTGCAAATAATTTAACAGCGATTGCCAAAAGTACGACGCCAAAAACTTTCCGGATAATGCTTAAGCCATTTTCGCCCAGCATTTTTTCAATTTTTGCAGACGATTTTAAGACGAGATATACCAAAATAATATTCAAAAGTATCGCAACAATGATGTTTACCGATTGAAATTCGGCGCGAAGCGAAAGTAAGGTTGTCATGGTTCCGGCGCCGGCTACCAAAGGAAAAGCAATCGGAACAATGGATGCTGAAGTCGCTTTTTCATCTTTATATAAATGAATCCCGAGTATCATTTCGAGTGCTAAAAAGAATAACACAAACGAACCTGCAACCGCAAACGAATTAGCATCAATGCCAATTAATTTCAATATTTCCTCTCCCACAAAAAGGAAGGCAATCATAATCATTGCAGAAACCAGCGCCGCTTTCCCCGATTGGATTTCTCCAAATTTCGACCTCAGGCCAATAATCACAGGAATGCTTCCCACAATGTCAATCACGGCAAAAAGTACCATCGTTGCTGTTGCAATTTCCCTAAAATCAAAATTCATTTCTTAATTTTTTTTACAAAATTAGCTTTTTAATCGTTTGTAAACGCTTTTGATTTTACCTTTGCACTGAAAAGCAAAAGACAATTAATAATTCATTTTAAAAATACCTGAAGCCCACGGGGCTTCCTCCTCTTAATATCAAATGTTTCAATTAGGCAAAACCATCGTTTCTGAAGACATACTTGAAAAAGATTTTGTATGCAATCTTTCTGCTTGCCATGGCGCGTGCTGTGTAGATGGGGATGCAGGCGCACCTTTAACGGAAGCGGAAACCAAGATACTCGAGGAAATTTATCCAAAGGTAAAGCCATTCCTGCGCAAGGAAGGCATTGAAGCTATTGAAGCGCAGGGCGTTTGGGTTGTGGGAACCGATCAGGATTTGGAAACGCCTTTGATTGATAATAAGGATTGCGCGTATGTGATTTTTGATGGTAAAACGGCACTTTGCGGAATTGAGCAGGCTTACAATCAGGGAATCATTGACTGGAAAAAACCGGTTTCCTGCCATTTGTATCCGATACGTGTAAAGGATTTCAGCGAATTTGCTGCCGTAAATTATGATCGTTGGGATATTTGCAATCCGGCATGTTCGCTCGGAAAGGAGCTTGAAATTCCGGTATATAAATTTGTCAAGGAAGCTTTAATAAGAAGATTCGGAGAAGATTGGTATGCTGAATTGGAGAAAGTTGCTGAAGAATTAAAGTCTGGAAAATAAAAAAACCGAAGTAAATCACTTCGGTTTTTTTGTGGAGAAGATGGGACTCGAACCCACGACTTCTTGCCTGCCAGGCAAGCACTCTAACCAGCTGAGCTACATCCCCAAAATTTGGTAGGCAAATATATACTTTTTGTTGTGATTACAAAAAATATTAACTTCAAATAAATCATTCTAATGCAACCAATTAGAATTATTTTTTTGTATAATTGCAATTATTTTTTTTAATCCCAAAAATTTAACAACAAACTAACTTTTTATTCATGAAAAAAATTACGCTATTAATTACATTATTATTTACTTCATTTTTCGGTTTTTCACAAACCACTTACTACTCAGAAGATTTTAACGGAGGCGATTTAAACGGCTGGACAACAACCGACTTAAACAACGATGGCTTGGAATGGTCGGTACTTGACGCATCATCCATCAATGCTGCTTTTGGAGCTGGTTCATTACTTTCATTTTCGTATGACGATGCAACCAGTACAGCTGTAACTCCTGACAATCTTGTTACTTCACCAGCGATTAATTTGAGCGCGGTGACAGATCCAAATGTGTATTTGCTTTACGATCAGATCACCAGTACAGACTGGCCTGGAGAGCATTATGCTGTTTATGTTACTACTTCAAATGATCCAGCAACGATCATTGCTTCAACACCGGTTTATGAAACTACTGTTGGAAGTGGAACTTTAGCAAATAAATTTTTTAACCTTACTTCACATATTGGTGAAACAGTATATGTAAGTTTCAGGCATTTTAACTGCTATGATAAATATTATCTGGTACTTGACAATGTTAGATTGAAAAGTTTAGCTTCCAATGATGCACAATTTGTATCTGCAAAATTGAACAGATATGGATTGTTGAATTCTAACAACACTTTGACTTTTACAGTTAAAAATGCAGGAAGCAACGCGATAACAAACCTAACCCTTAACTGGAATGATGGTACAGACCACACAGTTACGGTTCCTAAAAACATTGCAGTTGGAGCAACTGGTACAGTAAACCACACAACTACTGTGTCGTACTCTTCTGTTGTAGAGAAAAACTTAGCTTTAAGCATTACTGCAGTAAATGGAAACACAGATCCAGTTCCTGCCAATAATACCGGAGCTGCAAAATTCAATACCGTTAGCCAGGCTTCACCTAAAAAAGTTTTCTTTGAAGAAGGAACAGGAACATGGTGTGGATGGTGCCCAAGAGGTGCTATTGCAATGGCATACATGGACACAACTTATCCAAACGAATTTATTGGTGTAGCGGTTCACAATCAGGATCCAATGATGTTGGCTGATTATGATGGTGGTGCTGATTTTTCAGGTTTCCCTGGAATGAACGTTGACCGTGTTGTAAAAGGTGCTGACGTAAGCCAGACTACAATGGTTAACAATTTGAATGCGAGAAAAACATTAACTGTACCAGTGGCTTTGAATGCTAGTGGGGCTGTAAATGGTTCTCAAATCACTATTAATGCTGATGCTACTTTCAGAACTGTTTTTGCAAATGCAGACTATAGACTAGGAGTGGTTATTTCAGAAGATGACGTTACCGGAACAAGCAATGGTTACAGACAGACCAATTATTATGCAGCTGGTGCCAATGGCGCTATGGGTGGTTATGAAACATTGCCAAACCCAGTTCCTGCAGCTCAGATGGTATACAACCATGTTGGAAGAGCTTTATTAGGTGGTTATACAGGACAGGATAGCTCAATTCCTTCAACGATTACTGATGGACAAACATCAAGCTATACTTTTAATTATACAGTTCCTGCAACGAGCAATATTGCTAACATGCATGCTGTAGTGTTATTAATCGATCAGTCTAATGGAGAAGTTGTTAATGCTAAATCGGTAGAATTAGCGACTCTTGCAGTAAGCCAAAACGAAGCTTATACATTTAATGTTTATCCAAACCCTGCAAGTGATTATATCAACATCAGCAACCTAAAAGGAGGCAGCTATACAATCACTATTTTTGATATGTTGGGTAGAGCAGTTCAGACTGATAAAAGAGAGGTTTCAGATAATGAAACATTCTCATTGCCTATCAAAGGAGTGTCTCAAGGAGAATATATCGTAAACATTGCTACAGGAAATACTTCTTACAGCAAACATTTATTGGTAAAATAATTTAATAATCTACAATATTTAAACATTATGAAAAAAATACTTGTTGTCATCGCTTGTTTTTATTCAGTTTTGTCATTTTCACAATTGACAATGAAAAAACTTGATGGAACTCCTATTTTGAATGGAGATGTCTTAACCTTTAACACCCTTGGAAATGCTGAGGAAGCTGCAAGTTCTGACCCTGCTTATCTGGGGCTGAAAATTTACAACAGCTCAGCGAGCAACATCAATGTAAAAATGAGGCTTATCAGCATGGTAAATGCTGATGGGAACAATCTTCAGTTTTGTATTGATCCAATTTGTGTTGGAACGCTTACGGTAGGTAATGCTTATCCTGCAAGTGGTAGTTCAATTATTCCGGCCAACGGACAAAACGGAAATTTCGATCACTTTATTAACGCTAATCCTGGTACAGGAAGCGGGAATGTGGAGTATGTTTTGAAATTTTATATGGTAAACTCTTTCGGTGCTGAAATTGGTAACTCAATTACTTTTACCTATAGATATGCTGTTTTAGGAGTTCAGACTAACGCACTTGCAAATGCAGGCATCAATGTTAAATCGACATTGGTAAAATCTCAACTTGAGTTTGATGCGAATGCAAATGGAACTGCTGAACTTTATGATGTAAACGGAAGAATGATTTCATCGCTAAATTACATCTCTGGATATAACTATCTTGATGTATCCAATTTAAATGCTGCTGTTTACATTGTGAATTTCACAACTGAGGAAGGCAAAAAGGCAGCCTTAAAAATTATCAAGAAGTAACTTCTCGATACATTTTTGAAACGTCAGTTCGAGTATACCAATTTATTGGGATGTATCGAGAACCGTTTCAAAAAATACTCGAAGTGACGAATTACATAAATAAAAAATCCCCATCAAATTGATGGGGATTTTTTATTTTATATAATGTCGATTAAAAACTGGTGTTCAGTGAAAGTGAAACTCCGGTACTTTCAGGAACATAACGGCAAACTCCGCCTACACAAACCAAACCTCCTCTTTGCCTTCCATAAGACAATGCGATACGTGTTGATTTATAACGATAAGAGTTACCAATGTTATAATAATGATGGCGTAATTTTTCATCGTCATTCCCATAATTGTACATATCGGAAACATAGACCGTATATTTTGTCCCAAAATTAAATTCAGCCAATAAAGCTGCCCAATTTTTCTTATCGCTATCAGCCCAAAGATGTTCTCCCTGCACGCGCATCGATTTACTTTCGCTGAATTTATAAGTAGTTTCTGCTCCTAATATGTTCGTGTTGACTTCACCATAGGTTTCTTCGATGTATTTTTTATTGTAATACTGATGGATGAAACTAAAGCCCGTTTGCCATTTCTCATTCCATTTTTTTGAAATTTCTATATTGGCATCCGAAAAATATTTTTTACCAAAACCTATGAAATCGGTGTGATAATCCTGAGGTGCGAAAATATAGAATTCACCTCCCAAACCATGGTATTCAGAATAATTTAGCGCAACCTTGGTACCATATTTTCCTCCTAAAGAACTTCCTTTTTTAAAGTTGTAGAACAAATCTATCTGACCACCAATTTCTCCGGCTTTAACCAAATTCACGTCATTAAGGATTACGTTGGGCTGTGCCTGGTATACATAAATATTTGCCAGGTTGTAATGATGCTGTTTGGTCAAACTCGGAACATAATTCATGATTAAATCATTGTACTGATTTCCTTTGGCAATCCTTTCTGAATAGAAACTCATATTTTCCAATCTCCTGAAAGTACCGTCAATCCCAAAACCTTTTTTGGAATATCCCAAATTCAGCAACAAGGCATTTCCCGGTTTTATCAGGTTGTTATCAATTTGATTCCTAACCTGAACAACCGCATCTTTCGATTTGTAATCAAATTCGGTTGAAAAATAGAAGGAATTGTGGGTAAAGTTCAGTCTTCCTGCAAAAGCATTCGTCAGATCATTGAACTTCGGATTAGCTACATCGGTTTCTTCATCCCTTCCTACATAAGTAAGCCCAATAGTCAATTCGTCTTTTTCAAACTTAAAGATATCAGACAGTGCCAACTCGGCATCAGTACCATAAATTTTTCCTTCCGAAACATCAAAACCGGTACGTTGTTGGCCATAAAGCGTTTTTAAGGTAAAATAACTGGTTGGCTTATAGATGAATCGAATTCCCCTCAGCGCATTATTGATTCCCAAAGCCCTGTCTTCCCAAGTCCGTAACAACAAACCGCTTCCAAACTGCTCGTAGTAATAACCGGCAGTAATGTCTATTTTCTCGTTTTGGAACTGGGCAAAATAAGTAGCAACATTAGCGTCTTTGTATTTTGGGTTGTAATTCAGCAGTGCTTCCTGTGCATACGCTTCTCCCTGTATTCCAAACGTCCAGTTCTTTATTTTGTAATTGACAAATAAGTAGTTGTTGGATCGAATTGGATGTTCGGGATGAACTACAGGATTATAAAACTCATCCAGTAATCCGGTGTCGTTTAGATACCATTGTGCATTGGATTCAAATCCGCCTGAAACAGTACCATTATCTTTTTCTTTTTTTTCTTGTTCCTGAGCAAAAGCTCCGGCAGAAAGGGTTAATAGTCCTAATAAGATAATTTTTCTCATCGTTTAAAGCGTCTTAAGTTTTTCAAACAATTCGCTTTCACTTCCCGGAACATAACCATTCTGGATATGTACGATAACGCCATTTTTTACTACGACGGTATACGGAATATTAACGATGCCCAAAGCTCTTTTCAGCTCCTGGTTGTTGTCCAATAAAATTTTGTATTCCCAGCCTTTTCCGTTTACCAATGGTTTGATACGTTTTTGTGTCCTCGAATCATCAGTTGCAACAGCAACGATTTCAATTGGAAGTGTTTTTTTCCAATCTTCCTGCATGTCGTTCATTTCATCAAGTTCGGCAATGCACGGCGTGCACCAGGTTGCCCAAAACGAAAAAATGTAGATTTTATCCTTTTCCATAAAATCTGTAGTGACGGATTTTTTTTGCCCGTCAATGTCTGACAATGAAACATTTGGCATCTTTTTTTGAGAAAAGGCAGAAATTCCTGTAAGGAAAATTAGTGCAATAAGTAGGTTCTTCATGTTTAGTTTAGTTTGTTTGTACAAATAAAGAAATAATAAGTTTAAGATTAAAATTTTTTCATTTATTTTGCTAATCCTTAAACACATAATTGTAATGAAAAGAATAAAAGTCCTCCTTTCTCTTTTAACCTTAATCGCTATTTACTCTTGCAGCGATACGAAAGTAATTGAAAATGTTCCCGAAGATACCGAAACAGCACCTCCTGTTTCAGGCTATTTCAAGAAGCGTGTCTTAATTGAAGATTATACCGGAACCTGGTGCGGAAACTGTACCCGTGTTGCCTACGCCATTGATCAGATGAATGCGCAATCCGACAAAGTGGTTACAATTGCAATCCACAATGGTAATGATCCTTATCATTTTGCAAACATCCAGCCTTTGAAAGATTTGATTATGCCTGGAGCCGACTTAGAATTACCACAATCCCGATTAAACAGGACTATCGTATGGACTTCTCCTGAACCATCCAATCTGGCACAGGCGAAAGCTTTGACGGGAAACAATGCCGGATTGGGACTTGCGATATCATCAAGCATTGTTAGCGGAACGGTAAACCTTGATGTAAGCATGAAATTTGCCCAAAATTATACTGGTTTAAAGTTGGTGGTTTACGCTCTTGAAAACCACTTAATCAAAAACCAGGTAAATTATACTTCGTATTATGGAAACGTCAATCCGGTTCCGAATTATGAGCACAATCACGTGCTTAGAAAAGAAATCACCGATTTGCTGGGCGATCCAATTACTGAAAGCACAACAGCGGGACAAACCATTACTAAATCCTTTACGTTCCCAATACCAGCTAATTTTACCAATCCGGAGAACATTAGTTTTGTAGCAATGATCGTCAATGCGGATAATCTGTCATTAAATGCGAGAGCTGCAGATAAAAACGAAAATCAAACATTTGAACAGAATCCGTAATCGGAAAATAAAAATTTCAAAGGTTGCCCGAAAGGCAGCCTTCTTTTTTTTCTGTAAATTTGTACTACCAATAAAAATATCATGACAACTTCAGAGCAAGGCAACATTGCCATAATCATTCAGGACAAAATTGCTACCATCACTTTCAGTCATCCTGCGAGCAATTCATTCCCGAGTGATTTATTGCAGAAATTAACCAAGGAATTGAATGCCATTTCTAAAAACCCTGAAGTAAATGTAGTGGTTCTGCAAAGTGAAGGAACGACTTTTTGTGCCGGAGCTTCCTTTGACGAATTACTTTCGATAAAGACTTTAGCCAGCGGTAAAAAATTCTTTTCTGGCTTTGCCGATGTAATCAATGCCATGCGTAAATGTTCTAAAATAATCATTGGAAGAGTCCAGGGAAAAGCTGTTGGCGGTGGTGTTGGCCTAATTTCGGCATGTGATATTGTTTTTGCTTATCAGGATGCTTCGGTAAAATTATCCGAAATTGCCATTGGTATTGGACCTTTTGTGATTGAACCAGCTGTTTCACGAAAAATTGGCAAAACCGCCATGGCCGAAATGACCTTGCAGCCAACAATATGGCAAACGGCAGATTGGGCTGTAGCCAAAGGATTGTATGCCGATCTTTTTGATAGCATGGCGGAGGTCAATAATGCTGTCAACCACGAAGCCGAAAGACTGGCATCCTACAATCCGGAAGCATTGGCAGCAATGAAAAAAGTATTTTGGGAAGGAACAGAAAACTGGGACAAACTACTCTATGAAAGAGCTGCAATTTCAGGAAAACTGGTGCTTTCCGATTTTACCAAAGAAGCGTTAAGCCAATTTAAAAAGTAATTACCTTTGCAATTAAATTCATAAGGATGAGTAACATCAGGATTACCAAACAATTTTCTTTCGAAACCGGACATGCTCTTTATGGCTATGACGGCAAATGCAAAAATGTACACGGGCACAGTTATAAACTTTCAGTGACGGTCATCGGGCAACCGATTTCAGATACTTCCAATGTGAAATTTGGGATGGTAATTGATTTTTCTGATTTGAAAAAAATTGTCAAAGAGGAAGTTGTAGACAAATTTGACCATGCTACGGTCTTCAATAAAAATACGCCGCATGTTGAACTGGCTGCGGAATTAAAAAGCCGTGGGCATCATGTGATTTTGGTCGATTATCAGCCGACAAGTGAAAACATGGTTACTGATTTTGCCCAAAAAATAAAAAACCGCCTGCCTTCGAACATAAAATTACATTCGCTGAAATTGCAGGAAACGGAAACCTCGTTTGCCGAATGGTATGCCTCAGATAACGAATAACCTCAACTTTTGATGACTATTTCTCCCAACAAAAAAATATATTTTGCTTCCGATCAACACTTTGGTGCCCCAACGCCCGAAGCCAGTTTTCCGCGTGAACAGAAATTTGTCGCCTGGCTTGACGAAGTAAAGAAAGATGCTGAATGCATTTTCCTTTTGGGCGATTTATTTGATTTTTGGTTTGAATACAAAACCGTTGTACCCAAAGGTTTCGTTAGGGTTTTGGGCAAATTGGCCGAAATCCGCGACAGCGGAATTCCAATTTATTTCTTTGTCGGAAACCACGATTTATGGATGAGCGATTATTTTGAAAAGGAATTGAACATCTCGGTTTATCACGACAATCAGGAATATGAATTCAACGGAAAAGCTTTCCTTATTGGCCACGGAGATGGAAAAGGTCCTGGAGACAAAGGGTACAAACGGATGAAAAAAGTGTTTACCAATCCGTTTTCCAAATGGCTTTATCGCTGGCTGCATCCGGATATTGGTGTAAGGCTGGCACAACATCTATCGGTAAAAAACAAACTGATTTCAGGTGATTCCGACGTGAAATTCCTTGGCGAGGAAAAGGAATGGCTGGTGCAATATTCGAAACGTAAACTCGAGACCAAACATTACGACTATCTTGTTTTTGGACATCGCCATCTGCCAATGATCATCAAAGTTGGGGAAAACTCTGAATATGTCAACCTTGGCGACTGGATTGGCTATTTTACCTATGGTGTTTTTGATGGGGAAAAATTTGAATTGAAGGAATATTAATTACCTCAAATCCTTTAAACGTAGCTGCACCGTTACATTTCCATTAAATTCATTTTCATCAATATGGTAAACAACATCAACCGGCTTTTGGTTTTTGATCTCGTTTAATTTATTTCCAAGTCCGAAACCAATAGCGCCAAATCCTTCACTATCGTTTTGTTTTACAAAAAGTTTTAAATGCTCTTCATCCGTACCTATTGCTTTGGCGTAACCCGTATCCTTTACATTTTTGGTCAAAAAAACCGGAGACATATTTTGTGGGCCAAAAGGCTCAAACTGGTTTAACAAACGCACTAATTTATCGTTGATATCGTTTAAATCAATTTCGGCGTCAATGGAAATCTCGGGAATCAGCAAATCGGGATGGATTGTTTTTTCGACTTCTTTTTGAAAAGCTTCCTTAAACGCCAAATAATTTTCTTCCTTCAGCGTCATTCCGGCTGCATACATATGGCCCCCAAATTGCTCCAAATATTCTGAAGAATTCTCAAGCGCGTTATAAATGTCAAAATCCTTTACAGAACGAGCCGAAGCTGCCAGTTTATCTCCGCTTTTGGTAAAAACTATCGTTGGGCGATAATAGGTTTCCGTCAGTCGAGAAGCCACAATACCAATAACACCTTTATGCCAGTTTTCGTTATAAACAACAGTAGCAAAGCCCTGTTGCTCATTATTTTTCTCAATTTGTTCAAGTGCTTCATGGGTTATTTGTTTATCTAAATCTTTTCGGTCTGCGTTGTGTTGTTCAATTTCGGCTGCAAAAATTTCGGCCTGATCCAAATCGAATTCGGTCAACAAAGCTACTGCTGCATTTCCGTGTTTGATTCTTCCGGCTGCATTGATTCGAGGTGCAATGATGAAAACAACGTCGGTTATGGTTAATGTTTTCTTTTTCAGATTTTGAATGAGTGCCTTGATTCCCGGACGCGGAAAAGTATTGATAACCTCTAATCCAAATTTGGCCAAAACCCTATTTTCTCCTGTTATCGGAACAATGTCTGCGCCAATTGCTGTGGCAACCAAATCGAGGTACGGAACCAAATCGTCAATCGTCTGGTCCCTGTTTTGTGCCAATGCCTGAACCAATTTGAAACCAACACCACAACCACACAATTCATCATAAGGATACGAGCAATCTTCACGTTTTGGGTCGAGGATTGCAACAGCTTGGGGCAGTTTATCGCCAGGTCTGTGATGGTCACAGATGATAAAATCAATGCCTTTATCTTTCGCGTAAGCGATATGGTCTATCGATTTGATGCCACAATCCAAGGCAATAATCAGTGTAAATCCGTTATCATCGGCAAAGTCGATTCCTTTATACGATATTCCGTAACCTTCATCATAACGATCGGGAATGTAAGTCGCCACATTTTCATAATAACTCCGAAGATAACCCGACATCAGCGAAACTGCCGTAGTTCCATCAACATCATAATCGCCAAAAACCAAAATATTTTCACCTTTTGAAATGGCTTTTTCAATCCGTGAAACAGCTTTATCCATGTCTTTCATCAAATAGGGATCATGCAAATCTTCCAACCCTGGACGGAAAAATTGCCGTGCCTGTTCAAACGTCTCAATGCCTCTTTGCACCAAAAGCGTAGCTATCAGCTCACTGACTTTGAGTCCGGCTGCTAAAGCTTTTACTTTTTCGTGGGAAGGTTTTGGTTTGAGTGTCCAGCGCATTTATTGAGTTATGAGTTAGGAATGATGTTCAACAAAAATACATGAAAGACTATGAATCGTAATGCAGTTTTTGTGTATTTATTATTTACATTTGAAATTCTAAATTTCATAAAAATGCAAATTCAAGGTCAGATTGTAGACATCCCCAACCGCAGGATATATTCGGGTGAAATTACTGTCGAAAATGGTAAAATCACTTCCATAACCGAAAAAGAACACAATGTTAAAACCTTTATTCTTCCAGGATTTGTTGATGCCCACATCCACATTGAAAGTTCGATGCTGGTGCCTTCTGAATTTGCAAAATTGGCAGTGCTTCACGGAACCGTCGGAACGATTTCCGATCCGCACGAAATTGCCAATGTGCTGGGAAAAGACGGTGTGCATTATATGATTGAAAACGGCAAAAAAGTCCCGTTGAAGTTTCATTTTGGTGCGCCTTCCTGCGTTCCTGCAACGTTTTTTGAAACAGCCGGAGCAGTGATTGATTCGGAGCAAATCAAGGAATTGATGGCTTCACCCGATATTTATTATTTGTCGGAAATGATGAATTATCCCGGAGTTTTATTTGATGATGCAGAAGTTTTGAAAAAGATTGCCTGGGCCAAACATTACAACAAACCCGTTGATGGCCATGCTCCTGGCTTGCGTGGCGAACCTGTAAAAAAATACATTGCTGCCGGAATCTCAACCGACCACGAATGTTTCACTTATGATGAAGCTGCCGAAAAATTATCATTGGGGATGAAAGTCCTTGTCCGTGAAGGAAGTGCGGCCAAAAATTTTGAAGCGCTGATTGATTTATTGCCGGATAATTACCAAAATATGATGTTCTGTTCCGATGACAAACACCCTGACGATTTGATTGTCGGGCATATCAACCTGCTTTGCCAAAGAGCTGTTGCCAAAGGTTTTGATGTTTTCAAAATCCTGCAGATGGCGTGTATTAATCCGGTGAAACATTACAATATGACTGTTGGATTATTGCAGGAAAATGATGCTGCCGATTTTATTGTAGTGGAAGATTTAACCAATTTCAAAGTGCTGCAAACGTATATCAACGGAGAACTTGTTGCCGATAACGGTCATTCATTTGTAAAACATGTTGACTTCGAAAAACCGAATAATTTCAATACATCTAAAAAGGAAATCAAAGATTTTGAAATTTCTGGCTCAGCCGATAAAATCCGGGTTATTGAGGCTTTGGAAGGCCAGTTGATTACCAACGAAATCCATCACAAAACAAAAATCCAAGACGGCAAAATGGTTTCAGACATTGAAAATGACATCCTGAAAATGGCGGTTGTGAATCGATATCAGGATGCTAAACCAGCAATTGCGTTTATTAAAAACTTTGGATTGAAAAAAGGCGCCATTGCCAGTTCTGTAGCGCATGACTGCCACAATATTGTTGTGGTTGGTACTTCTGACGAGGAAATTTGTAATGCCGTAAACATCATAATCGAAAATAATGGTGGCGTTTGTGCCGTAAATGGTAATAAAAGTAAATCGTTAGCCTTACCTGTAGCCGGAATCATGAGCGACAAAGATGGCTGGGAAACCGGAAAATTGTATCAGGAAATTGATGCGATGTCCAAACAATTAGGCAGCAACCTAAAAGCGCCGTTTATGACCCTTTCGTTTATGGCGTTGTTGGTTATCCCGGATTTGAAATTGTCTGACAAAGGTTTGTTTAGTGGAAATTCGTTTTCGTTTGTGGACTTGGAAGTAGAATAGAAACAAGACCACTTCGTTGAAAGATGCAAGACCGCTTCGCTGAAAGAAAAGAAACTATTCTTCTCTTGTTTCTTGCTTCTTGTTTCTTGTTTCTAAAATTTTCCCTGCAACCACTGCCACAATCTCACCTTTTGGAGGCTTTGCTTCGAAATGTTTCAAGACTTGTTCTGTAGTTCCGCGTATGGTTTCTTCGTGCAGTTTGGATAATTCGCGTGAAACAGAGACTTGTCTTTCGGCACCAAAATACTGTACAAATTCGGCCAAGGTTTTTAGGAGTTTGTGTGGCGAAACATAAAAAATCATGGTTCGGTTTTCATCGGCTAGAGCCAAATATCGGGTCTGCCTTCCTTTTTTTTCGGGCAGAAAACCTTCAAAAACAAATCGGTCATTAGGTAAACCGCTATTCACCAAAGCCGGCACAAATGCGGTGGCACCAGGTAAACAATCGACTTCAATATTATTTTCAACACAGGCACGTGTCAGTAAAAATCCAGGGTCGGAAATAGCCGGAGTTCCGGCGTCGGAAATCAGCGCAATGTTTTCGCCAGCCTGCATGCGCTTAATTAAATTCTCAACGGTTTTGTGTTCGTTGTGCATGTGATGGCTGTGCATGTGCGTTGCAATCTCAAAATGTTTCAGGAGTTTGCCGCTCGTCCGCGTGTCTTCGGCCAAAATCAAATCGACTTCCTTCAGGACTTTTATCGCCCTGAAAGTCATATCATCAAGATTGCCAATCGGCGTTGGGACTATGTAAAGTTTGGACATTTACTGGAATTTTTGCTCCACAATTGCCATGAACCGTTCCATGTAATCTTCTTCACCAACCCAATAGCCATAATCAGGAATGACCATTTCATTGATAAAGTTTTTGGCTTCTGCAAACGTATCAAAGGTGTTCAATTGCGAAATCACACGGTTAAAATCTTCATTGCTGTCGTTGAAAAGATGCTGTACAAAGCCAATCCGGTCGTTCAATCCTATAGCGATGGTTTTGGAGTGGGTATCATTTGTAGCTGCGGGTTTAGCTTCGCTTGTTTCGGCTTCCTTTTTAGGCTCTTCCTTTTCTTCAATTTTTTCTTCTTTATCCGAAGGGAATAATGAAACCTCATCAGGTTTTACGAAAACGGGATCGGCATACTTTCCAATGTGGTCTTCGAGTTTTTCCTCAGGCTGGGTTTCAAATGAAGTTTGCTTCGCCTGTTCGCTATCGCTCGAGTCAGCTGCAACAATTTCCTCTTCTTCTTCCTCATCATCCGCTTCCAATTCAAAGATGGGTTGGAAAGCTGGCTTATCTTCAACTACAGCTTCTTCCTTTTCTTCCAATTCTGGTTCCTCATCCAAAGCTTCTTCATTTTCTTCTTCAGGCTCTTCCGAAACCATGTCTTCTTCTGTCAATGCTGCTGCAACTTCCTCTTCAGCTTCGGGTTGTACCACTTCTTCAGGCGCTGCTTCTGGTTCTGTTTCTTTGGTTTCCTCTTCCTCAGGTTCTGCATCGGCTACAGCTTCAACAATATCTTCCTTAACTTCTGGTTGTGGTACAGCCGTAGCTTTGCCAAATTGCTCAAGTTTTTCTTCCAAAACTTCTTCCTCAACTTCCGATTTTACCGATTCAAAATTGTCCTGATAAAACTTTAAAACAGCAAGCGTCTCGTATAACTTTTGGGTTTCTTTATACAATTGGTCAACTTCCGACTTGTTCTTGAGTTTTAAAATTCGGTGCGCAATGCTTATTAACTCGGCTTCTAATCTTTTTTTCATAAGTTTGGAAATATTATGGAATAAGGTCGTCTTTTTTAATATTTTTGTTTCTGTTACAAAGTAATAAAAACTATTCATTTTTAGCGCAGGAAAAATACAAAATGTTTCTCGAAAATACAGTAAATCATAAAGAACAATTTGGATGGATTGAAGTCATCTGCGGTTCGATGTTTTCGGGTAAAACCGAAGAGCTCATCCGCAGGTTGAAAAGGGCTCAGTTTGCCAAACAGAAAGTGGAAATTTTCAAGCCTTCCATCGATACCCGTTACGACGAGGAGATGGTGGTTTCGCACAATAAAAACGAAATCCGTTCAACGCCGGTTCCTGCTGCAGCCAACATTAGGATTCTGGCTCAGGGTTGTGATGTTGTTGGCATTGACGAAGCACAGTTCTTTGATGACGAGATTGTGGCAGTCTGCAATGATTTGGCCAATTCAGGAATCCGGGTAATCGTAGCAGGACTGGACATGGATTTTAAAGGAAATCCGTTTGGGCCCATGCCCGCATTGATGGCAACAGCCGAATATGTAACCAAAGTGCACGCTGTTTGTACCCGAACCGGAAATTTAGCCCATTATAGCTTTAGGAAAAACGACAATGACAAGCTGGTCATGCTTGGCGAAACCGAAGAATACGAACCGCTGAGCCGCGCTGCCTATTTTAATGCGATGCGCCAAAACATGATTGTAAATGACCCTGAGCATTTGTCTAAAGAGAATGACCCGAGCGCAGCGAACTGACGCAGTAATAATCCCCAACCACATTGAAACTACAAATCAAAAATATTGTTCCCATTATCAAAGCCAAATGGTTTGGGAATGATGACACTACGATAATCGATTCCATTTCCATTGACAGCCGTTCGTTGCAAAACGATGCAAATACCTTGTTTTTTGCAATTTCCGGACCCAATCACGATGGCCATTTATATATTGAAGAACTTATCCGCAAAGGCGTTCTGCATTTTGTTGTCACTACAATTCCTGAAGGCTTGGCAGACAAAGCTAACTTTTTGTTTGTGGATAATACGCTCGACGCTTTCCAGAAATTTGCCGCATTTTACCGCAGCCAGTTTGAATTTCCCGTAATCGGGATTACCGGAAGCAACGGAAAAACCATCATCAAGGAATGGCTGAACTTTCTTTTGAGCCCCGATTTCAACATCATCCGAAGCCCAAAAAGTTACAACTCGCAGGTTGGTGTGCCACTCTCCATTTTAGGAATCAACGAAAAGCACAACCTTGGGATTTTTGAGGCCGGGATTTCGCAGACACATGAAATGGAAAAACTCCAGAAAATCATCCAGCCAACGATTGGGATTTTGTCCAATATCGGTTCGGCCCACGATGAAGGATTTTCGAGCGTTGCCGAAAAAATAAAGGAAAAACTAAAGCTTTTTATCAATGTCAATGTCCTGATTTTACAAAAGAACAAGACCATTAATGCTTTTATCAATCCAAAAATAAAAGTCTTCAGTTGGTGCTCCGATGATAAAAGTGCCGACGTTTACATCACCAAAAAAAATACAGACGAACTAACGGAATTGCATGTCACTTACCGCGAAGATACCTTTCCAATCCGGATTCCATTCCAGGACCAGGCTTCTGTGGAGAATGCAATCCACTGCATGATGGTAATGCTTTATTTTGGGTACAACCACGAAATCATCCAAACCAGGATGGCGCAATTGTATCCTGTGGAAATGCGTTTGAAATTGAAAAACGGAATTAACAACTGCACTATCATTGACGATAGTTACAGTTCCGATTTCCAGTCCTTGAAAATTGCACTCGATTTCCTTGAAAATCAAAAACACCAGAAAAAGAAAACGCTGATTTTGTCGGATATTTTCCAAAGCGGATTGAGCAATGACGAATTGTACTCGCAGGTTTCCCAATTGATTATTTCGAATAAGATTACGCGTGTCATTGGCATTGGTGAAACCATTTCACAATACAAAAACAAGTTCATTAACAGTATTACGTTTAAGGATGTTGCCGAATTTTCAAAAGCTTTTGACAATCTGAATTTTGAAAACGAAACCATATTAATCAAAGGCGCACGTGATTTCCATTTTGAGGAAATCGTGTCGATGCTCGAAGAGAAAACCCATGAAACGGTGCTCGAAATCAATCTCAACGCCATCAGCCACAACCTGAATTTCTTCAAATCAAAACTGAAACCTAAAACCAAAATGATGGTTATGGTCAAAGCTTTTGGCTATGGAAACGGCGGTTTTGAAATTGCCAAATTATTGGAACACCACAAGGTTGATTATCTTGGCGTGGCTTTCGCCGATGAAGGAATTTCTCTGAAAAATGCCGGAATCAAGGTTCCGATAATGGTCCTGAATCCCGAAACGACGAGCTTTTCTGCCATCATCCAGCATCATTTGGAGCCCGAAATTTATTCTGTCAAAGGATTAAAAGCCTTTTTAAAAATTGCCGACCAGAAAAAATTAAAACACTTTCCAATTCACATCAAAATCGACACCGGAATGCACCGTCTGGGATTTGAAGAAGAGAATTTGAGCGATTTAATCCAAATCCTCAAAGGAAACGAAACTGTTCAGATCAAAAGCATTTTGTCACACATGGCAACCAGCGACGATTTGAAACACGATGCATTTGCAAAAGAGCAGATTGCCTTATTCGAAAAATTGTCATCAAGGCTGATGAACGAACTCAACATCAAACCAATACGTCATATTTTAAATACATCAGGAATTACCAATTATGGTGAAGCGCAATACGAGATGGTACGTTTGGGCATTGGGTTATACGGAATTTCCAACGATTACGAAGAGCAAAAGGAACTTCAGATAGTAGGAACGCTGAAATCAGTTATCTCTCAAATCAGGACAATTGATGCCGGTGAAAGCGTAGGTTATGGCAGAAGGTTTATGGCAAGCCACACAACCAAAATTGCGACCATTCCAATTGGTTATGCCGATGGCATCAGCAGAAGTTGGGGAAACAGCCTTGGTTATGTAGTCATTAATGGCAAACCAGCCAAAATTGTAGGCAGCGTCTGTATGGACATGCTGATGGTTGATGTAACCGAAATCGACTGCAAGGAAGGCAATACCGTAATTATTTTTGGCGAAAATCCAACAGTCAATTTTATGGCTAAACAGCTGAATACCATTCCCTATGAAATCCTAACCAGCATTTCTCAAAGGGTTAAGAGAGTATTTTTTAGGGAATAATTTTAAATTTATTCAAAATGTGTTAAAATTTTGTATAATTTAGACTTAATTAACCAATAAAACCAACATAGTTATGGGAATGTTATCAGAGTTTAAAGAGTTTGCAATGAAGGGCAACCTGGTCGATATGGCTATTGCATTCGTAATGGGAGCAGCGTTTAGCAAAGTGGTTTCCGCTTTTGTTGAAAAAATGTTCGCTCCGGTAATCGGACTTTTAATGGGAGGCATTAACCTCGCCGACAAAAAGTATGTCATTACACCCGAAGTCAAGGACGCCGCAGGAGCCGTCACTACGCCTGAAGCTGCCATCGAATGGGGCTTGTTCTTAACAGCATGTATTGATTTCATTATCGTTGCCTTCGTAATGTTCATGATCATCAAAGCAATGAACAAAATGAAAAAACCAGAACCGGCTCCGGCTCCATCAGGACCAAGCCAGGAAGAATTACTGACTCAAATCCGTGATTTACTGAAAAAATAATACCGCTACATTATATATTCTTAACCAAACCGCTTCCTAACTGAGGCGGTTTTTCTTTTTATTTAGCAGCACACGTTTACCTTATTTTAACAAGTGCCGTCCCGCTGTCCGCGCTACATGGTAGCTTGCTCCCATCGGGGCTAAAATTCACGTTTTGCTTCCTTCCGATATAAAGAATTTATTTTGAATCAGGTTATCATTTAAAATTCAAAATTTAAAATTTAAAATATTTTTCTACATACTTTTGTACTTCCAAAATTATAAATCGATAAAAAATATAAATATGAAAGTTGCTGTTGTTGGTGCAACCGGAATGGTTGGCGAAGTAATGCTTAAAGTTTTAGCCGAAAGGAATTTTCCTGTAACAGAATTGATTCCTGTTGCTTCTGAAAGATCTGTGGGTAAGGAAATCGAATTCAAAGGAAAAAAATATAAAGTAGTTGACTTACAAACTGCAGTAGATATGAAAGCGGATATCGCCTTGTTTTCTGCAGGAGGACAAACCTCATTAGACTGGGCTCCTAAATTTGCTGAAGCTGGAACAACAGTTATCGATAATTCTTCAGCGTGGAGAATGGATCCAACAAAAAAATTGGTAGTTCCTGAAATCAATGCTTCCGAATTGACCAGAGAAGACAAAATTATCGCCAATCCAAACTGTTCGACTATTCAAATGGTTATGGTTTTAGCGCCATTGCACAAAAAATACAACATCAAACGCGTCATCGTTTCCACCTACCAATCCATTACAGGAACCGGCGTAAAAGCTGTCCAACAATTGGAAAATGAATATGCTGGCGTACAGGGTGAAATGGCATACAAATATCAAATTCATAGAAATGCCATTCCACAATGTGACGTTTTTGAAGACAACGGATACACCAAGGAAGAAATGAAATTGGTTCGCGAAACCCAAAAAATCATTGGCGACAAATCTATCGCTGTTACAGCAACAGCCATCAGGATTCCTGTTGTTGGTGGTCATAGTGAAGCGGTAAATGTTGAGTTTTCAAACGATTTTGATGTGAATGAGGTCCGCAACATTTTACACCACACAGACGGCGTAACCGTTCAGGACAATACCGATACCTATACTTATCCGATGCCTTTGTTTGCACAAGGAAAAGATGATGTTTTTGTTGGAAGGATCCGTCGCGACGAAAGCCAGCCAAACACCATAAACATGTGGATTGTTTCGGACAACTTAAGGAAAGGTGCTGCAACCAATACCATTCAGATTGCTGAGTATTTGGTAGCGAACAAATTAGTATAGATTCCCGCCTTCGCGGGAATGACAAATAAAGGAATCGTTTGGTTTTGCAAATCATAAAATTTGTTAAAATCAAACGGTTTTTCTTTTGCCAGGCTTACATTTGCATTGATGAAAAAAAGGTTTCTCATACTAAACTCCATCATGGGATTGGTCGTATTGTTCGCAATACTATTCCAATCATTTGACGCCATGAGCCACTTAGAGAAACAATTTTCAGAAAAGCACTGCAACCACAAATACAATCACAGCCAAACCGAAATCAATCATGCCCATGAAGGCTTTGACCATTGTTTCACTTGTGAATTCGCATTCAGCAGTTTTATTTCTCCCTCAAAAATAACCTTTACGGTTCCAAAAATTCAGGTTGTTACCAAATATTCGGCTTACTATTCCAAGGAAATAACCCAATCATTTAGGGGAAGCCTTTTTGCGCTGCGCGCTCCTCCAATTTTTATTGCATAAACGGAAATTCTAAACCGAATCGCTTCGGTAAATTATTCATTTATCAATAAAAATATTTTATGAAATCTATATACATGGCCTTATTTATAGGGTTTGCGTTTGTTGCCTCGGCACAAAACAAAATCGGTGGAACCATTTCCGACAAGGACAATAAGGCATTGTCCAATGTTATTGTTTCCGTTCCGGAAATCCATAAGGAAACCATTTCCGATACTGATGGAAATTATGTTTTAAACAATCTGCCAAACGGCTCATTTAAGATTGTTTATTCGTTAGTTGGTTATGCCACACAAATACTGACTGTAAATATTTCCGAAAAGGAAATTACACAAAACATCTCTTTGGAAGAAAACATCATCCACATGGATGAAGTGATTGTTTCAACGGCTTTCAACAAATTACAATCGCAAAACGTAATGAAAGTCGAGCACGAAAGTGTAAAATCACTACAGCAAAAAGGAACCGCAACACTCATTGAAGGCCTTGCAAAAATCCCTGGAGTTTCGCAGGTTTCAACAGGAACATCCATCGGAAAACCGGTCATTAGAGGGTTGAGTGGTAATCGTGTTTTGGTGTATTCGCAAGGCGTTCGTTTGGAAAACCAGCAGTTTGGTGAAGAACACGGCTTGGGTTTAAACGATGCCGGCGTTGAAAGCGTTGAAGTTATAAAAGGCCCTGCTTCGCTGCTTTACGGTTCAGATGCTTTAGGCGGTGTTTTGTATTTCAATCCTGAAAAATTTGCCAATCCAAAGGAGTTTAAAGCTGATTTTAGTGGGCGTGTATTTTCGAATACGCTTGGCAGCAACACTTCCCTGGGTTTGAAAACTTCAACAGAAAACTGGAAATTCTTAGCACGTGGAAGTTATAACACACATGCAGATTATACAATTCCGAATGGTGACAGGGTAACCAATACGCGTTACAACGAAACCGATTTTAAAACCGGAATTGGTTACAGCAATTCGAAGTTTTCAAGTGTGCTGCGGTATAATTTCAATAAGCTCGATTTGGGGATTCCCGAAGACGGAATTAGTGAACAATCGACAAGCCATTCCACTATTTATCCAAAGCAGGCAGTTGACAACCACATTTTGAGTTTGCATAATAATTTTTATTTCAGAAATTCAAAATTGGATGCAGATTTGGGTTATATCTTTAATGACCGAAGCGAATTTGAAGACAGCAATGTGGCTTCTTTGCACATGAAATTGCGGACGTTGAACTACGATTTGAAATATTATTTGCCCAAATTAGGAAAAGTAGAGACCATTGTTGGTGTTCAGGGAATGCATCAAACCAATACAAATTCGGGAGAAGAACTTTTAATTCCAGATGCGGAAACTACTGATTTTGGAATTTTCGGAACAGCTAACTATGAATTTGGAAAGAATGTTTTGCAGGCCGGACTTCGTTTTGACAATAGACAAGTGAGCAGTGAAGCCCACGGAATTCAAGGAAATGAAGGTTACTTCGCGCCAATCGACAAAAGTTTTGACAGTTTCAATGCGTCTTTGGGATACAAAACCAATCTGGCGGAAGATTTTACCTTGCGTTTGAATATTGCTTCGGGTTTCCGTGCTCCAAATTTGGCCGAACTGACCTCAAATGGTGTACACGAAGGCAGCAATCGGTACGAAATTGGGAATTCGTCACTTGACAACGAACAAAACCTGCAGACCGATTTGAACCTCGAATACAAAAGCTCACATTTTGAATTGTTTGCCAACGGATTTTACAACCACATCAACAATTACATTTTTATTTCGCCAAACGGAAACGTAATTGACGGAAACAATGTTTATGATTATGTTCAGGCGAATGCCAAATTATATGGCGGCGAAGCCGGAATCCATTTCCATCCGCATCCTTTGGATTGGCTGCATTTTACCAGCAGCTTTGAAACGGTTATTGGCAAAAAAGACAATGGCGACAACCTGCCTTTGATTCCGGCCAACAAATGGAACAACAATTTCCGTGGTGAGTTTAATGTCAAAAACTGGTGGCAAGAAGGATTTGCAACACTTAACATCGAAAGCACTTTTGCGCAGAATAACAATAGCGAGTTTGAAACCCGAACCAATGATTATACACTGATAAACTTAGGCTTGGGCGGAAAAATCAGTATCAGCAAAGCCACTTTCAATTTTAACCTCAACGCCAATAATGTGCTAGACAAAACCTATGTTTCGCATTTATCGCGTTTGAAATCGGATGGAATCCCGAATATCGGAAGGAACATCATTCTTGGAATTAATTTTATGATATAAAAAAAGCGGCTTAGGCCGCTTTTCTTTTTTAAAATCCGTTATCTCCATCTATCATTCTTCCCAATCCGCCGAGAAGGCTTCCTTCTTCACGGCCGCTTCCTCCGCTTCGTGGGGCAGCAGCAATGATTCGGTCTGCCAAACGGCTGAATGGAAGTGACTGGACATATACAGTTCCTGGTCCGCGAAGTGTTGCATAGAACAATCCTTCGCCTCCAAATATGGAATTCTTTATTCCTCCAATAAATTCAATGTCATAATCAACATCTTTGGTAAATCCGACAATGCAACCCGTATCAACTTTCAGGATTTCCCCTGAAGCCAATTCCTTTTTTGCCAATGTCCCGCCAGAATGGACGAAAGCCATGCCGTCACCTTCCAATTTTTGCATGATAAAACCTTCACCACCAAATAAGCCCCTTCCCAGTTTTTTGGAGAATTCGATTCCGACAGCCACACCTTTGGCCGCACAGAGAAATGAATCTTTTTGACAAATGAATTTGCCCCCGAACTGCGTCAAATCAATAGCCACAATTTTTCCCGGATAAGGTGAAGCGAAACAAACCTTGCTTTTTCCTGAATTTTGGTTGATGTATGCGGTCATGAAAAGGCTTTCTCCGGTCAAAACCCTTTTTCCGGCAGAAAGCAGTTTATCAAATAAACCCGATTGTTGCTGCGAACCATCGCCAAAAATGGTCTCCATTTTAATGCCGTTATCCATCATCATAAAGCTTCCGGCTTCGGCAACGACTATCTCCTGAGGATCCAGTTCGATTTCTACGTATTGCATTTCTTCACCATAAATATGGAAATCTATTTCATGTGCTTGCATTTTTGTTGTTTTTAAATTTAGTTATTAGTAAAGTTATTCCAAAAAAGTTACATAAAACCATATTCTAGCTTATTTCACTTTATTAGTAATAATATGTTAATATTTAAGTAATTACTTGAAATGTGCTTAAGCTTTGAAAAGCTTACTTGTGAAGCTTTTTTATTTAGAAAGCGTACGACCCAATTAACGATCCGTAATAATAACCCGTAGCCGAATTATTTTTGATTTCTTCGGTAATATAATTGAAGGCACACGAAAGATTGTAATGGCTGTATTTGAATTTCAATCCGGTTTCTCCTTTAAAACGCAACGGATTCAGGTTGAATGTTACCGGGCTATCATGGTTAAACAAACTTCCCTGTATGGTAGCGTCATAAAACTGTAGGTTCAGTTTTGGTAAGATATAAAAATAGAATTCCTTTTTTGCCGTTCCGAGTCCGTTATAAAAACTGGATTGCTGCATGGGCGTCACTGATTTTGACAAACTAATCCGGCAAAGAGTTCCAATGGCTGCTGACGAAAAAGCAGTTCCGGCTTCTGCCTGTCCATTAAAATGGAGATCCATTTTATCGGTTGCGAAAATAGGTTTGGAATAGTTCAAACCAACCTGAACAGCCACAAGATTATGGATTTGTTGTTCCCAACCAATGATATGCCCGAATCCAAAAGCATTGTGCATCCATCTTTGAAAATCTTCTGCTTTCGAATCTGGCCCGACTATTCCCAATCGGAATGACATTCCCAAAACACTATTCGACTGAAACATTTTACTGGTATTGTATTCTGCAAACAGATAGCCTGCGTAAGGCCTGTTGTGGTCCTCCGGAAAAGGGGATTTCATATTCCTTGGATTATAAATCTGCTGTCCGATTTTTAATCCATGGATTATTTTTTGTCCTGCGGTAGATTTTTTCGAAACATAATTGGCAAACACAAAAATTCCGTTGGTATAATAAAAATCATTGTAGGCCGAAGCAAAGGAATCATTATCCAATTGCAATCCCAATTCAAATTTTGAATTTTCCTGTGTCCAGCCAAGAACCGGAAGTAGAACAAATAAAAGGAAACTATATCGCATTAGTATTCAATCTTACCAAGATGCCTCATGATGCGTACAATTTTGTCTTTTCTATTATTGATATAGGAAGAAGAATTGGACGCTTTGAATTTCCTTGGATTGGGTAAAATAGCCGCAATTCCGGCAGCTTCCCTTGGGTTTAAATCGATTGCGGTTTTGGTGTACCAATGACGTGCTGCTTCCTGAGCGCCATAAACGCCATTGCCCATTTCAATGCTGTTCAGGTAGACTTCCATAATGCGTTCCTTACCCCAAATCAATTCAATCAAAACTGTGAAATAAGCCTCAAGCCCTTTACGGACGTAACTTCGTCCCTGCCAAAGAAAAACATTTTTGGCCGTTTGCTGCGAAATGGTACTTCCGCCTTTAAGTCTTTTTCCTTTGCTATTACTCTTGAAGGCTTTTTGCATCGCTTTAAAATCGAAGCCATTGTGTTTTAAAAAATTGCCGTCTTCGCTGGCAATTACTGCCTTTTGAAGATTTGGCGAGATTTTTTCCAACGGAACCCATTTGTGGCTGAAGGTTGCATCGCCTTTGTTATCAAGCTTGAATTCGATAATCCGGGTAACCATTAATGGCGTAAACGGAATCGGAACCCATTTGAATATAATTACAGATAAAATCGAAAGCCCGAAGAACCAAAGCATGGCTTTCCAAATCCAGCGAAAAATTTTTCTTATCATATTATTGAACTAAATCTGCTAATTCCTGACCTATCAAACTCCCGATTGCAACTCCCATTCCTCCCAAACGAACACCGCAGAAAACGTGTTCTGACAATTGCTCTACAATTGGTTTTTTGGTTGAACCCAATCCCATAATGCCACTCCAGCGATGCGCAATCGTAAAATCGGTGTTTGGTAAAATTACTTCTTTTAGCAATTGCTCCAAACGATTTTGTATTAATTCTGTCTGCCCAAGTTCTGTAGTTGTTTCGGTTTCAAATGCCAGGTTTCTTCCACCACCAAAAAGTATCCTGTTGTCAATGTTCCTAAAATAATAATAGCCTTTATCGAGATGAAACGTTCCTTTGATGTCTAAATTCGGAATAGGTTCTGTGATCAAAACCTGAGCTCTTGCTGGCTTCACCTGATTATGTGTAAGCTCGCCCGCAAAACCATTGGTTGCAAATAATAATTTTTTGGTAAAAAAACTAAAATCTGATAACACAACTTCTACGCCTTCATTTTTTTCCTGATATGCGGTAACTTCAATTTGGTTTAGGATTAAAATATCATTCGCTATTGCTTTTTGCAAAAGTGCGTTCATCATTTTCCCAGTATCAATCTGCGCTTCAAACGGATTAAAAACCACATAATCCTGTATTCCCTGAAAGGCAAAACGGTCTACTTCCTTGGCGAAAACATCATTCCTAAAAAGAGGTTTTAGCAAATCATTAATGAAGGGAAGTTTTTGCAGGCATTCATTATAAGTGCTTTCATCATTCTTCAGGAACAATTCATAACCGCCATAAGGCTTGAAATCTATGGTTTCATCACCAAGGTTTTTTCGCAAAAGTTGCAAACCGTTCCAGCGTTTTTGAATGAGCTGAACAACCTCTTCTTCGCTGTGGGATTTTAAATCATCTATTATTTCGGAAATACTTCCAAAGCAGGCAAATCCGGCATTTTTGGTACTTGCACCTTGTGGCAGCATTCCTTTTTCGAGTATCAGGATTTTGCTGTTAGGGAATTTTTCGCGCAGCACCAAGCCACAATGAAGAGCAACAATTCCGCTACCGACAATCGTGAAATCGACATTTGTAAACCAATTTTTGAGTTCCCAATAACTAAGGTTCATCTGTAAAATTTTTTCTAAAAATACTTTTTTATATAATGTAAAGGTAATCTTTTTAAAAAAATTGCTTTCATACGAATTCTTCCTATGTTTTATCAAATAGGTATGCATTTCGTCGATTTTTTAACAGTTTTAATCGACTTATTGAAAAAAAATCTCTTAATTGTCGCGTTAATTTTAACCACAAAAATTATGAAATGCAAACTACTTCTGGGTGCTTTATTAGCAGCAACATGTTTCTCTTATGCGCAAAATAAGGCTACGTTGTGGAATACCACTACCAAAAAAAGCAATATGGTTCCCCTTGAAGCCAAAATGAGGCTTCCTGAAAACCATCTTTTCGATTTGAATCTTGTAAATCTAAGATCGAGTTTGAGTGCTGCGCCTGTAAGAGGTGTTAACTCAAAACAATCGAGCACAATCTTATCAATCCCAAATGCTGATGGCGTATTGGAAAGATACAGCATTTATGAAAATTCAAGCATGGATCCAGCTTTAGCTGCAAGATATCCTGAGATTAAATCCTATATAGGAATTGGGATTGACAATCCGGCAGCGACTGCGCATTTCAGTGTTTCCCCATTAGGTTTCAAATCGATGGTGCTTGCTCCGGATAAATCGGCTGTTTTCATTGAGCCAATTTCTGCGGATTTGAGGACTTATACCGTTTATAGAAAAGCAGACAGAGCGCAATCACTTACACCATTTGAGTGTAGTGTTATCGATGAAGTTGCTCCACAGGTTAATGGTGCTGACGCAAGACCAAATGCGGATGACGCCACTTTGAGGACTTTCCGTCTGGCGATGTCCTGCACAGGAGAATACACTACTTATTTTGGTGGTACAAAGGCTTTGGCTTTAGCTGCAATCAATAACTCTATTACAAGATGTAATGGTGTTTTTGAGAAAGATTTTGGTGCGCGTTTGATTATCATTGCCAATACGGATGCTGTAATTTACACAAGTGCTTCTTCCGATCCTTATTCTAATGCTTCAAGCATGTCACAATGGAATTCACAATTACAATCTACCTTAACCTCTGTTATTGGTGAAGCCAATTATGACATCGGTCACTTATTTGGTGCTACCGGTGGTGGTGGAAATGCAGGTTGCATTGGATGTATTTGTACCAATGGTTCAAAAGGAAGTGGAATCACTTCTCCAGCTGATGGAATTCCGTCAGGAGATAATTTTGACATTGATTATGTAGCTCACGAAATTGGACACCAAATGGGAGCTAACCATACTTTTACACACAGTAACGAAGGAACGGGAGTTCAAATGGAACCTGGATCGGGATCAACTATCATGGGTTATGCCGGTATTACGTCTTTGGATATCCAGCCTCACTCTGATGCCTATTTCCATGCGGTTAGCATCCAACAGGTAACTAATAATATTAAGGCAAAAACCTGCTCTGTAAATATTGCTACAGGAAATTCAGTACCAACAGCTTCAGCTGGTTTGGATTACACCATTCCAAAAAGCACTCCATTTATGCTGACTGCAACTGCAACAGACGCTAATGGCGATGCGCTGACTTACAACTGGGAAGAAATGGACAATCAGTCAAATTCTGCTGCTCCTAGTGCTACAAAAACTTCTGGTGTAGATTTCAGATCTTATAATTCGACTACATCACCAACAAGATATTTCCCTAGAATGGCTTCACTTTTAACAGGTTCATTAACAACTGCAGGAAGTGAAATTACGGTTGAGGCATTACCTTCGGTTGCCAGAACCATGAATTTCAGGGTAACTGTTAGAGATAACAGAGCTGGAGGACCAGCAAACAATAGTGATGACATGGTGGTGACTGTTAATGCAGTTGCCGGTCCATTTAACGTTACAGCTCCGAATACTGCTGTTTCCTATGTAGGTGGAAGCACTCAGACCGTAACATGGAACGTTGCCGGAACTACTGCAAATGGTGTGAACTGTGCTAATGTTGACATTTTGATTTCGACAAATGCCGGAACTACATGGTCAACTTTATTGGCAGCAACACCAAACGATGGTTCACAAGCCGTGACTATTCCGAATACTGCTGGTACAACAAACCGAATCATGGTAAAAGGAACCAATCATATTTTCTTTGACATTTCCAATGCAAACTTTACAATTACAGCCGGTTCAACTGATACAGTTGCCCCAACTGCTCCAACATTGTCTGCATCAGGAACAACACAAACCTCAACCAATTTATCATGGTCAGGTGCTACTGATAACGTAGGTGTAACAGGTTATGATGTTTATAAAGATGGTGTTTTATTGGGTTCAACAGCTTCTACAACTTATGCTGTTTCCGGTTTGACAAATTCAACCACTTATGTTTTCACAGTAAAAGCTAAAGATGCCGCAGGAAATGTTTCTGTTGCCAGCAATGCATTAAGCGTAACGACTTTGGCTCCGGCTCCAGATACAACTGCTCCAACAGCTCCAACATTATCTGCTTCGGGCACAACTTTTACAAGTACAAATTTATCTTGGTCAGGTGCTACCGATAACGTAGCCGTTACCGGATACGATGTGTATAAAGATGGTGCTTTGATTGGATCAACTACAAGCGCTACTACATTTGCAGTAAGTGGCTTAGTGGCTTCAACAACTTATGCATTTAATGTTACGGCTAAAGACGCTGCTGGAAATATTTCCGCGAACAGCAATACCGTAAATGTTACCACTCCAACTCCTGATACAACGGCTCCAACTGCTCCGACATTATCAGCTTCGGGAACTACGTCTTCATCTACGAACCTGTCATGGTCTGGTGCTACTGATAACGTAGCGGTTACCGGATATGATGTTTATAGAAATGGTTCTTTATTGGGCTCAACAACTTCGGCGACAACTTATGCGGTGACTGGTTTGACAGCTTCAACAACCTATACTTTCAATGTTAAGGCTAAGGATGCCGCAGGAAATATTTCGGCAAACAGCAACACAGTAAGTGTAACAACGCTTGCCAATACTATTACTTATTGTACATCAACAAGTACTAATACTGCTGATGAAAGAATTGGAAGAGTAGCATTTGGAACAATCAACAATCCTTCTACTGGAACTGCCGGTTATGAAAACTTTACCGCGCTTTCAACAAACGTTGTAAGAGGATCAGCAAATACCATTACAATCACTCCTTTCTGGACAAGTACTGTTTGGACTGAAGGTTATGCCGTATTTATTGACTACAACCAGGATGGCGATTTCTCTGACGCTGGTGAAACTGCTTTTACAAAAGCAACTTCTAAAACAACTCCTGTAACGGGAACGATTACAATCCCTGCAACTGCAACTCTAGGTTCTACAAGGATGAGAGTTTCTATGTCATACAATGCTACACCTACTGCTTGTCAAACATTCACTTACGGACAAGTTGAAGATTACACGATAAACATTACTTCTTCTGCAAGAATTGATGAAGCTGCACCTGCAAGGATTTCATTTAATGTTTATCCAAACCCTGTAAAAGGCGATATTTTGAACATTTCAAATCTTGAATCTCCATCAACTTATAAAATTTTCAATATGATGGGGCAGGAATTAGGAAGTGGTAAAATTGAGAACGATGCCATTTATGTAGGTTCTTTAAAAACAGGAACATTCCTGATTGAGGTTTCTAATGGAACTTCAACAACAACAAAACGTTTTATTAAGGAATAATCCAATTATAAAAACTAAAAAGCCATACTGAAAAGTGTGGCTTTTTTTGTGAATTAATTTTGCTACTTTTAGGCATTCAAAAAAATTATCTGAATTTATGAAGAAAGTACTTTTTTTAATCGTTAGCACAATGGGCATCGCAGCATCGGCACAACAGGTTTTAACACCAGAAGGATTGTGGAAGTTAGGTAGGGTATCTGCCCTTGGGATTTCCAAAGATGGAAAAACAATCGTTTACAAGGTAGGAACACCTTCCATGGAAGAAAACAAATCCAACTCAAAGTTTTATACAATTCCTGTAAATGGTGGAAATCCAACTGAAGTTGAGGAAGCTCAGACTAAGGATTTGTTAAACGACAAAAACGTATCTCCGGACGGAAAATACCTCTTGTCAAATGAAGAAGTTAAAATTGAGAATGTTCTAGGCAAGGATTTTTATCCTGAATTGGACAAATCGGAAGCACAAATCTACGACGGATTGGATTACCGTCATTGGGACACCTGGAATAATGGAACCCATAACCATGTTCTTTATGGCATCAATAAGTTAAATAAAGCGCGTCCTATTGACATTATGAAAGGCGAGCCTTATGATTCACCTCAAAAACCTTTTGGCGGTGATGAAGATTATATCTGGTCGCCAGACAGCAAAAGCATCATTTATGTGTGCAAGAAAAAATCGGGGACAGCTTATGCAATGTCTACGAATACCGATTTATACGAATACAATCTTGAAACCAAAACAACAAAAAACCTAACTGAAAACAATCTGGGCTACGATACCAATCCTATTTTTTCTCCTGGAGGTTATTTGACCTGGCTTCAAATGAAGCGCGATGGTTATGAAGCTGACAAGAATGATATTATTGTCCGTTTTAGGGATGTTGATTACAATCTAACTATCAATTGGGATGGTTCGGTTGACAGTTATAAATGGAGCCCTGATGGAACAAAGGTGTATTTTATCGCTGCTGTTGATGGAACGACGCAATTATTTGAAGTTAATTTTCCTGGTGTAAAACGAATCGGAATTAGCGTTAAGCAAATTTCAAACGGTGATTTCGACGTTCATGACATTGTAGGTTTTAATGGCGATAATATTATCGTTAGCCGAACAGACATGAATCATGCTGCGGAACTTTATTCCTTTAGCTATAAAAAAAGAACTTTTACGCAGCTTACCAAAACCAATAACGAAGCTTATTCAAAATTAGCTTTGCCAAAATATGAAAGAAGGTATGTTACTACTACCGATGGCAAAAAAATGCTGGTTTGGGTAATCCTTCCTCCAAATTTTGATAAAACAAAAAAATATCCAACGTTGCTTTACTGCCAGGGCGGACCACAATCTCCGTTAACGCAGTTTTATTCTTTCCGTTGGAACTTCTCTTTAATGGCTTCCCAAGGTTATGTTGTGGTTGCTCCAAACAGAAGAGGAATGTATGGCCACGGAAGGGAATGGAACGAACAAATCTCTAAAGATTGGGGTGGACAGGTGATGAACGATTATCTGTCAGCTATTGATGATGTTGCTAAGGAAAGCTATGTTGACAAATCGCGCTTAGGATGTGTTGGCGCTAGTTATGGAGGTTATTCTGTTTTCTATTTAGCCGGAATCCACAATAACCGTTTCAAGTCATTTATTGCCCATGATGGTGTTTTCAACACCCAAAGCATGTTTGGCACAACTGAAGAAGTATTCTTTAACAACTGGGATTTTGGTGGAGCTTATTGGGAGAAAGACAATGTCGTGGCGCAAAAGGCATACAACCAATTCAATCCAATCAATTATGTTGACAAATGGAATACTCCTATCCTTATTGTACAGGGAGGAAAAGATTACCGTGTGCCAATCGGACAAGGCCAGGAAGCATTCCAGGCTGCACAATTAAGAGGGATAAAAAGCCGTTTCCTTTATCTGCCTGAAGAAAATCACTGGGTGTTGAAACCACAAAACGGAATGGTTTGGCAACGTGAGTTTTTTAAATGGTTGAAAGAGACCTTATAAAAATCTAAATTTCAAAATTAGAGCCTTGATTTCATCAAGGCTTTTTTATTGTTTTTTGAGAATGTAAAATGTTACTTTTATAAGAAATTTTCTTATTTTGAGAATAATTTTGTGTATTTTATCTATAATATTCGCATTTTGTCGATTATTTTAGTATGTTTGACTACCCTAAAAATCTCAAAAATGATGAAAAGTATACTATTTGCTTTCATCCTGTTATCCTTTACAGGAGTAGCACAAGTTGGTATAGGAACTTCAAACCCTACAGCAACTTTAGACGTCAATGGAGCTATGAGAGTTCGTTCAACAGCTACTAACAGCCGTGAAACTTCGGCAAAAGATTCTATATTGGTTTCTGACCGTGATGGGAACATTCAGCGGATTTCATCCAAAATGGTCATCGAAAGCCGTTTGAAAACCTTTATTAAAGGTGGTTTTAGCGCAAGTGCTGATCAATCCTTAACGGTTTCATCAGGAACGGTGAAAGTTCCTTTCAATTATGAAGATATGGATGAGAATAACGAATTTGATACCTCAACCAACACTTTTACAGCAAAAGCGGACGGGATTTATGCGATAAATGTTCAGATTAAATCCAATGCTTCGAGCGTTGCAACCAATTTTGGGGTTTCCATCCTAAAAAATGAAACCGTGATTGCAAGATGCGGTTATTCCAACATTGGTGTAACGATAGCTTTTGTCACTATCAATGTAACACCGCCAGTGAGAGTAGTACAGACTTTGGTTAAACTCAGTTTGGGCGATACCATCACATTCAACATTTACACCGATTTGATAAATGTTGGGCTGCTGAGTAATAAAACAGACTCCTTTTTCACAATCCAACAGGTGCGGTAAAAGGCAAAAAGCCTATTCTGGGGAATAGGCTTTTAATTTTTGATTCATCAGCATTTACTCTTTTATGAATTTTGTAGTGGCAGTTCCTTTATCACTTATGATTTTTATAAAATAGGTTCCAGGCTTCAATCCTGAAACATCTATGGTTTTTGTAGGGTTAGTAACTACCTGAACCAATTGCCCAAGATTATTATAAATACTGATTGAACTCATTTCCACATCTTGTTTTACAGTAATGGTAAGCCTGTTTTTTGTTGGGACTGGCGACAGGCTGAAAACATTATTGAAATCAAAATCACTATTGCCAAGCGTCGCAACGGTGGTTGTATAGGTATTGGTAGTGACAGGGAAATTATAATCGAAATAAATATTGGCTCCATTACTGAAAGTATCTCCTATTACAAGAGTAGGTTTTGTCTTGATTTTAAATGCGACAAAGCCATCATTGTGTACATCATCAAATGGCAAATTGATGTTCTCAAAGATAAATTCAACTTGGTTTGTGTTTAATATCCTGGTCACAAATTGATGGCTACCATTTAAAGGAACCAAAGTCGAAATATCAAACTTGTTGGTATCAACTATATCCTTCACAACAATATTCACGGCACTGGCTGTCCCCGTGTTTTCAAAACGAATGACATAATGTACATATTGTCCCACCATGCTTGATGAAACAATTGGCCCTTCCAGGCAGGTTTTATCATTAGGATCGTGTGAATTAATAACTATCTGATTTACCCGAACCGTATTGTCATTTGAGTTTTCATCTGTTGCAATAGCAATATTTGCAGTATAATGCAATACATCTCCAGCATTAACGGCAGGCGTTTCCATTGTTGTATTGATATTAAATTTAACAGTTATGGTACGTGTTTCGAATAATTGAAGGTTCGTAAAATCCCAAACCAGATTGTTTGCTGACTGACTACTTACAGTTTGGCTCGCCTCTACAAAATCTAAAACTGCATCATCAAAGTTCAAGCTGATCGTGCCCGACTGCATCAAGTTTCCTTTATTCTTGTATACAATCCTATATTCTGCATCAAAGCCAGGGCGCGCATCATTCGTTGGAATCATAGTGATTTCTACATCCGGATGCGAACCGATAGGGCTAACGCAGAAATTTTGAGTCAACGGGCTAGCCTGTGTTGGAAAATTTACATTGACCGTCGTAGGGGAAACCGAAAAATAGGATGGGTTTTCAATAATTGGGGTAACAGTATATGTCCCGGAAACAAGCGGAATTGAATATCCTCCGCTGGCATTTGTAATGATACTTCCCGATGTTGTCCCGTTAGTAATGTTGTATCTCAAATTAGGATAAATGTAATCCAAGGCATCACATCCGTTGTTGTTTTGGTCATATTTATTTGTCCCGTTCATTACATAATAAGTTCCGCCAGGAACAAAAGAGCAATACGAGTTTACATTGCAGGTATTGGTATAACCATACTCGGTAATCTTATTCATAATCGGAATGAAGGAATCTGCATTTTCATCTATACAGATATATTCAAGGGATGGATTATTCGAAAAATCGAAATCATCCTCATTAATGTAAATGGTATTTTTTAAAAGTAAATACTTCAACAAATTGTTATGGGAACAATTAAAGGAATAAAAAATACCATTACTAGCGGAACTAAATTCCGTAAGTTGATTATATGAAAAGTCTAACTCATCTAACGATGGATTTTGTGATATATCCAAATGACTCAATTGATTATGCGAACAGTCAAGCGCTCCCAGCATCGGCAGGCTGTTCAGGTTTAAACTTGTAAGTTGATTATTGAAACACGTAAACCTCTCCAGTCTTGGCAGGTTGCTGACTGCAAGTGTTTGAAGATTGTTATTCTCACAATTCAAAACCGTAAGGTCAGGCAACCCTGCAACAGCTAGGGTCGATAACTGGTTGTTTTGACATTGTATGTACCATAAGCCTGTAGAATTGCTAACGTTCAACGAAGTAAGTACATTATCTGACCCATACAAAAACCTCAGGTTGGAAAAGTTACCAGCGTCAATAGTTGCAATTTGATTATTTCTGAAATCCAAAAGGAAAAGATTGGTAAGATTGCTGATGTTTAAGCTTGTCAGCTGGTTCATGCCACATGATATTTTTGCTATACTTGGAGTATGGGATAAGTCCAATGAAGTTATTTGGTTTGCTATACATTGGAAATCGTTAAGATTAGGGTTTCCTGATAAGTCTATAGAAGTTAGCTGGTTACTATCGCAATACAATTGTGTAAGGTTAGGCAACATGGTAACGTTCAGGCTGGTCAACAGGTTTGCGCTGCAATTCAATTTCCTAAGATTGGTGAAATATTGAACATCACTAAAATCAGTAATCGACGCATTAACGATTTCAAGGCCATAAACTGCGAGGATTTCGCTAAGCTGGAATTGCCCATCAAAATTGGCATCAATCCTTATAGAGGCACCGCTTGCATTTCTTGCAACCCCATTGAAGGTTGACGATGACATTAAAACAGCTCTGAAATTTGCATTCTGTATCGTTACTATCTGGGCATTGCCAGCAAAGCCAATAAAAGCAACAAACAATAAAGCGTATAATTTTTTCATGGTATTAAATTTGAGCTCAAAGATATAAATAGTTATGTAAATACGGCATTAATAAAAAAGCCCCGCTTTTCAGCAGGGCTTTGTTTTATTCTGTACCTTTCATCTTAAAGGATTCCATAAACTTGGTAGTGTAATTCCCGGCTACATAATCCGGTTCATCCATTAACTGCCTGTGGAAAGGAATGGTTGTTTTGATTCCTTCAATATAAAACTCATCCAAAGCACGCTTCATTTTGTTAATCGCCTCTTCCCTTGTCTGAGCAGTCGTAATCAACTTTGCAATCATCGAATCATAGTTTGGCGGAATGGTATAACCTGCATAAACGTGGGTATCCAGGCGCACTCCGTGTCCACCTGGCGCATGCAATACTGTAATTTTTCCTGGTGAAGGACGGAAGTCATTATAAGGATCTTCAGCATTGATACGGCATTCGATTGAGTGTAATTGTGGCAAATAATTTTTACCGGAAATCGGCACACCTGCAGCAACTAAAATCTGCTCGCGGATCAAATCATAATCTATAACCTGTTCCGTAATTGGATGCTCCACCTGAATACGCGTATTCATCTCCATGAAGTAGAAATTCCTATGCTTATCCACAAGGAACTCAACAGTTCCGGCTCCTTCGTACTTAATGAACTCAGCAGCTTTTACAGCAGCTTCCCCCATTTTATTACGCAATTCGTCTGTCATGAATGGAGAAGGAGTTTCCTCTGTCAATTTTTGGTGACGACGTTGTACCGAACAATCTCTTTCAGACAAGTGGCAGGCTTTTCCATAAGAATCCCCTACAACCTGTATTTCAATATGACGTGGCTCTTCAATAAGTTTTTCCATGTACATACCGTCATTTCCAAAGGCTGCAGCCGATTCCTGACGTGCGCTTTCCCATGCTTTAAGAAGTTCATCTTCTTTCCAGACGGCGCGCATCCCTTTTCCACCACCACCAGCTGTTGCTTTCAACATTACCGGATAACCCATTTCTTTAGCTAGTTTTTGAGTCTGTTCGAATGATTCCAACAAACCGTCAGAACCCGGAACACAAGGAACGCCTGCAGCTTTCATTGTAGCTTTTGCAGAAGCTTTGTCTCCCATTCTGTCAATCATTTCAGGCGAGGCACCAATAAATTTGATACCATGCTCCTGGCAGATTTTGGAAAACTTGGCATTTTCAGAAAGGAAACCATATCCTGGGTGAATTGCATCTGCATTTGTAATTTCTGCAGCAGCAATGATATTGGACATTTTCAGATAAGATAAATTACTTGGCGGAGGACCAATGCAAACCGCTTCGTCTGCAAATTTTACGTGTAAACTTTCCGCATCTGCAGTAGAATAAACTGCTACAGTCTTGATGCCCATTTCACGGCAGGTTCTGATTACACGAAGTGCAATTTCTCCTCTATTGGCAATTAGTATTTTTTTAAACATCTTTAATAAATTTTGAATTTTAAATTTTGAATTTTGAATTGGTTATAACTGACGATTCACATCATTTATAATTTAATTTAAAATTTAAAATAGTTAAGATGGATCAACCAAGAATAATGGTTGGTCAAATTCAACTGGCGACATATCGTCAACCAAAATTTTAACGATTTTTCCAGATACTTCTGATTCAATTTCGTTAAATAATTTCATTGCTTCTACTACGCAAAGAACATCTCCTTTGCTGATTGAACCTCCAACCTCAACAAACGTAGGTTTGTCTGGTGCTGGTTTTCTGTAGAATGTTCCAATCATTGGTGATTTAATAGTGATGTATTTTGAATTGTCATCAGATGCAACTGGTGCAGCCGGTGCAGCTGGTGCAGCAGCTACAGGAGCCGGAGCAGCTGGCAATGCCTGTTGCATTGGTGCTTGTTGTACATAAGTAATATCAGGTGTGTTACCTTCAAGAGTAGTTCTGATGGTAATTTTTACATCACCTGTCTCTAACTTTACTTCTGCAACCCCAGAATTAGATACAAATTTGATTAGGTTTTGAATTTCTTTTAAATCCATGATTAGTCTATTTTAGTTAGTTTATTGTTTATTGTATGCCCATTTTAGGTAGATAGAACCCCAAGTGAATCCACCACCAAATGCTGCAAAAATTAAATTATCTCCTTTTTTTAGTTGGCCTTCAAAGTCGCTTAGCAATAAAGGTAATGTTGCCGAAGTAGTATTGCCATATCTATGAATGTTTACCAACACTTTTTCTTCGTCAAGACCCATCCTGCTTGCTGTGGCGTCGATGATTCTTTTATTTGCCTGATGTGCAATCAACCAGTTTACATCATCTTTTGTCAAATTATTGCGCTCCATGATTTTTTCGCTGACATCAGCCATTCCTGAAACTGCATATTTAAAAACCGTTTTTCCATCCTGGAAAACATAATGCTGGCCATTCTCAACGGTTTCTTTTGAAGGAGGAAGAATAGATCCACCGGCATCGATTTTCAGGTATTCCCTTCCGATTCCGTCACTTCTTAAATATTCATCCTGCAAACCAAGGCCTTCATGGTTAGGCTCGAACAATACAGCTCCGGCTCCATCTCCAAAGATGATGCACGTTGCCCTGTCCGTATAATCTATGATAGATGACATTTTATCGGCTCCAATCAAAAGCACTTTTTTGTATCTGCCTGACTGAATGTAAGCTGCCGCTGTTGACATCCCGTAAAGGAAACTCGAACACGCTGCCTGCAAATCGTATGCAAAAGCATTGACAGCACCAATTTGGCTGGCCACATAAACCCCTGTTGAAGCCACTGGCATATCAGGTGTTGTGGTTGCCATGATAATCATGTCAATTTCTTCCGGGTTAATATTTGCTTTGGAAATTAAATCCTGGGCGGCTTTGATTGCCATAAAAGAAGTGCCTTTCCCTTTTTCTTTCAATAGTCTTCTTTCCTTGATTCCGGTACGAGTGGTAATCCATTCGTCATTGGTGTCAACCATTGATTCCAGTACTTGATTTGAGAGTACAAATTCTGGAACGTAAGCTCCAACTGCGGTGATAGCGGCTGTTATTGTATTCATAAATAGGGTATTTTACTCCTCACTTTTTTCAGCGTGAAAAGTTGTGGAAATTACAAAAAAAAATTATACCTAAGGCTTTTTAGGACGCGATATTTATTAAAATTCTTAAAAACAAAAAACTCCCACAAAGTGAGAGTTAGTTTTTGTAAAAAACTTTAATTATGCTACAGCTACTGATTTATCAATAACCACTTGACCTCTGTAGTACATTTTACCTTCATGCCAGTAAGCTCTGTGGTATAAATGTGCTTCTCCAGTTACTGGGCAAGTTGCGATTTGAGCAACAGTTGCTTTATAATGAGTTCTTCTCTTATCTCTTCTTGTTTTCGAGATTTTTCTTTTAGGATGTGCCATTTTACTATATTATTTATCCGTTAATAGTTTTTTTAATTGGTCCCAACGTGGGTCCGTATCTTCTTCTTTTTTCTCTTCTTTTACTTCCTTAACCTGTAATTCCTTTAGCTTTTTCAATGCTTCTGTTTCCAAAGTCCCATCCTTTACTCCGGGATGGATTCTTTTTTGTGGAACCGACAACACAATCATTTCATAAATGTATTGTGATAAATCGATTTGATGTTCTCCATGTGGCAGAATCAGCAATTCGTCATTGTCATTGTTGAATTCTTCACCAAACTGCACCACCAATTTGATTTTTCCTTTAATTGGCAAATCAAACTGCTCGCCTGTCAAATCACACGGAACATTTACTGTTCCTTTGTGCTTAAAGCTGATTTCCAGCATTGTTGACTTTTTTTCAAGGACAACATCTACTGTGATATCGCAACTTTCGAATTCATCAAAACTAAATTCGTCAAAGAACTTTTTGTTTATTTTAAATTCAAACTGATGCTTTCCTAATTTTAATCCGACAAACGGAATTAAATATTCATTCGTACTTTTCATCTAAACAACAATTTGAGCCCTAATTCGGGAGTGCAAAGATATAAAATAATTACAATTCCAAAAGCCTTATAAACATTTTTTTGTTTATAACTGTTTTTCCTTTATTTTCAGTGGGTTTTTACTGATTTCCTGATAGGTGTTTCTCGAATTGTAAATGTCAATCGCTGTATAAACTGCTTCCTTAAACGAATTAAAATCGGCTACTCCTTTCCCAGCAATCTCAAATGCGGTTCCGTGATCGGGCGAAGTCCGTATTTTATTTAGCCCGGCTGTGTAATTTACGCCATTACCAAATGACAGCGTTTTAAATGGAATCAATCCCTGGTCGTGATACGTTGCCACGACAGCATCATATTTTTCATATTGTCCATTTCCAAAAAATCCATCAGCTGCAAAAGGCCCAAAAACAAGTGTCCCTTTTTCAAATAATTTTTTCAGGATGGGTTTTAGTATTTCGTCGTCTTCCTTTCCAATCACGCCATTATCTCCTGCATGTGGATTCAATGCCAAAACCGCAATCTTTGGTTTATTGATTCCAAAATCCTGAATCAGTGACTGTTTTATCGTTTCGACTTTTTGGGTAATGAGTTTTTCGTTTAGGTGTTTGGCCACTTCATTCACCGGAATATGGTCCGTCAACAATCCAACGCGAAGTTTATCCTGAACCATCAGCATCATTGCATTTCCATCCAACTCTTTATCCAGATAATCGGTATGCCCCGGAAATTTAAAATCTTCCGACTGTATGTTATACTTATTGATTGGAGCTGTAACCAAAACATCAATCTGATTTTCCTTAAGGGCATTTGTAGCTGCAACAAATGATTTGATGGCATATTTACCAATTTCCTCATCATTGGTCCCGAAATTTAAATCAACGCTTTCTTTCCAAATGTTAAGTACATTGATTTTGCCTATAACAATTTGATTGATTTGATCAATGCCGTGAAGATTAGTTTCCAAGCCCAATGTCTTTTTAATGAAAGACAGGACTTTTACGTTGGCAAAAATAACTGGTGTACAAAGTTCTAACATTCTGGAGTCGTCAAAAGTCTTTAAAATGACTTCGCTGCCAATTCCGTTCAAATCACCAATCGAAATTCCGACGATGATATTTTCTGCTTTTTTCATAATAAGAACACGTTATTTATTGCTAATTTTGAAGTGCAAATTTAGTAAAATAAAACCACAATGTTTACAGGAATAATTGAAACCCTTGGAATTATCAAAGATTTGAAAAAAGAAAATGATAATCTCCATATCACTGTTTCCTCAACCATAACCAACGAATTGAAAATTGATCAAAGTGTTGCCCACAACGGCGTTTGTCTTACCGTTGTTGCTATTAACAATGATACATTTACAGTTACAGCCATTAGGGAAACCATCGAAAAAACGAATCTGGGTGATTGGAAAGGGGGTGATTTAATCAATATTGAGCGCGCAATGAAACTGGGTGACCGGCTCGACGGGCATATTGTTCAGGGACATGTTGACCAAACCGGAACCTGCAAATCGATTGAGGAAGCCAATGGTAGCTGGTATTTTACTTTTGAATACGACAAGACCCTAAATAACATCACCATTGAAAAAGGATCGATTACCGTAAATGGAGTCAGCCTGACTGTAGTAAATTCGAAAATCAATGAATTCAGTGTTGCGATCATACCCTATACGTATCAAAACACTAATTTTAAAAACTTTAGGATTGGGACAAAAATAAACCTGGAATTTGATGTTGTGGGAAAATACGTCGCCAGATTGCATTCCTTAAATCTGTAAATGCTAAAAAAGACTATAACAAAAAAGCTTCAAATTAATTTGAAGCTTTCTTTATTTTATTCAGTTTATATAATCCGTAAGATATTGACAGTATCACTAATAGGAGAATCCCTCCGTCCAAAGGCAAGCCTGGTGGCGGTGGCGGAGTCGACGGTGGCGGTGGTCCTGGGTCAGCAAAAACGTTTGTTACTGACAAGAAAAACACAGCCAGAATAATAATAATTCTATTCGGGACAATTTTCATAGTGCGTAAAAGTATAAAAAAAATCTATTTACCAAAATAAATTTATATTGAATCCGTAAAGTTAATAGAAAAATAATGTTCCGCAAATGCTATTCAGTCATCTACTTAAAAAATCGATAACTTACATTTATTAACGTTGTATTCTACTTTTTGGTTTTTGTCAGAGACAAAAAAGACCTCAACAAAGAGGTCTTGAAATTATGTGGTCCCACTTGGGCTCGAACCAAGGACCACCTGATTATGAGTCAGGTGCTCTAACCAACTGAGCTATAGGACCGGTTATGCTTCACTGATTCCATATTTATTTTGGAGTTCAGCGAATAAAGCCTAGGCTTTATTTGCGGTTGCAATATTAGCACTATTTTTATTTACACACAAGTGTTACTAGCGTATTTCTTGACAAAGTTCAACCAAAACACCGTTTGTGCCTTTGGGGTGTAAGAATGCAACTAACTTATTATCAGCGCCTTTTTTTGGCGTTTCATTCAGTACAATAAATCCTTCTTTTTTCAAGCGCTCTATTTCTTCTATGATATTTTCGACATCAAAAGCGATGTGATGGATTCCTTCCCCTTTCTTTTCCAAAAATTTTGCAATCGGGCTGTCGGGATTGGTAGCTTCGAGAAGTTCAATTTTGTTGGGGCCATTCATAAAGAATGAGGTCTTGACTCCTTCGCTGGCGACTTCTTCTTCTTTGTAAGGTGGATTCCCAAATAATTTTTCGAAAAGCCTGTTGGAGGTTTCCAGGTTATTCACGGCTATTCCGATGTGTTCAATTTTTCTCATTTTTAAAAGTAGCAAAGTTACAAAGTAGCAAAGTTACAGAGTTAGTTTAAAATCTAAAGGCTGGGATAAGGTATTTTTTATTGACCTGAAAAAGAAAGTCGTGTCTTTTAGCCCCGATTGGAGCGAGCTACCATGTAGCGCGGAAAGCGGGAAGAGTTATCCTAAACAGAAGAATCCTGTGCTCCTAAAAACTTTGAAACTCTGCAACTCTGCCACTTTGTAACTTAAAAATCGTATTTTTGCGGCATGGAAACGAACAGACAGAAAAAAATTGGCAGTGTATTGCAAAAGGATTTAGTAGATATTTTGCAGGGTGAAGTGCGTAAAAATGGAATATCGAACCTCGTTATTTCGGTTTCTAAAGTAAGCGTAACCACTGATTTATCTATTGCTAAGGTTTACTTGAGCGTTTTCCCTCAGGATAAGGCAGCAGAATTATTGGAAGCGGTAAAAACCAACGCTCCTTTAATCAAGCACGATTTGTCGCAACGTGTAAAACTGCAATTGCGCAAAGTGCCTAACCTAGCTTTCTATATTGATGATTCGTTGGATTATATCGAAAAGATTGACAATGCCTTGTCAGGAAAAGAAAATCCTATTGAAAACCGTGACCTTCTGGAAAAACGCAAGAAATTTTAATTTCAATTGAGCTTCCCATTTTACATAGCCAAACGATATCTTTTTAGCAAAAGTAAAAACAATGCTATCAATATCATTACAGGCATTGCATCGATGGGAATTATTGTTGGGACACTGGCACTTTTTGTCGTCCTTTCGGTTTTTAGCGGCCTACGCGATTTTAGTTTATCCTTCTCCAATACGATTGACCCCGATTTAAAAGCAAATCCGATTCAGGGAAAAAGTTTTTTTATTTCTCCGGCTCAGGAAAAACAGATTTCTGCCATTGAAGGCATTGCTTCCTATAGCAAAGTTGTCGAAGAGCGTGTGCTGTTCTTTTTTGACGGCAAGGAACAGGTGACTTATTTAAAAGGTGTCGATGCCAATTATACCAAAATCAATGATGTTTCGCAAAATCTTTACAACGGAAAATGGCTCCGTTACAATACCGCTGAAGTAGTTGTTGGTTATGGGATTACACAAAAATTGTCGCTTGGCCTTTTTGATTTCAACAACGCCTTTGAAGTATACGTTCCCCGAAAAGGCAAAGCCCTGATTGAAAGCGAGGCAGAAGCTTTTAACAAAGCCGAGCTGATTCCGATTGGGATTTATGCCATTAGCGAAGATTTGGATTCCAAATATGTTTTCGCCGATTTACGATTGTCACAGGATTTACTGGAATACAAACCCAATCAGGTTTCCGCGGTTGAATTCAAGCTAAAGCCCAATGCTGATGAAGCAAAAATCACAGAAAAACTCAACGCTGTTTTCGATAATAAGATTGAAATAAAAAACCGTGCGCAGCTCAATGCTACGCTTTACAAAATGCTCAATACCGAAAATATTGCGGTCTACCTTATTTTTACCTTGGTCATTATCATTGCGCTTTTTAATTTGATTGGCGCATTAATCATGATGATACTCGACAAGAAAAGCAATCTGAAAACCCTTTATAACCTGGGTTCAGAAGTGAAGGATTTGAAGAAGATATTCCTGCTGCAGGGAAGCCTGCTCACCATTTTTGGAGGAATCGTTGGATTGATTTTAGGGATTTTCGTTGTGATTATCCAACAGCAATTCCGATTGATCATGATAACCGAATCTTTGCCTTATCCTGTAGTTTTCAGCATCCAGAATGTATTGATTGTAATGGGAACGATTATCGCACTCGGATTTATCTCGAGCTGGATTGCAAGCAGCCGTGTCACTAAGAAGTTGTTGGATTAAAGCCTTTTCAGCAATTCTTCAACCCGTTCAAAAATGAATTCGGCTTGTTTATCGGCAATAACCATTTTCTGGTCATCTCCTAGAAAGCCTTCATCCGCGTTGAGTTCTTTTTTTCGTACTTTTTTGAAATAGACATCTCTTTGTTTGATCCATTTGAGCTGTTCTTTCCTAAACTTTTCCCTGTCTTGCTTATTTAACCGGATACTGATTTTATTGTAAACAATATTCAGCAGGCTGTCAGCCTTATTAAAATATTCATACGAACATCCCAACATAAAATCGGCGTTGTCAAGGCATTTTTGATAATCCTGATGGATTTCGTTGATGCTGGCATGCGATTGTGCATTGCCAAAGGCAAAACTCAAAAGAGCAATAAATATTATATAGCTTTTTTTAAACAAACTGATAATTGGCGTACACCTGCTCGATTTCGTCCATAGCTTTGAATAAAGCTTCAGCGCTTTCGAGTGTGACTAATTTTAGGCGGTGTTCCTTAAAATTTGGAATTCCCTTAAAGTAATTGGTATAATGACGTCGCATTTCTACAATTCCGACACGTTCCCCTTTCCAGTCCATTGACCAGGTTAAGTGGTTTCGTGCAGCTTCAACTCTATCAGCTATCGTTGGCTGTGGCAAATGCTCTCCCGTTTTGAAGTAATGTTTGATTTCGTTAAAAATCCATGGATAACCAATCGCGGCACGTCCAATCATCATTCCGTCCAAACCGTATTTATTTTTGTATTCCAGGGCTTTTTCAGGAGAATCAATGTCGCCATTTCCAAAAATAGGCATGGTAATTCTTGCATTATTTTTAACTCTAGCGATATGCGACCAGTCGGAATGCCCTTTATACATTTGGGCTCTGGTCCTTGCATGGACCGTCAATGCCTGAACGCCAATATCCTGTAATCTTTCGGCAACTTCGTCAATATTAATAGAACTTTCGTCCCAACCCAATCTGGTTTTTACCGTTACCGGAAGATTGGTTCCTTTAATTACGGCTTTAGTCAAACGCACCATCAAATCAACATCTTTCAAAACTCCGGCACCGGCACCTTTGCAGACTACTTTTTTTACGGGACAGCCAAAATTGATATCCACCAAATCGGGCTGAACCGCATCAACAATTTTTGCTGACATTTCCATTGCCTCTTCATCACCACCAAAAATCTGGATTCCGACTGGTCTTTCGTAATCAAAAATGTCCAATTTCATACGGCTTTTTATCGCATCGCGAATCAATCCTTCAGAAGAAATGAATTCCGAATACATCAAATCAGCGCCGTGTAGTTTGCACAAACGACGGAATGGCGGATCGCTTACATCTTCCATGGGCGCAAGCAAAAGCGGGAAATCAGGTAATATGATGTTGCCGATTTTTGGCATAACTTTAATTTTAACCGCGCAAAATTACGTTTTTATTCCTATTTAAAAAGATTTCTTTTCGGTTAAGTATTTCCAATAGCGTTTTGGAACATGCTGAAGATGAAGCTTTTTGTTTTTTCGTTCCTTAATATTGGTATGGTCAAAATATTCCGCCCATAGTTTTTGATATTCGATTTCAATATCTGAAAAGACTTGATTTTTATTATCTCCAAGCGATTTGATATCCAAATCCATAGTAATGATTTCGATATTTTTCAAATCATAATACACGCCATACTTTCTGCGCAAATCATAAATCAGCCACTTTTGGTCCTGATACCGATTTTTGAAATGCCTTATGATTAAAGTAAGCACATCAAAATCGGGGTCGATTTTGGCAAAATAGATTCCATCTTTCAGCAATTCAAAACGGATGAATGCTTCCATTCTGTGCTTTTCGCGGCCTACGCTTTTTGTCAATTGTGTAATTTGTAAAACCGCATCATTGGAGAAATCCTTTAAAATGTTTTTTGCCGGATTTGCTATAGCATATTGTATTACATCAAAAAGAATGTCTTCAATTCCTTCATTTTCAGATAAAAAAGCATAAATCAAAACCCTGATTCCGTCAGCTTCCAATTGTCCTTTTAATTTTTTCAGTACACGATCCGCTTTTTCATCATCCGTAATGATTTCGATTGGTTCTGCAAACAGGTTTTGCTGAGCATCATTGCTCCTTATGATTTTAGGTTGCTGGTATTTAAATTCAAAAATCTCAAAAACAACCGTCAGAAAACCTTCAAAGGTACTATCGTAGGAAAGTAACGTCATTGAGTAATGAAGTTTGATTATCAAAAGGTTTTTCAAATTTGGATTTGATGTCCGTCAGGATGATTTGCTTCAGGTTTAGGGCATTCAGGAATTTCAGATGTGTATTATCGCCACTGACGGAAATGAAATACCGTGCCCTGTTTATGGCAACGCCAATTTTTTTCAAATGTTCTAAAGTCAGGTTCTGAAAACGCCTTGCATGCACAATTTTATGTGCCGATTTCACCCCGATTCCCGGAACACGCAGTATCATTTCCAAAGGAGCGTTTTGAATTATAACCGGAAATTGGGTAATATTCCGCAACGCCCAACCCATTTTTGGATCCACTTCCAAATCGAGGAACGGATTATTTTTTTCGAGGATTTCGTTTGCCTTAAATCCGTAAAAACGCATCAGCCAATCAGCCTGATACAGCCTGTTTTCACGAACTACCGGAACCTGGGCGCCAATTGCGGGCAATCTCGTGTCATTGGAAATCGGCACATAACCTGAATAATAAACCCGTTTCAGGTTGAAATTATTATAGAAATGATCTGCAACCTGTATAATCTGGTAATCATTTTCCTGTGTGGCACCAACAATGACCTGTGTACTTTGCCCGGCCGGAGCAAATTTGGGAACGTGTTTGTATTTTTTACTTTCTTCCTTGTACTGAATCAGTTCATTTTTGACAAATCCCATCGGTTTGATCATCTGTTGGTGATCTTTGTCGGGAGCAAGGAGTTTCAACCCGGATTCGGTTGGGATTTCAAGATTCATGCTTAAACGGTCGGCATATAATCCGGCTTCGCGCATCAATTCGTCAGAAGCTCCGGGAATACTTTTAAGATGAATGTATCCATTGAAATTATGTTCGAGGCGTAATTTTTTGGCCACCCGAACGAGACGCTCCATGGTATAATCGGCATTTTTGAAAATTCCGGAACTCAGGAACAAGCCTTCAATATAATTCCTGCGGTAAAAATTTATTGTTAAATCTACAACTTCGTCAACAGTAAACGCCGCACGTTTGATATCGTTGCTTTTTCTCGTGACGCAATACGCACAATCGTAAATGCAGAAATTGGTCAACAGGATTTTAAGCAGTGAAACGCATCTTCCGTCCTCAGTATAGGTGTGGCAAATTCCCGAAGCTGAGGAATCGCCCAATCCTTTATTCTTGTTTTTCCGATTACCTCCACTGGAAGAACAGGACACATCATATTTGGCTGCGTCCGCAAGAATTTCCAATTTTTCCTTGAGTTTTTCGTAATCCAATTTGGGGGAGATTTAGGGTATTCTGGTAAGCAAATTTAGTAGATATCTGCACCCTAATTTCAAAGATTTAGTTAATTAACGTTTGTTCAACGAAATGAGCAATGTTTACCATAAAAATAGTTTAAAACACTGATTTTAAATAAACATACGTTAAGCAGGTTTACCTAACCTCCAACAATTTCACCACCATTTATATGAATCATCTGCCCTGTAATATAAGAACTGTCCTCGCAAGCCAGGAAAACATAAGCTGGTCCAACTTCAGAAGGTTGGCCTGCTCTTTTCATTGGTGTTTTTTTTCCGAACTGGGCTACTTCTTTTTTGTCAAAACTTGCCGGAATTAATGGTGTCCAAATTGGTCCCGGCGCAACGCCGTTGACACGAATTCCTTTTTCTACTAATTGTTGGGCCATCGATTGGGTGAAGGATACAATTGCGCCTTTCGTACTAGCGTAATCAACAAGATGACCACTGCCACGATAGGCCGTAACAGATGCCGTATTAATTATTACATCTCCTTTTTTAAAGTTTTTTAAAGCTTCTTCTGTGGTGTAAAAAAAAGGGAAGATGTTAGTTTCAAATGTTTGGTGTAAATTTTCTTTTGTTATTTGTTTAATATCGTCTTCCGGATATTGAACCGCAGCATTATTCACCAGTATGTTCAGTTTCCCGAATTTTTTAATTGTTTTGGAAACAATGTCCCGCGAGAATTTCTCCTTTTTAACATCTCCAGAAATCACCAGGCATTCTGCTCCTGCTTCTTCAATAAGTTTTTGGGTAATCTGGGCATCCTCATCATTGCTATGGTAAACGATGGCAATATTGGCACCTTCCTTTGCAAAATGTACGGCAACGCTTCTACCGATTCCGCTATCACCACCAGTTATTAATGCTACTTTCCCTTTGAGTTTCCCACTTCCTTTATAGTTTTTACGGATATATTCGGGTTGAGGAAACATTTTGGTTTCCTTACCATGTTGCGCTGATTGATGCTGAGGCGGAAATGATTTTGGCTTTTCCATGACGAAATATATTTTGTTTACCACAAAATTCGCTTAACATCCTGATAATATGTTATATCTTTTCTTCGTTGTTTACCAAAATTTTAAGGCAATTATGCAACAAAAGTGAGAAATACTATAATTTATTTTAACAGCAATCAAATAGCTTTGTTGTAAATTGGAGTAGGTATGAAAACAGAAATCACCATGCATGCCGCCTTTAGGATTTTAAAAGATACTTTCAATGGTTTTCTAGAGGATCGCGCATTGAAATTCAGTGCGTCATTATCTTATTATACCGTATTTTCCCTTGCGCCACTTTTATTATTACTGATTTCCCTTGCCGGAGTTTTCTTTGGGCGTGAAGCCATTCAGGGAAAGATTTTTGGCGAAATCAACGGGATTATTGGCAATGATGCTGCAGCTCAAATTCAGGAAATTATCAGGAATATGGAGCTTTCCGGCGAGACCACTTTGGCATTGATTATTGGCTCAATTACATTGGTCATTGGTGCTACCAGCGTTTTTGGCGAAATCCAGGACTCTATTAACATCATTTGGAAGGTAAAAGCAAAACCAAAACGTGGCTGGCTGAAATTACTCCAGGACAGGCTGCTGTCTTCGTCTTTAATTGTTGGCCTTGGGTTTTTGTTAATCGTTTCATTGGTTATCAATGGAGCTTTAGTCGCCTTATCGGATTGGCTGAAAGGCTATTTCCCCGATGTTACGATAATTGCATTTCAAATTCTTAATATACTAATAGGATTTATAGTCATTACAACCCTTTTTGGTGTTATCTTTAAGGTACTGCCTGATGCAAAAATTGCCTGGAAGGATGTACGTGCCGGAGCTTTTTTCACTGCCTGCCTTTTTATGCTGGGTCGATATCTTATTGGGCTGTATATAAACTACAGTGGCACTGCTTCGGCTTATGGAGCGGCAGGTTCCTTGATTGTCATTTTGGTTTGGGTGTATTATACTGCTGCGATTTTATATTTCGGAGCCGAATTTACAAGAGTTTATGCCGAATATATGGGCGCCAAGATTGAACCTGCTGATTATGCCGTGTATGTGGAACAACAGGAAAAGGAAAAAGACGTGGCAGTGCTTCCGGATACAGCAAAACCCGATGCAGAAGTAATTGTGAAACCAGAACCTAAGCCTGTTCCAAAAACAGTCAAAAAGCCTGCAAAAACTACAGATACTCCCAAACCAAAAACAAAAAAAGCCGACGGCAAATAGCTTTATTCAGATTTGCTTCTTTGCTATCCTTTTTAAATCAAAACTTTGACCTATATTTGCCGATTAAACGATGACTGCGTTAAGGATTGGAGCAAGTACCGTGTACTGCGGAAAGCCTGACCGCGCCGAAGGCGGGGTAACGCCCAAAAAATCGATAGACAAAGAAGATGAAGCACATTAGGAATTTTTGCATTATTGCACATATTGACCACGGAAAAAGTACGTTGGCGGACCGACTTCTTGGCGCAACGCAAACCGTTACGGCACGTGAAGAAAAGGCTCAATTGCTTGACAATATGGACCTGGAGCGTGAACGTGGAATTACCATAAAAAGCCACGCCATCCAGATGGAGTACAAATACAAAGGCGAGGATTATATCCTCAACCTTATTGATACTCCGGGACACGTTGATTTCTCGTATGAGGTTTCGCGTTCGATTGCGGCCTGCGAAGGTGCCTTATTGATTGTTGATGCAGCCCAAAGCATCCAGGCACAAACGATTTCTAATTTATATTTGGCTTTAGAGAATGACCTTGAGATCATTCCGGTTTTGAATAAGGTCGATCTACCAAGTGCCAATCCTGAAGAGGTTAGCGACGATATCATTGATTTATTGGGTTGCAAACTTGAAGATATTATCCATGCTTCGGGTAAGACCGGTTTTGGTGTAGAAAATATTTTGGCAGCAATCATTGAAAAGATTCCGGCTCCAAAAGGAGTAAAAGACGAACCATTGCAGGCGTTGATTTTTGACTCTGTTTACAATCCGTTTCGTGGAATTGAAGTTATTTTCCGTATCAAAAACGGAGAAATCAGAAAAGGCCAGAAAATCAAATTCATGGCAACCGATAATGAATATTTTGCGGATGAAGTTGGGACGCTGAAATTAAACCAAGTGCCGAAAGATGTGATTTCTACAGGAGATGTGGGTTATTTGATTTCGGGAATTAAGGAAGCTAAGGAAGTAAAAGTGGGTGATACCATCACCGATGCGAAAACTCCAACCACGAATATGATTACGGGATTTGAGGATGTAAAACCGATGGTTTTTGCTGGAATTTATCCTGTTGACACTGAAGATTACGAAGATTTGCGTTCTTCGATGGAGAAATTGCAACTGAACGATGCTTCGTTGGTATTTACTCCGGAAAGTTCTGCAGCTTTAGGTTTTGGTTTCCGTTGCGGATTCCTTGGAATGCTGCATATGGAAATCATCCAGGAGCGATTGGAGCGTGAGTTCGATATGACCGTAATTACTACGGTTCCAAACGTTTCGTATTTGGCTTACACCAAAAAGGAGCCGGAAAAAGGACTGATTGTAAACAATCCATCCGATTTACCGGAACCATCAAAACTGGACCGCGTTGAAGAACCTTATATCAAGGCAACCATCATTACCAAAGCCGATTTCGTGGGTAACGTAATGAGTTTGTGTATTGAAAAACGTGGATTGATTACCAATCAGACGTATTTGACTACTGAAAGGGTTGAATTGAATTTTGATATGCCTTTGGCGGAAATTGTATTTGACTTTTATGACCGATTGAAAACCGTTTCCAAAGGATATGCTTCTTTTGATTATTCCCCAATTGGAATGCGGGCTTCCAAATTGGTAAAACTGGACGTTTTATTGAATGCACAGACTGTTGATGCGCTTTCGGCCTTGATTCATGAGGACAATGCGTATCATATTGGCAAAAAAATGACCGAGAAATTGCGTGAATTAATCCCAAGACAGCAGTTTGACATTCCGATTCAGGCGGCAATTGGTGCCAAAATCATTGCTCGTGAAACCATCAAGGCGTTGAGGAAAGACGTAACGGCAAAATGTTATGGTGGAGATATTTCGCGTAAGCGTAAACTTTTGGAAAAACAGAAAAAAGGTAAAAAACGTATGCGTCAGGTTGGGAACGTAGAGATTCCGCAGGAAGCTTTTATGGCGGTACTGAAACTGAACGACTAGTTTTAAAATAAATTATATAGAAAACCCAACAGCAAAAGTTGTTGGGTTTTTTGATTAAATTTGGATGAGTTAAATTATTGATATGGTTGATTTATCCGAAGAAATTAAAAATGGCAGGAGAAGGTTTGAAAATGAAATTTTTCATCCTATTTCTGAATTGAAAGGCATAGAGGACATCTTTCCATATATTTCAATATTAGAATTTATAAAGTGCGAATTCAATGGCTTTACGTTAGAAGAAGTTAGTAATCCTGATATGGAAATCCATTTTAATGAATGTCTTTTTAATGACGCATTTCGTTTTAAGGATATTTACTTAAACAATTTATTATTTCAGGACACTCAAAAGATAACTAGTGTTAACATCTCTGGAAAATTTACAAAGATCCAATTTAGTAAAAATGGCTACAGGGGATTAATTGGAGACATTCATCTTGACGTAGAAATAGTCAAGGAATTGAATTTTAGAAATTATCATCACGAAAAAGGGTCTTTTGTATTAACTGTAAACAACGGAAGCCCGGAAAAGAAAAAAGAATTTAGAACATTCTTCACCAATGCGCAATTTGGTGAACTTACCGTAATTGATTCAACCTTTGGTTATTTAACAGATTTTGAAAATATAATAATATATGACAGCTTAAACTTTATAGACTGCACTTTTGAAAAATTATCCTTTAACAACTCGAAAATCGTAGGAGCATTAAGTTTCAGGGATTGTATATTTAATAAACCCGCTTATTTTCAAAATATGATAAGTAAGGCGCTTACTGGGATTATAATTATGGACTCAAAATTTCATGACTCAGTAAATTTTAATTATTCAAGAATAAACACATTCACTCTTAAAGACAATGTTTTTTTACAACTAAGTTATTTTCAAGAAATAAAACTGAATGTTATCTGGATCCATCAAACCATTTTTGAAAAAGGCGCATTGTTTGATGACATTCGAATCAATAATATCGAAAACTGTAGTAGAAGTGCTATTAGAATTATAAAGCAGGAATTACAGAGAGCTGAAAATAGAATTGATTTTAACCGTTTCAAAAACTATGAAATGGCAACTTACTACAATGAATTGAATTGGAATAATCATTTTATCGACAAGTCGATTCTTTATATGACCAAAATATCTACCGATTTTGGGAATAGTTGGATAAGAGCATTAAATTTTACGCTTTTATCAGGATTTCTATTTTTCTCTTTATTGTTTATTACTGAAAACTACAATAATGCCTTTGATTTAAAAAACTGGACTCAATTTACCTCTGGCTTTTTCCGATTCTTTTTGGTGACCGATTTCTATAATCCATTGGAAACTGAAAGAGTATATCTGACAAACCCTTTAAGCTGGATTATTTTTATTTTTGGTAAAATTGTGATCGCCTTCGGTATCTACGAAATGATTCAGTCCTTCAGGAAATTCAAAGCGTAAAAACTTCGTACCTTTGCACCTCAAAACTAAAAGAAAATGCTAGAAGATAAATCTCCGCAACGAACCTCACTTTCCCAATTGGGTGAATTTGGCCTGATTGAACATTTGACCAGAAGATTTGAGGTAAAACAACCGTCAACATTAAAAAGCATTGGCGATGATGCAGCGGTTTTGGATTTTAAGGATAAAAAAGCCGTTGTTTCTACTGATTTGCTGATTGAAGGCGTTCACTTTGATTTGTCCTATATGCCTTTGCGTCATTTGGGTTACAAAGCTGTGGTCGTAAACGTCTCTGACATTTGCGCAATGAATGCCAAAGCTACCCAAATTACGGTTTCGGTGGCGGTTTCCAATCGTTTTCCGCTGGAAGCCCTTGAGGATTTATTTGACGGAATTGCCTTGGCGGCCAAATTCTATGATGTAGATGTGATTGGTGGTGATACTACTTCCTCTCAAAAAGGATTGATTATTTCCATTACCGCAATTGGTGAGGCTAATGCTGAAGATATTGTTTATAGAGACGGTGCCAACAATGGCGATTTGCTTGTGGTTAGTGGCGATTTGGGTTCGGCTTACATGGGATTACAGGTTTTGGAGCGTGAAAAACAAGTATTCCAGGTAAATCCAAACAATCAACCCGATTTGGATGCTTATACTTATTTGATAGAACGCCAGTTAAAACCGGAAGCACGCCATGATATCAAGGAATTATTGAGGAAACTCGAAGTAAAACCTACTTCGATGATTGATATTTCGGATGGTTTGTCTTCTGAAATTATCCATATCTGCAAACAGTCGAAAGTTGGCTGCAATCTATACGAAGAAAAAATTCCGGTTGATCCACAATTTATTAATGTTTGTGAGGAATTCAATATCGACAGTACGACTGTTGCCATTAATGGTGGAGAAGACTATGAATTGCTGTTTACGATTGCTTTGGAAGATTTTGACAAAATAAAAGCCAATCCAAACTTTACGGTAATTGGTCACCTGACCCAGGAAAGCGAAGGCATTCACCTGATTACAAGAGCCAATACCAAGATTCCTTTAAAAGCCCGAGGTTGGGATGCCATGGATGAATAAATAAAAAAGCGATACTTAAAAGTATCGCTTTTTTTCCCCTGAATTCTTAATAAATCAAACTGTAACACTAGTGTTATAGCCTTAATCTACTTAATAACCCTAAAATCTAAAGCTAATTTAGGGCATGTATTTTAAAGGACTGTTACGGTTTCCCGCATAATCGTTAAATGACACCTTTTGTTTTGGCTTCGTTGATCAAATCGACATCGGTTCCGCCTGTCACTTCAAGTATTTCACGGATATTCAGCTTGCGTTTTTCAATTGCGCTAAGCGATAACGGAATGTATTGTGGCAAATCTTTGGTCTTAACACCTTTCGATAAGTGAAACAGGATTTGCTTGTCAAAGGCATCCAATTCGATATTGTTGTATTGTGCCTGTCCTACCAGTTTGATAACGGTTTGGCTGTAATAGCTCTCTTCGTTTATGATTTTGTCGAATGCAAAAATCAGCTCATCAAAAGTCAAATCATTTTTGATTACTAATCCACTTGGATTGATGTTTTTGATGATGTTGTTGATTTTGAGTAATTCGGTATGCATCGTCAACAGGATGATTTTGCAGTCCGGCATTTCGGTTTTCATCAAAGCTGCCAGGTCTTCACCGGAATAAATTCCTTTTTCTGCGTATTCGGGCATACTGATATCAAAAAAAGCCACATTAAAAGGAGTTTTGGCCTCCATAATGCTTTCATAGCCGGTTTTGCAATTGTTGGCCTGCGTCACCACAAACTCATATCCCTGCTGGCTGTATTTATCTAACGCATTGCGATACGCCTGGATAATGAACGGGTGATCGTCTACTATTAAAATGTTGATTGGATTTGTCATGCTTCGATTGGTTGTTTAGTTTCTATTGGGACTGTGATTATAATTTTGGTTCCATGGTCTTTTTTAGAGCTGATGTCTATGATTCCCTGGCAATCATGAGTCCTTGAAATCATGTTCTGCATTCCGATTCCTTTGCTTTTCTTATTGACATCAAAGCCAATTCCGTTGTCCTGTATTTTTAGGTAGACATTTTCAGCATCTCCGCTAATGTCAACCTTAATTTCCTTAGCATTGGCGTACTTGTTGATATTTTGTAAACCTTCCTGCAGAATTCGATACAGGTTAATTTTTATGGCATTTCCTATCTTATCCCAGTCGATTTTGGTTTCAATATGGTATTCAACGTTTGCCTCGTGCAGGGATTTTTGTTCTTCCAGTAAATTGTGCACGATTGATACAAAGTTATTAATTAAAACCATTTTTTCCCTATTTAGGTCGTGTGAAATTTCACGGATATCCTGTTCGATGGTTTTGAGCTCGTTGAGCAGTTCCAATCTTTTCTGCATCGAATCGGCATCTGTGCTCGAGTTAAGGCTGTCTAAGTTTAACCTCAACCCAAACATTCTTCCTAAAACCCCGTCATGCAAATCCTGGGCAAGGCGTTTCTTTTCCTTGTTTCGGCTCTCGTCAATGATAGATTGCTGCGACATCATCAGGTTAAAGATTTCCTCATTGGCTTTCTGCTGGTTCTGCTTAAACAATAACTCCCGCGTTCGGGCTCGTTGCGCCCTTACTACGAATAATAAGGAGACGAGGATAATGGTGACGATGAAAACGTAAAGTAACCTGCGATTTCTGCCTTCTAGTACGTCTTTTTCCTGAATGATTTCGTCTGTTTCCAAACGAATTCGATTAAACCTATCTTTAGATTGTCGTTCTACTATTTGAAGACTGTCACTAATTCTGATATAGTCTGCAGAATATTTTGATGATTTTTTGATGTCAACTACTTGTGCCTGTTTTAATGCTAGTACAATATTGCCTGGGATTTTAGAGGCCTTAGCAACATTCAATGCATCTTGAGAATATTTTATAGATAAACTCACATCACCTTTCTTTTGATAATATTCCGAAATATGAATATAACTTCCAACAATTACAGTAGGGTCATTCAATTTTTTTCTTATTTCAAGCGCATCGAAAAATAATTTTGGCAGTCCTTCATAATTAGAGGACTCCAAACGTGAATAGGCTAAATTATCAATTAAAAGAGAATACAAATCAGGATCATCTTTAAGAATGGATTTATCTTTTAACCCTTGTTCAAAATTAACAATCGCTTCACCATATTTTTTTTGTTTAATATATAAATAACCTAGATTGTTGTAGCAGACTGCTTCTTGATGATTTTCATCCTGTAAATTAAACTGGCGAACAGTTTCTAGAGCTTTTGTATGATAAAAAACAGCTTTGTCATATTCTTTAAGTTCATTGTAAACTAAACCGAGTTGATTTAATGTGCCATATAAGTTTCTCTTGTTATCTGAATCTTTATAAATTGAATATGCTCTGGAAAGTGATAACTCAGCACCAAGAAAGTCTGTTACCAAATATTGTACTACTCCCTTATTTAAACAAATATTTGCTAAAGTTAATTGGTCCTTTTGATAGAGCTTTTCTGCCTTTGAAAAATATATGAATGCACTATCAAGTACTTGTTCATTTTTATAAAAGAAAGCTCTACATCTGTAGGCTTTTCCCAAATTCACCGAGTCAGAAGATGACAATGAATATTTAAGTAGTACTTTGGAAGATTTATCAAACCCTTCTTCAATATTAAAATTATAATATTGGAATGCGATATCACTCAGCAAATTTCGTGTTTGCTGAGTATTGTTATTATTAGACGCAAGTTTAAATGCGTTGCCTAAAAATTTAACTCTTTGTTCGTCACTATATTTTTCCTGGTTTGAGAGTTTTAGGAAATATTCGCCTCTATCTGAAATATTTTTATTTTCAGAAACATCTTGAGGTTTCTTTTTTGTACAGGCGCAAAAGAATGTCAGAAGAATTAAAGTAGCGTATCTTATTTTCAAGTCCAGTTAATTATTTAACAAATGTAACAAACTAACACAAAAAAAAAGCCACTAAATAAAATTAGTGGCTTACATTATATTGAATGTATTTTACTTATATAGTTCCTCCGGTACTTTTCCCGCCGATTTCTAAACTACCTCCAGTGTTTAATCCTCCATCAGTACTTTTTCCACCGATTTCATAACCACCTCCAGTATTTAATCCTCCATCAGTACTTTTCCCACCGATTTCTAAACCATTACCTGTTCCTCCACCTGTACCTAAGTCACCTGGAGTACTTTTTCCTCCGATTTCTGGAGTTGTAAATGACGTGACAATTAACATTAATGCCAATAACCCGAATGTTGTTGCTAATTTTTTCATAATTTGAGACTTTTATATTTTTGTTTTGCTTTCGTTTTTTTGTGTGTGCCTTTTCAATTTGATTTGAGGCTGTTGCACTTTCACGATGTAAAAATATATCGGTTATCTGTATCGGGTGATATGAAAAAGGGCGTTTATGGTGAAATGATGTCGTTTGATAGTGGATGATACCCAAATCCGAGTGGATGATTTTTGGGTTTTTTGCAATTTTAACGTAAAACCTTGATTTTATTGACTTTATTAAAAGTCCAATTTATGAGATAAACGGGAAATCTGGGTGAATGAACAAATGAAATTAGTGGATTAGGTAAAAATTCTAAACCTTTTTATGAAGTTTTGAAGTGAGTAATCAATATGTAATTATGCAAGCGGAACAGCAATATTAAGAGATGTACTTTTGCCTTTTATTGAGCGGATACTAAACTTTCCTTTGAGAGAATCGACTCTTAACTCTATATTTTTTAATCCAATTCCCGGCATTGTTTTTTCGGCTTCAAATCCTTTCCCGTCATCGCTTACTGATAGACATATATTTTCACCGTCCAGGATAAAACTAATCATGGCATTATTTGCTTGTGCAAACTTGTTAATATTATGACTGGCTTCCTGAATGATCCTGAATAGATTCATTTTGATATTTCCAGAAATGATTTCCCATTGTATAGATTCATCCATTTCGAGCATATATTGAGTAATGAATGTATTGTTTTGCGTAGATACAAAATCATTTAGCAGAGCTATAAAACTGTTATTTTCATTAAAAGTTTCTAATGTCAAATCGTGCGATATGTTTCTTATTTCCTGCTCTATTTTATAAATCCCGTTAATATGGTTTAAGCATTCTTCAATTGTCTTGTTATCTCTTCTATGATTTAGTACATCTAAATTCAGCCTAGTGCTGGCTAATCTGTTCATTACTCCATCATGCAATTCCAAAGCTATTCTTTTTTTCTCATCATGCCTTGCCTGTTCCTCTTTGCTTTTTTGTAAAAGCATTAAGTCATATATTTCCTCATTAGTTTTCTGCTGCACTTGTAAGAGCCTTAACTCTTTCTCTTTTGAACGTTGTGTGGAAATTACAAGTAGTAATATCACAATTACTATTATAAATCCAGAGATTCCTCCTATAATCCATTTCTGCTTAATGGCGGCTTCTTTCTCATTTATTATTACATCTGTCTCGTATTCAATTTGGGCAAATTTATTTCTAAATTGACGTTCAGCTAATTGCATACTGTCGCTTATTCGGATATATGCTTCGGCATTTTTTGAAGCATTTTTTTTATCAACTTCTATAAGCTGTTTCAAACTACCTAATATATCTATTGGGTTTTTGTAACTTTTTGAAATTAAAAGTGCTTTTTTTGCTGCTTTTATAGCATTTACTGTATCCATTACTTTAAGATAGTAGATAGACAGATTTTTTTGATTGTAGTCTTGACCTCCTAAATCATCATTATCATTATAATAATTATCAATCTCATAAAAAATCTCAGGCATTCCATCTATATTATTTTTTTCCATTTTAATCCGGGTTAAAACAGCTGTCATGAAGTAGTAACTTTCCGGATTAGTAGATTTTGTTTGCGGATTGTCTAATATTTTTTTTACATAGTCTTCTGCTTTATCATAATCCTTGAGATCAAAATATGCACTAGCGATTCCTGAATATGATGTAATAATATTTCTTATTTTGTTATCAGCGTATTTTAAAGCCTTTTTATCATATAAAATTGAATTTTCATAATCTAGTAATGCGGAAAAATTACCAGCGATTGTGGAATAATTTCTATAAAGATCTTGATTTAAATTCTTATATGAAGTTTTTAATTTTTTTCTCACTTCTTCGATGTAATGAAGATTTTCAAATAATGTTTTATTACTTCCAAGAAAATCACTAGAATAATACTGAACTTGAGCTATATCTTTATTTAAAGCTATTATTCGTTTGGGGAAATTTAATTTTAACAATATCTTTTTTGCTTTATAGAAGCATTCTATTGCCTTATCGTTTTGAGAAGTATACATAAAGTGTAGTCCTTTCAATTTATTTGCATCAGCAATACTTAATTGATCATTTGATTCGAAAGCCAATAAGGATAGTTCATCTGAATTTTGCTTGAGTTTATCAAAACATGTCAAATTAGAATTGTTAATGCCAACAAAATATAAATGCCATCTTGTTAAGCTATCATTTTTAGTTAAATCTAGGTATGAATAAGCAATGTCATTATATTTTTTTCTTTTTTCGAAATCTAAATTGCCGTTCTTTGCTAAATCCAAATACTTTTGAATAGAGTCATTCGCAGCCTGCTCCTTCTTATCTTCAATCTTGGAAGTACAACCCGCTAAAAGCAAAAAAAATAGTCCGGAATAAAATAAAACTTTAATCATAAATAGCAATATATATAAATAAATTGGGCTCCGACAAGTAGTCGAAACCCAATTTCCCACAATTAAATGAATTTATGCATTCATTTTCCTTTCTGCCTTGCAATTTCGTTATCAAATTACCGCCGCAAGCAAAACTTGCTTAAGCTTCTTGGCAATTATCGTTGCAGATTCGCTTTCGCAATTAACTGTCATTATTTGAGATAATAGGACTGTATTTACTCCAATGCCTATTTCAAGTTTAAGCTCTATTGCAATTTTACAGTTGTCTTTTTTATTCTCCAAACCAGAGAAGTCAAATTCTTTAACAATCTCTTCAATTTCTTTATCTAAATCTTCAAGAGACTTAAACTTGTATTCTATTACTTCATTATTAAACCTGGTAACAATCGATCCTGATTTAAATTCACACTTCTCTTGTGAATGACCTATAAATACAAACAGAATGATTGCAATTGAATTAAATATTCCTTTTTTCATTCCTATAATTTTAATCAACCTTTACATTAATTAAAATCACTGTTATTTGATATTGTAAAAGTATATCGATGATTTTACTTTTTGATACACTAAAAGTGTACATTTTTATAAATTTTTAAACTCATTCTTCCTTAACAGTGATTACAACATCTTCTTCAAACTTGTATTCGCCTTTTTTATAAATTTCTTTATTTGGCAACACAATTTCGTAAGTATAAATGCCTTTTGGCAGTACAAAGAGGCATTCTTTTCCGTCTTTTGGGATGACGAGTTCTTTTTTAATATCGTCTCCGTCCTTATTTTCTCCCATAATCCTAAAAGTAATTTTTTCATTGAGTTTGTTTTTGACACAAACACTTTCAATTACCTTGCTTTTTGGTTTTGAATCCGATTTAGCAACCTTAAGTATTGACAGGCCGCTTAGAAGTAATTCTCCTCCTTTAATAGCTGTTTCAAGATTCGATTGGGGAAACAAATACCATGGGAAAAATATGTAAATGATAAAAATGATTTTTTTCATTTGATTTTATTTCAATTCTGCTCTATTTTAAATCCTTGTTTTAATAATTCTTCCTTGATTCCCTTGAAATGATCTTCGCCATATATTATTGCAATTTTTTTCCTCTTTTCTTTCAAGATTGTATTAACGACATTTCTATTTCTAAAATCAATTATTAGCTCTCTCCTTTGGCTTTTTTCAATAGCTTTTTCTTTGCAATTTGGTATTTCATAAAAGCTTTTTTCAAAATCACAAGGTTGCAGTATTATCTCTCCATATTTGTTCTCATAATAATTGACCATATCCCTATAAGTGACATCCACATTTTCACTATTAAGTGAATCTAGTCCCAGCATAAAATATTTCGGTTGATTCATCAACTCTTTTTTTAATCTAACCTTCCCATTATATATTGAATCAAAATAATGTTTGTATCCTGAATTATCTTTTGAAAAAGGAATGCCAGTTATTCTAATAGCCTTCCTAATTGTAATAGTATCTGTCCTCTTTACACTCACTTCTTCTGTATAAAAAAAATATCCTTCTTTTTTTAGTGAATCAATATTAGTTTTTACATCTTCATAAAAAAGTTTAGTCCCTAAATGATGCATAGGTATAAAAACCACCTCTTTTTCATTGCTTGACAATTTTGACAATTTTATTGAATCATCAAAAGCTCCAACAAGTTTGAAAGCTAGATTAGCTTTAAAATTAAGACAGCTTGTCAAACAAATAGTTAGTAAAATATAAAAGAGAGTTTTTTTCATATGCTGAGATTAATGGTGCATACATAATGCATGCACCATGTTATTTAATTTCTACTTTAAAAGCGAATATTTGACAATAGGTCTCTTACCACTTGAACCATTCCATCAACTATTATTTGCCCTCCTCCATCACCAAAAATCTCTTTAATCCAGCAGGCTAACTGATACCATCTGCATTTGGCAGAAACAGTCTCTGAATAAGGATTAAAATCACCCGTTGTGCCTCCAAACAATTCAGTTCCATCTGTTTGAACGCCTTTTTTGGATAGTGAATCTATATATAATGCTGCAACCGCCATTTCTTTACCGTTATAGTTCTTCAATATATCATCATTGGAAGTTTTTTTAGAAAGTAGTTCATAAGATGCCTCTAATAAATCGTTGCCTTCAGTTGGAATCTTTGAATACCAATTACCGGTAACTCTTTTTTTAAAGTCTTCAACATTTTTCGATTTCTCAAATGCCGGTTTTAATGAGCTTGTAAAATCAGCCATTCCTTGGGCTAATATCAATCTTAGTTCTTCTTGTGTTACTTTTTGCGCATTCCCGTTAAACGCAAATAAAATCGTGGCAATTATGCCGAATAGTAAATTTTTCATAATTTTGAATAATAATTAATTTATTGCAGTCCAGCTTTGTGTCCTCGAAAACATATAAAGTTGGGCTGCTTTTTTTTTGGTTGGTTTAGTCAAGTCCACCGTTTAATAACAAACCTCTAAAATAAACGTTGGTTTCTTCTGATTCCCTACAAAAAAGAAAGATTTCTGTATCGTGTCACAATGTGGTGGCAGGCCACTTTTACTCCCATTAAAATCAAGTTAGATTAGTAAATATTTGATTTTGATAGGATAAAATTAGCTTACAGTTTTAACATTTCAGTACACTTAAAATGTACATTTTCAAAATGTTGTGTCATTAAGTTGATTACGATTTTATGTTAGAGCAAGCCTTGCCTTCTGGCTTCCCTAAGAATATCTTCATCAGTGCCTTTGTCAATGCCGAAAATTTGCTTAATAATTGCTTTTCTCTTATCTATTGCACTTTTTGAAAGATGAAGTAAATCAGGAAGGCTTTTGGTTTTCACGCCCTGAGATAGCAGTAAAAGAATTTGGCGGTTGTAGTTGTCCATTACTTTATTCTTTTCCTCCCAGGATTTCTGATGTTTAATGACGGTTTGGCTATAAAAAGTCTCTCCTCTTACTATAGAATCAAAGGCAGCTGTTAATTCTGGTGATTGAAAATCACTTTTAACTAATAATCCTTGTGGTTTGTAGTCATTCAATAATTTGAAAAGAACTATGGATTCTGAATGTGATGTCAGGACAATTATTTTGGATTCTGGGTGATATTTTCTAACAATCGGAATTAAATCTTCTCCCGAATTAAGGTTTTTTTCAGGAAATGGAGGCAAAGTCAAATCCAGGAATACTATCTCAAACATTTGCCTGGCATTGATAATGGCATTATATGCCGCTTCACAACTGTAAGCGGCAACAGTGTTCAATTTATATCCATGAGGATTGAAAGACAAGATAGACTTATACCCTTCAATTATCGGTGGATGATCGTCAACCATTAAAACCTGTATTTCCACACGTAAGAATTTTATGCTAAAATACGGTTTTTTTCTATATCTCCAAATAATTCCCTGCAGCAATCCTGCTGATAATCAAATCGACATTCTCTTTATAAGACTTGGAGAACGGTAGTTTGGTGGTGGAGTTTTTGATATAGCAGACCGTGTTTCCGGTATGGATACGCGAAACCTGGTTTACGTTGATGATATAACTGTTGTGGATGCGCAGGAACTGCGTAGGAGGCAGTACGGTTTCAAAATGCTTGAGCGTTTTAAAGGCGGTAATCATCTCGCCATTGTTCAGGTGGATGTCGGTAGAATTGTTATCGGCCTCAAAATACAGCACGTCTGCCGAATCAATATAACGGTAATCCCCATACGATTTTACGCAAATCACCAACGACTGGTCGGGCTGCTGCACTACCGTTGGTTTTTCCACCGGCATTGGCATTGGCGTTACCTTTACCTCGATGTCGTTTACGTCTACTTCTATTTCCTCTTCTTCCAGTACTGCGGCTTCGGTTTCGTCGAGCACTTCATAAGTGGCAACCGGATTCTTGACTTCCATGTGTGGCAAATCCGACTGGATGGCACGGTCAAATTTTAGGATTGCCTTCCTGAAATCGTTGATGTTTAACGGTTTTAGCAGATAATCCACCACTTCATACTGCAGGGCATCATACGCCAACTCTTTTTTGCTGGTGGTAACAATGATTTTCGGAACTACCTTAAGGTAACGGTACAATTCGTTGATGAGCGCCAGCGAAAGGTTGCTTTTTTTGTCTGCAGGATCTATTTCGAGAAAAACCAGATGAGGCTGGTGTTCGAGGATTAGGTTTACGCCATCGTCATAATTATTCGCCGATGCCAGGAACGACAAATTGCGAAAACGCTCGGCAATAGCCTGGGTTTTCGTGACATCTTCCTGATTGTCATCAATAATAATAAACGTATGGCTCATTAATGTTTCTCCGTTGGTTTAGGGAAAACATCAGTGGCAGTTTTAGCGGTAGTTTGGGGAAACTAATTTTACCTGGCTAAGATTATACTTATATTCCGAACACGAAAATTTAATCGTTCAACCGTCTGGATTTTCGTTATAACGAAAGTATCGATTTGGGTTACAAAATTGTTAAATTGTTAATATTAATCGTTAAATAGTTAATATTTTGATGCTTAAGCGGAAGAATGCTTACAAACGAAATTTACACCTCTTTTCTCAAATCCTTCTGAAGGAGCACTGCGTAAGGCTTTAGCAGGATATGCAGTCCCGCTTTCCGCGCTACACGGTAGCCAGCTCCAATCGGGGCTAGAATTCACGCTTTGCTTTATCAGGACAAATAAAAAACCCAAACAAAAGTTTGGGTTTGAGTTCCCGCCTTCGCGGGAATGACAGTATTGTAATTACATCTTCATCAGCCAGTTCCTCACCGAAACTTCTTCGTTGATGATGTTTCTTAAATCGGCTATCTTAACCCTATCCTGCGCCATTGAATCACGGTGGCGGATGGTTACAGTTTGGTCTTCCAGGGTTTGGTGGTCAACGGTAATGCAGAATGGTGTTCCCAAGGCGTCCTGTCTTCTGTAACGACGTCCTACAGCATCCTTTTCATCATACGCTACGTTGAAGTCCCATTTCAAATCCTCGATGATTTTCTGGGCAACCTCCGGCAGTCCGTCTTTCTTTACCAATGGCAGTACCGCAGCCTTTGTAGGTGCCAATACCGAAGGTAAACTCAAGACTGTACGTGTCGAACCATCTTCCAAAGTTTCTTCCTTTAAAGAGGTCGCAAATACCGCAAGGAACATCCGGTCCAAACCAACCGAAGTTTCCACTACATAAGGAACGTAGTTAGAATTGGTTTCGTTGTCAAAGTATTGCAGTTTTTTACCCGAATATTGTTCGTGTGCCTTCAAATCGAAATCGGTCCTCGAGTGGATTCCTTCCAGTTCTTTAAACCCAAATGGGAAATTGAACTCGATATCGGCAGCAGCATTGGCATAATGAGCCAGTTTTTCGTGGTCGTGGAAACGGTAGTTCTGTTTTCCTAATCCAAGGGACAAATGCCAGTTCAAACGCGTGGTTTTCCAGTATTCGTACCATTTCATCTCTTCTCCCGGTTTTACGAAAAACTGCATCTCCATCTGCTCAAACTCCCGCATACGGAAAATAAACTGACGTGCTACGATTTCGTTACGGAATGCTTTACCGGTTTGGGCAATTCCAAACGGTACTTTCATCCTTCCTGATTTCTGCACATTACAAAAATTTACAAAAATTCCCTGAGCCGTTTCCGGACGAAGGTATAAATCCATTGCGTTTTCGGCAGAAGCTCCGAGTTTGGTTCCAAACATCAGGTTGAACTGCTTTACGTCGGTCCAGTTTCTCGAACCCGTTTCAGGATCGGCGATTTCCAGTTCCTCAATCAGGTTTTTTACGTCTTCCAAATCTCCGTTCCCCAAAGAACGCCCCATTCTTTCAAGGATTTCCCTTTCTTTCGAAAGGTATTCCATTACTCTTGGATTGGTGGTTTTGTATTGCTCTTCATCAAAAGCATCTCCAAAACGCTCGCGTGCCTTTTCGATTTCCTTTTTGGCTTTCAGGTTCAGTTTTTCGGCATAATCCTCAATCAAAACGTCAGCCCTGTATCTTTTTTTGGAATCCTTATTGTCAATCAATGGGTCGTTAAACGCATCAACGTGGCCCGAAGCCTTCCAGGTTGTTGGGTGCATCAAAATTGCGGCATCAAGACCTACAATGTTTTCATGCATCTGAACCATGGCTTTCCACCAATATTCCCTAATGTTCTTTTTTAATTCTACTCCGTTTTGCGCATAATCATAGACTGCGCTCAAACCGTCGTAAATTTCGCTTGACGGAAATATGAATCCGTACTCCTTTGCATGCGAAACTACGTTCTTAAATAAATCTTCTTGTTTTGCCATAATGCTGCAAAAATATAAAACAGATGGAAAAAGTACAGATAAAGTATACTTTTTTATTCCCTTTATCTCTGAAATTTACATTTATATGATTCAAAATCTCTTAAATCTATTTTTTCCAAAGTCCTGTGCCGGTTGCGAATCCTTTTTATTGAGTGACGAAAAGGTGATTTGTACCCAATGCAGGCATGAAATTCCGCTGACGAATCACCACAACATTGAGGATAATGAAATCTTCCAGAAATTGTACGGTAGGATTCCGATTGAGTTTGGTGCTGCCTTGTTTTATTTCCACAAAAAAGGAATTGTCCAGGAAATGATCCACAAGCTGAAATACAAAGGCCAGGAGGAAATCGGCAGAACGATTGGCGATTGGTACAGCGAAGTCTTAAAGGATTCGAAACAACTAAAAAATATCGATTATATCATTCCGGTTCCGCTTCATCAAAAAAGACTTCGCGAACGCGGCTACAATCAGGTGGAAGGTTTTGGAAAAGCTTTGTCGGCAAATCTTGAAATTCCGTATGACGATACGCTTCTACACCGGAAACTGTATACAAAGACGCAAACCAAAAAAGACCTTTTGGGCAGGGCTGATGTGATTTTAACCGTATTTGACGTCGATTTTTCAGAGAAACATCACGGCAGGCATTTCCTGCTTATTGACGATGTGATGACTACGGGTTCTACACTTGAAGCCTGCAGCCGTGCACTTTTAAAAATCCCGAATATCAAAATCAGCATCGTCTGCATGGCAATGGCTCACAGTTAATTTTACAGATAACACACTAAAAAACAAATTATTACGTTATAATTAAAGTCTAACCTTAAATTAAAAGCCATGAGAAAACTGTTCCTTATTTTATCCATTGCATTTTTATTCCAAAGTTGTTTTACCTACAGGGCCTATAACGCACCAGCATCCAACATGGAAGTTGGAAGGACTTATAAAATAGAGCGGAACAACAAATCCGAAAATCTAAAAATCAAAGCCATTGACGAAAATAATGTGACCATAATGTCTGTAGGACGACAGGAAACTTTTCCCCTTTCTGAAATAACTAAAATCCATTCACGAAGGATGTCTGTTCTCAAAACAGCCGCCTTACCTGTTATCGTAATTGGCAGTTTGGTTGGATTGGCTGTTGTAGCCTGGCAATAAACTTAAATCGATTTGTTAAGTTTCGGCTAAAAGATTTCATTCACACTAAATATAATTGTTATTTTGTGCTTTGAAATAACAGCGGTATGCCAAAATCTATTTTCAAGTTTATCTGTTTACTTTTTGTAGTCGTTATGGCAGGATGTGCCAAACGGGGCAGCATTACCGGTGGAACCAAGGATACCATTGCTCCTGTTTTGAAAGCGAGTTTCCCAAAAAACATGTCGACCAATTTTAATTCGAAGGAAATCAGGTTGGTTTTTGACGAATATGTGAAACTGAAAAACATCAACAAACAGCTGATTATTTCCCCACCGATGAAGCATCAGCCCGACATTTTACCTTATAATGCCAGTAAAGTAATTACCATCAAACTAAAGGACACGCTCCAGCCTAACACTACCTATAGTTTTAATTTTGGACAAAGCATTGAAGATAATAATGAAGGTAATCCGTATTCACAATTCAAATATGTATTTTCAACAGGAGCCTACATTGATTCGCTGAAACTGAATGTGAAAATCAAGGATGCATTGGAGAAAAAAACAGACAATTTTGTTTCGGTAATGCTTTACGAAATCGATGAAAAATTCAACGACTCGACAATTTATAAGGAATCGCCAAGATATATTACGAATACGCTGGACAGCCTGAAAGCTGTGACCCTTGAAAACATCAAAGCGGGAAAATATCTTTTGGTTGCCTTAAAAGACAATGGAAACAATAAATTCAATCCGAATGTCGATAAAATAGGTTTCCAGAAAGAATACATTACCATTCCGAATGATACCGTTTTTGAAGTCGAATTGTTCAAGGAAAAACTTCCCTTTAAAGCGATAAGGCCAACATTATCAACAGGAAGCAAATTATTGATGGGTTACGGAGGCAATCCGAAAGATGTAAAGGTTACGCTTAAGAATGGTAACGAGATCATCCCAAATGTGATTACCAAATTCCAAAAGAAGGACTCGCTCAACATCTGGTTCAAACCGATAAAGGCCGATTCGATCCGCGTAAGCGTTCAAAAAGATAAATACCTTTCGGAATATACGGTAAAACTAAAGAAGCAGAAATTGGACTCCCTCAGCTTCAATCCCGATTTCACTTCGGTTCTTCCGCTTAGGGAACGCTATGCATTAGGCACTTCGGTTCCTTTGACAAAATTTGACAAATCAAAAATCAGCATTAGGAATAAAGATTCTGTTGCCGTAGATTTTACTGCTGAATATGTCGAATTTGAACAAAAACTCTTTTTGGATTTTAAAAAGGAAGAATTGGAAAAATATAAAATACAGTTATTGCCTGGTGCACTGACTGATTTTTATGATCGGGAAAATGATACGCTGGTATATAAGGTTACTACCAAAAACACCGCTGCTTATGGAAATTTGAGGGTTGTTTTGGAGAATGTAAAGCGTTATCCGGTAATTGTAGAACTGACCGATAAGGATGGAAAAGTGAAGGCAACTGCCTATGCTGAAGATAATCCAACCATTGATTTTTTAGCGATTGAACCCGAGAAATATATCCTGCGTATAATCTATGATGATAATAAGAACCGGGTTTGGGATACCGGTAGTTTTATGGAAAAGCGGCAATCGGAAGAAGTCATCTATTTCCCGAAAGAACTGGACGTGCGCGCCAACTGGGATGTCGAGCAGCCCTTTAATGTTGGTGCTAATTAATTTTAAAATTATCCCTGTCGTCTAAAAAAGCCAATCTGCTTCGGGTTTCCAAAAGTTTTGCCTTATCCAATTCGACTATAAAAACAGCGTCTGCTTCCTGCGGTTCCAAAAGATAATTTCCAAGGAAATCAACTACCTGTGAATGCCCAACATATTCGTGGTTATTGTCATCTGTACCAATCCTGTTTACGCCAACTGCATAACACATATTTTCTACAGCTCGTGCTTTTAACAAAATGTCCCAGGCATTGGTGCGTAGTTTCGGCCAATTGGCAACATACAACAACACATCATAATCTTCAACGTTTCTGGAAAAAACAGGAAAGCGCAGATCATAACAAACCAATGGGCAGATTTTGTATCCTTTGTACTCGACAATCAACTTTTCCTTTCCCTCTGAATAGAATTTATCTTCCCCAGCCAAGGTAAACAAATGCCTCTTATCATACGATTTTACTTCACCTGTTGGGTAAACAAACACCAAGCGGTTGTAGTAATTTCCTTTTTCCTCGATGACCAAACTTCCGGTTATCGCGCAATTTTTGGCTTTCGCCAAATGTTGGAGCCACGACACGGTTTCACCTTCCATAGTTTCTGCCACAGTTTGTGGATTCATTGTAAATCCGGACGAAAACATCTCGGGAAGCACAATCAAATCGACATCTTCCATAAAGCCACATATTTTCTGTGCCAGATGGCTTCTGTTTTCCAAAGGGTTTTCCCAGATAAGCGATGTTTGTATTAATGCTATTTTCATGACTATTTGATTGTTATTTCATCAATAAAGATAAAGGCATCTCCACCTGCGCCCTGATGCCATTCGGGTAATTTGCCAAAATTATAGGCCTTGACTTTTACATATCTTACCTGTTTCGGATTAGGAAATCTTTTTCCGAATGCCTCGATAACATTCTTTTCTTCCTTTGGATTTACATCTTCATTAAACAAAACTCCGGATAGTACAAAGTTTACATTATCATCTGAAAAATAATATTCCACTTTGGCCGGCATCAATATCCAGGAACGGGAATCCTGCAGGAAAGTTGTTGAAATGGTATTGACGGTAGTGGGTTGCTGCAAATCGATAACCGCTTCAAAATCCTGTCCCTGGTAACCCTGCCAGTCGCCTTTGCGCCAGTTTTCGGTTCCGTTTATTCCATCCAACAAACCGTCAGGACCACCAGCATGATATTGTGGATTGTAAGTTGATTTGATATCGATAGTGTAATTATTTGGTTTCTTAAAGTAATGTGCAGAAACAATAGCGCTTTCGGCAGTTCCATTTTTGGATTTTGCCATAATCTCCAAAGTCTCATTAACCATTAGAGGAGTTGTGTACAAAAGCCAGTCTTTATCCTTGATGGGGTCATTTTTGTCCTTAATCCAATAATAGATTTTGTCAGCCGGATTTTGAGAGACCAACTCTACTTTCATTTTATCCTTAAAGGCTTTGCTTTCAGCCTGAAATAACGGTACGGGAATTATTTTTGGATAGTTTAGGAATTGCTCATCAGCCTCATAAACATCAGTGTGTCCAATACCCGACATCGACCCTTTGTAATGGCTATTGAATAGGGTCGACGATTTTCCATTTTCCAGATTCAATGCTATTTTTGTGAAAAAGGGATCTGCAGTATTCGGCATTTCATGATCTTTTCCAGGAGTAACCTCATACATTCCCAGGGAACTAAGAATATACCAGGCACTCATCTGCCCACAGTCTTCATTTCCTATCAAACCATCGGGTGTGTTTTTATAGAAGTTCTCCAAAATGAAGTGAATTTTTGCATCTGTTTTATCCCGTCTGTCGACATAATTATACAAATAAGCCATGTGATGGCTTGGCTCATTCCCTTGTGCATATTGCCCTATTAGTCCCGTAACATCTACCTGTTCGCGGCCTGTTGTTTTACTTTCGCTGTTGAACATTTCGTCGAGTTTGGCCTCAAATTTTTGCTTACCTCCATAAGCTTCAATCATTCCCTCAATATCCTGAGGCACAAAGAAAGTGTAGTGCCATGCGTTTCCTTCGGTGAAATTGTTATTGACTTCACGAGGGTCAAAAGGCTTGTCCCAGCCACCGTTTTTCTTTGGACGCATAAAACCCGTGTTCCAATCAAAGACGTTTTTCCAGCTTTGGGAGCGCTTCATGAAATAATCGTAATCCTGTTTCTTATTCAAAATCATTGCCATTTGGGCAATGCACCAATCATCATAGGCGTACTCCACAGTTTTGGAAACGCTTTCATGCTCGTCATCCATTGAAATGAAACCTTGCCTTTTATAGGCTTCCAAACCCAAATGGTCGAGCATCGCCGAATGTTTTGCGGCTTCAAAAGCTTTTTCATAATCAAATCCTTTGATGCCTTTTGCCATGGCATCCGCCATTACGGATACCGAATGATAGCCAATCATGCAATCGGTTTCATTGGACGCCAGTTCCCAAACGGGAAGCCTTCCGCCTTGTTCGTATTGTTTTAGGAAGGTGTTGATGAAATCGGCTGTGCGTTTCTTCTCAATTAAGGTGTATAAAGGATGCGCGGCACGAAAGGTATCCCAAAGCGAAAAAACCGAGTAATAATCAAAGCCTTCAGCCTTGTGGATTTGGTTGTCACGCCCACGGTATTTTCCGTCGATATCCTGCGCGATATTTGGCTGAACCATGGTGTGGTATAACGCCGTGTAAAAAACCGCCTGTTTGTCCTTATCCGTTTCAGTGATTTCAATTTTGGAAAGTTGTTTGTCCCAAAGCTGTTCTGCTTCTTTTTTAACTCTTTCGAAATTCCAGTCCTTGATTTCAGACATATTCAGTTTGGCTCCTTCATAACCTGTTGGCGAAAGCGAGACTTTTACCAGGATTTTTTCTCCCTTTTTGACTTGTCTGGAAAAACTCATAGCCAATTGGGTTCTGTTTATTACAAGCGTATCACTATTTTCTTTAGGAATAGTAAATCCATTGTATCTTTGATTGTCAATTTGCATTGGGAGATTGAATTCTATCCGGGCATACACATACTGGTCTTTTGCCCAGGCTTCGCTTCTACGTAAAACTTCAATGGTTTTGCTATTAATCCATCTAACCTCACCTTCGAGTAATTTATCCCTGTGATTTAAATCGAGGATGATGTTGCCCTGACCGGTTTTGTTGAAGGTATATTCATGGAATCCAACTCTTGTGGAAGAAGTCAGTCTAACATCGATATTATCCTTAGCGAGCTTTACCGAATAAAATCCGGCACCAGCCTTTTCATTAGAATGGGAAAATGTAGAGCAGTACTCCTTGGGATTTAAATTCGATTTTCCCATAGTCGGCATCAGCATAATGTCGCCAAAATCACTACATCCCGTTCCGTTTAAGTGCGTATGTGAAAAACCATAAATAATAGTATCAGAATAATGATAACCCGAACAACCGTCCCAGCTTCCGTCGATTCTGGTGTCGGGAGACAGCTGTACCATTCCAAAAGGCACTGTTGCTCCCGGATAGGTGTGCCCGTGACCTCCCGTTCCAATCATTGGGTTGACGTATTGATGGTAATTTTGGCTAAAAAGGGTTGTAGTGAAAAGTAAAACTGAGATGGAAAGTAATCTGTTCATTGTGTTTGTTGTTGTTGCCCAAATATACAATTTTTTGCAGATTCTGCGTGAGCGATTGCAGCAAGTACCATGTACTGCGGAAAGCGCGACCCGAAGGGGCAAGCCATAAAAAAAAACGCACCCAAATTGGATGCGCTTTTCTATTATTTAGTATGGATATTACTTCATGCTTGCCGCTAAATATTCGCGGTTCATTCGGGCGATGTTTTCCAATGAAATCCCTTTTGGGCATTCCACTTCGCAGGCACCGGTATTGGTACAGTTTCCGAATCCTTCCTCGTCCATTTGGCGCACCATGTTCAATACACGTTGTGTAGCTTCCACACGGCCTTGTGGCAATAAGGCGTATTGTGAAACCTTAGCTCCCACAAACAGCATCGCCGAACCGTTTTTGCAAGTTGCCACACAGGCACCGCAACCGATGCAGGCTGCAGCTTCAAATGAGCGGTCAGCGTCATGTTTTGGGATTGGCGTTGCATTGGCATCAATCGTTCTTCCGGATGTATTTACAGAAACGAAACCACCGGCTTGCTGGATTCTGTCGAAAGAACTTCTGTCAACCACCAAATCCTTGATTACCGGAAATGCCTTGCTTCTCCATGGCTCTACATAAATGGTATCGCCATCCTTAAACGAACGCATGTGCAATTGGCAGGTTGTGATTCCGGTGTCTGGCCCGTGTGCGCGGCCATTAATGTACAATGAACACATTCCGCAGATTCCTTCACGGCAATCGTGATCGAATGCGATTGGTTCTTTTCTTTCGTTTACTAATTGTTCGTTCAATTGGTCTAACATTTCCAAAAACGAACTTGCAGTAGAAACATTATCCAATTTGTAAGTTTCCATGCTACCTTTGGTTTTAGCGTTTTTCTGGCGCCAAACCTTAAGGTTTATATTGATATTTTTTGCTACAGACATAACTTTAATTATTTGTAATTTCTAGCTGCAATTTTGATAAACTCGTATTTCAATTCTTCTTTGTGAAGTTCTTCCTGGCTGATGTCATAGCCTTTGTATTCCCACGCACCAACAAACTTGAAGTTTTCGTCATCACGAAGTGTTTCTCCTTCTGAATCCTGATATTCCTCACGGAAGTGACCACCGCAGGATTCGTTACGCTGCAAGGCATCCATTGCCATTAGCTGGCCCAATTCGATAAAGTCGGCAACACGCATTACTTTTTCCAATTCGGGATTTAATTCGTCAGCACTTCCCGGAACGTAAACGTCTTTGTAGAATTCCTCTTTTAAGGCTGCAATTTCTTTTATTGCTTCAGCTAATCCCTGAGCATTTCTTCCCATACCAACTTTGTTCCACATAATGTGTCCCAGTTTTTTATGGAAATGATCTACCGATTTGTTTCCATTATTCGTTAAGAAGGCATTAATCGCATCTTTCACTCTTTTTTCCGCTTCGTCAAATTCAGGAGAATTCGTTGGGATTTTCCCGGTACGGATATCTCCTGCCAAATAATCTGAAACGGTGTAAGGCAATACGAAATAACCGTCAGCCAATCCCTGCATCAAAGCAGAAGCTCCAAGCCTGTTTGCTCCGTGATCAGAGAAATTCGCTTCTCCGGCAACGAAACAACCTGGGATTGTTGACTGCAAATTATAATCAACCCAAACGCCACCCATGGTGTAGTGCACCGCAGGATAAATTTTCATTGGGGTTTCGTATGGATTCTCATCGGTGATTTTTTGGTACATGGTAAACAGGTTACCGTATTTTTCCTCAAGCCATTCCTTACCTAATTTGGTAATTTCCTCTGGGGTTGGATTGTGGTTTCCTTTGGCGTAAGCGGTTTGCTTTCCTTTGTTTTGGATTTCGGTAGAGAAATCAAGATAAACACCTTCGTTGGTATCATTGGCCTCAATTCCGAAACCTTCGTCGCAACGCTCTTTGGCTGCTCTTGAAGCAACGTCACGAGGAACCAGGTTTCCGAACGCAGGATATCTTCTTTCCAAGTAGTAATCCCTATCTTCTTCGGCAATTTGTGTTGGTTTTAATTTACCTGCACGGATTGCTTCTGCATCCTCTTTTTTCTTTGGTACCCAAATACGACCCGAGTTACGCAACGATTCCGACATCAAAGTCAGTTTTGACTGATTTGTTCCGTGAACCGGAATACAGGTTGGGTGGATTTGAACATAACAAGGATTTGCAAATAATGCACCTTGTTTGTGGATTTTCCAGCCGGCTGTTACGTTACTTCCCATAGCATTTGTAGAAAGGAAATAAACATTTCCATATCCTCCTGAAGCTATAATAACAGCGTGCGCAGAATGTCTTTCAATTTCTCCGGTAACCAGGTTTCTTGCAATGATTCCACGGGCTTTGCCATCAACTTTTACCAAATCCAGCATTTCGTGACGGTTGAACTGCTGAACGCGTCCTAATCCGATCTGTCTTGATAAAGCTGAATAGGCTCCAAGCAACAACTGCTGTCCTGTTTGACCTGCGGCATAGAATGTTCTCTGAACCTGTGTTCCTCCAAAAGAACGGTTGTCCAACATTCCGCCATAATCACGGGCAAAAGGAACACCTTGTGCTACGCATTGGTCGATGATGTTAGCCGAAACTTCAGCCAAACGGTGAACGTTTGCTTCACGAGCTCGGTAATCACCACCTTTGATCGTATCATAAAATAAACGGAACGTACTGTCACCGTCGTTTTGGTAATTTTTAGCTGCGTTGATTCCGCCCTGAGCTGCAATAGAGTGTGCTCTTCTTGGTGAATCCTGGAAGCAGAATGCTTTTACATTGTAACCCATTTCCCCCAAAGAAGCTGCAGCAGAAGCCCCGGCCAAACCGGTTCCTACAACGATAACATCAATCTTTGGCCTGTTGTTTGGCGCAACTAATCGTAAATGATCTTTATAATCTGTCCATTTGTCCGAAATTGGACCTTCAGGTATTTTTGAATCTAGTGTCATTTGAAATTATTGATTAAAATGATGGAACAAAGCAATAACGATGAATCCGAATGGGACAACTATTGCAAATGCATATCCTAGTTTGTGTAATCCTCTTGAAAATTTATTATTGAATCCAACCGACTGCATAGACGAGTTGAAACCGTGCCATAAGTGCAATGCCAACAACACAAAAGACAAACAATACAATCCCGTTCTCACCGGGCTGTGGAATTTATGAACCAGTTCCGGGAAATATCTTGTTTCGTCAATAGGCATGCCTTGAATAAACTTGTAATTGATTTCAGGAAACCAGAAGTCGTAAAAGTGCAATCCTAAAAATGCCAAAACCACCAAACCAGAAATAATCATATTCCTTGATGCCCAGCTTGAATTTGCTGAACCATTGTTTTTAGCATAAGCAATTGGTCGTGCTGCCCTGTTTTGAAGTTCCAAAACAAATCCCATTACAAAGTGGAATACGACACCGATTGCCAAAATTGGCTGAAGCACATATTGAACCAACGGATTATATCCCATAAAATGAGAGCATTCGTTAAATACGTCAGCACTGAATATCGATGTTAGGTTAATGGAAACGTGGAGTAATAAAAAGGAAACTAAGAAAAGTCCGGAAAGTGCCATTGCTACTTTCTTTGCAATGGACGAACTCAAAATAGAGGATTTTGCCATAATTGTGTAGAATTTTAAAAAAACAACACAAAAATACAGCTATTTGCCATTAACTACAACCTTTTCGCTGTAATTTATAATGAATTTAAAGTGAATTTTATAATTGCTGATTATCAGTGGTTAATCAACGAATTCCTGTGCAAAAAAAGCTTGGAAAAATTACTTAACGTAAGTCGGAATCAAACCGCGCAATCCCATATCCACTACATTCTCACCGGCACTTGGTTCAAATTTTCCGTCGGCATTGACTTCATGCCATTCGAAACTGTTGTTGATCGATAAAGATAAGGTTACAACTACATCGTTGGTTTCGGTTCCGTCAATTACCAAATTGCTGGCGAATCTTCCGGTTACCACACAGGAACCTGAAGGAATTGGCGATGTAGCGGCAATTGGATTTGGAACAGTCGTGGCTCCGGCTGGTGCCTGCCCCGAAGTTGAGTAAGGATTATCATTTAAGGCAAAAGCCCAATATCCCTGTGCTCTGTTCCCGTTTACCGGAAAGATGGCATTTCCAATGTTGAACGTATTGATATAGGTATTGTATCCCACAAAACTGGCTAAGGTTCCGGCATAATCAACTCCCGCACTTCGAACGTTGATCTGATAATTTTGATACGACAGGGAAACACGCATCCATTCATAACTTCCTGCAGCAACCTGGCTCAAAGGGATTTCGAGGAATGTCTCATCCTGAGCCACAATTGTCGACTGGGCAAAATCAATGGCATTGCCTCCACCAACCGTAGTTTCAGGTGCATGGTAGAGAATGACACCTTGTCCAAGCTGGGTATTGGCATTTGGCGCCAATTCGATATAATGTGAGGAAATCGAGTTGAAAATAGGTGACTGCGCAGCATTTCCGGCTGCAACTGTTGATGGTTGTCCTAAATTATTCAATCGTGCCTGATTTGGGTCAAACTTGAATTTGATGATCAGTTTTGGTTCTGAAACCACCTCATCATCTGAATCCGTGCAGGAAACGAAAGTAAGCGTTAACAGTGCAATTACAAATGGTATGATTAAATATATCTTTTTCATTTTTATGCTATTGGTTGGTATTATTCGGGCGAATTTAATCGATTTCCAGTATAGATAACGTCAAAAATCTATTTTTATTACATTTGAAGTTCAAATCCAACACAGAATGTTTTTCCAATTCATCAAAAATGCCACTGCCAATGATCCTGAAAAAGAGCGTTCCGAAATCATGGAATCCTTTCGGTCTTTGAAACTAAAAAAGAACAGCTATTTGGTAAAGGAAGGTGAAAGCTGCAGTTATTTCTGCTTTGTGGAAAGCGGCATATTGCAGCATTCCATTGAAGTTCTGGACGAGGAAAAAACAACTTATCTCGCACTTCGGAACTCCTTTACTTCTTCATTATATAGTTTTCTGAACCAAACCAAATCGCGCAAAAACATCAAAGCTATTGTCGATTGTGAGCTTTGGGTAGTTGATTTGAAAACCTTTAAAAACCTCATCGAAAACAATCCAGCATTTCATAAGTTTTATTACAACCTTATTGAAAAGCAAATCTGCCTGATTGACGATTACCGCATTGATTTACTGACGTTGACCCCTGAAGAGCGCTATAAAAAACTACTGGTCACCGAACCCAAATTATTACAGGAAGTTCCGCTGCATTACCTCGCTTCTTTCCTCGGGATTTCAACACGGCACATGTCAAGGATTCGTAAGAATGTTTAAATAACGATTGCCGTCACTTCGAGTGTTTTTGCCTGAGCAAAAATGTATCGAGAAGCCAACTGCAAACAATGGCTCTCGATAGATTTCGAATAGAATGCAAAAAATAACGCCATATGGCTGTAATTTCTTTTTGACTATTGCGTAATTTTGGATTTCTAAAATTATCAACATATGAAATATCATCAAATAGACCGCAATTTGTTCATTAAAAACAGGGCTAAATTCACAGCGCAAATGAAACCCAACAGCGTTGCTGTGTTCAACTCCAATGACATTTATCCGGTTTCGGCAGACAGTACTTTACCGTTTGCACAGCATCGCGATATTTTTTATTTATCAGGCGTTGACCAGGAAGAAAGTATTTTGTTGCTGTTCCCTGATGCGCCTTATGAGCATTTGAAACAGATTTTATTCCTAAAGGAAACCAACGAGCACATTGCCGTTTGGGAAGGTGAAAAACTAACCAAGGACAGGGCTTTTGAAGTGTCCGGAATCAAGTCGGTGATTTGGCTGCAGGATTTCCATAAAACATTGAAGGAAGTCATGGCTTACGCCGAAACGATGTATATCAACACCAACGAGCATTACCGCGCATCGATTGAAACCGAAACCCGTGAAGCGCGTTTTGTAAAATGGTGGAAGGAAAATTATCCCGCACATAAAGTCGAAAAATCGAATCCTATTTTGCAAAGGCTGCGTTCGGTTAAGGAAAGCGAAGAATTGGATTTGATCCAGGAAGCCTGTAATATTACCGAAAAAGGGTATAGAAGAGTGCTGCAGTTTGTAAAACCAAACGTAACCGAATATGAAATCGAAGCCGAATTTGCGCACGAATTCCTCCGAAACCGTTCCAAAGGTTTTGCCTATACACCAATTATCGCCTCAGGGAACAATGCGAATGTTTTGCATTACATAGAAAACAATCAACAATGTAAAGCCGGCGATTTGGTTTTGCTTGATGTTGGTGCCGAATATGCCAATTACTCGAGCGACATGACGCGTATGGTTCCGGTTTCAGGACGTTTTACCGAAAGGCAGAAACAGGTGTACAACGCTGTGCTTAACGTAAAGAATGAGGCGACAAAGATGTTGACAGTGGGTAATTTGTGGAAACAATACCATGTAGAAGTGGGTAAAATCATGACCTCGGAATTACTTGGCCTGGGATTGATTGACAAAGCCGATGTACAAAACGAAAACCCGGATTGGCCAGCTTATAAAAAATACTTTATGCACGGAACGTCCCACCATATGGGATTGGATACGCACGACTACGGCTTGTTGCACGAACCAATGCAGGCGAATATGGTCTTTACTGTTGAACCAGGAATTTACATTCCGGCTGAAGGTTTCGGAATCCGAATTGAGGATGATGTAGTAATCCAGCCAAAAGGCGAACCGTTCAATTTGATGAGAAACATTCCAATTGAAGCGGACGAGATTGAATCGATAATGAATTCGTAATAGAACAAGAAAGACGGCTCACGATTGTGAGCCGTTTTTATTTAAATGGGAATAGTTTCAACCAAAACTTCATTACCTGCTTTGTCATAATAGCTACAGGTTTTTTTATCCATAACGACTATCCATTTTTCAATTCCAGATTTGGCACAATCCTTCCTAAACATTGGAAAATCTGTTTGGCCTTGTTGGTGCGCTTTCAAATCGGATTTGAATTGCTCCGGATTGCAATCGACAGCGATGCTTAATATTTCATGGTTTCCTTCAGACGAAATACTAAAATTATTTTCGCCCTGGTAATCTGTGTGGCTGTCAAACACAAACGTTTCGTAAGCTGTAATGCCAAGTTCAATCAAATCCCTCATATATTGCGGGAAATCGGCGCCACTTTTTACTTTGGAATGCGCTTCTTTTATTTGTTGGATGGTGAACATAGTATTCTTTTCCTCAAATATAAGAATTCTATGTTCGATTTGTCATTCCGACATAATAGAACCCTTGTTTCTTGCTTCTGAAAACCTTATTTTTGAACCATGAAGCAGCTCGCCTATAAAAACACCAAAATCTCTTATACCGATGAAGGTAAGGGCACGGCTGTGATTTTATTGCACGGTTTCCTCGAAAACAAAACCATGTGGGATAAATACGTTGTCACATTGGCCAAAACCAACCGCGTTATTACCATCGATTTACTGGGCCATGGCGAAACCGAATGCCTGGGTTATGTGCATGTGATGGAAGACCAGGCTGATATGGTTTATGCGGTCTTGATTTACCTTAGGTTGCGCAAAGTGGTGCTTGTTGGGCATTCGATGGGTGGTTATGTGGCTTTGGCTTTCGCCGAATTGTATCCCGATCATGTCAAAGGGATTTTCCTTTTGAACTCTACAGCGCGTGCCGACAGCGAGGAGCGAAAAACCAATCGCGACCGCGCGATTGTCTGCGTCAAACAGGATTATACCAACTTTGTCCGGATGTCAATCGCGAATCTTTTTAGCGAAGACAATCGTGAAATTCTTGCAAAGGAAATTGAGAAAACCAAAAAAGAAGCCTTAAAAACGCCACTTCAGGGAATTGTTGCTGCATTGGAAGGCATGAAAATAAGGAAAGACCGCGAAGTATTGCTGCATTTTGCGCCTTATCCGATTCAAATGGTTTTGGGTAAAAAAGATCCCGTTTTGAATTACGACGAAACCATCGACCAGATTGAAGGCACAGAAGTGGAACTTACCACATTCCCTGACGGCCACATGTCGCATATCGAAAATGAAAAGGAACTGAAAAAACTACTTTCAGATTTCCTAAAGAAAGTCTAAGTGACTTTTTCCTCAAAAGGAATGTTCACATCCAATATTTCCTGTAATAGAATGACTAACTGTTCGAGGTAATTTTCCATAATTTCGGGTGAAATTATTGTCTCTGGCTCTTTTTCGGGTTTAAACTGAAAGGGTAAAAATCCTGATTTCAGATTCTTGAACGATATGATTCCGGCTTCTATTTCCTGACCGTTTGCGAGGTTTTCGTACATAAAGGCATACGCCAAAACCTGGATGATTTTCTCGTTCTTGATGTCTTCGGTCAGACCATTCCATTCCTTCAACGTTACGTTGCGCTGTTCGACTTTTCCGGTCTTGTAATCGACTATCCTGATTTTGCTTTTTTCGCCTTTCCTAGCCCTGAATTCTATTCGGTCAACCTTTCCGCCAATTTTAACCGGGAAAGGCAAATCTGGATGATTTAAAGTATGGAATAATTCGGCTTCCAAATCGATAATCTGTATTTCGTCTCCATTTTCCAGTGATTCCAATTCGAGTTTCAGGAAGTTGAGCACATTGCGTTTAGCGACTTCAAAGGCCAGCAGGTTTTTCCCTTTTTGGATTTCACCTTCCTTATAAACCAGCTTGAACTGACTCAGGACTTCAGCATCGATTTTGGCAAAACTGCGTTTGATATCTTCAGTTGTCAGAAGCCTTCCTATAAAGGGTTTGTATAATTCTTCCAAAGCACCATGAATGATGGTTCCCAAAGTATTGACTGCAATGTTTTCCTCAACCTCATCGGTTTCTGAAATGCGCAAAACCCGTTGGAAATAAAACTGTATCGGGTTGCGGATGTAAGTTGTTAATGATGAAGGCGAAAAGCCTTTTTCCGCAATTTCACGTAAGCGCTCCAGGATGCTTTCCGTTTTTGGGATTACAATGGGTTGATGTGCAATATTGGGCACATCCGGATTGTAATATTGAAACGTCAGGTTGTGATTGGGCTGTTTTTCGACTTCAAGCTGGGTAATGAAACGGCTTTTTTCACCTGCATCAAAACCTTCACTATCGGAATTATAAATAAGGTAAATATCCTTGGCTCGCTGTAGCAAATGATAGAAATGATAGGTATAAATAGCATCCTTTTCCTTGAAGGTTGGCAAACCGTATTCCTTTTTTACATCATAAGGAATAAAGGAATTCGTTGATTTTCCAGCCGGGAATTTGCCTTCATTCACCGAAGTAATGATTACCGTTTCAAAATCGAGCACACGGCTTTCCAATACTCCCATAAGCTGTAATCCGTTCAAGGGTTCTCCTTCAAACGAAACTTCGGCTACATCAATCACCTGTTTGTAAATTGCCTGCAAGGTTTTGATATCGTCAATTTGCGGATGTTCGGAAAAATAGGAAATCATTTTATTGATGACCTTGAATATTGAGTAAACAAACGCATTGGTAATTTTTTCCTCTTCGTTTTCATAGCTTAGGTTTGCTTTTATCCTGAGCAGGATTTGCGAGATATTTTCCAAAACGGCAACCGAACCTAGATCCCATTTTTGGAACAAAAGTTTGAAGAGCTCATTGCTTTCAGGATGCAGTTCTTCGAGCTTTTTATGGGGAATGAAGGTGAAATTGTTTTTGTTGATGCGGTTGACCAATTCATTGGCAAATACAAAAGGCTCTATTAAAGGATGCGTCAGTATGTCGAGCACATCCTTGTAATACATTACATAGCTTGAGGCATTTCGCGTAAGTGCATTGTTGTGCAGTTTGAATAACTTGGCGATAAGCAATTGTGCGGGGTTATTTTTGCTCGAAAAACCCATAGTGATATTCAGCGCGTCGACGCTGTCGGGTAACGAATGTAAAACCGGCAAGAGCAAATTTTCCTCACCTAAAACCAAGGCAACATTCTGAAGATTGGAGTTGTTTTCCTCTGTGTGTTTTTTGATGATGCTTCCGGCTATTTTAGCCTGTCCAATCGATTTGGATGTCGCAATAACCTGAATGTTCTTTTCCTTCTTAAAATCGTTTACAATCCACTCATACGGATGCGATTTGTAATAAATCCATTCCGATTTGAATCGACGCTGGAAAAGCCCGGCATCATGAAAAGAATCGTAAAGCAGTGTTTCGTCAATGTCCCAATAGATTTTGGCATTTTCCAAAGCCAGCAAGTGCTGGATTATTTTCTCTTCTGCCTGGTTTAATGCATTGAATCCTGCAAAAATAAACTGCCTGTTATCGTTGTTTTCTGAAAAATGGTCTAGGTTCTCAACTGCTTCCCGGTAAATCAATCCCTGATAACCTACTCCTTTGTTGCGTAAATATTGATATAGCGAGTGATAATAATCGGGGAGTTTTTTCCAAAACAGCAGGTGTTTTTCAATGAGTTCTGTCCGTTTGTCAATGTCAACCGACCAATGCTCTATTTCCTTTATGTTTTCGAGATATTTTAAGATGGCATTCGGATCTAATAGATAGCGGTCGATTTCATTAAAATCCTGCAGTAATGTTTTCGCCCAATTGGCAAAGTTTTCAAAAGATTCGGGTTTCTCATTGGTTAGAGAAAGATAGACTTCATAAAACTCGAATAACAGCTCTACACTGTCAATCGAGCGTATCCCTGCAACATCCTGGACAAATTCTTCTATGCTTATGATTTCGGGCGCAATGACATTGTTGGATATCAATTTCCTCAATTCATCAAGCAAAAAGACTTTGGCTCTTTTATTGGGTAAGACTATGGTAAGGCCTGATAAATTATCAGAATGTGATTTTAGTATTTCCTGGGCTAAAAGATGGAGGAATGTTGGTTTTGACATTCCATAAAAATAAAAAAACGCCCCGAATATCGGAGCGTTTTTCCTGAATTTATTTTAGAGAAAATTATTTTACTAATTTCACTTCAACTCTTCTGTTGTTAGCTTTACCAGCTTTAGTTTTGTTAGTATCGATTGGTTTAGACTCACCGAAACCTTGTGAAGATAATCTGTTAGAAGCAATACCACTTTCGATTAAGTAGTTTTTAACTGCTGCAGCTCTTTCTTCAGATAATTTTTGGTTGTGTGCGTCTGTTCCATCGCTGTCAGTGTGTCCTTCTAACGAGAAGTTAGAATTTGGATACTCTTTCAAGATAGCAACCATTGCCTGCAATACTGGGTAAGTTTGTTGTTTGAATGATGCTTTGTTTGTATCGAATAAGATCGTTTTAGCATAGTCATTCAATCTTTTGATAACTTCGTCAGATACTTCTGGACAACCATTGTTAGCAACAGTACCAGCTACGTCTGGACATTTGTCATCTTTATCTAAAACTTTATCTCCATCTCTATCTGGCCAAGGACAACCTGCGTTTTCTTTTGGACCGGCAACATCTGGACATTTGTCTGATTTGTCAGTAACACCGTCACCGTCAGCATCAGGACAACCGTTTAATGATTTCAAACCAGCAACTTCTGGACAAGCATCGTCTTTATCAGCGATTCCGTCACCGTCAGTATCAGGACAACCTTGGAATTCAGCTGGACCAGCAACTTCTGGACAAGCGTCATCTTTATCAGCAATTCCGTCAGCATCAGTATCAGGACAACCGTTGAATTGTTTTAAACCAGCCTGCTCTGGGCAAGCATCATCTTTATCATAGATTCCATCACCGTCTGTATCTTTTCCTCCAAATTTGAAAGTAAGACCAGCGAAGTGCTGCATGTGAGATGGCATATCTTCACGTAAATCTTCGAAAGATTGTTTGTAAGTAGAACGTACAGATAAACCAACCATTTCAGTAAACCAGTAAGTTAATCCCAAACCTCCGTTTAATGTACCTGCGTGCATGTCATCACCAATCCAAGTGTAACCTCCACCGATATGGATAGAAGGATCGATTGTTTTAGATTTGATTAGGTTCATCAAGCTATAGTTGATAACCGCATCAGCTGCATAGTAGTTAAGGTCTCCCGGATTAGTTACAGTATATGGTCCTTCACCAATTCTTGGCTGTACAAATCTGTCGATTTTGTTAATAGATCCAGTAATTCCAAAAGAGAAATTACTACCAACGTATTTAGATACGTTTAAATAAGATACTGAAGGCAAAATGTTCCAGTTGTCTTTAGCATTAAAGAACTGAGAAAATTGATCCTCCAATTTAGATGCAGCGCTAACTCTAGTGTCTACTGCATTAACCCCAAACGAAATCGCCCAAGGGTTGTTAGTGTCTTGAGCTTGTGAGCTGAATCCAGCTAACATTACCAAAGCAACGAATAATTTGTTAAGATGTTTCATACTTTATTTGATTAGATTATAATAATTATAACGAGACAAAAGTAACACGTAATATTCTAATAACAAAATCAAAATGTTAAAATGTGTGAATTATATAAGGATTCAACACTAATTGTGAAAAAATCAGTGTTTTTTTTCAATATTTAACTGATTTCTAACTTCAACGAATGCATTAATCGCCTGATCCAAATGCTTTTGTGTATGAGCCGCCGATAGCTGGACCCTTATGCGTGCCTTGTCTTTTGGCACAACCGGATAAAAGAATCCGATAACATAGATACCTTTTTTAAGGAGTTCGTCGGCCATAATTTGGGAAAGCTTAGCATCATAAAGCATAACGGGTACAATTGCAGAATCTCCGTCAATAAAATCAATTCCGGCTTTGCGTAATCCTTCTTTAAAATAGTTGGTGTTCCATTCGACCTTGTCACGAAGCGTAGTATCTTTTTCCAGAAGTTCAAAAACCTTTATTGAAGCTCCAACAATAGCTGGTGCCAATGAATTTGAAAACAAATAAGGGCGTGAGCGCTGGCGCAGGATTTCAATAACTTCTTTCTTTGCTGTAGTATAACCGCCCATCGCACCTCCAAGTGCCTTGCCTAAAGTCCCTGTGATAATGTCAACTCTTCCCATTACACCTTTGGCTTCAAGTGTTCCTTTTCCGGTTGCACCAATGAATCCTGCTGCGTGGCATTCATCAACCATTACCAAAGCATCGTATTTATCAGCAAGGTCGCAGATTTTGTCTAATGGCGCCACTAATCCATCCATCGAGAAAACTCCATCGGTAACGATAAGTTTAAAACGATGTCCGGTTTCGACCGCTTTTTTCAATTGGTTTTCCAAATCTTCCATATTGGAATTCTCATAGCGGTAACGCGCTGCCTTGCACAAACGCACACCATCAATAATCGAGGCATGGTTTAAGCTGTCTGAAATGATACAATCCTCTTCGCCTAATAACGGTTCGAAAACACCGCCATTGGCGTCAAAAGCTGCAGCATATAAAATAGTATCCTCTGTACCGTAGAAATCGGCTATCTTTTTTTCAAGGGTTTTATGGATGTCCTGGGTTCCGCAGATGAAACGTACAGACGACATTCCGAAACCATGCGAGTCCAAAGCATCTTTGGCTGCCTGAACCACTTCGGGATGCGATGATAATCCGAGGTAATTATTGGCACAAAAGTTTAAAACAGTTTCGCCATTTACTATAATTTCAGCTCCTTGTGGTGAAGTGATGACGCGTTCCTTTTTGAAAAGCCCATTTTGTTCTATGGCATTCAGTTCATTTTGTAAGTGTTGTTGAATTTTTCCGTACATGTTGTGTTTATGAATTTTAGTTTGTGTTTGTTTTTAAAGATTACAAATTTACCACTTCCAAAGTTTCCCCAATATAAACCAGCGCTTTTTTAGTCACTTTAAAACCCATTTTTTCAATGGCGTTCTGATAGTTTTCCAATTGATGGGTATACTTCGTTTGATGTGATCCGGTTTTATAATCCAATAAATAAATTTCGTTATTGCCCGTCAGAACCATTCTATCTGGCTTAACAATGCTTCCTTCTTTTTGGATGATGTTTTTTTCATTTAGGATTTTATGCTGCTTTGAAAAAAACAATTCCAAATCCTGATGCATTACAATTTGCAGAATCGTTTTAAGGACTTCCTCTCTTTGTCCGGAAACTATCAATCCGTTTTCAATGGCTTTGGTCAATGCCAAATCGATATCGTCCTTTGTTTTGATGAAGGAGAGAATTTCGTGGATGATGTTTCCGTATTCAATCGCCTTTTGCTGCTTCGTATTCCACATCAAACTTTCGCGTTGGGCTATTTTGATGTTTTTCGGGTTTAAGGTGGCCTGAAGTTGCGGAACTGTTTTGGTTGCTTCCCCAGCCTCCTCAGCTTGTGATAATCTTTGGGCTGAGCCAAATGAATATTCGAATTTTTCTTCGCTGAATATTTCTTTTGACTCTAAATATTTGATGAAAAATGTCGCCATGTTTTTAGGATATTCCCCGGTTGTTTTTGCCTTTGACTGCATTGCAGAAATAACATGCAATTGCTCTTCGGCACGTGTCAAAGCGACGTACAAAACATTGATATCATCCAATAACTCTTCCTGCTTTTTTTGATGGAATGTCAACGCAGCTTCTTCACCATAACTGGACACGGCGTTGCTTTTGTCAACCAAAACCTTTGGCAAACCAAACTCTTCCTCAACGGCGTTGAGCCATATTTTCTCCTTTGGCCCTTTACTATAATCTTCATCTGCAAAAGGAAAAATCACCACCGGAAATTCCAAGCCTTTTGACTTATGAATGGTCATAATCCTGACCGCGTCATTGCCTTCGGGCGAAGGAATGCTGAGTTTTTCTGAATTGTTATCCCAATAATACAGGAAATCCGAGATTCCGGCCTGTTTTTTTAAATCGTGCTCCAAAACCAAATCCAAAAAGAACTGCACATAGGCATTCCTTTTTTGAATTGGGATGATTTTCGAAATTATGATTTCTGTTGCTTCATACAGCGACTTCTTTCGGATGTTGGCAAACGAAAAATCAATATTGAAGCCGGTTAACCATTGCTGAAATTCATTTTCATTGCTTAGCTGCATTCCTTCTGCTATAAAATCGTGAATTTGATGTTTTTCCTGATTCAATGCTAAGTAGTAAAGGAAATTTGCTTTTGCCAATAAGTCGTTATTATTGTTCAGGTAACGCAACACCCAAAGTAAACTCTGCACTTCGGAAGACGCGCCCAGCAACAAACTTTCGGTTGACAATATTGGAATCCCATTTTCGGTCAGATAATTTGCAATTTGCGTTCCGTGGGCTTTCTTTCGCGTCAGAACGACAATGTCCCTATTCTGAAAACCTTTTGATTTTGTGTTTAAAATTGTTTTTAAAGTTGCGTCTAAATACAATTCGTCTTTTGCCAGGTTTTCTTCTTCACCAAAGTCTGCTTTCTCCGTTTTCGGGACAAACGAAATATTGACATAACCGCCTTTTTTGTCATTTCGCTCCTGATGGCTTCGGTTTTTATACAAATCCCAATAATCTTCGTTTGCGAATTCATCCGCAATCAGATTAAAGAAACTGTTGTTAAAATCAATTACCTGCGAATAGCTGCGCCAGTTGGTTTTCAGTGAAAACAACTTTTTGTCGGGATTGTTAAATGGGTTTTTATCTTTGCTGAGCTCAATAAACTGCTCAGCTTTCCCACCACGCCAACGGTAAATGGATTGCTTTGGATCACCAACAATCATGAGTGTTCCATTTTCATTTTCAACCATCGCCGAAGTGGCATTGTCAATCAGCGGAATGAGATTGTGCCATTGCATTTCAGAAGTATCCTGAAACTCATCTATGAAAAAATGCCGGTATTTTTCGCCCAAACGCTCATAAATAAAAGGCGCTGGTTGATTTTGGATTTGTTCGTAAATAAGTTTGTTAAACTCCGAAATCGAGAGGATTCCCTGTTCCTGCTGGATTTTGTTCAATTCGTTGCTCACAGTATTCAGCAATGAAAGTGGTGTAATGTTTTTGAGAAAAGCTTCGTAAAAGTTTTTGGTTTCAAATTTTTTATAAATCGATGCCAGGATTTCGAGTAATTGTGGAATTATTGCTTCTATGATCTCCTTGTCAACAGCGTTTTTATTGATTGCAATATCCTCAAATTCGTAATAGCATTTATTTTTCGTATTAAACCTTTTTTCCCGGATGCTCTGCAGGTGATTTGGGAATGTTTGACGTGAAAACGAATTCAAATCAATGCCTTTATTCTCAATCAAAGTCAATGCCTCAGTTGCCATTGCCACAGTTTCTGCTTCGAATTGCTCACAAAGTTCCGTCAGCTTGTTTTTGATTACAATGAAATCCTCGATTTTTTTGTTTTGGAAATGCGTGATTTCTTCTCGGTTGTTTTCGTTTAAAATCAGCTTGCCGGTTTCCATGATGTCGCGCGAAACGTCCCAGGATTTATCATCATCTGTTTTCTCCATTGTAAAATCGACGAGCAGCTTAGTCAATTCTGCATCATTTCCTGCTTCGGCGATAATGGCATCAACGGCTTCAGTCAAAATACTTTCGGTGTCCAACGAAACTTCAAAAGTTATCGGCAGATTCAAATCGTGTGCAAAAGCCCGAATCACTTTGTGTGTAAACTTATCAATGGTTGAAATGTCAAAAGCGGCATAATTGTGAATCAGGTTCTTGATGATGCTCTTGGCTTTTTCAGTAATCGCGTTAAGGCTCAAGCCTGTTTCAACCTGAATGTCCTGCATCAGTTTCAACGCTTTATCCGAAGGATTTTCTTTGGCAAATTCAGAAAGGCTTTCCACGACACGGCTTTTCATTTCGTGCACCGCTTTATTGGTAAACGTAATGGCAAGTATGTTGCGATAGGCATCTGGTTTTTTGGAAAGGAGAATAATTTTAAGATATTCCTTTACCAAAGTATAGGTCTTTCCTGAACCTGCAGAGGCATCGTATATCGAGAAAGCTGTTTTTTGCATGATTCGCTTTGGATTAATTTAGTAAACACAATATGCTGTAAGGCTTAATATTTGTGCGTTTTACGGTAATCATTTGTCAATTACATATACAAAATTGAGTTTGCTTGGTTCCCCATAATATTCCACTTCAAATTCATCAACCTTTTGTGCTCCTATTTTTTCGATTGCCTTTTGTGAACGGATATTAAAGGCTCCAATATGGAAGTAGACCTTATCCACAAACTGAAAGGCATAGTCGAGCAACAATTTTTTCAGGGATTTGTTATATCCAGTGCCCCAAAATTTGGTTCCGATAAAAGTATATCCTATCAAAACAGAGTTGTCTGCTTCGTTATAATCGTAATAACGGCTGCAGCCCACAGTTTCATTGGTTTTGGCATCAACAACCAGAAAAGCTCCTTTAGATTCAATGGCTCCATTAAAATAGTTCGTAAAATCCTCTAACTTATATCTATTCGGATTCGGATGCTGTTCCCAGACTCTGGGATTGGATGCTACTTCGAACAATCTGTCAAAATCACTTTCCTCAAGCGGAATCAGTTTTATTAAATCATCCTGAAGATACGACGGCTGTAAATCGAATGCCATTATGCTTTGATATTAAATATTTATTAAGGTTTTTCCTTTTACGAAGTTAAATGATTAAATTTGAATTCAATTATTTTTAATAACTTTTAAACACCATATATTATGCCTTTTGAATTACCACCATTACCTTATGCATACGATGCATTAGAGCCACATATTGATGCCAGAACAATGGAAATCCACCATTCAAAACATCACAATGCTTATACTACAAATCTGAACGCTGCAATCGCAGGAACTGATTTGGAAGGCTTATCAATAGAAAACATTTTGATTAATCTTGACATGAAAAATGCAGCCGTTAGAAACAACGGTGGCGGTTATTATAACCACAATCTTTTTTGGAGGGTGATGTCTCCGACAGGTGGAGGAAAACCTAGTGGCGATTTAGCTGAGGCTATTGATGCTGCTTTTGGAAGCTTTGATGAGTTTAAGGCACGTTTCTCAAAAGCCGGAGCAACACAGTTTGGTTCAGGATGGGCATGGCTTTGTGTAAAAGATGGAAAGCTAGATGTTTGCGGAACACCAAACCAGGACAATCCATTAATGCCTGGCGTTGGCTGTGGCGGGACACCAATCCTTGGAATGGATGTTTGGGAACATGCTTATTATTTAAATTATCAAAACCGTCGTCCCGATTATATTGAAGCTTTCTTTAATGTAATCAACTGGACAGAAGTAGCACGACTTTATGCTATAGAAAAATAACAAAAAATATCTTTTTAAGATTAAAGACCGATTGTGAGAACAGTCGGTTTTTTATTTGGGATAAGTATAAAAAATAAACAGGCGGAATCTCTTCCACCTGTTTGCCCCAAATCTACCATAAACTTAACCTACTAAATACTATGGTAGGACAAAACTATTGATAAGTTGTTAAAAAACAAGGTTTTTTGTTAAAATTATATTGGGATGATAGGCAAATGCGAGTGAAATAACCTATTTGTTTATGATTTTCAGACATTTATAAAATAAAAAAGGTGAAAATTTCTTTTCACCCTTTTTGCCCCAAATCTACCATAAACTTAACCTACTAATGCTATGGTTCAACAAATATATAGGGTATAGAACGCTAACAGCAAATAATTTAGACGAACTACAGCATTAATCGTTGAACGACAAAAAATGTTAAAATTTTAGTAAGCGCGTGCATTTTTACCCTCGTAGAAATTCATAAATGCCTTGTTCGCAACACGATTTCCACCTGGTGTTGGATAGTCACCTGTAAAGTACCAATCGCCTAGATTTTTTGGACACGCAGTGTGCAAATCATTAACGGTCTGGAAAATTATTTTTACTTCTGCATTAATGTCTTCAGAAGTTAATAGTTGGGCTATTTTGTCTGAGATTTCCTTATCTGTAAAGGGTTTGTAAATTTCGGTGACATAATTCACAACATCATTATCCTTATAATTAGCCTGTGCTTTGCATTTGGCATAAACCTCATCCACAATGTGGTATAAATTTCGTTCCTTCAATAATTCTAAAGTTGCCTGAAAAGCTACCAATCCTTCAAGCCTTGCCATATCAATCCCATAACAATCCGGAAAACGGATTTGTGGTGCTGAAGAAACGATAACAATGCGTTTTGGATGAAGCCTGTCCATCATTTTGATGATCGACATTTTTAAGGTTGTTCCGCGTACGATACTATCATCAATGATTACCAGGTTATCCGTGGTTTTTATGACTCCGTACGTTACGTCGTATACATGGGCAACAAGGTCATCCCTGCTACTATCTTCGGTAATGAACGTCCTTAATTTGGCATCTTTTATCGCTATTTTCTCTGTCCTGATTTTTACAGATAGGATTTCTTCGAGTTTTTCCTTAGTTAAGGTTTTCCTATTGTCAAGAATGAATTGATTTTTCCTTTGATTCAGAAAATCATTTGCTGCTTCGACCATTCCATAGAAAGATGTTTCAGCAGTATTTGGAATATAAGAGAAAACAGTATTGTCAGTATCATTGTCTATGGATTCCAAAACCGCAGGAAGAATCAATTTGCCCAATTCTTTTCGTTCCTGGTAAATTTCTGCATCGCTTCCTCGCGAAAAATAAATCCTTTCAAATGAACATGCTTTCTTTTCTGTTGGAACAATGATTTCCTCTTCAGTAATTGTTCCGTTTTTCTTGATGATTAAGGCATTTCCCGGTTTTAATTCCTGTACTTTTTCAAATGGCACATTGAAAACCGTTTGAATAACCGGCCGTTCCGAAGCCACAACCGCAATTTCGTCATCCTGGTAAAAAAACGCCGGACGTATTCCTGCAGGATCACGCAGTACAAATGCATCTCCGTGACCTAAAAGCCCGGCCATCGCAAAACCGCCATCCCAGCCTTTGGAAGCACGTTTCAATATTTTTGGGATATCAAGCTTTTCGGCAATAACCGGAGAAGCTTCCCTTTTGGACAAACCATTATTTTTGCATTCCTGATATAAGTCGGTAACCGCATCGTCTAGAAAATGTCCAATCTTTTCCATTACGGTAACGGTATCAGTCATTTCTTTTGGATGCTGCCCCAACTCGACCAAACTATTAAAAAGTTCCTTAACATTGGTCATATTGAAGTTTCCAGCCAAAATCAGGTTTCGGTGCATCCAGTTGTTCTGGCGTAAAAATGGATGAACGCTTTCGATGCTGTTTTTCCCATAGGTTCCGTAACGGACGTGGCCCAAAAACAATTCCCCGATGTAAGGAATGTTTTCCTTCTGCAGGGCAACATTGTCCTGATATTCCGGATGTAAAGTCAGTTCTTCGTTAATTCGCTCATTAATCTGCCCAAAAATATCCTGAATCGCTTGTGCTTTATTGGAACGAACACGGCTGATGTATCTTTCGCCCGGATCAACGTCCATTTTAATTGAGGCAAATCCGGCGCCATCCTGTCCTCGGTTGTGTTGCTTTTCCATCAACAGGTACATTTTCTGTATTCCGTAAAAAGCCGAACCGTATTTCTCCTTATAGAATTCCAACGGTTTTTTTAATCTTAAAAGTGCAATTCCACATTCGTGTTTTATCGCGTCGCTCATTGTAGTTGTTGTGTTGTAATTAGTGTTGTATAAAAATAAAAATGCCCCGAAATTTCGAGGCATAAATTTATGATAATTCTATTTCAAAATGTGTTAACGATTTGAATTGTTTCAAGCGTTTGTTCACCTCTTCCTTGTTTAGTTCCAACATTCTTTCGGTTCCAAATTTCTCAACGCAGAATGAAGCGAGATTAGAACCCTGAATGATAGCGGTTTTCATTGTATTGAATGAAACATCTCCCTGTTGCGTGATGAATCCTGCAAATCCTCCTGCGAAAGTATCTCCGGCTCCAGTCGGATCGAAAACATCTGCCAAAGGCAATGCAGGAGCGAAAAAGATTTCGTGGTCGTGGAAAATCAGCGCACCGTGCTCTCCTTTTTTAATCACTACATATTTTGGACCCATTGTGTGGATTTTAGCTGCAGCCTTCACCAAAGAATATTCTCCAGACAATTGACGCGCTTCCTCGTCATTGATCGTAATTACATCTACACGTTTGATAACATCCAATAATTCCGGCAAGGCACAATCCATCCAAAAGTTCATCGTATCCAAAACAACCAGTTTTGGTTTTTTCGCCATTTGATTCAAAACTCCTGTTTGCACAATTGGGTGTAAGTTTCCTAACATTACCACATCAGCATCCTTGAAATTTTCAGGGACAATCGGATTGAAATCAGCTAAAACATTAAGCTCAGTAGCCAAAGTGTCTCTCGAATTCATATCGTTGTGGTAACGACCACTCCAGAAGAAGGTCTTTCCACCTTTAACAATTTCTAATCCCGAAATATCAATGTTTCTTGAAGTCAATAAATCTAAATATTCCTGTGGAAAATCATCACCAACCACTGAAACAATAGCTGATTGTAAGTTAAAATGCGAAGCCGAAAGTCCGATGAAGGTTCCTGCTCCACCTAAGATTTTATCTGTTTTTCCAAAAGGGGTTTCGATAGCGTCAAAAGCAACCGTTCCTACTATTAAAAGTTTGTTCATTATCTGTGTTTCAAATTAAAGGCGCAAAGATAAGTCTAAAGTTTGATAGTTGCAAAGGTTATTCGGAAGCAAATTTTAAAGCAGTTTCTGCTCTTCCTTTTCATAAAAAACATCCACAGATAAATTGGGTAAAGCCGATGCCATTACTGCCAATTCATCACAACGCTCGTTTTGAGGATGATTGTTGTGGCCCTTTATCCATTTGAAATCAACCTGGTGCTGACGGTAAATCTTTAGGAAACGCATCCACAAATCGGGATTTTTTTTGTCTTTGAAGCCTTTTTTCTCCCAACCGAAAACCCATTTTTTCTCAACCGCATCGACAACATATTTAGAATCGGAAACGACTAAAACTTTTGAACCGGGATTTTTTATTTTTTCCAAACCAACAATTACGGCAAGCAATTCCATCCGGTTATTGGTCGTATGCCGGAATCCTTCATAGAATTCCTTTTTGTAATTGGTTCCAACCAATTCCATCACAACACCATAACCTCCGTTTCCGGGATTCCCTTTGGCTGCGCCGTCTGTGTATATGTGGATTTGATGGCTCAATTTTTTAGTGGGTTTTGATTATTTTTTCTATTATTTCCGGAAAATGTTTGTGTTCAAGCTCATGGACCTTTGCAACAATTTCTTCTGGAGTTCTGCAGTTGCTGATGGCTACTTTTTGCTGAAAAATGAATTCCCCTTCATCATAATGCTCATTGACATAATGAATGGTAATTCCGGTTTCTTTTTCCTTATTGTCCAAAACCGCCTGATGCACTTTTATGCCATACATTCCTTTTCCTCCATATTTTGGAAGCAAAGCCGGATGGATATTGATTATCTTATTCGGATAAGCTGCTACAATCTGCTCGGGCATCTTCCATAAAAATCCCGCTAATACAATCAAATCGGGTTCAAGCTCTTTTATTTTATCCAAAACGAAACTTCCGGAAAGTTCTTCCCTGCTGAAGACCAATGTTGGAACATTATTGCTTTTTGCTACCTCTAAAACTTTGGCATGCGGATTGTTAGTGAAGACGCCGACTACGATAATATCATGGTGATTTTTGAAGTATCGAATAATATTTTCCACATTGGAACCAGTGCCCGAAGCAAAAAGCAAAATCTTTTTCATTTCGAAATAAAATTACAGCACAAAAAAAAGAATAAATACCCGAATTAAAACCATGATTATGTAAGAATCTCAAATAAATTTTTTAATTTCGTGGTCACATTTACTAACAAAAAGGTTGTTTTAAAATAAAGTTTTTTATTTTTGCCAACAAATTAAAATTAAAAATTAGAAATTATGTCAGACATTGCATCAAGAGTAAAAGCGATTATTGTAGACAAATTAGGCGTTGATGAAAACGAAGTTGTAACAGAAGCAAGCTTCACAAATGATTTAGGCGCTGATTCATTAGACACTGTTGAGTTGATTATGGAATTCGAAAAAGAATTTGATATTCAGATTCCAGACGACCAAGCGGAAAACATTGCTACTGTAGGTCAAGCTATTTCTTACATCGAAGAAGCAAAAAAATAATAATTACTAATCCGTGAGACTTGAACTAGTTTCACGGATTTTTTATTATTTTTACTAAAAAGTAAAAATTGATTGAAATTCAATCTAAAAATATTGAAATACCCTTGTCTCTTTAATGATTATATTTGAAGAAAACATGGGTATTATTTGTTTAAATACAATCGAAAAAAATAAATTATGGCGTTAAAACGAGTTGTAGTAACAGGTTTGGGTGCAATAACACCAATTGGAAATAACATTGAACAGTACTGGAACGCTTTAGTTAATGGCGTTAGCGGTGCAGCTCCAATTACCTATTACGATACCGAAAAGCATAAGACAAAATTTGCCTGCGAAGTCAAAAACTTCAATATTGAAGATTATATGGACCGTAAAGAGGCAAGAAGAATGGATAAATTTGCGCAATACGCTGTGGCGTGCAGCCAGGAAGCTATTGCTGATGCCGGAATTACAGATACCAATGTTAACAAGCAAAGAGTTGGTGTAATCTGGGGCGCTGGAATTGGCGGATTGGAAACTTTCCAGGAAGAAGTAATCAGTTATGCACAAGGTGACGGAACTCCACGTTTCAATCCTTTCTTTATCCCAAAAATGATTGCCGATATCGCTCCAGCCCACATTTCGATGAGAAATGGTTTCATGGGTCCAAATTATACTACCGTTTCTGCATGTGCGTCTTCTGCCAATGCGATGATTGATGCCTTCAACTATATCCGTTTAGGAATGTGTGATGTTATCATTTCTGGTGGTTCTGAAGCTGCAGTAACCATTGCAGGAATGGGAGGGTTTAATTCAATGCAGGCATTGTCAACAAGGAATGAAAGCCCGGAAACGGCTTCCAGGCCTTTTGACGCAACACGTGACGGATTTGTGCTTGGTGAAGGAGCCGGTGCTTTGGTTTTGGAAGAATACGAACATGCAAAAGCACGTGGTGCCAAAATATACTGTGAAATCGGCGGTGGTGGAATGTCATCGGATGCCTATCACTTAACAGCTCCACATCCTGAAGGAATTGGTGTAATTGCCGTAATGGAAAATACCTTGCGCGATGCAGGCATGAAGCCTACCGATGTTGATCACATCAATACCCACGGAACCTCAACACCTCTTGGAGATGTTGCCGAATTAAAAGCCATCAGTGCTGTTTTTGGAGATCATGCCAAAACCATCAATATCAATTCAACCAAATCGATGACAGGCCATTTATTGGGTGCTGCCGGTGCGATTGAAGCGATTGCATCTATTTTGGCTATGAAACATGGAATTGTACCACCAACAATCAATCATACTGTTGTTGATGAAAATATTGACCCAAGTTTAAACTTAACGTTGAACAAAGCCCAGAAAAGGGATATCAATGTTGCGATGAGTAATACTTTTGGGTTTGGAGGGCACAATGCGTGTGTTTTATTCAAAAAAGTACAAGATTAAATATAAATGAAAATCTTAAAAAATATATTTAAAAATTCCCGTTCAACTCAGGACGGGAATTTTTTTGGTGAAATCCAAAATATAATTGGCTTCAAGCCTCAAAATATTTTTTATTACGAAAAAGCATTTACACACCGCTCAACAAACAAATTTGATTCCAAAGGAAACCCAATGAATTATGAGCGCTTGGAATTTCTAGGCGATGCCATGTTAAGTGCCGTCATTGCTGCCCATTTATACAATGAAGTTCCAACTGGCGATGAAGGTTACCTTACTAAAATGCGCTCCAAAATTGTAAGCCGTGAGCATTTAAACGAATTGGGCCGGGATTTGGATTTAATCCGGTTTGTGGATAGCAAAGTGCCTACACAGCATTTTGGTGAAAATATCCATGGGAATATTTTTGAAGCCTTGGTTGGGGCAATTTTCCTGGATAAAGGTTATGAATTTTGTGAAAAATTCATCCGCAAAAGTGTCATCATTCCGTATGTTGACATTGCCAAACTCGAAGGTAAGGTTATCAGTTACAAAAGTTTGCTGATTGAGTGGTGCCAGAAAGAAAAAAAATCTTTCAATTATGATGTTTTTGACGATAACGGAATTGACGGGCAAAAGTATTTTGGCGTAAAACTCAGCATCGACGGAAAAGTAATAGCCAAAGCCAGGGCAACATCCAAAAAGAAAGCCGAAGAGAAAGCTTCTCAGCGCGCTTTTTTTGCCCTTCAGGAAAAAATTAACAATAAATAATACAAATTCCCAGAAACTACAACGTTTTCGTTTATAAAATAACGTTAAGCTAAACCCTAGTTTGTAAAAGTCTGTAACAGATAAACTATATTTACCACTAATTTTGCAATATATGGCGGTTCACAAATTGCATATCGATGAGTTTGATGAAATAGATTATCAATTAATTGCGATACATACTTCTTTGGAGGATTATCGATTAGCCTATTATATCAATCAAAACTTACCGATTACGCTCAAAAAGAGCGACTGCAATATCCAAATTAGCAATAAGGATGGTGAAACCCAGTTTACAAGGTTTGTTTTTGAAGATGAAAAAGCAGGGATTTCATGGGATTTAATCCAAAACAAAAATGATATCCAGCTTGCGCCTCAAAGGGTAAATCAAGGATTGTTTGCTGAAAGCAACAGCAAATTTTCGACTAAGGTTTATTTGGTTCCCGAATTCAAAAAAGTGGACTATTTCCTCAAAATTGACAATGCCTGCGAAAGCATCGATGTTTTAAAAATAGCAAACCAGATTAAAAAAATAGAGCGCATCAGTACCGTGTATTCGGTTGATGTAGAAAATATAAAGTCAAAGAATAATTTAATTTTTTAAATATAATGCCAACAAGAAAAAAGACTAAAATTGTAGCGACGCTTGGTCCTGCATGTAGTTCGAGAGAAGTAATACTGAAAATGATTGATGCAGGAGTGAATGTATTTCGAATCAATTTTTCCCATGCCGATTATGCCGATGTAAAGGAAAGAATAGACATTATCAGAAGTTTGAATGATGAATTTGGATACAATACCGCAATATTAGCCGATTTACAAGGTCCAAAACTTCGAGTTGGTGTCATGAAGGAAGATGTAGTAGTAAATCCTGGCGACATTATTACTTTTCAAACCGCAGAAGACGTTCCCGGAACAAAGGAACGCGTTTACATGAATTACAAAGAGTTTCCAAGTGATGTAAATCCCGGAGAAAAGATTCTTTTGGATGATGGAAAGTTAATGTTTGAAGCATTGGAAACCAACGGAACAACAGAAGTTGTCTGTAAGGTAATACAAGGCGGACCTTTAAAATCAAAAAAGGGGGTAAACCTTCCAAACACAAAGGTTTCGCTTCCTGCTTTGACCAAAAAGGACATTAAGGATGCCTTGTTCGCTATCGAACAACAAGTGGACTGGATTGCGCTTTCATTCGTTAGGACTCCAAAAGACTTAGAGGAACTTCAGGATTTAATTGCCAAAAATTCCGATTATAAAATTCCGATTGTTGCCAAAATAGAAAAACCCGAAGCTGTTGAGAACATTGATAAAATCGTAGCTTTCTGTGACGGTTTGATGGTGGCCCGTGGAGATTTGGGTGTCGAAATTCCGGCGCATGAAGTTCCGTTGATCCAGAAAAAATTAATCAACAGGGCGAAAACCGCAAGGATTCCGGTGATTGTGGCAACACAAATGATGGAAACGATGATTACGAGTTTAACCCCAACACGTGCTGAAGTGAATGACGTTGCCAATTCGGTAATGGACGGTGCTGATGCGGTAATGCTTTCGGGAGAAACTTCGGTTGGAAATTATCCTGTTGAAGTGATTGAAAAGATGACGCAGATTATTGAGGCTGTTGAGGATTCTCCGTTAATCCTTGTCCCACAAAATCCGCCTCACGTTAGAACCAAACGTTTCATTACCAAATCCATTTGTTACCACGCGGCGATTATGGCCAACGAAATAAAGGCAAAAGCGATTTCTACTTTGACCAATAGTGGTTATACAGCCTTCCAGATTTCGGCCTGGAGACCACAAGCCCATGTTTTGGTATATACTTCCAACAAAAGAATCCTGACGCAATTGAGTTTGCTTTGGGGTGTAAATGCCTTCTTTTATGACAAATTCGTAAGCACCGATGATACTGTTGGCGACGTTAACGAAATCGCCAAAGAAAAAGGCTACGTGAAGAAAGGTGATATGCTTATCAACCTGGCTGCGATGCCTGTTGCCGATAAGGGAATGGTAAATACTTTACGTGTATCTGAAATCGAATAAATTTTTTATTACTTTAGACAAAAAAATAATATTATGAACTCAAACAATCCATTTTTTAAAACAAAATCGTTTAAGAAAAATGATGAAGTTACCCACGATGCTGTCGTAATTGACCGCAACGAAGCTATGACGGTTTCAGGAACGATGAATAAAAGTTTCCTGATGCTAATCCTTTTAATTGCCAGTGCTGCTGTTACCTGGACAATGACTTATAATGGCCAGAATCCTATGGTGTTTACCTTTGGTGGTGCTATTGTTGGTTTTATTTTGGTTTTGATTGCTACATTCAAACCACAGCTTTCGGGCTATCTGGCTCCGGGTTATGCTATTTTTGAAGGCCTTTTCATTGGCGGCATTTCAGCAATTTTCGAAGTGATGTATCCTGGAATTGTGATACAGGCTGTGAGCTGTACTTTCGTGACTTTTATAGTTTGTTTTGCACTTTATAAATACGAAATCGTAAAAGTAACCGAGAAATTTAGAGCGGTGGTTCTTGCCGCAACATTGGCAATTGCAACATATTATTTAGTTTCCTGGTTATTGACCTTGTTTACAAGCTTCCAACCGGTTCATTACGGAAATTCCATGATGAGCATCGGAATCAGTGTTTTTGTAATCGTGATTGCTGCTTTGAATTTGTTTTTGGATTTTGACCAAATCGAAAAAGGCGTTCAGGCAAAAATGCCAAAATACATGGAATGGTATGGCGCAATGGGATTGATGATTACATTAGTTTGGTTGTACATCGAATTCTTGAGATTACTATCAAAACTCAGCAAAAAATAATTTCCCACAATTAATAATAAGAAAGCTGTCTCGTTTGGGACGGCTTTTTTTATGCTTAAAATTCAAACTTCAGTTGAACAACAACCGTTTTCTTGATTTCGGTATTTAAGTTATTTAATGAGATTCCTAATAGCCGCACCGATTCTTTCATCCGTTCCTGAAAAAGGAGCTCTTTTGCAGTCTCTAAAAGTAATCCTTTATCAGCGATGAAGTAAGGCAGTGTTTTGCTTCGTGTTTGTGTTGTAAAATCGCTGTATTTGATTTTGAGTGTGACGGTTTTTCCCGAAATGTTATGCTTCTTTAATCGGTTTTCCAGTTCAGAGGCGATGCGCTCGAGTTTTTCAATCATAAAGATTTCCGAAGTCAGGTTTTCATTGAATGTATGTTCGGCTGCAACCGACTTTGTGGTTCTATTCGGTTTGACCTGGCTGTTATGGATTCCGCGCACGATGTTATAATAATACAGACCGCTTTTGCTAAAATGTTCTTCGAGAAATTCTGCCGATTTCGATTTTAAATCCTTTCCTGTAAAAATCCCGAGATGATACATTCTGTCCGCCGTTACTTTGCCCACGCCATAAAATTTCCTGATGTCCAGGTTTTCTAAAAATTCCTCCACTTCCTCAGGATTAACCGTTTTCTGCCCATTGGGTTTGTTATAATCGCTGGCAACTTTGGCAACAAATTTATTGACTGAAATCCCGGCCGAAGCGGTCAAACCCAGTTCATCAAAAATCTTTTTGCGGATTTCCCGTGCAATCAGAGTGGCACTTGGATTTCCTTTTTTGTTTTGGGTAACGTCGAGATAGGCTTCATCCAAAGACAATGGCTCAACCAAATCGGTATACTCATGAAAAATGGCGCGGATTTTTTTTGAAATTTCCTTGTAGCGTTCAAATCGTGGCCTGACAAAAATCAAATGGGGACAATTCCGTTTTGCCTGTACACCGCTCATTGCTGAACGCACTCCAAATTTCCGCGCTTCATAACTTGCTGCCGAAACCACGCCACGGGTTTCGCTTCCGCCGACCGCCAATGCTTTCCCGCGCAGTTCAGGATTGTCCAATTGCTCTACAGAAGCATAGAAAGCATCCATATCAATATGGATAATTTTTCTGTATGGAATTGGTTCAGTCATCTCACAAATTTATAATATCTTTAGCTACTTATTCATCACAAATGGTAGAAATAGAACGCAAATTTTTAATCCTTTCGGATGATTTCATACACGAAGCCTTTTCGAAAAAAAGAATCGTACAGGCTTATCTAAGCTCAAATCCTGAAAGAGCCGTTCGTATCAGGATAAAGGAAGACAAGGCTTATCTGACCATCAAAGGACAGGGAAATGCAGGCGGGACTACACGGCTGGAATGGGAAACCGAAATTCCGGTTGCCGATGCAGAAAAATTATTGGGTATTTGTGAGGAAGGTGTTATTGATAAAATCCGATACGAAGTAAAAGTGGGACAACACATTTATGAAGTCGACATTTTTAGCGGTGACAATGAAGGTTTGGTAATGGCTGAAATCGAATTGCAGTCGGAAGATGAAATGTTTGAAAAACCAAGCTGGCTTGGTCCTGAAGTAACCAATGACGAGCGCTACTACAATGCTTTCCTGAGTAAAAAACCCTTTAAAAATTGGTGATTATTTCTTCGGTTCAATTATTTCCAAGGTAACTAAAACCATTCCTGAATTCTTATTGGAAGCAATGTCCATAAATGCTCTTCGGCTTAAATCAATTTCACGGACTTTTGAGAAAGGTCCACGGTCTGTAATTTCAACGATTACGAATTTTCCATTGGCTTCATTGGTAACCTTTACAAAAGTCCCGAATGGAAGTTTTTTGTGTGCCGCAGTATAGCCGTTGTTGTCAAACCGTTTGCCGCTGGCTGTCCGCCTTCCGTTGAATTTGTTGTGATAGTAAGAAGCGTGGGCGTTTTTCTTAAGGAATTTGAAATTGAACTCAGCTATATTCAGGGTATCTATTTCCAAACCGGTTTTTAGTTTGGCTACCGTAGTTTTAGGAGTGTCTACTTTTACGATGACTGCAGCTTTTTCCTTATCCTTGGTTTCAGAAATTTTGGCTGACTTGTCTTTGTTTTTGTCCTTTTGTTGAGGCTTTTTATCAAGCAGGCTGCTTCCAAAAACAGAAGTCGTTAAAGCCAAAAGGAGTATAAATATCTTGTTATTCATGTATGCTGTTTTAAGATGAAGGCAACCTAACAAAAAATGTGCCCTGATAAAAAAAGCCCTTTTCAGGACTTCTGTTTTAGAACCACAGATTCCAAGGAATCCTGCTCAGGATAAGGACTAAACCTAAACCATAAAAAATGGCAATGGATTTAAATTTTGCTTCACTTGTCGCTGCTCTTTTATGTTTTGACCAGCCAATGGTTATTAAGGTAATTGCGATAAGGTTAATCAAAGGATGCTCAAGCGAAGTTAATCTCAAAGCCGAATCACTCATGTTTCCAAGAGCTGCTTTTCCTAGCGGAGAAACAAAATACAGTATGAGTCCAACGACCAATTGTATGTGCGTTGCTATTAATCCAAACAAGGCAATCTTTCTGTCTTTGGGTGTGAATTCTTTTTTGGAAGACATTCCGGCAATTGAATTTATAACCGCAACCACTAATAACAACAATGCTAAATAGGCCCAGCCCGAATGGAATTTTTGGATAAAAGTGTACATAAATTTGGTTTTTAGAATAACAAATATAACGAAAAAGGCATAAAAAAACGGCAACTTAAAGTGCCGTTTTTGATAATTATTTGTTTTTCAGAAAGTGTTTCAGCAAAAATTCTGTTGAGGAATCGTGTTTGTTTACTGAGCCTGAATTTATTTCATCCAAAATGGAATTGGCCAGTTGCTTTCCTAACTCAACACCCCATTGATCATAACTGTAAATATTCCAGATGATTCCCTGGACAAATATTTTGTGTTCATACAAAGCGATTAAAGAGCCTAAAGTTTTTGGCGTTAGTTTCTCTATCAAAAAGGTATTTGTTGGCTTATTGCCCTTAAAAACCTTAAATGGCAATAGGAAATCCGCTTTTGCTCCATTTATGTTTTGCTTTTCGAATTCTGCCTTTACCTGTGCTGCTGTTTTTCCGTTTAACAATGCTTCGGTCTGTGCAAAAAAGTTGGACATCAGTTTGTCATGATGATTCTGATTTCCGTACAATGGCTTTACGAATCCGATAAAATCGGTTGGGATTAATTTGGTTCCCTGATGGATCAATTGGAAAAATGCGTGCTGTGAATTGGTTCCGGGTTCACCCCAAATGATGGTTCCGGTTTGATAATTCACGACATTCCCATCACGCCCAACACTTTTGCCATTGCTTTCCATAATTCCCTGTTGAAGGTATGGTGCCAGTTTCTGCAAATATTGTGTATACGGAATCAGGGCTTCGCTTTCGGCACCAAAAAAGTTATTGTACCAAATGCTTAACAAAGCCAAAGTGACCGGAATGTTTTTATCAAAATCGGCGGTCTTGAAATGTTCATCCATTTCGTTGGCGCCTTTCAGCAAATCATCAAAATTATCAAAACCAACCGCTAAGCTTATAGACAAACCTACGGCACTCCAAAGCGAAAATCTTCCGCCAACCCAATCCCACATTGGAAAAATATTATCGGGATTGATTCCGAATTCGGTTACTTTCTGAATATTGGTTGAAACCGCGACGAAATGTTGCGCGACATCTTCCTGCTTTGCCGATTTCAAAAACCAGGCACGGATTGTTTCTGCATTCGAAAGCGTTTCCTGTGTGGTAAAGGTTTTGGAAGCAACAACAAAAAGTGTAGTTTCGGGATTCAGGTTTTTGATGATTTCATTGACATGGTCACCATCTACATTGGAAACAAAATGAACATTAAGGTGATTTTTATAAAACTGCAAAGCCTCAACAACCATTGCCGGGCCAAGGTCTGAACCTCCAATCCCAATATTTACGACATCCGTAAAAGCTTTTCCAGTGAATCCTTTTCTTGAACCTGAAATGATTTCGTTGCAAAACGATTTGATCTTGTTCTTTACTTCAAAAACTTCGGGAATGACATTTTTTCCATCAACCAAAACACTTGCATTTTGAGGTGAACGCAAAGCGGTATGAAGCACTGCTCTGTTTTCTGTCTGATTGATATTATCTCCTGAAAAATAACTTTCAATTGCAGACTTTAAGTTTACTTCTTTTGCTAAATCCTGAAGCAAATCCATTGTTTCCCGATTGATGATATTTTTGGAATAATCAACGAGGAAATCATTCCACTGAATGCTGAATTTTTCAGCTCGGGTAGTATCATTGGCAAACATTTCCTGCATAGAGGCATTTTGCATCTGGGCATAATGTCCCTTTAGTTTTTTCCAGGCAGTGGTGCTTGTTGGATTTATATTTGGTAAAGCCATTTCTTAATTTTTTACTTCGTACAATTCGGCTTGTCAGCCTCGGGTGAATGACAAATTTACAAATATGATTGGTATAAAAATCAGCAATATTTTACGCTAACGTTGTAGTTGGGAAAAAAATGCAATTATTTTTTTGCGCTGGCTGCTGCAACACTATCCAACTCTCTTTTAAGCGGTGTCATATAGGCCATGTATTTCTGCCTGTACTTGGAATCCATCGGTGTAGATGTTGGCAGTTTCAGCTTAAGGGCGTCAACCTGCACGCCATTTTTCCAGAAACGATAGCAAACGTGTGGGCCTGTTGCCAAACCTGTGCTTCCTACTTTTCCGATTACCTGTCCCTGTGTTACCCTTTGCCCGCGTTTGACCAAAATTTTTGACATGTGTAAATATTGGGTCGAATAGGTTTTATCGTGTTTTACCTTGACAAAATTTCCATTTCCTGTGGTAAATCCTGCCTGTTCTACAACTCCGGCCGCAGTGGACATAATAGGTGTTCCTGTTGGCGCTGCATAATCGGTTCCTTTATGTGCTTTCCAGATTAGCTGAACTGGGTGGAACCTGTTTTTGGCAAAGCGCGAAGTGATATTGACAAATTTCAACGGTGCTTTCAGGAAGAAGTTCTTTAATGTTTTTCCTTCTTCATCGTAATACTGCTGCTTTTTGGTATTCTCGTCGGGAGCAAAAGGGAAGGCATAAATATTCTTGCCTTTGTATTCAAAAAAGCAGGCTTTCAAACTATCAACTCCATCATACACTGTGTCATTGATATACCTTTCGGTGAATTTGAGTCCAAATTTATCCCCTTTTTTCAATTTGAAGAAGTCGATCGACCAGGCGTATATTTTGGCAATTTTGGGAGCCAATGAAGGATCTACATTCAGGTTTTGAAGTGTTTCAGATAATGAGCCATTCAAAGCTCCGGCAATGGTGCGGGTCTTAAAGGTTAGTGGCCTTGCTTTTTTATGTGCGGTAATGGAATCCCTGAAATCGACCACATAATAATTCAGTCGGTCTGGCTGATAGATAAAAACCTGGATCTTATTGGTTCTGTCCTTGCTGCGAAGGATTGTAAACGGCTTTCCTCTTCTGATGCTTCTCACATCGAAGGAATCCTTTACTTTGGTAACAACTTCGTGAACCTGGATTCCGTTTAAGTTTTGATGTTCAAGGATGCTTCCAAAAGTGTCTCCCGATTGTATGGTATCGTTTACGACGTTAAAATCATGCATGTTGAATCCAAACTCGACAAGTTTTGGTTTCGCTTTTGGGATGATGATTTCTTCCTCTTCCTTGGTTTTATTACAAGAGATTGTGAACGAAGCGAGAAGGGTGATTATGATTATTTTTTGAAAGATTTTTGACATCATGTTTATCTTAATATCCTTCTCCCCAATTTTTTAATTCTTCTTCACTCCAAAGTTCCGGGAAGAATATTCTTCGTTGGTATTTTGGATGCATGTATTTTTTCCAGTCACTTCCGCCAGTTGCTTCACCTGAACCTTTTTCGCTATCAATGTATTTCCGTGCTGCGTTTAAGTGGCCCATAACCCAAGTTACGTTCACGGTGTGGTCATAATGACGCATCGCTTTTACAAGTTCTTCATTTTTCTGATCGGCTTCAGGTAGTTGTTTAAATTTTTGCCAGATATTAATGGTATTGTATTCTTCCATATAGCGAAGAAACTCTTCACGATATTTTTTTTCGAACGCTAAAATTAAATATGACTTTTCTCCTGTACTATGGTCTTTCCCTGCTGCCTGCCAATAAAGATGTTCGAAAGCATGCGAATAAGGCGTATTCCTGTCGATTGTTTCCCTAAAGCGGTAATCTATCAGATTAATCAAATCTGTTGAAGAGAATTCAATTAAACGGTATTGAGCACTTTGAAACCCACTTGCAGGAGTCAGTGTATTCCTGAATTTCATGTATTGATCCACTTCCATGCCATCGCCCATGATGTCAAACGATGTAGTAAGCATATCAAAATAGCGGCTGATTCTTCTTAGTTTCTCTGTAAAAAAATCTGTTTTGGGTTTATCGGTATGGCATAATTGATTTATTTCCCAAAGTATCATTTTGAATAACAATTCATTTACCTGATGATACATAATGAAAACCATCTCATCAGGAAGGACTGTTCTTTGTGTCTGCAAATTCAGCAATGCATCGGTTTGAATATAATCCCAATAAGTGATTGGTTTTGACCAAAGCAATCCTTCAAGATGTGTTTCGGTTTTTTGATTGATTGCATCAAACTTTTGTTCTAATGCTTCTAGTAGTGTGTCTGAATTTGTTTTAGTAGTCATTAATTATTTCATTTTAACCATAAATGGATTTTTCAATCCTTTGAAACCGTCTAAATCTGCTTTTATAGAACCAACAGCTAAACTTGCTTTTATCCTTAACGGGATTTTATTATCATCATCAGATATCCAGACAGTTAAACTCTCTTCTTCCTTGAAGACTCTTCCCGATTGGACAATCGGCCTAAAAATCATGGTTGGCGCGGTTCCAAATTTAGTTTTTAAATTTTCCCTTCCTATGAATTTTAACTTAAACTTAAATACTTCATCGTCAAAAAACATGTCAACTACTATTGACTCACCAACTTTTAATTTATCAATATTAGGGTGATTTCTCAAAAAGTAAAATGTTGAAACAATGTCCTGAACGTTTTCAGTTACTGAAAAAGATTTTTCAGTTTTGTTCTTATAATCTTTAATCAAAACCTTATTGTTGTCCTGATTAAAAAAACCTTCCTGGTTTTTGGTATAACCTCCTTCATCAATTTTCCTGACGAACTGATAAGGTTTGTTAGTGACTTTGTCAAAGTAGCTTTCGTAATTGTCATCTACCTTGAAAAAGAAACGTGACATTCCGACAGTATACCCTTTTCCAATGGCGTGATAGACCTTTTTACCATCCCTAACGGCATCTTTTATTTCAAGAGTTGCGTAACCTGCGTTTACAAATCCGTAATGTATCCTAAACTTAAACCATTCGCCCGAATCATAGGCATCTGGCTTTTGTGTATCGAAACTTACAGTTATAAAAACTAATAATAATAACAAATATTTTTTCATGTGGTGCACTTGTTTTTATACTGTGTTTGCAATATCTGTTCCAAATGTACCAAAACAAAAAAACCCAATCAAATTAATGACTGAGTTTTTATGCTATTAACCAACCAAAAAACTATAAATTATGAAAATTTATCCAAAAATATGAGGAAACCACTCCCCGTTTTTTTGATAATGCAAAGATACTCTAAACAAATGCATAATTACAAACGTTTTTTCAACTTTAACAGTTAATTAATAAAAAAAGGGTTGTTTAAGAATGAATTTTTAAATTATATTTAATAAAAATGGCGATTTATTAAATATATGACTGATTTATAGTGTATTTGTGTTTTATAAATCTGGCTTTAAATGATATGGCCTTTAAAAACAAAAAGCCGGACCTATAGTAGTCCGGCTTTTTCATTTATAAATAAATTTATTATTTCACGATCAGGAACTCTGAACGACGGTTCTGTGCGTGCTGTTCTTCTGTACAGTTTTCACCGCAATCAACTTTTGGTTCCAACTCACCCATTCCTTTTGCAGAAATCCTGTTTGCAGCAATTCCTCTGGAAATTACATACTGACGGGTTGATTTAGCCCTTCTGTCAGATAACAATTCGTTATACTTATTTGATCCTCTGTTATCGGTATGTGATTTAGCCAAAATAACCATATTTGGGTTTGACTTCATTACCTGAATCAACTTATCCAATTCAAAGGCACCATCCTGAGTAATGTTGCTCTTATCAAATTCGAAATAAATTGGATTCAACACAATTTCGTTTTCAGTGATAATAGTTTCGATTGGTTGTAATGCTGCATCAATTTTGGCATTTGGTCCTTTGCTTTTGGTAACAGCAAAAGTATTTCCAACAAAGCCATCTTTAGAAGCCTGAACTACGTATGGCTTGTCACACTCAACTCGGTATTTCACTTCGCCTTTTGCATTTGACATTTCCGTTGCGATAACATTTTTCTGGTCATCTAATATAGAAACGCTTGCATTGGACAAAATTTCACCTGTCTTAGCGTTGGTAACAAGTACTAAAACATCTACACCACAAATTGGGCTTACTGCAAAAATATCATCGTTACCATTTCTGTTACTTGACATAAATCCGGCACCTTTAACACCATTAAATGTAAATGCGAAATCATCTTTCTCGGTATTTACAGGTTTGCCTAAATTGGTAGCATCACCTTCGGTCAAATCAATTTTAAAGATGTCCATACCTCCCAAACCTTGTTTTCCGCTTGACGCGAAATACAATGTCTTGTTATCATCAGCAATAAACGGAAAGCTTTCATGCCCTTCGGTATTCACTTTGTTTCCAAGATTTTGTGGTTCTCCGTAAGTTCCGTCTTCATTGACAGCCACTTTCCAGATATCAACTCCACCAAGGCTTCCTGGTCTATCCGAAGAGAAATAAAGTGTTTTTCCATCGCGGCTCAAACTTGGGTTGCTCGTTGAGAATTCTTTGCTGTTGAAAGGCAGTATTTCTATATTCCCCCAGGAATCACCATTTTTTGTGGCTTTGTAAATACTGTTTCTTCCTAATTTCAACTTGTTCTTTTTGTCTTTCTCAAATTTATTTTCCCTGAAACTATCGCTGGTAAAGTAAACTGTATTACCATCAGCGCTCATTGTTAATGGACCGTCATGATATTGTGAGTTTAATGTACCTACTGTTGTAGCATTAGTTACGGTTCCGTCAGCGTTGTAATCTGCACGGTAAATATCAAGAAAAGGCTCTTCCAATGCACCATAATTTTTACGGGCTCCATTTCTGGCGCTGGTAAAATAAACGGCATTGTCATATAGAACTGCACCGAAATCCGATTTATCACTACTTACATCCGAAGGATTGATATTAAAGAGCTTAGTCTTATCCATCAATTTTGGGACATAATTAGGGTTTTTCATAAATGCAACGGCACGAGAATCAGAAGGCGCTGCTGCAGCAAATTTTCGCATCTGTGCATTTGACTCTTCATACTTTCCGTTTGCCTTTAACATTTGCGCATAGCGGTAATAGGTCTCTGCATCCTGCTGTGTTTCTGTTGCTTTAGCATACCATTTTGCAGCTTCAGCCGTATTAAACATATTAAAATAAGTATCTGCCAGTTGTTTGTATACATACCCGTCAGCTTTCCCTTTTTCAACAAGATTCAAATATTCTTTAGCTGCATCAACATACTCATATCGATTGTATAATTTATCCGCTGCAGCTGTGTCTTTATTTTGCGCCGAGATTGTAAAACTAATGGCTACAAAACTTAATGTTATATATAGATTTTTCATTTTTAGGATTGCTTTTATTAGGTTAGAAATATCTAGGCGATTGTGATACTTTTTTCGGGAAATTTAAATCGAATAACAACATTACCTCGTGAGAAGCTGGTGCTACTACCTTTAAATCTGAAACAACGTGATCATAAGCATATCCAATTGTCAAATTTGGAGTGATGGCAAAATTTACCATCGCTCCAAATGAATCTTCCAATCTGTAAGTTGCTCCTAATTCTAACTTGTCATACATTTTGAAGTTAGCAGAAAGATCAAATGATGTTGGTGCATCTACCGATGATTTTACCATCGCAGAAGGTTTGAATTTTAAATTTGGATTTAAATCAAACACATAACCTCCAGTTAAGAAATAATGTATTACATCTGTACCATATTCCCTACCGTTAAAATCCAGATATTTAGATTTTAACATGTTCGGAACAGAGAAAGCCAAATAATAGTGATCTGTATAATAAAAGACCCCGGAACCTATGTTCAGGAACGTAGTATTTGGATTTGATGCATAGAATGGATCAAGCGTTGATGGCTGTGGCAGTGTTGGATAGATTGTTTCAAAATCAATCTTGTGCATTGTTGCCCCAGCTTTTAAACCAAAAGCCAGCCTGTGCTCTCCGCCTAAATTTAAGGTGTATGAGAAATCTCCATAGATGTTGGTTTCTTCTACAGGTCCAATCTTATCTGAAACTACAGAAAGACCTAAACCTACGTTTCTACCTACTGGACTGTGCAGGAAGAAAGTTCCTGTTGTTGGTGCTCCGTCCAGCCCAACCCATTGTGCTCTGTATAATAATCCTCCCGACATACTCTCTTTCGAACCAGCGTAAGCCGGATTCATTACACTCATATTGTACATGTATTGCGTGTAATGCGGATCTTGCTGTGCTCTTAACTCGTTAATCGCTAAAGCCAATATCGCAATGAAATATATTTTCTTCATTTTGTTTTGTTTTATTTTGAATGCAAATTATTAAGTTGTTATTGTGCTCTATTGATGTAAACCCATCCTGTCAAATCTCCTCCGGTGTTTCTTTCTATTACATAGAAATAGGTACCGTCAGGAAGTTCATCACCATCATCAGATTTTCCATCCCATTCATTGACATAATTACCTCTTGAATAGACTTTCATTCCCATTCTGTTGAAGATAGTCAAATGTTTAACATCAAAACCTGTTAAATTGAAGGTGTCGTTGAAATTATCATTATTCGCAGAAATACCTCTTTGAATCTGACAAGCTATTGAGAGTACTTCAAACGGAGCAGAGGTTACCTGACAACCATTGTAAGTTACAACAACCGTATAAGTGCCAATTACAGGAACATCTAAACTTTGCTGATCACCATTAAGTACCGGCCCTTGTGCATTGTACCATTGGTAAGTAGCAGTTGCCGGATCAAATGAACCATTTACCGGAGTCGCATTCAAAACGTATACGTTTTGACATCCCCCACTAAGTTCCACCAAAATTGGCGATGAAATAGCGATTGACGCGTTACCTACATTACCATTTTGACAGGCTGCATTGTTGGCAGCTACTGTATACGTGATTTGGTAGGTAGTACCCGCTGTAGTTTGATCCAAATCAACTTCACCTGTTATAGGATCCACTAATGGTGTTGGTCCAAAGACTCCACCTGTTGTAAATCCAGCACCTAAAACCGGCATCGGGTTAACAGTCTCACCAGGACAAACCGGAGAGGTATAACTGAAGCCTACTGTTGGCGTAGTCGCAGGATCAATAACAATCTGGATGGCAGGAGACGTTGTCAATGCCTGGCATGTTGCTAAATTCTGTGGTACACTATAAGTGATTGAATAAGTTCCTGGTGTAGTAGAAGTTCCTAAAGTAATTACTCCGGTAGACGCATTGATTGCAATTCCAGTTGATGGATTAGCAGTAAATGTTCCACCTGTGGTAAATGCAGGATCCAATATCGGCGCAACCGTTGCCTGTGCTATTGAACAAACTGGTGTTGGATATGAGAATGTTACATTAGCATTAGTAACCGGATCAATAACAACCTGGATTGCACTAGAAGTTGTCGCTGCTCTACAAGTAGCTACATCTTGTGCCAATGTATAAGTTACATTATAAGTTCCTGCTGTTGCAGTAGCTCCTAAAGTCAATACTCCCGTTGCAGGGTCAATTGCAACTCCTGTTGTTGGATTGATTGTAAACGTACCTCCTGCAACAAAACCAGCATCCAATGTTGGTGCTAATGTTGCCTGGGCAATCTGACAAACCGGGGAAGTATAACTAAATGTCACATTTGCTGGTGTTGCTGGTGATATTACAATTGTAAATGTTCTGGAACCTGCAGCCTGACAAGTTAATGGGTCAAATGGTATACTATAAGTAATATCATAAGTTCCATCAGTTGTATTAACCAAAGTTATTTCACCCGTAGTTGGGTTAATGTCAATGTTTGCGGCAGGGTTCGATGTAAATGTTCCACCAGCTGTAAATCCAGCTCCAAGGATTGGCAGAGGATTAGTGGTTGAAATTTGACAAACCGGTGTTGCATATGTAAAATCAACCACTGGTGTAATTGCACCAACAGCATCGATTTCCACATCTACAGGCTCAGATTCACAACCAGTAAGTACATCTCTAACAACTAATGGATGCGTACCAGGAGTAACTCCGGTAAATGTTGTACTTGATTGGAAAGGACCATTGTCAATACTATACTGATAGTTAGACACCGTCATTGCATAAGTTCCAATATTACTATAATCCTCTGGATCTAATGAAGTCCAGTCTGCAGGATTCCAAGTAGTGCTTGGAAGCGTTGCTGTATTTAACCTTCTATAAGTATAACCTGCCTGACCTGCTGGTGTAAATGTAGAACCATCTGTTGGTCCCCATTGATCCACCAGTACATCTGATGCTGTAGTCAGCCTGATATTATCATTATTATTTACTCCTGCACATGATGCAAAAGTTTGATTAGGGGTAACACCAGCAATGTTTGCGTTGTTACTAACCTTAATTACGTTAGTAGCATTGTTTGGTATTGTTCCTGCCAATACAAGGTCACATTGTAAATTCTCAGCTGTTGGAGGTGCGCCCCAAGTATAGAATTTCAATTTATAATTCGCCAGATTGACCGGTGCTCCTGTTGCGTTATACAACTCAACATAAGTTAATGAGCCTGTATCTGCATCTGTAACCTCAGAGATAAATAAGTTTAACGGTGTTGCGCCTCCTGGTGAAGTTGGCGAAGTAACCGTAATCGATCCCGTTGGAGATGTACAAGAAGACTGTGTAACGGTAAACGTTGGTGTAGGAACACTGTTTATGGTTACAGTAATCGGTTTTTCAGAAATACAGCCGTTAGTTCCCTGCGCATAAATAAATAATGACTGGGTAGCGGTAATTGGAATTGTTGCATCAATTGGCCCAACGCCTCCTGCACTTGTAAAGTAACCTCCCTCAGTTAGAGTAGGTAAAGTAAAGGTATCACATGCTGTTACCGAAGTTTGCGTAATAACTGGTGAAGCTAATATTTCAACTTGTGTATCTGTTGTGAAAGCTGGACATCCTCCAGTTGCAGGAATAGTATAAGTTACCGTATAAACGCCCGGTTCACTTGCTACAGGTATGATTTCACCAGAGATAGCATTAAGTACTAAGCCTGTTGTAGAAGAATAGGTTCCACCTGGTGTACCGGTACGTGTAGGTGCCTGAGCTGTAATTATACTTTTACAATATGGCGCTCCTGGATAAGTAATTGTCGCAGCAGCTGGTGCAGTAATAATTACCGTTCTGGTTGTTGTAATAAATGGAATTGTATTACATGTTCCACCAATTGTTGTTGCAGAAGTACTGGTCACTATATAATTCCCTGGTGTACTAGTAGCCAAATGGATTGTTCCTGTTACAGGATCAATATCCAATCCCGGTGTAGAAGTATATACTCCGGCTGATGCTCCAGGTGATAAAACCGGTGTTGTATCAGGTTGGTTTTGGCAATAGTATGTTTGAGGATAATTAAATGTATTTATTGGGAAACAAGCTGTTGTACCTCCATTAGTATTGGTTTGGGTGAAGGTAACTGTTCCCGGCTGATTCGAGAAGTTGGTAATCATGATTACGTAAACTTCACACAATTGGGCATTAGGTATACACATAATCTCTTCAGGTGCTGCAGAATAACTACAAGCATGCAGCGTTCCCGGACATCCTGTTGTTGGAGTAGGAATTGGAACGGTTTGCCCTAGTGGGTTTGCCGGAACTCCCGTACAAGCTGTGTTCAAATCTGTAAATGGTCCCCAAGCCACATAATCGACGTCTCTTGGAGTACCGCCTGTATCCACTTGAGTGATTAAGTAACTCAATGGTCCGGCCTGATTCACCTGTAAAAAGAAGAATGCTGGGTTAGGAGATGTAAATAAACATCCTATTTGTCCTAAACTAGGTACGTTCGTTGAGTTAGCATAAGTAACGGTCTGACCGGTACAGAATGCTGGCGCCTCCGTACATGGAAGTGTTCCGATACACAAATCAAAGTTTGTGAATTGAGGAAGTGTTGAATTAGAGAATACTCTAATATAGTAGGTTGTTCCTGCAACTAAGTTGGCTCCTGAGTTACAGCCAACTTCGGTTAAACCTGAACAAGTTCCCTGATAAACAGCATAACTCAAAGCGGCATTCGCCGGAGTAACGTTGTTAAATGAAATTACATGCGTTACCGTTGTTGCGGTAAAGGTAAACCAAACGTCATCGTTAGCTGCTCCTGCGCCACCACAAGTAGTTGCAGGTGAAGAGGCTGTAGCTCCCGCTAAAGTTCCATGAGTCGTTTGGACACAGTTAAGGTTTTGGTTAACGATGGCAAATATTGCATTAGCACATTCGTCGTTTGTAGGCAAAGTAGCAAAATTCAATGCAGACCATGTACTCGATCCATTTGTACCATCACACATAGCTCTTACATAGAATACATATGCTGTACCTGGTGCCAAGCCATTCTGAACAATAGGTGGTGCACCCGGAGCTGATACCGGAATACCTGAGCCTGTAGGAATTGGTGAACCTGCCGGCAATATTAAATATTCCCAGTTTGTTGCAAAAGAGCCATCAGGATTTGCAAGCTGTGTCCATCCTAAAGTAGCTGAAGTCTGGCTTACGAAAGTAGCATTCAATAAAACTGGTCTTGCACAAGTTGGTGCAGGAGCACACGTTATGTCTGCAGTCCAACCTCCTTGTTGTACAGAAGGGTCACTTCTGAAAACAAATGTCAAACATCCGTCAGGACTGGTTGAAGTGAATGGGCCAGGAAGTTCTGTTCCCCAGAATCCACCCGCTAAACCTCCAGGAACAGCTCCTGCTGGATTCGTACTTGCGATTTGAGTTGCAGGGTTAACTGTATTTCCGTCGTAAACATATAGCGCATCAAAGTTAACCTCTGTCTGGTAAGTAGTAAATGTTACCGTAACGATTTCGCCAGGTGAACCTGGACAAATAATAGTCGTAATGTTTGAACTGGCAGCATAGTTTCCTGTTGGGCCTCCAGCATCTACAAATACTCCTCCACATTCTGGTGGAGCAACCAAAGTTGTAAAGGTTATAGGAGTACAAGTCCATGCGCTGGTAGATGTACCACAGTTAGCTCTGATATAAACATCATAACATGTTGAAGGAGTTAATCCTGTTAATGTATATGGTGGTGCCGCTGTTGGAGGATTTGAAATACTTGTAAATCCTGTTGCGCCAGGAAGTGGCGCTGGCGAACCACATGGTAGTGGTAAAATCTGCCAAGCTGTAGCCACACTCGTGTCTGCGTTGGCAGGTTGAGTCCAGTTTAATACTGCAGAGTTATGAGTAACGTTAGTAGCTGGTGCAACAGCTGGTACAGCACATGATGCTGGTGGCCCACAAGTAATGTTGGCTACCCATCCTGCATTCTGTACTGATCCGTCACTTCTGAAAACAAAAGTCAAACAGCCATCAGCCGATGCCGATATAAAGGAACATGGGATTGTAGTTCCCCAATATCCTCCTGCCAAACCTCCAGGAACACTTCCTGCAGGATTGTTACTCGGAATTAAATTTCCAGGAACCACTGCGTTCCCGTTATAAACGTATAAAGCATCAAAATTTGCTTCTGTATTAAACGATGTAAAAGTTACAGTTACTATCTCTCCAGGAGTTGTTGGACAAATAGTCGTCGTAATGTTTGAGTTGGCTGCATAAGCTGCAGTTGTTCCTCCAGCATCAACAAAGTTACCCCCACACACTGGCGGTGCAGCTGGTGTTGTTACTGTTACTGGCGTACATGGCCATGCACTAACACTGGTTCCGCAATTAGCTCTTACATAAATGTCATAACAAGTTGCCGGACTTAAATTAGGTAGCGTAAATGGTGGTGCAGTAGTAACGTCAACAAATCCTGTTGCTCCAGGAAGTGGAGCTGGTGAACCACAAGGTAATGCCAATACCTGCCAAGCTGAAGCTGTAGTTGTATCAGGGTTTACCGGTTGTGTCCAGGTTAACGTAATTGAGTTGAATGTATTTGCAGTCGATGATATTGCAGTTGGTACTCTACATGGAGGTGGTGGTCCACAAGTTACGTTGGCTAACCAACCTGGGTTTTGAACCGATCCATCACTTCTGAAAACAAAAGTCAAACATCCATTCGCATCTGACGAAGTAAATGGACAAGGAATCGCAGTTCCCCAATATCCACCTGCCAAACCTCCAGGAACACTTCCCGCAGGGTTGTTACTTGGAATTATGTTTCCAGGAACAACAGCGTTTCCATTGTAAACATACAAAGCATCAAAGTTAGCTTCTGTATTGAATGCTGTGAAAGTTACTGTCACCACATCTCCAGGAGTTGTTGGACAAATAACCGTTGTAATATTCGAGTTCGGTGCATAAGCTGCAGTTGTTCCACCAGCATCAACAAAGTTACCTCCACATTCTGGTGGCGCAGCTAAAGTTGTTGTTGTAATTGGGCCTATTATCACACTACCGCCACTACCACATACAGCTCTAACATATATGTCATAACAAGTAAGAGGTGATAATCCGGTTAATACATAGTTACTCGGATTTCCAGTAACAGTTACATCGTTTACTTGTGGTGTAGATCCAGCTGTTGGAGCTGGTTGTCCACAAGGTTGATAGAAAATATCAAAAACATTTGATGTAGAACCATCCGGATTTGCCGGTTGTATCCAGGTAAGTGTTGCAGAATTGTGAAGTGTTGCAGGATTTGTTAAAACTGTTGGCGCAGCACAAGTTGCTTTTGGCGCACACGTTACATTGGCTAACCAACCTGCTGCATTTCCTGTTGCGTTAGATGTAAATACAGCGTACAAACATCCTGAAGCAGCAGAAGAAGTAAATGATGGTGGCAATGTTGTACCTGATAAGGTTGCCAACAAAGTAGCAGAAGCGTTATCACCATCATAGATTTGTAATGTATCACCAGCCGCAATGTTGAATGCAGTAAACGTAAGCGTTACGGCATCTGTTGGAGAACCAGGACATATTAAAATAGGTTGGGTTACATTGTTAGGATAGTTACCTCCTGTACCTCCTGTATCTACATAGTTTCCTCCACAAACTGGTGGGGCTACCAAAGTACATACTGTTGTAGGGATAACACTCCATCCACTGTTGGCTGCACAAACCGCTCTTACATATATATCATAACATGTAGCCGGTGTCAAACCAGTAAGTGTAAACGATGGCCCTGCTGCTGCAGTTACATCATTGAATGTTGGCACTGAACCTGCATTTGGTGCAGGCGATCCTTGTGGTAAGGCAATAACATCAAAAACCGTTGCCACAGATGAATCAGGATTCGTTGGCTGTGTCCAGGTTATTGTTGTTCCTGTCGTTGTAGTTCCAGATGCTATAACAGCATGAGGGATTCTACAGGCAGGAGCCGGGTTACAAATAATATTAGCTGCGTATCCGGCAGCTGTAGTCGTACCATTTGATTGGAACACAAAAGTCAGCTGTCCTTGAGGTGCTGTAGAAGTATAAGTACCCGGTAAAGTTGTACCTGATAGCGTTGCCAATACCGGAGATGAAGTATCCGGTCCGTTATATATTGTTAGGATATCACTACCAGCCTGGGTATTGAACGCAGTAAAGGTAACCGATACCACATTTCCAGTTGTAGGGGGAACTGTAAGAGAAATGTTTTCGTTGTTACTATAGTTACCTGCTACTCCTCCTGAATCTACAAGATTTCCACCACAGACTGGTGGTGCTATCTGTGTAGTAAACGGCGCCGAGACGACAGATGCCGGACTCGAAAATCCACTTGAACAGACACCTGTAACAGTATAAGTATAGGTCGTATTTGAAGCTAATCCTGTAATAGGATAATTTGCCGCTGGTGCTGGAAAATTAAATGTCAATGGAGTTCCTCCTGCTGTAGGAGTTACAACTACTTGGAAAGAAGTAGCATTTCCAGGATTTGTCCATGTTAAATTTGCAGTTGATGTGGTGATTGCACCTGTAGCTCCAGGAACCGGAGCAGTACATTGTGTATTAACACTTACGTCGTCAATCAACCAACGCTCACCGTTAAGTGAACCGTCAGTGTTAGGGTATATCTTAACAAAGGCGATATAGATAGATTGCCCATTTAAGAAAGATGGAAGCGGAACCGTTTTTTCAGTCCAGACATTAAAGTCCGTTACCGGCAAAATTAAATTCAGCTCCGACCATTGTTGCAGGTCAGTGTAAGAGTTAGGGTCAGCCTGAGTAGCGACTGCAGGAGCCCACATCACTTTGAAGGTGGTTCCCTGGTTTCCACTTGCGAACAATCGGGTCCAGAAGTGCAGTTCATTCGAACCGGTTAAAGGAACGTCCACTTGTGACGTTGCCAGCCAGTCTTCAGTTGTGGTATTTATACCCGTGTTTTCCCTGTTGATGGAGGCACACTCTGTGTTGTTGTGGCCTAATCCAGCCGCAAAGGCATTGATTCCCCAGGTTTGTGTAGATACAACCGTAGCTGGTGTATTCCTTTCGAAAATGGCCCAAGCCCCGGTTGGTAATCCCCACAATTGTGGCAATGCGCCTGTCGGACTAGGCACTCCTCCATCAAAATTTTCTGTTTGGCCATACAATTGAGAATAACCCTTAACAGAACCCAGAAGAAGAAGTAATAGTAGTAATGTAATTTTTTTCATAAAATGAAAATTTTGAGTTGTTGGATAAAAGTTTTTAGAATTTTGAAGTCCAAATTTAGTAAAAATTATGAAATAATTAAGGATATTAATTTTTTAACAGAAGAAATGACGTTTTTCTCAACAATTCTTCTAGTATCTAAACGTTTTTTTAACTTTCAAATGAGTATTTTTGCCTAAGAATTTTATCAAATGTTAGAAAAAGAAATAATAAATTTTGAACGGACTGTAATTGTTGGGATCGTTACGCAAAATCAGAGTGAGGAAAAATTAACTGAATACCTTGATGAATTGGAATTCCTGACTTTTACCGCCGGAGGCGAAGTAATTAAAAGGTTTTCGCAAAAACTGGAACGTCCCAACCCTAAAACTTTTCTTGGAACCGGTAAAATGGATGAGATTAGTTCGTATATCAAAGAAAAAAATATTTCTACAGTCATATTTGATGATGAGTTGTCTCCTTCACAACAAAAAAATATTTCCAAATTGTTAGATTGCAAAGTCCTGGACAGAACCAATCTGATTCTGGATATTTTTGCACAAAGGGCCGAAACTTCCTACGCAAGGACACAGGTCGAATTGGCTCAATGCCAATATTTATTACCAAGGCTTTCAGGAATGTGGACGCACCTTGAGCGTCAAAAAGGAGGAATCGGGCTGCGTGGCCCGGGTGAAACAGAGATTGAAACCGACAGAAGGATTGTCCGCGACCGCATTGCTTTGCTAAAAGACAAAATAAAAACCATCGACAAGCAGATGTCGGTTCAAAGGGGTAATCGTGGCGCTATGGTTCGCGTTGCCTTGGTTGGTTATACCAATGTTGGAAAATCAACTTTGATGAATGTCATCAGTAAAAGCGAAGTATTTGTAGAAAATAAATTATTTGCAACACTCGACACTACCGTTCGGAAAGTGGTCATCAAAAATCTGCCTTTCTTATTGTCCGACACCGTTGGATTCATACGAAAGCTGCCAACCCAATTGATTGAATCGTTCAAAAGTACGCTTGACGAAGTTCGTGAAGCCGACTTATTATTGCATGTGGTAGATATCTCTCATCCCGATTTTGAAGAACATATTGCTTCGGTAAATCAGATTTTAAAAGACATCAAGAGCGATGATAAACCAACGATAATGGTTTTCAATAAAATTGATACTTATAAAAATGAGGTAATTGAGGAAGATGACCTGATGACTGAAAGAACTACCAAACACTATACTTTAGAAGAATGGAAATCAACCTGGATGAGTAATGTGGGCGAGAAAAATGCGTTATTCATTTCGGCAACCAATAAGGAAAACTTTGAAGAGTTCCGTGAAAAGGTATATGAAGCCGTAAGGAAGATTCACATCACACGATTCCCATACAACAAGTTTTTGTATCCCGATTATAAGGATGCTGTTGAAAAAGAAAATTAACGGGTATTAATTTAGGTAGTAGATATATCCAACATTAAACCAAACGTTCCAGTCGTTGGCTTTGTTCTCAGGATATTTTGTTGGGTCAGGATTCAAACCGTCAACCCAGTTCGAGAAATAATACTGCATTCTCAAATCTGCCATTAAGTCGCCTACATCATTAAGCCTGTATCGGCATCCCAAACTTGTAACGATTGACCAAACGGTTCCGCCTTGGTCTCTCCATCCATCAAGGTATTTGATAGGAGTTGTAGCCTGGGTTCCTATTGGACCCAATGTTGACCAAGCTTTCGGACTGTAAAAACTGAATTGTCCTCCCAAACTGATGAATGGTGCCAATGCGCCTTTAGTAGCGGTAAAATCCCTTATGCTCAATGGAAAAAACTCTAACTGCATCCCAATATTGGTTACAGCCGTGCTTCCTCTCATCGCACGCAATTGGTTGGCCATCTCTCCGGTTCTGCTCGGATCAACCCATTTCCCAAAATGCTGCAATTCGGTTTTGTTATAAGATAACTCACTTCTTAATTTAAAGTGGTCATTAAAATAAGTTTCAGGAGTATAACAGTTACACTCAGCTCGGTATGAAAAGTTCAAATAATGGATGATTCCAATCCCATATCCGGTGTTACCCATGTTTGTTGAGAAATCATGGCGCTCACCATAATCCGATTGGAAAGCAACCGGTCCAAGGATTGCCCCTATTTCATGGGAAAAGCCAAACTGAGCATTCACGCTATTTGACAGGGCAAATAACACTAACAGGGATAGGATAAATTTCTTGGACATTTGCATACTAATTAGTTCAAATCTCGACAAATATATAAAAACATCAATCAGTTATAAAATAAATTAAAAAATTGTTCGTTTATATACGGAAAAAATAATATTCGGTTTTGCTTCCGGCTGCTTTGTAAGTTTATTCAAGTTTTCTTAGCATAAACACAAAAAGGGCAATAATTAAAAAAAATATATTCGCCTATTTTTGAATAAAATGTATATTTGTCCGATTTTACGAAATCGATTTCTTAAAAATAGTAAATAGATAATTTTATGTCACAAAGTATCAATGCATTTATGGACATGGTTGCACAAAGAAATGGTCATGAGCCAGAATTTATGCAAGCAGTTATGGAAGTTGCTGAAACAGTAATTCCATTTATCGAACAAAATAAAAAATACCAAAACAAAATGCTTTTGGAAAGAATGGTTGAGCCGGAAAGAGTAATCATGTTCCGTGTAACCTGGATTGACGATGCCGGTAATACTCAGGTAAACCGCGGATACAGAATCCAGATGAACTCTGCTATCGGACCATATAAAGGAGGAATCCGTTTCCATCCATCAGTAAACTTAAGCATCCTGAAATTTTTGGCTTTTGAGCAAACTTTCAAAAACAGCTTGACTACATTGCCAATGGGTGGTGGAAAAGGTGGTTCTGATTTTGACCCTAAAGGAAAATCAGATATCGAAATCATGAAATTCTGCCAGGCATTCATGACTGAATTATCTAAACATATTGGTGCTGATACTGACGTTCCTGCGGGAGATATTGGTGTTGGAGGAAGAGAAGTTGGATACATGTTCGGACAATATAAAAGATTAAGAAACGAATTTACAGGAGTTTTAACCGGAAAAGGAATCACTTTCGGTGGTTCATTAATCCGTCCTGAAGCTACAGGTTATGGCGATGTTTACTTCGCTCAAAGCATGTTGGCAACAAAAGGGCAAAGCTTTGAAGGAAAAACTGTAGTGGTTTCGGGTTCTGGAAACGTAGCACAATATGCCTGCGAAAAAGCAACGCAATTAGGCGGAAAAGTAGTTACCCTTTCTGATTCATCAGGATATATCTACGATGCTGACGGAATTGATGCTGAGAAATTGGCTCACGTAATGGAAATTAAAAACGTAAACTATAGCAGGATTTCTGATTATATCAAAAAATATCCATCTGCAAAATTCGTAGCAGGAAAACGTCCTTGGGAAGTGAAATGTGACGTGGCTTTGCCATGTGCTACCCAAAACGAATTAAACGGTGACGAAGCAAAAGCGCTTATAGCTAACGGATGTATGTGTGTTGCCGAAGGTGCTAACATGCCTTCTACTCCTGAAGCTGTTTCAGAATTCCTAAAAGCAAAAATCCTTTTCGCTCCAGGAAAAGCTTCAAATGCTGGTGGTGTTGCAACTTCCGGTCTTGAAATGTCACAAAACTCATTGCGTTTGAGCTGGACTTCTGAAGAAGTTGACCAACGTTTGAAAAATATTATGGCGAACATCCACGAAGCATGTGTGAAATATGGTACTGATGCAAGCGGATATACCGATTACGTAAAAGGAGCAAACATTGCAGGTTTCGTAAAAGTTGCCGATGCAATGCTGGCGCAAGGAATCGTATAATAAAATAAAACCAACCTAAACCCTTAAAATGCCATCATTTCTGATGGCATTTTTTGTTTGCCATACAACAAATTGCCAGTTTTTGCGTTTATACTATATTTGTATACTAATTGCTATCCGATGAAAAAGTCCTTTTTATGGCTGTTGCTTTTACTTTTCCAAATTGGTTTTTCCCAACAAAACCAAAATTGGAAAGGATATTTCTCCTATAACCAAATCAAGGACGTATCTGAATCAAGCACCAAACTATTTGCAGCGGCGGAAAATGCCTTATTTACCAAAAACCTGGCAACCAACGAACTCAAAACCATCAATACCATTGACGGGCTTTCGGGGCAGACCATCTCTGCAATGTACCACAGCGAAACATTCAACAAAACAGTCCTGGGTTATCAAAACGGATTGATGATTGTCATCAATGATGCCGACGGAACAATGCTGAATGTAGTCGATATTATCAATAAAAATATTCCGGCCAATATCAAAAAAATAAACCATTTCATGGAATATGATGGCATTCTTTATGTTTCCTGCGATTTCGGAATTGTGCAGTACAAACTGGCAACTTTGGAATTTGGGGACACTTACTTTATCGGTCCAAGCGGACAGGAAACAAGGGTATACCAAACCACTGTTTTCAATAACGAAATTTATGCTGTTACCCAATATTACGGAATCAGAAAGGCAAGTGTAACCAATCCAAACCTGATTGATTACGCACAATGGCAGGTTTTTAATGCAGGTTATTGGACTGGATTGGTAACTTTCAACAACCAGCTGATTGCGATGAGTACCGATAATAATGTCTACAAATTTACCGGAACAACATACCAGCAGATTGGAAGCCTTGGTCAGCCAGCTCTGGATTTTAGGGCTTATGGAAATTATTTGATTGCAACGTGCTCCAACAAAGTTATTATTTTTAATACAGGACTAAGTCCGGTTGTAACGATACAGAATTCTCAGGTTACAACACATCCGGTAACGTTTACCTGTGGTACCGTAATCGGTTCAAATATTTATATCGGAACCAATGAAAACGGAATCCTAACCTCTACAATCAGCAATCCAATAGCTTTTGATTTTATCATGCCGAGTGGGCCTCAAATGAACAATATGTTTTCAATAAGCAGTTCGGCATCCAATTTATGGGCGGTTTATGGTGGTTATGACATTACCTACAATCCTTACACTTATCTTGGCTTTAGCCTTACCCAGTTTGGGATAAGCAAATACAACGAAACCAACGGCTGGCTCAACATTCCTTATAGTGAGGTTTTAGGTGCAAAATCGTTAGTTAGGATTGCCATTGACCCCAATGATGAAAAAAATGTTTACATAGGTTCGTACCACAACGGTTTGCTTAGCGTAATCGATGACCATCCAACAACGCTTTATGATAATACCAACAGCACACTGGAAATCAGTGTCGGAAGCGAAATCTGGGTAAACAGTACCACATTCGACAAAAATGGGAATTTATGGATGACCGATAGCCGGACAGAAAAAGCGTTAAATGTTTTAAAACCAGGCGGTACATGGCAAAGCTATGATTTACACACAATTTTAGATAATTATGCCAACAATGATTTTTGCAAAATCGCCATTGATAACAGCGGTACCAAATGGATAGCAACCTATAAAAATGGTGTTGTTGCCTTTAACGAAAACTCGAGTGTTGGCCTAAAAAAAATAACGCAGGGCGAAGATGCCGGAAATCTTCCTTCTATCGATGTCCGTGCCATTGCTGTTGATAACAGGAACCAGGTTTGGATTGGAACCAATCGCGGCCTTAGGGTATTGTCCAGCACCGGAGCTTATAATTCTCCCGAACAAATGAAGGCCAACGCCATCATATTTGACGAAAACGGACTTGCCAGAGAACTTTTGCAGGATCAATATATTAGTGATATCGCTGTGAACGGTTCGAACCAAAAATGGATCAGTACCGTTGATTCCGGTGTGTTCCTTTTTTCTCCAAACGGTCAGGAAACCATTTATCATTTTACTATCGACAATTCGCCTTTGCCAAGCAACGTAATCAATGACATTGAGATTAATGCCATTACGGGCGAAGTCTTCTTCGCAACCGACAAAGGACTGGTTTCCTTTAAAGGAACTTCTACAAGGCCAGCCGATAATTTAGATGCCGTTTATGTTTATCCTAATCCGGTTCGTCCAAATTTTGACGGAACCGTAAAAGTAGCCGGCCTTGTTTCAAAAGCCAATGTTAAAATCACCGATATCGAAGGCAACCTGGTTTACGAAACCACGTCTGAAGGCGGAACAATAGAATGGGATACTACAGCATTCGGGAAATACAAGGTAGCTTCGGGTGTTTACATGATTTTTATCGCTGCAGAAGATACTGCTGAAACCGCGGTTAAAAAAGTAATGATTGTCCGCTAAAATGATAAGAAAGCTATCCTTCATAATGTTACTCTTCTGTTTTTTGGGATATTCCCAGGAAAAAGAGCCTACTCACAACAGCCATTTTGGTTTTGCATTTTCACCTGGTGTAATCCAACAAAGAAATACATTTCTTGAGGCAAATCTTTTTATGGGATGCATTACCACTGAGCCACATCCCAAAACACCAATAATTGGGGTTTCAGGATTTCGAATTGGTCTGGAATCTGATTTGCACAGGACGATAGCGCCCAAAATAGGATATGAATATGCCATATTGGGATTGGACTTAAAATTGACTGCAGCCAATTATTTTCAGGACAAGAATTCTGAGTTCAGGATTATCCCCGAAATAGGGCTATCCATTGGTGGCTGGGCAAGCCTCACTTATGGCTACGGAATTCCACTCAACGATGGGAATTTAACCGACATCGGTTACCACAGGGTTGGTTTGTCATTCAATCTTAATAAGAGCTTACATAAAGCTGTCTTTAGCAGCATTGAATCAAAGTAATCGGTTATGCAGGTCAAAACCAAAGCCATCGTCATTTCATCGTTAAAATATCAGGAAAAAAGCCTGATAGTGAAATGCCTCACGCAATCCGATGGTTTGAAAAGTTATTTTGTACCCAATGCCTTTTCGGCAAAAAAATCAAACCAGAAAATAGCTTACTTCCAGCCTTTATCGATGTTGGAAATCGAAGCCAACCACAAGAATAAAGGAACACTGGAGCATTTTAAGGAAATCAAATTGGCTCACGCCTACCAGACCATTTCTACCGATATTGTCAAAAGCACCATCGTCATTTTCCTTTCTGAAATCATTCATCACAGCATCCACGAAGAGGAAAAAAACGAAAACCTGTTTGACTTCCTCGAATCGGCGCTGCTTTGGCTCGATGCACACGATGAAATGGCAAATTTCCATTTGATTTTACTGCTTGAGATGACCAAATTCCTTGGGTTTTATCCCGACACTTCTGAAATTGATTTGAAGTTTTTTGATACTAAAGAGGGTGTTTTTTCAACTTTTCAGGGAATGGATTGCCTTTCCGAACACGAAACCTTCCTGTTCAAAAAACTGCTTGCCTTAAAATTCGACTCAGACCAAAAAGTGTTTGCCGGAATCGAACGCCAAATCCTGCTTAAAATCCTATTGCAGTATTATACCACCCATCTTGATGGTTTCAAAAAACCAAAATCCCTCGAGGTTTTAAAGGAGGTTTTTGCATAAATCAGAACTATATAGAACTAAAAAGGATTAGGCTTTTCATAGCTCCTACATAGATGCTCCATAGATACTCCATAGATAAAGCATAGATAGTGTATGGATAGTGTATTAAAACGCTAATGCAAAAACTTACCGCTCATAACTCATAACTCATAACTATTTATTACTTTCGCAGACTGATTTAAGAAAACGACAAAAATGAGTACTAAGTTTACTGAATACAAAGGACTTGACCTGCCTACCGTAGCCTCGGAAGTTCTTGCATTTTGGAAAGAAAATAATGTCTTTGAGCAAAGCGTAACTTCACGGGAGGGAGCTACGCCATACGTGTTTTTTGAAGGTCCGCCATCTGCAAATGGTTTGCCAGGAATCCACCACGTAATGGCTCGTGCGATTAAGGATATTTTTTGTCGTTATAAAACCCAGAAAGGTTTCCAGGTTAAACGTAAAGCGGGCTGGGATACCCACGGTCTTCCTGTTGAATTAGGAACCGAAAAAGAATTAGGAATCACCAAAGAAGATATCGGGAAAACCATCTCCATCGAAGAATACAACGAAGCTTGTAAACGTACGGTTATGCGTTATACCGACGTGTGGAATGACCTTACCGAAAAAATGGGGTATTGGGTAGATATGGAAGATCCATACGTAACCTACAAATCCAAATACATGGAGTCGGTTTGGTGGTTGTTGAAACAGATTTACAACAAGGATTTACTATACAAAGGCTACACCATTCAGCCGTATTCACCAAAAGCCGGAACCGGATTATCTTCTCACGAAGTTAATCAGCCAGGTTCTTACCGTGATGTAACGGATACAACAGTTGTGGCGCAATTCAAAACCAAATCAGAGACCTTACCGAGCTTTTTACAGGGATTTGGAACCGTTCACATTTTAGCCTGGACGACCACGCCATGGACGTTGCCAAGTAATACAGCATTGACCGTTGGTCCAAAAATCGATTATGTTTTGGTGAAGACTTTCAACCAATATACTTTCGAGCCGGTAAATGTTGTTTTGGCTAAAAATCTGGTCGGAAAGCAATTCGGAAAAGGATTTGCGGCAAGCGAAAGCGATGACGATTTCATTAATTATAAAGCCGGAGACAAAACCATTCCATTCAAGGTTTTAACCGAATTCAAAGGAAAGGATTTAATCGGAATCCGATACGAACAATTGATGCCGTTGGCATTGCCTTATCAAACTCCTGAAAATGCTTTCAGGGTGATTTCTGGAGATTTCGTTACGACTGAAGACGGAACCGGAGTGGTCCATACTGCGCCGACTTTTGGTGCCGATGATGCCAAGGTTGCCAAAGAAGCAAAACCCGAAGTTCCACCAATGTTGGTTTTAGACGAAATCGGAAATCCCGTTCCACTAGTTGATTTACAGGGAAGATTCATCCAAGGTTTGGGTGATTTGTCTGGAAAATATGTGAAAAACGAATATTATGATGCCGGGACCGCTCCTGAAAAGTCAGTCGATGTCGAAATCGCTATTCGTTTAAAAGAAGAAAACAAAGCCTTTAAGGTTGAGAAATACGTCCACAGTTATCCACACAGCTGGAGAACGGATGAACCATTGTTATATTACCCATTGGATTCCTGGTTTATCAAGGTTACTGATGTAAAAGATAGAATGTTCGACCTGAACGAAACCATCAACTGGAAACCAAAAGCAACCGGTGAAGGCCGTTTCGGAAACTGGTTGAAAAATGCCAACGACTGGAACCTGTCGCGTTCAAGATATTGGGGAATTCCTTTGCCAATCTGGAGAACCGAAGACAAACAGGAAGAAATCTGTATTGGTTCGGTAGAAGAACTGTACGATGAAATCGAAAAAGCAATTGCGGCCGGAGTAGAAACATCCAACCCGTTCAAAGGTTTTGAAATCGGGAATATGGCTGAATCCAATTATGATTTGGTTGATTTGCATAAAAATGTAGTTGACAATATTACCTTGGTTTCTCCTTCTGGAAAACCAATGAAACGAGAAACCGATTTGATTGACGTTTGGTTCGATTCGGGTGCCATGCCTTATGCACAATGGCATTATCCGTTTGAAAATAAGGACAAAATCGACGAGAACAAAGACTTTCCAGCTGATTTTATTGCCGAAGGCGTTGACCAGACGCGTGGTTGGTTTTATACTTTACACGCAATCGGGACTTTGGTTTTTGATACTATTGCTTACAAAAATGTGGTTTCAAATGGTTTGGTTCTGGACAAAAACGGACAAAAAATGTCCAAACGTCTAGGAAATGCTGTTGATCCATTTACCACTTTGGCTGAATATGGTCCTGATGCTACGCGTTGGTACATGATTGCCAATGCAAATCCGTGGGACAATTTGAAATTTGATATCGAAGGTGTTGCCGAAGTCCGCCGTAAGTTTTTCGGGACTTTATACAATACCTATTCGTTTTTTGCGTTATATGCTAACATCGACGGATTTAAATATGCCGAAGCGGAAATTCCATTAAACGAAAGACCTGAAATCGATCGTTGGATTTTATCCGAACTGCATACATTGATAAAAACGGTTGATGAAGCTTACGCTGATTACGAACCAACAAAAGCAGCAAGAGCCATTTCTGATTTCGTTCAGGAAAACCTGAGTAACTGGTATGTTCGTTTGTGCAGGAGAAGATTCTGGAAGGGCGAATACGGCACCGATAAAATTGCGGCTTACCAAACATTGTATACCTGTTTGATCAACGTTGCTAAACTATCTGCACCAATTGCCCCGTTCTTTATGGACAAATTGTATAGTGATTTGGTTAACACCACTAATTCTGAGGAATTTACAAGTGTGCACTTAGCAAAATTCCCGGTTTCGGTTGAAAACTTTGTTGATAAATCACTCGAAAGCAAAATGATGAAAGCGCAAACGGTTTCGTCACTGGTTTTATCACTTCGAAAGAAGGAAATGATCAAGGTACGCCAGCCTTTGCAAAAGGTTATCATTCCTGCCTTTGACGATAATTTCAAGGCTGAAATCAATGCGGTTTCCGACCTGATAAAAGCCGAAGTAAACGTTAAGGAAATCGAACTTCTGGATGATGCTTCAGGCGTATTGGTAAAACAGATTAAGCCAAATTTCAAGGCACTTGGACCTCGTTTCGGCAAGGATATGGGTTTGATTGCCAAAGAGATACAGAATTTTTCTGCAGAACAAATAAACGAATTGGACCGCAATGGCGAGCTGTCGCTTGTTATTTCAGGAAATAGTATAATTTTAACATCCGAGGACGTTGAAATTTCTTCACAGGATATTCCGGGTTGGTTGGTTGCCAATGCTAATGGCATAACCGTTGCGTTAGACATTACGCTGACCGAAGAATTGAAAAACGAGGGAATTGCAAGGGAATTGGTTAACCGAATCCAGAACATTAGAAAAGACAGTGGATTTGAAGTAACCGATAAAATTAAAGTCCGGTTACAACAAAATGAGGAGCTTGAAAAAGCGGTAAAAACAAATGTAACATATATCAAATCAGAGACACTAACTGAAACGTTGGATTTTGCAGCCGATTTGGATAATGCTACAGAAATAGAATTTGACAATATAAAAACCAAAATATTAATCTCAAAATAGAACAAAGATGGTAGAAGAAAAAATGAGATACTCAGATGCTGATTTAGCAGAGTTCAAGGAAATTATCTTAGTAAAAATGGAAAAGGCTAAAGCCGACCTGGAATTGATAAAAAGCGCTTACATGAACGACTTAAACAATGGTACAGATGATACATCGCCAACGTTTAAGGCATTTGAAGAAGGAAGCGAAACCATGTCTAAGGAAGCAAATTCGCAGCTGGCAATCCGTCAGGAGAAGTTCATCCGCGATTTGAAAAATGCACTTTTCCGTGTTGAAAATAAAACATACGGCGTTTGTAAAGTAACCGGAAAGTTGATCAGCAAGGAGCGATTAAAAATAGTTCCTCACGCTACAATGAGTATTGAAGCTAAAAATTTACAACGATAACAACTTTACTATTAATTAAGTAACGCTCCAAAATGGAGCGTTATTTTTTAGAAAATTAATACTATTTTTGCGCCACCGTAAGCTGAAAACCCGAACGGTACGAAGTAATTAAAATCCAAAAAATGTCATTAAGGAATTCTGTTTTAATCATCGCAATTGTCCTGCTGGTTGATCAATTTGTCAAAATCTATATCAAAATGAATTTTATCCTCGGTGAGGAAATTCATGTTTTTGATTGGTTTAGGATTTATTTCATTGAAAACGACGGAATGGCATGGGGAACAAAAATTCCCGGAGCTTATGGCAAAGCAATACTAACCGGCTTTAGGATTTTAGCCGTTTTTGGGATTGGCTATTGGCTTTATGATGCAAGTACCAAACACAGTTCCAGTTACCTTATGGTTGCCATTGCGCTGATATTTGCAGGCGCTGTTGGCAACATCCTCGATTCTGTTTTTTATGGCGTGCTATTCAGCGACAGCCATCATCAATTAGCCGAAATCTTTACAGACAAACCATATCAGTCCTGGTTTCATGGTGAAGTGGTCGATATGCTCTATTTCCCTATTTGTGAAGGAACATTCCCAAAATGGCTTCCGGTTTATGGAGGACAGCAATTCAAATTCTTTAACGCCATTTTCAACATTGCCGATATGGCAATATCAATTGGTGTTGGTATCCTGATTGTGTTCAACAAAAAAGCGTTTGCTAAGAAAACGTCTATCGGAACTCATAGTTCGTAGTTGGGGTAACACAGTAATCCAAACGGATATCGGTTGCAAAAACGCCGTCAATGGCTTCCTCTGCTTCGAAGAAAGACAAACCAACCTTAACGACTTCATCATTGCATTTGGACAGGAAAATATCGTAAAAGCCTTTTCCGTAACCCACTCTGTGTCCTTTTTTATCAAAAGCCAGAAGCGGTACAAAAACCACATCAATTTTAGCATTTGGAACTTCAATGCCGTCAACCGGTTCGTAAATGTTGTGTTGGTTTTTTTGAAATTTTGTATTGTCGGTCAGCAAATAATGGGTCATGCCCAACGTATCAAAATTGGTTTTCGATACCACAATTTCCTTGTCCTTTCCTGCCAATACCTGAAGGATGAATTCGGTTTCCACTTCCTTCTGCTCTTCAATAGTCAGGAACAAATGGAAATAGGTTTTCTCCCAAATATCCAACTGCAGGATCCTGTTGGCTATGGCCAAACTTTTATCTTCGATTTCTTCAGGCGATAATTCCAGACGCATTGCTTTGTATTTTGCCCTGAGTTCTTTTTTGTTCATGATTCAAAAATACTTTAATTTTTATAACTTTGAGGTCAATCCGTATCCTTAAATCTTAAATGGAAACTCCTTCTCTCGAACTTCAGATACAATCGCTGCCAGACAATCCCGGCGTTTATCAGTATTACGATAAGGAAGGTAAGATACTGTATGTCGGCAAAGCCAAAAACCTCAAAAAAAGGGTTTCCTCCTATTTCAACAAACTCCATGACAATGCCAAAACCAATGTGCTGGTTAGGAAGATTGTCACGATTAAACACATCGTGGTTTCATCAGAACAGGACGCACTTTTGTTGGAAAACAACCTTATCAAAAAACACCAGCCTCGCTATAATGTGTTATTGCGCGATGATAAAACCTATCCTTGGATCTGCATCAAAAAAGAACCTTTCTCAAGGATTTTTCCAACACGGAGGATGATAAAGGACGGTTCAGAATATTTTGGCCCTTACACTACTTTCAAGACCGTGCATACGATTATGGATTTGATTAAGGAATTATATCCGCTTCGAACCTGCAACTATGATTTGAGCGAAGCCAATATCAAAGCCCATAAATTCAAGGTTTGTTTGGAATATCATATCGGGAATTGCAAAGGTCCGTGTGAAGGATTGGAAACATTGGAAAATTATCAAAAACAGGTAGATGCAATCCGTCAAATCCTAAAAGGGAATTTCAAGGACAGCTTGCGCGATTTCAAAAAGCAGATGAATGATTATGCGAAGGAAATGAAGTTTGAGGCTGCCCAAAAAATAAAAGAGAAAATTGAAGTTTTAGAAAATTACCAGTCGTATTCTACGGTTTTGAATCCGAAGATTTCAAATATAGACGTGTTTTCAATTGTGTCCGATGAAGCTATGGCTTATGTCAACTTTCTGCAGATTTCGCATGGCGCCATTATCCGCTCATTTACCCTGGAACTCAAAAAGAAACTCGACGAAACCGATGAAGAACTTCTGGAACTTGCCGTTGTTGAACTCCGCGAACGTTTTCATCTGACTTCAAAGGAAATCATCCTTCCTTTTGCCTTGGATTTTGGCCCGAGTATAAAAGTTACTGTTCCCCAATTGGGAGACAAAAAACAAATCCTGGAACTTTCGCAACGCAATGCAAAATATCAAAGGCTAGAGCAGTTAAAGCAAATCCAAATTGTAGATCCGGAACGTCACACGAACCGAATTATGGCACAGATGCAAAAGGATTTACGCCTTTCGGTTGAGCCAAGGCATATCGAATGTTTCGATAACTCGAATATCCAGGGAACCAATCCGGTTTCGGCCTGCGTGGTTTTTAAGGATGGAAAGCCGAGCAAAAAAGATTACCGCCATTTTAATATCAAAACTGTTGAAGGACCAAATGATTTTGCCTCAATGGAGGAAGTCGTTTACAGGCGCTACAAACGCCTTTTGGATGAAAACCAGCCATTGCCCCAACTAATTATTATTGATGGCGGAAAAGGACAATTATCTTCGGCTTTGAAAAGCATTGATGAATTAGGCTTACGCGGAAAAATTGCCATTATCGGAATTGCCAAACGACTGGAAGAATTGTTTTATCCCGGTGATTCAGTGCCATTGTATTTGGACAAAAAATCGGAAACATTAAAAGTCATACAGCAGTTGCGAAACGAAGCACACCGTTTCGGAATTACCCATCATCGCGACAAGCGCAGCAAATCGGCATTGAATTCGACCATAGAATTAATACCGGGAATTGGTGAAAAGACGATGCTGACGTTGCTAAAACATTTTAAAAGTGTTAAAAGATTGAAATTAGCCACCGAAAAAGAAATTTCTGAGGTTGTCGGAGTATCAAAAGCCAAAAAAATTTCCGAATTTTACAACATAAGCAAACCCTAACCCTTTCTATGAAAAAAACAATGCTCGTTCTGATTGGTCTCTTTTTCCTTCAGGCTATTGTTGCACAAGAAACCCAAAAGAAAGAAAGACCAAAAATTGGTTTGGTTCTTAGTGGTGGTGGTGCGAAAGGATTTGCACACATTGGAGTCTTAAAAGTCTTGGAACAGGCCGGAGTAAAAATTGATTACATTGCCGGAACCAGCATGGGAGCAGTTGTGGGCGGTTTGTATGCTTCGGGTTATAGCGCCACACAAATTGATTCCATTTTTTACAATACCGATTTTGACGAACTGCTGCAGGATTACATTCCGCGTTCTTCCAAAAGTTTTTACGAAAAGCGGAACGACCAGATGTATGCCATTACGCTGCCGTTCAACAAGTTCAAATTCGGGATTCCGATTGCCTATTCCAAAGGGATGTATAATTACAGCCTGTTGTCAAAACTGACGCACAAAGTGCGCTTTGTGGATGATTTCAATAAACTCCCAATTCCTTTTGTATGCATAGCCACCGATATTGAAAAAGGCGAAGAGGTAATTTTGAACAAAGGTTACCTGGCGCAGGCAATGCTGGCAAGTTCGGCTTTTCCTTCGTTGTTTTCCCCGGTTGAAATTGATGGAAAATTATTGATTGACGGTGGTGTTGTAAACAATTATCCCGTCGAGGAAATCCGGAAAATGGGTGCCGATATTGTAATTGGTGTTGATGTGCAGGATGATTTAAAAGACCGCAATTCCCTCAAGGATGCAACCCGGATTTTGGTTCAGATTACCAATCTGGATATGATCAAATCGATGAAGGAAAAACAGAAACTTACCGATATCTACATCAAACCTAATGTTTCTGATTATGGTGTGATTTCATTTGATGCCGGAAGGGAAATTGTCAAAAAAGGCGAAGAATCTTCATTTGTAGTATATGAGCAGATCAAAAAACTGGCAGACACGACCGGGAACTACAAAATCAATAATTTAAAAGTTACTTCGGATTCGTTAAGGATAAAAAACATCTCGATAAACAAATTAGACAATTATACCAGGGCTTATGTTTTAGGTAAACTCAATTTCAAAAACGGAAAAACCATCTGCTACAAAGACCTGCAGACAGGAATCAACAACATCAACGCCACGCAAAACTTCAGCAGGATCAGTTACACCATTGAAGGTAAGGAAGGTGAAGACGAACTGAAATTATCCCTTACGGAAAATCCAACCACAACCTTTTTGAAATTTGGGCTTCATTATGATGGCTTGTACAAAAGCGCCGTTTTGGCCAACATTACCCAGAAAAAATCCCTCTTTAAAAACGACGTGCTTTCCTTTGACCTTGGGCTTGGCGATAACATTCGCTACAATCTGGATTATTATATCGATAACGGTTTTTACTGGAGCTTTGGGCTGAAGTCACGCTACAATACCTTCAACAAAAATGTCACTACCGATTTTAGGGACGGTGCATTATTACAGCAGTTAGGGCTCAACAGCATCAATATTGATTTTCAGGATTTGACCAATCAGGCGTATATGCAGACGGTTTTCATACAGAAATTCCTAATTGGAGCCGGACTGGAACACAAATTCCTAAAAATAAAATCCGAGAACCTAATCGGGACAAATCCAACATTTGAGAACAGCAGCTACCTGAGTGTTTTTGGGTATGCCACTTACGATTCCTTTGACAACAGGCTCTTTCCTAAAAGAGGCTGGATGTTTAATGGCGACATACAGTCGTATCTACATTCCTCTGATTATACCAGGGAATTCAGCCGTTATTCGATTGCCAAAGGACAGATTGGAATTGCACGGACCATTTATAAAAAACTGACCCTCAAAGTGGAGTCGGAAGGCGGATTTACCATTGGTAAGGACAGTGTACACTTTTTTGATTTTGTTTTGGGAGGTTCCGGATTCAATACCATCAACAACTTCAAGCATTTTTATGGCTATGATTTTTTAAGCATTGCTGCCGATAGCTATATCAAGTCGTGTTTTACCCTGGATTATGAGATTTACAAAAAAAACCACATCAATTTTGCGGCAAATTATGCCAACGCCGAAGACGGTTTGTTTGAAAACGGGAATTGGCTTTCCAAACCAACTTATAATGGCTACGCAATTGGATATGCCTTGGAGTCGATACTTGGACCTGTTGAAATAAAATATTCCTGGTCTCCTGAGTTGCGAAAGGGTTATGCTTATTTTAGCGTTGGATTCTCATTTTAATCCAAACGGATTTACTTTTTATCAGTATTAAAATAAAAAACTATATTTGAAGCTAATAAACTATTAACTAAAAAACCACTATATGTCTATTTGGAAAAGAAAACCCATGGCGCTTTTGCTTGAAGAAGCGTCAGAATCTGAAAAAGGATTAAAACGAACCTTGACTGCCTGGTCATTGGTTGCCTTAGGAATTGGAGCAATCATTGGTGCCGGGCTTTTTGTTAGGACCGCTACGGCAGCAGCTCAGAATGCCGGGCCATCAGTTACAATCGGATTCATTGTAGCCGCTATTGGTTGTGCTTTAGCAGGATTGTGTTATGCCGAATTGTCTTCTTCCATTCCAATTTCCGGAAGTGCCTATACCTACACTTATGCAACCATGGGTGAATTATTGGCGTGGATCATTGGTTGGGATTTGATTTTGGAATATGCTGTTGGAGCCGCGACTGTAGGGATTGCGTGGAGTGAATACCTCAATAACCTGCTGGTCAATGTGCTCCATGTGAGCCCAATTCCGTATGAATGGTCACATTCCCCTTTCCAGAGTTCAGCAGATGGCGTTAGTGGAATAATGAATATCCCTGCTTTTGTTATTGTAGGATTGATTAGTCTGCTTTTAATTAAAGGGACGCAGGAATCTGCATTTGTAAACGGAATTATCGTAATTACAAAGGTTTCCATTGTAGTTTTGATTATTGTTTTCGGATGGCATTTTATAGACTCAGCAAATCATACACCTTATATTCCGCCTACTTCAACTTATGTAGATGAAGCCGGCGTGGGTCATAACTTTGGAGGAATCATGGGTATACTTGGCGCTGCGGGAACCGTTTTCTTCGCCTTCATCGGATTTGATGCGGTAAGTACCGCTGCCCAGGAAACCATAAATCCTAAGCGTAATATGCCTATCGGAATCTTAGGTTCATTGGCAGTCTGCACCATTTTATATATTCTTTTTGCGCACGTTTTGACCGGTCTTGAAGATGTAGAGTTTTTCAGAAACGGTGGAAAAGAAGCTTCGGTTTCTAATGCCATTATCTCAGCAATGCCAGGTTATAACTGGTTAGCCCAGTTTGTAACTGTAGCTATCCTATTCGGATTCACGTCGGTTATTCTTGTTATGTTATTGGGACAATCAAGGGTTTTCTATTCCATGGGGAAAGACGGTTTATTGCCAAGAGCATTTAGCGACATCCATCCAAAATTCAAAACTCCTTATAAAGCCAACTTAGTGATATTGGTAATTGTTGGTCTTTTTGCAGCATTCATTCCGGGTGACATTGTGGGTGACATGACGAGTATCGGAACATTGTTTGCGTTTATTTTAGTTTGTATTTCGGTTATTGTTTTGAGAAAAACACATCCTGAGATGAAACGCGAATTTAAAACACCGTTTGTGCCATTTGTGCCAATCCTTGGTATTATTGTATGCCTTGCGATGATTTATGGTTTAGGTTGGACCAACTGGTTGAGGCTTATTGGCTGGTTGGCTATTGGTTTTATTGTATACTTTGGATACAGTAGGAAAAATAGCCGCCTTAATAACGGCGATAAAGAATAACAGCAAATAGAATAGCAAAGGCATCGAGTTTTCGGTGCCTTTTGCTTTTATAAATATTTCACAATTAAGAAGCCCTAAATTTAAATTTTTCCGATATTTGTTAGATGAAAAAATGGGATAATCTATTGGCACATTTAAAATTCCTGATTAAAAGAAATCCGGAATGATTTACGGCACCCAATCGTAAATGAATGTCTAATATTTAAATATTTAAGTAATGCCACTATATCATAAACTTGGCGATTTTCCACAAAAAAGACACACGCAGTTTGAAAAACCAAATGGCGGTTTGTATTACGAACAGCTTTTTGGAACTGAAGGATTCCACGGGCATTCTTCGCTGTTGTACCATGTCCACAGGCCAACACAGGTCAAGGAAATTGCAAAATCCTATTCGGTTGAGCCAAAAATTGCCATAGGCAAAAACATCAAATCATTGCTTTTGAAAGGTTTTGAATTAAAGCCCGAAGATGATTTTTTAGATAGCCGAAAAGCAATGCTTGTCAACCGTGATTGTATCATCGGGCTTGCTGCTCCAAGAAAATCTTTGACCAGCTATTTCTACAAAAATGCCGACGCCGATGAAATGCTTTTCATCCACAAAGGAAAGGGAAAACTCCGCACCATGATGGGAAATATCCCTTTTGAATACGGAGATTACCTGATCATTCCACGCGGAATGATTTACCAAATCGAATTTGAAAGCTCGGACAACCGTTTGTTCTATGTAGAGTCTTATACGCCTTTTTATACACCAAAACGATACAAAAATTCATCGGGCCAACATTTGGAACACGCGCCATTTTGCGAGCGTGATTTTAAATTGCCAAATGAACTGGAAACCTATGACGAAAAAGGTGATTTCACCATCAAAATCAAAAAGGAAGGCATGATGCACGAAGTGGTTTATGCTACGCATCCTTTTGATGTTGTAGGCTGGGATGGTTATAATTTCCCATACGGTTTCAGCATCCATAATTTTGAACCGATTACAGGTCGTGTGCATCAACCGCCACCAGTGCATCAAACATTTGAGACTGCGACTTTCGTCGTTTGCTCGTTTGTCCCAAGATTGTACGATTACCATCCAAAAGCGATTCCTGCACCATACAACCACAGTAACATTGACAGCGATGAAGTGTTGTATTATGTTGATGGTGATTTCATGTCGAGAAATAATATTGAGGTTGGGCATATCACGCTGCATCCAAAAGGGATTCCACACGGTCCAGCGCCAGGTGCAATGGAGCGCAGTATTGGCCACAAAGACACTCAGGAATTGGCCGTTATGGTCGATACCTTCCGTCCGTTGATGGTAACAGAAGAAGCGATGGGATTGGACGACGGGCAGTATTACAAATCGTGGGTAGAATAATTAGGAGCTAATCCGGCTGTCCGCGCTACATGGTAGCTTGCTCCCATCCGGGCTAAAAAACAACATTAAACTCAACTTTATCTAAAAATCAGCATTATGTCAAAAGAAATAAAATCCGTTGAATACGGACTTGAAAAAATATTCGAAGGCGCACAGGATTTCCTGCCGCTTTTGGGAACAGATTACGTAGAATTTTATGTGGGGAACGCCAAACAGGCAGCCCACTTTTACAAAACAGCTTTCGGGTTTCAATCGTATGCCTATTCAGGTCTAGAAACCGGAAACAGGGAAAGCGCTTCTTATGTGTTGAAGCAGGACAAAATCCGTTTGGTTTTAACTACAGCGTTGAACAGTAATTCCCCTATTGGTGAACACGTAAAAAAACACGGAGATGGTGTTAAGGTTATTGCGCTTTGGGTAGAAGATGCCCGTTCGGCATTTGAAGAAACCACCAAGCGTGGTGCAAAACCTTATTTTGAACCCGTTGTTGAAAAAGATGAAAATGGTGAGGTTGTACGTGCGGGAATCTATGGTGCGTATGGGGAAACCGTATTCATTTTTGTGGAACGTAAAAATTATAAAGGAGCCTTCCTGCCAGGATACAAGGAATGGAAATCGGATTACAATCCGGAACCGGTTGGATTGAAATTTATAGACCATATGGTTGGAAATACTGGCTGGAACAGAATGAATGAAGCGGTAAAATGGTTTGAGGATGTGATGGGATTTGTGAATTTCCTTTCGTTTGACGACAAACAGATTACCACAGAGTATTCTGCTTTGATGTCTAAAGTTATGTCTAACGGAAACGGAAGAATCAAATTCCCAATCAATGAGCCTGCAAACGGTAAAAAACGTTCCCAGATTGAAGAATATTTAGATTTTTATGAGGATGAAGGAGTACAACACATTGCTGTAGCTACCGATGATATCCTAAAAACGGTAGCCGATATGCGTTCGCGTGGGATTGAGTTCCTGAGCACGCCTCCACAAGCGTATTACGACGCGATTCCGGAACGATTAAAGGATCATATGGACAAGTTTAAGGAAGACATCAATGAGCTTCAGAAACTGGGTATTATGATTGATGCTGATGAGGAAGGTTATTTACTGCAAATCTTCACCAAGCCTATTGAAGACCGACCAACCTTATTCTTTGAGGTAATCCAGAGAATGGGTGCCAGAGGATTTGGTGCAGGTAACTTTAAAGCGTTGTTCGAATCTATCGAAAGAGAGCAGATGCTGAGAGGAACATTGTAAGACTTTTTCAAGGCTTTTAAGCATAAAAAAAGAGTCCCGAAATTTCGGGACTCTTTTTTATTTAAACTGTATTTAAAATACTAGTTGATAACAATATCGTCAATCTGAACTGTTGTTGTAATTGTTTCTGATCCGATGTATTCAAAAACAAAATACCCATTGCCTGTTAAAGTTCCAGGAATAGTAAAAGTTCCAGGTGAAGTAAAGCTGTTCTCTGAAGCTCCAACTGCAGGATAAGTAATATTGAAGCTTGATGTAATATCTACCAAATTACTCAAGTTAATCGGTGAACCTAATGTATAATTAGCAGCTGTTATGTAATAAACCTTTAACGCTTCTGCACCCGAATTAAACCTGATTTCCTTTTTAAATGTAAATGTATTAGCAGCGGTAAAATCAACCGGTACAAGGAATAATGTTTTTGCAGGAACTCCTGGATTACCGGAACCGTTGAAAGAAGTCATCTCGATATATTTATTCCCACTGAAGGTTTTAAGCTGCCATAATCTGCTGCCGATTACCGGATCGTTCACATATTTAGGGAAATTGGTTTGGTTGGTTGTCAGATACGAAGTAAATGGCTCGTTCAATGATCCGCCAAATACCATTGCAGTTCCACCTACAGCCGGAGTTGAGTCAAAACGCGAAGCGTTTAACATAATATCATGCTCATAGCGAACCAGGAATTGGAAAGTAGACTGGTACTTTGTCAAAACACCTCTGATGGTTCCACTTTCTGAAGGAACAATTTTACCCGTGAAAGGCGCAAAGCTGCTGAAACGGATAATCTGTTCTGCACCACCCGTTGATGAAGCCAATAAATGGTTTGTAGCACCACCACCAGAATCAACATCGTAGTACGTTCTTCCAACAGATGAATCTGAAAATTCAACTCCAGTCAAATCAATTAAGGTATTCTGATTAACGTCTGCATAAGCTTGCGATAAAGTCATTGACCTAACCAATTTGCTTTCAGGTTCAATAGTAGCTGAAGGGAATAAATGGTCTTTCCAATCGAATTCAGAGATTCTTCCGATGGAACCTTCAAACAAAGCGCCTATCATCAAAGAACCATATACTTTAGCCGAATATAAACCATTCAATCTGATGTAAACTTTTCTTCCAGGCGTGAATCCTTTTCCGAATAATGTTGTTGCATTAACAGGAACGCTGAATCCAATTGGCGCAGAACCATCAGTTGGGATGGTCTGGAAAGAAATCGATTTATAGAAAGTACCTTGTGAATCACTTGAAGTTACATATCCAACAATGATATCCTCTGTAGAAGTCAAAACCGGAGTAGTTCCGTGAGGAACATCGGCAACCTCTTTATTAGGAGTCAACTCATAAGTCGTCAAAGTATCTTCAGGAACCTGGTAATTGTCGTCAGATGCACAACCTGAGAAAAGCCCAATTGCCAGTGTTAGTAATAATGCTGATTTAAAAATTAATTTTTTCATATTTTATTTTATGATTTATTTTTTGCAAAAAATCTAATATTGTCCAATTCGTAAGTCCCGTCAATTGGTGAATTTGTTACTCCTGCTCCTTTGTATTTGAATGCAAAGTGAAGCGTTCCATCATAACCTGACAAGTCGATAATTCCTGAACTGAAGAAGTCGAAATTGGTTGCTGAATTCAATGGTGGCTGTTTGAAAGTTACAGGTTCCCAGTGAGCAGCCAAAACGTCTGTTCCGTTGAAGTCTGTAGACACCAATAACTGAAGTGAGTTTGCAGCTGAACCAACATAAGCCTGAGCCACATCGAAAGCTAAAATCTCATTAGTATACAGGTCCATGTTGATTGCCGGTGAAATCAACCATGCAATATTTGATGGGTCACCAGAATTGTAAGGGTTCATTTCAACATATTTGTCATCATAATAAATTCCCTCTGCCCATTTTACGTCTCCAGCTTCTGCGAAGTTGGTCCATCCTTCAAGGACAAGTTCATCACCATCATGTGTGTTGCCCAAAAAGTCGGCATACACAATTGCTTTGGATGCATCCGGAAGTTGGATGTCATCTTCAGGAGAACATCCTGTAAATGCTAATGAAACCAATAGTCCCATTACCAAAAATTTGATTGTTGTTGTTTTCATAGCTATTTTTTTAAAAATTAACATAAAGATTCACGAAATATGTTCTACCATATCCATAGAAATATTTAGGAGCAAAAGCCGGAGTTCCACTTGAAACGTCCTGATTCACTTCTCTAAAGTTTGCATTTCTTGTTTGCTCAAAACCACCTGTTTTATAATCTACGTCAAAAACATTGTTGATAGTAGCAAATAACCCAAAGGTAGTGTTTTTTATTTTCCAAGACTTTCCTCCAGTTAGGTTAACTAGGTAAAAATCATCAAATTTCTCTTGTTTCAATAGTTCCTCAGCTCTTTCAGGAGTAGCTTCAGGGAAGCCTAATCCTTCGCTGTCAAGCGGGTTTCTGAAGAAATTCTGAGTTCTCAACAAGGCTGATACGTCCATGTAATTATCTGCAAGATAATTCGCATTTGCACCAATCCACCAGAATTTTGGGTCTCTATATTCGATACCGAATGAAGCTGCTGTTTGTGGCCCTCCTGAAAGTCTGTAACCTTTAAGTGAAGCCGGTCCAAAATCAGTAATAGGATTTGTATTGGTATAAGATGCTAAATCATCATTGTTAAGCGAAACGTTTGGATTGTTTTTATAAGTGTACTCTCCGTATGCTCCGTTAAGGGTTAACTTGATTGTCGAGGTCAATTGGTATTCCATACCTAGCTCCAATCCGATATTTTGTTTTTCAATTCCGGTTACCGTTTCAGCTACGAAAGCATCACCACCGTCACCAGTACCACCATCTTCAAAAATTCCTTCTCCGAAGTAGAATGAAGTTTCAGTTGCATTTTTGATGTTCGACCAGAAAGCGGTTAACCTTGATTTGAATTTTGGAGCTTTAATAATATAACTCACGTCAGCACTGGTTACGTTTTCTGATTTAAGATCGGCAACAACGTTGTCATTGATACGTGCATTTGGGAAAAGGTTTCTTAAAGTTGGCGCTTTAGTCATGTAAGCACTGTTCACCGCAAAGAATTGTTTTCCTGAAATTTTGTAAGTCAGACCACCTTTGAAACCGAAGTTTTCGTAGATGTATTTTTCGCTTTTCCCTAATGAGTTTGTTGGATACAAACCATTTTTATACAATCCTTCTCTTTGATACTGCGTTCTTGTAAATGATTCAGCCAAATAGAAATCGATTTTTTTGTACGTGAATTTAAACTGTGTGAATGCGTCAAAAGTATTTGCCAATAAGTTGTAATTGTATGCAAAGTTTTGATTTTCATCATTAATGTGCCTTTGTGGGTTGTTCAAATCTGATTCCGCCTCTGAACCAGCCTGGAACGTATCAACATCAAGGAAATAGTCAGCTCCTAATAAATCTAACATATTCGCAAAGTTGTGTGATGTTAACCTTCTGAAAGTCGCACCGGCATTCATATTGATGTTGTCAGCCAATTGTGAGTTTAAGTTGGTGTTGGCTGTCCAGATTTTATCGTCTGTCCTGTCTTCATATAAGATGTATGCAGCACCAAGACCTTCACGGTTTCTTGCTTTATTGGCTTCATACATGGCATCCCAGTTTAACTGTTTGTTTGCCAAAAAGATTCCTCTCTGGTCAATACCTGCCTGTACATAATCCGGGTCGTCTCCCCAGAAATCAGTATAATCATCAGGGTTATATGTAGAGGTATAGAAGCTTGGTAAGTTTCTGTAGTACGTTGGATCTGGATTATCAGCACCCTGGTAATCAATACGGCTGTTTCCAATTTTACCAAACTGGTAAGCAACACTTGTATTTAAGTTTGTTTTGTCTGTAATTTTCCAGTAATGCGTCAACATTAAGATTGGCTCATTAACGTCTTTATCTCTCGAATTACGTTTTTTACCACCGTCCCAACCCCAATAAGAGTTGTATAATTCACCTGCTAAACGTCTAACCTCATCCGTATTTGGAGAACTTTTTCCACGGCTGTTTTCTGAATAAATCGATGTAAATCCTAACGAGTGGTGTCTGTTGAATCTTTTTTCAACGCTGGCAAATAATGCTTTTGCATCATAATCAGTTCCTTCGTAGAAACCTTCTTTTGCCCAACGTGCTGAAGCCGAAACTACGAAAGCCCAACCATTGGTTCCCATACCTGAAGCATGAGTAGCCATGGTTCTCCAGCTGTAGTTTGTATTAGTTCCTGAGAATGATAATCTCGAACCTTTTCTGTAAATAGAAGCTCTTGTATTGATTTCCTGTGTTCCAAGGATTCCACCAAAAGTATAATCTGATGGTGCCAATCCTGATGTGAATTCCTGATTTCTTGTAGCATCATTTAATCCACCCCAGTTAGACCATTGTGGTCTTCCGTCATAAATCTTATTCATAATAACACCATTAATCATGGTAGTTCCATACTCGTTATCCAGACCTCTTACTCTAAATCGGGCCTGACCCCAATTGAATGCTGCCGCTTGTTGAAAACCATCTCTTGATGCCTGCAATAATCCTGATGTTGTTTCAGAACCACTGTTATCATCACCCAAATCATTTTCTGTAATGGTAATCAAACTCAATTGCTGCTCAGATGTGATGTCTTCTTCAAGGACAACAACCCCTAAGTCTAACAATTTCCCTTCTACAACATCAACTGACAATAACTGATCTTTGTAGCCGGCACTTTTGATTTGAACCAATTGACCTCCTTTTGGAGCATCCTTAAAGGTAAAAACACCCATTGCATCTGTTAAAGCCGTTAAGCTTGTGTTTTGAATAGAAGCAACAACGTTTTGTAATGGCTTTTGCGTCTTAGAATCTACAACTTTTCCGGTAACACCAGTTGCAGTTTGTGCAAAACTAAAAAGCACTTGCATTACGAATAATGTACTAATAACAAGTTTTTTCATAAATAAAATAAAGTTAATTTTTTCTCTAACTGTAAGCTTAATAAAAACTTAACAGCCGACAAATGTACATCTTTTAATAATATATACTACTTTTGGCTCGAAGTTTGTAAAAAACTTGACATTAAATTAATATACTTATTATGAGAATTAGAAAATTAATAGCTGTTTTCTTTGTTTTATTCGCAATTTCTAAAGCAAATGCCCAGTCAAAATCATACATTGTGCATACTGTTGCGTTTTATAATTTCGAAAACTTATTCGATACTATTAACGAGGCAAACAATGACGAAGAGTGGCTTCCTAACGGAACACAGAACTGGACTTCAGAAAAATACCACCAAAAATTACACAATTTAGCGCGTGTTTTATCTGAAATAGGAACCACAGAAAATCCAAATAACAGCCCGGTACTTATTGGTGGTGCCGAAATCGAAAACCGTATCGTTTTGGAAGACCTGGTCAAAGAACCTGCATTGATAAATAAGGATTATGGCATTGTTCATTTTGATTCTCCTGATAAAAGGGGAATTGACGTAGCCTTGTTATATCAAAAGAAACACTTCAAACCAACAAGCTACAAAAACATTCCGTTATTAATTTATAAAAGCCAGCAAAACAATAACGTAAAGGAGAAAAATGACAAAGACGATGCTTCCGATGACAAATCAGAAGTTGATAAAAATTTAGACCGAGTGTACACAAGGGATATTTTATTGGTTACCGGTTTCCTTGATGGCGAAGAGATCAACGTTATGGTAAACCACTGGCCATCGCGTTCTGGTGGTGAGAAAAAAAGTTCTCCATTCCGTGAAGCTGCCGGAAGATTGAACCGCAAAATAATGGACTCTATCTACAAAATCAACCCAAATGCCAAGATCATTACCATGGGAGATTTGAATGACGGAAGTTATAACAAAAGCGTAAAAGAAGGCGTAGGCGCAATGCGTAAAAGAGAAGATGTAAAACAATTTGGGGTTTACAACCCGTTTGAGGAAATGTTCTACAAAGGAAATGCAACGCTTTTCTATCGTGATGCCGGAGATATTTTCGACCAGATCATGGTTTCTGAAACATTAATCCAAAAAGACCGTTCTACTTTCCGTTACTGGAAGGCTGGGATTTACAACAAACCTTATATGATTACAACTGTTGGTCAGTACAAGGGTTATCCGCTTCGACACGGCATGAACGAGATAGGATACAGCGACCACTTCCCCGTCTATATTTATCTGTATAAAGAATCGAAATAATATTTTAAAGTCCCTAATGTTAGGGACTTTTTTATTTTATAACTTTACTGAAATTTACCACTATGGCAATTGCAAAACCTTTCAACATCAATAAATGGCTCGACGAAAACCGTCATTTGTTAAAACCACCTGTTGGCAATAAAAGCCTTTATGTCGATTCTGAAGATTACATCGTCATGGTTGTTGCCGGTCCCAATGCCCGAAAAGACTACCATTATAACGAAACCGAAGAATTGTTCTATCAGCTCGAAGGCGAAATCACAGTTTATGTTCAGGATGATGGTGAAAGGAAAGCCATGAAACTTTCCCCTGGAGACATGTACCTGCACCCGGCAAAAACACCACATTCTCCTAATCGTTCTGAAGGCTCAATTGGTTTGGTAATTGAAAGGAAACGTGTTGGTTCTGATGCGAAAGACGGCCTGCTTTGGTTTTGTGACAATTGCAACAACAAACTTTACGAAGTCTATTTCCCACTCACCGACATTGAAACTGATTTCCTGCATCATTTCAAACATTTCTACAATTCGAAAGAACTACGTACGTGTAAAAAGTGTGGAACAGTTATGGAATCCGACCCAAGATTTACTGCAAAATAATCAGGAGCTCTTTCCAGCTGTCCACTATATCTTTTTATGATTTTCAAATCATAAAAAGGATGCCGTTCCCATCTGGGCTAGGTATCAATTTATTCAAAATAAAGATTTACTTTTGCAGTCATAAATTTTAATTCAAACAAATACAATAATACAATGTCAACAATTGCTCAACAATTCGGAATGACCGAAGCCTTAGAAATACTTGGCGTAAAAGCTATAAACGAAGGAACCTCAACAGGTAACCAATGGTTTTCAAATGGAGAAACTTTCGAATCCCATTCTCCTGTAGATGGCCAACTAATTGCAAAAGTAAAAGCATCCACAGCTGCTGATTACGAAAAAGTAATGCTGTCAGCAACAGAAGCTTTCAAAACGTTCCGTACAATGCCTGCGCCAAAGCGTGGTGAAATCGTGCGCCAGTTTGGTGAAAAACTTAGACAGTACAAAGAGCCTCTTGGAAAATTGGTTTCTTATGAAATGGGGAAATCATTACAGGAAGGTTATGGTGAAGTTCAGGAAATGATTGACATCTGTGATTTTGCAGTTGGTCTATCGCGTCAGTTGCACGGATTAACCATGCACTCTGAGCGTCCCGGACACAGAATGTACGAACAATACCATCCGCTTGGGGTTGTCGGAATCATTTCGGCATTCAACTTCCCGGTAGCGGTTTGGGCTTGGAACACGGCCTTAGCTTGGATTTGTGGTGACGTTTGCGTTTGGAAACCTTCTGAAAAAACACCTTTATGCGGAATCGCTTGCCAAAACATCATCGCCGAAGTATTGAAGGAAAACAATCTTCCTGAAGGAATTTCATGTTTAATCAACGGTGATTATAAAGTGGGTGAATTAATGACACACGACAAACGTATTCCTTTGGTTTCGGCTACAGGTTCAACACGTATGGGTAAAATTGTTGCCCAGGCTTGTGCAGCCCGTTTAGGAAACTCTTTATTGGAATTAGGCGGGAACAACGCAATCATCGTAACTCCTGATGCCGATATCAAAATGACGGTTATCGGAGCAGTATTTGGAGCTGTTGGGACTGCCGGTCAACGTTGTACTTCGACGCGAAGGTTAATCATCCACGAAAGTATTTATGATAAAGTCCGCGATGCTATTGTTGGCGCTTATGGTCAATTAAGAATCGGAAATCCATTAGACCAAAACAACCACGTTGGCCCGCTTATCGATACGCACGCAGTGGAATTATACAACAAAGCATTGACACAGGTTGTTGCTGAAGGCGGAAAAATCCTTGTTGAAGGTGGCGTTTTATCTGGTGAAGGTTACGAAAGTGGCTGCTATGTAAAACCTGCAATTGCTGAAGCCCAAAACTCATTCGGAATTGTACAGCACGAAACTTTTGCTCCGGTTTTATACTTATTGAAATATAGTGGTGATGTTACCAATGCAATCGATTTGCAAAACGGAGTGGCACAGGGATTATCATCTGCAATCATGACAAACAACCTTCGTGAAGCTGAGGCATTTTTATCTGTAGCTGGTTCTGACTGTGGAATCGCAAACGTAAACATCGGAACTTCAGGAGCTGAAATTGGTGGTGCTTTTGGTGGTGAAAAGGAAACTGGCGGCGGACGTGAATCGGGTTCTGATGCCTGGAAAGTTTATATGAGAAGACAAACCAATACCATCAATTACACGACAAGCCTGCCATTGGCACAAGGAATCAAGTTTGATTTGTAATTCGATATCATTCATAAAAAAAATTAAAACCGGCTAAAATTTAGTCGGTTTTTTTACGCAACTTTATCAGCAGATTCATATCTATTTAAAAACAAAAAATAAAAGCTATGAAGAAACTATTTTTATTGGCATTTTGCCTTCCGCTATTTATAAGTTGTGAAAGCAGCGATGATGACCAAATTGTTTGTACACAGGAATTTGTATACGGATTAAATGTAGTCGTTCTTGATGCTGCAACCGGGCAGCCTCTTATAGAAGATGTTGAAGTTAAAGCTACCGATGGTTCTTATCATGAAATTTTACACACCAATTTCGGAATGGAATATACCTTTCTTGGAGCCGGAGAAAGAATAGGAAATTATACAGTAACCGTCACCAAAGAGGGTTATCAAACCTACACTTCGTCGCCCATTGCTGTTCCCGCAAATGTCTGCCATGTAGTTCCGCAATCCCTGACCGTAAATTTAGTTTCAAATTAATTATAAAAAAAGCCCCGATAATTCGGGGCTTTTTTTATTTCGTTTTCTTAACGTATTGCGTCAATATGACAATATGCTGTCCTTCAACCCTGCCTTCAATCTGTTCGGCATTGTCCCAGACCAATTTGATATTGTGGACTGCAGCACCGCGCTTTGCTGTAAAATTGGCTCCTTTGACATCCAAATCCTTGATCAAAACGACAGAATCGCCATCTTTGAGGATATTTCCGTTGCTGTCTTTATGGATTATTTTACCGTCTTCATCTTCTCCTTCTCCAGTTGCACCAGCCCAAACCAAGGTTTCTTCATCTAAATACATCATGTCGAGCAAATCCTGAGGCCAGCCTTCCGCGCGCAACCTGTTAAGCATGCGCCAGGCAACAACCTGAACCGGTTTGTTTTCATTCCACATGCTGTCAGCAAGGCATCTCCAGTGATTTGGATCAGTGGTAGTGGTATTTTCTATTTGGCTTTTGCAGATGGAACATACCAGTACCGAGTTGTCTAACGATATGGCTTCCTCTTTGGTTAAATGAATTTTAAGGTCTTCGGTCGAACCACACATTTCACATTTGGAACCGCTTCTTTCATTTAACTTTTGATCTATAACACTCATGATTATAGATTAAAGGATGCGCCTATCTGAAATACGAATTGGTTATTGTATTCGTCAAATCCTTCAACATTGGAATCGTATTTTGCCAATGGGATTCCGGCTTCAGTATACAATCCAAAACCTTCGGTAAAGAAATACCTAAAGCCCAAATGTGCTCCAAAATTCCTTGTTCCTAAATTTAGTCCAGGATAAACATCCATCGATTTATCCAATCCGATCACGCTGCCTAAATTGGCATTAAAACGAACTTTTGCATCGGCTCTGTCTGCAAAATCAGGTTTAACACCATTTGGTTTTTCAACCGAAAGTAAATACGATGCTACAAAACCATAAGACATGTTCTCTCCAATCCCGAAATCGGCAGAAACGTTAATCCCGGTTCCGTGGTCCTGAATGTTCATACCAACCTGAGCTTTGATATCGCCTTTTCCTTTGTATGCCTGTGCATTTGCAAAACTTACCATAACAATGGCAATTACTGTAACTAGTTTTCTCATTTTGTTTAGATTTTTTACAAACATAATTAAATTAATTCCTTCCTTTCTCATCAAAATACAATTCGTTCAAAGGTTCGCTCTGCCAAAACTCTTTGGTATCAACATCGATAATCGTTAACGGGCCTTTGAAAGCTGCTCCGGTATCAATATTCCAAATGCATGCTTTTTGTACCGGAGTAGTTTGATTTATTTTGGTTACCGGTGTGTGCCCAATATATATTTCGTTGTACAAAGTCAGCCGCCTTGGATAAGAAACATTGTCTTTTGGGATTGAGGTATCCAATGCCAAGGCAGTTTCCCAAAGCGAGCGGTCCCAATAAAACATTTTTGGAAAATATTCGTGCCAGATTCCGTTCATATTGGTGAATCCGGCATGGATGAACAAGCGATTTTTTTCATCGAGATAATAATCCTTAAGGTTTTTTAGGAACAAAACATGTTCCTGCCTTCTTTCCCTTGAAACGTTCATATATGCCTTGACCGTGGCTTCACCACCATGTTTGTACCACATTTCTTCCTCTATTTCGGCTTTATTCCCGGTAAACCAATCCAATAACAATTCGTCGTGGTTTCCGCGAATGAAAACGCAGGCATTGGTTTTTTCCAATTCCATTAAAAAGTCTATTACTTGTGGTGATTCACTCCAGCCATCGACATAATCCCCCAAAAAAATCAAGGTGTCGTCATTGGTCACAGCTGCGCGTTCCAAAACCTGGCGCAATGCCCTTAATCCTCCATGGATATCACCAATCGCTAGTATTCGTTTCATCGAAAAAATTATAATTGTAAAAATAACAGAAATCTACTTACGTTTTTATTTATTTTTGGAATCAACAACACAAACACTTATTCGACACCATGAAAAAAATCAGCCTGCTCCTTTTAATCCTCATTTATAATTTTTCCTTTTCACAATCCAAGACCATCAGCGGAATCATTAAGGATATTACTTCCTTACAGCCTGTGGAAAGCGTTTCCATTGGAATAAGCAATTCCAATTTGGGGACTATTTCCAATGAAGATGGGAAATTCCGCATCACACTTCCGGCAAATAGCAATAAAATTGAGTTTAGCCATTTATTGTATAATTTCGAAACGTATGCAGTCAAACAAAATGACACCGAAGTTGAAATCTTCCTAACGCCAAAATCCTTTAAACTCGATGAGGTAGTCATTAACCATAAGCCTGGAAAAGAACTGTTGACTGCTGCAATAGATGCATCAAAGAACAAACTGGAAAAATCAATTGTACTGAATACCTATTACCGCGAATTTGTGAATGTTGATAATAAATACACCTCATTTTCAGATGGGCTTGTCGATTTTTATGTCAAAAGGAAAAGCGGTGCTTCCGACGTGGAAGTTAAGCAAAGCCGGGTTTTTGATTTAAAGGATGAAAATGCTTCCGAAAGGGAACAAGCCATACAGATGGTCAACTTAAATGACATCCGTGATGCGGTTACCAATGCGTACAATTTTAAAGGTTTGTCCAAAATATTAAAAGACGACAGCTATAATTATGGCGTCGAAACCAAAACTGAGGAAAATGGCAATGGAATTGAAGTTGTCACTTTTCAACCCAAAGACGGCATTGAGGAAGAACAGCTTTATGAAGGAAGTGTAACGTATGATGCCAAAACCAAATTGATATTAGATATTGATATGCGCTTTTCTCCTGCCTATAAAAAGTTCAATACCGTTCATAATTTATTAATTGCAAAAGCCAAGTTTAATGATTTTGTAAGGAAATCGAAATTCAAACTCGATGGCGATAAGTATGTAATGGTTTACAACCAGATTAAGATTAATATCTATATCAAATTTGGCAAAATGATCAACAATACTTTCGAAAGCACTTACGATATGACGGTTTTAGATTATAAGGAAGGTGAATTTGAATTATTCAAAAGCAGGAAATACAGGGAAAGAAGCCTATTTGATAACGGCAATAAATACACCGAAGAATTCTGGAAAAAATACAATGTCGTGCTATTGAGTGACGCCGAAGAAAAAATAATCAACAGCCTGAAATAATTTTATTTGGCCTCGGAATCGTATTTCATTTTTCTTAAAATGCGCATCGCTTCCTTAAAACTCAGGTAAACCGTCGCATTCCTTTGGGCCTTTAATAATGGTTTGGCGTCAATGAGTTTTTGTTTGGCATCGCCAATGCCATTCAGGTAACAAATCATCAATGTAGACGAAAGATTCTCCAAATCCATTTCTTCACGCTCAGAAAGTGTTACTCCTTTTTGGAGTTTGTTGAGCAGCGCCACATTCGAATTATAAATATGATGCAGCATTTTTTTGTTGAATGCCGGAGGTTCAAACAACATCTGGTTTTCTATTTTGTAGTAACCATTGTCAAAAAAAGTAATCTTTTGCTGTTCTAATGGATAATAACTTGTCTTATCGTTTAGTCCCAACGGAACATGCTCTACAATGGTAAAACTTTCATCATCAAACTGAATGGAAACCACATCTAGAGCCGAATAAAACAGTTTAACCTGTTCATTGATCAATTCAATGTCAACCCTTGAAAGATAGGTTGTCTCCCTTACCCTTTTGGGATTTCCAGCCCAGCAGATGACAAACAATTCCTTGAAAACCTTGTATTGCGAAATCATCTCGCCATGGCGTTCCACCATAAAATCCATGACGCCGTCAAGGGTATGCGCAATACTGTTGCGCGAACTGTTTTCAATGCTGATAACGGTTTCAATATTGGTTTTTGAATACGGGATTTTATCTTCGGTAGGCATTGAATTGCTTCCAACCCTAACAAAAACAGTATTCGCCAAAATCGTATGGATGTTTTTCTTAAAACAGGAGGTCTTGTGTTTGGGCTTGATAGTTACCAAACCAACAACCCTGTCTTTGGGCAGATTCGGAAACGGAACATTCTCATATTGGATTTTGGGCGGATTTTCCAAATAGGCATTCACCAGGTTCTGGATTCGGCTGTCGTCAAAAAAGTCATCTCCTACGATTTCGTTATCCATGTCTTCAACACCCACAACGATATAGGAATTGTTCGAAGGATTGGAATTTGACAAGGCACAAATGTGTTTTAAAAACTTTGCTTTTCCTTCTTTGGTGTGCAGGTTCAATTGGCGTTTTTTATCATAAAAACTGCTCTCATCATTGTGAGCTAATAGGTTTTTAATCAAAAGGCGCTTGTTGATCATTGGGCTAAATTACAATCTTTTACGGAACTTTATTCCCCATGCTTTCGGTCCAAATGGCAAACCAGTCTAATTGGTCCAGTTCCAATGCAACCGCTTTCATCAAAGCCTGTATCCGGGCAACATTTACGGTTCCGGCAACGGGAATTACTTTCGCCGGATGTTTTAAAATCCATGCTAAAAGAATGGAATCTGAACCCAAATGGTATTTGTCCATCAATTGCACCAGGAGTTTTTTCAGCCTTCGGGTCTGCTCGGAATCTTCCCTAAACACCGTTCCTAGCGGATTCCATGACATTGGTGTAATGTTGTGCATCTGCATATAATCAAGGCTTCCGTCAAGCATGGCTTCATGATGCGTAGCCGAAAATTGGATTTGATTGTAATTGATTTCTGTTTTCTGGCGCAATAATTCGGTTTGCGATGTCGTAAAATTGGAAACGCCAAAGTCAATGATTTTGCCTTCCTGTTTCAGTTGGGCAACTGCTTCCGCAATTTCATCGGCAACCATTAACGGACTTGGACGATGCAATAGCAGTACGTCAAGATAATCGGTCTGGAGGTTTTTTAATGAATTTTCAACCGACCAAATGATGTAGTCTTTTGAATAATCATAATGTTTGATTTTATTATCCCGTCCGTTCACATGCTGGATGCCGCATTTTGAAATCAGCTGGATTTTCTTCCTGTCAATGCTGCTTTGTCCAAAGGCTTTCCCAAAATCGGCTTCAGTCGTATAATTTCCATAGATGTCGGCGTGGTCAAAACTGGTGATTTGGTTTTCGATGCAGATGTGCATCAGGTGTTCCATTTCGGCAGTTGACAGGTTTTTATCCCAAATTCCCCAGTTCATGGTTCCGGCTACAATTGGTGATAGTTTTGTCTTCATTTTAAATTCATTTAGTTATTTGAAATTTGCTTTTGAATTTCGGAAATTTTATTATTTTGCCATCGGAAAAATCCAAAATCGGATGAGGTCTTAAAATTATAAAAAGAAAATCATAAATCATCCTTAAAATGGGGATGTTTTCTAAAGTTTTAACGCATCCTTAACATCTCGTAAGGGATTAAATTTCCACTTTTGAAATGTTAAAATTATAACCGACACATATTAGAATAAATAGAGTAACTATGGAAGAAACTGGTACTGCTTTAGACATTAGAGCGATTAATGAAAAAATTGAAAAAGAAAGTGCTTTTATTGACTTGTTGACCATGGAAATGAACAAGGTCATTGTAGGTCAGAAACACATGGTGGAACGATTGTTAATCGGACTTTTAGGTCAAGGGCATATTTTGCTGGAAGGAGTTCCTGGTTTGGCAAAAACCTTAGCCATAAATACTTTATCCCAAGCGGTTCACGGAAGTTTCAGCCGCATCCAGTTCACACCCGATTTATTGCCTGCAGACGTTGTCGGAACGATGATTTACAACATCAAGGCCAATGAATTCTCTATCAAAAAAGGTCCAATTTTCGCCAATTTCGTTTTGGCTGACGAGATCAATCGTGCTCCTGCCAAAGTGCAGTCGGCTTTGCTGGAAGCAATGCAGGAAAAGCAGGTTACTATCGGCGACACTACTTTTAAACTTGAAAAGCCATTTTTGGTTTTGGCTACCCAAAACCCAATTGAACAGGAAGGAACCTATCCATTGCCTGAAGCACAGGTGGATCGTTTTATGCTTAAAACCGTAATTGATTATCCAAAAGTTGACGAAGAGCGTTTGGTTATCCGCCAAAACCTAAAAGGCGCATACGAAAAAGTAAATGCCGTTGTGACTACCAAACAAATCCTTGCTGCTCAGGAAGCCGTTCGTGAGGTTTATATGGACGAGAAAATTGAAAAATATATCCTGGATATTGTATTCGCCACGCGTTATCCTGAAAAATACAAACTCGAAAGTTTAAAACCGCTTATCGGTTTTGGAGCCTCACCTCGTGGAAGCATCAACTTGGCCACTGCGGCCAAATGTTATGCATTCATCAAACGCCGTGGTTATGTAATTCCGGAAGATGTCCGTGCAGTAGTGCATGATGTATTGCGTCACAGGATTGGCGTTACTTATGAAGCCGAAGCTGAAAACATCACTTCTGTTGACATCATCAACAAAATCGTAAACGAAATCGAAGTTCCATAGTAGAAACTCACAACTGGTTGCGAAATGGAAACTAAAGACTTGCTCAAAAAAGTTCGTAAAATCGAAATTAAAACCCGAAGATTGAGTGATCATATCTTTTCGGGTGAATACCATACGTCGTTTAAAGGCCGTGGTATGACCTTTTCGGAAGTACGTCAATACCAATATGGCGATGATATCCGCGCCATTGATTGGAACGTGACGGCGCGTTATAACGAACCTTACGTTAAGGTTTTTGAGGAAGAACGCGAATTGACCATGATGCTTATGGTCGACATTTCGGGTTCGGAAAGTTTTGGTACCAAAAACCAGCTGAAAAGCGAAATCGTAACTGAAATTGCTGCCACCATGGCATTTTCGGCAACACAAAACAACGATAAGATTGGCTTGATTTTATTTTCAGACCAAATCGAATTATACATTCCGCCTAAAAAAGGAAAATCACACGTCTTGAGAATCATCCGTGAGCTCATCGAATTCAAACCTAAGAGCAAAAACACCGATTTGTCGCAAGCCTTGAAATTTTTATCGGGAACACAGAAAAAGAAAGCGATTGTATTCGTGATTTCTGATTTTATGGTTGATGATGACTATGAGAAAACCTTGAAAATTGCAGGGAAAAAGCACGACATCACTGGTGTCCGTGTTTACGATATCCGTGAGGAAAAGATGCCGAACATCGGAATGGTGGAAATGGAAGACGCTGAAACCGGCGAAATTATGGTGGTCAATACCGGTTCCAAAAGAACGCGTTTGAGCTATGAGGCTCAGTACAGGGAAAAAGTGGCTTACTTCAAGGATATTTTTTCAAAATGCGGCTCAGGAACTGTAAATACTAGAGTTGACGAAAGTTACGTGACAAAATTATTGGGTTATTTCAAATCCAGATAAGACAAATGAAATTCAAATCATACATATTATTTTTGCTGCTGTCGACTTCGCTTTTTGCCCAAAAGGTGACGACTTCAGTCAATACCACCAAAAACAAAATCGGCGCCGAATTCAAGCTTACGCTAAAAACGGATGTTGACACACTTTCAAAGGTAAAATTCCCCGAAGCCAAGACTTTTGGTGCGTTGGAAGTAATCCAATCCTATAAGGTTGACACCGTTAAAAACGGTGCGCGTTACCAATTGATAAAAAATTACGGCCTAACACAATTCGACAGCGGGAAATATATTATTCCAAAGATTCCGGTGGTCATCAATGGTAAAACAACTTTTTCAGACAGCATCAAGGTTGAGGTCAACGATGTAAAAGTTGATACGTTGAAACAAAAAATGTACGACATCAAAGGCATTACCGAGGTTGAAAGTCCGTTGGGAAGCTGGTGGATTTATCTTTTAATCTTGTTGGCCATTGCCGTTGCCGGTTTCTTTATTTACAAATTCATCAAAAAGAAGCAAAGCGAACCAAAAGTTGAGGAAGTCGTTTTCAAAACACCTATCGAAAAAGCAACAACCTTACTGCAACAACTAGAACGCAGGGAACTTTGGCAAAAGGGTGAAATCAAATATTATTATTCGGAATTGACGGATATTGCCCGTAATTACATTGAGGAGGAAATCCATGTTCCTGCGATGGAAAGTACCACTGCTGAGCTTATCGAAGGATTGCGTAAAGCAGCCAAACAACAAAAATTAAAACTTTCGAATGAAACCGTTGAAAACCTTGAAAAAGTTTTGAAGCAGGCCGATTTGGTAAAATTTGCCAAAGTAAAACCGCTGGATTTCGAAATTGAGGAAGATAAAAAACGTATATCAAATTCGATTGTAACCATCCACAAATCGATTCCTGAAGTTGTTGAAGTAGATGACGAATTGACAAAATGGAACGAACAGCTGAAGGAAACCGCACGTCTGCAAAAATTAAAAAAACAAAAACGTGTCCGCATTATTTCAACCATCGGAATTGTATTGGGAATGTTGATGCTCTTTGTTTTAGGCCTGATTTATTTCAAAGGATTTGATTATGTAAAGGATAATATCATTGGCCATCCAACCAAAGATTTAGCTGAAGGAAAATGGGTTTACAGCGAATACGGAAGTCCCGGAGTAAGGATTGAAACCCCTAAAGTCCTCAAAAGGGTTGACGCGTCGAAGATGATCCCAAAAGAAATGCAGAAGCTTATCAAGAGCATGAGCATGTTCGGCTACGGAAGCATGATTGATGATTTTTATCTGACCATTGCGACTACAACATTTGCACATCCAATAGAATCTGGTGCAGACGAAGCTTTGGATAAGGCAATTGAAGGTTCGTTAAAAACGATAGAAGCGCGTGGAGCACAAAATATTGTGGTTAAATCGGAAGAGTTTGAAACCCAAAAAGGGATTTCGGGCAAGAAAGCCTACGGAACGCTTACGGCGGTTGACCAGGCTTCACACAAAACACAAAAACTGTATTACGAAATGCTTGTGTTCGCACAGCAGGGCGGTTTACAGCAAATTGTAATTATGCACCGCGAAGGAGATGAATACGGAAGGCAAATTTCAGAAAGGGTTCTGAACTCAGTTGAATTACAAACAGCACAAGAATGAAAGAAGTAAGTTTTTTAAATCCTGAATTTTTCTGGTTGTTTTTACTACTTCCGGCTGCTGTTGTATGGTACATCTGGAAAAGGAAACAGCAATCAGCAACGCTGAAGATAAGTTCGGTAAAAGGCTTTAAAGCGCAAAAATCATTGCTTGCCAAACTAAAACCTTTGTTGTTTGCATTGCGCTTACTGGCTTTAAGTTCCTTGATTATTGCAATGGCGCGGCCGCGAAAAGTAGATATCAGCAGCCAGACAAAATCTACCAAAGGAATTGATATTGTAATGGCGATTGACGTCTCGGGAAGTATGCTTGCCAAAGATTTAAAGCCAAACCGTATGGAGGCTCTGAAAAAAGTGGCAGAAAATTTTGTGGAAGGAAGGCCAAATGACCGAATCGGGATTGTAGTTTATGCTGCCGAAGCATATACAAAAACTCCCGTAACGAGTGACAAGGCAGTGGTTCAGGAAGCCATCAACAGCATCCAATACAACAATGTGCTGCAGGATGGAACCGGAATTGGAATGGGACTGACGACTGCAGTGAATCGTCTGAAAGACAGCAAGGCAAAAAGCAAGGTGATTATCCTGCTGACTGATGGTGTCAACAACGCTGGATTCATTGAGCCCGAAACCGCTTCACAGATTGCGCGCGAATACGGAATAAAGGTATATACGATTGGAATTGGAACCAACGGAAATGCGATGTTCCCTTATGCTTATGCTCCAAATGGTGGATTTTTATTTAAGATGATGCCGGTGGAAATTGATGTGAGCCTGCTTAAAACCATTGCCCGGAATACCGGTGGAAAATATTTCCGTGCGAGCAGCAACAGCAAATTGGAAGCGATTTATAAAGAGATAAATAAATTGGAAACCACCGAAATCCAGGAACTCAAGTTCTATGATTATGATGAAAAATACAGGCCTTTTGTTTGGATTGCCGGTATTTTGGTGTTGATTGAATTTGGATTGCGAAACACAATTTACAGAAGTTTTATTTAAAGGATTATGTACGAGTTAGAAGAAAAATGGTATCTGTATTTCCTGATTGTCATTCCGGTAATGGCAATGCTTTTCCTGTACATTCAATTCTGGAAAAGGAAAAAACAACGCGAGTTTGGCGATTTGGATTTAATCAAAAAACTAAGCCCTGAAAAATCCGCTTTTAAGCCTGCCTTGAAATTAGTCATTGTTTTATTGGGCTTAGCCTGTCTTATCATTGGTTTGGTTAACCCAAAAATCGGAACTAAAATGGAAACCGTCAAACGCGAAGGAATTGATATTATTTTTGCAGTTGATGTTTCCAAAAGTATGTTAGCCGAAGACGTTGCGCCAAGCCGTTTGGAGAAAAGTAAGCAACTGGTATCGCAAATCATCAACAATCTTGGGAACGACCGAATTGGGATTATTGCCTATTCCGGAAGCGCTTTCCCTGTTTTGCCCATTACCACCGATTACAGTGTTGCCAAAATGTTCCTGCAGACGATGAATCCGGGGATGATTTCGTCACAGGGAACATCCATCGACCAGGCAATTAACCTGGCCATGACTTTTGTAGATAAAAAAGATAAAACCAACAAGCTCCTGGTTATCATTACTGATGGTGAAGACCATTCCAATAGTGCTCAGGATGCCGCAGAAGAAGCCAAAAAAATCGGATTGAAAATCATGACCATTGGCGTTGGAACCGAAAAAGGAGGAACAATTCCATTGAAGCGAAATGGCGTTGTGGAGAGTTTTCAGCGCGACAAGGATGGTGAAGTCGTAATTACCAAGCGAAATGCCGAAGTCCTGAAAACCATTGCCAAAGCTTCCGGCGGAGGTTATGTTGATGGCAATTCGACCAAAGAGGTGTTATCCTATCTAAAAAATGCACTGGACAACATCCAGAAAACAGAATTTGAAAGCACGCAGATGGCCGACTTTAAATCGCAGTTCCAATGGTTCCTGGGATTTGGTTTTTCCCTGTTGCTTTTGGATGTTTTCCTTTTGGAGAAAAAGACCAAATGGGTGAAAAAAATGAACTTATTTAACGAAAAGGAATAAATGAAAAAGTTACTTTTATATGGTTTTTTACTGCTTTCCCTGGCAATTCAGGCTCAGGAAAAGGATAAGGATTTGCCTAAAGGGAACGATTCCTTTACCGAGAAAAAATATGCCGAAGCCGAAGCTGAGTACAGGGTTTCGGAATCGGGAAATCCTAAAAAATCGATTGCTTCCTACAATTTAGGGAATGCTGTCTATAAGCAGAATCAGGCTGATGAAGCCAAATATCATTATGCAAAAGCAATAACAAATGCCAAAACGAGTGAAGAAAAGCACAAGGCTTTCCACAACATTGGCAACACGCTTATGAAAGCTAAGGATTATACCGCTGCTGTTGAAGCTTATAAAAACGCTTTACGTAACAATCCGGCCGATGAAGAGACTCGTTATAATTATGCCTTAGCAAAAAAAATGCTGAAAGACAATCCGCCAAAGAAAGATGGAAAAGATAAGGACAAGGATAAAAACAAGGACAAGAAAGACGATAAGAAAGATAAAAACCAGGATAAGGACAAGGATAAAAAGAACGACGGAAAAGACAAAGACAAGGATAAGAAGGAAGGCGACAACGATAAAGACCAGAAGGACAATAAAACACAAAATGACGGCCAGCCAAAACCTCAGCCTGGAGGAATTTCAAAACAACGGGTAGAGAATTTACTGGATGCCGTTAACAACGAAGAGAAAAAGGTCCAGAATAAGGTAAAAAAACAAAAAGTAGAAGTTAATCCGAAAAAAGCTGAAAAGGATTGGTAAACAATTTGAAAATGAAAAGGATACTGATTTTATTATTTTTAATCACGAATTCGCTTTTTGCCCAGGTTCAGTTTGAGGCAAAGGTGAGCAAGAACTCTTTGGGAGTCAATGAGCGGCTTCGGGTTGATTTTACGATGAATGCTGATGGCGATAATTTTGTTGCTCCCAACTTTGAGGCCTGTGGTTTCAGGGTTGTTGGCGGACCAAGCCAGTCGGTTAGCCAATCGTGGGTCAATGGAAGAAGCTCGTTCAACAAATCATACATTTACATTTTACTGCCTACACAAAAAGGAAGTTTGACCTTAAGGCAGGCATCGATTGAAATCAACGGCCAGATTTATAAAACATCGCCCATCAGGATTAACGTTACCAATGCCGTTGAAATGCCAAAAGATCCAAATGAGGCTCCGGCAATAAATGCCGACGACAACATTTACCTGGTTGCCGATATTTCGAAAGCCAATCCGTACCTCAACGAACCCATCACTGTTGTTTACAAACTGTATTTCAGCTACAACATCGGAATCTCAAATTGGCGTGAGCTGAACAAACCAAAATACAATGATTTCTGGAGCCAGAACATCGATATCAAACAACTCAAAGCCGAAGACGGTACTTTCAAAGGCGAGCGTTATCGTTATGTTGTGCTGAGGAAAACGGTGCTTTATCCTCAGAAATCGGGCAAACTGGAGATCGAGCCTCTTTCATTGGACATTGACTGCCAGGTTCCAACCAACAGAAGGAATTTTTGGGGCCAAACCCTAATGACCGAAGACAGCAAACGTGTTTCGGCAGGAAGCAAAGTCATCAATGTGCGTGCCTTACCTGAAAAAGGAAAACCCGAAGATTTCTCAGGAGCTGTGGGCCGATTTGACTTCAAGGTAAAACCATCCAAAACGCTGTTGAAAAACGGAGAATCTTTTGACATTGACGTTAGCGTTGTCGGAACCGGAAACCTAAAGTTGTTTACGCTGCCTAAACCTGTAATGCCTTCCGCATTGGAAATGTATGATCCGGTGCACGACGAAAATGTATCGACGCCACTAACCGGAATGACCGGAAGGATTTCGGATAAATACACCATAATTCCACAATATAAAGGGAATTACCAAATCAAGCCATTGCATTTCACGTATTTCGATTTGGGTTCTTCAAGCTATAAAACCATCTCATCCCAACCGATAACGGTTACTGTTTTGGATGGCCCAAGTGTGGCGAGTAGCGGAAAAACCAACCCGAATGATGTGGCAAAAACCAAACTTGAAGTTGCCAAATCTTTTGCCTATATCAAGCAAAAAACATCCTTACAACCGATGCAGAAAGATGATTTCTTAGGTTCAGGTTTGTTTTATTCGTTGGTATTTTTACCATTTTTAGCCATTCCGTTTTTGATTATTGGCAAACGCAGGAAAGAAGCAGCTGACAATGATATTGCAGGAAACAGGATCAGAAGGTCGAATGCTTTGGCAAAAAAATATTTGGGCGAAGCCAAAAAACATCTGGGCGACAAAGAGCCTTTCTATATTGCCCTTGAAAAAGCGATGCACAATTTCCTGAAAGCCAAACTCCATATTGAAACTTCGGAAATGAGCAAGGAAAAGATAACCGAGTTACTGCTTTCGCGAAAAGCAAATGAAACTACGGTTTCAGAGTTTATCCATTTGACGGAAAACTGCGAATTGGCACGTTATGCCTATGCTTCCGAATCGGCCATCCAACAGGATTATGACAAGGCTGTGGAAATTATTTCTGAACTTGAAAAACAATTGAAATGATGAAGAAGCTATTGATTTTATTGTTATTCGTTTCTCAGGTTTTTTGGGCACAATCTGCTTTTGAACAGGGAAACAAGTTCTACGAAAAGGAAAACTATGAAGCTGCGATTTCGAGTTATGAAAGTGTCGTAAGTTCGGGGAAACAATCTGCGGAATTGTATTTCAACCTTGGAAATTCCTATTACAAACTGCACAAAGTAGCACCGGCGATTTACAATTACGAAAAAGCTTTATTGCTGAGCCCAAATGATTCCGAAATCAAAACCAATTTGGAGTTTGCCCGCAAAATGGCAATTGATGACATCAAAGTCATCCCAAAAGTTGGCTTCAACAAACTGCTTTCTGACTTTACATCAAAGTATTACTATGATACCTGGGCTTGGATTGCCGTAAGCTTTGCATTTTTGTTTTTACTGTTTTTTGTGGGTTATTATTTTTCGCAGCGAACTGCCTTCAAGCGAATTTACTTTATTGGAATGTTTGTTTTGCTGGTTGGGATTTTCTTAAGTGCTGCCTCAGGTTTTTATGAAAAAGGCCGTAATGAAAATGAAAGGCCGGCCATTGTTTTTGCTGAAAACGCTCCGCTGAAAAGCGAGCCAAAAGCAACAGGACAGGAAGCGACTGTTCTCCACGAAGGAACAAAAGTCTACATCCTGGAAAGCATTGCCAACTGGAAAAAAGTGGAACTTACCGACGAAACTACAGGCTGGATTGAAGACAGCGCGATTAAGGAAATCAAGAATTAGCATTTAGCTGTCAGCTTTTAGCTCTTAGCTTTGTTATCTTTGCATGATTTTGAACTCATAATTCAAAACTCATAACTCATAACTCTCAAAAATGTCAAGAGACGAACAATTAAAAAACCGCTGGGACAATGTCGTGCAAATCCTTTCCAATCAGTTTGCTGATGGAGATGAATTGGACCTGGACGCAATCATATATTTAATCGGAGTACAGGAATTGGGAAAGCTGCATCAAACCTTCAAAAAGGATGAAAAGCTGAACCTGATGCATATTGCCATTTGCCGTTTGCTGGAGCCTTATGGTTTCTACGAATTTGATTTTGTGGATAAGGACGGCTGGCCGCATTACAAAGTGAAGGAAGAATTACCTGCATTAAAAGCCGGTGAACAATCGGTTTTGATGAAGGAAGCGATTGTAAATTATTTTCTCGAAAAAGAGGTAATTCAGTAATTGCGCTTTACTAATCACCAAAAAAACCTAAATTTGCATCTTTACAAAATGAGCGATGATAGACAAGATTAAAGAACATATCGAAGAAGCTAAAGCTTTCAACACCAAAAACAAGGAAGCCCTTGAAAATTTCCGTATTAAATATTTGGGAAGCAAAGGCTTGTTGAAAGAGCTTTTCACCGAATTCAAGAATATTCCTAACGACCAGAAAAAGGATTTTGGCCAGGTAATCAATACGCTGAAAACGGTTGCTGAGGAAAAAGTAAAAGCTATCCAGGAAGAATTGGAAAGCAAGGAAGAGGTAAAAGGTTTCTATGGCGATTTATCACGTCCTGCGGAACCTGCAGTCATTGGTTCGCGTCATCCAATCTCAATCGTAAAAAACCAAATCATCGATATTTTTTCAACCATTGGATTCAACGTTTCTGAAGGTCCGGAAATTGAAGACGATTGGCATAATTTTACCGCGTTGAACTTACCGGAATACCATCCGGCGCGTGATATGCAGGATACTTTTTTCATCCAGACCAATCCTGATGTTTTGTTACGAACGCATACTTCATCGGTTCAGGTGCGTTATATGGAAAACAACAAACCGCCAATCCGTACGATTTCACCGGGAAGGGTTTTCAGGAATGAGGCCGTTTCTTCGCGTTCGCATTGCATTTTCCACCAGGTTGAAGGTTTGTATATTGACAAGGATGTTTCGTTTGCCGATTTGAAGCAGACGCTTTTATATTTCACCAAAGAGATGTTTGGCAAATCAAAAATCCGTTTGAGGCCAAGTTATTTCCCGTTTACGGAACCAAGTGCTGAGGTTGATATTTATTGGGGTTTGAAAACCGAAACCGATTACCGTATCACTAAAGGAACAGGTTGGCTGGAAATCATGGGTTGTGGAATGGTAGATCCAAATGTTTTGAAAAACTGTGGTATCAACCCTGAAGAATATAACGGATTTGCATTTGGAATGGGAATTGAGCGTATTGCGATGTTGTTGTACCAAATTGGCGATATCCGAATGTTCTATGAAAACGATGTGCGTTTCTTAGAGCAGTTTAAGTCGAGCATATAACTAAAACCCTAGCCCCGATTGTAACGGTATCCTTTTGCGAAGCAAAAGATATAGTGAAAAGCGGGAACAAGCTCCTAAAAATTTACAATTGAAAAAAGACATCGAAATACCAAAAGTTGAAAACGTTTTCCTTGCTGCCGTTCAGGAATGGAGTGACGATTTTATGGAAAAGGTTTGGTATGTGTATCTGGTTAACGATTCTGACTTCGATTTAGACTCGGTAATGGTCGTTTCGCAGGCTTTTGGCACTCTTGATGGGGAAATGAAAAAAACGTCGCTTTTACGCCACGCATTCATGCAGGTTCCTTCGGTTTCTGTGGTTAAAATAGAGATGGTCGAAACCAGTGTGCTCCGGCTTAATAACGAATTTATGGTGACGTACTTTATCGGGAATACGTTGTATGATAAGAAATTCATCTTCAAGGCACAATCCATCACTCCGGATTATGTGGAAGAAGTTCCTATTTTGTTTGTGGATGGCGTAATTGTGAGATAAGCTATTTCTGCTTGTTGTATTCCTGGTTTTTATTGTGTTCCCTCCAATTGGAATAACCTATCAGGAAAATACCGACTGTCATAAAAATAACAAATTTTGTCAAAAACTTTACACTTATGAAGGCTTCGAGGAATGTTGCCGAAGTTCCATACCAGTCAAATAAAGTCATTATAATAGGCATGATAATGCCGAAAGGCACACCTGTCTTAATTTGATATTTCCATCTTTCGTTCATAGGTTAATCTAGTTTTTCTGTTAGTTTCTTAAATACTTTCTTGGCTTCCTTTCCTTCGTATAAAATCTCGTAAACAGCATCAATGATTGGGGTTTTGGCCTTATAATCCTGATTGAGCTTATAGGCACTTTTCACTGCATAATAGCCTTCGGCAACCATTGACATTTCCATCATTGCCGATTTGACGGTATAGCCTTTTCCAATCATATTCCCAAACATACGGTTTCTTGAAAAGACCGAATAACCTGTCACCAGCAAATCGCCAAGGTAAGCCGAGTTATTGATGTTGCGTTTCATTTTGTGTACTTTGCGTATGAACTTTTTCATCTCGCGGATGGCATTGCTCATAATCACCGACTGGAAGTTGTCGCCGTAACCCAAACCGTGTGCAATTCCGGCTGCAATGGCATAAATGTTCTTGAGCATTGCGGCATATTCAGTCCCGATGATGTCATCTGAAATTTTGGTTTTGATGTAATTCCCTGAAAGCACTTTGGCTACCACTTTGGCCTTATCTGCATCACCGCAGGCAATCGTCAGATAGGAAAGCCTTTCCAATGCTACTTCTTCGGCGTGGCATGGACCGGTAATTACACCAATATTATCAAACGGAATATCGTATTCCTTGTTGAAATGCTCGCCAACAATCAGCGAGGTTTCAGGAACAATTCCCTTAATTGCTGAGAAAATGACCTTGTCTTTTAAGCTTACTGTCAACTTTGCCAATTCGGCACTAAGGAAAGCTGATGGAATTGCAAAAATGATATAATCCGCATATTCAACCGCTTCGTTGATGTTTGACGTCAGCCTTAATTTGGTGATGTCAAATTCAACCGAGCTTAAATAGTTGGGATTATGCTTTTGGGTTTTTATATGGTCAATTGCCGATTCATTTCGCATGTACCAGGCAATTTCGTCAAGGTTGACACAAAGCATTTTTGCAATGGCTGTTGCCCAGCTTCCACCGCCAATCACGGCAAATTTTGGAGATTTATTCATGAAGGTAAACATTTTAACTCATTCAAAAATACTGATTTTAAAATGATATTTGTTCTATTATTTTTAATCTATTTTCTATAAAACGCACTACTGTCAATATACTCCCAAACTTTTTGAGGCAGCATTGGTGCTACATTTTTTTTGTTCTTGATGCTTTCGCGGATAAAGGTCGATGAAAGCTCGATAACCGGTGCACCCACACGATGGATTTTGGCGTGGTTCACAAACTGTTCATCCATTTCACCGGCGTTTAACCTTGGGTACACATAAATATCGTGGTTTTGTAAAATCACTTCGTAGTTTTTCCATTTATGGAGCGAATTCAGGTTGTCTTCGCCCATGATTAAGGCAAACTCATGCTTTGGATATTTTTCTTCCAAATGCGCTAATGTATTCACGGTATAATTGGGTTGTGGCAGTTTAAACTCGATGTCTGAAGGTTTGATTTTGGTAAAATCCTCAGTGGCGACAGTTACCATGTGTAAGCGCTGGTAATCATCGAGCAGCGTGCTTTTCTGTTTGTGTGGATTGTGAGGCGTAACCACCAGCCAGATTTGGTCCAAATCGGAATGCTCTGCCATATGGTTGGCAATGATCATATGTCCAATGTGGATTGGGTTGAATGTTCCGAAATAGAGGCCTATTTTCATTTCTTTACAAATTCCTTTACTAACTCGTAAGCTTCGGCTTTGGCGATATCCAAATCATAGTTCTTGATGATGGTATCAAACTGTGGTGCTGTTGCCAGTTCGACGTGGGCTTTGGCGATACGCATGTTTATTTTGTCATCGGTTTCGGTTGAACGTTCTTTCAAACGGCGTTTCAATTCGTCAACGCTTGGCGGTTTTACAAATACCGCTAAAGTTTCCTGAGGGAATTTATGCTTGATACGCAATCCGCCGGAAACATCAATATCAAAAATCACGTTTTTGCCTTTGGCCCAAATGCGTTCCACTTCGCTTTTCAATGTTCCGTAGAAATTATCGCGGTATACTTCTTCCCATTCGATAAAATCATCAGCCTTGATGTGTTTTTTAAACTCTTCAATCGACATAAAGTAATAATCCTTTCCGTGCACTTCTTCGCCGCGTAATTCACGTGTTGCTGCCGAAATCGAAAACTCGAGGTTCAATTCGGGTTGTGCCAATAAATGCCTGACTATGGTTGTTTTTCCTGAGCCTGATGGTGCTGAGAATACTAATAATTTTCCGTTCATTGTTATTTTTCTTTAATAAAAGCGATTGATTTGGTATCGACAGTAAGATTTCTGTTGACTTCTTTTTCTCCACTCGAATCGGTTATTTTAAACTTCAATACGTTTTTGTCATTGGATTCAATTTCTTCCGAGTAAATATTCCCACGGCAGAATTCAACTTCCTCTTCTTCCTTATAGTTCAGGCTGTTTGTCGAATCAAAGCTTAGGATGATGTATCCAAAATCCTCCGCTGCGCCACACATTCCCTGCACATTTGGATTGCCTCCTTCTTCATATTTCAGAAGGATTTTTGTTTCTGTTTTAGTTTTTATGCAATTGATAACTTCCAGATGGGAATAGTTAATGGAATAATCGTCTAAGTTGATATAGGTTTTATTGTCTAATTTCAAAAAGCCATAACTATTCTCAAAAGACAGATCCTGGATATTTGACATTTTGAGCTTTAATTCCCTTTTTTTGTTGGTCCATTTATTATTGCTTTCCTCATTCGAAATGGTGAATTTCTCATCGAAATCCTGTAGTTCCCTCATGTATTCAATCTTACCCCAGACAAAGTCACCCGGAATATCAAAGTCGGCAATCTTCTTTTCCAATGATTTATCCTTCAGCGAATACAACGTCAGTCCGTTTGAAAAATCATAAATGCCAACTATGGGAATATGTGTTTTTACATTGTCGTACTGGTACCAGCCTTTGACCGAATAAACACTTACATGGTCGCCTGAGGAAGCGGCATATTTCAAATACATGGTGATGGCATATCTGTCATCAATCATTCCGTATAAAAGCTTATCCTTGACCTGATAGCGCTCAATGTTGATTTTGCATTGCTGGGAATACATAGTAATTGAAATCAACAGTAAGAATGCTATACTTTTTGCCATTTTACAAAACGTTCAAAACCTGTTCCTTGATTTTCTCCAGTTCGTCCTTCATCATCACCACCAGTTTCTGCATTTCGGTGTGGTTGGATTTAGAACCCATCGTATTGATTTCACGTCCCATTTCCTGGGTAATAAAGCCCAACTTCCTTCCGTTGGCTTCTGTTCCTGCCAAAGTTTCAATGAAATAATTCAAATGGTTTTCCAAACGCACTTTCTCTTCGGTGATGTCGTATTTTTCTAGGTAAAAAATCAATTCCTGTTCGAAACGGGTTTCGTCTACATTTTCCTTTAGTTCGTCAAGCGCTGTCCGTAAACGTGTTTTCACAGTTTCCACTCTTTCGGTATCATACGAAACCGCATTGTTCATCAACGTCATGATATTGGCAATGCGGTGCAGGAATTCCTTTTCCAATGCAACGCCTTCGTCTTTTCTGAACTGTGCAATATTTTCCATGGCTTCATCCACTACAGTCTGGATTTGCTTCCATTCATTCTCGTCAATTTCGTCGCGCTCTGTCTTCAAGGCATCAGGCATTCTTACGGCCATTTTCATCAATTCGGTTTCATCCGCATTTGGTATTACCGCTTTCATCTGGTTGATATAACCCCGCACAATCGGCACATTGATTTTTGACGATGTTTCTTCGCCTGTAACTTCCACATAAAGTGAAAAATCAATTTTGCCACGCTCGAGTCTTTGCGAAAGCTGGTTGCGCAAACCCAATTCCATTTCACGGAAAACAGAAGGCATTCGGGTATTTAAATCTAAACCTTTAGAGTTTAGCGATTTGATTTCTACGGTAATTTTTTTGGTTGGTAATTGCAGGCTCGCTTTCCCAAAACCAGTCATTGATTGTATCATGGTGTATTTTAATAGACTTCAAATATAAGGAAAATTACGAGTTGGTTTTTACTTTTTGTGTTACCAAATAAACTCCAAGAAATATCAAAACAGCCGAAATTATTTTGACCAATGTCAGCTCGTCCTTTCCTAAACCAATGGCAAAAATAGTGGCAAAAAGTGGCTGCAGGTAAATAAAAACCGCAACCGTTGTGGGCTTTAATTCGCGCATCGAAACCAGATTGAACAAATAGGTCAGAAACGTTGTAAAGACTACAACAAACACAATTTCCCAAAGAATGTGTGTTGGTATTGTTTGCCATTGGATTTCCTGGCATTCCTTAAAACCAAAAGGCAAAACCATCAGCAAACCAAAAGTATAAATCCATTTGACGAATGTAAATGCGTTATATTTATCCATCAGTTTTTTGACAATAATCAGATAAAAGGCATACGAAACCGCGTTGATGAAAACCAACAGATTTCCCAGCGAGGCATTCGTCGCGTTGCCGATTGATTTTCCGTATAAAATTAAAAATCCCGTTCCGAGAAGCCCAATCAAAATCCCAATAATCTTTCGTACTTTCATTTTTTCCCTAATAAGTATTGCCGACAGTATCATTACAATAATTGGCGTAGTAACCATGATTACGGCTGCAGAAATTGGAGAAGTATAGTTCAATCCTTTGAAAAAAGTCAGCATGTTCAGTGCTACTCCAAAAAATGCTGCTGCAATTATCCGTGGAAAGTCATTCAATTGTATTTTTTCTTTGGGGCCAAAAAAAGAAACTGCCCAAAACAGGATTGTGGCGCCAATCACGCGTACCAAAATAAATCCATATGGTTTGACATACACAGGCATTACGTCCTTGGCAATTGTAAACGAAACCCCGTAAATTATAGATACCATCATGGCGGCAATTAATGCCCAGGTTCGCTTGCTCATTTGGAAAGGTAGTCGATTGCCTGTTGCACCACTTTTGGGCTGTTGCCCACAAATATCTTATCATCAGCGATGATTACAGGACGGGAAAGAAATGTGTAATGCTCCAAAATATAGCGCTTGAAATCAGCTTCGGAAAGTTGCTCGTCTTTCAAACCCATTTCCTTGTAAAGTGTGGCTCTTTTGCTAAAAAGTGCTTCATAGCTTCCTGCCATTTTTTGCATTTCCTCGACTTGCTTTACCGTCATTGGTTCGGTTTTGATATCCTGCAATTGAAAGGTGTCCAGCTTTGGCAAAGATTTTAAAATCCGTTGACAGGTACTGCAGGTTTTGAGGTGGTAAATTTTTCGCATTACGGTATAAATTTTATCTAACAAAAATACGTCGGAATACATTTCCAAATTAGTAATTTTAGCAAAAAATTTAAACGATGGATTCAACTTTTGACATTAATCAGACGAGCCGTAATGTGATTTCGAAATTTCTTGAAAACTACACTTTGGAACAGCTTAACAAAGTCCCTGAAGGCTTCAGCAACAACTTAATCTGGAACATTGCCCATATTATTGTGGTACAACAAATGTTGGTTTACAACCTTTCCGGACTGCCAATGTTGGTTTCAGATGAAATGGTTGCCCAATACAAACGCGGCACCAAACCGGAACATGACGTAACCCAGGAAGAACTCGAAGAAATCAAGATACTGTTATTTTCGACTTTGAAACAGGCAAAAAAAGATTTTGCAAACGACATTTTTAAGAATTATTCCGAATTCACGACCATGTCGGGTTTCACGATTAAAAGTGCCAAATCGGCAATGGAATTCAACAATTACCACGAAGCCGTTCACACAGGAATCATGATGCAGATTAGAAAGTTTATATAACGTTAAACCAGTTTCTGCTTCCAAAAAAATAAAATACATTTGCCACGATTACAACAACTATTCAATTAAAAAACAACTATGAAATTCAATACCAAAGTCATACACGGTGGACAACACCATGAAGAAGTAACCGGAGCCGTAATGCCTCCTGTATTTCAAACCTCAACTTATGCACAGACTTCTCCCGGAAAACCTGTTGGAGATTATGAATATTCAAGAGCTGCAAATCCAACGCGACAGGCTTTGGAAGATGCTTTGGCTTCGATAGAAAATGGAGCACGTGGATTGGCATTTTCATCAGGATTGGCAGCAACTGATTGCTTGTTGCGCTTATTTAAAGCTGGTGATGAAGTGATTGCCATGGACGATTTGTATGGCGGAACTTATAGATTATTCACACGTTTGTACAAAGACAGCGGCATCAAATTCCACTTTGTGGATATGAATGATATGGCGAAATTCCAGTCATTGATCAATGAAAATACCAAATTGGTTTGGGTTGAAACCCCGACGAATCCTTTGATGAAATTGGCAGACATTCAGGAAATTTCCAAAATCACTAAAGCCAAAAACATCCTTTTTGCTGTTGACAATACTTTTGCAACACCTTATCTTCAAAAACCTTTGGATTTGGGTGCAGACATCGTGATGCATTCGGCGACAAAATATTTGGGTGGACATTCTGATGTTATTGCCGGAGCTTTGATTATAAAGGACAAAGCGTTGGGTGATGAGTTACACTTTAAGCAATTTGCGACCGGAGCGACCTTAGGGCCAATGGACAGTTTCCTGGTTTTAAGAGGTATTAAAACCCTGCATTTAAGAATACAAAGACATTGTGAAAATGGGGAGAAGATTGCCAACTTTTTGGCAAATCATCCCGACGTTGATAAAGTTTATTTCCCTGGATTGCCTGATCATCCTTTCCATGAAATTGCCAAAAAGCAAATGAGTGGTTTTGGCGGAATGGTTTCCTTCACTTTCAAATCGGGCAAAAAGGAAGACGCGGTTTCATTTTTGGAAAAACTGAAAGTGTTTACTTTGGCGGAATCGCTTGGAGGCGTTGAGAGTTTGGCGAATCATCCGGCTTTGATGACCCATGCTTCGATTCCGGAAGACAAGAGAAAGGAAATCGGAATTACAGACGACTTGGTTCGATTGAGCACTGGAGTTGAAGACATTGACGACTTATTGGCTGATATTGAACAGGCCTTTAGATAAAAAATAGATCAAATTACACTAAAAACCAGAAGGATAATCTTCTGGTTTTTTTATTGAACAAAGTAGGAAAAATATATTAGTAATTATTAAATAAATGCATTTCATCGATTATTATTGCTATTTTAACGATTATTTGAATTTATTTGAATAGGTTTATCCTGTATAATTAAAAATTCGACCCCAATGAAAACAATTACTACAATTACCCCAAAAAATGCCCTTAAACTATTCCTGTTTTTGCTGATACTTTTTAGTGCAAAAGCTTTTTCTTTTTCCAGACTGCCAAACAAGGCAAGTTCAACTGGCTGCGAATCAAGGATTGGTTGTGCAGACAAAATGAAAAAAGCTCCTTCGAAGACTTATGCCATGGCATCTAAAAGCACTGCCATGCAATCCAAGAAACGATTTAAAAAATAATCAAGGCAAGTCTCAATAAAAAGAGCCGATTCATTGAGTTGAATCGGCTCTTTTTATTATGCGTTTATTCGTATTAGAAACCGTAATTAATACCAATTCCTATGACTTCTCTTGTTTGGAATCCTCTGAAAGCATTGTCGTCGTAAATCGTTTGGAACGATAAGTTGGTTGACATGAATTTGTTGACTTTCATTACAATGTTGAGCGTATAATCAATATCAACGTTTTGGGCATCTTCCAAATAGTTTGTGTATAAGTTCAGGATGTTTTCTGCGCTTACATTTTCCATCATGTTGAATTTGTAATAACCATTCAGTGCAGCTCCAAATTCGTAACGCGTACTTTCACCCTGTTCAACACCAAAAGCCGGCGCCAAATCGGTAAAATGTTTGTGTACCATAATCAGCTTGGAAGTTGCAGGCGCTATGTTTACTTTCAGGTTATCATCTTTTTTGTAAAGCATACCGATTCCGAATTGGAAGTAAGCCGGAGACATGAAATGTGAAATCTTAATCGTGTTGTCAGCAGGATCAAAGCCCGAATCAAACTGTGTCTTAAAGTTAAAAAACGCAGAATAGTACCATTCTCCCGATGCTTTTTTCCCTAAAAGCGAATTGAGTTCTACGCGGTCATCTGTCTTTTGAAGTTCCTGCCCCTGAAGTTTTGTCAAGCCGTAGTTGGCGAAGAATTTGTTATCCCAGGTCCAGGTATCGCTTTTATAATTCAAATCGTATTTAAGGCCTGCGTTTCCAGAAATGCTATTTTGTCCACCAGCAAGCCAGTTGTTGAAATTCGCCTGGTTGAGTAAAACGGTAAACAGTCCTTTTTTCTCCCATCCCATTGGTTTTTCTTCCTTGATTTTGGCAACCGCTTCTTCGGTTTTCTTAAGTAATTCTTTTTCATTTACCTGAGCAAAACCAGTTGCAACAGCAAAAGCCAAAGCAATGCTAAGTATAATTTTTTTCATTTGTTAGATTTTAAAAATTTGCGTGCAAAGGTAAGAATACATTCGGCTAAACCAAATGGAATCAGGCTATTTCGCTTTCTTGAACAAAGGAACCGCGGAACAGGCCTCACCATACATAATGCTTTTGGCAACGGGCTGGAGTTTTTGGATTGCCATGATATAGGCACTTTCAGGAACCGGTTTTTTCGAACAGCCTTTTAGGATGACTGGTTTGTCCTGGTATTGTGAAAAATCTAAGGTTGGAATGATTTCCTGGTACAAGGCAGTTTCCAGGTCGGCAAGGTTTCCCATAACCACTTTTTTGGCAAACGGTGCTAAATAGACCGTGACCAAAATTGTTGCCCATGCCGGAATGATGGCATCTGTCGAACAGTTGATTGCGACAAAATGTTTTTCATATTGCTTCCAATCATGATTTTTCAAGGCTTCACGAAAGTCTTTTTCCTTCAAAAGAAAACCTTCCATAAGCCATTGTGAAATGTCAAGCTGCGTTCGGATTCCGTTTGGATAATAATCTTCCAAATCGAAAACTTCAAGCGCAGAATTGGCTACTTTATTTATGATTTCGTCCTGCATGATTAAAGCATTCCCAGTTCTAATTTTGCTTCTTCACTCATCAAATCCTTGCTCCATGGCGGATCAAAAGTAATTTCTACTTCACATGATTTGACCGTTTCTATTTTTTGGATTTTCTCTTCAACCTCTCGTGGCAGGGTTTCCGCTACAGGACAGTTTGGTGAAGTTAGAGTCATCAAAACTTTCACTTCATTATCTTCATTAATCATTACGTCGTAAATCAACCCAAGTTCATAAATGTCAACTGGGATTTCAGGATCGTAAATGCCTTTTAGGGTTTTCACGACGTTTTCGCCTAAATTGATATCGTCTTTAAATTCTTCCATAGTTTTTAATTTTTTGCGTCGAATGCCAAAGCATACATTTTAAGTTTTTTAATCATTGAAACCAATCCATTGGCTCGTGTTGGCGATAAATGTTCCTTCAATCCGATGTCATCAATAAACTGCGTATCGGCTTCCAAAATATCGGAAGCTTTTTGATTGGAAAAAGCCCGAATCAGGATGGCAATGATGCCTTTGGTTAGGATGGCGTCGCTATCAGCGGTAAAAACAATCCTGTCGCCAATTTGTTCGCCATGAACCCAAACTTTCGACTGGCAGCCTTTGATGATATTGTCCTCTGTTTTATATTGTTCTTCAATCAATGGCAATGCCCGTCCTAAATCGATGATGTATTCATAGCGCTGCATCCAATCGTCAAACATTGAAAATTCGTCAACGATTTCGTCCTGTATCTCTTTTATGCTCATTCTTTTTCCTTTGCTAATGAAACTATTTTTTTGACAAAGTTTTCTATTGCTGTTGGCGGAACTCCATGGTCAAAGGCAACCGTTTCATAATTCTTATCCTGGTAACGTATCTTCAGGTTAGCAATTGCTGCGCCGTCATGAAAACGTTTTTGGGTTGGGTCTTTTAGGTTTGGGATTTCCTCAAGGTTTAGTTTGCTGAATTCTGTTACCAATTCCTTCCAGTCGGCATCAGAAATGGCAACAACTTCCGAAGGATTATCTGTTCCTCTTCCTTGTGAAATGGTCGCTTTTTGATTGACCACAATAATCTTCAAATGAAAACCTCTTGTATCGGCCGTGTATTGTACCACCGAATTGGCAATATCATTCTGCGCCTGGTTGGAGCATCCTTTGCTCATCATCAATGTCAATAAAATTAAACTTAGTGTTTTCATATTCTGTTTTTTAGCCCCGATTACCTCACCTAGTGTTTATTTTTTATAGGTGTTCGGTGAATGCTTCGCATTTGCAACGTGTGGAAAGCGGGAAATAGCTACTAACCCAACATCATTTGTGCCTTTTTCAAAGCTTCGATCATCATATCGATTTCTTCCCTGGTGTTATAAAACGCAAAACTTGCCCTTATAGTACCTGGAATTTTATAAAAATCCATAATTGGTTGTGCGCAATGATGCCCTGTTCGTACTGCGATTCCCAGTTTGTCGATAATGGTACCAACGTCGTACGGATGGATTCCTTTGAGGTTAAACGAAATCACCGAGGCCTTTTTGTTCAAATCCTTCGGCCCATAAATTTCGATGTTCCCGAGTTCCAATAACCTTTTGGTTCCATACTCCAATAATTCTTTTTCGTAAGCGGCAATGTTCTCAAACCCAACTTCATTCATATAATCTATTGCAGTCCCGAAGGCAATTCCGCCGCAAATGTTGGGTGTTCCGGCTTCAAATTTATGCGGTAAATCGGCATAGGTTGTTTTTTCAAAAGTCACTGTAGCAATCATTTCGCCTCCGCCTTTGTATGGTGGCAGTTTTCGCAGCCATTCTTCTTTTCCGTATAAGATTCCGACGCCTGTTGGGCCACACATTTTGTGCGCCGAAGTTACATAAAAATCGGCGTTCAGTTGCTGAACATCGGGTTTGATATGAGGACATGCCTGTGCACCATCAATCAAGACTGCGGCTCCAACTTCATGTGCTTTTTCAATGATGAATTCAATTGGATTAATCGTTCCCAAAGCATTTGATACATGGTTGCAAAACACCAATTTCGTTTTATTGGAAAGCAATTTTTGGTATTCATCCATCAGTAATTCGCCTTCGTAACTCATTGGGATGACCAACAATTTAGCGCCAGTATGTTCGCACAACATCTGCCACGGCACAATATTGCTGTGGTGTTCCAATGCCGAAACGATGATTTCGTCGTCTTTTTTTAGGATGGAGGCAAAGCCATTGGCAACCAGATTAATGCTTTCGGTTGTTCCCGAAGTAAAAATGATTTCGTAATTGTGTTGGGCATTAAAATGCTTCTGGATTTTGATTCGCGCCTGTTCGTAAGCATCTGTCGCTATTTGGCTCAGGGAGTGTACGCCGCGATGAATGTTGGCGTTATATCGTGAATAGTAATCTACAATCGTATCAATAACGACCTGAGGCTTTTGTGACGTCGCACCGTTATCGAAATACACGAGCGGTTTTCCGTTTACCTGTTGCTTAAGAATTGGGAAATCAGCCCTGATTTTCTGTATGTCTAGCATTTGTTTATTTAGAAAAAATCTAAATACAAAAGTAATAAAATTGGAACTGTTAATTTACCAAACTCTTGTTAATAATTTTTACATTTACTCAACCTCATTTTCATTGTATCGTTATGAAAAAATTCCTCAAAATCTTTGCTGTTTTATTGCTGATTGCCCTTATTTATCTGCGAATTGCCATTTATCCGCAACTCGATTTAATTTCTGGCTTTTCGGCCAAAAGTGTTGCGTCTGCTCATTTTATTGATGGAAGGAATTTACAAACCATCCAACAGGGAGACAATGACATCCCGAAAGTGGATTGGGCAACGAATAAAATCCATGGCAAACAGGCATTCGTTACCTCAACGGTTTATGGGTTGAAAGAGCGCAAAGCGATTTATCGTCCGGGTTTGGGTGCGACCTTAATCAATGATGATTTTGATGCGGCAAAACCTTATTTGGTTCCGCATAGAAATCTTCCAACCAATACGGAATCACTTCCTTTTCCTCGTGGTGATGGTGGCGGGATGGACACCATTTTCAAAAACATTGATTATGCCAAATTGAATTCATCTGTTGCCAATGCCTTTGATAAGAAAGGGCAGAAAAAGAAGCGGACACGTTCTGTAATTGTCATTTATAAAGATAAAATCATAGCTGAGAAATATGCAGATGGTTTTAGCCAGGATTCTAAACTTTTGGGTTGGTCAATGACTAAAAGTTTGACCGCAACTTACTTTGGGATTCTTCAGAAACAGGGGAAAATCGATATTATGAAACCTGCACCTATAAAAGAATGGGCAAATGATGAGCGCAAGAACATTACCATCAACGATTTGCTACACATGAATTCGGGCTTGGAGTGGGAAGAGGATTATGGTAAAATTTCCGATGTGACCAAAATGTTGTTCCAGGCTGAAGACATGAGCAAGTCACAAATGGAAAAACCTGCTAAATACAAACCGAATACGCATTGGTATTATTCATCAGGGACAACTAATTTGCTTAGCGGGATTTTGCGCAGGCAATTCAAAACGCATCAGGAATACCTTGATTTCTGGTACAACAGCCTTTTTGATAAAATTGGGATGCGCTCCGCTTTGATTGAAACCGATATGGCCGGTAATTTTGTAGGTTCTTCCTATGGCTGGGCAACCACGCGTGATTGGTCGAAGTTTGGATTGCTTTATCTTCATAAAGGAAATTGGTTTGGCGAACCCATTTTTGATGAAAGCTGGGCAAAATATGCAGTTACACCAACCAATACTTCGAATGGAAGGTATGGTGCCCAGTTTTGGCTTAATTCCAGCGGTTATTTTCCCGATGTTCCAAAAGATATGTTTTACTGTAATGGTTACCAGGGCCAAATGGTGGCAATAGTTCCATCACACGATTTAGTGATTGTTCGAATGGGTTTGACCGAAGAACCCGAGTTTGATTTCAATGGGTTTTTAAGCGGTATTATTTCCAGCATCAGGAAAAACTAGAAACTTTCTCCAGCTCCGCCACCGCTGAATCCACCACCGCCAAAAGGCATTTTGCTTTCCGGTTCCATAGATTTCAGATCTACCTGCGAGTTTACAATCAATGCTTCAATATTAGGAAGAATATCTGCACTTGTACCTCTTGCTGGTTTAAATGTCAGTCCGGTTTCCTTATCCCTTAATTTCCTGATGGCCAAATAAGCTCCGCCAAAAAGCAATATACCGCCTAAAAGTAGTGCGCCTTCTATTGGCAGTATATGATAATAAAAACGTATGGTATAAATCGAAAAACCAAAAGTCAGGAATCCGATAATCAGCATTAGTCGGTCTTTGCTGTAAAGCGAATAAACAATGTAAAATATTGGTATCAAAAAAGTGAATCCATAAAACAGAAACGCAAACGGAATGTCCTGTCCTTTGCCGATGGTTAAGTGTAACAAAGACTCCGAAAGTTCACGAACGACCATGTAATTCATTGAAAAATAGCCCAAGACCAGGCTAAATCCCTGAAGCAAAAGGAGCGGATTTGCATAATATTCGTGTTTTTTGGAAGTACTGACTTTTACATACACGAAATAAAGAATCAAAGCCAATACGAATAAAACAAACGGAAGGAAAACAGAACCGATTATCTTCAATTCTAATACCGCATAACAAATTGCGCCGGTTAATCCAATTAAACTTACCAATATTGAAAGCGTATGGACATACCTTATGCAAGCCGCCAATCCGACAAAAGCAAGGGCAATAAAGGCAGCCAACGGACTTTCGGTGGCAACTCCTATCAAGCCACAAAAAAATCCCTGGAAACCCAAAATGAAAGCATCGTCGAGTCCGTATCCAAACTGATTTTGTTGTTTGGTCAATATTTCGCTTCCAACAACGCTAAATGCCGTATAAATAAAAAGCATCAGCCAAAAATGATTTTCGGCCAAATTGAGTGTAATCAATGATATTACTCCGGTTAGGGACGACAACAACAGGCAGCCTAAAATAAAGAAACCAATCCTAATCAAAATATTGTGATGGCTCTTTAAAACAGGCAACTGCTTTTTAATTTCTGTCAATTGGTCTTTCGGTACAAAGCCCTGATCGTTCAGCCGTTTTGTTTCTTCGAGCAAAAACGTATTTTCCAAAAGTTGCTTATCATAAACTATCATGCTTTTTCCCGGTTAAAGTTTTTAATCAGTTTTATGAATCCGAATATGGAGCCAATGAAATACATTGGAGTCAGGATTATTAAAAGCCCACTAATATCGTAAAGATCTAAGGAAGCTACAATTTTAAAAATCAGTATATTAAACCCAATGTATCCATAAAGCAGTGTGAACACAAATAGGAAGGCAGAGTGTATCTCGTAGCTTGTTTTGTAGAAATAGTAGGTTGAGGCTGCCAATAAAATGGTGAAAATTGGCCAATAAATGTCAAGCATTCCCGCAATGCAGCAGATACCTATCAAATGCTGGGCAAAGGTTAGGAACACCAATTGAAAATGCTTTTTCAACGCAATTTTATTCGAATATTCTGTCCACAAAATCAACAAAATCCCTAAAACCAAACCGTAATACGTTAGGGTTGGATTGCTGTAAATTTCGTTTTCCAATAAGGTTTTGGGCGTAACCGTTATTCCTATAAAAGTTGCCAAACCTGTAATTGCTATGGATAAGGCACTTTTATTATCAAAATAATAAGCACAAAAGAATGCAATCAGGCTACAGGCCAAACTTGACAATCCGAAGCCAAATACCTTATACTGAACCTGCAAATACCCAATAAAAATACAGCTCAAAATCGTACACAACAAGACGATATAATCGTAAACCGGACTTTCAAATAAAACCTCATCCTTATCGAAACCTTTGGCTTTTTTAAAGCAAAAATAAAATCCAACACCCGTAAGTGCAAAAAGGAAAGCCAATATGGCAATGTGCCCAATGCTGTCAATATTTTCATAAATGATGATCCCAACTCCTGAAGTAAAAAGCAAAACGGCGAGGTAAAGCAAAAAACGAAGTTCATTATGGAGTGAAAAAATCCCCAAAGCTTCGTATTGCCTTATCGATTGCATCTGCGGATCGGTTATCAGTTCCTGTTGGAGCAGTTTTTCGGTAAATTCATTAGATTTTGCCATAATAATGAATAAGTTAGCAATCCAAATATACTCAAATATTTAACTCAAAACCGGAAAGCGGATTTTGAAACAAAAAGTATATATTTGAAACCAATATTAAAAAATCCAAATATGAAAAAAACTTTTAAAACCCTTAGCCTGTTATTTGTTGCTGCAATTTCTTTGACTTCGTGCAGCAGCGATAGTTCATCAGGGGAATCAAATGGAACCACAACCGGAAATTATTTTCCAATGGCAGTAAACAATAAATGGCAGTATACCAATGATGTTGATGCAACCGAAATTAACCTGATAGGAACTCAGCAATTTGGCTCAAATACCTATTATGAAATGACGGATACGGATGCTGATCCTTCTGTAAATGGGCAGGTTTACATGAATAAAAGAGGTGCTTCCTATTATCAGAAATTATCCGTTTCTACACAAACTCAGGGTTCGCTTTTTATTACGATAGACTCGTTTGAAATGAAGATGTTCCAGGATGATCTTCAGGTTGGAGAAAACTGGAATGGTACAGCGAGGCCAAAAGTTACGTATACCGGCTCAACTTCAGGACATACTGTAGCAAACGTAAATTATGAGGGACAAGTTACAGCAAGGGATGTAAGTGTTACATTAGGCGGCATCACTTATAACAATGTTATAAAATCAACCCTGATTGTTACTGAAACTGTAAATGGACAAACCGTAACTATCTCAGGTCAAAATTGGTTTGCAAAAGATATTGGGCTTATTTATGAAACTACCACAATGAGCACAGATAACATAACCAAAACAAGATATTTAACAAGTTACGATCTGCATTAATAAAAACAAAAAGGCTGTCACATGACAGCCTTTTTTATGCTTTATAAAAAAGTATAAGTATATCCAAAATTCAACGTCTTGGCAGCTAATCCATCATCAGGAAAGTTGAAACCGTGATTATTGGCCTCTATAAAGAATGTTTGCATATTGTTCCTGTCGGTGATATTGGCAAAGCCTATAGTATATTTTCTCAAATAACCGTGCAGGTTTTCAGGACCCATTTGAAAGCTTCTTCCGTAACCAAATGCAAGAATGACTTTGTTGGTATCGTCCCCGAGCATTACTCTGCTATTGATATAAACCGGAAGTATGCCGGTATCATGTTTAAAGTTTCCCTCTATCCCTGAGTTCAGCCCTAATGACAAACTGTTGTCTTCATTATGTATTCCCAATCCACCTCTAAAACTAAGTCCTCCAACGGTGACTACTTTGGTATCTCCATCTGCATCTTTAACAAAAAAGGACGTAATGCCACCGATTTCTCCTTCGTAAAAGAAATATTTTTTAAAGAATTGTGCATGGCCCATTTGGAAACCAAATAATACAAAAATGGGTAGCAGTTTCTTCAAAATGTAATGGCTTATAAATCGAAACCTAGATTCACGCCCAGTTTCATCGCGATGATTTTGGTAATCCTTTGTTTCAATTCCGGGATTTTGATGCTCTCGATAACTTCGTTTGAAAACGCGTACATCAATAATGCCTTGGCTTCCTTCTTCGGAATTCCGCGTTGCTGCATATAGAACATTGCGTTTTCATCAAGCTGGCCGATTGTACAACCGTGCGAACATTTTACGTCATCGGCAAAGATTTCCAATTGAGGTTTTGCATTGATGGTAGCTTTGTCGCTTAGCAAAATGTTATTGTTTTGCTGGAATGCATCCGTTTTCTGCGCCTCTTTTTCCACAAAAATCTTTCCATTGAAAACTCCCGTTGAACTGTCGCCCAAAATGGTTTTATAGTTCTGATGGCTTTCGCAGTTAGGCGTTGCGTGATTTACCAAAGTATAATGATCCACGTGTTGCTTATCGCCAATGATGGTAATTCCTTTTAATGTCGAATCAATTCTTTCGCCAAAATGATAGAAATTCAGGTTGTTTCGGGTAATGTTTCCACCAAATGAAAACGTATGCACCGAAACGTTGCTTTCCTGTTTTTGCGAAATATAAGTATTGTCAATCAGGTTCGCTGACTGCAGGTCGTTCTGGATTTTATAGTAATCGACAATGGCTCTTTTTTGGGCAAAAATCTCAGTAACGGAGTTCGTCAACACCGGATTTTCATTCAGCGATTGATGCCTTTCGATAATCTGAACATGCGCATTTTCACCAACAATAACGAGATTTCTTGGCTGAACCATCAAAGCGTTTTCAACTCCAGTCGAGAAGTAAATGATTTCGATTGGCTTTTCAACTACTTTGCTTTTTGGGATGTTGATATACGCTCCTTCATTTGCGAAAGCGGTATTCAAGGTCGTCAAAGTTTCATCCTTACTTGCGATTTTGTTGAAATATTCGTCTATGATCATTTTGTATTTTGGCTTGTTCAATGCCGATGACATTAAGCAGACATCTACTCCGTCGTGCGTCGTTGCCGATAAAAATGAGGAGAATTTACCATCTACAAAAATGACTTTGTGGGTATCGATTTCGTGCAGGAAATATTTCTTAACTTCCGCAAATTCGATGGCATTTTCGTGTTTTGGGAATACTGAATAATCATTTTTCAGGATGGCATTCAGCGATGTATACTTCCATGCTTCCTCTTTTTTGGTTGGGAAGCCTTTGTTTTCAAAGTTTTTTATAGCCGAAGTACGCACATCATGAAGTTCGGAGTGAACATCAATCTGCTCCTCAAAAGCCATAAAAGACGAGATTAATTTTTCTTTCAATTCCATTAGACCATTTCAGCTTTAATCCAGTCGTATCCTTTTTCCTCTAATTCGTAAGCCAGTTCCTTTGTCCCCGATTTTACGATTTTCCCGTCCATAAGAACGTGAACAAAATCCGGAACAATATAATCCAAAAGCCTTTGGTAGTGAGTGATTACAACCACAGCATTGTCCTGGCTTTTTAGTTTGTTTACACCATTGGCAACAATTCTCAACGCATCAATATCCAAACCTGAATCGGTTTCGTCAAGGATGGCCAGTTTTGGCTCCAACATTGCCATTTGGAAAATTTCGTTACGTTTTTTCTCACCACCTGAAAAACCTTCGTTTAACGAACGAGACAAAAATTTACGGTCGATTTCCAATAATTCCGATTTCTCACGGATTAACTTCAGCATTTCATTTGCCGGCATTTCTTCCTTTCCATTAGCTTTTCTACTTTCGTTGATAGCCGTTTTCATGAAATTCGTCACCGAAACTCCAGGAATTTCCACCGGATATTGAAACGAAAGGAACACGCCTTTGTGCGCTCTTTCTTCCGGAGCCAATTCCGAAATATCTTCTCCTTCCAAAAGGATTTCGCCTTCTGAAACTTCGTAATTTTCATTTCCTGCAATAATCGATGCCAACGTACTTTTCCCGGCACCGTTTGGACCCATGATGGCGTGGACTTCACCTGCATTTACCTTAAGGTTGATTCCCTTTAAGATTCCTTTATCCTCAACACTTGCGTGTAAATTGTTTATTTCTAACATTTTTAAAATGTGTTTTATTCTGATTATGATTAACCTACTGAACCTTCTAATGAGATTTCCAATAATTTTTGTGCTTCCACGGCAAACTCCATCGGAAGTTTGTTCAATACATCCTTGCTGAAACCATTTACGATAAGCGCGATGGCTTTCTCAGTTGGAATTCCACGCTGGTTGCAGTAGAAAACCTGATCTTCACCAATTTTTGAAGTCGTTGCTTCGTGTTCGATTATCGCTGTTGAATTTTTGCTTTCGATATACGGAAACGTGTGTGCTCCGCAGTTATTCCCCATCAATAACGAGTCGCATTGCGAAAAGTTACGTGCGTTTTCGGCTCTGGTGCCAATTTGCACCAAACCTCTATAACTGTTTTGTGATTTCCCGGCTGAGATTCCTTTGGAAATGATAGTCGATTTGGTGTTTTTACCCAAATGCACCATTTTGGTTCCGGTATCTGCCTGTTGGAAATTATTAGTCACGGCAATCGAATAAAATTCGCCTACCGAATTATCGCCTTTCAAAATGCATGATGGATATTTCCAGGTTACAGCTGAACCGGTTTCAACCTGAGTCCATGAGATTTTTGCGCCTTTCTCGCACAATCCTCTTTTGGTTACGAAATTGAAAACTCCGCCTTTTCCTTCCTTGTTTCCGGGATACCAGTTTTGAACGGTTGAATATTTGATTTCGGCACCATCCAAAGCGATTAATTCTACTACTGCTGCGTGCAATTGGTTTTCGTCACGGCTTGGCGCGGTGCAACCTTCCAGATACGAAACATAACTTCCTTCATCGGCAATCAAAAGCGTTCTTTCGAATTGACCGGTTCCGGCCTGATTGATTCGGAAATAGGTTGAAAGTTCCATTGGGCAATGCACGCCTTTTGGAATATAACAGAACGAACCGTCAGAGAAAACCGCCGAGTTCAAAGCTGCGTAGAAGTTATCCTTTTGCGGAACTACGGTTCCCAAATATTGTTTTACCAATTCGGGATGTTCCTTGATCGCTTCCGAAATGGAGCAGAAGATAATCCCTTTTTCGTTTAGTGTTTTCTTGAAAGTTGTCGCCACAGAAACCGAATCGACTACAATATCCATCGCGATATTGTTCATTTTTTTCTGTTCGTCCAATGAAATTCCGAGTTTTTTGTACATCGCCAAAAGTTCAGGATCTACATCGTCCAACGTTTTATTTGGATCAACATCTTTCGGGGCTGAATAATAGGAAATCGCCTGAAAATCGGGTTTTTCATAATTCACGTTTGCCCAGGTTGGCTCCACCATTTCCTGCCATGCACGAAACGATTCAATACGCCAATCGGTCATCCATTGTGGTTCTTCCTTTTTCTTTGAAATCGCACGAACAATGTCTTCGTTTAACCCAACAGGAAACGTCTCCGAATCAAGTTCGGTATAAAACCCGTATTCATACTCTTTGCTTTCGAGTTCAACTTTTAAATCGTCCTCAGTATACTTTGCCATTTGTTTGTTGGGTTTTTATAGTGAAAACGATTCGCCGCAACCGCAGGTTCTGGATGCGTTCGGATTGTTGAATACAAATCCTTTTCCGTTCAATCCGCCTGAGAATTCCAAAATGGTTCCTGCCAAATACAGGAATGATTTCTTCTCAACGGCTATCTTTACATTGTTATCTTCAAAAACTTTGTCGTTCTCTCCAAGTTCTTTGTCAAATTTCAGTTCATACGACAAACCTGAGCAGCCACCGCTTTTTACGCCCACACGGACATAATCTTTGGCTGCGTCAAAACCGTCTTCCTGCATCATCGAAACGATTTTTCTACTTGCGTCATCAGATACTTTAATCATTGTATTATTTTGATTTTGTCTAAATTAACCGCAAAGTTACTACAATTATCCTTTTTTTCAAGAATCTCTAACATTTTTATAACGAATGTAGGAATAGAGGAAAATGATTTTTAATTCTATAAATTTGTAAAAACAATTCAAAAATGAAAATTTACCCAATTGAAGCCGGAAATTTTAAGCTCGATGGTGGCGCTATGTTTGGCGTTGTGCCCAAAACCATCTGGACAAAAACCAATCCTGCAGACGACAATAACCTCATTGATATTGCAGCGAGATGCATGCTGATTGAAGACGGAAACCGACTGATTTTGATTGATACCGGAATGGGAAATAAGCAATCGGAGAAGTTTTTTGGGTATTATTCGCTTTGGGGAGATCATTCATTGGATAAATCTTTAGCAAAATACGGCTTTCATCGTGATGATGTAACTGATGTTTTTATGACGCATCTTCATTTTGACCATTGTGGCGGAAGCGTGAATTGGAACGATAGTAAAACAGGTTATGAAGTTGCCTTCAAGAATGCCAAATTTTGGTCGAATGACAATCATTGGGAATGGGCTACCAAACCCAATGCCCGTGAAAAAGCTTCCTTTCTTTCAGAAAATATTTTACCGATGCGGGAAAGCGGACAGCTGAATTTCATCAAAAGGCCGGAAGGTGATTTTGGTGTTTCTGAAGAATTAGGATTTGGGATTTTTTACGTTGATGGGCATACCGAAAAAATGATGATTCCGCATATTCAATACCAGGATAAAACGATAGTGTTCGCTGCCGATTTGATTCCGACTGCAGGACATCTGCCTTTGCCTTATGTTATGGGTTATGACACAAGGCCGCTTCTGACTTTGCCCGAAAAATCCAAATTCCTACATGCTGCGGTTGAAAACAATTACTATTTATGGCTGGAACACGATGCACACAACCAAATCATAACTGTGGAAAATACCGAAAAAGGCATTCGGCTTAAGGAAGTTTTCAGTTGCAATGATATCTTAACATAGTGTTAATCATTTTAACAACTGTAACAAAACATTCTAATTTTACACCAATTCATTAAAATTAAAAAAATGAAATTCATAAAAATCTTTGTGCTGTCGATGTTTACATTGACAATGGTTGCCCAGACAGCCGACAAATCGTTTGCAAAAAAAGCTCCTCTTACTGATTCGGAGCTGAAACGTTGGAGTCATCTCGACCTAGAGAAAGATTCTATCCCGGGAATGAGTGTTGATAAGGCTTACGCCGAATTGTTGAAAAACAAGAAAGGAACAAAAGTAATTGTTGCTGTGGTTGATTCGGGTGTTGATATCAATCAGGAAGATTTGAAACCTTTCATCTGGACCAATGCAAAGGAAATCCCGAACAACGGAAAAGATGATGACAAAAATGGTTTTGTTGATGACGTTCACGGTTGGAATTTCTTAGGAAATTCAAACAATGAAAACCTTGAAATGACTCGTCTTTTGAAAAAACCGGATGATGGTACGGAAACTTATAAACAAGCTTTGGCTGATTATACTGTAAAACTTGCCGATGCCAATGAATTAAAAGAAAATGTAGATATTTTGCTGAAAGCAGATAAAGCGGTTCGCGATGAACTTAAAAAAGATAATTACACGCTTTCAGAAATAAAAGATATGCCTTCGGTAAAATTCGATTTATACGATGCCAAACGAATCATGTTGTCTTATGCAACCCAAAAAGGGGATTCCTTCCACGAGGATTTACAGGCATATAAAGATTATGTTTATGACCAATTGGATTATAACCTGAATAAAGATTTCAACCCAAGAAAATTGGTTGGGGACAATCCAGAAGATATCAACGATAAGAAATACGGAAACAATGTAGTTTATTCAAAAGACCGCAAGGATTCGTTACACGGGACACACGTTGCCGGAATCATTGCGCAAGGAAGAAACAACGGGATTGGTGGTGATGGTGTTGCAGACAATGTAGTAATTATGCCGGTTCGCGCAGTGCCAAATGGTGATGAATACGATAAAGACATCGCTTTAGCTATTCGTTATGCTGTTGATAATGGTGCTAAAGTAATCAATGGAAGTTTTGGAAAAGATTTTTCACCGCATGCACAATGGGTTTATGATGCCATTAAATATGCCGCAAGCAAGGATGTTTTAATTGTACATGCTGCAGGTAATGATGCCAAAAACATTGACACAGAACCAAATTTCCCAACAGACGATGTTGACGGAAAGGAAATTGCCGATAACGTATTGACCGTTGGAGCCTTAAACTATCAGTATGGTGAAAAAGTAATCGCTACTTTTTCTAATTACGGAAAAAGAAATGTGGATGTGTATGCTCCGGGTGTAAAAATCTACGCAACCATTCCGGGCAATAAATACAAATACCTTCAGGGAACTTCAATGGCATCGCCAAATGCTGCCGGTGTTGCAGCCTTGATCCGTGAGTACTATCCAAACCTGAAAGCGGCGCAGGTGAAACAAATCCTGATGAAATCGGGAACACCTTTAGACCTTGAGGTTTTAGTTGATGAAAAACGAATTAAGATTCCTTTCTCAGAAGCCAGCATTTCCGGAAAAATTGTCAACGCTTACAATGCGCTGAAAATGGCAGAGGAAATGTCAAACTCGCTGAAAAGCAATCCAAAATTATAAACCTGAAAGGAAGCCTAAAAACTTCCTTTTTTATTTTTACTCCCGTATGAACAACAAACTTTTATTTGGTTTTATTTTATTGAATGTCACGGCTGCGTTTTCACAATCCAATTCCTATTGGCAGCAAAAAGCAGATTACAAAATGGACGTTTCCATGGATGTGGAAACCTATCAATACAAAGGAAAACAAAAGCTGGTTTACACCAATAATTCTAACGATACGCTTCGTCGTGTGTATTATCATTTATACAACAATGCCTTTCAACCCGGAAGCGAAATGGATGTCCGTGCGCAAACGATTGCCGATCCTGATGCCCGATTTACTTCCAAAGGAAAGAATGCTGAAGGAAAAGAAACACGCGAGTTTAGGATTGCCAACCTTAAACCTAATGAAATTGGATACCTGAAAATTTCAAACTTCAAACAAGATGGTGTTGCCGCCAATACAAAAGAAGTCTCAACAATCCTTGAAGTCGATTTGGCAAAACCAATCCTTCCTGGACAATCAACAACCTTTACCTTAGATTTTGACGGTCAGGTTCCGTTACAGATTCGCCGTTCGGGAAGGAATAACAAAGAAGGTGTTGAGCTTTCGATGGCGCAATGGTATCCAAAAATTGCCGAATTTGATTTTGAAGGCTGGCATGCCGACCCTTATATTGCCCGTGAATTCCATGGTGTTTGGGGGAATTTTGATGTCAACATTACCATCGATAAGAATTACATCCTTGGTGGAAGCGGTGTTTTAAAAAACAATAACGAAATTGGTTATGGTTATCAGGACGAAGGCGTTAAGATAAAAAGGGATTCGAAAATCAAAACCCTGACCTGGCATTTCGTAGCCCAGAATGTTCACGATTTTACCTGGGCTGCCGATAAAAATTACATCCATGATTCGATGAAGGTTCCTTATGGAGCCACAATCCACTTCCTATATAAAAACAACCCCAAAATTATCGACAACTGGAAAAAACTACAACCTAAAACGGTTCGGTTGATGCAGCTTTACAACAATCTGGTTGGTAAATATCCTTATGACCAATACTCTGTAATTCAGGGAGGCGATGGTGGAATGGAATATGCCATGTGTACACTAATTTTAGGAGAAGGGACTTTGGATGGAATGGTCAATGGTACCATCGCGCACGAAATGGCACATTCCTGGTTTCAGCATATCCTGGCTTCAAACGAATCCAAGCATCCGTGGATGGACGAAGGATTTTCAACCTATATTGAGTACATTGCCGTAAATGAAACTGCCGATAAAAAAGTAGACAATCCATTTGAATCACTCTATTCAACTTACTACAAATTGGTTGAATCCGGAAAGGAACAGCCTTTGTCAACGCATGGAGACCGATTTGACTTTAACCGAAGTTATTCCATTGCTTCCTATTACAAAGGAGCGCTTTTCCTGTCACAGCTGGAATACATTATTGGGAAAGAAAATACCCGAAAAACACTAAGACGTTTTTTCGATGAATTCAAGTTCAAACACCCTACGCCAAATGACATTAAACGTACAGCTGAACGCGTTTCGGGAGCAAATTTGGATTGGTATTTGACCGATTGGACCGAAACACTGAACACCATTGACTACGGAATCAAAAATGTGGAAAGCGCAACAGACGGAGTGCAAAGAACCGGGGTTACTTTGGAACGAATTGGAAGAACGCCAATGCCAATAGACGTTTACGTTGAATATACCGACGGAACTAAAGAGAGTTTTTATATTCCATTGCGGATGATGAGTTTTGAAAAAGAAAACCCAACACCTGAAATCAAACGAACTGTTTTAGCAGATTGGGCTTGGGCACAGCCAACCTATTTCTTTGAAATCCCGAAAGCAAAATCGGCAATCAAAAAAATAACGATTGACCCAAGCGGTTTGATGGCCGATGTAAAAAGAAGCAATAACGTCTTTGAAATAAAGTAAATAAAAAAGCGAACTTTTAAGGTTCACTTTTTTTATTATTTCTTTATGTATTCTGGGTTATCGGGATAATAGGTGATGTCGATTTTCCCATTGGTAATTTGAATGTTTTCTCCGTCGCTATTGGTAAAAATCCCTTCAAACGTTCCTTTCATTCTTTTATCTGAATTGATTGTGAGATGCATTTCTATCGGATGATCGAAATTATAATTGTAACCTTTTCCGGCTATAAAAGCACCTCCGTTTGTAGATTGCCCATCATATTCTCCACCTCGGATTACCCTAAGGGCAAAGCTTTCCGGAGTTCCGTCTTTTGGCTGTGCGGAGATGTCAAGCCTTGTAATGGGAACCTCCCAATTGTTGTCTACTGTTTTTGTGACTCTAATGTCCTCATAGATTTTGTATACCCCATCGGCTTTAAAAGACACTCTTCTTACGGCAGTCCCATCGTCGGATGAACAACTTAAAAACAATAATGCGGCAAAAGCAATCAAAATCTTTTTCATGGTTAAGAATTTAAGTTCAGACAAATAAACAACTTTTCCTTCAAATTATTTAAGCAAATATTTATCCTGTCCAACATTCGGCAACTGATTATTTCGAATAGAATTTGTAGATTTACCGCGATAAATAATTTCACAAAATGAAAGCACTTCAACTTCTTATCGTTTGCCTTTTTCTGAGTTTTGGAAGCATCGCTTCTGCACAACCCATTCGTTTTAAAACGAGCAGCGTAAGTTTTACCGACAAAAAAGACAATGGCGATTGGAACGAATGGTCTGAATTTGTTGCTGCCAATGTTTTAATCAGTGTTGATGCCAAAAAGGATTTGATCACGGTCAATTCTGCGGAAGTGCAATCCTTTAAGATAAAGGCGTATGGTGAAATTACAGACACTGATGAAATAAACGTTGTTCCTTTTGAATGCATGGACAACAAGTTTTCGAAGTGCACGATTTTAATCATTACCAAGAAAAAAGAAAATAACCGTATGCAGTTTTACATCAATTACAACGAAGTAAAATTTGTTTACAACATCTACAATGTCAAGTAATAATGGATTTTTCCTATTCGGCAGATGAAAAACTAAAGAGCAAAAAAATTATCGATTTGTTATTTTCCGAAGGCAAATCGGTGAGCAAATACCCGTTGCGTTTGGTTTACGTTGCCCATGATTTCGAAGAAAATGTCCCAATGAAAATAGGCGTTTCTGTATCCAAAAAACATTTTAAGAATGCTGTCGACCGGAACTATTTCAAGCGTGTACTCCGTGAATGTTATCGGTTGAACAAACATTTACTTATCGAAAACCTTGACTCCAAATATTGCTGCATGTTTTTTTATCAAACCAAGGAAAAGCTGTCTTATCAGGAAATAAACGAAAAGACAATACAGCTTTTTGAAAAGTTTGCCAAAACCCTTCACGAGGTGAAATAGCCGCAGTAAAAATTCTCATACACAATAAATTAGTCCTTTTTTGCGTTCTAATGGTCTAACCCTTATTATTATGAAAACGACTGTTTTAATTTATTCCGCGATTATTTTTTTGTGTTTGTCCTGCAAACAGGCTGATGAGGCTACTACACAGGACATGATGGTTTACGCAGCAAAAGCCGACGAAGGTTATGCCGAAGCTGTTGATACTGCTGCAGTTGCAGCCGATGGTGCTTATGACAGCGATACTAAGGTGGAAGCTGCAAGCCTAAAGATGGCTCCAAAAGAAAAGGAGGAACCTATAGAAACCAAAATCATCAAATCGGGTAATTTAACTTTCCAAACCGATGATTTAGACGAAACCTTTAATCAGATTCAAAGCGCCGTTAAAAAATACAAGGCCCAGATAAAAAATGATTCCCAAATGAATAACGATTATAGGTTATCAAGGAGCATCAATATCAGGGTTCCCAATCAGTATTTTGACGCGTTGATTGCCGAGATTTCAAAAGGCGTAAAGTATTTTGACGTAAAAGACATTTCTTCACAGGATGTTACTGAAGAGTATATAGATGTTGAGTCGCGCATCAAAACAAAAAAGGTTTTGGAGCAACGTTATTTGGAATTATTGAAAAAAGCCAATAAGGTTTCAGAAATGCTCGAAATCGAAGGGCAGCTTTCCGAGATACGGGAAGAAATTGAAGCTAAGGAAGGACGATTGAGATACCTTCAGAACAAGGTATCCATGAGCACTTTGGACATAACTTTTTACAAACCTATAGCACAAGGTCAAAAAGCAACGGTTTCCTATGGTGGAAGAATTGGCAATGCCATTGTATCGGGCTTTAACGGAATTTCAAATTTCTTTATTGACTTGTTAGGAAATTGGCCAGTTATTGTTACATTAGTTGTCTTAATCCTACTAATCAGAAAACGGTTTAAACGAAAAAATAAAAAAGATGTTATCGAAAATCAAGAGCCTTAAAAAAAGATATATTATCCCGGCAATTCTAAGTATTTTTCTCTTTGTTGGTGTAAGTTTTAAAGATGATTATTTCGAAATTTCGAAACAGATCGAAATCTTTACAACGCTTTTCAAAACCATCAATCAAAACTATGTTGATGAAACCAATCCTGCGGAATTGATGGACAAAGCCATCAAAAGCATGTTGGCAGATTTGGATCCTTATACCAATTATTTCAACGAACAGGATGTTATCAAATTCAAGATAAACAATACCGGCGAATACACCGGAATTGGCGCCATGATTACCCGTAAGGAAGACAAGCTCATCATCAAGGAACCTTACAAAGGTTTTCCTGCCGACAAAGCCGGCTTAAAAGCAGGAGATGAAATCATCCAGATTGGCGATGTGCTTTTGGCAGATTTCAAGGACGATGCCTCACAATTGACCAAAGGTGCCAAAGGAACCAAAATCGATATCAAATATTTGCGCCAGGGCAAACCAATGAGCACCCAATTAATCCTTGATGAAGTGGGTATCAAAGCAGTTCCGTTTTACGGAATGGCTGATGATAAAACCGGTTATATCGTTTTATCGCAATTCAACGCCAAAGCTTCCTCTGAAACAAAAGAAGCATTGGAAAGCCTTAAGGATAAAGGCGCAAAGCAGATTATTTTGGACTTGCGTGGAAATCCGGGTGGACTATTGCACGAAGCGGTAAATGTCTGCAATCTTTTTGTGCCAAAAGGTGAACTTATAGTTACTACGAAATCCAAAAATTCCAAATACAACAACACCAATAAAACAACCAAAGATCCTGTGGATACTGAAATTCCGCTAGCCGTAATTGTAGATGGAAAAAGTGCTTCGGCTTCGGAAATTGTTTCAGGTGCATTGCAGGATTTAGACAGGGCTGTGATTATAGGAAGCAGGAGTTTTGGAAAAGGACTGGTGCAACGTCCGATAGACATGACTTATGGAACTCAGGTGAAAGTAACCATTTCAAAATATTACACGCCTTCCGGAAGATGCATCCAGGCGTTGAATTATGCGCACAAAGACAAAAATGGAAAAGCCATTAGGACTGAAGAGAAAAATTATAATGCCTTTAAAACCCAAAAAGGGAGAACCGTTTACGACGGTGGCGGGATTTTGCCGGATGTAGTTTTGGAAAATACTAAAACCAGCGCCATTGCGGAAGCATTGCAGAAAAATGATGCGATTTTCAATTATGCGACCAACTATTATTATAAAAATCCAACGCTTGGTGATAAAATCCCAACCATTACCGATGCAGATATTGCCGATTTTAAAGCATTCATAAAGAGAGAAAAAATATCTTTGGACACTGAAACCGAAGTGGCGCTGAAAAACACTTTGGAAAAAGCCAAAAAGGAAAATGTTGATGAAGCTATTTCTGCGGAGTATCAGCAATTATTCGCTGCTTTGGAAAAAAGTGAGGAAACCTTGATTGACAAAAACCAAAAGGAAATTAAAAACCTGCTTTTGGATGAAATCATCAAAAGATATCAGTACAAAGAAGGATTATATCAATATTACATTAAAAGCAACTTCGAAATCAAAAAGTCAATCGAAGTATTAAATGACAAAACCCAGTATAATAAGATTTTGAAAATATAATATGAAGTTCTTAAAATATTTGCCCCTATTGTTCTTCGGATTTATCCAGGCACAAGAAGAAATCGTTCATTCCATTTACTTCGAATTTGACAAGTTTGCGTTGAATGAAAAAGAAGTGAACGCCGCGATTGATTTTATCAAACAAACCGATTCCACAAGAATAGAATCCATACAGATTTTTGGTTACACCGATGATGTTGGAAAAGATGCCTATAATTTCAAACTTTCGACCAAAAGGGCTACAGCCATACAGGACAGGTTTATTGAAAGTGGAATCAAAAGTAAAATCATTGTCACTATTGAAGGAAAGGGAAGAATCCTGATTGACGATGACATCGTGGAAAATCTTCCGGAAAAACGCTCCAAAAACCGCCGTGTGGATGTGGTGGTCAATTTGAAGCCTTTGCCCAAAATTGAGCTTCCCGGTTTCTATACCAGCATTCAAAAAAACCACATTGTAGGCGACCATATTTATCTTGAAGGCGTATTGTTTGAAAGAGGCAGCAGCAAATTGGATTTTAAGGTTAAAACCATTTTGGATAAGGTCGCTAAGTTACTTCAGAAGTATAAAAACCTGAAATTCGAGGTTCAGGGACATGTTTGCTGTACGCCGCCATACCAGAAAGAAGCCATCGATATGGATACCAAAAAGCGCCAATTGTCTACCAATCGCGCACAGTCTGTTTACAAATACCTGCTGTTTAAGAAAGTTTCGAAAGACCGTATGAGTTTCAAAGGTTATGGAAATACAGTTCCGTTGGGCAAAGGAACGCAATACGACCGAAGAGTGGAACTGGTAATTACCAGTATTTAACTTCTTTTCATTTCAATATGCGGAATGTCGTCTTCTAAATAGGTTTCGCTGGTTTGGACAAAACCATGGCTTTCGTAGAATTTCTTCAGGTACAATTGGGCCGAAATCGTGATTTTGGTTTCGCCAAATTCATTCTTTACCGCATCAATCGCTTCCTTCATTAGGATGTGCCCAATTTTTTTATCGCGATACGTTTCCTTCACGACAACCCTTCCAATCGAAGCTTCTTCAAAATAATCTTTGGGTTTGAACAAGCGGGAATAGGCAACGACTTTCCCATCATCTTCACCGATAAGATGCAATGCTTTTCCATCTTTGCCGTCAATGTCCTGATAAACGCAATTTTGCTCGACTACAAAGACTTCTGAACGCAATTGGAGCAAATCATATAGTTCGGCCACAGATAGTGCCTCAAATCGCTTTATTTTCCATTTTAGGCCCATAGCTATTTTTTTATTTGAATTGATTTGATGATGGATTCTAATTCGAACATTAAATCACGTTTTTCTTTTGATGGTGCATAACAAAATCCTTCCAAAACCAAAATCCTTCTGTGTGCTTTGTCAAATATCACATAATTGATAAATGGCCCCGACATGAAATCGTTCTTCATCTGCCACGTTCCTCTGGTTTCATAAGCTTTGTTTCCGGCCAAGGTTGTTTTGGAGAAGTAAGGCGAATAGGCTTCATCCGATACCATCTCAGTTCCGTAATCCGAACCATGGATGTAGGCTCTTCCTATTGAATCCCTCGTTATCACAACATCGGTTACTGCATATTTTGGCCTGATGCTCTTCCACGGAATCTGGTAAATGATTAAGCTGGTATTCCCGCTGATGATTTCGCTTTTGAGCCAGATGAAATTCTTTCTTCGCATTACATATTCGTATTTGGAAGGAATCAGCAAATCGATGTTGAATTTCTTTTGGATTTTTTTGGTATCTAGCAGCGAATCCTTAAAGATTTTCTGGTTGTGGACAATCTCAATGTCGCGCATTTTCTTAATAATCTCAGGAGCGTTTTTCTCGAGGAGATCAATTATTTCGAAAGAGGTTTTCCCCGAAATATGAAAAGCATTTTGAGGCGAGGCAAATTCATTCTTCTTGAATTCAAACTTATTCTCGTTTTCCTTTTTAACGATAATGATGTTGCGGCTGTCGGTCGAAAAACCTTCGAAAAGTTTTACCGGATACTGATTGATGGAAAATAAGGGTTCTTCCTGTGGCAAACCCAAGACTGGTGAAGCAAATTTGTTTCGGATGCTATCTCCAACCTCGCCATTCCATAGCTGATCGTCAATGATTACCGAAATGGTATTTATGGCTGCGGAAGATTCTTCCGGAAGCTTGTCTTCCTTGAACGAGCAGGAACTCGCAAGAAACGAGACAAAAAGCCATAAAAAAAGGGTTTTATTCATAACTGAAATAAAACCCAAATTTATAGAAGATTTTCGGATTAACCGTTAATTTTTAATTTCATGCCGGCTTTTAAACTTTCGTTTTTGATTCCGTTCCATTTTTTCAAATCGGAAATGGAAACACCCGGATATTTTTTAGCGATGCTGAATAAGGAATCGCCTTTCTTAACGTAATACAGTTTAACCTGGTCCCTGTTGTTGATGGCTAAGTTTTCCTTGTCTTTCTTAGAAGCGGTTTTGTTGTCAGAAGTAATGATGTACTTTTTACCAACAATTAATTTCGCTCCCAATTGGATGTTATTGTCTTCAAGATTGTTCCAATCCTTGATGTCAGAAACCGCAACATCGTATTTACGGGCAATGCCTCCAAGGTTTTCTCCTTTTTCAACAACGTGTTCTGTGATTTTTACTTCAGCTTTATTCGCGGTTTCCTTAGCAGATTCCTCATTAGCTGCCAACGTTAATTTCAATCCCTGATCCACATTCAAATCATCAAGATTATTCCATTTTTTTAGGTCTTCTAAACTAATGTTAAATTTTTTGGCAATGCTGAACAGGTTATCCCCTTTTTCAACTACATAAAAATCGCTTGGGTTTTCATCCTCATTTGAAGCTACAGCATTTTCAACATTTTGAGCTCCTTTCACTTCTTTTCTAACCGTAGTTACCACTCTCTCGTTTCTGATGATTTTCAAACTTTTTCCAGGAACGATATTGCTTCCTTTCAGTTTGTTCCATTTTTTAACTTCAGCTACAGTAACTCCGTATTTATCTGAGATTTCACCAAGGTTGTCACCTCTTTTCACTTTGTGGTATTTTACAACGTCTTTGTAGGATACCACTTTTTCCTCTTTGTAAACTTTAGCAGAATTCGAAGCGATAAGTGTTGGTTCTTTTACCGAAACCGTATCTGGTTTGGTGATTTTTTTGCTGTTTGAAGCTACAGCTTCCATGGTGTAGATTTTCAATTTTCTTCCCAATGGTGCTTTATTGCCTCTAAGATGGTTCCACTTTTTAAGTTCGCTCATCGTTATTCCATATCGGTCTGAAATTTCGCTTAAACTATCGCCTTTTCTAACCTTATGATATTTAACTCTCGAAACTGTTGCATCGTCATCCGAATCATTATTGCTTCTTGATGCCAACATGCTTTCGTATGGTCTTTCTCTTTTATTTGCTTCGTATTTTACGAAAGCATAAATCTTATCTTCATTTGAAGTGAATACCGCCACTTTGTTAACCGGTAATCTCAAATAATGGTTTTCTCCAGTGATATAAGGAACTTCCTCTCTTTTGTAGGATGGATTCAAAAATTGTAATTCTGCAACAGGAACATCCAACAAATCAGAAATTTGTTTGAACGTCATTGCATTTTTAATCATTACAGTATCGGTTGCAAAATGATTGGCAATTGCTTTGTCTGGTTTGATTCCGTGTTCTTTATGGTATTCGAAAATATACATTGTCGCTAAGAAAGCCGGCAGATATCCCTGAGTTTCTTTTGGAAGGTATTTTCTAATATTCCAGTAATTTTGTTTCCCACCTGAACGCCTGATTGCTTTTGCTACGTTTCCAGGTCCTGAATTATATGACGCCAACACCAAATCCCAATCACCAAAAATATTATACATGTTTTGCATGTATTGGGTTGCAGCCTTACTCGATTTTAATGGGTCGTTTCGGTCATCAACATACGAATTGATGTTTAGTTCATATTGTTTTCCGGTTTGGTACATGAACTGCCACAGACCTGTTGCTCCAACTCTTGAAACCGCTCTTGGGTTCAATGCTGATTCTACAACTGCCAAATACTTAATTTCTAATGGAATGTTTTGAGCGGCTAAAGATTCTTCAAACAAAGGGAAATAGAATTGAGATACTCCCATTAATCTTTCGAATGCGCGCTTTCTGTTTTTCAGGAAAGATTTGATAACGTTTTCAAGACCCACGTTATATTCAATGTTGAATGGCGATTTCTCGTCCATTTTCTTCAGTCTTTCCTTCAAAAGTTCTGTTGGAAGTTCGTAGTCTACTTTTTGATCCACATCGATATTTTTGATATCGGTTGTCAAATCATTGTACAAATCCAAACTTACCATTTCTTTCATCCACAAGCTGTCTATGCACGAAGCGATGTTGTCGTGTACGAAAGTTGCTTTGATGGAATCAAGGACTTCCCTTCTGGTTAATGGTTCTTTTTTAACCGCGACTGTGGCCACTAACGAATCTTGTTGTTCCTGGGCAAAAATTGCCGTGGAAGCTAAGACTAGTGCCAATGAGGTGATTTTTTTTATCGTCATAACTTTATTTTTGTAAAGTGTTATATTTCAAATTTCTAGGTTATTAATTGTAACCAATTAATAACGCAGGATAATCTTTTTTATTGTGCAGCGTAAAAACTTTAACTTTTTTAATCTAAAATCGCTGCGATTCCAGGTAATGTTCTTCCTTCCAGCATTTCCAACATAGCGCCACCTCCAGTGGATACATAACTCATTTTATCTTCAAGTCCGAACTGTTTTACAGCTGCAACCGAATCTCCTCCGCCAACAAGTGAAAAAGCTCCATTCTTTGTTGATGCTGCAATATCATTCCCCAATTCAATGGTTCCTTTTGCAAACTTTTCCATTTCAAAAACTCCTAACGGACCATTCCAAAGGATTGTTTTGGATTCCATGATTACCTTTCTGAAATTCTCCAATGATTTTGGACCGGCATCCAAGCCTTGCCAACCTTCAGGAATTTCATTAACATCAACTACCTGTGTTTTGGCGTCATTCGAAAAAGCATCTGCTGCCACAACATCAACCGGAATATGTATCTGAACGTTTTTTTCTTTTGCTAATCTTAAAATCTCCAAAGCCAAATCCTGTTTATCATCTTCACAGATTGAATTCCCAATCTTTCCGCCTAAGGCTTTTACAAAAGTGAATGTCATTCCACCACCAATAATCATGTGATCCACTTTGTCTAAAATATTCTCAATAACTGTAATCTTTGAAGAAACTTTCGAACCTCCAAGAACTGCCGTTACTGGCTTTACCGAGTTATTCAAAACCCTGTTTAAACTTTCTATTTCCTTTGCCAAAAGCAATCCGAAACATTTATCGTTTGGAAAGAATTTTGCAATTATCGTTGTCGATGCATGCGCTCTATGAGCTGTTCCAAAGGCATCGTTAACATAAATGTCTCCAAGTGATGCTAATTCCTTTGCAAAAGTTTCATCTCCTGCTTCTTCCTCGGCATAAAAACGAAGGTTTTCCAGCAATAAAACTTCGCCTGGTTTTAAATTCGCGGCTGCATTTTGGGCAACTTCACCTCTGCAATCTGAAGCAAATTGAACTTTTACGCCCAAGACTTCAGACACTTTTTCCACTATGTGTTTGAGCGAATATTTTTCTTCTTTCCCCTTTGGCCTTCCTAAATGCGACATCAGTATTACACTGCCTCCATCGGCTAGAATCTTATCTATAGTTGGCTTTGCGGCTTCAATCCTGTTGGCATCGGTAACGTTGAAATCCTCGTCTAAAGGCACATTGAAATCAACTCTAATTATTGCTTTTTTGTCTTTGAAATTGAAATCCTGAAGCGTTTTCATTTAGTAATTTAAAGGGTTTGAATCCTTGCAAATATAGTAAAAATAACTTTCATCGATTGATTTTAACCTTTTATCGATGTTTCTTAAGGGAAAATTAAGCCATAAAAACTTTGCTGTCAAACAAATAGAAAATAATTCTCAACGACTTTATGAACAATTTTACTGATTGAATATCTGCGTAAATCCGTTATTATTAGCTAAATATTTCTTCTATATTTGCCTTATGCAGTTTTCAGATATACTTGGTCAGGATTACATTAAGAATCATTTAGTTAAGAGCGCGTTGTCAGGGAGGATTCCGCATGCGCAATTATTCGTTGGCCCAGAAGGTTGTGGCACTTTGGCGATGGCGATTGCCTATGCCCAGTTTGTTTTATGTTCCAATTCGGGAAATGAAAACAATGGCGGCAATGATGCCTGCAACTTGAAATTCCAGTCGCTTTCACATCCTGATCTGCATTTTGTATACCCAAATGTTACCAATGAAGATGTAAAGACCAAACCAAAAAGTGCTGATTTTATAACAGATTGGCGTGATTTTGTTTTGGCAAGCCCGTATGGAAGCTTGTTTGATTGGTACAAACATTTAGGCGTTCAAAACAAGCAGGGTGAAATTCGGGTGGAAGATGCCCAGGATATTCTTAAATCATTGGCATTGAAATCTTATGAAGGTGGTTATAAAATTATGATTGTGTGGATGGCCGATAAAATGAATATTTCGGCTTCAAACAAACTTTTGAAACTGCTGGAAGAACCACCGGAAAAAACACTTTTCCTGTTGATTTCTGAAAACGAAGAGGACATAATCCAAACCATCCGTTCGCGTTGCCAGGTTTTGCATTTTGGTGCTTTACCAGAAGCTGTTATTACAAAAGCCTTAAAGGAAAAATACTTTTTGGATGATGCTTCTGCCAGTAAAGTGGCACATCAGGCACAGGGAAATTACAATAAGGCAGAGCATATCGTTAAAAACGACGCTGAAGATTTGCCTTTTGAAAAGTGGTTTGTGGATTGGGTCCGTGCTGCCTTTAGAGCAAAAGGAAATGCTTCGGCAATCCAGGATTTGATTTTGTGGAGCGAAGAAATTGCAGGGTTGGGACGCGAAGGCCAAAAACAGTTCCTGAATTATTGCATAGTGATGTTCAGACAGGCTTTATTACATAATTATGAAACCAAAAATTTGGTTTATGTAGAGCCGAAAGTGGAGAACTTTAGTTTCGATAAATTTGCTCCTTTTGTGAATGGAAACAATATAAATGCTATTTTTAATGAACTTTCTAATGCGATTTACCATATTGAGCGCAATGGAAATGCGAAAATCATACTAACCGATTTATCCATAAAACTGACCCGATTAATTCATAAAAACTAACCATTATGACTAATACCGCTTCAATTCTTGTTTTGATTTTTTTAGCCGTGACTTTTATCCAATCAGCTTACGACAAAGTATTTGCCTGGAAGGATAATGTGGATTGGTTAAAAGGGCATTTTGCCAATACTTCGTTGTTGAAAAATAACGTCCCTCTTGCGCTTGGAATTATTTTACTTTTAGAACTTGTCACGGGCGTACTTACGCTTGTGGGTTGCGCACAGATTTTGATTAATGGAGACCGCGCTTTTGGGTTTTATGGGGCAGTGTTTTCCTGTATTACTTTGATTTTGTTGCTTTTAGGACAAAGATTGGCCAAAGATTATGACGGGGCAAGAACTATTGCCATTTATTTTGTTCCTGCTGTTTTGGCTGTATTTTGGCTGAGTTAAACTGAGCTATTCCCATAAAAAAAGCCGTCCAAAATGGACGGCTTTTTTGCTTTTATAAAGAGAATTATTTTTTTTCCTCTGTAGTCTCTTCTTTTTTACCGGTTGATTTGTACTTATCATTCACTATTTTAATTACTTCCTTAGTGATATCATAACTATCCTTTGCATATAAAACAGTTGCAGTCTCTCCTGTTCCATAGATGTAATCGTATCCTTTTTCTTTTCCGAAATCCTTGATTATTTTTCTGTAGGTTTTCACCAAGGTATCCATCTCAACACCGCTTTCCTGTTGCAATTGCTGTAACATTGCCTGTTGCGCATAACTGAGTTCCTGCTCTCTTTTTTGTAGTTCAGATCCTTTTTGTTGTGCCCAAGCCTGGCCATTTTTTTGAGCATTATCCCTAAAACTGGAGGCTTCTGCCTTAAATCGTGCCACTTCTGCTTCAAGCTGGTTGCCCATCACTTTAGATTTATCTTTATATTTCGCTTCTATATCTTTAGCTTCTGTTGATTCTTCCATCAATTTTGAAGTATCAATATAAGCTGTTTTAAATTCTTTAGTTTCTGTTGCTGATTTATTGCAGGAAATAAGTGCAATTGCGAATGCAAAAAGGATGATTGTTTTTTTCATTACTATTTAATAAAATTAATTTTGGTTTTCAAAAGTATAAAAATAAAATTCAATAATCTAAAGTTGAGTTTTTATGGTTTTATTAATCATAAAGATTAACTATTGTAAAATGAATAGCTATACTCGTTATTTATTGTTTTTGACTTCAAATAAAGCGTTTTAAAAGGAGTTTGAATTTTCAACACCTTGCAACATGCGCGTATCGCTTTTCGCTAAATAATGCTTTTTAAATTGATTTTTACTGGTTTTTTATGAGATAAATGTGCGAAGAATACTCTTTTGTCTGCTTTCCGCTCTTGTTTGATTTTAATCCGACAAAAAATGCCTTTACGAAATTCATTTTACCTGTTTTATATTTTTCGGATAATAAGCTCACATAAAAACTGTCAAATTTCATCGGAAGTACTTCAGCCAATTTCATATCTTTTTCTGAAAATAATTTCTGGATTGTAGTTTTTGAAAAGTGCCAAATATGTCTTGGTACATCATAGGCTGCCCAGAATCTTCCATAATAATTGGCGTCAAAAGATTTAAAATTTGGTACCGCAATAAAAATGGTTCCCGTTGGTTTCAATAATCTTTTCAATTCTGAAATATATTCATCCAGATTGGGAACATGTTCCAATACATGCCACATAGTTATTACGTCAAAAGAATGGTCTTCCAAATCAGAAAGATTGTCAGCAAAATTCACTCCTTTATTAATTGCGATTGATTTTGCTTTAGAACTTGGTTCAATTCCGGTTGTCTGCCACCCATCATTATTTGCGGCTACCAAAAAATCTCCCGTTCCAGCTCCAATGTCCAAAAGTTTTCCTTTTGTTGAATTTGCGTTAATCAGTTTGACTTTATTCTTAAGTGCAATATTTTTGATAAAATGATACATTCTTTCAAAAAGGGATCGCTTTCCATCAGTGTGGGAAATATAATCATCGCTTTCGTAATAGCTTGGCAATTTCTCTAAACTGGGTTTTGGAAATGTAATCAGCAAATCATATTCCGGGTTGTGGTGTAATTCGAAAATTTCTTTTGAAACAGAATAATCTCTGACTTTTTGAAAAAAAATATTGTTTTGAAAACTCATATAAACTCTTTATTGATAAGGCTTGGCGAACTTAGTTTCACGTGGAACGCAAATTATCTACCCATGTAAATTAGTAAAACTGAAATGTCTGCAGGAGAAACTCCACTGATTCTTGAAGCTTGCGAAATGGTTACAGGACGAATGCTGCTCAGCTTTTGCTTTGCTTCAATTGACATGGATTTGATTTTGTAGTAATCAAAATTCTCCGGGATTTTAATGTCTTCCAATCGTATTAGTTTTTCAGCATTATTCCTTTCCTTTTCAATATAACCTGAGTACTTAACCTGGATTTCTGCCTGTTCAATTATTTCTTTATCCAAATCATTATCTTGGATGTATTGTTGGACTTTTTCAAATTTCAAGAAATCCTCAAGATCAATTTGAGGTCTTGAGAACACTTTAAACATTTTATCCGATTGGGTCATTGGCGCACTTTCCTTTTCAACCAAAATAGGATTGGCTTCTTCTTGGGTAACACTGGTCTCCTTAAAGAAGTTTACCATTTTTTCACTTTCGTTGAACTTATGCTCCATTCTGCGCATTCTTTTTTCAGAAGCCAAACCAATTTCGAATGATTTTGGTGTCAGCCTGATGTCGGCATTATCCTGTCTCAAAAGCGTTCTGTATTCTGCGCGTGACGTAAACATTCGATAAGGTTCTTCTGTTCCTTTGGTAATCAAATCATCTATGAGTACTCCTATATAGGCTTCGTCACGGCGAAGTATGATTGGTTCCTGTTCTTTAACTTTCAATGCCGCATTGATTCCTGCCATCATTCCTTGTGATGCTGCTTCTTCATAGCCTGTGGTCCCGTTTATTTGTCCGGCAAAATACAAGCCTTCTACTAACTTCGTTTCAAGCGTATGTTTTAATTGTGTTGGCGGGAAATAATCATATTCGATTGCGTATCCTGGTCGGAAAAACTTAACTTTTTCAAATCCTTCTACAGAACGTAATGCTTTAAATTGAATGTCTTCAGGTAATGAAGTGGAAAAACCATTAACATAAACCTCAACCGTATTCCATCCTTCCGGTTCGACAAATAACTGATGTCTTTCCTTATCGGCAAAACGATTAATCTTATCCTCGATAGACGGACAATATCTTGGGCCAATGCTTTTAATTCTCCCATTGAACATTGGTGAACGATCAAAACCTTCACGAAGGATATTGTGCACTTCATTGGAAGTGTAGGTCATGTGGCAAAGCAATTGATGTGTCAGCGGTTTGGTTTCATCCGAATAAGAAAATTTATCCGGAACTAAATCCCCGGGTTCTTCCCTCATTTTCGAATAATCCAACGATCGCCCATCTACTCGTGGAGGCGTTCCTGTTTTCATTCTTCCGGCTTCAAAGCCTACTTTCACCAAATCATCTGTGATTCCGAAAGCAGCTCCTTCTCCGGCTCTTCCTCCACCAAATTGTTTGTCGCCAATATGGATTAACCCGTTTAGGAAAGTTCCATTAGTCAGCACTACCGTTTTGGCTTTTATTTCAATCCCTAAAGAAGTTACAATACCTTCAATCTTATTATTCTTTATCAAAAGACCTTTGACCATTTCCTGATAGAAATCAAGATTGGGGGTTCTTTCTAAATGCAACCTCCATTCTTCCGCAAAACGCATCCGGTCTGACTGCACTCTTGGAGACCACATTGCCGGTCCTTTTGATTTGTTCAACATCTTAAACTGCACGGCGGTTTTATCTGAAACAATTCCGGAATATCCTCCAAGCGCATCTATCTCACGAACAATTTGCCCTTTGGCTATTCCGCCCATCGCAGGATTACATGACATTTGTGCAATGTTTTGCAGGCTCATTGTAACCAACAATGTGCTACAGCCCAAATTGGCCGATGCCGCTGCGGCTTCACAACCTGCATGCCCTGCTCCCACTACAATAATATCGTACTTTTCTAAAAACATTTTAATTGTGTTTCACGTGGAACATCTTCATTTTTTCTTCTTCCTTTAGACGCATAAGTTTTTCGTCTTCTTCAGTTTTGTCTTTATATCCACAATAATGCAATACTCCATGAGCCATCACTCTTTTTAATTCTTCTTCAAAAGCAACTTCAAAATCAGAAGCGTTTTCACGAACCCTTTCAATAGATATGAAAATATCTCCGTGTAGTTCGTTTCCTATAGAATAATCAAAGCTGATGATGTCTGTTAACGTGTCGTGGTCTAAATATTGCTGGTTTATTTCCAATAAATATTCATCATCACAGAAGATATAGTTTATCTCTCCTTCGTTCTTTATTTCAGAGCTAATGACTTTGGAAATCCAGTCTGAATATAAGGTTTCGTTTTCTAGCTTGAAATCTAACTCGTAATTAAAACTAATCATTGGTTTTGAAATATTCTTGAACCTTTTGGTTAAAATTGGAGCGCAAAGGTAAGCTTTGTCTATTTAAAATTTCAATACTATTCAAATAATCTTGAAGTCGGGTTGGTAATGCAGTTGCCTGATTGTTAAATTCTTTCTTGTTCGTTTCAGATTGACGCTTCTTATCTTCGCCTTGTTGCTGAATGGCTTTATCTAGTTTCAACAACTCATATTTAACATTCAAAATCTTTTGAAGCGTTTCATTATTAAAGCCTTTATTTAATAATTGCTTCTCGATTTGTTTCATTTGTTCTAAGGCATTCTGTCCGTTGCCGCCAACACCTTGCTTTTTTAATTCCTTTTCCAAAGCTTCACGCAATTGCTGCTGCTCTTTGTAAATCTCCATAATCTCTTTTGCGTCTCCTTCGCCATCCTGACCCTGCTCACCACCTTGTTGGTTTCCTTGTCCTTTTCCACCTTCACCTTTTCCATTGCCTTTACCATTGCCTTTACCATTGCCTCCTTTTTGCCCTTCCTGGCCTTGTCCTGGTTTTTCCCCTTGATTTCCTTCCTGGCCTTCTCCTGGTTTTTCTCCTTTTTTCATGCCTTTCTTCATTTTTTCACCCAAACCATCCTGTTTCTTAATGATATCCGGTAATTGCATTCCTCCTTGTCCTTGTCCAGGTTTTGGTTTTCCTGCGCCTGAGCCGGACATCTGCATCTGCATGCTGTTCAGCATGTCGCTTAACATATCAGCCAATTTGTTGGATGAAGAAACAGCATACTGTTGATGCGTATTCCCTTTTGGAACGTTGGCTTCCGCCAATGTTTCAATGGCTTTGTCCACATTATACTGGACATTCCCTATTTCCTTCGTAACCTCTTCTGCAATTTTTGGGTTCCGCAACGACATTGCAAATAAGCTGTCATCAACATGCTTGAATTGCTGCCTCAAGTCTTGTTGGATCTTTAAATTCTTGTTATAGGATGGTGCTCCACGTTTAAGATTCTTAAATTGCTTCATAACATCTTCCTGGGAAAATGAATAGGCTAAAAGATTATCCAAAATCTGGCGCAGCATGGCAACATCTTCTTCCATTTGTTCCATTTCCCCTGAGGCCATTTGCTCCTGCATCTGCTGGCTCATTTGTTTCATTTTTTTGGAAGCGCTTTTCTGCTTTGGCTTTGCCTTATCTTTTTGCTGCTTCTGCAATTGGTCTTTGGCATCCTTCAAATCTTCATCAATGCTTTTCTCCTTTTCTTCCGTTTTAGGCAAATCCATAGGAGCTTTCAACTCCTTGTTGTCTTTCTGCAAATCTTTTAATTCTTCCTGAAGCTTGTCAAATTCCTTATTGATTTCGTCCTGTTTTTCAGCATTGTTTTCGTCTGTTTTCTCGGAGAGTTTGTCTTGTTTTTCTGCAAGCTTATCCATTTTATCAGCAATTTGCTGCGCTTTTTTCTCAACGTAATAGCGTTTGGTAAGTTCTACCAATTGCTCCAGGCTTTTGGTTTGATTTTTACTTGCCTGCTGGAATTTCTCCATTTTTTCAAACAACTCTTCCTTGCTGATTTTATCATTCAGTTTTTGAAGTTCATCAAGCAGTTTTTTGTTCTTCTCTAATTCTTCTTTGGTTTTCTCCAATCGTTCCTGAAGCATTTCCTTTTTCTCGTCTTTCTTCTCCGATTTAAATTGCTCCAGATTATCCTTCATCTTCTCTGAAAACTCTTTCATCATTTCATCCTGTTGCTTTTGGCGTTGGATAAAATCGTTTACTTTTTGCTGTTCCTTGTATTCAAGATTGTCTTTTTCCTTACCCATTTTTTGCAGCTTATCCATTTCAGATAATTGCTTGTCCTGTGCTTTTAAAGATTTTGCCAATGAGTTGATATTCTCATTTTGCTGCTTCATTTGTTCGTCCTGCTTCTCCTCTTCAGTGGCAATCCTGTTACTGAAAACAGATGATTTTGTGCTCTTATGATTATGAATGGCATCGTTATCAAAAATCTCAAAATAATATTCATACGAAACGCCTTCTTCAACCGGAAGATTACTTGGGAACGAAAACACAAACTGATCGTAAACATCTTTCTTAACGTTTATAGCTGCCTTTTTAGCTAGGTTTGGCGTGTCTTTGGGATAATAAACAACCTGCAGCCTTGAAAGTCCGTAATCATCCGAAACCTGGCCTAAAACAAAATTCTTGTTTACTTTTAAACTATCCGGAGCATTGTTGACATTGATTGTTGGATATTGATCCTTTATTACAGAAATCTGATAGTTCAGCTTTTCGTAATTCTGGACCTTATTATTGGATGTCAGTATCTGATAATCTACATTTTGAAGAATGCTCTTGGTCAGTGAAAAGATATTTTCATTTTTAGCAAAAGTATAGCGGGCATTCTCATTAACCCAATCCACTTTTTGCGTTGCCAGAGTGTTCATTTTCCATGTAACCTGTGTTCCTTCGGGAATGATTGCATTTCCTGTTCCTTTGATGACTTCGGATTTTTTATTGAGGTAATTTGGAAAGTTCAAAACCATTTCAAAGTTAGCAATCGATGGAACGGTAACCACTTTCAACTCATAATCGTGAGAAGAAACATCGTTGGCTTCAATATGGAAATCAATATCTTCTGAAGGTTTCGGAATAACAAATTCAAATTCGCCAGCCTTGTTGCTTTCCATAAAATAACTTTCGTCACCAATAAAAATCATGGCATTTTCGGGAACAACCTTACCAACAGTCCTTACCTTCAAAAGGAAATCCTTATTTTGTTCGGTTTGCAGATTGTCATTCAGGACTTCAAACTCAAATGGTGCCGGAGGCAGAAACTGCTGTTTGAAATTCACAACCCTGTTCAGGCTCTGAGAAATCACACCACTATTTCCCGAGATGTAAAAAAAGGCAAAAAACAAAATTGGAATCAACGCCAAAGGCAGGTATTTTCTGTTGCCACCAAAATTGACAGCATTACCAAACGGAATCGGTTGCAGTGTATTTGCTTTTTGTTCTATTGATGCAGCCAACAATTCCGATTTGTTCCTGTCATAAGAAAGTTGCAAAAAGTTGGTCAGCTTATCCTGTATTTCACTGAAATGGTTTCCAATGATAACCGAAGCCTCATTGTAATCAATTCCTTTTTGAAGTTTAAATAATTTAAATAATGGAAAACAGATGAATCTGAAAAAAAGGAAAAGTTCTACCAGAACAAACGTATAGAACAAGACTGTCCTCGCTGTTGGCTTCAGCCAAAGGAAGTATTCCACAAACAAAGTGAACAGGAAATACAACAAACCGATTCCGACGAAGAAAATGGTTCCGCGTAGTAATTCGTTGGTGTAAAACTTCCTGATAAAGTCTTCGAGCTTTTGGTATATGATTCTTGAATTGTCCAATTTTAGTAAATCTCTTTTTATAACCGATAAATGTACAATTTTTACCGTATATCAAAGCGTTAAAAATTTGCCAAAGAAAATTCATGGTTTTTCGTGGCTAATTAAGTTTTATCTTTGCACCAAAATTTCAGAAAAATGTCAAGACCTGTTAGAGTCCGTTTTGCTCCAAGTCCGACCGGACCTTTACACATTGGAGGTGTTAGAACGGCGTTATTCAATTATTTGTTTGCCAAAAAAAATAACGGTGTTTTCTATCTAAGAATCGAAGATACCGACCAAAATCGTTTTGTTCCCGGAGCAGAAGAATACATCTTTGAAGCTTTGGATTGGTTGGGAATTGCGCCAAGTGAAACTGTTGGAAAGAATGAAAAATTTGGTCCTTACCGTCAATCGGAAAGAAAGGAATTGTACAAACAATATGCAGACCAGCTGATTGATTCAGGCTGGGCTTATTATGCATTTGATACTGCCGAAGCTTTGGATGCTCAGAGAAAGCAACACGAAGAACAAGGAAAAACATTTATCTACAATTGGCATAACCGTGAAAAATTGGATACCTCTTTGTTGCTTTCTAAAGAAGAAACTGAGAAAAGGATTGCTTCAGGCGAAGCGTATGTCGTTCGTTTTAAAACTCCGGTTAATGAAACTTTGCATCTGCATGACATTATTCGTGGCGATATCAATTTTGAAACGAATCTTTTAGACGATAAGGTTTTGTTCAAAAGCGACGGAATGCCGACCTATCATTTGGCAAATATTGTAGACGACCATTTGATGGAAACCTCACATGTAATCCGTGGCGAGGAATGGCTGCCATCAATGCCGTTACACAGTTTATTATATAAAGCTTTCGGTTGGGAAGCACCTGAATTTGCCCATTTGCCCTTAATCTTAAAGCCAATCGGAAACGGAAAATTGTCTAAACGCGATGGTGATAAATTAGGATTTCCGGTGTTTCCATTGGAGTGGAAAAGCGCAGAAGGAATTTCGTCCGGTTACAGGGAAAACGGATTTTTACCTGAGGCTGTGATTAACTTTTTGGCATTATTGGGATGGAATGATGGTACGGACCAGGAATTATTTTCATTGGAAGAATTGGTTCAGAAGTTTGATTTAAACCGGGTTCACAAAGCCGGAGCTAAATTCGATCCGGATAAAAACAAATGGTTCAATCATCAATATCTGCAAAAGCAGGATGATGAAAGCCTGGCAAAAAGCTATGCTCCTATTTTGTATGCAAAAGGAATTGAGGTTGATTATACCACTCTGGTGAAGATTGTTTCGCTAATCAAAGAGCGCGCAAATTTCGTTTCTGAGTTTTGGGAACTGAGCAGATTCTTTTTTGAAGCGCCAACATCTTATGATGAAAAAGCAGTCAAAAACTGGAAAGAAGATACTTCAAGACTGATGCAGGAATTGGTTTCGGTATTGGAAAACATCACCGATTTTACTTCAGCACACATAGAAATTGTTGTGAAAGACTGGATGACCCAAAACGAAATCGGAATGGGCAAAGTAATGCAGCCTTTCCGTTTGAGCCTGGTTGGTGAAATGAAAGGACCGCATCTATTTGACATCGTCGAACTTATTGGAAAGGAAGAAACCATCAAACGAATCCATAAAGCAATAGATACCTTATAAAACAAAAAGCCCCGAATCATCGGGGCTTTTTCAATTATATTTTTTATATGAATGTTCCTTTAAATATTGGATTAATCCGTTTGAATACCCGTCATCTTTAGATTTGCAATATTCCAAAAAACCCATTTCCTCTTCAAGGTTTGAAAAATATTTTTTAATTACACCCACAATTTCGTTTTGCTTTTCAATATCTTTTTTTGATTTTCCCCAAGCGCACCCTTTGCTTTCAATTATTAAATCATCATTATCGATGATGGTAAAGTAACCCGCTCCTCCGACATAGTCAATCGCCAATAATCTGTATTCATTCGTTTCAATCAAAACAAACATTCCTATTGGCTTTTCCTTTTTCGTTTTCCCCTTTTGTTTGAATTCAAATGTTTTGAATAACTTATTGCCTATGGTAACATAATCAAGGTCTTTATATTTTATGTATTTTGCCCATGAGCTTCCCTCGTTCCAGTAGGTTATACAATTATCTTCGGGATCATTCCTGACATCATTTTGTTTAGGGATAATTTTTGAACCATCTTTTAAAAAAATAGCCTTTGCAGCATCGATATCAAACTTTTGGGGATAGACATTTATAGATAATAAAGCAACAACTAATAAAACTAAGCTTTTCATTTTTTGGAATCCTATAAATTAAAAATCACCTGAGCATTGATTGTTCCTAAGTTTCCTTTGAATTCGTCACCATTATTCAATGGTTTTAAATCCTCGTCTTTGTTAAGCTTATTCAGGAAATTGGTAAATCCGTATTCGTAAAAAAGAACGCCACGTATTGTTTTGTTTCCAAAGGAACCTCCCAAATAAAAAGCTCCGCCAACTGGCGAGACATTCACAATGTCATCAGCTTTGAGTAATGTTCCTTTAATTGTTTTGGCTTCGTCTGAAGTCGAAAGCTGTAATTTTCCGTTGATTTGTAAAACCGGTCCAAAGTCAAGCGAAACATGATCTTCAACCACATTATAACTGAATAATATCCTCACTTTTACACCTTGGATATTGTATTTGATTTTATCGTTAAAGGTATCATCCAAAGAGAAATTATTGGAGAAAAACTGCATGCCGTAAATCATGCTCCAGTTGTTATAGTAATTCCCTCTTACCGAAAGTCCTCCTGCAAATCCAAGCTCTGGATTGGCATCAAAATTACTTGTAAATAAAGTGGTTTGTGAAATTCCTCCCGATATCCCAATCCTGTTTCCGTCTCGATAACCGTATTGCGCAAATCCAAATGTTGAAATCATCAGCAAAAGGATTGTCATTTTCTTATTCATAAAATAGTAACTTATAATTTGTAACAAACATACATTTTTTTCGTACAACAACTTTACTAACTTAAAATATTTAAAAATGAATCCAATCTTTTTAGTGTTATTGTTCATTGGCCTTATTATCCTGTTTTCATCGTTTTTTACCGTAAAGCAGCAGACTGCAGTTGTGATTGAACGATTCGGTAAATTTTTAAGCATCCGAAATTCAGGTTTGCAGCTTAAGCTTCCTATCATTGACCGAATTGCTGGTCGTGTAAACCTTAGGATTCAGCAATTGGACGTTATCATTGAAACACAAACCAAAGACAATGTGTTTATCAAAATGAAGGTTTCTGTTCAGTTTAAGGTAATCCAGGAACACGTTTACGAAGCATTTTACAAATTGGAATATCCTCATGACCAAATTACAGCCTACGTTTTTGACGTAGTGCGTGCCGAAGTTCCAAAATTGATTCTGGATGATGTTTTTGTTAGAAAAGATGATATCGCGATTGCGGTAAAACGTGAATTGAACGAAGCAATGATGGCTTATGGTTATGACATTATCAATACTTTGGTTACCGATATCGACCCAGACATACAGGTGAAAAATGCTATGAACCGTATCAATGCTGCAGAAAGGGAAAAAACCGCTGCGATGTTTGAATCGGATGCACAAAGGATCAGGATTGTTGCCAAAGCCAAAGCGGAAGCAGAAAGTAAAAAATTACAAGGACAGGGTATTGCCGATCAACGTAGGGAAATTGCAAAAGGTTTGGTTGAAAGCGTTGATGTTTTGAACAAAGTCGGAATCAATTCACAGGAAGCTTCTGCACTTATTGTAATCACACAACATTATGATACGCTTCAGGCGATTGGAGCTGACACCAATTCCAACCTGATTTTGTTGCCAAATTCGCCGCAGGCTGCGAGTGATATGTTGAACAATATGGTAACTAGTTTTACAGCTTCGAGCATTATGGGCGAACAAATGAAACATCAGCCAAAAAGAGTTAAAAAGACTGGAAATCATTCTTCGTTAGATTATAACCCTTCGGACACATCCAATCCTGATGAGCCAAAACCAACAAAATAATCTTAATAGATAGAAATAAAAAAGAGGCTTAATCGCCTCTTTTTCTATTTATGTACCAATTGACGGCATAGGGAACTGCAATCTTTAAAATGGTTCCCAGCATTCCTGAGGTTGCCTTTTGATAAATGTCGCCAACGAATGAAACGGTTTTTGACGGCATGAAAGTTTCCTTTGTTTTATCAATTGTGAGCAATATTTTTTGATAATGGATTTCCCTTTCTACTTTGAGTATCTTTAAATCGTGATCGATTTCGGCATACGATGAATATTTTTTGGTCTCCATAATTAGTCTTCGTTAAAAAATATTTCCGAGAATTTCTCTAGAATTGGCCCTTCCACAATTTTATCCTTTATCATGAATAGAAGCATCGCCAACACAAAATAAACTCCGGCTACGATTAAGAATCCAACAACATAACTATTCATCAACTGGCCAATTGCCAAAGCTGCGGCAACCGACATGAAAAGCAGGACAATCATCATGCAAATGGCAATAAGGATAAATTTTAGGATTAAAGTAGTTGATTTCATCGCAACTTTAAAGCCCCAAAGTTTATAATACGCAATACTGCTTTCTACATAAGCTTTGGCGTTTTCCTGAATGTCTTCAACGTTGTCTTTTAAATCTTCTAAAGCCATTATTTCTGAAGTTTGGCATTTTGTTTTTTAAGTTCGGCTAATTTCTCTTCCAAAAAAGTAATGGCTTCTTCAGCTTTATAACTTGAGCTCGACAGGAAGTCATCAACCTTTTCCTTTAGATTGTCTTTCGTATCTGAAAACTTCTGTTTGGTTTCATCGTCAAGATTATCCCATTTTGATTTTGCCTGATCTTTTAAATCGTCCAAACCTTCCTTCATTTTTTTTCTTGTTTCCGAACCTTTATCAGGAGCAAACAAAACTCCAACTGCAGCTCCAATTGCAGCTCCTGCTAAAAGAGCTAAAAGTCCATTTCCGTTATTATTTGACATAGCTTAATTTTTTAATTTGAGTGAATTTACAAAAATTACTCGAGATGCCGTGTTAAAAAGTGGTTAAACAGTCAAAACTTATTTTAAGGCGAAATAATGTAAGTTCGCTCCATCATTGGTGTTTTGGGTTGCCGAAATTCTGAAATTGCGATAAAAACAATTTATGAAAGCCAGTTTTAATTGAGATAAATTATAATTTTTTAAATAATAATAAATTTTATTAATAATAAAAAAAGCCCACTATTAAGTGGACTTTTAATTTATAAAATCTATTTTGAAAATTATTCCTTGTTTTCAACTTTTGCCCAAGTGTCCCTCAAGCCGACAGTTTTGTTAAAAATCAATTTTCCGGCTGAAGAATCCTTATCAACACAATAATATCCCAAACGCTGAAATTGAAACTGGTCTAAATTTTTGGCTGTTGCCAAACTTGGTTCCAAATATCCTGTAATCACTTCCAACGAATTTGGATTGATGTATTCCTTAAAATCTACATCCTTATCTCCATCCGGGTTTTCGTGTGTAAACAAGCGATCGTAAATACGGACTTCTGCTTCAATGGCATGCTTGATTGAAACCCAGTGAATCGTTCCTTTTACTTTTCTTTGGCTCGCTTCTGAACCACTTCCGCTGCGGGAATCTTCATCATAAGTACAATGGATTTCGGTAATATTTCCATCAGAATCTTTGATAACACTCTCACCTTTAATGATATAAGCATTTTTCAAACGGACTTCTGTTCCTAATGTCAAACGGAAAAATTTCTTGTTTGCTTCTTCCTGGAAATCTTCTCTTTCAATATACAACTCCTTTGAAAAGGGAACTTTCCTAAAGCCCAAACTTTCATCTTCCTGACTGTTTTCGGCATCTAAAATTTCTTCTTTCCCTTCAGGATAATTGGTAATAACCAACTTCACCGGATTTAAAACTGCCATTACACGAGGTGTCGTTTTATTCAATTCTTCGCGAACGCAAAACTCCAAAAGCGAAACATCAATCAGGTTGGTACGCTTAGCAATTCCAATAGTATTGGCAAAATTTCGGATTGCCATTGGCGGATAACCTCGTCTTCTCATTCCTGAAATGGTGCTCATCCTTGGATCATCCCACGAGCTAACATGCCCTTCTTCAACCAACTGCAGCAGTTTTCTTTTAGAAACAACCGTATGTGAAAGGTTTCTTCTTGCGAATTCCCTTTGTTTTGGGCGTACTTTTTTGATATCGTAAACCTGGTCTAAAAACCAATCATATAATTCACGGTGAGGTAAAAACTCAAGTGTACAAAACGAGTGTGAAATCTGTTCCAGATAATCGCTCTCGCCATGAGCCCAGTCATACATTGGATAAATGCACCAATCGTTTCCGGTTCTGTGGTGATGTGCGTGTAATATCCTATACATAATCGGATCACGCATCAGCATGTTGTTGTGCTTCATGTCAATTTTGGCACGAAGAATATGAGTTCCGTTTGGAAATTCGCCGTTTTTCATTCGGGCAAATAAGTCTAAATTCTCTTCGACAGATCGGTTTCTGTAAGGAGAATCAGTTCCTGGAGTCGTTGGTGTTCCTTTTTGTTTTGCCATATCTTCAGAAGACTGGCTGTCAACATATGCCTTTCCGGCTTTGATAAATTCAACCGCCCAATCGTACAATTGCTGGAAATAGTCGGAAGCATAGCATTCGTTAGCCCATTGGTAACCAAGCCATTCAATATCTTTTTTGATTGCATCTACATATTCCTGCTCTTCCTTAGCCGGATTCGTATCATCAAAACGCAGGTTTACCGGTGACTGATAATCTAATCCTAATCCAAAGTTTAAACAAATCGCACTGGCATGCCCAACGTGTAAATAACCGTTTGGCTCAGGCGGAAAACGAAAACGAAGTTTGTTGTTTGACAAACCATTTTTCAAATCTTCTTCAATTATTTGTTCAATGAAATTGAGCGACTTCTCTTCTGTTGACATTCTTTTTGTAATTTTGACAAAGATAAATAAATGTTTGGTTATTCGTTTATTTGGTTATTTTATAAAACTTTAATCATCCAAACTCGAATCAACAAATTACCAGATTACCAAATCAATTAAAAAATGGGTACAATAAAACTTCAAAACATCAGAACTTTTTCTTTTCACGGCTGCCTTGAAGAAGAAGCCCGAATTGGTTCGGATTACCGTGTGGATTTGGAAATCAAAACAGATTTGAGAAAATCTTCTGTTTCAGATGAGCTTAAGGATACTGTAGATTATGTACTTTTAAACAAGATCGTGACCGAAGAAATGGCAATCCGTTCCAAATTATTGGAGCACGTTGCCCATCGAATCATCTCAAGGGTTTTTAGTGAAATCCCTGCCGTTTCCAGAATCCTATTGGCAGTTTCAAAACTTAATCCGCCAATTGGTGGTGACGTGGAAGCCGTTACAATCGAGATGGAAGAATATAGAAGTTAAATATCTGAAATAAAAAAAACCTCCAAGTTTCCCTGAAGGTTTTGAGGCATCTTCCGGATTCGAACCGGAGTATACGGTTTTGCAGACCGGTGCCTAGCCGCTCGGCCAAGATGCCGTTAATGCTGGCAAATATAGACTTTTTTTTGAAAGTTCCAAAGTTTAAAGGTTGTACTGCAAAAAAACTTTTTCTTTTACACTTTATTTCTCGTGCTCCAGCTTTTCAAAAGCCTTATCGACTATTTTATGTTCATTTGGAAACCAAGCCTGTGACAATAAAACCACTCCACAAACAATCAAAACCACACTAATAAATTTCTTGATTAAAAGAATGTTTTTTTGATTAAGTTGGTTTCGTAGTTGCTTGGCTAAAAGAATTTTAAAAATGTCTGTAACAAAATAAGTGATGATCAATGTCGTGAAGAATGTCAACATCCTTGATGTTTTCAATTCGAGTTGTGGGCCAATAGTGATAAGGATTGCCAACCAAAATCCAAGTACGCCAATATTGATAAAGTTCAGGAAAAAACCTTTAACGAATAACGAAAAGTAGTTGGTTTTAGCCAATTCTTTGGGATCAATTTCATCAATGTTGATTTTCTTTTCCTGCTTTCTGTTATTCACAAAGGAAATAATGCCATAAGTCAGCATCACCAAACCACCAAAAATGAACAAAGCCGGATCATCCTTGATGCTTTGTATGAGTCGGTAACTACTAAAAAAAGCAATCGTAATAAAAACAATGTCGGCCAAAACCACACCTAAATCAAACATTACAGCAGCGCGGAATCCTTTTATAACACTGGTTTCCAGTAATACAAAAAAAACCGGGCCAATCATAAAACTCAGAAAGAATCCAAGCGGAATGGCGGATAAGATATCTTTAAGTAAAATCATTGTTAAAATTTTGACAGTGCAAGTTAGAATTTAAAATTCACAATGTAAAGCAAAATCTACTTCGCTTCATGAATGTTTCCGCCGGCCACAACCTTTGAGTTTATTTTTTTAGGTTTGCCATGGATGTTGATATTCCCTCCAGCTCTAACTTTAGCATCAACCAAATCTGTAGCAAAGATTTCGGCATTTCCACCGGCATTACACGAAATGTTTGTTTGTTGGGTTTTAAGGTTTTCAGCATTATAAATTCCACCCGAATTTACCAAAACATCCTGTACTTTAGCCGTTCCTGAGACATCAACATTGGAACCATTCGCTGACCTTACATTCAATTTATCTACATTAAGGATTAATTTTACCGCAGAACCTTCTTTGGCAATGATATCAAATGAAGTCCCTGAAATTTTATCTCCACATGCTATTCGCGAACCTTCATTCGCTTCGACGGCATCAATGTCCTTATAGTAAACAGTCACCGAAATATTATCGCCATCGAGCATTCTTGTTATGGGCATCCTGATTTTTAGTTCGCCGTTTTTGTTCACCAATTCAACTTTATCAGCATTGCTTCCATCAATCTGGACTATGTTTTCGTTACCCGGAACCAACATCACATCAATCTGGTCAAAAGAAGTTACTTTATTGAAATCTCCTGGCTTTTTTTCAATTTGTCCAAATGTGATTGAACTAACTAACAATAAACTAAAAACTATTTTTTTCATGTTATAAATTTTTAATAAATACTAATTACTCATTTCTTCTTATAAAATGGAAATCCAATTGTTTCTTAACCAAATCGGCATTTTTTACTTTGACAAAAACTTCGTCGCCAAGTTGCAAAATACTATTGGTAGCCTGTCCTACCAAAGCATACTGCCTTTCATCAAAGGTATAATAATCTTCTTTTATTTCACGGATTCGAACCATTCCTTCGCATTTGTTTTCAACGATTTCAACATAAATCCCCCATTCGGTAACTCCTGAAATAACGCCAAGGAATTCCTGGTCTTTGTGGTCCTGCATGTATTTTACCTGCATGTATTTTACAGAATCCCTTTCTGCCTGCGCTGCTAATCCTTCCATATCACTGGAATGCGCACATTTTTCTTCATAAACATCAGCATCAACCGATTTTCCTCCATCCAGATAATACTGCAATAATCGGTGTGCCATCACATCAGGGTAACGACGGATTGGTGAAGTAAAATGGCTGTAATAATCGAAAGCCAAACCATAATGCCCAATATTTTCAGTAGAATATTTAGCCTTACTCATGCTTCGGATGGTCAAGGTATCAACAAGATTCTGTTCTTTTTTTCCCTGCACATCATTCAATAGATTGTTCAATGATTTGGAAATATCCTGTTTGGATTTCATATTAATCGAATAACCAAATTTAGATATCACCGTCTGAAGATTTATTAGTTTGTCTTCATTAGGTTCATCATGAATACGATAAACGAAAGTCTTCTTTTGTTTGCCAATGAATTCGGCTACTTTCCTATTCGCCAGAAGCATGAATTCCTCTATCATATGATTGGCATCTTTAGAGATTTTAAAGAATACACCAATAGGTTCTGCTTCGGCATTCAGATTGAATTTAACTTCAACCTTATCAAACGAAATCGCGCCTGCAGCCATTCTTTTTCTTCTTAGTATTTTGGCAAGTTCATCCTGTTTTAAAGTTGCTGCTACAATTTCGGCAGGAACTTTATAGTCTTTCCCAGTCAACGAAATTTCAGCCGGAATGATATCAGACTTCGTCTCAATAATATGCTGCGCTTCTTCATAGGCAAAACGCTGGTCAGAATAAATAATCGTTCTTCCAAACCACTGATTCACAACTTCCGCTTTTGGCGTCAGTTCGAATATAGCGGAGAAAGTATATTTTTCTTCATGTGGACGAAGCGAGCAGGCAAAGTTGGACAACACTTCGGGAAGCATCGGTACAACTCTATCAACTAAATAAACAGAAGTGGCACGTTTGTATGCTTCATCGTCAAGTATAGTTCCTTCCTGCAAATAATGCGAAACGTCAGCAATGTGAACGCCAATTTCGTAGTTTCCATTTTCTAAAACCTGGAACGACAAGGCATCATCAAAATCCTTTGCATCTTTTGGATCAATAGTAAACGTCAAAACTTTTCGCATATCCCGACGTTTTTCAATTTCCTTTTCGGTTATGGATGTATCCAATTTATTGGCGTAAGCCTCAACTTCTATTGGGAAATCATAAGGGAGTCCATATTCAGCTAAAATCGCATGGATTTCGGTATTGTGTTCTCCTGGTTTTCCAAGGACTTTAATCACAGAGCCAAACGGTGAATCAGCTTTAGCCGGCCAATCTTCAAGTTTAACCAAAACTACATCTCCGTGTTCGGCATCAGCCAATTTATTTTTTGGGATAAAAATATCGGTATACATTTTGGCATTTGCCGTAGTTACAAATCCGAAATTCTTCTGGATATCAACAACACCAACGAATTCGGTTTTGTTCCTTTCAATGATTTCGATGACTTCAGCTTCTGGTTTTCTAGAACTTCTTCGGTTGTAAACATAGGCTTTGACCGTATCTCCATCTAAAGCGTGATTCAAATTTATAAACGGGATAAAGACGTCGTTTTCCAATTCATCACAAACAAAATACCCGGCTTTTCTTGAAGTCATGTCGACAACTCCTTCGTAGTATTGCTGGCTGGATGCTTTGACTAAATACTTGCCTGGTTCCGATTCAATAATCAGTTTTTGCGCTGCCAGTATTTTTAAATCCTTGATTATTTCGTTCCTGCTTTTAGTGTCATCGAGTTCTAAAATAGCAGCTATCTGTTTGTAGTTAAAAGGTTTATTAGCGTTTTTAGATAGTATCTTAAATATTTTTTCGGAAAACGTCTTTTCTTTTTTTCCGAATTTTTTTGGTTTCTTACTCATTTTCATTTTCTAATTAAGTTTGAAAATTACGAAATAGTTACAAGGTATCGGGTATAAGTTTCAAGTTTTAATAGAAATCTAACATTTGTTATTTTTAAATAAATCTTGAAATATCAAAAAAGATAGTTTTCAACACTTACTAAAAACAACAAAAAGAAAAGATTTTTAAATTTAAATTTTTGATGGTTATTATAGGGTGTTGATTTGTACAATAACTTTATTTTTAAAAATTAGATTTTGTGGTTTTCGTTTTTTATACAGAATTATCAACATGCATTTAAGAAATTAAAGTATTCATTTTTAGCCTTTTTTAAGATTTAGTTAACAGTTGTTCACAACTCCGAAACGATAATTTTTGTAGATAAGTTTGGTTGTTGAAATCGGTTAAAAAAGAGTATTTTTTTATTGATAACTTTTCCAAAAATTACCCTAACTAAATTTGTTTTTTTCATACTCGTTTTTGATTACATTTTTAAATCTTATCTGCAATAAAAACTTCTGAAATTCTATCCGAAGTTGTTAACAATTGATGTTAATTTAAGGTTAACTGAAAATCAACGAATTGCGAAATTCAATTAACAATACAAAATTTTAACATTTAAATTATAGATAACACAATTATTTTCAATCACTTATAAAAATTTGTCAAAACACTAAAAACGGTAACATTTAAAAATCAAACACTTACAATAAAGTAAAAATCCAAGCAATAGTTTCCGTAAATTTGCGGTACTAATTACACACACAACACTATGAAAATATCTATTGGAAATGATCACGCAGGACCAGATTATAAGAAAGCAATTCTGGAATTTTTAAACCAAAAAGGACACCAGGTTTTGAACCACGGAACCGATACTTTTGACAGTGTTGATTATCCCGATTTTGGACATCCGGTTGCGATTGATGTTGAAAGCGGCAAAGCCGATTTTGGAGTAGTGATTTGTGGCTCCGGAAACGGAATCAACATGACGGTGAATAAACACCAGGGAATCCGTTCAGCATTGTGCTGGACCAAAGAAATAGCAGCGCTGGCACGTCAACACAATGATGCCAATATCATAAGCATTCCGGCTCGTTTTACCTCAATTCAGCAGGCTGTTGAGATGGTCGATACTTTTTTGAATACTTCATTTGAAGGAGGACGACATGCCAACAGGGTTAATAAAATTGCATGCCAGTAAATGGGGAACGGTCACCAACATAACCACGTTCATATTCATAAGCATGAAGTAAAAGGAAGGAATCTGGCCTTTTCCATTTTGCTCAACCTTGTCATTACGATTGCCCAAATCGTGGGCGGATTGATATCGGGAAGCTTGGCGCTGATTTCAGATGCGCTTCACAATTTCTCTGATGTTTTGTCTTTGGTTTTTAGTTATGGTGCCCACAAATTGTCAAGAAGGAAGGCGTCGATAAGCAACACATTTGGTTACAAGCGCGCCGAATTGATAGCCGCTTTCATCAACGCAATTACCTTGGTTATTGTCGCCTTATACCTTATTTATGAAGCTGCTTCGCGTTTATTTCATCCAGAACCTATTGAGTCGACTTTGGTTATTTGGCTGGCATTACTGGGAATTGTCGTGAACGGAAGTTCTGTTTTATTGCTTAAAAAGGATTCGCAGCACAACCTGAATATGAAATCGGCTTACCTGCATTTACTTACCGATATGATGGCTTCAGTAGCGGTTTTGATTGGCGGGATTTTGATGAAATTGTATGGATGGTTTTGGGTAGACAGCGTCATGACTTTGCTGATAGCAGTTTACCTAATTTATGTAAGCTATGATTTGATAAAATCGGCAACCAAAATGCTGATGCTCTTTACTCCCGATTTTATCGATATCAAAGCAATTGTCCGCGAAGTCCATAAAATCAAAGGTGTGAACAAACTGCATCATATCCACGTTTGGCACCTAAACGAAGAGGAGCTGCATCTGGAAGCGCACCTCGATTGCTCGGAAGACATTAAAATGAGTGAGTTCAATGTGCTGCTTGAAAAAATAGAATTGGTTTTATTCAAAAAATTCAACATCAACCATACGAACATCCAGCCCGAATTCAAAAAAGAAGATCCAAAAGACTTTATCGTTCAGGACTAATGACCAAACTCGATATCCATAGCATCCAAAAACTCCTTAAAAAACGATTACCCGAATCGCACAAGGGAAATCACGGACATGCCTTGATTATTGCCGGAAGCAGGTCCAAAATGGGCGCAGCCATCATCGCCACAAAAGCCTGTTTGAGAGCCGGCGCTGGTTTGGTTACCGTTAATATTCCAAGGAAGGAACGACTTACCGTTTTTACTGCAATTCCTGAAGCAATGATTGAATTCCGAGAAGAGGAAAAGAATTGGGATACCTATAATTCGTTTGCGATTGGCCCTGGAATTGGCATCGATAAATCATCTGAAAACCTTTTGAAGTTATTGATAACCAATGTCAATTCGCCCATCATTTTCGATGCTGATGCGTTGAATATTTTGGCCAAAAACCAAGGGCACTTTTTGCTGTTACCGCAAAAATCCATCATCACGCCACATCCAAAAGAGTTCGACAGGTTGTTTGGAAACCATGATTCCGATTCAGAAAGAAGAAAAACGGCCCTGTCAAAAGCCAACGAACTAAAACTGATTATCGTACTCAAAGGCCATAGAACATTCATCACCGACGGCGAAAAAAGTTTCGAAAACACCACAGGCAATCCGGGTTTGGCAAAAGGCGGTTCCGGCGATGCATTAACCGGAATAATAACGGCTTTTTTGGCACAGGATTACGAACCTTTAAACGCTGCGAAATTAGGCGTATTCCTCCACGGATTAGCCGCCGACCTTACTTTAGAAACCCAAAGCACAGAAAGCATGTTGATTACCGATGTCATCGAAAATCTCGGAAAGGCATTCAAAAAAATCCAATAATTTTAGGAGCAGAAGATTGCTATTCTCTCTACTTATGCTCCCGCCATCCGCGCTACACGGTAGCTTGCTCCTGTCGGGGCTAAAGGCACGAATGTCTTTCAATCGACGCTCTTTTTTAGTATTATTGCACTACATTATTCCAATAAAAATGACTAGCATACAATTCATTCAAAGCCAGGTAAACACGGCGCCAAAAAATATAGAAGCAACCGTAAAATTGCTTTCAGAAGATTGCACCATTCCCTTTATTTCAAGATACAGAAAAGACCAAACCGGAAACCTGGATGAAGTCGTAATCGAACAGATTGCCAAACTTTCCAAGCAATACGATGAAATTGTAAAACGAAAGGAATCCATCCTGAAATCAATTGAGGAACAAGGTCAGCTGACGCCGGAATTGAGTAAAAAAATCAAGGAAAGTTTCGATTTACAGGAACTTGAAGATTTGTACCTGCCTTATAAAAAGAAGAAAAAAACCCGCGCCGATGTGGCTCGGGAAAATGGTTTGGAGCCTTTGGCCAAAATCATATTCGCACAAGGCAAAGACGACATCGATTTCATTTCGACGCAATACATCAACGACAAAGTTAAAAATGAAGACGAAGCATTGCAGGGCGCACGCGATATCATAGCCGAATGGATTAATGAAAATATCTACATCCGGAAAAACCTGCGGCGCATGTTTCAACGCAAAGCGATAGTCGAAACTAAAGTCGTGAAGAAAAAGGAAAATGAAGATGACGCACAAAAATTCAAGCAATATTTCGATTGGGCTGAACCCATTTCAAAAGCACCCTCACACCGTTTATTGGCAATGTTGCGCGCCGAAGCTGAAGGTTTCGTAAAATTGAACATCGATTTTGAGAAAGAAGAAGCACTTGACTTTATCGAAAACGAAATCATAAAAGCCAATAACGACACCACCGAACATATTGAACTGGCAATTACCGACAGTTATAAAAGATTATTGGAACCGGCAATTTCAAACGAAACCCTGCAGGATGCCAAAGCCAAAGCCGACATCAAGGCGATTGATGTTTTTGCCGGAAATCTGGGGCAGCTTTTATTGGCACCGCCTTTGGGAGAAAAACGCATTTTGGCAATCGATCCCGGATTCCGTTCGGGTTGTAAGGTAGTTTGTTTGGACGAAAAAGGGGATTTGTTGTATAACGAAACCATTTATCCGCACCAGCCACAAAATGAAAGTGCGATGGCGATGAAAAAAATACGCTCTATGGTAAATGCCTATAACATTGAGGCAATTTCTATCGGAAACGGAACCGCAAGCCGTGAAACCGAATTCTTTATCAAGAAAATTGCGTTCGATAAGCCTGTTCAGGTTTTTGTGGTATCAGAAGCCGGAGCTTCGGTGTATTCGGCGAGTAAAATTGCGCGTGACGAATTCCCAAATTTCGATGTTACCGTTCGTGGCTCGGTTTCTATAGGAAGGCGTTTGGCTGATCCTTTGGCCGAATTGGTAAAAATCGACCCAAAATCAATTGGCGTCGGTCAGTACCAGCACGACGTCGACCAAACCAAACTAAAGGAAGAGCTCGATACCGTTGTAGTTCGTTGCGTGAATTCTGTTGGTATCAATATCAATACGGCAAGTAAATCATTGCTGAGTTACGTTTCCGGAATTGGAGAAAAAATGGCCGAAAACATCATTGCCTATCGTTCTGAAAATGGAGCTTTTGAAGACCGCAGGCAATTGAAAAAAGTGCCGCGTTTGGGAGACAAAGCCTACCAACAGGCTGCGGCTTTCGTCAGGATTCACAACGGGAAAAACCCTTTGGATAATTCGGCGGTGCATCCGGAAGCCTATCCAATTGTTGAAAAAATGGCAAAGGATTTGGGCTTAAAAACCAATGATCTGATAGCCAATAAGGAAAAGATATCGCAAATAAAATTAGAGAATTACATCACGACTGAAGTCGGAATCCTTGGTTTGAAAGACATTGTAAAAGAACTAGAAAAACCTGGGCTTGACCCAAGAAAGGCTGCCAAGGTTTTTGAATTTGACCCTTCGGTGACAACGATTAAAAATGTCCGTTCGGGAATGATTTTACCTGGAATAGTAAATAATATTACGGCTTTCGGCTGCTTTGTCGATATCGGAATAAAAGAAAGCGGTTTGGTGCATATTTCGCAGCTAAAAGCCGGTTTTGTTTCTGATGTGAATGAAGTGGTAAAACTCCATCAGCATGTTCAGGTAAAAGTTGTTGAGGTTGATGAAGAACGCAAACGCATCCAGCTGACCATGATTCTTTAATTGGTTACAACAAATAGCGATTTAAATCTTTCGTCATCTGCATTCTGAATGCTTACAGCATCATCGATTAATAGTTTTTGGTTGAATGTGTAAATGTTGGATTGATAATGAGCTTCTTCAGTAATTGCGTAAATTGAATTATCTACAACCTTAAACGTTGTCATACGATAGTAACTCAGATTTGGTGATGCATTAGCCGGAATGGTATAAAAAAGAACCCCATTTTTATAGATGCTTATGTCATCAGAACAATAAACATTGCCATTGTCAAAATCCATTCGGTTAATGATGGATACGGTCTGAAAATAGGTTTCTGCGTTGGCGGAAATATTTTTATAGTATCCGGGAAATCCGTTGCCACTTCCAAATACATAAATATCGGAGTTCACAGCATTACAGCCCCATAAAGTAAGCGCATTGGCTTCGGGGAAAAACACATCGTTTTTAAAATAACCCGCTGTCCAAACGCCGGCAATCTCCTTAAAGCAATTCATATAAACATCACCATTGACTACCTTAATCCCAAGATGGAAAAAGGTATAATCCAAAGCGGTAGTTGTAACCACAGTCTTAACACCGTTTTTCCAATAAACCAAATCATAATCACTCGGGTTGGCTACATTTTGTGTAACTCCGGCGATATACACATCATTTCCAACAATGTCCATGCTGCAGATACGCTCCACAATATCGGTGTCTGTTGAAAATGCATCAGTTAGATTAGTCAAAACAGCATTCTTCCAGTAAAGGTGTTTGTTGCCTCCATAACCCAGAATGTGGATATTGTTATTGGCAACAATGATGGTATCTGCACTCGAATCGAAAGCACCATTGTCTGAAAGCATGGTAAGTTGGTTGTTTTTCCAATAGCATGCATGGTCATTTTTTGAGCCGGAAATATAAACATCTGCACTTGAATTGTTGGTCACGACACTATCTGATGAACATGAAAAAAGCGTAATTAGGGAGCATAAAAGGGTGATTTTCAAAAACATGTTTTTCATAGCAATTTTTTTTGGCGTTTTTAGTATAGTATTGAAAATCAGAAAAGGTTGCGTAAAAAACAAAAATCCCAAACTCATTTAGAATTTAGGATTTCTTTTTTTATTGTTAAGTATTCTAATTTTTCAGTATCCAGGAACTCATTTTGTCCAATACCTGAGGAGCAATGGTTTGTTCCAGTTGTCCGTATTCTTCAACAGTTCCGGTTTTTGCTTCCTGGAAAAGATGGTTCAGGTTGGGGAATTCAACGATTTCAAATTTTTTGTTTTTGGCTTTCTCCAATGAAGCTTTGATCCCTGCAAGGTTTTCTTTTGAAATTACCTGCAAATCCTTGGTTCCATTGATTGCAAGAACCGGGATTTTAAGCTTGCTTAAATATACATCCGGATTGATTTTGAGGAAATATTCAAACCATGGAATTATCACTTTTTGGGTTTCGGCATCAGCGATTTTATCAATTTCATCGGCTGGAGGCTGCTGTTCTTTTGGCAGGTTTTGCATCTCTGCGATGAAAAGCTTTTTGACTTCGCCTTTCAAATCATTCCCTTTATAGTTTTTGATTAAATCATACATTTTCCTATTGGTTTCCTGAGCCGATTTTAATTCCTCATCGCTGGCTCCCGAAGCTTTTGCAATGGCATTGGTCTGCAGCATCAGTAGTTCATCTGTTGGTACTCCGGCTCCGGCCATCGTAATGATAAACTTGACTTTTGGGTTTTGGGAAGCCACCATCGGAGCAATGATTCCGCCTTCGCTATGACCGATAAGCCCAATTTTTTTATATCCTTTTTGTGCCAAAAACTCTACTGCAGCATTAATGTCTCCAGCAAAATTTTGCGTCGTCACTGTAGCACTTATCCCATTGGAACCTCCAGTTCCCCTGTCGTCAATACGCAAAACACCAATCCCTTTTTTGGCAAAATCATCAGCGATGACCCAAAACGGTTTATGCCCAAAAAGTTCAGAATTCCGGTTTTGCTGCCCCGAACCCGAAATCAAAATAACTATTGGAACCTGTTGTTTGACATTTGGCATGGTTAAGGTTCCCGCTAAAGTATTTTTATCAATCGGATTGGTAAAAGTCACATCCTCAATTATATAATTAAATGGTGGTTGTGGCGTTTGAGGCCTTTTCAAAACAGCTGCAGTTCCTTTGTTCTTTGAAAGCGTTAACGGAAACGAAGCTCCGCCCTGAAGGAACGAACCGGTTATGGTTTCGTTTTCAAACTTTCCTTTAAAAGTGATTCCGAAGTTTGAAGCATCGATTATTAATTGGTTGTCAATAAATGACGTTTTGGTTGTAGGCATGTCTTTGGCACCCTGACTTGGGCTGTCCATAGTGGTGACCAGGTCGGTTCCACTTTGCATGATGTTAAAGATCAACGGAAGCTTGGTTCCGGAAACAGCCAGTTCGCCAGCCCAGGAACCAACAATCTGTTGGCTGTAAAGATTGGAAAAACATAGAAAGCCGATGATGGCAACGAAGGTGGTTTTCATATTATTTTGTTTGGATTTAGATTGATTGTAAACATAAAAAAATCCCAAACTCAATAATGGCGCTTGGGATTTTTTTAATTGCTGAGGTAAACTATTTTTTAGCTTCTTCTTCTTCTTTTTTGGATGCAGCATTAGCTTCGTCTTCTCCTTTTGCTGCTTTTTTGAATTCATTAACTCCTGAACCTAATCCTTTCATTAATTCCGGAATTTTTTTACCACCAAAAAGTAATAAAACAACAACTAGAATAACTAATATTTCAGGCATTCCTAATCTTCCCATGATATATAATTTTATGCTTTCGCAGATTTTATTTTAAAAAACTCGGACAAAGGTAAAAAGAAAATAACATTCTTTTGAATTTCACCTTAATAAATATAAGTTAAACATCGTTAGCACTCAAAAGACAAACCCAAGTAATTTTCTATATTTGTAACACATTCGAAAAAACCATGTCTGAAAAACGACTCAAACGAAAAAAAATCAAGAAAAAACTCTTCACAAAAAACCGTTTGGTTATTTTGAACGAAGACACTTTTGAAGAAATATTTTCACTTCGGTTGACGCTTATGAATGTCTTTGTAGTAGCGACGATTGGTGCGTTACTGATTATTTTTATCACAACCTATATCATTGCCTTTACACCTTTGCGCGAATTCATTCCGGGCTATGCTTCGACAAAATTAAAAAAAGATGCCACTGAACTGGCACTGAAATCCGATTCGTTGTCGCATGCCTTAAAGAAAAATGAAGCCTACATACAATCCATCAAAAAAGTGCTGACCGGTGATTTGGAATATGCCAAGTTTAACAAGGATTCTATTATGGCTTCAGCAACGGAAGCCGTTTCAGACGAAGAATTGCAACCTTCAAAAGCCGATTTGAAACTTAGGGAAGAGGTCGAACGGGAAGACAAATACAATCTTTTTGAGAAAGCGAAACCCAAAGTAAGCACCTTTTTGTTTCCGCCTGTGAAAGGAATGATTACCGAGAAATTCAATCCGGTAAACAAGCATTACGCTGTTGATATCGCTTTGGCGAAAGACACTCCAATCAAATCAACCTCGAGCGGGAAAGTCATTTTTGCCGATTGGACACCAAATACCGGGAATGTGGTTATCATAAGGCATAACAACGGATTTATTTCGGTTTACAAACACGCGGCTTCTGTGACGGTTTCCCAAGGCGACGCCGTTAAAACTGGCGAAGTGATTGCTTTGGCAGGTTCAACCGGTCAGGAATCTACAGGTGTTCACTTGCATTTTGAATTATGGAAAGATGGTTATCCAATCGATCCAAGTATTTTTATTGAATTCGAATAATATGTCTGTAAAATCAATAGCGGCGAAAATTTTTGCCAAGGTCATTCACAGTAAAACCCAGAAATGGGCTCAGAATCCTGTCGAAACACAGCAGAGAGTTTTTCGGAATCTTTTGGCTTCAGCCAATAAAACCCAGTTTGGAAAAGACCATAATTTTGCCACAATCAAATCCTATGAAGATTTTGCAAACCAAGTTCCAATAAGGGATTACGAAGCATTACGGTCTTACGTGGACCGCGTTGTAAAAGGTGAAGAAGACATACTTTGGAAAGGGAAACCGATTTATTTTGCAAAGACTTCGGGAACGACTTCGGGCGCGAAATACATTCCGCTTACGAAAGAATCAATGCCGTATCATATAGAAGCAGCACGGAACGCGATTTTGAGCTACATACACGAAACCGGAAAAACAACTTTTGTCGACGGCAAGATGATTTTCCTTCAGGGAAGTCCGATTTTGGAAGAGAAAAACGGAATTAAATTGGGTCGTCTTTCCGGAATCGTGGCGCATTTTGTCCCGAAATATTTGCAGAAAAACCGAATGCCAAGTTGGGCAACCAATTGCATTGAAGACTGGGAAACTAAAGTCGATGCCATCGTTGAAGAGACCTTTAACGAAAACATGAGTGTCATTTCGGGAATTCCGAGTTGGGTTCAGATGTATTTTGAAAAGCTCGAGCAAAAAGGAGGGAAAGCTGTAGGCGACATTTTCAAAAATTTCAATTTGTTCATTTATGGCGGTGTGAATTACGAGCCCTATCGCGCCAAATTTGAAAACCTTATCGGAAGGAAAGTTGATTCTATTGAGTTGTTTCCCGCTTCGGAGGGATTTTTTGCCTATCAGGATTCGCAGAAAGAAAAGGGAATGCTGTTGCTTTTGAACTCGGGCATTTTCTATGAATTTATAAAATCAGAAGAATTTTTTACCGAAAATCCAAGACGCTATACGATTGGCGAAGTCGAATTGAATGTCAATTATGTCCTCATCATTTCCACAAACGCAGGGCTTTGGGCTTACAATATTGGCGACACGATTCAGTTCACCAGTTTGAAACCGTATCGCGTAATTGTTTCAGGAAGGATCAAGCATTACATTTCGGCATTTGGAGAGCATGTCATTGGAAAGGAAGTCGAGCATGCTTTGCAGGAAGCGATGGAGAATACGAATATCCGTGTAAATGAATTTACTGTTGCGCCACAAATCAACCCGAATAGCGGACTGCCTTATCACGAATGGTTTATAGAGTTTGAAAACGAACCGGAAAACCATGAAGAATTTGCCCTGAAAATTGACCACGCCATGCGGAAACAAAATGTCTATTATGACGATTTGATTGTGGGGAAGGTATTGAAAACTCTGGTCGTTTCTAAGGTTCAGAAAAATGGGTTCCAGGATTATATGAAATCGATAGGCAAATTGGGTGGCCAAAATAAAATCCCAAGATTGAGCAACGACAGGAAAATTGCCGATTTACTACAAATATTATAAAAATGAAAAGACTTTTTTGGATTGTTTTTTTAATCGGTTGTTCGGTCAATGCACAAATCAAAGGAATTGTCGTTGACGAATCCAACAAGCCTGTTTCGTATGTCAACATTTGGGTTGAGAACGAAAACAACAGTACCACTTCGGAAGAAAACGGCGAGTTTACAATTCATTGTCTGCCAAATAAAAACCTGATTTTTTCGGCCTTAGGCTATGAAAAGAAAACCGTAAAGGCTTCAGAAGCTAGTAAGGTAGTTCTAAAAATCAACGCTTTTGAGTTGAACGAAATTGTCATCGCAAAGCGATTCGGAACCAAAGAAATTGAAATTGGGAAAGTCAAGGTTGAAAGTTACCAGGCATTTGAAAACGGACCGCGCATCGATGCCAAATTTTTCCCGTATCAGGCCAAATACAAAAAAACGAAATACCTAAAGCAGGTTGCCATAATTACCGACAGCCAGCTGGAAAGCACCAGCTTTAAAATCCATTTTTACAGTGTAAATCCCGATGGTTCGCCAGGCGAAGAATTGCTGCAGAAAGACTATCTGGTTTCGGTAAAAAAAGGGGTGAAGAAATCCTGGTTCAATGTAACCGATTTCAACCTGAAAATGCCCAAGACGGGAATCTTCCTAGGTTTTGAAAAACTTATCATTGAAAGAAACAAACTGGAAAAGGAAGTTGTAGATACCAATACCAAGACAACAACAATCCAAAAAACCTATTTCCCTTATGTGTTGTACAATTATGTCGAAAGGGAATTTATCTACACCTTTTCGAAAGGGAAATGGAACAGGCAGACCAAAGCTGACCTGAATAATCCTTCGGACAAAATGATGGTGTATGAGCCTGCAATCAATTTAATCTTATCCAATTAAATGAAGCCTTTAATCTGCATTTTGCTAATCGCCTTTTCAGCTTCAGCCCAAATCTCCGGAACCATTGTCAATGAAAAAGGAAATGCGATTCCGTATGTCAATATTTGGATTGAAAACGAGAACATCGGAACCACTTCTGATGAAAACGGAATTTTTAAAATCAATGCGGAAGTTGGGAAAACAGCCATCTTTTCTTCGGTGGGATTTGAAATCAAAAAAACTGCGCTGACAGCTAATGAAAAAGTAATTTTAAAGGAAGCTGTTTATAAATTAGATGAAGTCGTCATTTCAAAAAGAAAACAAGACAGGCAGATTGAAATTGGCGATGCGCACAAAATCCATCATACAATGCTTTCGGGTGACAAACCATGGATTTACGGAAAATTATTTGAATACGATTCGGCATATGCAGCCACGCCTTATTTAAATAAAATCATATTCTATACTGATAGCGAAAAGAAAGATGCAAAGCTGAAGATAAGGTTGTTTGAATTCAATGGTATCGAGCCGGCAGATGATATGCTTCAGGAAGACTTGGTTGTAACGGTAAAAAAGGGAATGAGGAAAAATGAAATAGATGTATCAAAATACAATCTGAAGTTCCCCGAGAAAGGAATTGTAATTGGTTTGGAATGGATGGTGATTGAAGAAAACAAATACAATTTCGAGTATAAGGATAAAACAAAAGGTTTGGTGAAAACAGCATATTATGCACCCTCTTTGGTTATCAATTATTCTGATTCCGAAAACTCTTTAATGTATTCAAAAGGCAGATGGACCAGAAGCAGGCTCATTTTAAAAATCACTAAAGAAAAGAACCCTTGGGACAATAAAGTCATGACGCCAGCAATTAACCTTATTCTAACCAACTAAAGGACAAAAACCCTATATTTGCGGGTTAGAAAATAAAAAGATGAAAGAAATCAAAAACATTTCGCGCTCAAGAGCGCAAGAATCGTCCGCAGCTATCGAACGATTGTACATTACCATGAGACATTTATTCAACAGAGGTTTTTACAAACCAATGGGTGTTTCAGGAGAAACTTTGAGAGAAGCATTACTCTCTCTCAGACCAGAAATTTACGGAAGTATTGCAGAGGAAAAAGTAGAACTAAGCGGTTTGCTTTATGTAATAGAAAGGCTTCCGGTAGGCATTGAAGAGTGCCGTTTTATCAATTTAACTTCAGACGAAGGGTATTCAAAATCACATTTCCAGGCAATTGTTCCACCAAAAAGAAGAAGGAACTGCTACCGAATCGATGACGAACAGATGAATGTGGAAATCACACGCGGACGTTCAGACATCTATGATATTTTGACGCATTTGACCTTTATTTTTATCGAATCGCATAAAATTAAGGACAGGGTTCTGCTTGATGAATTGGAAGTGGAATTAACCCGCGATTGGGAAAAACTGGAAGAAGCCGTCCTGCAGAATAAAAAAATGACGCAAAAGGAAAAGGAAATAGCGATTTCGCATGCTGCCAACGTTTTGGGCCGGAGCTTTTCTGAAGTTTTGGAAATCTATGACGATTTTGGAACCAAGGAAAAACCAGACCGCTTCCTGCACGTTATTTATTGGTTAGGGAAACTGGCAATCGATGAGGTTATCAATAACAACAAAAGAACCATTACGTTCAGCCCGATTTTGAGGGAACGTTTGGGGCATCATATCCACGGAGAGATTTGGGCAACCAACATCAAGGAAACGCTTAAGGCGAATGACCTTCTGGAACGACCAATCCACATCATCAGCGCCAACATGCACAGTGTGATGAATTCCATTTTTGCAACGAATGTCTTAAAAACCAAATTCAAGGACAAGTCGGATTTCTTTATTTATGAGGAATTGAGCAAGTCTGGCGCAAAGGATGTAAGGAACAAAGTTGAGGAAGTCGCATTGAAACAGGGAATGATTTCGCTTCCGGATGTATTTTCGGGAACCAACATTGATGTTCAGCTTTTTGATACTGCCAAAATCGACTGGGCAAAATCAAGCTTCCCAAAAGCAGTAATTGGCAAAGATGCACCAGTCCTTATTGTAATGGATTATGCTTTTGGTGAACAGGCTTTTGAAACGATAGACGAACTTTTGAAACCTTACAAAGAAGGAAAAACCAAGACTTTCCTGAATGTCGAATCCGTTTCGATTATGGGTAAGGCCGGAATTTTGGAAGGCGGAAAAGGCGACATTATGATTCCGACAGCGCACATCAACGAAGGAACAGCAGATAATTATCCATTTGAAAACGAACTTACTTCCGCTATGTTTGAAGGAAACGGAATCCCGGTTTTTGAAGGACCGATGGTGACGGTTTTGGGAACATCGCTCCAGAATAAGGATTTATTGAAATTCTTCCACGAATCAACCTGGGAAGTAATTGGGCTTGAAATGGAAGGAGCTTATTATCAGAAAGCCATCCAGTCGGCATCCAAAATCAGGAAGAGCATTCCGCAGAATGTCAAAGTAAGATATGCTTACTATGCTTCGGATAATCCTTTAGAAACCGGAAGCACACTAGCTTCAGGAGGTTTGGGGACAACTGGAGTGAAGCCAACCTATTTGATTACGATAAAAATATTAGAACAAATTTTTAACATAAAATAATTATTTTTTATGAGTGCAAAATCTCAAAATAATGACAATCAGGAAATAGATTTGTCTCAGATTTCCAAGAGAATCGGCAATTTTTTCGAAAACATTTCGACCCGCATCTTCAAAATGATTTTATTCTTTAAAAGGAATATCATCTGGGTTGGAATCCTTTTTATAATTGGTGCCGGTGCAGGATATTACCTGGACAAAATAGGCAAGGTATACGACCATCAGATCATTGTAAGTCCAAATTTTGGCTCGGTCGATTATATGAATGCCAAAATTGAATTGATTAACTCGAAAGTCGAAGACGGAGATACGCTTTTCCTAAAAAACATTATCGGGATTAAAGACCCAACAAGGTTCAGAGGCATAACGGTTGCGCCGATAACAGATGTTTACAAATTCATTGAAAACAAGCCTCAGAATTTTGAGCTGATCAAATTGATGGCGGAAGATGGTGATGTAAAAAAGATTGCAAATGAAAACATGACGAGCAAAAATTACCCATACCATTTGATTTCGTTTTCAACGGTTGATAAAACTACAGATGCCAATACGGTTAGGCCAATCCTGAATTACCTGAATAATTCGGATTACTATAAAAAAATCCAAAAAGAATATGTAGCCAACATCAGAATCAAAATGGCTGAAAATGATTCAATCATTTCCCAAATTGACGGACTGTTGAATTCATTCAACGGAACGACAGGCGACAAAATGGTATACTATAGTGAGAAATCACAGCTGAGCGATGTCATCAAAACCAAAGACCAATTGGTTTACGAGCAAGGAATACACCGAATTGAACTGGTGAATTTTGACAAAATCGTAAAGGAAAGCAGTTCAACGTTAAACGTTAGGAATACCAAAGCGATTAACGGTAAAAAGAAAATTATACTGCCACTATTGCTGATACTTTTATTTGTAATAATTGGGTCTGTGAAATCCTTTTACAAAAGGCAAATGGCAAAAATGAATAGTTAATTATGAAAGGAATTATTTTAGCTGGTGGATCGGGAACAAGATTGCACCCATTGACTTTAGCGGTGAGCAAACAGTTGATGCCCATTTATGACAAACCAATGATTTATTACCCATTATCAACCTTGATGTGGTCGGGAATCAACGAAATATTAATCATATCAACACCGCACGATTTGCCCTTATTCAGGCAATTGCTGGGCGATGGAAAAAGCTTGGGCTGCCGATTTGAATATGCGGTCCAGGAACACCCAAATGGCCTTGCGGAAGCATTTATCATTGGAAAGGAATTCATAGGTGACGATAAGGTTGCCCTGGTTCTTGGAGACAATATTTTCTACGGAACAGGTTTGTCCGATTTATTGTTGGCCAATAACGATCCAGACGGCGGAATCATTTATGCGTATCACGTTCATGATCCGGAAAGATATGGTGTGGTTGATTTTGACAAAGACGGGAAAGTACTTTCAATAGAAGAGAAACCAGAGAAACCAAAATCTAATTTTGCCGTTCCTGGGATTTATTTTTACGATAACGATGTGGTTGAAATCGCGGCCAATATCAAACCAAGCCACAGAGGCGAAATCGAAATCACCGATGTTAACAAGGAATATTTGCGAAGAGGAAAACTCAAGGTAAGCATTCTCGACAGGGGAACAGCCTGGTTGGATACGGGAACATTCCAATCATTGATGCAGGCCGGACAATTCGTTCAGGTTATCGAAGAACGCCAGGGATTAAAAATTGGAGCCATCGAAGAAGCAGCCTACAGAATGGGTTACATCGATGCAAAACAATTAGAAAAATTAGCCCAGCCCTTATTAAAAAGCGGTTATGGTACACACTTACTTAGTTTGATTTAAGACATGAATTTTATTGCAACCAAACTTGATGGATGTTTTGTAATTGAACCAAAAATCATTGTTGATGAGCGCGGTTATTTCATGGAAAGTTTTAATGAAAAGACTTTTCAAAATGGAGTAGGCCATCCGGTTCATTTCGTTCAGGATAACCAATCGTATTCCTCAAAAGGGGTTTTGCGCGGCTTACACTACCAAACCGGAGAACATGCGCAGGCTAAATTAGTCCGTGTACTACACGGAGAAGTTTTGGATGTTGCGGTTGACATCAGGCCCAATTCACCTACATTCGGGCAATATGAAGCCGTAGTTTTGTCGGCCGAAAACCAAAAACAGTTTTTTGTTCCAAGAGGATTTGCACACGGATTTTTAGTGTTGAGCGAAACGGCTACGTTTTTTTACAAATGCGACAATTTTTACAATAAGGAATCAGAAGGCGGAATCATTTACAATGATAAAACCATCAACATCAACTGGGATTTTCCAATTGAAGAATTAATAATTTCCGCGAAGGATCAAGTTCAACCTACATTAGAAAACGCCAAAAAAGCATGGTAGTTTTAGTAACCGGAGCCAATGGACAATTAGGTCAGAGCCTGCAATTCATTGCGCCAAATTATCCTGAGCTTCATTTTGTTTTTTGTGCTTCAGCTGATTTGGATATAACCAATGCCGCTGATTGTGAAGCAATGTTTTCTAAAATCAACCCCGGTTTTTGTATTAACGCTGCAGCCTACACCGCCGTTGACAAAGCCGAAAGCGAGACTGAAAAAGCACATTTAATCAATGTAATTGGTGCCCAAAATTTAGCTGAGGTTTGTAAAAAACATAATACAGTTTTACTACATATTTCCACTGATTTCGTTTTTGATGGAGAAAAAAACATAGCTTATAAAGAGAATGATGCCCCAAATCCAACAGGCATTTACGGGCAGACCAAATTGGCTGGCGAAAAAGCAATCCAGGAAGTTTTTGAAAACTATTACATCATCAGGACTTCCTGGGTGTATTCACAGTTTGGCAACAATTTTATGAAAACCATGTTACGCCTGGCTTCGGAAAGAGACTCGATTTCGGTGGTAAACGACCAAATCGGGACACCAACCAATGCAGTAGATTTAGCCGATGCTCTCGCTAAAATCATTACGAGCAATAAAAAAGCGTTTGGCGTATACAACTTCAGTAATGAAGGACAGTGCAGCTGGTATGATTTTGCTAAAAAAATATTTGAAGTCAATAACATTAACATCGATTTAAAATCAATTCCAACAAGCAGTTTTCCGACACCGGCAAAAAGGCCTGAATTCAGCGTTTTGGATAAAACCAAAATCAAGACTACTTTTGGTTTGGAAATCAAGGATTGGCAGGACAGCTTAAAAACAATCAAAATATGAAAATAGTAGTTACCGGAGGCGCGGGATTTGTTGGCTCAACACTTTGCTTACAGCTCAAGGCAAAGTATCCATCTTATGAAATTGTCGCCTTTGATAATTTAAAAAGAAGAGGTTCTGAGTTGAACCTAGCCGATTTTCAAAAGCAGGGCATTCCCTTTTTCCATGGGGATATCAGGAACAACGAAGATTTATCGGCATTAGGGAATTTTGACGTTTTGGTTGAAGCCTCGGCAGAACCATCGGTTACTGCTGGTTTGGATTCCGATCCGACTTATGTCATCAATAATAATCTATACGGTTCCATCAACTGCTTTAATGCATGTTTAAAGAACAAGGCCAAACTTATATTCCTTTCGACAAGCAGGGTTTATCCAATCAATTGGATTGAGGATGCCCATTTTACCGAAGAAGCAACGCGTTTTGCATTTGATGCCAATCAAAGCACCAAAGGAATTTCACCAAAAGGGATTTCAGAGGAATTATCATTGGAAGGTGCACGTTCCTTTTATGGGACTACTAAATTGGCTTCGGAACTTTTCATTCAGGAGTACGCTGCATTTTATGGCTTGAAAGCTGCCATAACACGTTTCGGTGTTATTGCAGGACCAAGGCAGATGGGAAAAACCGATCAGGGTGTTGTAACGCTTTGGATGGCGAAACATTTTTGGAATCAGTCCCTGAAATATATTGGTTATGGCGGAACCGGAAAACAGGTCCGCGACATCCTGCACGTAGATGATTTGGTGGAACTGATTGATTTGCAAATCCATCAGATAGAAAAATTTGAAGGCAGGATTTATAATGCCGGCGGCGGTTTGACAAACAGCGCTTCGTTATTGGAAATGACAAAAATCTGTGAAAAGATAACAGGAAATTCCATTGCAATCGCTTCTGAAAAAGAAACCCGGACAGCCGATCTTAGGATTTTCATTACGGATAATACAAGAATTGAAAATGAGACTGGCTGGAAACCAAAAAAATCGGTAGAGACAATCTTTCAGGACATTTACAACTGGATAAAAGCCAACGAAAAACAATTGGAAACCATATTGAAATAATGATGAAACAATCTTTTAAAGACACCTATTTTACAAAAATCAATATTCTTGGTTTTTTGCTTGCTCTTGTTGCTGCATATCTTTTGTTTCCACCTTATTTTGATATGAGCCTCAACCCAATCCAATACAACAATGAAATATGGATTACTCTCGATCCTTCATGGGTTACGACACTTAATTATGTTAAGATCAAAGGCATGCAATGGGGAACCGATTTTGCATTTACCTTGGGGCCACTTTCCTATTTGACGACAAGGGTTGGCTGGGGACAGAACAGCATCAGCTTTTTGATTTTTGACCTGTTTTGTGCGTTAAATATATTTTTGGTTTTTTTCATTTCATTTGTAAGAAGCAGGAATAAGTTCTTTACTGCTTTTTTAATCATCCTTTTGGTCGTGTTGCTGCCAACCCCTTTTTGGTCAACTTATGCCTTTGTTTTAATGTCATTCCTGTTGTTTTGGATTCGATACAGTTTGGATAAGAATTTAACCTTAATCTACATTTTTCAGGCAATTTTGGTTGTGTTGCTTTTTTTCATCAAATTCAATACAGGATTGATATCATTTGTGTTTTTTGCCGCCGCAATACTGTATAAGATAATCTTCAAAAAAGACAAGCTTGTTTACCTGTTGGGCTATTTCATTTTACCAATAATCGGAATCTATATCCTTTCGGGAATATTAAACGTAAACCTGCCAGAGTACATAAAATCTGCCTTAGAGATTGTAAGCGGATACAACGAAGTAATGTATTCCCTTAGAGAATTTTGCGACAAACACCTTTTTGCATTAATCATTATCCTAATTTCTGCGGGTGTTTTGGTCTATAAAACGATTAAAGATGACAGGAAGGACATCTACAAAAACGGAATTATTTTCTTCCTTTTTTCGGTTTCCATGTATGTCCTTTTCAAACAATCATTCGTTAGGGCAGATGAGTCACACATGAAGGAGTTTTATTATTGCGCCATGTTGATTGTGTTTTGTATTTATGACTTTCATTTGGAACAAAAAAATAAATACTTTATAGGTTTGATAAGCATTGCCGGATTCATTTCGATTTATTTCATAAAGAAATTGGATGTGTATGCTTTAGATTTTAAAGTCAAAATGTCTAAGGAAGCTTATTTTAACGGATACACTTCTTTTACACCAACATCAGGATATCATTTGTATCCAAACAATAATCAAATGCCACCAAGGATTTTAAACAGAATTGGAAACAGCAGCATTGATTCCTACCCTTGGAACACACAAATATTATTGGAAAACAGACTGAATTTTACTCCAAGGCCTGTTTTTCAATCCTACACAGCATATACAGAAGCACTGGAAGACAAAAACGTTGCTTTTTACAATTCATCAAAGGCACCACAATTTGTCTTATATGATTTTTGCGCCATCGATGATAGGTATCCCTTATTTGATGAACCGAAATTGAATTTAATCCTTAGCAAAAATTACAGTTGCGTGGACACGCTTTCTGTGGGTGGAAGACCATCGTTATTACTGGAGAAAAAAGCCAACAGCAATAAGGTGAAATTAGTTAAAATCAATGAATATGCTATCTATATGGATTCCCCGTTGATTCCTAAAGAAGGCATTTATTACAAGGTCGTTATGTACCGCAACCTGTTGGGCGATTTCATGTCGGTGATTGATCATGGCCCGGACATTTCCCTGTCTGTAGTGGATAAGGTCGGAAACACAAGAAAATATAGAACTTCAAATAAATTACTGGAAACAGGAATTTTTTCTACACAACATATTACAAATGTCAATGATTTCAAGTCTTTGGGCATGGGAGAAATTAAAGAAGAAAGCCAAATAAGGGCCTATTGTTTTGAGCCAAAAAGTAAACTCTACTTCAAAGACAAAATCAGGATAATAGAATATAAAATAACAGAATAATGAATATATGCATCATCACAGGCTCATCCGGATTGATAGGAAGTGAATCAGTAGCCTTTTTTGCCGATAAATTTGATAAGATCATTGGGATTGACAATAATATGCGCCAGGTTTTTTTTGGTGCCAATGCCTCAACAGAATGGAACACCCAAAAACTGGTTAAGGAAGTTCCAAATTTTGAGCATCACGCCATTGACATCCGAAATGTAGATGAACTGGAAAAGCTGTTTTCGAAATACAAAAGCGACATAAAACTGATTGTTCATACAGCAGCCCAGCCCAGCCACGATTGGGCAGCACGCGAACCATTGACTGATTTCACCGTAAATGCCAATGGAACTTTAAACATGCTTGAAATGACACGTTTGCATTGTTCTGAAGCAACGTTTATTTTTACTTCTACCAATAAGGTTTATGGTGATACGCCAAACTATTTGCCTCTAGTGGAACTTGAAAAGCGTTGGGAAATAGACGAATCACACCCGTATTTCAAGGAAGGCATTGACGAAAATATGAGCATCGACCAAACCAAACATTCGCTTTTTGGTGCTTCAAAAGTCGCAGCCGATGTTTTGGTTCAGGAGTATGGAAAGTATTTCGGGATGAATACCGGTGTTTTCCGAGGCGGATGCTTAACAGGTCCAAATCATTCGGGAACGCAGTTACACGGATTTTTGTCGTATCTGATGAAATGTGCCATCACGGGAGATAAATACACCGTTTTTGGATATCAGGGCAAACAGGTTCGCGACAACATCCACAGTTGGGATTTGGTAAATATGTTTTGGCATTTTTACAGAAACCCAAGACAGGGTGAAGTGTACAACGCCGGTGGCGGAAGGCACTCCAATTGTTCAATGGCGGAAGCGATAGAAATGTGCGAAGCCATTACAGGCAAACCAATGAATTATGAATACTCAGAAACCAACCGGATTGGTGACCACATTTGGTGGATTAGCGATGTATCCAAATTCAAGGCACATTATCCGGACTGGCACTGGAAATACAACATCAATGATATCTTAACCCAGATATACGCAGCAACAATCAACAAACAATAATGAAATTAAGCATTGTAATTCCTGCCTATAACGAAGAAGAATCAATTACCGAAACAATTGATCAGATTGAAGAAGCGTTTTCAAAAGTCAGCATCGATCACGAAATCTATGTTGTAAACGACAATTCGAAAGACAACACCTTACAGGTTTTGGAGCAATTGGCACAAAAATATCCAGCCTTACAATACGGAACGAATCCTGGGCCAAATGGTTTTGGATATGCCGTGCGTTACGGTTTGGAGCGATTTTCCGGCGATTGTGTTGCGGTGATGATGGCCGATTTGTCGGATTCACCATATGACTTAATCCGCTATTACACCACAATGATTGAGGGTAATTATGATTGTGTTTTTGGCAGCCGTTTTATCAAAGGAGGAAAAGTAATCGATTATCCTTGGGTAAAAAAGGTCATCAACCGTATTGCCAATTTTATCATTAGATTGGTTATGCGAATCAAATACAACGATACCACAAACGCATTCAAATTATACAAAAGGGAAGTTATAAACGGAGTGAAACCAATACTTTCGCCTCACTTTAACCTGACAATCGAACTCCCGTTGAAAGCAATCATTCGGGGTTATTCATATACTGTGGTTCCAAATTCATGGACGAATAGAAAATATGGAGTTTCCAAACTAAAAATCAAGGAAATGGGAAGCCGTTATTTCTTTATTTTAGTTTATTGTTTTGTCGAGAAGTATTTTTCGAGAGGAGATTTTAAAAGAAAAGACCAATAGTTTAAAAAAAAATTTAATTTTGCAAAAAAAACATAATAAAATGAAGACAAGAATTATATTATCAGTACTGTTAGCCACAATATTTTTTACAGGCTGTAAAGATGAAAAATCAGTAGATTCACTAGAGGTTGTTAAAACTGAAGAAGCAGCCAAAATTTTCCAGGTTACCCTTGATGTAACTGTAAAAAAGGATGATAACTTTGCCCTTTTCTACACAGAAGACGGTACAATCAACTTTACAGGTGATCCAATCTGGATTGGTGTAAAAGGAAGTGATGCTCCTCAAAAAGTAGTTTTCAATTTACCTGAAAATGTAATCCCAACAATGTTGCGTATCGATTTTGGTATCAGCAAAGACCAGGATGTCATGACAATCAATAACTATAAAATGACGTATGCCGGGAAATCATTCGAAACTCCGGGAGCAACATTCTTTAAATATTTTAGGCCAAACGAACAATGTACTCAGGTAGACAGGGAAAAAGGATTGGTTATACCGGTTAAAAACCAGGCAAAATATTTTGGGCCGTCATTCTATCCTGAAATAACATTAGGAGAAGAAATTGCCAAATTGGTAAAATAAAAAAAACCTAAGCTATACTTAAAGAAGCTATTTGTTAATTTTAACAGATAGCTTTTTTTAATATATGGGCGAAACGGCTTATTATTAAACAAATTTTATAGTTTTGCACTACATGTTTCCAAACCAAACCAAAAACAAGATTTAAATTGAAGTTAATCGATATTTCTATAGTTGTTCCACTCTATAATGAAGAAGCCGTTTTTGATCTTCTGATTCAAAGATTAACTCAGGTTATAGACGCCACAGATTTCTCCTGTGAAGTGGTTTTGGTAAATGACGGAAGCATTGATAACACGGCCATCCTCATCGAAAACATCTGCAAAAAAGACACCCGTTTTACCGGAGTGCTTTTGTCCAGGAATTATGGGCATCAATTAGCGGTTAGTGCAGGAATGGCAAATTCCAGAGGAAAAAAAGGGGTAATGATTATTGATGGCGACTTACAGGATCCGCCCGAATTAATCACTGAATTTTATTCCCTTTTGATGCAGGGCAATGATGTTATTTATGCCATTAGGAAAAACAGGAAGGAAGGATTCTTTAAAAAACTGGCTTACAAAGCCTACTACAGGCTGCAAAAGAAAATCTCAAATTTTAATATTCCAATAGATAGTGGGGACTTCTCGATGCTGAGCAGAAGAGTTGTCGACACCATGATAAATATGCCCGAGCAAAGCCGCTATTTAAGGGGTATGCGTGCCTGGGTTGGATTTAAGCAAATTGGTTTCGAGTACGACAGGCACGAACGGCATGCGGGTGAAACAAAATACAGCTGGACAAAACTTTTCGAATTGGCGTTTAATGGAATATTCAACTTTAGTGATTTCCCGGTTAAGATAATTACCAGATTGGGTTTCTTTACCATCGTATTCTCACTTTGTTATTTTTTATACAACATCTACAGGAAAATATTTTACAATGATGTGCCTCAGGGATTCACAGCCACAATTTTGGCAATAATCCTTTTTAGCGGCGTACAACTGATTTCCCTGGGTTTAATCGGGGAATATGTTTTGAGGATTTACAATCAGGTTAGGAACAGGCCGCTGTTTGTTATTGATAAAATTATAATTGAAGCTGAAGAAACTTCAGAAAAAAACTAACATGCAGCAGGATTACTACAAGGAATACTATGATTTGGAGAGACAGCATTGGTGGTTTGTTGCAAGGGAAAAAATCATATCAAATTATATAAAGAAATTAATTTCAGATAAGGTTTTAACCAATGATAAAATCAACATTTTAAACATTGGCTGCGGACCAGGCAGAAGTTCGCAATACCTATCAAATTTTGGCACTGTAACCTCGTTGGAATATGATAAGGAATGCTGCGAATTTGCCTCTAAACTAACAGGTTTGGAAATCATCAATGGTTCGATTACAGAATTGCCATTTGCCGACAAATCGTATGATTTGGTTTGCGCTTTTGATGTCATTGAACATGTTGAAAATGATCAATTGGCTGTTTCGGAAATGAAAAGGGTTTCAAAAGACGGCGGAGTTTTGCTCATCACAGTACCTGCTTTTATGAGTTTGTGGAGCCACCACGATGTTATCAACCATCACTTCAGAAGATATAAAACCAAGGAAATAGAAAAGCTGTTCAACGCCCGGAATGATGGGAATAAAATCTTTACTTCCTATTTTAATTTCATTTTATTTCTTCCAATTTATGCGGTTAGGCATCTCAGCAATTTGTTGATTTCTGATAAAAAAAGGCCAGGTTCGGGAAGTGACTTCGAAACATTCAAACCGGGCTTTATGAACAACGTTTTAAATAAGCTTATGGCTTCTGAAAGCAAATTGATTAACCAAAATTTCAAGCTGCCTTTTGGGGTTTCAATAATTTATTCATGGAAAAAAAAGCATTGATATGAAAATCATTAACTGGATTAAGGAAAATTACATTGTATCAGGGATTCTGGTTGTTGCGGCAATATTAAGATTCTACCATTTGGATTACCAAAGCGTTTGGCTCGACGAGATTCATACTATAAATGAAGCCAATCCAAATAAATCCTTTTCAGAGGTGTATCAGGCACTAATGGTTTCAGAACCACATCCGCCATTGTACTTTTTCATCGTCCACATTTTATTCCAAATTTTCGGTTACACGACTTTTGTAATCCGGTTTTTGGCAGCAATTATCGGAATCGCCGGCGTTTTCTCAATCTATCTTTTAGGCAGGGAAATTTTCAATAAGAAGGTGGGAATGTATGCAATGGGTTTGCTTACCATCAACTATTTTCATTTGTATTACTCTCAGGATGCCCGAATGTATCCGTTGTTGTTTTTGATGACAACGCTTTCATTCCTGTACCTGATAAAATTCATAAAACAGCCATCCTACAAGTCGGCAATACTTTATGGCCTCTTTTCCACCTTGATGATTTATTGCCATTTCTTTGCACTTTTTGCCTTGTTTTCGCAATACCTCATTTTGCTGTATTTCCTCATTAAGCCTTTTGGAACGGAACGTAAGAGCTTTTTCCTTTACTGTTTGACTTCGGGTCTTATGACCTTGGTTTTGTATTTACCAACTTATAAATTATTTGTAAAGACATCTGAAATCACTTCAATTTGGATTCAGATGCCAACTCTCGATGTCTACACCCAGTTTTTTAAGGATTTCTTCGGACAATCAGAAATGGTATTGTTCTTCATAGTGGCTTTGGTATTGTTGTTTTTCATTCAATTGTTTAAAACAGAAAATTCAGAAAATCTTGCAATCAATCCTAAAGAGGACAAATTGATATTCAGCTTTTTTGTTTTATTTATATGGATATTGGTTACGCTTTTGCTTCCGCTGATCAGAACCTATACAACCCTGCCTATGTTGATAAACAGATACTTCATCAACATTCTTCCGGCGGTGATTATCATTGTAGCAATTGGGCTTTCATACATCAGGAATGAGATTGTACGTTATGGCATATTATCCATAATTGTATTGTTTTCACTGACCGATATTATTGTAGTAAAACACTATTACAAATCTCCAAACAAAACACAGTTTAGGGAAGTTACGCAGTTTATTTTAGACAATAACACGGCCAAAGATCCTGTAGTTACAAGCTTGAGCTGGTATTTCCCGTATTTTCTGGATAACGGAAAAGTGCATACTACAATAGTTGACGGAACTTTGGATAACTATGTCAATGAAATGGTTCAGGATTCTACCAAAAGAAAATCATTTTGGTATGTCGACGCTCATGGCCGCCCATTTAAGATAAATGAAAACACGCAAAAATACCTTGACGAAAACTTTAGTGTTGAGAACAATATCGATTTGTATGATACCTGGACCAAACACTATGTCAAAAATTCAAGTACGTTAATGACTGTTGACATTTCAAAATACAATCCATTAAAGGAGAAAAATGGTGACCTTGTCAATTTTACGGTGGATAATTTTGAAACAAATGAAGAAACCGTAAAGGCATCAGGTTGGGCATATCTCGACGGGATTGATGCTACTAATTCGAAAATGGAAATTGTTTTGATTTCGAATGGACAGGCATTCAGAATGCAGAACCAAAGGGTGAAAAGGGATGATGTCAACACTTATTTCAAAAGTTCAAAAGATATCAGCAATTCAGGATATGAAGCTAAAGGATTTGTCAATAAATTTGCTGCCGGAAAATATCAGTTAGGAATACTCGTTTCTAACCCAAATGAAAAGAAAGAAGGTTTGATCTTAACGGATAAATTCTTCGAAAAGAAATAAATATAGCGATAGAAATGAAGTGTAAAATTTGCCAAAACGAAACCAAAAAGATTTTTAATGCAAAGGTTTTATATAAGTATGATGTTGATTATTTTCAATGTCAGACCTGTAGTTTTGGCCAAACGGAAAGCCCTTATTGGATAGAGGAGGCTTACATCAGCTCGATGAACCTTTCCGACACTGGCGTTATGTTTCGTTGTGAGCGCATGTCGAAAATCACCACTTCATTATTGTTCCTGTTTTTTAAAACCAAAGGGAAATTCCTGGATTATGCCGGAGGTTTTGGGGTTTTTACCCGACAGATGCGCGACATAGGATTTGATTACTATTGGCAGGATCCATACACCAAAAACGAAATAGCACGTGGTTTTGACGGAAGCCTGGACGATCGTTATGATGTGGTTACCACATTTGAAAGCTTTGAACACTTTGTCGATCCGATTGCCGAAATCGAAAAAATCGTAAAGCTTACCGATACCATCGTCCTTACTACTGATGTGATGCCAAAACCAGCGCCGGCACATGCCGATTGGTGGTATTATGCTTCAGAACACGGACAGCATGTTTCCTTTTATTCGATAGATTCCTTTAAGGAAATCGCTAAAAAATTCGGGATGAACTATTACAATGCAATGAATGTGCACATCCTTACGAAGAAAAAATTCGGAATCCTGGGCTCGCTTTTCTTCAAATCCGGATTTGCAAAACACCTGCTTTACCTGGGTTATTATTTCTTCAATCCTTTTATAAAATCCAAATCAGTGGATGACATGAACAGCTTTTATATTAAAAAGTAATACCTTGCATCTTTTATTTTATAAATGTGAATTAAAATGCGATGAGTATTTTTAATAGAAAAAAAATAACAGACTTTTTAATTTATGGTTTCGGACAAGTGATAAACTTGGCTAGCCCTTTATTCGTGATGCCTTTCATCATATTTAAATGCGGCGAGGATGGTTTGGGAAGAGTTGGTGTTGGTTTTTCATTTGCCCTTATTTTAAACGGAATCATTGACTATGGTTCTTATATCAACGGTGTCAAGGAAATTTCAATCAACAGGGAAAACAAACAGGTTTTAGAGAATCGGTTTAAGGCCATTTACTTTTCAAAACTCCTTCTGGTACTGTTGGTTTTCGCATTTATTACACTAATTATCTTTACCGTCCCTTTTTTTGCCAAGGACAAAGCCTTGTTTTTCCTGAGCTTAACAATTGTCATAGGGCAGTTTATTAATCCGCAATGGTTTTTTCAGGGAGTTGAAAATTTTAAATGGATTTCGACCGTAAATGTCATTTCCAAAACCATCTACATTGCGATGGTGATTCTTTTCATCAACCAAAAGGCAGATTATATTTATGCCAACCTGTTTTTTGGAATCGGAGCTATAATTGGGAACAGCATAGGGTTAATCTGGCTGATGAATAAATATTCCTTTTCATTAACCGGATTTTCATTCGACGATGCTACGAAAATCATAAAAGAGGAATTCAGCTTTAGCGTATCGCAGTTTTTCCTGTCGATGTACCAGTTTTTCCCAATCATTATGATTAGTTATGTTGGAGGCGATTTTATGGCAGGACAGTTTAGAATCATTGATCAGATTGTTACCATTTTCAAGACCTACCTGAATATGTTCTTCTATTTTGTGTATGCCAATATTTGTTACGAACTTAATCTCAGCGTTAAAAAAGGAATCCGGGTTTGGAAGGAATACAACGGCTTCAATTTCATATTGCTGTTCTCGATAATGTCGGTGTTTTTTATTTTTTCAGAATATATTTTGGGTTATTTCAAAATAGCGAAAGAAAGCATTCCACAGGTTGCCATGTATTTCAGGATTGGATTGCTGGTTCCGCTATTGGTTTCCATTTCACAGCCATTGCGCCAGCTGATGTTCGCATTCAATGAAAACCGGATTTATATCAGGATCACTATTATCGCAACGGTGTTAAACTTTATCCTTTTGTATGTTTTGACCAAAAACTGGGGATTGAAAGGCGCTTTCCTTTCGATAATCGTTATAGAATTTATTATCATAATTTTGTATTCTAAAATATTAAAAAGGCATCTTTCGCTAAAAACAGTAGGAATAAATGAGTAGCATCAAAATATCAAAGGATTTTCTGTATCAGGTACTTTTTGCGATTTGCATCTTCGTGACGTATCTGAACATTTACGAATTGACTTTTTTAGTTTGGATTGGTGTGATTCTGTTCACGATAAAAAGGCAATATTCCCTAACAATTTTTCAGTACATCTTTCCGTATACAGCCATTTTGATTGTGGCATTCCTTTCGTGGTTTTATTATGACAACAGCATTTACGAAGTGATACGCGACATCACCTACCTGTTGAAGCCCATTCTCGGTTTGCTTGTTGGATATCAGCTTTGCAGGCATGCCAATATGAAGGTCATCCAAACCATCATTTATGTCGGATTCATCATCGCGGTAATCCACTTAGGAACAATTGCTTTCAATGTTGTAGTCCATAAGGTTTTAAACATCCACGAATTGCGAAAGTATGCGGGCTATTTCAGTGATTTTGAAGTGTATGCGTTAATCTTAGTGATTTTCCATGAGAAATTCAATGTAGAGCTTTCGAGGCAGCGATTTTGGATATTGCTCCTTACGATAGCTTTTTCAAGTTTTCTGTATTTATCAAGGGCAAACTTCATTCAGGCTGTGGTTTTTTACATGGCTCTGAAAGGATATTTTGTTATGAACAAACGCGCACTCATCATCCTGATTACCTTTTTCTCAACCGTTATAATTGGCTATACGATTATTTACAATATGAGCCTAACGCGTAATGGTAGAGGTTTGGAAGCGTTGCTCTACAAAATTAAAAACGCACCAATCGAAGCATTTAAGTCGAAGGTTGACAAAGACGACTGGAAAGATTTCAATGATAATTACCGCGCCTACGAAAACATGCTGACCATCAGGGTTATGAAAAGTGAAGGTTTTTGGGGAATGGTAAGAGGGAAAGGTTTGGGTTCCGATGTCAAACTCGGGCAAAAATTGTATACCAATGACGGAACGGTCCTGACCAGGATATCCATTCTACACAATGCATTCATGACGGTATTCCTAAAATCGGGATTAATAGGAGTCTTTTTTATGCTGTATTTCCTAAGGCTGCTTTTAACGAAACGGAAAACCAATGATGAATACATCAGGAATTTAGGCATTCTGATATTTGCTACCGGGATTTACCTGTTTTTTGACAATTGGGTTTTATTGGGATTGTATTTAAAGACCGAAAGCAAATCGGTTATCATCGGTTTTATACTTTGTTATATTGAATACAACATCAAACAGCAAAAAACCTCACAATTAGAGCCACAGACATGAAAGCGATAAGGATATTTGTGGACTGCCATGTTTTTGACGGGAATTTCCAGGGAACGACAACCTATCTCAAAGGCCTTTATTCAGAATTGATTAAGGACAAAAAATTCCATTTTGTCTTAGGCGCAGCAAAGATTGATTTTTTAGAGACCATTTTCGGAACGCATGACAATGTAAGTTATGTCCAGTATAAATCGGGCAACAAGTTTTACCGTTTGTTGTTTGATCTTCCGACAATCATAAAAGAACACCATATTGACTATGCGCATTTCCAGTATGTGGTTCCACCTTTTAAAAACTGCAAATACATAGTGACGATACACGACGTATTGTTTTTGGATTTTCCGCAATATTTTCCATTAGCCTACAGGATTAAAAACAAATTATTGTTCAAAAGCAGTGCTACAAAATCGGAGGTTGTTTTGACGGTTTCGGATTATTCGAAACAACAAATCCAAAAACATTTCAATGTTCAGAAAGTAACGGTTACGCCCAATGCGGTTGACCCAATTTATTTTGAGCCTTATGATAAGGATGAGGTTAAGGAGTTGGTAAAAGAAAAATTCAAAACAACCGATTACTTCCTTTTTGTCAGCCGTTGGGAACCAAGGAAAAACCATGACCGATTGCTAAAGGCATTTGTTGAAAACCAACATTATAAAAAAAACAACCTGGTTTTTGTAGGGAATAAAGCCCTTGAAAATAAAGTTTACAACGATTATTATGAGGCGTTGCCAGCCGATATAAAAGCAAAAGTTTTCAGTTTCAACAAAGTTGATTATGATGATTTGGTGCTTTTGGTCCGTGGTGCCGATTTATCCATTTATCCTTCGATTGCCGAAGGTTTCGGAATTCCGCCATTAGAATCCTTGGCGGCAAATGTCCCAACAATCTGTTCCAATACGACAGCCATGTCTGACTTTGATTTTTTTGGTGACTGTCTTTTCAACCCGTTGGATTTAAATGATTTGAAAAATAAAATAGAAATTGGTCTTCACGATACTAAAACTCCACAAAAAAGAAGCGAAATGGCAGCCAAATTTACCTGGCAGTCTGCAGCAGCGCAGTTCAAAAAAGCGGTGTTGTAAATTTCAAAAAATTCAAATCTATTTGTTATGTTTGCACTGAAAGAGAAAAAATTGCAAACCGTAATAAAAATTCATGAAAATAGCCATATTAGGAACCCGTGGTGTACCCAATTATTACGGAGGATTTGAGCAGTTTGCTGAATTTTTTTCGGTGTACCTGGTAGAAAAAGGGCACGAGGTTTACTGCTACAATTCACACGACCATCCGCATCAGGAAAAGACTTTTCACGGCGTACACATCATCCATCAATATGATCCAGAATACAAACTCGGGACATTCGGCCAGTTTATTTATGATTATAACTGTATCATGGATTCCCGAAAACGCGATTTTGATATCATATTACAATTAGGCTATACGAGCAATTCGGTGTGGCATTTCCTGCTTCCTAAGAAATCAATCATCATTACCAATATGGACGGATTGGAGTGGAAACGTACCAAGTATTCCAAACCGGTGCAGCAATTCCTGAAATACGCGGAACGCCTGGCGGCAAATAGCAGTGATTTTTTGGTTTCCGATTCTTTGGGGATTCAAAAATTCCTAAAGTCAAAATACAGCAAGGACTCCACTTATATAGCTTATGGCGCTTATCCTTTTTCAAATCACAACGAAGCGGTTTTGGAAGAGTATGGTGTGGAAAAAGGGAACTACAATATGATCATGGCTCGGTTTGAACCGGAAAACAATTTGGACATGGTTCTGGAAGGTGTTGCGATGAACGAAGACAAAACTCCCATTTTGGTTGTTGGGAAACACCAGACAAAATATGGCGAATACCTAAAAAACAAGTTCAAGGACCATTCACACATCCGTTTTATGGGCGGGATTTATAACCTGGAAAATCTGAACAACCTGCGTTATTTTTCAAAACTCTATTTCCATGGGCATTCTGTTGGGGGAACAAACCCTTCCTTGCTCGAAGCGATGGCTTCCAAAGCGTTTGTCATAGCCCATAATAACGATTTCAATAAAGGGATTTTAAAGGAGAACAGTTATTATTTTTCGAATCCTGAGGAAGTGAAAAATATTCTGAATACAATCAAAAAAAATGATAACTTGCAATTAGTTCAAAACAATTTTGACGCCATTGTAAATGAATTTAATTGGGAAAAAATAAATGGTGAATATTTACAACTCTTCGAAGAATGTTATTCAAAATCTGGTAAAAGAAAACAAAAATAGCAGTTCTTTTATCCCAATTCTTTTAGTACTTTCTACCATTCCGTTGCCTTTTGCCTTAAACAATGCCGCTTTAGGAATTTTTTTACTCACGGCTTTCATCACTTTCAAAAAAGGAAATTTCAGGATTCAGAAAGAGTTGATTTTTCCGGTGCTGCTTTATGTTTTGATGGTCTTTTCCTATTTCTGGTCTATCGAACCAAAGGAATCACTGGCTGCATTGTCAAAGGAAATCCCGTTACTATTGATTCCACTGGGTTTTTTTATTTTTAAGGAGAATACTTCAGAGCAAAAAAAGAGAATAATCACCTATTACAGTTACATCATCGTTGCCTTTGTGCTGTATTACTGTATCAGAGCGGCAATCCGCTATTGTATTTACCAGGATTCCAGGATGTTTTTTTATCATGGTGAAAATGATAAGGATTACGGACTTGTTCCAAAATTATTGAATGCAATCCACATGTCGGTTTTTGTTGCTGTGGCTTTTTTCCATTTTTTTACCAAGGAAGTAAAATCAAAGGCGGACACGTTTTTTTCAATCCTTCTTTTCGGATTCATATTGTTGCTGTCCTCCAAAAACATCATCCTTATAGTATTGTTATTGTCGTTAATCCATATTTTCTTTTTTTCAAAAGCGGCACACAATTTAAGATTACGGAATCTTATCGTCTTTGTACTGCTGATTGTAATCGTTTTTTCAATAGGAAGGATAAGAGATAGGTTTAGGGTGGAATTCCAAACCAATACCGACAAAAGCCTCAGCGCCGATGTAATTGAAGGAGTTCCGGCAAGCGTGCATTATGTAAGCATCAAGGAAGCCTGGACCAATCCAACGTTTACGCCGAATGATTATTTTAACGGAACAGCCTTTAGGGTTTACCAAACCAGGATTTCCCTCGAATTAATCAGGGAAGAAAATGTATTCTTTACTGGGTTTGGACTCAATGCTTCATACCCTAAAATCAAGGAAAAAGCAACGCAGTACAACCTGTATATGGGAGTTGAAAATGACCCTGACAGCGGTTATCAATCCAAGAATTTCCACAACCAATACGTCCAGAATTTTGCCGAATTAGGGGTGTTTGGTTTTATATTATTGTTAATCATGTTGCTTGTGAACGTTAAAAATTCACTTAAAACGAAAGATTTTGTGCATTTTGCTTTCGCATTTCTAATGATAAGTTTATTTTTGACAGAATCATTTTTATGGAGACAGAGAGGAGTTGTGTTTTTTACCATGATGTATTGTCTCTTTAATTCCGGAATTGTGCCGAACAATTCCAAACCAGAATAAAAAAATTATATGAAAAGAATATTAATTACTGGCGCGGCTGGGTTTTTGGGCTCGCATCTTTGTGACCGTTTTATTGCAGAAGGATATTATGTAATTGGGATGGATAACTTGATAACGGGCGATTTAAAAAACATAGAGCATCTATTTAAGGATAAAAACTTCGAATTCTATCACCACGATGTAACCAAGTTTGTCCATGTGCCGGGAAATTTAGATTATATTCTTCATTTTGCATCACCAGCAAGCCCGATAGATTACCTTAAAATTCCGATTCAAACCTTGAAAGTTGGTTCGCTTGGAACACACAACCTTCTGGGGTTGGCAAGGGTAAAAAAAGCCAGGATTCTTATTGCCTCTACTTCTGAAATATATGGCGATCCTTTGGTTCATCCACAAACAGAAGATTACTACGGGAATGTAAATACCATAGGACCAAGAGGCGTTTATGACGAAGCCAAACGGTTCCAGGAATCAATCACTATGGCATACCACACTTTCCACGGCGTAGAAACCAGGATTGTTAGGATATTCAATACGTATGGACCAAGAATGCGGCTCAATGACGGACGTGTAATTCCGGCTTTCATAGGCCAGGCATTGCGTGGAGAAGACCTGACTATTTTTGGTGACGGAAGCCAAACCCGATCTTTTTGTTATGTAACCGATCAGGTGGAAGGTATTTTCAGGCTATTGCATTCTGATTATGCATTGCCGGTAAACATTGGTAATCCAAACGAAATTACGATTAAGGACTTTGCAGACGAAATCATCAAATTGACCGGAACCAGCCAAAAAGTGGTTTATCATCCGCTGCCAATCAATGATCCAATGCAGCGTCAGCCCGATACGACCCGCGCTAAAGAAATTTTAGGCTGGGAAGCCAAAGTCTCAAGGGAAGAAGGAATGAAATTAACCTATGAATATTTTAAATCACTTTCATCGGAAGAACTTTTAAAAGAAGAGCATAAAGACTTTAAAGGATACATCCATTAATAGCTTATGGTTGCACAACAAACAGGGAGATATTCAAAATATATTAGACCGATAAATGTTCTTTTCGATCTAGTTGTTATCACTTCATTAAGCACCTATTTCTTCAGGGAATTAGGGCTTAATCAGTTTTATTATCTTACCTATCAAACCTTCACCTGGATTTTGATTGCAATACTGGTGAAGTATTATGAGGTGTACCGATTCACCACTCCTGTTGAAATCATAACCAAATTAGTCAAGCAGTTTAGCGTATTTTTATTGGTGGTCATTGCTTTTTTCCCCTTTGCGAAAACCGTAATCTTTAGCGGAAAGGCCATTGCCATTTTCATGACCATTAGCTTTTGCATTATCGTAACGTTCAAATATTTTTGGTTTTTTTATCTAAAGAAATACCGAATTGTAACGGGAAGTAACTTTAGGAATGCCGTCATTATTGGTTACACTGCTGAAGCAATCCGGCTTAAGGAAGTATTCGAAACCCGTAAGGATTATGGTTACCGATTTTTGGGATTCTTTTCAGACAAAAAGCAAAATCCTGAAGTAAAGGGAAGGATTGATGATTTGACCTCTTTTGTCATTGAAAATAAGGTAGACGAAATTTATTGCTCACTAAATGAAATTTCGAATGAGAAGCTAAAGGAACTGGTTGAATTTGCTGATGACAACAAAAAAGCAATCAAATTCATCCCCGATACCAAAGAGATTTTCTCAAAAAACCTAAAAATTGATTACTACGAACTATTCCCGGTTCTTTCCCTTCAAAAAACACAACTTCACAATCCGTTCATCAAAGGAGTAAAACGCATTTTTGATATAACCTTTTCATTAATGGTGATTATATTCCTGCTCTCATGGCTCATTCCATTACTGGCATTATTGATAAAATTAGAGTCAAAAGGACCGGTATTTTTCAAGCAGGGAAGACCCGGATTGGATGAAGAAGAATTTTTCTGCTATAAATTCCGTTCGATGCAGGTAAACGGATTTACCGAAAAGGAAGCCTCAAAAAATGACCCAAGGGTTACCCGAATGGGAAGATTCATGCGTAAAACCAGTATGGATGAATTACCGCAATTCTTTAATGTTTTGCTTGGTGATATGTCGGTTGTTGGGCCAAGGCCACACCTATGGTCGCAAAATAAGGCTTATGCCAGTAAAATTAAGAAATACATGGTCCGTCATTATGTGAAACCGGGAATTACAGGTTTGGCTCAGGTAAAAGGTTTCCGAGGTGAAATTGAAACCGAAGAAGACATGATCAACCGGATTAAGCTCGATGTATTTTATATTGAGAACTGGTCGTTGATCCTCGATATTAAAATCATTTTCCAAACCGTATTCAATATCTTCAAAGGAGAAGATAAAGCGTATTAAAAAACGCCCTTTTCAATCAGAAGCCTGATTTGCTTATCTAAATTGAATTCACTCTGAGATTCATTAAAAATCTGTTGCTTCATATCCTTCAATTCGGATTTGCTCAATTTTGAAATCAGTTTCAGTTCCCGATTCAAATCTTCGTAGTTTCCAACCGCTGCGACCCAACCTAAATTATGGTCGTTGACGATGGTTTCGCCTTCCCCGCCACCAAAATAGATTATCGGAAAACCAAGCGAACCATATTCGAAAATTTTGGATGGAACCGAACCATAAATCCTTGTTTTTAAAGGAACAATCGCGATATCTAAAGATTGTATCCTTTGATGCAGTTCTTTTCGGTCCACCATTCCGTGAAAGAAGATTTTGTTTTCATTTTGAGACGAAATCAAAGCTTCTATTTGACTTTTTTCGGCACCATCGCCAAAGATGTGGAGCTCGAGATTTAACCCTTTTAAATCGATTTTTTGGCACAATTCGAATACACCCTGTGCAATTCCCAAAAGCCCTGCGTAAAATATTTTTACGGGTTGGTTTTCTTCAATTGAGAGTTCAGGGTTGGCAATTTTGTGATCCGGAAAATTACGGTACAAAAAACAATCTTTTTGTGGAAAAATGGTATGTACGTGTTCGATGATTTCATTAGACTGCCCCAAAATCAAAGTTGCTTTTTTATAAATAAACCTTTCGAGGAACAAGGAGAATTTATGCGAAAGCGAATCTTTTTTCAGTGCTTTTAATTCGATTGCAGCCATTGGCCACAAATCGGAAATGTTGAGGATGATTTTTTTGTTTTTCAGCGAAAGCACCAAAACTGAAATAAAGGAAAGCAGTAATGGTGGCGATTGTACAATGACTTTCTTTGGTGTTTTTTTGAATAACAAATAGAAAAACAAACTCAATGAAAAGGACAAAACGGAAATAATGCGTACTAAAAGATTCTTGCTGACACTTGGATAAATCCAAAGACGCTTAACATTAATATTGTCCCGATTTTCAGTAACCGAAAACTTGCCTTTGTATTCGGGAAACAATTCGCCTTTTGGATAATTCCCCAACGGACAAATCACAGAAACCGAATAATTGTTTTGATGTAATTTTAAAGCCAACTGCTCAATCCTGTTGGCAGCAGCGCCTTTTTCAGGCGGATAATAATTGGATATTATTAGAATTTCTTCCACTATTTTTTTGAAAGCAGAATATCAATTATCCGCTCAGAGGCTTTCCCATCCCAAAGCTCAGGAATGCCGGCTTTTCTTGGGCCATTAACTAAAAATTCCCCAAAGATTTTCTCAAGGTTTTCAATAGAAGTCCCAACCAAAGTATTGGTTCCAATGGTTTGCGTTTCGGGCCTTTCGGTGTTGTTTCGCATCGTAAAACATGGAATCCCTAAAACGGTAGTCTCTTCCGATATGCCACCAGAATCGGTAATCACGGCAAAACTGTTTTTAATCAGGTACATAAAATTCAGGTATCCTTGTGGTTCTACAAATAGTATGTTTTTCAGCTCTAGGTTGGTTTCGCCCAAAATAGCTTTCGTCCTCGGATGTATTGGGAAAATGATTTTTTTGTCGCCCACCATTTTGTCAATTCCTTCCAAAAGATTAATCAAGGATTTTTCCTCATCAACATTCGCCGGACGATGCAGTGTCAGGATAATGTAATTTCCGGTTTCGAGTTTGAATTCATTCCAAAACGAAGGAGCAGCAATCCTGTTCAAATTTTGATATAAAGTATCAATCATTACATTCCCGACAAAGTGGACTGTTGACGGCTCAGCACCATATTTTAATAGGTTTTCACCAGCCCAGGTTGAGGTTGTAAAGAAATAATCGGTGATGCTGTCGGTAACAATCCGGTTGATTTCTTCGGGCATGGTCATGTCTCCCGAACGGATTCCGGCTTCAACGTGGGTAACTTTTATGTTTAGTTTTTTGGCAACAACTGCACATGCCATAGTCGAATTGACATCGCCAACAACCAAAACCAAGTCACATGGATTCTGCAATAATTCCTGTTCAAAGGCAATCATGATAGCCGCAGTCTGCACCGATTGTGAGCCACTTTTAACTTCCAGATTGGCATTGGGATGCGGAATATTCAATTCTTCAAAAAAAGTATCACTTAGATTTTTATCGTAATGCTGACCGGTGTGAACCAAACGATAGGAAATATTGGCACCATCCTTTTGCTTTTTTTCAATCGCTTTGATGATGGGTGCTATTTTGATGAAATTGGGTCTTGCGCCGGCAACAATTGTAATTTTCATGTTCTATTTTACTAAAGAAACAAACTGTTTCAGTTTTCCGCTTTTACTTCGTTCTAATTTTTCCTTTCGGGTGAATGAAAAAGTCAAACCGTTTTCCAAATAGGTTGTAATGGCTTTTTCAATGTTTTGGATTTGAATTTCGGTCAATTCCAATCCGCTGACATATTCGATGTCAAAAGTATCAATTTTGGTTTGTTTTATTACAAATTCTTTCACATTTCCGTCGTCTTCGATAATGCTTTTTGTGACATAATAGAATGTAAGGCCGGGCGATTTTTTCCCGCTTGGCAAAATGGCAATATCATTGGTACGACCGATTAATTTTTTTAGGATTGGTTTTTTGAAGGTACTCTTTTCGTCTAAAATCCCGACATCGCCAATATCATATCGAATGAAAGGATGTGCTTTGTTGTATAAGGAAGTTATCACGACACGTCCTTCTTTCCCATTGGGTAAAACAGTATTGTTCTCATCCAAAATTTCAACAAATAAGGTTTCGGAATTTACCTGCCATTCTCCAGCAAGGTTTTGAAAAGCAATCAAATCCAATTCGGAAGCACCATATTCATTCACAACCGGAACGCCAAATTGTTTTTCGAGCAGTATCTTGTCATCTTTAAAAAGCATCTCAGAAGTAACGATACAGCATTTCAAGGTTGGACAAACAGTTTTAAGGACAATGTTCTTTTTCTGTAAAAATTTGGCAAACAAAACAATTGAGGAAGTGTATCCATTGATGTATTCGAATTTTTTCTGTTGGAATTTCAGCAGTACTTTTTCCAAAACAGCATCCGACAAATCGAATATTGTAAAGCGGTAACGGCTGCTCAAAAAATCCTTGATGCGTTCTTTTGCGTTTCCGATAAAGTCCAAAGGGATTCCGTAAAAACGCGCCTGAAGCGAAGAATTAAAATCAATTCCAAACCAACCAAAGTGATTGATAATATTAGCCCAGGTTAAAGCGTGGCAAAATTTATCTTTGGCAAAAATAAAGGGATCACCACTAGAACCTGAGGTTTTGTTTACATATACATTTTTCGGCGAAAATCTTTCGGAAAGCCTTTCGGCCAGAGGTTTTTGAAATTCCTTTTTGGTCATTACAGGAAGTTCTGCCCAAGAATCATAGGTTGTGCTTCCAACAAAATCCTGATAGGATTTATTGTGTTTTAAATGGTATTCAACAATTTCATTTCTCTTCTGGGTTATGAAATTTTCAAAATCACTTTCAGGCAGTGAAATGATTTTATCTAATTCGGCATTGGCTTCCTTCATTGGAAAACCATTTAACCGAAGCGATAAATTGAACAGGTTGAACATAGGAATATAAAAAAAGGGCTAACAAATGTCAGCCCTTAAAAATACTATTTTATTTGTAATTAGTTTTTAAGAATTTTAATTACTTCTTTTTTGCTGTCTGAACTTACTTCGAAGAAATAAGCACCTGTAGAAAGAGTAGAAATATCTACAGTGTTTTCCATTCCGCTTAAAGTTCTTGTCATAACTACTTTACCAGATAAATCAGTTACTGATAATTTAGCAGCATCAACTTCTGGAGTTGAAACAGTTACTGTTGAAGAAGCTGGGTTAGGGAATACTCTAAATTTAGCAGCATTAGCAGTTGAAACACCTAACTGACCTGTTAATTTAAAGATACCACCAGTTACTTCGTCTGTACTAAATCCAGCAGACCAACCTGTAGTCATGTTTAAGAATGCATTTGCACCTCTTTGGTCACCTGACTCAACATCTGTCCAAGTAGTTCCGTTGTCAACACTCACAGAAGTTCCAACAGGAGCAGCTTGAGAAGTAGCAACAATTACGTTAGTTCCAGGTACGTAAGAAAGGATACGACGTGTTCCTGTGAAAGGAGCTGCAGCAGACCAAGTCTGTGCACCGTTTGTAGTTGTATAATAAGTGTAAGTTGTTCCTACAGTTTTAAGTAGGTATCCATTGCTTGCAGAACTAAAATCTACTGAACCACTTTGAGCAGCACTACCAAAATCTGTTAATGGAGCTTGGTAAGCATTCCAGGTAACACCTCTATCTGTAGTTCTGTATAAACGTCCTTTGTTAGTAGTAAACCAGAATGAATCACCGTTTGCAGCATAACCACCATTGTATCCGTATTCTCCACTTAATGGATTTGGTAAAGTAGCAGCAGCAATACGAGTCCAGGTATTTCCACCATCAGTAGTTCTGTAAATTTCAAATTCACCGTTTTCAGGATCTCCCATTGTTAAACCAACGTTACCGTCAAAGAAGTGAACACAGTTAAACCAAGACTCACCAGCAGTAGTATAACCTGCAAAGTTTTGTTGCTCCCAAGTAACTCCAGCATCGCTGGTTTTGAATACACCACCTAAACCGTCATTTTCATCAAATGCACCAACCCAGGCTGTATCCCCACTTACAGGAGAAATATTCGTAATTCTCAAATCTGGGTTACCAGCATCGATTAATCCTGGAGTCCATGAAGAACCTCCGTCTGTCGTTCTTGTAAATTCCTGAACGTTAGCACCTCCACCAGAACCATCATAAGCAACGGCCCAAACAGTATTAGCATCAACAATTCTAATTTCACTTAATCCTCTAAATTGATCTGTAAATCCAGTGGCTTGTGCAGTCCACTGCGCGTTCATTGAAAGTGAGGCAATTAGAGATAAAAAAAGTAATGATTTTTTCATAGTTTTTCGTTTTTATTTATTTTATAGAGCACTAAATTAGTAAAAAATAAGTAATAAAAAAAAAAACTGTATTTTTTTGTCAAAAATTAACAACTATAAGGCTTTGATTATGTTTTCATTCGAGGATATTAATCGAATTAATTATTTCAAACTAAAAATAAACAGCTTATTTTTGCCACACTGTAACACAACACAACAACACAATGACAATTCTATTACTTGGCTCTGGCGGCAGAGAACATGCTTTGGCATTTAAACTACTTCAAAGCCCAAAATGCAACACCCTTTTTGTTGCTCCCGGAAATGCCGGAACAGCAGCAATAGCTTCAAACATTCAGATTAATCCAACAGATTTCCAGGCAATTAAGGATTTTGTAATCCAACAAAAAGTCGAGATGGTAGTCGTTGGACCTGAAGATCCATTGGTACTGGGAATCTATGATTTTTTCAAGCACGATTCCGAATTAAGCCATATTCCCGTTATTGGGCCATCAAAAATTGGGGCGCAATTGGAAGGAAGCAAAGAATTTGCAAAGGAATTTTTAATAAAACACAAAATACCAACTGCGGCTTATGACAGTTTTACTGCCGAAACCGTAGAAAAAGGATGTGCTTTTTTGGAAACACTGCAACCTCCTTATGTTTTAAAGGCAGACGGTTTAGCTGCTGGAAAAGGAGTGTTGATTTTGCAGGATTTAGATGAAGCAAAAGAAGAGTTGCGCAATATGCTGGTTCATGCCAAATTTGGCAATGCAAGTGCTAAAGTTGTGATTGAGGAATTCCTTGACGGAATTGAGCTGAGCTGTTTCGTTTTAACGGATGGTAAAAATTATAAAGTATTGCCAAACGCCAAGGATTACAAAAGGATTGGCGATGGTGACACTGGTTTGAATACTGGAGGAATGGGAGCGGTTTCGCCAGTTCCTTTCGCTGATAATATCCTGTTGGAAAAAATAGAGACCCGTATTGTAAAACCAACAGTTGAAGGTTTGCAGAAAGATGGAATTGAGTACAAGGGATTTGTCTTTATCGGATTGATAATTGTCAAAGGCGAACCAATGGTAATCGAGTATAATGTGCGTATGGGCGATCCGGAAACGGAAGTCGTAATGCCAAGGATACAGACAGATTTAGTTGAATTATTCCAGGCTGTTGCCCATCAGGAACTCGATAAAATCGATTTAGAAGTTGATCCAAGAAGTGCTACTACCGTTATGTTGGTTTCTGGCGGTTATCCTGAGGATTACGGAAAAGGATTTGAAATTTCAGGACTGGAAAATATCGAAGGGTCGTTGCTTTTCCACGCAGGGACAAAATTGGAAAACGGAAAAGTTGTAACCAATGGAGGGAGGGTTCTGGCCATGACTTCTTTTGGGGATGATTTCCGGCAGGCCATAAAAAAATCTTACCAAAATATAGACAGGCTACATTTCGATAAGATGTATTTTAGAAAAGATATTGGGCGCGACTTACTTTAAGAATGAGTGCGCTGTAGTATCTTGGTTTTCTTCGTTATTGTCCTGATGCTTTTTCAATTCCTTGCACCAGTAAATGGTATAGTAAAAACAAATACCTATTGAAATCCAGGTAAGGATGTTAGCCAACCACCAATTGGTTAATTCTAAAGAACGTAACCAATCCCATGGCTTGAATAAAAAATCAACAAATAAGGTTTGAATGCCTTCCCAAAATGCTCTCATTGTATAAAATGTTATATTTACAAGCACAAATGTATAAAATATACTTATGATAACAAGTGTTTTTAAAAAATCTACAATAGTAAATTACATTTTGATTGTAGTTTTAGTATTGGTTTTCTTTTTTTTATTTCAGGCAAGTGATTTACCAACAGCTAATTCGCCCAAAGGATTAACCAAAACGGCAACGCTTCTTTTGTTATTATTAGCCTCATTTTTCCTGGTAAATTTTACGGTCAAAAAAAACAACCTGACCAAAAACAGCAGCTATACCATTTTGTTTTTCCTGCTCTTCCTGCTCATTTTTCCTGGAGTTTTGAGCAGCTCAAGTTTGTTGTTTGCTAATTTTTTCCTGCTTTTGGCAACGCGAAGACTGATTTCGCTGCAAACATTAAAGTCCCCAAAAGAAAAGATTTTTGATGCCTCGATGTGGATTTTCATTGCAAGTTTGTTCCATTTTTGGTGCATCCTTTTTGTCCTGTTGGTTTACATTTCAATATTTTTCCACGTTTCAAGGGATTACAGGAATTGGCTTTTACCTTTTGTGGCTTTTTTTGCTACCGCAATTATTTTTATGGTTTCCGCTTTGGCATTTGACCAAACTTGGATCACTCATATTATCAATCAAACCCAAACGAATTTTGAGCTCGATTATTTTACCAATAATTATCAAAATATAGCACTCTCATTTTTTGTGGTCGTTGCGTTGTATTTTCTGCTTTCGATGATTTTTTCGTTGACAAATAAACCATTGATCCTTCAGGCTTCCTACAAGAAAATGATATTCGGGTTTTTGATTGGCGTAACCATTTTCCTGATTTCACCCGAGAAAAATAACACCACATTAATCTTTACATTCATGCCATTGTCGGTCATGTGTACCACAAACATCGAGTATTCCCAAAGCCAGATGTACCAGGAAATAGTGCTGTTATTGCTAATTATCGGATGTTTCCTTTGTTACTTTTCGCAACTATAATTTGCTTCCATAAGCCAAATCTCCGGCATCGCCAAGACCCGGAATGATGTAGTTTTTCTCATTGAGTTTTTCGTCAATGGCAGCTATCCAAAGGTGGCAGTTATTAGGAAGATTATTCTTTAGGTATTCAATGCCTTCGGGTGCTGCAATAACTACAGCAATATGGATTTCCTTTGGCTTTTCCTCCTGTAGTAATTTTTGAAAAACCGCAACCATCGAATGCCCTGTGGCAAGCATCGGGTCAATCATAATCAGGTTTTTGTTTTCAAAAGAAGGCGCGGCCTGGTATTCCACTTTGATTTCAAAATCATCATCGTTTTTATAATGATGCCGATACGCCGAAACAAAGCCATTTTCAGCATTGTCGAAAATATTCATAAAGCCGGTATGCAAAGCCAATCCGGCACGAAGAATCGAGCACAGGACAACATTGTCCGCTATTGTGGTTGTTTTTTTTATAGCAAGAGGTGTCTGGACTTCAATGTCTTTATATTCTAAAGTTTTACTCAATTCATACGCCATGATTTCACCAATCCTTTCGATGTTTTTCCGGAAACGCATGCTGTCTTTCTGAATGTTGACATCGCGGATTTGTGCCAAAAAATGATTGAGGATGCTGCTCTTTTCCGAAATATTGTGAATGTGCATGAATGTGGGAATTTGTATGTTTAGGTAAAAGTATAAAAACTATCTTTGCAAAAAAATATAAAGTTATGTTTTCAAAATTTGCCTATTCCATATTTGAACAAAGTATCAAGGATTATCATGTTCATGACAACGTAGACCAACCAATCAGCAATCCGTATCCAAAGGAGAAGATTGAACATTTGTTGTATTTTAAGAATTGGATTGACACGGTTCAGTGGCATTTTGAAGACATCATCCGTGATCCAAACATCGATCCGGTTGAAGCCTTGGTTTTAAAAAGGAGGATTGATGCTTCGAATCAGGAGCGTACCGATATGGTGGAATACATTGACAGCTATTTTCTTCAGAAATACCATAATGTAAAGGTAAAGGACAACGCTAAAATCAACTCGGAAAGCCCGGCTTGGACCATTGACCGATTATCGATTCTGGCACTTAAGATTTACCACATGAGCGAAGAGGCAAACCGCACTGAAGCTTCGCAGGACCACCGAGATAAATGCCAGGCAAAACTAAATGTATTGCTCGAACAAAGAACCGATTTGTCTACTGCCATCGATGATTTGCTGACCGATATTGAAAATGGGGACAAATTCATGAAAGTGTACAAACAGATGAAAATGTACAACGACGATGATTTGAATCCGGTGTTGTACCAAAACAAAAAATAAGGCAAACTTTTGTCGAGTAAAATAAAACATATAGCTGTCATCCGAATGTCTGCCATGGGCGATGTTGCGATGACAGTTCCTGTTATTAGAACTTTGGTTGAACAAAATCCGGAGGTGAAAATCACGGTAGTTTCAAGACCGTTTTTCAAACCTTTTTTTGATGGAATTCCGAATGTAGATTTTTTTGCAGTTGATCTAAAGGAAAGGCACAAAGGCTTTTTCGGATTAATGAAATTATATTCCGATTTAAAGAAGCAGAAGATTGATGCTGTTGCCGATCTTCACAATGTATTGCGTTCCCAAATCATTAGGACCTTATTCGCTTTAAGCGGAAAAAAAGTGGCTTTTACGGATAAGGGAAGAGCCGATAAAAAAGCGTTGACCCGCGCCGAAAACAAAATCTTCAAACCCGTCAAAACAATGGTGGAACGCCATGTTGAAACGTTTAAGAAATTAGGTTTCAATATCGACATTTCTAATCCGAAGTTTCCTCAACAAGCAACTTTGAATTTAGAAATTTTAAAAATTACCGGCGAAAAAGCAAACCAAAAATGGATTGGAATTGCGCCCTTTGCACAATATGAAAGCAAGGTGTATCCTCAGGATTTGATGCAGGAAACCATACATAAATTAGCTTCAGACTCCAATAATAGAATTTTCCTTTTTGGTGGTGGAAACAAGGAAATCCAAATTCTTGATTCGTTTGCCAACGGAAAAGAAAATGTCATTAATGTTGCCGGAAAACTAAAACTGCCACAGGAATTGGATTTGATTTCGAATCTTGATGTGATGCTTTCGATGGATTCCGGGAATGCCCATATCGCTGCTATGCTTGGGACAAAAGTGATTACACTTTGGGGAGCAACACATCCTTTTGCCGGATTTGCACCTTTCAATCAGCCAATTGAAAACTGCCTGGTTTCGGACAGGGAAAAGTTTCCACAGCTGCCAACATCAGTTTATGGAAATAAAAAAGTCGAAGGCTATGAAGATGCGATGCGGACAATTTCACCTGAAAAAATCGTAGAGAAAATACTAGCGATCTAAAATTGGCAGGAATTCACGCCACGGACCAACTTCCTCCTTATACTGCTTTGCCATAACCCTTGAAATTTGGGCAATATGGCCCAAGTCATGAGCAACCCAACAGGCTAATAAATTTTCTAAGGTTACTGCTCCAAAAGTAGGATGGATTCCTGTTTTCGTTAAATCTTCTGAGGTTATGTTTTTTGATTTTAAGGCAATCAGGTTGGTATTCCGCAAATCGGTAAACTCATTCAACAAATCCGAAATGGTTTTTCCTTTGCTCTCTTCAAACTGTGCAAACCGGTCAAACGGCGGAAAGGTTTTATCCGCTTTATCAGAAAGGATGATTTCCGTTCGGGCAATCCAATCGGTTTTTTCGCCATGAATCAAATGGCCAAGAACATCAAAGGGACTCCAGGTTTCTTCGCCCTCATTATTCTGAATCCATTCGTTGCTCAATCCGTTTAGAAGTGTTTCCAAAACGGTTGGTGTACGCTCAAGGATTTCTATTGATTTGCTTAGATTAAAATTCATAAGGTGAAATTAAATTGCTTTACGGAGTAGGATTGTCTGGAGGCGTTATGCCATCGATATTCCAAAAATCTTCAATTTTTTTGCAGGTTTTCATTTCCGAACCTTTCTCCCTGAAAAGCCTGAGGATTGTTTTGATGTTTGACGACGGAAGCGAATAATTTGCTTCATAGAATTTCACATCATCAGATTCCACTATGAATGTTCCGCCTCCGGGATGTATTTCAAACTGTGGGAGGCTTTTTTCAAACTTCAGTTTTTCAATCGATTTTTTGAGCCTATCATTTTGTTGTTTTGACAAAGCGGCATAATAATATATGGTTGTATCCGGAAACCGGTTCTCATAAAAAATGGTGTCGTTAAAGGTGCTTTTTGCAGAACAGATTACACCATCCTCATCTGAAGAGACAATGAATTGTTCCCTTTTTCCATTACATCCAACTACCAATAGTACGGATATAAAGAGCAGCATCCATGCGGAAACCCTACTATTTTTAAACATCATCATAATCCACATAAATCTCCGCGGATGTTGGATATGCCTGACAGGTTAAGATCAAGCCTTCGGCGATTTCGCCATCAGTTAAAATGGAGTTCTTCTTCATTTCGGCAGTTCCATTGGTAACTCTCGCCAGGCAAGAGCTGCAAATTCCGCCTTGGCAGGAATAAGGCGCATCCAGGCCTTGTTTCAAAGCGGCTTCAAGCAGCGTTTGTTTTTGAGACATTTCAAAAGTAGCCTCTTCGTCATCAACCATTACGGTAATTTTGGTATGGCCTGTATGCGAAGCCGCAGCAGGATTATCGACAACGGCAGTGGAGAATAATTCAAACTTGATGTTTTTCTCGGCAACATGATGTTCCTTCAACACATTCGAAACCGTATTAATCATTTCTTCAGGACCACATAAATAGAATTTGTCAAATTCCTTTTCCTTGTGTTTGTTGTTTAAGACAAAATTCACGGCCGATTTTTCTATTCTTCCAAAAAGTGCTTCTTCGGTTTTGGCCTGGCTGAAAACAAAATGCACAAAAAAACGCCCTACATATTTCAATTGCAAATCATGCAGTTCATTGTGGAAAATGGTTTCCTGTGGTGTTTTGTTTCCGTAAACCAAAACAAAAGTACTTTTTGGCTCGCTTTCCAAAACCGATTTCAGGATAGACATTACCGGTGTAATTCCACTTCCTGCAACAAATGCCGCATAGTTTTTTAATCGTTCCGCACTTGGCTCAAAGGTAAATTTACCTTCAGGCTGGCCTACTTCAAGAATATCACCCACTTTTAAATTCGAATTCGCAAACTTGGAGAAATGCCCATCTTTCACCGACTTGATTGCTATGCGCAGTTCACCGCTGTTTGGCGAGGAACAAATCGAATACGCACGGCGGATTTCCTCACCGTCTAAAGTTAATTTCAGGTTGACATATTGACCGGCAGTAAATTGATAAGCAGCTTTTAATTCGGCAGGAATATTAAAGGAAACAGAAATCGCATTGGGAGTTTCATGTTTTACATCCTTTATCTGTAATTTATAAAATGAGTGCATGAAGATTAATTTTTTACAAAGGTAAGAAATAGCAACGATTAGAAAAGTAAAGAAACTTTGAAAGTGTGTAACAAATTTTTACATTTAGGAACTAATTTCGAAACCTAAACATTAACCTATGTTCAAACACTTCATTACACTTGAATGGAAGGCTTTTTTCCGTTCAGCATCTTTTGCGTCGAATTTGGTTTTGAAAATTATAATGGCCTTGGCGGCCTTGTATTTCATCGCTATTTTTTCAGCATTGGGTTTTTTTGGTTTTAAAATCCTTGAAGAACAAGGTTTAGAACCATTGGCAACCGTAAACAAATACCTAATTTATTATTTGGTTGGCGATTTGGTAATCCGCTATTTTTTCCAAAAAATGCCGGTAACGAATATTAAGCCATTGTTGAGTTTACCGATAACAAGGAAGGTCATTGTCCATTTTTCTTTAGGGAAAACGGCGATTTCATTTTTCAATGTGATGCATGCCTTTTTCTTTGTCCCTTTTACGATTGCCTTGTTCACGCATGGCTACGGATATCACGCGGTTTTGTGGAGTTTGGCAATGATGGCAATGATTTTCGCCAATAATTTCATCAACGTTTTAATCAATAACAAGAACATTGTTTTTTATCCACTGTTGGCTTTGGTAGTGATTTTTGCATCGACACAATATTATCATGTTTTTGATATAACGAATTACACCCAGCCTTTTTTCCAGGCGATGTATGCTACAAATTATATGTTTTTGATTCCGATAGTTTTGGTTGCGGTAACCTATTATTTTTCTTTTGATTATTTTAAAAAGAACCTAAGCCTTGATACTGGTTTGGCAAAGAAAAGCGAAGAAGCGAAAACCGAAAATTTCACGTGGCTGAACCAATTTGGGACTTTGGGGACTTTCCTTAAAAACGACATCAAACTAATCAAAAGGAACAAACGTTCGCGAACTACGGTAATCATGAGTTTCCTGTTTCTTTTTTATGGCTTTTTGTTTTTCAATAACCCTCATCAACCGGCGGTAATGGGGATTTTTGCCGGTATTTTTGTTTCAGGCGGATTTTTATTCACCTTCGGGCAATTTGTACCAAGCTGGGATAGCGCTTATTACCAACTGATGATGAGCCAGAATATCCAATACAGGCAATATTTAAGTTCGAAATGGTGGCTGGTTGTGATTGCAACAATCATCTCTACCATTTTGGCTTCGTTCTATCTTTACTTCGGAATACATACTTATATGCTTATTGTAGTTGGGGCAATTTATAACATTGGGGTCAACTCGCATCTGGTTTTGTTCGGAGGCGCATTTGTCAAAACACCAATTGATTTAGCCATGGCAAACAGGGCGTTTGGCGACAAACAGGCTTTTAATGTAAAAACGATGCTATTGGTTTTGCCAAAATTATTGCTTCCGGTTTTGCTTTTCGGACTTGGATCTTCCATCATGAATCAGAATCTCGGGCTTGTCTTTGTTGCCTTGGCGGGAGTTTTAGGTTTTGCCTTCAGGAACATGGTTTTTTCTAAAATTGAAAAAATCTACAAATCCGAAAAATATGCAACGATTGCAGCATACAAACAAAAAAATTAAAATTTAAACAACATCAATAACCATGATACAAGTACATAATTTAACAAAAAGATACAGCCTGGAAAGAACCGTTTTAAACATCCCATTCCTTGAGATTCCGAAAGGACAGAGTTTTGGTTTGGTTGGGAATAATGGCGCAGGAAAAACCACTTTTTTCAGTTTGCTTTTAGATTTAATCCAGCCAAGTTCGGGGCAAATTAATAGCGGGCTGATTCAGGTTGATAAAAGCGAAGCCTGGAAACCATTTACAGCAGCATTTTTGGATGAGAGCTTTTTGATTGGCTATTTAACTGCCGAAGAATATTTCTATTTTATTGGCGATTTACGCGGGCAGAACAAAGCAGATGTTGATGCAGTGCTTAAAAAACACGAAGAATTTTTCAATGGCGAAATCCTGAACAGCAAAAAATACCTTAGGGACTTGTCTAAAGGGAATATGAAAAAAGTAGGCATCATTGCCACCTTAATCGGAAACCCGGAAGTGATTGTGCTTGATGAGCCCTTTGCCAATCTGGATCCGACAACGGTAAACCGATTGAAAATAATCATTAAGGAATTGGCCGATGATCCAAATGTTACGATTTTGGTTTCGAGCCATGATTTGGTTCACACCGTTGAGGTTTGCAACAGGATAGTCGCGCTTCATTTGGGAGAAGTGGTAAAAGACATTCAAACATCTCCGGAAACCTTAAAGGAACTGGAAGCCTTTTTTGCAGTTTAAGAAACAGCTTTTTATAAAATAGCGGTTGGGATTTATCAGTAATGGTAAAAACTTACCGCTTATTTTTTTGCCATATCAAAAAGAAACGTATTTTTACCAGTTAGTTATACTATTTATGACATTTTTACGTTATAACACAAAACGTTTTGCTTTGAAAACCAATACATTTATTAAATATACCTTCTTTTCGGGATTGTTGATTTTTTTGATAGCCTGTTCTACCAAGAGAAATTCCTGGCTTTCCAGAAACTCACACGCACTTAGTACCAAGGACAACATTTTATACAATGGAGGAATTGCCCTGGACAAAGGTGTTGAAGAGGTAAAGCTTCAAAATAAGGACAACTTTTGGGAAATCCTTCCGGTGGAAAGAATGCAGATTTCAGAGCAAAGCATGGTGCCTGGGCAAACCAGGAATGCCAATTTTGAAAAAGCAGAAACTAAGGCAACCAAAGCCATCCAGAAGCACTCTATGAATATTGGAGGTTCTGAGAAAAACCCACAAATGGACGAAGCCTACCTGATGCTTGGACAGGCAAGGTATTACGATCAAAGATTTGTTCCTGCTTTGGATGCGTTCAATTATGTATTGAGCAAATCCCCAAATAGTGATAAGATTTACATCGTAAAAATATGGAGGGAAAAAACCAATATGCGTCTTGATAATGACGCATTAGCGATTAAGAATCTTCGAAAACTCCTAAAGGAAATAAAGTTCAAAGACCAGATTTTTGCAGATGCCAATGCAACTTTAGCACAGGCATTTATTAATCTGGGAGAAAAGGACAGTGCTGTAGCTAAAATTAAAATAGCTAAGGAGTTTACCAAATCAAACGAAGAAGTATCGCGATACAATTATATTCTAGGCCAGCTTTATGAAGAGTTAGGCTACAAAGACAGCGCTTATGCCACCTACCAAACCGTGATTGACATGCACAGAAAGGCTGCGAAGTCTTATGTAATCCATGCACACGCAAGACAGGCTGCACAGTTTGACTATGAAAAAGGAGATACGGTTGCATTCCTTAAAAAGTATGATGATTTATTAAAGGATAGGGAAAACCGTCCGTTTTTGGATGTAATCCATCATCAGTTGGCAATTTTCCGTGAAAAGACCAATAACCGGGAATTGGCAAAAAAACAATACAATCTTTCGTTAAAAAAGAAAACCCAGGATACGTATCTTACAGCATCCAATTACAGGAATCTGGCGGATATCTACTTTATTGAATCCAAATTCATTACTGCAGGGAAATACTATGATAGTACTTTGGTGAACCTAAAACCAAGAACCCGTGAGTACAATTTGATAAAAAAGAAAAGGGAAAACCTCGAAGAGGTAATCAAGTTTGAAGGAATTGCACAAGGCAATGACAGCATCATCTCGTTATACCATATGTCAGCTTCTGATAGGACTGCCTATTTTGAGAAGTACATTGCCAAACTGAAAAAAGAAGATGAGGCCAGGAAAAAATTAGCCGAGAAGATGGCCCAAATCAAGGAAAACCAGGAAAGAAACAGCGGCAATTTAAACTCTAAAGATGAAGCCATTGACAACAGCCCTAAAAAGGAAAAAGCTGTTGCGTCAAAATCAGGCGATGCAGCATCTGCACCTTCAACGACATCCGCACCTAAAGGGATGTCAGGAGCAACCGGAAGTACGTTCTATTTTTACAATCCAAATACCGTTGCTTACGGCAAGGTGGAATTTACCAAAAACTGGGGCAAAAGAACCTTACAGGACAATTGGCGCATTTCATCGCTAACGGAAAATAACACAACGGCAGGTAGCGACCCTAATGCCACAAATCCTGATGATGAAAAAAATGCTAAAGATGCCAATGCCATTGAAGAGAAATACACGCCGGATTTTTACATCAAACAAATCCCAACTTCACAGGCAGTCATCGATAGTCTGAGCAAGGAAAGAAACTTTGCCAATTATCAACTGGGGATCATCTACAAAGAAAAATTCAAGGAATATCAGCTTGCGGCAACCCGATTGGAAAAACTATTGGGAGACAGCCCAGAAGAGAGACTGGTATTGCCGGCAATGTATAATTTGTATAAGATTTATGAAATTTTGAATAAGGAAAGAGCGGAAGCCATAAAATCAAGCATCGTTTCGCAGTATCCAAATTCGCGTTATGCGCAAATCTTATTGAATCCTTCAAGCGTAGCCGAAGAGTCGAGCGATTCTCCAAATTCGGTTTATGAAAAACTCTACAAGCAAAACAGCGAAGGCGATTACAAGGCTGCATTGGCAGGTACGGAAAGCGCAATAAACAGGTTTAACGGAGATGAAATTGTTCCGAAACTCGAATTATTAAAAGCGCAGATAACCGGAAAATTAAATGGACTGAATGAGTTTAGGGCAGCACTCAATTATGTGTCGCTGAATTACCCGAATAGCGAAGAAGGCAAAAAAGCCGAAAAACTGCTTACAGTCGATTTGCCAAAACTGGAAGCTTTGCAATTGTCAAAAGCACCATCAAAAAACTGGAAAGTGCTTTATGCTACCAAGGATTTTGAAAATGCTCCAACAAAAGCACTTCGTGAGAAAATCAAAAAATTCATTACAGACAAGGACTTGAAAAAGCTCTCTGTTTCGTTAGACATTTATACTATGAATGATAATTTTGTGGTAATCCACGGAATGAGTTCAGAAGATCTGGCAAAAGGCGTTGCTTCGGTTTTAAAGGAATTCAAAGAGTATAAAGTGACGGAAACACCAATCATCATTTCGGCAGAAAACTATACCATTGTTCAAATCAAAAAGAACATCGACGAATATTTAGCGGGTAACCTTCCGGATACTGCACCACAGCCAAATTGGGACGGAACGTTTGAAAGAGCGCCTGTTCCACAGCCAAAACCTGTTCAACAACAGCAACCGGTACAACAGCAGCAGCCTCAAGACCAGCAGAACAATAACAATACTAAAGGAAATGAACCTCCTGGAGAGCAAGATTTTTCACCACCACCAGCTCCGCAGCAAGGAGGAAAATCAGGGAAAAAAGGATAGAAAATGTTTGAGAAAAGTCCAAAATCATACACAGATCTTTTAGGTAAAACCAACAGGATTGTTGAGGGAACTACCATTAATGGCGATATCAATTCGCCGGCAGATTTTCGTTTGGACGGGCATTTGATTGGGAATTTCCAGTCAAAAGGAAAAATTGTAATTGGTCCTGCAGGAAGCGTTAAAGGTGACATTACCTGTAAAAATGCCGACATCGAAGGCAAGTTTGAAGGTAAAATCCAGGTTCAGGAAATCCTGAATGTCAAATCCAAAGCGCATATAATTGGCGAGGTTGTCTGCGGAAAATTATCGGTTGAACCCGGAGCCGAGTTTAGCGCATCATGCATAATGAAACCCCATGTAAAAAGCATGATTAGCGATGGAAAGTCCTCAGAAGAAAAAACAGCGTAACAAATGGTTGGCACTTATTAATATTCCTATCCAAATGGGAATCATTGTCTTTTTGTCTGCCAAATTAGGCCAATGGCTCGACTACAAGTTTATAAACAAACACAACATTTATGTAAAAATCCTGACGATTGTCGGCGTCATTATAGCATTCTATAATATTGCCAGGCAATTAAAGGAAATCAACAAATCGGAAGAAGAAAAATGAATCTCAAAAAAAACAACCCGTTCCTATTTTTAATTATTGCAGCCGCCGTTGGCCTCATTGCACATAAAGTTATATCCCATTTTATAATTCCCTCAGAATTTGAAGCCGATTTTATTTATTCAACCCCATTGCTTTATGGGATTTTTGGAGGGCTTTCATTGGTAATTATTTATTTATTAGCAAAAGTAAAGGAAACGCTTCCCAACTCGGTTGGCTATGCTTTTTTGGCACTTACAACTGTAAAAATGGTTATGGCTTATGCACTTTTGCGACCAATCATTGCTGTGCACCTTCCAAAAACACCTTTCGAAAAGATGAATCTGTTTGCGGTTTTTATTTACTTTTTGGCAATAGAAACCATCTTAACTATCAGAATTTTAAACAATAAGCAATAATTTGGTTTAGAATCGATAATTCCGTCAAAAAAAATAAAACTTATACTTTTTAATATTAATTAAAAGTGTACTTTTGCACCAAATTTCAGAAATAAAATTTAGACAAGTCATAGTTATGGTGTTTTCAAAAAAATCATTCCTTTATAGTTTAGTAGCCTTAATTGCTTTTTTACCTTCGGTACTAATGGCAAATTCACCAGAGCCAACTCCAGCACACGGAGAAGCCGTTGCTCAGGAAAATCAGGATCCAAAGGCCGAAATTAAAGAACAAATAGAAGAAGTAAAGAACCACCACGTTTTAGACGCCCACAGTTTTCATTTTTTTGGTGACAAGGAAACTGGGAAAGAGTACGGATTTCCATTGCCAATCATTCTTTGGGATAATGGTCTTCATGTATTCTCCTCTTCAAAATTTGACGAAGGAAAAGTTGCTGAAGACGGCGGGAACTACTACGTTTTACACCACGAAAGAATCTACAAAACAGATGCAACCGGAGCTTTAACAGAGCACGAAGGCCATCCAACAAATGCTAAGCCATTAGACTTTTCAATCACTAAAGGAGTATTATCGATGTTGGTAATTGCGCTTTTAATGTTCTTATTGTTTAGAAGTTTAGGAAACTCCTATTCTAAAAATGGCGGAGTTGCTGCTGGTGCAGGAAGATTCTTTGAGCCAATCGTATTGTTTGTTCGTGACGAAATTGCAATTCCAAATATTGGTGAGAAACATTATAAAAGATACATGAGCCATTTGTTGACGGTATTCTTCTTCATCTGGTTTTTAAATGTTGTAGGTATGATGCCTTTCGGAGTAAACGTTACCGGTAATATTGCCGTGACTTTCGGATTGGCCATTGTAACGTTTATCATCACTACTTTAACAGCTAAGAAAGATTACTGGATGCACATGTTATGGATGCCTGGCGTTCCGCTTCCAATGAAAATCATTTTAGCGCCAATTGAACTTATCGGAGCCATCATCAAGCCATTCTCATTAATGATCCGTTTGTACGCGAATATGTTTGCGGGCCACTTGGTAATCATGAGTTTGATTGGGATGATGTTTGTTTTCAAAAGCTGGATCGGAAGTCCATTAACATTTGCGCTTTCATTCATCATTTCATTGATTGAAATTTTGGTAACGCTTTTACAGGCGTATATCTTTACAATGTTGACCGCATTATACTTTGGTGCCGCTGTTGAAGAGCATCATCATGAAGAAGGCCATCATTAAAATGCAATAGGCTTTTTGTCTAGTGCCACAAATTGAATGTTTAATTAAATATATATACATTATGGAAGGAAATCTTCACCTAGTAGGAGCAGGATTAGTAGTTATTGGAGTAGGAATTGGTATCGGTAGAATCGGTGGTTCTGCACTTGATGCAATTGCTCGTCAACCAGAAGCTACAGCAAAAATTCAAACAGTGATGCTTATTGCAGCGGCACTTATTGAAGGTATTGGATTCGCGGCTTTATTCGCAGTATCTTAATCCAAAAAAAACTTAAGCCAAAAGCTGCAACGGTTGGTTGCAGCCTTGGTTTATCTTAAAGAATTAAAACTTACAATATACATTACATAATAGATACAGATTTAAATTATGGAAAAGTTAATAAATGATTTCTCGTTCGGATTGTTCTTCTGGCAAACATTAATTTTCTTGTTATTGATTTTCTTGTTGAGAAAATTCGCTTGGAAACCAATTCTTACTGCAGTTAATGAAAGAGAAGAAGGTATTAAAAATGCGTTGCTTTCTGCTGAAAATGCAAAGAAGGAAATGCAGAGCCTAAATTCACACAATGAAAAATTATTGGCTGAAGCCAGAGTTGAAAGAGATGCTATCCTGAAAGAAGCAAGAGAAATTAAAGACAAAATTATTTCTGAAGCTAAAGACGATGCACAAGTTCAGGCTGGGAAATTGATTGAGCAGGCAAAAGCGGCAATCAACAGCGAAAAAAATGCTGCAATGACCGAATTGAAAAACCAGGTTTCTAACCTTTCAATCGAAATTGCGGAAAAAGTATTAAGAGAAGAATTATCTAACAAGGAATCTCAAACCAAATTGGTTGAGAAAATGTTGGGTGACGTTAAATTAAATTAATCGTTATGTCAAGAGCTGCGATTAGATACGCGAAAGCAATTTTGGAAACTGCGGTTTCAAGCGGAAAAGCTAACCAGGTTAATGATGATATGAAATCAGTCATTGCTGCGGTTAACTCGAGCGCTGATTTGAAAGAATTTTTGTCAAGCCCAATTATTGCTTCAGAAGTGAAGATGAAAGCATTGACTGAAGTTTTTGGTTCAGTTCAGTCTGAAACCAAATCGCTTTTCAGATTGCTACAGGAAAATAAAAGATTTGGAATATTAGAAGCAATAGCTGCACAATACAATGCCCAGTTTGATGAAATGAACGGTGTTGAGGTTGCAAAAGTGACTACTGCTTTTCCTATCACAGCCGATTTGGAAGCTAAGATTTTGGCAAAAGCGGCATCGATTTCAACAAAAAAAATAACCATTCAAAACACAATTGATCCTTCAATTATTGGTGGATTTATTTTGAGGATAGGTGACAAACAATACAATGCTTCTGTATCCAACAGACTGCAGGAATTGAAAAGGGAGTTTAGCAACTAAAAAAACCAAGGATGAAAAAAGTACTAGTAGTTTTGTTTTTGAGCATTTCTTTTTTAGGATTCTCCCAAAAGGTGAAATTAAAAAAGGAAAAAGTTATCATTGACGATGTTGAGACTTACAATTATGAGGAAGAAGGAAGAAGCATCACTTTTTCTACCTTGAAATCAGAGGAATTCATTACGGTTTTAAGCACAACTTACGAAGAAAAGAATCCTGCTCATTACAATCAAAACAATCCACAGGCTTACAGATACCCTGCGTTTATCAATAAAGAGGTAAACACGGTTAAGTTCCTGAAAAGCGGAAAAGAATTGTTTACCGACATGAGGGATAAAGAAATTATCAAAGCTGTTTTTAAAGCAAATCTTGTAGATGAAAACGGAAACATTGATGAAGAGAAATTGAATATTTTCATCAATAAATACAATAACGAGAATTTAAAATTAAAAATAAACTAATCTTTTAGATTATATATTATGGCAGAAATTAATCCAGCTGAAATTTCAGCAATCTTAAAGAAACAATTATCTGGTTTTGAATCAGGTGCAACATTAGAGGAAGTAGGAACAGTACTTCAGGTAGGTGACGGTATTGCTCGTGTATACGGGTTATCAAATGCTCAATACGGTGAGTTGGTACAATTCGAAAACGGATTGGAAGCTATCGTTTTGAACTTAGAGGAAGACAATGTTGGAGTTGTACTTTTAGGACCATCTACAGGAATTAAAGAAGGTTCAACAGTAAAAAGAACACAACGTATTGCGTCGCTTAAAGTTGGTGAAAAAATCGTAGGTCGTGTAGTAAACACACTTGGAGAGCCAATCGATGGTAAAGGTGCAATCGGTGGGGAATTATACGAAATGCCATTGGAAAGAAAAGCTCCTGGAGTTATCTTCCGTCAGCCGGTAACCGAGCCGTTACAAACAGGTATCAAGTCTATTGACGCGATGATTCCGGTAGGAAGAGGGCAGAGAGAGCTTGTAATTGGTGACCGTCAAACTGGAAAAACTACAGTTTGTATCGATACCATCCTTAATCAAAAAGAATTCTACGATGCTGGACAACCAGTATTCTGTATCTATGTTGCTATCGGGCAAAAAGCTTCGACAGTAGCAGGAATAGCTAAAACATTAGAGGAAAAAGGAGCAATGGCTTACACTGTTATCGTTGCTGCTAATGCTTCTGACCCGGCTCCAATGCAGGTTTACGCGCCAATGGCCGGAGCTGCAATCGGAGAATATTTCCGTGATTCAGGCCGTCCTGCTTTGATCATCTATGATGATTTATCAAAACAAGCGGTTGCTTACCGTGAGGTGTCACTTTTGTTAAGAAGACCACCAGGACGTGAGGCTTACCCTGGAGACGTATTCTACCTACACTCTCGTTTATTGGAAAGAGCTTGTAAAGTTATCAATGATAACGGAATCGCAAAAGACATGAATGATTTACCCGAATCCTTAAAAGGAATCGTAAAAGGTGGTGGTTCATTAACAGCTTTACCAATCATCGAAACACAAGCAGGTGACGTATCTGCGTATATCCCAACCAACGTAATTTCGATTACTGACGGACAGATTTTCCTTGATGGTGATTTGTTTAACTCAGGAGTTCGTCCTGCGATTAACGTAGGTATTTCGGTATCTCGTGTTGGAGGTAACGCTCAGATTAAATCGATGAAAAAAGTAGCAGGTACATTGAAACTTGACCAGGCACAATTCCGTGAATTGGAAGCGTTTGCCAAATTTGGTTCTGACCTTGATGCTGTTACCTTAAACGTAATCGAAAAAGGAAAAAGAAACGTTGAGATCTTGAAACAGGCAGTTAACGATCCTTACACTGTTGAAGACCAGGTTGCGATCATCTACGCAGGTTCTAAAAACTTGTTGAGAAACGTTCCTGTAAACAAAGTAAAAGAGTTCGAAAGAAGTTTCATTGATTACTTAAACAATAAGCACAGAGATACTTTAGATGCTTTAAAAGCGGGTAAATTGGACGACAATATTACCGACGTTTTAGAAAAAGTAGCTAAAGAACTTTCAGCTCAATACTAATAAAAATTATTTTAAATTTTGAATTATAAATTTTAAATGGGTTCCATAATTTATAATTCAGAATTTATAATTTAAAATAATATAAATGGCAAACTTAAAGGAAATACGTAATCGAATTAGTTCAGTTTCATCTACGATGCAAATTACATCGGCGATGAAAATGGTTTCTGCTGCAAAGCTGAAAAAAGCTCAAGATGCTATTACAGCGATGCGACCGTATGCCGAAAAACTAACCGAACTTCTACAAAATGTAAGCGCTACTTTAGATGGTGATGCTGGTGGAGAGTTCACTGCGCAACGTGAAATAAACAAGGTTTTAATTGTTGTCATTACTTCTAATAGAGGTTTGGCCGGAGCATTTAACTCCAACGTTATCAAACAAGCGGCATCGCTTGCAGAGAATTACGCAGGAAAACAAGTTGACTTTTTGGCTATTGGTAAAAAAGGAAACGACTTTTTCAGAAAATCAGGAAATGTTATTGATAACAGAAGCGAAGTATTTGACCAACTTACTTTTGAAAATGTTGCCGATATCGCACAAATCCTAACAGATAAATTCACCTCTGGTGAGTATGACAAAATCGAATTGGTGTACAACCAATTTAAAAATGCCGCAACACAAATCGTTCAGGTAGAACAGTTTTTACCGTTAGCACCAATTGAGTCAGATGTACCAGCTTCAACAGGAGATTATATTTTTGAACCATCAAAAGAGGAAATTGTTTTGACATTGATTCCAAAATCTTTGAAAACTCAATTATACAAAGCAATCAGGGATTCATTTGCATCTGAACACGGAGCGCGTATGACCGCAATGCACAAAGCAACGGATAACGCAACCGAGTTGAGGAACCAATTGAAACTGACGTACAACAAAGCTCGTCAGGCTGCAATTACAAATGAAATTCTTGAAATCGTTGGTGGTGCAGAAGCACTAAAAGGATAATTCTTAATTCAGGATATTTTTTAAAAAAGAGTCAACTAAGGTTGGCTCTTTTTTCTTTTGTAAAATATCGGTTTTAAAACTTTCTTAATAGGGAATATTTTATATTTTTATAAACTAATAGTAACTTTTTACTAATTAGTACGTACAATCGTATGTAGCAAAAAACCAAAACCAACATGAGTTCAGAAAGCTTTAACTGGAAAAGTCTTTTTATCAATGAAGATGCCAACCAAACTAAAAAAGAAGAAGCAAAATCCGCTTCAATTCCACAAACAAATAAATTCCCTGACGCAGTAGCAACGCCAAACGCCTCAAACAATCTTTCAAATCCTTTTTTAGAGGAAATCTTAGAGGTTTACCAAAAAGGTTTCGAAGGATTAAATGCTGAAGGATTCGATTTCTTTGAAATGTATAAATCGGTAAATGCAGTTGGAGTTACCAATCCACAAAGTTATCAAATGGCATTTACGATGGGTAAAACAATCAATTCCAATTTGAGCAAAGAGTTTCTTTTAGATAAATCCAAATATTATTTATCCGAAATCGAAAAGGTTTACGAAAAATACAACATCACCGGGAATTCAAAAAAATCAGATTTAAATCATAAAATTACCCAGGAAAAGAAAGACCTTTCTAAAAACATAGAAGATCTTGGTGCCCAAATTGCCCAACTTCAAAAAGACCTTGAATCTAAAAAGTTAGAGTTAGACAGGATTGACACTAATAATGCTCAGGAATTTTCCGAACTGCAGCTTAAAATTGAGGCTAACAATTTGGCCAAACAAAGAATTCAGGACTCGATCAATTTAGTGATAACAGGAATCAACCAATACTTGTAAGATGGACAACAGATACGAACAAGAAAAAAGCACCCTATTAGAATTACCTATACTCAAACATTTCGACGAATCCAAAGGAGAAATTGCCTTAAGCGGAAACGCTCTTAAAAAAGGCGAAAAAGGCCTGTTCTGGGCACTAACTCTTGCCTTATTGGGCGTTGGAGGTTATTTAATCTGGACGTACATTATCCCACCATTATTTACCATGTTGGGACAAGTCATAGCCTTATCGGCAACAGCCATTTTCCTGATATTCCTGGTAATGATGTTCCCGGTAATTATGAAAGGACTTCGTTTCGCAACAAAAAACCTTCACAAAGCTTTGATTCAAAGCAATCCTTTTAATGAGTTGGATGAGCAAAAGCAAAAAATGATGAAGAACCGCGATGTCTTCAAAAATACCAAAGCTAAACTTAAAGGCCTTAAAAATGAAATGGAAATCGAAGCTTCCAAATCGGAAAAAGAAGCCAAAGGATTCCAGGAAGAGGTTTTGAGTTTGCAACGCCAATCTGAAAAGCTGAAATCAGCCATGGATGAAATGGTGAAACAAAACGGAGTTGGAGCAAAAGACACAGACGAATATGTTGCACTTCAAAGTGAATTGGCAAGAAAGCTTAGCGACTCTCAACGTATTTCAAATCAGTACGAACAAAGCAAAAGTTTTATCCAAAAGTATGGCGTAAGAGCAAATGTTTTGGGGAAAATGGACAGAAAACTGACACTTGCCGGAACAGCAATCGACATCAAAATTGCCGATTTTGATACAACAATTACGATGTTACGCAAGGAATATGAGTTTGCCAAAAACGCTAAAGCAGCAACAGAAAGTGCCAAAAGTGCGATGATGTTTACCAAAGATTGGGAATTGGAATATGCCTTGGAAGTCGTTACTTCAACGATAGCACAAGACATTGCCAAAACATCTGAAAACCTTATCGACATCGATGCCTTGACTTCGAAATATTCGGTAGATAATGACGAATTGTACTCTCGCCTGGATTCGTTGGCAGACGAAATCAAAACCGGTGAAAACACGATTCCGGATTCAACAAAATATACCAGTCCAAATTATAAAATGAGTAAAGAGGACAAACAAAACGCTGGTGGTTTCGGCGATATATTCTAACTAAATTAAAAACTAATCTTTAAATAAAATGGGAAAAATTTTAAGAACAACCAAACTGACAACTTTATCAGAATTACTTATTGTAATTGTTGGAATTGGAGCAATTTTAGGTGGTATTTATCTGGTATCTCCTGGATTAAGGACAGCCGTTTCCAAACAGCTTACAGGAATTGATCTTAATACAACCGACGTAAATAACGTAACCAATGCGGCTAAAATCGAATTGCCTTCTAAAGAACTTTCAACTGAAGTTTCATCTAAACCATTAGTAAGGATTGCAGGATATGCCTGGAACGGGCAATCAGGTATGATTGTGGCGAATGGTGGGCCAAAAACTACAAAAGGTTCCTTAATGGAAAAAAATGGCGTAAACCTGGAACTAATCCGTCAGGACTGGTTAACGGAATTACGCAACATGCAAATGAAATTTATCGAAGAATTTGATGGAGGAACCGCTTTCCCAACTTCAGATAAAAGTGCATTCGCCATCATGATTATGGGTGACGGAGCTCCATTTTATATCAGTTCGGCACAAAAAGCACTAGATGAAAAATACGGTAAGGACAAATACCATTTACAGGTTATGGGTGTTGTCGGAATGAGTTATGGTGAGGATAAATTAATCGGGCCACCAAGCTGGAAATCAAATCCAAAAAGTATGAAAGGTGCCGTAATCTCTACAGTTTTAGGAGACGGTGACTGGGTAACTACGGTGAACTATTGTTTCGCAAACGGTTTGAAGGTAAATCCAGATCCAACAACGTATGATGCTGATGCTGTAAATATCTATCCTTCAGAAAATGACGATTACATGAAATCGGCTGAAGAGTTGATTAAATCACAAACAACTGGCTGGACAGTTTCCTTAAAAGAAGTATCCAACGGAAAATTGACCGGAAAATCGGTAAGCAAAAAAATCGACGGCTGTGCTACATGGACACCGGGAGACAAATTGGTTTTCGACAAACTTTCAGGTTTTGTGGATATCGTTTCTACAAGGGAATTCAACAACCAGATGCCAACTGCCGTTATCGGTGTGAAGGAATGGGCTGAAAAAAATCCACAGATTGTAACCAACATCCTAAAATCTGCATTCACGGCTTCAAATCAAATGAAGAATTATGAGGATTGGAAAGTACGTGCGTCAGAAGCTGTTGCTGAAACTTTCAAAATTGAAACTCCAAAATATTGGTATGATATGTTCAAAGGACAACAAGGCACCAAAAATGGCCTGACTTACAACATGGGTGGATCAAAAGTATTGAACTATGCTGATGGTATGCAGTACTTCGGAATGAGCGATGGCGTGAACCGTTACAAATCGGTTTACAACCAGGTTGGGACTTATTTAACAGAATTGAATCCATTCGGTTTCAATGAAAATGTTGGAAGAGTGGTTCCTTACGAAGAAGCGGTAAACCTCTTCTTTATGAAAAACATCAACGACATCGAATCTACAGCTGCTGATAAAGCCGATTATACAGCTCAGTCAACAGAAGTAATGGCTTCGGGAGAATGGAAAATCAATTTCGCTTCCGGTAGTGCTTCAATCCAAAACAATTCAAATAAGGATTTGGAGAAAATCTACAACCTATTGGTACAGGCTGAAAACTCTAAGTTGACGATTGTTGGGCATACCGATAATGTTGGAGGCGATGCGGCAAACGTACCGTTATCAAGAAACAGGGCACAAGCGGTTGTGGACTATTTAAAACAAAAAGGAATTCCGGAAAACCGTTTCCAAATGGTTGACGGAAAAGGAGCAGCTGAACCAGTTGCAGACAATTCCACAGAAGCCGGAAAAGCCAAAAACAGAAGAGTTGTAATTACATTCCTGAAATAATTTAAAAAGCAAAAAGCTGTCAGCAATGGCAGCTTTTTATCTCTTATATGATAAAACTTTTAACCCCATTCGAAAAAATAGCCAAGCCGCAAAAAACAATCATCATGGCTGTTTGGATTGCATTGGTATTTTTGATTTGGTTCATCGGAACTTCAGGTCAAAAACACCTTTTTCCTTCACCTTCACAAGTGTTGGAAGGTTTCCAAGGATTATACGCTGAAGGTTTGGTAGTGCACATTTTCAACTCGTTGTGTTTGTGTTTTCTGTCGATTTTTTTAGCGATGGTAATCGCCTTACTTTTTGCGTATTCATGGCCAATTCCGCTATTGAAACCGCTTTCCGAATTTGTAACGAAATTTAGGTTTCTTCCTTTTACAGGTTTGTCATTCTACATCACTTTGATTATCCACGATGCCCGAAATATGCAGATTTGGATTATGGTTATTTTCCTGACGACATTCCTGACGACTTCTTTAATTGGAGTAATAAAAGACATTCCCGAAGAGGAATTCGACCACGCCAAAACCCTAAAATGCAGCCGTTGGGAAGTCCTTTGGCAGGTAGTCATTTTGGGAAGGATCGATTATGTTATTGATGCCATTCGTCAAAATTTAGCCATCACCTGGATGATGCTGGTAACCGTAGAATCCATCGTAGTAGCTTCAGGAGGATTAGGATTCCTAATCAAAAACTCCGATAAATTCATGAACCACGGAAGAATCATTGCTTTGCAAATCATCATTCTTCTAATTGGATTGTTTTTAGACTGGAGCATCAACTTTTTGAGAAAGGCAATTTTTAGATATTCAACAATATAAGCCATGGAATTTTCATTTAAAGAAACATTATTATACGTTGAAAACCTAAGCGTAGCTTATGATGGCAACGTGATTATAAAAGACATCAGCCTTACCGAAAAAGATGTCGTAAGAAGCGGCGTTAATGCAACAGGGCAGGTCATTGCAATCGTTGGTCGTTCAGGCCGCGGGAAATCAACTTTTTTCAGGGCATTGACCGGATTGGTTCCGTTGCACACCGGAAAGATTTTAATCAAGGATTTTGAAAGCAATGATCCGGCTGCAGCCAAAGAAGCCAAGGAAGGCGACATCGGTTTGGTAAATCAGAAATACACGCTTTTCAGGCATAAAACCGTACTTCAGACGTTGAAGTATGCTTTACGCAAAAGCACGCTTTCTGAAACGGATAAAGACAAAAAAATCAAGGAATACATCCACAAATGGGGATTGGAAAATTGCGCCGATAAATACCCAAATGAACTTTCAGGAGGTCAACGCCAAAGAACGGCTATCATTGAGCAATTGTTTTCTTCGGATAAATTCATAGTCCTTGACGAGCCATTTTCAGGCCTTGATGTCGGGAATATCGAAGAAGTAAAACAGTCCTTCGATTTGCTGTGTACGCTATCGGAATACAATACGGTGATTTTTTCTACTCACGATATCGAACTGGCTTTACGCCTGGCGCAATCGGTTTATGTAATTGGTTACCCAACGATAAATGGCGATAAGAAAGATTACGGAACCATAATAGCCAAATACGACTTAAGGGAAATGGGCTTGGCGTGGAAAGATTATTGCGAAAAGCACGATAAACTATACGATGAAATTGTCCATCAGATGATGAATTCTTAAATCGCTGACACTTGAAAAAAAACAATCCGATATCATTTTTGGAAGATTCTTTTTTGATGATAAAAGAATATTTGGAAGGAGAAATCAATCCAAAGAAAGCTTTTTTTGATGTAAAATTCATTGAGCAGTTGAAGCAGGAAACCGTTTCGCTTCTTTCGCTTTGCGAAATGTTGAATGCAGATGAAAAGACGTTAAAAGCATTGAATTCATTAGTAAATCACAGTGCGTCTAAAGAAGTTCAATACAAAGCCGAGCATTTTTTCCTATCGGATTTAATTACAGTTTACAACCAACAATTACAAAGCGAAGACGAAAAATCCCGTTTTGTTTTGGCGTATTATTATGATGTGCTGCGCAATCATAAGTTTGCTGATGTTAAAGCCATTCAGACCTTGAATAATTTAGTGGCTAATTCCGACTTCAAGACAAATCTGGATAACATCAGAAAAAATAATGCTTTGTATTCAGTAGACAATAAAGCCAATCAGAGCTTTTTGATTACAGCTTTATCGCAGACTAAAAGCGACAAACTCCAGCAAACATTAAATGCCATAAACAGCTTTGCCAAACTTGCGTTTAATTTGAGTTTTGAAAAGGAAACACTCGACAAAATTGTAGCCGAATCCAAAAAAGTCGAAACAAACAGCGCCATTGATGAATTCCTCGAAGGCGATTCGTTGGAAAAAGTACTTGCAGAACTCAACCAATTGGTTGGTTTGGAAAAAGTAAAAACCGATGTCAAAGAACTTATCAATCTTCTCGAAATCCAAAAAAAGCGACAATCCGAAGGATTGAAAAACATAGAAATAACATTGCACACCGTATTTCTTGGCCCTCCGGGAACGGGAAAAACTTCGGTTGCCAGATTACTTGCGAGGATTTATAAGCATTTGGGATTCTTATCCAAAGGCCAGCTTTATGAAACCGATCGCGAAGGAATGATTGCCGGTTTCGTTGGGCAGACTGCTACAAAAGTTGATAAAGTCGTTCAGGAAAGCCTTGGCGGTGTCCTTTTTATCGACGAGGCGTATGCGCTGAGCCAAAATATTATGGGCAACGATTACGGTTCGGAAGCAGTAAATACGTTGCTCAAAAGAATGGAAGACCACCGCGAAGACTTATCTGTCGTGGTTGCAGGTTATACTGAACCAATGAAAATCTTTGTGGAATCCAATCCTGGATTGCGTTCGCGTTTTAACCGGTTTTTCTATTTTGACCATTTCACGGCTGAACAGTTGTATCAAATCTTTGAAGGATTTTGCAAAAATGCCGATTTTATCATTAATGAAGATGCTAAGGAAAAGCTTTCCGATACCTTCGATTTATTGGTAGACAAAAAAGATGACAGTTTTGGAAATGCCCGTGTGGTTAGGAACCTGTTTGAAAAATGTGTCCAAAATCAAGCAAACCGAATCATCAAATTACCAAAAATCTCAAAGAAAACCCTGAAGACCTTTACCGAAGAAGACATCCCGGAACCAAAGGATACTCAGGAACAGGTTTCGTTTTCGATAGATAAATAATAAAACACACCAATGGAAATCCAGGAACTCACCTCATTGGAAGAAATGCTGCCTCATTTTGATTTGATGCAGCTGATGTACAAAAAGATGGATTTGGCAATGTATAAATCCTTTTTGGAAACCATGATTCCAAATAATTATTCCCAAATAGCTGTTTTTGAAAACGACCAATGCATTGGCCTTACCGGAATTTGGTTTGGAACCAAACTCTGGTGCGGAAAATTCATAGAAATCGATAATTTCATTGTCCATCCCGACCATCGCTCCAAAGGAATTGGCAACAAGATTTGCGACTTTGTTGAAGCCAAAGCAAAGGCTTTAGGTTGTACCAATATTGTCCTTGATGCCTACACCACAAACTTTCCGGCGCACCGTTTTTATTACAATCAGGGTTTTGGCCCAAAAGGTTTTCATTTCGTTAAAATTTTAGACGAAAACGGCTTAACATAAACCAAAGAATTGGTTACTTTTGCTACAATTCCAAAGCAATATTCAACACCTTGAGTTTATATAAAAATCTCTTTAAACAAACACTTATCTACGGACTGGCAACGGTTTTCCCAAGGATAATCAGCTTTATCCTGAATCCGCTGTTTGTTATGTACCTGCCCGATAAAAGCAAAATGGGAGAGGTTTCGATTATTTTCTCTTATTTGGTTTTCTTCAACGTGGTATTGTCTTACGGAATGGAAACAGCTTTTTTCCGATTTTATAATGCCGAAGAAAACAAAAAGAACGTCATTTCAACTTCCACGATTTCTTTGTTTTGGTCTTCTATAGGCTTTCTGATTTTAGGGTTGTTATTCCGAAACACTTTGGCAGGTTGGTCCGGTATTAGCGTAGAATATATTACCTACACTATTTGGATTTTAACGCTTGATGCATTGGCGATTATTCCGTTTTCAAAGCTGCGTGCCGAGAAAAAGCCGATGCGGTATGCCGCTATCAAAATGGCGAATGTTTCGATAAACCTGTTTTTGAATGTTTTCTTTTTGGCATTTCTGCCGAATCTGGTTGCGCACAATCCGGATGGATTTTTTAACACCATTTATTTCGAAAACTTCCAGATTGGATACATTTTCATTTCGAATTTGATTGCAAGCATGATAACACTGCTTGTACTGATTCCGAATTACACTGGTATTTCCTGGAAATTCGATAAGGTACTTTGGAAAAAAATGATGACTTATGGCCTGCCGATTCTGTTTGCCGGAATTGCCTTTGCTATCAACGAGCATTTTGATAAAATCCTTTTGGACTGGATGCATGTTCCTTTGTCCGACATTGGAGCCTATTCGGCCTGTTATAAAATAGGAATGTTCATGGTGTTGTTCCGTACGGCTTACACTTTGGGAATTGAACCGTTTTTTTTCAGCCATGCGGCAAATGAAAATGCGCAACAAACCTATGCGACAATCACTAAATATTTTGTGATTTTTGGCTCGTTTATCTGTTTGTTTATCATCGTTTTTATCGATTTACTGAAACAGCCATTGGTGCCACGAAAGGAATATTGGGATGCTATAAAAGTGGTTCCCTTGATTGTATTGGCTAATTTCTTCCTGGGGATTTACACCAACCTTTCGGTTTGGTACAAACTTACTGACCGAACCAAAGTTGGAGCATACATTTCAATTGTCGGAGCATTGGTAACACTGATTTTAAATTACTTGTTGATTCCGTTAAAAGGCCCTTTTGGAGGTTATTATGGTTCGGCCATTGCAACGATTGCTGCCTATGGAAGCATGATGATTATCTCCTATAAATTGGGGCAGAAACACTATCCGATTCCGTATGACTTCAATAGGATTTTCAGTTATCTGGGACTGACGATTGTCTTCTCGGCTGTATCGTTTTACATTCCAATCCTTAGAGAAAGTTATCTTGTAAAATTCGGTTTGTTAGCCTTATTTTTATACTTCATTTATTATAGTGAAAAGGAAACATTACTTCGAATCATAAAAAGAAAAGCAAAATAAAATGACCATAAAAATCATCAATAAATCACAGCACGATTTACCTAATTACGAAACCATTGCCTCAGCAGGAATGGATTTAAGGGCAAATTTGTCGGAACCAATAGAACTAAAACCACTGGAAAGAGCCATTGTAAAAACCGGTCTTTTCATTGAGCTTCCAATAGGTTACGAAGCCCAGGTTCGTCCAAGAAGTGGCTTGGCAGCTAAAAAGGGAATAACGGTTTTAAACTCTCCGGGAACAGTTGACGCCGATTATAGAGGAGAAATTGGAGTGATTTTAGTAAATTTATCCAATGAAAATTTTGTCGTGGAAAACGGCGAAAGGATTGCCCAATTAATCATTGCCAGGCACGAACGCGCCGAATGGATTTCAGTTGAGACACTTTCTGAAACATCCCGTGGCGAAGGCGGATTTGGAAGCACAGGAGTAAAATAATTAATAGAAAGAAAATGAAAATAATAGTTCCAATGGCAGGTCGTGGTTCACGTCTTCGCCCACATACATTAACCATCCCAAAACCATTAATTCCAATCGCAGGGAAACCAATCGTTCATCGTTTGGTGGAAGATATTGCCGGAGTTTTAAATCAGGAAATTGAAGAAGTGGCGTTTATCATCCACGAAAGTTTTGGTAAAAAAGTAGAAGAAGACCTGATTGCCATTGCCCATAAACTAGGAGCAAAAGGAACTATTTATTATCAAAACGAAGCATTGGGAACCGGTCATGCCATTATGTGTGCCAAAGATTCCCTGAGCGGTCCAGCGGTTATTGCTTACGCCGATACGTTGATTCGAGCCGATTTCGATTTGGATAAAACAGCAGACAGCGTTATCTGGGTAAAACAGGTTGACAAACCCGAAGCTTTTGGGGTAATTAATCTGAATGCAGACAACGAAATTGTTGAATTGGTGGAAAAACCAAAGGAGTTTGTTTCTGATTTGGCAGTAATCGGAATATACTATTTTAAGGATATTTCCGTTTTAAAGAATGAGCTGCAGGCTGTTTTGGATAATAACATCATCCACGGTGGCGAATATCAAATCAATGACGGCATTAAACAAATGATGGCTAAAGGCATGAAATTTGTACCGGGCAAGGTCGATGAATGGATGGATTGTGGTAACAAAGACGTAACAGTTGAGACCAATTCAAGGATGTTAGGATTCCTTCATAATGATGGCGAACATTTGATTGATTACGGAGTAAAACAGGAAAACTCGACTATAATCCCACCATGTTATATTGGGGAAGATGTAGTTTTGATCAATGCTATTGTCGGCCCAAATGTATCACTTGGAAGAGGAACCCATATCATCGATTCAACCATTAAAAACAGTTTGGTTCAAACGCATGCCCATATTAAAAATGCGAGTTTAGACAATGCGATGATTGGAAATCACGTAAATTACGATGGTAATTTCACAAGCATCAGCATCGGGGATTACTCGGTTTTAGAATAAAAAGAATGAAAAAATTAGGAATTTATAGTCTGTTGTTTTTTGGAATGTTATGCATTCCAAACAATGTCGTGGCTCAAAAAGAGCCCGAGAATGATGTGGTTACGATAGACGATGGATTCCAGGATTTGTTCTACGAAGCGATACAACAACGAAGCATCGAAAACTACGACAAGGCTATTGTGGCTTTGGAAAAAGGCATCACTATTGAACCCGACAACCCTGTAATTTATTTTGAGTTGGGGAAAAATTACCTGGCCCAAAAAAAATATAAGGAAGCTTTCGAAAACTTTGAAAAGGTATCAAAAATGCAGCCCAACAATCGCTGGGCTTGGGTTGGAATGTATGACGTTTGTTATGAAACCCACGATTACAATGCGGCCATTCCGATAGTTGAAAAACTTGTGACTTTCAAGGAAGATTACAAAGAAGACCTGACCTCGCTGTATATGAATACGCAGCAGTTTGACAAAGCACTGACGCTGATTAATGAGCTCAATGAAAAATTTGGGAAATCGGATAAACGCGAATTGTACAAAGCTGACATTTTAAGGGATTCTAAATACCAGTCTTCAGAAAAGTTCAACTTGCTCGATCAGATTAAGAAGTTCCCAAAAGAGGAATCCAACTACATTGCGCTGATTTATATGTATTCCCAAAGCAATCAGGAAGAAAAAGCTTTGGAAATCGCACAGAAACTGGAAAAGGAAATCCCAACTTCCGATTGGGCACAGGTGAGTTTGTTTAAATTCCATTTGAATAACAATGATGGAGATAATGCCGTGAAGGCAATGAACATTGTGTTTCCAAGCAAAAAAATCGATTCGAAAATCAAACACAGGATGCTGAATGAATTCCTGATTTTTACCCGAAATAATCCAAAATATGAACCCGATTTAGACAAAGCGATTTCGTATTTTGATAATGATAAGGAAGTTAAGGTAGCCAAGGAAATAGGTAAGTTTTATTACTCAAAATCCAATTGGGCACAAGCCATCAAATATTTTGAGATGCATTTGAAAAATAACGAAGACGATGTGGAAACGCAGTTATTATTGATGCAGGCTTATACCGAAAACCAGCAGTTTGATGTTTTAGCCAAAAAAGCAGATAACCTGACGCAGCTTTTTCCAACACAGCCACAGTTTTACTATTATGCAGGTTTGGCGACCAATCAGCTTAAAAACTTTAAAAAAGCAGCCACTATTTTAGAATCAGGACTCGACTTTGTTGTGGATGATGAAGCTTTGGAAATCAATTTCAATATTCAATTAGGCGAAGCTTACAACGGTTTGGGAGACAACAATAAGAAAGAAAAATATTTTACAAAAGCCAACGAATTAATCAAAAAGCAAAAGAAATAATGAAAAAGGGATTGCACGTTCTAACGATTGTTTTTTTGGTTTGCGTAACACTGTCCTCGTGTAAACCGAAGCAATTTGTCAACACAAAGACGCCGACAAATGCTGTAAACACAGACAGCGTGCTGACTTCTGAAAAAATCATCCAAAAACATTACGATAATAAAATTGGTTTTTCGACGTTATATATTAGAGCAAGCGCCAAGTACAAACATGAAGATGATTCGCAAAGCGTGACGGCCGAAATCAAAATCAAAAAAGATGAGAAGATCCTGGTAAGCATACGCGTTCTTGGAATAACCATGGCAAAAGCGTTGATTACACCAAAACAGGTTCAGTATTACGAGAAAATAAACGGCTCTTATTTTGAAGGTGATTATCAGGCCTTGAGCCAATGGCTGGGAACCGATTTGGATTTCTATAAAATCCAGAACATGCTGATTGGGCAGCCCATTGATGATTTGACAAAAGGGAAATATTCGTTTACCGAAACCGATAAATTCTATAAATTAAATACAACCGAAGGCAGTACCCAAAAAGCATTTTCGTTTGAAGCGGAACATTTTCTACTAAAAAAGCAGGAAATCAGCCAACCGGAAAAAGAACGTAATTTTGAAGCGAATTATCCCAATTTCCAAGAGTTTGCATCGGCAATACTACCGGCAAGCTTGACGATTAATGCGTTTCAAAAGAACGGAAAGACAACCATTATAATAGATTACAATTCAATCACTTTCAACGAAGACCTGAGTTTTCCCTACGATGTTCCCGAAGGATATGACCGAATTTTTATAAAACAGAACTAACCCATATGCCAAAATTTCTTTTAACCGTATTAGTATTCTTTTGCTTCACGCTAAAAATGTGGAGCCAGCCACCAACACAAGAACAATTGGAAGAGCGCAAAGCCCGGATTCAGATGGAAATCCAGGAAAAGGAGCAATTGCTGAAATCCGTAAAAAGCAAGGAAAAAACTGTCGTTGGCCAATTGCTAATTCAAAGGGAAAAAATTGGGCTAAAGGAAAAACTAATCAAAACCACCGAAAAGCAAACCAAACTACTCAACAACGACATTTACATCAATCAGGTTAAAATCAATCAGCTTAACAAAGACTTGGACCAACTCAGGAAAGATTACGCAGCGATGATATTAAAGTCGTATAAAAGCCGTTCTGAACAAAGCCGTGCGATGTTTTTACTGTCTTCTGAAAACTTCCTTCAGGCGTATAAACGTGCGCAGTACATGAAGCAATATGCGAGTTACCGAAAAATGCAGGGTCAGGAAATCGAAGGGAAAACCAAACAACTTATGGGCTATACCAATCAAATTGTGGTTCAGAAAAAAGAAAAGGAAAAGCTCATTGTAGAAAACGAAAAAGAAAAGGAACAGTTGGAGAAAGAGAAGGAAGAGCAGGAGAAATTAGCCAGCCAAATCCAGAAGGAGAAAGGCAAAATCGTTGCTGAAATCAAGAAGAAGCAGTCAGAAACCAAAAAGATCGATGGTCAAATCAAGAAACTGGTTCGTGATGCGATTGCTGCTGCCAACAGAAGAACTGCAGCTGCCAACGCCAAATCCAATCCTAAAATAACAACAGCTGAGAAGGCCAGGATTACATCCTCGGATAAGATTATTTTGACACCGGAAGGGAAATTGGTTTCCGATAATTTTAAGGCAAATAAAGGAAGGTTGCCTTGGCCTGTGGAAAAAGGAGCCATTTCACTTGGATATGGTGACCAGCCACACCCGGTTTTCAAATCGTTGATTGTACACAACAGTGGAATTGAAATCTCGACAGAAAGCGGAGCGATTGCCAGAGCCGTATTTTCTGGTGAAGTAGCCCAGGTTCAGCAAATAACGCCGCTTAAAAAAGCCGTTTTGATTAAGCACGGAGACTTTTTCACTATATACCAAAACCTGAGTTCCGTAAATGTACAGGTTGGCGATAAGGTTTCGGCAAAAGAAACCTTAGGCAAAATCAGGACTGATGCTGATGGTCAGACCGTCCTCAAATTCCTGGTATCGCAAAACTCGGTTTATTTCAATCCGACGACTTGGTTGTCCGGAAGATAAAATAAAAAAAGCCCCGATTCAGTCGGGGCTTTTTTTATGCTGTGGATTGGTTTAGTTTTTCTTCAATAAGACCTTTTCCTGCGTAAATTGGTAAGCTGCATCCAAAAATGCAATCATCTTATTCCAATTGGCGTTTGGCTCATAGTAATTTTTATAATACTTATTGGTATTAATGATCAGTTGATTTCCTTTCACTTCAGCTTTAGAAGTAAATCCACCTGTTTCGTTTTCCACCTTTTTATTGAATTTTTCCAAGCCCGAAACCGAATATCCGGCTGGAATCTCCAGAATAATTTCATTGTCAAAAGAACGTGGATAAACCATATAAATGTTGTTTTTCCTGTCTTTTTCCTTTTGGTCGATTTCAATTTGGGCCGTCAGCATTTTGCCAATTTCAATCAAATATTTATCGCCTGCCTTTTTGATCAGATTGTCTTTTACATTAAAATTCTCTTCAATCTCCAAAGCCGATTTTTTGCCATAACGACCGCTGTTCTTGATTTCCAGTTTGTAATCTTCAACAGCGAATTCGAATTCCTCTTCAGCAGATTTTTCAAAAGCTTCCTTCTGTTTGTCCTTCATTTTGTTAATCAAGGCATTTAACTCATTGGTATACTGTTCTTTTTTCTTTTTGTTTTTTACATATTCCAAAAGCTGGGTTGTGCCATATTTTTTATAATCCTCATAAACAAAATCATAGAAATTGAACTTTTCCTTTTGCTCATTTTCCTTTAAATGACCCAAATAAGAAGACTCTCTTTTTACCTTAAATCCTGTAAAATCATCCAGTTTTAAAGTGGTTTTGGTTTTATAATTGTTTTCCTGGTAAGTACTTGACGGAAGCACAACCGTAGACGCATCAGTCACTCGTTTTCCTTTGGAAACTTCCAAAACATAGGCTTTGGAATTCTCTACAGAATAATCAATCTGATCTGCGCTCGTGTACGGTGAAAAATACTCAAGGTAAACCGGATTTTTAGTATTTACCCTAATCAGTTTGGTAACATTTCCCTGAATCAATAAATCATCGATGGAACCATTGTATCGAGGCGTTGCCACAATGATATCATAATCAATTTCATTCTTTTTAAGGAAATACATAAAGTAGTTGATAAAGGATTCCTCACGACTGAAGAATATCGGGTTACCACCATAATATTCAAAAGGGTAAAAAATCTTAGCGTCATTTACCACAAAAGCCTCAATGTAGCGCGTGTAATATTCGTGTCGGCAGAAATAGTAAACCTCACGTACTTTCTCTTCTTCACTGGCAAAAGATTTGCCTTTCAGGAAGTCCTTGATTGGGCCTAAATCACCATCTGGAACGAACTTCTTGTTGTAATAATCATAGATGTCTTCTTTGGCAACCGTTTTCTTGATTTCCTTTTCGCTTTCAGACAAAAAGCCATCAGCCAGTTTTTCAAATTTCCCTGAACGGGCAAAAATCACCTGGAACTTATAGCATGGCATTTCTGCGTAAGGGTAAAACCAACGCGGGAATTCATTCTTTTCAATATTCTTTTCGGTCAGTTCGTAGCTTCTTTCGCCACTGCTTTTGGTTGGGATTTGTTTTAAAGCCGGAGCACCATTATACGTATTGAAATTTACAAAGAAATCATTTTCAGTTTCCAATGTAATCTTCAAATCCATAGTTGGATAAACATCGCCCAAAGGAGTTTCAACCGCAGCAAAAGTGTAATCATAAACCGATTTGAAAGGCTCAACACTGTAAAAATAATAGTCGATAATATCACCAACTTCCAGGTTTGGAATCGCCAGCTTTTGCTCGCCATTTACTTCCTTCGCTTCCTTTTCGGTGTCGATTTCAATTTCCTTTCCATCAGGTTTAACCACTTTTACCCCAACGAAATTGGTTCCTCTGCGCCAAACAGTTCCATATGCTTTGTTCGAATAGAATTTGTTTTTATAGGAAAACTGCGAAAACTCGGTTACGGCAGCCTGATCCAAAAGCTTAACCCTTTTTCGGATTGCTGAAGTGTAGGTAACGCTGGCACCAAACTTATGATAGTTATAATGCTCCCTTTTATGGATGAAGACTGCAGATTCGTTTTTCCATTTATCGGGAATGGAATTGGCTTTTTTGAATTCATCTTTTGGACCCCAAAAAAAGTCCCGTATTTCTTTTTTATCTTGAGCTATTATCGACGAAGTTACGAATAGCAAAAGCAATAACAATTTGGCTTTCATTTGATTTTGGTTTTATTTTGATAAGGTAATCTGTTGGTTATAATTTTCAATTAGTTTTTTGTTGAAATCGTTCCACTTCCCAATTTCACCCGCTTTGATGCAGGCGTTTTTGAACAGGAATGTTTTTTTATAGACAATTTCTTTTCCGGTGTTTTCGAAACTGATGTTTACGTCGAAATTATTTTCCTTGATGACCAGGTTCGAAGGTATTTTGGTCACCTTGTAACCATCAGGGATTTTTAAGGTTATTTCGGAATTGAAATAGGTTTTATAATCCATCTCATAATCTACTTTACGGTCTTTTAATTCGAAGCCTTTATATTCATTCATAAAATCCAAATCAACATAAATCTCATTGTCAAAAGAAGAAACCTTATTTGAAATCGCAATGCCATAATCAAGCGTCAAAACCGAATCACGGTTTTTGAAATCGCTTGTCTTCAAATCGTTTACAACAATGTCCTTTTTCTGCCTTGTTAAAAAACCATCAAGGCGTTCTTTCTTTTTATTGGATTCAAAACTATTGTAAATGTTCAGGAACTGGGTTTTGCTCTCGCCTAAAAAGCTTTTGTTGCACGTACCAATCATCTTTTCTCCGTCAAGGCTTAATGCGGCTTTGAAAACCTCTTTATTGGCATCGGCATTTCCGCCTGGTACTTTTTCAATGATACAGTTTTCTCCGTCTTCAATCATGACTTCCTTGTTTTGGATGCGCTCTGCATAATCGCCCAAAGAATTGAATTTTTCAGTTCCGTCAAGGTAGATTTTTTTGCCTTTGTAAATCAATGTACAAATCATGTGGTTGTCCACTGCCAAAGATGGGGTTTTGTAATCGTAGGCAATGTGTTTGGTTCCAATCCAGGTAAGACGCGCGTCAAAACCGGCTAATTTCAGCATTTGCTTAATCAAATTGGCCATTCCTTTACAATCGCCATATCTTTTTTCGAAAACGTGGTTGGATTCGTCGGGTTTAAATCCGGCAATGCCATCTTCAAAAGCGATGTAACGGATGTTGTCCTGAACCCAATAGTAAATGTTCTTGATTTTTTCGTCATCGGTTTTGGCATTTGCCGTAAGCTCCGTAACCTTTGCTTTCATTACATTCGGATCGTCTTTCATCATCAATACCAGTGAACGATACCATTTGTACAAATCCTTATAATCCCTGAACAATGGAGTTTTTACATTGTCTTTGGTAAAAGATTTCGCCAGGATTAGGATGTGTGGATAAATGTAGCTTCTTCCCGGAGTTTCTTCCTCCTTGTAAACCGCAGGAACATCATCAAATGTATAGGTGATGTGCGTGATGTCTTTTTCCTGAGAGGATGTTTTGGTGATTTTGTAACCGTCAAAATTCAATTCCTTTAATTCAACTTCAAGCCAGTTTGGAATGTCAAATGAGATTTTTTTCTTTAGGATTGGATATTCATCATTAAAGTACAAAGCCGTAAAATACTTTACGTCATCATACTTTTTCTGCATTTCGTATTTATAATTGTAGCCCTGGACAGGAAAATCAACTGTGATGTATTTTACCTTTGCATCGTTGTAGAACAAATCCTTATCCTTATAATATTCGTCCGTTACCTGAAATTGTGCAGTCTTGTCATTGCGGTATTTCATAGAGAAAGTTTCAATGCTCGATTCGCTGTCGTAAAATTCGGCTTTGTGGATATCTGAGCGGTAATTGATGTTCATCAAATTCTCCTTAGAATTGTGATTTACAATTACTTTTCCGTCTTTTTTGTTTAAATCAAAGGAAATATAATCACTGCTTTCGAGGATGGCAATGTCATCTTTAGCATAAATTTCGCGTAATTTTTTTGCCTTCGTAATGTCTTCCGGAGTTGGATCAATGCCCTTTTGCGCCATAGCAGCATTCACAAAAAAGCAAACAGAAACCAACAAAAATTTAATGGTTTTCATTTTACAGAATTTTTGGAAATATACTGCTTTTTTTAAATAAAAAAAGGGGTACTATAAAAACAACGCTTTTAATTCGGTTGCGTCGTGCGGTTTCATTTTTCCGGCAAGGACCAAACTCAGTTGTTTTCTGCGCAAAGCTGCGTCAAACCTCAATTTTTCTTCTTCAGTCTGAGGCTCAATTTGTGGCACCGGAACAGGATTTCCAGTTTCATCAACCGCAACAAAAGTATAGATGGCTTCGTTTGCCTTCGTTTTATTCCCTGATTCACGGTCTTCAATCCAAACATCAAGGAAGATTTCCATAGAGGATGTAAACGCACGGGACACTTTCGCTTCAACAGTTACAACGCTTCCCAAAGGAATCGCACGATTGAAAGCAACGTGGTTTACCGAAGCAGTAACCGTAATCCTTCGGGAATGCCTTCGTGCTGCAATGCTCGCTGCCCTGTCCATTCGTGCCAGCAATTCGCCGCCAAAAAGATTATTCAATGGATTGGTTTCACTTGGCAAAACCAAATCGGTTAAAATGGTATGTGATTCTGAAGGAAATTTTGGGCTCATACTTTTTTTTGCAAAGGTAATGAGCCTAAACAAAAAATCCCGTTTTCACGGGATAATTTTATTGTTCCTGTATCAAAAGCCAGGCATCTTTGTTATCTAACTTATGAATGTCTTTCATAGCCTGCTGTGCATCGGTATAACTTGGATAACTTCCATACAACACCGGGAATAATCCGTGTTTGTTTGGCGCAAGCCTTATAGCTTTAAATCCTAATTTGAGTAATCTCTGATAATGTTCTTCTGCATTGCTTTCAATCCTAAAAACACCGGCAACTACATGGTACGGCATTTTTTCAGCAGGAACGGTTAAGGTCACAGACGGCAATGGATTTGAAATATAAAATGTTGCTTCCTGAATCTTTTGGTTTACTTTTTTCTGAACGTTGGTTTGTACCAAAAGTGTTTCTTCGGCAATTTTCTTTTCGTAGAATTTGTACCCTACAGTTCCGGCAATACCGGCTGAAAGCAGGAATACCGCAGCATATTTCAGGAATGAATAATTTCTTTTCTTTTCAGGAGTGAAGATTATCGGAGCCTGTTCTTCGAGTTGTTCTACTTCCTCTTTGTAGGTTTCACGTAAGACTTCACGCTTTACAGCCGGAGAAATAAAGGAACTCAGTCCAAAAGATTCCTTCAGGTAATTGATTTGGTCCACCGGAACAAAAACAATGTTCTTTTCCGAATTCAATGAAAAATCACCGATATTCTTGATAGAGAAATTCCCAAATTCCTGAATCTTGGTTTTCCAATGCGACACCTCATTCTGGATTGCATTTACTGCAACTTCATAAGAGATTTTTTCGGCTTCCGCCAAATGATTAGCCAATAAACCATCATTGTTTTTGATGAATGGATTAAAGGAAACCATCTTTTTAGGAGGATAAAATGAATGCGAGCTTTCGTCCAATTGTGCCGACTGGAATTCCGTCAGGAACGCACCAAATCCTGGTACGGTAACACATTGATAACGATATAATAATTGGGAAATGTATTGCTCAATCTTCATGTGAACAAATTTAGAGAAACAATAGTAGTATCAAAAAATTATTCACAATTTTTATTAACAATCCCAAGAAAAAATTCTTATTTTCGTAGTAAATTACTTATATGGACTCAACTGAACTTTTGAACGTTTTAGCCTTATTGAAAGTGGAGGGCGTTGGAGATGTTGTGGCTAAAAAACTGATAAACCACTGCGGTTCAGCTTCGAATGTTTTGAATTCGAAAGCGAGTCAGTTGAAGTCAATCGACGGTATTGGTGATTTTTTGATTAAAAACCTGAAGGATAAAACCATTTTCGAAAAGGCAGCACAGGAATTAAAATACATTGAAAGTGAAAAAATCAAGCTGCTTTTTTATCAGGACGTAAATTACCCTGATCGATTAAAACACTGTATTGATGGACCGGTTTTGCTTTTTGCATCGGGCAATTTAAATCTGGATAACAGGAAAATAATCAGCATTGTCGGCACACGCCAAATTACTTCTCACGGAATGGATTTCTGCAGGCAGTTGATAGCCGATTTGGCAATTTTCAATCCAATAATCGTCAGCGGATTTGCTTATGGTGTTGACATTGTTGCGCATCAGGCCGCAATGGAAAATAACCTGCAAACCATTGGAGTTTTGGCGCATGGTCTGAATCAGATTTATCCCAAAACACACAAGAAATACGTTGCCAAAATGGAACAGAATGGAGGATTCCTAACTGAATTTTGGAGCAGTTCCAACCCCGAAAAGGAAAATTTTGTCAAACGAAACCGCATAGTTGCCGGAATGAGCGAAGCCACAATTGTAATTGAAAGTGCCGAAAAAGGAGGCTCATTAATCACGGCAATGATTGCCAATGATTACAACCGCGATGTGTTTGCAGTGCCGGGAAGAACCACGGATAGATTTAGCTCAGGCTGTAATAATCTAATCAAAACGCAACGCGCCAACCTGATGACTTCGGCGGCAGATTTGATTTATATTTTGAATTGGGAATTGGAAGCAAAAGAAACGCGTCCCATTCAAAAACAATTATTTGTAAGTTTGGATAATGACGAGCAAAAAGTCTACAACTATCTTCAAAAACAGGGAAAGCAATTACTCGACATCATAGCATTGGAATGCGATTTCCCGATTTTCAGGATTTCAACCTTGCTTTTAAATATGGAACTCAAAGGTGTTGTAAGGCCATTGCCCGGAAAACTGTTTGAAGCGGTTTAATTATTCAAATCCCAATTTAACCCTGACTTTCTGTAAAACATCATCAGCTACTTTTCCGGCTTTTGCAGCACCTTGTTTTAGCAAAACATCCACTTCCGCAAGATTGCTCATATAGTAATTGTATTTTTCACGTTCGGTTTTGAAGTTCGTGATAATCAATTCAAACAATTCCTGTTTGGCATGACCGTAACCAAAATCACGATTTACATTTTCATATTTCGTTCTCATTTGGGCAATCTGTTCTGCGTTTGCCAATAATTTATACAGCCCAAATATTTTACACGTATCCGGATTTTTTGGTTCTTCCAATGGCGTGCTGTCGGTTTCAATCGTCATGATTTGTTTGCGCAAAGCTTTATCATCGAGGAAAATGTTGATGATATTTCCACGGGATTTACTCATTTTCTGGCCATCAGTTCCGGGAATATACATGGTGTCTTCCTGAACTTTAGCTTCAGGAATGACAAAGGTTTCCCCCATTTGGTGATTGAATCGCGAAGCCACATCGCGTGTAATTTCGATATGCTGCAACTGGTCTTTTCCAACCGGGACAAAATTGGCATCATACAATAAGATGTCCGCAGCCATTAACATTGGGTACGAAAACAAACCGGCATTTACATCGTCCAATCGATCAGCCTTATCCTTAAAGGAATGTGCCAAAGTCAAACGCTGAAAAGGGAAGAAGCAACTCAAATACCAGGACAATTCCGCTGTCTGGGGAACGTCGCTCTGACGGTAAAAAATCACTTTGTTGATATCCAAACCACAAGCAAGCCAAACAGAGGCTGTACTGTATGTGTTTTGACGAAGCTCATCTCCATTTTTAATCTGCGTTACCGAATGCAAATCGGCAATGAACAAAAACGATTCGTTGGCTGGATTCTTCGATAGTTCAATAGCAGGCAGAATGGCGCCCAATAAATTCCCTAAATGTGGTGTTCCGGTACTTTGGATTCCGGTTAATATTTTTGACATCTTCAGTTTTTTTCTAGTCGCAAAGTTAAACCTTTGTATCAAAAATTGCATACGTTTCCTTACTTTTGACAGATGAGAGCACTGAAAATTGTTTTTTGGACACTTTATCGCATTTGGTTCTACATACTAATGGCGATTCCGATAATCGTCATGTTCCCATTTCTTTTTATTTCAATACTTTCGGAAAGATGGTATCCTTATTTCTTTGTCATGGCAAGGATTTGGGCCAAATTCATTTTGCTTGGAATGGGATTTTTCCCAAAAGTGGAAACCGAGCAGGAAATCGTCGAAGGCAAAAGTTATATGTTTGTCTCCAATCACACTTCAATGACCGATATCATGCTGATGCTTTCGGTAGTTAAGAATCCCTTTGTTTTTGTGGGCAAAAAGGAATTGGCTAACATTCCGCTCTTTGGATTTTTTTACAAACGAACCTGTATTCTGGTCGACAGGAAAAGCTCTAAAAGCAGAATGGCGGTTTTTGAAAGAGCACAGAAACGTTTGAATCAAGGGTTGAGTATCTGCATTTTCCCCGAAGGCGGAGTTCCCGATGACGAATCTGTATTGCTGGATGAGTTTAAGGATGGAGCTTTTCGCTTGGCAATTGACCATCACATTCCAATTGTTCCGTTGACTTTTGCCGATAACAAAAAACGATTTTCCTATACCTTCTTTAGTGGAAGCCCGGGTGAAATGAGAGTGAAAATCCATCATTTTTTTGATACCAAAGATGCTACTACTGAATACAAAAAGACTTTAAAGGCATCTGTCCGTGAAGTCATCCTAAAACAACTTGAGGCATTCCATAAATAAAAAAGAGTCCCTAACCTTGGAACTCTTTTTCAGCTATTACTCGGAAGCAATAACATCACCTTAACTAATTTTAAACATAGTAACAAACTAAAATTTATAACTGATACCGCTGTAAATCCCAAAAAGGTAGGGTTTGAAATGTCCGGCGTTTTCGTTAAATGTATTCAGTTGATATTTTACAGTAGGTTCAACATTGAACTCAAAAGATTTCATAAAGCTGTATTTTATTCCAAGTCCCAAATTGGTACTGAAATGGACGTCATTTAAATTATTGGCTTCCCCAAGCACGGTAGAACGATCTTCGCCGACAATTGTAATTTTATTGTCCTGAAGGAAAAGCGTACTGAATCCACCAATGATTTTTAGGCCAAATTTTTTGTCCAACAAGTTATAGGTCATTTCAACCGGCATTTCCAGATAACCCATTTCCTGTTTAAGGTAACCACTGTTTTTGTGTACAAATGAATTTTCAAAAGGGAGTAAAGTGGTTTCTGAAAAACTTGGAGTCGCTGCAGTACTACTTTCCACATGGATCATTTTGCTGCTGGCTATTGGGCTGACATTTTGCAGTGTTTTTGCCTGTAGCCCGGTAAAAAACAGGATGTCATTAGTGTCATAACTCATGTTTACCTTATTCAATCCGGTCCTGATGGAGAATTTTTTATTCACGGCATAACTTACGCCAAGTCCAAAGCCCACATCGGTTTTATACGATTTGGAATTCCTGGAAAGTGTTGAATCGATTGGCGAACCACTTTCGATCGAACCTAAAAAAACAGGAGCAACGTTTGAGGTCAATTGCCACCTGCTTTTTTTAGACTCTTTCTTCTTGCTTTCTTTTTCATTTAGCAATTCTTCCAATTCATTTTTAGCGACACTTTTATTGGAAGCTGTGTCGTTTGCTTTCTTGTCGGTTTCTTTTGTTGCGACTTTTGAATTATTATTTCCTTTTAAATCATCAAGATTGATGGTTTTTTTATCCTCAGAAATTGGAGTCTCCTTGTTGTTTTTGTCTTTTGAATCGTTTTGTACCAGTTCTTTTTCAGCATTGGGCTGTTTATTGTTTTGCTGATTTTGATTGGATTCTTTCGATTTGGTTTTTGGATTTTGGGCAAGCTGATCCTGTGATTTTTCAAAAGCTGTTTCGGTAATTGAAGCTTTGTTTTTCTCAGGATTGGAGCTATTTTTCAAAGAACGGCGATGCGATGCTTTTCTTTCTGCCACAGTAGATTTTGAGGAATAAACCGATTTTTGAGTTCCCTTTTTTTCTTCCGAAGTGTTGCTGCCTTTGACTTTATTGGAAGTTTCAACAACCGCATTATTCGAAACGGAATTATTTGTTTTATTGAGGTCTTCAACTTTTTCCTGATTGGATTTACCAGCATCATTTTGATTTACAATTGGACTTTGGTTTTCCGGTTTGCTGTTCGGTTCATTCGGAATTTCATTGTCTTTCATATGTTTTGAATGGACATCCTTAATATTGGTTTTGTCTTTTGGATTGGAATTATTTTCGTTTACAATAGGATTGTCTGTTTTGACACCACCATCATATATGGATTTCGAGATTAAAAAACCAAGTAAAAACACGGCAGCAACACCAGATAATTTCCACCAAAATGGAATTACCCTTCTTTTCTTTTTGTCGTCGAGCTTTGCTTCAATATTTACCCAGGCTTCTTCGGAAGGATTAACTTCGAAGTCCTTGAATTTCTCCTGAAACAGTCGATCTATGTTTTTTCTTTCACTCATTTTGCAGAAGGAAATTTTTTGTTTTCCTCGTTTTTATGCTGTTCTATTTTTTCCTTTAAAATCATTCGTGCCCGAGATAAATTTGACTTTGATGTTCCAATGTTAATCGAAAGCATGTCAGCAATATCGGCATGCGAATAACCATCATTAACATAAAGATTGAACACCAACCTGTATCGGTCTGGTAATTCCTGGATAATCTTTAACAAATAGTCCAGCGATATGTTGTCATCATCAATTTCAACTTCATGATCTTCGGCAACGTCTTCATTTACCAAACTCAGGAATGTCTGCGTCCGGTATTGTTGCAAAACATGGTTAATCATTACCCGCTTAAGCCAGCCATCAAAAGAACCTTTAAAGGAATACTGCTCAATTTTATTAAAAATCAGAAGAAAACCATCCTGGAAATTATCCTGTGCCTCGGTATGATTGCGCGAATATTTTAAGCAGACAGCAAACAGTTTTGACGAGTATAATCGGTATAACTGTTCTTGCGCTTTTCTATCATTGTTTTTGCAATCATTTATGAGTTGATTTAAATCCAATTTTCAAAAATTGACTATTATTTTTTGTTCGTTACAGGCACTTCATATTCTAAGAATACATCCACATTATTTTCATCTTTCCCTTGATAAAACTTAAATTTATAAGAGCCATTGCTTGTTACATAGAAATTAAAAGTATATTCTGCCTCATCATTTGGAGTTTCTATACAATTATTTCTTTCCTCAACAGCGGTTTCAACAGCTATCGTTCGCTCATTCAAATACTTTTCATAATAAAGCTGGTTAAAATAATGACAGGAAGTTGCCAGTTTAAAATGAACAGTAATCGGATAGGTTTGGCCTAATGTAAATTCTGTTGGAATTTCAACACTTTCAATTTTTGTCAATTCAAATGTATAATGCGGATTATCGTCTGGTGTGCAAGCACCTAGTAAGAAAACTAAGGCTAAAAGTGAGAATACTTTCTTCATAATTATATTCGATTTGTTCCTAAAGATGTTCGTTTGTAAAAATGGTTGCGTTAAGATAATAAAAAAATCACGCTCTGGGCGTGATTTAGTTTTTAAGCTTCGTTCTCTTTAATCTGTTCTTTTATTTTTTGTTCCAATTCGTCAGCTAATTCCGGATTGTCTTTTATAAGCACTTTGACAGCGTCTCTTCCCTGGCCTAGTTTTGTATCGCCATAGCTAAACCAAGAGCCGGCTTTTTTAATGATTTCAAATTCAACCGCTAAATCGAGGATTTCTCCAGTTTTGGAAACTCCTTCGCCATACATGATGTCAAATTCGGCAGTCTTGAAAGGTGGCGCTACTTTGTTCTTAACCACTTTTACTTTAGTTCGGTTCCCAATTACATTTTCGCCTTCCTTGATTTGTGAGGAACGACGGATATCCAAACGAACTGAAGCATAGAATTTCAAAGCATTTCCGCCGGTTGTTGTTTCAGGATTACCAAACATAACTCCAATTTTTTCCCTCAACTGATTGATAAAGAAAACGGTACAATTGGTTTTGCTGATGGTTCCAGTTAGTTTTCTCAAGGCTTGTGACATCAAACGGGCATGCAATCCCATTTTGGAATCACCCATTTCGCCTTCAATTTCACTTTTTGGCGTTAATGCAGCAACAGAGTCAATTACTACAATGTCAATTGCACCGGAACGGATTAGGTTTTCGGCAATTTCCAATGCCTGCTCACCATTATCAGGTTGTGAAATGATTAAATTTTCAATATCAACGCCTAACTTTTCGGCATAATTTCTGTCAAAAGCATGCTCAGCATCAATAAAGGCAGCAATTCCACCTGCTTTTTGGGCTTCTGCAATGGCATGAAGCGTCAATGTTGTTTTACCCGAAGATTCAGGTCCGTATATTTCAATAACCCTTCCTTTTGGATAACCATTTACGCCCAAAGCTAAATCCAAACCAAGCGAGCCTGAAGGTATCACTTCTACTTCTTCGACTGCTTTGTCTCCCATTTTCATTACGGTTCCTTTGCCGTAAGCTTTGTCTAATTTATCTAGTGTTAGTTGTAATGCTTTTAATTTCGCTTCTTTTTCTGAACTCATTTTTTATAAATTTTGTGGCATAAAAATAATGCTTTTTTTGATGTCATAGGATACAAACCAGAGGAGTTTTGAACAAATTATTTTGACGGTTCCAATATTGATTATAATCACTTTAAAGGTACGTGGATTTGACCTCAAACAGGTGTATAAAAACTGTATATTTTATAAAAAAATAAACTGTTTTTAACCTTGTTTTATATTGCGTCCCCCTATTTTTCCTTATTTTTGTCCTCTATTTTGTATGCAATGGAAAAGCTTATTTCGTATCCAATTTCAGTAGTCTATTATCTTTGTTTTGGATTGTGCCTGGTTATTTTTCATCCTGTTCAATGGATATGCCTGAACGTTTTTGGCTATCAGGCTCATAAAAAAAGTGTCGATTACCTGAATTTTTGCCTGACTTTATGTACCCGTATTCTAGGGACAACCTATACTGTACAGAATAGGGATACGATTCCGAAAGATGCTCCAATAATATTTGTTGCCAATCATCAAAGCTTATATGATATCATAGGAATTATTTGGTACTTGAGGAGGTTTCACGCCAAATTTGTCAGCAAAAAGGAACTGGGGAAAGGCATTCCAAGTGTTTCGTACAACCTTAGGCATGGCGGCTCAATCCTTATCGATCGGAAAGACCCAAAGCAGGCAATTCCCGTAATAAAGCAATTGTCTGAATATATTGAAAAACACAAACGCTCGGCAGTTATTTTTCCTGAAGGAACAAGAAGCAAGGACGGAAAGCCAAAAGAATTTGCCCAAAGCGGACTAAAAATCCTCTGTAAATATGCGCCTTCGGCATATGTTGTGCCAATTACCATCAATAATTCGTGGAAAATGGTTAAATTTGGAGCTTTTCCAATGGGTTTAGGAAATAATTTGCAATTTATAATTCACGAAGCGATTGCTGTAAAAGATTATCCTTTTGAAGAGTTAATGGAGAAAACAGAAAAGTCAGTAACCCAGTCTATTAAAATATAATTTCGATACAATGTCAATAAAGAATATCCGTCTGGAGGTAATGCAGTCCCTGGAAAGTAAGATTGAAGGTTATATGCAGGAATACCTTATTCCTGTTGAAACTATTTGGCAGCCATCCGACTTTTTGCCTGATTCCGAAAACGAAAACTTTTTTGAAGAAGTGAAGGAATTAAGAGAGATAGCCAAAGATTTACCCTACGATTTTTGGGTAACGTTGGTTGGTGATATGATTACTGAAGAAGCTTTACCAACCTATGAGTCCTGGTTGATGGATGTTGATGGTGTTGGCCAGGTAGAAAATAATGCCTGGAGTAAATGGGTTCGTCAATGGACAGGCGAGGAAAACCGCCATGGAGATTTGTTGAACAAATACCTGTACTTATCAGGCCGCGTAAATATGCGCGAAATCGAAATGACCACACAGCATTTAATTTCTGATGGATTTGATATTGGTACCGGCCGTGATCCTTATAAGAACTTTGTTTATACCAGCTTTCAGGAATTGGCAACTTATATTTCACACAACAGGGTTTCACAAATAGCCAAACAATATGGCGACAAAAAATTAGCAAAAATATGTAAGATGATTGCTGGTGATGAAATGCGTCACCACCATGCTTATAGCGAATTTGTATCCCAAATTTTTAAAGTTGACCCAAGTGAAATGCTTTTGGCCTTCAACTTTATGATGAAACAAAAAATTGTAATGCCAGCCCAATTCCTTAGGGAATCGGGAGAAAAAATAGGAGAGGCTTTCCTAAACTTCTCAGATTCTGCGCAGCGAATAGGAGTTTACACCGCTTCAGATTATGTTGACATCATGCAGAAATTAATCGAAAAATGGGAAATTGAAAAGCTTACCGGTTTAACAGATGAAGCTGAAAAGGCAAGAGAATACCTGATGAAACTTCCGGCAAGGATGGCAAAAGTTTCCGAGCGATTGGTAATTCCTACTGAATCAACAATTTTCAAATGGGTCGAACCGGCACTGGCAAGATAAAATCTACAAAATCAAATCCTTTTCATTAAGGATTTTTTTATTCCAAATCAGATGAATTTAATAGATAAAACCATCCTTTTTGTAAAGGAAAAATTAGAAAACGCCGAAGGTGGCCATGACTGGTTCCACATAGAACGCGTTTATAAAAATGCATTATTGATTGCAAAAGGCGAAGATTGTGATTTGACTATTGTCCAGCTTGGCGCATTGCTCCACGACATTGCCGATAGTAAATTCCATGACGGAGATGAAAGCGTTGGTCCAAAAACAGCCCGAGCTTTTTTGGAAAGTGAAAATGTTTCTGAAGAAATTATCCAGCATGTCATCAATATCATAGAAAACATTTCATTCAAAGGCGGGAATTTTGAAAAGAAATTCAACTCCAAAGAACTTGAAATCGTTCAGGATGCCGATAGATTGGATGCCCTTGGAGCAATTGGGATTGCGCGGTGTTTCAATTATGGCGGATTTAAGAACAGGGCTTTGTACAATCCTGAAATTTTGCCAAAGCTGAATATGGATAAGGAGGAATACAAAAAATCGGAATCGCCAACGCTGAATCATTTTTACGAAAAACTACTGCTGCTAAAAGACAAGATGAATACTGCGACAGGCAAAAAAATAGCCGAAGAGCGCCATAAGTACATGGAAGATTTCCTTTCGCAGTTTTATGCTGAATGGGAAGGCAGAAAATAAAAAAGGAGAACTGAATGTTCTCCTTATTTGTTAATCCTTAATAAATTTCTTGATGAATTGACCTGCTGCAGTTTCTACTTTTAGGATATACATTCCATTAGGAAGACTGCTGACATCAATTGTATTTTCTGAGGTTAGTTCCGAGATAATTTTTTTGCCCAATAAATCAAAGACCGAGCAAGACTTAATTTCGGAAAAGGCATCCATGTCAAAGTATAGATTATCCTTAACCGGATTTGGGTAAAGCCTGAGTTCCATTTGTGCAGTGTCATCAAGCCCTAATGAATTTCCATTCAAGCGTATAATCCCCTTTGCAACCGAACCATTATAGTTTGAAAAGGCACCGGCAACAATAATTTTTCCATCCGACTGGATTGCCAAAGAATTAACGGCCGAATTAAAACCTGAACCAATGATGAATGATGAATCGGCAGAACCATCGGAGTTTAAACGAATGATACGGTTTGAAGGAGTACCGTTATAAGAAGAAAAATTGATTCCTCCGACCAAAACTTTTCCATCTTGCTGGACTGCAATTGTCCAGGCAAATCGATTAAAACTTGTACCGGTATTAAAGGAAGTGTCAAGTGTTCCATCGCTGTTCAAACGAACCAAGTGCTTTACGGTAGTCCCATTATACGAGAAAAAGAAACCTCCTACCATTATTTTGCCATTAGGCAATAGCGCTATAGAATAAACCTGGCCGCCATCTTCAAAAGCCGTTCCACTGTTAAATGAATTGTCAATGCTTCCATCGGCATTCAATCGAATGATACCATTTGCAGTGGTGTTGTTATAGGAAGTAAAGTCTCCACCTACCAGGATTTTCCCATCGGATTGAAGCACAATGTTAGATATGCTTTGATCAAACTCGGCCACTGAAATGAAGGTAGGATCTGGGCTTCCGTCGGCATTAAATCTAACAACGTCACTAAAAGCACCATTTGTAACCCAGTCACAAGCGATTATTTTACCGTTGGGTTGAATAACCATGCTGATAACATCCTCCAAATTATTGCTGTTTGCATTGCTGAATGTATTGTCAAAAGAGCCATCGGTATTGAGTCGCACAAGATTTTTAACGTTATGCCCATTATAATTTGAAAACAACCCGCTAACCACCAATTTTCCATCAGCTTGTTGGACAATGACGTCAATGTGGGTGAAAGCACCTGAGCCCAAATTAAATCCGCTGCCAATGTTAAAAGAGCTATCGGTTGAGCCATCTGAGTTGAGGCGGATAAGGCGATTTAATCTTGAATTATTATAATGATTGCCATTGAAGCCGACTACAATTTTTCCATCAGATTGTATGCATAATGCCTTCGCACTGCTATTGGCAACTACAATGCCGGTGAGAAAACCTGAGTCTGAACTACCATTGGAATTCAAACGAACAATGCTGTCGGCAGCAGTTGTGTCATAATAAGTAAAGCTGCCTCCAATAAGTATTTTATTGTCAGATTGAACGGCTAGAGCGCTTACAGTTTGGTTAAGGCCAATTCCGGTTGTAAAAGAATTGTCTATCGTTCCGTCAGAATTTAAACGAGTAATATTGTTGGCGGATGTTCCGTTATAGGTAGAAAATTGTCCTCCAATCAGAATTTTTCCATCTGGCTGAATCATAGAGTATGTTAGGCTTCCATAATCTGTTTGTCCTATTAAAAAAGAATTGTCTATTAAACCATCTGCTTCTAATCGGATAACATTTTTAAAACCACTGATGCCACTACCTGAAAAATACTTACCGCTGGTTATTATTTTTCCATCAGACTGCCTTGATAAAGAGCTTATTTCTCCAGTTACTAATTGATTGTTATAAGTGCCGTCAATAGTTCCATTTATATTAAGCCTGTAGAGGCATGGTTGATTTGTCCCGCTAAGCGAATTTCCTGCAACCATTATTTTACCATCAGGCTGAACCAGTAAAGTATTAACAGAATCTAAATAAGCACCCGAATTAAAACTGGAATCCGTTGATCCATCAGTGTTTAGACGAACTACCTGATCACCGTCAATTCCACCAGCTATTATTTTGCCATCAGCCTGTAAGGCAAGGCACGTTGGACCTAAAACAGAAGTAAAGGAAGGGTCGGCCGAACCATCGGCGTTCAAACGTACCAGTAAAGAACTAGTGAGCGTTCTTCCTACGACAACAATTTTCCCGTCAGGTTGAAGCACAAACGTGGAAATATCCACAAATGTAGTTCCCAGATTGAAAGTATTGTCTAAACTGCCATCGGCATTCAATCGGATAATATTATTGACAGCAATGCCATGAAAAAAATCAATATCTCCTCCTAAAAGTATTTTTCCATCAGGTTGTGTGACAATTTTAGAGATTGATGCGGAAGTTGCAAACCAACCTTCAGTATTAAAGGAAGCATCTATTTCACCTGGGATTTGTGCAGAAACGGATAAATTAAAAAGAAATAAGGCAATGAGTAATAGTTTTTTCATGTTTTGGATGTTACAATTTCACTGGAAAAAGCTTGTTGCTTCCAAATGTAACAAAACAAGGCATTAAATTTTAACAACTTTTATAAAATTCAAAATTTATTTCCCTGAAAACACCAAACACCGCTTGAATTAGGAGCTATTTTCCGGTAAACTCCGCTTTTCTTTTTTCCAAAAATGCAGTGGTCCCTTCCTTGAAATCTTCGGTGCCAAAGCATTTTCCAAAATTCCTGATTTCGGTTTCAAAGCCATTGATTCCGTCTTTGTAATTAGCATTGATGGCTTTTATCGCTCTTCCAATTGCAAAAGGCGAATTCCTCATGATTTTTGTTGCAATGTTTTTTGTAAAGTCCAAAAGCTCAGCCTGTGGCACCACATGGTTCACCAATCCGGCACGGAAAGCTTCTTCGGCAGAAATCATTCCTGCGGTCATGATCATTTCCATCGCACGGCCTTTCCCTATTAATTGTGGTAACCGCTGTGTTCCTCCATAACCCGGAATTACGCCAAGCGAAACTTCCGGCAGACCCATTTTGGCATTATCAGACGCAATCCTGAAATGACAGGACATTGCCAGTTCCAAACCGCCGCCAAGTGCAAAACCATTCACAGCTGCAATAACCGGTTTTCTTAAGCTTTCGACAAAGTCAAAAAGCAATTCCTGTCCCTGAGCCGCCAAATGTGCGCCTTCCTGAATCGAAAAATTCGCAAATTCCGAAATGTCTGCTCCGGCAACAAAAGCCTTTTCGCCTTCTCCGGTAACAATAATCACCCGAATTTCTTCATTGGCTTCAAGCGCTTCAAAAGCATCGTGTAATTCCTGGATTGTTGCTTTGTTCAAAGCATTTAATTTTGAAGGACGATTAATCGTAATTTGCCCGATTCCGTTTTCTGTAGTTACTAGTATGTTTTCGAAGTTCATGGTAAGCAGTTTTATTTAACAATGGGAAGCGAAACAATGAATGTAGATCCTTTTCCGACTTCTGTTTCAAAAGTAATGGTTCCTTTGTAATTTTCTATGATATTTTTGATAATTCCTAAACCTAAGCCCATACCACTGGTCTTTGTGGTGAATTTTGGTTCAAAGACATGCTCCCTGTTTTCAGGGTCAATTCCGATTCCGTTGTCCTCAACAGAAATGATTACATTGTCTTCTTTTTCATTAACCGATACCAAAATGCGTTTGTCCAATTGCTCATCCGGAATGGATTGAATGGCATTTTTAACCAAATTGGTAATAATCCTAATCAACTGAGTTCGGTCGATTTTCGAAATTACATATTCCTTATTGCTTTCAAAAAGAATGAAATCCTCGTTGAAAATATCCAAAGCCAATTCGACAACCTGAACCACATTGAGCGTTTCATTTTGCTGCGCAGGCATCGAAGCAAAGTTGGAAAACGCCGAAGCCACAGCACTCATCGTATCAATCTGCTGGATTAAAGTTTTGGAATAATCGTTTAGCTTTTGTTTTAATTCGGGATCATTGGCATCAAATTTCCGCTGGAAACTCTGCACCGTCAATCGCATTGGCGTCAACGGATTCTTGATTTCGTGTGCAACCTGTTTCGCCATTTCGCGCCAAGCCTGTTCCCGTTCGCTCTGAGCCAGCATTGTCGCACTGTCTTCAAGTTTGTCCACCATTTGATTATAGGCATTAATCAACGAATTAATTTCTTTGCTGTTGGCTTCAATAACGATTTTCTCGTTTTTTTGGTTCAGGCTCGTTTCGTAAATTTTATCGGAAATCGTTTTTAGCGATTTTGTGATGTAACTCGCCAGGAAGTATGCCAAAGCAAACGCAACGATCAACATGAAGGAATAAACCTGACTCAATCTCAAAAGGAACTGGCGTAGTTCGGTTTCATAAAAACCGTCGTCTTCCACATAAGGGATATTCAGGATTCCCAAGGGCTTAAATTTGTCATCCTTGATTTGGCTATAGGAAGAGCGGTTCTTGACGCCGTTTACATTTTTGATGTCAACATATCTTTTTTCTACAGACGACTGGACCAGTTTCAAGACATAATTCGGAATTGGCGGCGCCACTTTGTCTACAGAAAAGGAAGCTTTGGAAGATTTCAGCAATTTCCCGTTCAATCCATAAATATTGATTTCGAGGTTATGGATGTCGGCCAATTCGTGTATTTTGTCCTTAAAAATAAGGGGAAGGTTTTTTTCCGTCAACGGATAAGTAGTATTTGCAAGGACATAATTAATATGTTCCTTTATAGCAAATTCCTTTCGGTCCAATCTTTCCTGATGGTATTCCTTGGCTTCATTCTTAAATTGGATGACAGAAATCGAAGCCATCAAAATGGAAGCAATCAATATCAATATAATCATCGATAGAAAAATCCTAATACGAAGCGACAGCATTGACATTTTGAATCCTTTGAGCATTTTATGACTTGTTTTTTTCGCGAATGCGTTTGTAAAATCTAAATCCGAGCATTATTAAAATGGAAAATAAAACAATTCCGATTACGCCGTAAATCCAATTGAAGGCATTTTTTAGGATGACTAAAAAAACCACGGCAAACAGAATAATCGTTGCGCCTTCATTCCACAAGCGCATAAAATTCGAAGAGTATTTTACAACGTCGTTTTGTAGTTCCTTATATATCAGATGGCATTTTATCTGATAGGCAATCAGTAAAACCACAAATCCCAATTTGACATGCATCCACGGCATTTGCAGCCAGGAAGGCATTAATATCAATAACCAAATGGCAAAGGCAACTGCCAAAACCGCACTTGGCCAGGTGATAATATACCACAAACGGTAGGTCATTATTTTGTATTGCTTTTGCAAAATTTCCTTTTCGGGAGAAGGCTTGTCGTTGGCTTCAATTTGGTATACAAACAACCTCACTATGTAAAACAAACCCGCAAACCATGTGATTACAAAGATGAGGTGGAGCGATTTTATGTAGTTGTAGTATTCCATTTAAAATTTATTAGCGTTCAAAATCCTTAATCCAATTGGCTACAACGCCACACCATTCGTCTTCGTCGTTCATGCATGGAATGGTTAAAAATTCTTCGCCACCATGTTCGATAAACTCTTCTTTGGCACGCATTGCAATTTCTTCCAAGGTCTCCAAACAATCGGTTACGAAAGCCGGAGTTACCACAGCAATTTTCTTGATTCCCTGTTTTGGATAATCATTGATAACGATGTCAGTATAAGGCTCGAGCCATTTATCACCAGCCAATCGCGATTGGAAGGTTACCTGGTATTTATCTTTTGGAATTCCTAATTTTTCTACAACCTGACGTGTAGTTTCATAACAATGATGGCGATAACAAAACTCATGCGCCGGCGATGGCGTAACACAACAGCTACCATCTATTTTGCAATGCGATTTGGTTACATCGGTTTTCCGGATATGTCGTTCCGGAATTCCGTGGTACGAAAAAACCAGCTTATCATAATCATAATTCCCTAAATGCTTTTTCATCGAGTTGGATAAAGCTTCAATGTAATCAGGTTTGTTATAAAAAGCAGGTACTTTTGTGATTTTCATTTCCGGAAAATGCTTCTTTTGCAATTCATCGGTCAAAGCCCAAATTGTAGTTGTAGAAGCCATGGCATATTGTGGATACAAAGCCAAAAGCATCACATCAGTAACGCCTTTATCTTTCAATTCCTGCAAGCCTTTTTGTATAGTCATCGTTCCGTAACGCATTGCCAAAGCAACAGGAACATCAACAAGTTTTTCGACTTTCTTCTGGAATCGTTTCGAAAGAACAATCAACGGAGAACCTTCGTCGGTCCAAACTTTAGCATAGGCTTCAGCCGAATTTTCAGGGCGTTTTCTCAGGATGATGCCGCGAACCAATAAGGCACGCAATAAATACGGAACGTCAATCACATATTTATCCATCAAAAATTCATCTAAATACGGCTTTACATCTTTTGGCGTTGGACTTTCGGGCGAACCCAGATTTACTAATAATACTCCTTTCATTGGGCAGTTTTTGTTATGTGTTTTGATTTAACGACATTAAATATTTCTTCGGTGTTGTGGCAAATTTCTTTTTGAAGGCGGCAATAAAATGGCTTCCGGTGCTGTAACCTATTTTGAGTCCGACTTCATTTACATTATACGAACCGCTATCTAAAAGTTGGCGCGCATAATCCATTTTATAATCGAACAGATAACCATAAACCGTATCGCCATAAATCTGCTTGAAACCCATTTTGAGTTTCTTCAGGCTTAGGCCAACCCTGTCGGCAAGTTCTTCCAAACCTGGAGGTTCAGCCATATTCGCAATGATGATTTCTTTGGCCTTGCGGATTTTCAACACATTTTCCTCATCAACCAAAAACGGACATTGCTCGGCGTTTGGATCTTCGGAACGATTGAAATACAAACTCAAAAGTTCGTATCCTTTTCCTTTGTAATACAAGTTTTTTATTTGTGGATTTAAATTGTAATGGAATAATTGACTCAAAACAATAGCCATCGACGGACTGATGTCACCTTCCTTATAATACTTACGGTCTTTATTTTCTTCACTTAGGAACGGAATGTGATTCGCATCATTTGAAAATAATCCGTGGAACTTCTGAATCGAAATAATTACTGAAATCACCCAGGTATTTGGTGCTAATTCCAAATCCAAAGGCAATTCCTTTTGTGGATTGTAAAACAAAAGAGACTTCTCATCCTTCAATTCCAACGCATAAGTTCCTTCATTGAAAACAAATTTTGCTTTCCCTTTGATGCCAAAGTGAAACTGAATAAGTCCTTGTGTAATAGGGCGTTTTACGTGGAAATTTTCATTTCCGTCGTTTTGAAACCGAATTAAAATAAAATCATTTTCAATTTTTATCTCTTCTTGAGAACCCATAGCGATGTTTTTTCGTAGATGATTTAGAAGCCAGGCAGATTTCTTATTTAGAATTAATCTACATAAGCATTTTCTGAACGCTTGATTTCATTGCAAATTTAATAGAATTTACGTTGTTATAATCATTTTGGTTTAAAAAATCCCTAAGCGATACAAAAAGTCCCTACAGCGTTATTTTTATAAAGTAGTTAATAATAGTTTTGTCTAACTTTTTAAGGAAAGTGTAAATATGGAAAATTTTAATATGTCGAAACATACTTCTTTTTATGCATTAGGGTTGAGTTACAAAAAGGCAGATGCAACTGTAAGAGGAAAATTCAGTTTGGATACCGCTGCAAAAGCAACCATTTTAATCCAGGCAGAAGCAGAAGGAATCGAATCCTTAATCGTTACTTCAACCTGCAATAGGACAGAGATTTATGGTTTTGCAAACCATCCATATCAGTTAATCAAATTACTTTGCGAAAACAGCCAGGGAACGGTAGAAGAGTTCCAGGAAGTGGCTTATATCTATAAAAACCAGGATGCGGTGAACCATATGTTCCGAGTTGGAACTGGTTTAGACAGTCAGATTTTGGGAGACTTCGAAATCATCAGCCAATTAAAAATCGCTTTCAATGAAAGCAAAATGAACGGAATGGTAAATTCCTTCATGGAAAGATTGATCAATTCGGTTATCCAGGCGAGCAAAAAAATCAAAACCGAAACAGAGATTTCTACAGGCGCGACTTCGGTTTCGTTTGCTTCGGTTCAGTACATTATCAGAAATGTAAAAGACATTACCAATAAAAATATCCTGCTTTTCGGAACGGGAAAAATTGGAAGGAACACTTGCGAAAATTTGGTTAAACATACTAAACACGACCACATCACCTTAATCAACAGAACCAAGGATAAAGCTGAAAAACTGGCTCAAAAATTAGACGTAATTGTTAAGGATTATGCCGATTTGCAGTTGGAATTACAGAAAGCGGATATCGTTGTGGTTGCAACAGGAGCACAAAATCCAACGATTGACAAAGCAATATTGAACCTGAAAAAACCATTGTTGATTTTGGATTTGTCGATTCCGAAAAATGTCCATGAAAATGTGATTGATGTTGATGGTGTTACTTTAATCCATTTGGATCATCTTTCTCAGATTACTGATGAAACATTGGAAAACCGCAAATTGCATATTCCGGCAGCCGAAGCTATCATTGAAGAAATCACAGCCGAGTTTATGGAATGGACTAAAAACAGGAAATTTGCTCCAACAATTCAGGCTTTAAAGGAAAAATTAAACTCAATCAAAGAAGGCGAATTGAATGTTCAACGTAAAAAATTATCCAACTTTGACGAAGAACAGGCTGAATTAATCAGCAATAGGATCATCCAAAAAATCACCAATCATTTTGTAAACCACCTTAAAGATGGTGACTCAATTGACGAAGGCATTGAATGGATTGAAAAAGTATTCCAATTAGAACAAGAAAAATCATTCTTTCAATAATCCGTTATTGAAAATAAACCAATAAAGTGGCACAAAAAACCATACGCATAGGAACCCGCGACAGCGAATTGGCACTTTGGCAGGCACACACGGTTCAGAAACAACTTCAGGATTTGGGGTATAAAACCGAAATCGTTGCCGTGAAATCAGATGGCGATATCATCCTTGACAAACCACTTTACGAACTCGGAATCACCGGGATTTTTACCAAGACTCTAGACATTGCCATGATTAATGGAAAGGTGGACATTGCTGTGCATTCTATGAAAGATGTACCAACAGCTTTGCCCAAAGGCATTGTACAGGCTGCTGTTTTAGAACGTGCCAATGTGTTGGATATTTTAGTTTATGAAGGCAACATTGACGCACTTGAAGGCGAAGCTACAATTGCTACAGGAAGCCTTCGCCGTCAGGCACAATGGTGGAACCGATATCCCAATCATACCGTTGTTGATTTGCGTGGAAACGTGAATACCAGAATGCAGAAGCTTAAGGATAATGATTGGCACGGAGCTGTTTTTGCTGCTGCAGGTTTGGAAAGAATCAATTTAAAACCAAAGAACTATATCGATTTGGATTGGATGATTCCGGCACCAGCGCAAGGCGCAATGGTTATTGTCGCTATGGAAAATGACGATTTTACCATTGATGCCGTTTCTCAGTTAAACGATATTGAAACAGAAATCTGTACACATATCGAACGTCAGTTTTTGAGAACGCTTGAAGGTGGATGTACTGCGCCAATTGGGGCTTTGGCTAAATATAATGAAGAAGAGGACACTATAGAATTTCAGGGAGTCTTGTTATCAATAGACGGAAAACAAAAACTCGAAATCGATAAAAAAGTGGACATTTCGGAGTGGAAAAAATTAGGATTCAATTCGGCTCAGGAAATTTTAAATAATGGTGGTGCTGAACTGATGAAAAAAATCAAGAACGAATTAAAGAAGTGATGCAAAACCCAATTCGCATACTATCAACAAAGAAGCTTTCAGAAAAACAAAAGCAGTTATTGTTGAATGCGGATTTTTCGGTGTTTGATGCCAATTTTATCAGCATCCAAAGCAAGGATTTTAAAATCGATTCAATAAATGACTGCCTGATTTTTACCAGTCAAAATGCAGTTGAAAGTGTTCTTCAAAATAGGAAAATTAGGGAAATCAAAATCAGAAAATGCTTTTGCGTTGGCGAAAAAACCAAGGCATTATTAGAGCAAAATGGTTTCGAAATCATTGAATATTCTGATTATGCCGCCGAATTGGCTTCGATTATTTTCAATAAATATCCCAAAATCAGTTTTACCTTTTTTTGTGGGAATATCAGAAGAGACGTTTTGCCCGATGCTTTGAGGCTGGGAAATATCAAGCTGGATGAAATTGAGGTTTACACAACCAATCCGGCAACACATAAAATAGATTTTACGCCGGACGGAATACTTTTTTTCAGCCCATCAGCAGTTGGGAGTTTTCTGCAGGAAAATAAAATTGAAGATGAAATTTGCTTCTGCATTGGCAACACAACTGCCGAAGCTTTAAAATATGCAACACCAAATATAATTATTGCCAATCAACCGAATGTTGAAAGCACAATAATGAAATGTATAGAATATTATAGACAATAAAAATGATTAAAAACGACCTTTTTTTACGAGCCTTAAATAACGAAACCGTAGAACGTCCGCCAGTTTGGATGATGCGACAGGCAGGAAGATATCTGCCTGAATTCAGGGCTTTGCGCGATAAATATGATTTCTTCACAAGATGCGAAACTCCCGAATTGGCAGCAGAAATTACTGTTCAGCCAATAAGAATTGTTAAGCCAGATGCAGCAATTTTGTTTTCGGATATCCTGGTTGTGCCACGAGCCATGGGAATCCACGTCGAGCTAAAGGACAATTTGGGGCCAATTATTCCGAACCCGATTCGCTCGATGGAAGATGTCAATAAAACCTTTGTGCCTGATGTTCACGAAACTCTAGGCTATGTTTTTGATGCGATTAAACTAACCAAGGAAATGTTGAACGATGAGGTTCCGCTGATTGGTTTTGCAGGTTCACCATGGACGATTTTCTGTTATGCTGTGGAAGGGAAAGGTTCGAAAAGTTTTGACACTGCAAAAGGATTCTGCTTTTCAAATCCGGTTGCGGCACACACTTTATTACAAAAAATCACCGATACGACTATTCTATATTTAAAGGAAAAAGTGAAAGCGGGCTGTAACGCTGTGCAGATTTTTGATTCTTGGGGCGGTATGCTGTCCCCAAAAGATTATCAGGAATTTTCATGGAAATACATCAATCAGATTGTAGATGCATTAGCCGAAGATACCAAAGTAATCGTATTCGGAAAAGGATGTTGGTTTGCGTTGAACGATATGGCAAAATCTAAAGCATCTGCTCTTGGAGTTGACTGGACCTGTTCAGCAAGAAATGCGAGGTATTTATCAGGAGGAAGAATCACGTTGCAAGGAAATTTTGACCCGTCAAGATTATTATCGCCAATTCCAACCATCAAAAAAATGGTGCACGAAATGATAGATGAATTTGGTAAAGACAATTATATCGTAAACCTTGGCCACGGCATTTTGCCAAACATTCCCGTTGATCACGCCAAGGCATTTGTTGAAGCTGTCAAAGAATACAAATCGTAATGAAATTTGAAAATTGGAAAATAGAATCAATCGCTAACATTCTTCCCGAAGAGTTTTTTAACCTTATCGGGAAGAACAAAAGCCATATTGAAAAAACCTTTCCGGTTACAGTTTCAAATTGTTTGGACTTGGAAAAAACAAACAAGTTCATTGCAGACAATATCCAAAAAGAAACCAACAATGATGGTTATTATTTCTATATCAGGAATACGGAAACCCATATTTTGATTGGCTATATCTGCATTAAAAATATCAAGCAAGATATCCGTAAATGTGAATTGGCCTATTTTATCGATGCCGATTTTGAAGGACGCGGCATCATCTCAAAAGTAGTTTCACAAACTATCGAATTCTGTTTTACCCAATTGCAGATGAATAAAGTTTTCCTCTGTACCTCAAAAATCAACAAAGGAAGCCAACGTATTGCCCTAAAACATGGCTTTACTGAAGAGGGAATTTTGCGTGAGGAATTCAAGAACCACGAAGGAGTTTTAGAAGATGTCGTTTATTTCGGCTTACTGAAATCAGAGTACAATGAAAGATAAATTCTATCAATACATATTAAAACTACAGGACCAAATCACAACCGGGCTTGAAGCAGTTGATGGTGTCGCCAAATTCCGTGAAGACATCTGGCAGCGGCCAGAAGGCGGCGGCGGAAGGACACGCGTTATTGAAAATGGGAAGGTTATTGAAAAAGGTGGCGTAAACATTTCTGCAGTCCATGGAAAACTTCCTGAAACGATGCAGAAAATGTTCAACGTAGGAGAAGCCGATTTTTTTGCGTGCGGACTGAGTTTGGTCATTCATCCTAAAAACCCAATGGTGCCTACGGTTCATGCCAACTGGCGTTATTTTGAAATGTATGATGATAATGGAAACGTAATCAACTCATGGTTTGGAGGAGGTCAGGATTTGACACCTTATTATCTGTTTGAGGAAGATGCCAAACATTTCCATCAAAGCTGTAAAACCGCCTGTGACAAGCACAATCCCGAGTTTTATCCGAAATATAAAAAACAATGCGACGGCTATTTCTGGAATGCGCACCGAAACGAAGCACGTGGAATAGGCGGATTGTTTTTTGATTATTGCAAACAAACCGACACGATGCAAATGGAAGATTGGTATAACTTTGTAACCGAAGTCGGCAACAGTTTCCTCGAAGCCTACGTTCCGATTGTTGAAAGAAGAAAGGATTTAGGGTATACCGAAGCACAAAGAAACTGGCAGGAAATCCGTCGTGGCCGTTATGTTGAGTTCAATCTGGTGCACGACAAAGGAACGCTTTTCGGATTAAAAACCAACGGTCGGATTGAGTCGATTTTGATGAGTCTTCCACCGCATGTGCAGTGGGTTTACGATCATCATCCTGAGCCAAATTCGGCAGAGGAAAAATTAATTAAGATATTAATGAACCCAATTGATTGGGTATAAAATATAAAACTATGTTTCCATTACAAAGAGGCAGAAGATTAAGAGTAAATGAGAGCATTCGTTCCCTGGTTCGCGAAACAACATTGAGTCCGAGTGACTTTATGTTTCCAATGTTTATTGCTGAAGGCGAAAATTACAAATCTGAAATTCCATCAATGCCGGGGATTTTCCGCCGGTCGTTGGATTTGACGGTTGAAGAGGTAAAAGAGATTTATGCTTTGGGAATCCGCGCAGTGAATATTTATGTAAAGGTTGATGAAAGCTTAAAGGACAACACTGGTAAAGAAGCCTGGAATCCAAATGGATTGATGCAGAATGCCATCAAAGCCATTAAAAAAGCCTGCCCTGAAATGATTGTAATGCCCGATGTTGCACTCGACCCGTATTCGATTTATGGGCATGACGGAATCATTGAAAACGGCGACATTGCCAACGATGCAACCAACGATGCTTTGGTAAAAATGGCTGTTTCACATGCTCAGGCTGGAGCCGATTTTGTCGCACCAAGCGATATGATGGACGGACGTGTTTTGCGCCTACGCCAAGGTTTGGATGCTGCAGGATTTTCGAATGTGGGAATCATGAGTTATTCGGCAAAATATGCTTCGGCCTTTTACGGACCATTCCGTGATGCTTTGGATAGTGCGCCACGTGAAGCCGATGTTGAAGTTCCGAAAGACAAAAAAACCTACCAAATGGATTACGCCAACCGCATCGAGGCCGTTAAGGAAGCCTTGATGGATGTTGAGGAAGGCGCAGATATGGTAATGGTAAAACCGGGAATCGCATATCTTGATATTGTTCGCGAAGTCAAAAATGCGGTGAATGTTCCGGTAACGGTTTTCCACGTTTCGGGGGAATATGCGATGATTAAGGCCGCTTCAGAAAGAGGTTGGCTCGACCATGACAAAATCATGATGGAACAATTGATGTGCATCAAGCGTGCAGGCGCGAGTTTGATTTCGACTTATTTCGCCAAGGAAGCGGCGGTTCTTTTGAATAAGTAAAACAATGAAACTGATTTTCAAATTTGTTTTGGTTTTTATAGTCACCACTACTTTGGTGTCGGCTTATATTTTGTCTAAAAATAAGGAGCAGAAAAACCTCGAACCCAAACCAGTTTATCAACCTTTTTGTGGCACAAGCATAGGAATGGATCAAAGTGCAGATGCACAAAAAGGAAAGCAAATATTCAATGCCAATTGTGCAGCCTGCCACAAACTTGATGCAGTTGGAACTGGACCGGTATTGAGAGATATAAGCAGAAAATACCATAAACAACATTTAAACCTTTATGATTATCTTCACGGGAAAAGGAAAAAGCTTGTATTAAAGGCTTCGGGGAAATTTAGAGGATGTCTTTGCCCTGTTTTTCCTAATCTTACAAAAGAAGATGTCGCTTCGTTGGAAGCTTATACGAAATAAAATGAAAAAATTACTTTGGGCATTAGTGCCCTTAACTTTAATTTGCTGCCAAAACAAGGAAAACAAAACTGAAGCTCCAGCAGACGAAACTTCAGTAAAAACGTCTGGAAAGGAATTGTTTGAAGGCGAAGGAAATTGTATTGCCTGCCACAAACCAGATCAAAAAATCATTGGGCCAAGCCTTGAGGAAATAGCCAAAATCTACAAAGCCAAAAACGCCAGCATCGTTGCATTTCTACAGGAACAAAGCGAACCAATTGTCGATCCGAGCCAGTACGACATCATGAAAACCAATTTCGCTATTACCAAAAGCATGAGCGATGAAGAATTGAAAGCACTCGAAGATTATATTTATAGCTTTTCAAAATAATATTTGATAACTTTATCAGATGGAAACTGCCTTCATCCAATCGCCGCTTGGAATCACCAAAATTGTTGGTGATGAGCATGGTATTTCAGTAATATCGGTGCTTAGCGAAGGAGAGATTTCTACTAAAATCCCCAAGAATCTTAAAGAATGTGTTTCCCAACTTCGGGAATATTTTGACGGACAGCGTCAGGATTTCGATTTTAAAATGAACCCGCAGGGAACCGATTTTCAACAAAAGGTTTGGCAGGAATTGCTAAAAATCCCTTTTGGAAAAACCATGTCTTATCTCGATTTGTCTAAAAAGCTGGGCGATGTAAAAGCTATTCGTGCTGTGGCTTCAGCCAATGGAAGAAATCCACTTTGGATTGTCGTTCCCTGTCATCGCGTTATTGGAACTGATGGCTCCTTAACCGGTTACGCCGGAGGCTTATGGCGAAAGAAATGGCTGTTGGAACATGAAAGCCCATTCAGGCAGCAATCACTTTTTTAATAATTTTCTTTCATATTTCGATTTAATCCATTAATTTTAAGTCGGTAATTTCTTAAATTTTTACAAGATGATTGAAAAGATAAACCTCAATAACATTCTCTTTTTCGATATTGAAACAGTTCCTGAAACCGAAAACTTCAGCGAGCTTGACAATGAAATGAGAGAACTTTGGGAACAAAAGACCCAATACCAAAGACGCGAAGAATTTACGCCCGAAGACTTTTATGATCGCGCAGGAATCTGGGCAGAATTCGGAAAAATAGTCTGTATTTCTGTGGGCTATTTTGTCAACAAAAGTGACATCCGCAATTTTAGGGTAACTTCCTTTTTTGGTGATGAAAAGAAGATTTTAAAGGATTTTTCCAATCTGCTTGACACTCATTTTAATCAGGCACAACACGTGTTGTGTGGGCATAATGCTAAGGAGTTCGACATTCCCTTTATCGCAAGGCGAATGATTATCAATCAGATTGCCATTCCGGGCAAACTCAATTTATTTGGCAAAAAACCATGGGAAATCCCTCATTTGGATACGTTGGAATTGTGGAAGTTTGGAGATTACAAACATTTCACTTCCTTAAAATTATTGACCAAAATACTGGGAATTCCATCTCCGAAAGGGGATATTGACGGAAGCCAGGTTGCGCATGTTTACTATGTAGAGAAAGACATTGACAGGATCATTACCTATTGTGAAAAGGACGTCATTGCGGTAGCGCAAATTTTCCTGAGGCTCAGACGTGAGGATTTATTGATTGATGACGAAATTATACATGTATAAAAAAAGCCCCGTTTTGCGGGGCTTTTTTATTTTTTAGTTTCTTCGTAAAATAATCTTTTTGGTAACCGATGCCTGTTCGTTTTCGATATTGACCAAATAAATTCCGTCCTGAAGGTTGTCTATTCCAAAAGAGGTATGAACCTGGTTGGTTTCCTTGGAAAGGATTTGCCTTCCCTGTAAATCGAATAGTTTTATGGTTGCAGTTTCAGCCAATCCCGGAATGGAAACATTTACGATTCCTTTGGTTGGATTTGGATAAACACTACTGTTCAAAAACGGATTAGTAACTACAGACAACGCATTCTCAACGCTACACAAGTTAATGCTGAAGCTATTGATAGTACCACCATCTTCGTTATTGTGGTCAAAGACCCTAAGCGTCCATTCTCCGTCAGCTGGTAAGGTATTTAACGAACTTAATGGATCAACAGGCATAACCGTTCCTGATACTGCCGGATTCCCGGCACAACCTAGAGCAGAACCATCATCATCCATGATACAGTTTATGTTCTGAAAGTCTCCGCAAGGAATATCCAATAAAGTAATGATTGGACTTCCAATGGCAGCCGGTCCTTGAAGCGTAACGGTTATGTCACCAATCCAGGTATGAGTAATATCCATGCTCACATTTAAATCCCCGATAGTATATCCGCCTGTAACGGTAACAGGAACAGTCGCTTCAGAATTTGGGACATCTGCAATAACATTGTTGGAAAAATCATCTGCAACAAAGTCATGGTTACAGGTTAAAGTACCAGTAGCAAAGGAATAAGTGCTTGCATTTGCAGCAGTTCCATTTCCACAAGAATTAGAAGGGATTACCCTCCAATAGTATCTTGTAGCCTCATTTAATCCATCTAGGCTATATTCATTATCTGTTACAATATCATTTTGCACAAAGCTTGAAAAATCTGGGAATGTAGAAACCTGAACATTATAGGTTTGTGCATTGGGATGTATAGCCCAGGTCAAATTAGCCGAAGTGGATAATCCGGACTGGCCATTTGTTGGACTCTGCAATGCAATAGGTTGGAAAGTAGCATTGAATATTCTCAAAGATTTATATCGGGTTTCAGTATCAGTAGCACTGGTACCTTTAATTCCAACAAAATATTCATTTGGAGCCACATTATTCAGGCCTGAAATTGTCATCGTAACCGTTCCGTTGGCACTTAAAGAAGCTGGAGCAAATGAAGCCGAAGCTCCGGAAGGTAAATCTACAGCTGAGAATGTCGTTGTTCCGCTGCCGGATTGTGTATAGTTAAAAGTGTACACCGCATTTTGATTGGCACAAACAGTCAGGTTATCTGAAGTTGAATTAAGGGCAAAAGGCGATGATAAACCGGTGATTACCAAAGAATATTTTTGGCTTCCGGTAACCAATGTCCCCTTATGGGTTACAGTAATAGTGTATAATCCTGCAGTTGGAGCATCAATTTTTACCTGTTCAACATTATCAACTGAATTGTCTCCGGTCCTTGTAGCATCAGCACTTGGGTCATTCCCTAATTTCCAAGGGAAATAGGTAGTTGTATTTTTTGTAATCCTAATATCTAAATCGTTCACCAAAGCCGGAGTAGGGTCATTTGCAGGAAGGTTGCCAACATTTGCTTCTCCTGGAACATCGGTCCAGGTAATTGATGCGATAAGCGGAGTAGTTCCACTTGCGTTTACGTTCATTGTCAAAGCTTGGTGGTTGTTCAGGTTTTCTTCAGAAACCCATGTACTCAAACCATTGTTCGTAAGTGTTTCAACTGCTTTTTTTGCATTCAATATTCCCCATCCAAAAGAAGGATCAGGTCCGGGATTACCTCCGTCATCTGCGGTGTGGCAAACCAAACCTTTTAAGGTTGCTGAACGCATAAAGCTGTTGGTCAGATTTTTATAATGTTGTTGTATTAAAACCAAAGTACCGGCAACATTAGGTGAAGCCATCGATGTTCCCGAAGATGCACCGGTTGCAGTATTACTGGTGTTGCTCGTTGAAGTCAGATTTTCCCCGTTTCCGGTAATATCCGGTTTTACCCTATGATCATCAGTAGGTCCTTGGCTGCTGAATCCGCTTATGTCTACATTGGCAGCGTTTATTGTACCATCAGCGGCAGGATTCACGTCTTCACAACTCGCAACAACCAAATTGTTTTTAGCGGTTTTATTGGACACAAGCTTGTCAAATCCAAATGCCATTGGCTCTGGATTATCTTCGGTCTGGCCATCATTTCCGGCAGACATTACAGCAAGGAAATAAGGTGCGTTATACGCAATATCATCCCAAACAACAGCGTCAGGAGAATAGGAGCCGATAAACCACGAAGGAATCGTTACACCATTGCTTGTAATTGGAACACCATAAGAATGATTGGAAATCAACATTCCGTCAACTGCTTCAGAAATTGCTTCAGCATCATCATCATCCCAGTTGAAAGTTCGGGCATTTGCCTGCCAGGCCATTCCTTTTACAGCTGCAGGTGAACCAGCGGCAACCAAGGTTCCGGCAACGTGTGTTGAGTGAAAAACGGTTGTAGTACCTCCGTCATCAACTACGGTAACCCTTCCGCCAAAGGCAGTATGCGAAGCTCTTACATTTCCACCATCCCATTCCCTAACGGTCATTCCCTGCCCATTGAGGTTCAGGCCTAGCGAACCACCAGTATTTAAATGATTTGTCCTTGTTGTTTTTGCGGCATTTACGTTATCGGTTGCATAGTAAATTGGCAGCCCTTCAGGGGAAAGTTTCATTAATTCCGAAATGCTTCCGTCTTCTTTTTCAGTGTAGATTGGCCAGTTTTTAGCTCTCGCAACGGCAATGGCTTTCTTTTTCTCGGCACGGGCTTTTTCTCTGTAAAAAACCTCTTTTTCTTTTAGCAGTTTAATATTGTAATTGGCAGTAATTTTTTGGATATCCTTTTTGGATTGCCCAAAAATGGAACAGCATACAAAAAGAATGGAAAACAACAATAAGTATTTCTTTTTCATAATTTTATAGAAATGGGTTGTGGTTAATAAAAGTTAGCAAATATATATAAACGCTAAAAAAATTATCAATTTTATTGCCAAATAATCATTAAAATTCACTTAATGTTTACTACTTCACAGCGGCTGTAGATAAAAATCGGATTTAATTGTTTAATTGAAAATCGATAAATGTTATATTTACCAAAAAACAACCCATGGTTTTAAGTAGATTTTGGCTGGCTATTTTTGTTTCTTCAATCGCATTTGTAATCTTCAGTTTATTTGCAGGAAACAGCTATACTATTGACAATGTCCTGAACGGAAAGAAGGATGATCCTGTTTTGATTTCAGAGAAATATTTGGAACAATTGCCAAAATTTGTAATGGACAGCATCCAAAAAGCGCCCGACCAAACCATGGTCATCAATAGGGATACCTTGAACGCGGATACGACCTATGTTTATAAAGCTAAGACTGTTAAAATTTATTCTGGTGTCCAAAAATCCGATGGATTGCTGCCAACATGTAAAAACACTTTAATTGATTTAATTCTCCCATTAATTGCTTATTTAGCATTTTTCTGCGGATTGATGCAACTCTTAATTATTTCCGGAGCCACAGAAAAATTGGCTAAAGTTCTGAGTCCGGTTTTCGTAAAAGTGTTTCCGAGTATTCCAAAAGACCATCCATCAATATCCTATATGACCTTAAACTTTGCTGCCAATTTCCTTGGATTGGATTCGGCAGCTACACCATTTGGATTAAAAGCCATGGAAAGTTTACAGGAAATAAATCCGGAAAAAGACAAGGCCAGTGATGCACAAATTATGTTTATGTGCCTGCATGCTTCGGGACTTACCTTGATAGCAACTTCTATTATTGGCTACAGAGCGGCTGCCAATGCAGTTAACCCTGCCGATGTAATGCTGCCGTGTATTATAACCTCTTTTATCGGTACAATTGCTGCGTTCCTTATTGTTGGAATCAAGCAGAAAATTAATTTCAAAAGCGCTTCCTTAGTTGTGGTACTGATGGGATTAATTGCGGCCATAGTTGGTTTGTTGATGTATGTGAACCACTTGGATTTAATTGGCAAAAATTATTTTACATCCAATCTTTCGGCTTTGATATTAGTGGGAATTATTGCTTTTACCTTGATATTTTCCTTTGTTAAAGAAAAGAAATTTGTTGAGGCCAAAACTACTGTTTTTGAAGCTTTTGTTTCAGGAGCCAATGACGGAATTAAAACGGGAGTTACTATTTTTCCTTATGTGTTGGGAATGTTGGTTGCCATTTCCTTATTTAGGAATAGCGGTTTATTCGAAATTATCAGTAATTGGATATCGTTTGGATTTTCTAATATGGGAGTAAGCAAGGAAATTACCGATGCTTTACCAGTTGCCATGCTTCGTCCTTTTAGCTCGGCAGGATCAAGAGGGTTTCTGATTGATTCGATGAATACATTTGGAGCCGATTCCTTAACGGGAAGATTAAGCAGTATTTTTCAATGTAGTGCCGAAAGCACTTTTTATGTAATTGCCGTTTATTTTGGTTCAGTAAATATTAAAAACACCCGTTATGCTTTAGGAACGATGCTTATTGTAGATTTAATTTGTGTGATTACAGCAATCTTTGTGGCGAGTTGGTTTTTTTAAAATAAACAGCATTCAATATGGACTTCAGTGAATCTTTTTCGGAATTCTATGACCAGGTAAAATCGAGCCTGGCGTATGGTACTTTTGCCAAATTAACTTTGGCAAAGACTATTGGCAATACCGATTTGATGAATATCTATGTCCGGCCAATTGTTGATGAAGGTATTTTGAAGATGGAACTTAAATACAAATTCCAGCGCGACGAACAAATGGAAATCCACACAATTGACAAAGCCAAAGAAATTTTGCTTACTTACATCAACAATCCGTTCCTGTCGGCAATATTATTCACAACCGAATTTGATTTGACGTATAAGCTCAATAAAAAAAGAGCCATCAGCATAATCGAAAGCCCAAATACCTTTATGAATCCTTCCGATGTTTTGTTGGATTATCTTAAGTAATAGCCATGAAAAGGATAGCTTCACTCTTAGTGCTTTTGGCAATCATAAGCTGTAAAAAGGAAAATCAGTTGAACAATAGCGTTATTGCCAAAACCGATACAGTAGCTATTGAAAAGAAGTCAATTGCACCAGACACCATTTTTTTTACTTATGATGATAAAACGAAATGGAATGATTTTGCGGTGGTGTATCTATTGGATAAAAAGTATTCAGAAGACAGTATTTGTACTGCAACATTTAAAATAGATTTTAAGGGTTACAACAGGCAGGCAAATTTTTCAAAAACACTCAAAATTAAAGGAGTAGATGAAGGCGCTGAATGGTCGGGCGAACTTGAATTGGATTCTGTAGCTTCTCCTTTAAAAAGAATTGATTTTGGATATCCGGCATGTGGTTATACTCACAATCACTACCTGTTTTATATAGACGGGAATAACTCAAATCTTATTCATGAATGGTTTTCCTCATGGGATAGTGGTTGGGGTTATTGGTCGGGAGTAGTATCCGGAGAACCGCAAGACTTCTATTTTAGGACAGAATCATTATCACCAGTTGAAGAAAGCAGCACTGCTGAAGGTGATTACGAATACGCATCAAACGAATTTACCGATTCCATCCATTTCAAACTGGAAAACAATAAATGGAAGAAAATCTTTCTAACCCAAAAAGACAAAGTCTACAGGAGCCGAAAAGTAAAATTTGAAGAATTCTATAAACAGGATTAAATTACCATTTAAAAAGTTTTATCTTGATTGTTTTATAGTAAAGCAAAAACTTGTTTATTAAGTTTTTTGTAAGTATATTTGCAACGCTATTGGATAATAGCACCTGTCTGGAAGATAGGTTTCATCTGGAGAGATGAGAGGTATTATGATTGAAAAGTCATTAGGTAAGAACGAGCTTATTAGCTTTTCTTCATAATATTTTATTCTATTAAAGACTTGTCGTTCAAGTAAATAATTTAATAATTTATATTATGAAAACAAAAAATTTAATTTTGAAACTAGACTCAGCTTTGAGTCAACAAACTTCTAAAGAAGGAGTGCGAATTAATCGACTTAATTCAAGTATTTCACCTTCCAATTTCATTAAACTCTTAAAATTAGCAGATAATAAAGTAAATCCTAGGACTGCCAAAATTAATCCTATTACTAAAAGTATTCACGAGACTTTAGAAACTTCACCAGAATTATTTTGGTATAAATCAAAAGGAATTTTGCTTTCTACAGAAAGTTGTAAGCTTCTTGATCGAAATAGAATTGAGATTTCTCTTAATGATGATGACCATGAAGGGATTATGGATGGCGGACATAATACATTTGCTATAGCAATTTATCTGATTGAAAAGCTATTCTCATACAAAATTAAAACATGGGATGACTGTAAAGCATATTGGGCTGAACATTATGATGATATAGTGGCCGAATACGATAGTCAAAAAGAGAACTACGAAAATTTTTCTATTCCAATAGAAATTATATATCCAAATGGAGAACTGGGGTCTGAGGATGATTTTCATAATCATATTGCGGAAATTTGTGCTGCCCGCAATAATAATGTTCAACTTACTGCTGCTGCTCGAGGAAACAAAGAGGGCTATTATGAGTATTTAAAAGAGAAGTTGGATCCAAATTTCAAAGTCATCTGGAAGAATGGAGAACAAGGGATAATCAAAGCCGAAGATGTAATTGCAATGGCGACCTTACCTTTAATTTATTTAAAAGAAGGGAATTTACTGCCATCAGATACTAAAACGATAAATAGAATTAGTTTATATTCCGGCAAAGGAAAATGTGTAGAATTTTTTAATAGTGTTTTGGATCATAGTAATATTAGTAATCAAATTGACGGTAAACATATATTATCGGATTCTTATGTCCAATCAGCACTAGGAATGACTGAGGACATAATGAGATTTTTCGATAGACTGTATATAAAATTTCCAGAATTATATAACACCTTCTCGCCTGGGTTTGGAAGAATAAGTTCAGTCGAAAAACATGATAGTGAAAGGCTAACTCTATTTAAAACTTTAAAATCGAAAACGGTTTTTCCTCCTGGATTTATTTATCCTTTACTTTGTGGTTTGACAAGCCTTATGGAAATAAATGCTGATCAAAAAAAGCTTGAGTGGAAGAAAAAGCCCTCCGCTATTGATCTAACTAAACTAAATTTAAATCAGTATGTTGATTTAATAAAAGTTGTAAATTATGATGCTCAAAAGGTAGGAAAATCAGAATTATTCTATCGCGAAAGTCAACGAATATTTGAAAATGTGATCTAATAAAACGGCCCGGAATTCCGGGCCTTTATTATTTAATTGATAACCATTTCCGGGATTTCACCTTCGATAATCAAATCGGCTTCGGTTGAAGCAACGATGTGTTCTACGGTAACACCCGGAGCGCGTTCCAATAGTTTGAAACCTTTTGGCGTAATTTCCAAAACAGCCAATTCGGTTACGACTTTTTTCACACAGCCAACACCTGTTAGTGGCAAAGTACAGCGTTTTAATATTTTGCTTTCACCTGCTTTGTTGACGTGCATCATCGCAACGATAATATTTTCGGCAGAAGCCACCAAATCCATTGCGCCGCCCATTCCCTTAACCATTTTTCCCGGAATTTTCCAATTGGCAATATCTCCGTTTTCGGCAACTTCCATGGCACCAAGAATGGTCAGGTCTACTTTTTGGCTGCGGATCATTCCGAAGCTGAAGGCAGAATCAAAGAAACTTGCTCCTGGCAAAGTCGTGATGGTTTGTTTCCCGGCGTTGATGACATCAGCATCTTCTTCGCCTTCAAAAGGAAAAGGACCCATTCCAAGAACGCCATTTTCACTTTGAAATTCTACCGAAATATCGGTACGGACATAATTGGCCACCAAAGTCGGAATTCCGATTCCAAGATTTACAAAATATTTGTCTTTTACTTCCTTAGCAATTCGTTTTGCGATTTCTTCTTTACCTAACATATCTGGAGGTTTATTTTATTGACTTATAAGTTTGTCTATTATTTCACGCACTTTCATAGTGCTGTATTCTTTGTCTTCACAGTTCATTTCGGGCTGTTGGTTGGCACTCAAAAAAGTATTGAAATCCTTGCATTTGCGGAAGAAATCAAATTCGTTCTTAGAAAAATCGTAAATGACCCCTTTGAACTGATTGACATTTGATGCCATGGCACCACCTACAGCGCCACCACTGCCATAACCGAGGCCTTTTGCCAATCCACTGCCGAACATTCCTTCCATATAGAAAAAGTTACCATCTTTTATCACTCGGTGATACAGATTGGGATTACTTCCGGTTTCATCACGGTCGCCTTTTTTGGCATGTTTGGACATTTCGCGCTGCTTGAAATATAGATTTCCCTGAAACGAAATGGCAAAAATATCCGTAACCTTTGAAGTGTCTTTTACACGGTAAAAGAAAACCTGGTCAACAACATCCTCTTTCTGCAATACTTTGTTGCCAAAGAGACTGCGGCGTTCGATGGTAACCAAAGGGCGTATTTTATTGCTGACGAAATCTTCATAAGAATAGTAAAATCCTTCTTTGTAATCCTTGACAAAATGTTTTTGCGCATATCCTGCTGAGGCAGAAAAAAATGCCAATGCACAAATTGCAGGTAAATAAAGTCGGCGTATCATAATTACGATTTTTTTCTTACCGTTCGCTGTTCAATCCTTTTTTCAAACTTTTCCCCTTTGAAGATACGCTGTACCATGATTCCGGGAATATGGATTTGATTTGGATCTAATGAACCAACAGGCAATAATTCTTCAACTTCGGCGATGGTGATTTTTGCAGCACCAGCCATGCAGGCGTTAAAGTTGCGTGCCGTTCCTTTGAAAATAAGGTTTCCGGCTTCGTCGCCTTTCCAGGCTTTTACGATGGAAAAATCGGCTTTGTATGCCAATTCCATCACGTGCATTTTTCCATTGAATTCGCGTGATTCCTTTCCTTCAGCTACTTCGGTTCCGTAACCTGCAGGAGTGAAGAAAGCTGGAATTCCGGCTTGTGCTGCACGGCATTTTTCAGCCAGGGTTCCTTGTGGGGTAAGCTCTACGTCCAATTCACCCGAAAGCATCTGGCGCTCAAACTCGGCATTTTCGCCAACATAGGAAGAAATCATTTTTTTGATCTGTCTTTTTTGAAGCAATAAGCCCAGTCCAAAATCATCGACACCAGCATTATTGGAAATGCAGGTTAGTCCTGTGGTTTCTTTTTTTACCAATTCGGCTATGCTGTTTTCGGGAATGCCACAAAGGCCAAAACCGCCAAGCATGATGGTCATATTGTCTTCAATGCCCTGTAGTGCTTCGGTAACGGAATTTACTTTTTTGTTAATCATGGTTAGTGTGTGTTCAATATTTTTTGCTCGATTTTACGCAGGCACTAGCCCGGATTGGAGCTAGCTACCATGTAGCGCGGAAAGCCGGATTAGCTTCTAATTTTTATAATCCAAATTCTTCAGTGTTTTGTTCTTCTTCCGGAGGAAGCGCAGTGGAATCGACCTCTACTTTCCTTGGTGTCCAGCAATCCACTTTTATCGAAAGGTTATCAGGTCTTTCAAACTTGTCTTTTGAGACTAACAGGTCTTTATCCTCGTAACATTTTTTCATCATATAACCCCAAATAGGCAGAGCAGCAGTTGCGCCCTGGCCGTAAGTGATTCCCTTGAAACGAGCAGAACGGTCTTCGCAGCCAACCCAAACACCGGTAACCAGGTTAGGCACCATTCCGATAAACCAACCATCGGATTGATTTTGGGAAGTTCCCGTTTTACCGGCGATTTCATTCGTAAACATATAAGGATAACCGGTCCAGCGATTGTCACCGCTTCCGCCGCCCTGCGTCCTCAAACGAACACCCGAACCTTCTTCGGTTACACCTTCCAGAAGTTTGATAACCGCGTACGCAATATCCTTATTAAGAACGTCATGCGTTTCAGGAACCGGTTCGTAAAGAACGACACCGTTTTTATCTTCAATCCTGCTGATGAATTGCGGTTTGATATAAACACCCTGATTGGCAAATGTGCTGTAGGCCGCAACCATATCTTCAACGGTAATTTCAACAGCGCCAAGTGCGATTGATGGTTGGGTAGGAATTTCTGATTTTACGCCCAATTTTTTGGTTAAGGCAACAACCGCTTCGGGACCAACCTTGTCCATTAGTTTTGCCGAAACCGTGTTGATGGAATTTGCCAATGCTTTTTTAAGCGTCACCATTCCGCGGTATTTGTTGTCTGAATTTTTAGGAGTCCAGTCTGCAGTTACGTGGTGCCTTCCAACAGGGATTGTAAATGGCGAATCGATAATCGAATCACAAGGTGACATTCCCAACTGTTCAATGGCTGTTGCGTAAACAAAGGGTTTGAAGGTAGAACCAACCTGTCGTGCACCTTGGCCAACGTGATCGTATTGGAAATATTTATAATCGATTCCGCCAACCCAAGCCTTGATGTGCCCCGTTTGTGGTTCCATAGACATGACACCGGTTTGGAGGAAATGTTTGTAATAACGAATGGAATCAATTGGCGTCATCAGTGTATCGATTTCACCGTTCCATGAAAAGACCTTCATTTTGGTTTTGATATCAAACGAAGCAATGATTTCGTCTTCTGTTTTGTCCAAATCCTTCATTACACGCCAACGCTCTGAGGAACGCATGGCCTTATCCATAATCCTTTTGGTTTCTTCCGGAGTGATTTTCAGAAAAGGCGCATTTTTGTTGTCCTTCTGCTCTTCAAAAAATTGTTTCTGAAGGTTTTTCATGTGAGCCTGAACGGCTTCTTCGGCGTGTTCCTGGATTTTGGAATCGATGGTCGTGTAGATTTTTAATCCGTCGCTGTATATATCCCAATCGCTGCCGTCGGGTTTTTTATTTTCCTTTGCCCAGTTTTTCATGTATTCGCGAAGGAATTCCCTGAAATAGGTTGCGGTTCCTTCTTTATGGCTTTCCGGATGGAAATGTAAAACGATAGGCTGGGCTGCGAGTTTGTTTTTGGTAGCCTCATCCAAAATACCGTTTCGCACCATCTGACCCAAAACCGTGTTTCTTCTTAAACGTACTTTTTCTGCACGGCGCAACGGATTGTAAAGCGATGGGTTTTTCAACATTCCGACGAACATCGCACCCTCATCAACTGTTAAATCCCTTGGTTCTTTACCAAAATAAACTTTGGAAGCCGAACGGATTCCTACTGCCGTGTTCACAAAATCGGCCTTGTTGAGGTACATGGCAATGATTTCGTTTTTAGTATACTGGCGTTCCAGTTTCACTGCGATAATCCATTCCTTTACTTTCTGGATCACACGGAACAGCTTAAAACTTGATCCTTCACCATGGAATAATAATTTTGCTAATTGCTGGGTTAAGGTACTCGCACCGCCATTGGCTCCTAATTTTAAAGCCGCACCAAAGGTTCTTCGGGCATCGATTCCGGAGTGTTCGTAAAAACGTTCATCTTCGGTTGCAACAAGGGCTTTTACTAAATGTGGTGGTAAATCTTCATATTTGATTGGCGTCCTGTTTTCGTTGTAAAATTTCCCAATTGTTACACCGTCAGAAGATATGATTTCGGTAGCCAGATTGGATTCAGGATTTTCCAAATCTTCAAATGAAGGCATGCTTCCAAAAAATCCCCATGAAGCCAAAAGGAAAAACAAGGCCATGACACCCATTCCATAAAAGAATAATTTCCAAAATTTCTTTTTGTAGTAGTTGATGTCTTTGACGGTAGCTGTGTTATTTTTTTGTGCCATAATTTATTCTGTAGATTCTATTCTAAAACCAACATCGGAAATGCCGGGAAGCAAAGTAACACCTTCAATTTTTCCTGTTTGTCTGGTCGCATGCCTGATGTGGATTTTATATATTCCTTTTTGGGTAAATTTTTCTTTGTCTTTATAAAAAAGCTTATTTTCCTTGATGTCCGAAAAGCCGTCTCCAAGAAGCGTGCCGTCGGGATTGGTCATTTGGTACTCCAAAGTATCCACTTTTATCCTGTGATTTGGCTGTTCCAACGAAACAATCAGGAACAGGTTGTTGAATGGATAATCGTCATTATCCCTCACATTCACATATAAATTATAGAACTTTTTTGAATCGAGCTGTGGCAAATCAAAAGTCACGATACTGTCTTTATGCCAGGCATTTCCAACGGATTTATATTGGTCAAAAACTCTTTTCTTATCACAAGAAACAAGCAAAAGCAACACTAAAATAAAAAGGATGCTATTCTTTATTTTCATTCTTTTTTATGATTATGGGTTTTTTGTTTTGTGGGTTTTGTTTCTTATTCTGGCCTTGGTTCTGATTTTGTTTTTGACCTTTATCCTGAGCCTGGTTTGGCTGCCTGTTCGGCTTGGCCTCAGGTTTATTTTGCCCTTGATTTAACTTTGGGCCATTGGTCTTTGCTTCTGAAGGGTTCTGGCTCGAAACCTTGTTTTTATTTTTATTTTTGTTTCGGTTTTTGCTCTTTTTGGGTTGGTCAAAACGCGTCAGGCTCTCTTGTCCCATAGCATTATTAAAGTCTTTTTCCGGTTCGGCAACGGTTTCGATTGCAAAGTCTTCCAACGAACTTACTTTTTTATTCTGTTTGTTTTCGGCAATGATTTCCTTTACCTGTTCAATGTTCAGCACATGCCAATTTGCAAAGTTTTCGGTATACGCAAACCACATCAGGCCTTTAAAAATATCCTGCTTTTGGCAGACAGCATCGCCTTTTTCGGTTTTTAATTTGGTTTCAAAATCAGGGAAACCTTTAAGCGCATCCATGTAAGTATCCAACTCATAGTTCAAACAGCATTTTAGTTTACCGCATTGCCCTGCCAGTTTTTGTGGATTCAATGACAACTGCTGATAACGTGCTGCAGAAGTATTTACACTCCTGAAATCGGTTAACCAGGTGGAACAGCACAATTCCCTTCCGCAAGAGCCAATTCCGCCCAAACGTGATGCTTCCTGACGTAAACCAACCTGTTTCATCTCAATTCTCGTGCTGAATACACGCGAATAATCCTTGATTAGCAGCCTGAAATCGACACGGTCGTTTGCGGTATAATAAAAAGTAACTTTGGAGCCATCACCTTGGAATTCTACATCCGAAATTTTCATTTCGAGTTTGTGGACAATAGCCAATTCACGTGCTTTTACCTGCATTGCAGCTTCCTTATCACGGGCTTCACTCCAAATATCAATGTCTTTTTGGGATGCTTTTCGGTATATTTTAGCAATTTCGGCGCTCTCCTGTTTTACACCTTTTTTCTTCATTTGGATTTTAACCAACTCACCGGTCAAAGTAACAATGCCAACGTCATGTCCGGGTGAAGCTTCAGTAGCCACAATGTCTCCGATGCTTAAGGTTAGCTTTTCGGTATTGCGGAAAAAATCCTTTCTTCCATTCTTGAAACGGACCTCGACACAGTCAAAAGGGGTCTCTCCGTTGGGCAGGCTCATGTTCGCCAGCCAATCAAAAACAGTTAATTTGTTGCAGCTATCGGTGCCACAGGTTCCATTATTTTTACAACCTTTTGGCGCACTACCATCTGAGGTTGAACAACTTTGACAAGCCATAATTATATATCGAGTGTTGCAAAAAGCAACTTATAATTCATAAAACGTTAAAAGTGTAAAGATAGTATTTTTTGAAGGTTTAAAAATTCTTTTCGCAGATTTTGCTTCTATTTGTTTTAGCGGCCAAAAAAGTACTATTTTAGCTTCAACCTAAAAATAATCCTTAATATGAAAAAAATCAAATTTATCGCTATGGCACTGGTCGCGGGAATGATTTTCTCGTGTTCATCTTCTGATGGTGCAGATACCTCTGGGGAATTGAACGGGAAATGGTACAATAAGGAAACTATTGTATTCGGGCAGACCTATCCTTATGATGATCACGAATCTTGCGGGAAAGACTATTTGCAATTCAACCCAGATGGAACAGGAGCTTTTGTGGATATTTACCAATGTGATCCTTACTCTGATCCTTTTACTTATACCAGATCAGGAGATAATGTTACAGTTCTTTTTGGAGGGGAAGACGCAGAAACTGCCAAAATCATTGAGCTCTCATCAACGACTTTAAAAGTTAAGGTTATTTATGATTATGATGAAGACGGAGATAATGATACCGTAATTGAAGTTTACACCAGAACATAAAAAAAGCCGACTTTTTAGTCGGCTTTTTTTATTGAATAATCTTGAACAGTTTATCAGACAAACGAATTCGGAAAGGCAAGGGCATAGTGACTTTATCACCAGCTTTTGCCACCGAATTTTCACTTCCGTTGACCAACATTTTTTCGATAATAATTTCCTCGTTCCCTGTTGTTGGTCCTGAAATCAAAATTTTATCTCCAACTGCAATTTCCTGGTTCTCGATAATGAAAAGCCCAATTTGCGGTTTAGCGTAATAATGCTCTGCTTTTCCAATCAAGGTTTTCTTGATTTTTATTTTCTGGCGGATGTCTTTCTTTTCTGCAACAGCTAAAGGTTTGTCTGAAAGTTCTCCTGAATGCTTGAACAACAGTTTTTCCGATTTTCCTTTCCTAAAAATCATGTTGCCGTTTTTCACGCCACGACGCAATTTTACCTGATCTGCCAACGACATATGGATGATTTCCTGACATTCAGTTGAGCAACAATTTTCCATTGCAGATTTACATTCATCGCATTGAATGAATAATAAATGACAGCCTTCATTTTCACAGTTCGTGTGATTATCGCAAGGTTTTCCGCATTGATGGCATTGCGAAACGATATCATCAGTAATTCTTTCACCAAGGCGATGATCGAAAACGAAATTTTTCCCAATGAATTTGCTTTCCAAACCTTCTTCCTGGATTTGTTTGGCATAATTGATAATTCCGCCTTCCAATTGGTAGACATTCTTAAACCCCTGATGCTTAAAATAAGCCGAAGCCTTTTCACAACGGATTCCGCCAGTGCAATACATCACAAGGTTCTTATCTTCTTCGTGGCCTTTCAACTGGTGGTGAATAATAGGTAAACTTTCACGGAATGTCTCTACATCAGGCGTAATGGCGCCTTTAAAATGGCCGATTTCGCTTTCATAATGATTCCTGAAATCGACTACAATCGTATTTGGATCGTCCAAAATCTGATTGAATTCCTTTGCTTTTAGGTGCACGCCAATATTGGTCACATCAAAGGTTTCGTCGTTCAAACCATCGGCAACAATCTTGTCACGGACTTTTACTGTCAACTTCAAAAACGAATGATCATCATGTTCAACCGCTACATTCAGACGAATGTCTTTCATAAAGTCATAGGCTTCCAAAGTTTCGCGGAACGCTTCAAAATTTTCGGCAGGAACACTCATCTGGGCATTGATTCCTTCTTTGGCGACATAAGTACGGCCAAGCGCATCAAGCTTATTCCATTCGATAAAAAGATTGTCGCGAAATTGTTGCGGGTTTTCAATTTTGGCATACGCATAAAAAGACAAAGTAAGCCTTTGTTTGCCGGCTTGATCAATAAGCTCGGCTCTTTCTTCTGCGCTTAAGGTGTTATACAGTTGCATGCTATAAACGTTTAAGTGAGAAATATTTGTGGGTTCTAAATGGAAGAATCCGCGGCAAATTTACATTATTTTTAAAAATAAAAAAACCACGAGGTGAATCGTGGTTTGTATTTGTGTCTGATTACAGCTTAACAGAATTCCGCGTAAGCATCTTTCAGGTTTTCGGCAATCAATTCAGCCGGACGGCCTTCAATGTGGTGACGTTCCAACATGTGAACCAATTCACCATCTTTGAATAAGGCCATGCTTGGCGATGATGGAGGAAAAGGAAACATTTCCTCTCTGGCTGCATCAACAGCTTCTTTGTCGACACCAGCAAAAACCGTTACCAAATGGTCTGGTTTTTTTGCTCCGTCTAAACTCATTTTTGCTCCAGGACGAGCATTTCTTGCAGCACATCCACAAACCGAATTTACAACCACAAGTGTTGTTCCTTCAGCCTTAATGGCATTTTTTACGTCTGTTGCATTATATAATTCCTGAAAACCAGCGTCTGAAAGTTCAGCTCTCATTGGTTTTACCATTTCTTCTGGATACATATTTTTTTAATTTTAGATTGTAGATATACGATATTAGATTTAAAAATCTCCTGCAAAGATAATGAGAATTCCTTTTTTTAATTTTAAAGAAATCATAAAGATTTTCAATAGCCTTATAGTCTGAAAATCCTGCCAAACAATGCGCGGATGAAAAGTCCTTTTGGACATTTCCAGATTACTTTTAAATCTTCCGGAAACGAAGTTTGCTCGTCGAGGAATCTGAAGATTAGTGTTGGGTATCCTTTTTTGAAAAGTGCTGAAAAAACCTGATGGCCCAAATCATTCCTTCGGCTTAAAACATCCAAAAACAACAAATCATAAAACCAGAATTTGTCTTTTTTATGGAATTTCCTAAAGTCGGTTTCAGTTTTCAGAAATTGCACTAATGCTTTTGATTTCCTGACTGTATTTTTAAAAGTATAACCTGTACTCGCTTTGGTCCAACCTCCGGCAGAGCCAATGTTGATAATGTTTTTGGTGTTGTGTTTCCAAAATGGATAGGACGTCATTGGAATGTTGCCCTGTTCTTTTTCGATAATTTCGTAATCAGAAATTCCGAGTTTTTGAATGTAGTTTTGGATTTCGGTTTCGTATTCTTCTTTAGACAATAAATTTTTTGAGAACAAAGTATATTCAATCAGTGCTTCGGTTTCGGAAGTTGGCAAAACATACATGAAACGTGTATTGCCTTTCTGTTCGACAGAAAAATCCATGAACGTAGCGCAATCCGGATTGAAAACAGCTTCGTTGCTTTTGATAAACCAACCGATAAAATGCTGCTGCAAAAGCGGATATTTGGTTTGGGCTTTTACCAATTCAGCATTAAAAATAGAATTAAAAATCTTGTTGCAGGTAAAACTTTCCGTATCAGTTTTTACCACACAATGATTACCCAACTCCTGGAAATCCAGTACTTTTTGATTGGAAAAATGAATGTTGGAATATTTGGAGATTGTTTCAGAAACCAACTTATAGAAATCCAAACCCTTAATCATTTTATATTGATAGGGATTGAGATTTAATTCTCTTTGAAAGTTTTTATCGGCAAAAAGGGCAGAATTCCATTTCTTGGAGATTATTTCATCAAACAAATTATTTTCATCCCAAAAACACCAGGTTCTGTCATTGTTTTTTTTGGAATCCGAATCAATTAAAAGTATCGTTTTATCTTCAAATTTACCGGAAACGGCCATTTCATAAACCGTCATCAAAGCGGATAAACCCGAGCCTGTAAAAATGTAATGGTAGTGTTTCATTTATATCCGGAAGGAACAACCGAGCGCCAAATAATAGTCGGGTGCATTTTCGGTGATACCAACTCCTGAAGACAAATCTACCATAAAATTGTTGTTTATCAAATAGGTAAAGCCAGCGTCAGCATTGTGGTTTGCTTTATCCTTTTCAGGAGCAAAACCAAAAATCTCGGCATAACAACCCAGTTTTTTGTTGATGGAATAACCAGTTGTCAGTGTATAGACAAAAATGGTTTCGGGTGTCACTCCGTCCCATTCGCAGCCTAAATTGTAACCCAAAGAAAATTTATCTGAAAGCGTGTGCTGCATCGTAAACCTAAATTCCGGAGCCACAAAATCATTTTTATATCTTGACGAAGCAGCGTTTGGCAAAGCAATATGCCCAATGAAAGAAGTCTTGGGAATTATGCCTTTTTCTTCGCAAAGCCCCACTTTAAAGCCAATCAAAATTGGAGTAAAGCCATCACTTTTTTCATCAAAATTTTTCTCGGAAACATATTCGGTAATCAAACGCAATTCAAAATTCTCATTCACACCATATTTCCATAGTACAGAAGGCAGGCTATTGGAAGTGCTATTTTCCTCATTTTTTTGATAAGTAAAACCGGTCTCAACCTGGAACATTCCTTTTGGGACAATGGCTGGCGTTTCGGTTTGGTCTGGACGGTCTGCCTGGATAGGATCGTTTTGGGCAAATAATGAAGAAGTTGCTAAGGCAGAAAATAAGAGGAGTGTCTTTTTCATGTTTATAAAATTATTTTTAGACAAATCTAAAAATATATTTACTGTAATCAAATTTATTTTATATTTGTGCAAAAGTTTATAAAATGGCTAAATCATTAGAGGAAGTAAATCAGTCGGTTGCAACCGAAAATAAGAAAACAGGTTTTAGAAAAATTTTGGCATTCCTTGGCCCGGCGTATTTAATCAGTGTGGGTTATATGGATCCTGGAAACTGGGCAACCGATATTGCCGGAGGAAGCCAGTTTGGATATGCCCTGCTTTGGGTGTTGCTGATGAGCAACATTATGGCGCTGCTTTTGCAAAGCCTCAGTGCGCGTCTGGGAATTGTTACACAGCGTGATTTGGCGCAGGCTTCACGCGAAACCTATTCTCCCTTTGTCAATTACATACTTTATTTCCTGGCAGAAATTGCCATAGCTGCCTGTGATTTGGCGGAGGTTCTCGGTATGGCGATTGGGCTTAACCTGCTCTTTGATATTTCCCTGATTCAAGGGGTTTTGATAACGGTTTTAGATACTTTCATATTGCTGTTTTTGATTAATAAAGGAATCCGGAAAATGGAAGCCTTCATTATAGCATTAGTAATGATCATTGGAGTTTCATTCATCATAGAAATGATCTTTGCCCAACCTGAAGTTGGCAAAATCATGACCGGATTGATTCCTTCCTTACCAAATGAAAATGCTTTGTACATCGCCATCGGAATTATAGGAGCGACGGTGATGCCCCATAATTTGTACCTGCATTCCTCTTTGGTGCAAACCCGAAAGTTCGACCGAAGCAAAGCTGGAATCAGGCAGGCCTTGAAGTATAATTTTATCGATTCGACCATAGCATTGAATCTCGCATTCTTTGTAAATGCGGCTATTTTGATTTTGGGCGCAGCGGTATTTTATCAAAACGGAATGTTTGATGTTGCAGAAATCCAGGACGCGCATCGGTTTTTGGAACCTTTATTGGGAACCAAATGGGCACCAATATTATTTGCTGTAGCCTTGATTGCAGCTGGGCAAAGCTCAACAATTACAGGAACTTTAGCCGGACAGATTGTGATGGAAGGCTATCTTAATTTAAGGATACAACCCTGGGTAAGGCGAATCATTACGCGTTTGATTGCCATTGTTCCGGCAGTAATCGTAATCTTGGTTTATGGTGAAAGTGTAACCGGGAAAATGCTGATTTTGAGCCAGGTGATTCTGAGCCTGCAATTGGGATTTGCCATTATTCCGCTAATCCATTTTGTCAGCGATAAATCGAAAATGAAAGGATTCGAAATCAGTACCACAACGCAAATTGCCTCTTGGATTATAGCGGTAATCATTGTTTCGCTGAATGCAAAATTGGTTTTTAATGAAATCCAGGGTTGGCTTGAAACTTCTGAAAACCCAATTGTTTTGTGGTGTACTGTAGTTCCGATTGCCATTGGATTCCTGTTTTTGCTCATCTACATTATCTTCAAACCTTTTGTAAGCGAAGCAAAGGAGATCATCGAAAATCATTTGCCACACAACACGGTTATTAAACTTCATACTGAGAAAAATTATTCCAAAAAGAGCATTGCTGTTTCGGTTGATTTTTCAGGAGCAGATGAAAAGGCATTGAACCATGCATTTGACATAGGTGGAAAGGATGCAAATTACACTTTGATACATGTTGTAGAAACCGTTGGCGCCATGATCTATGGAAGCACTACCAGCGATCACGAGACTTCGGTTGATGAACAGCTATTGTTGGACTACAAAAAGCTTTTGGAAGAAAAAGGATTCCATATTGAAGTTAAGTTGGGATTTGGAAAACCCGGAAAAATCATTCCAAAAATTATCAACGAAGGCCGTTTCGATTTGCTGATCATGGGAACGCATGGCCATACCGGCTTCAAAGATTTGATTTTTGGAACCACGGTAGATAATGTTCGTCACAAAATAAACATACCTTTGTTTATTGTAAAAAATTAAGGAATGACTTTTTCGGAAGAAAACTATTTAAAGACCATTTACCATATCACATCATCGTCGGGAACCGAGGTGAGCACGAATGCCATTGCTGAAAAAATGGAAACCAAGGCTTCATCCGTTACCGATATGCTGAAGAAATTGGCGGATAAGGAATTAATTGTTTATCAAAAATATAAAGGTGTTATATTGACAGATAAAGGAAGCCATTTGGCCAAAATGATTGTGAGGAAGCATCGTTTGTGGGAAGTTTTTTTGGTAGATAAATTGCACTTTCCCTGGGATGAGGTTCATGATATAGCCGAACAATTGGAACATATCAAATCGGAAAAACTGATTAATAAATTAGACGATTTCCTGGGAAATCCAACCGAAGACCCACACGGAGATCCGATTCCGGATTCAAGCGGGCTTATCAAAAAATCCAATAAGTTATTGCTTTCGGAAGTGGAGCTGAATAAGGAATATCGTTGCATTGGAGTTAAGGATTCCTCTTCTGACTTTTTAAAATATTTAGACAAGCAGAAGATTTCTTTGGGTTCGACTTTTGTAGTGAAGGAAAGGGAAAATTTTGACGATACTTTACTGGTTGAAGTCAATTCGAGAAAAGTTACCATCTCCAATAAAATAGCCAATAACCTATTTGTTCACTAAATAACGAATTGTCATGAAGAATCTTTTTGCCATCATAGCCCTAATTTTCAGTCTTTCAGCTTTTTCGCAAAGCGAAGTTAAGATTACGCCAAAAAAATGCATGCCTAAAAAAGGATACCACTTAAGATTGGAAAAGGTTTTCGACGATTCACGTTGTCCCGAAGGTGTGAGCTGTGTTTGGGCTGGCGAGGTTTCGGCAATAATCAGGGTATATAAGGACAGGAAGTTTATGGAATCAAAAACACTGAAATTCAATCCAAAAAACACGGCTGAAAACATTAATTGGTTTTCGAATTATTATTCAAAAAAGATAAAATCAGTAGCCGTTTTTCCGTACCCAAAGAATGGAGTGACCGTTAAAGCCAAAAAGAAATTCATCGGAATAACATTTGAAAATTAATGACAGCCACAATCGTCATCGCCACAATTTTTCTTTGATTTCCTTTTCCAAAAAAACTTTCGGATTATAAAAGCCAAAGCTGCAGCCACGGTGAGATAAACCAAAATTTCCTGTGTTCCCATCATTTCAAGAATTGATACGCAATCAGCGCAGTTATATAGGCAAATCCACTCATGAAAATTAATTGTACCATAGGCCATTTCCAGGAATTGGTTTCCTTTTTCGTCACAGCAAGCGTGCTCGCACATTGCATCGCGAAAGCATAGAATAACAGTAAGGAAACGCCCGTCGCAAAGTTGAATATCTTGCTTCCGTCCGGATGGACATCTGCCTGCATTTTACTTTTTATGGTGCTGTCGTCATCATTGTTTTCTACGCTGTAAATTGTGGCCAATGTTCCAACAAAGACTTCACGAGCTGCGAAAGAGGTAACTACGGCAATCCCAATTTTCCAGTCATAACCCAAAGGCTTTATCACGGGTTCGATGGATTTTCCAATGATTCCAATAAAGGAATTTTCCAATTTATACGTCCCAACTTCGCTTTCCAATTGTTTTTGATCCAGCGTTATGCCTTTGTTTTTTGCATTCTCAGCAACTATTTTTTCGGCATTGCCAAACGATGCATTCGGACTATGCGAACCCAAAAACCACAGGATTATTGATATGGCCAAAATGATTTTTCCGGCGCCAAAGACAAATGATTTTGTTTTTTCAATTACGTTAATCGCAACATTTTTGAACAACGGTAATTTATAGTTTGGCATCTCAACAACAAAATACGATTTGGCTTTAAACTTCAGGATTTTGTTGAGGATGAAAGCTGAAAAAATAGCCATTCCAAAACCTAAAAGATACAAAATCATCAATGTTGCGCCTTGCAGGCTAAAGATTCCCAAAATCCTTTTTTCGGGAATTATTAAAGCAATCAAAATGGCGTAAACCGGCAAACGCGCCGAACAGGTTATAAAAGGTGTGACCAAAATTGTAATCAGCCGTTCTTTCCAGTTTTCAATGTTTCGCGCACTCATGATTGCCGGAATGGCACAGGCAGTTCCCGAAATTAAAGGGACAACGCTTTTTCCTGAAAGTCCGTAACGGCGCATGATTTTATCCATCAGGAAAACAACACGGCTCATGTAACCACTTTCCTCGAGTACCGAAATAAAGAGGAAAAGAAACGCAATCTGCGGTATGAAAATCACGATTCCGCCAATTCCGGGAATGATTCCGTCAGTAATTAGATTGGTAAATTCTCCAGCCGGAAGCTTGTTTTTTGCGTAAGAAGCCAAATCGGCAAAACTAGCATCGATAAAATCCATAGGATAACTCGACCAGTCAAAAATCGATTGGAAAATCAACAGCAGTATAGCAAAGAAAATCAGGTAGCCAAATATTTTATGGGTCAGGATTTTGTCCAGTTTCGAACGCAAATCCGTTGCATTTTCCTTGTCAATGGTCAATCCAACTTTCAAAGTGTCGTTGATGAATTGATACCGTTTGATGGTTTCCTTTTGCTGTAGGCGCTTTAATTCGGAATGCGATTTTGTAAATTGATTTGGAATTTCGTTACGCTCCAGATTGAGGAAATTTACATCCTGCGTAATCACCAGCCAAAGTTTGTACAACAACTGATCGGGAAAGGCATGGCGTAATTTGTCAAAATAGTCCACATCAATGCTCGAGGCATTTAAACAAGGCTCCGTCGACAATGATTTGTAATCCACAATCTGATTTTTCAAATCCTCAATTCCAATTCCTTGTCGTGTGCTGACCAAAACAATCTTTGTTTTCAATTGTTCTTCAAGATGGGTAATGTTCAGCGAAATGCCTTTAGGTTTCATTCGGTCGCTCATGTTGATGACCAGAATCGTTGGGATTTCCAAATCCTTAATCTGTGTAAAAAGCAGTAAATTCCGTTTCAGGTTTTCTACATCTGTAATTACAACAGCAACATCAGGATAGAGTTTGTCGTTCTTATTCAGTAGCAATTCGATGACCACATTTTCATCAATCGAGCTTGCGTTAAGGCTGTAAGTTCCCGGTAAATCAAGAATATTGGCTTTGACATGGTTCGGTAGTTTACAGAAGCCAAGTTTTTTCTCTACCGTAATCCCGGGATAATTCCCAACCTGCTGGTTCAATCCGGTCAATTGGTTGAACACCGAAGTTTTTCCGGTATTTGGGTTTCCAATAAGCGCTACAGTAATGTTTTGAATGCTCATTTTGACTATTTCTCGTGGATTTCAACTTCAATCTCACGAGCTGTTTCCTTTCGAATAGCCAAATGAGAACCATTGTTTACATTCAAATATATGGGATCGCCAAGCGGTGCAATTTGTATCACTTCCAAATCATTATCGGGCAAACATCCCATTTCTAAAAGCTTTAGCGGGATTTTGTCCAAATCAACATTGGTGATTGTTGCCTTGTCTCCAATACGTAATAAATCAACGGTGGTTTTCAATACTTATTTAGATTGAATTAAGATTGTAAAAGTAGTTATTTTAGAATGATAAATGCCAGTTTAACTACTTTTTATCATTTTCACAAAGCCAGTTGATGTCTTCAATAAGACGCTGGATTTCGGCTGGTTTGGTGCCATCATAAAAGCCACGGACACGTTTTTCGGCATCGACCAAAACGAAATTTTCGGTGTGCACCATATCATACAATTCACTTGGTTTGCCCAATTTGACTGCGAGGTATGACTTTCGAGCCATACTGTAGATGTCTTTTTTATCACCGGTAACCAAATTCCATTTGGAGTCTACAACACCTTTTTCCAAAGCATATTTTTTCAAAACCGGAACGCTGTCGATTTCGGGAGTTACCGTATGCGATAAAATCATCACTTTCGGATTATGAAGAAACGCTTTTTGAATATCAACCATATTCGTGGTCATAATCGGACAAATTGATTGACAGGTTGTAAAAAAGAAATCGGCAACATAAATTTTCCCTTCGTAATCTTTTTGGGTAATTGTTTTTCCGTTTTGATTGACAAATGAGAAGTCGGCAATCTTATGTTCGCGTGCAATATATTGAACGGTTGAATCCACCAATTCGGGATTGACATCAGCAGGATTATAGACAGGAAGCGTTTTTTCGGGTTTTAACACATTGTAAAACAACGAAATGGTTATGATGGAAAAAACCAGAAAAGTACCAATGAAAATCCTGTATTTTTTTATGAACTCAAGCATTTATTTTTTTTATTTCATACAATTCGACCTACGGTCTCGAGTGGCAAAAATACAAAAGCAAAACGTTGTTTGTAACATTATCAAAACAATTAAGACATATAATTTTGTTAAAAAAACATTTCTATTCTTAGAAACAATAAATTTGCAATCAACTAAAAATAAGCAACTAATTATGAAGGTTACTACAGTATCAAAAGCATTATTGACGGCTTGTATTTTTACAGGCGCAGTTCAGGTAAATGCTCAGCAAAAAGCACATCCGGACAAATCGGGAAGTGCATCCGTTCAGGTAAATGCGGAGCCAAAAACACAACCAGGGATCAATACTTCCCTGATGGACAAATCGGTAAGCCCAAAAGACAATTTCTTTCAATTTGTAAATGGGACATGGTTAAAAAACACTGCAATTCCTGCAGATAAAACCCGTTGGGGAAGTTTTGATGAATTACGTCAAAACACAGACAAGGATGCTTTGGCTATCTTAAAGGAAGCTGCCAACAACCCAAAATATTCTTCAAGCACAGATCAGGGCAAGGCAATAAGCATGTACAAAGCAGCTATGGATACGGTTGCAAGAAACAAGCAGGGAATCAATCCAATCAAACCTTATCTGGCAAAAATCGATGCGGTTAAAAACATCAAGGATTTGCAGAAATTGATGATGGAACAGGAAGCTAAAGGCGGTGGAGCAGGTTTCTTCGGATTCGGAATTGGAGCTGATGATAAAAACAGCAAGAAAAATTCGGTGACTCTTGGAGCCGGAGGTTTAGGATTGCCAGACAAGGATTACTACATTTCTGATGATAAGGATTCTAAGGAAAAACGCGAAAAATATCAAGCGCACATAGCACGTATGTTGTCATACATTGGTGAAAAACCAGAGCAGGCAAAAGCAGATGCTGAAAAAATCCTCGCTTTTGAAACTGCAATGTCAAGACCAAGATTGGACCGTGTTGAAAGAAGAGATCCAAAAAAACAATACAATCCAACGTCGATTGCCGATTTGCAAAAAATGATGCCTATCGTTGACTGGAAAGGATATTTGAATGGAATTGGTATCACAAAAATTGATACTGTTATCGTTTCCCAACCAAGATATATGGCTGCTTTGCAGACTCTTTTAGCAGAAAACAAAGTCGAAGACTGGAAAGCATACATGCGTTGGAACCTACTAAGAGGTGCAGCAGGACAATTGTCAACAGACATTGAAACGGCTAACTGGGAATTCTACGGAAAAGCATTGACTGGTGCCTTGAAACAAAGACCACGTCACGAAAAAGCACTTCAGGTTGTTAACGGAACAACCGGAGAGGCATTGGGTAAATTGTATGTAGAAAAAATGTTCCCGGCAGAAGCTAAAGACAAAGCATACCGAATGATTAGAAACGTGATGCGTGCGTATGAACTTAGGATTAATAACCTAACCTGGATGTCACCGGAAACTAAGGCTAAGGCAATTGAAAAATTGAACAGCCTTACGATTAAAATAGGTTATCCTGACAAATGGAAAGACTATTCTGCCTTAGAGGTAAAAGGTCCGGAAGAAGGTGGAAGCTATTTTACAAATTTGAAAAATGTTTCAGAATGGAACTGGAAAAAGGATTTGGAAAAGCTAAACAAACCAGTTGACAAAACAGAATGGGGAATGTCGCCACAAACCGTGAATGCCTACTACAATCCTTCGTACAACGAGATTGTTTTCCCGGCTGCAATCCTACAACCACCTTTCTATGATTACAGAGCTGATGAGGCGGTTAATTATGGTGGAATCGGAGCAGTTATCGGACACGAAATCTCACACGGATTTGACGATCAGGGCGCGACTTACGATGCAGAAGGAAACCTAAAAGATTGGTGGACTGCTGATGATTTGAAAAAATTCACAGATTTAGGTTCAGCTTTGGCTGATCAATATTCTGCGTTGGAGCCATTGCCTGGAACCCATGTTGATGGAAAATTCACTTTGGGCGAAAACATTGGAGACTTAGGCGGAATCAATGCTGCTTATGACGGTTTGCAATTGTATCTGAAAGAAAATAAAAACCCTGGACTAATTGATGGTTACACGCCAGAACAAAGATTATTCATTTCATGGGCAACCATCTGGAGAAGTAAAATGCGTGATGAAGCCTTGAAAAACCAAGTGAAAACAGATCCGCACTCGCCGGGAATGTACAGAGGTTATGTGCCTTTGTTAAACTTAGACACTTTCTACAGCGCGTTTGATATCAAACCGGGAGACGGAATGTATATTGAGCCAAGCAAACGAGTTAGAATTTGGTAATCCATTTATAATAAATAAAAAACCTCAAGTTAATCTTGAGGTTTTTTTATGCCTTTCAATAAGCCAACGATACTGATTACGGCCCAGGTTCCTTCGAGGATTACAAACGGCCAAAACCGAATCAGATACGATGAAAAACAGGCAATCGCTCCACCCAAAATATTCAGGATATAAAACAATAATCCGTCTTTTTTGATTAATGAAAATATGTTCAGGAAATACGCAATCAGGATTAGGCTGACGCCAATGGTTCCAATGATATCAGTTGTACTCATAAGTTAGGATATTGAAATTTATAATTTAAGGTTTTTTCGAGAAGGCTGCAGTCGATGATTTTGCCAAACGAAGTCGTTTCCTCTGCAAATCCAGGCAAAGGTAATCCTAATTCAATTGCCTTTTGGATGTAATACTCTTTTCTTGTCGGATGAAACGGCGCCACAGCATTAAACGTTTCGCTCCTGCAATCGAGCTCAATTATTTTTTCTATGATCCCGATACAGTCTGCCTGATGGATTAGATTAACTGGCGCTTTTGGATTTTCTATGTTTTGTTTTCCTGCTAAAAAATGAATCGGATGACGATTTTCGCCTATCAATCCACCAAAACGGATTACCATTGTTTTAAAATCCGAATTGCTTTGCAGAAGCCGTTCAGCTTCCAATAATTGCTTTCCGCTTTCGGTATCAGGCTGAGGTTTTGTTGCTTCTGTAATATCAGAATTGTCATCTCCGTAAACAGAAGTTGAGCTTATAAAAACAACTTTCCTTATAGTTGATTTTTCGATAAACGGAATCAGATTCTGAATCTTTTTTACAAAGTTTTCGCTGGAAACGTTTTTTAATTTTGGTGGAATATCAATAATTAATATTTCTGAATTTTTTAGGAACGAATCCATTCCGCCTGTGATTCTGGATTCGGAAACTTCAATCTGGAAAGCTTCAATTCCGACATCCTTTAAAACGGCGATTTTGTCAGCAGAAGTTGTTGAACCTTTAACTGAAAATCCTTTTCCAATTAATGATTTTGCTAAAGGCAATCCGAGCCAGCCACAACCTAAAATGGAGATTTGCTTCATCTTTTTAAGCTGTCAACTGCAACGCTTAACGTGTCCCTTGACACAAAGCGCCTGTGTAATTCGGGATTTTCCAAAGGGAGCTTTGGTGAAGGCTTGATTTTTTGTTTGATGATCACTGCATCGTTCAGTACGAAAGGCGTTGGAATCATTCCCGATTTTCTGGGGCTCACTTTTACCAAAGGATTCGATAATAAATCAAAGGAAGCTTCCACCAAATCCAAATCGAGTTTTTGCTTATCACTGATTGAAAATTCCAGTTCTAACGGAAGGTTGTCTACCACATAATAGGTCAATAATTTACCGGAAGTTTTCGAAGCGATGTTGCTTTCAAAATCAACCGATTTCACTCCGTTTGCCTTGAAATTATTGATTTGAATATTGTTGTTGGAAAAAATATCGTAACGGTTTACTTTTCGGTTTGGCGTGATTCTTATTTTGTATAAACGTTGATTCCCTTTGAGCGTATCGCGCAAAAATTCAATCGTTGGTTTGACAATGGCAGCCATTGGTGCATCAGCCATGAAAGTATATTGCGAACCGTATTTGCTGTATAATTTGTTCGAATTCAACGAGGAACCATCCTTTGGTTTTTCGCCCAAATAACTTTTGGTCCATTCATCAAGATTGGTATCGTAGGTTGCCCAATTGGTTTTGTTCGAATCAGCATTTAAAATGTAGACCAAACTGTTTGGTTTTGCTTTTCGTGCTGAATAATCCGAAGCCTGGTGTGCTTTTACAAAAAATCCAATCCCGATTACAATAAACACGATTGCCCAAATTCCTTTTTTGGTAAAGGAACCAAAGATTGGAAGCAATAATGTGAATGCCAAAACTGTCAAAACAGAACTTCCAACCAGGATTTTCAATCCCAAACCAATTGGGAACATCTGAATGAAAGGCACTAAAATAATAAGCGTTGGAATCGCCAAAAGACAATTTAGAATCCAACCCGATCTTTGTGTAAGGACATAAAAGCCCAGCATAAATGTGCTGAAAATCACAGGGATTATTAAAAATGCAGCGCCCTGAAGTTTGAAGGCAATTCCAAGATTAATCAGCAGCCAAATGAATAGTGGCGCTATCATTTGACCCATTTCCGGATTTCGTTTACCATCGTTATGGTAAAACAAAAAGCAGACTGCCAGCGTTAAACTCACAAATGCATAAATATAATCATGCCCATTATAAGTGAAGCCCTGTAGTATGTCATTGTATTGTGGATAAACACTTTTCAAAACCGTCCAGCCAACATAAGTGATTAATCCCCCTACAACCAGTGAACCCAAAAGCGGTACAAAGCCTTTGATGATTTCGTCCAAACGCATCGCGCGTTTCCCCAATCCAACAAAAACAAAAATGAAAAACAAGCCAAAAGCCACAATCAGCATCGGAAGGATCCATGCAAAAGGATAACTCACAAAACTAAACGGCACATTAAAATAAATATCGTCATCGGCCGAATTCAAATCGGTTAAATCCGCATTTGAAAAATACTTTAACAATGGAAACAGATAACTCCCCTGATGAGCCAGGGTTTTTGGATCCAGGTTTTGGTAGGTATCCTGAGCCGTATGGTAGTTGAAATGACTGTCGATAAAGGCAAAATTGAATCCCTGGATTTTTCCCTGTTCCCTGAAAACAGTCAAATCGGTATCGTTCGGAAGCATTTTGTAAATGCTGTACATCAGCGAATTGGAAACCGGATAATCAGCATTTCCGGCTTTGAAGGCATCGACCATTTTGGAGTTTCCATCATTGGTCTCCATCAGCATATAACTTGGACCCGAACTTCCACGCGCTTCAAAATTCAACACCAAACCAACATCTTTTGCCATTTTGTGCTCCGTTACAAAAAGTGCAGCACCATTCAGGCCCAATTCTTCGGCATCGGTAAACAGGATGATGATATCGTTTTTATGTGGGGTTTTGGTGTGGAGGAAAGCACGAATGGTTTCGAGTATGGTAGCAACTCCGGAAGCATCATCGCTGGCGCCTTTTGACGAGGAATGTGGCGCAGAATCGTAATGCGAAAGCAATAATAAAGCTTTGGAATTTTTGGAGCCTTTTATCTTGGTAATGATATTTTTGGATTTGACCAAAGTTCCTTTTTCGGTCATGGTGAAACCTTCCTGGAGCGAAGTTTCCAAGCCCAATCCCTCTAATTCCTTTTGGATGTAATTGGCAACAACTTCGTGGTTTTTGGAGCCCACATAATGAGGTTGTTTCGAAATTTCCTTCACCGTTTCCAGAGCCCTTTTAGTCGAAAACTCAGAAAGCGGCGCTTCGGTTTCGTCATAACTTTGGGGCATCATAAAGTAGAAAACGCCAAATAATAATGCAACGAGCACCAGTAGGGAATAAATGGGAGTATAGTTTTTTCTCATTTAAATGTCCTTTTTAACTAACATGTAAAAATCGTTATCCAGAACCATGTATCCTTGATCGTAAATAAAGTAATAGGTATTGCCAGATTTGGTATGCAAAATTGTCGTCATAAAATCAAAGTCAAAACCCCTGTCGCGCAGTTTGGATTTTGTGGTTTTCGATTTCCCCTCAACATTAATCTCAGACAAAATACGGTAATTTTTGCGTAACTTGTTATTTATGTTCCGCATATAATTGGTACTGTCTTTATTTATTTTATTGTTGTAAGCGTTGCGGCATCCATCACCACAGAATTTTTTGTCTTCACGGCCTACAATCCTTTCCCCACATTCCAAACAAACTTTATCCATAATTCTCTTTTTTAGGAGCGAATCGTTCGGGCATTTTTGGTTTCCATTTTCCCGCTGTCCGCTATACTGCGTGCCGCTACCATCGGGGCTATGTGGGATGCGCCTTTTGTGTTTGTCAGCCTTTTCTCAATCAAATATAGTAAAAATATTTCCGTTTACAAATGGTAGCAAACAATTACAACCGAAAGTAAATGCTTAGTTACCGAATAAATTTTGCAAACCGTCACAATTTTGCATCGTTGATTTGAACAAACCCTTTCAACAGCAATAAAAAATAACATTTAAATTTTAAACGCCATGAATGCAATGAGAAACAAAGTACAGTTAATCGGCCACGTAGGACAGGAACCAGAAATCAAAACCTTTGACGGAGGCAGGAAGGCAGCGAACATTACTATCGCTACCAATGATTATTACACCAATGACAAAGGTGAAAAAGTAGAACAAACCGAATGGCATCGTGTAACAGCCTGGGGCAAACTCGCAGAAATCATCGAAAAGTATGTTGACAAAGGAAAGGAAATTGCTGTCGAAGGAAAACTTACTCATAGAAGTTACGACGACAAAGACGGCAACAAACGTTACATCACAGAAGTGGTTGCGAATGATATTTTGCTATTGGGAAAATAAGTAATTCTAAATCAGGCATAAAGCGGTAAAAATTCAAATTTTATCGCTTTTATGCTTATGGATATTGTAAAGATTTAACGTAAAAAGCGCAAAGTTGTCAACACGCAAACGTTTTCGATGACGATTTGAAAATAAATGGTTGATGTTTATTCAACTATTTAGTTACTTTTAAAATGTCAAAAGAAAACAAACCATGAACAAATTAAAATTAGCATTGATTTTAATTGCAGCTACTTGTGCTGTAAATTCTGGTTTGGCACAAGTTGGAATCAACACTACAACACCTTTAAGCACACTCGATATCAACGGGAATCTGACCATTAAGGAAATCGGGATTGTAAATGCAAATGTTGCCGGCTCAGCAACCTTTAATGGCGGTCCGTCAGGAAGTGCAACCCAAATCAATGACGGGGTTTATATTTCACTGACACCTACAGCAGGCAGTGACGAATTCATTTTGCCAAATGCGGTGAACGTTCCGGGAAGGATTTATGTATTGCGGAATATTTCGAATTCAGTGAATGCAAAAATATACACTTTCGGCGGAGCCTTTTATGCAAAAGATTCCAATACGGCTACATGAGCTCCTTTGACAATGCCTTTTAATGCGGTACTGAAAACGGTAATTGTTATCAGCGACGGGATAAATTGGACCTATATTTTTTAATACTAGCCGTTCATCAATTCCTGAAAGCGTTCGATAAAAACGCCAACATCATAACCGTCGATCAAAGCGTGATGCACATGAACTGCCATATTCATAGTTTTGATTCCGTTTTCATCCATCATTTTCCCAAAGGAAATTTTGGGGCAGCTGTCAGGAAAAGTAAAGCTTCGCGCGTGTGAGTAGGATGTAAAATTTACCCAAGGCAAGGCAGAAAAATGAATCAGATTAATTTCAAAATCCCGCGTAATCAATCCGGTTGTTTCCTGTATTCGTGCAATTTCCTTTTTTGTTATATCGGAAAACTCACTAAGGTTTTCAGCATATTCAATTAGCGAAAAACCGAAAGTTTTATCGTCACGAAGGATAGTTGCCGAGGCATCAATCCTGTCAAAAATATACACATGACCATCTATAATCCGATATCTGAAACATTCAATATCATTAACAGCAACAAGCGTTTTATGTAGGTAATAGGTAAAGAACGAAACACCCAATTCTTTTGATTTTGAATAAGCCTTGGTGCAATCAACGGGAACAATAAGCCCAAAAAATGGCTCTTCCATTTGATTGAAATGCTTAAAATGCTCTTTACGGTTCCAATTGTTAAGGTCTAGTTTCTGCTTCACGTTATTTCAATAAAATTTCAAGGACATCCGAAATTTTTTCCATCGTATAAAAATTTGGATGTTCCACAGTATGATTTATTTTTTCGTGCTCCCAGGTCGTGTGAAACGGAATATGCACAGCATAACCACCAATACCCAAAACAGGCAGCACATCTGATTTAAGAGAGTTTCCAATCATGAAAAATTCATTGGGTTCAATTTCCAGACGGTTCAACAGTTTTTGATAATTGATTTCCTGCTTGTCAGACATCACTTCAATATGGTGGAAATAATGACCTAAACCAGAACGGTGCAATTTGCTTTGCTGGTCTTTCAAATCGCCTTTGGTTGCTACTATCAGTTTGTATTTTCCTTTTAAGGCTTCGAGGGTTTCCTCAACACCGTCCAGGATTTCGATAGGTTTTTGAAGAAGTTCTTTCCCGTATTCAATGATTTTCTCGACGATTTCTATAGAAATGGTATTGTTGGATATTTTCATTGCGGCTTCAATCATTGAAAGGATATAACCCTTGATTCCATAACCATACAAATCGAGGTTGGCAATTTCAGTTTTGAATAATTCCTGGGACAGTGTGTGATGAGAAAGGTAATTACTCATCAGCGCACAGAATTTTTCTTCTGTTTCCTGAAAATAAGGTTCGTTTACAAATAAGGTATCGTCGGCGTCGAATGCAATGACTTTTAGATTCATAGGATTTAATTTTGGCAAAAAAACTCCATCATTAGATGGAGTCTTTATATTTTTTCAGCAAGTCAAACATCGGGCAGCGTTTGCAGCGTTTGCTTTCTTTCTTTTTATATTTTTCACAACAGGACGATTTACACTTATCCGCCATTTTGTGGATTTTAAGAAGTGCTTTTTCCTGTTTCTTTTTGGTTTTATGTTTTTCTTTATTACTCAAAACGAGTGGAATTCGGATTAATTAGTATTGCTGATTCCGATAGAACTTTTAACGGTAATTTGTTGAATATCCCTATCAAATAAATACAATCCGCCTTTGTCATCTCCAATCAGGTTAATTTTATCTAAGATGGTTTTTGCCTGGGCTTCTTCTTCAATCTGCTCGGCAACATACCATTGTAAAAAGTTGTGGGTTGCATAATCTTTCTCTTCAAACGTCACATGAACCAATTTATTAATAGAATCTGAAACGAATAACTCATGATTATACAATTCCTCGAACATTTCCTTCATGGTTCCAAAAGTAGTTTTTGGAGCCTTCAAATCCGTAACAAGGGCATGTCCGCCACGTTCGTTGACATACTTTACCAATTTAAGCATGTGCATGCGCTCTTCGTCAGACTGCTTGTACATAAACTGGGCAACGCCTTCCAATCCTTGGTTTTCTGCCCAACAAGCCATCGATAAATAAACCTGAGAAGACTCGGCCTCAATTCGGATTTGCTTGTTCAGTACGGATTCAATATTTTTTGACAACATAATTTTTAATTTTTCATAAAGTTAGAAAATAAATCGCTTTAACATTCTAAGATTAGGTTGTTTTTTAACTAATCAAAGCGCCATTATCAACGCCATCAGCATCCGGATTTACAAAAACCAATTTACCTTCGGCATTATTGGTCATCAAAATCATGCCTTCGCTTTCCACGCCACGCAAAGCCCTTGGTGCCAGATTGAGTAAAACGGTAACGCGTTTTCCAATTACTTCTTCAGGAGAAAAATGTTCGGCAATTCCCGAAACAATAGTCCTCACATCCAAACCAGTATCAACCTTCAAAACTAGAAGTTTATTGGCTTTTGGCATTTTTTCGGCTTCAACAATAGTCCCTACACGCAAATCCAATTTGGCAAAATCCTCAAAAGTAGCGGTAGCTTTTTGTGGTTCTGTTACTTTATCTCCCATCGCATTTGATGTTTTGGTAGCTTCTAATTTGTCAATTTGTTTTTGGATTTCAGCATCTTCAATTTTGGCAAAAAGTAATTCTGCTACACCAATTTTTGTTCCCGGAGAAAGAATCTGTTCAGCGGTTGCCACTTCGTTCCAATCGTTTACTTCTGGCGGACTTGGATGGATGTCGAGCATTTTCCTAAGTTTAGCTGATGTAAAGGGTAAAAACGGTTCAGACAAAACAGCCAAGGCTGTAGCAATTTGTAGTGCAACGAACATTTGCGTTTTTACACGCTCCGGATTTTCCTTAACTAATTTCCAAGGTTCTTCATCAGCAAGATATTTGTTCCCTAAACGGGCAAGATTCATCAACTCGTTCAAAGCTTCCCTAAAACGGTAACGTTCCAACGAGCTCGAAATCACCGCCGGATAGGCACGCATTTCGGCTAATGTCTGAACATCGATATCTGTAAATTCATTCGATTGCGGAACAACTCCTTCATAATATTTATCGGTTAAGACCACTACACGGTTAATGAAGTTTCCAAAAACGGCAACCAACTCATTGTTATTTCTAGCCTGAAAATCCTTCCAGGTAAAATCATTGTCTTTGGTTTCAGGGGCATTTGCTGTAAGAGCGTAACGCAGCACATCCTGTTTTTCAGGGAAATCCTGTAAATATTCATGCAGCCAGACTGCCCAGTTTTTTGAGGTAGAAAGTTTATTCCCTTCCAAATTCAAAAACTCATTTGCCGGAACATTGTCAGGCAGGATAAAAGTCCCTTCCGCTTTTAACATCGCCGGGAAAATAATGCAGTGGAAAACAATATTGTCTTTCCCAATAAAATGAACCAATTTGGTGTCGTCTTTTTTCCAGTAGTCTTCCCAATTTTTTCCTTCGCGTGCTGCCCATTCTTTGGTAGCAGAAATATAGCCAATGGGTGCATCAAACCAAACGTAAAGTTTTTTCCCTTCAGCGCCTTCAACCGGAACGTCAATTCCCCAATCTAAATCACGGGTTACTGCTCTTGGTTCCAGGCCTGCATCAATCCACGATTTTACCTGTCCGTATACATTCGGTTTCCAGTCGTTTTTATGACCAACCAAAATCCAATCCGTTAAAAAATCAGAATAACGATTCAATGGCAAAAACCAGTGTTTTGTTTTTTTCAAAATCGGAGTTTCCCCGGTAATTGTAGATTTTGGATTGATTAAATCTGTCGCATTCAAAGTCGAACCACAACGTTCGCATTGATCGCCATAAGCTTCCGGATTATCACATTTCGGACAGGTTCCGGTAACAAATCGGTCTGCAAGGAATTGATCAGCCTTGGCATCATACAATTGTTCGGTTACCTCTTCGATGAAATCATTATTGTCGTATAACTTTTTGAAAAATTCCTGAGCCGTATCATGGTGGATTTTGGAAGATGTTCTTGAATAATTATCAAAAGAAATCCCAAAATCAATAAAGGACTGGCGAATGATTCCATCGTATTTGTCAATAACCTGTTGCGGTGTTATTCCTTCTTTTTTGGCTTTCATTGAAATCGCAACACCATGCTCGTCGCTTCCGCAGATGAAGGCAACGTCTTTTCCCTGTAATCTTAAATAACGGGCATAAATATCGGATGGCACATAAACGCCTGCTAAATGGCCAATATGGATTGGTCCGTTAGTATAAGGCAAAGCGGCTGTGATGGTATATCTTTTTGGATCTTTTAGCATAATCTCATAAATAGAGTGCAAAAATAAGTTTTTTGCAACGAAATCATAACTTTTGTATCCATTAGTTTAGTAAGAAGATTACGCTTCAGGCATTATCATTATTTTAAATTAATCTATACGTTTAAGCCATGCAGAACCAATTCGAAAAAACGCTGTTTATTTTATTGTTATTAGTATTTAATTACTCAAATGCACAGGATTCATTAAAATCTGTCAAGCCCAATCCGATAGTCTTTTTTGAAGGCTATGCAGGTTTTGGAGGAGGTGCCACAAGCGGAGTCGTTTATGGTGCCACTTTAAATTACCAAGTCTTGGAAAATGACTTATTTACTTTCAGGCTTGGAGGCTTCTCCGGATTTGAGAACAAAGTATTTTCAATGGATCCACCAGTTCCGGTTCCGGTATTCAATAAAGCCCAGCATATTATGGATTATGGGTTGCTTTATGGGAAAAGATGGGCAAAAAATGGCCATTCATTGAGTATTTCAGCAGGAATATCACATGTGCATTGGAATCATTGGAGGAATGAGGAAAACAATTATTACACAGTCAAAGACAATTCACTTGGGTTTCCTTTTGAACTGAATTTCAAATGGTTTAAAAAAGAGAAAAGGAGATTAATGGCTTATGGCTTTATACCTCTTACTTCAAGGCAGGTCAGCTTTGGTGGAAGTTTTGGCTTCAAACTGGTGGGAAATATTTCAAAAACCAATTACTTTGGAATTGCAATTAGTTCCGGTTTTGGTTGGCATAAGAAATATTAACTATTTTTGATGAATGAATTCAAAAATTCTTTTTGCACTTAGTTTTGTATCTTGCTTTTCATTCATTTATTCCCAAAAGAAAATGATTACACCTCCTTATTTACAAAAAGGCGACACGATTGCCATAGTTTCTACAGCACGGAAAAATATTGAAGACAACCTGAAACCAACGATTGATTTGCTTGAAGGTTGGGGTTTGAAAGTTAAACTCGGCAAAACCATCGGGCTCGATTATTATCAATTGGCAGGAACGGATGACCAACGTGCTGCCGATTTCCAGGAGCAGATGGACAATCCGAATATCAAGGCAATTTGGTGTGTCCGCGGAGGATATGGAACCGTAAAGATGATTGACAAATTGGATTTTACCAAATTCAGGCAAAACCCAAAGTGGATTGTCGGTTTTAGCGATGTAACGGTTTTGCACAGTCAATTGAACCGAATGGGCATTGAATCCATACACGGAACAATGCCGGTTGCCATTCCACGAGCGACGGATGAAGCCAAGAATTCGCTGTGTGCTGCTTTGTTTGGCGACAAATTGCAATACACCTTAGATTGCGATGCGTTGAATCATAATGGCAAAGCCAAAGGCGAATTGGTTGGCGGCAACCTTTCTATTTTATACAGTTTGCTGGGCTCAGAATCAGCAGTTGACTGTTCGGATAAAATATTGTTCATTGAAGATTTGGATGAATATTTATACCACATAGACCGAATGATGATGAACCTGAAACGCAATGGATGCCTGTCGGGTTTAAAAGGAATCATTGTTGGTGCGATGACCGAAATGAAGGACAATGACATTCCATGGGGAAGAAATGCATTGGAAATAATCGAAGATGTTACCAAAGGCCTGAACATTCCAATCATTTATAATTTTCCTGCCGGGCATATCCGCGACAATCGTGCTATGATTTTTGGAAGACAGGTTTCGATGGAAGTGAATGCAAAGGAAAGCAAAGTGATTTTTGAATAAATGGCAGAGCACAACGAACTTGGGAAATTAGGAGAAGAGCTCGCGGAGGGTTTTTTGAAACAAAACGGTTATACTATATTGGAAACCAATTGGACCTTTCAAAAAGCGGAAATTGATATTATAGCCCAAAAGGATAATACCATTGCGGCAGTTGAGGTAAAAACCCGTTCGTCAATTGATTTTGGACTGCCACAGGATTTTGTAAAGAATGCCAAAGTAAAGCTGTTGGTTAAGGCAATGGATGAATACATTACTTCCAATGATTTGGATGCTGAGGTTCGATTTGATATCATTGCCATCAGCAGGGAAGATAAAAAATTTAAAATTGAGCATATCGAAGATGCATTTTATCACTTTTAAATTACATATTTTTGAAACTTTTTATAAACTTTTACGACTATTATATAATATCTAATATGCTTGATTTCAATAACTTTGTCAAAAATAAATTCACTATGAAAAAATGTTTACTATTAACTGCGCTATTTTGTCTTACCAATTTATTGGCACAAAATAAGGTTGGAGAAAAAGTGTTGGAATTGCAAAGGCTGCGAGCCAATTTCAAACCAATTTCTGTTTTAGTTCCAACTCAGGATACCACCGACAATGATGTAGATAAAGTTGTCGACGGCGCAACATTAGCCACTATAAACCTTGACAAAGTCAACGAAATTGTTTCCAATAAATACAGCACTATCGAATTACAGATTCCGTATCAAAACCGAATCATTTCAGTGCTTCTTTATCAGGTTAACCCATTTGTAGAAGGGTTCCATGTTGATACCAATAAAAAACAAAACATCGCTTACGAAAAAGGGGTTTACTACAGGGGAATCATCAAAGGGGAAACCAAATCTGTTTCTGCTTTCAACTTTTTTAACGGAGAATTCAACGGTATCATTTCCGATTCGGAGCTTGGTAACGTTGTCGTAGGTAAGCTGGTAAAACTTAACAATCAAACAGATTATATTGTTTACTCTGATGCCAAGATGAAAGTCTTAAATGATTTCGACTGCCATGTAAAGGATGACAATATCCCGGTTAGAACCAACGGAACCTTAAACAGGGACATCAACAGTGCCAAATGTGTATCCATGTATTTTGAAGTGGACTACAATATATTCGAAGCGAATGGGAGCAGCGAAGCAGCAACTATCGACTGGATGACATCGGTATTCAATAATGTGCAGACACTTTACAATAACGATGGAATTACGGTAGGTTTAAAATCAATTTTTATCTGGACTGATTTTGATCCTTATGAAGGAATTGGAGATTCGTCTGGCGATTACCTGAATGCATTCCCTGAAATTACTCCGGTTTTTGATGGTGATGTGGGACAATTAGTTGGCATAGACCCAGGTGGGCTTGGAGGCGTAGCAGTTGATATTAATGGTTTGTGTACCGAAAATAATTACAGTTATTCCGATGTAAATTTTAATTTCAGTAGTGTCCCAACCTATTCCTGGACAGTACAGGTAATAACCCACGAGTTTGGCCACCTTTTAGGTTCAAGGCATACCCACGCCTGTGTTTGGAATGGTAACAATACTTCGATAGACGGTTGCGGAACCCAGGCTGGATACTCTGAAGGAACATGTCCTTTGGGGCCAATTCCCTCAGCAGCCGAAAAAGGAACCATTATGAGTTATTGCCATTTAGTTTCTGGAGTTGGAATCAGTTTAAGTAATGGTTTCGGGCCACAACCTGCCTTGGCAATTTTAACAGCAGTTAATGGAAGTGGATGCCTAAGCTCTGATTGTACGACAAGCTGCCCAAATACAGTTACCGAGATTACCACAAGCAATATCACACCAACAGAGGTCACAATAGGCTGGACTGATGTTGGCTCCGCAACTTCATGGCAGGTTGCAGTTACTCCGTTTGCATCATCGACCATCGTTTGGAATACGGCAACAACAAATTCGTATACTGTGTCTGGGCTAAATCCAAACACGTATTACAAAATAAGGGTGAGGCCACTATGTGCTGGTTTTGACCCGGCATCAAGAACAAAAATATTTGCGACTACAACGGCAAATTGGTGTTCCAGCGTATCTTTTACAGATACTGGAGGCACAACTGGAAACTACACCAACATGGAATCGTGGGTAAGGACCATGACACCATATAACATTGGATTAAAGTTGAGGGTAACTTTCCTAAGTTTTAATTTGGAATCGAATTATGACTACTTACAGGTTATTAATGGGCCTACGGAATTTCATCCGCCACTTTCAACAGGTTTAGGCCTAACAGGAGTGACAAATCCAGGACAATTCAATTCAACAGCGGCAGATGGTTCGTTGACGTTTAAATTCACATCAGACCAAGGCGTTGTTGCTTCAGGATGGAATGCAACTATAACCTGCACAGGAACATTGGGTGTTGAAAACACCGACTTCTTAGACTATAGTTATTATCCAAACCCAACAACCGGAAGAGTGACTATCACTTCTAAAGATGCAATAACAGAAGTTACGGTTTACAATGTTCAGGGACAATTATTATATACTCAGAAGTTAAACGAGCTGACGACCAATGTAGATATTTCACAGTTTGCAACAGGAACCTATTTCTTTAAACTGAAAATAAATGACCGCGAAGCTAATTTCAAAGTTGTGAAAATGTAATTTTAAAACAGACCAATAAAAAAGCCCCATAATTAGGGGCTTTTTTATTGCATAAGATTCCTGATGAATGCTTTTTCCCGATGCCATAATACAATTGTTAATTTTTTATTTAGATTAGCAAAAATATTATGACTTTATGGACCAAACTTTTACTATACCAGCGCCAATAAATTTGCCTGAAAATTTAACGAAACTATCCAATTCCTATATGATAAAAGCCAGCTTGGCAGTACTGGCAATAATTACCTTCTTTGCACTTTATGTATTGTTGATCATAGGGCTAGGTTATTTGGTTCTATGGGCATTTACCTATGATATGCTCGAGATAAACAAATTGACGATTTTGGCAAAAATTGGAGCTATCGCAGGATCTATAATGTTGTTTGTGTTTACACTTAAATTCATATTTAAACTAAAAAACCATAAACCTTCCAACCGCATTAAACTTCATAAAGAAGACTATCCGCAATTATTTGAATTTGTTTACCAAATCTGCAAAGAGACCGGAGCGCCAAAACCAAAATCCATTTATGTTGATCCCGATGTGAATGCCTATGTTTCCTATACCAATATATGGCTTAGCCTATTCTTCCCAACAGGAAAAGACCTTACGATTGGCCTTGGTTTGGTCAGCTCGCTTAACATGAGCGAATTCAAAGCAGTAATGGCTCATGAGTTTGGTCATTTTGCCCAGAAGAGCATGAAAATCGGAAGTTATATCCACAGCGCAAATACTATTATTTATGATATGATTTTCAACCGTGACAGCTGGGACGAATTACTGGACAAATGGAGAGGCTCGGATATCAGGCTGTCTGCTGCAGCATGGATAATTACACCATTGATATGGCTCATTAGGAAAGCACTGGAGTTATTTTATATGTTCCTGAATTATATGCACTCAGCCCTTTCAAGGGAAATGGAATTCAATGCCGATAAAGTAGCCGTGAAAACAACAGGAAGCCTGGCAATCGTTTCGGCTTTATGGAAATTGGACTTTGGTTCCAACTATTGGAATACCATTGTAAATAATGCTTTCCATGCTACCAAGAAAAAGGTTTACACCAAAAATCTATATTCCCATAACCTCAATTTCATTGAAAAGGAAAGACCTGTAGTCGAGCAAAAATTCAATGAATTGCCACAGGAGGAATCCGGAGCCAAACAGTTTTTTTCGAGCTCCAACACTTCTAAGGTGAATATGTATGCCAGTCATCCGCCAAACGACCACAGGGAAAAAAATGCCAAAACTCCTTTTGTGGATTGTGAATTTGACAAACGCTCGCCATGGCTGATTTTTAATAAGGCAGAACAACTTCAGGAAGAAATGACCGCATTGATATATGAAAATTATTTGGGCAAAACACCAAATGAATATGTATCCTTCACCGACTTCGAAAAATTTATCGAATCGGAATCGAGGAATGAAGCGTTGACCAATGAATTTGAGAACACCTTTGAACTTCGTTTTATTAATATTCCGGATTTGGAAGACTTTAAAAAACTCGATGGTTTTGAAGGTGATTTTTCGGTAAGGATCAAAGAAATAAAAGAACAGCTCAAAGAACTAATGATTCCGGTAAGAGCGGTTGCAGATAAAATGCTTAAAGTACAGCAGATTGCCTCAAAGGAAATTAAGGATAAAACCATCGAGCATAACGGTGTTGTTTACAATCAAAAAGAATTACAGGAGTGTTATAATATACTTTATAACGAAAGGGAAACATTGTTTTCGGAGAAATTCAAAGGCTGGGACGAGCTGTTTCTGCAATCGTATTACAGGCTTGCCAAAACCAAGGGTAAGGCAGCGCAATTGTTGGATCTTTATGCCCAACAAAAAAATATCATTGGAATCTATCAGGGACTTATGGTAGGCAAAGGTAAAATCATGAATGGCATTGGTAATCTTCAGGCCAATAAAGATGTTACGCAGGCAATGATTGACAGATTGGCCAATGAAATTATGGAATATATTGATGAAATCAATGATACGATTGCCAATCTGGATTCTTCGGTTTTTGTGGCTTTGCCCAATATTGAAACCTTGGAAGAATTAAAGGACTCCATCATAGAAGGCGGAAAAGTTGAAAAGGAATCGGGCCAGATTTTTGAAAATGGCGGATTGAATAAGATGGTCAATGCTATAGAAAATGCAATTATAAGCTGCAACAGGGTGGAAAATAAAAATATAGATCAAATATTATCGTTTCATAAAAGCCTTGTATAAAGCACTTATTTCATCATCTCCATATATTCCAAAGCCTTGTTAATGGACTTAACATTTTCAAAAGTGATGAGTAAGCGCAAACCGTTTTTGGTTTCCTTCTCTTTCATTTTGCAGATGTTCCCGTTTTGCTGTACAAATTGGAGCATCTGCCTGAATTGTTTCGAATTGTAATAATCCGATTGCTGGTCGCCCACAAAATAACCAATCAGTTTGCCCTGCTTCATGATGATTTTTTCAATCCCCATTTGGGTTGCAATCCATTTGATGCGGATGCTGTTCAGCAGCGCTTTGGCTTCTTTTGGCAATGGCCCAAAACGGTCAATCAGTTTGGTTTCGTAAGCCAATAAACCTGCTTCGTCCTTAATGTTGCTCAATTCGTTGTACAGGTTCAGACGCTCTGTGATGTTGTTGATGTATTCATCAGGGAACAGCAATTCAAAATCGGTATCAATCTGCAGTTCTTTTACATATTCTTTGGTGTCAACATCATTTTCCGATTCGTAAAGTTCCTTGAATTCGTTTTCCTTTAACTCTTCAATGGCTTCGTTCATAATCTTCTGATAGGTTTCAAAACCGATTTCGTTAATGAAGCCACTTTGTTCTCCGCCCAATAAATCTCCGGCACCACGAATTTCCAAATCCTTCATCGCAATGTTGAAACCACTTCCCAATTCGCTGAATTGTTCCAACGCCTGAATACGTTTTCGGGCATCGTCAGTCATCACCGAATAAGGTGGGCAAATGAAATAACAAAATGCTTTCTTATTACTTCGACCAACTCTTCCACGCATCTGATGCAAATCGGACAGCCCAAAATTATTGGCATTGTTGATGAAAATCGTATTGGCATTCGGTACATCCAAACCGCTTTCAATGATTGTTGTAGCAACCAAAACATCAAACTCGCCATTCATAAACCCAAGCATCAGTTCTTCGAGTTTGTTGCCTTCCATTTGGCCATGACCAATTCCAACCCGTGCATCGGGAACCAAACGCTGAATCATTCCGGCAATTTCCTTTATGTTTTCGATTCGATTATTGATGAAAAATACCTGCCCGTTTCGTTGGATTTCATACGAAATAGCGTCACGGATCAGTTCTTCACTAAAACCAACAACCTGAGATTCTATTGGGTAACGATTTGGTGGAGGTGTTGTAATTACAGATAAATCCCTTGCTGCCATCAATGAAAACTGCAAAGTCCTTGGAATAGGCGTTGCGGTCAAAGTCAGGGTATCAACATTGGCAGCAATCGTTTTGAGTTTGTCTTTTACGTTTACGCCAAACTTTTGTTCTTCATCTACAATCAGTAAGCCTAAATCCTTAAACTTGACATTTTTGTTGACCAATTGGTGTGTCCCAATTACAATATCGAGTTTTCCGGACGCCAAATCTTCTATCGTTTGTGCTTTTTGTTTGGCAGATCGGAAACGGTTGAGGTAACCGATATTGACCGGCATGTCTTTTAATCTTTCTGAAAATGTTCGATAATGTTGGTAAGCCAAAATCGTAGTTGGAACCAAAATCGCCACCTGTTTGCTATTGTCGACAGCTTTAAAAGCCGCACGAATCGCCACTTCGGTTTTACCAAATCCTACATCGCCGCAAACCAAACGGTCCATAGGGCGGTCTTTTTCCATGTCGGCTTTAACGTCCTGTGTCGCGGTCATTTGGTCCGGAGTGTCTTCATAAATGAACGAACTTTCCAATTCCTTCTGTAGGTAACTATCCGGTGCGCAGGCAAAACCTTTCTCCAATCGGCGCTTTGCATAAAGCTGGATCAGGTTAAACGCAATGTGTTTGACACGCGCTTTTGTTTTTTGTTTTAAGGTTTTCCAGGCATTGGAACCTAGCTTGTAAATCTTGGGTGGTGTCCCGTCTTTTCCGGTATATTTTGAGATTTTATGCAGCGAATGAATGCTTACATACACGATGTCGTTATCGGCATAAGCCAATTTGATTGCTTCCTGCGTTTTGCCTTCCACCTGTATTTTCTGAAGTCCGCCAAACTTACCGATGCCGTGATCGATGTGCGTCACATAATCGCCAACAGATAGTGAATTCAGTTCTTTTAGTGTAAGCGTCTGTTTTTTGGAATAGCCATTTTTGATGTTGAATTTGTGGTAACGCTCAAAAATCTGATGGTCGGTGTAACAGGCAATTTGGTTTTCCTCGTCGATGAAACCCTGATACAATGAAGAAACAATCGTATGGTATTGTTTGCGGACATTCTCATGATTCTCTTCATCGATACTTTCAAAAATATCATGGAAACGATTCGCCTGCGCTTCATTCGAACAGAACAGGTAATTGGTGTAACCATTAAAATGATTGTCGCTCAGATTGTTCAGCAACAGGTCAAACTGCTTGTTGAACGAAGGTTGAGGCTGTATGTGGAATTCGAAAGATTTGGTCGTTTTGAAAAACGGCTTGTTGGATAATTCAATGAGGGAAAAATCCAAAGCCTTGTGTAAAAACGCTTCCTGATTCAGGAATAAATGTTTGGGTTCGGCGTGTTTTACGTCTTTCGAAAGCTTGTCAAAAGTTTCGATGGCTTTGTCAAAAAGCTTGTTCAATTGAGAAGTCAGGAATTCGGTGTTCTCAATGCATAAAACGGTTTTTTCGCTGATATATTCTAGAAAACTTTCACGGTTTTCTTTGATGAATTTATTCTCCAGATTGGGAATAATAGTAATCTTGTTGTGCTTTTCAACCGAAAGCTGGGTTTCAACGTCAAAGGTTCGGATGCTGTCTACTTCGTTACCAAAAAATTCAATCCGGTACGGATTGTCATTAGAAAACGAAAACACATCCAAAATTCCACCACGAACCGAAAACTCTCCGGGTTCAGTTATAAAATCTACGCGCTTGAATTCGTATTCAAATAAGACTTCGTTGATAAAGTCAATGGACACGGTTTCGCCAACGGAAACTTTGAGTGTATTTTTTTCGAGTTCCTTTCGGGTAACGACTTTTTCAAAAAGAGCTTCAGGATAGGTGACAATTACAGCAGGTTTTTTGCGCGAATTGATTCGGTTCAACACTTCGGAACGCAATAATACATTGGCGTTGTCCGTTTCCTCAATTTGATACGGGCGACGATACGAACTAGGATAAAACAGCACGTCATTAGCACCAATCATCTGTTCCAAATCGTTCAAATAATAAGCTGCTTCTTCCTTTTCGTTGAAGATTAACAGGAATGGTTTTTCGCTTTGCTTGAAAATAGCCTGGAATACGAACGAGAACGACGAGCCCAAAAGCCCTTTTAACTGTAGTTTTGTTAAAGGATCTTGATTCGCCAGTTCGCTACCGCTTGTGCCAAGTTCGTTTGCAATTTGTCTGACTTTCGTCGAATGGAGATAACTATTGTATAAGGAAGCTAAACTCACAATTTATTTAACGTTTTTTGGTTCGTTCGGAATTGCCCTTGCCGTGTCCAACATTCGAATCATATCGGCTTCACCTTCTTCCATTTTGATTTCGCCCCTTCGTTTGATTTCTTCAAGCTGTGCATTCATCGAAGCCAATTCGGTGTTGATTTCCTGCGCCAACTGCACAATCTTTTTATCGGGAATCTGACCTAGATGGATATAAAGGTTTATCGCGTTGACTTTGGTTGTGATGACTGCAATGCGGCTTTTGACCTCAGGCAGGTTATATTTTACCGGAATGTTATTGTTTAGTTCAAGAGCTCTTTTGGAAAGTGTTTTGGCTTTTTGCTGAAACGCACTTATCGAGCTTTTTGGTTTTTGGCCCAGTTCATTTAAAAATACGCGCCACTCTGCCCAGTACTTAGTCAATTCGCGTGATGCTTCATTGGAAGGAGTCGAATTAAAATTCCAGCCATTATTGATGTTGTTGAATATAGCCTCTCTTTTTTGTGCTTCTTTTTGTTGCTGCTCTTCACGGACTTTTGGATCTTCCTGGCAGGATGAAAGAAAAACCAATAATAATGCTGAAAAAAGTAATTTCATAAAAATGAATTAAAACACAAAGGTACAAAGGTAAAAGGAAAGTTTGGTAGGATGGAGTTAAAGGGATTATAATTTTTAAGTTGGGTCAAAACAAAAAATGCTTCCGGTTGGGGAAGCATTTTTATAAAGTTTATTTGATTATTTTTTTTTGGTAACGGCAAAGCCTCTTGCTCTCATCAAAGCATCAGTAGATACTTCACGGCCACGGAATTTTTTATAGGCAATCGCAGGATCAACAGTATTTCCAATGCTGAATACATTTTCATACAAACGTTTTGCAACTTCTTTGTTGTACATGCCGGTTTTGGTTTCAGTAAATGCTTCTGTGGCATCAGCACTGATGGCGTCAGCCCATAAATAGCCATAATAACCTGCAGCATAAGCATCGTCAGAGAAGATATGCCCAAACTGCGGAATCCTGTGACGCATCACAATTTCCTTTGGCATGTTTAAATCCTCCAATGTTTGCGCCTCAAATTTTTTCGGATTAATATCAGGATCTGACAATAAATGCAGTTTCATGTCAACCAAAGCACTGGCAATAGTTTCTACAGTTGAAAATGCTTCGTTAAACGTTGCTGCCCTATTGTTTCTTTCTACCAAAGACATTGGCATTGGTTTCCCGGTTTTGTAATGTAAAGCGAATTTGTTCAATACTTCAGGCGTTGCCAGCCAGCGTTCCAAAATCTGTGAAGGGAATTCTACATAATCCCTTGGCGTATTGGTTCCTGATAAACTTGGATAAGTAACATTGGAATTTAAACCGTGTAAGGCATGCCCGAATTCATGGAATAAAGTACTGGCATCATCCCATGAAATCAGGATTGGCTCTCCTTCATTTCCTTTGATGAAGTTACAGTTATTGGATACAAGTGTAATGACATCACCATCAACCCTGCTTTGTTCTCTGGTTGCATTCATCCACGCACCGGAACGTTTTCCCTTACGTGCATAAGGATCGAAATACCACACACCAACAACCTTGTTAGTGGTTTTGTTAAACACTTCCCATGTTCTTACATCAGGATGGAAAACAGGAACGTTGGTAACCTGCCTGAATCCTAAGTTGAAAATTTCACCCGCAACCCAGAACATTCCTTCGCGCAGTTTTTCCAATTGAAGGTAAGGCTTTAAATCATTTTGATCTAAATCGTATTTTGCTTTTCTGACTTTTTCAGAGTAGTAACGATAGTCCCATGCTGCAATTTGGAATTTTCCACCTTCAGCGTCAACCAGTTTCTGCATCTCGGCAACATCTGCTTTTACCTTATCAATTGCAGGAGTCCAAACAGACATCATCAAGTCTAATGTTTTTTCAGGTTTTTGAGCCATAGTGTTTGACAAACTCCAATCAGCAAAGGTTTTGAACCCTAGCAATTGTGCCTTCTCTGAGCGCAGTTTTAAAATCTTAACTAAGGTTTCATTATTATTGTTGGCATTGTCATTGTCTCCACGGCTGGTAAAGATTTGAAATGCTTTTTCCCTTAAATCCCTGCGGTTTGAGAACGTCAGGAAAGGTTCAATAGACGAACGCGTATTGGCAATGCATCCCATGATTTTGAGGTTTCTCTCTTTGGCATCTGCGATAGCGGCATTTTTCAATTCTTCAGGTAATCCATCAAAATCGGCTGGTGCTTTTAATTCTAAATAGTAATTGGTTTCGTCAGCCAACTGATTTTGGCTGAACTTGGTAAATAGCCCGGCCAATTCCTCGTTGATTTTTGCAATTCGGTCTTTGCTCGCTGCATCTGCATTGGCGCCTTCGCGTACGAAGTTTGAATAATAAAGCCATACCAAACGCTGTTGTTCCGGAGTTAATTTTTCTTTTTGAGACGAATTATAAATCTGTGAAATTCTCTCAAACAGCTTGGCGTTTTGATAGTATTTGTTGTTTAGTTCAGAAAACTTAGGCGTCATTTCAGTTTCGATAGGTTCAAACTCCGGACTGTTCATGTTGGAGCTATAGATGCCAAAAACGGCATAAACCTGGTTCAGCCTTTTACCCGCTTTTTCCAACGCTACAATAGTATTGTCAAAAGTTGCAGGCTCCGGATTGTTGGCAATCTGTTCAACCTGTCCCAGTTTTTCCTTTATGGCAAATTCAATGGCCTGTCTTAAATCTTTTAGTTTGTAGTCCTTAAATGCAGGAACGCCGCCATAAGGTCCGGTCCAGTCTTTTAAGAACGGATTAGAATTTTGGGCATTTGCAACAATTGGGGCAATCATAATCAAGCTTAAAATTATTTTTTTCATTGGTTAATTTATTTGATTTATCAAAAGTAGTGAAAAATCAATTCATTGCAGACATTTGAAAATCATTACAGATAATTCTATAAATTTGAGAAAAAAGAAAAGCTATGTTTCAATCCAGAAAAGGCATTGTTTATGTTATTCTTGCCGGAATATTTATCACCAATGCCGTCTTGGCCGAACTCATTGGCGGAAAGTTAATTGATGTTGGGCCAGCCGTCATGAGCATCGGAATCCTGCCGTGGCCAATCGTTTTCGTAACCACCGATTTAATCAACGAATATTTTGGCGAAAAAGGAGTCCGCAAACTTTCTATTATTACAGCCTGCCTGATTGCCTACACCTTTATAGTCTTGTTTTTTGCCATGAAAATTCCGTCTACAGGTATCAGTACAGTTTCAACAGAACAGTTCAATGCGGTATTTGGGCAGAGCCAGTTAATCATCGTCGGAAGCATCACGGCCTTTTTGGTTTCGCAGCTGATTGATGTGAGCATTTTCCATTTTTTCAAAAGAAGGACAGGCGAGCGGAAAATATGGCTCAGGAGTACGGGCTCAACAGTAATTTCACAACTATTCGATAGTTTTATCGTTCTCGGAATTGCATTTTGGATTCCCGGCATTATGGACACGAAAACTTTTTTCCTTTCGGCAATGACGGGTTATTCGGTAAAGTTGGCTATTGCTGTTTTGATGACGCCAATGATTTATTTGGGACATAATTTAATTGATAAATATATTGCTAAAGATGAAAAATAAAGTACGCTGTTCCTGGTGTGAGAAAGATGATTTGTACCGCGATTACCACGATAACGAATGGGGAAATCCTGTTTATGATGATGACAAACTCTTTGAGTTTTTGGTTTTGGAAACCTTTCAGGCAGGCTTGAGTTGGTATACGATTTTGAAAAAAAGGGATAATTTCCGCAAGGCTTTTGACAACTTCGATTATAAGAAAGTTGCCAAATATGGCGATAAAGAAGTCGAAGAATTGATGCAGGATGCCGGAATTATCCGCAATGGGCTGAAGATAAAAGGAACGATAGCCAATGCAATTGCCTTTATGGAAGTACAGAAAGAGTTTGGTAGTTTTTCCAAATACATTTGGGGATTTACCGGTGGAAAACCCATTGACAATAATGTCAAAAAAATGAGCGATGTCAAGGCAACGACGCCACTTTCAGACGAAATCAGCAAAGATTTAAAAAAACGGGGTTTTAAATTTGTGGGTTCAACGGTAGTTTATGCGCACATGCAGGCAACGGGAATGGTCAACGACCATGTTGCTGAATGCTGGAAGAAAAATTAATTTCCTCCGATTTCAGGACTTTCATAAACGTTTCCCTTGAAATTTCTATGGCGCCCAATTTTTCCAAATGGTCGTTGTGTACCTGGCAGTCGAGCAATTTGTAATTGTGTTCCTTTAGGTATTTGATTAAAGTCACAAACGCAATTTTACTCGCATTAGGAACTTTTGAAAACATGCTTTCACCACAGAAAATATGGCCCAAATCGATGCCGTACAATCCGCCAACGAGTTCGTCATTCTGCCATACTTCAACCGATTTGGCAATTCCCATTTCGTGAAGTTTGGTATACGATGCTACAAAATCATCCGAAAGCCAGGTTCCGTTTTGTCCAGGCCTTTCAATTTGTTGGCAGCCCAAGATCACTTCCCTGAAATTTTGATTAAAAGTAACGCTGAATTTATTTTGGTTCAACAGGTTCCGCATGCTTTTGGAAACTTTGTAGATGGAAGGAACAACCACCATTCTTTCGGGCGGTGACCACCACAAGATGGGATCGTCTTCATCAAACCAGGGAAAAATCCCGTTGCGATAAGCCAACAGCAATCTGTCAATAGACAAATCGCCGCCAATGGCGAGAACGCCTTCGAAAGAGGCTTCGTCAACAGGCGGGAAATATAATTCTTTGGATAAAAAATACATTGGTATTTAATTTAAAAAGCCAGAAATTAGAACATGACTTCTAACTTCTGACCTCTTTAAACTATTTGCTTTTCTAAAATTAGAATGGCAAATCGTCGTGCTCTTCTTCATTGAAATTTGTAGCCGGAGCAAAAGTTTCTGCTGGAGGCATTGGAGCCATTGATGCAGCAGGAGCTTCTGCCTGGAGTTTTTCAACTCTCCAGCCTTGAATGTCGTTAAAATATTTGGTTTCACCTTGTGGGTTTACCCATTCTCTTCCTCTCAAATTGATAGAAACTTTTACAGCATCGCCAACATTGTAATTGTTTAGCAAATCACATTTGTCCTGTACAAAGTTGATGCTGATAAACTGTGGATATTGCTCTTCTGTAGCGACAACCAATTCTCTTTTTTTAAAACTGGCACTAACTTGCTGCTCAGGATTAATCACTTTAATTTTTCCGGTAACTTCCATAATCATTGTTTTGCTAAAAGCACTTTCCACGCTGAAAGTGCATCATTATTATTCAAATATTCTTTTGCTTTTTGGTGGATTTTCATTTCATCATCCGAACTCAAAACACCTTTTACAGCAAAATTTTGTTGTACAAATATAGTAATTTCTTCTTGGGTTGGCAATGCTTCTATATTACCTAATTTTCCAAAATCATTGCCATCGAAAACACTGCTTTTTTTGATGAAATCGGGAATGGCATCTACTCCAATTCCGAGTGTTGTCAAGGGCTTTTCGACTTCAAACAAACCTTGATTGGAACGGGAATACCAATTTCCGCCAAGACGGGAAACCAAATCAATCTTGTGCTGGTCAATCATATTTTTGTCATCAAGCACTTTTTCACTTACGTGGATTTTAACCACTTCACAAATAATCAGGTTTCCTGCTCCACCTTGATCTCCCAAGGCAATGATTTCGTTCACCCTGCATTCAAACTGAACCGGGCTTTCGGCAACGCGATAGGGTTTTACCATATCGGAAGGCTGCATCGTCAATCCCGATTTTACAAATTCGTTGACACCATCGGCATATTCCGTACTGGATAAGGATGCTTGCTGGACAATGTCGTAATTCACCACATTAATCACAACTTCCTTTGTGGCTTCGCAATTTTCGAGCGTGTGCTTAGTAGTATTGTTGCGAACACGACGTGCCGGTGAAAACACCAAAATTGGCGGATTGGAACTGAACACATTGAAGAAACTGAACGGCGACAAATTGGGTTTACCATTGTTATCCATCGTACTCGCAAAGGCAATGGGCCTTGGTGCCACAGCGGTTTGCAGATAAGCCTGAAGTTGCAAAGGCGAAAGCGTATGTGGTTCGAAACTGAGCATGTTTTTTGTTTTTTACAAATGTAATTTTTATCATCAAAAAAGAGGTAATATTTTTTTCATTACTTTTAAACCAAAATACTCTTCATGCAGTTTTCCGAGAAAAGAAACTTAACCCGTTGGATTATTATCATGGCATCCTTTGTCATTGTGATCCTGATACTATGGAATACCTATTCTTTTTTTCAAATCTTTAAGAATGAAGAGCGTGTCAAAATGCAGAATTGGGCTTTGGCCCAAAAGAAGATTAATAGTGCCGATCTGGATGCCAATGTTGATATGGAACTCCCATTTCAAATCATCCAGGAACCTAACATTCCTATAATTGTTACCGAAAAGGATTCGATTATCAATACCAGCAATATAGACGACGATATTTTAAAAGACAAAAAGAAATTAAAGGCGTTTTTGCAGAAATTGAAAAATCAGAACGATCCCATATTGATGCAGATTTCAGAAGGACAAAAGCATTATTTGTATTATGGTGATTCCTCATTATTGACCAAACTGAAATATTATCCGATTGCATTGGTGTTGATTATTTTCCTTTTCGGAGCCGTAGTTTATAATTTTTACCGAAGCACCAAAATGGCAACACAGAATAAGCTTTGGGCGGGAATGGCAAAGGAAACGGCGCATCAAATTGGTACGCCTTTGTCGTCTTTGATTGGCTGGCTCGAAATCATGAAAGCGGATAATGTGGATGAAACGACCATAAAGGAAATCGAAAAAGACATCAATCGGCTACAAACGATAACCGATCGATTTTCAAAAATTGGGTCGGAACCCGATTTGGAACCGATGAACATCATTACGGAAACTGAACAATCCTTTGAATATTTAAGATCAAGATTTTCAAAACAGGTCGAATTCTCTTTCAAAGCTCCCAAAAGGCCCATCATGGTTTCACTAAATCCCGCATTGCACAGCTGGACTGTAGAGAACCTGGTTAAAAATGCCATTGATGCGATGAAGGGTAAAGGAAAGCTTTCGGTATCGATTGTAAACGACCATAATTTTGTCAAAATCCTTGTTACGGATACTGGAGGTGGAATTCCGAAGAAACAGTTCAAGCGCGTTTTCGAACCGGGTTTCACAACCAAAAAAAGAGGTTGGGGATTGGGATTGTCGTTGACCAAAAGGATTGTAGAAGAATACCACAAAGGGAAAATAAAGGTTGCACATTCCGAAATGGGGAAAGGAACCACCATGCAGGTTTCATTCAAAAAGAAATAAAAAAATCCTCTCGTTTTGAGAGGATTTTTATTTTATAAGTTATTCTGGATTGCCTTAGTCAGTGTTTCAAATTCTTCTTTTGACAAGGATACTTTTCTTTGAAAACGCATATCATCCATATCGTGCAGCGGAATCAGGTGCACATGAACATGTGGCACTTCCAGTCCTACAACGGCAACGCCGATGCGTTTGCATTCTATTGTTTTTTCAACGGCTTTGGCAACTTTTCTCGAGAACTTCATTAATTCAAGATAAAGGGCTTCGTCCATATCGAAAATCTTGTTGATTTCCTGTTTTGGAATGCAGAGCGTGTGTCCTTCCGCATTCGGATTTACATCCAATATGGCAATGAAATTGTCATCCTCGGCCACAATGTAACCCGGAATTTCACGATTGATTATTTTGGTGAAAATGCTGCTCATTAGTCTCTTGAAATCTCCAGAACCTCAAAATTCAACTTACCGTTTGGCACGGTAATTTCCGCAACCTGTCCAACAGATTTTCCAAGCAGGCCTTTTCCAATCGGAGAAGTAACAGAAATTTTACCGGTTTTTAAATCGGCTTCGCTTTCGGCAACAAGTGTGTAATTCATTTCCATTCCGTTTTGCTGGTTCTTGATTTTTACTTTTGATAAAACCAAAACCTTAGACAAATCAAGATGTGATTCGTCAATCAATCTGGCGTTGGAATGTACTTCTTCCAGTTTGGCAATCCTCATTTCAAGCATTCCCTGTGCTTCCTTAGCGGCGTCATATTCTGCGTTTTCAGATAAGTCACCTTTATCTCTGGCTTCTGCAATTGCCTGCGAAGCTTTTGGTCTTTCTATACTTTTAAGTTGATCTAATTCTTCTCTTAATTTCTTTAATCCTTCTGCTGTGTAATAAGATACTGTACTCATGTTATGCTAATTTATATAAATAGAAAAAATCCCATCGGGACGGGATTTCTTTTTGCAAAGATACTATTTTTAATATTATTTCAAATTTGTTTGCGTTTTGTAACGCATGTCAAAGTTAATTAATTTAAATTTGTTTCGCTATGTATTTCTAATAATTTTACTATGAAGAAGATTTTAGTTCTTTTGGCATTCATGCCTTTTATCTTTGGATGTGATACCGGAACTCTTAATTACAACAATCCCAATATTCCCAATTACCCGGTTAATTTGTTAATCAATATGGGTTTGCCACAATACAGTAACCTGCAATTCCCGGGTTATAATATCAAAGATTACTCACAAGGAGCAAGGGGAATTGTGATTTTCAATACCGGAAGTGGCTATAATGCTTTTGATCTGGCATGCCCAAACCAGGCGTTTAATATATGTACTACTCCTTTGAGCATAGCTTCGCCAAGTTCAATTGAAGCAAAATGTAATTGTGATAGCTCTGAGAATCCCTATAGTTTATATACTGGGCAAAACGGACTGCAATATCCACTAAAGCCTTACCGCGTGCAAGTGAACGGAAACAATCTTATCATAACCAATTAATAAAAAATCCTCTCAAACTGAGAGGATTTTATTTTAAAACTTCAATGTTATTCCGGTGAGGATATTAATGCCCGCCTGGGGATAATAGTATGGGTAAACATCGTACATATAACCGTTGGAAACATATTGTTTGTCAAAGACATTATTAACCAAAGTGGTTACAGTTATGGTTTTGAAAACGGATTTAGGTCTAAATTCATACGAGACATTCAAATCGTTTACAAAGTAGTCCTGAAGCTTGGCTGATGGCAATTCGATGTTGTTCATGTATTGTTCTCCTACGAATTTGGACAGCCAGGAAAATTGGAAATTTTCAGAAATCCTGTAGATAAAAATATTTCCTGCCACAATGGACGGCGAATAGGCGATATCTTTTGTCCCGACATTTTCACCCAAAACATTCAAATCCACATTTTTGTTTTGGCTCAAAGTAAAATTCGGGCGAATGATAAACTGTTTGGACAAGGCAAAAGTGGCATCAACCTCCAAACCCAAACGATAGCTTTTTTCGCTGTTGGAACGTATTGGATTCCCAACATCATCAAGATTTCCGGTTAAAATCAATTGGTCTTTGTAAGCCATATAATAAATGTTGGTGTTCACCTTTATTTTTTCAGATACGTAACGCCAGCCCAATTCAAAGTCATCCAATTTTTCAGAAGTAGCATTTCCACCTTCATAATCGGTTCGGTTTGGTTCGCGGTTGGCTTTGGCATAAGAGAAATACAAGGTGTTCTTATCATTGAAACTATAATTCAAACCCGCTTTTGGATTGAAGAAATTGAAAGTGTCATCAACAGTGTCCGCTTGGACGCCATCTGCCCTGTAACCCACAATCCTTACTTGCAAATCGCCATAAAGGCTCAGTTTTTTAGTAAGCTGATAATTGGCTTTTACAAAAAAGTTGTTGTCCGTTTTGGTTGCATTATCATCATAATAATGGTCGCCCAATTCAGAAGTAGAAGCATATCGTGCCCAAATCACTTTTCCAAAATGTTTGCCCTCATACTTGTTCCAGCCGCCACCGGCAACCAAATCCAGTTTGTCTTTTTTGTAATTGACAGAATAGGTTGTTCCGTAAAAATCATTGTCGAGCCATTTTTGGCGAACCAAATCAGTGGTGTTGATGGTCGTTCCGTCAATGACAATCGGCGTCAGGTTATAATCGGCAAAATCGGCATCTTCCTTGTAATTTTCATAAAAGCCTTTCCCCGGAGTATAATGCAGCGCAATGTTCGAACTCCAGTTTTCGGAAATCCTTTCATTCCAATGCAATTGAAAATGATCCTGCTGGTAATTATCGACTTCATTATCATAAAAACGCGTGTTGCCAAATTCATCAGTATAAATTCCGGCCGAATTAAAAGTTCGGTTATCACGCATCGTTTCGCCATCCGTTCCGTTCCAGGATTGATAGGTGATTTCCTTTCCGCCAAAAACCAAGGCTTTGATCAAAGTCGTTTTGCCCACATAAGTTCCCTGTAGGAAATACGATTTCAAATCAGATGAAGCCCTATCGATATAACCGTGCGAATCAATATTGGAAAGCCTTCCGGCTAATTCAAAGTGGTCGTTCAGCAAACCCGAACTGAATTTTACCGTATGTTTTCGGGTATTGAAACTTCCGAAGGAATTTGAGATTTCGCCATTGCTTTCCTTGCTGAAACTATCCGTAAGCAAATTCAAGCTGGCGCCAAAAGCTCCGGCACCATTGGTAGAAGTCCCAACGCCACGCTGCAATTGCAGGCTTTCTACAGAAGAAGCAAAATCGGGCATATTGACCCAATAGGTTCCGCTACTTTCGGCATCGTTGTACGGAATTCCGTTAATCGTAATGTTGACACGGGTTGCATCGCTTCCGCGGACACGGATTCCAGTATAACCGACGCCATTTCCTGCATCGGAAGTAGTAACTACCGATGGCATGTAATTCATCAGGATGGGAATGTCCTGTCCGAGATTGCGGTTTTTGATCTCCTTTTTGTCCAGGTTGCTGAACGAAACCGGAGTTTTTGAAGTCACACGGACCGCAGAGACCAAAACTTCATCGAGTTGGTTGACTTTGGTGGTGTCTTGTACTTTCTCCTGTGAGAAAGAGAAAAAAGAAGAAAGAAGAAAGAGAAAAGAAAAAACAGTCTTGCTTCTTGCTTCTTGCTTCTTGCTTCTGAAAGTGAATAAATTTTCCATTCGTAAAAAATTACGAATAAAAAGAGGTAATTATTCTTGGTTAAAATTAAATGATACTCCTGACGTGTGACTAACGTGCACTTTAGTTCTTCGTCAAATCCCTTAGCAGCATTACCCGCCCAGGTTCATTGGGTATAATCTCAGCTCGTTATTTAGAGCACCCCTTTTGAGACGGGACAAAGGTAAATTTAAATTTTGAATTTTAAATTTAAAGTTTAGGTTTCTTTCTGTTTTCCTTAATTTCTGAAACAGAAGACTTGTCTTTCAGCCGTTTCTCAATAACAGATTTTGGGACCTTGGTTGCTTTTCGTTTTTTGGGAACTTTCAATCCTTTTTCGATTAACTCCAAAAAGCGTTTGGTGACAATTGCCTTGTTCTTAAGCTGGCTTCGGTCTTCGTCGCAGTTTAAGATCAACAGGTTTTCGGAAGTTAATTTAGCGGCAAGTTTGGCTTCAATCAATCTTTTTTCTTCATCGGTCAAAGCCTGCGAAGCATTCAAATCGAAAGTCAATACCACTTTAGAAGAAACCTTATTTACATTCTGTCCACCTGCACCAGAGCTTCTAACTGCCTTAAAGTTTAATTCAGTTATGATTTTTTCAGTTTCCATATTGGGGCTGATGCGCGGGTTTTAGTAAATCGTTTACGGTTTTCACAGGATTGAAGGTAATCAACGGAACTTCCACAAAAACAGTAATCCATTTTGCCATCGCACCATTCCAGAGTCCTGGTAATTCATAGCCTTTCAACTCCTGTCCGTTTCGGTTTTTGGACACTATAAAGCCCGTACTGGTATCAATGAACTGGGTTAAGTCAAACTTTTCGCCATATTGGTTTTTGGTGGCACAAACCAAATCCACCGGATTAAAATGAGTTGCCTTGGCCAATATTTCAGCTTGTTCCGCATTATTGGTTTCCACTTGGGAACTTTCCACAATCTGTAGCGAAACATTGCCTTTATAGCTTCGTACCCAAAACGGTCCTCCGCCTGGTTCCCCTTCATTTTTCACCATTCCGCAAACACGGATTGGACGGTTTAATTTGTTGATGATGAACTCGAGCTTGTTTTCCAGAGTGTATTTTTCGAAATCCTCAATAATGTCAATATTGAGTTTTTGGGCCATGAAATAAATAATTTCAGGAATGCGGCTTTCCTTAATTTCGTCATTCTCGACTGCTTTCAGGATGTTGAAAATCTGTTGCTGCAAATCGAGTAAAACTCCCGCCAAACCTTTTTTATACAAGGTAATTTCCTTGATGTGGTTCTGGATTACGTTGTCGATGTTTTTAATGAAAATGACATCGGCATCGAGATTGTTTAAATTGTTAATCAACGCACCATGTCCGCCGGGACGGAAAACCAATCGGCCATTTTCGGCGCGGAAAGGCTCGTTATTCGGCGCAACCGCAATCGTATCGGTGCTTTTATGCTGATGCGAATAACTGACATGCACTTTGGTTTTGGACTTAGCCTCCACCTTTTGCTTTACCTTGTCAATGATGTTTTCGAATAGGTTTTCGTGATGGTCTGAAACCGTAAAATGCAAATGAGAAACCGAATTGGAGCTCGCATAAAACGCACATTCGTTCAGATGTTCCTCAACCGGAGTTGCGATTTCGGACTCATATTTATGGAAATCCAGAACCCCTTTCGGCTTGTTGGCAAAATCAAAAGAGTCTTGTGAGAGCATTGCCTTGATGAACAAATGGCTCTTCTCATGGCTTTCGAGAGTGTAGTAATCTTTGTGAAGTTCCTTTAGCTTGGATTTTACTGTTTCATAAAAAGGGAACTTTTCAATTCCTGCCAAAAATATCGGAAGGTTTTTATCTTTCTTTCTATTGATGTAAGCGTTTATCGTTTCGTTTTCAGGATCAAAATCGTTCAGGAATTCGTTCAGGAATTTAAACATCCTGCTTGCTGCACCCGAAGCGGGAACAAACTTTTTGAGCTTGAGTTCATCCTTTTTTGAATCAAAGGAATCGGCGTAGTTTTGGAATTCTTCATTCGACAGCTTTACAATTCCATCGTCAATGGTTGCCGGTTTTTCAAGGGTGATTTTTGGAATACCCAATTTGAACAACAAAAGTTCACCTTCAATTTTATCAAGCGAAATACCCAAAGCCTCGATTTGTTCAAAATCTGCTTCGGTAAAATGGTATTTTTTTATTAAATTATCTTTTGTTGTAAAGTTCTCTTCCATTCTAAATAGCCAAAAATGGCAATAATTGTAAAAATTAAATATTGGATGCTCGTAAACGAATATCCTTTAACAAAATACATTGGGATTGAAATAAGGTCACCAATAATCCATAGTATCCAGTTCTCGATTTTCCTTCGCGCCATCAGCCACATTCCTACAAAGAAGATTCCCGTAACCAAAGTATCGACGTAAGATGTCCAGTGGGTAAATTTACCAAAAAATGTATAAACCGCGACCACAAAGCCGACCGTTAACACAAAAATGACCAAAGACCACTTCTTTTCTGACAAAGTCATCATCGAAATCGGAAACTCCACCACATCGCCTTTTTTGCGTGTCCAGTGGTACCACCCATAAATGCTCATCACAACATAGTAAAAATTAATCATCATATCGCCCAGCAACGACCATTTCCAGAGCAGGTAAACATATATCGCCGTGTTGATGATGCCGGTTGGGAATACCCAAACGTTATCCTTCTTGGCATACCAAACACTCAACAATCCGAAGAGGATTGCGGTCACTTCCAAAACAATTTCGTAGGTGGGATAGTCTTTATATTGGTTAAATAGGAATTCGAACATCAGTCAAAAAAGTTTATATCATTTTCAAACGCCGTTCCGATGACAACCAAATCCGCTCCGGCTTTATAGGCATCCTCGATTTGTTTCTTTGAACGGATTCCGCCGCCAACAAGCAAAGGAACCGATATCCTTTCGGAAACATTTTGAATCACTTCCAACGGAACTGCATTCTGCGCACCGCTTCCGGCTTCGAGGTAAATCAGCTTGTTGCCAATGAATTCACCTGCCTTAGCGGTTTGTGATATATAATTGATGTTGTCTTTGGATAAAGGTTTGGTTTGGCTCACACGTTCCACAGCAGTTTCATTACCGCTTTCAATCAACAGATATCCTGTGGAAATAATTTCCAGTTTAGTGTTTTCCAAAATAGGAACCGCATTGATTTGATGTTCAATTAAAAAGTCAGGATTCCTTCCTGATAGTAATTGAAGGAATAAAATACCATCAGCTTCAGCGGATATCTGCGAAGGGTTTCCGGGAAAGAGTAGGATTGGCAGATTGGTTTTTTCCTTTAAACGGATAATGATTTCATCCAGGTGATTGCCTTCAAACGAGCTACCGCCGACAAAAATATAGGTAGCCGGTGATTGCCTAATTTTTCCGGCCAAAACCGAAATAGTTTCCAATACTACTTTATCGGGATCGATTAAAATGGCCAGGAGTTTTTCGCCTTGCTTTTTAGCTTTTACAATTTGGTCGTACAACATTGGCGTTGTGTTTCGTTAAGGTTTGTAAATGTAACCCTTTTTTAAAATCCTTAAAATTATAATGTTAGATTTGTATGACTTTTAGATCCATAATTGATGATTTCAGAAGCACTGTTAGAACAATATCAGGCAGGTACGAAAAAGTACATAAAAGGAGCTGTCATTTTTGATGAGGGCAAACTGCCTGTCGATTATTATCAGATTATTTCGGGCGATGTAAAAATGTGCAATTTTAATGATGACGGACACGAATTTATCCAAGGTATTTTTCATCCGGGCGATAGTTTTGGAGAACCTCCTTTGTTTTTGGAACGAGTTTATCCGGCAAAAGCCATAGCACTAACTGATTGTGAACTCTTTGTGCTTCCGAAAGCCAGATTTATGGAGATGATAAAAACCAATGCCGAAGTATCCATGGAAATTATCGAACACCTGGCAAAGCGGCTACACTTCAAATCGGTGATGGCTGCCGAAATATCGTCTCAGGAGCCCGAACACCGATTGCTGAAACTTATCGATTACAATGTAAAATACTTTAAACCCAAAAAAGAAAAAGAAGGTTTCCGTATCAACTTAACGCGTCAGCAAATGGCTGATTTAACCGGGCTTCGCGTTGAAACTGTAATCAGGGCCATTAAATCATTGGAAAAGAAAAACCAAATCAAAATCATCGATCGAAAAGTTTTTAGATAAATTCTTCCTTTATGATTTGAATCATAAATTCCAAGGGGATTGTGGGCGTAATTTTGGTGTATTAAAAACCAAATATCATGACACTTTATCAAAAAACCCTCGAAGATTTCCAACAAAGTTATGTTGGTTACGCCGCATTAGTTATTATCGGTCAAAGCTGTTTAGGTGCGGCAGCAGCGATGTATATCCTGGAAAACGGAACTTCATTTATACAAATGATACAATTAGGATTAATCGTAATTACCTGTATGTTTGTCAATGTTGGGATTTTGGCCCAACTCAGTACGAAAACAGTTTTTAATATGACAATCTTCAGTGTATTGCTTAGCGTGCTTATGATTGCTTTGAATGTTATGGTTATTTAAGCTCAGCAGCCACAAATTCCGTATAAATCTTTCTTTATTTCAGATTCGTTATTGTGTTTTAATGTCATGGAGCCTTCAAAAATCCCCGCTTCATCGCCATCATCACCGGTTTGCCTAAAATCAACAGACAATTCATATTCGTTATTTTTGAATTTTTCTAAAAACTGCGTTCCTGTTGTATCTACAGTCTTTTCAGCCAGCTCAAGCCTGATGAATTTGCCTTTTACTTTTATAAAACAGAGGTTCTCCAGGTTATCGGCATAAATGTATTGCTCCTTTTTAAAATCTTTTTTATTGGCAGCGAAGTAACAACCTGCACCTTCAATTTCCTCAGGGAAATCGTTAAATGGCTCTAAAGAAATGCCTGTACTTGCTTTAGATGCGGCTACTTTTAGCACTGCAGCTTTGGTTTCCGCCTTTTGATTGCAACCAATCAAAGACAGCATAAGGACTGATAAAAGTATTTTCTTCCCCATCTATTTCCTTTCAAAAGTGCATACATACACATAGTTTTCAATAAACCCAAAAACCACGTCAAAGTATTCTATCGTATCATTAAACCGCAGCTCGACCGTACATTTTTTATCCTCCAGGTTAAAATCATCTTCAAAGATATGGTCCTTAAAGCTGATTCCGATGACGTTTTTAATCTTAAATACCGCTTCCTTGATTCCCCAAACGACCGTTGCTTTCTTGAGTTCGTCTTCCTTGTTGAGGTTTGCCAGATGCGAAACATCCATATAACGCGGTGCTAATATCAGGGTTTTATCCTTAAGGATTTCCATGTCAAAACCTACTTTCTGCTCACTCAATACAATCGCGGAATAGTCATTGGAATGTGAAATAGAAATCTCGATATCCTTAATGCTGCAACCTTGTGGCTTGATGTGCGGTTTCCCAAATTCATCGTAGTACAAATCAAAATCGGTGTAGTCGTTATGTTGCAGCAGCATCCTCACTGCCAAAAAACCTTTCTGATGGCCTTCGGCCTTCATGCCTCCAAGCCTTGCCAATGAACTGTCCTTGAGCTTCACGCTTTTAAAAAGCGTATCCACATCTTCGGTAATTTTCCAAAGATAGAGTTTCGTGTTGGGCGATAATGCTATGGCTTTATAGAATGGCATTTAGTATTTTGCTGTTTTTCAAAAGATTATAAGATTAAACAATTGATAATTTTTAAAATAAATTATTAAAATCAAAACCTATGTTGTAATTTTGCGCCAGAATTTAAAAAAACAAATATACATAATAGATGAGTACACAAACATTACCGTTCGTAGCTTACAAAGTTAAAGATATTAATCTTGCGGCTTGGGGAAGAAAAGAAATTGAATTGGCAGAAGCTGAAATGCCAGGTTTAATGGCACTTCGTGCTGAATATGGTGCAAGCCAACCTTTAAAAGGAGCTCGTATTGCAGGTTGTCTTCACATGACAATTCAAACTGCGGTTCTTATTGAAACATTAATTGCTCTTGGAGCTGAGGTTACCTGGTCATCTTGTAACATTTTCTCAACTCAGGATCAGGCTGCTGCTGCGATTGCTGCTGCAGGAATCCAGGTTTATGCTTGGAAAGGTTTGGATGAAGAATCATTCGACTGGTGTATTGAGCAGACTTTATTCTTTGGTGAAGACAGAAAACCATTGAACATGATCCTTGATGATGGTGGAGATTTGACTAACATGGTATTCGACCGTTACCCGGAATTGATTCCTGGAATTAAAGGATTGTCTGAAGAAACTACAACTGGAGTTCACAGATTATACGAAAGAATGAAAAACGGTACGTTATTCATGCCGGCTATCAACGTAAATGACTCGGTTACTAAATCGAAATTCGATAACAAATACGGATGTAAGGAAAGTGCAGTTGATGCTATCAGAAGAGCTACAGACGTAATGTTGGCTGGAAAAAGAGTAGTAGTTTGTGGATATGGTGACGTTGGTAAAGGAACTGCAGCTTCTTTCAGAGGTGCCGGTTCTATCGTAACGGTTACTGAAATCGATCCAATCTGTGCTTTACAGGCTGCGATGGACGGTTTTGAAGTGAAAAGATTAAACACTGTGGTTGGTAATGCTGATATCATCATCACTACAACCGGTAACAAGGATATCGTAATGGGAAGCCACTTCGAACAGATGAAAGACAAAACTATCGTTTGTAACATTGGCCACTTCGATAACGAAATTGACATGGCTTGGTTGAACACGAACCACGGTGCGTCTAAAATTGAAATCAAACCACAGGTTGACAAATACACTATCGCCGGGAAAGACATCCTTATCCTTGCTGAAGGCCGTTTGGTAAACTTAGGTTGTGCTACAGGCCACCCAAGTTTTGTAATGAGTAACTCATTCACGAACCAGACTTTGGCTCAATTGGAGTTATGGACTAACAGTGCAGCTTACAAAAACGAAGTTTATATGTTGCCTAAGCATTTAGATGAAAAAGTAGCAGCGTTACACTTAGCTAAACTTGGAGTTGAATTGGAAACATTAAATGAAGAGCAGGCTGCTTACATTGGTGTTGACGTTCAGGGGCCATTTAAGCCTGAGTATTACAGATACTAATTGTCATTCCCGCGAAGGCGGGAATCCAAATAAATAAGTAACCCTCACAGCAATGTGAGGGTTTTTTGTTTCCAATGATTCATAGTTTTTTTGTACATTGCTTTTGAAAATAAATATATCTGAACTGCTAAATAATAAAGAATGCTTAATAATTTTTTTAGACTAAATGGTACTCCAACAGATATTCTCAGAAAATCTGATTTGATAAACACCATTACTGCTAATCAAGAAATAAAGAATATTATTTATCGACCAGAAATATTAAAGCCCAAAAAAGGTCATCCAAGAATTAAAATAAATGGAAAAAAATTTAACAATGTGAGTTTTTCCAAAACCGTCTTGAAAAACATAGATTTTACTTTGTGCCAATTTGAAGATTGTTTGTTTGTGGGTACCAAATTTGAAAACTGTAAATTCAGGCAATGTATTTTTAATAATGTAAATACACATGAAATAGCATTTAAGCAAACTTATATTAATCCAAAAAGTTTTATTAATAATTTTGTAAAATCAGATATAAGAAAGGCAAATATAGCTGTTCATTTATTTCAAGAATTATTGAATAATTCAAGAGATGAGGAACAATCTGATTTTGCAAGAATTTCTAATTTTCATTTTAAAACATGGCAAGGAAGATTATCCAGAAGTAAATATTATCATTCTCAACCTTATCCAATAACTTTTGTGGAATTTAACAAAGAATTTGTTCCAAACTACATCAATCGCATTTTTTTTGGATATGGTCTTCGTCTAAGGAATTTTATTTACACGTTTGCTTTCTTTTTTACAGTTTGTTATATAACAAATTGGATTCACTGGAAAGATTATGGTTTACATGAAAAAGATTTTCCTATTAGATCATTTTATCCAAAAGTTTTTGATTACAAAGCAAATATATATTACACAGCCGATGTAATGACACAATTAGTGGATTCACAATTTCAACCAAGTTCAGATTATGGAATGACAATGCTGACGATTCAAGGAATAACCGGATTTGTTTTATTTAGTTTTCTAATAACAGTTTTAATTAATCGATTTGTAAAATGAAAAATTATAGTGTAGCAATATATGGTTCTTCTATGAGGGAAAACTTCGATAAGTATAGCGATAGAGATATTCTTATTGTTGCGAATTTTTATGATGAGTTAAAGAGCTTAAAGATAGAATACGAAAATCAAGGATTTTCTGTTTCAACATATACATATTCAAAATTGCAATTCATGTCTGAAAATGGCAGTTTATTTATAGATCATTTAGTAAAAGAATCTAAAATATTAATAGACTTTAATGGCAAATTGAATTTGATTTTAAATAATCATAAATCTCAAAAGCCAGATTTGAAACAATTTCAAGACAATAAAAAATATTTTGAAATATTAAAATTTGTTCCAAACTCCAGTAAAGGTTTTGGATGGTTTTGTGATTGTCTATACGTAGGGATTAGAAATTATTTGATTTTAAAGAGTGCAGAAAAAGGAGATTTTAATTTTTCATATTTAACACTTCTAGATGAATTAAAAAGCGAAAACTTAATTGCTTTACATGAGATAGATACGCTTCGAGAGTTGAGAGTTATTAAAAGAAATTATAGAGATAAAATCAATGATGAATTACCATCAGAAAAATACATTTTTAAGATAATAAAAATTGTAAATAAACTGGGATTGCTCAAAAACACAGAAATACTAGATAATGTTGAGTTTAAAAGATATGTGGAAACTTCAATAAAGAACGAAGAATTTAATCATTATCAAAAACTACGCTTAGTAGAAATGTATTACTTCTTGAATGGTAAAGAGAATAAGGAAATAGAACGTATCATTTGTAATCCACAATTTTATGCCTCATTCTTCAAAAAGGAAAAGTATGTTACTAATATTATACAAAAGATAGCAAAAAACAAAAATTGCAAAACAATTTTAGTCTAATTTCAACAAAACCCCCATAGCGCGGATTTGTAATCCGTGCCCAAAAACCACCAACCCCAACAACCACCTGCCCTAAACCCCATTTTGTAACTACACCTGCTACCCAGATATTGCAGATTTATAATCCGCGCTTCTCTTTACACCCCAAAAAACCAACTTCCCACCATTTTCAGGCTCTCCCAGCCCTCGAAAGAGCTTCGGACTCTCTCTTTCGGTCTTCGGACTCACTCGGATTAGCTTCTGATTCCCTCGTTAGGTTGTATGACCTTCTCACGTAAGCTTCTGAAAGGCTCATTTGGTAGTCGGATGATGGCTGTTTTGCTTCTGAAAATCTCTAAATGTCATCGTAAAGCATCAACTATGTTTCTGTCTAATATTGTAACAATTCCTTAACACCTTTGGCACAATAATTTCTGTACATTCGAAATTCAAAACCAAACCTATGAAATCCCTTTTACCTTTCTCATTCCTCATCTGTTTCGGAAGCAGCTTCGCACAGGATGTCTGCATGAAACCCGAACTCTTTGACCAATCCACCAACGCATTAATGCTAAAGAAAGGCAAAAGCCAATTAGACCACAACACCCTAAAACCTGATGCGCTCCAAATTACGGTACTTCCAAACGATTACGTAACATTCCCCGAACCCTGGTACAAAATGCGCTGCAATATGGATAAGGGATTCAAATTATTCATCACCAATGCTACCACAGCGCCCGTGGAATTCTGGGGTAGGGACAGCCAAAAATGGGCGCCGATACGCGAAGTCTATTACAACAACAGATGGATTCCGTTAGTTTATGAACGACGTATTATAGAATGTGGCAACGAAAGCCACTACAAAATTACCCTGGAACCCGACAGCGAAATAGCTTTTGTTGTACCCTGCCTCGAGGGAAGCTATTTAACCAAATACCGCTTTACCATCACCAGCCCGATAACCAAACAACCCATTTACTCCAATGAGTTTGACGGCTATTTTGATGCGCGGATGCTCGATATTTTGAAAAGTGAATATTAAAGACTCTGTCATTCCCGCGAAGGCGGGAATCCATAAAAAAAGCAAGCTGTAAAAAATAGATTCCCGCCTTCGCGGGAATGACAAAAACAGTTTTTTTGTATCTTGCTCTGATAAACGCAAAACCTGATTATTCTTATGAAAAAAATACTATTCTTCCTTACCGCTGTAATAGCTTTAAGCTGCAGCAACAGCGACAGCGGAGTGACAGAACTGACCAACTTAAGATTAGTTACAGGTGTTACCTTCAGGCAGTCCTTTGATGATGCTCCCTTAAGGCTTGGGAACCCCAATACCTTTGTAAACGATAAGTTTGTGATGTACCCCAATCCGGGGAACCCCGACCTTTACATTACCTCTCCCCAAACCATCACCGATGTATGGTTGGTAAAGGGCAAAGCCGAGAGAATCTATCAGCAGGTGGAGTTGACGGGTGCTTTCAACAGCAATACCTTCACCGAAGCAACCATCGACAACAATGCCGCTTCCGAAATTTCAGGAAACTCCTCAAATGATGTCAGCATAGACATCAGCAATTTACCAATGGGATACTATAAGGTGTTTGTGAAAATAGGCGGAGCCATTTATTGGGATAACCTTTATAAATATGATGATGCGCATAGCAACGAAGAACACATAGCTTCTGTAATCAGTTTTTGGCAATAAAAAGCAACCGCATGGAACTGGAAACACTCGAAACCGAAAGACTGTTTTTAAAAAAACTTACTCCTGAAACATTTACTTATATTTTCGAAAACCTTCCCAAAGCGGAAATCAAAAAACTATTGGGCTTAACCACCGATGCCGAATTCGATAAGGAAAAACAAAAATCAGAGGGTGGTTATGTTACTTATGACCGGACTATCGTTGCATTTTTATTGGTATCCAAAGAAACCAACGAAACCATAGGAAGATGCGGCTTCCACAATTGGTACAAAGACCACCGCAGGGCAGAACTCGGTTATACGATGCTGAAGGAGGAAGAAAAAAGGAAAGGCTATATGGGAGAAGCCGTAAAAGCAATTATTGCTTACGGTTTTAATACCATGAACCTAAATAGGATTGAAGCCTGCATTGGTCCCGAAAACCTCGCTTCACAGGCTTTGGTCAAAAGGAATGGGTTTACGCTGGAAGGTCATTTAAGGCAGCATTTCGTTCGGGATGAAATTGCTGGAGATTCGCTGATTTTTTCGTTATTGAAGGAAGACCCGAGCCGAAGGCGAACTGAGCGTAGCTAGTACAAACCTTAGCGCTTTAACGCAAAATGCCCTCTTTCGGTCCTGCCGTCGCTAAATTTTATCAGGTACCAATAATCATCAGCAGGCAATGACTTGCCGTTGAAGTTTCCGTCCCATCCACCACCGCCAACGCTAATTTGCTTAAGGAGTTTCCCGAAACGGTCAAATATCTGTACGATTGTATCCGGATGTGTAGTGGCACAACGCACATTCCAGTCGTCTCCATAACCGTCACCATTCGGAGTAAAATAAATAGGAATCCCAATGATTTCAAATGATTGTGAAATGACCCCACATCCATTACTGTCGCTAACATACGCCGTATGGATGCCACAGGAAACATTATTGAATTGATTACTTGCCTGGAAAGGGCCATCAGGTTCGTCAATGCTGTAACCATAATTAGGCATAGCAGGTTCAATCGTAACCGAATTATTATCAATAGCAGTTCCTTTGCTGATAACCTCTGTAATAACCGGCAGGTCTGAAGGCGATACGGTTATCGTTCGGGTGTTGATACAACCTTTGGCATCGATGATGTCAACAGTATAGGTTCCGGTTTGGCTTACGCTGATGGAATAAGTAGTATCAGGCAACTGCACAGTATTAAAATACCATACAAAATCATAAGGCTGTGAGTCGAGTTGACCAGCATCAATAGTGGTTTGAAATCCGGGCTGATTGATACAGATAAAGGCGTCATCCTGAGGCTCTATTACAGGAAGCCTGTTGACCTGCAACGGGATTTCACTAATACCTGAACAACCATTCGTTCCATCATCAATACGGACAAAGACGCTTGAATTATAAGGTGTGGTATTGGCATACATAAGGCTCGTAAGCGGATTGTTCTCCAACAAGGCATCATTTACAGTGATGTAATAAGCCGCAGTTTGTCCTGATGCTAAAACCACATTCGCCTGGCTGAGGTCAAATGTTGCAAGGCCATTACGCTGGATGTCGCAGGTTTCAAGTCCCGCCACAGTTTGCCCTGCAGTAACATTCACGTTTAGGGTTAGAGGATACGTTGTGCTGCAACCATTTCCATAGCTCAGCCTTGCGATGATGTTTTGCGGATTGCTGATATTGGTATAATTCGCCGCCAGCGGATTATTGGCCGCAAGGCTCGCATTGTCCAGGAAATATGCTACGGTGACGCCAGTGCTTCCATTCGTAAAAAAGGCATCGGCTTGTGTAAGGTTGAATAAGGTAATCCCATCCTGGTTCAATCCATAATCACATTGAACCAAACTTGCAGCCGTGACCACAGGGAATGTCTTTACGATTAAATCAACTGGCGCTATCAGGAAACAGCTTCCAATGGTGATTTTTACATAAACCGTCTGAAGGTTTGGAGTGGTATTGTAAAAGGATTGCGGCAAAGGGCTGGTGTTGCTATTGGCATCGGACTGCGACAGGTAATAATTGATTGTGGTACCAGCAGGAGCACCAGGATAAATCAAAGCCGTTACATTCTGCATGTTGAAAGTAGCCTGTCCATTGTTTAGGCTTCCATCGGTAGCGTCATCGCAAATTGAAAATTCCGTTGCTTCCAAATGGATTTCATCAGAAACGGTGATTTCGAAGGAGGAATTATTAAAACATTCGGTTATCGTATTTTCTATCCTTGCATAAATCGTCTGCGGATTCGAAGTGTTTACAAAGGCATTTGGAGTCAGGATTTCATTTACTCCCAATAAGGCATCACTTTCAGTAGTGTAATAGGTAACGGCAACGTTGATTTGGCTTCCAATGATCAGCGGTGTATTTTGTGTCAGGTCGAACGCTGTCGATTGATCGGGAACACCGTCGAGATCACATTCGGTTAAATCGATTGAGGTAACGCCTGCTGGCAAATCAAACTGTGGTGATTGGTTGAAGGTAGCTGTTCCGGTCCATATTACCGAAAAATTACTATCACCAAAAGCACGGTCCACAACCAGCATATAGGTTTCTCCTGCCACTACATCTACATCGGAGACAAAACTATTTCCGTCTGCGCCCGGACCTTCACTGGTATCGGTTTCTGCATTGTTGGTTCCGGTTACATTAAATGTCAAACCTGCCGAAGCCGGATTTGTCGTAGAACAACGAACGATAAATCGGTCGTCACAAGTATTATAAGAGTAAAGATAAAAATCGAAATCCTCATTGATGTCATTATTTTGAGGGACAATGGTAAATTCCAACGTTCCCGATGTAGCAATGTTCAGCTTCATCCAGATGCTGTTGAATTCCTGGCTGCCACAACTACTAACTTCCTGTTGTGCACCTGGGCCATTAACAGCAATATTGTTGAAATTGGTATCGCCACAAACCACTATGGCGTCGACACAATCATTCTGAGCGCTAAGTTTAGCGGTCAATAGTAAAAGAATGAAAAAGAATGCGTGTTTCATAATGACGATTGGGATGTCAAATTTACGGCAATAAAAACAAAAAGCGACCTATTGGGCCGCTTTTCTTATCTTATAAAAGTAATTACAATTGTTCCTGAACAAGATTAATGATAGTGTTAGCGTCCAATTCACCGGATTGCCTCCACACCATTTGTCCTTCTTTATAAATCATCAGCGTTGGCAATCCTTTGATGCGAAGCGCATCCGCCAACTCCTGATTTTTATCTACATCAATCTTGATGACTTTTGCCCTGTCGCCCAGTGCAGCAGCCACATCCCTGATTACAGGATGCATAGAAACAGAAGATTCGTTCCACTCTGTATAAAAATCAATTAATACGGGAACTTGTGCATTGATTAATTCTCCAAATTTTGACATAAAACCAAAATGTTTTTACCTACTTTTTACAGTTTGATAGTTATATTAATTCACAAATGTAGCATTTTAAACCAATTATGCTACAATATTGCCTTTTTTTAGTTCAAAAACAGTTATTTCGGGCATAATACCCACTCTTCCCGGATAGGCATGGAAACCAAAACCACGGTTAACATAGACATATCTTCCAAATTCGTTATACAATCCGGCCCATTGTTTGTACATGTATTGCGCCAGGCTCCATTTGAAATATCCCGGAATTTCTATCCCAAACTGCATTCCGTGGGTATGCCCCGAAAGTGTCAGCTGTACATTCTTTGGATGGCGTTTTACAATATATTCCCAGTGGCTCGGATCGTGGCTCATCAGTATCTTGAAATCCTGAGGCGCTACATTTTCAGAGGCTTTGTCGATGTCGCCATATTCCCCAAAATGCTTGCCCCAGTTTTCTACGCCAATAATGGCAATTTCATCATCGCCTCTTTTGATTTTGATGTTTTCATTCAGCAATAATTTAAAATCGATCTGACGGTGTAAGTCCTTTATTGCTTCAAAATTCGCAGCTTTTGCAGCTTCCGATTTCCAGTCGAGATAGGCACCATAATCATGGTTGCCCAAAATGGAATATTTACCATATTCATATTGCTTCAAACCGTTGAAGGTTTCAATCCACGGATGCATTTCATCAGCTTTGGCATTTACGATATCACCGGTAAACAATAATAAATCCGATTCCTGTTCGTTAATCAAATCAATCGCATATTGTATTTTTTCAGGATTGTCAAAGCTTCCGCTGTGAATGTCCGAAATCTGCGTAAGCTTAAAGCCTTCGAAAGCATCGGGTAAATCGGGAAAGAACAAAGTTTGTTTTATTACCTTGAAATTATATTTCCCAACCGTCATTCCGTAAATCAACGAAAGAAACGGAACAGCCGCCAGTCCAAGTGCAACCTGGCTGACAAACTTTCGTCTTGCCGGAAGAAAACTATCCGAATTGTGCCCCATGAAATGCGTTACCGTTCCCATCATAAGCCTCAAAACATCTTCCATCAGCATTACAAAGGTCAGCACCAGTTTTGGCAGTAAAACCAAAAGCAATAGTCCCAAAGTAATCAAAGTCATTTTGGTCTGGCCAACAGCGCGGTCAAATTTCATGAATTCGTAAGCGATGAATAAAATCGCTGCCACCGAAATAATAATGTAGGCAATCAAAACCCACTTGGATTTTGTTAAGGTTTTTATGGCTTGAAAGGCATAGAGTTCTACTATTCCTATGATAATGAAGAGGATGAGGAAGCGAAAAGCCATTTTAAAATTTTTAACAAATTAACAAAGAAAATAATTCTCTTTATCATTATTAAAGATTATTTAACGTTTCTGGAACGATTGGTTTAAAATGAAAAAAGCCGGCAGTTTCCTGCCGACTCACATTCTAAATAATTAAATGCGCTTAATTATTTTTTTGCATTTGTAGCTGCTGCATCAGCTTTCACTGCTGCTTTCTCAGCTTTTTTAGCCGCTTTTTTAGCGTGTTTCACTTCTTTTTTCACTTCTGCTTTTGCTGCTGGAGCAGTTTGAGCGTTTACCATTGCAGTTGTTCCTAAAGCTAATAAAGCTAACATCAATACTTTTCTCATGATTTCTATTTTTTTAGATTAATAATAACGTTGTTGTTATTTTACAGGACAAATGTATTTCAGCCAAATGAAGACAAGATGAAGATTTAGGCAGTTCTGAAATTTTAACAGTTTTTTGGCTTATCAGGAGCAGATGTCCTACTTTTTTAGGATGTATCTTCCCGCTTTCCGCGCTACATGGTAGCTTGCTGCAATCGGGGCTAACGACACGTCTAATCTATAATATTGAATGTAATCAAAACAGCAGTTACGAATAGAGAGAAGAGTCCAATAAAGAATAAGATATCCGCAAACTTCTCATATTTCAATCCCAATTCCGTTTTGCTCCGCATCGACATAAAGGATAAAATGCAGCTGAACATAAACGAGAAAATGGCAAAAGCCGTAAACTCGTCTATCAGTGATGCCGCTTTCATCTGAAGGATGTTTCGCGAAGTGAGTACGATAAAACACAAACCCAGCAGGTTGGCAGAAGTGTTTAAAATGTGATGCGAATTGGAATTCCTGTCTTTCATGTTCTACTATTTAATGTCAAGCGGAAACAGCACCGTGAAGGTTGTTCCGGCATCTATTTTTGAAATTACCTTTATGTCAATATGATGGAACTTGGCAATGCTGTCCACAATCGCCAATCCCAAGCCTTGTCCGTCCTGTTCAATATTAATCCGTGTAAAACGCTCAAATATTTTAGATTGCTGCGTTTCGGTCATTCCAATTCCGGTGTCGGAAATGCTGAGTATAAAACGCTCTGGCGAAAGATTTGTGCTTAAGGTTATCGTTCCTTTTTCCACATTGTATTTGATGGCATTCAAAATTAAATTGTGAAGCATAATCCGAATCAGCGTCTGGTTTCCGGTAAATGTAAAATCACCCACTTCATTAATGATGCTGATTTGCTTCTCTTCAATTCGGTCTTCAAAGTCTTCCAGGATTTCGGAAACAATTCCGGAAATCGAAATCTGCTCATTGTTCACAAACTGATTATTGTCAATCTTGGAAACCAGTAACAAATTATTGATGACTTTTTTTAGCAAATCCAACGTACGCAAAGAACTCACAATCTTGTCAATGCCTTCATCGTTGATGGATTCGTTCTGAAGCAGGTTTTCAAAACGGTTTTTCAAAAGTGAAATCGGCGTCAGTAGTTCGTGCGAAACATTGCCAATAAACTGTTTTTCCTTTTGGAACAAATCGTTGATCCGGAACATCATCTGGTTCAAAACCGAATCGAGTTCGTGGAAATCGGCAGAATGGGTTTTTATGGCTGTATAATCAAAACCATTCGGCTCATTTACATGCCTTATTTTCCGGTTGATGATTTTGTAAAAGGGCTTCAGTAGGTATTCAATAAAGAACGTATCAGCCAAAAACGTAATCAATACGATGATAAAAAGCAGCGTCGTGGTAAAAAACCGAATCGTAAAGGTCAGGTCATTGATTTCGCCCAGGCTGTTGCCAATTTCGAGCACGTAATCGTTTCCGGCATACGTAAAATTGTAATAAAGGACACGGTAATCGTTTTCCTCTTCCTCAATAATCCTGCGTTCATTGACAAAAACATCCTTATATTTTGGAGCAGGTTTTTGGGCGCGGTACAATTGAAGGAATTCGCTGTGAAGGGTAGAAAAGCTGGCATAGGTTTCGGTAGAATCCTTACGCGTAATGAAATCGCTGATTTCAACATTGTCCAGATGGGCAAAAAACTTCTGTTTCTTTTCGAGTATGCTTTTATCGATGTGTGTATACACCACTTTTTGTATCAGCATCGGCAGCGAAAACCAAAGGATGACAATGATTAACAATCGCGTCAGCAAATTAAAAACCGCTAATTGGTGCTTGATTTTCATCTATATATTTATTCGATAGCCTACATTCCTAACGGTTTCAAACCAATCCAGTTTGGAAAAGGCAGCCAATTTTTTCCTAAGGTTCCGAACATGGACATCAATAAAATTCGAATCGGAATTGATTTCCAAAACATCGCCCCAAACATGTTCCGTTAACTGCAAACGCGTGATAACCCTGTTTTTATTTAAGCTCAGGTATTGAAAAATGTCAAACTCCTTTTTGGTCAGCGCAATCGGCGTGTCCTCAAAACTCACTTTATAATCCTGAAGCTGTATTTTGAAACCGTGAATGTTCAATTCGTTGGCTGTAAATCCGTGAATCCTTCTGATGACGGCAAACAATCGAGCGCCAAGTTCGGTAAGCGCAAAAGGTTTGGTCAGGTAATCATCGGCGCCCAATTCCAAACCGTTGATTTTGTCATCGAGTTCGCCGCGTGCTGTAATCACAATAACGGCAATTTTCGATTTGGATTTCCGAACGGCTTTCAGTACATCAAAACCGCTTCCATCGGGCAAACCCAAATCCAAAAGCATCGCATCATAATCGTTTACGGCAATTTCCTCCAAAGCATCGTCACAAGTAGTCACAGCCTTGCACAAATAACCATTCTTGGAAAGGTAATCGGCCAATTCAGCCGCCAATTCCCGGTAATCTTCAACAATTAAAACATTCATAAGACTCGATATAAATCAAAAGTACTAAAAAAGCCGGCAAATCCCTTCACCGGCTCTAACAACCTACAATCTCAAAAACTAAACCTAAACTTAACCTTTAATCCTTTTCAACCATTTCTAAAAAATCTCCCTCTTTGTTAAAAATGGCGTCCACCCATTTTTCATTGATTGTAATTCCAATTTCGTAGGTAATCTTGTTGCTGTTGGTCATCAGCCTCGCAGCTTTTTTAATAGTATTCTTTGGGTAATTCCTTGCCATATAAGTGCTTATCTTTTTTGGGATTTCGCTCTCCTTAATCTGCACTTCCAAAACCTTAAAAACACCAAGCGCATTATAAACCGCAGTCATGTTGGTGTTGCTCACCGTAAAATCGGCTTCGTAACTCAGCTTGTCAGCATCATCTCCGTCAAATTCCTTTCTCCAAAACGGTTTTACCTTTGGAAAATCTTTTTCAAATGCCTTGGTTACCTGTAATGTGGGCTCAACATCTTTCCCGTTTTCAGCAGCCTGTGCCTGAAGTAAAAAAGAGCATAAAACGGAAAATGCTAAAACTAACTTCTTCATGATTTAATTATTTTTTTAATTCATTTACACGACAAAGCTATGGCTGTTAAATGAAGATTAAATGAAGAAAACCGCGTTTAAAAAAGTTTAACTTTACTTTAGGATTTTGCCAAAAGATAGGCGAAGAATCCCTATTTTTACAATCTTATAAAATAGATTTATGTCACAAAAACGCCTTTTCCTTCTGGATGCCTATGCCCTTATTTTTCGCGGGTATTATGCCTTTATAAAAAATCCACGTATCAATTCGAAAGGAATGGATACTTCGGCCATTATAGGTTTCATGAATTCCTTGATGGATGTTATCAAACGTGAAAAACCAGACCATCTTGCAGTAGCTTTTGACAAAGGCGGAAGTCAGGTACGTACCGAAATGTACCAGGAATATAAGGCACATCGTGACGAAACTCCCGAAGCTATTAAAATCGCAGTTCCCTATATCCAGCAATTGCTGAATGCAATGCATATTCCCATCATTGAATTGGCCGGATGCGAAGCCGATGATTTGATTGGAACCATTGCAAAACAGGCCGAAAAGGAAAACTTCCAGGTGTTTATGGTTACTCCGGATAAGGATTTTGCCCAATTGGTTTCGGAAAACATTTTTATGTACAAACCGGCACGTTTGGGGAATGATATTGAAATCTGGGGTGTGCCCGAAGTGTTGTCGCGTTTTGAAATCGAGCACCCATCACAGGTAATCGATTTTCTTGGAATGATGGGGGATGCTGCCGATAATATTCCGGGATTGCCTGGCGTTGGTGAAGTAACTGCCAAAAAACTGTTGAAGGAATTTGGGTCGATGGAAAACCTTTTGGCAAATACCGATAAGCTCAAAGGAGCTATGAAAGAGAAAATCGAAGCCAATAAGGAACTTGGAATCCTCTCCAAAAAACTGGCAGCAATCATTTGCGACTGCGACGTGAAATTCAACGCCGATGATTACGAATTGACCAAACCTGATGTAGAAAAAACGGATGCCTTGTTCATGGAGTTGGAATTCCGTCAATTAAAGGCGCAGTTTGATAAGTTTTTTGGAACCGGAAAAGAATACGATGAAATTGAAACTAATAACAATGATAATGACCCTTTAAACGATAGTCCAAAGCCAGCAAAAAGACCCTTAAAAAACCAGGAACAGTTTGATTTATTTGGTTTCTCAGATGATGATGGTGATGGTGTGCCAACTCCAAATTCCTATTATGCCACTTTAGAAAACACCGAACATTTATATCAAATCGTTCAGGGCGAATTGGGAACCAAACTCTTCCTGCAAAACCTGATGAATCAAACCTCGGTGTGCTTTGATACCGAAACAACCGGAATCGACGCTTTGAATGCCGAATTGGTTGGAATGTCTTTTTCATGGGAAAAAGGAAAGGCATTTTATGTTCCGGTTCCTGAAAATCACGAAGAAGCACAGGCTTTGGCAGACAAATTCAAACCGTTTTTCGAGAATGAAAACATAGAAAAGATAGGGCAGAACGTTAAGTATGATTTGAAAGTATTGTCGAAATACGGAATCCAGATCAAAGGCAAACTATTCGATACGATGATTGCGCATTACCTGATTAATCCAGACATGCGCCACAATATGGACGTTTTGAGCGAAACCTATTTGAAATATTCGCCAAAATCTATAGAAACCTTAATTGGCAAAAAAGGAAAAGGGCAGTTATCCATGCGCGACGTTGCCTTGGAAGACATCAAGGAATATGCTGCCGAAGACGCTGATGTGACTTTGCAGTTGAAGGAAATTTTCAGCCCGATTTTAGATAAGGCAGAAACCAAAAAATTGTTTGAGGAAATCGAAATCCCGCTGATTCCGGTTTTGGCAGCCATGGAAATGGAAGGCATCAACCTTGACGAGGATTTCCTGAAGAAAATGTCGGTGGACATGCAAAAGGATATTTTAGAATTTGAGCAGAAAATTTATGAAACCGCTGGAGAAAAGTTCAATCTGGCGTCACCAAAACAATTGGGTGACATCTTATTTGATAAATTAAAAATTGGCGGAGCCAAACAAAAGAAAACCAAAACAGGTCAATATGCAACCGGTGAAGAAGTCCTGTCTTACCTCGCAAATGATAATCCAATTGTAAAGGATATTTTGGAATGGCGCCAAATGGTGAAATTGCAGAGCACTTATATTGATGCACTTCCGAACCAGGTTGATAAAAAAACACAAAGAGTCCATACCGACTATATGCAGACCGTTGCAGCAACAGGTCGTTTGAGTTCGAATAATCCAAACCTGCAAAACATTCCGATTCGTACCGAACGCGGACGACTGATCAGGAAGGCATTTATTGCGCGCGACGAAAATTACACGCTGCTTTCTGCTGATTACTCGCAGATTGAGCTTCGGATTATCGCGGCTTTATCGGGCGAAGAAAACATGATTAAGGCATTCCAGAATAATGAAGACATTCACAGGAGTACGGCTGCAAAAGTATTCAATGTGGCTTTGGAAGAAGTGACGAAAGAACAGCGTAGCAATGCGAAAACGGTTAATTTCGGGATTATTTATGGTGTTTCGGCTTTTGGACTGAGTAATCAAACATCCTTATCGCGAAGTGAAAGTGCTGCCTTGATTGATGCGTATTACAAAACCTATCCAAAATTAAAATCCTATATGTCGGAGCAGGTAGATTTTGCGCGTCAAAATGGTTATGTCCAGACGGTTTTGGGAAGGCGTCGTTATTTAAAGGATATCAATTCGGCGAATGCCGTGGTTCGAAGTGCAGCAGAACGAAATGCTGTGAATGCGCCAATCCAGGGTTCGGCTGCGGACATTATCAAGATTGCGATGATCAACATCCATAAAAAACTGGTTTCCGAAAACTGGCAATCAAAAATGCTGCTTCAGGTACATGACGAACTTGTTTTTGACGTGCACAATTCTGAATTAGAGAAAATCCAACCTATGATTAAATACGAAATGGAGAATGCCTTTAAAATGGCTGTGCCATTGGAAGTAGAAGTAGGATTGGGCAAAGACTGGCTTGAAGCGCATTAAGGACTTTAGGTAAACAAAGGGTAAACATCGTTATTTAGGGTAGGGTTCATCCAAAATTAAGTGTTACTTTTAAAACACCAAAAACGCTATGAACCTTGGAAACACTTAAAACCATTCTCTACTTTTCTATCTTCAGGTATCCACTGAAAATTGATGAAATCCACAGTTATACTAATTATAGTAATCAGGAGGAAACATCAAATGAATTGGAACATCTGGTAAACCAAAAGATACTTACCAAAGTTGATGAGTATTATGTCTATGGCAGCGATTTAGATTCGGTGATCAAACGCCTGAGAGGAAATATGTATGCCAAAAGAGCTATGAAAATTGCCCATAAAAAAGCCAAGTTCATTGCAAAATTCCCTTATGTTGAAGCTGTCGGGATTTCGGGATCACTTTCAAAAGGCTATTATGATAATGAAAGCGACATTGATTTCTTTGTCATAACAAAACCGAATAAACTTTGGATTTGCAGGACACTTTTAATGTTATACAAAAAAATATTCCTGCTCAATTCCCGAAAATATTTCTGCGTCAACTATTTCATTTCTTCAGCACAAATGGAAATTGAAGAGCAAAACCGATTTACCGCAACCGAATTGAAAACCTTGATTCCGTTGCAGGGAAAGGAAACCTTTAAGCAGTTTTACCAAAGCAACAATTGGATAAATAACTATTTTTCAAAATTTGAGCCTCAGCTTAATACAATTTTCGACACCCAGAAATCCTCTTTTTCAAGAACGATTGAAATGGTTTGCGATACCAAAATCGGAACCGTAACCGATGCCATTTTCAAGGCAATTACCCTAAAAAAATGGAAATCGAAATTTCATTACATGAATGAGGATGATTTTAAAATTGCACTCAAAACCACTAAGAACATATCTAAGCATCATCCATCAAACTTTCAAAAAAAAGTTATCTTATCTTTGAATACAAAACTTGAAGAAGTTCAGTCAAAGTATAATGTAGTTTTACAGAGAGAAAATGTCTAATATTCTTTTTTCGCATTCCTATTATTACAAACTCGACCCAAAACAATGGAAAAATAAAAATCCTTTTCCGCCTTTGGGGACTTTGTATGCGGCATCCTTATTGCGGAAAAATGGGTTTGACGTTGCTCTTTTTGATACGAATTTGTTGGATTCCCCAAAATCCATCCAAGCGGTTTTACATAAAACCAAACCCGCTTATCTTGTAATTTACGATGACGGATTCAACTACCTAACCAAAATGTGCCTCACCAATATGCGTGAAGCCTGTTTTGAGATGATTCACTACGGCAAAAACCACAATTGCACCGTCATTGTCTGTAGCTCAGATTCCACGGACCATTACACCGAATATATTGAAAAAGGCGCCGATTTTATCCTTCAGGGTGAAGGCGAAATCACGCTTTTGGAACTTTTGCAAAGACTGGAAACTGCTCAAAACATTGATGATCTGAACGGAATTGTTTTTAGGAAAAATAATGCGGTCCAGGTCAATAAGAAAAGGGAAGTGCAACACACTCTGGATGATTTTCCAATGCCTGCCTGGGATTTGGTCAACATTGAAAGTTACCGCCACATCTGGAAACAGAGTGGGCAGGAATTTACGCTCAACATTGCTACGACGCGCGGTTGTCCGTATAAATGCAATTGGTGCGCAAAACCTATTTACGGAAATCGATACAATGCCCATTCACCCGAATACATAGTCAACGAAATAGCATTCCTAAAGGAAAATTTCGGAGTGAAACGCTTTTGGATGTGCGATGATATTTTTGGCTTAAAGCCCAATTGGGTTCAGGAATTCAATGCCAGATTAAAAGAGCAAAATTTAAGAATAAGCTATTATATCCAAAGCCGCGTCGACTTGTTATTGAAGGAAGATACGATAGACTGCCTTGCCGAATCAGGTTTGGAGGAAGTTTGGGTTGGAGCCGAAAGCGCTTCGCAAAAAATCCTCGATGCGATGGATAAAGGCACAACCGTTGAACAGATTTACCAGGCAACGAAAATTTTGAAAGACAAAAAAATCAGGGTTGCCTTCTTCCTGCAATTTGGTTACCTGACCGAAAATCAGGAAGACATTGTTAAAACCCTGGAAATGGTTAAGGAATTAATGCCTGATAATATTGGGATTTCGGTTTCATATCCTTTGCCTGGAACCAAGTTTTATGACAAGGTCAAAGACGATTTGAAGCTCAAATCCAATTGGACCGATTCAGACGATTTTGACATGATGTTTCACGGAACCTATAACACCAATTACTATCGAAAACTACAGCGTTTTGTCCATAAGGAATTCAGGAAACGACAAGGTTTTCAAAACCTGAAGCAGCTATTTTCAAGTCCGTCAAGTGTTTCGGTACCCGATTTAAAATCCATCTTAAAATTGGGTTATTACATTCCGAGTACTTACCTCGATGCTTTTTTACTCAAAAAACTAGAGCAACATGGAAGCTAGTTTTGACAAGGCAGCACTCAATTATGATGAAACATTTACCCATTCTGAAATTGGTAAAATGCAGCGAAATCAGGTCTATAAACAGCTTTCAAAACAGTTGGATTCTGTAAAAAACATATTCGAAATCAATTGCGGAACCGGACAAGATGCCCTTTGGCTGGCAAAGCAAAATTTCAATGTCATTGCCACAGATGTTTCCCCAAAAATGATTGAGGTAGCAAAAGGCAAAGCAGCTTCGGGCAATCCCAATTTTGTAACCACAGACATAAAAAACATCGCTACAGCTTTTGACGGGCAAAAGTTTGATTTGGTTTTTTCCAATTTTGGTGGGTTGAACTGCCTTTCGAAACACGAAATTGAAAAGTTCATTTGGGATGTCCAAAACCTCTTGGCTGAAAATGGGAAACTGGTTTTGGTAATCATGCCAAAGAATACACTTTGGGAGCAGTTTTATTTTTTGGCGAAAGCCCAATTTTCATCAATTTTCAGAAGGAAAAAAGAACTTGTTTTTGCAGATGTTGACGGAGAAAAAGTGCCAACATACTACTACAACCCAAAAGATATTGTAAATTTAGCGGTAAATGATTTTACGCTGGTTGACCAAAAACCGATTGGTTTTTTTGTGCCACCATCGTATTTGGAATCATTTTTTAAGGATAAAAAAGGATTGCTGCGGTTTTTAAATTCACTCGAAAGTGGAATTTCAAATTGCTCCTTCCTTTCAAAACACGCCGATCATTACATCATAACTTTGCAGAAACGATGAGCATTCTTTTTACACATGCCTATTATTTATCGGATGATCCAAAGGAACAGAAGATAATGAAACCCTATCCACCATTGGGATTGCTGTATGTGTCTGCCTATCTGAAAAGTAAAAATATTGCGAATGATGTTTTTGACACTACCTTTTCCTCACAACAAGCCCAACTCGGATTCATAGAAAAAAAACAGCCGAAAGTTATCTGCATTTACACGAATCTGATGACCAAGGTTGAGGTCATCAAACTGATAAAAAACCTCAAAACGACTAAGTTCAACTTCCCCAAAATTGTACTTGGTGGACCGGACGTCACCTACAACGTTGAAAATTATTTAAACTCCGGAGCCGATTTTTTGGTCATTGGGGAAGGCGAGGAAACCACATTTGAATTATATAATGCCCTAATGAATGAAGGAAATTTTCATGATGTAAATGGAATAGCTTTTCTGGAAAATAATACAATCATTCAAACTCCGGCACGGACAAAATTCAAGGAACTCGACGAATTGCCTTTGCCAAATCGCGAAGCCATCAATATGCAGAATTACCTCGATACCTGGAAAAATAATCATGGCGAAAGTTCGATGACAATTTCCACACAACGTGGTTGCCCTTATACCTGCAAATGGTGCAGTACCGCGGTTTATGGGCAAAGTTATAGAAGAAGGCCTGCACATTTGGTTGCAGCCGAAATGAAAATGCTCAAGGAGCAATACAATCCCGATGCAATTTGGTTTGTGGATGATGTCTTTACGATTAGCCACAAATGGCTGACAGCCTTTCACGAAGAAGTGGTCAGGCAAAATGCCCAAATCCGTTTTGAATGCATTACCCGCGCTGAACGGCTTAACGAAGAGATTTTGCGCTTGCTGAAAGAAGCGGGCTGTTTCCGGATTTGGATTGGCGCTGAAAGTGGTTCGCAGCAAATCATCGATGCGATGGATAGGCGTGTGGATGTCAATCACGTCAAGAAGATAATCCAGGATACCAATGCGATGGGGATTGAAACCGGAACGTTCATCATGCTGGGTTATCCGGGAGAAACCGAAAAAAACATTGACGAAACCATTCAGTATTTAAAAGAAGCCAAACCAACGCATTACACGATTACTGTGGCATATCCGATAAAAGGAACCTCGCTTTACAACGAAATAGAAGATAAGATTACCGAGCTTCCGGATTGGGAAAATTCCACCGATAGGGAAATCGATTTTAAACGAACCTATTCCCGGAAATATTACAATTATGCGGTTTCCAAAGTGGTAAACGAAGTCGAATTTGACCGCGAAACCTCAAAGACAAGCCTGAAAGCGTTGAAATTGAAAACCAAATCCTTGTTGGCAACGGGACTAATGAAATTAAACAAATAGCATTTGGCAAAAGACACAAAATACCTGATTTTATTGAGCTTACTCTATTTTGCAGTAAGCTTTGTCGGTATTTTGCATCATGAATTATGGCTTGATGAAGCGCAACATTGGTTGTTGGCACGTGACAGTAATTCGGTTTCCCAATTGATACAAAACACAAGGCTGGAAGGACATCCGTTATTGTGGAACCTGATGTTGTATGGCGTCACGCGATTTACTTACGACCCATTTTGGATGCAGTTTTTACACATTCTGATTTCAAGTACAGCTATTGTTGTTTTTCTTAGAAAAGCACCTTTTGACTGGCTTTTTAAAGCCCTTTTCATCTTTGGGTATTTTATGGTTTTTGAATACAACCTGATAAGCCGTAATTATAGTTTGGGCATCCTTTTCCTTTTTTTGGCCTGCTCGTTGTTTGAGAAAAGGGAACAGCGATTTTCGTTGTTTTGCCTGTTTCTGGCTTTGGCAGCCAATACGCATTTGCTTTTCAGTGTGCCGGCATTTGCCTTGTTTTTGACGTTAATTGTCGAGCAAATTCAGAACAAAAATTTCTTTCAAACCAAATTCTTCGTTGGGTATTCGGTTTTTGCTTTGGGTTTGATTTTGATTTATTTCCAAATTCACTCCACGCATTCCGATTGGCTTTTGGAGCCCATTAGCCGATTATCGTTTCCCGAAAAGGCAATAGCGGGTTTCATTTCCTTCTTTAAAGGAGTCGTAGTCATTCCTAATTTTAGGACGCTACACTTTTGGAACCTCAATCTCATTGTAGATTCCTATAAACCCATTGCTGCCATTTTGGGATTGCTGATGTATGCACTTCCGTTGGTTTTGTTTTTCAAAAACAGGAAGACCTTGTTTTTTGTTTATACCGCTTTAATCGGGGCGCAGATTTTCTTTTTTATCACACAAAGGACTTCAACGCGTTTCCAGGGAATGACTTTTTTACTGATTATCATCGGGCTTTGGATAGAGCATTATTACAATCCTGAAGATTCCAAACTAAAAAAAATCCTGAGTTCGTTTCGATTGGCGTCGTTGCAAAAACCTATTGTTTACTCCATTTTGCTCCTTCATTTTGGAGTGGGGATTTATGCGTATTCGATGGATTTCAACTATCCGTTTGCGTCGGCTAAGGAAACCGTAGATTATTTAAAAAGCAATAAGCTTGATAGCCGGCAAATCGTTTCAGTTAGCTGTGAGGGAACGCCAATAAGTGCGTATCTTCAGAAGAAAGTCTATTTTTTGTGTACTGATAGCTATCAAAGTTTTTGCCGTTGGGATTCGGTTTGTGGCCAAATTGACGATAAGGAAGTCATCGCGATGCTTGACGGACATTTGCTAAAGGAAAAGCATTTTGTGTTTGTTTCCTATTACGGACTGACCAATAAATTGGTCAATGATTGGGTAAATATCAGTGCCAAAACCAAGGTGCGTTATCTGGACCGATTTGACGTAAGCATTGGCGGAACCCTAAATTATTATGTGTTCGAAGTTTCTAAAAGAGAAGAATAAAATGAAAAAATTACTGCTCTGTTTTTGTTTGCTTTTTTTCATTTCGTGTGAACGGGATTCCTATTCCGATTTAATCGAAACGGAGGTCAAGATTAACCTGAAATGGAATAAGGCTTACGCCGATGACACCATCGACAAATCATTAATTGGTTTAAAATGGGCGTTGTCTTATGTTGGCGCGGTTTTACCAAGTTCCAATGCCGGTTTTTCCAACACCGATTCGACCATAACAATCGATATCAAAAAACTGGGATTTACCGAAAACGCACAACAGAAATTGTTGCAATTGATAGGAAAAATAAAATCCACACCCGAATACCAAACCAACAATGCAGTCGATTTGGGAAGATTTGTGACCTTGCTCATTGGCGCTTCAGAGCATTATTATGAAATTGTTGGAACACCAAAAACACTTACCGAAGTCATCAATCAATACACTTTGCTGCCACAAAAAGGGTATGTAGATAATTCGGGAGTTTCCTTGGAAAACCGAATCATTCGCTTTTCGGAACAAAACGGCTTCAACCAGGTGTTCCTTTCGGAAGAAGTTGATCCGGTTTCAGGCGAAATTTATGAATATGAAACCATCGAATTATTGCCGAACGGCCAGTTGCGTTTTGGCATTTTCGATTTGGAAGGCAATAGGAAAACCAATGCCGATGCTGCACATTCGAACGCCGGAAAACCAGCCAAATGCATGTGGTGCCATGAGTCCAATATCCAGCCTTTGTTTTATGCCAATGACGACCATGTTGGTTTTCTGACTTATGAAGATTTCAGGGATACGCTTTTGGGTTATCGCGAAAGCAACCGAAACCAGAAATTAGCCCTGACCGACGGCGTCGATTTTGCACAAACACAACAACACACTTTGACAGAACTGTTGTATATTTCGTTTATGGAACCATCGGCAGAACGATTGAGCCTCGAATGGAATTTACCTTTGGCACAAGTCCAGGATTTGCTTTCGGGACTGCCGACGCATATTTATGATGAATTCCCTTTTTTGGGAACATTATACGACAGGAATGATATTGAAAGCTTAGCACCATTTCAGGGATTGCCCGTTTCGAGCCACGTTAGGGAAGCATCAACAATTGAAGTCAACCATCTAAATGATTAATAACAAAAAAATAATCGTCGTCCTTCCGGCTTACAATGCGGATAAAACACTTCAAAAAACCTTTGAGGAAATTCCTTTTGATATTGTTGACGAAGTGATTTTGACCGATGATTTCAGCAATGACGAAACCGTTTCCGTTGCCCAAAAAATCGGAATCAAACACATCATTTCGCACGATTCCAACAAAGGTTATGGCGCCAACCAGAAGTCCTGTTATCAAAAAGCCATTGAACTCAATGCCGATATTATTGTGATGCTGCATCCCGATTATCAATACACGCCAAAGCTGATTCCGGCTATGTGTTCCCTGGTTGCCACAGATTTGTACGAAGTGGTTTTGGGCTCCCGTATTTTAGGGAAAGGCGCCTTAAAAGGTGGAATGCCTTTTTATAAATATGTTTCGAATCGGATTTTGACATTCGTCCAAAATGTTTTAATGAACCAAAAACTTTCCGAATACCACACAGGTTACCGCTGCTTTGATGTAAAATTTTTGAAGAAAATCGATTTTAAAAACAATTCTGATGATTTTGTTTTTGACAATGAAATCCTCGCGCAGTGTTGTTACCTGAATGCCAAAATTGGCGAGATATCCTGTCCGGCAAATTATTTTGAAGAAGCAAGCTCGATTAATTTCAGCAGAAGTATTACTTACGGTTTGGGCGTTTTGCGGGTTTCCTTTTCTTATTTTTTACAGAAAACAAAAATGGCTTCGTTTGCCCTTTTTAGGAATTTATGAAAAATATGATTCTTAAATATTATCCTTTTCTTCCGTTGCTGCTGCTCTGTGGTTTTTATGGATACCAAGCAATTGATTTTCCCATTCACGATTTTACCAATTATTATTTTGGCGGAAAGCTTTTGTCAGAGGGTACTTTTAATACGCAGGTTTATTTTCCATACCAGTTCAACAAAGCCATTTCCGGTTTGGGTTACCAAAACATTTTTGCCAATTATGCGCCCAACACGCCATTTTTAGCCTTGTTTTTCCTGCCTTTTTCATTGCTTTCGATTGTAGTGTCGAAGCTGGTTTTCAACTGCATTTCGATAGGGTTATTCGCAACCAGCATTTACCGATTGTTTTCGTTTTACCGAATCAATCCGAAGCTTGCCTTGTTGATTCCCATCTTATTTTTGGTCCCAATCAAAAATAACCTGCTTTTTGGACAGGTCTATTTTTTATTGTTTTTCCTGCTGGCCGAAGGCTGGCTCGCGTATGAAAAGGAAAATTGCAAAGCCATGGCTTTCTTTTGGAGCCTTGCTATTTTATTGAAGGTTTTCCCGCTGTTGTTGCTAGTGTTCCTATTATTCAAAAAACAGGGGAAAGCACTGTTGTATATTTTTGGTTTTTGCTTTTCGCTGTTGGGAATTTCCATTTTCTTCACCGGAATAGACTGTTGGAAATTTTACCTCGCTGAAGTTTTGCCAAAGGCTTCCGACGGAGAGATTGCTACTGCTTTTGAACCGAATTACCAATCGGTTTTCATGTTCCTGAAACAACTTTTGGTTTTTGACCTAATCGAAAATCCGAAAGCTTTTTTTAATTATCCCGTTTTGTTTTCAGCCTTGATGCTGGCTTTCAAGATTGGGATTTTAACGCTGGGTTTTTTTGTGTCAAAATGGAGGTATAATGTATTTTTTGCCTTTTCATTCTGGGTTTTGGCAATGATCCTGCTTTCGCCTTACGGAAGCACTTACACTTTTATTTTGTTGCTGTTCCCGTTTTTGGTTTTAATGAAAAGCGACATTTCGAACATCAAAAAGCTGACTTTTTGCGCCTTATTATTTTTAATCAGCAATGTTCCGCTGTCGCTTTTTATCAGCAATGATTTTCCATTTTCGTATTTAAGGCTATTTCTATTGCTGCTGTTTTTTGTTTTGTTTGTTATGGAACTCGAGCAAAAAATCAACTGGAAGTTAATTGTTGCTGCAACGCTTTTACCAATGATTTTGGTCCTGATTTTTAAAAAGGAGGAAAAGGTAACATCACATATTATGCTTCCTGATGCACCAATATTGATTTACAACTATAAAATAGCAAACGATAATTTAGTAGCCGAATGCAAAGACGGAAATAGAAGGAATGGAGAGGTAATGCCTTTTGACTGCAATGAAGTTAAGCTTCTCAGCCTAAAGAACAATCAGGTTTTTTATAAAAACAGGCAGCTTACCTTTGACAACAGCAATAAGCTCAAACCAATGCTGATTGACCACAAAGCCATTCTTTACCTTTCGGATTACGGACGCGGAATTGGATTTTACACCATCAGGATAATTCGACTGAAATGAATCTAAAGAAAACATTTGAAAGGGTAAAACTTGTTTTGGTGAATATCCTGAAACAAGTGCTGAGTCAAATCCTGACTTTGGCGCTTTCGGTCTTTGTATTCAAGTTGTATTCGAAGGAACTGTGGGGAACTTTTGCAGCCTATTTCATCTACATCAACATCATCAACATCGTAACGAGCTGGGGAAACAAGGATTACCTGATTCGGGAATTCAGTAAAACCCCAAACCAAATCGTCGATAACTTTTACCTGGTTTTCAATTCTAGGTTAGTCCTTTTATTGATTGGCGTCATTGCGGTTTTTTTCGTTTTCCCGATAAGCTGTTTTTGGTATTTTTCGTTATGGATCGTTTCGCTCTATATTTCGCAGTCGCTAATGGTTTTCTGGATTTACAAACGCGATTACATCCAATCAATCCTTATCGAAATTGTCTCGTTTGCACTACTTCTTTTGGCATTATACCTTGACAAAATTACTACCGAAAAGCTCGTCGAATACTATGCATATTACAATTTGATACGAACAATTCTTTATACCATCATGTATTTACCTGAGCTGAAAAGAATACATTTCAAGGTTGACAAAAAATACCTTATTGCTGCAGTTTCCTTCTTCCTGCTGAATATGGTTGGGTTTCTGCAATCGCGGGCAGATTTTGTAATCATAACCGTTTTTGAATCGGCTGAAAATATTGCGGTTTATCAAATCATCACAGCGTTTTTTATCTTAATCCACGCTTTCGGGACATTTCTGATTTTTCCGTATATGAAGAATATTTACCGTTTGCAGAAAAGTTCAGTCAATGTTTTCCAACGCTTTGTTTCCTTTGTTTCGCCATTGATTGTCTGCTTCAGCCTGGCAGTTTTGTTTTTGATTACAAAATATGTTTATGGTTTTGATTTGGATTTTGATTATTACCTGTTGGGATTCCTGATAACTTTCCCGCCTTATTTATATACCGTTAAGATCCTGATTTTATACAAGGAAAACAAGCAGGATTTTGTTTTGAAGACCGGGATAATTGCCATTGTAATCAACAGTGCGGTTTCGGTTCTTTTGCTTTACTTTGGTTACGGATTGAAAGGAGCTTTAATAGGTTCGGCCGTTGCGCAGTTTTTTACCGCTTATCAATATCTTACCCATTTTTCAAAAAAACCTGATTGAGAATGAAGCAAAACCAGGAACATACCAACCAGAAAAACATCAGCTATTATGACAAGATAGCTGCGGCATACGACACCATTCTTAAGCATGAAGTCAAGAATGACCTAGTGCGCAAAAAAGTGGCGCAGCAATTCATTTCACAGGTAAAGGAAGGTTTGGTTTTGGATTTTGGTGGCGGAACAGGAGAAGATTTAAAATGGCTTTCAGCGAATAATTATTCGGTAATTTTCTGTGAACCATCATCTGGGATGAGAGGAATTGCTATGGAAAAATTCCCTAATTCAGGCATTACTTTCTTAAAAGAGGAACAAACTGATTTTACTAAATGGAATCAAACGCTTCCTTTTCAGCAGAAAGTGAGTGGGGTAATTGCCAATTTTGCTGTTTTAAATTGTATTGTCGACATTGAGCTGCTCTTTGAAAATATGGCTTTAGTAATGGCTCCAAAAGCAGATTTGTTTTTTCTGGTTTTGGATTACGGGCTGAAAAAAAGAATCCAAATGCTGTTTGAAGCCAAACCAATGAAATTAAAGATTGAATATCAGGGCGAAGACCAACAGGTATATCTTCATTCGGTGACCGCAATCCGTAAGGCATCGAAAGCGAATTTTGAATTCATCTGTTGTGAACGACTCAGGGAACACGGATTTTCATTAATCCATTTAAAGCGAAAATGAGAAAGCTACTCAACATGATTTTATTTGGGCAATCCTTTTTTAAGGAGTTTCCTGCCGTTGCTTTAGATGCAAATTCAATGACGGATAAAGTGCTATTTGAAATCAACGGAAAGCAGTTTGACGTTTCCCAAACGCAATGGCTTTTGTCATTGGAACCTATGGTTTTCGGAATCTGGTCTGACAATGATTTGGGTATCGATAAAGAATCGAATTGCCAATTGCATTTCCATTCGAAAGAAAATATAAGAGTTGCTGTTTTGGAATTAAAATTCACCGATTCCATATCCGAAAAGGAAGGAATGCTGTTTTTGTTTGAAGTACAGCATAGCGAAGTGTTTTATTGCAGCTCTTTCAAAATGAGGCTGATTTATAACCTGTATTACAAAAGGCCTGGACAATCGTTTAGCCAGTTTAACAAATTGGCTGCGGCATTTAGTTATCCAAGAAAGGTGAGGCTGATTTCTTTTAAAAAGGAAGGTTATTTCAACATTTTTCCAATGGATTTGGCTGGAAGTGTTCCCGAAACAGACTGGTTTGTGTTTGGATTGCGGCATTCGAACAAGACTTTGGAACGCATAATTGAGGAAGGAAAAATTGCAGCGTCTGAATTTCCGGCTTCGCTGAAAGAAGAGATTTATGCATTGTCAAAGCATCATTCCGGGAATCCGCCAGAGTTGGATTCATTGCCATTTGACCTAAAACCGACCCAAGAATTTGAATTCCCAATCCCTGAAGCGGCAATAAAATATCATGAAATAGAAATTAAAAAAACACTAAATTTAGGAAGCCATATGTTGTTGTGGGGAAAGGCAATAAATACGGTTACGGTAAATGAGGAAAAGCCCAATTTATATCACATCCACTTTCTAAATTATCTCAATAATCCGGAATATAGCCTGGTTTAATCAAATAATATGTCAAACAAAATCATCATATTCAATCCCAAAAGCGCCAATGGCAAGCATAGAATCCCAAATTCCATCCTGCAGGTTGGAGCTTCCATTCATGGGAAATACGAATACGTTTTTGTCGATGGGAATCTCGAGAAAAATCCGTGGCAGACTATTGAGAACTATTTAAAAACAGGTGGATTTAAATATTTCGGTTCAACCGTGATGCCTGGGCCTCAATTGCGTCAGGCGATTCCGTTTACCAAAAAAATAAAGGAACTTTTTCCGGAAACGACAACAATTTGGGGAGGTTATTTTGCGGCCAATCAATACAAGGTTTCGTTAGAATCGGGTGTTGTGGATTATGTGATTAACGGACCTGGTGATGTCGCTTTTCCGGCTTTAATCGATGCATTGGAAAACCATAAAAAGGAAGAAATATTCTTTATCAAAAACCTGATTTATAAAAACGAAAAAGGCGAAATCACCAAAACTGCTGTCGAAGCTTTATTGGACCAGGATACGTTGCCCAAGTTTCCTTATGATTACCTGAATTCCTTTTATCCGGTCAAAAATTATTTGGCCAAAACCTTTATGGGCAATAAAACGCTGTCCTATCATTCGAGCATGGGCTGTCCGTTTTCGTGTTCGTTTTGCGCCGTAGTCCCAATTTACAATGCCAAATGGAAAGGCATGTCGGCCGCGCGAATCTATGAAGATGTCAAATATTTTAAGGAAAAACACAACATTGACGCGGTTGAATTCCACGATAATAATTTCTTTACAGCCAAAAAAAGGGTTTTGGAATTTTCCGAATTGATCATGAACGACAACATCAGTTATTGGGGTGAAGGCCGAATTGATACCATCAATATGTACAGCGATGAGGATTTAAAACTAATGCGGAAAGCGGGTTGCAAAATGATTTTCCTTGGTGCCGAAACCGGTAATGATGCCGTGCTGAAGCAAATGAACAAAGGCGGAACGCAAAGTGGGCAGATGATTAAGGATTTTGTGCTGCGGATGAAAAACGCCGATATTATTCCCGAACTTTCCTTTGTATTGGGAATGCCGGCGAAAACTGAAAAAGAGGTGTATGACCAGATTTTGTGGGACATTAATTTCATCAAGGAAATCAAGCAGATCAATCCGAATGCCGAGATTATCATTTACCTTTTTAGCCCGGTTCCAACCGAAGGTTCCGAATTGTACCAACAGATTCTGGATGCCGGATTTTCATTTCCGCAGCATTTGGAAGACTGGATTTCACCAAGCTGGGAGAATTTCGATTTGCGAAAAAACCCATTGACACCTTGGTTGAAACCATATATGATTGACACGATTAAAAATTTTGAAACGGTTCTGAATGGGTATTATCCAACGGTTTCCGATTTTAGGATTCGCGGATTCAAAAAAATCATTCTGCAGTCGGTTTCGAGTTTGAGGTATAAAACCGGAATTTATAATTATCCTTATGAGATTAAGGCTTTGCATAAATTGTGGAAGTACCGTCAGCCTGAGATTGAAGGTTTTTATTCTGAGTAGATGAGATTGTTTTTAAAGAAAATATCACACCCTTTTCTCAAGTTTGGTTTGCAGTTTTACTACTCTAAACCTAGGGATTATTGCTATCAGGATATTTCTGTCAAAATCCATCCAGATGTTTTCCCACCCCAAATGACCTTTAGCACCAAAATCCTTTTGGATTTTATCAATGAAATGAATCTGGAAAACAAAACAGTTTTGGAATTGGGTTGTGGCAGTGGAATCATCTCACTTCTCGCAGCAAAGAAAAAGGCATTCGCAATCGCTTCTGATATCAATAAGACGGCTTTAAATTATCTGGAAAATAATGCTTTAAAAAATAAGCTGCAGGTTCAGGTTGTGTATTCGGATTTGTTTGATGAAATCGGGAATCAGGAATTGGATTATATCATTATCAATCCACCGTATTATCCGAAAAAGCCCAAAAATATAAAAGAGCAGGCGTGGTTTTGTGGCGAAAACTTCGAGTATTTTGACAAGCTTTTTTCACAACTTCCAAAATATTTATCAAACGAAACCCAATGCTACATGATATTGTCGCAGGATTGCGATTTGGAAAAAATAAAAACCATCGCACGTAAAAATGAAATGGCTTTTGAACTTGTTTTAGAGAAAAAGGATTTGGTTGAAACCAATTATATTTTTAAAGTAAGAAACGATACGTGGCCTTAATCAAAAAGATATTTTCGGGTTTTCTTCCTAATATCTGCGAATCAAGGCTGTTGAATAAATCGTCTTTTGGATTTCCGAAACCAGTCGTTCCCTGAGACCAAACCAGGAATATTTCAGAACCCGGAATGTATTCCCAACGCAGAACCAAATTGGAGCGAAACTGCACATAGGCAAAATCGGGATTTTCAATAGTATAATCTGTTGCGCCGTTTGCATCTTCATCGACCAAATAAGTGTTGCTTGCTGTATCAAAGGAAATCTGGTTGGCATCAAAAACTTCAATCCGGTTCCTGAAATAACTCGCAGTCGGATTTACAACCTTGTTAAAGTCCTTATACCTTCCCCTCGAAATGAACGGTTCACCGTAGTATTGAATCGTTAGGTTTGGATTGATATTATAATCGAGCCTCACCGAAGCGCCAAGCGTCCTTTGGTCGATATCGGCCATGATATACCTTGGTGTACTTCCAAAATTGGTTTGGGTTACGTATTGTGTTTTACTTTTGTTGATTGAATAATTTGGATATACCGAAAAGGTTAGCGCATTTATAGGCTGCAATGTAAATCCGGTGTTGAATTCGGCATACGAGAACGAATTGTTTTTTCCTTGAGAATACACTCCTCCAATTTCACCCCGCAATTTTTTCCTGGAATCGGTGCCAAAATTAAAGGAATTGAATAATTCCTCAGAATATCGGAACCTTGGTCCGCCCTGAAGTACGGTATTGGTATAAATGCGTGGTTTGTAAACAAGCTGGTAATTCAAATACCAATTGTTTTTGGTATTGGCATCAGAGCTTAGGGTAAACTGCGTCCTATTGTGGTTTCCATCAAAATCGTAAGTGGTCATTTGCTCGAAGCGGGAATTTATCCTTCTAAAAACACCGATTGGCTTTAAGGTTTGATACGTCAGGATTCCGATTTGTTTGATGTCGTCAGCCTGTCTTAAAAAACCAACGTCATTGAGTTCCAATTCGGGCGAACGCCAGGAAAAAAATCCGTAATAACGCCAATGCCCTACACTTGATTTCCCAATTTCAAAACGACCTCCGGTTCCGGTTAGGGAAGTTCTGTTTTCATCAACATTTACATGCCCGGCATCAACCCTTTGGAACAAATGCGTGAGTGAGCGTTGGGTTTCGGTGATGGCTTCCTTGCTTCCGGTTACGTGGCTCCCAACAATGTGCCCTGTTAGGTAGTATTTCCTGTTCTTCCAGTTGTGGTTAAAATCAATTCCGGCAGTATAGGCCGATTTCCTTAAATAATTAAGCTCGCCATCCTGCAGGTTCCTATTTGTGGAAGTGAAAATTCCACCGATGAAACTATTGCGGTTGTTGAAATCCTTTTGCGCCCTTGCCACAAAATAATTGGTCATGGGTTCGACAATTTCCTCACGTTGGGTTACGTTGTCACTGACTTTTGCAAATTCCTTATCGGTCAAACTTTCCAAAATTCCCAATGACCAGCCGTTTTTTGTTTTTCCACTAAATTTGGCCGCGCCAAGGATTGTCGTATTGTCCGGGATGTCAACATATTCTCCGGCTGTGGTATTCGGATAGCCCTGCGGATTTCTTCCAATCCTTCTGGAATAAAAAAGATTGTCCTGGCCGTCGGCAAATTGGTAGTTAAAAATATTTTTATTCTCAACAAAGAAAGGCCTTCTTTCCTGAAAGAATATTTGGAATCCGTCTAATGCAATGGCAGCAGGATCGGCTTCCACCTGTCCAAAATCAGGATTGATGGTTAGGTCTAAAGTCAGGTCGTTGGTAATCCCAATTTTGGCATCAAGACCACCATTTAGTTTGGTATCCTTTCCGTCCCTAAATGGATTTCCTTCTTCTTTTGGATACGTTTTAAGTTGTGTAACCACAAAAGGCTGGATTTCTAATTGTTTTTGAGGTTGTATATTGATGAGTCCGCGTAATTCTCCAAATTCACTTACCCAACCCGGAGCGTCAAGCGGGACACGCTGCCAGACAGAACGTTCTTCGGCCCTGAAAAACCTTCTTTGAACCTGTAATCCCCAGATTTGTTCCTTGTCATTTCCAAACTTTAGCTGGCTCAGTGGAATTTTTACTTCGGCAGTCCAGCCTTCCTCGTCAATAGCCGTTTTCAGCACCCATATTGGGTTCCAGCTTCCGTCCCAGTTATTGCCATTAAAAGAAATGAACTCATCACCTTTTACTCCCGAAACCGATGAGGTAAAAGAAAATCCGGTGCGTTTATCGTGGTAACTATCGATGTTGACTTCAATCCAATCCCCCTCAAAACCATCGCGGCGCGACATCCGTTTTACAATCTTTTTTGGGTCTTTGTCATAACATCGGAACGCAAAATAAAGGTAGTTTTTGTCGTAAACTATCTTGAATTTGGTTTGCTCCGTTGGTGGAGTATTTTCATCGGGTTCGCGTTCTATAAAATCGGTTGCCCATTCGACAGTATCCCAACAACTATCGTCGAGTTTTCCATCTACTTCAGGAGCTTTGAGTCCGTCTATGGGTTTTGTGGTATAAACCCTTTTCTCTATCAGAGGCTTATCCTGAGCCTGAACAGCTGCAAAAGGCAATAAAAGCAGAATGAATAGTTTGGTTGATGGCTTCATGGTTGTGATGATTGATATTAAATAGTCACCACATTCAACGAATTGTTACATGATATGTCAAATATTTTAATGTAACTTTTTGGTTGAATCACGCTGACGCAATTCCGTTTTAATGGTAGTTGTTGTAAAAGTGAATGTTTCTTCCTCGCTTTCCAATTTATCAATTAGTAATTTGGCGGCAACTTCACCAATTTCAGGGCCGTGTTGGCTGACCGTTGACATGCTTGGTGTCATTCGGCGCGACCAAAGACCATCGGCAAAACCAATCAATTGTAAATCCTGTGGGATTTTGTATCCGTTCTGGATTCCGAGTTTCATGGCCGTTACAGAAGCGTGTTCGTCAAGGGCAAAAACACCATCGGGTTTGTTCTTTTTGAAAAAACCGCCAATTTTCGAGTTGAATTCGTCGCTGTCATTGGTTAGGATTACTAAGTTTTCATCCAATTTCAATCCTTTATTTTCGAGTGCTTTGTAAAATCCTTGTGCGCGTAGTTTGCCAACACTCAAATTATCGATAGCTGAAAGCAGTGCAATTTTTTTGCAGCCACTTTTAAGAAGGTGTTCCGTTGCGTTTACCGCCGATTCAAAATCATCAACAATAACCTTATCACAATTTACTTCGTCGGCAATGCGGTCAAACATAACAATTGGAGTGCCTTCATTGATGATGTTGGTGAAATGGTCAAATTTTTGAAGCTTTTGGGATTCCTCTGCAATCGAAAGGATGAAACCGTCGATCGTTCCGTTGCTCAGCATTTCGAGTGCATTGATTTCCTTTTCTGAAGATTCGTTGGAAATGCAGGTAATTACTTTATAGCCTTTTTCGTCAGCTACTTTTTCGATGCCGCTAAAAACTTTGGCAAAAAAGGAATTCAGGATGTTCGGAATGATAACGCCAATGGTCTTTGTTTTCCTGTTTTTTAAGCTTAGCCCAATAACATTGGGTTTGTAGTTTTTCAATTTGGCATATTCCTGAACACGTTGCTTGGTTGGTTCGCTGATTTCCGGGCTTCCATTGAGTGCTTTGGAAACTGTAGAGACAGAAACACCTAACTCTTTTGCAATTTGTTTTAATGTGGCTTTCGATTTCATTTATTAACAGCTTAAGATGTAAAAATAGTAAAATTTATACTCTAACGTCCCGAAGAAAATTTAAAGTTGCAGAAATTTTGTTAATAACTATGACGGTTTTGACGCAAAAAACACAAAGATTCCTACGTGCTAATGCCGTTCATTTAAAGGATTTTAGCTGAAAATTAAAACTTTATGAAAATATTTAAAAAAGGGGACTTGCATTATTGATAAATAATTGTACTTTTGCACTCCCTTTATTGGGAATGGAATGTTTAATTAAAATAAATTATTGTGAACAATTTAAGCTACAAGACAGTTTCAGTAAGCAAAGCCAATGCAGATAAGCAATGGATTGTTGTAGATGCTGAAGGTCATAACTTAGGTAGATTTGCTTCAAAAGTTGCGATGCTTTTAAGAGGTAAATACAAGCCAAGTTATACACCGCACGTTGATTGTGGAGATAACGTAATCGTTATCAACGCAGAAAAAATCAACCTAACTGGTAACAAGTTGGATGACAAAACGTACATCAGACACACAGGTTACCCAGGAGGACAAAGAAGCTTGACTGCTAAAGTAATGCAACAAAAAAACCCTGCATTATTAGTGGAAAAAGCTGTAAAAGGAATGTTACCTAAAAACAAATTAGGTGCAGAATTATTCCGCAATTTAAATGTAAATGTTGGTTCTGAGCACAAACATGAGGCTCAAAAACCAAAAACCGTAAATCTTAACGACTTAAAGTAATGGGAGTTATTCACAAAATCGGTAGAAGAAAATGTGCAGTTGCACGTGTTTATGTTTCAGAAGGAACAGGAAAAATTACCGTTAACAAAAGAGAATTCAACAACTACTTCCCAACAGCTACTTTACAGTACAAAGTATTACAGCCAATGTCTATGACAAACAACGCTGACAACTTTGACGTAAAAGTAAATGTATACGGTGGTGGTTCAACTGGCCAGGCAGAAGCTGTGAGAATGGCAATTGCAAGAGCTATGTGTGAAGTGGAAGCTGAAAACAGAAGCATCCTAAAACCAGAAGGATTACTAACAAGAGATCCAAGAATGGTTGAGCGTAAAAAATTCGGTCAGAAAAAAGCGAGAAAGAGATTCCAATTCTCGAAACGTTAATATTCGGTATTTACCAGAATATATTTTCAGATTATTTTTTACTATTAAATTAGAAATTAAAAACAAGTTGTCGATATTCCTTTTAAGGGAATAGTTTAGCATCCAAATGCAGTCCAAAGTCTTAATGATTTAAGCGAAAAAGGTGACGCATTGCTAATTCAACAGAACGTAAACTATTACACAATGGCAAACAAAATTGAAGTTAAAGACTTATTAGAAGCAGGTGTTCACTTCGGACACATGACTCGTAAATGGGATCCAAACATGGCTCCTTACATTTATATGGAGCGTAATGGTATTCACATCATTAACCTATATAAAACAGCTGCTAAGATTGAAGAAGCTAACGAAGCTTTGAAAAAAATCGCAGCATCAGGTAGAAAAATACTTTTCGTAGCTACCAAAAAACAAGCAAAAGACATCGTTGCTGACAAAGCAATCGCCTGTAACATGCCATACATCACTGAAAGATGGCCAGGTGGAATGCTGACAAACTTCGTTACTATCCGTAAAGCTGTTAAAAAAATGGCTACTATTGATAAAATGAAGAAAGACGGAACTTTTATGACTTTGTCTAAAAAAGAAAGATTACAAGTTGATCGTCTTCGTGCAAAATTAGAGAAGAACTTAGGTTCTATCGCTGATATGTCAAGATTACCTGCTGCATTATTCGTAGTAGATATCAAAGCTGAACACATCGCAATAAAAGAAGCACAAAAATTAAACATTCCAGTTTTCGCAATGGTTGATACTAACTCTGATCCACGTGAAGTAGATTACGTTATCCCAGCCAATGATGATGCTTCAAAATCAATTGATAAAATTTTATCTTTAGTTACTGACGCAGTAAAAGACGGATTAGCAAACAGAACTTCTGATGCTGCTCCTGAAGTTGATGCTGAGGATACTGTAGAAGAAGTTGCTGCTGTTGAAGCTGCTCCGGCTGTTGAAGCTGAAGCTGCTCCTGAAGTAGAAGCTACTGAGACTAAAACTGAAGAGTAAAACAAAATAATTACGAATTATGAATTAAGAATTACGGATTATTTTCTCTCGTAATTTCAAATTTGTAATTCGTAATTTACTTTTAAACGATTTTTAAAATTTAAAAAACAAAATATTATGTCAACAATCACAATTACTGCTGCAGACGTAAATAAGCTAAGAACTATTACCGGTGCAGGAATGATGGACTGTAAAAAAGCTTTAGTAGAAGCTGAAGGAGATTTTGATTTAGCAATTGAAAACCTTAGAAAAAAAGGTCAAAAAGTTGCTGCAAACCGTTCTGACAGAGAATCTACTGAAGGAGCTGCAATCGCGGCTGTTAATGCTGATAAAACATCTGGTGTTGTTATCACATTAAACTGCGAAACTGACTTCGTTGGAAAAAATGAAGGTTTCGTAAAATTGGCTACAGATTTCGCTAACCAAGCGTTAAACTTTGATACTAAAGAAGCATTTTTAGCTTCTGATTTCAACGGAATCACTGTTGCTGAAAAACTAATCGAGCAAACTGGAGTTATTGGAGAAAAAATCGAAATCGGTTCTTTCGAAAGATTGTCTGGAGCTTTCGTTGGTTCTTACATCCACGCTGGAAACAAAATCGCTACTTTAGTGGCTTTGTCTGCTAACGTTGCTGGTGCTGAAGAAGCTGCAAGAAACGTTGCAATGCAGGCTGCTGCAATGAACCCAATCGCATTGGATGAGGCTGGAGTTGATGCAGATACTATTGCTAAAGAAATCGAAATTGCTAAAGATTTATTACGTCAGGAAGGAAAACCGGAAGCAATGATTGAAAATATTGCAAAAGGTAAACTAGGTCGTTTCTTTAAAGATAACACTTTGGTAAACCAAGATTATATCAAAGATAGCTCAATGAGCGTTACTGCTTACGTTAGAACTGTTGATGCAGGTTTAACTGTAACAGGTTTCAAAAGAGTTGCTTTAGGATAATCCATCCACAACAAATAAAAAAGCCCAAATCGAAAGATTTGGGCTTTTTGTTTATACCAATATCTTCTTCAAGCCTTCCTGTATGCTTCTCCACAACAGGTTGTAAAATGATTTCTCCCTAATACGCATTACGCTGACGTGAGCAGATTTCAGTTTGTCATTGGTGTCTTTTTTGACAAAAATCTTTGCGATAAAAGTCGCCAGTTTGTTTTTCTTTTTACGGTCGTCTTTTTTGTAAATGGTAAACTTCAGGTCATCATATTCAACCTTAAATTCACCAGCACTTCCATTGTCATTCCCGTTAAAATTAAACCGCACTTCATCAATCGTTCCTTTGGTAGTTACATTTATATAAGGTTTGGAAAACGGAATAATGTTTTCGGCGTTAAAGTTTGTAAGCCTTCCATTAATGTTAAATCCGTCTTTTTTGTCCATTACATTGAGTTTCCAATTGACATCCAATGGGCAGTCGTTCATAAACCTACAGTTGATTTTTATCTTTAAATCGGGCAGCTTTGTTTTCTTGAATCCGCTGTTGATGGATGTTGCAGTAAGGTTGAATGGATTGAAAATCAATTTGGCCGGACCAGCTTCCAAAGATTTTTCCTCTTCATATTCCAAAATCGAGTTCCTGACTTTGAGCGTATCTATTCTCAAATCGAACTTCAGATCACGAAGCATTGTGTTATAAAACCTTCTTTTGGATTTATCGTCAACAGGTTCCAACGAGCGATAGATATTAGCAGCAGCATGTTCCAGATTGATGACACCACAATACACAAAAAGATCGTCTTTATTAAAACCCCAATCGAGATTGGATATGTTTATCGAGTCACAACTCAACGTATAAAGGTCTTTTTCCTTAGGGATTTTTGATACAAATTCGCGTCGGGAATATTGCGGAGTCATTTTGAAACCGTCAATGCGCAAATCCGTTTTTGTGGTTTGGATCTTTTTCGTTTGATAATGATAAAATTCGTTTGGATGGTAATAAAGGCTGTCGCATCTAAATTTATAATCGCTGTATTCGAACGGAATTTTATCTTTTAATATGTTGTCATTGATTATAATCCCATCCACATTCAAATTGATATTGTGTACGCTTAATACAGCCATGCTGTCTTTTACGCGTATCATTTTAAAGTCGCCATGGTTCACAAAAACATCTGAAACCGTGATCATCTTTTCAAAGGGTTCGACAACCGATTTTCGGATATCGGGTTCTTTTTTCCTAACGTAGAGTACCGCCTTTGGAGTTTCAACCGTGATGCTTTTGGCCTTAAGCTTGTCGCTAAACAGAAAGCGGAGCACTTTAAAGTTTTTGATTTCCACTTTATCGACCTTACTATATATACCTTCTTTATTAATAGTATCTTTCAAAGCAGCCTTCGGTATCAAAACAATATCATTGATTTTGATATTGCTGTGCAGTAGTGAAATTTCAAGGTTTTTATAAGTGATGTAATAGGCGGAATCTTTCGAGTTGATGATCTTTGGCAATTGCGATTTGACCCAAATATTAGCCGCGATGTTAACCACAACAATCAATATTATGAGAGAACCCAATCCAATAAGGATTTTCCAATACCATTTCATAATAATTCTCTTAGGGTTAGATGTTTATAAATGTAAGCATTAAATAAAGTAGAGGCTTATATGATTTTGTGATTTGTTTACAGAAGTAAGCTTTCTAAAAAACTTTATCTTTGTGCAAACAACAGACTATAATGACTACAAAAATTTTAATCATCGGTGCCTGCGGACAAATAGGAACCGAACTCACCCAAAAACTAAGGAGCATTTACGGCAATGAAAATGTTATTGCTTCCGATATCAGAAAACTGAACAATGACATCGTTAACAATGGTATTTTTGAAGTGGTAAACGCTTTGGATTACAATCAGATTGAGCATTTGATTGAGCATTATCAAATTACCGACGTGTACCTTATGGCAGCTTTGCTTTCGGCAACAGCAGAAAAAAATCCGGCTTTTGCGTGGGATTTGAATATGAATTCGCTGTTTCACGTTCTGAATCTGGCGAAAGCCAAAAAAATAAAAAAGATATTCTGGCCTTCGAGCATTGCGGTTTTCGGGCCAACAACACCAAGGCACAATACACCGCAATATACCATCATGGAACCTACAACCGTTTATGGAATCAGCAAACAGACTGGCGAAAGATGGTGTGAATATTACCATAACATTTATGGCGTTGATGTTCGAAGCATCCGTTATCCGGGACTTATCAGCTGGTCAACCGAACCTGGTGGTGGCACAACCGATTATGCTGTAGATATTTACCACAAGGCATTGAAGGAAGGAAAATACGAATGTTTCCTTTCGGAAAATACAGCTTTGCCGATGATGTATATGGACGATGCAATCCGGGCCACTGTAGAAATCATGCAGGCTCCGAGTGAAGCCATTAAAATCCGCTCTTCGTATAATTTATCAGGCGTGAGTTTTACACCTGCTGAAATTGCTGAAGAAATCAAGAAGCGCATCCCAGGATTTACGATTACTTATAAACCCGATTTCCGACAGAAAATAGCGGATAGCTGGCCTGCATCGATTGATGATAGCTGTGCTAGGGAAGACTGGAACTGGAAACACAAATTTGATTTGGATTCGATGACCGATGAAATGTTGGAAAACCTAAAATAAACTAAAATAAAAACGCTGCCCAATTTCTTGTGGCAGCGTTTTTTCCTCTAAAACAAAACATAATTTTATTGTACGATCGGATCTCTTAATGATTCCAGTACGGCAACGATATCTGTATAAAGTTGGGTGTCGGCGGCAACGCCATTTGCAACGGCTGCCTGTCCAACATAACCTTCAAATTTAGTAAAGTCGGCATTGGTTGATACCACTCCCATCCTTGGATTTACAGCAGGGTTGTGCGCAGAAACCATATCCCTTCCGGAATAGGTATTCACCGCATTGGTTCCGCCGGTATTGAATGAAAAGAAATCGGTTAGATTATCTACAAGTATTGCCAGATTGGTAGTGTTTCCTGCTCCAACTTCTGTTAAAAGTGGTGCGAAATGCGCGCCTAAGTTGCCTGAAGCACTCGACTGCACATCTGCAACGATAAGTCCAACAGTTGAATTTATTACTTTACGATAGCTCAAACGCCCTTGTTCAATCATCTGTCCCGGGTTATCAGGATCCGAAACCATTGTTGTTCCTCCCAATCTCGCGTAGATTGAAGCTGGTGGAGCCGGATCATTGTCATCGCTGCTACACGATGTAAATGTCAATGCCCCAAATACTAATGCACAGAGTGCAAATTTTGAATACTTAGTCATAGTTTTTATATTTAAGATTAATAGATTAATTGAAAACTCCCTGAACGAACTTGGTAAACTTATAGCTGGCACCATCTCTGTTCATAACAGGACAAACCTGTTTATTGGCAAAGGCAGCAGGCAGAATAAAACGTTGTGCGTTGTAATGCCCGGTAGCCATGAGTTCATCATATACTTTTTTGGAATCGGCAATTCGGTTATCGTGAAAATAAACGACTACGTTCCTTTTGACAATGATGTCGCTTTTTACTCCGGGAATGCCGTGCAGTTTCTGGGTAATGTCAACGGCTGCAATAGAATCAAAAGGCTTGTCAAAATCAATTCGGCTTACTTGTATTGTAGCGCTTTCTACTGGCCTTGCAGTAGCAATGTGGTAAACTAATATGGCAAACATCAAAAGGAAAAACCCTAAGATGCTTAGCAATGCTATTTTTACTTTTTTATTAATTTTCATGATGTTATGTTTTTTGGTCTGAATTCATCTACGCAAACAAAAAAAGCTTGGTTTTTTAATTGCCTTATTTTTTTACTGTTTATTCTCCTTCTAAATAACATCGAAAACAAAAAGCGCTGTTCTTGACACGAAACAGCGCTTTCTTTCTAAACAAAACCAAACACCCGAAGTCCGTAGGACGAACTGTGCGGAGCAAAACATCAAGTAATTTTAGGGCTCTTACTTGGTTTTAGGAATGCCTAAGCATATTTGTTTTACAGAGGAGCAAACAGGTTACACCGGAGCAGTGAAGGCTAAGTAAAATACCAGGAACACTAACGCGATCATAGCTATAAAAGCAGTAGTTCCAAATAGGAAATTAATTTTTTTGTTGATGTTCATGAGTCGTAGAATTTGGGTTTCTGAGACTCATTTACGGGGAAAAAAACAATACGGTTTTCAAGAAACAAAAAAATTATTTTTTATTTCTTAATTCACCCATCAGTTGTTCTTCGATAGGAGCTTTTATTTTTACGACTGCATCTGAAGTGTCATTTGGGATTGTCATCGAAAGTACATAATGTTTTATTTTCCATTTACCTTTCTGTAAAACCAAAACTCCTGAACCACGGCAGATTTTCATTTGAGTGCTGAGCAGTTCGTCAAACCAGGCTAAGGTTTTATCATCGTTAAAATAAACATGTCTTTCTATAGCTGTAAAACTCCAGGCTTTTCCTTTGTCAAAATAAGGTTTTGCATACGCCTGAAAAGCGGTTTTGGTCCAATTTTCGGTAGCATCAGTTCCAATGAAAATGGCGTCATCGGTCATTGCGTCAAAATAATTATTGAAATTGGCTTCAGCCGCAGCTTTGTGCCAGGCGTCAAGTGTTGCATTAACTTGGGATTTAACCTCGTTTTGTGCAATTGCCGCATTGGCAAAAAATGTGATTCCTATAAAAAGAATGATGTTTTTCATAACCGTTGGATTGAGCGTTTGGAGTAACATTGTAACAGTAAGTAAATATACTTATTTAATGTAGTATTACTTTTTGTATTTTTATAAAAGAAATTAATGATAGCTGTATGAAAAAAGCAAAGGGTTATGGTTTTTTAATTGTACTTTTTGTGTTGGTCATTTCCCTGACCAGCTGGTTTTGCGATAAGAAAAAGGAAACTGCGATGGTAAAAAAAAGGCCGTCGAACAGCTTTGTTGTTTCTTTTGACAGCAGCCTTGTCAGCACTTTTTATGCAAAATATCCAAAATTGATTCTTTACAAAAAACAAGTCAACGAGCTTTATGAGAAAAACAGTTTCGATTTTATCTGGTACGATAAAAAGGGGAGGAAGGAAACGGCAGATGTAATCTACAACAAAATCAATAATCTATCACAGGAAGGTGTTCAGGCTAAACTGCCTTATAAGGAAACCGTAGACAGCCTGCTCCAAAAAGCGACAACCAAACCCGATGTGGACACCGAATTATTCCTTTCCAATTATTATTTCTTCTATGTCAATAAAACACTACAGGGAATTGACAGCACCAAGATGAAGGAACTCGAATGGTATCTGCCCAGAAAAAAACAAACCTATATTGGCTATTTAGATTCGCTGTTGATAGATCCAAAATTAATGGAGAACAGCGAACAGCACATCAGCCAGTATTACAAATTAAAAACGGTACTTCAAAAATATAGGGACATTGAGCAAAAAGGAGGTTGGGATTCGATTAAGGTGCCAATAGATTTTAAGCAAATCAAACCTGGCGACAGTTCTGAAGTGGTTGCAAAAATAAGAACCCGATTATTCCTTACCGGAGACATAGCCGAAGATTCCGGAAGGCAGCTTTACGGCTTTGCACTGCAACAGGCGGTTTTAAAATTCAAAAAACGCACCGGCTATACTTTGGACAAAACAATCCTGCCGAAACACATTGACGAAATGAACGTACCAATCAGCCAACGCATCAAAACCATTATTGTGAATATGGAGCGTTGCCGTTGGATTTCTCCCGAACTAACTAAGGCTAAGGAATATATTGTCGTCAACATTCCTTCGTATCGACTGAATTATTACAAGGAAGGAAAAGTCGCATTGACCTCCAATGTTGTGGTTGGAACTACAATGAATAAGACGGTTATTTTTAGTGGCCAGATGAGTTTTATCGTGTTTAGCCCTTATTGGAACGTCACACCACACATCATCAAAACCGAAATCCTGCCCGAAATGGAAAAGGACAGGAATTATTTGGCAAAACACAATATGGAATGGAATGGCGGAGCAGTAAGGCAGAAACCCGGGAAAAATAACTCATTGGGATTGGTGAAGTTCCTGTTTCCAAATACCAATAACATTTATCTGCACGATACGCCTGCAAAGAGTTTGTTTACTTCCGAAAAAAGAGCCTTCAGCCATGGATGCATCCGTGTGGAAAAACCCAGGGAATTGGCCGAAATGATCCTAAAGGATGATCCGCTCTGGACACCCGAAAAAATAGACAAAGCGATGCACAAGGGAAAGGAAAACTGGTATACCCTCAAAAACAAAATCCCGGTTTACATTGGCTATTTTACTTCGTTTGTTGATGAAGAAGGCAACATCCATTTTTATAAGGATATTTATGAAAAGGATGAGCAGCTCGCAGCAATGCTGGTCGAATAATAGCTATTTCTTCTGGATTGCCTTTTGTAAATCCTTCAAATCACTTGCCTTAAAATTGCCGGTTGAACTATTGGCAGAATAAACAATTTCACCCGATTGTGATTGGGTCACCGTAACCGATTTCGATGAATTGGTTTTAATCAACAGCAGATAATAAAACGGAGTGGGACTATCGGAAATTTTATCATTGAGTTCTTCTGTTGAAAGGAAGCTGCAGTTTAAACCCGAGCCTTCAACAATTTCCTTGGTGTCCTGCTTTCTGCTTTCGTCATCAGAATTTTTGGAAAATTTGGTCAAAACATAATCCGGAATGTAAAGCGTACCGATTTTGCCCAATTCATTTTTATTCAGGAATTCGGTTTTGGCCTGTCGTTCTTCCGACTTGTTCAATAAGTATACAACTTGTTGAATATAATTCCCTAAAATAGCTGCACTCCAGTTTTTAAGATGTCCGGCTGCATCATAATCTATTTTATAAAGCGTACTCGGATTATTCTGCAAATAGAAATCGGGGAATAAATTGACAGACGCTACCACAATTTTTTCATCCTGATTAAAGTGTTTCCTTTTTTTAGGGTCGTAAACGAATTTGCCGTTGGTAGTCCAAAATTCCAAATTAAAATCGGTTTCACTTGTTGCAGAAGCATTTGTACTTGTCATGTTGGCACCAATGGTTACAAAGCTGTTGTTGGGCGCAATGTTTTTCTCAACATCAGTGTATTTGATGCATTCTACTTTTGACAGTGTCCAATTTTTTTTGATAGCATCAATGTATGCTATGGCTTTTGGCGACGCAGGATCTTTCATGGCAAAGAAAGTTGTTCCCAATTTTATCTTAGCCATTTCAGCAGTATTGCTGATGGCAATTTGGCTACTGGTTTTTATTGAGAAAAATGAAACTGCTATAAAGAATAATTTTAATTTCATTTCTAAAGTCTTGATTACCTATCAAACTTATGCAAAAATTCCTAAATCTATCCTAATCTTATAACTTTTTCTGACAACTGTGTAACGCGTTTGATGGTAATATTTAGCAACTTCGTACAACAAATTTTGTATAACTTAAACTTAAGATTATGAACTTAAAAAGAATGTTTGGTGCCATTTTAACTTTATTAGGAATTGGCGGATTGATTTATGCTGCAGTGATCTTCGCTTCAACTTCTGGAGCCGACAGAGACATAAGAGGGTTAATCATTTATGGTGTTTTAGGAATCGTATTTTTTATATCAGGGATTGGATTGGTAAAAAATACGAAAGATGAAGCATAACTACCTATAAAATAAAAGCCCAACATTGCTGTCGGGCTTTTGATTTCTATTTTTAAAGGCTTACCAAATCTTAACCCGCTTTTCAGGAGCAAGATAAAGAGAGTCTGTAGGTTTTACATTAAACGCTTCGTAGAATTCCGGTACGTTGCGTACAACACCGTTAATCCTGAATTTTGCTGGTGAATGTGGGTCACGCGCAATCTGGCTGCGAAGTGCTTCCTCACGTGTTTTTTCACCCCATACTTGTCCCCATCCCAGGAATACACGCTGCATTCCGGTGAATCCATCCATAACAGGAGCTTCTTTCCCGCCAAGGCTTTCTTTATATGCTTTGATTGCAATGCTCAATCCACCTAAATCACCAATGTTTTCACCAAGCGTATATGCTCCGTTTACACTTAAATCAGGAAATGCCTTGAAACCATTGTATTGCGCCACTAAAGCACCTGTTTTAGCTTTGAATGCGGTCAAATCAGCATCTGTCCACCAATTTTTCATTACACCGTCTCCATCAAAAGTACTTCCCTGATCGTCAAATCCGTGGCCAATTTCGTGACCAATAACAGCTCCAATGGCGCCATAATTTACCGCGTCATCTGCTTTCAAATCAAAGAATGGCGGTTGCAGAATTGCAGCAGGGAAAACAATCTCATTAAGTGAAGGATTGTAGTATGCATTCACTGTTTGTGGCGTCATGCCCCATTCGGTTCGGTCTACAGGTTTTCCTAATTTATCAAGGTTTCTTTTGTATTCAAATTCGGTTGAACGTTGTGAATTTCCATACAAATCAGCTTTGTCGATTTTTAAAGAAGAGTAGTCTCTCCATTTGTCAGGATAACCAATTTTAATCATGAATTTATCCACTTTCTTAAGCGCTTCTTTTTTCGTAGCAGCACTCATCCAGTCCAGTTTTTTGATGCTTTCCGCATAAGCCTTTAATAGGTTTTTTACCATCGTTACCATACGCTCTTTGGCTTCAGGCGAGAAATGTTTTTCAACATAAACTTTCCCAACAACTTCACCCAAACCACCATTCACGGTATTCACGGCACGTTTCCAGTCTTCCTCCTGTTTTTCTGTACCACTTAAGGTTTTGCTGTAAAATTCAAAATTCTGATTGTCTAATTCTGTGGTCAGTAATGAAGCTGATCTGTTAATCAATCCCCATTTCAAATAGGTTTTCCAGGTATCAATCGGAGTGCTTTTAATAATGTTGTTCAGATTTTTGATGTACTCCACCTGTGTTACTACAATGCTCTTTTCTTTTTCAACACCAGCTTTAGTCATCATAGCAGTCCAATTGAAATCGGGCATCAAGGTTTTTAAATCGGCAATAGCATATTTATTATAGAGTTTTACCATATCGCGTGTATCCTCTTTTTTCATGTGCTGATTGGCCAAAGTAGTTTCCAACGTCATGATTTTGGCAGCATTTTCGGCCGGATTTTCTACTCCGCCCATCTGTAGCATCTTTTCTACATGCGCAACATATTTTTTACGGATGTCAGACATTTTTGCATCTGTTGAAGTATAATATTCCCGTTCAGGAAGACCAAGTCCGCCCTGCCATGTTATAAGGATGTTTTTTGTTGGATCTTTAAAGTCGGTATAAACTGAAATGGCAAAAGGAATGCTTATGCCTGTCCTGTTTGCTGTTCCAAAAAAGCTGGCCAAATCGTTGTAATCCTTAATCGCATCAATGGCTTTCATTTCATTCTGGATTGGAGTAATTCCCTTAGCATTCCTGCCTTTCCTGTCCATGAACGAAGCGTAGAAATCACCAATTTTTTGTTCGTCTGAACCATCAGAAGCATTTGATTTTGCTGCTTCTTCAATAATCGCTTTGACGTCTTTTTGTGATTGATCATACAACAAATCAAAAGCGCCATAAGAAGCTTTATCTGCTGGAATTTTCATGGTTTTCAGCCACGTTCCGTTTACATAATTGGCAAAGTTATCGCCAGGCTTTACTTTGGTATCCATATTTTTCTTATTGATACCCGAAGTAAGTTCTTCTTTCTTAGCGCAGGAAGCCATAAGGACGACTGCCGCTAGAATAGAGATTTTAATGTTTTTCATTATTAGTTTCGGTTTGATTAATCTGCCAAATGTAATAAATTATAAATAGCCGATGTCGGTTAAAATGAATTGTTAGACTGTACAAAAAGGAAGTTTGTTACACCAAATGGGAATAATAATTTAGGACAAAGGATTTTTGTCTTTAAGATATTTATATATTTGTTTGTTGGTCTGGATTTAAAAATCAATAAAAGACCAGCGATTTTTAACAGAAATTAAATGAAACATACTGATTTTTTAAATTCCCCTCGCATAGACCAGGTTGGGATTGAGGACAGGATTGCCAGGATAACAGCCCGAAGCATAAAAAAAGAATCCAAAATGCAAGGCCTGCTGATGGCTTTGAACATGATTGATTTAACTACTTTGGAAGGTGCTGATACCGATGAAAAGGTAAAACAGCTTTGCTTCAAGGCACATCATCTACACGATGAAATACCAGGACTGCCAACCACTGCGGCAGTTTGTGTATACCCAAATTTTGTCAAACTTGCAGTTAACGAATTAAAAGGAACCGGTGTAAAAGTAGCTTCAGTTGCCACAGCTTTTCCAAGCGGACAGTCTAGTGCTGAAATCAAATTACTGGACACAAAAATAGCAGTCGATGGTGGAGCCGATGAGGTTGATATGGTTATCAGCCGAGGAAAATTCCACAGCGGGGATTACAATTTTGTTTTCGATGAGATTGCGATGATAAAAGAAGCCTGCGGTAAAAATGTACGTTTGAAGGTTATTCTTGAAACAGGAGAAATCGGCACGCTTGATAAAGTGCGCCAGGCAAGCGACATTGCAATGTATGCAGGTGCAGATTTTATCAAAACATCAACCGGAAAGATAAAGCCAGCGGCAACTTTACCTGTAACTTTGGTAATGCTCGAAGCCATCCGTGACTATTATTACAAAACCGGAATCATGATTGGGATGAAACCTGCAGGAGGAATTTCAACATCCAAACTGGCGCTTCAATATTTAATGATGGTAAAGGAAACCCTTGGTGGGAAATGGCTCAACAATGAGTATTTCCGTTTCGGAGCAAGTAGTTTGGCCAATGACGTATTGCTGCAGATTGCCAAACAACAATCAGGCATTTACCAATCGAATGATTATTTTTCTAAAGTTTAATTAGAATGAAAAAAACACATACAATAGATTTTAGTTCTGACTGGAAATTAGCTCCGGCACCAGAAAGCACGGCCCATTTTAAACTAAAGGACACTTACGATTTGTTTATCAATGGAAAGTTTGTTGCGCCTAAATCAGGAAAATATTTTGACACCATCAATCCGGCAACGGAAAAAGTTTTGGCAAAAGTTGCTGAAGCCAATGAAGCCGATATTGATTCGGCTGTGAAAGCAGCCCGAAAAGCCTACGATACCGTTTGGTCCAAATTATCAGGAAAGGAAAGAGGAAAATACATTTACAGAATCGCCAGAATCATACAGGAAAGAGCTCGTGAATTTGCGGTAGTTGAAACCTTAAACGGAGGAAAAGCAATCCGTGAATCCCGTGATGTAGATGTTCCGTTAGCTGCAGCGCATTTCTTTTATTATGCAGGCTGGGCAGACAAATTGGAATACGCTTTCCCAAACAGAAAACCAAAAGCATTAGGAGTTGCAGGGCAAATCATCCCGTGGAATTTTCCATTGTTGATGGCGGCCTGGAAAATCGCTCCGGCTTTGGCTGCAGGAAATACTGTAGTTATAAAATCTTCTGAAACCACTCCACTGACGGCTTATCTTTTGGCCGAAGTAATCCAGGAAGCTGGTTTGCCTGCTGGTGTTGTAAACATCGTTTCAGGAGCAGGGCAAACAGGTTCTTATATAGTTAATCATCCCGATGTTGATAAAATTGCCTTCACAGGTTCGACAGCCGTTGGGAAAATCATCATGAAAGCCATTGCTGGAACTCCAAAGAAATCTACAATGGAATTGGGTGGAAAAGCAGCCAACATCATTTTTGAAGATGCAGCATTAGACCAGGCTGTGGAAGGAATCGTAAACGGTATCTTCTTTAACCAGGGTCACGTTTGCTGTGCGGGTTCACGTTTATATGTTCAGGAATCGGTGTTTGATACTGTAGTTCAGAAATTGAAAGATAGAATGAATTCGCTAAACGTTGGAGATCCATTAGATAAGAATACAGACATCGGCGCCATCAACTCCAAAAAACAATTGGATACGATTGCAAAATATATCGAAATCGGTAAAAACGAAGGAGCGGAAATGTACCAACCATCATGCGATTTACCATCAAAAGGATTCTGGTGCAGGCCAACCATTTTCACCAAAGTGAGCCAATCGAACCGAATCGCTCAGGAAGAAATCTTCGGGCCGGTTTTGGCAATCCAAACATTCAGAACGGTTGATGAAGTCATCGAAAAAGCCAACAATACACCTTACGGATTATCAGCTGGTGTATGGACCGACAAAGGCTCCAAAATCTTTAACATGACTTCGCAGATGCGTGCCGGAGTGGTTTGGGCAAATACCTTCAACAAGTTCGATCCTGCTTCACCATTTGGCGGTTATAAGGAAAGCGGTTTTGGCCGCGAAGGTGGCGTTCACGGATTGGAAGCTTATTTAAAATTTGAATAAAAAGTATCATCATGTCAAGAATAGAAGTTTTGAAAACCTATAAAATATTTATTGGAGGAAGTTTTCCAAGAACCGAATCGGGACGTTATTATCCTCTTATTGTGAATAAGAAAACGGTTGCCAACATGTGCCTGTCTTCTGTAAAGGATTTTAGGAACGCGGTTGTAGCAGCACGCGGTGCACAAGGTGGCTGGTCACATAAAACGGCTTACAACCGTTGCCAAATCTTATACAGAATCGCGGAAGTTCTCGAAGGAAGAAAAGCACAGTTTGTATCCGAATTGGAACTTCAGGGAATCTCTAAAGCTAAAGCCGAAAAAGAAGTCGATTTAAGCATTGACCGCCTGATTTATTACGCGGGTTGGTGCGATAAATACACACAATTATACAGTACGGTAAATCCGGTTTCGGGAAGTTTCTTCAACTTTTCGGTTCCAGAACCAACCGGAGTTGTAGCAGTTTATGCTCCTCAACAAAGTGGCTTGCTCGGATTGGTGACACAGGTTGCTTCGATCATCGCAGGCGGAAACACTTGCATTGTTCTAGCCTCAGAGCAATTGGCATTATGTGCTGTGACTTTTGCAGAAGTATTGGCAACCTCAGATGTTTCTGGTGGTGTGGTCAATATCCTTACGGGAAAACAAACCGAATTGCTTACACAGTTTGCTGCGCATAAGGATGTAAATGCCATTTTATATTGTGGCAAAGACTCCGAAATGATTGCGAAAATCCAGGATTTAGCGATTGAGAATTTAAAGCGTGTAATCATTCGTGAAGACAGCGATTATTTTGATGACAAGCACGAATCGCCTTATTTAATTTTTGATTTCCAGGAAACCAAAACAACATGGCATCCGATTGAGATTATTGCTGGTGCCGGAGCAGGCTACTAGAATAAAACACTTAAATATAATCAGAAAACCCGTGAAGCAATTCACGGGTTTTTTTATGCCTTCAATCAAAATTAAAAATGTGAAGTTTCTATTTATTTAACAAGGATATTATGAATTTATAAAATTGTAGTTATTAAAAATGAAAATAAATAAGAAGGTTTTGTAAAAAAATCAATAAAATATTTTTTTTATCGCAACTATTTAACCAAATTCGATGTTGCGAATTTTTTAAACCAACTTAAAATAATGAAATACCCAGCAATTCAGAATTATATCGGAGGCAGATTTGTCAATGCTTCCACCACAAAAACAATGGACGTGATTTCGCCTTTAGACGGCAACTACCTATCAACTGTTCCAATGTCCAACTCCAAAGATTTAGATGATGCAGTAAAAGCGGCTCAGGCAGCTTTCCCGGCTTGGAGTAAAACACCTATTAAGGAAAGGGTTCAGGTATTTTTCAGATACAAAACCCTATTGGAAAAAAACCTCAAGGAATTGGCTGAATTGTGCAGTGAGGAAAACGGAAAAACCTATGGTGAATCTGTTGCTGAAATTGAAAAATGTATTGAGCTAACCGAATTTGCAACTTCATTGCCACAATTAATCACTGGAGAATTATTGGAAGTAAGCAAAGGTGTGGAATGCAGAACAGAACACGTACCACTTGGAGTTGTAGCTTCAATCGTACCGTTTAACTTTCCATCAATGGTTCCCAACTGGACGATTCCAAATGCAATTGCCTTAGGGAACTGCATGATCATAAAACCTTCCGAAAAAGTGCCTTTGAGCTGCGGGAGATTAGCGGAATTATTAAAGGAAGCTGGACTTCCGGACGGAGTTTTCAATGTAGTTCACGGCGATGTGGATATTGTAAACGCCATCTGTGACCATCCAAATATTGAAGCGGTATCCTTTGTAGGTTCTACCAAAGTGGCGAAAATTGTGTACCAACGCGCAACTTCAAATTACAAAAGATGCCTGTCTCTTGGCGGCGCCAAAAATCACTTAATGGTTTTACCCGATGCAATTCCTGAAATGACAGCGCAAAACGTTGCTGCATCGATGTCGGGCTGTGCGGGTCAGCGTTGTATGGCGGCTTCGGCTATGGTTGGTGTTGGCGATGTGGATCACATTATTTCCAAAATCTGCGACGAAGCCCGCAAAATTGTTCCGGGACAAAATCTGGGCGCAGTCATCAATAAGGAATCCCAACAAAGAATCGAAAGTTATATTTCACAAGCCGAAAAAGACGGCGCCAAAATATTGGTTGACGGAAGAAACACCAAAGTATCGGGGAAAGAAAACGGAACTTATGTTGGGCCAACCGTAATCGACTTTGTAACTCCCGAAATGAGTGTGGCCAAAGAAGAAATTTTTGGTCCGGTAATCTCTATTATCAGGACAAAAACTGTTGACGAAGCGTTGGCTATCGAAAATAAAAATCCATACGGAAATGCAGCCAGCGTATTTACACAAAACGGTGGAATGGCACGTTACATTATCGACAAGGCAAGTGCCGGAATGATTGGTGTAAACGTTGGCGTTCCTGTTCCGAGAGAACCTTTCAGCTTTGGAGGCTGGAACGAAAGTAAATTCGGTGTTGGCGACATCACCGGAAAAAGTTCGATTGAGTTTTGGACCAAATTGAAAAAAAGTACCGTAAAATGGAATGCCGAAGCAGGCGTAAACTGGATGAGCTAACAAGAAATTATTATAAATTATAAATTTTGAATTTTAAATTAAAAAAGAAATCATTTAAAATTTAGAATTCAAAATTCAAAATAAAAAAAAGAATGATTACGAAAGAACAAAGCATGACGAAAGAGCAAATCATCAGCGATAGCAAAGAATACAGCTTATTTTCATGGTCAGCTCAGGCTGCCGTGAACCCAATTGCAATTGAAAGAGCCGAAGGCGTTTATTTATATGATTACGATGGCAACAGGATTATTGATTTTTCTTCTGGTTTGATGTCGGTAAACATTGGTCACGGTGACCAGCGTGTGACTGATGCGGTTGTGGAGCAAATGAACAAAGTAAGTTTCGTAACGCCATCATGCACTACAGAAGTAAGAGCAAGATTGTCCAAAAAACTGGCCGAAATCTGTCCGGGCGATTTGAACAAAGCGTTTTATACGTTGTGCGGAACTTCGTCAATTGATAATGCTATCAAACTGGCAAGATTATACACAGGAAGGCACAAAATCATTGGAAGATATCGTGCGTTTCACGGTGGTTCCATCGGTGGAATGTCGGTTGGTGGTGACCCAAGAAAGCTGGCAAACGATTCCCAGCAAATGCCAAACGCAATCCATATTGATGATCCATACTATTTCTTTGGGATGAAAAATTTAGACGAAGCGACAAAGCTTAGTTTGAGTTTGGAGTATGTGGAAAGAGTTATTCATTTGGAAGGCAAAACCAATATTGCGGCCTTTATTTTTGAAGGAGAAAGCGGTTCTTCGGGTTGTCTTCATTATCCAAAAGGATATTTAAAAGGCGTAAAAGCGCTTTGTGAAAAATACGGAATCCTATTCATCGCCGATGAGGTAATGAGTGGTTTTGGCCGTACCGGAAAATGGTTCGGTTTCGAAAACCACGACATCGTTCCCGATATGGTTTGTATGGCAAAAGGCTTGACTTCTTCTTATCTGCCTTTAGGCTGTTTGATGGTTTCTGATAAAATTGCAGAGAAATTCCAGAACACACCTATGATGATTGGCCTGACTTACAACGGTCATCCCGTTGCACTGGCTGCGGCTTTGGCTGTAATCAACATTTACGAAAGTGACAAGCTGATTGAGAATACCCGCGAAATGGCGAAATACCTTGAATCAAGAATTGAGCAAATGCGAAGCCAGCATCCAAGCATGGGAGCATTCAGGAATACTGGGCTTTTAGGTTGCCTGGATGTTCTGAAAAATAAAGAGACCGGCGAATTGATGGCGCCTTATAACGGAGCCGGAGATGATATGGCTGTCAGCAATCAGATTGCGGCTAAGATTCGTCAACTGGGAATGTACACCTTTGTGCGTTGGGGTTATATTTTTATCGCTCCACCATTAACAGTAACCAAAGAACAAATCGACGAAGGTTTGGCAATCATTAGCGAAGCCTTAAAGATTTCCGATGCAGCTTTAGTATAATCACCAACTTTTAAAAAAACCAATGAATACAGATTCGGCTTTGTATAGCGAAGACCTGGCTCCAATTTCGGCTAAAAACCGAACCTGGACGACTTGGAATTATGCAGCTTTATGGATAAGCATGAGCTTGTGCATTCCAACGTATATGCTGTCGAGTTCGTTGATAGAAGGAGGAATGAATTGGTGGCAGGCAATCTTAACAATATTTCTAGGAAACACAGTCGTTTTGATTCCGATGATTCTAAACGGTCACGCCGGAGCCAAATACGGTATTCCTTTTCCGGTCTTTGCAAGGGCAAGTTTTGGAACAGCTGGAGCCAATATTCCCGCTTTGCTTCGGGCAATTGTAGCCTGTGGCTGGTTCGGGATCCAAACCTGGATTGGTGGTTTTGCGATATTTCAGATGGCGCGTTTATGGATTCCATCAATAGAAACTTTACCACAAATTTTCCCCGATTCCTGGGGATTGCAAACCGGACCGGCAATCTGCTTTTTGCTGTTTTGGCTGTTGAATATGTATGTGGTCTATCTTGGAGTGGACAGCATCCGAAAACTGTTGGTTTTCAAAGCGATTTTTTTACCGGTTGCAGCATTGGCCCTTTTGTTTTGGGCATTAAGCGCAGCCAATGGTTTAGGCCCAATTTTGGACACACCGTCAAAATTTACAAATTCCGCCGATTTCTTCACGTTTTTCTTTCCGGCCTTAACCGGAATGGTCGGCTTTTGGGCAACCTTATCCTTAAACATTCCCGATTTTACACGATACGCAACATCGCAAAAAGCACAAATAAAAGGTCAGATCTATGGACTTCCAACATCAATGACAATGTTCGCATTCGTTGGAGTTGTTGTAACATCGGCAACGACCATTGTATTCGGGACTATGATTTGGGATCCTGTGGTTTTAGCAGGCAAATTCGATAGTAAATTGTTGGTAAGCATCGCCATGATTGCGGTAGCCATTTCAACTTTGGCAACAAACATTGCGGCCAACATTGTAAGCCCGGCGAATGATTTTGCCAATCTTTCACCAAGTAAAATCGATTTTAGAAAAGGCGGTTACATTACCGGAATAATCGGAATACTCATTTTTCCATGGAAACTGATTGCCGATCCTACAGGTTATATTTTCACGTGGCTGGTTGGTTATTCAAGTTTGCTCGGACCTGTTGGCGGGATTATGATTGTCGATTATTATTTTATCAGAAGACAGAATTTGCATGTGGACGAATTGTATAAAACCGATGGGATTTACTCGTTTATAAAAGGCTTTAATTTTTGCGCCATTACTGCATTATTAATTGGTATCGTGCCGAACGTTCCCGGTTTTTTTACCACAATAAAAGTATTTCCGGCGCAGCTGTTTCCAGCGTGGATTCTAGGATTATATAACTATGCGTGGTTTGTTGGCTTCGCATTGAGCGGATTTGTTTATTGGTTATTAATGAGAAAATATCAAGATTAAATTATTTTAAATTTTAAATGTTGAATTTTAAATGGATATCCATAATTCAAAATTTAGAATTCAAAATTCAAAATAGAAGAAAATGAGTGTTTTAATTAAAAATGGAAGAATTATTACAGCTGCCGATGATTATGTAGCTGATATTTATATAGAAGGCGAGTCGATTGCACAAATTGGCAAAAACTTAGATGTCAATGCCGATACGGTTATTGATGCCTCAGGAAAATTGGTAATGCCAGGCGGAATCGACCCACACGTGCATTTAGACATGCCTTTTATGGGAACCTATTCGAGCGACAATTATGAAACCGGAACACGCGCCGCACTATTTGGTGGGACCACAACCGTAATCGATTTTATCCTACAAACGCAGGGCAAAAGCCTGCAGTCTGCTTTAAATGAATGGAAAGGCAGAAGTGATAACAACGCCGTTGGCGACTATAGTTTCCATATGGCGGTAACCGATTTTAATGAAGAAACCAAAAAGGAAATCCAACATTTTATAGAGAACGAAGGCATCACTTCCTTCAAAACATTTATGGCTTATAAAGGAGCCTTAATGATTGACGACCGTCAAATGATTGGCCTTCAGGAAGAAGTCAAAAAACACGGCGGATTAATTAATGTGCACGCTACCAATGGCGACATGATTGATTATCTGATTGCCAAACACAAAGCAGAAGGAAAACTTTCTCCATTATATCATTATCTGTCACAACCAGAAGTTACCGAAGCAGAAGCGAGCGAACGTTTTGTGGATATGATCAATTACACTGGCTGTCCGGGTTATATTGTCCACCTAACTTGTGAAGGCGCTTTGAATGCAGTGCGAAATGCCACCAGAAGAAACCAAAATGTATTTGTAGAAACCTGTATCCAATATTTGTTGTTGGATGCAAGTTTGTATGAGCAGAATTTTGAGGGAGCCAAATGGGTAATGTCGCCACCACTTCGTGAGAAGAAAGATCAGGAAACGCTTTGGGCAGGACTGAATCAGGGAATGGTACAGGTTGTTGCAACCGATCATTGCCCCTTTATGTGGGAACAAAAACTGATGGGGAAAGATGACTTCTCCAAAATCCCAAACGGACATCCGGCAATCGAAAACCGTATGGAATTGCTTTTCAGCGAAGGCGTAAACAAAGGAAGAATCACATTAAATAAATATGTAGAAGTGGCTTCAACCAACGCAGCCAAAATCTTTGGTATGTTCCCTAAAAAAGGAACCATTGCCGTAGGAAGTGATGCTGATATTATCCTGATTGATGCGAATGAAAAACATACGATTTCAGCAAAAACCCATCACATGAATGTAGATTACAGTGGTTATGAGGGCTGGGAATTGACAGGAAAAATAAAAACCGTTTTGCTTCGCGGACAAGTAGTAATCGACAATAACGAATGCAAAGCCCAAAAAGGCTACGGCAAATTTGTAAAGCGAAATAAAGTTCAAGGAAAAATCTAAAAACTATTTTGAATTCTAAATTCTAAATTTTGAATGAACGCACCCTTTATAGCTTTCACAAATAATTTAAAATTTAAAATTCAAAATTCAAAATTATAAGGAATGAGGATAGTAAAATCAGGTTTAATCCAATTGAGTTTGGCCAAAACCGAAGGCGAAGGAACGATTCCCGAAATCATGGAAGCGATGTTGCAAAAACACATTCCGTATATCGAAGAGGCAGGAAAACAAGGTGTTCAGATTTTGTGTTTCCAGGAAATCTTCAACACACCCTATTTCTGTCCGGGACAGGATTCCGCTTGGTATGCTTCGGCAGAAAGCGTTCCTGGTCCAACTACCGAAAGAATGCAGGAATATGCGAAGAAGTACAATATGGTAATCATTGTTCCGGTATATGAAAAAGACCAGGCTGGAGTTTTGTACAACACCGCCGCAGTCATTGATGCTGATGGAAGTTATTTGGGCAAATACCGCAAAAACCATATTCCACAGACTGGTGGTTTCTGGGAGAAATATTTCTTCAAACCAGGCAATTTAGGCTATCCTGTTTTCCAAACGAAGTACGCGAAAGTCGGGGTATACATTTGCTATGACAGGCATTTCCCAGACGGCGCAAGATGCCTCGGATTGAATGGTGCCGAAATCGTTTACAATCCATCAGCAACCACTGTTGGGCAATCCCAATATTTATGGAAACTCGAACAGCCGGCTCATGCCGTGGCCAATGGTTATTTCATGGGCTGCATCAACCGTGTCGGAATTGAAAAACCATGGAATCTGGGAAGATTTTACGGAACGTCTTATTTCGTGAATCCTTTGGGCGAAATCTTTGCCTGCGCTTCCGAAGACAAAGACGAACTTTTGGTAGCCGAATTCGACTTGGATCTGATTGAACAAATCCGTGGCAAATGGCAGTTCTACCGTGACCGCAGACCTGAAACCTATGGAGAAATCACGGCACCGTAAATTTTATAAATGACTATTAAAAAACCAACCAAGAATATGAGTATTAAAAATAACCGATTAACCACAGCCGAATATCAGGAAAACTTTGCTGATATCCATCCGCCATTTGAAACATCGGATGCAGCTTTGGTAGAAGCCAACCGTTGTTTGTTCTGCTATGATCCACCTTGTATGAAATCGTGCCCAACATCCATCAACGTACCGAAATTCATCAAACAGATTGCTACAGAAAACCTAAAAGGCTCGGCACATACCATTTTTTCATCCAACATCATGGGTGCAGGATGCAGCAAGGTTTGTCCTGTAGAAAAACTATGCGAAGGCGCATGCGTATACAATCTGATGCACGAAGAACCAATCAATATCGCCCGTTTGCAACGCTATTCAACCGAAAAGGCAATGGACAACAACTGGCAGTTATTTGACAGGAAACCTTCTAAAGGGAAACGTGTCGCTATTGTTGGTGCCGGTCCGGCCGGATTGAGCTGCGCCCATACTTTGAGCCGTGAAGGTATCGATGTAACGATTTATGAAAAGGAAGCCAAAGGCGGTGGATTGATGACCTACGGAATTGCAGCGTACAAAGTTACGCCCGAATTCTGCGAAGATGAGGTAAATTACATTACTTCCATTGGCGGAATTGAAATCAAATACAATCACGAGCTCGGAAAGGATATCACGATTGAACAACTCCAAAAAGATTACGATGCAGTCTATCTGGCGTTTGGTGTCGGAATGGCACGTCAGCTTGATATTCCGGGCGAACATTTATTTGGCGTGACCGATGCCATCAAATTCATTTACGATTTACGCGATAACGACCACTCGACAATTGCCGTTGGAGATAAGGTTGCTGTAATAGGGATGGGAATGACCGCTATTGATGCGGCAACTCAGGCGAAAAGATTAGGCGCTTCCGAAGTGCATTTGGTTTACAGAAGGACTCAGGCCGAAATGCCTTGTACCGAAAAGGAACTCAATATTGCCAAATTGGACGGTTGCAATATCATATGGCTGGCCGCTCCAAAAGAAATCATCGGCAATGGTGGAAATGTGACCCAATTGGTTTGCGATGTAATGAAACTCGGCGAACCTGACGGAAGTGGAAGAAGAAGTCCAATAGCATCAGGGGAAACATTTACATTGGATGTAGATATGGTTATCAAAGCTGCCGGTCAAATGCCATTTTCGGATTTGGTCAATGAAGAAAGCCTTGAAAATAACAACGGCAAAGTTGCGGTTCAGGGCAAATCAAAAACCAGCTTAAACAATGTTTTTGCCGGAGGCGATTGTGTCAACGGAGGACGCGAAGTTGTGGATGCAGTACAGGCAGGAAAAGATGGCGCAGCTGCAATTTTGAAACAGATTGTCTCACCGGATTACATTATCGAATCCGAATTAAAACCAACCTTTAACAATTAAGATTATGGCAGATATATCAACAGATTTTTTAGGCATAAAATCTCCAAATCCATTTTGGCTGGCCAGCGCGCCGCCAACAGATAAAAAAATAAACGTAGTCCGTGCCTTTGAAGCAGGCTGGGGTGGCGTCGTATGGAAAACATTAGGTTCTCAGGTGAAGAATGTTTCCTCGCGTTATTCCTCTGTTAACTACGGTGGAAAACGCATGATGGGTTTCAACAATATTGAATTGATCAGCGACCGTCCATTGGAAATCAACTTACGCGAAATTACCGAAGTCGTAAAAATGTTCCCAGACAGGGCAATGATTGTTTCGCTTATGGCAGACAACGACAGAAAATCGTGGCACGAACTCATCATGAAAGCTGAAGATGCCGGAGCCATGGGCTTCGAACTGAACTTTGGATGCCCTCACGGAATGACTGAAAGAGGAATGGGTGCAGCTGTTGGACAAGATCCTGAAATTGCCAAAATGGTAGTCGAATGGGTAATGGAAAAAGCCACTATTCCTGTAATCACTAAGCTTACTCCAAATGTGCATTCGGTGGTTCCCACAGGAAGAGGCGCCGTTGAGGCAGGGACAAATGCGTTGAGTTTAATCAACACGATTCAGAGTGTGACCGGTGTCGATTTGGATACTTTGGTTCCGAATCCGTATGTTGCGGGAAAAAGCGTTTTTGGCGGCTATTGCGGTCCGGCCGTAAAACCAATCGCCTTAAAAATGCTGACTACAATCGCTCAGGATCCGGTAACCAACAGAGTTCCAATTTCAGGAATAGGCGGAGTTAGTACTTGGAAAGATGCGGTTGAATTTATGCTTTTGGGCGCAACTTCCGTTCAGGTTTGTACCGCAGCGATGAATCACGGTTTCCGAATTGTAGAGGACATGTGCGAAGGATTAAACAACTGGATGGACGAAAAAGGCTATCAGAAAACAACCGATTTCATCGGGAAATCTGTTGAAAAAATCACGCATTGGGAAGATTTGGATATCAATTACCATCATATCGCCAACATCGATCAAAGCAAATGCATCCACTGCGGACTGTGTTACATCGCCTGCGAAGACACTTCACACCAGGCAATCAATGTCGACAGAGGCCAGCCTTACAACAATTATACGGTAAAAGATGAAGAGTGTGTGGGTTGTAATTTATGCAAACTCGTTTGCCCGGTTGAAGACTGTATCACTATGGAAGAACACCGCGTCGCTCCCGAATATGTAAACTGGAAAGACTGGCAGAGAGAAGGCCGTCCGTTGAATGATCATTAAATAATTATTTTGAATTTTGAATTATAAATTTTGAATTGGTACTGCTCCAATCATCTTTCATTCAAAATTCAAAATTTAAAATTCAAAATAAATGAAAATTAATTCTTCTCGATTACAACAGTATTTCGAAGCGATGTCTGAAATCGGAAAAATTGGCGAAACCGGAACTTGTCGTCCAGCACATACTGCCTTGGAAAAACAGGGTTTTGAAATCGCAGGCAGTTGGATGAAAGAAGCAGGAATGTCGGTCCGAATTGACAATTTCGGAAACCTAATAGGAAGATTGGAAGGCAAAAATCCAGACTTACCTGTTTTGATGATGGGCTCTCACCTCGATTCCCAACCTTATGGCGGCCGTTTTGACGGCGTAGCCGGAGTGTTGTGCGCGATAGAAGTTGTTCGAACGCTTCATGAAAACGGAGTTGTTCCTGAAAGACCCATTGAAGTAATTTCATTTGCCGATGAAGAAGGCTGGCGTTTCAACAAAGGCTTGTTTGGTTCCCGCGGAATCTTGGGCAAACTCGAAGAAGGCGAACTGCAAAGAAAAGATCAGGACGGAATCACACGCGAACAGGCATTAAAGGACTTTGGTTGCGACATTACCAAATTCAAGGAATCAGAATACAAACCCGGAAGCATTTTTTGTTTCCTGGAATTACACATTGAACAAGGGCCGGTTTTGGATTTGGCACACAAACCAATCGGAGTGGTTTCGGGAATTTCAGGGCCATTGTGGTGGACCGTCAAACTCAAAGGAATGGCAGGTCATGCAGGATCAGTTCCAATGCCAATTCGGAAAGACGCTATGGTTGGAGCTGCCGAAATCATCATCGCCTTAAACGAAATTGCAACCCAGGTTCCCGGAAATCCAACGGTTGGAACTGTTGGAACCTTGAAAGTTTTCCCAGCCTCAAGAAATATAATCGCAGAAGAAGTTGAAATGACGGTCGATTTACGCGATATCGATTTGGACAGAAGGAATCGTTATGAAAAACAGCTTCGCGACAAAATAGAATCCATTACCAAAAAACACAACCTCACGTATTCTATTTCTGAAGATACCAAAAGCGATCCGCGGTATTGCGCCGACTGGATTAAGGAAATCATTCACGGTGAATGCGATAAGTTGAATTTAAATGCGCCCGAATTAATGAGCGGGCCATTCCATGATGCTTTAGCATTGTCGTATGTCTGCGATTACGGAATGATATTTGTGCGCTGCAAAGACGGTATCAGCCACAATCCGCTGGAATATTCATCTTATGAAGATTTAGCGCTTGGAGCCAATGTTTTATTGGGAACAGTCACACAAGTTTTAAAAAAATAAACCAACTATACGCCATACAAAATCAAACAAAACGGGCCATCCTGCTTAAAAACGGGATGGCTTTTTTTATTCTGTTTCAATAAATGTTATCTTTACTTTTTCAACACAAAACTATGTCCAACAAAGACGTTAAAATACTTCACATTGACAGCAATCATCCACTATTGTGGAAGCAATTGGAAGAGGCAGGTTTTCAAAATGAAGCCGATTTTGATTCAAACAGAGCTGAAATTGAAGCCAAAATCCACAACTACCACGGTATTGTCATCCGCAGCAGATTCAAGATTGACAAGGAATTTATCGATAAAGCCACAAACCTCAAATTCATTGCCCGCGTTGGTGCCGGTTTGGAAAGCATCGATTGTGAGTATGCAGCATCCAAAAATATCCATCTGATTGCGGCTCCTGAAGGAAACCGTAATGCTGTTGGCGAACATGCATTGGGAATGCTTTTATCCTTAATGAACAAACTGAACCGCGCGGATAAATTAGTCCGTGAAGGGCATTGGATTCGCGAAGGCAATCGAGGCTATGAACTCGAAGGCAGGACCGTCGGATTGATTGGCTATGGCAATATGGGAAAATCATTTGCCAAAAAATTACGAGGATTTGATGTCGAAGTTTTGTGTTACGATATCCTTTCTAATGTTGGCGACGAAAATGCAAGACAGGTTTCGTTACCCGAATTACAGGCAAAAGCCGATGTATTGAGCCTGCATATTCCGTGGACAAACTTGACGGATAAGATGATAAACGACAATTTCATCAATGCCTTTGCCAAACCGTTTTGGCTGATTAATACCTCACGCGGAAAAAATGTCGTGACTGATGATTTGGTTCAGGCATTGCAATCGGGAAAAATCCTTGGCGCAGGACTGGACGTTTTGGAATACGAGAAATTATCTTTCGAGAATTTGTTTTTGGATACCGAAAAGCCAAAGGCTTTTGAATATTTATTAGAGGCAGAAAATGTTTTATTAACGCCACACATCGCCGGCTGGACCTTTGAAAGCCATCAAAAACTGGCGCAGGTCATTGTGGACAAAATCGTGAAATTATATGAACAAGGTTAGCTATTATTTAGTTGTGTTTGTCGGCGCATTGACATTCCTGCAATTTATTCCTCACGCTTTCATGGGTTTTCCTGCTGTTTTGGATCACATCCAAAAAGGGGAAATCAGCGGAGAAGCGGTTCAGGGAATGCAGATGATTTGGATTTATTCCTCGATTATGATGCTGCTTTCCAGCATTTGGATGTTCTTTCTGGCAAAGCCAATTTTAGAGGGAAAGCATGTAGCGCGCGTACAGGTTTTGTATATAAGTATCGGGCTGATTGCCTTCGGATTGGGCTGTAGTTACATTGCACAGCAGTTTCTAAACCACATGATTTTCTTTACCATTGAAGGCGTTTTATTATTACTGGCAGTAACGCTATTTTACAAAAAAGAGAAAAATGAGTAGTCAAGATTTAAAAAGAGTCACAGGTTTAGGTGGATTTTTCTTCAAGTGCGAAAACCCAAATGCTATCAAGGAATGGTATAAAAACCACCTTGGAATTCCGGTAGACCAATATGGCTGGACCTTTTGGTGGAAGGACAAGGAAGGGAATGACTGCTCTACGCAATGGTCGCCATTTGATGCCAACACCAATTATTTTTCGCCAAGCGAAAAGCCATTCATGATGAATTACAGGGTGCACGATTTGGAAGCTTTGCTAAAAGCCTTAACCGAAGAAGGTGTAACGATTGTAGGCGATATAGAGACCTATGACTATGGTAAGTTTGGCTGGATTTTAGACCTAGAGGGAAATAAAATTGAACTTTGGGAACCCAATGATAGTGCTTTCTTATAATTTTTTATATTTTAGTCGAATAAATAAAAACCAATAAAAAAACCAAAATATTATGGACGCACAAAAAGTTGACATGTTTATGATGATGAATGCAAAGTATTTCGAAAGCCATCATTTAAATGCCATTAGGGAAAAACTATTGACCCTTGACGAATCAAAATGGGGATTAGTGCAAACAATGCAATTCAAAGATCCAACTACTTCTATAATTGTATCATTGCTTGGAGGCCAATTAGGAATCGATCGTTTTATGATTGGTGATACCGGAATGGGAATAGGTAAACTGTTAACTTGTGGAGGTTTGGGAATTTGGGCAATCATTGACTGGTTCCTGATCATGGGTGCAACCCGTGAGAAAAACATGGAAACGTTCCAAAATACATTTTATTAATAGATGACCCGGAATAAGTTATATTCCTTATTGCTTATAGCTTGTTTCGCCGGATTCATTTATCTTTTTTACCATATTCAAACCGTAACGGCAGACAATTTCAGAGCCTGTATCATCAAGAGTGTGACGGGATATCCTTGTCCGTCTTGTGGCACCACGCGCGCTGTTTCATTGCTTTTGCATGGGAAAATTATCGATTCTATAGTTCTGAACCCGTTTGGAATAATAGTTGCTATGATGATGGCTGTCTTCCCGATTTGGGTAGTAATAGATATCGTTCTTAAAAAAGATACCTTTTTCAGGGCTTATGAAAAAGCAGAAGCTACTATAAGGAAACCTTGGCTTGCCACGATTTTAATAGCATTGGTACTTCTCAATTGGATTTGGAATATATACAAACATTTATGATACAGGAAAAAACTTTTGCCTACAAACCAGGCGAACACGAACGCGAAAAGGCATCCAACAGTTATTTGATGTCTTTGGTAGCACTCATTGCCGGATTGCCATTGCCCATCATCAATTTGCTGGCAACTTTCTTTTTTTACTTAGCCAATCGAAAAGGTACTTATTTCGTTCGTTGGCATTGCACCCAGGCCTTATTTTCTCAATTGGCATTGTTGGGGATTAACAGTGCAAGCTTCTGGTGGACGATGTCCATAATCTTTACCGATGAAAAAGTGAGTAATCAGTACTTCGCTTATATCTTCACGGTAATTTTATTCAATCTGTTGGAAATTTTTTCTACTGTTTATGCAGCCACACAAGTCCGTAAAGGAAAACACATTCAGTTTTTGTTCTTTGGAAATCTTACTAATCTAATCTGTAGAAAATAATGACAAAGAAAATCTTATTACAGGCAGCAATCATCATTGCATCATTTTTCCTGGTATGGTTTGGATTTTCCCAAATTGATTTCATGAAGCTTTTCAGTGTAAAGGAGCGAAGTGAAAAAATTGAGCACAAGCTGGGTGATATGATTTGGAATCAAATTGAAGATACTGAAGATATTGTCACCAATGATACCATCGTAAAATCATTGGATAAATTATTGAAACCAATCTGTGAAGCCAACGACATCGACCGTGATTCGCTAAAGGTCCACATCATTAAAAAAGACGAAATCAATGCTTTTGCCTTACCCAATAATCATTTAGTGGTTTACACCGGATTGATTGAAGACTGCAAAAGACAGGAAGCGTTACAGGGCGTTTTAGGCCACGAAATAGCGCACATTGAGAAAAACCATGTGATGAAAAAACTCTCTAAGGAAATCGGCTATTCGGTACTAATATCTGCAGCTGGCGGAACAAAAGGAAGCCAGATTGCAAAGGAAATCCTGAAAACCCTGAGTTCCTCTGCCTATGACAGGAAACTCGAAAAGGAAGCCGACATCACCAGTGTGAAATATATGCTCGAAGCCGACATCGACCCAAGGCCAATGGCAGATTTTATGTATCAAATGGCACAGGACAGCAACATCGACAAAAACATGTATTGGATTGCAGACCATCCCGAATCGGAAGAACGCGCCAAATATATTTTGGATTACCTTAAAGGCAAAAAATTAAAAAGTAAAGCCACACTTTCCGAAAAAGACTGGAAAGCTTTTCAGGAACAGGTTAAGGAAGAATAATAAAAATGCAACTCATTGAGTTGCATTTTTTTATAGAAGTAAAATCGAATTTAATAATAAAAATCTTTTATATTTGGAATAACTAACCAAACGGAGGAACCGAAAATCCATAACAGAGTAGGCCAACTTAAACTAATAAAATATGATCAACTGGTACAAAAAAGTAGTATTTGAAAATTATGCCAACTTCAACGGACGTGCAAGACGCTCAGAATATTGGTACTTTTTTCTAATGTATTTCATTATCCTAATCGTCGCTACAATGGCAGATGGTGGTTTAGGATTGAATTTTGCTCCTATGCCTTATGGATACATCTATACAGCGGTAGGTTTAATTCACTTCATCCCTTCATTGGCAGCAGCAGTAAGACGTCTGCACGATGTGGGCAAAAGCGGATGGTTCATCCTTATTGCATTAATTCCTATCGTCGGTGCAATTTGGCTTTTGGTTCTTCTCTTTACAGAAGGAAACCGTGGCGAAAACAAATACGGCCCGGATCCAAAAGCAATTGGAGAATTGGCATCTTAATAAAAAACAAAAAGCCCCGATTAATCGGGGCTTTTTTATTTGTAGTTTTTCTTTTCTCTTCGTTCCAATTCCGCAAGGAATTCTTCCATTACCGGTTTTACGGTGCTTTCGGGTAAATCGGCAATCCGGATGTACATCAATCCATCAACGGCATTGTTAAACATTGGGTCAACATTAAATGCCACTACACGCGCATTCTGCTTGATGTACTTTTTGATTAAGACTGGCAAACGCAGTGTTCCCGGCTCTACCTCGTCAATGATTTTATCAAATTTATTCAAATCGGCTTCGGTTTCACTGAATACAAAATCTTTGTCGGCATCTTTCAGTTTTACCTTGAATTCCTTTTTCGGATGGATGTACTGCGCCACATAAGGATCATAATAATGCGACTTCATAAATTCAATCATCAGCGATTTTGAGAATTCGGTAAACTGGTTGCTGATGCTTACACCTCCAATCAGGAATTTATGTTCCGGATAACGCAGCGTCGTATGTACAATTCCTTTCCAAAGCAGGAACAACGGCATTGGTTTTTGCTGGTATTCATTGACAATGAAAGCTCTTCCCATTTCGATGGATTGCTCCATCATCCCGTATAATTCGGGCTCAAACCGGAATAAATCCTGAAGATAAAAACCTTCGATGCCATATTTCGGGAAAATCTCTGAACCCAATCCCATTCGATAAGCACCGGCAATCTGCTGGGTTTCATCATCCCACAAAAACATATGGTGGTAATACGAATCACAACGGTCCAAATCAATCGACTCATTGGTGCCTTCTCCAACCGATCTAAAGGTAATTTCCCTCAAACGTCCTATTTCGTGAAGGATGTTTGGGATTTTGTCCGCCGGAACCAGGAAAACCATATAATTTTTGCTTTGCAGCAAACGGCAGTCACTGTCCCGTAAAGCTGCGATTTCTTCCAGAATCTTATCCTGATTGGCAGGAAGGACAATCTGTTTCGGACTTTTCGGAGTCTTTAAATCGAGGTTCAGGTTACGTGGGTCAAAAATATTGTTTTCCTTGTTGAAGGAATTCGCGAGCATATAGGTTTTCCTTCTCAGGAATTCCGAATATTCCTCAATGCTTTTATGTTCGTTTTGTTCCGCTACCGAAATCGGTTTTCCGATACGAACCTTAATCACGCGGTCTTTCTGCGTCAGCAATTCCGATGGAAGTTTAGCGGTTCTTAGTGTTGGATTTATTTTGGATAACAAATAGAAAAAACGGCTGTTTTTGGCATGGAAATAAATCGGGACAACAGGAACCTGAGCCTTGCGGATTACCTTTATGGCACCTTCTTCCCAATCCTTATCAACGATGATCTGGCCATCTTTATAAGTCGAAACTTCACCTGCAGGAAACATTCCCAAAGGTTTTCCATCGCTCAAATGACGAAGGGTTTCCTTGATTCCAATCACACTCGATTTGGCGTCCTTGTGGGTTTCAAAAGGATTTACCGGCATGATGTATTGTTTCATCGGTTCAATGCGGTGCAGCAGGAAATTGGCAATAATCTTGAAATCGGGTTCTTTTTCAAGCATTAGTTTCAACAGAAGGATTCCATCAATTCCGCCCAAAGGATGATTCGAAATTGTAATATATGCTCCTTCTTTTGGCAGGCGTTTAAAATCTTCTTCAGGGATTTCAAATTTGATTTGGAACTCATCCAGAATGGCATTCAGGAATTCAATTTCACTTAAATGTTTATTCCGATCGTAGATTTTGTTTAGGGTTGAAATTTTTAAAGCCTTCATTAACAGCCAGCCACAAAAAGTTCCGAAAACTCCATACTTGTCAGCTTTGATTGCTTTGGCAACTTCTTTGGCAGTAACTAAACCCATTTATAATTTATTTTTTTCGAGCGAGAAACAAAGATAACAATTCTGCTGAAATAGGATTAACAAAATGTTGAAATCCCTGTGGGCAACTTAAATTTTATTGTTGCTTTTTGGATTTCAAATGTGTTACATTTGGAAAAACTCTTAATAAGACTCATGAGGATTATTTCTTATAATGTTAATGGAATCCGGGCAGCCATTGCCAAAGGATTTTTAGACTGGATACAACAAGCGAATCCTGATGTTATCTGCCTTCAGGAAATAAAAGCTACCGAAGACCAGATCCCAACCGCCGAAATTACAGCAGCAGGTTATCCGTATCAATATTATTTTTCGGCACAAAAAAAAGGCTATAGCGGCGTGGCAATTTTATCCAAGACAAAACCCAACAATGTAGTCAGGGGAACCGAAATTACCCATATGGATTTTGAAGGCAGGAACCTTCGCGCCGATTTTGATACTATATCCGTGATGAGCCTGTACCTTCCTTCGGGAACAAATTTGGATCGCCTCGACCACAAGTTCAAGTATATGGATGATTTCCAGAATTATATTAATTCTTTAAAGCAAACGATTCCAAACCTGATTATCTGTGGGGATTACAACATCTGCCACGAGGAAATTGACATCCACGACCCAGTCCGAAACAAAACCGTTTCCGGGTTTTTACCCGAAGAGCGTGCCTGGCTGGACAAGTTCATGAAGTCGGGATTCATTGACAGCTTCCGTCATTTCAACAAAGAGCCACACAATTACAGTTGGTGGAGTTACCGCGCCGGAGCAAGAGGCAATAATAAAGGCTGGCGTATTGATTACAACCTGGTAAGTGAAAACCTAAAGGACAGAATGAGCCGCGCAGTAATTTTGCCCGAGGCGAAACATTCGGATCACTGCCCAATTTTAGTAGAAATTGATTAAAGATTAAAGAACATAAAAATGATAAAAAGAATAGTTTTTTGCCTAACGCTGATAAGTTTGATGACATCGTGTGTATCCAAGAAAATCTATAACGATTTGGAAAACAAATACACCGATTTAAAGAAAGAAAACCGATTGATTGCCGATGAAAACGATGAGCTTCACAAGGCGAATGCCGAATTTGATTCGGTAAACCGTTCACTTCAGGCTGAATTGGAAGCACTCAAGGCAGAGAAAGCAAAACTTCAGGCTGATTGTACCGCAACAAGCAACAATCTTAAGGCGTTACAGGATTCGTATGCGGCTTTAGAGAAAAACAGCAACGATGCCCTGGAAACCAATATGTCTAAAAACCGCGAATTATTGGCACAACTTGATGCCAAGGAAAAAGCATTGGCGGCAGAACAGGATCGTTTGAACAAACTCAACAGCGAATTGGCTTCAAATACCAAACGACTAAACGAATTGGAGAGCATGATTGCGGCGAAAGACGCAGCAATGAAAAAACTAAAAGATACCCTGTCAAAAGCGCTGAATGCCTTTGAAGGAAAAGGGCTTACAGTCCAGATGAAAAACGGGAAAGTCTATGTTTCGATGGAAAATAAACTGCTGTTCCAAACCGGAAGCTGGGCTGTAGGTTCCGAAGGACGAAGAGCAGTAGTGGAAGTCGGGAAAGTATTGGCACAAAACCCAGACATTACCGTATTGATAGAAGGCCACACCGACAACGACAAAATCCTGGGCAATATTGGCGGAGGAATTGAAAACAACTGGGATCTTTCAACAAAAAGAGCGACAGCTATCGTAAACATCCTTGCTGAAAATGGCGGCATCAGAAAACAAAACCTTACTGCTGCAGGCCGTGGCGAATTTGCTCCAATTATGAGTAATGATACTGCTGAAGGCAAAGCTAAAAACCGTAGGATTGAAGTGATCCTGACTCCAAAACTGGATGAGATTTCTAAAATGCTGAATGAGTTTTAATCCATTCAATAATGAAAATAATAACCCGTCGAAGTATTTGGCGGGTTTTTTATTGATGCTTATTAAGCAATGCTTCCAAAGCCATATTAAGCTCCTGGTTCTTTGCGGCTTCCTCGTAGAGTAGCTCCACTATTTCGGCCGGGATTTGGCTGAGATTTACTGCTTTCCCTCTTTTTATTTCGGTTATCAGGCTGGCTAAGATAAACTGCTGCATGTTTTTCCGCCTGTTTGCCGATAGTTTAGATTGGTCATCCATAAGTAAACTTATTGCGGGATTTTCCCTAATTAGTTTGATACTGTAGGTTGATCGTACTGCGTGGGGCGATGCAGTGAACTACGAATATAGGGTTTTTTGGTTTGAAATTAGAAAAAGATTTCATTTTTTATTTATCAACACCGTTCCAAAATTAACTTTTGTACTTACCGAAAAAGCTCTTGTTTTTGTAAATTTACCCCATGTATGCTTTAGTCGATTGTAACAATTTTTATGCTTCGTGCGAACGTGTTTTCCAGCCAAAACTGGCAGGGAAACCAATTGTTATTTTATCCAATAACGATGGTTGCATTATTTCCCGAAGCGATGAGGCCAAACTTTTAGGCATTCCAATGGGTGCTCCCGAATTTAAAGTCCGAAAGGAACTCAAAGAAAAAGGAATTCATGTTTTTTCGTCCAATTATCCTTTATATGGCGACCTGAGCAACCGCGTGATGAAGATCCTTGAAGGGTTTACCCCGCATGTTGAACAGTATAGCATCGATGAGGCATTTATGAATTTTGATGGAATAGATACCGACTTCAATGCGTATGGGATTCAGATTAAATCCCGAATCCAGAAATGGCTCAGCATTCCGGTTTGCGTAGGATTTGCCGAGACTAAGGCATTGTCTAAAGTTGCCAATAAGATAGCTCGGAAATTCCCGGAACAGACTAAAGGCGTCCATGTTATCGATACGGAAGAAAAAAGGATTAAAGCGCTCAAATGGACCAAAATTGAAGACGTCTGGGGAATTGGTTTCCGCCTGAAGAAGAAAATGAAAGCCAAAGGAATCAATTTCGCGTATGATTTCACTTTGCCACAAAACGAAAATTACATCAAGATGGTAATGGGTGTAACCGGTTTGCGGTTGATAAAGGAACTTCAGGGAGAATCTGTTTTAACACTTGACAATCCTGATGCAGATAAAAAAAGCATTGCTATTACCCGAATGTTCAAATACAAGCTTACAGACTTTGACGAAATCAAGGAGCGTGTTTCTACTTTTGCTTCGGTCTGCGCCGAAAAATTGCGAAAGCAAAATTCCTGCTGCCATGGTGTTATTGTACTTTTGATAAAAACGGATAATGGTGAAAATAAAAGAACCAGGCTTTATTTCAACGAAATGGAAACCTTGGCTTTCGCCAGCAATTCGACATTGACCATCAGCAGTGCCGCTGTCAGGCTTCTGAAAAAACTTTACGAAAAAGGAGAACGTTATTCCAAAGCCGGTGTTATCGTAACCGGAATCATTCCCGAAAACCAAAAGCAGTTCCATTTGTTTGAAGATGAAAATCCAAAGCATCAGAAACTGATGGAGGTTATGGATGCCTACCACAAAAAAGTGGGAGAGCGCAAAATACGCCTCGGGAATCAGGATTTACAGCATACCTGGAAAATGAGACAGGATCATTTGTCCAAAAAATATACTACCGATTTCAATGAAATTTTGGAAATAAAATGCTAAAAAAGAACCTCACTTTCTTTACTCCAGATCCGGAAAACAGCCGGGAACTTACTTTTGTCCCCAACGGGATTAAGGCTGGATTCCCTTCGCCAGCTCTTGATTTTGAAGATGATAAGATAAGCCTCGATAAGTTTTTGGTAAAAAATCACTTGGCCACTTTTTACGCAAAAGCCAGCGGGAATTCAATGACAGGTGCCGGTATCGATAACGGTGATATTATGGTTATTGACCGAAGCCTGGAACCTACAGAAAATAAAATTGCGGTATGCCTGATTGATGGCGAATTTACAGTCAAACGCCTTAAGGTACAAAAGGACGGATTGTATTTAATACCCGAAAATAAGGATTTTGAACCCATAAAAGTTGAAGAATCCAATCAGTTTATAGTTTGGGGCATTGTGACGTATGTTATAAAAGCAGTTTAAAAGAAAAGCCAGTCAACGACTGGCTTTTCTTTTGCATTAAAGATGTTTCTGAATGATTTCCTGCCATTGTTGTGCCAGTTTCAATTCTTCCTGAGCGTAAACCGGGACAATATAATCCCTGTCAGCATCATGAAAAAGCACGGTGTTGTCCTGGGCTGTTCCATTCTTTGAAGTGAAAAACAATTCCACTTTTTTCAGCATATTCGATTTTCCCTGCGGACTTGATGTTGCCACTTTACAGCTTTCGCTTTGCTTTAAATCCTGAAAACTTACAAAAGGTTCTTTGAGATTAAAATCAATAAAAAGCAATCCTTTCTTTTTGATATCCATTCCCAAAGCCTTGCGGCTGTGGGTTGCAATAAGCTGAAATTGATATTGATTATCCTGACTGTGTTGGGCAAAAAGGGTCTTGATTTGGTTTTTGTCTAATTTATGCGCTCTTAATACAAGATAGAGCGGAAGGGCCACGATTGCTATCAATACGAGGCCAATAATGATTATTGGAGTATCCATGGAAATGTATTTAATAAAGTTAATATCGCTATCTGAAAAGACGCGACGGAATCAATTTTTTAGAATCTAAAAAACGGAAACTTTACCAAAAATAATGGAAGGGGAACAAGAGCTTAGAAACACTTTCACAGCGATCTACATCCTGCAGGATAAGACTTGTTGGCCCGCTTGGCTTTAATGTTAATGAAGTTTTTTCATTAAAAAGCAATGCGGTGTAACCAAGACTTATTGGTTTAACAGTATGCTCAGTAGTTACATTGACATGAACAAGCTGTGGCTGCAGCATGTTTTTGTGGAAGGATTGTCCAGCATTATTTATCGTTACAGTTCCTTCATCCTGAAATCCATTGGCTATAAAAGACTTTGCTGATACCGAACTGCTTATAAGCAATACCAGTGTCAACAATTTACCAAACATCATGAATTTCTTTATGGACATGCCGCAAAAATACTCCTTATTTATTTTGAGCAGTGATAAAGTAAAGTTAAACCTAAAAAGAAAAGAGGCCCGAAGACCTCTTTCCAACCTAAAAACAACCTCATCATTTAATTCCATCCGCCGCCTAATGCCCTGTAAACATTAGTCACCGCATTGAATTGTTCCTTTTTAGCTTCAATCAATTCCAATTTTGATTCCAACGCATCACGTTGCGTCATCAACACCTCAAAATAGTCAGCGCGGGATGATTTGAATAATTCATTGGATGCGTCAATGGCTGTGGTCAGCGACTGCACTTCCTTGTTCTTCAAATCATAGAACTGCTCCAGGTTTTTAATATTCGAGAGTTCATTTGATACTTCGACATACCCATTCAAAATGGTTTTCTGATAGTTGTACAACGCTTTTATTTGTTCGGCTTTCGCTTTGTTGAACTCTGCTTTTATAGCGTTTCTGTTAATCAGTGGAGCAGTTAAATCCCCAACCAAATTATAAACCAGAGACTCTGGCGAGGTAAACAAATACGAAGTTTTGAACGCATTAAATCCAACACCGCCATTAATTGTAAACGATGGATAAAACTCGGCCTGTGCGGCTTTTACATCACATTTGGTGGCAAACAGTTCCAATTCGGCTTGTTTAATGTCAGGTCGATTCGTCAATAATTGCGAAGGGATTCCGGCCTGTATCTGTTGTGGTATTTCTGTAACAAATGCGGTCTTGTCCCTTTCAATCGGTTGTGGAAAACGACCTAACAGGAAATTGATTTTATTCTCTGTTTCCTTGATTTGCTGCTGGATTTGAAATTCGCGGCTTTGCGAATTCAATACCTCTGCCTCGAATTTTTTCACGCCCAATTCGTTAGCTCTTCCTGCATCTTTCTGTGCTTTTACAATATCAAAGGCATTTTTCTGCAAAGTGATGGTTTGCTGTATAATGTCGAGTTGATTGTCATACGAAAGCAATTCATAATAGGAATTGGCAATCTCAGCAACGAGATTGGTTACCACAAAATTCTTCCCTTCAACAGTTGCCAGGTATCTTGTTAAGGCAGCTTTTTTGGCATTGCGGAGTTTTTTCCAAATGTCAACTTCCCAAACGGCATGCAGGCCAAGAGCATAGTCCTGAAGCACTTCAGGGACTTCCTTTCCCGGCGTCATTTCCGTTGAAGCATCACCGGCCCCGGCACTGGTGTAACGTCCCACTTTTTCAACTCCGGCTGAAGCTCCGGCGGAAATCATTGGCAGCAACATTCCTTTTTTAACCCTTATGTCATTGCGGGCAATCTCAATTTCCTGCAATGTCATTTCCAGTTCCTGATTGTTTTTTAACGCGATGTCAATCAGGTCTTGCAGGTTTTTATCGGGGAAAAAGCTTTTCCATTTTATCGTTGCTGAATTTACAGTATCTTTTGATGACACATAGGCATCAGGCATTGATGTGGGTTCTGGTTTCTCTACCGGTGCCAGCATCTTACAGCTTGTAAATGCAACACAAATCAGAAGTATCGCAAATATTCTATAATTTTTATATCGATTCATCATCTTAAATTTCTTCACTTAATGGATTTTCATCTTCTTTTTTAACGAATTTTGTCTTTTCGGAAATAGTACCGAAAAAGTAATACAATCCCGGAATCAGCAATACCCCGAATATCGTTCCGATAAGCATTCCGCCTGCAGATGCAGAACCGATGGTTCGGTTTCCTATGGCTCCAGGACCAGTTGCAAAAACCAACGGAATCAATCCGGCGATAAAAGCAAATGAAGTCATCAGGATAGGACGGAATCTTACAGCAGCACCTTCAATGGCAGCATCCAATACTGATTCTCCAGTAGAATGGCGCTGCGCGGCAAATTCAACAATCAACACAGCGTTCTTGCCCAGCAATCCGATAAGCATTACCATCGCAACCTGTGCGTAAATATTGTTTTCCAAACCAAATAATTTGATAAACAAAAAAGCTCCAAATATTCCGACCGCCAACGATAGGATTACTACAAACGGCAGGATGAAACTTTCATATTGTGCAGCTAAAATGAGGTACACGAATCCAAGACAAATCAGGAAAATGTACATGGCTTCATTACCACGGCCTACTTCATCTTTGGAGATTCCTGCCCAGTCAATTCCATATCCTCTTGGAAGTGTTTTAGCAGCCACTTCATTGATGGCATTAATGGCCTCACCACTACTATAACCAGGTGCCGCCTGTCCGCTTACTTCGGCAGAATTGTACATGTTGTGGCGTGTGATTTCCGACAAACCGTACACTTTATCCATTCGCATGAAGGCTGAAAACGGGACCATTTCGTCGCGGTTATTTTTTACATACAATTTCAGGATATCTTCAGGAAGTGCACGGTATTCAGGAGCAGCCTGAACCATCACCTTATATTGGCGTCCGTATTTGATAAAACTGATTTCATAATTACTTCCAACAAGTGTTGACAGCGTGTTTGTTGCGTTTTCAATTGTAACTCCTTTTTGCTGTGCCAAATCGTTATCAATATCCAACATATACTGAGGGAAACTGGCACTGTAGAAGGTGAACACCGAGGACAATTCCTTATGCTTGTTCAATTCCTTTACAAAATCGTTGGCAACGCCTTCCATCTTTTTATAATCACCAGAACCCGCTTTATCCATCAAACGAAGTTCGAATCCGCCTGCTGCACCATAGCCCGGAACGGCTGGAGGTTGGAAGAATTCGATGGTAGCTCCAGAAATATCCTTTGACTTTTTCTCTAATTCATCAATAACTTCCTGGCACGAATGTTTGCGGTCTAACCAGCCTTTCAGGTTAATCAAACAGGTACCCGAGTTGGAACCCGTTCCCTCGGTAAGGATTTCATAACCTGCCAGAGAGGAAACCGATTTTACATCTGGGATAGTCTCGGCAATTTTCTGAAGCCTTTCGGCAATCTGATTGGTTCTTTCCAATGTAGAACCTGGCGGTGTCTGGATTACCGCATAAAACATTCCCTGGTCTTCATTTGGGATAAACCCGGAGGGCACACTCATATTCAGGAAATAAGTCCCAACACAGAAACCGATGAGCATCCCGAAAGTAACCGTTCTTCGGTTTACAATTTTAGTTAGCAGGGTTCTATATTTATCTGAAACGCCTCCAAACCATTTATTGAAACCATTCACGATTCGGTTAACCGGAGTATTCCTTTTGGGCTGACCGTGGGTGTTTTTCAACATCATGGCACAAAGTGCAGGAGTCAATGTCAATGCAATCAAACCGGAAAGTACAATCGAAGTCGCCATGGTAATTGAGAACTGACGGTAGAAAATCCCAACCGGACCACTCATGAAAGCAACCGGAATAAACACCGCAGCCATTACGAAGGTAATTGCGATAATCGCTCCACTTACTTCGGTCATTGCTTCGCGTGTTGCTTTTCGGGCGTTGAGGTGCTTGGTTTCCATCTTGGCATGGACGGCTTCGATAACAACAATTGCATTATCTACCACAATACCAATTGCCAGTACTAAGGCAAACAAGGTGATGAGGTTCAGTGTAATTCCGAAATACTGCATGAAGAAAAAGGTTCCTATCAGCGATACCGGAACAGCTATAGCCGGAATCAATGTTGAACGCCAGTCACCAAGGAATAGGAATACTACCAATCCTACCAATATAAAAGCTTCAATCAGTGTGTGGATTACTTTTTCGATGGAGGCATCAAGGAATTTCGATACATCATAACTGATTTCATAATCCATTCCTTTTGGGAACGATGTCTTTTTGATTTCAGCCAACTTCGCTTTTACGTCTTTGATAACCTGGCTGGCATTGCTTCCATAAGACTGTTTCAATACGATAGCAGCCGATGGTTTTCCGTTAAGGTTGGAATAAATATCATACATCGAGCTTCCGAATTCGATATTCGCTACATCTTTCAGTCGCAGCATTTCACCGTCAGGATTGGCTTTGATGATGATGTTTTCATATTGTTCCTTTGTGGTAAAACGCCCCGAGTATTTCAATACATATTCAAAAGACTGCGAACGTTTACCCGAACTTTCCCCTGTTTTTCCCGGAGAAGCTTCCAAACTCTGTTGTGCCAAGGCTTCCATGACTTCATCGGCTGAAACCTTGTAAGCCAGCATTCGGTCTGGTTTCAGCCAGATGCGCATCGCGTATTCACGATTCCCAAGGATATCGGCAAAACCAACACCATCAACCCTTTTTAACTCCGACAACAAATTGATATCGGCAAAGTTGAACAGGAATTTCTGGTCGGTATTTTTATCGGTGCTGTACAGGTTGATGTACATCAACATATTTGATTCTTCCCGGCTGATCTTAACTCCTTCACGAACCACTAATGGAGGTAATTTGTTCACTACCGAAGCTACACGGTTCTGCACATTCAACGAAGCCTGATTAGGATCGGTTCCAAGGTTGAAAATGATTTGTATGGTTCCTTCACCATCATTTCCGGCATCCGATTCCATATATTTCATCCCGGGTACACCATTCAATGCTCTTTCCAATGGAAGGATTGCCGATTTGATCATCAGCTCGTTATTGGCTCCGGGATATTCCACCGTTACATTCACCTTTGGAGGCGAGATGGATGGGAATTGTGTTACAGGCAGCTGGATTAGTGCCAGCGCACCAAGGAATACGATGATGAGCGATATTACTATTGATAATACCGGTCGTTGTATAAATCTGTTAAACATGGCGTTGTGGTTAAGGTTACTCGGCTTTTAGTTTCAGGTTCCTGATTACATCCAGCGGGTTTTGGTACACGCTGCTAATCTTGTCATCATCCTTGGCTTTCTGTACACCATCAAGCAATATTTTGTCATCGGCAGAGAGGCCGCTTTTTACCACGTACAAATCGGGAAGTTCACCGGTTATGGCAATCTCCCTTGATTTTAGTTTGTTGTTGGCATCCACCACAAAGACATAGACTTTGTCCTGGATTTCATAGGTCGCTTTTTGCGGAATCACGATTGCCTTTTTTACAGGGACAGTCATTTCAACCTTTCCGGTTTCTCCGTTTTTAAGCAGTTTGTCCGGATTTGGGAAACTGGCACGGAAAGCTATGTTCCCGGTTTCGTTGTCAAATTCCCCTTCAATTACTTCAACTTTGCCTTTGTATTTCAAGGGTTCGTTGTTGGCAAGCAGCAAAGTGACATTGTTGTCGCCACGGTCTTTTACATCGTTTTGGTAAGCGATGTATTCGGGTTCGGAAACATTAAAGTAGGCAAACATCTTACTGTTGTCCGAAAGGTTGGTCAACAGTTCTCCTTCATCGATAAGGCTTCCTAATTTCTTTGGAAGGCGGTCAATTGTTCCGGCAAAAGGTGCACGGATTTCGGTAAAGGATAAGTGCAATTTTGCCAATGAAACTTCGGCATTAGCCTGGTCTAATTTGGCCTGGGCAACTGCCTGTTCGCTTTTGGAAACAATGTTTTTATCGGCAAGGGATTTGGCATTTTTCAATTCGATACCAGCAGCTTTGGCTTCGGCTTCGGCTTTCAGTAATTCAGCCTGGTACATTCCCGGCATGATGCGGAATAATAGCTGTCCCTGATTTACATATTGGCCTTCATCCACATAAATATTCTGCAGATAGCCTTTTTCCTGGGCACGGATTTCGATGTTGCGCACCGATTTGATTTGTGAAACGTATTCTTTGGTAAACGCAGTATCAATAACTGCGGGATTGGTTACGGTAAATTTACCGGTTTCTTCTTTTTGTTCTTCTTGTTTGGCACAACTGCTTAGGTTTAACAGTGCACCTATGCTTACTAGCATGATGAGCTTGTTCATGTGTTTTTAGATATATAATTTTTAATGCGTTTTTGGATTGCTGTATTTTTCAGCAGCCAGTCAATCAACGGATAAAAAAATTATAATCAAATGCGGAGGACGCGAAGTGAAATGTAACTATGTCGCGGAAGTCGCGAGAAGTTAACGAAAGTATAGTGGGTATTGCAAAACTGTTTTGCAACAAAGTGTTCTGAAATTGGCTCATCCTTGAGATAAGCTGTAGCTAACGGCAGGGATTTCTCTTTTACAGAGCTGGTATAATTATCTTCGCAATCACAATCATCGTAATCATCAATGTCGAGAAGAACGTCCTTGTGATAGCCCGAATTACTGTCACTAAGTGCATCAGCAATAACGGTTTCTTTTTGAAAAGCGCTTTTGCCAACTGCATCATGAGGGAAAGCCACGGCATGTGCCGGCAAATTGTTGGATAGCAACAAGCTCAGTAGGATGATATATTGGATTGCTCTTTTCATAATCTGGAGCAAATTTATATTTGATTGGAAAAATAACGCCAGTTCTTTAACGGGTCTTTAACAATTTTGATGCAATTTTAAGCGAATCTTTAGGGAAGCATGGAGTGAAAACGATTTCGTATAATTAGAAAAACCTGCATCATTGATGCAGGTTCCTCTAAACAAACAGAATTAACTTTATGCTATTGGGCATCAAAATTAATGCTATTGTAAGCAGCGTCTGTTAAAGCAACATCAGCCTCTTTTTCTTCATTAAGGGTTTTTGCGAGTAGTTCTGCCGCCTGGCTTTCGCCTAATGTTTTCGCAAACGCAGCCAGTGTGCCGTACGTCGCTATTTCATAATGCTCTACTTTCTGAGCTGCAGCAATGATTCCTGCATCGCGTACTGCTCCCGGTTCGGTTTCTTCAAGGATGCCTTCGCCTTCTTTAAGCAGGCCTTCCATGGCATCGCATTTTTTGGCAGCAGCTTTTTCACCGATGCAGGCAAATACGTCTTCCAATCGGGTTACATGTTCTTTAGTGACCTCAAGGTGATCGTTGATCGTAGCGATAAGATTAGGAGTAGTAGCATTTTTAGCCATTTTAGGCAATGCTTTCACTAGTGCTTTTTCTGCCCAGTAGATGTCTTTAAGTCCGTCTACGAACAAGTCTCTCAACCCTTCGGCGGCAGTTTGTTTTGGTTTTACTTTTCCTGTAGCGGTGGTAGCTTTAGCTGCCGGCTTTTTTGTTTTAGTTTCCATTAGATTTTGTGGTTAGTTAAGATTAAAGTCCTGGAGTCCTGATTTCCTCTTCGTTATCATTTTCGTTTCTGCGGTCTGCATCAGAGTCCGGGCTTAGGCTTGCCTCGTCGTCTTGTCCCATGTCATCGCTGTCCCAGTTCCTGGTTCCGGCATTTTTACGGTCTGCAGAGAAATTATCCGAATGAGCAGTACGGCTTGGATCGCTGTCTGTTTCCGGAGTGCGTCGTGATTGTGATGCGTCAGAAGATCTGTCTGCAGAAGCATTCCTTGCTTCATTGTCTCTTGATTGAGAGCTTAAATTTTGTTCCTGTGGGTTACGGCCGTCCTGGCTGTTGTTCCCTTTTGTGTTGTTTTCCATGATTTTATTTTTTATAAATTAATAGGACTCCAAAGTTATCGTAGCAATACACTTATTTCTTTATAGGCTTGAAAGCCAATGCTTATATAATTTCCACTAGTGCATTTCATCGATAAATATCCTGATAATGGCGGTTCCCAAATGCTCCAAAATGCAAAAAACCCGCTTGTAAAGCAGGCTGTTCTTTAAGTTTTGAATGATTCGTTAAGAGGGAATATAAATGTCAAATCGGGTGCCTTTTCCCAGTTCGCTATGAACCGTAATGACTCCTTTGTGGTTTTCGACAATTCGTTTTACAATGGATAATCCGATTCCGGTACCTTCAAATTCGTCTTTGCTGTGCAGGCGTTGAAATACCTGAAAAATTTTGTCGCTGTATTTTTGATCAAAACCAATCCCATTGTCGGTTACCGAAATGTGGCAGCCTTTTTTGCCGTCCAGGAAAGAGCAATTTTTGACTTCGTCTGTTTTTATCGTAATGCGTGGTGGTACACCTGGTTTTGCAAACTTTAGGGAATTGCCCACAAGGTTGTGCATCATCTGCCTGAACTGGAACGGGATGATTTCGGCAGTGCAGAGTTTTTCCGAAATAATACTCGCATTAGTCGCGATGATTTCTTCTTTAAGGTCTTCCCGGACTTCATCAATGATGATGTCGAGGTCAACAGTCTCAAATTTCTGATGCGCTGCATTGGCGTTGCTTCGCGAGTAGGCAAGCAGGTCGTCGATAAGTGTCTGCATCCTGTTGGCTGCTGACTGCATCCTGGTGAAAATATCCCTGGCTTTGGAAGAAAGGTTTATGGCTTCCTTCTCGTTAAGATAGGTAACGAATGTCTGTATTTTACGCAACGGTTCCTGAAGGTCATGACTTGATATGTAGGCAAAGGACTCCAGCTCCTTGTTCATCTTTTCGAGCTCCTTGTTTTTGGCTTCCAACTGCTCTGCCTTTTCCTTAATCTGGACTTCAAATATTTTACGCTCAGTCTGGTCGGTCACGACCATCCCTACAGTATGTTGGCTGGGATGTAGTGCCGTAAGCGAAATGTAAACCGGAATGCCCCTTTCGGGTGATACCAGGCAAATCTCGCCCTTTACCTGTCCGGTAAGGCCCTTCTCAAAAAGCTCGTTGAACAATTCGAGCGAATCAGCTTCGATAAATGCGGCGATGGGCTTGCCAATCACCTGGCTGTATTGCAGTCCCAGGAGTTCATGGAAATAGTTATTGGTATACACTATGAGTCCGTCATCGGATAAGGTTACGGCTCCTTCATTAAAGTTTTCTACCAATAAACGATACCCAAAATCCCCGCTTTCAATCGTAAAGATTTCGGGTTTGTCATCCCTTTTGACCGCAAAGGCATCTACCTCACCGGCCTTAATGGCATCGATGAGCTGTTCCGCCTCTTCAAGCTGGAAAGCCAGCCTTTCGTTTTCGGCTAAAAGTTCGTCTATGGTAATCTGCTTTTTCATTTTGTCTTATCAATGTCAATCCCCAGTGCCATCATCACTTTGTCGCAATCCTTTAAGGTGCCTATCAGTATCTTTTTAGGCAACGGATAATGCTTAATCAGCGAAGGGCTGAAAATGACGCTGTGTTCCGTTGCCAGTTCGGGTTGCTTGTAAATGTCAATGATTTCCAAATCATAGGCATCCTTGAGGTGTTCGGCACATATTCTGTTTATATTGCGAATGGCTTCCAATGACTTAGGAGACATACCCGAAACATACAACTGTAGCGATAGCTTTTCTTTGTTAATAGTGCCGGGGTTTGTTTCCTTTTTCATAGTTTCTCCTTATTACGCGAGCGTGCGGATGTTTAAGCCTACCAATACTTTTTCCTCATTGGACAAATCACCTATTATCTTTCGGATAGGTTCCGGTAATTTACGTACCAATGTTGGAATGGCAAATATCTGATCGCCTTCAGCAAGCTGAGGCGTCTTTAGCAGGTCAATCACTTCAATCGAATATTGACCTGGCAGATGCTCTTCGCAATAACGGGTTATATTTTTAAGGGCAAGAATTGATTTGGGCGTCTGCCCTGCAATATAAAGCCTCAATTCCCATCGTTCCTGCTTTGTCATGAGTTGTTTTGTTAGTTTCCTTCGGAGAATTCAATTCCCCTGGTGGTAATATTAAAATTCTGTTCACTATTTGCGTGGCCCATACCACGCGATTTTACAATGTATAGTTTTCGATCCCTTGTACCTTGTTTTTGATCATTGGTCAGCCTAATCCAGGTATCGGCCAACGATGAAACTGCATCTACCGTAGCATCGGTGAATTGCGAATCACCGTTGTGTGTAAGTGAGGTAAAAGTCGAATTGATTTCCCTCATTTTCAAGGTATCCATCAAACGAACCAGCATGGCACGCACCTCAAAAGCATTACCTATCGTTACCAGGCTACTAATAGGATCGACTATAACCGTTTTTGGCTTAATCTCTGCCAACAGCTTATTCATCACCAGCAGGTGCATTTCGAGGCCTTGTAACGAAGGCCTTGAAGCATGTATATGGAGTAGTTTTGATTTAATTAAAGGGCGCAGGTCGATTCCGATAGATTCCATATTACGTACCAGTTGTTCCGGTGATTCCTCAAACGAAAAATATAAAGTCTTCTCTTTACGGGCGCAGCTGCCCTTTGCAAAGTAAGAGGCAATTATTGTTTTAGCAGTTCCTGCCGTTCCCGTAATTAAGGTGCTGCCTCCACGGTAAATCCCTTTGCCCGAAAATAGATTGTCGAGTGCCGGAAGCCCTGTAGAAATGAATTCGGTAGGCGATTTATAATCGAGTTGGAGCGAGGTAATTGGGATGACTGAAATTCCTTCCTCATCAATAAGGAATGGGTATTCGTTGGTGCCATGCGTGCTTCCACGGTATTTTACAATGCGCAGCCTACGCGTGGCTATCTGGTCAATTACACGGAAGTCAAGCAGTATCACGCAATCGGAAACGTACTCCTCCAATCCCTGCCTTGTTAAGGTGCTTTCGCCGCGTTCTCCTGTTATTACGGCTGTTACGCCTTTTTCCTTCAGCCATCCAAACAATCTTCGGATTTCGGAACGCACCATTGCAAGGTTGTCAATGCCCGAGAAAATCGATTCGATGGTATCGAGCACCACGCGCTTCGCGCCAATGGAATCTATCGCATGGTTGAGTCGGATGAACAAACCTTCAAGGTCGTATTCACCGGTTTCCTCGATTTCGGAACGCTCAATACGTACAAAATCGACGCGGAGCTTGTTTTCCTTTTTTAGTTTTTCAAGGTCAAAGCCAAGAGAAGCCACATTTTGGCTAAGGTCTGCCGCAGTTTCCTCAAAGCTCATGAATACTCCGGGTTCGTCGTATTCGGTAATCCCTTTTACCAGGAATTGCGCTGCCATCAGTGTTTTACCACAGCCGGCGCTACCACAAACCAATACAGGGCGTCCTTTTGGAAACCCTCCTTGGGTAATTTCATCGAGGCCATTGATGCCCGTAGGCGTTTTAGGGAAGGATGTCAATTTCTTCATAATTCGATTGGTTAGATCTTAATGGAAAAGTGAAGTTAGGTATTAATGCCCGAATAAAAAAGGGTACCAATAAATCTTATAAATATTTACAAATATTTTGAAACTCTGGCACTTATCATTTTCGGACTATTTTTTCAATAGGTGAGGTTCTCTTTCGTTTGCGCCAACTGAAGGATTTGGGTAGGTCATCACCCAGGAAATAGCCCCATGCCTGGAGCGAATCAACACGGTCAAAAATGACCTTTGCCATTGCCATCATAGGTATAGCCAGGAACATCCCGGCAACGCCGGCAATCGTCCCGGCAACGATGATTCCAACGATGGTGGCAAGCGAATTGATTTCCACCTTGGAGCTTACGACCATTGGCACCAGGAAGTTGTTGTCAATGAACTGGACTACCAAATTCACCACAATAATCCCAATGATGATGGAAAGGTCGCTCGAACCCGTCAACGATGCAATGATGCTCAATACACAGGCCGTCATGATTCCAACATACGGGATGAGGTTCAGCAGTCCTGTGATGACTCCCAACAGTATGGCGTATTTAACTCCGATAATCCAGAAACCTATAGTAGTCAGCGAGGATACTATGAGCAGTTCGAGCATCAGCCCGAGGATATAACTCTGCACCGAAACCTTAATGGTGGCGATGACATCCTTAAGCCGCTCGTGGTGTTTTTCAGCAAACAATTTGGATAAAAAGGAAGCAAAATGCGTTCGGTATAATAGTATCAGGAACATATAAATAGGTACAATCAGCATGCTCAGCAATGCATTGGTAAATGACATCAGCGTAGCGCCGACCAGTTTCTTGCCACCGCCTAAAGGACCATTGGTAGTTTCCTTGACAAATTTGTCCTGCTCTGCCTTGCTGACATTAAAAGTTTCGGTTATATAGGTTTGTAAGTGCTGGTAATGCAGCGATACATTTTCCTTTATCTTTTCCCAATCATCCGCCATGTGGGCAATTTGGGTCGAAATGAAATAAAAAACCCCGCCAATCAGCAATGAAAAAAGCAATACAGAAACAAGGCATGCCAAGGCATTTGGGAATCGTAATCTTTCCTGCAGGAATGAAGCCACCGGGCGAAGCAGTATCGCAAACAGCATCGCAATCAGCAACGGGCAGATGATGTCCTGCCCAACGTTGAGCAGGTAGCCTAAGGCAAGGATGATGATCAGGGCGTAGGCAAACTTAGCCTCAAAGGCAAGGCGAGGTAGTGCTGTTGGCATGATAGCGTTTGTTTTAGATTTTAGGGGTTAAAACTAAAGAAACACAATTTACAATGCCTTACACAATTTAAAGGGAGTGTTACAAGATTTGGTGACAGATAATAAATTTTATAACAAATTCCGAAAACCCTATAACACACCATGCTAGTCTTTTATGAAACTTTGTAGTAGTTAATTATTAATCTAAAAACACTAGCCATGACGGACATTATTAAAACCATCGAAAACTTCCTGGGCTTCGGGGATACTGAAGAAAAGGAAACACCAAAAGAACCAAAACCAGCTGTAAAAAAAGCGCCGGCGAAAGCTAAGGCTGCTCCTAAAAAAACAGCTACGGCTTCGAAAACAGCCAAAACAACAACTGCAAAGGCAGCCACCGTAAAATCAGCGACAGCGCCGAAAGCTGCCACAACTGCTAAAAAAGCAACGCCCAAAACTGCAGCCAAAAAAGCAACAGCAACTAAAACAGCAACCGCTACTGCTAAGCCAAAAACTGCTGTTAAAGCAAAAAGTACAGCTACCGCAAAAGCAACTGCAAAAAAATAATGGTTACATCCATTTCGGGAAGGCCCCGCACTTCGGTGTGGGGTTTTTTTATTCGGGCTGTTGGATTTATTCTGTTGTTTTGAATTCTATCAGATAAGGTTTGAGCCTTACTCCGTTTTCCTTTCGGAAATTGTTGGAAATCAATATTTGATAATGCTGATTGGGCTGTAAGTCGGCCTCAAAAGTCCAGGACTTACCATCCTCGCTAAAATACCTAAAGGGTTTGATTTTAGGGCAGTAATCCTGCCCAAGAGGTCCAAAATCCAAGCCTGTATTGTGTTTGAGTAAAGGTTCCGAAAAATGGACGGTGATTTTTGTCAGCCCCGGTTTAACATTCTGGTTCCCATTTTCAAATGGCGCCAACATTGTTACCGCGGGTCTTTGACGCTCGTAATCACTATAAAGTTCTTCCAGTGATTTTGGGAATAGGTTGGTCAAATCTACAATGCGTTCCACCTGTTTCTCATCGGTATAATCCAATTCAATAAGTTCCTTGATTGCTTTCGTTTTGTCTTTGGAAAGATTGTAATAACGTTCACAAATTTCATAACCAATATAATAACCCAAATCCCTTACTTTGAATTTGTTGGTATTTTCTCCCCATATCCAATTGTTGTTGTTGCTCATGAGGAACAGGTCGGAAACAAATTGGTCCACTACAATTTGCCGATTGGCTTTTCCAAACTCAATGGCAGGAGCATTCGATTTTTCTCCGCTTGCCTTACACGAAACAAATTCGGCAACCCCTTCATACAGGCACATCGAAAGCAGGTTTTGAACCAATTCCTTTTGTTGGGTATGGATGTATTCATGGGTACACAAAAGGGGAAGTTCCTTTATTGGATTCTGGGTTTTGTAGAAAGGCTGCCTCCAGGCTGGCAGCTCGTCAATTATAGTAGTTTTGTCTGCCAATGACAATTCACTCCCAATCAAAACCTTTTTTTCCTGAGCCGTTCCGCCGGCCCGGAAAGCACCTACAGAAAAATAAATGGGCACCGGCTTTAAGTCGGGATAAGCTTTTTGAAGCTTTTGGATATTGGCAGCTATTTCTGGGTAAAGGTTTTTTACCTGCAGCATGTTCGGCCGAATCGAATTCCAAAATTTTGGATGTTGGGTTATCCGATCCATAAATTCGATTTCGGAATAATGGCGGACTTCAATCATTCCTTTCAATCCGGGTGTTGCTTTGTCAAGGTAAAGGTCTCTTAAAAAGGCATACTGACTTACGCTATCTTTTGCCGCAATGATTTTGTCGTACGCGTTCCAAAAATTGTCGATGTCCGTGGATACAAAAACCTGTTTGCTTCCCTGCGCAAATGAAAGGGACGTCAAACTTAAAAGAAGTGCAAAACAAATTACTTTTTTCATATCATGAGTGCTGTAAAGCCAAGTTAAATAAAAATGGAATAGGAATTAAAAAGCCTGTATATTTTTTAAAACCCGATACGAAAGTATCGGGCTTTTCAATGCACATAAATTCATTGTGGGAAATCAGGTGCGTGGTATTTAAAAGTTTCGACGGAGGTATTTTTCTGCGTTGCCATAGAAAAATGCGTCTTTGTAAGGTGCCAGTTCGGGTTGGTCAAATAGTTCAATATATCTTTTGAGGTACACCCTGTTTTTCCCTTCCTGGAAGAGCATGTGCCAGTCGCTTCCGTACATGATCCGTTCTGCGAATTTCGGACTCACCTCAAAAAGCTTTTTGAGCCTTTTGGTAAATAGTTTTTTTGCATCATCGTCCATATTCCCATAATCATCAATAATCTCGTCAAGATAGGAGGCATCGCAATACACATTGTCGTATTTCACACAAAGCTTGTACACCATGGCAGCATAAGAATTATTCCAGTTTGCCATCTGGGCTGCCTTTTCATTTTTTATGTTGGCTGCCAAAATTAAATCGGGGTCGGTGATATCGGTACTTGGGTCATTCTTGGCAAACCAGCCATGGCCACCACCGGCATGTCCAAGGCATAGAATCAGGTTGGGATATTTCGCTAAAGCCTCTTCCCAGAAAACAGGATTGGAATTATATCCTGACAACGGCCATGCCTCAAAACCCTGATTGTTGCAATGGGTAAATACCGGAATGTTATGGGTTTGGCAATGCGCAAAAAGGGCTTTTATCCGATCTGCATAAGGACCGCCGGATGCCTTATAGCCTAGAGGTGGATAAAATTTCACCCCTTTGAATCCGTTTGCCCTGGCATTTTCGATAATCTCAAGCCAGTTTTTCCGTGCCGGATTAAAGGCAACAAAACCAATCAGTTTGGGGAAGTCATCGTTCAGCTTTTTCATATTCTGCACCTGCTGGGTTGCAAAATTAAAGCGCGAACGGTACAATAAATCTTCGTCTTCGGTATCAGGGTCTTCGTTTAGGAAACGATCCACATCCATCATCAGGTGGAGGTAGGCAACCACGCCCGGTTCGTCTTTTTGTTCAATGTATTTATAGATGTCTTTTTCGCTGTTGGTCATAAAGAGGAACCATTTTCCATAATTGACAGCAGCGTTTATAATGCGTATCACCTTGTTAATCATACGTTGCAGCAAACCAGCCCGATGCCGTTTTAACGCCTCATCGTCTTCATAATCAACTATCATAAAAAAGTCTCCGCTCCTGAGCTCCTGTTTTTCATACTCGTCGATTGCCACACTCAGATCGCCCGACTTTAAATCGCCCACCACGGCAAACTGGGTAATGGCGTTGGCAATTTCATCATCAGACAGGTCTGCAATTTCATCCATGCCGTAGTCAATAGGTTCCCAGTCGTCAATGTATACCGTCACGGAAGTGTTGTCTTCATCATCCTTATACTTCAGGATGCCCTGTATTCCGGCTAATGGGTACGACTCCTTGGTATGCCTCAACAGTAATGATTCGACTCCTTTGGCAATGAAATGCGGAATCTTATGTCGTTTCAAAATCCCCGCAACGGGCAGGTATTTCAGGTTGAACATGTGGCTGTGGATGTCGACGATTTTCTGCATGATTTCCAGATTTTAAGTGAGGGTTAAAACACAGGGGCAGTTGTATTTAGCCTTATAAAAATAATAAAAAAATCTTACAAAAGGAACTATGGCTGATTTTAAAATTGCTTAAGCCTAATTTAGTTTTGCTTGAACTCCGATAGTGCGGATTTATAATCCATGCCCACGAATGCAAATTAAAACCACGGAATAGAATTCCCCACTATTGTACTCACGATTTATAGCTATATTTGAACCTCTAATCATAGCGTCAAAAATGTTTGCCAACTATCATTTACGAAAGGTTCTGCTTATTATTATTCTGTTGTTTGGGCTTAATGCTACTGCGCAGCCCGTTAAAAAGGAAGACTGTGACAACCTAATCAAATCGGGGGTTGAGGCGCTTAACAAAAACCAGCATACCCATTCCTTAGAGCTATTGATGAAGGCACGTAACCTTGCCAAAAACAACGACTGGGATACTCAGGAGTTTTTGGCACTTAATAATATTGGCGCCAATTATTACAAGCTTTTGGAATATGGCGAAGCACTCAATTATTACCTCGAGGCCTACACCCTTGCCATCAAAAAACTCACACCCAAGGATGAAATGACAGTGTTGAACAATATCGCCATCCTGTATTGCGAGGAAAAGAAATACAGCCAGGCAAGCGATTATTTTAAACGCGCTTATGCCATTGCCAAGGAGAATAACGAACCGGTAAAAGTGGGTTTGTATGCCATGAATTTAGGCAACCTTGCAGCCGATATGGGTAATCCCCAACTGGCGCAAAGCTATTTTAAGGAAGCATTGCAGATCCTGCCCAAGGACTCCGACTTTATGCCTCTTGTCAAAATCGGGCTTGCCAATGGGAGTTTGCAGCAGGGGAAAACAAAAGAGGCGCGGGAAGCGGCACTCAATTTACTGACGACCACCAAAGACCTGGATTTTTACCATATCGACATCGACCTGCTGACCATTATTGCCAAGTCCTATCTTGCCGAAAATGAACTGCAGAAGGCAACTACTTATGTCAATACCATCCTGGCGAAGAAACCCAATCTGGAAGTCAGGATTGAATTGTTCCAACTGCTTACCGAAATCAACAGCAAGGGGAAGCATTATGATTTGGCACTCCAATACAAGGACTCATTGTTTGATGCTACACTTAAGCTCAACGAAATCAAGAACAGCAAACTGTATGAAAACAGCAAGATCAAATTTGAGCTTCAGAATTACAAAAACCAGTCGATGCTCAATGAGGCGAAACTCCTCAACGAACGAAAGGCATTTTATGCCATACTGCTGTTTATCGTGTTGGGGGTTTTACTCGCCACCTGGACACTGTGGAACCTTTCGCAAAAGCACAAACAAAAGAAACTGATAGCCGAACGCAACGAGCAGATCCTGGCATTGGAACTGGAAAAAGAGAAAAATGAATCCTTGCTGCTTGAAAAGCAGTTCAATGAAAACAAGGCCATTTCGTTGTTGGAACAGGAGAAGTTAAAGAATGAAGTCGAGTTAAAAAACAGGAAGTTATCGGCGAAGGCTTTGTACCTTTCAGGAAAGAACCAGATGATTGAAGAAATATTGTCGGAGCTGTCTACGCTGCAGCAGGTTTCGAAAGACAGCAAACTCGACGCCCACATACAGTCGCTCAAGGACCAACTGAAGAAAGACAACGAATGGGATAATTTCATTACCCATTTTGAGGAAATGAATCAGGGTTTCCTTGATGCCCTGAAATCAAAACACACGACCTTAACCATAAATGACATTCGATATATCTCCTATATCTACATGAATTTAAGCACCAAGGAAATTGCGTCGATGCTCAACATCACGCAGGAGTCGTGCCGAAAAAGAAAGGAAAGGGTACTTTCCAAAATGGGATTGCCTAAGGATGTAAACCTTTACGACTACTTAACCTCGCTGTAATAGTCCTGCTTTGTCACAGCAGTTGTCACGTTTTGTCACGCTTCAAAATCGGCTTCAAAAGGGATTATGGTTTAATTTTGATAAAAAATCTAAACTATGACGACAAAAAACTACTCAATCAAATTAATTGCGGTGATGGCATTCCTTATCACTGCCTTCACTTCAAATGCCCAATGCAGTTTTGACCCAACCATTACCGGAAACAGATTGGTGTGCCACGACACCGATGTGGTAACATTGAGCACACAAACCTATGATTCCTATCAATGGTACCGCAGGGAATGGTATTGGGATACACCGAATAACCCTAATCCATGGGTTGCTGTTTCGGGAGCTACCAATCAAACCTTTACTACCAACGGCGCATCAGATTTCTTATTTGAATTTAAGGTTGCCGTTACTTTATCAGGCTGTACAGAAGATAGCCCGTTGGAATTAATCGATGGCTTTGCTTATGGGCTTCCCTATATGATTTCTACATTTGAAGACGGAACGTATGAGCAAATCGACTTTGCCGAATTTAATATATGCGAAGGAGCCACCGTTCGATTGGAAAATGGTTTTACTGTTTATGGAGAACACACCTGGTTTAAATGTGTGCCTTCTACTATTCCGGCAGAGCCAACAGATCCGTGTATCATAAATGGAGCTCACGGACTCACTTACAATGCAACTTCAGACGGTACCTATGGTTTTTATGCCTGTACGACCTATTGCCCTGATCTTTGTGAGTTTTTGGGCGACTTCAACTTTATCAAACTGAACTTTGGAAACTTCTCTTTTTGCGCTTTAGGAACTGAGGATCCGCAGAACCAACTTAATGTAAGTGTGTATCCAAATCCAACCGCACAATTCCTTAATATCGGAAGGCTTCCGGGTACGAATAAAGGCGATTTCACCATTGCCGACATGAATGGGAAAACCGTAAAACAACTCCACAACTTTAGCACCGAAACTCCAATCGACGTAAGTGATTTGGCTTCAGGTACCTATTTATTGGTATTAAAATCCGAAGGGAAAACGTTCAGGAATAAGTTCATCAAGAAATAAAAACAGCACAACTACTCAAAGCCCAATACGAAAGTGTTGGGCTTTTTTCATAAAATTTTATAACACCCAACCCAAAATAATGTAACAATCCATTTCTGAAATCGCAATAATTTGGCTTTTGAAAAACAAACACACCATCAAACCAAAAAAATAATATCATGGATTCAAATTACATTATCGACCGCCTTAAATCTACGCTTTACAAACAACCAACTGTAGCCGTGCTGCAAACAAGACTGAACAACCTGGATGCAGAAAGCAAAGACCGGTTAATCGCCAGCTTAAAGAAACAGATTTACATCGAAAGGAATATGGATATCAAGGAGCACCTTAGCGAATTGATATACCGACTGCCAATTGCATCTTAAAATATAACAACAACACAGAACTAAAACAACAATGAACGAACAACTACACTACCACGATGAACATAACGAGTTTGTAGAAGACTTGTTTGACCAGGAAGGTGCTTTTGGCGAAGCCGACTGCGCCGGACTTTAAATTACGAATGCTATGAAAAAGAAGAAGCCAGGGACGGGAGTGCCTGGCTTTTTTGTTATTAGTTGCATTCTATAATTCTGGGATATAAATGGTGAATACCGCTCCTTCGTTTTCGGTGGCTTCTGCCGTAATGATGCCTTTATGGTTGTCTACAATTTTCTTTACAATTGCCAGACCGATGCCGGTGCCCGAATATTCCACTTTGCCATGCAAACGTTGGAACACCTCAAAAATCTTCTCCTTGTATTGCATGCTGAAACCGATGCCGTTATCGGAAACACTGATCTGATTGTACGTTAAATCGGGGTCGGCTCCCAAACTTATGATAGTTTTGCCCGATATGGAGCTTCCGTTTATTTCAATATAGGGTGCGGTACCATTTTTTTTGAATTTTAGGGCATTTCCAAGCAGGTTGTTTAAAAGCTGCCTGAACTGAAAGGGAATTACCCTGGCCTCACACAAAATATGAATGTCTACTGTGGCATGGGTATCCAAAATCAATTCGCTGTAATCTTCCCTTACTTCTTCCGCCAGTTCCTGAAGGTCCTTTAGGACAAATACCTTATCCGTTAAATTGGTCCGTGAATACTCTAAAAGGTCAATTATCAGCGACTGCATCCTTTTTGCCGCTATATTAATTCGGTCGAAATAGGCTTTGGCTGTAGGGCTAAAATTCATTTCTTCGGTATCCATCATCCTGCTGATGAACGTTTGTATCTTCCGCAAAGGTTCCTGCAGGTCATGGCTTGAAACATACACAAAGGATTGTAATTCGATATTTATCTTTACCAAATTTATATTGTTTATTTCCAATTCGGCAGTACGTTCGATTACCTGTTTTTCCAATTCATCGGTAAATGTTTTTTGACTTTGTATGTCGGTACTGGTGCCCACCCACATTTGTATGTTTCCCAGTAGGTCCTTCTGGGCAATGGCATGGCTAAGCTGCCATCTGTGCTCCCCGTCATGTTTGAGCAATCGGTGCTCAAATATAAAATCGGAACCCGTTGCCATGGCGGTTTTCCATTTTTCCTTATACTCCTCCCTTTCGTTTTGATGTACAAACTGCAGCCAGTCTCCAATTTCAATCGAAAGTGTTGTTTTGCCCGTATAGGTAAAGACCGAAAGGTTATAATAATCGAGGGTACCTACGGCATTTGCGGTCCAGATAAGCTGCGGCATCGAATCGGCCAGTAACCTGAATTTCGATTCATTCTTCATCAAGATTTCCCTACGGTTGACTTCTTCTGTAATTTCTATCAGGGTTCCCACTATTTTGAGGGGTTCATTATTGGCGTCGAAGAATATTTTTCCGTGTGACCTTACCCAACCCGTTTCGCCATTTTGCTTGTTGATGCGGGCCTCATATTTATAAGTCCCTGTCCGCATGGCATGTTCAAAGGCTTTTTCTACAATGTTGACCAGGTCGTCCTGATTGAGCTGTTCCAAGATTTCCTGATAGCTGAGCCTGGTGTTCCTTTGATGCCCAAAAATAGAGGCCAGGCTTTCCGAATGGATCATGCTGTGTGTTTGTAGGTCGAGGTCCCAAGTGGCCATCTGGGCAATTTCCGTTGCCAGCCTTGTCCGTTCTTCAGCCTCTTCCATTTTCTTCCGGGTTTCCACCTTATCCGTTACGTCATTCATAGTAACCAAAACACCTTCAAGTTTCCCCAATTCATCATTTACCGGGCTGTAACTGGAGGTCCAGTAGGTATTCTCTTTTTTTCCTTTCCTAAGGATGGGAAACCATTGGTCTTCATACCATGATGGTTCTCCGTTGGATTTTAGCTTTTCTATAATTGGTAAAATGATGAGCCAGACATCCGATAGTAATGTGGCGCCCGATTTTCCCAGAATCTCGGCATGCTTTTCCTCAATGCCTAAGCTCAGGTGACAGGCATCGTTATAAAAGCAGGTCAATTCATCTCCCCAAAACAGGAACATCGGAAATTTGGAATTAAGCATAATGCCTAATGTAGAACGCAAACCCAATGGCCATATGTCGATAATGCCAACGGGAGTGCCACTCCAATCATTCGAACTGATGATTTCGCCCATGCCACCACTTTTTGAAAGTGTACCTTGCTTTATACTAAACATATTTTTGTACTAATGGATTAATGTAAAAATGCGGAATGTTATGCTGTTTATTTATCCATGCATTTGCTGCCCAAATCAATGGTGAACTTGGTGCCTTTGTTGAGCTCGCTTTTCACCCGTATGCTTCCTCCGGCGGCATTTATTATTTTTTTGGCCAGGTACAGGCCAATGCCGCTGCCTTCGATATCCTGATTAAGCCTTCCGTACATATCAAATATCTTGTCAAGACCTTTGTCTGATATGCCCTTTCCGTTGTCTTCAATAGTAAGGTGGCAGGAAGAGCCTTTGCTGAATGTTGTAATGGTAATTGACGGTGAATCATTATTGCGGAATTTTATGCCATTTGAAATCATATTATAGAGGATGCTCCTTAGGTTCTTTTTTGAAAACTGGATTTCCTGTATGTCAAAGTTTCGAATGATTTTTGTGCCCGAAGCCGCGATTTTGTCCTTCAGGCTCCACTCAATATTGTCAATGATTTCATTTAGGCTTACGGGTTCTATGGTTACCATATCACTTTCTACCTCCGCAATGGTTGCAATATCAGTAATAAGTGAGCGAAATGTTTTAATCGAATTGTCAATGATAACCAGGTATTCCTTAAGGTTTTCATTGGTAGATAGTACTTCCTCATTCATCAATGCAATACTGGCTTCAATATTCCCCAAAGGGGCAAGGAGGTCGTGTGAGGCGGCATGTATAAAGTGGTCAAGGTCTTCGTTGATGCGCAAAAGGCTTTGATTTTTTGTTTTTAATTCTGCCTGCACTTCTTTCAGTTCTGTAATGTCGTTGAATGTGATAATGGCACCGTCATTCCGATGGCTTGCCTGCAGGTAGGGCATTATCATGACCTGGTACCATTTGCCGTTTTCGGCTTCAATTTCCTTACTGATTACACCCCCTTTTTTGAGTACCAATTGCGTATCCGCTATTATTGTTTCGAATTTAATATTGGTCGAAATATGGTTTATCGGCCTTCCGATATCCGTTTCAAGCAGGTTGATGTGCTTGACAGCCCCAGGCGAAAATTTCATCAGCCTGAGTTCGTTATCTATAAAAAGCTGGCCGTTGATATTACTCCTGAAATAATTGTTGAGATCGTCGTTCGTTTCGAGTAGCTCTTTATTCTTTAGCTGATAATCGGTATTTATGGTATGCAGTTCTTCGTTAACGGATTGCATTTCTTCATTGGTACTCTGCATTTCCTCATTGGCAGAAATCAATTCCTCATTAAAGGACTGCATATTTTCATTGGAAGCGTCCAATTTGTCATATGCCGCAATCAACTCCGTTTTTACCTTTTTCAATTCCTCCTCCAATGTTTCGGTATACCTGCCGTGGTATTCCTTTTCATCAAAGATGGGGTATCCTTCCTGGTCTGAACGCAGCGATTGGTTATCATTAAAAACGGCAATAAATCCTTTATGTCCTCCATCAAGCAGCAACGGAGTTACAGAAAGGTTAACCTCCATCACAGCATCATTTTGTTTCACCAGTATGCCTTTTACATGGGCAGCCGTATCAGTCTTTAAAACTTCCTTACTCAGTGCATTGTAGGCTACGGCGAGTGGTTTGGGCAGAAGTTCAATCAAATTTGTATTAAAGTTTTGCTGAAGTAGGTATTTGGAAGTATTCCCATACGATTTTAAAACCGTATTTTCCTGATCAACACATATGGCAAGATAGTCGATTGCAGTAGCCAGGACATTGTTCACGTTGTCTGTCAGTGAATTGTTCATGTATTTCACAGCGTCTTCACGGCTAATGGAGCTATTGCGGCGTACATCCAGCATTTCGGGCAGGGCAAAGGTTTCGAAAGTAGCGCTGCGTTTATTTTTAAGGCTTTTATAAATGCGCCATTTTTTATGAACCACTTCCAGGTTGTCAAGAATGGTCAAAGGGTTTTCGCTTGATCCCAAGAATAAATAACCATTGGTCTTGAGTCCAAAAAGCAGCATGGCATATACTTTCTTCTGTAGGGGTGGAGCCATATATATCAGTACGTTGCGACAGCTGATTAAATGCATGTTGCAGTAAGGAGGGTTTTTCACCAGATCGTGTTGGGCAAATATGAGCATCTTCCGAATTTCGGGTTTGATGGTATAATCGTTCCCGTTTTTGTCAAAATACTTTTTTAAACGTGCATCGCTGATGTTTTGAACCCTGTCTGAGGAATAGATCCCTTTTCCTGCCGAGATTAAGGCAGCTGCGTCAATATCGGTAGCAAAAATCTTAACGATCCTGTCCTTAAACTTTCCGGTAAGCTGTTCCTTCAACACAATGGCTAATGAATACGCTTCCTCTCCGGTGGCGCATCCTGCCACCCAAATTTTAATTTCGTCGCTGGGCGCAAGGTTTTCCAAAATCTGCGGGATAACCGTTTTTTTAATCTCTTCGTAAGACTCTATATCCCTGAAAAATGAAGTCACACTTATCAAAAAGTCCTTAGCTAATGCCTGTACTTCGTCGGGAGAGTTCTTTAGGATTTCCAGGTATTTTTTGAGGTCATAAATGTTTAAGGCAACCGATCTTCTTTTTGTCCTGCGAAGGATGGTTGTCATTTTGTAATCGGAAAAGTCGAAAGGCAGTTTTTCCTTGAGGTAGGCAATAATCAGCGACATTCCTTTTTCTTCGTCCCGGTTATCCTCTTCTATGGTTTGGTTGTGATTGATATAGGATTCGATAGCGAGCGGCATAAATTCAGGCTCGAGGATAAAATCAACCATATCTGTGGCAATGGCATGTGCAGGCATACTGCTGAATTGGGTGGTTTCGGGATTCCTGGCAATGATCATTCCTCCTGCTTCCTTTATAGCCTTAATTCCTTCACTTCCGTCAGAACCCAGGCCTGAAAGTATAATACCGATAGCCTTTTTACCATTGTATGCTGCAAGCGAATTAAAGAAAGTATTAATTGTCAGATGCGGTACCTGCATTTTACTTTTATCGGTTAGGAACAATTTATTGTCCTTGATAACCATGTACTTATTGTTCGGGATAAGGTATACTACATTGGTACACAGAGCCATGCCCTGTTCGGCTTCTTTAATCGCAAGCTTGCTGTGTTTTGCCAATACTTCGGCCATCCTGCTTTTGAAAACACTGGAAAGATGCTGTACGATGACGTATGCCGCACCATCAAGAGGAGTGTGTTCAAAAAAGGTATTAATCTCTTCTAAACCACCTGCCGATGCTCCAATGGCAATAATATAATTTGGCTCTTCCATAACGGTATTATCTATTTTAAATCATTTATCTAAGAACATGGCGGCATTTTCGCTGCAGTTCAAACGCGTGTGTGTAGTTATTCCTATACTATTAAGGTAAAGGCACTACCATTTCTTTTGTCGGGATGATTAGTCGGGACGGATTAATTCAGTACTGAATACAACAGCTAGTATGATTTTGCGTGCTTTGGAATCGCAATAAACTCCTTTTGACTAATGGATATGAAAAGATGTTGAAATCCTTTGTAAGTTACGGCTTTTAAACACCAACTCAACATTATTCAGCGATTATATAGATGACCGGAGTGTTTTTAGAGAAAAAATGGACAGCATTTTTATTCAAAGTCCGAGTGCTACCGTTGCTGAATCCTATAAACCATGGTAAAAATGATATAACATAAAGGGATTGTTTCGACCTAATTTAGCCAATGATTTTAACAGGTCAGATAACACTAAAACATAAACATGCTATGGATTCAAATTACATTATCAACAGGCTTAAGTCAACTCCTTATAAATACCACATTGTCGCTTTGTTGCAAACAAGGTTAAACAACATTGATGAAAAAACAAAGGAGGAAATACTCATCAGTTTAAAGAAACAACTTTATATAGAAAGCAATCTGGATATACAGCACCAGCTTACGGAACTGGTTTACCAACCGCAGATGGCATCTTAGAATAGTAAGCAAAATGAATAATAAAGAAAAAGCCTGTCATTTGACAGGCTTATATTTCGAATCCAAGAAAGAAAACGATATTATTTTTTAGCGTTTGCGGCAGCAATAATCACCTCCGCTACAGCTTTAGGCTGCGAGATGAATACAACGTGGCTTCCTTTTATTTCAGTAACTTTTGAGTTCGAACGTTTGTACATCGTACGTTGTATGATTGGGTTGAGGCTTTTGTCCTCTGTAGCTACTACGGCATAGCTTGGTTTGGTTTTCCATGCGGCGTTGGTAATTGGCGTTACAAATCCTTTGGCGTAAAACGCACCTTGTGAGGCATACATAAAGTCGGCGTCGGCTTTAGGAATGTCGGCACAAAAACCAGCGTGGTATTTAGCCTGGTCGTAATAAACAATTCCTTTTGCATCAGGGGCCAAGACTCCATTTTCTGGAGCTGGGGGCGCATTTTGCAATAACTGAAGAACTGATTCACCATTGTCTGGTTGGAGTGCAGCTACATAAACCAATGCGGCTACATTTGGATGGTTTCCGGCTTCAGTAATTACGGCACCGCCCCAGGAATGACCTACCAAAACTGTTGGTCCGTCCTGATTGTCCAATGCTGCTTTGGTAGCTGCCACATCGTCTTCAAGAGAAGATAAAGGGTTTTGAACGATGGTTACTTTGTAACCTTTTTTGCTTAGGATGTCATAAATCCCTCTCCAACCCGAACCGTCTGCGAAAGCTCCGTGTACCAATACTACATTTTTTACGCCTGCAGGAATTGTTTGTGCAGTAGCGTTGGTTGAAAATAGGAAACCGAAAATTAGTGCTGCGGACATTAATACGTTTTTTAATTGTCCTTTTAATGATGTTGTTTTCATTTTTTTAATTTTTTAAAGATTAGTGGTTGTTGTTGATTATAATAATGTTGTTGATAAGGTAATTTCTGCATTGAATAGTTTGGATACCGGACAGACTTGTTTGGCTTTTTGTGCTGTTTCGATGAATTGTTGTTCTGTAATTCCAGGAACTTTTCCGGTTAGTTCCAATTGGATGGTGGTGATGGTTCCATCTTCAAAGATTACCCTTGCTTCGGTGTTTAAATCTTCCGGAGTAAATCCTGCTTCCGATAATAGGAAGCTCAACTGCATGGTAAAACAGCCTGAGTGTGCTGCTGCGATTAGTTCTTCAGGATTGGTTCCAACGCCTTCTGCAAAACGGGTTTTGAAGGATAACTGCGCGTTGTCTAAAGTGGTGCTTTGTGTACTGATGGTTCCGTTTCCTTCCATTCCTGTACCTTTCCAATTTGCTTTTGCTTTTCTTGTAAATTTCATGATCTTAAGTTTTAAATGATTATTAATGTTTTTTGTTTTTTTTAAATCGTTCTTCCGATTTGATGGGACAAATTTATGTCGGGTATTTTCATAAATCAAATTGATAATTTTTTACCTTTATAAAATAAATTTATAATCATGACCTTGCAGCAATTAAAATACATAGTCGCTTTGGACGAAGAACGCCATTTTGCAAGGGCAGCCGAAGTATGCATGGTAACGCAACCCGGATTGACCATTCAGCTAAAAAATCTTGAAGAAGAAATCGGGATTAAAATTTTTGATAGGAATAAAGTTCCTTTAACACCCACTTTACTCGGAACAGAAATCATCAATCGCGCCAAAAAGATATTGCGCGAAGCCGATGAGATCCGCGATTTTGTAATCAATGAAAAGAATACACTGGAAGGCGAAGTCAAGGTGGGGGTCATCAGTACCCTGTCGCCTTATTTGATTCCGTTGTTTATCAAGGCGATGAAAGAGTCCACGCCCAAAATGCAGTTTACCATTCAGGAGGCCTATACCGGGCACCTTATCCAGGGCTTGGAAACCGGAGCCATAGATGTAGCCATTATGGCCACTCCAACAGGAAGCCCCAACCTGATTGAACATCCGGTTTTTAAGGAACCATTCCTTGCTTACCTAAATGAAGGCCATCCGATGTCGAAGGATTTGTTTTATGAGATGCAGCCCGGAGACAAAGCGGAACTACTGCTGCTGCAACATGAATATTGCTACAATGCGCAGCTGCTGGATATCTGCGGAATCAAGAACGAAGGGAAGATTAAGGAGCAGTTTAAATATGACATCACTTCAATCGAAACACTCAAGAATTTGGTGCGTGCCGAATTGGGATTTGCCATCCTTCCCGAATTATCGATAATCAATGAAGCCGATAAGGGATTGTTCAAGCAGTTCCGCGAACCCAAACCGGTTAGGGAAATCAGCCTGGTGGTTTCGGATACTTTTTCAAAGAAGCTGCTGCTGGAAAAAATGAATGAAGCCATTTGGAACTGCCTGCCCGAATCGCTGCAGCAGAATTTTGCCTATAAAAAAATACGGTGGAATGATTCGCCTTATTTCATTAAGGCAATCAGTAAGTTGTAAAATAAGAAAGCCCAATACTCAGTATCGGGCTTTCTTAATGGTAAGGAATCAGTCCTTATTGTTTGATAACCTTTACGGTTCTAATTTCATTTACCTTAACGAAATAGGTTCCTAGTTGTAAGCCTGAAACATCAATACTACCTTCATTAGCCGAAAGTGATTTTGTGATTACTTCCTGGCCTAATACGTTATAAACAGCTACTTTATTGATTGCCTCATCAGAAGCAATGTTCAAAATGTCCTTTACAGGATTAGGATAAACGCTAAGCGTATTTTCTGCTGTACTATCAGCCAATCCTAAAGGCGCTAAACTGGCACTCTGCACGCTCGACAAAGAAGTTGAAGTTGATGAAGTCGTATTCCCTCCAAAAATATACAGGCTGCCATTCCATACTTCAGAAGTATGGTGCCTTCTTCCAATCATGTTGGTCTGCGTTAAAGTTGTAAACGAATTATTGGCTGGGTTAAAAACACCTGTAAAGGTTTGGTTGCTGTAATCTCCGGTGATATAGATTTTATCGGTAGCATCGTCCTTTGCAATTCCGTAAGCCGATAGCGACTGTGGTAAAACCGTAGCCGAAGTAGTCCAGCTATTGGTCGCAAAATTATACACATAAATACTATTGGAAATATGGGTTTTGTAGACCCTAACATTGTCTATCTGATAGGTCGTCGTCTTCACCGAAGGGGAATAACCTCCAACGTATTTAAATGCAATACGGAATTCAGTTAGGTTTCCCGTAAGTGCAACATCTCCCGAATTGGTAAAATAGCTGGCAATGCCCGTAGTACTTCCGCTCGCAATGGTAGCATTCAGTAAGGTTTTAGTCGATGTGGCAATATTGCCTGTCCAGCCCGTAACCAGGTAAGCCTGTAAGGTAGCGCCGTTATTATAGGCATCTTTGGTATCAAAATTTAGGAAAACCGGATCGGTACCTGAAGCGGATATGGCGTTTGAAACCAACCAGCTCACATTCGATGGCTGCTGATTGGCAACTACTGCATCATAGGCAGTGATTTCAGCATATTTATTGGAGTTGAAGGTGTTCCCCTTGTATAATTTTGTTCCTGCTTCTGCAACGTTGGACCAATCGGTCAAAACCACATTTGATCCTGCTGTTAGTGTTTCGAATGTTTGGGTTGTCGCATTGGCTTCGTTGTAACCGCCAAAGACATATAATTTGGAATTATCGCCATTTCCATAAACCACTTCCCCTTTGGCTTCAGCCGCAAAAGGCATATCGGAAACGTGGTCCCAAGTACTCCATGGATTTACAAAAAACAGGATATTCGAATATACGGCATTGAATCGGTCAACACATCCACCAAAACTAAGCAGTCGGTCGCCCCAAACGGCACTTCCGCCGCCCGAAGTTGGATAAGGATTCAGCGCAGTACTCACGGTAACAGCACCATTAGCCAAATTGACTATCTCTACCTTATTGTTAAGACCCGAACTGGTGCTGCCATTATAGATATACATCGAGCCAGCCAGGACTTCAGCATTTCCGAATCTTTTTGCGATAATTGGAATTGAGGTGGTAATAGTGGACCAGCTGTTGGATGCAAAAGTATATTTTTCAAGCTCACTGGTATTGGCTCCCGAAGTAGTGAAACCATTTACAATATAGGCAAAGTCATCGTCTTTGCCACAGGCCGCAGCGCCTCTTGGTGTTAAGGTGTTTGCCTTATTTACAAAGTTGATTTGTGAAAAAGCGATGTTGGTAATACTGGCAAATGCCAGCAAAAGGGTAATTTTTCTGTTCATATTGGTTTGTTTAATTTCTGACGGTTGCAAACATAATCTTATAATTTTAGCTGAGAAGTTTTTTTCAAGGTATTTTATAAATAGTCGATAAAAGGTTGAGAAACTGAGGTAAACGTTATTTTAAAACATACTGTTAAGAATTACTTATTAAGGCATATATCCGACAACTTAAAATATTATATTTGCAGTCGTTTTACGGTCGCGTAGTTCAACATTTGATATTAAGAGGAGAATGTCCACTGGACATTCGGTATTTCGGCCCCGTAGTTCAACGGATAGAATGGGAGTTTCCTAAACTTTTGATCCAAGTTCGATTCTTGGCGGGGCTACTTTAAAAACCAGTCATACGACTGGTTTTTGTTTGTAATCCAAGTTTGTGAATCGCAGTTTTAAGAAAAAACGCCCGACACTTTCACATCAGGCATTTTTACCAAATTAACAACAACTACTAATTATCTTTTAATCATTTTTTTGTTGAAGGATAGCCCCTCAGGGGTGGTAACCTTTAGGATATAGGTTCCGGTCGCCAAACCTTCAATGTTGACTTCATTGTTATTTACCGAAGCTGCCATCTGCCTTCCATTCAGGTCAATTACAATGATGCTTTCGATGTCCTTGTTGAAACGGATTACTGAGGTTGCCGGGTTCGGAATGAAATAATAGTTTTCTGCAATGGTATGTGGGTCTACACTCAATACGTTTTCATTAAAGATCACATTGGTAAAAACCGGACCCCAAACGCCCTGGTTGTCTTTGACGCGGATGTTGAACTTATGAAGGCCCAGCGGGTTTACCAGGTACACATTACTTTGTAAAATGCCTTCAATGACACCGTCAAAACTTCCATCGGCTGCAGCTATCGGGGTTCCGCTTCCTTCTCCCGGATCGGTATCCCAGAAAAACTCAGCCTGGGTAAGGGTAGCATAATTCGAAGTTGCCGAATTCCCGGTATGGACTATGTTCTTAAACACCGGTCCCCAATTCCCGGTATTGTCCTTTATCCTGATGCTAAAAGTATGCAATCCCGGCGTTGCCGGAATTGAAGCAGTATTCTGCATCACATTTTCCAGTACCGCATCAAAAGTATTATCTGCTGCAGCTACCGCGGTTGCACTTCCCTCTCCCGGATCGGTATCCCAAAAATACTCTGCCTGGGTAAGGGTAGCATAGGCCGTAGTGGTCGAATTCCCTGTGTTGACTACATTTTTAAATACGGGTCCCCAAACGCCCACATTGTCTTTCAGCCTGATGTTGAAAGTATGCAGTCCGGCTGTCCCAGGAACAGCAGCGGTGTTCTGCATAACGCTTTCAAGTACGTTATCAAAGTTACCGTCAGCGGCAGTTAGCGCTGTTGCGTTACCTTCTCCCGGGTCGGTATCCCAGAAATATTCTCCCTGGGTTATTTTATTCAGCTGGGCTTGGGACGCCATGCCCCAAATTCCCAATATAAAACAATATATAAAGTTCTTCATCGTATTATTTCGAGATTCCGGTTGCTTCAACCGGCATTGCTGTAGTACCGTTGTAAATTCGTCTTGGGGTATTTAGGTAAGTAACTCTTGGCCTGTTACCGGCATTTGGCGGGTAAAAGTTCACCCATGAATTAGAGCCTCCGAAGATGCCAATATCATTTCTTGACAAATCGATGTCTGCATATTCGTCATCATTAATCCCTGTATTCACGATGCCTCCTGTTGAAATATTGTTGTTAAAGTCAAAGTCATAAGTCCCATTGCTGATATTGTCAGCCTGCGTATCCACTCCGTAAAATACCATATTTTTAGTAGAGAAATTGTTTACAGCCACCACGGTTGGAGTTGGGTTAAAAGCGGTAAGGGCGTAATCCTGCCCACCGTTTACACTAAGGTTGACAAGGATGTTATTGGCTACATACAATACGCATGATTCTGTTGCTTCGCAATACAGCGCTGCGTACCTGTTGGTTTGGGTTACACCACTGGTTTCATTATAAATCCTGTTGTTCAGCACGTTATTGGTGCTTCCCACTTTCATATGGGCGATATCAAATCCGTATAGGACAAGATTAGAGTTACCGCTTGCTGCCACTGAAGTTGTATAAGCTACATCATTGTTTGTAAAAGCGAATGCATAATCTGTTGAATCGTAGATGCATCCGGATGGCATTTCATTTCCAATAATACTGATATCAGTAGTGGCAAGAGGTGCAGCATCTTCGTAGATCCTCAAATGCTCTACAAAAGACCCGGTTACCTTGCCGTGTACGATACGCGCGATACCGCTGCATCTGCTGGAAAAGATGTTGGCAGTAACCCTTTGGGTGTTGTCTAAAGTTAGGCCACCGTCAACCGTACAATTAATGATGTTTACGGTTGCCCTTCCTCCTGCCAATGTTGTAGTGGAAGTTACGATATCACTTTGGAAAGCATACATATTGTTGATGGTAACCACTCTTCCAACTGCCGGGACAATGGAAATGGCACCCTTTACATAATATTTGGCGAAGTTGTTTTCTGACAGGAACGTCAGCGATTTGTTAATGGTAACGGTTTCCAGGTAAGGAGCATTCCCAATTTTAGGTTTAATGATGATGCGGTCACCATCAACTGCAGCTGTAATCGCTGCACTGATTGTTGGGTAGGCACCGCCGGCACCTAAGTCCCTTACATATAAATCGGTTGCTGAGGCCATTGAGGTAAACATACCTGCAATTGCAATAAAAAGTAATTGTTTTTTCATTTTTTCGTTTAGTTAAATTATTATCGATTAACTGATTATGGTTAACGCATGCAATAATAAACCAAAGAAAAATGAAATTTATGCCAAATGAACCAACGTCGTTTTATGGCCTATTAACGTTTTAGGTGGAAGGATTTCCGTTTAAGCGAATGGCGCCTTAAAGTTTTTCAAGTGCCACCAGGAATTCTTCCTTTTTGCGGACGGAAAGCGGGATGACGGTTTTGTTTTTCATTACTACCGTATTGCCTCCATCGGATTTGACAAAATGGTCGAGGTACGCCATATTGATTAAATGCGATTTGTGCGTGCGGAAGAAATTATAAGGCCCCAACAAGGCTTCATATTCCTTGAGGTTGGTGGAAACCACAAGCTTCGGGGCATTGATGAAATGGAATGTCGTATAGTTTTTATCCGACTCGCAGTGGATGATGTCCTGGATGTTTACCGAATAAATACGGTCGGTGGTTTTGAGCACGAGCTTCTGGAGTTCCTTCGGGCGTTCCAGGTTGGCAAATAAATGGTTCAGTTTTAAGTCAAAGATTTCCCTCGATAACGAGTCTTCCGCTTTCTTAACGGCTTCCTTTAATTGGTTGCTGTCCAGCGGTTTCAACAGGTAATCTATAGCGGAGAAACGAAAAGCCCTAATCGCGAAATCTTCATAACCTGTTATAAAGATTACCTTAAATAAAATGGGATTCAGTTTCTGCAGCAAATCAAACCCGGTACCGTCGGGCATTTCAACATCAAGGAATACCAGGTCGGGCGAGAGCTGTTTAATCAGGCTGATGCCCGAGCTTACCGAGTCTGCCTCTCCTACAATCGCAATTTCCGGGCAAACCGATTTGATTAAGTTGATATTCTCCTTTCGGATGCTTTCAATATCGTCAACGACAACCGCTCGTAACATATAAGGTTTTAGTTTTCGTAAATATAAGGGATTTCAAAATTAACTTGGGCTCCTATAACAGTTCCGTTGGCATCTTTAACATTTGTGGTATGGATGGTAAAATCCGATTTTTTGGTATAATGCGACAATCGTTCCCGCGTAATCCTCATCGCCAGCGACTTATGGCTGCTGTTGTTCCCATTGACGTCAAAGCCTTTGCCATTATCCGATACTTCAAAGAAAAGCTGGCTTCCCACCCTATAAAAACGAATGCTTACCAACCCGTTTTCGGTGCTGTCTGCCAGGCCGTGCTTTATGGCGTTTTCTATGAAAGGCTGCGTCAGCATTGGCGGTAGATATACCGACTCCGCATCAATCCGGTCCTCTACAGTTATGGTGTATTCAAATTTGTTGTTGTACAAAAGCTGTTGGATGGACAGGTAGTTTTCAATCATTTCGATTTCCTCATCGAGTGCGATATAATTTTCATTCGAATTTTCAAGGATCTGCCGGGTTAATTTAGAAAACCGGTCGAGGTAATTCACGGCAGCGGCATCCTGCTTATTATTGATCAGGCTTCTGATATTTTGTATCGAATTGAAGATAAAATGCGGGTTCATTTGGGAAATCAGCAGCCGTTGGCGCATTTGGTTCTTTTCAAGCACATTGATTGCCTGCCGCTGTTTGTTGTTACGGTAATAGAAGAGTCCACCTAAAACCACTAACAGCAAGGCTCCCGACAACCCGATAAGCCAATTGTTCTTCGCGGCGTTTTTCTGCTGGGTTTCCAGCTTATAATTCAATTCCTTTTTCTCAAAATCGTACTTGAGCTGCTGTTGTGCCAGGATATTTTTGGATTTACCCGTCTTTATGGAATCCAGCAATTGATAGCGCAGCTCATACATCCTGCTGGCTTTTGCCATGTGTTTCGAATTGAAATACACATAGTACAGCAGCCAATACGCCTGTTCCTGTATCTTGAGGTCCTTTGCTTTTTTGCCAATGACCAATGCCTTATTCATATAAGATTCCGTTTTGGCGTAATCCTTCCGCTCCCAGTACAACCTGCCTAAAGCGAGATAGGACTGTGCGGCAGTCCGGTCGTTTGTAGCAAGGGCAAGGCCCTCTTTCAATAACGCTTCGGCTTCATCGAGTTGGTGCAACGACATTTTGGCAAGGCCGAGTTTGGCAAGCACCAGGCTTATATGGGTGTTGTCACCCACTTTTTTCGCCAGAGCCAATGCTTTTTCGGCATATTCCACAGCCGGAGGAAATTGTTTTAAACTAAAGTAGCAGCTCGAAATGGAGGTATAGGCCACACTCTTCAGGTAATCATTCTGGGCGTCTACATAAGTCTTGCTGGAACTGAGGTAGTCCACAGATTCCTTATAATATTTCAGGGCGGTCTTCACGTCGGCCATCGTAAAATAGATATTGCCCAGGATGGAGGTCGCGTAGGCAATCTCTCCGGTATATTCCGTCTTGTTTTTTTCAAAATATTTCAATGCGGTAAAGACACAGGAAATGGCCTTTTCATTTTCATTGACCACCGAATAGAAGGAACCTTTGACGATAAGCTGGTAGTTGGCATCGTCATAGGCTTTTATCGATTTGTAAAGCGCGATGCTTTTATCAAGGGCCGCCAGTCCTTTTACACTTTCCCTTTTGTGGCCATAATCAATCGCCTTGACATTATAGTACGTCGCCAGCCAGGTCGTATAGGTTTCGTGCAGGATTTTATTGTTTTTTTTCTTCAGGTTTTTTTGGGCCAGGGCACCAATCAGGTTGTTCAGGTAATAGAATTTGGGATTGTTTTCGGTGTATTTATTATCCATCAACGAACCTATGGCGGTCAGCTTCACCGTGTCGTGGACTTTCGGGTTCCGCAATATCACCTTCAGGGAGTCGATGTTCCTGTCCTGTGCCTGCGAAGCGGAAAAAAATAAGAGGAATAGGAGTAAGGCGTTTATCCTTTTGATTTTGGACATGCTGTGGCTTTGATTCGGGTTGTAAAATTTGGAGCTAAAAGTAATGAATTAAAAAATAACATTTTGGCATGGCATCAAAGTTCGCGTACGTGATTACCGGAAGCTTCCAAAATAAAAAAGCCGCCCAAACGGACGGCTTTCTTCAAAGGGAAGCTTTTAATTAGGCGGATGCCAATTCGACTCTCCTCGCATTCACCGCAACGATAAAGGTATCTACCTCTTCAATCTGGCGGTCCAGCAGGCTTACATCAATTTCCTGTTCCAGCACCGCTACTACACCATAACTTTGTAAACGGTGTTCCAATACCAGCTGTTTGTACTCGAGCTGTTTTTTCTGGAAGATGTGCGTATCCTTTAGAGGACCATCAGGCAGCGAGGCAATGGTGTTTGCTTCTCCTGCAATTTCCGCAGCAACTCCTACCAGGGCTGCCTCAATCTCCGTCGAAGTTTCGGTGTACTTCGTGGTTAATTTGTCTTCTGAATACCTTTTGTGGTTCAGGTCTGCTCTTCTTTGTTGAGCGCGGCTCAATAACACATCGCATTCTACGGTTTGTGTTACATTTTGTAATGAATACATCATAATAAAAAATTTTTAAAGTTATTACTGACATGCAAAAGCCAAACGGCATGCCAAAACTTCTCAATTTGTGATTATTTAGCAAATATTTAACATAAATGATGCGAATACAGCAATTGTAGGAAAGGCATTAAGCCCTTAATTCTTCTAGGGTTCTGACTGTTTTTTGCAGTGCCGAGGCGAGGAGCAGTTTTTCCAATTCCAAGACTTCTTTTTTTAAGCGGAGCGCCGTAAGGTCGGCGAGCCCGGATTTCGACAGTGTGTGCGAAGCCTGTCTACCGATTACTTCCAATAATTCGTTATCCAGCTGCTCCTTTAGCGTGGGATGGGCGAGCAGGTAGTCGACAACACCCACTGCATCGAGGTTGGTTTGGTAACGGACTTCGAGCGACTCGAGCTTTTTACCTACCACATACAGTTGGTCTTCGTTCGCCCGAAGCTGCCGCTCCAGCCGTGCCTTCGCGGCTTCCTGCTGTACGATCACAAGCCGGCGTACCGCAGCACCCTTGTCCTCAAATTTTACAAAGCCCAGCATCTCGGATAACAGGAGTTTGGCTTTGAGTGGAAGGTTGCGCTGGCCACACATATACATGGACAATTGCGTAGGATGCACCCGCAGCAATAAGGCTAATTGGTTTTTGGTCATTCCCAGTAACGAAGCGATAGTAGTGTTCTTCATGTGCAAAATTTTAACATTTCTGTGCTAAAATTCATCCTCGCAAAAAGTTTGCCACACTTTTTGTGCTAAATTTTATTTTTGGAATGATTTTGACACGGAAATGTTAAAATTTTGAATGAGAAAATTTCTAATATTTAAAAAAATCGCAGAATGTTAACATGTTAAGATTATTTTTCTACATTCGTAATGTACTATAGATAAATACCACAAAGTTTATTGAAATTTTAATGTTTATTAACGGATTTAGAAATCCGATTGATAACAAAAACACTTTTATTTTTTCCATCAGTTTAAAAATTAATAATGGTTAAAATCTATATAGATTGGAATGTAATGTCTCAAATGAAAAATGGTAATCATAAAGATTTACACCAAATTTTAGTTAATGAGAAATTTTTCATACCCTATTCAACTTCTCATATAGGAGATATCTTTTCTAGTTATAAAGAAACTGAAGAACAAAATAACTATATAAATTCTGATTTAGATTTCATTAGTACATTGACACGTAATTCGTGCCTTTTTAATGATGGGAAAGATATCTTAATGGATTTTTCATCCCCTCATGAACTTTTCCAACAGAGAGTAGAACAAAGAGATTTATTTCAAGATATTAGCATACAAGGATTATCTAAGATTTTTGATAATAATGAAGCCACAAAAGGTTTAGGAAAAACATTCATTAATCAATTAAAATCAATCTCACTTAACCCCCTTATCAATGCACTCAACAATCCGGAAAGCGAAAAACAAATGGATTTATTATTTCCTGGGTTAGCAGAAAACCCAACTTATGAGGGATTGTTTAATAGTTTTGGACAAATGATAAAAGGCTTAAATGAAGAAGAAAAGTATAATGATTTGCGGAAGTTGCTTCAATCTGGTGTTGGTATCAATAGAGATAAAATATTCAATAGTAGTGACCCATACAAAATCATAGAAAATGCACATGAGAAACTAAGTATTGACATAAAACAGCATATTGATAATACTAAAAATGGACCAGAATGGTTTAATGAAATTGCAAATGAATATATTCAACTTGATATGCACGGATATCAGGAAGATAATGTAAATGCTAAAAAAGGTAGAAAAGAAACTTTTAAAAATACAACAGAAGACGCGTTTCATACTGCTTTTGCATCCACCTGTCATTTTTATGTTATAAATGATAATAAAGCATACAATAAATCCATCCAGTTGTTTAAAAAATTAGGAATTAAAACATCCATATTCAAACCTGACGAATTCTTAAATTATTATAATAACCACTTAAAAATTGATGAAGCTATATCTCAAATAGCATTTCCAAAATACTTAATTGAAAATGGTCAGTTTTTAGAGGATATTGTTAGCGGGCAAACTATTAAAACCTATCCATTCCGGCATTTTCTATTTAACTTCTTTAATATACTTACCGTAATTGTTTATCAAGATACTACCGAAAAGAATATTTTATTATTACGCCAATATACTCCAACCAACAATATGATTTTTGTAATGGAGATTCAAAGATTGGTTGAAAATTTAAACAGTCTTTTAGGTGAAGACATCGAAAAAATTGGACCTGTAACAAAAGAAGAATTTGAAGAAGAACCATGGATAGGACGTAATTGGACATTTGGAGAGGAAAATTACCGACTCGAAAAAAACTATGGAGAGTTCCATTTATTAATCGATACAGAATTAAAAAACAAAAATTCAACGAACATGATATTTAATATTTATTACATCAATTTTCCAAAAGTTTATGAAATCAAAATGATGCTTAGCAACGTAATTTCATTAAGTCGTGAGATGCAGAAAGAAAATATAAAAGGGAAAGAGACCGAGATTAGAGGACAGATGGGTGCCAAATTTCTAAACTTTTTAAGCGGCGAAATTGGAGGTAATATAAAAAATAGTGGTTCAGATTCTCAAAAGGTTTTAGAAACATTTGAAATTAAGACAACGAAATCAATTATTTTAAATGAAATCATTGAAAAGAGCAATACACTTGTAAACTTTAATAATGTGGAAGAAGGTCAATTAATAAAAATTGACAATGTAAGTTTATCACTGACAAATGAAGCAGAACTTAGAACTGTAAAATTAATTGGAAGCGGCGCCGTTAAGGATATGACAATTCCTGGTGCAAACGGATTAGATGTAAATAATGCTTTCAATGCTATGCTAAAAGATTATGCATATAAAATGAAAGGGCAGATTAAAAATAGTGGTGACGAAATAATTATAAAGATACCTTTATCATTCGAAAGCGAATTTGAGAGTTCTTACAGCGTGGATGATTTATTCATTGGGAGAGTTACCATCATTGGACTCTACAAAGGGAAGATTCAAATGAATTCCCTTAAGAATTCATTTGAATTTTTTAATAAATTAGGTAAATCCAAAATAACACCAAAAAGTTCCGAAGCCACTTTTAATGATGTAACTGATAGTCAACATGACGAAAGTTCTGAGGATAATTCTACGGTAATTTTCGGAAATGGTGCTGATGGAACAAAAGAATATTATTATATCGACTTACTCGCAATTGTGCAAAATGTAAATATCCCAAATGAATAAAATGGACAGTGTAATATATACATACGACAGATCACAATTTTACCGATATCTTGATGTTTTAAAAGTAGAAGGCAAAAAAATATTAAGTATTAGTAAATTTATGCAAAATACTGAAGACGATCTATTTAATTTTGACACAGACGAAGTTATTATTGATATATCAGCAGCAATCACTTATAATGATGTATTACATTTTGAACATTTGTTTTATAAATTTTCTGAGGACACCATATTTATAATTGACAATAAGCAACTGGAAAAATTATCATACGGACTAAGAAATTGTTTTGATAAGGAAAAAAATATCAATGAAATTCTTAAGGAAGATATTGAAATTAAAAAATCCGACACCGTAGTCAAAAAGAAAAGGAAGTTAATTATCGATTTAAATACAGAAGAGATAGAAAGTTTCATCGGTAATTTCAACAACAAGCTTTATGGACATGAAAAGTTTAAAGAAGATTTTGCAAGTAAGATAAGAGAGTTTATGATTTTTAATAAACTTGGTGAACATAAGATATTATCTCTATTCTTAATGGGCGATTCCGGAGTCGGCAAGACAGAAGTTGCACGCGTCATTCATAAATGTCTAAACAGCCAGAACAAGCTGGCTAAAATTAACTTTGGCAACTATAGTAGTCAGGATGCTTTAAATTCTTTAATAGGAAGTCCGCGTGGTTATATTGGGAGTGATGGTGGCGAACTGTTTAACAGGGTAGATGATTCGGATATTGGACTAATATTAATTGATGAATTTGAAAAGTCTAACAATGCCGTTTTTAATTATTTTCTAGATGTTCTTGAAAATGGAAAGTTAGTTAATTCTCTAGCCGAAGAAATTGATGTCAATGGTTTTATTATAGTATTTACATCAAACATATCAAAAGATGATTTTCCCAGAAGAATCTCCCCTGAATTACGTTCAAGATTTAATTACAAAGGAATTTTCAATGAACTAAAAAAGGAAGATAAATTAAAATTTGCTCATTTTAGGATTAATGACATTATCGGCAAATACGAGAAAGCCTACGACATAAAATTATCCGCAAATTTACATAACGATTTGATTAGAATAATTAATGTAAATAGCTTTAAAAACATGAGAGATCTTAATGCTGAAATAAATAATAACTTTGTTAAGTTCATCACTCAATAAATAATCAGTAATTAACTATTTAATTCAAAATAGTATGCGGCTATCAGCAATATATATAGAAGACCACTTCTTATTCGAAAAACCAGAAACAATAAATTTAGGAGGCAGATATTATTATGATATAAGTGCTGGTGGTAATAGATTAACTGTAAGACGAGAACTAAATAATTTATTCATCGATAATTTTTTTAACGATACTGCTGCTTTATCTAAATTAACACTTATTTCTGCTGTAGTAGGGCAAAACGGAGCAGGTAAAAGTTCGATTTTAGATTGTATCAGAAGTGGTTTTGTAGAATATAGGCAAGCATTTCCACATTCTCGTTTAGCATTAATTGGTGAAAATGATTCTGATTCTATTCCATTTATAATGTTCTCAACTTTTTCAGATAATATTTATTTGTTGAATGAAGAAGAATTAGTAGAAAAAATAAAGTCCTCATCAGGAAAGGTTAATGCCGAAGATTTTTCACAAAAGATGGAGGAAAAAGACATAGTCTCATCAATATATTATTCACCTCATTTTGATTATACATATAATGAAAATTTTGACGGTGTTGACGCCAATGATATTTCTTTTGACGCAATTTTAGAAAAAGATTTGGAAGATTTAGAAAATAAGGAATCCAGTACACAAAATCAAAGATTTTCAGCATCCCAGGAACTAAGATTCAAAAATTCTATAAGGCAACTTCAATTTCAAACTTCAGAGCTTGTTCAGCAAAAAAATATTTTTGCTGAAATATTTAATTTACCTACACATGGGTTTCCAAAAATTGTCTTTCGTGGCCATGATGTACCTGAATTAAAGAACCTTAGTTTTCATGACACTCCTTATCAATTTAGACAACTTTTTACTATCCTGAGAGAAAAGGCTGGCAACGAAAGACTGGCTAATAGAAAAGATACTAGCAAATTAACTCCAAAAGAGCGGAAATATATTCAATTATCGAATGAACGAGCAGATTTAAAAAATGAAATAATTAATGATTTGTTATCTGTTGTCGTTCGTCAAATGGAGAAAAAAAATACCTTTTTAGAAGAAGGTAAGCTAGACGATAAATTTAAAGAAAGAGTAGCTGAGCTTTCTTTTATAGACACATTTAAACTTTTTATAAAAGAACACAAAATAGTTTACCATGGCCAAGAACGAAAACCATTGCCTGAAAAAATAACTTTGGATTTATTAGATCTCGTTTTTTCTCAAATTGATAAATTGCCACATGACGAGCAATACACTATGGGGTATGTAGATAACAAAATAGATTTTTACCATAAAGCGATTTATCCAGAACCTGATATCGCGGTTAAAATATTGAATTTACATCGTAGGTTTATTATAGCACTTGAACAGTATTATTTTTTTGGTGTAAGAAGAGATGGAACACGTTATCTCGATGATAGAGATAAAATTGATGGTTTTATCAATTATGAACCAATTGAGAAAAAACTCAGTTCAGGAGAAAATTCATTATTGAATTTCTTTTCCAGATTATACGTGCATCTTAAAGAGAATTTTATAGATAATCCATTTTCGTCAAAAACAGAAAAACATTTTATCCTTCTTTTAGACGAAGCAGACTTATCCTTCCATCCTACTTGGAAAAAACTTTACGTCACGTCACTTATAAAAACAATTCCTTATTTTTTTGAATTAATTGAGGAATCGCCGTCTGTACAAATCATTTTCACAACACATGATCCTTTGGCTCTGTCAGACATTCCAAATCACAATATTGTTTTCTTAAAGAAAGACGAAGATGAAGTGTTTGCTAAAGTATTAGATTATATAGATATTGCTCGACCTAAATCTTTTGGTGCGAATGTAAATGACTTGTTGTCTCATTCTTTCTTCGTTAAAAAGGGTTTGGTTGGTGAGTTTGCAAAGAATAAAATCAATCGAACTATTAACTGGCTAAACATGCAATTAGATAATAAATTTGATAAAAATATTAAATATTCTGAAATTGAAAATGACGCTTCTTTTCACAAAAAAGTGATAGCAATGATAGACGAACCTATTGTGAAGGAAAAGTTGCAGAGGATGTATGTCGAAGCCATAGTTGATGAGGATGAAATTAGAGAAGAAATTATAAGACTTCAAAACAAACTGAAATGATATCAATTCAAACCGAACGCACCAAAAGTGCAGCGAAAAAGCATTTCAAAGGATTAAAAGATCAAATAACTTCTCGTCTTATTAAGCGAAAGAATTCTGCCGATGTATGTCTATCTGCGGTAGACTACTTAATTTTTGAGGAACTCATTAACATGAATTTGGAAAGGATATTAATTGGAGATATTAGTTCCGCGTTAACGTGTTGGGATACTCTGAATATTTTCGTTACTGATACAGGTAATTTGATAAAAGATGTGGAATATGTCTTTGATTATTCATGGTTTCGCGGGTATAAAAAAACTCTTTATAATGGATTTGATTTAGCTTACTATCTCTCTATTGATGTATGTCCATATTGCAATCGCAATTACACAACTTCTCATAGAATCAATTCAAAAAATAAAAATGTGTTTCCAGAATTTGACCATTTCTATCCAAAAACTGATTTCCCATTACTGGCATTATCCTTTTATAATTTGATTCCAAGTTGTAATATCTGTAATACTCATTTCAAAGGCTCAATTAATCCCGACGATAATAATTTATTAAATCCTTATACTGACATCAACATTGCGAAACACTACAAGTTTACCTTTACTCCAAATGATTACGACAGTTTGTTAGGTAAAGGGGATAATTTTTCTTTAGATATGAATACATTAATAAATTCTCCAACAGCTCAGTTGAAAGAAAAAATTGATTCATCGTTCGCTTTCTTCGGCATTAAAGAAACTTATGAATTAAATCACAAAGGTTTAATCAAGGATTTATTGAATAAACGAATCGCTAACAGCGACGGATATATTCAATCCTTAGCAGCATATGGTATCAGTTTCAATGAAGCGTATCGAATACTTTTTGAAACATACTTTGAAGATGAGAAGCTATACAAAAGACCATTTAGTAAACTTAAAAAAGATCTTTTTAATGAAGTAAAAAGCTCAAGATTTAAACCTTAGTTGTAAGTCAGATTGTTTATACTATCAGTTTACTTCAATTTACCACCGCTACCGCGCGAATCCTTTTGCGTGGTAATCAATCAAAAAACCCAACGCCCTCGCATCACCCTCCATTATCAAAAATTAATTTTTCTACGCTTACTACAGCCTAAACAAGCGTATCAATATCCCAATAACTTTCGTAACTTTATAATTCCTGAAAATCAGGGAACATTGAACTAAACTAAAAACAACTCAAAAACATGAAAAAAGTACATGCATTCACAGCCGTGGCCCTTGCCTTATTCTTAACGGCCTGTGGCGGAAAAAATGAAAAAACAACAACAGGCGAGGAACAGCAGGTTGCCGAAAAACAAGGCGAAATCTACGCGGTGAACCTCGAAACCTCTAAGGTGGACTGGAAAGCCTTCCACAAAGGTGGCTTTGCACCGCGCTGGGGAACTTTGGCGATTAAATCGGGGGAAGTGTCCTTAGCAGCAGGCGAACTGGCCGCCGGCGATTTCGTAATCGACATGCAGTCGTTAAAGGTCGACCCGAAATCGGTGACAGAAAAGGATAAAAAGTATACAGAGCTTGAGGAGCATCTTAAAGGCAAGGACTTTTTTGACGTAACGGCAAATCCAACAGCCGATTTTAAAATCACCGGTGTCACTAATTTAACAGGCAATGCCACAGATGCCATTCCCGGTGCCAATAAAACCATTAGCGGGAACCTTACGCTAAAAGGAAAGGCGGTGAATGTCACCTTCCCGGCAAAAGTCGACGTGACCGATAACGGGGTCAGCATCCAGGCCAAATTTACCGTGAACCGTGCGGACTGGGATATTAAATTCGGGACTTCGGAAGCCGACCCGGCCGAATGGATGATCAGCAAGGATATCGAAATTGGGGTGGATGTAAAGGCGGAGAAAAAATAAACTGGTTTCCTTTAAAAATTACAAAGCGCGGACTCATAATCCGCGCTTTTTTGCATAATTTATTCTGTTAATTGTATAACACGGCTGCGTTGTGCGGGCTGTACCTTAGTACAAATTATAAACTAATGGAAAAGCAGGAAAACGAAAGAGAAGCGGATAAAGGGAAGCTTCCCACCGATGCCCTTTTAATGGAAAAGTTTGGCAGGTCGGAATCCTCCGAGGAAATTAAGGATACCGCCGCTAAAATAGTCGACGCTGACCCCGAAGCGGACCAGGACAAACAGGACGATGCGGCAAGCCAGTTCCACAAGGAAAAAAGGGAAGACGCGCAGGAGCAGGCAGCAAATGATGCCCAATTTGAACAGCCTAAATAAAACGGGGTGTGATTGGCACGAACTAAAGTTGGTTCTCATTCCCGCGGAGGGTTTGAGCATAAAAAAAGAGTAACATGGAAATGTTACTCTTTTTTTATAGTCGCGTGTGCCTGGAACAATTAAAAATCGATATCAACTACGCCGCCAAGCAAGTCTTGAGCGCTAGTCTGGCCTGGGTTCGCCAATTCTCCGTGAAATGTCCCCACTATTGAAGAGCTGGTATTGATGGTTATATTGTTACCCCACTCGTTTCCGAAGACGGCGGGAATCAATGGCGTATAGGTCTGGCTGAAAAGACGAAGTTGGAAATTGTTGATTTTGTTGGCGCCCGTTTGGCCTACTTCAACGTCAAAATTAATTTCATAGGATGTTGTATCGCTCCTTTCTCCGTGAACGTGACGTGTTGTACCTGTAGTAGTAACCGTAATCCTGTCAAATTCGAGTGGAGCCGAACCTAAATGCATAGACAATGTTCCGGTTGTTGTTGGCACAGTGCAATTCAAACCATCAACCAAATCCTGCAAATCGCCGTTAGGGTCTCCACAAGAAGCGATTTGATCCTGTAAGGCATCTTTGTAAGCCGCACATAACTGAGCATAGTTTTCGTTTGTAGCATTGGCAAAAGCCTGTGCTGCTGTTGCAGTTGCTGCAGTTGCGTCCTCACAGTTGTTTGGTGAATCGTCTGAACTTGAAGAACACGAAAATGACAGGATAGCCAAAAGCATGATGCTTGTAATCAATTGTAATTTTTTCATTTTTAATTTGTTTTTAGAAATTAGTATTTAATGTTCCGTTTGGTTAAATATGAATTTTTATCTGGCTAAAGCCAGATATACCAGACTGTCACTGGCAGTCCTTTTTTTAATTTCACACGAGCGAAGCGACTGCCGAAGGAAATCTCTTGCCCAAACAACTTTAATTAAAAAAAGCCAGTCGGTGACTGGCTTTTTATGCTCCCCCTCTTGGGCTCGAACCAAGGACCCTCTGATTAACAGTCAGATGCTCTAACCAACTGAGCTAAGGAGGAAGATCTTATGTCTTTTAAGCGGTTGCAAATATAATGCGAATTTTATTTTTTGCAAACAATTTTCAAATAAATTTCAAAAAATATTATTTGTGGAAAATTGCCTTATAAATATCGTTCCCGTTTGCGAATAACAATAATGAAATAAGTAGTACAAAGCCAACCATTTGGGCTCTTTCAAGGAACTTATCGCTAGGTTTCCTGCCGCTGATGATTTCGTAGAGTAAAAACATTACATGCCCACCATCCAATGCCGGAATTGGCAGTAAATTCATTACACCCAGCATAATCGACAGCAAAGCGGTGATGCTCCAAAACGCTTCCCAGCTCCAGGTGTTCGGGAAAATATTGAAGATGGCTGCAAAACCACCTACACCCTTATAAGCTCCGGTACTAGGAGTGAAAATCGCTTTTAATTGCTTTCCATAGCTGCTTAATTGTGCAAATCCTTTATCAATCCCAACCGGAATGGACTCAAAGAAACCAAACTCTTCATTGCTGATTTTATACAGTCCCAATTTTTCCAAATCGCTGTAAGGAAGCCTGAATGCGTAAGCAATGCCTAACTTAGCGCTGTCATTAACCTTTACATTTGCAGCAATTTCCTTTCCGTCTCTTTTGATGATTACCGGAACTGTTTTGCCTTTTAGGCTGTCTACCGAATTGATTACTTCATCGGCAAAATGAACAGGTTTTCCGTTAAAGCTTGTGATAACGTCCCTTGTTTTCAATACCGATTTGTTATGTGAATCTGCAGGAACATCGGCAACTACAAAAGGCACACGCAGTTCAACCAAAGAAGCTTTTTTGCCTTTCATCAACTGGTCGATGAAGTTTACCGGGAAATGGACTGTTTGTTCCTTTCCATCGCGTTCCACAACAATTTCCTTGGATAAAAGCAGTTTTTCATTCGATTCATAAAAACGCTCCACTTTTTCACCATCGATGGAAATTAATTTGTCTCCGGTTTTAAGTCCGGCTTTTTCAACCACAGGGTTGGTAATCCAGATACCATTTTTTACTTCGCTGTTGGCAATGTATTGTTCACCATAGAAAAAGGTCATTCCGATATAAATAAGGAATGCCAGGATAAAATTCACAGTTACCCCACCCAACATGATGATCAGCCTTTGCCAGGCCGGCTTCGAGCGGAATTCCCAAGGTTGCGGCTCCTGAGCCAGTTGCTCGGTATCCATGCTTTCGTCAATCATTCCCGAAATTTTCACATAACCACCCAAAGGCAGCCAGCCGATTCCGTATTCGGTTTCACCGATTTTCTTTTTCAACAGTGAATATTTGATGTCAAAAAACAAATAGAATTTTTCTACGCGTGTCTTAAATAATTTGGCAGGAATAAAATGCCCTAATTCGTGAAGTATGATAAGTATTGATAAACTCAGTAAAAACTGGGATAATTTGATTGCAATTTCCATTTCTTATAATAAAGATTTCTTTTAAACGCACAAAAGTAAGGTTTCCACCTTACTCTTGCATTTATTTTTGATAAATTTAAGACCTGCCTGCCGGCAGGCAGGTTATTTTTTTATGAATTTTTTATGAAAAGTACCATCAGCAGTTTGAATGTCAACATAATGAACTCCGGTTGCCAGGCTGCTTACTGAAAACTCAGGATTGGAATTTTCCATCACTTTCTGGCCCAGATTATTGAAAACAATTACTTTTTCCAAACTAGTTGTGCTTGGCATCTGTATGTGTACAACATCCGAACTTGGGTTTGGATACAATGAAATGGCTTTTTCCAATTCGAAATTCTGGTTTCCTAAGACAGCCGTTGAACCATTCGAGATGATATGCCTTTGAGGGTCAAATTCCACGCCTGTAATCGGGAATGGAACCGCGGTGATGATTTCCTCATTATTGAAGGTGTTATTCAAAACCAAATCCGCCTGTTGCCCGCCAGCGCCAAAAACCCTAACCGGAACCGGCATTTCAAAATACGTTACCGAAGGATCGGACTGTTCCTGGTTTATGGTAAACTTTGCCTGCCCGGCACCCCAGTTTTGAGCGGTGATATTATAGGTTGGATAGCCCTGATTGTACACCCAGTCATTAAAGAACTCCGTCAAACTTTGTCCGTATACCGCTTCCAGGTGCGCCTGTAAATTTGGCGTCACTGCATATTTATAAGCCAGGTTAGGGTCGGCGAGATAGTTTTTGATTCCCTGGAAGAAAGCCGCATCACCCAATTTGAAACGCAGCATTTCCAATACCATTCCTCCTTTATCATATGTAAGCCTGCTGCTGAAAATACGGTTCACATTCAATGCCTGGTCATCGGTTAAATAGAGATTTCCTGCAGGCTGTGAAGTAATGTTGTCAATCATGCTCTGTTTTTCAGCAATAAAAGCATCCACACCATCAAAATTTTCAATGACCAAAGTGGCAAGATACGTTGCAAAACCTTCGTTCAGCCAAATGTCCTTCCAGCTTCCGCAGGTTACCTTGTCGCCAAACCATTGATGCCCCATTTCGTGGGCAATCAGTTGTCGGTCGAAATTTACCATGAAGGAAACGGTGGTGTGCTCCATTCCGCCACCCCAGCTAAACTGTGCGTGGCCGTATTTTTCATTGTGGAACGGATAGAGTTCAAACAGGTTTTCATATAATTCCAAAATAGCCGGAGTCTCAGCCAATTGAGGTTGTACAAATGCGAAATCTTCAGGGTAAATGTAATTGATGATTGGGTATTCGTTTGGTGCTGTTCCACCCATTTGATTGTAAACCGTATAATTCGACACTGCAATCGCAATCAGGTAAGCCGGAATAGGATATCCGTGGTGGAAATGCGTTGTTTTATTGGCTCCCGAAATTACCGGAGCTGTGGTTTCCACACCGTTTGCAACCGCAATGTATTGTGATGGTGCCGTAATGAACACATCGATGCTGTCTACCTTATCATTCAAATCCTGTTTGCACGGCCACCAGTCCCTTGCGCCAAAAGGCTCTGAAAGTGTCCAGATAATAGGGCTTCCGTTATGGGATGTCTGTACAAAAGAATCAAATCCATTTGCCGGTGGTACTCCTGAATAACTGATTTCAAGTGTTGCCGAAGTTCCTGCAGTTTGTGTCGTTGGTAGGGTGATGATCAATTGATTGTTGGTATCTTCTACCCATGTCAGGTTTGTTGCACCTTTTTTAACCGAACTCACCGTAAGTGGATTGGCAAAATCAAAGGTAATTGTATTCATATTTGCCAAAGCGGTATACGTGGTCGTGATTTTTCCGGTGACAAATTTCACCGTAGGATTTACAGTAAATTCTAATTTGTGATAGGTAACATCGTAATTAAGTGTATTCGGATTTACGTCAACATCCATAAGCTGTTGGGCCGATTTCATTTCAGCTTCAGCAATGGAGTTGGTCCTGCTTTTATAGTTGCACTCCGCCTTAGGTCCCGTTTGGGAAAAAGCAGAAAATAATGTAAAACAAAGTGGTATTAAGTAAGCTTTTTTCATAGCAATTGATAAATTTTTGCGAATATAATGATTATCAGCATGTACTGATGTTAAATTTTTCTTTCTGTTAGCTTAAAACAGTTACTTTCCCAAAAACCCTAAGACACTAAGTTTTTGATTTGGTATGCTTTGTCATTGCTACGCCAGTCGCTGATGCTCGTGTCCCGCGTAGGCGGGAATCTATTACCCATGATCTGGATTCCCGCCTCCGCGGGAATGACAAAAGGAACGACAACACAATAGCAGTAACTTTTTAAGCAACAACAACGTTTTCCCAAACATTTCATTAAATTTGCGTCCTTATAAAGAAAATGTCATGTTACAGATAAGTTACATTAGAGAAAACAAAGAGAAAGTGATTGCGGCTTTAGCCAAAAGAAACATGGATGTGAAAACACTCGTGGAAGAGGCAATCCAATTGGACGAAAACAGAAGAAGCACTCAGGTAGAGCTTGATAATACTTTGGCGGAATCCAACAAACTTTCCAAAGACATTGGCGAACTGATGAAAAATGGCGAAAAAGCCAAAGCCGAAATATTAAAACTAAAAACAGTTCAGTTAAAGGAAACGAGCAGGGAACTTTCTGAAAAATCAGATGCATTAGCCAACGAGCTTTTACAGAAAATGTATTTGTTGCCAAACACTCCGGCAGATATTGTTCCGGTTGGAAAAACTCCCGAAGAAAACCTAAACGTTTTTGAAGAAGGGACTATTCCGGTTTTGCACGAAGGAGCACAGCCACACTGGGAACTGGTAAAGAAATATGACATCATCGATTTCGAATTGGGTGTAAAAATTACCGGTGCAGGTTTTCCAGTTTATAAAGGAAAAGGCGCCAAATTACAGCGTGCACTTATTTCGTACTTTTTGGATAAAAATACTGATGCAGGGTATCAGGAATTCCAGGTGCCTCATTTGGTAAACGAAGCTTCGGCTTATGGAACAGGGCAATTGCCGGATAAGGATGGGCAGATGTACCACGATGCTACTGATGATTTATACTTGATTCCAACTGCGGAAGTTCCGGTAACCAATATTTTCCGTGATGTAATTTTACAGGAAAGCGAACTGCCAATCTTATGCACAGGATACACACCATGTTTCCGTCGTGAGGCTGGTTCGTATGGCGCACACGTTCGCGGTTTGAACCGTCTGCACCAATTTGACAAAGTAGAAATCGTTCGCATCGAGCATCCTGATAAATCATATGAAGCTTTAGATGGAATGGTGGAACACGTAAAGGAAATCATGCGTGAATTGAAACTGCCTTTCCGCGTATTGCGTCTTTGTGGCGGTGACATGGGATTTGCTTCGGCCTTGACCTATGATTTTGAAGTATTTTCAACGGCTCAGGATAAATGGCTGGAGATTTCTTCGGTATCTAATTTTGAAACGTTCCAGGCAAACCGCCTGAAGCTGCGTTTCAAAGGGAAAGAAGGAAAGACACAGCTGGCACATACCTTAAACGGAAGCTCATTGGCATTACCAAGGGTTATGGCCGGAATCATCGAAAATTACCAAACTCCGGAAGGGATTGTAATCCCTGAAGTATTGCGCAAATACACTGGGTTTGACATCATAAACTAAAAAAGTTAATCTTTCGTAAACAATGCACTAATCGGACACAAAAAGTGTTACTTTAGTGCATCGTTTTTTTTAAATAAATCCATGCAGAAAATTCTCTTCATAGCGTTATTGTTCAGTTGCTTTTTGGGCCGTGCCCAAAATGAGCAATTGGCGAATAATTATTTCGACCGTGGGGAATTTGAAAAGGCTTTGGTAAGCTATGAGGAACTGCTGAAATCCCAGGAAAACAATTACAATTATTTCCAGAAAGTAGTAGAGTGTTACCAGCAATTACAGCAGTTTGAAAAGGCTCAGAAAATAATCGAAGCGCGATTGGACCGATACAAACAGGCCAATCTTTTGATTGAATTGGGGTATAACTACCAGCTGCAGAAAAATCAGGAGAAAGCCAATAAATATTACAACCAGGCAATAGACCGGATTAAGAAAAATGCCCAGGAAGTTTACAGTGTTGCCTATGTCTTTGAACGCAAATCGTTGATTGATTTTGCGCTTTTGGCTTACAAAACTGCGATTGAGAAAGAGCCAAAGATGAGTTTCAATTTCCAAATGGCGGTGCTTTATGGCCAACAGGGAAATACCAACATGATGATTGACATTTTCCTTGATGAAGCGTATCAAAATCAGCAGAACCTTCCGCTGATCCAAAACCAGATTTCCCGATTCATGACTGAGGAAGTTGATGCGTCCTTTAACGATACACTCAAAAAGGCCTTATTGGTCCGTGCCCAAAAGACACAGGATGTTTTTTGGAATGATTTTTTGAGCTGGCTTTTTATCCAGCAGAAGGAATATGGAAAGGCATTCATTCAGCAAAAAGCCATCTACAAACGAAATCCCGAATCGTTTACCAATATCGTAAGCTTAGGCCAAATGGCAATTGAGGATAACGATCAGGATTCGGCCAAGGAAATCCTGGCTTTTGTTTTGGAGAATACCAAGGATTTGGAACTGCTTATCGAAGCGCATTCCTATCTGCTGGAAATGAAAATCAACCATGCGACCGAAAAGGATTATGCAGCCATCACCGCAGAACTGGATAATTTGATTAAGGAATTTGGCGTAAGCCCATACACCTTATCCCTTCTGAAATTGCAGGCGGAGTTCAATGCGTTCCATTTGAACAATCCCGAAAAAGCCAAAACAATCCTGAAAAGCGCGATGGAAATGCCGATTAACCGATTCCAATTGGCTGAAGCCAAAATGGAACTGGCAGACATTCTTTTGTATGAAGAAAAATTCAATCAGGCGCTACTTTATTATTCACAGGTAAATGAGGATATGAGTGGTGATGTGATTGGCCAGGAAGCCAGTTTGAAAACAGCTAAAACGAGTTATTTCAAAACCGATTTCGAATGGGCATCACATCAGCTGAAAGTATTGAAATCGGCTTCATCACAGCTAATCGCCAACGATGCATTGGATTTGTTTTTGCTGATAAGCGACAATACGGTTGAAGATTCATTACAGGTCGCTTTGAAGAAATTCGCGCGTGCCGATTTTCTTTTGTATCAAAACAAAAAGAAGGAAGCCTTAGCCGGATTCCAACTGATTTTAAAGGAACACAAAGGCGAAGACATCGAACCGGTGACGCTATTGCGCATTGGGAAGATTTATGAAAAAATGGGTGATTTTACCAATGCCTTAGCCAACTACGATGCGATAATCACCAAGCATAAGGAAAGCATTTACATTGACGAAGCGCTGTATTATTCGGCAGAAATCTATAACGAAAACCTGAAAGATCCCGAAAAGGCAAAGCCGCTTTATGAGGAAATGATTTTCAAGCATGAAGACAGCATTTTCTATGTGGATTCGCGGAACAAATATCGAAAATTAAGAGGAGATACTAATCTGTAAGCAGGATTTTCAACTCATAATTCATAACTCATAACTCATAATTTTACATGATACTTTATAACGTAACCATCAACATACACGAAAGCGTTCACGACCAATGGATGCAATGGATGCAGGAAAAACATATTAAGGATGTTTTGGCAACAGGGAAATTTTCTTCTGCCCGAATGGTAAAGGTTTTGGTTGATGAGGAAATGGGAGGGACAACCTATTCGATTCAGTATACAACCGACTGCAGGGAAACACTGCAACGTTATTATGACGAAGATGCGCCAAGATTAAGGGAAGAAGGACACCGTTTGTTTGGAGACAAAATGCTGGCGTTCCGAACCGAATTGGAGTTGATTTCGGAACACTAATTTTTGTCATTCCCGCGTAGGCGGGAATCCATATTAGCAGTCATGTTTAAAACCATTCATCAATATTACGTTTATATTTTAGCCAGTAAAAAGAATGGAACTGTATACATTGGAATGACAAATGATTTGGAAGCAAGAGTTCTCCAGCATAAGCAAAAAATAGATGATGGCTTTACTTCAAAATATGACGTAAATCTATTAGTTTATTTTGAAAATTTCCAATACGTAAACGATGCAATTAAAAGAGAAAAGCAGCTCAAAAAATGGAATCGTCAGTGGAAAATAAATCTGATTGAAGAAGAAAATAAGGATTGGAATGACCTTTCGGAAGATTGGTTTAAGTAATAGTTTTTATTCCCGCCAATGCGGGAATCCACAGCATAACAATATAGATTCCCGCCTTCGCGGAAATGACAAAAGGATATGAACGACGTAAAAGCCAAAAAACACCTCGGGCAACACTTCCTGACGGATGAATCGATTGCCCAAAACATAGCCGATACCTTGAGTTATAAGGGCTACGGCATCACTTTGGAAATTGGTCCCGGAATGGGAGTTTTGACCAAATACGTTTTGGAAAAACAAACCACGACCTATGTTATCGAAATCGATACCGAATCGGTTCAGTATCTGGACACGCATTATCCAAAACTGCACGGAAAAATCATTTCAAAAGATTTTTTGAAATACAATATCAACGAAGTTTTTGAAGGCAAACCCTTTGCCATCATTGGGAACTTCCCTTATAATATTTCATCGCAGATTGTTTTTAAATGTTTGGAACTGCGTCATCAGGTTCCTGAATTTTCAGGGATGTTCCAAAAGGAAGTAGCCGAACGCATCTGCGAAAAGAAAGGGAGCAAAACCTACGGAATACTGTCAGTACTGGTTCAGGCTTTTTATGAGGCCGAATATTTGTTTACCGTTCCGCCCAACGTTTTCAATCCGCCGCCAAAAGTAAATTCGGGCGTTTTGAGATTAACGAGAAAAGAAAACTTCACGTTGCCGTGCAATGAGAAATTGTTTTTTTCAGTAGTAAAGACAGGTTTTCAGCAACGCCGCAAGACGTTAAGAAATAGTTTAAAATCATTCAACCTTTCGGATAATTTAAAAGAAGATACTATCTTTGACCTCAGACCAGAGCAACTCTCGGTAGAACAATTCATTGAACTTACCCAAAAAATAGAGGCCAATGCAGTTTAATATCAGCAAAGAATTCTTAACGCAAATCGAGGAACTCATTCATCAAAAGAACGACCAGGAACTGGCTGTTTTGCTGAATGACCTCCACCATGCCGATATTGCTGAGATTTTTGAAGAGCTGAATATTGCTGAGGCAACTTATATTTTTAAAATCCTCGACAGCGAAATTACCGCCGAAATCCTTCCGGAATTAGAGGAAGACGTTCGTGAAAAAATCCTTCATGGACTTTCTGCAAAGGAGATTGCAGAAGAATTGGACGAATTGGATACTGATGACGCTGCCGATATCATTGCAGAGTTATCCCAATCCAAAAAAGAGGAAGTAATCAATGAGCTGGAAGACGTAGAGCACGCCAAGGACATTGTCGATTTGTTGCGCTATAGTGAAACCACAGCCGGAGGTTTGATGGGGAAAGAGATGGTAAAAGTCAACGAAAACTGGAACGTGCTGACCTGTGTAAAGGAAATGCGAAGCCAGGCGGAACATGTTACCAGAGTACATTCCATTTACGTGGTTGACGATGAAAACCGATTAAAAGGAAGATTGTCGCTCAAGGATTTGTTGACGACCTCTACCAAAACGCCCATTAGTGAGGTCTACATCAAAAAGGTAGATTACGTAAAAGTCGATACCCCAAATACAGAAGTTGCCCGAATCATGCAGAAGTATGACCTCGAGGCGATTCCGGTAGTTGATGAAATGGGAAGATTGGTTGGCCGTGTTACCATCGATGACATCGTAGACGTAATCAAGGAAGAAGCCGACAAGGATTACCAAATGGCGGCAGGTATCACCCAGGACGTAGAAGCGGGTGACAGCGTTTTTGAAATGATCAAGGCGCGTCTGCCTTGGCTTTTGATAGGAATGGCAATCGAATTGGTTGCCTCATTAGTACTCAAGGAAAACGAAACTACAGCTCAAACCTATTCAACACTAATCATATTTGTACCACTACTTTCAGCAACGGCAGGAAACATTGGTGTTCAGGCATCGGCAATTGTGGTTCAGGGATTGGCCAACGGTTCGCTAAAGGAATTTAGCAATACCTATTTAAAGAAAGAACTTGCAGTTGCATTGCTTTCGGGGACTATTATTTCCAGTTTCCTATTTTTATATCATTCCCTTATGTACGGGCAGGAATTGGTTGGACTTGCCATTTCCATCTCCATGGTAGTGGTGATTCTTTTTGCGGCACTATTAGGAACAGTAGTTCCGTTAGTGCTTTATAAAAACAAAGTCGATCCGGCAATTGCTACAGGGCCATTCATCACTACAACAAACGACGTTTTCGGAATCATGATTTATTTCTGGATTGCGCGTATGATCCTTGGGTTTTAATTTTTTAGGAGCAGCACATCTCCTGCTTTATTTCACTAATCTTCCCGCTGTCCATTATATCTTTTTCTTTTGCAAAGAAAAAGGATGCCATTTCCATCGGGGCTATTGAGCACGTTTTGTCTTTCTTTCTGAAAAATGGATTCCCCCGCCTTCGCGGGAATGACAAAGTAGACTAAGGATAATTGCTAAATATGACTGTCATTCCCGCGAAGGCGGGAATCCATAATCTTAAACAAAAAAAGCTCCTCTTTTCAGAGGAGCTTTTGTACCCAGAGCGGGACTTGAACCCGCACGGTTGCCCACAGGTGTTTGAGACCAGCGCGTCTACCAATTCCGCCATCTGGGCAGTAGACAGAAACCAACAACAGTTGATTTATCGCGAAAAATAAGCATCAAATGTGTTGCTTATCTTTAAACACGGTGCAAATGTAAAAAATAAAATATCATATTCTAAAAAAAATACTGTAAAATATGCTTTCAGAGTTGGATTTAATTTCTAAATTTGCACCTCGGTAAAACGAAGCACAACTAACTAACTACATTCGAGGCACTTCCAAAAGAAATGCCGAGGATAAAAAACAACAAAATTATAATGTCGCAACAAGAACCAGAAGCAAAGATATTTGCGTGTTCGCAAAGCGTCTATCTTGCTGAACAAATAGCCAACAACTATGGTGTTCCGCTGGGTAAAGTAACGTTCTCTAAATTTAGTGATGGTGAATTTCAACCTTCTTTTGAGGAATCAATAAGAGGATTGCGTGTTTTTATTGTCTGCTCTACATTTCCGAGCGCTGACAATTTAATGGAACTTTTGTTAATGATTGATGCTGCAAAAAGAGCATCAGCCCGACACATTACTCCCGTAATCCCGTATTTTGGTTATGCAAGACAGGACAGGAAAGACAAGCCAAGGGTTCCGATTGGAGCAAAACTGATAGCAAAACTATTGGAAACAGCAGGAGCTACACGAATCATGACGATGGATTTACACGCCGATCAGATTCAGGGATTCTTTGAGAAACCGGTAGACCACTTGTTTGCATCGACTATCTTTTTGCCGTATGTTAAAAGTCTGCAGTTAGACAATTTAACAATAGCTTCCCCGGATATGGGAGGTTCAAAAAGAGCTTATGCGTATTCCAAGTTTTTGGAATCGGATGTGGTAATTTGTTACAAGCAAAGAAAAGCTGCCAACGTAATCGACACGATGGAATTGATTGGTGAAGTGAAAGGAAGAAACGTGATTTTGGTTGATGACATGATTGATACCGGAGGAACATTGGCAAAAGCGGCAGATTTGATGATGGAAAAAGGAGCTTTGAGCGTAAGGGCAATTTGTACCCACGCGATTCTTTCGGGAGAAGCTTATGAAAAAATAGAAAATTCCAAATTATTGGAATTGATTGTTACCGATTCTATTCCGTTAAAGAAAGAATCGAAAAAGATAAAAGTGGTGAGTTGTGCGCCTCTTTTTGCAGAAGTAATGAACATGGTTCAGCACAACAATTCCATCAGTGGCAAGTTTTTGATGTAACTGAGGAATGCGTTAAGGATTGGAGCAAGTACCATGTACTGCGGAAAGCCTGACCCGAAGGGACAAGAGGCAACGCCGACTGCCCGAAGGGAAACGCCCAAATAAGTATTTTTATTATTAACTATATATTTTTACAATGAAATCGATTACGATTAAAGGACAAGAAAGAGAAAGCGTAGGAAAGAAAGCTACTAAAGCCCTACGTGATGCTGGAATGGTCCCTTGCGTTATTTACGGAGGAACTACACCAGTGCATTTTGCAGCAGAAGAAAAAGCATTCAAAAGCTTGGTTTACACTCCAAACGCACACACGGTTGTAGTGGATTTGAATGGAAAAACTTCTAATGTTATTCTTCAGGACATTCAGTTTCACCCGGTGTCAGACAGAATCAACCACATCGACTTCTTTCAATTGAATGAAGCTAAGGAAATCATCATGGAAGTTCCGGTTAAAGTAACAGGAACATCTCCAGGGGTACTTTTAGGAGGTGATTTACGTTTGAACCAAAGAAGGCTGAAAGTGAAAGCTTTACCAAAAAACCTTCCTGACTATGTTGAAGCGAACATTTCGGAATTGCAAATGGGTAACAAATTGTATGTTACTAAATTGCCAACTCCAAACTTTAAATTAATGCACCCAGACAACACTGTTGTTGCTCAAGTTAAGATTTCTCGTGCTGCTATGAAAGCTGCTCAGGAAGCTGCAAAAGCAGAAAAAAGTGCAAAAGGAGGAAAGAAAAAATAATCAATTTATTTTTGCAATACAGAAAGCATCAGTTCACGCTGGTGCTTTTTTTATGAAATCAATTAGTGTACTTTTGTCAAATGAATTGGATTTCGAATTTATTTAGGACAAAAACAATCTCTGAAAATTCAGAAGAAGATATGAAGAAATATTTAATTGTAGGCCTTGGAAACATTGGTGCCGAATATGTAAATACACGCCATAACATTGGCTTTAAAGTGGTGGATTATATTGCTGAGAATGCCAACGTATCCTTTGAAACAGCCAAATTGGGAGCCATTGCGGAATACAGCATAAAAGGGCGAAAATTGATTTTGCTAAAGCCAAATACCTATATGAATCTAAGTGGTAAAGCGGTTCAATACTGGATGCAGAAAGAAAACATTGCAAAGGAAAATGTGCTGGTGATTACTGATGATTTGAACCTGCCTTTCGGAACTATCCGAATCAAGGCAAAAGGTAGTGATGGAGGGCACAATGGCTTGAAGAATATCCAACTGATTTTGAACACTACAGAATATCCAAGGTTCCGGTTTGGAATCAGTGATGAATTCAAAAAAGGGCAGCAGGTTGATTATGTGCTTGGTGAATGGAATGATGAGGAAAGGGCAAAGCTTACCGAGCGCTATAAAGTCGCAAAAGAAATAGTGGAATCTTTTGCTCTGGCCGGTTTAAACGAAACGATGAACAGCTTTAACGGAAAATAAAAAAGCCTCCAATTCTGGAGGCTTTTTTTATTATCAGAAATAACCAAAATTACTCAATGATTAATTTTTTGGTTACGATGCCATTATCGCTTTTCACATTTACAAAGTAAACACCGCTTGCAGGTTTGTCTAAATTGATAACCTGTAGAAGGTTTGAAGCCTGGTCAAAGTTGTTTTCAAAAATTGTTTTTCCTGTGATGTCAAATACTTCAACAGAAAAATTGCTGGTTAGCTCTTTAAATTCAATAGTAAAACTTCCTTTACTTGGATTTGGATACAAGCTGAACTGAGTTTGTAAAAATTCCTCATTTGCCAAAACGTTCGTTTTGAACTGGCTTGCGATTGTGTTGTACCAAGCCAACATCCTTGCAGCCTGACCAGAAGTAAACATATACATACACGCATCGTTTACATAATCCATATAGTTCATCGTTAACGAATAATCAGAACAGCCTGAAGTTTCTCCTGCTGCCGGGCAGTCATAAGATTCAGTATCGGTTGCAGGCGTATCACATACACCATCTCCGTCTGGGTTTTGCTCGTTATAAACGGCACAATTCGCTTCTCCGCAACCGGCAAAAGTATGGTCCAAATTAAAGAAGTGACCCAATTCGTGCGTCAATGTCCTTCCTAAATTATAAGGAGCACCTGGAACGTAACCGGTACAACCAGCTCCTGAACCGAATGCATCCCTTGCAATTACTACGCAGTCTCCAATATTTGGCCTACCACCAAGAGGTGAATATCCAAGGATTCCACTACCTGCATTTCTGCAAACCAAATTCAGGTATCCATTCCATGTAGTATCATTATCGTTTGATCCCAGGAAATCAGTTCCAAAGGTTACAGCCAAATCTCCATTCACCAAACCAGTTCCGGCTGGATGGTTTTGTGTCGCTAAGACAAACTGTACCTGTAAGTTTCCGGTATTGGTTCCAGGATAAAATGATGCATCATCAGCCCAATTTGAAATATCGGCATTGGTTCCGTTATAATCTGCGTTAAGGATGTTGATTTGCGATTGTGCCAAGGTTCTAAAACAAGCTTTTATTGTAGATGTTGTAGAAACGTTAGGGAAGTGTACTGCTACAGGAATCCTGATTACAATATTCGGGCTTGCCGTAGTTGTGTTGGAATTCTTTTGTAATTCAGTTTTGAACTTACTTTGTTGTTGAAGATATGACGCTCTCAAAGCAGGGTCATTCATGATTCTTTGCATAACTTCATGCATTCCACAAGTTCTGTGTTGTGAAAAACCCAATTGGAAAACAAGAAGTGCGAAAAGTAACTTTAATTTCATTTTTTGTTGGTATTAAATTTAAACAGGGGGCAAATTTAATTAAATGTTTCACATATAATAACTTTTCGAAAAAAAAAGAGGTGAACACACTAAATGTTCACCTCTTCTAACTATTTAGTAGTCAAATAGCTATTATTCGATAACAATTCGTTTTACTAATTTTTGGTTTCCATCAGTTACTGAAACCAAATAAACACCAGCCTGAGCATTATTCAACTGAATGTTTTCGTTGAAAGTAGCCTGGTTTGAATATTTGTTTTCAAAGATTGTTCTTCCGCTGATGTCATACACATTCACTGTGATTTCATTTGCAGTCGTATTTTCGAACTGAATGTTGAAGTTACCTTTATTTGGATTTGGATAGATAGCCAAATTCGCTAATTGATTCTGACCTACTGATAATTGAGCTGTTACCGCACAAACTTCAACAGACCAGTTACCGATAGAACCGGTATCTCCATTGTAGTTGTCGTTAGCAAGGAGCGTCCAGGTACCATTCATGTTTTTACCATTGAAAGCAGACAAAGCCTGATTAGGTTTGAATGTACCTGTTAAATTTGCAGCACAAACAATTGCAGTTGGAGCAGCATCATTAAACAATACGTTGAATCCTGTTGAAGTCGCATTACAGTTTCTGTTGAAAAGTGCTGTTTGTGTTCCATCAGGATGCGCCAATGCAACCACTAAATCCCAGTAGTAAGAGTGTGTACCTGCAACAGTAACATTCACATCTGAAATAGTTCCTGAAACTGGTATGTTTAAACTTTTTGCAACTGTAGCTCCAGGAAGGTTAGCTCCTACACCATCTGGAATTGGAAGAGCTGTATTGTTAGAGTAAGTTGTACAGCTGGTAGCAAACGTATATCCTAAACCAATATTTTTAGAAACAGCATAGAAAACATTTCCAACAGCTTCAATTAAAATCCTACAAGAAGGTGAAGTTACTGCAGGAAGTGTTATCGTTTCTGTACCGTCATTAGCAGTACTTGCAGCCAATACAGTTGGGAAAGTAGCTCCTCCGTCAGTTGACAAAAGGATATTTACATTCGCAGTATTGATTCCATTTGCAGTTGTTCCTGCCACGTTCCATGTAATAGTCTGGTTGGTTCCAGGTGTCCATGAAGTATTGTCAGTTGCAGGATTTGTAATTGCAAAAGCTGCTCCGGTATTAACCACTGTTACTGTAGTTGCTGATGTAGAAGTTTGTCCTCCACCAAGTACATTATCCCTTACGGTAAATGTAAAAGCCAAAGTTCTTGCTACTGAAGATGTAGTTTCCCAGGTTGGAGTTAGGTTACCCATTAACACATCAGAAAACTGAGGAAAATATCTCACTGGAGAAAGACTAGGAAGACGAGACCTAAAGTTAGGCCCATCTGTTTTAGTTGGAGAAGGAATACTTGCTGACGGGTTATTTACCGTAGCATCATCATTTTCTTCCCAGCAGTATGTTAATACTTCACCGGCAGTTCCAACTCCAGCTCCTGTAAGTTTAAATGCAGTACTAATCGGAATGCTGAAAGCTGCACCTGCTACAGTAGAAGTCGGTTTTGGGTTTGTAACCGCTAAACTTGTACTAACAGGACAGGTTTTAGTATTCATATTAGACTGAATCTGAGTGATGCTTTTGAAAGTAAAATAATCATCAGAGTGTGCCTGCATATCAGTACCATTTCCTCCAATTCCGGCATATGCCATGATAGTTGATCCTGAACCTGGCTCAACGTTGGTTGTATTGTCTTCAGTACCTGAAAGTCCGCCATAAGCGAAAGTATGCGTTGCACCCATTTGGTGTCCCATTTCGTGGGCTACGTAATCGATGTCAAAAGAATCTCCTTCAGGGATATTGTCAGCCGGTGATGTGATACCACTACCTTTTGTAGCGTCAACACATACACAGCCAATACATCCTGCACTACCACCACCACCAGAAGCACCAAATAAATGACCAATGTCATAATTTGCCGCACCCATGTAAGTAGTATTATTTAAAGTGGCCTGTAATTGTGAATTCCATGCTGCAGGAGCACCACTTCCGGTTTCTGTTGAATAAGGATCTGTTGAAGGATTAGTGAAAATTACGTTAGCATTGTTAGCAACAATCAATAATTTAATTGCCAAATCTCTTTCAAAAACACCATTGCATCTTGTCATGGTTACGTTCATTGCAGTTAAGGCATCATTAACGGTACCACCGTGATATATGGTATATTCAGCAGTACAAGACAGAGCAAGCCTCATCGTTTTGTAAACCTGGTTGCTTGCCTGCATTACGTTAGTAACCTTATTTGATAAATTTTGGTTGGTTGTAAATTCTTCAGTGCTACAAGCAAATGGCAATTGACCTTTGTATCTTGTTGCCGAATCAAAAACAATGTAAACCGAACGGTCCTTAGTGTAAGGCTCGATAAACTCTGTTCCTGTATTCGCTCTGAAAATCATAGTTTCGATTCCTTTAGGATCAAAACTAAAATTTAGGACTGCAGAAGGATCTGTAATCCCTTTTCCGACGTAAGCTTTAATTTCAGGAAATTGTGCCTGTAAAGCAGGCTCAAAGTTGGAAGATTCCCAAACTAAGAATTTTTCCAATTGACCATTTATGTTTGGCAATTGAATTTCAACTCCTGCCTGGCCTGAAGCTTTCTGAGGAACATTTGCAAGGCTTAGCTTAAACTGATTTGCATCGAACTGCAATAATTTTTGATTTGCAGAATAAGCAGTTTGTCTTATTCTTTCAGAGCTTACAGCTTTGTTATTTTCCCAAAGTTTCCAAGAGGCTTTTTGAGAAAACGATAAACTAACAGAAAAGATAAAAACAACTAAAAGTAAATTTTTTTTCATGGTAATGTTGATTTAATAAAAGTAGGTAAAGATAGTTATGTTTAAAGAAACTGCAAATTTATATTTAGAATTATTATAGATTAGTGGTTTAATTTTAACACATTGATGGTGTTTTAACACTATTGACCAACTGGTTTTAGGATGTTGGGAGTTAAAAAACAAAAAGTGGCACGGTCTTTTCGTATCTTTGTTCCTAACTTTATACAACGAAATCATGCGGTATTTTGCTCTAATAATCCTCTCTTTTCTCTTGTTAAATTTTTCTTCCTGCAAATCCCAAAAGTCAGGCGAAGAGAAAACCCTGTTGAAAATTGACTCAACAAAGGCTGTAGCAAAAAAAATATATTTATTCAAAAACAAAAAACTTGAGGTTTTGGAAACAAACGGTTCGTTATCCTATAAGATGGAAACCAATCCAAAAACCAGCGTTTTGCTTTTTGTTTATGAAAAAGACATGGATAAGGTTGCCTACGATGGCGGCTACAAAGAAGAAGTTGTCTTTGAAATTCCCAATGATGTTGCGGAGCAAAACTATACAGATTCAGAGTTGCAAAATACCAAAATGCTCTTTGGAAGGTATTGTTTCTGCAGAGGGAAAAATGGCCTGTTTAAAATTGAGAAGGGCAAACTGCACCTAGCTTCAACAAAGAAAGGGCCTCACTTTGAACTTCAATTCAAAATTGATGAAGTGCCACAGGTTACAACCGAAATCAACTATTAAATTTTTTCTATTTTAAAAGAGTAAAAGTTATCGTTTTTAATTGCTAAAAACATATTTTTGTGGTGTCATATTTTTACTAAATCCTTGAAAATATTCCATTCCATAAATTCATTTTCTACTAATCAGCAAACTGTTGTCACGATTGGCACTTTTGATGGCGTTCATCTTGGCCACCAAAAAATATTGGAACAGGTTACCCAAAATGCGCAGCAACTACATTGCGAAAGCCTGGTACTTACTTTCTTTCCACATCCAAGGATGGTGCTTCAGGAAGATACCGAAATGAAACAGCTCAACACACTCAATGAGAAATTCGATTTGTTGGATAATTTAGGAATCGATAATCTTGTTGTTCATCCTTTTGACAAGGAGTTTTCAAGGTTGACAGCCGAAGAATTTGTCAAACAGGTTTTGGTCGATATCTTCAAGGTGAAAAAAATTATCATTGGTTATGACCATCGCTTCGGGCGCAACCGGACTGCCAACATTGACGACCTGATCACTTTTGGCGAGACTTTCGGTTTTGAAGTAGAACAAATTTCCGCTGAGGAAATCAATGAAGTTTCGATTAGTTCTACCAAAATCAGGAATGCACTTTTAGAAGGGAATGTGGAATTGGCATGTGATTATTTAGGCTATCCTTATTCACTAACCGGAATTGTTTCCAAAGGAAAACAACTTGGAAGGACCATAGGTTACCCAACGGCAAACATTAAAATAGCCGAAAGCTACAAACTCATTCCGGCAAACGGAGTGTATGTTGCCAAAAGCGTTGTTGACGGAACAACGGTTTATGGCATGATGAACATTGGGACAAGGCCAACAGTTGATGGAACTACACAAACCATCGAAATTAATTTCTTCGATTTCAAAGCGGATTTGTACGATAAGGTGATTACAGTTTCACTAATGAAGCGTATGCGCGATGAGCAGAAATTCGAATCAATTGATGCACTGAAAGCGCAATTAGGTCAGGATAAAATAAACGCCCAGGATTATATTGACAAATTATAATAATCAAAACATATCCTGTTTTGATTAGTCATTTTCTTCCTTTTTTGTTAAATGATTTAACTGTCAAAGATATTTTTCTTAATTTTATAGTGTTGTCTAACTAAAAAACTACCACTATGAAACTGCCAAAAGAACTTATTAATGGAATTATAATATTTGCCGGAATCGCACTTTACTTCTTGGTCATTGATTTTTTAAACCTGTCGGACATACTCTGGCTAAGAGTCTTTAATGTACTTTTTGTATGGTATGGCGTTACCCGAACCCTCAGCTCAAATATGGCGGAAGGAAAAAGGGATTATGCATACAATTTATTTTCAGCAGGAGCGACAGCATTGTTAGGGGTTATTTTTGCCATCATAGGTTTGGTTTCCTACATCCATTTAAGAGGTGGAGATACTTATATCAAAAATTTTTCAGAAGACTTATTATTTGGCGGTGAGCCAACAGCCAATCAATACTGCATCGGGATTTTGTTCGAAGGTGTAGCTTCTGCCTTAATCGTTGTTTTTGTATCCGTTCAGTATTGGAGAAGGAAAATGGCTCCACAAGATTAATAATTTTTTGATTCTATCATAGATTGTAAAAAGCCTCAATTTTATGGGGCTTTTTTATTTGTTCATAATGACTCACAAAATTGTAACTTACATACAATTTAATTACTTTTGGTGCAATATAAAATAGCACCTATGAGTATTACAAAACACAATTGGACTAAAGAAGAAATCATCGCTATATACAATAAACCTTTAATGGATTTGCTTTACGAAGCTGCTACAATCCATAGGCAGCAACACGATCCAAATGTTGTACAGGTTTCCACTTTACTATCAATAAAAACCGGAGGTTGCCCTGAAGATTGTGGCTACTGCCCACAGGCTGCACGTTATCATACCGATATTACAGGTAATGACCTGATGACTGTAAGCCAGGTAAAAGCACAGGCGTTGAGGGCCAAATCAAATGGTTCTTCAAGGGTCTGCATGGGTGCTGCATGGCGCAATGTAAAGGACGGTGAGGAATTTGACCAGGTTTTGGAAATGGTAAGGACCATCAACAAACTGGATATGGAAGTTTGCTGTACCTTGGGAATGCTAACCGAAAACCAGGCGCAACGTTTGGCCGAAGCAGGATTATATGCCTACAACCACAATTTAGATACTTCAGAAGAATATTATAAGGATGTAATTTCAACACGAAGTTTTGATGACCGTTTGGAAACCATCGAAAACGTGCGTAAAACCAATGTAACAGTTTGCAGTGGAGGAATTATCGGAATGGGAGAAAGCATTGAAGACAGAGCAGGAATGTTGGTTGCACTTTCAACCTTAAATCCACAACCGGAATCTGTGCCGATTAACGCATTGGTGGCTGTAGAAGGTACACCATTGGCTGATGAAAAACCAGTTGAAATCTGGGAAATGATACGAATGGTAGCAACAACAAGAATCGTAATGCCTGAAACACAGGTACGCCTTTCGGCAGGTAGAACGGAAATGTCAAGAGAGGGACAGGCAATGTGTTTCTTCGCTGGAGCGAATTCCATTTTTGCCGGAGACAAATTATTGACTACTCCAAATCCCGATGTAAATGAAGACATGAAAATGTTCGAAACGCTTGGATTGGTGGCTCAAAAACCATTCATTAAAGTAATGCAGCCTAAGACTGTAGAAGCGGAAGACTCACAATTCCAGTCATTAGGTGAAAAACCAAAATGGACGCGTCCCGGACATACCATCGAAAGAAACCTGGAAGCATCAGGAAAAGCTAAATAATATTTTAACTTATTATGTAAATTTATTTCGAAAACCTTTTTTTAAATTTGCTTTATATCGAAAGATGTAAAGCATTTTTTTTGTAATTCACTTTATTCAACATCTATGGCGTTAACACTGTCAGAAATTGAACGCGTAAAAACAATTAGCAAAGAAGATTTCTATAACCATTATGTTAGGAAACAAAAACCCCTAATCATCGAGCAGCTTACCAGTGATTGGCCTGCCTTTGAAAAATGGAACCTCAATTACATTAAGGAAATTGCGGGTGATAAAGTAGTTCCGCTTTATGACGATAGGCCGGTTTCACACAAGGATGGCTTTAACGAAGCACACGCCAAAATGAAAATGGCGGATTATATCGATTTGCTTCAGTCGAAGCCAACCAACTATCGGATATTCCTGTACAACCTAATGAAGGAAGTACCAGTTTTAAACAATGATTTCAAATGGCCTGATATCGGGTTGCGTTTGGTGAAGCAATTACCGATGTTGTTTTTTGGAGGTGAAGGAGCCAGGGTTTTTATGCATTACGATATTGATTATTCCAATATTCTTCATTTCCATTTTCATGGGAAAAAGAAATGCATGCTGTTTGCACCAGACCAAAGTCCCTATTTATACAAGGTACCCCATTCCTTAATTTCCCGTGAAGACATAGATTTTGACAATCCCGATTATGAAAAATGGCCGGCTTTAAAAAAAGCCAAGGGCTTGGTAGCGGAATTAAATCATGGTGAAATGCTTTACATGCCTGAAGGCTATTGGCATTATATGAAATATGTTACTCCGGGATTTTCGATGAGCCTGAGGGCTTTCCCGAGAACGATAACCAATCTGTCAAAAGCGGCATACAATGTTTTTATCATGCGTCATTTTGATACCATGATGCGAAAATGGAAAGGGCAGCAGTGGATTGACTATAAAAATCAAAAGGCAATTATCAATACCAAAAGTGACTAATAAAAAAAGGTCCTGTTAATTCTAACGGGACCTTTTTTTATTTTATGTTTTCCAAAGAAATTAAAGGATGATTTTCCTTGTGATGGTATTGCCATTTTCCAATTTGATCTTAACAATCAAGGCTTGCTGCCTTGCTGTAATGCCAGAGGTTGTAAAATCTTTGCTTGCTATCGATTTCGCGTCCAATAATTGTCTTCCCAAAATGTCATAAACGGTCACTTCCTGAATGACTTCAACAGAAGATTTGATAGTCATTACTCCATGATTTGAAGCTAAGACAACTGAACTGTCACCGGTCTCTAAATCAGGGTTGCCCAAAGAACTCCTGTTGTATCTTAGTTGAAAGCGATCATTAATGATACCTTCATTCGCATTGAAGCTATACGGGTTTTGCCTTAAATCGTATATGATGTTTAATTGCTTATCTTCAAGGAAGATACTTTGTGTATCCTCTGCAAATATACCATCAACGGCGCCAATCGCTATTTTATAATCTCCAGTCTGCATTACACGGATTCCAATCGGAACAACATCACTGCTGTCAAAAGGCGATGGCCTTCCTTGTATGGTCAGCGTTTCGTTATTGGCAATGGTATAAATGTTGAAATCGTTTGCCATGTTTTTCGAAGCATCATAAAGTCGGTCTAAACCAGCAGTTGCTTCAGGAGCATACCCCAATAAAGTTCTTGTAGGAACATTGTTGGTATCAACTAAGTCAAGCCAAATTCTATGAACACCTTGTTCTCCTGTCTGTGAAGTTTTGTAAAACTGACTATTGGAATAGGTTTTATCACGAAGGCTGTTTTTAAAATTAACAGTTCCGTTTCCTGTTGCGCCATCATTCATCATCACAAAGAATCCCTGGCCACCGGCAATGTAGCCGTTAAATACAGATGGACCGCTCGATCCTCCCAAGGCATTGTAGGTAATATAATCACTATTGGTATAGTTATATAAATAAGAACCATAGAACGGATTTCCGGTTACTGTAGGAGTAGTGTTGTGTGTCCACAAATAAACATATCCCTGAATGCCGGTGTTATAGGATAGGAAATCAACCGCCTTGATTGACGAAGGATATGGATTTCCAACTAAATTCCAGTTATCATCATAGTTTGTAACAGTTACCCCATTTCCGGGTCCAACCGTACTCGCTGTAGTATTGTTTCCTCGGCTAATGGTCACCGGAATAACACCATTATTTGCAACTCCTGTGAAAACAGCGGGAATGTTGGTTGCAGCCATCGAATAGATGTTCGAACCTCTCATTATGATGCCATTACCTGCAGTCATTGTACTTCCTGGTGATAACTGCCAGTTTCCTGAACTTACAGGGCTGTTGACATTGGTTGCCAATGGATTCCATTTGTAAATAAATCCAGGCGTTGGGCTCGAATAAATATTGTTTATGACTTGTCCTGCAACAGGTGAAGACCAATACACATAGTCAGAGCCTCTTATAGAAGACGCTGTTCTTTGGTAATTGATGCTTCCTGTATTTGTCGCTGTATCGTTTATCTGAACCAAACTTCCGTTATTGGCAATAGTCAGGGTTCCGTCATTTTTAACATCACTTTGGATCTCAAAATAATAACCACTGTCTACAATAACATTCCGCCCTGATTTTATCTGGCATTCGCATGCCTGCACACTTCCGTGATCTACTGCCGCAGTCGTAGTGTAGTCGCCATCAAAAATTGCCTTGGTGCTTGATGTTGGAAATCCTGCAGTCCAGTTTGTTCCATTCCAGGTAGAAGATTGTGCCGTCTGCCCTTCTATTTTAATATCGTCAATCGCCCATAACTCGTCATCCCTGTCAACATTAAGCGTAATCCTAATCCAAAGTGTTGACGATTGCGGAAGGTTTTTTACATTATAAGTAGCGATACCGTTCGCCAATTCGGCATTTCCATTTCGGGTATCCAAAGTTACTCCGGTATTATTTCCTGTATAATAAGCATTGAATACTCCATTCGCCGCAAGGTTCCATCTCGAATTGGTGTAACCTCTCAAAACCGATTCTACAGACCAGTTAACCCCACCATCAATACTCGTTTCTATTTGTACTAAATCATTGACATCCAAACCTTGTGTTGATCCAGTAACTCTGTAAGCACCAACTTTCATAGAGAAATTAATGTTGTTGTACTGACTTACATCAACTTGGTTTAGTAATATAACGGCACTTCTTGTAGTGGATGTTCCTATGCCTTTGAATTGAAAAGACCTACTTCCATTGGAAGCTGCGACTAATCCCGAACCATTATTATAGGAACCTCCAACGTTTGTGGTCACAGTTCCGTCGGTAGTATACGAATAAGTCCAGGTAGGCGTAGCAGGAGCTGCTTCAAAATCCTGTTGATATATAGTTTGGACGCTGTTGTTACTACAAGGAATATAAACAATTCCCTCACCCGAAATGGCAAAAGTAAAGGTTCCGTTAATTGAGTCAGGAGTTGTCCTTCCAGAATCAGTATAAACATTAAAAGTTACGGTCGCATTTTTAACACCTGCCGATGTTGGAGTAAAGCTTATTGTAAACGATGTCGTATTGGCATTACTCAGGGCACCGTTGGTTGGTAAGCCAACAACAGTAAACATGGAGGCGTCAAGCCCTGATATTACCGGAGTAGTAGAAAGATACCTTGTTGATCCCGATAAATTGGTAACAACAAAAGTATTTTGTTTAATACCGCTTGTTACAGCTACCAGCCCAAAGTTGGTCAGGTTGGTTGTCGTCGTTGTCGACGAGCCCGATGGAATATCATAACCGTTTCCGCTTACATAAATATTATTGGAACCTTGACACGTTCCGCTGATGTTAAAGTTATAAACTGCTTCGTCTGTGTCATTATTGTAGATGGTAACAGTTGCATTTTTAGCACCTCCAGATGTTGGTGTAAACGTAATATCAAATGTTGTGGTTCCGCCACCTGCAATGGAGTTGGATGGAATTGCTGTCACACTAAACTGTGCGGCATGTGCACCGGTAATTGTTATATAAGGAGAAGCACCACTTAGTGCAAGGGAAGTGGTTCCTAAATTTTCTATCGTAAATGTCCTGACTGAGAAGTTTCCTTGTATAGTAACCGGAAATGCCGTATGGTTGGTTCCCGATGGATAAATACTGTTATCCGGAATACTCTGTCCATTTCCTTTTACATTAATTTCAACAAGAGGTGTTACTGTTCCTGTTCCCTGTATTAAAAAATCATAAGTCGCTTCATTGGAATCATTGCTGTTAATGGTCAAGGTTGTATTCCTTGTACCCGCAGCACCAGGCGTAAAAGTAACTACAACGTCATAAAACGCTCCGCCTGCTATGGTAAGGGGGAAAGTTATTGCAGGAAAAGTAAAATCTCCTGAATTCCCGCCATTCATAAACAAATTTGTTATAACTAAATTCGCATTACCTAGATTTTCTATCCTGAATGTTTTGGTTGGACTTGGCGACCCAACAACAAATGTTCCGAACAAAGTGTTGTCTAGTCCACTTGGCGTAGTATCACCATCAACTATGCTTGGGTTTGAACCTACAATTCCTTTTACGTTTATTTCAGGAGCTGGCGAAGTGCTGCAGGTAAGCGTTGGGATGGTAGCCGCAGTCCTATAATTTATCGTAGCTGGAACCGGTCCTGCTGTGGCATTCCATGGAATCAAGGCAAAAGTATAGCTTGAACCCCCATTGAGGCCACTGATAGTTGCAGAAGTGGCAATAGTTGAGGCAATGTAGCTTCCAACAGTTGAGTCTCCGATTACTGCTGCAGCGCCATAAATTGTCCCGTCAGTTGGTATTCCTGTTGGAGTAGCGCCCTGACGATAGATGATTAAATAACCAGAGGCTGAAATTGTACTAGCCGCCGCAAAATTTACGGTAATTGAAGTAGCAGTAGACGCTCCACAAGTCGTAAATGAAGCATGCGAAGCGGGTTCGTTGGCTAGTGTATAAAAATCAAAACTTTCCGGATTGGTAGTGTTGAAACAAACGTTTGTGCCACTTCCATTGTATGCATAAGGTGTGGCCGTATATTGCGTTCCCGGAGTAAGGCCTGAAATCCCGGTAACAGAAGTACCGGTATTTTTATATACAACACGGTTATTTACATCAATTTGCCCGGCACTAGCCCAGGCAGTATTAGCTGTATAATTGGTCCCTGATGAAGGAGCTGTAATTCCGGTACTGGTTTGACGAAGCGATACCAATGTCCCTGCTGCTGTTGCACCAGCCGTCCATGATAAATCGACACCTGTTGTTGTTGCATTGCTCGAACTAATTGCCGATGCCTGTGAGGTTGGTGTACTACAAGGTGCTGTAGTAACAACAGTTCCGTTAAAGGTGAAGTCATCGATACTAAAGGTTGTTGTTGACAAAGGCATTCCATAAACATAAATCCTAAAGGTAATAGCAGATGTTACATTTTGATAAGCAGCTGCAGATAAAGAAATAGTTGTTCCTGCCGCAGTAGGAGTTCCAATATTGGATGCATATCCATCAACACTTGAACGGAAAGCAAAATTTGGAGAACCGGATGACAATGTAGATGTATAAACAAAACTTACAAAGTTTATTTCATAGCCACCATTTGGAGTTAATGTAAATTCATAATAGTCTGTTAAGTCTATGGCTCCAGTACTCCACCCATTCGAATTATAACGATTATTGGCATTAGATCCAGGAATACCTGAGCCTCTTCCAATACCTGATACAGTTATATTTGCATTAAAGGTTTGGCCGGTAGTATAAGGATTTGCCGTGTTAGGATTTGTTCCAGTAATTGGATTTGTAAAAATAGATTGCCCCCATGATAAGGTACTAATCAAAAGCGCAACAAAAAGTATTTTAATTTTCATTATAAAAAATGAATTATGTTATCGTATTCGTTTTCACAGTAATAGCCCCTCAATTTTTGGCGCACAAAAAAAGGTCAAGACATGACTGGTAGAAAACGGGACAACAAAACTACATCTAAATTACTAAATAACAACGGTTTTAGCTTAAGAAATTATTAATAAAATGTGTCTTTAATGCGTCATTTTGTTGATAAAAAAACCGGATAACGTTTTTATCAGCCTTTTTAGGTGCTTTGAGGCTTTTTACTAGTTTATTTTTCATCGGTTTAATCTTAAAAAAAGTTAAGATTAATTGCAATTCCCTAATTTTGTTCCTGAATACTTTTTAAAAATGAAGGAAAAACTGGCCATAAATGAAGCGAAGCTCAAATTAGAATATTACTGTTCTTATCAGGAGCGTTGTCATCAGGAAGTGGTGCAGAAAAGCTATGATTTAGGGATGAATTCTAATGAAATCGATGAAATTGTAGTTCATTTGCTGCAGAATAATTTCCTTAATGAAGAACGTTTTGCCCGAAGTTTTGCCCGCGGAAAACATCGCGTTAAAAGTTGGGGGAAAATCAGGATTATCAATGAACTCAAACAGCGTCAGATTTCGGCACCGAACATCAAACTTGCCTTAACCGAAATTTCGGAAGAGGAATATCAGGATACTTTAAACAATTTGGCAGAAAGGCATTGGAACAGCCTTACAGAGCGTAAAGGCCAAAAAAAGAATAAAAAATTCTGTGATTATTTATTGCGAAGAGGTTGGGAAAGTAATCTGGTTTATGAAAAATTGAAGGAATTTGAAAAGCTTACCTAGAAAGCAGGATACTCACCGCATTCCCTCCAAAACCAACGGCATTTATCAATACATTTTTAATGTTTTTCCGTGGATTTTGTTCCGTTACAAAAGGTACTCCGATGAACTGTTGCTGTTGCATCATCAAGATCGCCATCTCAAGGCTCAGCATTCCCGAAGCGCCAAAGGTGTGGCCTACTTTCCATTTATTGGTCGTCAGCATTGGAAGTTTTTCGCCGAAAACTTTTTCTATCGCTTTGTATTCTGATTTGTCGCCTTTAATGGTTCCCGGAGCATGCATGACAATAGCATCAACGTCATCCGGATTTATGTTTTGCAATGCCATTTTCATCGATTTTTGAAAACATTCGGCTTCATCGGTAATGGAAATGCTGTGCTGTAAATCGTCAGTAGCATAACCAAATCCGGTAACGTAAGCTAAAGCATTTTCCTTTTTGCCAAGCTCCAAACAAGCCATCGCTGCACCTTCTCCCAAAACCATGGTGTTTTTAGTTTTATCCAAATCCAAAGCCCTGCAGGGATATTCATCATTTGACTTAGAATAAATCTTCAAAGCCTGCATTTGTGCAATCGTAAATGGTGTCAATGGAGCTTCGCTTCCTCCAACCAAAAATTTATCAGCCATTCCGGCCTGAAGCCAGGCAATTCCGTTTAGCAATGCATGAAGTGCGGTAGAACAGGTGATGGAGTGAGACAATTCTGGACCTTGTGATTTTAAATCATGGGCAACCCAAGTGGAAATATTCCCTAATGTTGTAGTGGGCGAAGCCAATGTTGGCGTTTTTCCGGTTTCCAGGAATTCCTGGTGATGCTTTTCAAAAAGATCAGTGGCGCCACGCGAAGAACCGATATTGACTGCAAATTTTGAGTCGTTCCAACCTGCATTCTTCACAGCTTCTCTCGAAGCGATAATCGCGTAAATCACCGAATTGTCCAATGATTTATACTTGGCTTCCGAATTCCGTAAGGCTTGAACTTCCTTTGCCAAATTTTCAGGTAACGATGCCACAAGGGAATTACCGTTGCCAATTTTTTTCTCAGCAATTAATGTTTCCGGATTCAAATATTGATTCCAAACTTCAGCTGAAGTTTTTCCTAAAGCAGAAAAAGAAGCAATCGAAGTTATGGCAACAGGAGTTTTCAAGGCAGTTTGATTATGCAGTTTAAAGTGCAAAACTACACTATTTCGAGCGCTTTTTCGACAGTCGCATATACTTTTTCCAATTGGGAATTGCTAATGACGTAAGGTGGAAGGATATAAACAATATTGCCAACAGGCCTCAGTATTACGCCATTATCAATAAAGAAATTATAAAGTTTGTTCCGCATCGAACCATAATAACTTTCCTCGCTTTGGGTTTTGATTTCCAGCGCAAAAATAACTCCCAAAACACGCGTGGTTTTTACTTTTGGATGCGATTTTATTTTGGCTTCAAAGCCTAAATGCGATTTGTTTATCGCAGAAATATTGCCCTGCATTTCAGCAGTCTGCAACAACTTGATACTTGCCAAAGCTGCAGCACAAGCCGTTGGATTTGCAGTAAAGGTATGTCCGTGAAACAACGCCTTGTTGGTGTCATCATCATAAAAACCATCAAAGATTTCCTGAGTGAAAGTCGTGATTGCCATTGGGATTGTTCCTCCAGTCAGGGCTTTCGACAAACACATCATGTCGGGTTTGTTGCCGAGGTAATCTGTGGCAAAGGTTTTTCCTGTTTTGCCAAAACCCGTCATCACTTCATCGGCAATCGTGAACACGTTATTTTGGTTGCAGATTGTAATCATTGTTTCCAAAACTTCCGGACGGTACATTACCATTCCTGCTGCACCTTGTACCAATGGCTCAAAAATAAAAGCCGCATATTCATTGGTTACAACCAAATCATGCAAAGCCTGTAAACTTCGCTCTTCATTTCCCTGAGTCGGAACCGGAATGCGGACCACTTCGAGCAAAGAACCTTTAAAAGCTTCGGTAAAAAACGATATTCCGCTCGAAGCCATGGCACCAAAAGTATCCCCGTGAAACGCATCTTCAAAAGCAATGATTTTGGTCTTTTTGATTCCTTTGTTGTAATTGTACTGCAATGCGCACTTCAACGCAACTTCAACGGCAGTCGAACCATTATCGGAATAGAAAAGTTTTTTTTGGTTTTTGGGTAAAATTTCCATCAGCTTTTCTGCCAGCAAAACCGCTTTATCATGGGTAAAACCCCCAAATAAAACATGCTCCAAAGTAGTGAGTTGGTTGTAAATGGCATCAGCAATAATTTTGTTCGAATGGCCATAAGGATTGACCCACCACGAAGCAATCGCGTCAATATATTCCTTACCATTTTCATCCCAAAGCAAAGCGCCTTCTCCTTTAACAATAGCCGGAAAATCAGTAGCGGTTTTGTGTTGGGTATATGGATGCCAGTTGTATAATTTATCTCTTTCGGAAAAGTTCATTTGGGTTATAATTTTAAAAGATTGTCACGGAATTTCTCTGCGTAATAGCCAATGACGTTTGCATCAAAATAAGGTTCGTTATCAATTCTGCCGATGAATTTTACTCCCGATTTTTCCAGGATGATTTCTTCAGTTGCCTTGTTTTCGTCTCCTGAAAAAATAATTCCAGCTACTTTAATTTTACGGTTTTGCAAAGCTTCGATAGTAAGCAAGGTGTGGTTGATGCTTCCCAGGTAATGGCGCGAAACCATAATGACTTTATGGTCTTTTTTGATTAAATCAACAACATATTCCTTATCGTTCAATGGCACCAAAACACCGCCTGCACCTTCAATGACCAAATGATTTTGAATTTTGGTTTCCACAATTTGTTTCAGATCGATACGCACGCCATCTTTGGCTGCAGCCAAATGTGGACTTGCCGGCGTATTGAGTTTATAGCTGTTTTCGTGAAATTGCGACTTTTCGTTGGAAACCAAAGTCCTGACTTTATGGCTGTCGGAATTATCCAAATCGCCAGCCTGGATTGGTTTCCAATAATCGGCTTCCAAGGCTTCAACAACAATGGCTGAGGCTATGGTTTTGCCCACATCTGTCCCGATTCCTGTTATAAATATTTTCATTAAATTTTATTCATTGGGTTCATCCTCATCATCAACAGGATATAAATTTACATCGTTCAGGATTTCATTCGCTTTGTCAAAATCTTCTGTTTTTACGAATAGCTTTATGCCTCCAAAAGCATTGCTGTATAAAGGATTGGTATCAATTTGGTTGATGTCGCGCATAAATACTTCAATCCCGTAACTTTCCAGTTTGCCTTGGTAAATAAGCGCTTCGCTTGAGTATTGAAACCGACGTAATAATGTAAATCTTTCTTCTTCCATAATTAAAACACAAAAGTAGCTAACAATTCCAACACAACGGTGATTTCATTTTCCGAATTATAACTGTGAAGGCAAAAACGCAGCCGTTCCTGATTTTCGGGAACTGTTGGGGATAAAATAGGCCGGACATCAAAACCTTTTTGTTGTAATTGTGTTGCAACATCCCTCACTTTTTCATTTCCAGGAATGATGGCGCATTGAATCGCGGATTTACTATAGACAAACATTGGTTTTAAACCCAGGCGCATTTTTTCCTGATTAAAAAAAACGATATTGGATTTTAAATCCTTTAAAGCTTTTTCCTCTTCAGCAAGATTTTTATAAGATTCTAAAATTGTCGCAACACTATGTGGTGAAAGTCCGGTTGTATAAACAAAACTTCGGGCAAAATTTACCAGGAAACTTTTCAAATCTTCGCTACCTAAAATAGCAGCGCCATGGCAGCCAAGTCCTTTTCCAAAAGTGATGATCCGCGCAAAAACCTTATCCTGTAAACCAAGGCTTTGGATTAATCCTTCGCCTTTTTCCCCAAAAACACCCAAGGCATGCGCTTCATCAACAACCAAATGCGTGCTGTGTTTTTCGGAAAGTGAGGCCAGTTCTTCAAAATTCGGGCAATCGCCATCCATTGAAAAAACACTTTCGGTGGCAATGTATATTTCATTATTTTCTGATGAGAATTTTTGAATCAGTTTTTCTAAATCCTCCAAATCATTATGGCTAAATTTATAAGCCTTAGCATTGCTCATCTGAATTCCGTCACGGATAGAAGCATGGCATAACTCGTCATACAAAATCACATCATTCCGTTGAGGCACCGAGCTGAAAAAACCAACATTGGCATCATAACCCGAATTGAAAATCAGCGCAGCTGCTGTTTGATGGAAACCCGCAATAAACTCTTCGGTTTGCTGATACAACTTGTGGTTTCCTGAAAGCAGGCGTGAACCGGTCGCACCGTTTGCCTTTAGATTTTTATCTAATAGGAGTTGATGGGTTTGATGAAATATTGTTTCGCTTTTAGCAAAACCGATATAATCATTGGAAGCAAAATCGATTAGGCCGTTTGTTGGCGTGAGCTTTCGCAAGGCGTTTTCCTGTTCGCGTTGGTGGAGTTTGAGTTGTAATGATTTTGGCAATTCCATGATACAAATATAAGCAACGATTTATTATTAGAAATTTAAGTTGCTAATTGCTTATGGATAATTCATCTATATTTGTAATGAATAAAAACCAACTACGGAATAAACCATGAAAAAACAACTTACCTTATTAGTTATAGGAATGATTATCGTAATCATCGGGACACTTTTGAAAATTTACCACATTGAATTTTCAGAATATGTATTGATCGCCGGACTCGCAATAGAAGCCATAGTGCTGGCATCGATTGTGATAAAATCGCTTAAAAAAATCAAATAAAAAGCCCAACCTAAGTTGAGCTTTTTATTTTTATTTTACTGCGTACCGTCCGCTACGCTCGGGTCGGATTGTCTTAGTCGGCTAAAACAATTACCTTATTGTCTTTCATTTCAATAGTTCCTGAATTGATTTCCAAAAGGTAGTTTTGATCGTTTACCTTGGTAAATTTTTCGGCAACTTCCTTTTCGAATTTAAAACTTGATGCTTCAATTTTGATGACACCGTGTTTTAAGATAGAAACTATAGGTGCGTGGTTGTTCAGTATTTGGAATGAACCCGTTACACCTGGTAAAGAAACCGAAGTAACTTCGCCTTTGAATAATGTAGCTTCTGGTGATACTATTTCTAAAATCATTTTTTTAATTATTTTAAATTCTAAATTCTAAATCTTAAATTAATTCATAATTCAAAATTCAAAATTCAAAATAGAATTTACGCTTCAGCTAACATTTTTTGTCCTGCTTCGATAGCATCTTCGATGGTTCCTTTAAGGTTGAAGGCTGCTTCCGGCAAGTGGTCTAATTCACCGTCAATGATCATGTTGAATCCTTTGATAGTTTCCTTGATGTCAACCAATACTCCAGGAATACCTGTAAATTGCTCCGCTACGTGGAATGGTTGAGATAAGAAACGTTGAACTCTACGTGCTCTTGATACCGATAATTTATCTTCTTCCGATAACTCTTCCATACCAAGGATCGCGATGATATCCTGTAATTGTTTGTATTTCTGAAGGATCTCTTTTACTCTTTGAGCACAGTTGTAGTGGTCGTCACCTAAGATTTGAGCTGTAAGGATTCTAGATGTAGAATCTAAAGGATCCACAGCAGGGTAGATACCAAGCTCCGCAATTTTACGGGACAATACTGTTGTTGCATCCAAGTGGGCAAATGTTGTTGCCGGAGCCGGATCCGTTAAGTCATCCGCAGGAACGTAAACCGCCTGTACAGAAGTAATAGATCCTTTGTTTGTAGAAGTAATACGCTCTTGCATCGCACCCATCTCAGTTGCCAATGTTGGTTGGTAACCTACCGCAGATGGCATACGACCTAAAAGAGCCGATACCTCAGAACCTGCCTGTGTAAAACGGAAGATGTTGTCAACGAAGAAAAGTACGTCCTTACCTTGGTCTGAACCAGCACCATCACGGAAGTACTCAGCGATAGATAATCCTGAAAGGGCAACACGTGCTCTTGCTCCAGGTGGCTCATTCATTTGTCCGAAAACGAAAGTAGCTTTAGACTCTCTCATTCCTGGTTTATCCACTTTAGATAAATCCCATCCTCCATTTTCCATAGAGTGCATGAAATCTTCTCCATATTTTATAATTCCTGACTCCAACATCTCACGAAGCAAATCGTTTCCTTCACGGGTTCTTTCACCAACTCCTGCGAATACAGAAAGTCCACCGTGACCTTTAGCGATGTTGTTAATCAATTCCTGGATCAATACTGTTTTACCAACACCGGCACCACCGAACAATCCAATTTTACCTCCTTTTGCATAAGGCTCAATCAAATCGATTACTTTAATTCCTGTAAAAAGAACCTCAGTAGAAGTTGATAAATCTTCGAATTTTGGTGCTTGTTTGTGGATTGGCATCCCGTTAGCACCGTCTTTTGGCAAATCTCCTAAACCATCGATAGCATCTCCAATTACATTGAACAAACGTCCGTAGATATCTGCTCCGATTGGCATTTGGATTGGAGCTCCTGTAGCAGTTACAGTGGTTCCTCTGCTTAATCCGTCAGTTGCTTCCATAGAGATAGTACGAACTGTATTTTCTCCGATGTGAGATTGAACTTCAAGAATTAATTTAGTACCATTTGCGTTAACGATTTCTAATGAATCATAAATTTTTGGTAATTCAACATCTTTAGTATCAAATACTACGTCTACTACTGGACCGATGATTTGCGAAACTTTTCCTATTGCTTGTGACATTCTTTATGTATTTATTAAATAGCTATTTAGGTTTGGATAAAAGACCTCTTTTTTCCGAGTGCAAAGATAATTTTTATAAATCGAAAAATCAATAATTATTTTATAAAAAAGAGAAGATTTTTTGAAGTGCCCTAAAAACAAAAAACCATCCTAATTATTTAGGATGGTTTTGGTATCTGAAATATGTTTTTTATAATCCGGAAGGATATAATATTTGGTATTGACCTAAATTTACTCCTTTGAAGTTGGAACCATATTTGGTATTAATTGCTTCTAAAAATTTATTTGCAATCATCGCATATCCTCTTGGGCTTGGGTGTATACCGTCAAGTGAGAAGGTATTACCTGTTACATAAGTTGCTGTCATGGTATAACCGCTCATTACAACTCCGGTTGGGCCTGTTAATTGATTCATGATATCTTTAGCGTTAACAAAGGCTAAATTCAAACTGGCATCTGCAGCAACACCTTCAATAACGGCATTGTAACTGTCCGTTGCAGCTTGTATTTCGGTTACTTCTGTAGGAATCAGAATATAACGATCCGGTAAAGGGAAAGTAACTCCCAACTGGCTCAATAGTGGGGTTGGAGAAGCTACACCGTCAAGTGCTACTGATGGAACCTGCCCAATTCTTGAAGAAGCGCTCAAACAAATCAAATCGGTTGGAACGGTCTGTCTTGCTCTTCCGAAAATCTGTCCTAAAGCAGTTGCTGTGGGAACATCAAGTCCGCTACCAATCAATACAGCGGTAAGTGAAGTAGAGACATCTGTTAAGGTTTCATCTACCATTATCATTGGATTGTTGCCTGAAGTTGAAAGCAGGTTGATTCTGCTTCCTTGTCCAAGGAATGCTAATGCATTATGTAACGGGCCGTAAAGTTGAGCGTTCAAAGCATTTACCTGATTTACCCCGCCAACAGTCAAATTCGCCTGAGTCAATTGGTTGTATTGTATTACATGGAAATAAGGTAATGTAGTCACATAAGGTAGGTTGGCAATAACTCCTTTTCGTCCTCCGGCTGTCAATTGAGAAATCAACATTCCATAAGATTGTTGGAATACATTCGCAGGGGTCAACGGATTCAAAGCAGTATCTCCTCCGGCTGTAGCATAACCCAATTCATCGTTCCCGCCAATCCACAAAGAGAAGAAAGTAGGAGATTGTGCTAAGGCATCACCAATAACCGTCGCTGATGAAGAAGAAGCAAATCTTCCAAAATAAGGATTTGCGGCTGCATATCCATCAAATAACAGATGGTAACTTTTTGCTCCTGGAATACCATAATTGTTAAAAGAACCTGATAAATGTGCACTAATGTCAGTGCCGGAAATACCCGAGATAGGAGCAGGTGTACTTGTAGCCGGATTAAAGACCAATCTTGTGCTAAAACCAGGAACCTGTGCTCCACCTGATGAGAATCCACCAATGTTATCAATCATAAACGGAGTTGCAAAATCACCACCTCCAACTAATGCAAATTGGGTTGCAAGGATGTTAGGGTAAGCATTTTCCTGACCTGTTTTGAACAAGGCACCATCGCTGTAACCTGCCGCGAAAGAATCTCCCAAGGCAACATATTTGGAAAAGTCTGCAGAACCGGCGGTCAATGGTGAACCGTCTATAGAATTTGGATCGGTCACGGCATCATCACTGCTGTCACATGCTACAAAGGTTAACGAAACCAATAATAGCCATTTGAAATTTTTTATCATAACTTTAAAATTATATAGTGTTATCGATTATTATGGATTAATTGTTATAGAAGCAAACCATTGTTGTCCAATAGCACCAGCTCCGATTACCTGGATATAGTCTTCTCCGAATAAATTATTCGCCCCAACCTTTAAAACAGATTTTAAAGCCGGAATTGCATAATTGATCTGTGCATCGAACACTACGTTCTCAGGCACCATTCCATCTGCAAATGAGGATTGCCATAAGTATTCGGTGTTCCATCTGATATTGGTATTGAAACCAAAGTTTTTAAACAATTTTGGGTTACCCAAAGATCCTTTGATTCGGTGTTTAGGAGTATTGAAACTTGGAATGAAACTTGGGTCATCTGCCTGGTCAAAAGTGAACTCAGCATAGTTGTAATTTACGCTTGCTTCAAAGTCCTTGTATACTTTTTTAGACAATCCGATACCGAATCCTAATGAAGTAACTTCTGCTTTTGAATTGGAATAGATTTGATAAACCCTTCTGTCGCCATTTTGAAGCGCCTGAACCGGTGCATAAGTAGCAAAGTTGTTTGGGTCTAAGGTATTTACATCTCCGTAGTAAGGAGCAATAACCCTTGATTGATTCAGGAAGTCATTATAAATATTATAGTAAGCCGAAATATCTACAGCCAGGTCGTTTTTAATAACCGAACGGTATCCTATGTCAAATGCCTGAACTCTTTCCGGTTTAACCAAATCCACATCTGCAACTTCAAGAAGCGCAACTGCTGTAGGTATTGGTTGGCCTGCCGCAACAGCGCTTGAAAATGCCTGAACTGAAGTTAATGTAAATGAGTTGTTATACGCATTTTCTCCATTTAAGGTAGCAGTTGGCCCAACACCAGGAATTGTTTGTCCTTGTGTACTTACCGGGAATGTTTCTACATATCTTGTTAAGTTGTCTGGCGCAGAACCAATCAAAGCGAATGGCCCTAAATTCAAACCAATGTACTGATCCTGAGTTGTTGGATTTCTAAATCCGGTTTGGTAGGATGCCCTGAAGTTGTGCTCTTTGTTAGCTCCAGCGGAATATACGAAAGAGATTCTTGGAGAGATAAATCCATCAAAATTTTCAGATTTGTCATAACGTGCCGAACCCGTAAATTTCAGACGGTCTTCCTTCATCAATTTAGCCTGAACCTGAGCATAAGCTCCGTACTCATCATATCTGATTGGCCCGTCATAATCGGTGAAAATGGTTCCTCCCGAATTCATTTCATATTGCCTGAAAGATCCACCCAATTGAATTTCAGCAACCTTGATAAGGTCTCTGAAGTTATAGTTTGCTTCTGCATGGTAAAGTTTGGACTGGTCTTTAAATTTTGAACCTGTTACTAAGTCCGGGTCAGCTGTAACTGATGCCAAAGCGCTTTCGAATTCAGGTGTTCCAGGTAAAAACCTTCCGCTATCAGCTGTTTGTCTTGCCAAAGCGTGTGCCTGTTCTGGTGTTGCTCCTCCTAATGTAGACTGGATGTAAGCACCGGCGTATTGCCCAAACCAAGTCTGGTCATCCTTCCACGCTCTATTAACATTCCAAGCTGCAAAACGCATATCATAAGAATCTCCGGCATTTTCATCAGTCATATAACCTCTTAGGAAATAGTTTTTTCCTTTGAACTCAATTTTGGTTTGGTTCATAAAGAAGTTTTTCAACGAATATCTGTTGGCTCCTTGATAAATAGTATTTCCTAAACCAACTTTGTGTTGGAAAATAATTTCATTATCATCAGCCCAAGGCTTGAAGTGCAATGAGAAATCGGCTTTTACACTCTTAACCGTATTGTCATTCAGATCCTGTTCAAAGTAACCTGTTCTCGCTACATTGTAATTAGGTAACAAATTCACAGCTGAAGCCGGGATCAATCCTAAGTTTGCCAACGATTGCCCCACACTTTTAATGTTTGTAGAAACTTCATCTCCATAAACGTTCAATCCGTCATAATTTGGATTAACGCCTGTGCCTGTTAAGTCCGGAGTCAAATCTCTGGTGTCCGCGGCAATCCATTCGGTTGCTTTTAAGAAAGTGAAGTTGGCCTTAGCTGCAAAGTGTTTGTCAAAAGCGTGAGCTGCTCTTATTCCGAAATCCCAATAGTCATTGGTTCCGGCAACTTCCTGAGTTGTTTGTCCGTATTTAAAGTAAAAACTCAACCCTTGATTCGTAAATGGGCTTTTACTGTTCATAAACATAATTCCGTTAAAGGCATTCGCACCGTACAATGCAGAAGAAGCTCCGGGAAGAAGCTCCACATTGGCTACATCCAATTCAGAAATCCCGATCAGATTCCCTAATACAAAGTTCAACGCAGGAGAAGAGTTATCCATACCATCAACCAATTGTAAAAAACGGGTATTCGCTACAGTAGCAAAACCTCTGGTGTTGATTGATTTGAAAGATAAACTACTGGTATTGAAATGAACTTCCTTTAAATTTTCTAAACCATCGTAATAAGTAGCAGCTGTTGTTCCTTTGATTTCCTTTAGGCTCATTCTTTCAATGGTCACTGGAGACTCGAGTACCCTTTCCGGAGTTCTCGAAGCTGATACTACGATTTCATCGAGTTTTGTTTCTTCATCGGTTAGTATTGCTGTGACTTTTTGGTTGTTGGATGTCACACTAACTTTTTTGGTCCCATAACCTATACTTGAAATCTCGAGGTCAAATGGAGGTGTTTTTGAGGTTGATAAAGTAAAATTTCCATCGCTGTCGGTTACAGTTCCTGAACTTTCGCCGGCAACTTTGACATTTGCACCTGGAATTGGTTCATTCTTACTGTCTTTTACCGAACCCGAAATTGAAGTTTGCGAATAAGTTATGCCGCAAAAAAACAATGAAACGATAAATAAATAAATCTTCATTTGGTTTAAATTTTGTTGGTTTATGACGCCAAAGTACAAATATTTCTTTTATATTATTAAAAAAACGCGCCTATTTTTATTAATAATTGATTTTTTAGAATCGTTCAAAAACGGACAATTTTTAACCTTTTTTAGGTTTTTATTAACGATTTGGCATTATTGCTAAAAAAAATACTATGCGCACATACAAAATGCAACATTTAATAAATAAATCATAAAAATTGGGACAAAAAAAAAGCAGGACATTGTCCTGCTTTTGAATGTATATTTTTAAAAATTATTCTACTGTAACCGATTTTGCCAAATTCCTTGGTTGGTCCACATTACACTTCCTCATTACCGCAATGTGGTAAGACAATAGCTGTAAAGGAATTGTAGTAATCAATGGAGATAAGGCATCTGAAGTTTCAGGGATTTCAATAATGTGGTCTGCAAGGCCTCTTACCTGTGTGTCACCTTTGGTAACCACGGCAATTATTTTCCCGCTTCTTGACTTAATTTCCTGAATGTTGCTCACCACCTTGTCGTAATGTCCTTGTTTTGGAGCAATGACAATTACCGGCATTTGTTCGTCGATTAAGGCAATTGGACCGTGTTTCATTTCCGCTGCAGGATAACCTTCAGCGTGGATATATGAAATTTCTTTGAGCTTCAAAGCACCTTCAAGTGCAACCGGAAAATTGTATCCTCTTCCAAGATATAGGCAGTTGGTCGCGTCCTTAAATTTCGCTGCTATTTCTTTGGCAGTATCATTGGTAGAAGTAAGTGCTTCCGCAACTTTTTCCGGAATAACCTCAAGTTCCTGTAAATACCTATGGAAATCTGAATTCGATAAGGTTCCTTTGGCTTTAGCTAAACGTAAAGCAATCATTGTCAACACCGTGATTTGTGTTGTAAATGCTTTGGTCGATGCAACTCCAATTTCCGGACCGGCATGTGTGTAAGCTCCGGCATTGGTTTCCCTTGAAATCGAAGAACCAACAACATTACAAACTCCGAAAACAAAAGCGCCTTTTTCCTTAGCCAGCTTAATAGCCGCCAAAGTATCAGCGGTTTCACCAGATTGCGAAATGGCGATAACAACATCATTTTTGTTGATGATTGGGTTTCTGTATCTAAATTCAGAAGCATATTCCACTTCAACATTGATTCGGGCGAATTCCTCAATTACATATTCAGCAACCAATCCGGCGTGCCATGAAGTTCCACAAGCCACTATAATGATTCTTTCAGCATGCAAAAACTTTTCAATGTTGTCTTCGATACCAGCCATTTGAATGATTCCCTGATTGGCTAAAAGCCTTCCTCTGTAGGTGTCTTTGATAACATTCGGCTGCTCGTAAATTTCCTTTAACATGAAATGGTCGTAACCTCCTTTTTCAATCTGCTCCAAATTCATCTGAAGTTCCTGAATGTATGGATCAACCAATGAGTCATCCTTGATTTTCCTGATTTTTAAAGGTTTGTGCAAACGAACAATCGCCATTTCCTCATCTTCCAAATAAATGGCATTGGAAGTATATTCGATAAAAGGAGAAGCATCGGAAGCAACAAAAAATTCATCTTCGCCTACGCCTATAGCAATTGGGCTTCCCAATCTTGCGACAATGATCTCATCCGGATTTTCTTTGTCAAAAACACAGATGGCATAAGCTCCGACAACCTGGTTTAACGCAATCTGAACTGCTTTTCCAAGTTTGATGTTTTCCTTCTTTTTTACGTCTTCAATTAGGTTTACCAAAACTTCGGTGTCGGTATCCGATTTGAAAATGTAACCTCTTTTCAGTAATTCTTTTTTAAGCGGTTCATAATTCTCAATGATTCCGTTATGGATGATTGAGATATTCCCCGAATTTGAAACGTGTGGATGTGAATTGATATCATTTGGGACACCATGGGTAGCCCAACGTGTGTGCCCCATTCCGATTGTTGCTTTGGAAGTTGCAATTGTTTTTGACTTTTCTTCAAGATCAGAAACTTTCCCTTTGGTTTTTGCAATCTTAAGGTCGCTGCCATCATACAACATGATTCCGGCACTGTCATAACCTCTATACTCTAATCTTTTTAACCCTTTAATTACTATTGGATAAGCTTCCCTAAATCCGATATAGCCAACAATTCCACACATAATATTACGTATTAATTAAGGTTTTGTATAATAAATTTCAAGTTTTAATCTTCTCTTCCATGCCTCACCAGGAGCTTGCGGAATATTAGTTCCGTATAGGATTGTTCCAAGCTGGTTCAGCACCGACATCGTAGGAGCATATTTAGAATTGCTGTTTGGGGTTCTTAATTTTGCCAAAGCAGGACTGTTGATGTTCTCAGTTACAGACAATCCTAAACGGACATTGGTGGAATCATTTCTAATCAGATTCCTAACATAATTGGTAATCTTGACTTTGTATTTGAATCCTTTGTCACTTATTTCACTTGTGTTGTCATCCCTGATCTGTTTTACCAAAAGGCCACGTTCATTTAAAAGGAATCCTCCAAAGGTTGGCTTGTTGAATTTTGGATATGCTCCGTTTGTAGCATTATCAAGGGTATAATCAATGATTGGCTTCTTGTTGGTTAAGTCATAAAGATAAATACGGTTTGGCTCAACAACTTTTTTGTAGTCAGGACTAGCCGCATCGGTACTTTTCATAGCCGTTCGGTCGATATAAAAAGTAAGGTTGGCTTCGTTGATCAGCCAGCCATTTAGTTTAATCCTGTCAATCTCATCAGAAATATGGTTTGGAATGTTGTTTTCAAGATATTTAACATTCGTGCTGCTGATCGGAAGGTTTTCATTAAAGTTTGGATTCTCTGTATATCCGATAAGGTCAGTAGTGCCAAATAAATCGATGATTGCCATTGAACCTTCACCACCTTTTAAGTAAACTTTGGAAGCTTCCTGAGAGCTGTTTGCCGCAACCAGGTAATTGGCATCTTCGTTGGAATGTTGTAATAAACTAACGCAGTTTCCATTCATATTCAATGCAAATGATTTGTGAGGTCTTTCAACTTTACGTTCATTAACATTTGGAGTGTTTACATTGTCAGGGGTAATTTTGTCTTCCTGGTAGTAAATGGTAATGGTGCCTCCTTTGAAATTAAGCATTGCCATATTGCCATCTCCACCTGTTTGTGTCGTTTTGAAATAAATCCCTCTTAGGTAATTCTTGAAAATAGCCTGTGTTTGCAGGTTGCTGCCACCGTTTAAAATTTTTTGATCAAAAAAATCGGTTCTCAAATGCAGACGCATTGATGGCTCAAATCGCGTATAAATAGGATCGTTGGTAGTGTCAAAGTCTTCGTAAGTTGTCAGTTTGTGCTCTCTCTTATCAAAGAAGAACTCCGTGTTTTCACGTGTGTCAGGAGAAGTATTTAATTTAATGTCTTTATTGGCATCAATGGTTGCATCTTCATCAGTATAAAATGCCTGAGATTCTCCCAGTCCTAAATTAGGGTCCAAATCCCTTAAAAAGTAGCGCGACACATAAACGCCCAAATCAAATTTTGAACTCACCGCCGTTGGAGTTGCGATGTCGTATGGTTTTTCCCCATAAATGGAATCCAGTTTGTAAAGTTTACCGTCTTTAACGTTGGTATCCGGGTCATCTTTTACAAACTTCTTAAAATACGGAATGTTAAGAACAACACTGTCTATTGTAGGAAGGTGTTCGTACTCTGTATCATCGGTATTGTTAAAGGTTGGGTCAGCAGTCGAAAGTTCCAGTTGCGTCACATAATTTGCATGCACATCGCCAAAAGCGGGGTTGTGATAAAAACCAAGCGGGCTTATAGGTAAATTGTAAGAAGCGATTGGGCCAACTTTTTGGTTAAAGATTTTCACGGTTGACATCGAGTCAAGTTCAAATCCAAAGTGGTCTTCACCAACTATGTCAGTTCCTAATTCATTAAAATCTTTATCGCAGGAAGCGAAAAGAAGCGCAATCAATCCAAGTAAAATCGGTTGTAAAAAGGTTTTTTTATACATAAAACGTAAAATTGTAATTTTTAAGAAAGCATACTTTTATAAAAGTTTGTGTATGCTTCGGTAAATTTTTCTTTCGTGGCGAAAGGTAAAAAAGGTTTTCCTGAAGATTCTATAAATTTTGTTAAACTTGAAGACACATTTTCAGACGCAATTACAACTGCGTCAGAGTGCTTTACCGCTGCCTTAATAAGGTTTTCATAGTTCGGGGTTTCCAATTCCTCAACTGCTTCGTGCGGGATGTTGTCAAACTCCACTTTTTTAATCATTTCATTATCCAGATTGCCATCAAATGACTGCCCGTATACCGAAGTAACAATCTTCGTTTCCGAAAACAGGGCTTCATCCTTATAATAATGCTTCATATAAATAGGCAGTAAACTTGCCATCCATCCATGAACGTGAATGATATCGGGAACCCAGTTTAATTTCTTAACCGTTTCCACAACGCCTTTTGCAAAGAATATGGCTCTTTCATCATTGTCCGGATATAAAACTCCATCTTCATCACTAAAAGTGGCTTTTCTTTTGAAATATTCATCATTGTCTATGAAATAAACCTGTATTCTTTCCTTCGGGATAGAAGCAACTTTAATAATCAAAGGCATATCCAGGTCGTTTACGACCAAATTCATTCCCGACAATCGGATAACTTCATGCAATTGATGCCTTCTTTCATTGATATTTCCATATCTCGGCATGAAAATCCTAATCTGTCCTCCCTGATCATTAATCATTTTGGGAACATCATAAGACATCAAAGAAACCTCATTTTCAGCCAGATAAGGCACCACTTCAGATGATACATACAATATCCTCTTATCTTCCATAATCTAATCTACTTTATTTATTGGCAATAAAAAACAGGCAAAAGTACAAAAATTTATGCAGTTATTTATGAAAATGGTAAGTTTGCAACTCATTTATTGTAAGCCGATGCTTCTTTTTAACACACAACGCGAATTAGTTTCTCACCTAAATTCCATTTCCAACGAAAAAACGTCTATTGGTTTTGTTCCGACAATGGGAGCACTTCACCAGGGACATCTTTCGCTGCTTGAGGAATCTTTGAAGCATAACAGCATCAACGTCATCAGTATTTTTGTCAATCCAACGCAGTTCAATAATGCAGAAGATTTGGCTAAATATCCCAAAACATTAGATGCGGATATTGAAAAAATCAAAAGCGTTTCCGATGCCATAATTGTTTTTGCGCCAAGTGTGGATGATATTTATGAAGGCAAAACCATTTCGCAGCATTTTGATTATGACGGGCTGGAAAACCAGATGGAAGGCAAATTCCGCCCAGGACATTTTGACGGAGTGGGAACCATAGTAAAAAGGCTTTTCGAAATCGTAAAACCCAACAACGCCTATTTTGGCGAAAAGGATTTCCAGCAATTGCAGATTGTAAAGAAATTGGTTTCCAAATATAAAATTCCGGTGAATGTTGTAGGCTGCCCAATTTACAGGGAAACCAACGGGCTGGCAATGAGTTCGCGCAACGAAAGGCTAACTCAGGAAGAAAGGAAAAAAGCAGCCATCATTTACAAAACCATTTCACAGGCGAAGAAATTATTTGCGCTAAAATCGGCAAAAGAAGTCACCGATTTTGTGGTCAGGGAATTTAAAAAACAATCCGATTTCGAGCTCGAATATTTCCAGATTGCAGACGAAGCAACATTGCTGCCCTGCACCAGAAAAACCAAAGGGAAAAAATATCGCGCATTCATTGCCGTTTTTGTTAACAAAATCAGATTGATTGATACTATTTCATTAAATTAATTTACTTTTGCGCCATGCAAATCGAAGTAGTAAAATCTAAAATTCACAGGGTAAAAGTTACCGGCGCCGACTTAAATTATGTGGGCAGCATCACTATTGACGAAACCTTAATGGAAGCCTCAAATCTGATTGAAGGGGAAAAGGTTTCTATCGTAAATGTAAACAACGGCGAGCGTTTTGATACTTATGTCATCAAAGGCATCAGAAACTCAGGCGATATTACCCTAAATGGCCCGGCTGCCCGAAGAGTCCACAAAGGAGATATCATCATTATCATGTCGTATGCATTAATGGATTTTGAGGAAGCAAAAACCTTTAAGCCATGGTTGGTTTTTCCAAACGAAACAAATAACTCACTGACCTAAATCTTGAAACAGCAAATTGGCAAATGGTTGACAATCCTCATTCCTCTTTTTATAGGAATCGGGATTATATACTATCAATTTACCACTTTGACTGCTGAGGAAATCGGCAAAATAAAAATTAGTTTCGAAAAGGCAAATTATTGGTACATCCTGCTATCGCTACTCATTGCATTGGTAGGTTACTGGTCAAGAGCCTACCGTTGGAAATTTGCGCTGAACCATTTGGGTTACCAAACCAAATTCTCCACTAATTTCCTGACTGTATGTGTTTCCTATCTGGTCAATCTGACTGTTCCGCGTTCAGGTGAAATTTCACGAGCTGCTTTACTGAAAAAATATGAAGACGTGCCATTTGACAAGGCATTCGGAACCATAGTTGCCGAAAGGATTGTCGATTTGCTGATCTTCTTTTTGTTTGTATTTATTGGTTTTGTTTTGCAGTTTGACAAAATTTACCAATTCCTTTTAACCGAAAACGTATCCCTTGAATATTTGATTTGTGCGGCACTCATTGGTTTAGTGCTTTTTGTGGTTTTTGTATTGATTTGGATTTATGCCGAATGGGCAATCATCTTAAAACTAAAACAAAAATTTTCCGGACTGATAGAAGGCATTACCACAGTTTATAAAATGAAGGACAAATGGAAGTATATTTTCCATTCGTTTTTTATATGGTTTTCCTATCTCGCGATGTTCTATGTTGCTATTTTTGCCTTGCCGGAAACTGCCGGAATCAGCTTTGATATAGTAATCATGGGCTTTATTTTTGGAAGCCTGGCTGTTGGTTTTTCCAACGGTGGATTGGGAGCTTATCCGTTTTCTATTGCGTTGATTTTTTCGCTTTACGGAATCACCAAGGATGTTGGAACCGCTTTTGGATGGCTGGTTTGGACCTCGCAAACCGTTTTGGCAATCCTATTGGGATTGTTATCCTATTTATTGCTTCCCATCTTAAACCGAAGCAAATAGTTACTTCAATACTGCTTTCAGCATCGCATCATCTTTAAGAATGACTCTGTAGTATTGGCTTTCGCCAAATAATTGACGCGCAAATTCAGCTGTGATGTATTTCTTAACCAAAGGCTTATTGTTCTCCAGTTTCATTTCCAGTCCCGATTCTTTCAGGTAACTTTCAAATTTTGGGATATAGCTGTTGTCTTTTTGCATTTTGATTAAAAAGTCCGGCAATTTCATTCCTTTAAATGATTCGCGCCCTTTGTCCAGTTGTTCAAAAACAAAATGTCCCACAAGTCCCGAGTTTAGGATATATGCCAAGCCTTCTTCACCTTTTTTAACTTCCAGAGGCACAAAAATATCGGGAACAATGCCACCACCGCCATAAACAATCCTGCCTTTTTTGGTTTTGAATTTTAGCGAATCGGCAATTTTTATCTTGTCTTTGGCATACAGTTCACCACTTTCAAAACGGCTTTCAAAATCATGGCTGTATTCTTCGGCTTCTCCTTTAACATAAGGTTTTTGGATGGAACGGCCGCTTGGGGTATAGTATCTTGAAATAGTCAAACGCACCGCCGAACCATCATCAAAATCCATTTCCCGCTGTACCAATCCTTTGCCAAAAGAACGACGCCCAACTATGGTTCCCCTGTCATTATCCTGAATGGAACCTGCAAGGATTTCACTGGCCGAAGCCGAGTTTTCATCAATCAGGACATATATTTTTCCGGTTTCAAAGATTCCTTCTTCTGTAGCATACGTTTTATCAACGGTACCTTTTCGGTTTTTGGTAAAAACGACAAGTTCTTTGTCTTTTAGGAATTCATCGGCAATTTCAACAGCTTTTTCAAGATAACCGCCGCCATTGTCACGAACATCTATAATCAAAGTCGTCATTCCCAATTTCTTCAACTGTCGTAAACCCACCATGAATTCGTCGTACGTATTCTCGGCAAAACGGTTGATTTTAATGTATCCCGAAGTTTTATTCAGCATCAGGTACGTATCGACACTCTTAATCGGAACGACTTCGCGGGTCACATTTACGGTCAGTTTCTTATTGAGGCTTTTCCTGAAAATCGTCAGTTTGACATTTGAACCTTCTTCGCCTTTTAATTTGCCATACAAACTATCGGTTGGCAGTTTACGTCCAAAAAGTTTGGATTTACCGGCATACAATATTCGGTCACCTGAAAGGATTCCGGCTTTTTCGGCAGGACCGTTTTCCAAAGGTTTTACAACCGTAACCGTGTCGTTGTACATATAGAAATTTACGCCGATACCCACAAAATCACCTTTCATGATTTCGGCTTCAGAGGATTGCTCGCTTGGTGGAAGATAAATGGAATGCGGGTCAAGATTGGCCAAAATGCTGTTCACCGTCATGTCTACAATAGAATCCGAATCTACATCATCAACATATTCGTCATTGATGAAATCGATAAGCCTTTCAATTTTGACTTTCCGTGCATTTTGTTTGGACAAGGTCCGCTTCGGGAAATTAATCATGCCACCAATGACAATGCCCATGGCAACACAGGCACATAACAATATTGGCAGATATTTTTCCTTTGATTTCATTATCCTAAATCTTCAATCTGTATGACAGCAACTCCGGCTTTCTCTAAAAAATCGAGACCGGTATTGTCGTGATAACCATTTTGGTAAACAACCCTTTTTATTCCCGATTGATGGATGAGTTTGCTGCATTCCTTGCAGGGCGAAAGTGTAATGTATAAGGTAGCATTTTCGCAGGTTTGCGTAGAGCGCGCCACTTTTGAAATCGCATTGGCTTCGGCGTGCAGTACGTACCATTTTGTCAATCCTTCCTCATCCTCGCAGCAATTTTCAAAACCCGACGGCGTTCCGTTATAGCCGTCAGAAATAATCATTCGGTCGCGTACAACAATGGCTCCAACCTGTTTGCGTTTGCAATAGGAAAGTTTGCTCCATTCGGCAGCAATCCTAAGGTAGGCGATGTCGTATTTGAGTTGTTTAGTGTCTTTCATTTATTCTGGGAATAGCGACAGCAAATATACCGAAACCTTTGGCTTATACTAAAATTATCTGAACCAAATTTTATCCTGTATAATCATCGGAACCACAACGCCAACGACTAAGGCAGAAACAATTAGAATCCAGTCGCGTTTAGAGAATTTGAGCAGCGTTTGTACCACATAAGCCAACAATAATGCTAAGATAACCACAGCAGTCTGTGAAACGAAGAAGCCAAGCGACGATTCAAAAAGAGGAAGTAGTTTGTCAGTTGGTTTGCCCGAAACATGAGCGTTGAAATAATTTGAAAACCCCAATCCGTGAATAATCCCGAATAAGGAAGTGACGATTGCGATAAAAGTGATACTGTCTTTTTTGCCCGATTTCCCGGCAGTGATAATGTTGAATAAGGAAACAATAAGAATGATTATCGGAATGATAAAAGCAACTATACTGGTTTTTATCGTGATTACATTAAAAACAGCGAGCATCAGGGCAAGGGTATGACCGGCTGTAAATAGGGAAACAAGAATCAGGATTCTTTTCCAAGCCTTAAATTCGTAAGGAACAGTCAATGCCAAAAGGAATAAAATATCAATATAGGCATGAATATTCCACAAATGTTTTAACCCAATTGTGAAGTATATCCAGAAATCTGACATAGCATTAGTTTAGTTTTGGTATGTAAACTTACAATTTATTTTGTTTAGCCTAATTAAATTAATACTAAAATCGACTAAAAACATTTTCGATTTCCGTTTCCAAAAAAGGTTTATTTCAATTATATTTGCAGCATAAAAACAATAATAGTATGTCATTTTCAGATTTATTTGATAGCGAATTTAAAAGCAGAAATAAAAGTCATTTTTCAGCAATTGTGCGTGTTGCCATTGCCGATGGTGATTTGAGCAAAGAGGAAAAGGAATTCCTTGATAAACTTGCAGCACGTTTAGAAATATCAGCAGCAGAATATGAAGAAATTCTTGAAAACCCTTCAAAATATCCAATCAATCCTCCGTATTTACACACGCAGCGTTTAGAGCGTTTGTATGATTTGTCAAGAATGGTTTACGTTGACCACGTTCTTGGGCCAAAACAAAGAGAAGTGCTTGTAAAATTTGCATTGGCACTTGGATTTACACCAGGAAATGTTGGTTTCATTGTTGATAAGGCAATGTCGCTATTGTTGCTGCACGTTGATTTGGATACGTTCACTTACGAAATGACCCATATGAATAAGTAATAGTTTCAAAGTTACAAAGTAGCAGAGTTACAAAGTAAAAAAAGCCGGTATAAATTGATATCGGCTTTTTATTTAAAATTTAAAAAACTTTGCGACTTTGCGACTCTGCTACTTTGCTACTTCTATTTATATTTTGCCATAAATTCTTCGGCTTTTGAAACCATGTTGTAGCTTCCGCAGAAGAAAGGCACTCTTTGATGCAGTTCTGTTGGCTGTATTTCCATAATCCTTCCAAAACCATCCGAAGCTTTTCCTCCGGCTTGTTCCGCGATAAATGCCATTGGGTTGCATTCATAAAGCAAACGCAGCTTTCCTTTTGGCGCTTTGGAACTTGTTGGATAAATATAGATTCCGCCTTTAATCATATTTCGGTGAATGTCGGAAACCAAACTTCCGATATAACGCGAAGTATAAGGTCGGTCGCCTTCTTCAAGCTGGCAGTATTTGATATAATCTTTCACGCCTTGTGGGAAATGCACATAATTCCCTTCGTTGATGGAATAAATGTTACCGTCTTTAGCAAACTGCATGTTGGGATGCGACAGATAAAACGTCCCAATCGCAGGATTCAGTGTAAAACCATTCACGCCATGACCGGTTGTGTAAACCAACATGGTCGAAGTTCCATAAATCACATAACCTGCAGCAACCTGTGCTGTTCCGGGCTGAAGGAAATCATCCATAGTTACCGGAGTTCCAACTGGCGTAATCCTTCTGAAAACCGAAAAAATAGTTCCCACCGAAACATTCACATCAATGTTTGATGAACCATCCAAAGGATCCATCAATACCACATATTTGTTGTTATGTCCTTCGTCCAATCCCTGAACTGTGATAAAATGATCGTTCTCCTCAGAGGCAATTCCACATACAATTTCACGGTTAATTAGTGTTTGGATAAAAATCTCATTGGCATAAACATCCAGTTTTTGCTGGTCTTCGCCTTGGATATTCTGTTCGCCTGCAGCTCCGGTAATGTCAACCAAACCGGCTTTGTTTACTTTGTAGTTTACGACTTTTGCCGCAAGCCTGATAGAGTTAATGATTTTGGATAATTCTCCCGATGAGTATTGATGAGCCTTTTGGTTCTCAATGATAAATTCCCCTAAGGTCCTATTGCGTTCTTCCATTACGAAATCGTTGTAGTTGTTTGTGCAAATATCGATAAATTTGGTAAAGAAAAAATCTATTTCGCGAAGAAATTAATAATTGTATTTTTGTACACCCGAGACCTTTAAGTCGAACTGTTACGAAGTAAAAATTTTACCCAGATGAAGATCCGAAAAGGAGAAAAAAAAGACATGAAAGCGGTTCTGGATTTGATTCAGGAATTGGCCACTTTCGAAAAAGAACCCGATGCTGTTGTGGTAACTGTAGCCGATTTGGAGCGTGACGGTTTTGGCAATTATCCCTTATTTCATACATTCGTTGCTGAAGTTAATGACAGAATTGTCGGCATTGCATTGTACTATTACCGCTATTCAACCTGGAAAGGCAAAACCATCCATCTTGAAGATTTAATCGTGAAGGAGGAAATGCGCGGCTCGGGATTGGGATTTGCCCTGTATTCCAAAATTATCGAACAGGGAAAAATAGACAATGTACGCCGCATCGAGTGGAATGTTTTAGATTGGAATACACCTGCAATTGATTTTTACATCAAGTCAGGAGCAAGAATATTGGACGATTGGCGCGTGGCGCAAATGGACGAAAACGGAATAAATGAATTTTTAAGCAAGCAATAATGAGAATTTTCAAATTTGGTGGTGCATCGGTAAAGGATGCTGAGGGTATAAAAAATGTATTCAGCGTATTGGAAAAAGTGGGTCACGAAGACACGCTTTTGGTAATTTCCGCAATGGGAAAAACCACAAACGCACTCGAATTGGTAATCAAGAATTATTTTGAAAAATCAAATGAGCTCCATGCATCTATGCAGGAAGTGCGCAAATACCACAATCAGATTTTGATGGATTTATTCGATGACGAAGAGCACGATGTTTTTTATGCGGTGAACAGCCATTTTGCCGATTTGGAATACTTTATCCGAAGCAATAAATCACCGAATTATAATTTCGTTTATGACCAGGTTGTGAGTTTTGGGGAAATTGTTTCAACCACGATTGTCAGCCATTATTTCAATCATGCAGGTTTGAAAAACAACTGGATTGACGTCCGCAATTTTATCAAAACCAACAATAATTACCGCGATGCCGATGTTGATTGGGAGAAAACCCAACAGTTCATTTCGAAAGGCGTAAAGAAAAAAGCACTCAATATCACTCAGGGGTTTTTGGGTTCGGATGAAAATAATTTCACGACAACTTTAGGCCGTGAAGGTTCGGATTATACCGCAGCCATTTTTGCCTATTGCCTCAATGCTGAAAGTGTAACCATCTGGAAAGATGTACCGGGAGTTTTGAATGCCGATCCAAGATACTTTGAAAATGCCGTCCTGTTGAATCAGATTTCGTACCGCGAAGCCATAGAGCTGGCATTTTACGGTGCTTCGGTAATTCACCCAAAAACATTGCAGCCTTTGCAGAAAAAGGAAATTCCATTATTTGTAAAATCATTTGTGAATCCGCTTTTGCCGGGAACAAGCGTTTCGAAAGGACAGGATTTGGAGCCAAAAACCCCGTGTTTCATTGTAAAAAAAGACCAATTACTGCTTTCGCTTTCGTCCATCGATTTCTCGTTCATCATGGAAGAAAACATCAGCGAAATATTTGCCTTGCTCCACCAATACAAAATCAAAACCAGCCTAATCCAGAATTCAGCGATTAGTTTTTCGGTATGCCTGGAAGATAAGTTTGGGAATTTCAATGAGGTGAAAAACATACTTTCCAAAAAATTCAAAATTTCCTATAACGAAAATGTATCGCTTTACACGATCAGGCATTTTGATGAAAAAGCAGCCAAAATAGTCGAAAAGGACAAAACGGTTTTGGTTAAACAAATCTCAAGGGAAACGATGCAGCTTGTGACGAAAGAGTAACGCAGGTATACTCAAAACCGCTTTTTTACGTTTATAATATGTATGCTGAAAAAACTCTTTTTATTGTTGGTGCTTTTTGGATTTTCCCGACTTTCGGCTCAGGAAATCAAATCGCTGTACCAGAATAAAAAAGTAGCCGTTTCTACAGACACCATCGAAATTGAAAAGGTAAGCATCAGCCCAAGTTTCTTCAAATTACAAACTCCGGAAGGAAAGGAAATCGACACCAGTTTTTACAAAATCGATTTTAAAAAAGGAAAACTGGTTTTCAAAAATGGCTTTGCATCGCAGGATAGTTTGACGGTACGCTATTTTAAATATCCCGAGCAGTTAACCAAAACCTACAGCATTTATGACCAGGAAAGGGTAGTTGCCAATGATGGGAACTTGTATAAAGTCAATCGTTCGGTCAAAAAGTTTGTGCCTTTTGACGGTTTGAACACTTCGGGAAGCATTACGCGTGGCGTGACTATTGGAAACAATCAAAATGCTTCGGTAAGTTCCAATCTCGATTTACAGATTACAGGAAAAATTTCAGATAAGGTTTCGCTTCGTGCTTCGATTCAGGATTCCAACATTCCGCTTCAGGACAATGGTTATTCCCAAAAACTGGATGAATTTGACCAGATTTTTATCGAATTGTTTACCGATAGATGGAATATTAGAGCCGGAGATTTATTCCTCGAAAACCGGCAGTCACGCTTTCTGAACTTCAATAAAAAAGTACAGGGACTTTCAACGCATTTCACTTTTGGAGGCGAGGAAAACAAAACCGATATTTTTGCTTCGGCGGCTTTGGTCCGTGGGCAATATGCCAAAAGTTCGTTTGTGGGGCAGGAAGGAAATCAAGGGCCGTATAAATTAAGAGGCAATAACGGCGAATTGTATGTGCTGGTCATTTCGGGTTCAGAACGGGTTTATGTGAATGGAATCCTGCGAAAACGTGGCGAAAACAACGATTATGTCATCGATTATAATGCCGGAGAAATTACGTTTACATCTCTGTTTCCCATAACTTCCGAAATGCGTATTGTCATCGAATACCAATATTCTGATAGAAGTTATACCCGGTTTGTGACTTATGCCGGAGCCAATCATGAAGCCAAAACCTGGAGTCTGGGCGGTTATCTCTATTCTGAAAATGATGTCAAAAATCAGCCTTTGCAGCAAAATCTAACAACAGAGCAAGCGGCAATTTTGAGCAATGCCGGTGACAATGTCAATCTGATGAATGCGCCGTCAGCCTATGTGGATTCGTATTCAGAGAATAAGATTTTGTACAAAAAAATTGCCGTAACCGGAGGTGAAGCTTTTGAATATTCCAACAATCCAGATGATGAATTATACAATGTCAAGTTTACTTTGGTGGGCAATAATGCGGGGAATTACATCCTTACCAATTCTTCAGCGATTGGAAAGATTTATCAATATGTTGAACCTATTTCCGGAGTCAAACAGGGAAATTATGAACCCATCGTTCGCTTGATTGCGCCGACAAAAATCCAAATTGCAACGGTCTTGGGGAAATACAATCCCGGAGAAAAAACGCTGGTTGATTTTGAGGTTGGCGTCAGCAATAACGATTTGAATTTGTTTTCTGCGTTAGATGATGAAAACAATAAAGGCGTTGCCGGAAAACTAAATTTCAGGCAAAGGCTGTTTACCAAAAAATGGCAGGTTGATGCTTTTGGGAATTATCAATATGTGCAGAAAAATTTCAAAACCATTGAGCGTTTGTTCAATATTGAGTTCAACCGCGATTGGAACCTGACTTCATTTGAAGGCAATCAAAGTTTGATTATCAATGGATTGGATTTCATTTTGCCCGAAAAAGGAAAGCTGACGTATCAGTTTGAAAAACTGGATTTCTCCAAAAGTTTTTCGGGAAGCCGCCATATTGTTAATGGATTGTTCAATCTTAAACATTGGAACATCCTGCAAAACAGCAGTTACCTGAAAAGTGACGGGAATTATGCCAATTCAACATTTGTCCGAAACCAAACGGCTGTTCGTTATAACTTCAAAAAGAACTGGATTGGAAGCACTTTGCGATTGGAAAACAACAAGGAAAGATTGGTGGCAACCCAACAATTATCGGCTTTGAGCCAAAAGTTTACAGAATATGGAGCATTTGTTGGACGAGGTGACAGTACGAAGGTTTTTGTTGAACTGGGTTATCTGCAGCGTGTGAACGACAGTTTGCAAAACGGTTTTTTACAAAGGGTAAACACTTCGCAATCGTATTATCTGAAATCAAAATTACTCCAAACCAAGAAAAGCGATTTGTCTTTGTTTGTCAATTACAGGAACCTAAAATATGTTGATGAAACACGGCAGAATGAGCCTTCGCTAAACTCTCGATTGTTGTACAACGACCAGTATTTTGACCAGTTTATGGCTGTAACAACTGCGTACGAAACCACATCGGGAACGATAGCGCAGCAGGAATTCACGTATCTTGAAGTGGAAGCAGGGCAGGGAGTTTACACCTGGATTGATTACAATGGCAACGGGACTCAGGAATTGCAGGAGTTTGAAGTCGCACCATTTCCCGATCAGGCAAAGTATGTTAGGGTATTTCTTCCGAATCAAATATTTTTAAAAACACATCAGAATAAATTTTCGATAGCGCTGACCCTAAATCCGAGTCAGTGGCAAAACAAAACAGGTTTCAAAAAATTACTGTCCCATTTTTACAGTCAGAATTCTTTTTTGATTGAAAGAAAGGTTAGGCGGAATGGCGATAATTTTGACTTGAATCCGTTTTCCACTTCCGATGAAAATATGTTGGGATTGAATACGAGTTTCAGGACCAGTTTGTTTTATAATCGAGGGAAACAGAAGCATTCCGTAACAGGGACTTTTATTGCAAACCAATTGAAAGCCCTGCTTTCTGTCGGTTCACAGGAAAGCCTAAACAGAACGCTTCAGCTACAGTACATTCATTTGTTAAAAAAGACGTGGCTTTTCACTTTGGGAACCGAATTGTCAAAATCAGACCTGCTTTCTGAAAACTACAGCAGCAAGAATTTTGAGGTAAGGAGTTATCAGTTGAACCCAAAGATTTCCTATCTGTTCAATAAAAATGCAAGCTGGGACATTTTTTATGAGTACCAGGACAAGACTAACTTAATTGGAGAATCTGAAAAATTGGCCCAAAACCGATTTGGAACTTCATTTTCCTATGCAAGCGAAAAGAAATTTACAATGAATGGGGAGTTTTCATTGTACAATAATAATTTTAGTGGAGATTCGCAGTCGCCTGTTGCCTTTACGATGCTTGAAGGATTACAGCCCGGGAAAAACATGACCTGGAGATTACTGCTTCAAAAAAACCTGACCCAGTTTCTGGATATCAATGTAAACTACCAGGGAAGAAAAACAGAAACCAGTCAAACCATCCACACGGGCAATGTTCAGCTTAGGGCATATTTTTAGGCATATCATTTTTTTGTGTTAAAAAAATCATTAATTTTAAGTTCAACCAAATAAATAGTAAAGTCATGAAGAAAATCATTTTATTGTGTATGGTATTTGTCTTCTCAAATACATTCTTTGCCCAAACCGCAACAGAGAAAAAAACTAAGGCAAAAACCGAAAAGAAGGCCAAGGAAACCAAAGCCAAGGCAGCTAAAACTGAAAAGAAAGCCAAAGAAGTCAAAAAAGAGGCAACCAAACTTAAAAAAGATGGAACTCCGGACAAGCGTTACAAAGATGCTCCAAAGTCAGACGTTAAGCTAAAAAAAGACGGAACAGTTGACAAACGCTACAAAGAGTCTAAAACCACTACCACTAAGACGACTAAAGCTAAAACCAAAAAACTGAGCCCGGCAGAAGAAAAAGAAGACATGAAGGAAACGACAGCTTCAAAATCTGCGGAGAAAAAAGTTAAGGATAAAGCAACCGGAAGCTACAAAGGCAAAAGAGTATATACCGGACCAAGAGGCGGTAAATATTACATCAATAAAAATGGAAATAAAACCTATATCGACAGAGACGGAGAAGAGTAAATCCTTATAGTTTCCCAAACTTATTCAATCGCAGTTTTCCAACTTGGGGAACTGCGATTTTTTTATCGCAATAAATGCGATTTTCAGAAGGCGAAAAATGTTAAAATTTTTGTGAAAGGGAATTCTTATTTGTCTCTGTTTTAGGGCTTTTTGAAGAATTTTATTTTTATAAAACATTGAAAATCAAATTATTGCATAATTTGCAAAATCCATTCAAAACCGTCCAATTTGTTAAAAACTAGAGGCTATTGTGAATAAGTTTGGCTTTCATTTTCGGTTTCGTTTGATAATCTTTGTAACATACAGAAACCGATAAAAATCACCTCAAATAATAAAAAAATACAGTATCCAATGGCTAGCATAGAACCAATTTTACAAGAGAATAAAAATCGTTTCGTGATTTTTCCGATTAAGCATCATGACATTTGGGATTGGTACAAGAAAATGGAAGCTAGTTTTTGGACTGCCGAAGAAATCGACCTGCACCAGGATTTGTCTGATTGGAACAACAAGCTGAATGACGATGAGAAATATTTCATCAAACATATTTTGGCATTTTTCGCAGCTTCTGACGGAATTGTAAATGAGAACCTGGCGGAGAATTTTGTCAATGAAGTACAATATCCTGAAGCTAAATTCTTCTATGGTTTCCAAATCATGATGGAGAACATCCATAGTGAAACCTATTCGCTTTTGATTGATACCTATGTAAAGGACGAAGCCGAAAAAGCACAATTATTCAATGCATTGGAAGTGTTTCCGGCGATTAAAAAGAAAGCGGACTGGGCTTTGAAATGGATTGGTTCCGATTCGTTTGCGGAAAGGCTGATTGCCTTTGCAGCAGTTGAAGGAATCTTTTTCTCGGGAGCATTCTGCTCGATTTACTGGTTGAAAAAACGTGGATTGATGCCGGGATTGACCTTCTCAAACGAATTGATTTCGCGTGATGAAGGCGTTCACTGTGATTTTGCGGTGCATCTGCACAACCACCATTTGGTAAACAAAGTTCCGAAAGCAAGGATTGCAGAAATCATTACAGACGCTTTAGACATCGAGCGTGAGTTTGTTACCGAGTCACTTCCGGTGAGTTTGATTGGGATGAACGCAAAGCTGATGCAGCAATATTTGGAATTCGTTGCCGACAGGTTATTGGTGGAATTGGGTTGTAAAAAAGTATACAATTCGACCAATCCATTTGATTTTATGGACATGATTTCGCTTCAGGGGAAAACCAACTTCTTCGAAAAGCGTGTTGCCGAATACCAAAAAGCCGGAGTAATGAACACCGATTCTGAATCTGGAAAAATCAGTTTCGACGCTGATTTTTAAAAATATTTCCTTTTCAAGCAGGGCTAATTAGCCCAGATTGGAGTGGCATCCTTTTAAACCTGAAAGGTTTAAAAGATATAACGGAAAGCTGGAAACAGCTCCTAACAAAAAAGAAACTGGACTTTTTAAATCAGTAAAAAAAACCTAAACAAATAACCAGAAAGCAGCGAAGGGATTTTCTGTTTTCAAAAACGACAAGCTTATGTATGTAGTAAAAAGAGACGGTCACAAAGAGCCGGTAATGTTCGACAAAATCACGGACAGGATTAAAAAATTATGTTACGGATTAAACGATTTGGTGGATGCTGTAAAAGTGACCATGAGGGTAATCGAAGGATTGTATGACGGGGTAACTACATCAGAACTTGACAACTTAGCTGCAGAAACAGCGGCTTCGATGACGGTAACACATCCAGATTATGCACAGTTGGCAGCACGTATTGCTATTTCCAACCTGCATAAAAACACCAATAAATCGTTCTCGGAAACCATGAAGGAAATGTACTTTTATGTAAATCCAAGAACGAATCAAAAAGCACCATTATTGTCTGACGAAGTGCATGAAGCGATTCAGGCAAACGCTGAATTCTTGAATTCACATATCATATACAACCGTGATTTCAACTACGATTACTTCGGCTTCAAAACCTTAGAGCGTTCGTATTTGTTGAAAATCAACGGAAAAATTGTGGAACGTCCACAGCACATGTTGATGCGTGTTGCGGTTGGAATACACTTAAACGACATGGAATCGGTAATCGAAACTTACGAATTGATGTCGAAAAAATTCTTTACGCATGCAACGCCAACGTTGTTCAATGCAGGAACACCAAAACCGCAAATGTCATCCTGTTTCCTTTTGACGATGAAAGACGACAGCATTGACGGAATTTACGATACACTAAAACAAACCGCAAAAATCTCGCAATCGGCAGGTGGAATTGGATTGTCAATCCACAACGTTCGTGCAACAGGTTCTTACATTCGTGGTACAAATGGAACATCCAACGGAATTGTTCCGATGTTGAGGGTTTTCAATGACACGGCTCGTTATGTTGATCAAGGTGGAGGAAAGCGTAAAGGAAGTTTTGCTATTTATTTGGAAACCTGGCATGCTGATATTTTCGAATTCCTTGATTTGAAAAAGAACACCGGAAAAGAGGAAATGCGTGCAAGAGATTTATTCTTTGCGATGTGGACTTCGGATTTATTCATGAAACGCGTTCAGGAAGATTCGCATTGGACTTTAATGTGCCCAAATGAGTGTCCGGGATTATGTGATGTTTACGGAGAGGAATTCGAAACATTGTACACTTCTTACGAAGAACAAGGAAAAGGAAGAAAAACGGTTAAGGCACGTGAGCTTTGGGAGAAAATCCTCGAATCACAAATCGAAACCGGAACGCCATACATGCTGTACAAAGACGCAGCCAACAGAAAATCAAACCAGAAGAATCTGGGGACCATCCGTTCGTCAAACCTTTGTACCGAAATTATGGAATACACCGCTGCAGACGAAATTGCAGTATGTAACCTGGCTTCGATTTCGTTGCCAATGTTTGTGGAAAATGGAGAATTCAACCACCAATTGCTTTATAACGTTACCAAACGTGTAACGCGCAACCTGAATAAGGTAATCGACCGAAATTATTATCCGGTTCCTGAAGCGGAAAACTCAAATCTGCGTCACCGTCCTGTTGGATTGGGAGTACAAGGTTTGGCCGATGCTTTCATCTTGTTGAGAATGCCTTTCACCAGCGATGAGGCTAAAAAACTGAACCAGGAGATTTTCGAAACGATGTATTTCGCCGCTGTGACCGCTTCTATGGAAGAGGCTAAAGTTGACGGACCATATTCTTCTTTCAAAGGTTCACCAATTTCGAATGGAGAATTCCAACACAACCTTTGGAACATCAAGGACGAGGAACTTTCAGGACGTTGGGATTGGAAAGCTTTGAGAAAAGATGTAATGAAACACGGAGTTCGTAACTCCTTATTGATGGCGCCAATGCCAACAGCTTCTACATCGCAGATTTTAGGAAACAACGAAGCATTCGAACCATACACATCCAATATTTACACCCGTCGTGTATTGTCAGGAGAATTCATCGTAGTGAACAAACACTTGTTGGAAGACCTTGTAAAACGTGGACTTTGGAATGAAGAATTGAAACAGCAGATCATGCGTAACAATGGTTCGGTTCAGGATTTGGACATTCCGCAGGACTTGAAGGAATTGTACAAAACCGTTTGGGAAATGTCTATGAAAGACATCATCGACATGTCAAGACACAGAGGTTATTTCATTGACCAGTCGCAGTCATTGAACCTGTTCATGCAGGACGCCAACTACGCAAAGCTTACGTCAATGCACTTTTACGCATGGCAGAGCGGCCTGAAAACCGGAATGTACTATTTGAGAACCAAAGCAGCAGTTGACGCTATTAAGTTCACATTGAACAACGAGAAAAAAGCAGAACCAACAACACAGGTTCCGGAACCGGTTGGAGTTGAGGTTGTTGCCCCAACAGAAAACGGTGAAATGACCGCCGAAGATTTTGCAGCAATGGTAGAACGCGCGCGTAACGCAGGACCAGATGACTGTGAAATGTGTGGTTCATAAATACGGACAAAAACTCGATTAATAATAGAAAGAAAGCAGCTGTTCGCCTCGACGAATGGCTGTTTTTGATTAATTTTAGAAGCTAAATCCCGCTGTCCACTGTATCTTTTTCAGGATTGATATGTCTTCGCTAACGCTCAGGCCAATCCTAAAAAAGGATGCCGTTCCCATCGGGGCTAAATAAACAAAATCATGACAAAAGAAAAAAAAGGGGTTTATACAGGCATCATCGAAAAGGATAAGGACGGGAATTATTTCTGTGGCGAATACCTTTTGGATTATAAATATACCGAAGCCAGTTTCAAAATTGGTGATGAAATCAACATCAAAACGGTGATCGCAAATCCGAGTGATAAAAGCTATAACCAATACCCAAAGAAATCGCGTAATTTCTTTTTGGCAAACCAAAAGGAATAAGTGCAATGGAAGAAAACAACCGAAAGCAGTTCAAGGTCACAGACGATGTCATGGCCAAACTGGAGCAACGATTCCTCAATTGGTTTCTGGACAGCGTCATGCTGGTTCTTCTGTTTTTATTATTGATTACAATTGTCACCGCCGTTGCCTATTCATACGGCAAAAAGGAATTGCCGGCTTACCTGATGATCAATCCAATAGGGCAGTTTACGTTCATAACTATTATCCGCTTGATTTATTATATTGCTATGGAAACCTGGCTTGGACGCAGCGTTGGAAAATTTGTTTCCCAAACGATAGTGGTAAATGAAAACGGGGAAAGGGTAGGCCATGAAGTCATTTTGATTCGGACCTTATGCCGTTTGATTCCGTTTTATGAGTTTTCGTTTTTCGGGATTCCAACACGGGGATGGCACGACAGCATTTCCAAAACCTATGTAGTCGACAAGAAAAGGCTCGAAGAAAAGAAAGCACAATTTTACGCGATAAAATAAATTATGACCATCAAAAGAACTACTTCGGATAATGAGGATTTTGGCAGGCTGGTTGCGCCATTGGATGCTTATTTGGCTTTTCTTGATGGAGATGACCATGAATTTTATGCGCAGTTCAACAAAACCAATCTGCTAAAAAACGCCTTGATTTGTTATGCCGATGATAAAGCTGTCGGAATTGGGGCTTACAAGGAATACGATACCCAAACTGTAGAAATGAAACGGATGTACACCATCCCGGAATATCGTGGAAAAGGAATCGCCAAAGCCATTTTAAACGAATTGGAAGCCTGGGCAAAAGAAGAAGGATATACCACTGCAATTCTCGAAACCGGACACAAGCAAGTTGACGCGATTGGATTGTATCAGAAATTAGGATACCAGATTACCGGGAATTTTGGCCAGTATATTGGCATTGAGAATAGTGTTTGTATGCGGAAGGATTTGAAATAAAGAGTATATTCGTAAAGCTAATACAAAAAGCAATCAATTGCAGAAAGAGGAATTAGATAACATCATTAAAGCACTCGAAGATAGGAATTCTAACAGCGAACCTGGTTTAGGATTTTACTACTTAGGCAATGATCGGGACGAAACTTACGCTAAGGGAAATCGGGCAGGACTTGAATTATTTGCTGTTGAACTTTTAAAGGCATCTTCCCGAATTGACCAAATGGAAAGCGGTGAAATAGAAACCCTTTTTGTGAATGTAAATAAAGACTGGATTGAAAACCATATTCCACTTTGTTATATTGAACCTGTTGTAAATTTTGAACGTGTTGAAGTTGATGAGCATACTACAGATTGGAAAGATACAGTCTTAAAATATGGCTGCTTTGCGATTATACTGTTAGCATTGTTTGCTTTTATTATCGGTATGGGTACAATTATAGGATGGTTTAAATAATAACAGGAATTTGTCACAATCAAAAATAAAAAAATCAAAGTATGACCTGGGAACAACTTTTATCACTAAAACGCCAAGGCGACACCAGCAAACGTTTACGCATCGAACAGGACGACACGCGTCTGGGTTTTGAAGTCGATTATGACCGAATTATATTTTCTGCTGCGTTTAGAAGCCTGCAGGATAAAACACAGGTGATCCCTTTATCCAAAACCGATTTTGTGCACACACGTCTGACGCATAGTTTAGAGGTTTCGGTTGTGGGTCGTTCGATAGGAAGATTGGTCGGAAAAAAAATCATCGAAAAATATCCGCATTTAAAGGAAGTCCATGGTTATCATATGAACGATTTTGGAGCGATAGTAGCCGCTGCAGCTTTGGCTCATGATATCGGAAATCCACCTTTTGGGCATTCAGGTGAAAAAGCGATTGGCGAATATTTTTCCATCGGGAAAGGACAGCAATACAAAGACCAGCTGACCGAAAAACAATGGCAGGATTTAATTGATTTTGAAGGCAACGCCAATGGGTTTTCAGTACTAACCAGTTCGCGTCCGGGAATTGAAGGAAGCCTGCGTTTGTCGTATGCAACTTTAGGAGCGTTTACAAAATATCCAAAGGAAAGTTTACCAAAAAAACCAACCAAAAATATCTCAGATAAAAAATACGGTTTCTTTCAATCCGATAAGGAATTCTTTAAGGAAGTTGCCGAAGAACTCGGAATGATTCCGAATAAAACCGGAAACGACATTGGGTACCACCGTCATCCATTGGCTTTTTTGGTTGAAGCTGCAGATGACATCTGTTACACGATTATCGATTTTGAGGACGGAATCAATTTGGGCCTTGTTTCCGAAGATTTTGCTTTGGAATATTTAATCAAATTGGTGAAGGATACCATCGATACCGGTAAATACCAAACCTTAACAACCAAGGAAGACCGAATCAGTTACCTTCGTGCGCTGGCCATTGGTAATCTGATTAATGATGCCGTAAAGGTTTTTATTGAAAATGAAGAAGCGATTTTGAAGGGGGAATTCCATTTTGCCCTGACCGATAAAAGCAGGTACAAAGCCCAAATGGACGATATCATCAAGCTGAGTGTAAAGAACATTTACCAAAGCCGTGAAGTGATTGAAAAGGAACTTTCGGGTTACCAGATTATCAATAATCTTTTGGACAAATTCATTACGGCATACAATAATAACCACGAAGGTAAAGCTACGAATTACGATAAATTATTATTGAAAATCCTTCCCGAAAAACACCATCTGGAAAAGGAAAGTCTTTACGAACGCCTGCTTCATATCTGTCATTTCATTTCGATGCTTACGGATGGAAATGCGTTGTTGTTTAATCAGATTGTAACGGCGTAGAAGCCTAGCTTTTCTTATTCACTTCCAGTAAAACTTCATTTCGGATTTTCAACACCTTGTTTTCTTCCTGGAGCTGAGCGATTAATGCATCTTTTTCCGCAAGGATCTTATCGGTGTTGGGTTGGTTTTTGGTGAAATGCGCCGGCAGTTTATCGGCCATATCGCTAAAAAAATTATGCTGCGTGGCATGGCAGATTTCAGCAAGGACTGCGGTCTGCAGCGTAGCTTTCTGGCGATATTGTTTTACAGAAAGCGGAATCCTTCCAATCAGTTTTCCCAATTCAGGATTTGAAATGTGTTTCTCTGTTAGCCATCTATTGAGCATCCCGCCCGTATGGATGTTGTTTAGACCTATTCTCATGACACTTAGTTATAAGTTACTCATCTGTAATGGCTAAAACCATACCAGAAGTATAAAAAACGTTGGTATAAGTATCATTTAAGTCAGTAAAGGCACCGTTGAGCTTGGTAGAAGTATCTTTGAGGGTAGTATAAGTAAATTTGAAGGCAGTATAAATATAAATGCATTTAGTAGAAGTATTTTTCGAGGTAATAAAAGTAAAGAAGAGGATAGTAAACGTATCGTCGAGGGTATAAAAAGTATCTTCTGAGGCTGGGATTTAATCTTCTTCCTCGTCTTCTTCCTCAAGCAAACCTGAGAATAACGAGCGCAAACCATCCACATCGATGTTGCAGAATTGCTGTAGTTCATCAACGGTTCCGTGCTCAATGAAATAATCGGGAACGCCACAGAGGAAGATTTCATTCACATAATCATTCTTGGCAGAAAACTCAAGCACCGCACTACCAAAACCACCCGTAGTCACACCATCTTCGACGGTAATGATGGTCGAGAATTTGTCGCAGATTTTGTGCAGTTTCTTTTCGTCCAAAGGCTTGATGAAGCCAAAATGATAATGTGCAAAATGGTCTTCAGGATCTTCAATATCAATTAGCGCCTGGATAACATTGTCGGCAATGGTTCCGGTAGAAAGAATCGCAACCTTTTTACCTTTCTTAAGTTTTTTGGATTTCCCAATTTCAAGCGTTTGAAAATCGGAAGGCAGTTTCCAATCCGAATTTTTTCCACGACCGCGGGGATAACGGATGGCGATAGGATGTTTCAGTCCTAATGAGGCTGTATATAATATGTTTTGTAAATCAATTTCGTCTTTTGGCGCATGGATAATCATATTCGGAATGCAGCGCAGGTAGGCAATGTCGAAAACGCCGTGATGCGTTGCTCCGTCTTCACCAACCAATCCGGCTCTGTCGAGGCAGAAAATTACTGGCAGGTTTTGCAATGCAACATCATGGATTACCTGATCGTAGGCACGCTGTAAAAAAGTCGAATAAATATTGCAGAAAACCACCATTCCCTGGGTGGCCATTCCGGCTGAAAGTGTTACCGCATGCTGTTCGGCAATTCCAACGTCAAATGCTCTTTTTGGGAAAGCATCCATCATGAATTTCATCGAACTTCCGCTGGGCATGGCTGGAGTGATTCCAATAATTTTCGGATTGTTCTTAGCCAATTCTACCAAAGTCAGTCCAAAAACATCCTGGAATTTTGGAGGCAGGTTTTCGGTCGATGATTTTATGATTTCTCCGGTTGCGGCATCAAATTTTCCTGGCGCATGGTATTTCACTTGGTCTTCTTCGGCCTGCTGCAAACCTTTGCCTTTTGTAGTTACGATATGCAAAAACTTGGGTCCTTTTACTTTCTTAAGCCGTTCTAATTCTGCAATCAAAACATTGATGTCATGGCCGTCAATCGGACCAGAATAATCAATATTCAACGATTTGATTATATTGTTCTGCTTAGGATTTTTTCCGTCTTTGACTGCAGTCAGGTAATTTTTTAAAGCACCAACACTTGGATCAATCCCAATGGCGTTATCGTTGAGGATTATCAACAAATCAGCATCGGTAACTCCGGCATGATTTAAACCTTCAAATGCCATTCCGCTTGCTATTGAAGCATCGCCGACGACGGCAATATGATGTTTGTTTTCTCCTTTCAGTTGCGAAGCAATTGCCATTCCCAAAGCAGCTGAAATCGCCGTTGAGGAATGCCCAACGCCAAAAGTATCATAAACACTTTCGCTACGACGGGGAAAACCTGAAACTCCTCCAAGCTGTCGGTTGGTATTGAATTTCTTCCTGCGTTCGGTAAGGATTTTGTGTCCATACGCCTGATGGCCTACGTCCCAAACCAATAAATCATTTGGGGTATCAAAAACATAATGCAGTGCAATGGTTAATTCAACCACGCCAAGCGATGCGCCAAGATGGCCTTCCTTTACCGAAACAATATCAATGATAAAATCACGCAGTTCCTTTGCCAATTCAGGCAATTGCGAAATGTCTAATTTGCGTAGATCTTTGGGGTTGTTGATATGGGATAGAAGCGTGCTTTTCATGGTATTAAAAAGCAAATTTACGTTTTTAAAATGATTCTTACTATCGCTCAATAGCACTAAAATAGTATTTTTGTTTTATGGAAAATCCTTTCACCGACGAGTATTTTATGAAGAAGGCTTTGCAGGAAGCTGAAGTTGCTTTTGATAAAGGCGAAATTCCTGTTGGAGCTGTGATTGTAATTGATAATAAAATCATTGCACGGACGCACAATCTTAGTGAAATGCTGAACGATGTTACCGCTCATGCCGAGATGCAGGCCATTACTTCGGCGGCGAATTTCATTGGCGGAAAATACCTCAAAGGCTGTACGCTTTATGTGACGCTCGAGCCTTGCCAGATGTGCGCCGGAGCTTTGTATTGGAGCCAGATTTCGAAAATTGTTTTTGGTGCTTCAGACGGGCAGCGCGGTTTTGAGGCCTTGGGCACAACCATACATCCGAAGACACAGGTTGTAAAAGGTGTTTTAGCTCAGGAAGCATCCAATTTGATGATTCGCTTTTTTGCCGAAAGGAGAAAATAGGTATAATAATATCCTGTTTTTTGCGTTATATAATAAACTGAAAACCAATGAATAAAATTAGCTCTTCAATAATTATCGGTGTTGCGGTAATTATTACTGCATGGATTTTAGGAAGTTCATTTAAAAATCGGAATGCAAACCTCGATTCCATTTCTGTTATTGGGCTTGGAACAAAGGATTTTGTTTCCGATGAGATTTTGTGGTCGGGAAGTTTTACAACCACGAGTTTTGACATTAAGGAAGCCTATAATAAGATTGTTTCCGATCAGAAAATTGTTTCGAATTTCTTTTTAAGCAAAGGTTTTAAAACCAGTGAATTTAGTTTTGGCGCAGTCAATTTCCAGAAAAAATTCAGGGAAGTGCGAAGCGAAGGTACCGACAACCAAACGCATTACGAACAGGTTTTTGACGGTTTCCAGGCGACACAGACGATTTCCTTTTCGGCCAAAAAGAATCCTGATTTGATGAACCGGATTGAGGAAGTATCGAGCAAAACATCCGAATTAATCAATTCAGGAGTTGAATTGTCTTCGAACAGCATTCAGTATACCTTTTCAGATTTGCCAAGCTTAAAACAGAGCCTGATTGAGAAAGCGACTAAAGACGCCAATGAACGCGCGACCAAAATCGTAAAAACCGCAGACGGAGATTTGGGCAAACTGAAACGAGCGAGCATGGGAGTTTTCCAGATTACAGGCCAAGGCTCTACAGAAGAAGACAGCTACGGTGGAATCAACGATACCTACAGCAAGAATAAGACTGCAAGGATTACAGTGAGGCTGGAATATGAGTTAGAATAGGTTAAAGGTCTCAGGTATTTTGAAGTTGCGTTAGCGATTGAAGCAAGTACCTTGTGCTGCGAAAAGCGCGACCCGAAGGGTAACGCCCATATAAAATAAACATAAAAAAACCGCCAATCTTGCGAGAGGCGGTTTCTTGTTTATTCCTTGATTTCCTTTCCTTCGTTGTCATTTGAAATTAAAAGGAGGACTGCCAGTGGCAGTCAGGTATACAAGCTTTAGCTTGTTTTTAACTTGATATTAGACATAAAAAAACCGCCAATCTTGCGAGAGGCGGTCTTTTCTTTATTCCTTGATTTCCTTTCCTTCGTTGTCGAAGAATCGGTACTCTAAATACGTGTAAGCGTCACGAGGTATGATTTTCACCCACTTTTTATGTTCAAAAAACCATTTTGAACGTAATGATGGAAAACCTTTTTTAAGGTATGCTGCCACAAAAGGGTGAACGTTTAGTTTCACGCCGTTATGGTCTTTGGCAATCTTTTCAAGCGAAAAATTAATCTTATCAATAATCTGGATTGGCGCATCGATGTCGCTGGTCAGGTTATTTGGATTTTCTTCCCTTGTTTCAATATTTACTTCTGGCCTTACGCGCTGTCTGGTGATTTGGACTAATCCAAATTTACTCGGCGGTAAGATTTTGTGTTTGGCTTTATCGTCGCTCATTTCATCCCTAAGGAAGTTGAACAACACCTGGCGATTGTCTGGATCTTTCATGTCGATAAAATCGACTACGATGATTCCTCCCATATCCCGAAGGCGTAACTGCCTTGCAATTTCTGCAGCGGCAATCATATTTACTTCCAAAGCTGTATCTTCCTGGTTGTTGGCTTTGTTCGAACGGTTTCCGCTGTTTACGTCGATGACGTGCAGAGCTTCGGTATGTTCTATGATTAAATAGGCTCCTTTACTCATAGATACGGTTCGGCCAAAGGAAGTTTTTATTTGGCGCTCGATATGGTATTTTTCAAACAATGGCGTGTCTTTCGACTGATAAAGTTTAACAATTTTTTGTTTCTCCGGAGCTATTTCGGCTAAATAGTCCTTTGTTTCATGGTACAACTCTTCATCATCCGTTTGGATACTGGTGAAAGTATCGTTGAATACATCCCTGAGTATGGAAGAAGCTTTGTTAAGCTCTCCTAAAACCTTGGATGGATGATGTGCAGTTGGTAATTTTTTACTCATTGCAGTCCATCTATTCATTAAGTTCTGCAAATCTTTTTCTAATTCGGCTATGCTTTTGCCTTCTGCTACTGTTCTCACAATAACACCGAAACCTCTTTGTTTGATAGATTGTACGAGTTTTTTAAGTCGGTCTTTTTCTTCTTTGGATTCTATTTTTTGCGAAACAGAAACACGATCGGAAAAAGGCACTAAAACTAAAAATCGTCCGGCGAATGAAAGCTCACAGCTTATTCGTGGACCTTTTGTAGAAATAGGTTCCTTAACAACTTGTACTAATATTGACTGGTTGGCGTTGAGTATATCTGCAACGGCTCCGTCTTTGTCAATTTCCTTTTCAAACTGGAAGTTTTTTAGGGAGAAATCTTTTAGTTTACCTGCGCTTACAAGTTTTATGAATTTCAAATAAGAAGCAAAATTGGGGCCTAAATCGTGGTAATGCAAAAAGGCGTCCTTTTCGTAGCCTACATTTACAAAAGCAGCATTTAAGCCGGCAACCGGTTTCCTGATTTTGGCAATAAAAATATCGCCAACCTGGAAGTTGCTTGTTTCTTCTTGTTTGTGTAATTCAATTAGTTTTCCATCTTTTAATAAGGCAAAATCTACAGCGTTTTCATCAGATCTAATAATTAGTTCTTTATTCACTTTGTAAATTTTTATCTGTATTTGTCGTTTATAGTTTATGGTTTTTCGTTTATAGTTAGGAACCATAAACCATTAACCCTAAACCAAAAACCTTTTGGTACAGATGGATTAAACATTTTAAACAGGTATTGTTTTTACCCGGTGGAATTTTTCAATTCCAATTTCAATGAACGTTTTCTAAAAAAAGAAAAGTAGTTTAAAACTACTTTTTCTTTTTGTGTCGGTTAGCTCTCGCACGTTTTTTTCTTTTGTGCGTCGCTACCTTATGTCTTTTTCTTTTTTTACCACTTGGCATACGTTGGTGATTTTGTGATTAATAAATAAGTTTTATACTGCTACTTCAGTATTAGTTTTTATTGCTTCTACAAATACTTTTGCAGGTTTGAATGCAGGGATATTGTGTGCAGGAATCTTGATAGTTGTGTTTTTTGAAATATTTCTACCAGTTTTTTCAGCTCTTGTTTTGATGATAAAACTACCAAAACCTCTTAAGTAAACATTGTCTCCAGTTTCCAGAGACATTTTTACTTCTTCCATGAACGCTTCAACTACTGCTTGAACATCTCCTTTTTCAAGTCCTTTTTTCTCTGAAATCTTTGCTACGATATCTGCTTTCGTCATTTTCTTTCGTATTTAATATTATTATGTAATTTTTTTGAGGTTGCAAATATACAAATTAAAAAAACAATATTTCAAGCATAATCTATTAAAATTTAATCACATAAAGATTTATTTTTGTAAACCACAATTTAGCTATGAATTTCTCTAAATCACTTATCCAATGGTATTTACAAAACAAACGTGATTTGCCATGGAGAAATACTACGAATCCTTACCATATTTGGCTCTCCGAAATCATGCTTCAGCAGACGCGGGTTGCGCAGGGGATGCCTTACTTTTTGAAATTTACCGAAGCATTTCCTACCGTTTTTGACCTGGCAAATGCCGATGAAGAACAGGTTTTGAAACTCTGGCAGGGATTGGGTTATTATTCCAGGGCAAGAAACCTTCATGCAACTGCAAAACAGGTCGCTTTTGAATTGAATGGGGAATTCCCAAAAAGCTATTCCGAATTATTAAAGTTAAAAGGAATAGGGGAATACACAGCGGCCGCAATTGCATCCTTTTCCTATAATGAGCATGTTCCTGTTGTTGATGGAAATGTTTTCAGGGTATTGTCGCGCTATTTTGATGTGGAAACCGATATTGCTTCTTCGGGAGCCAAAAAGGAATTTGCACAGTTGGCAGCAGCTTTGATTCTGAAAAACCAGGCGAATATTTTCAATCAGGCAATAATGGAGTTTGGCGCTTTGCAATGCGTACCCAAAAATCCCGATTGCAGTGTTTGTATCTTTAATGATAGCTGCCTGGCTTTGCAAAAGAAAAAAGTCAACCAGCTTCCTGTGAAATCCAAAAAACTGAAAGTGACCAATAGGTATTTCAATTACCTGGTTTTTTCAGATGAAAACAATAACACTATTATAAGTAAACGAACCCAAAAGGGAATCTGGCATAATTTATATGAGTTTCCACTGCTTGAAACGATTTCACCCGAAGCCGAAGAAACCATTTTTGCATTAATCCAAAACCAGGGCTTTGTTGAAAATGAAATCCGCGAGATACAATTGTACAATCAGATTCCAATTCGCCATAAACTTTCGCATCAACACCTGCACATACAATTTTGGAAAATACGGCTGAAAGGAACGCTTGAAAATGGAATCGATTGGGAATCAGCTTCAAAATTTCCGTATCCGATTGTAATTTTCAATTTTATTGAGAAAGTTTGGGCTTAGTTTTTAAAAAATTTATTAAATTTGAGGGACACGAGGCATTTTGCCGAACTGTATGGAGCACAGCTCAATAAATAACACTTTACAAATGAATGGTACTTTAAATAAGGTCATGTTAATCGGTCATCTTGGTGACGATGTAAAGATGCACTATTTTGAAGGAGGGAATTGTATAGGAAGGTTTCCGTTAGCCACGAACGAAGTTTATATCAACAAGCAAACCAACGAAAAAATCACTTCTACCGAATGGCATAATCTTGTAGTGCGGAACAAGGCTGCAGAAATTTGCGAAAAATATTTGACCAAAGGAGATAAAATATTTGTGGAAGGAAGGATAAAATCACGCCAATGGCAGGCCGAAGATGGCTCTACAAAATATACCACAGAAATTCAAGTTACCGAGTTTACGTTTTTGACAACCAAAAAAGAAGTGGATGGTTTAAAAACATCACAGAATTTAGAAACAAAAAACACTAATTTTGAACCGTCAAATCCTGTACCTCCTGAAAACGATTTACCGTTTTGATATTGTTTAATTAATCTTTACGCTTTTGGACCCGGAGCCCAGTTTAACTTTTCTTGCAAACATTGACACTAACTTACTTTTTGGAAGCATAGGCATTGTTTTTCTTTTGTTTTGCTCTGCCATGGTTTCTGCAGCCGAAGTAGCACTTTTTTCACTTACGCAAAACGACCTTACGATTTTAGCCGAGGAAGATGCCTCTAAAGCGAACCTGATTTCAAAATTATTGCAGCGTCCCAAAAAATTGCTGGCGACCATATTGGTGGCAAACAATTTTAGCCATATTGGCGTTGTGATTATCTTTTCGTTTACCGGGAATTCCATTTTTGAATCCATAGAATCACCGCTATTGAAATTCATTGTTGAAGTTTTACTAGTGACGTTTTTGATTCTTTTGTTTGGTGAGGTTTTGCCCAAAATTTACGCCAGCCGAAACAACATACAGTTCTCCAAGTTTGTGGCCAATCCGATGTCGTTTTTAGACAAACTGCTTTCGCCGATTAGCCTGCCTATGCGTGCCGTGAGCATTTTTCTGCATGAAAAGCTAGGGAAACAAAAGGCCAATATATCAGTGGACCAATTATCACAGGCTTTGGAACTGACCTCGACCGAAGACACCACTACTGAAGAACAGAAAATATTGGAAGGGATTGTTTCTTTTGGAAATACCGATACAAAGCAGGTTATGAGCCCGAGAATTGATATTTTTGCATTGGAAATCGAAGAAAGCTTTGCTGAGATTTATGCCAAAATAGTAGACAAAGGCTATTCCAGGATTCCGGTTTATCGCGAAAGCATTGACCATATTGAAGGCATACTCTTTGTGAAAGACCTGATTCCGCATATCAACAAGAAGGATTTTGACTGGAACAAATTAATCCGCGAACCTTTTTTCGTTCCTGAGAATAAAAAGCTCGATGACCTGCTCAAGGAATTCCAAAGCAAAAAAAGCCATCTTGCCATTGTGGTTGATGAATATGGAGGAACTTCGGGTTTGGTTTCTTTGGAAGATGTCATTGAAGAAATCGTTGGCGATATTTCGGATGAGTTTGATGATGAGAATTTGAACTTCTCGCAGATTGATGACAAAAATTTCCTTTTTGAAGGCAAAATCAACCTGAAGGATTTTTACCGGATTGTAGATGTAGACGAACAAAACTTTGAAGACAATAAGGGAGAAGCTGAAACTTTGGCGGGATTCATATTGGAAATCCTTGGGAATTTCCCGAAAAAGGGACAAAAAATCCACTTCTCCAATGTGCGTTTCACGATTGAAGTAGTCGACAAAAAAAGAATAAAACAATTAAAAGTAACCCTTGAATAAATTAAAAATGCTTAAAAAAATGATTGGCCTTTTCGCCGGATTGCTGCTTATGGTTTTTGCCGTTAGCTGTAAGGACGAAGTGCTTCCAAAACCTGCAAGCCAATTGCGATTGGATTATCCTGTTGCCAAATATGCCCATTTCAGCAACCACTGTCCGTTTGAATTTGACATGAATGAAGATGCAATCATCAAGGAAGATAAGAACTGCGGTTTTTCGATTCATTACCCAAAGATGAAAGCCACAATTTACCTGACCTATAAAGAAGTGAACAACAATATCAATGTTTTGCTTCGCGATGCCCAAAAGCTAACGTATGAGCATGTCATTAAAGCCGACGACATTTTGGAACAGCCTTATATCAATCCGGAAACAAAAGTCTACGGAATGTTTTACCGCGTTGACGGAAATGCAGCAACCAATGGGCAATTTTACGCCACAGACAGCATCAAGCATTTTGTAACAGGTTCGGTTTATTTTTATGCCAAACCTCGTTTTGATTCGATTATGCCAGCCGCGAGTTATGTCAAAAACGACATGCAGCGATTGCTGGAAACCATTAAATGGAAATAAAAAAGGAACTCAATTGAGTTCCTTTTTTAGTATCGTTTGCTAGATTAAATTTAAACTTTCCCTTTAGTTTTCATTCCTGAAACTTTGTAGGTTTCGCCGTCGCCTGTAGTTTCTACAGCTTTGGTCAATTTTTCCGGAGTTAAAACTGTAGCGTCAAATTCAACAGTTGCTTCTTTTTTATCAAAATCGACAGTTGCTTTTTGAACACCTTCAAGGTTTGACAATTTTGTTTCAATTGTTTTGGCGCAGCCCATTGCACAGGTCATGCCATCAATTTTGAAACTTGCTGTTTCCGGTTTTACAGCCGCAACAGCTTTTTTCTCAACTTTTGCTTCTTCATTTGCAGCAGCAGGTTTATTCGACGCATCTTTGCAGCCAATCATTAAGGTTGACGCGATTCCAAAAGTTAAAAGCGATTTGGTGAAATTCATATTTTTTAGAATTTATTTATTCATGGACAAAATTAGTAAAAAATAAAAGCGGTTATTCTTAAAATAATTACAAAATTTGATACATCAAAAAACAATAGTTACCTACACATGAAATCACAACAGCTAAAATGGATTATCCTTGTTGCACTTGCACTGATTTGGGGAAGCTCCTTTATATTAATCAAACGAGGATTGGATGGTTTGAATCCCTATCAATTGGGTTCGCTCCGGATTATCTTTTGCGCTGTATTTTTATTGATAGTTGGTTTTAAAAGCCTTTCTTCGATTGCGCAGCATCAGTGGAAATACATTGCATTGACTTCGTTGTTTGGGACATTCATTCCGGCCTATCTTTTTGCCATAGCCGAAACGAAAGTAAGCAGTTCCATTTGTTCGATCCTAAATTCTCTGACGCCATTGAATACTTTGATTTTGGGTGCTATTGCCTTCGGGTTGAATTTTAGAAGGAACCAGATTTTCGGGATCATCATTGGATTGATCGGAACGGCGGTTTTGATTTTTAATGGAAATGAACAGGGAGTTTCCGAGGATTACTCGTACTCGGTTTTTGTGCTGATAGCGACTGTTTGTTATGCGACGAATGTCAATCTGATAAAAAGATACCTTTCCGATGTGAAGCCGCTGAGCATTACAACCGGAAACTTTTTAGTGATGCTGGTTCCGGCAATTGTGATTTTATGCTGCACCGATTTTACCGGAAAAATGCATTTGGCAGCAACACAGCACGCGATGTTTTATGTAATGATTTTGGGAATTGTTGGGACAGGAGTTGCGAATGTAATATTCTACAAACTGATTCAGATTTCGTCGCCAATCTTTGCCTCATCGGTTACTTATCTGATACCAATAGTAGCCTGTTTGTGGGGAATATTGGATAATGAAATGCTGACGCCTTTGCAGTTTTTGGGAGCATTCATCATTTTAATCGGAGTTTACCTTGCCAACAAGAAATAAAAAAAGTCCCGAGAAATCGGGACTTTTAATTTATGATAATTTCAATTTAATTATTGAAAGTCTGCCTCAGTTACATCTTCGTTGATTTTTACATCACTCATTTTGATGTCCAGTTCAAATCCAACATTCATGATGGTGTTGAAAGGAACTTTCACTCCTTTAACAGCTCTGTAGTCGTTAAAGGTTGTAACTCGTGTTGCTTTTTGACCACCTTTGTCATCCGTAGAAGCTTCAGCAGTTTTCAAACCAGATTTTACGTCAAAATAATAAGTAGTGTCACCATCAACAACAGCATAAGCATCGGAACCATTCATTGGCTCAATTGCAGCAACTGTAACGCCTTTTTTGGTAGCCAACAAGGTTTCGTTGAATAAGACTGCGTTTTCCTTCATTTTTGCAAGATCTTCACCTTCCAAAACTTTTTTCTGTCCTTGCTGCATCATGTATCCGGTTGTACCATTGTAAACCTGTTTCATAATTGATCCCATTCCAGCCATTGAAAGTTCAACAGCCATTCTTCCTTTGTTATCCATTTTTGAAGTGTATGACAAAGGCATTGGTGCTTGTGGAATTGTAGTTGAACCAACATACGATATCGACTTAACTCCTTTAAGTGCTTTATCTCCACCAATTGCGGCAACATAAGAATCAATTACAGTTTTTACGGTAACTCCGGCAGGAACTGGTTTTTTCATTGCCGGTTTTTCTGTTGGATTTCCGAATTTGTCAAAATAGAACATTGGAATCTTTAATGACTCTAATCCAGAGATTACTTCAGAACCTTTTCCGACAACCAAAATCCTTGCATTGTCAGAGAGGAAATATTTATTGGCAACTCTCATTACATCTTCCGGCGTAACCGCTTTGATGTTTCTGATGTAGTTTTCATAGAAATCAGCTGGTAAACCTTCAGTTTCAATATTTAAGGCATAACGAGCCACAGTAGCCGGTTTTTCAACCTGCATCACGAACTTTCCAATGTATCCTTCTTTTACATTATTTAAAACTTCGTCAGTTACTTTTTCAGTTCGGATTCTTTTTAATTCCTTTAAAGCTTCAACAACAGCACTATCTGTTACTGAATTTCTAACCTGTGTATTTGCTCTGAATTCGCTGTAGATATTTTTGTCAAAACCGATAGAAGAACGCGCACCGTAAGTCCAACCGTGAGCTTCCCTTAAATTCATGTTCAGGTAACTGTTGAAATCACCTCCATAAACCTGGTTCGCAAGGATTACAGGGAAATAATCAGGGTCACTCATTTTTAAGTTAACCGTATTTAAGATTGTAATTTCCGACTGAACCGCGTTTGGCATGTCCACAAAATTGATTTGGGAGTACTGAACGTTTGTTGGGTTTGAATACGTTAAACTTGGAGCTGTAGCTTTGGCCCATGAACCAAATAGCTTTTCAACTGTTTTTTTAACGTCTTTGGTCTTAACGTCACCAACTACTACTAAATAAGCATGTTGAGGAACGAAATATGTTCTGTAGTTTGACTGAACATCAGCAAGAGTTACATTATTGATAGTCTCTTCTGATAAGTATTCCCCATAAGGATGGTTTTTACCATAAGCCAAAACTTTTTCAACTCTTCCGGCAACAGCAGGAACACTTTTTTCCTGAGTTTTAAGGCCTTCGATAAGTTTGTCTTTTTCTTTGTCAAATTCATCTTGGGTAAAGTTTGGCATCAAAGCACCTTCGGCCATTAATTCCATGATTCTTTTGGCATGTTTTGACAATCCGCTTGCAGATGCGCCAGAAGAAAAGAAGTTGATGTTTGCACCCAGGAAATCGATTTCTTCGTTGAAAGGATCTTTTGGAGTTTTTGTAGAACCGTTTCCGATTAGGCTGCTGGTCAAATCGTCAACACCTTTTTTATTGCCTTCAGCATATGGAGTGTTGTCAATAGTTAAGCTATACGAAACCCTTGGAAGTTTGTGGTTCTCAACTACCAAAACCTTTAATCCGTTTGGCAACGAAAAAGTTTCAGGTTTTTTAATGTTTAATTTTGGAGCAGGGCCAGGTTTTGGCTGCGTTCTGTCTTGTGCTTGCATGATAAAAGTTAAAAACAAGCTTGATAATACTATAATTGATTTTTTCATTTTCTTACGGTTTATTATTTGTTTTCAGCTTTGTTCTCTGATTTGTTTTCAGCTTTGTCTTTTGCAGGTACATAATCCAAAATCAAACGTTGGTTTGGATTCAGGTACTTTTTAGCCGCAGCTCTCATCTCTTCACGGGTAACTGAACGTAAGATATCGATATCGGTATTGATTAGGTTAACATCACCATACAATAAGTAATAGGTTGCTAAATTTTCGGCAACACCTTCAATGCTTGCATTGTTATCTACATAATTGCTTTCGTTGATGTTTTGTAATTTTTGGAAATCCTTTTCTGAAATCAAGTCCGTTTGCAGTTTCACGATTTCCTCGTCAATTTCCTTGATTAGGTCATTTGATGTGAATTCGCCTTGTGGCATTCCGTAAAGGATATATTGACCGTAATCTTCCTGAGCATAGTTGAAAGCTCCGATCTGCAACGCCATTTTCTTGTCGTCAACAATCTTTTTGTATAATTTAGAACTTTTTCCATTACTCAAATAAGTAGAAATCATATCCATAACCCTTGCGTCACGTGTTTTCATCGAAGGGATTCTGTAAGCCGCAACCACCATTGGTTTTTGGATGTTTGGATCCTCGAAAGTTGCGTGGATTGTTTCTGTAATTGGCGCCTCAGTGAATGTTTGCTTCTTGATTTCAACACCTCTTGGGATTGGTGCGAAATAATCCTGGATCCATTGTTTAGTCTGTGCAATGTCAATCTGACCTGCAACCACTAAAACCGCATTGTTTGGAGAGTAGAATTTTTTATTGAAATCTTGGAACTCTTTTAAGGTAGCAGCATCTAAATGTTCCATTGAACCGATGGTTGCCCAACGGTAAGGGTGCACTTTAAACATATTCTTCTTTACTTCGGCAATTAACTGCCCGTATGGCTGATTGTCAACACGAAGCCTTTTCTCTTCCTTCACCACTTCATTTTGCGTATCAACGCCAATTTGGTTAATCACAGGGTGCATCAGTCTTTCTGATTCCATCCACAATCCTAATTGGGTATTATTGGAAGGGAAAACCTCAAAATAATACGTTCGGTCGTCTGAAGTGTTGGCGTTGTTTGTACCTCCGTTTGAAGTTACAATCTTGAACCATTCACCACGTTTGATATTTTCTGTTCCTTCAAACAATAAATGTTCAAAAAAGTGGGCAAATCCGGTTCTTTCCGGATTTTCATCTTTGGAACCTACGTGATACATAACCGAGGTGATTACAACTGGCGCAGATTGGTCATTGTGTAAAATTACATGTAGTCCATTTGGCAAATCGTACTCCTCAAAAGCGACCTTTTGGGCAATAGCTGTTCCTCCAAGCATAAGCATTGAACTTAAAGCGATTAATGAATTTTTCATAAAAAATTTAAATTTTTTTCAGTTGATTTTGTGGTTAGAAGCCTAACCTTAAATTTTGTTACACCAAAAGTAATTTATTTTCTCTAAAATCAAGAAAAATCTAAAGTTTTCTGTAGCTGCATCTAACACATTGATTAAGAACTTTAAACTTTTTTTGCGTTAGTGTTGCGTGAATGAGAAATAGTCGTATATTTGCGCACTTAAAAAATTAACTAAACATTATTGTTATGTACGCAATCGTAGAGATAGCAGGGCAACAATTCAAAGTAAGCAAAGACTTAAAGGTTTATGTTCACCGTTTGGCTAATGAAGAAGGTTCAAAAGTTTCTTTTGACAAAGTTCTTTTATTAGACGACAGTGGTAACATTACTTTAGGCGCCCCAGCTATAGAAGGTGCTTCAGTAGAAGCTAAAGTGTTATCACACTTAAAAGGAGACAAAGTAATCGTTTTCAAAAAGAAAAGAAGAAAAGGTTACAAAAAAAGAAACGGACACAGACAATATCTTACACAAATCGTGATTGAAGGTATTTCTGCAACTGGAGGAAAAAAAGCCGCTAAAGCTGAAAAAGCTGTAGCAGAACCAAAAGCAGAGAAAGTGGAAAAAGCAGCAGCTGAGCCAAAGGCACCAAAAGCGCCTAAAGCAAAAAAAGCTGAAGCAACAGAAACTGCAACTGAAGAAAACAACTAATATTTAAAACTTATACGTCATGGCTCACAAGAAAGGTGTCGGTAGTTCTAAGAATGGTAGAGAATCAGAATCGAAACGTTTAGGCGTTAAGATTTTTGGTGGTCAAGCTGCAATTGCTGGAAATATCATCGTTAGACAAAGAGGTTCTAAACACAATCCAGGAGATAACGTTTACATGGGTAAAGATCATACCTTACATGCAAAAGTTGATGGAATTGTAAAGTTTCAGAAAAAAGGAGAAAACAAATCATTTGTTTCTATCCTTCCTTTCGAAGCATAAGAATTACTCTTACTATATACAAAACCCGTTCAGAAATGGACGGGTTTTTTGTTTTTTGGCAGCAGACGTTTTTATCTTTTCCCACTCATGTTCCCGCTTTCCGCGCTACACGGTAGCTAGCTGCAATCGGGGCTGTTGGCGCGTTTTTATCCCAATACGATACTTGCACAGATATAACCCTTATTTTTCAGGAACTCCAAAGTCCTGGGCAAAGCATATTTCAGGTTGTGTTCTGCCTTTACACTGTCGTGGAAAACAATGATGCTTCCCGATTGGACATTTTTCAAAACATTCTCAAGGCATTGTTCATTGGAGGTTTGTGCATCAAAATCATACGAAATAACGTCCCACATGATGATCTTATAACCTAGACGTCGTAGCTTTTTGGATTGTGCAGGCCTTATTTTCCCATAAGGAGGACGGAATAATTTTTCAGATCCTAATTTGCGATTGGTTAACAGCGACTGGCAGTCCAGGGCATTTTTGATGTAGTTATCATTTGGGGTATTCCAGCCTTTAAGATGATCGAAAGTATGATTGCCAATGGCGTGGCCAGCTTCTACTATCTTTTTTAAAATTTCGGGATGTTTTTCGATATTGTTGCCAATGCAGAAGAAAGTAGCCTTGGCATCAAATTTCTGCAACTGTTCCAAGGTCCATTCCGTGACTTCGGGTGTTGGGCCATCGTCAAAAGAGAGGAATACTTTATTGCCATGGTTCGGAATGTCCCAAACATAATTTGGAAAAACCCACTTGACAAAACGATTTGTTTTCACCCAGAAACCCATAGGCTAAATATAAAAAAAATGTGCCAAATGATTTCTCACCCGAGCGTAGCGAACAGGCGAAGCAGTTGGCACATTTTATTGTTTTAAATTAAGTCTATTCCAATTCTCTTCCGAAACGGGAGAATCTATTGACCAATGCATTGAATGCTGGTTTGTTTTTGTTGTAAAACGCAACATCGCCACGATCTTTCATTACCATCAAAAGACTACGGTAACGCTCAATATCCGTAATAATATCCGATGCAATCCCGTTTTGGATTGACGGCTGGATTCCCGAGTAATAGGTGAGGTTCTGCTTGTATTTTGTCATCAGCCTTTCCAACAATTGTCGCGCCTTGGCTTTTTCGCCAACTTCATAATAACCGCCGGCAAAAGGTTCAACCATAGTGTAATAACCATAATAATCCATAGGCATTTGGGTCAATGCCATATCGATGATTTTTTTGGCTTTGTCCTTTTTGCCTTCATTGATTAACTGCTCCATCAGCCTTGCCATATTGGTTCGGTACGATATGCTGTTTTTACGGGTTTCAGGATCATGGTAAATGGTTGTAAGTTCACCATTGCCCCAAGTCCATTTCTGAACCAAATCATACATTTTGTCACTGTCAATATCGCCCATGTCATAAGGGTTTTCTTCGTCAAGCGGAGTTTTGATTGGGACTAATTTATAAACCAATCCATCCAATTGAAGGTAATCCTTCATCCAAAGGTAGTCGTCATCGCCAAAACTTCCTCCGGTGAAATATACAGGGCGTTTCCAGTCGTTGTTAGCCAAAACATCCAAAGCCATCAGACGATTTTTGTAAAGCGCACTTCCTTTGATATCCAAATCGATATAAGGAACGATGGAGTCAAAATATTTCGGATTCACAACCTTGTTTTTAATGATGTTGTTTTTGTCAATCGGAATCCTGATTTTGTTTGTCGGATAAAAATGGATGGTTTGCCCGTTCGACATTTCGACTGTTGATTTTGGATTTTTGATAAAATCGATAAAATCCTTAATATTCCAACGCGCATCCGTTTTTGGGATGTGGGCAACGTAATCGAGTTTGTCTCCAACATATTCGCTGTGTTTGAATGAAATTGGCAAACCGTCAGCTTTATAGGTTTTGAATTTCATTTGGTCAATATACCAATCGGTCATGAACAATTGCGTATTTACGATTTTGATATCGGTCCTAACGCCTTCTATTTCCTGGGCATACCAAAGCGGGAATGTGTCGTTGTCGCCAATCGTATAGAGAATCGCATTCTGGTCACAGGACTCGAGGTAATTCTTAGCCATTGCAATTGCGGTATATTTTTTGGCACGGCTATGGTCGTCCCAGTTTTGGGAAGCCATGAGGATTGGCGCAGCCAAAAGACAGGCACCAATTACAACAGGTCCAATCAGTTTTGATTTTACTTTTTCGGATATCATTTCATAAATGGCATACACACCAAAACCTAACCAAATCGCATAGACGTAGAACGAACCAACCAAAGCATAATCTCGTTCACGCGGTTCAAAAGGCCTTTCGTTTAGGAATATCTTTAACGCAATGCTGTTGAACAGGAATAAGGCCAAAAGCACGTAGAAACTCTTCAAGTCTTTTTGCGCGTGGTACATTAATCCGATTAAGCCAATGAATAATGGCAGGAAGTAATACAGATTTCGTCCCTTATTATTTTTTACATCATCCGGAAGGTTTTCCTGGGTTCCTTTGCCCAGATGGATTTCGTCAATGAAATTGATCCCACTTAACCAATTCCCGTCAAGATTGTCGTATTTCCCCTGAATGTCATTCTGCCTTCCGACAAAATTCCATAGCAGGTAACGGCCATACATGTAGCCAAATTGGTATTCGACCATAAAACTCAAGTTGTCCCAGGTTGATGGTTTTTCTATCGTCAAATAATCGCTGTATTTTTTTAGGAAGGAAACATAGTCTTCGTTGTCAATTTTCTTTTGGGCATAAGCTGTTTTGAATTCGCCAATGGTCTTGCTCATTTCTTCCTTCAACTGTCCAACAGCCATTGCAACCTGTTCTTCACTCAGGCTGTCAATGTTAACTCCGTATTGTGCCAAATCATCTTCGTAAGGATAATTCTGGTTGAGTTCTATTTTTGGAACACCGGTAAACTGCATATAGTTGTCGATATGGTCTGTGCTCCAAAGTCTTGGTAGAAAGGCTTTCTGGGCATTGTCACTGTTTTGTTCGGCGTTTTTGTAATTGTTTACGATAACATATTTGCCTGTTTTATAATCTCTTTCGTAGTTGGGTTTTTTATCCAAATAAGGTTCGTCTTTGTCCAATCCGGCAAAAGTGTCGGTATATTGAGGGCCATAAAATAATGGGTTTACACCATACTGTTCCCGATTGTAGTAAGCCAAAACCTCGGCAGCATCTGAAGGTTTGTTTTCATTAATTACCACATTGGCATTGGCACGGATTGGCAGCATCATCCAAACGGAAAAGCCAAGTAGGACAAAAAGGATGCATAACAAGCCTGTGTTGTAAAACGGATGTCCTTTTTCGCGGGTATATTTCAATCCGAAGTAGAACAAGGCCGCAATCAATAAAAATGCGAATATGGTTCCCGAATTGAATGGCAGTCCAATGCTGTTCACCATAAAGATTTCCATTTTCCCGAAAAACGCCAAGGTGTACGGCAATAGGAATAGGAAAATGAACAATAGGATCGCAACAATTATAATGTTGGCAATAATGAAATTCTTAATGGTAATCGTTTTCCAGTTTTTGAAATAATATAAAAACCCGATAGAAGGAATGGTCAGCAATGCCATGAAATGGACTCCAAATGAAAGCCCGACCATCAATGAGATTAATATCAGCCAACGATTTCCTTTGGGTGTATGCATGTCTTCTTCCCAACGCAGCCCAAGCCAAAACATTATGGCTATGAATAAAGAAGCCATGGCATATACTTCGGCTTCAACGGCACTTGACCAGAAACTGTCTGAAAAGGTAAAGGCCAGTGAACCTACAAACGAACTTCCGAGAATGACAATTGCTTTGTTTTTATCTATTTCGGTGTATTGGGAAACTATTTTCCGTAGCAAGATCGATGACGACCAAAACATAAACAGTATCGTAAAGGCACTTGAAAAAACCGACACCATATTTACCATCAATGCAACGGTTTCCTTACTTGTGGCAAACATGGCAAAGAAAGCACCAAGGATTTGGAATAATGGTGCTCCGGGCGGATGGCCTACTTCCAGTTTGGCAGCAGTTGAGATATATTCCCCACAATCCCAGAAACTCATCGTTGGTTCAACGGTTAGGCAATAAGTGATCAGGGCAATTGCAAATGTTGTCCATCCAAGGATGGTGTTCCATTTATTGAAGTTAAAATTCATCATATAGATATGAAATGAAGGTTTTTATTTTACTGTTACAAAGAAACTATTTTTTTTAACGCAATTAAACGTGCATTAACAAATTTTTCTCAAATAGGATAAAGGTTTAATTCCAAGTTTATTGCAGGCTCTGTTAAGTTAATTTCAGCAGCAGTTTTTAATTTTTTCTAATTATTTACTTGTGTAAAATAAAATTTGTTTTAAATTTGCACTCGCGTTAAGCAAAGCTGGTCTATGGTGTAATGGTAACACAGCTGTTTTTGGTGCAGCCTTTCTAGGTTCGAGTCCTAGTAGACCAACAAAAAATCCTCTCAATTTGAGAGGATTTTTTGTTTTTATGCAATTTGCAATCAATTATATCTTGAAGGTTACAACCGGTCTTTTAGAGTGGTTTACCAAATCTTCGCTGATGCTTCCGTTGAAAAAATGCGCTATCCCTTTTCTTCCGTGGGTACTTACACCAATCAAATCAGCGTTGATATGATTTGCGAAGTTTAATATCCCGTTTTCAACATTCACATCGTTGTAAATGTTTATAGTGTAGTTGTTGATGTTAAAATTAGCAACAAACTTTTTCATGATTTCTTCCGCTATGTGCGTTGGTTTGAAGCTGCTTGGCGTGTTGATCATTGCCAATTCCAGTTCTGCTCCAAACTTGTTTGCAAAATCAACAACCTTGGCGAAAGGTTTTTTGATTTCTTCCGAAAAGTCAGCTGCAAATACAAATTTATTCACATTGAATTCTCCGGCATCTTTTTTAATGATTAACACAGGAACTTCCGAATTCCGGACTACTTTTTCTGCATTGGAACCAATAAACATTTCCTTGAATCCACTAGCACCATGCGAACCCATTACAATCAAATCAATATTATTTTTTTCGCTCACTTTCAATATCCCGTCAAAGGCCAATTCAAACTGAATAATTTCAGAAACCTTTAAGCCTTCCAAATTACTATCATCCATCAAATTCTCCAATTTGTTAATTGCCGAATTCTTAAAAAGCATTATTTCAGGTAAATCATGACCACTTCCTATGGCGTCACCAGCTTGGTGAGGCAGTTCCAACATATGTAGTAAAATGATTTCGCCACCATTCTTTCTGGCGATTTGTGAAGCAACTTTAAGGGCGTAATAGGCATGGTCTGAAAAGTCTGTAGGTACTAAGATTTTTTTCATGATATAAGTAAATTTTGGATAGTATATTAATACAATAAAGGTATTATTTTTTTTTGATATGATAACAATTTTTGGTTTATAAAAAAATAACTATATTTGCACCGTTATTTACTATTGAAAACTAAATAATGAGGGAAGCACTGCTTCCCTCTTTTTATACAAATATGACATTTAAAGATAAAGTTTCGAATTTATTGGAGGAGGTATTAAGCGAAAAACCTTCCTTGTTTCTGGTGGATTTAACGATAACAGAAACATTTAAAGTCATGGTAACGTTAGATGGTGATAATGGTGTAAATTTGCAGGACTGCATTGATGTAAGCCGTGCAATTGAAAACAACTTAGACCGCGAAGAACAGGATTATTCGTTAGAGGTAGCTTCGGCAGGAGTTTCAACACCTTTGAAGATGGTTAGGCAATATCGAAAAAATATTGGAAGAACCCTTAAGGTAAAAACCGCTACTGAAACTATTGAAGCGAAATTGGAAGCCGTAACCGATGAAAACATTACACTTTCGTGGACGGCAAGAGAACCAAAGAAAATTGGAAAAGGAAAAGAAACGGTAGAACACAAACGCGAGATTCCTTATTCAGAGATAAAAGAAGCAATTGTTACAATAATATTTAATTAAAATTAGGCATGGAGAATATTGCATTAATCGAATCATTTTCAGAGTTTAAAGATGATAAACTTATTGATCGAGTAACGCTTATGGCGATTTTGGAAGATGTATTTAGAAACGCATTGAAAAAGAAATACGGTTCTGATGATAACTTTGACATCATTATCAACCCTGATAAAGGTGATATGGAAATTTGGAGAAATCGTGTGGTGGTAGCTGATGGTGAAGTAGAAGATGAAAACCAGGAAATTGCATTGTCTGAAGCTCAAAAAATCGAGCCTGACTTTGAGGTTGGGGAAGATGTTTCGGAAGAGGTAAAATTGATCGATTTAGGAAGAAGGGCTATTTTGGCTTTGCGCCAAAATTTGATTTCAAAAATCCACGAACACGACAATACCAATCTTTACAAACAATTCAAGGATTTGATTGGCGAAATTTATACTGCCGAAGTACACCACGTACGTCCAAGAGTTGTAATCTTAATCGATGACGAAGGAAACGAAATCGTATTGCCAAAGGAAAAACAGATTCCGTCTGACTTTTTCCGTAAAGGTGACAACGTTCGCGGAATCATCGAAAGTGTTGAATTGAAAGGGAACAAACCACAAATCATCATGTCGAGAACGGCAGATAAATTTTTGGAAAAATTATTTGAACAGGAAATCCCAGAGGTTTTTGATGGTTTGATCATGATTAAAAACGTAGTGAGAATCCCAGGTGAAAAAGCAAAAGTAGCCGTAGATTCTTATGATGACAGAATTGACCCTGTGGGTGCCTGCGTAGGTATGAAAGGCTCTAGGATCCACGGAATCGTTCGTGAGCTTGGAAACGAAAACATCGACGTAATCAACTACACCACCAATCTGCAATTATACATCACAAGAGCATTAAGCCCTGCAAAAGTTTCTTCTGTTAAAATTGACGAAGAGAAAAAAAGAGCTGAAGTGTTCCTGAAATTGGAAGAGGTTTCTAAAGCAATCGGTCGTGGAGGACACAACATTAAATTGGCCGGGCTTTTAACTGGTTATGAATTGGACGTAATCCGTGAAGGAATTGCTGAAGAGGAAGATGATGTTGAATTAACAGAGTTCTCAGACGAAATCGATGGTTGGGTAATCGACGAATTTGCAAAAATCGGATTGGATACCGCAAGAAGCATCCTGAACCAGGATGTTGCCGATTTAGTGAGAAGAACCGACCTTGAAGAAGAAACCATTTTAGAAGTAATCAGAATATTGAAAGAAGAGTTTCAAGACTAATCTTCAACAACAACGCAACTATAGTTAACATTAATTAGATTTTATGTCTGAAGGAAATATTAGAATTAATAAAGTTTTAAGGGAATTAAATATTTCTTTGGAAAGAGCTGTGGATTATCTTAAGGATAAGGGCATTGCTATTGAAGCAAGTCCAAACACAAAAATTTCCGATGATGTATATGCTATTCTTTGCGGACAGTTTGCCGGAGATAAAGGGAATAAGGAAGCTTCGAAAGGAATCAGCGAAGAAATACGAAAAGAAAAAGAAGCGCTTCGAATTGAAAGGGAAAAGGAAATCGAAGACAAACGCAAGTTGGACGAAGAACGTCAGCAACAGCAGGAACTGATTAAGGCTAAAGCAACGATTACAGCACCAAAACAAGTTGGGAAGATTGACCTTGAACCAAAAGCTCCTGCGGCTCCAGAAGTTCAGGAAGCAAAACCGGTTGTTGAGAAAAAAGAAACCAGCGTTAAAAAAGAGGAAACTGCTCCAAAAGAAAAGGAACCTAAAGTTGCTGCAGAGCAGCCTACAGAAGAAGCTGCAATCGACGAAACACATACTACACAATACCAGGCACTTACCGGACCTGTATTGACTGGGCAAAAAATCGACTTAACGCAGTTCAACAAGCCGAAGAAGAAAAAAGAGGAGTTTAAAAAGGATGCCAATAAGCCTGCAACTCCTGCAACCGGACAGAATGCGGCAGCAAATGCCAACAACGCCAACAAGAATAAAAGGAAAAGGATTGCGCCTAAACCAGGTGAAGCTGGAAAACCGGTAGTTGGTGGCGGAGGCGGAGGCAATGCTTTCGGTCCAAACAAAGGCGGAGCCAAAGGTGGTTTCCAAAAAGGGAATCGTCCTGCAATTGTTCAAAAGGTTGAGCCTACCGAAGAAGAAGTTAAAAATCAAATCAAGGAAACTTTAGAGCGTTTACAAGGTAAAGGAAACAAATCTAAAGCGGCTAAATACAGAAGAGACAAGCGTGATACCCACCGTCAGAGAAGTGAGGAAGAAATGCAGGCTCTTGAAGAAGGAAGCAAAGTTTTAAAAGTTACCGAATTTGTTACCGTTGGTGAAATTGCAACGATGATGGATGTGCCGATTACCAAAGTAATTGGAACCTGTATGACTCTTGGAATCATGGTTACCATGAACCAGCGTCTGGATGCAGAGACATTATCGATTGTGGCTGACGAATTTGGTTACGAAGTAGAATTCATCACAACTGATATTGAAGATGCTATTGAAGTTGTTGAAGATAGAGAAGAAGATTTAGTAACACGTGCGCCAATCGTTACCGTAATGGGTCACGTTGACCACGGTAAAACATCTTTGCTGGATTACATCCGTAAGGAAAATGTAATCGCCGGGGAATCGGGAGGAATTACGCAGCACATCGGTGCTTATGCAGTGACTCTTGATAACGGACAGAAAATCACTTTCCTGGACACACCAGGTCACGAAGCGTTTACTGCGATGCGTGCCCGTGGAGCCCAGGTTACCGATATCGCAATCATCGTGGTTGCGGCAGATGATGACATCATGCCACAAACAAAGGAAGCCATCAGCCACGCTCAGGCGGCGAATGTTCCGATGATATTTGCCATCAATAAAATTGATAAACAAGGTGCTAATCCTGAAAAAATCAAGGAAAAATTGGCAGCCATGAATTTATTGGTGGAAGATTGGGGTGGAAAATACCAATCCCATGATATTTCGGCCAAAAAAGGAACAGGTGTTAAGGAATTGCTTGAAAAAGTGTTGCTTGAGGCTGAAATCCTTGACTTAAAGGCCAATCCAAACAAGCCTGCAGTGGGAACGGTTGTGGAAGCACAATTGGACAAAGGAAGAGGATATGTATCGACAATTTTGGTACAATCGGGAACCTTGAAAATTGGGGATTATGTTTTGGCTGGAAAAAACCATGGTAAGGTAAAGGCAATGCACGATGAAAGAGGGCATAATGTTACTTCAGCCGGTCCGTCAACGCCAATTTCGATTTTGGGATTGGATGGTGCGTCAACTGCTGGTGACAAATTCAATGTCTTTGAAGATGAAAGGGAAGCCAAACAAATTGCAACAAAACGTATCCAATTATTGCGTGAGCAATCAGTTAGGACACAGCGTCATATTACACTTGCCGAAATTGGGCGTCGTATCGCTTTAGGCCAGTTCAAGGAATTGAACATCATCCTAAAAGGAGACGTGGACGGTTCTGTGGAAGCGCTTTCGAGTGAGTTCTCAAAATTGTCTACCGAAGAAATCCAAATCAACATCATCCATAAAGGAGTTGGAGCAATCACAGAAACCGACGTAATGTTGGCTTCGGCATCGGATGCGATTATTATTGGATTTAACGTTCGTCCTGCCGGAAATGCCCGTCAATTGGCACAGAAAGAGGAAATCGATATCAGAAACTATTCGATTATCTACGATGCTATCAACGACCTGAAAGATGCGATGGAAGGAATGCTTTCTCCAGAAATGAAGGAAGAAATTACCGGAACTGCTGAAATCCGTGAGATATTCAAAGTATCGAAAGTGGGAACTATCGCAGGATGTATGGTAACCGACGGTAAAATCTTTAGGAATTCGAACATTAGGATTATCCGTGATGGTGTGGTTATTTTCACTGGTGAATTGGCAACATTGAAACGTTTCAAGGACGATGTGAAGGAAGTATCGAAAGGATATGACTGTGGTATGCAGATCAAGAATTACAACGATATTGAACAATTGGATATCATCGAAGCTTTCCAGGAAGTGGAAGTGAAGAAAAAGATGAAATAATATCAATTAAAAAAGCCTCGAGAAATCGAGGCTTTTTTATGTGAAAGCTTAACGATAAAATCTTTTCTGTCTTTCCAGTGAAGAACAACAATTTATTGCTTTATATTCAGATTGCCGTCTTTACTGGAAAGACAATTTCTTCTTGAAATAATATCAATTAAAAAAGCCTCGAGAAATCGAGGCTTTTTTAATTATTTATTCGGTTTGATTAAAAACGCATTCGGATATTTTTTCTTGAGGTCGTTGAGGTTTTTTTCGGCTTCAATACGCGTTTTGAAATTCCCAACCCAAACTTTGTAAAGCGGCGTACTGAAAACAATAGTCGCGTCCATATTCTTGTTTTCCCTTTTGAATTCCGCCAGAGTTTTTTTGGAATTTTCGGTATCCCCATTAAAAATCTGGATCTTATAGCGGTCGGTTATCGTAATCGAACTGTTGATCTTTCTTTTTTCGTTTAAAAGCTGTTCAAATTTCGGATCCTGGCTTACGGTTGTTTTTCCAGTTTGAGCAAGACTTTTTTGCGATAAAAAAGCCAGAAAACAAATGGCTGAAAATGATTTTATTTTAGAGAAATAAGGCATAATTATTTGATTTTTATACAAATGTAAAACATAAAAAATTAAACGAAAGCGGAAACATTATTTAGAATTAATATAAATTGGTATTTAAGATATATTTAAGGTTTTGAGAATAGTCCATAAATCGTATTTTTGTGCAAGTTTTTAACAAAGAGTCGATTTTTCACTGGATTCCGTTCAGAAAAAATCATGCCAATAGTAGTAGATAATCACTATATTATATGAAAAAAGTGGGTAACCATAATTCGATTTCAAGGAAAATACTTTTCTGTTTAGCATTGATGCTAACATTCTCCTTCACTTCATTTTCACAAGCAACACCACCAGCAGCGGCAACTACAACGGCAGCTGCGCCAGCAACAGCAGCTCCGGCTGCAGCCACAGGAGGTGATGCGGTAGCAGGAAAAGCATTGTTTAATTCCAATTGTGCAGCGTGTCATAAGCTGGATGCAAAATCAACGGGTCCGGCACTGAGAGGTGTAAAGGAAAAGCATGATATGGCATGGATTTACAACTGGGTACACAACAGTACCGCTGTGATTAAATCCGGAGACGCTAAGGCGGTGGCCTTATTTGCAGAATACAAGTCTACAATGACTGCGTTCCCACAATTGTCAACTACAGATATCGATAACATTATCGCATACACGTCTGAGCCAAAACCTGAGGTTGCTAAAACCGGTACCGGAAGCGCATTGCCTCCAGGTGCAGAAGGATCAAATGCAGGCGGAATCTCAAACAACTTTATTCTAGGAGCGCTTGCTTTGGTAATGTTGATGTTGGTGATCATGTTGTTCTTTGTAAACAATGTGTTGACTAAGGTTGCCAGACAAAACGGTATCGAGGTTGAGGCAAAAGAAGCAAGAACTCCAATCTGGAAAGCATTTGCACAAAACCAATTCTTGGTATTGGTTACTTCAATATTCTTATTATTGGCAAGTGGTTATTTCGTTTACAGCTGGATGATGCAGGTAGGTATCGATCAGGATTACCAACCAATCCAACCAATCCACTATTCACACAGAATCCACGCAGGCAGCAACGGAATTGATTGTAAATACTGCCACTCTGCGGCGAGAGTTAGTAAAAATGCAGGAATTCCTTCTTTGAATGTTTGTATGAACTGCCACAAAAATATTTCTGAGGTTTCTGATACAACAGCTACACCAGAACATTCAAAAGCATTCTACGATGCACAAATCCAAAAATTATACGATGCAGTAGGTTGGGATAAGGCTGCTCAAAAATATACAGGGAAAACCAGTCCTGTGAAATGGGTTAGAATCCACAACCTTCCAGACTTTGCCTATTTCAATCACTCACAACACGTAACTGTTGCGGGAATTGAATGTCAAAAATGCCACGGTCCGGTTGAGACTTACGAAATCCAGAAACAATTTGCTCCTTTAACAATGGGATGGTGTGTTAAATGCCACCGTGAAACCGATGTTAAAATGGAAGGGAACAAATACTATGACAAAATCCACGCAGAACTTTCTAAGAGATATGGTGTAGACAAATTGACTGCTGCACAAATGGGAGGTTTGGAATGCGGTAAATGTCACTACTAAAAAATTATTAAGAAGCTAATATTTATATACGATGTCATCGAACAAAAAATACTGGAAAAGTGTTGAGGAGCTAAACGAAAATAGCTCTATTGTTGAGACGCTTAGAAATAATGAGTTTGTAGAGGAAATTCCAACAACGGATTTCTTATCAGACAAAGAATCATTATCATCTTCATCAACAACTCGTCGTGATTTCTTGAAATACGTTGGATTTAGTACGGCAGCTGCAACTTTAGCAGCTTGTGAAGGACCGGTACACAAATCAATCCCTTACGTTTTACAACCGGAACAAGTCATTCCTGGTGTTGCAGATTATTATGCAACGTCTATGTTTGATGGTTTTGATTTTGCCAATTTATTGGTAAAAACACGTGAAGGACGTCCAATCAAAATTGAAAATAATACTATTGCAGGCGCTAAGTTTGCTGCCAATGCAAGAGTCCATGCTTCGGTATTGTCATTATATGACAGCATGCGTTTGAAAATAACGAAAATTGCTGGAAAAAATGCAAGCTGGCAGGAAGCTGATTTAAAAATAAAAGCAGGTTTGGCTGAGGCTAAAGCTAAAGGAGGACAGGTTGTTTTATTGACCAACACTTTGGCAAGTCCGTCAACTGAAAAATTAATCGCTGAATTTATCGCTAAAAACCCAACAGCAAAACACGTTATTTATGACGCTGTTTCTGAGTCGGCAGCCTTAGATGCTTTTGAAGCAGCTTATGGTGAAAGAGCTTTGGTTGATTACGATTTCTCAAAAGCAAATGTTATTGTTTCTGTTGGAGCTGATTTCTTAGGAGACTGGCAGGGTGGAAGCTATGATTCAGGTTATGCTAAAGGAAGAATTCCTCAGGCAGGAAAAATGTCAAAACACTTCCAGTTTGAAGCAAATATGACTTTGTCTGGTGCTGCCGCTGATAAGCGTGTGCCGATGACCGTTGCAAATCAGAAAAAAGCATTAGTTGGTATCTATAATGTAATTGTTGGCGGTGCTGCTGATGCAGGAGATGCTGAAGTTACCAAAGCGGCTAAACAATTAGCTGCTGCAGGAAGCAAAGGGGTTTTGGTTTCTGGTATCCAGGATAAAAACGCACAATTGCTGGTTTTGGCAATCAACCAAAAATTAGCCAGTGAGGCATTTTCAACTTCAGGAACCCGTCAAATCAGAAAAGGTTCTAACGAAAAAGTAGCCCAATTAATTGCTGATATGAATGCAGGAAGCGTTCATACCTTAATTATGAGTGGTGTAAATCCGGTTTATACTTTGGCAGATTCTAAAGGATTTGTAAACGGATTGAAAAAAGTAAAAGTATCAGCTGCTTTCTCTTTAAGAGAAGACGAAACAGCTTCTATCACAAATATCGCTATTCCGGCACCTCATTATTTAGAGTCTTGGAACGATTTGATGTTGACCAAAGGAACTTATTCCTTGACGCAGCCAACAATCCGTCCGTTATTCAGCTCTAAACAATTCCAGGAAGGATTATTATCATTCAACGGAAACAGCGCAGATTACTATGATTATTTAAAAGCAAACGCTGCTAACTATACAAACGGTGCTTCATGGAACCAAACCGTTCATGATGGAGTTGCTGTTGGAGCTTCAAGTGGAGCTGCGGGTGGTTCAGCAAATTTTGCTGCCGCTGCTGCTGCATTAGCTGCATCTGCACCTGCAAAAGGCTTTGAATTGGTGTTGTACACCAAAACAGGTTTAGGTGATGGACAGCAGGCAAACAACCCATGGTTACAGGAGTTCCCTGATCCAATCACAAGAGTTTCGTGGGATAACTATGTAACTGTTTCGCAGGCTGATGCTAAATCATTAGGATTGGAAAATGAAATTGTTGCTAACGGAGGTCTTGACGGAAGTTATGCAACACTTACTGTAAACGGAGTGAAACTGGATGTTCCGGTTATCGTTCAACCGGGTCAGGCTAAAGGAACTTTAGGAATGGCTTTGGGTTATGGTAAAAAAGCAAGTTTAAAAGAAGAAATGCAGGTAGGAGTTAATGCCTACGCTTTCTACGCAGGATTTAATAATGTACAATCCGCTTCTATTGCAAAAGCAAGTGGAAACCACGAATTTGCATGCGTTCAGGGACAAAAAACCTTGATGGGAAGAGGTGATATCATTAAAGAAACTACTCTTGAGATTTTCAATACTAAAGAAGCTGGAGAATGGAATGAAGTTCCTATGGTTTCTTTAGACCACAAAGAAGTAGAAGCAACTAAAGTTGATTTGTGGGAATCATTTGACCGTTCGGTTGGACATCATTTCAACCTTTCAATCGATTTGAATGCCTGTACAGGTTGTGGTGCATGTGTTATTGCCTGCCACGCTGAAAATAACGTTCCTGTTGTTGGAAAAGCAGAGGTAAGAAGAAGCCGTGATATGCACTGGTTGCGTATCGACAGATATTATTCTTCTGAAGCTACTTTTGCTGAAGACAATGAGAAAAAAGAAGGATTCGAAGGACTGTTTGGTAAAAAAGGTTCATTAGGCGGATTTGGTGATATGGAAAATGCTGCGGACAATCCACAGGTATCTTTCCAACCGGTAATGTGTCAGCACTGTAATCACGCTCCATGTGAAACAGTTTGTCCTGTTGCTGCAACTTCTCACGGTCGTCAGGGGCAAAACCACATGGCTTATAACAGATGTGTTGGTACCCGTTATTGTGCAAACAACTGTCCGTACAAAGTGCGTCGTTTCAACTGGTTCCTATATAACGGTAATGATGAATTTGATTTCCACATGAATGATGATTTAGGCCGTATGGTAATCAACCCAGATGTCAACGTTCGTTCCCGTGGAGTTATGGAAAAATGTTCAATGTGTATCCAAATGACACAATTGACTATCCTGACTGCAAAACGTGAAGGAAGAGAAGTTGCAAATGATGAATTCCACACTGCATGTTCTGCTGCATGTTCAAGCGGAGCAATGAAGTTTGGTGATGTAAACAATAAAGAAAGTGAAGTTGCAAAACTTGCTGAAGATAAAAGAATGTACCACTTGTTGGAAAGTGTAGGTACAAAACCAAATGTGTTCTATCACGTTAAAGTAAGAAATACGTAGTATTAAATAATTAATTAAGAAATAAAGGATTATGTCGTCTCATTACGAAGCACCCATTAGAAAACCTTTAGTTATCGGTGATAAATCTTATCACGATGTAACTGTAGATGTAGCCGCTCCGGTTGAAGGAAGAGCCAATAAACAGTGGTGGACTGTATTTTCTATCGCATTAATAGCTTTCCTTTGGGGAATTGGATGTATTGTGTACACCATCTCTACCGGTATCGGATCATGGGGATTAAATAAAACAGTAGGTTGGGCTTGGGATATCACCAACTTCGTTTGGTGGGTAGGTATCGGGCACGCCGGAACACTTATCTCTGCGGTGTTATTATTATTCCGTCAAAGATGGAGAATGGCCATTAACCGTTCTGCGGAAGCGATGACCATCTTCTCGGTAATCCAGGCAGGTTTATTCCCAATCATCCACATGGGTCGTCCATGGTTAGCGTACTGGGTTGTTCCAATTCCGAATCAGTTTGGTTCGCTTTGGGTTAACTTCAACTCGCCACTTCTTTGGGACGTATTTGCAATCTCAACATACCTTTCGGTATCATTGGTATTCTGGTGGACTGGATTATTGCCTGACTTTGCAATGCTTAGAGATAGAGCGGTAACTCCATTTACAAAAAGAATCTATTCTATCCTATCTTTTGGATGGAGCGGAAGAGCAAAAGACTGGCAGCGTTTTGAAGAGGTATCTTTGGTACTTGCAGGTTTGGCAACTCCACTTGTACTTTCTGTACACACAATTGTATCCTTTGACTTCGCCACTTCGGTAATCCCAGGTTGGCATACAACAATCTTCCCTCCATACTTCGTTGCTGGAGCGGTATTCTCAGGATTCGCAATGGTAAATACACTTTTGATCATTATGAGAAAAGTGTCTAATCTTGAAGCTTACATTACTATCCAGCATATCGAATTGATGAACATCATTATCATGATTACAGGTTCTATCGTTGGTGTGGCTTATATCACCGAGTTATTCGTAGCGTGGTATTCCGGAGTAGAATTTGAGCAATATGCTTTCTTGAACAGAGCAACAGGACCTTACTGGTGGGCTTACTGGTCGATGATGACTTGTAACGTATTCTCGCCTCAGTTCATGTGGTTCAAGAAATTAAGAACTAGTATTATGTTCTCTTTCATCATTTCGATTGTAGTAAACATCGGTATGTGGTTTGAGCGTTTTGTAATCATCGTGACTTCATTGCACAGGGATTACCTTCCATCTTCTTGGACGATGTTCCAGCCAACATTCATTGACATCGGAATCTTTATCGGTACGATTGGTTTCTTCTTTGTGTTATTCCTTTTATATGCCAGAACATTCCCAGTGATTGCTCAGGCAGAGGTTAAAACAATCTTGAAATCATCAGGAGAAAACTTTAAAAGAGAAAGAGAAGCAAAAGGTCATAATCATTCAGATAAACACTAAGAATTACAATGAGTAGTACTAAAGTCATACACGCACTATATAATGATGATGATATCCTAATGGATGCAGTTCATAAGACTAGAGCTGCGCATCATCACATTGAAGAAGTTTTTACACCTTTCCCGGTTCACGGATTGGACAAGGCAATGGGGCTTCCACCAACAAGATTGGCAATCTGCGCTTTCATCTATGGATGTTACGGATTGTGTTTTGCTACCTGGATGATGTGGAACATCATGATTAATCCGGATGGAGGATGGCCACAGGATATTGGAGGAAAACCAAGTTTTAGTTACCTTCAGAACATGCCGGCTTTTATTCCGGTAATGTTTGAGATGACCGTTTTCCACGCAGCTCACTTAATGGTAATCACTTTTTACATGAGAAGTAGGTTATGGCCATTCAAAAAAGCGGAGAATCCTGATGTAAGAACTACAGATGACCATTTCCTAATGGAAGTTTCTGTAAACGGCAATGAAGATGAATTGGTAAAATTCTTCCAAGGAACAGGAGCAGTAGAAGTTAAAGTAATTGATAAGCATTAATATAGATATGAAAAGTTTATTTAAAACAGCAGCTGTATTAAGTATTGTGATTTCATTATCATCTTGTAAAAATGATTTGAAACCAAACTACCAGTATATGCCGAATATGTATGAATCAGCAGGTTATGAAACCAACGCTGAGTCGGATGCTTTCAATTCACCTACAGGCCTACATGGCAAAGTAGGTCAGCTTCCTCCGGTTGGTTCTATCAAAAGAGGTTTTGTTCCTTATGAAATCCCAAATACAACAGAAGGATATAATTTTTCTAAGTCAGTGACAACATCGCCTCTTGACGGTACTGAAATCGACATGAAAAAAGCAGGTGAATTATTTGATATTTATTGTGCTATCTGCCACGGAACAGCTGGTGATGGTAAAGGTAAATTGGTAAAACAGGAAAAATTCCTGGGAGTACCAAGCTATAAGGACAGACAAGTTTCAATCGGAAGCATTTTCCATGTTGAAACGTACGGACTAAATTCAATGGGTTCTTACGCAAATCAATTGAGTCAAAAAGAACGTTGGATGATTGCAGCTTATGTTCTTGAACTTAAAAGCAAATTATAATTGTAGAACAAACAGATTGTTATAGATATGTATACATTTTCAAGTAAATTAAAAACCTTTTCTTTTGTCCTAATGCTGGTAGGTATTCTTGGTATTGGATATGGTTTTTTAACTGCACCAAAGACTATTCAAGATGTTGAGAAGATTCTGAAGGAAGAAGAAGCTCATCACGAAGGTGGACATGAAGCGGCAGCGGCACATCATGAAGCAACAGCTGAATCACACGAAGCGGCTGAAACCCATGAGGCGGCAGCTGAAACAACTGTAGATTCTACTACTGTTAAACATGAAGAAGCTGTAGCAGCAACAACCCATGATACTATTGCTAAAGATTCGGCTGCAGTTGCAGCAGTTCCGGCAGCAGAGGCTCACACTGAAAAAGCGGAAGCACATGCTGAAAAAGCAGATGCTCATGAAGCTCATGATACTAAAGAACACGCTGAGCATGTGCTACACCAATTGCAAAATAAACCATGGGCAGCTTTATATGTTGCCTGTATATTCTTAATGCTGATTTCGTTAGGAGCCTTAGCATTCTATGCAATCCAACAGGCAGCACAGGCTGGTTGGTCACCTATATTGTTTAGGGTTATGCAGGGAGTAGCATCTTACCTGTTACCAGGATCTATCATTTTCTTTTTACTTTTATTGGCCTGCGGATTCCACATGAATCATTTATTCTCATGGATGGCTGAAGGAATAACAGTTAAAGGACACGAAAATTACGATGCCATCATTGCAGGAAAATCAGGGTACTTAAACTTCCCATTCTGGATTATCAGAGCAATTTTATTCCTTACGGTTTGGAACCTGTACAGACACTATTCAAGAAAGAACTGTTTGGCACAAGACGAATCAAATGACAACACTTACTACAAAAAGAACTTCAAGATGTCTGCGGCATTCCTGGTATTCTTTATCGTATCAGAATCAATCATGTCTTGGGACTGGATTATGTCGGTTGACGCACACTGGTTCAGTACACTTTTCGGATGGTACGTATTTGCAAGTTTCATTGTAAGTGCTGTAACCGTTATCCAAATGGTGACCTTATATTTAAAATCTAAAGGATATTTAGAAAATGTCAATACAAGCCACATCCACGATTTATCAAAATTCATGTTTGGTTTCAGTGTATTCTGGACGTACTTATGGTTTTCACAATTTATGTTGATTTGGTATGCAAACATTCCGGAAGAGGTAACTTATTTCGTGACCAGGATCAATGTATATACCGTTACTTTCTGGGGTGCGTTTGTAATGAACTTTATCTTCCCAATCTTACTGTTAATCAATACCGATTTCAAACGTATTACCTGGATTATAGTAATGGCAGGAAGTATTATCCTAATCGGGCACTATGTTGATTTCTTCAACATGATTATGCCAGGAACAGTTGGTGACAGATGGTTTATTGGAATACCGGAAATTTCATCATTATTATTCTTCATTGGATTATTCATTTTTGTGGTATTCACGACTTTGACAAAAGTTCCGTTGGTTCCAAAAAGAAATCCTTTTATTGAAGAAAGCAAACATTTTCATTATTAATATTTAAAGTAAATTACAAATGACAACTCTTTTGGTACTTATAGTTGTAGTTTTATTGGCAGTTGCCCTGTGGCAGTTAACTAAGATATTCGACTTAACTCAAGTTGGTAAAAACGTTAACAATACACAAGTTGCAAATGATAATGATAATAACATTAACGGTTACTTGATGTTTGCCTTTCTTTGCTTCATTTACCTGACAACAATCTGGTGTCTTGTATATTATGGCCACTTCCCTTTGATTGGAGATTCAGCATCGGCACACGGTCCGGAAATCGATAACCTTATGGTGATTTCTATGGTTCTTATATTCGTAGTACAAACCATTACTCAAGCCTTGTTGCATTATTTTGCTTTCAAATACAGAGGAAGAGAAGGACAGACAGCACTTTATTTTTCTGATAGTAATCGATTGGAATTCATATGGAGTATCATCCCGGCTATCGTTTTGGCTGTGTTAATCCTTTACGGGCTTTATGCATGGACCAACATTATGTTTGTTGATGAAAAGGAACATAAGGATGCTATTGTTATCGAATTATACGCGCAACAATTTAAATGGGAAGCTAGATATTCTGGTGCAGATGATGTACTAGGAAAAGCAAACGTAAGATATATTGAAGGAGTAAACAATTTAGGGGTTGATTTATCAGACCCAAATGCTCAGGATGATTTCACTTCAAGTGAACTGCATATCCCAAAAGGAACAAGAATCATTTTCAAAATGCGTTCACAGGACGTATTGCACTCAGCTTACATGCCTCACTTTAGAGCGCAGATGAACTGTGTACCGGGAATGGTAACCAACTTCTCATTCATTCCAACACTTACAACTGCTGAGATGAGAGAGAAACCTGCAATGGTTGAAAAAGTGGCAAATATCAATGATATCAGAGCTAAGAAAAGCCAGGCTTTAATCGCTAAAGGTGAGCCAGCTCTTGAGCCATACACATTTGACTATTTATTGTTATGTAACAAAATTTGTGGTGCCTCACATTACAACATGCAAATGAAAGTTGTGGTGGATACACCTGAAGAATATGCAGCATGGTTAAAAGAAAATGCTCCTAAAACAATTGTTCAGGCTGTTAAGAACGCAGCAGCTGAAGCAAAAGCAGCAGAAACACCAGCACAAATGAAAGACACAAGTTCTACGAAAAGCAAAGACACGACAGTAGTTGCTCAAGCAGAAGTGAAATAATTATAAAAAATTTAAAGTTTACCTAATATGTCAGCAGAAGCTCACAATCACGACCACGGTCACGACGAACACGAACACCACCATAAAGACACGTTCATTACTAAATACATTTTTAGTATTGACCACAAAATGATTGCCAAACAGTATCTACTTACTGGTATCGTTATGGGTGTTATTGGTGTTGGAATGTCGATGCTTTTCAGAATGCAAATTGCATGGCCGGAAGAATCTTTTAAATTATTCAGCTTTTTCCTTGGAGAAAGAATGGCTCCGGGTGGAGTTATGACTAATGAAACGTATTTGTCTTTAGTAACGATACACGGAACCATCATGGTATTCTTTGTATTGACAGCCGCTTTGAGTGGTACCTTTAGTAACTTATTGATTCCACTTCAAATTGGAGCACGGGATATGGCATCCGGACTATTGAACATGATTTCGTATTGGTTGTTCTTTGTTTCAAGTGTGATTATGGTTTGCTCTTTATTCGTAGAGTCTGGGCCAGCATCTGCGGGATGGACCATTTACCCACCGTTGAGCGCCTTGCCACAAGCTATCGGAGGTTCCGGAACAGGTATGACATTATGGTTGGTTTCTATGGCTGTCTTCATTGCAGCATCGTTATTAGGTTCGTTGAACTATATCGTAACGGTAATCAACTTAAGAACTAAAGGGATGTCTATGACAAGATTACCACTTACAATCTGGGCATTCTTTATTACAGCTATCATCGGGGTTATCTCGTTCCCCGTATTACTTTCTGCAGCGTTGATGTTAATCATGGATAGAAGTTTCGGAACTTCATTCTTCCTGTCTGACATCTACATTGCTGGTGAAGTTTTACATTATCAAGGTGGATCACCAGTATTGTTCGAGCACTTATTCTGGTTCTTAGGACACCCTGAAGTATACATCGTATTATTACCTGCATTGGGTATCACATCGGAAATTATCGCAACCAACTCACGTAAACCAATCTTTGGTTACAGAGCGATGATCATGTCGATAATTGCAATTGCATTTTTATCAACCATCGTTTGGGGTCACCACATGTTTATCTCGGGAATGAATCCATTCCTAGGTTCGGTGTTTACCTTTACAACCTTATTGATTGCGATTCCATCTGCGGTAAAAGCATTTAACTACATTACAACATTATGGAAAGGTAACCTGCAGTTAAACCCTGCAATGTTATTCTCTATCGGATTGGTTTCAACATTCATCACTGGTGGATTAACCGGAATCATCCTTGGAGACAGTACTTTGGATATTAACGTTCACGATACGTATTTCGTTGTAGCTCACTTCCACCTGGTAATGGGTATCTCAGCACTTTACGGAATGTTTGCAGGTATTTACCACTGGTATCCAAAAATGTTCGGAAGAATGTTGAACAAAAACTTAGGCTATATCCACTTCTGGGTAACGGCTACTTGTGCTTACGGAGTTTTCTTCCCAATGCACTTCATCGGAATGGCAGGATTACCAAGAAGGTATTATACCAATACAAACTTCCCATTGTTTGATGATTTACAAAACGTAAACGTAATCATCACTACGTTTGCCTTAGTTGGAGGAGCGTTCCAGTTGGTATTCCTATACAACTTCTTCAGCAGCATTTTCTACGGAAAACGTACAGTTCAGAATCCATGGAGATCAAATACATTAGAATGGACTGCACCAATCGAGCACATGCACGGAAACTGGCCAGGAGAAATTCCTCATGTTTACAGATGGCCATACGATTATAGCAAACCTGGACATGACGAAGATTTTGTTCCTCAAACAGTCCCAATGAAACCTGGTGAAGAACAATTGCACCACTAATCATTAAATAAAATATAACAAATGCCTTTCTTGCGGAAGGCATTTTTATTTGCGTGCAACTTTGTTATATATTTGTAATATGAACGAAAACCTGAATCCCACCAATTCCAATTTTAATCCTGAAGAACTCGACCTTGAAAAAAAGTTAAGGCCATTATCCTTTGACGATTTTACGGGTCAGGAACAAGTGCTCGAAAACCTAAAGGTCTTTGTCGAAGCAGCCAATCTAAGGACGGAAGCTTTAGACCATACACTGTTCCATGGACCGCCAGGATTAGGAAAAACGACTTTGGCTAATATATTGGCGAATGAATTAGGCGTTGGTATCAAAATCACTTCAGGACCGGTTTTAGACAAGCCAGGTGATTTGGCAGGATTGCTGACCAACCTCGAAGAAAGGGATGTTTTATTCATTGACGAGATTCACCGTTTAAGCCCTGTTGTTGAAGAGTATTTATATTCAGCAATGGAAGACTTCAAGATAGACATTATGATTGAATCTGGGCCAAATGCGCGAACAGTGCAAATCAACCTGAATCCGTTTACCCTTGTTGGCGCTACCACCCGTTCCGGATTGTTGACGGCACCAATGCGTGCCCGTTTCGGAATTCAAAGCAGGTTGCAATACTATAACACCGAACTTTTAACTACAATTGTCCAAAGAAGTTCCAGCATTTTAAAAATGCCAATCACTATGGAAGCCGCGATTGAAATTGCAGGAAGAAGCAGGGGAACTCCACGTATTGCCAATGCCCTTCTACGACGTGTGCGTGACTTCGCCCAAATAAAAGGAAACGGAAAGATTGACATCGAAATTGCTCGTTTTTCCCTGAAAGCATTGCATGTCGATGCTCACGGTTTGGACGAAATGGATAACAAAATCCTAAGCACTATAATCGATAAATTCAAAGGTGGACCTGTGGGTTTATCAACTTTGGCTACAGCCGTTTCGGAAAGCGGAGAAACCATTGAAGAGGTTTACGAGCCATTCCTAATACAGGAAGGATTTATCGTCAGGACTCCAAGGGGAAGGGAAGTTACCGAGAAAGCATACAAACATTTAGGAAAAATCAATACCAACATTCAGGGCGGACTTTTTTAATCAGTATCATGTCAGAAAATAAGAAATACAATTATCCAAAACAACTTTCGATATTTAGGTTCTTATTAAATGCAGAGAGCATCCGCAAAAATCCGATTCCGTTTCACAAAAGATATTTTGATCAGTTTGGTGATAGCTTTTCATTAAAGATTGGCAAAACCAAACATGTGATTTTGTCCCGAGACAATGAAGTTGCAGAATACATACTTCAAAAACACCACAAAAACTTTCAAAAATCCGAGCTTCAGACCAAGTTCATATCCAAATACCTCGGTCATGGATTGTTGACAGTCAATGGCGATTTTTGGTTAAAGCAACGCCGTTTGATCCAACCTGCATTCCACAAGCAAAAAATGAATCAGCTGGTTCAGAACATGCAGCAAACCATCATTTCCGAATTAAAGGATTTGCCCGAAGAAAAAGAAGTAGCCTCCTTTCCAATCATGAATCAGCTTGCCTTTAATGTGGTTGCAAAATCGCTGTTCCACATCTCAATAGAGGAAGAAATGAGCCGGCTCAAAATCATCATACATGAGGTGCAGAACTTTCTCATCAAGGAAATCCGTCTGCCTTATAAGGCCTTTTGGTTTAAGCTAAGTGGTCAGGTAAAAAAGCACCAAAAATTAGCTTTGGAAACCGATGTGATTATTGGGAAAATTATCGAGGAACGCAAAAATTCTGAAGAGCAGCACAATGATTTGCTCGACATGCTTTTGGAAACACGTTACGAAGACACAGGCGAAGCCATGTCGACGCAACAGTTGATAGACGAAATCAAAATCCTGTTCATTGCCGGACATGAAACCACAGCAAACGCGCTGACATTTATTTTGCATCTATTGGGAAACCACCCGGAAATTCAACAAAAAGTCTTTGATGAAATAATCCAGATTGAATCGGAAACCGATGATGTTGTTGAACAGCTTCAAAAAATGAATTACATCAATGCCGTGATCAATGAATCTATGCGGTTGTATCCTCCGGCATGGATTACCGACAGGGAAAATATTGATGATGATGAACTTTTGGGCTACAAAATCAAAGGCAAAACGCTTATCGGAGTTTCTTTTTATGAGCTGCACCGCAATCCAAAATATTGGGACAAGCCTGAAGAATTTAACCCGGAACGCTTTCTTGGTGAACAAAAAAAGGAATCCTACAAGTATTTCTATCCTTTTGGTGCTGGTCCACGAATGTGCATCGGGCTTGGTTTTGCGATGTATGAAATGAGCCTGGCTTTGTCGCATATTATAAAAAAATACCATGTCAAATCCCAGCATAAGGAAATGCAGATTAATCCGTTGATAACCTTAAAACCTGTTGGCGCAACCGTAATTTTCTCCAAAAGATGACAATTGATTCCCAAAAAAGGGAGTATTCCCAACTAATAAAAACCGAAGCAAAACGCCTTGGGTTTTTGTCGTGCGGCATTTCGAAAGCTGGATTTTTGGAAGAAGAAGCACCGCGATTGGAAAATTGGTTAAACCAAAACCGTCATGGCGAAATGAAATACATGGAAAATCATTTTGACAAACGTTTGGATCCAACCTTGCTGGTTGATGATGCCAAAAGTGTGATTTCGCTGTTGCTGAATTATTATCCTTCAGAAACACAGAATACAGAGAGTTATAAGATTTCGAAATACGCTTACGGCCAGGATTATCATTTTGTCATCAAGGAAAAACTAAAAGAACTTTTACACACGATTCAAACTGAAATTGGAGATGTTTCCGGTCGTGCCTTTGTTGATTCTGCACCCGTTTTAGATAAAGCCTGGGCAGCCAAAAGCGGTTTGGGCTGGATTGGCAAAAACAGTAATCTGTTGACGCAGCAGGTTGGCTCTTTTTACTTTATTGCTGAATTAGTAGTCGATTTGGAATTGGAATATGACCATGCAACTACCGATCATTGCGGAACCTGTACGGCCTGTATTGATGCCTGCCCGACTGAAGCCATTGTGGCTCCTTATGTTGTGGATGGGAGCAAATGCATTTCCTATTTTACCATCGAATTAAAGGATAATATTCCGATGGAAATGAAGGGAAAAATGGACGACTGGATGTTTGGCTGCGACGTATGCCAGGATGTCTGCCCATGGAACCGTTTTTCAAAAGCACATCGTGAACCGCTTTTTAATCCGAATGCTGAAATTCTTTCGTTTACCAAAAAAGACTGGGAAGAAATCACCGAAGATACTTTTAGGAAAGTCTTTAAAAACTCGGCTGTGAAAAGAACAAAATTAGAGGGTTTGAAAAGAAATATTGAGTTTCTAAAATAGCCCCGATTGAAGCTGGCTACCATGTAGCGCGGAAAGCGGGAAGACAGTTGTAAAGAAAGAAGGTTTTCTGCTCCTGAAATTAAATATCAATCTTCACCACATAACCTTCAAACGTACGCACGTTAAACACCGTTCCGTCTTCAAAGATTAGGTATTGTCCTTTGATTCCCGTTAATTTTCCGGTGAAATTTGGCGTTTTATCCAAATTGAGTGAATTCACCTTAGTCGGATATTGCAAAACAGGGTAAACCAATTCGTGGATGTCTTCCTTTTCGGGGTAAAAATACTCATGGACTTCAGCAGGCAATAAATCCTTTATCTGTCTTTTTTCCTGGATGATGTCTAAAGTCGAAATTTCGTTTTTGAGCATTTTCTGCCAGTTGGTTTTATCGGTAAAGTGGTTTTTCAGTGCCACCTCGGTGATACCGGCCAGATAGCGGTTTGGGACTTCAACAATACAGATGGCATGCGTGGCGCCTTGGTCAATCCAACGTGTTGGTACCTGGGTTCCTCGGGTTACACCAACCTTAACTTCACTGGATGATGCCAGGTATACAATGTGGGGTTGCAACTGGACTTTCTTTTCGTATTCCAAATCGCGGTCCTCAATGTCAAGATGTGCTGTGCTCAATTCGGGCCTCATAATCCAATCGCCTGCAGCAGCAGAGCTCATAAAACAATCATAGCAAAATCCCTGGCGGAAAATCTTTTTCTTCTTACCGCAATTCAAACATTGGTAACCGACAAAACTGATTTCCATTGGCTTGCCCAACAACTGATTCAAACTCAGGAAACTATTCTCAAAAACCAGGTAATACTGAATTGGGTTAGAGAATTCTGTTTGCATCTTTGTTAATACACCTTCGTATGTCATCGCTTATTTTTGAGTTTATTTGCTATATTTGGTAAAGTTATACATCGCAAACCATAAATCCAAAACATGCCGATACCATTAATAAATTCTATTGCTTCCTGGGTTTTAAAACAGCGCATTCATCAGATTGAATTGTTCCTGAAATACCCGCATGAGGTTCAGGAAGAGCTGATGATGAACCTTATCAGGTCTTCGGAAGAAACGGTGGTTGGGCAGAAATATGATTTTGCAGGTATTAAATCCTATCAGACTTTTTCAGAAAGGGTTCCGGTTTCCACTTATGAGGATTTGGAACCAATGATTGAACTTACGCGAAAAGGCGCTCAGAATGTTTTTTGGAATACACCGATAAAATGGTTTGCCAAATCGAGCGGAACCACCAATGCCAAAAGCAAATTTATTCCGGTAAGCAACGAAGCACTTGAAAACTGCCATTACAAAGGAAGCAAGGATTTGTTGTGCATGTATTTAAACAATAATGAAAACTCTGAAATGTTTTTGGGGAAAAGCCTTCGGCTTGGCGGAAGTTCGCAGATTTATGAAAATAACAATACCTATTTTGGGGATTTGTCTGCGATATTGATTGAGAACATGCCTATTTGGGCCGAATTCAGCAGTACACCAAGCAGCAAAATTTCATTGATGAGCGAATGGGAAACCAAACTGACCCACATCATCAACGAGACCAAAAACGAAAATGTAACCAGCTTTGCCGGAGTTCCATCCTGGATGTTGGTCTTGCTTAATAGGATAATGACAGAAACCGGAAAGGAAAGCATTACGGAATTATGGCCAAATCTCGAAGTGTATTTTCATGGCGGCGTAAGTTTTGAACCTTACCGAGAACAATACAAGAAGATATTGCCGCAGAATAATTTCAAATATTATGAAATCTACAATGCTTCTGAAGGGTTTTTTGCAATCCAGGATTTGAATTATTCCAATGATTTACTGCTGATGCTCGATTACGGAATCTTTTATGAGTTCATTCCGATGGATACCTTTGGAACCGAAAACCAAAAAGTGATCCGTCTTGCAGATGTGGAGCTGTTCAGGAATTATGCGGTTGTCATTACAACAAATGCAGGATTGTGGCGCTATATGATTGGCGATACGGTTCGGTTTACATCTTTATCACCTTATAGAATCCGCGTTTCAGGAAGGACCAAACATTACATCAATGTGTTTGGGGAAGAATTAATGGTGGAAAACACCGACATGGCGTTGTCCAAGACCTGTTCAGTTTTAGACTGCGAAGTAAAGGATTATACGGTTGCGCCGGTTTTCATGAAAGGGAAAGAAAAGGGCTCACACGAATGGATGATTGAATTTAAGAAACATCCTCAGGACATTCAACTATTTCAAAAACTACTAGATGAGAATCTACAATCCCTCAATTCCGATTATGAAGCCAAACGTTACAACAACATGACGCTGAATCCTTTGGCTGTCAATGTGGCAAGGGAAAATCTATTTTATGACTGGCTGAAGGAAAACAATAAATTGGGTGGGCAGCATAAGATACCAAGGCTTTCCAACGAAAGGGATTACCTGGAACAATTAAAGAATATGCAGATTGATGTTGCCCAATAGGTTTCTGTAAAAACCTGACAAAGAAATATTTGGCATATCATTTGGAAACCAGACGCGTTTAATAACGTATATGTTTCCAAAAAAATAAAAATGAAGAAAATAATTTATGTAGCATTATTGTCGGTTTTCGTAATTTCCTGCGCATCGCATCCCGGAAGGGTTTGTGGCGGGCCAGGAGGAGGTCGTGTGGTAGAACACCCGCCAACGCAAAAGACAATTCAAAACAATCCTGTTGTTTGAAAACAAAACTGTATCTCGCGTTATTTTGTGTCGCGTTCTTTTGGGGAACAACTTTCTTAGCCATACGTGTTGGCGTTGAATCGATTCCCCCATTTATCTTAGCTGGTATCCGAAACCTGATTTCGGGTACCATTATTTTTTGTTATTTATTCTCCCAAAAGAAGTTAGAAAAGGTCAGCCCGAAACAGTTTTTCCGTGCCTTTGTATTGTCGATATTGATGATTGTTTTGGCAAATGGCCTGACAACTTATTCTGAAAAGTTTATAACAAGTGGTTTGGCATCGTTGATTTCCACACTTTCGCCATTCTGTGTTTTGGTTTTGAACCTGATTATGGGTTATGAAAAACTATCGGTTAAAACCGTTTTGGGAATTGTATTGGGAATGTTTGGCATCTTCCTCATCTATCAGAGCAGCCTTTCCGATTTGTTGATTCCCGAATACAGACAGGGAATTTGTGCGCTGTTGTTGGCAATTTTAGCCTGGGCAGTGGGAACCATCATTATGAAAAGAGGAAGCGAAAATGCTTTGTCTATGCTGATGAATGTTTGTGTTCAGATGCTGATTGCCGGAGTGGTTTTGTGTATGACGCAGTTTTATCTAACTCCCGATATCCAAATAGAAACCTGGACAACCCGAAGCATTTCCGCCATGATTTACCTGGCCTTATTTGGCTCTGTTGTAGGTTATGTTGCGTTTAGCTATCTGATTTCACAATTGCCGGCAACGAAGGTTACGGTTTTGTCTTATGTGAATGTAGTGGTGGCTTTATTCCTTGGCTGGTTAATCTTAGACGAAATAATTACAAGCCGCATTGTCATTGCAACTATACTGATTATTAGTGGTGTAGTCATTGTTAATTATAAAAAAGCAAAATAATTTTGATTGTTTTGTAACAAATGATTTCTGATGTAGTCTTATGGGCAATCATCACTCGAGGCGCAGCCGAATTGTTCGGAGCGCAGCGGAGAAAATCATCAATCATCTGAGGCCGTAGATTATTTCGAAAGCACCAGAATAACATCAATCAAAAATGAAATCACTAAGCATTACCCTGTGCTTACTTGTGACGGCCATGACCTTTGCACAAGAAGCACCTCAGGAGCAATCCAATCCGACTGTTCAGGATACAGTCAAAAAAACCAAGACAAACGAATTAAAGGAAGTTACTGTTTATGGCAACAAAAAACAGTACCTCAAAGTTGAATCTGACAAGACTACGGTTAATGTTAGGGACAATGCCATGCTCAACAGCGGAAGCAGCCTTGAAGCCGTTAAGAAACTTCCGGGAGTAATTACTTCGCCCACAGGAAGCATTACGTTGAACAGCAAAGGAGTTTCCATTTATATAGATGGCGCACCAAGCACGTTAAGCGGAACCGATTTGCAGAATTATTTGGCCACACTTCCGGCAAATGCAATCGAAAAAATAGAATTAATCTATAATCCCGGAGCAGCTTATGATGCCAGTTCGAGTGGCTCTATCATTAACATCGTTACCAGTACCAAAAGAAAGAAAGGTATCAATGCGAGCTTTAACATCAATTACAATTTCAACAAATACCAAAAGCCAAGTCCGCAGATCCTTCTCAATGGAAAGACAAAGGATTTGAGTTGGCAGACGATGATTGGCTACAATTATATTGATAACGAAAATAAGAACAAAAGCGACCAGATATTTACTTCCTTCAATCCGCAGGAACATCTTATCCAAAAAAACCTATCGGTTATAACCAATCGAAACTTTTACTGGAGGACAGGAACCAATTACAAACTCAGCGAAAAGTCAAATCTGTTATTTAATTATAATGTGAATTTGGCGAATGACCGTGTTGACCGTAACTCAAGCACATTGGGAACCGGAATTGATTATACCAATAAAAGCATGGTCCACGCTAAAAGCAACAACCATGAGTTGAGTTTGCAGTATAAAACCAAGTTGGATACCATCGGAAAAACTTTGGACATTACAGCCTTCAGCAATTTCTATGATAAAAATCCAATAACGACTTCAAGTGGTTTTGATAATGGTACGCCAACATCCTATAATGGGAAAGTGGATTTTAAACTGGCTAATTATTATTTGAAATACGATTTTTCAATTCCGTTTAACAAATTGGATTTGACCCTGAATACCGGAGGAAAGTTCAACACCATTAAAGTTGACGATATTGGGACTTACAATTTGAGTGCGACTGAATCGATAACCGATTTTGATTATACGGAAGACAATCTTGCCTTTTACGTAGAGGCGAAGAAGAAAATCAAGAAATTTAATTTTGCAGCCGGAATCCGTTTTGAGAATTACAAGGTGGATCGAACAGCGGTTCAGGATGGTGACGTCACGAAGGTGAATTTCAAGAATACCAACTTTTTCCCGAATGTGAGTGCGTTGTATCAGTTTAATGACAACGTCAAATTATCGGCTTCGTATTCCAAAAAAATCCAGCAGGCCGATTACAACACATTGGATCCAAATTACTTTGCCAATTTTGACCAATACAATACCTCAAACGGAAATCCATTATTAGACCCAACCTATTTTGACAATTTTGAGTTAAAGCTGAATGCCTATGAGTTTGTGACTTTAGGAGCGAATTATACGATTGCCAAGGATAAAAACCTTTTCATTTTTGAAGCCAATCCGGGAGAATTGGTGAGTAATTCCACGTTCCATCAGTTTGACAAATTCAAGACGCTGAGTTTCTATGCCTCGTTTCCAATTCCGATAGATTATTTTTTCAAAGGCAAAGCCGAATTTGAAAAAAGGATGAACAACATGGACAAGATGAATTATATTTTCATCAATATAAATTATATCAAAACAACAACAGAAGGTTACGACTTTTCGTTTAAAAATAAACCAGTCATGAACTATGCAGCTGAAGCGCAGTTTATCCTGCCATGGGAAATTAAAAATAATATATCGTATACTATTTTGCAAAAAGGAACATGGGAAATTTACAACATCACCAAACCGATCCAGGAGTTTGATATCTCTTTTTCCAGAGAGTTTATGAACAAAAACCTGAAAGTGGGTGTACATTGTTTTGATGTGTTCAACTCGAATGAGGTTAATGCTTTGGTTTCGTCAACAAACCTGGAGACCCAATATTACCAAAAACAGGATTCAAGAAACTTCAGGCTTTCCCTGGTTTATAACTTTGGAAACCTTAGCCTGAAAAAAGAAAATACTGAAATCGAAACTGAAAAAGTAAAAAGCAGTGGCGGTTTTGGTAGATAATTTGATTTGAGTGTTAAATGAAAAATCCCTCGAAAGAGGGATTTTTTTATGAAGCTATTTCTAGTCGTTTTAATAAATTCTTGCTCAGTGCATGTTGCGTGTATTCTAAATCTACGTGCAGTTCCTTTTCATCTGAACCCGGTAAATCATACATCGCATCGGTTAGGATTGCTTCGCAAAGCGATCGCAAACCTCTTGCTCCAAGCTTGTATTCCAAAGCTTTTTCCACAATGTAATCGAGTGCATCGTTGGAAATTGTGAACTTCACATCATCCATCGCGAACAGCTTTTCGTATTGCTTGATTAAGGCATTTTTTGGCTCGGTCAAAATCGCGCGAAGCGTTTCCTTATCCAAAGGATCCATGTGTGTTAACACCGGAAGACGCCCAATGATTTCGGGAATCAATCCAAAATCCTTAATATCTTTCGGGATGATGTATTGCAGCAGATTGTTTTTGTCGATTCCTTCTGCATTTCTCGATGTGGAATAACCAATTGCCTGACGGTTGAGCCTTTTGGAGATGATTCTTTCAACGCCATCAAAAGCACCACCGGCAATGAACAGGATGTCTTTGGTATTCACTTCGATGAATTTCTGATCGGGATGTTTTCTTCCACCTTTTGGCGGGACATTTACTACCGTTCCTTCCAATAATTTCAAAAGTGCCTGTTGTACTCCTTCGCCCGAAACATCACGTGTTATCGATGGATTGTCGCTTTTGCGTGCAATCTTATCAATTTCGTCTATGAATACGATTCCGCGTTCAGCTTTGGCAACATCATAATCTGCAGCCTGTAATAATCGGGTTAGGATGCTTTCCACATCTTCACCAACATAACCGGCTTCGGTCAACACTGTAGCATCGACAATTGCCAGCGGAACCTCGAGCATTTTTGCAATGGTTTTGGCTACCAATGTTTTCCCGGTTCCGGTTTGCCCCACCATAATGATGTTTGATTTTTCAATCTCAACATCTTCTTCGTGTTGCAGCTGCATCAATCTTTTATAGTGGTTGTATACTGCCACCGACATTACTTTTTTGGTTTGTTCCTGGCCAATAACGTACTGATCCAAAAACTCCCTGATTTCTCTTGGCTTTTTCAAAATCAAATCTGCATTTGATTTCAAAATTGCTGTTCCGCCCGATCTCAATTCTTCCATTACTATTCCGTGTGCCTGCTCGATGCATCTGTCGCAGACATGCGCATTTACACCGGCGATCAACAGATTAGTTTCTGGTTTTTTCCGTCCACAAAAGGAACATTCTAAAACTTGTTTTGCCATATTTTTGGGGTTGCAAAGTAGCAAAGAGGCAAAGTCGCTAAGTCCGTTTACTTTGGAACTTTGAAACTCTGTAACTTTGGAACTTTATTTATCTTCTTAAAACTTCATCAATCATTCCGTATTCCTTCGCTTCGTCGGCAATCATCCAGTAATCACGTTCTGAATCCTTGTGTACTTTTTCAAACGTTTGTCCTGAATGTTTTGAAATGATTTGGTACAATTCGTCTTTCAGTTTCAACATTTCCTTCAGGTTGATTTCCATATCGGTTGCAACACCTTGTGCTCCTCCTGAAGGCTGGTGGATCATTACCCTTGAATGTGGTAAAGCGGAACGTTTTCCTGGCGCACCGGCACAAAGTAAAACAGCGCCCATTGAAGCTGCCATTCCGGTACAGATGGTTGCTACGTCAGGTCGGATGTACTGCATGGTGTCATAAATCCCCAATCCTGCATACACGCTTCCACCTGGAGAATTGATGTAGATTTGGATGTCTTTGGAAGCATCAACGCTTTCCAAAAACAGTAATTGTGCCTGGATGATGTTGGCCATGTAATCGTCAACTCCAGTCCCCATGAAGATGATCCTGTCCATCATCAAACGTGAGAATACGTCAAGTTGGGAAACATTAAGCTGTCTTTCTTCAATGATATAAGGCGTCATGCTACCTACGATTTTATCGTAATATAAACTGTTTACGCCATGTTTTTTGGTAGCAAATTTTTTGAATTCTTTTCCGTAGTCCATTTTATAAGTTATGAATTATGAGTTAAAAGTTATGAGTTTTGTTTTAGTCAAAGTCCATGCCTTCTTTTTAGGTATGACAAGATGACAAAAAAATAAAAAAGCGCCAAAGCCATTACCGACTCAGACGCTCAAATATAGTAATTTTTCTAATTAAATCTCACCGTACATCGCTTTGATGAAATCGTCATAAGAAACCTCTTTTGTTTTTGCTTTTACCTTGTCTTTGAATAAGTTAAGCATTTTTTCGCTCATAACCTGCTCAGACAAACGTTTTACTTCGTCCTGGTTTGACATTACACGAGCCACAATTCCCTGAACATCTTCGTCTGTAGGATTCATTTGCCCGAATTGTGCCATTTGTCTTTTAATCACTTCAGACGTATAGTTTTTCAACTCATCAAAAGTCAGTTGCAAACCGTTTTCTGACATTACCTTACCTTCAATTAACTGGTAACGCAATCCGTTTTCAGACTTGTTGTATTCTGTTTCTGCTTCTTCAGCGCTCATTGGGTTTTCACCTGCATTTTGGATCCATTTTTTTAGGAAGGCAGCTGGCAGATCAAACTTAGTGCTTGCAATCAAAAATTCAGTAACATCGTTTAGGAATTTCTGATCCGATTGTTGCGAAAATTGCTTTTCAGCATCTTCCTTGATTTTAGCTTTCAATTCGGCAACCGAAGTAATTACTTTTGGCCCGAATAATTTATCAAATAATTCCTGGTCTAAGTTTGCCGGTTCGTGACCAACCACTTCATCAATTGTGAAAGTAACCTCGATATCCAAACCGTGAACATCATCGTGGGAAACAGCAAGAAAATCCATTAATTTGTGATCATCATCAAACAAACCTTTGGTTTTTAAAGTTACGACATCGCCAACTTTTTTACCGATAAAGGATTTTGCAGTCTTTTTGTCTTTGAAAACGTCTAATGACAAAGTAGTCCTGTTGTTGATTCCGTTTTCTGCATTGGCAAAAATACCCGAAACATCATCTCCTTCTTCAACAGTGTCCTTTGCGATTAGTTTTCCGTATTGTTTTTGGATACGTGCAACCTGGTCGTTCAGCATTTTGTCATCGGCAACGATTTTGTATTGTACCAAATCATTTTTTGCCCCTAAGTCAACGCTGAATTCCGGAGCCAGTCCTAATTCGAATTCAAATTTATAATCATCATTATCCCAATTGAAATCTTCCGTGATTTTTGGAAGCGGATTTCCAAGGATATCTAATTTTTCTTCAACCAAATAGTTATTCAAATTGTCCTGTAGCAATTTGTTTACTTCATCCAGCAATACTGCTTTTCCGTATTGTTTTTGGATAAGGCTCATTGGAACTGCGCCTTTTCTGAAGCCAGGAATACTAGCATTTTTTCTATAATCAGCTAATACTTTTTCAACTTTTTCTGCATAATCATTTTTTGCTACTTCTACAGTAACAACTGCATTTAATGCATCTACGTTATTTCTTGTAATATTCATTTTTATATATACTAAAATTGGGTTGCAAAATTATAACATTTCTGCAACCCAACCAAGTTTATTTTGTTGATTTTAACGCTCTTATTTCGTGTCGCCTGTGATTTGGTAAACCAATGATTGCGAAAGTGATAAAACGATGCTAAAGAGCATGGCGGTCCAAAACGAACTGATTCGGAAGCCGTCGATAAAATAGTCGCAAAGCTGAATCATTATCGTATTGATTACCAAAAGGAATAGTCCCAGCGTGATAACGGTTACAGGTAAAGTAAAGAGCACCAGAATTGGTTTTACAAAAAAGTTGAGCAAGCCCAAAACGATAGCTACGGTAAGTGCTGTGGTAAATTCGTCTACGATAACGCCTTTCATGATTTTGGCTAAGCCCAGAACTAAAAGTGCGGTGATTAATATTCTAAAAAGTAGTTTCATAAAGTTAGTTTTTAATTTTAAAAATTTTAGCTTGTCAAAAACCTTGCCGTTTCCTCAAAAAATCCTTTCGGGTTTTCGGCATGAAGCCAATGGCCAACATTCGGAATTGTAGCAAATTCAACATTTGGGAAGTGTTTTTTGATTTCAGGAAAATCGGAATCCAAAACGTATTTCGAATTTCCGCCACGGATGAAAAGCGTTGGTTTGTCAAAATGATTGGCTTCAGGCAATGCTTCGCCAATTCCTTCAATCTTCGCATTGAAAACAGGGAGATTGAATCTAAAATCCAATTGGCCTGGTTCCTTCCAATATAAATTTTTCATCAGGAACTGGCGTGTGCCAAAATCGGGAATGAACGGATATAAGATTTCTTCTACCTGAGCTCTGTCGGGTTTTGTTGAAAAATCGACAGTATTCAATCCGGCTAAAATGTCCTGATGATGTGGCGCATAATATTTTGGGCCAATATCGGCAACGATTAATTTCTCAACCATTTCGGGATAAGTCGTCGCAAAAAGCATCGCTACTTTTCCGCCCATGGAATGCCCGATTATTGAAACATTGGCCAAATTATAATGTTGGCAATATTCCAAAATATCGTTTGACATTGCCGTATAACTGAATTCATCCGAATGGAAACTCTTTCCGTGATTCCTCAAATCAACCATGTGCACCTGAAAGCCTTCAGCGGCATAAAGCGAACCAAATGATTTCCAATTATCAGACATTCCGATAAAACCGTGAATGATTAAAAGAGGTGTGCCTTCGCCTTCGATTCTGGAGTGTAACAGCATTATTTCAGTTTTTGAAGATATTGACTGACTACGTTTTCCAATCCAAGATACAAAGCTTCGGAAATCAAGGCATGGCCAATCGAAACTTCCAATAATCCCGGAATGTTTTCCTTGAAGAATTGGATGTTATCCAAACTCAAATCATGACCGGCATTAATTCCGATTCCCAATTCGTTGCATAAAACTGCTGCTTTTGTATAAGGTTCGATGGCGTTTTGATTTCCCAAGCCATATTGATGCGCAAAGGCTTCGGTATACAATTCGATGCGGTCTGTTCCTGTTTTTTTGGCGCCTTCAATCATTCCCAAAACCGGATCAACGAAAATTGAAGTACGGATTCCGTTGCGTTTGAATTCGGCAATGACTTCGGTTAAATAGGATTCGTTTTTCACAGTATCCCAGCCAGCAGAAGAGGTAATCGCGCCAATGGCATCGGGAACCAAAGTCACCTGTTCGGGTTTGCATTCCAAAACCAAATCGATAAAATTGTGCTGCGGATTGCCTTCGATGTTGAACTCGGTGTAAACAACCGGACGCAAATCGCGCGCATCCTGATAACGGATGTGCCTTTCGTCTGGTCTTGGGTGAATAGTGATTCCCTGTGCGCCAAATTGTTGGATGTCTTTGGCAACCTGCAATAAATCAGGGACATTGCCTCCGCGGGCATTTCGCAATGTCGCTATTTTGTTGATGTTTACGCTTAATTTTGTCATCTGATAAAAATATGATTACAAAAATACAAAGTAAAACTACGCCGTCATATCGCAAATTTTGATTATTTTGCAGTCGCTAAAAGAAAAGAATATATGAGGCAACTTTCAGAGTACATTAATAACGATTTCAAACCTTTTTCGAGTACGGATTCTGTGACGGACGTTCAGGAATTCTTTGTAGATATTAATTATTCCCATTTTCCGGTTATGGATAATGACATATATATAGGTAGCATTTCGGCTGTTGATGTAGAAACATTTGAAGCACAAAAACCCATTACCGATTATCGTTATACGCTTGAAGGTTTTTTTGTCAGAACGACGATGATTTGGTTGGATATTTTAGAGGTTTTTGCCCGAAACAATGCCAATGTTGTTCCGATTTTGGATGAAAACAATAAATACATAGGCTATTACGAAATCACTGATATTATAAAATTTTTGAATGAAACGCCATTCCTCAAGGAAACAGGTGGAATCATAGTGGTTGAAAAACCGGTTGCTGACTATTCAATGAGCCAGATTACGCAAATCGTGGAAAGCAACAATGGAAAGCTTCTGGGCGTTTTTGTTTCTCAGGCTGATGCTGAAAAAGTGCAGATAACCATCAAAACCACGTTGGGCAGCATGAATGAAATCATTCAGTCATTCCGTCGTTACAACTACGAAATCATCTCGGAACATCAGGAAGATGATTATTTGAATACCTTAAAGGAACGTTCGGAATATTTGGATAAATACCTTAATATCTAACGAGTATGAAAGTTGCCATCTTCGGACAATATTATCAAAACGACACCAGGCCAATCATCAAGGATATTTTTGTTTTTTTCAACAGGAATAATGTTGAATTGGTCATTGAGGAAAAGTTCCTGAAAATATTGTACGAACAGGAAATCGTTGGGCGTGAATACAAAACCTTTTCATCGCACACCGATTTAGACAGCAGCTTTGACATTCTCATCAGTATTGGTGGTGACGGAACCATTTTGAGGGCAGCAACCTATGTACGCGACTCGGGAATCCCAATGCTTGGGGTAAATGCAGGGCGTCTCGGTTTTCTGGCTAAAGTGCAGAAAGAAAACATCGAAGCATTTCTTAGGGTTGTGCTGGAAAAAAAATATACCATTTCTGAAAGGGCATTGCTAAGCATGCAATGTTCGCCAGATGCCGGAATCGAGATAGATTTTGCGATGAACGAAGTTTCGGTAAACCGCAAGGACACCACTTCGATGATTACGATTGACACCTATCTGAACGGAGAATATTTAAACTCGTATTGGGCTGATGGCCTTATTATTTCGACACCAACAGGTTCCACCGGATATTCATTGAGTTGTGGCGGGCCAATATTGACGCCCGAAGTAAAAGGGTTTGTAATTACACCTATTGCACCGCATAATCTTACAGCAAGACCACTCGTAATTCCTGATGATACCGAAATCAGGCTCAAGGTTTCGGGAAGGGAAGAGCAATATTTGGTTTCTTTGGATTCGAGGATCAGTTCCATCAATAATAATTCGGAGTTGGTAATCAAGAAAACACCATTCAAAATCAGGATGGTTGAAATTCCCGAAGAAACTTTCCTTAAAACGCTCCGCAACAAGCTGCTTTGGGGCGAAGACAAAAGAAATTAGCAACTTTTTAACTTTCGTTTTATACTACAATTCTAAAAATTACGTTTAGAATATAAACTGTTGCAACATTAATAATTCTCAGCACTTTGTTTTATTTAACAGAAATCCTAAAATCATGTTAATTAAGTACTGAGAATTATTATATTTGCACGCTATTTTCAATTTTAATGAAAAAGATTTTAGTATTATTTTTTTGTCTGATTTTCCAAAATGTTCTGACTGCACAAATTCATGAAATTGGTGTATTCTTAGGAGGAAGCAATTTCATTGGCGATGTGGGTAAAACCAATTATGTTGACCCAAATGAAATAGCCTTTGGAATATTGTACAAATGGAACAAAAGCCCAAGGCATTCCTATAGGTTTGCCTATAATCAGTCGACCATTTCGGGAAATGATTTAGATTCAGAAGTGCCGGCAAGAGTTCAGAGAGGCTATAGTTTTAAAAATGAGATAAAGGAATTTTCGGCTGGGCTTGAATTCAATTTTTTTGATTTCAACCTGCATGAATCATTGAAAAGAAAGGTAACGCCTTATGTATATTCGGGTTTGGCGTATTTCATTTATGACGAATTATATGTTTTAAACGGAGATACAAAGAAGGATTACAGGGCTGGCAGTTTTGCAATTCCGATGACAGTTGGGATAAAAGGAAATATCCTTGAGAATTTCATTCTCGGAATAGAAGTTGGGGCTAGATACACTTTCACCGACAATCTGGATGGAAGCCTGCCCAAGAATGATAATTTGGAACCATTGAAATTTGGTAATATAAACAGCAAGGATTGGTATGTATTTACAGGGTTTACACTAACGTATACCTTTGGTGAAAAACCATGTTATTGTGCAGATTAAAAAATGAGTTTACTGGAAAACATAAATAAAGACAATCTACCAAAACATCTTGCCATCATTATGGATGGGAATGGTCGTTGGGCTAAAAAGCAAGGGCTTTTAAGAGCGCTGGGCCATGAAAAAGGGACAAAATCAGTAAGAGTTACCGTTGAAACCTGCGCCAGGTTGGGAATTGAAAACCTGACACTATATGCTTTTTCTACAGAAAACTGGAACAGGCCTAAACTGGAAGTCGATACCTTGATGAGCCTGTTGGTAAATTCATTGAAAAATGAATTAAAAACCCTCGAAAAAAATGATATCCGTTTAAACTGCATTGGCAATATCGATATGCTTCCGGCGAAAGCCAAAAATGAGCTTTTATCGGTTATCGAAAAAACAAAAAACAACAGCAGAATGACCCTGACACTGGCGCTGAGCTATGGCTCCAGGGAGGAATTGTTAAATGTTGTTAAAATAATAAGTGAGAAAGTTAAAAATAATATAATTTCTATAGACACTATTGATGAATCAATTATAAATGAGCATCTTTACACGCGAAATTTACCCGATGTAGATTTAGTAATCAGAACCAGCGGTGAACACCGAATTAGTAACTTTTTGTTGTGGCAGATTGCCTATGCAGAATTTTATTTTACCGATGTTTTATGGCCAGATTTTAAAGAAGAAGATTTATATGCAGCCATTATTAGTTATCAAAAAAGAGAACGCAGATTCGGAAAGACAAGTGAACAAATTAAATAAAATTTCAGTGCAGATTAAAACCCTAAAAGTATTTCTATTAATCCTATTATTTGGAAGTGCTTTTCAATTACATGCCCAAGACAGGATTCCCTATAATGAAGGTCGAAAATACATTTTAGCAGATGTTAAGGTAAATGGCAAACTTAGTTACAATGAACAAACGGTTGTGACATTTACAGGGTTGGAGAAAGGCCAGCAAATCACTGTTCCCGGAGAAGAAACCAGCAATGCCATTAAGAAACTCGGAAAACTGGGCCTTTTTAGCGATATTGATTTTTTTGTAAATAAAATAGAAGGCGACAGCATCTGGCTGGATTTAAACATTGTAGAGCTTCCAAAACTGAGCGAGGCAAAAATACAGGGTGTTAAAAAATCAAAGGTGGAAGACCTTATTAAGGACAACGGACTTACAAAAGGAAAAATCGTTAACGAAAACCTGATTACTACGACTAAAAACTACATTGAAAACAAATACAAAAAAGACGGTTACTACAATACCAAGGTTTTTATAAAAACCATTCCTGATACAACCGAAGGCAATCAGGTGAAAATGCTTGTGAACATTGACCGTGGAGATAAACTTAAGATTTCGAAAATCAATTTCGAAGGCAATGAAAAATTCTCTGATGCCAAACTGCGTGGCGCGATGAAAAACACCAAGCAGATCAATCCAATCCGTATCTTCAAGGCTTCAAAATTCATTAAAGATAAATACAAGGAAGATTTAACCTCTATAGTTGATAAATACAAGGAAAAAGGATATCGGGATGCAAGGATCATTAGTGATTCGGTGTTTTTGAATGCCAAAAAATCCAAACTTGCCATTAATATTAAGGTAGAGGAAGGAAGAAAATACTACTTCGGAGACATTAAATTCCTTGGAAACTCTGTTTACTCAGACCAATTGCTGGGAAGAATCCTAGGTATCAAAAAAGGAGATACCTATAACGGAGTATTATTGGAAAAAAGAATCGCTGACAAATCAAAACCTGATGGCGAAGACATTACCAATTTATACCAGAACAATGGTTACCTGTTTTCAAATGTGAATGCGGTTGAGACCAGAACGGCCAATGATACCATCGATTTTGAAATCAGGATTACCGAAGGGCCAATAGCCTATTTCAATAACATTACGGTTGTTGGAAACGATAAAACCAATGACAGGGTAATTTACAGGGAGTTAAGAACGCAACCTGGACAAAAATACAGCAAGGAAGATTTAGTGAGAACCATTCGTGAGATTGGACAGTTAGGCTTCTTTGATCCGGAAGCAATTGACCCAAAATTCAAAAATGTTGATCCAGCTGCAGGAACTGTAGATATTGAATACAATGTTGTAGAAAAAGGTTCCAGCCAGATTGAACTTCAGGGAGGTTATGGTGGCGGTGGATTCATCGGTACACTGGGATTGTCGTTTAACAATTTCTCGGCGCGAAACATGTTCAAGAAAGAAGCCTATAAACCACTTCCAATGGGTGACGGGCAAAAGGTAGCTTTGCGTTTGCAGGCGAGTTCGTTTTTCCAAACGTATAGCTTGTCATTCTCTGAGCCTTGGCTTGGAGGGAAAAAACCAATTAACTTCTCAAGTTCATTGTCACACAGTAAGCAGTTTTTATATTCAGGAGGTTCCAATAATGTTGACCGAAGCAAAAGCTTTAACATCACGTCATTGTCTATGGGAATTGCAAAAAGGCTGACCGTTCCGGATGATTATTTTGTGTTTTCAAGCTCGGTGAGTTTCCAATATTATGATTTGAATAACTACAATACAGGACTATTTACCTTTGGAGATGGTTCTTCAAGGAACTTAGCCTATACGCTTGGATTGAGCAGGAATAACAAAGGGGTAAACCCAATTTATCCTACTTCGGGTTCTGAATTCAGCATTACGGCAAAATTCACATTGCCATATTCCTTATTCAACGGTATTGATTATGCGGATTTGGAAAATCAAAAAGAGTACAAACTGCAGCATAAGGAAGGAGACGGCTTGACAATTATTCCAACATCATCAGGACAGGAAGCAGCCATTGACGATTATTTAAAGGAAACAGGTGAAAATACAGGGATTTATCAAACTGTTGGAAGTGATTACACCCAGGCATCAGCCGATAAAGGCAAGGTTGACCAGAAGAAATTCAACTGGCTGGAATATTACAAACTTAAGTTTAAGGCAGATTGGTATACCAAGCTTGCCGGAACCCAGTCGAAAGCATTAGTATTAAGGGCACTAGGGGAATTTGGATATTTAGGAGCTTACAACAGCGGAAGAGGTTTGGTTCCTTTTGAAAGATTCTTTGTTGGTGGTGATGGTCTGGCGAACTTTTCATTGGACGGAAGAGAGGTTGTTCAGTTAAGAGGTTATCCAAATCAATCGCTTTCATCGCAGGACGGAGATACCGTTTACAACAAATTCTCGTTGGAATTAAGATATCCACTGACATTAAAGGCAGCAGCATCGATTTATGTGCTGACTTTCCTTGAGGCAGGATCATCTTTCAAAGACTTTAAAGAATACAATCCATTTGTACTGCAACGTTCTGCCGGATTTGGATTGAGGGTATTTATGCCAGCCTTCGGATTATTGGGAATTGACTTCGCACATGGTTTCGATGCTGTTCCTAATTACTCAAAACCTAATGGTTGGGAAACACATTTTATAATTGGTCAACAATTTTAATTATATTTGGTACAATATTTCTAAATCATATATCGAATGAAAAAATATTTTGCAATAACAATTTTAGTTTTATCCTCGGTTTTTCAGGCCAACGCACAGTCACGTGGTATAAAGATAGGTTACATTGACATGGAATATATTCTGCAAAATGTTCCGGATTATAGTGAGGCAAAAAGCCAATTAGAGCAAAAAGCACAGAAGTGGAAGCAGGATATTGAAGCCAAAAAAGTTGATATTGCCAAGCTTAAGGATGCGTTAAAAACAGAAAGAGCGTTATTGACAAAAGAATTGATCGATGAGCGTGAAGAAGAAATTAAGTTCCAGGAAACCGAATTGTTGGATTTCCAGCAAAAAAGATTTGGCCCTGACGGCGACTTGATGACTCAAAAAGCGGTCTTGGTCAAACCAATCCAGGATCAGGTTTTTACAGCAGTTCAGGATATTGCCGAAGCAAAGAAATACGATTATGTATTTGACAAATCTTCTGATTTGACGATGCTTTTCGCAGCAAAAAGATACGACATTAGTGATCAGGTTATCAGAGTGATTACCAGAGCTGAGAAGAGAGAACAAATGACTAAAAAACAGGTTAAGGAACAGGAAGCCAAAGAAGCATTGGAAGATGCTGTGAGTGATAATCCAAATCTTGAAGCCCGTAAAAAAGCATTGGAAGAAAAAAAGAAAGCCAGGGAAGACTTGGTTGCACAACGAAAAGCAGAAGCAGAACGAAAGAAAGCAGAGAAAGAGGCAAAACGCCAGGAACTGATAGATGCTAAAAACGGAAAAAAAGCTGGCACGGTTCCTGCTAAGGAAAAAACCGCTGATGAAACCGCAGCTCCAACAGGAGAAAACAAAGCTTCTGATTCGACTGCAGTAGCGGATCCAAAAGCAGAAAAAGCAGCAGCAAGAGCCAAACTTTTAGAAGAAAGAAAAAAAGCTTTGGAAGAGAAAAAACAAAAAGCATTGGAAGCTAGGGAAGCAGCCAAAAAAGCAAAAGAAGAAAAGAAACAAAAAACCGAATAATAAAAACAATAATTAATTAATACTTTTTAAAATGAAACGATTGAAATCATTATTACTAGCTACAGTGTTATGCCTGGGAACAAGCTATACTATGAATGCGCAAGCTAAAACAGCACATGTAGATGTAAATGAAATAATTACAAAAATGCCGGCAATGATTGATGCTCAGAAACAATTGGAAAAATTGAGCGGAACTTATGACGCAGAGTATAAAACAATGGCTGAGGAATATCAGGCAAAAATCAAAAAATACGACCAGGAAGCTTCTACAGTAACAGATGCAGTTAACCAAACACGTCAGACTGAAGTTCAGGATTTAGTAAAACGTATTACAGATTACAGAGATAATGCTCAAAAGGAATTACAAAAGAAAGAAGCGGATATGGTAAAACCATTGATGGATAAAATCAAAGCTTCAATCTCTAAAGTTGGTAAAGCAAAAGGTTACCAATATGTACTTAACGTAGCTGATTTACTTTTAGCAGATGGTCCGGACATTACTGCTGACGTTAAAAAAGATTTAGGATTTTAATAGAATTTCTTAATACTATCTAAAACTGCTCAACTATTTGAGCAGTTTTTTTTTACTTTTGTTTTCATGAACAATACAAAACCTATAGGGCTTTTTGACTCGGGAATCGGAGGGACATCCATTTGGCGGGAAATCCACGATTTGCTCCCAAATGAAGATACCATCTATCTCGCAGACAGTAGGAATGCACCTTACGGACAAAAATCAAAAGACGAAATTATTGAACTGAGCATCAAGAATACAGAATACCTTCTGAATCAAAATGCCAAAATCATCGTCGTTGCCTGCAACACTGCGACCACAAATGCCATAAAGGAATTAAGGGCAAAATACGACGTTCCTTTTATCGGTATTGAACCGGCAATCAAACCAGCCGCAATCCACTCAGAAAAGCACGTAATCGGGATTCTCGCCACCGAAGGAACACTCAATAGTGAGTTGTTTCATGAAACCGCCGGGAAATTCCAGGATACCAAAATAATTGAACAGATTGGACATCGTTTGGTTCCGCTTATCGAACAGGGCGAGATGAACTCCAAAGAAATGGACCTCTTGCTGCATCAATACCTCCAGCCAATGATTGACGCTAATATCGATTATCTCGTATTGGGCTGCAGCCATTACCCTTACCTGATTCCGCAAATTCAAAAAATCCTCCCAAAGGAAATCAAAATCATAGATTCGGGCGAAGCTGTGGCAAGACAGACCAAAAGCATACTGTCGGAAAAAAATGCATTGAATTTAGGGAAGGATAAAGGAGAAGCGGTTTTTTATACCAATTCCAACCCAAAGGTGCTTACAGAAATCCTCGGGCATCAATACCCGGTAATTGTTAAGGATTTTTAATTTTAGGAGCTGACGATTCTGCGTCTTAGGATAATTGTTCCCGCTTTCCGCTACAATCTCTTCGAGGATTTTCACTACAATCGGGGCTAAATTAGAACTTTGGATTTTCTTTACAAGTCTTTAAACCAACCTGAATACATCACGTAATTATTTGAAATACGCTCAATTTCCCCGGCAAAATCAGATTGGTCGATATCTTTTACCTTTTTGGCAGGAACACCTGCGTAAATCGTCCCAGATTCAATTACGGTGTTTTGGGTAACAACAGCTCCGGCAGCTACAATCGAATTGCTTTCCACAATACAATTATCCATCACAATAGCACCCATTCCAATTAGTACATTGTCGTGTATTTTGCACCCATGAACAATGGCATTGTGCCCAATCGAAACATTATTGCCAATCTCCGTTGGATGTTTTTGATACGTGCAGTGAATTATTGCACCATCCTGTATGTTCACCTTATTTCCAATTTTAATATAATGAACATCACCGCGAATGACAGCATTAAACCACACACTGCATGATTCTCCCAATACCACATCTCCAACAATAGTAGCGTTTTCCGCAACAAAGCAGTCTGTTGGAATTTGTGGACTTTTACCGTTAACAGCTTTTATAACCATGGCTAAAAAAATTGTCCCGATAAAATCGGGACAGTTATATTTTTATTAATTAATCGCAGGACAATTACAGTGATATTTCTCTGGTTTGCAGAATAAATTAAGCCCTAAAGTAAGTTGGTGGAAACCACCGGCATCAAACTTAACATCTCCCATCAAATGCGAATAAGTATATGAGAATACAAATTGTTTATAATTAACCCCGATGATTGGAGTTACATATTGTAGTTTTTGACTCGCTACTCCATTTCCTTGCACATATTCAGCACCATCAAGGCTTCTTCTATACGATAAACCTCCCCATAGTTTTCCCCAATCCAAATCCTTGTAGGCTTTTAGGTTTAAATCAACAGTTTTTTCCTGAGTAAGTGTAACCAATTGGAACATAAAAGAGGGTTCCCATTGAACGACTTCCGAATCTCCAAAAGTATATCCTGCATTTAAAATGAATCTTCTCAAATTTACAGGCTCACTATCGGTATAAAGTTTTCTGTCACTCGCCAATGCATTTTTAACAGTTGCATGTACATAGAAATCCAAAAAGTTATACGATGCTCCAATATCAACATTGAAATAAGTCGATTTTTGGATTGAACCAAATATTACAGGATCAAAACCAGGATTGTTTTCAAAAAAACTTGTTTCATCAAGGTTACTTTGAATGAATCCGGCACTCATACCAAATGAAAGCTGGTTTAAATCTACATTATCACGTGAAAACATGATGTGGTGTGCATAGGTTAATTTCATTCCTGTTTGTGAATGATATCCGTTCTTATCGTTAAAAACAATGATACCTCCACCTGATCTTTCTCCCAACGATCCATTGAAACTTAAGGTTTGCAATGCTGGAGCGTCTTTTTGGCCTAACCATTGTTGTCTGGCAGTTAATCTGAGCTTTGCGCAATTTGCTGCTCCCGCCATTGAAGGGTGTAACAGATAATAGTTATCTGATAAATAATCGGAATAAACGGGTAATCCTTCTTGTGATTTTGCAAATTGTGCTACTATTAGTAGTGCTAATAAATAAATCTTCTTAAAATTCATTTTAATTTATCTTTTTAATGAGAAATGGGCTTTAAATTGTTTTGGTGCTGCTGTGGTTGGTTCAATGAAGTCAACCGTAAACCAGTAATCATCCGCTGGAAGGAGGTGTCCGTTAAATGTTCCATCCCATCCAAGTCCGTTGGCACTGATTTGTTTCATTAATTTTCCATAGCGGTCAAATATATAAATTTTGGCGTTAAGTTGAGCACTT
>NZ_JAKIHP010000010.1 GCF_021608265.1 Flavobacterium wongokense
TCCGGGAACTGAGCCTGAGCCGCAGCAAGAGCAGCAGCATCACTACATTCTACCGTTGCGTTAAGCGAACCAGCAGTAGTAGTCCATGTTGGAGCAGTTGTATCCTGAACGTTGATTACCTGAGTGAATGTTGCAGAAACATTACCACAAGCGTCAGTTACTGTCCATGTATTTGTATAAGAACCGGCATTAGCACAGTTAGCAGAAGCTACGAACTGACCAGCAACCTTCACGATGTTAGTCACATCAGCATCACATAAGTCAGAAGCTATCGGGAACTGAGCCTGAGCAGCAGCAATAGCCGCAGCATCGCTACATTCTACAGTAGCGTTAAGCGAACCTGCAGTAGTAGTCCATGTTGGAGCAGTAGTGTCCTGAACAGTGATTACCTGAGTAAATGTTGCAGAAACATTACCACAAGCGTCAGTTACCGTCCATGTATTTGTATAAGAACCGGCATTAGCACAGTTAGCAGAAGCAACGAACTGACCTGATACTTTTACGATGTTAGTTACATCAGTATCACATGCGTCAGCAGCTACCGGGAACTGAGCCTGAGCCGCAGCAAGAGCAGCAGCATCGCTACATTCTACAGTTGCGTTAAGCGAACCTGCAGCAGTAGTCCATGTTGGAGCTGTAGTATCCTGAACATTGATTACCTGAGTAAATGTTGCAGAAACATTTCCACAAGCGTCAGTTACTGTCCATGTATTAGTATAAGAACCGGCATTTGCGCAACCAGCAGAAGCTACAAACTGACCAGCAACTTTCACGATGTTCGTCACATCTGAATCACATAAGTCAGAAGCTACCGGGAACTGAGCCTGAGCCGCAGCAATAGCCGCAGCATCGCTACATTCTACAGTTGCGTTAAGCGAACCTGCAGCAGTAGTCCATGTTGGAGCTGTAGTATCCTGAACAGTGATTACCTGAGTAAATGTTGCAGAAACATTACCACAAGCGTCAGTTACCGTCCAAGTATTAGTATAAGAGCCAGCATTGGCACAACCAGCAGAAGCTACAAACTGACCAGCGACTTTCACGATGTTCGTTACATCAGTATCACATGCATCAGAAGCTACCGGGAACTGAGCCTGAGCCGCAGCAAGAGCCGCAGCATTGCTACATTCTACAGTTGCGTTAAGCGCACCAGCAGCAGTAGTCCATGTTGGAGCTGTATTATCCTGGATAGAAATAGTAACAGTTGCAGTATCGCAATTTGTTGGGTTTAATTTTTCACAGATTCTGTAAGTGAATGTATAATCACCACAAGATGCACCTGGCAATAGGATAACATTTCCACTATTATCAATAGAAACAGAAGGAAAAGTACCTGTAAGGATTGTTAAATTCACGTTGCTTAAAGTAGCAGCAGCTCCATTCAACAAATCGTTAGTCAGGATATTTGCAATGGTTCCTGTTGTTGGACATACAATATTCTGATAAGTATCATTCACAGCATCAATAACTGGAGGAGTACACACAATAGTAACAGTTGCAGGATCACAATTGGTTGGATTTAGTTTCTCACACAAGTTATATACGATAGTATATGTTCCTGCGGCAGTACCTGCTGGTACAGAAACTTGTCCGGTAAGAATATCTAAAACAGGAACCGGAGCTCCACCAATAGAAACTGCAGGAGTTGTAACAGTGATGTTAACCTGAGTAATATTAACAGGGTTGTTGTTTAATGTATCAGGACCATTACCATTGTTGCTTAATACGTTTCCAGCATTAGGATTTCCTGTAGTACCATTACCGCCAGACATAGTATCGTCCTGAGCAATGATTGCCGGAGGATTAACTGTAATAGTTACCGTTGCAGGATCACAATTTGTTGGATTTAATTTTTCACAAAGGTTGTATACAATAGTGTATGTTCCGGCTGGAGTTCCAGCTGGTACAGAAACCTGACCTGTAGTAGTATTTAAGACAGGAACCGGAGCACCGCCAATAGAAACTGCAGGAGTTGTAACTGAGATATTAACCTGAGTAATAGCAACGGCGATGTTGTTTAATGTATCGGGACCATTACCGTTATTGCTTAATACGTTTCCAGCATTAGGGTTTCCATTGAAACCATTACCGCCAGGCATAGTATCGTCCTGAGCGATGATAGTTGCAGCACTAACTGTAATAGTTACTGTTGCAGGATCACAATTTGTTGGATTTAATTTTTCACATAAGTTATATACGATAGTGTAAGTACCTGCCGGAGTTCCAGGAGGAACAGAAACCTGTCCTGTAGTGGTTGATAAAACCGGAACCGGAGCACCACCGATAGAAACTGCAGGAGTTGTAACTGTTATGTTAACCAATGCAATATTAGCAAGGCTGCCATTTAAAGTATCAATACCATGACCGTTATCATTTAAAACGTTTCCTGCGTTAGGATTTCCATTCAATCCATTACCACCAGACATAGTATCGTCCTGAGCAATGATTACCGGAGGAGTAACTGTGATAGTTACAGTTGCAGGATCACAGTTTGTTGGGTTCAATTTTTCACACAAGTTGTATACAATAGTATAGGTTCCTGCAGGAGTTCCACCAGGAACAAAAACCTGTCCGGTTGCAATGTTTAAGGTTGGAACCGGAGCACCACCAATTGAAACAGCTGGAGTTGTAACAGTTATGTTAACCTGTGTAATAGTAACAGCAATGTTGTTTAAGGTATCTGGACCATTACCATTGTTGCTTAATACGTTTCCAATATTAGGGTTTCCTGTTGTACCATTACCACCAGACATAGTATCGTCCTGAGCAATGATAGTAGCAGCACTAACTGTAATAGTTACTGTTGCAGGATCACAATTTGTTGGGTTTAATTTTTCACAAAGGTTGTAAACAATTGTATAAGTTCCTGCCGGAGTTCCAACTGGTACTGAAATTTGTCCTGTTGTTGTGCTTAAAACCGGAACCGGAGCACCACCAATTGAAGTTGCAGGAGTTGTAACAGTTATGTTAACCAGTGAAATATCAGCATTGTTATTGTTTAATGTATCAGGACCGTTACCGTTGTTGCTTAAAACATTTCCGGCATTAGGATTACCTGCAGCACCATTACCACCAATAATTGTATCATTTTGAGCAATGATAGTTGGAGCAGTAACCGTAATGGTTACAGTCGCAGGATCACAATTTGTGGAAGGGTTTAGTTTTTCACATAAGTTATATACGATAGTATAAGTTCCGGCTGGAGTTCCAGGAGGAACAGAAATCTGACCTGTATTGATGTTAATAACAGGAACAGGATTTCCATTTATTGGTGTAGCTGGAGTTGTAATCGTAATATTAACATCCGTAATTTGTGCAGGATTGTTATTTAATGTATCAGGACCGTTTCCATTGTTGCTTAATACGTTTCCAACATTAGGATTTCCGCTTGTACCATTACCACCAGCGATTGTATCATCCTGAGCAATGATAACCGGGCATTTAGTAATTGTAAAAGGGAAATTACATCCTGTACTTCCACCTGAAGGAACAGCATAATACGTTACAGTTGAACCAGCAACCAATGGAATAGGATTGGCATCTGTATACTGAATCGAATTGATTGTTACAGGGAAACTGTTGTAGAATAATGATCCCAATGGGAAGTTAGACGCAATTTGCGATGGCAATACAGAAGTACTTGCACTACAATAGGAGAAGTGTCTTGTGTAATCCTGGTTTGGACAATTTGCTCCAACATAGGCTGTTCCATTAATTGCAATATTAATAGGAGTAGGGATTGGTTCACCAACACAACTTCCATTTTGAGTATATCCCTGAATTAATGATGAGTTGTTCAAAGCTACATTAGTTGTGCTACCAATACCAGTTGAGCCACCATTTACAGCTATTACGCTGCCACATGATGTGTTACTCAAAATAGCACAATCGGTAGTAGATTTTAATTTGAATGTCAATCGAGCTAATAATGAAGCTGGATTAGCAGGTAAAACCAATGTTCCAAAATCCCAAACAATAGATCCGGTTGCTCCTAAGCTAGGATTGAAAGTGATGTTGTTTGGAGTAGGAGTTGTTTGTGGACTGAAAATAGTACCCACAGCACTTCCAGGAACATAGGTAGTGTTATAAGGAATTGGAATAATCAACTTATAATTGTTAACCGCTTCCGTTCCAATATTTCTGATATCAACGTTGAAACCAGCTTCCTGACCCGGTAAAATCGTGTAAGGCTGTACAGCAGGAGAACCGTTGATAGTTGCAGTAGTAATGATTCCTTCAACTTGAGGAACATAAGCATCAACCGACATTGCTATGGTAAAAATAGAGTAAGTATCTCCATTGGTACCATATAAGAATTTTGTTGATGTCTGACTGTTTCCAATAATACTATTATTGTTGTTCGGAATGTTGATGATACCGATATCAATACCGGTATTGTTATCCAAGTTTGGATTTCTTGTACCAGGAGCATTGATGTATGATCTAAAGAAGTTATCAGGATTTGGGATAACACCATCCGTAGTTCTGCTTAATGTTGTATAGTTCGCAGTGTTAAGATTTCTGATTTTAAAGTAGTCAGCAGTATATCCGATATCACCTTCACTGGCCATAACACCAATCTTCATTCCAACGTTACCAGATACGGTAGCGTTAAAACCAGACACAGGCAATTCGATACCAGCAGATGAATTTCCGGCTTCTACATAAGCATAACCATCAAAAATGGTTACGTCTCTCCATTTCATTTTAGAGTTTTCGTAAACAACGATAATACCCCATCCACCAGAATATCCGGTACCACCAGGATTACCTTCAAGCAAAGCCATATCGGCTACAGTATATTGACCTAAACCGTTGGTTCTTACATAATCAGTAATTTCCGCAAATGCAGAAAAGATATTGTCATCAGTTCCTGATGGATAGTAAATATCATTAGTACCAGCAGTAATGTCAGTATAAGCACCTGATAAAGGACCTTTAAGTTTTACAACTCTTTTGTTGAATGATTTGGTCACGTTAGTGTTAACGATGATAGTTCCGGCTACATTAACATCAGCAAATGAAGAAGATTGGGTATCATTTGTCGATAAGTTCGTTGCAGCATCACGGATTAACTTTTTGATTGTTAAGGTAACCGTTCCGTTTGTAATAGTATACGGAGTGGTTAGTGTAGCTTCTGTACCAGCAAGATTTATTGTTGCAGGAACATTTATCTCTGTTCCATTGTTGTTTAACATTACTGTTACCCTAGGAATAGAAAGTACATTATAGAATCTAAACGCATAACTAGTACCACCAGATGTAAAAGTATAGATTGGATATCTGGTAATATTGGTTGAACCACCTCTGCTTATTGCTAAGTTATAAGTAGTATTTGCAATGCTTTGATTGTGTCCTACAGTAAGGTTGTTGTTAATCGTCTGATTCGATGGGAATGCTTTAGTCACATCGAAAGTTGTATTGGCAGACGATTTACCTGTCCAGTATAAACCTGCAAAAACTATGTTTGAACAAGAAGGGACAGAACCATTTTCTGATGGAATCACTAATGTAGATGATGAAGAGTTCCAAGTATTTGAATCACTATCAGTATCTACATAAATCATTGTAGCATCATTATTATTTGTCGTCGCAGAATAATTCTGAGGAGTCAAACAAGTGTTACCCAACATTGTGAAATCACCTTTGATGTTATAGATAGTTCTATTAGGACTATAGGTTGAGGTTCTTTGGGTAAAAGCTTTTCTAACCTGAGCGTCAACTGCATTCGAAAATCCAAAAAGGATTGCCAGCAATACAATTGAATGCTTAAGTTTTTTTACGATTGAGTTAAAGTATAAATTTTTCATATATTCTCTTTTTATCAATTTTTATTGATTGCGGTCTCCTTTGTCTATTTTATACAATAAGTTGAATCTATTATCAAAGTTAACGATGTGGCTGGCAATAGCTTCGCTGGTCGTGTTTAGCTTTGTAATAAAATAGATATATTTCAAATTAGGGAAATTTGAAAAAGCAGCTAAATCAATAGTTGAATTTAATTCACTTGCAGTGTTTATACGAAGAGTAACAATCTCAATATTATCCTTTTGGGTAATTGCATTGTTAAGTTGGTTTAACGCACTTAAATCTGTAAAAAGATTTGTAGGCGCAGCACCATAGGTTTTAACAACTCCTTCATAGTAATAAGTCGAAGACTGAACCTGGGTTACCAAGGCTTTCAATCGCTCAACGTTTATCTGGCTGCTAGTAGTGCCTGCCATACGCGCTGAAGTTGATCCTGTTGAAAACAGTAGTGAATTCACATCTGTTACAACGATTGTTCCTTCAGCTCTGGTGCCTTGAGCAAAACTGACAGAGCAAAAGGAAACCAACATTAGAATTAATAATAGTTTTTGTTTCATAACTTGACTTGTTTTTTCAAGCAAACAGATTGCTTGATGGTTAAATAATACATTTGGGCTATTTGTTTTCATACAATAGTTTATCGGGAAAAATAATTTCGCAAAATGGGATTTCGGGCTCCGAAGTAGTTTAGATGTAGGCATATAGGTAATAGTTATTTTGGGTCATATCTATCTTGTCGGCTAAATTAGATAGGAAACTACTAACGCACCCAAATTTTTCTACGAATAACCCAAAAACTCGTTTAACTGACGATTTTCCTGCATTATTTCAAGTTCATCGATAATTTTTTTGCTTTTTTGTTTAAATTTTGACATCATGATTTGGGTTTTTTAGAGGTTATTTTTTGCTTTTTTTAACTCTTTAACAAATCGAAAGTAGATAGTTTTATTTTATCCACCAAAAAAAACATCGATAAAATGCTATATTTCATAGATAAAATGCATAATTTAACATTTTTAAATAGAAAAAGACTACAAAAATAATTAACAAGAACCTGTTTATAACATTTTTTGTTTTTAACATTTATTTTATTAAAATGAGAATTAAATTCTGTATAGTATGTTTCCTTGCGTTTATCGTTACCGATTTGCTTTTTAACAAAGAATTAATGTATTTACTTCCCAATGCTGTTTCATAATACACATTAAAAGCTTAAATTTATAACTTCAAACATTTTACAATACTCCGTTATGAAACAGCTAATATTGGTCAGGCACGCAAAATCAAGCTGGGACGCTCCGCTTCGGGACTATGACAGGCCCTTAACCAGCAAAGGAATCCAGGATGCACACCTAGTCTCTTCACATATTGGCAGTCAAATGCCTAAAACCTTTTTGGTATGGAGCAGCGCCGCAAAGCGCGCCTCAGAAACAGCCATGATTTTCGCCCAAAACATCTCATTTCCGTTTGACAGCATTATCTTTAAGGAAGAGCTCTATACTTTCGATGAAAGAAAGCTCGAGCAGATCATTAAATCTTGTCCCGATGATTACGAACATTTAATCGTTTTTGGTCATAATGAGGCAATTACCAATTTTGTCAATAAATTTGGAAATACTTTTATCGATAATGTTTCCACATCTGGGTTTGTAAATATTATATTTGACCAAACGAGTTGGAAATACATAGACAAAGGGGTAACTAAAAAAGTTGTTTTTCCAAGAGATTTAAAATTAGTATGAGTACAGAGAATGGTTTTCGATATATAGATAGAGAAAAAAGTTGGCTGGCATTTAACGCCAGGGTTTTACAGGAAGCTGCAGATGAGGCAGTTCCATTATTAGAGAGGCTTCGTTTCATTGGTATTTTTTCCAACAATTTAGATGAGTTTTTCAGGGTTCGCTTCGCGGCAATCCGAAGATTGAGCCTGGCTGGAATTTCAGGAGAAAAAATCCTGGGCGGAATATCAGCGCAACAACTGGTAAAGGATATTACGGAAACAGTTATCAAACAGCAGACAGAAAGCTTACGTGTCCTGGAAACCATTGAAAAGGAATTGGTTAAGCAAAATATTATCATCATTGACGAGAATGAGGTTAGTGACGAACATGAGAATTTTGTTAAGGATTTTTTCATCCAAAAAGTAAGCCCGGAACTTGTTACGATTATCCTGAATGACCTTGCGGAATTCCCTTTGTTAAAAGATACTTCGGGTTATTTGGCTGTAAAGCTGGTTATGAAAACCGAAGCCAAAACCAATGTGTTGGGTTTGGTAAAAAAAGTCAAGCCAGAAGTGCGTTATGCCGTTATCGAAATTCCAAAAAACACCAACAGGATTGTAGAGCTTCCTGAAAAAGAAGGCAGGCAGTACCTAATGCTGCTCGACGATGTCATCCGATATAACTTAAGCAGCATTTTCAATATTTTTGATTACGAAAGCATTTCGGCTCATATGATTAAAATTACCAGAGATGCACAGCTTGATATCGATAGTGATATGAGTAAAAGCATGCTCGAAAAGATTGCGACTTCGGTAAAGGAACGCCGTATTGGAGAACCGGTTCGTTTTGTTTTTGATAAACATATTGAAAAGGATACGCTCAAATTTTTCCTTTCCAAAATGGGAATCGATGCTTCCGATAGTATCATTCCGGGAGGAAGATACCACAACCGACGTGATTATATGAACTTCCCAAACCTGGGCAGGTTCGACTTATTATATCCTCCAAGAGTGCCACTTCCGGTCGAAGGATTGTCACTTGAGGGAAGTCTTTTGAACAAAATTGCAAGGAAGGATTATCTAATCAACGCACCGTTTCAGTCGTTTTCCTATCTGATAAAATTCCTGCGTGAAGCAGCATTAGACCCAAAAGTTACTTCGATAAAAATAACCTTGTACCGTTTGGCTAAAAATTCCCAAATCGTAAGTTCGCTTATCAATGCGGCCAAAAACGGGAAAAAGGTTACCGTCCAAATTGAGCTGCAGGCGCGTTTCGACGAAGCGAGTAATATATCGTATGCTGAGCAAATGCAGCAGGAAGGCATCGAACTTATTTTTGGTATCAAAGGATTGAAAGTCCACAGTAAGATATGCGTCATCGACCGTATCGAAGAAGGGAAATTGAAGCGCTATGGCTTTATTTCTACGGGGAATTTCAACGAAAGCACAGCCAAAATCTATACCGATCTGACCCTGTTTACCAGCCATCAGCAAATCCTGAAGGACGTTAATAAAATCTTTGATTTCTTTGATGTGAATTACAGGGTGCATCGTTACAAGCATTTAATTGTATCGCCACATTACACCCGTTCGAAGTTTTATAAACTTATCGATAGGGAAATAAACAATGCCATTATGGGACGTCCGGCGTACATCAATTTGAAAATGAACAGCCTTTCGGATTATCCAATCATTGACAAATTATACGAAGCCAGCAATGCAGGCGTGAAGATTAAACTGCAGGTAAGAGGGATTTGTTCGTTGATTCCAGGAGTGAAAGGAATGAGCGAAAATATCGAAGCAGTGAGCATCGTCGATTACTTTTTAGAACATACGCGTTCCTATATTTTCTGTAACAATGATGATCCTGAAGTTTATATTTCGTCAGCCGATTTTATGACGCGTAACTTAGACGGCCGTGTGGAAGTAACCTGCCCAATTTATGATGAAGATATCAAAAAACAGATCATTGATACCTTTAATGTAGGCTGGAAAGGGAACGTAAAAGCGCGTTATCACTCAGAGAAGTTTGAGAATAAATACCGTATTCGTGGTGCAGGTGAACCTGTGTTCCGTGCGCAGCATGAAACCTACAATTATTATAAGAACAGGCTCGAAGACAGTCAAAAGCAGATTAAGGAGAAACCCCAAAAAGCGTAAGCACAAGGCATCAGATGATTTCAATTAAAAAATATGCAGCAATTGATATTGGTTCCAATGCCATGAGATTGCTCATTACCAATATTGTCGAACAACAGGACAGGGAAACCCAATTCAACAAAAGTGCCCTGATTCGGGTGCCGATTCGTTTGGGACAGGATGCTTTTACGGTTGGTGAGATATCTGATGTGAATATCGACCGAATGGTTGATGCGATGAAAGCCTTCAAACTGCTGATGAAGGTTTATAAAGTCGAACGTTACAAAGCCTGCGCTACTTCGGCAATGCGGGAAGCCTATAACGGAAAGGAAGTGGCCGACATCATCAGGGAAAAATGCGATATTGACATTGATATCATCGACGGGAAAATTGAAGCTACGATTATTGCTTCTTCTGATTTGCACGATTTCCTAAAAACCGACAAAACCTATTTATATGTAGATGTTGGTGGCGGAAGTACCGAATTCTCCTTGTTTACCGATGGTAAAATGGTCACATCCAAATCCTTTAAAATTGGAACGGTCCGTATGCTGAACAATATGGTGAGCGACATCGTTTGGGAAGAAATTGAAAAATGGATTAAAACCAACACCGAAGAATATGACGAAGTTATCCTAATAGGTTCAGGTGGAAACATCAATAAGCTGTTCAAGCTTTCGGGGAAATTACAGGAAAAACCGCTTTCGTATTTATACTTAAATTCACAATACCAATACCTGAACTCATTGACCTACGAACAACGTATCGCTGAACTGGCAATGAACACCGACCGTGCCGACGTAATCATTCCGGCTACAAGGGTTTATTTGAATGCGATGAAATGGAGTGGGGCACGTCAATTGTTTGTGCCAAAAATTGGTCTTGCCGACGGAATCGTAAAGGCAATGTACCAGGGAAGTTTGTAAAGCCTACTCATTCACTTCCAACCCAAAAAGATTCCGCATCACTTCAAGATTCGGATTCAGTTCAGCCAGTCGGTTGTATTTTTCCTGTGCAGTATATCTCTTTTTCTCTACCAAAGTTTCATTCACTTTGACATTAATCTGAATATCGTGGTTGTGCAGTTTTCCTCTTAGGTAACCCAAAAGTTCGGGTTTTTCTTTTTCAAAATCTATTTTGGAACTCTCGTTTGGCAATTCATGGACAATCGTTGTGCCTTCCAGTATTGGATCATTGATGGTCAAAAGCGCGGCAATAATTCGATAGCCTTTGTCTTCCATACGCTGGGCATACTTAAGCCATTGCTCGAGCATTTCGGTTTCGGTAAAAGGTTCACTCGCAAGATGCACGACTTCCTTTACGGTCGACTTCAGGTTTTCAGCCATTTCCTTTTTAGCACGGATGCTTGCCAAAGACATCGATGAAACTTTTGTTCCGTTTTCAACAGCTTGTGGTTTTGCTGTGCTCGGTTCGGCCTGTGTTGGATTTGTAATAACCGGAACTTCTGCTTGAGGTTCAATTACAGTAGTTTCAATTTTAACTTCTGCTTGCTCAACAACTTCAGGTATTTGTGCTTTAGGTGCTTTTACTTCCGAAATTGAGTAGTCATTCCTACGGTAATATGTAGGCGGAATTATAAAGTCAGGCTTTTTTTTTTCTCCATCAAAGTTGATGGAGGCAAGCTGCATTAAGGCAAGTTCAACTAAAAGGCGTTGGTTTTGTGAAGCTTTGTATTTCAAATCGCAGTCATTGGCAATATCAATTCCCTTTAACAAAAATTCCTGATTGGTTTTTTGCGATTGCTGTCCGTATAGTTGTTGCGCCGCTTCACCCATTTCCAATAAGGAAAGTGTTGCCGGGTTTTTGGCAACCAATAAATCCCTGAAGTGGGATGCCAAACCAGCAATGAAATGATGCCCATCAAAACCTTTGGCTAAAATATCATTGTAGGCCAACAGCAACTCCGGAATCTTATTTTCCAGAATCAAATCGGTTACATTAATATAAGTCTCATAATCCAAAACATTCAGATTCTCGGTTACCGCCTGACGCGTTAGGTTATTTCCACAATACGAAACCACACGGTCAAAAATCGACAAAGCATCACGCATCGCTCCATCTGCTTTTTGGGCGATAATGTGCAAAGCATCATCTTCAAATTCCACACCCTGGCTTTTGGCAACTTCCGCCAAATGCTCCTTGGCATCCTTCACGGTGATTCTTTTGAAATCAAAAATCTGGCAGCGTGATAATATTGTTGGAATGATTTTGTGTTTTTCGGTCGTAGCCAAAATAAAGATAGCGTGCTTTGGCGGCTCTTCCAGCGTTTTCAGGAATGCATTGAAAGCTGCCTGAGAAAGCATGTGTACCTCGTCAATGATATACACTTTATATTGCCCGGTTTGTGGCGGGATTCGAACCTGGTCAATCAGGTTACGAATGTCGTCAACCGAATTGTTCGAAGCTGCATCCAGCTCAAATACGTTGAAGGCAAAATCCTCATACGGATCGTCATACCCCGGTTGGTTGATTTTACGCGCCAGGATTCGGGCGCAGGTTGTTTTCCCAACACCTCTCGGACCTGTAAATAATAGGGCAGAAGCCAGGTGATTGTTTTCTATGGCATTGAGTAAAGTATTGGTAATAGCCTGTTGTCCGACAACGTCTTTAAACGTTTGCGGACGATACTTACGGGCAGATACTACAAATTGTTCCATAGATTTTTATTGGATTACAAATATAGAATAATTGTTGATTTTGTTATTTCAGAAGTAAGCAAATTGAGGAAAACTTATCCACAATTTGAGCATTAATGTTGATTTAGCTTCGCTCCGTTCGGCCTAGCCTCGGGTCCCCCTGATGCTTATCTCGTGTAAAACCTTAGCGGCCTCACTCTCAGAATTGGGCGAAAAACCGGCAACGAAAACTCCTTTTTCTCCGGTATTGGATTTGATGCCATAAACGATTGCTTCGTCATCGGGATTGGTATCGCCTTCATAACGGTAGATGTGCAGGATTTCATAATGCTCGGGATGATGCATGATGTCTTCTTCGAGCAGATTGAAATCAACAGTGAAGCCCATGGTTTTGAGTTCTTCCAGGGCTTTTAAAACGGAGGCGTAATGATAGCGGTTTTTCATACCTTAAAAATAATGAATTTTATTGGAATAGAAAATACAACTTTTAATTATCCTATAAGAAAGAATACGTCTCCTTAGCCCCGATTGAAGCAAGCTGCCATGCAGCGCGAAAAGCGGGAGCATTTATAATAGAAAGACAAAACTTGTGCTCCTAAAACTAACAGGCAACTTCGGCAATGGTTTCGTTTTCAAGAAGTATTACGAGCGCATATTCTTCGTTATTGAGTTCGGACTTAGAACTGTTGGGCTGGTATTTCCAAATGGTTCCTCTTTCAAAAGCGGCGATTACTGTTGGATGCACATAGTATTTTTTGCAGACGGTTCGTGTGTTTCCGAGTTTGGAAGCCACTTCGTCCAAAACTTGGACAACCTTATGTTTGAATTCGGTTTGGGTTTCGGGTTGGGATAGTTTCTGAAAAGCTTCGAGCGCATTAACGCTTCCTGCCCAGCAACGAAAATCCTTGGCAGTGAAATCCTCTCCGGTAACTTCCTTTAAATAATTATTGATGTCAGAGGAACTCACGCAGCGGTGGTTGCCTTCGGCGTCATAATATTGAAACAAATCCTGGCCCGGAATGTCCTGGCATTTTTTGACCAATTTCGCAAGTTTCATGCTTTCGAGGTTGATTTTATGCGTGATTCCTTTTTTGCCCACGAATTCAAATTCAATTTTATTTTTTTTGAAATGAACATGCTCATCCTGCAAAGTGGTAAGCCCGAACGAGCCGTACAACTTTTTATAGGCATCATTCCCAATTCGGATGTTGGTCATTTCAATGAGTTTGACAACCAATGCCACCACTTTCTCATAAGGCAGTCCTTTTTTGTTTAAATCGATTTCGACCTGTTTGCGGATTGCCGGTAGTGCTTTGGCAAAACTACGAAGCTTGTAAAACTTGGATTGATTCCTGATTTTATTCCACTGCGGATGATAACGGTATTGTTTGCGGCCTTTGGCATCAATCCCGGTTGCCTGTAGATGTCCGTTTTCATAAGGGGAAATCCACACATTTTCCCAAGCTGGTGGAATAACCAGTTTTTGGATGCGTTCCAAAACCGTTTTCTCACGAAGCTGTTTTCCGTTCTCATCCTTATAAAGGAAACCTTCGCCTTTGCGAATACGGAAAAAGCCATTGTTTACATTTATGGAATAGCGAAGCCCAACAGACTTGGCTGTGGTTTGGGGATTCCGGCCTATTTTTTCGAGTTTTGATTTGAGCCTTTCCATTATAAATGGTCAATTAGCTTAACCGCTTCCTTTTTTTCTGGCTCGCTTGGTTTGTTGGATTCGTCACAATCCGCATTCATTTCGGGATTTTGTTCGGGATCTTTTTTGTTTTTAATGCTCAGCTCGTTAAGAACCATGGCAGCACTGTTTTCGGTGTATGCCTGATGGCCAGCCACAAAAACCCCTTTTTCACCGGTGCTCGATTTGATTCCGTATACCGTAGCTTCATCGCCTGGATCACTTTCACCTTCATAATAATATAAATGTACAATGGTAAAATCGTGCGGGCTGTTGATAATCCTTCCTTCCTGATTGTTGAAGTCAACGGTAAAACCTTTTTCCTTTAATTCTTCCAATGCTGTAGAAACGGTGGCGTAGTGGTACATATGCGGATCCATGATTACTTTGATTTAATGGTTATTTAATGAAATAAAATTAATCCTTACCCACTGCTTTTGGGTTACAGAATTAAGTGGGAATGTTATAAAATTATTATTGTAAGTTTGCACCCGCAGACCGCCTTATCGTCTCAAGCAATTGAGGAGGAAAGTCCGGACACCAAAGAGTAGCATATTGGGTAACACCCAACCGTCGTGAGGCGAGGACAAGTGCAACAGAAAGCAGGTACAGGTAATGCTGTAGTGAAACCAGGTAAACTCTATGCGGTGAAATTCCAAGTATATCGGCATTTAAGGGCTGCTCGTCCGTTGCCGAAGGGTAGGAAGCTTGAACCAATGAGTAATTGTTGGTCTAGATAAATGATAAGGGTTTTGAGCAATCAAGATACAGAATCCGGCTTATAGGTCTGCTTTTTTTTAAAAAATAAGTTGCAAAGTCTCAAAGTTGCAGAGTTGCAAAGTTTATTTAGGAGCACACGTTTGATCCTTCATTCACTTATGCTCCCGCTGTCCGCTATATCTCGCTTCGCGAGGATGCCGCTTCCATCGGGGCTATCGGGACGATTCGTTACTCTTCTTCATCGTCCTCTGAACCAAATTCAAAGAAAGTAAACACCGAACCTCCATAGTTTTTCTGGAAGGAATAATTAGCCATTTGCTCCAGTTTGGTGTATTTCGAATGTTCTACAACCAGCATTCCTTCTTCGTCCAATAATTCGTTTTCAAAAATCAGTTCGATGATTTTCTCGAATTCCTTTTGTGCCATTCCATAAGGCGGATCGGCAAAAATGATATCGTAGTTTCCCTTATGTTTTTCAAGGAATTTAAACACGTCACTTTTAATTGCGGTAATGTCAAACTCAAATTCCTTAGCCGTTTTTTTGATAAAACCTACACAGCCCATATCGCCATCAATGCATAAAATTGGTGAAGCACCACGCGAGGCAAATTCGTAACTAATGCTTCCGGTTCCGGCAAAAAGCTCCAAAACGCTAAGCTCCGAAAAATTAAAATGGTTGTTCAGCACATTAAACAAGGCTTCCTTGCTCATATCGGTTGTGGGACGAACGGGAAGATTTTTGGGTGGGGCGATTCTTCTGCCTTTGTATTTGCCAGAGATGATTCTCATGAGTGGAGTAATATAAAGTGTTCGCGCTTTTCGGCTTCGGTCAGCGCACCAGATATTGAGCCTGCGTCAAACAAACAGGTATTGCGGATGTATTTATAGGCAATGTCGTAAAGTGCATCACCTTCGGCAATTTTGCCCAATAATTCCAATTTGAAATTTTCAGGATTCAGGAACAATTGCTCAGCAGTAAATAAGATATAGTAGATAAAATCTTCAGGCGTTTTGTATTCGAAGGTATTGTAAAGCAGTAATTTCTGATTTTGGATCACCACAATTTCGAAATGCGAATCGCTGACATGCACAAACATCTTGCGTTCTTCATTGTTTTTGGACAAATCCAAAAGCTTGTTGACCAAAATCGTATTAGCGTGTTTGTAGTCGAAAGTCCCAAACTGGTCAATAAAATAATTGTTCATGTTCACATACGGAATGTACACATTGTTCATTTCATAATTCCCCAATTCGTCAAAGGCAAAAAAATCGGTTTCAAAAACCTTGGTATTGAACTGCAGGTAACTTCCTAAATACTCTTCGTCAAACAAAGGCGTTGGCACAAAGGTCGATAGGTTGTTGCTGTGGATAATGATGATTTCATCATAACCGGCTTTCAGTTCGGGATGATTCAGGAATGCTTCGGCAAACAAATCTTCAATTTTGGTCGTAACATTTACTTTGCCCAAATCGATTTTCTGCAACTGCAGGGGCTTATTCATCAGCGTGTCAAACGTAGCAAACGACAAGCCGTTCAGTGAAACCTGAATTGCCAGTTTTTTGTACATTTTGTCGATAACACTCGTATTCTGCCACATAATTGCATTTGTTTATTGCGGAAGGCAAACTTACAATTTAATACAATATAATATATTAAAAATGTACTATAAATATAAACCGAACCCCTATCTTTGAAATCCAATTTTCAGCATAAATCCAAATGACTTCCAGCCAGTTTTACAGTATGTTACAAAAGCAGTTTCCGTTTCAGCCGACTGTAAAGCAGGACATTTTTTTTCAAAAGATTTCAGATTTCCTGACCAATTCCCATTCGGATGAAATTTTTGTACTCAAAGGTTACGCCGGAACAGGAAAGACCACAGTGATTTCTACCATCGTGAATAATCTGGGAGCAATTAATAAAAAATATGTTTTATTGGCACCCACAGGAAGGGCAGCCAAAGTCATTGCCAACTATTCGAACAAACCTGCATTTACAATCCACAAAAAAATCTATTTCCCAAAAAAAGGAAAATCTGGTGGTGTTTCGTTTACGATGCAGACCAACAAATTCAAGAACACGATTTTTATTGTTGATGAGTCTTCAATGATTTCGGATGTGAATACCGAATCGAAATTGTATGAAAATGGGTCGCTGCTCGATGATTTGATTTCGTATGTCTATAACGGGCAGAACTGCAAAATGATCCTGCTTGGCGATACAGCCCAGCTTCCGCCGGTGCAATTGGATATAAGTCCGGCATTGGACACCGAAAAACTGGCTATGAATTACAACAAGGAAATCTTTTCGATAGAATTGGATGAGGTAATGCGCCAGGAAGAGTATTCGGGGATTTTATACAACGCCACTGAATTGCGGGAACTATTGAAGAGTTCGTTTTTGGATGATTTCAAATTCAACCTCAAAGGTTACAAAGATATAGTCCGTTTGACTGACGGTTTTGATATCCAGGATGCAATACAAACCGCTTACAGCAATTACAGCATTGAAGATACCTGCTTTATTGTGCGTTCCAATAAAAGGGCAAACCAATACAACCAGCAAATACGCTCGAAGATTTTGGATAAGGAAAGTGATTTGTCTGTGGGCGATTTACTGATGGTGGTGAAGAATAATTATTTCTGGCTGAAGGAAACCGACGAAGCCGGATTCATTGCCAATGGCGATATCATTGAAGTGTTGGAGATTTTTGGCTTTAAGGAATTATACGATTTCAAATTTGCCAAAGTCAAAATCCGAATGGTTGATTATCCCGACCAGAAACCTTTTGAAACGATGCTGCTGCTGAACACAATAACCAGTGAATCACCGTCACTAACCTACGATGAAAGTAATCATTTGTACCAGGAAGTATTAAAGGATTATGAAGGCGAAGCACAATACCGTAAGTTCCTCAAAGTTAAAAACAACGAATACTTCAATGCGCTTCAGGTAAAATTCTCGTATGCGATTACCTGTCATAAATCACAAGGAGGCCAATGGAACACCGTTTTTATCGAGCAGCCGTATCTTCCGAACGGTGTTGATATCGATTACATCCGTTGGCTATACACCGCAGTAACCCGTGCCAAAGACAAATTATACCTGATTGGTTTTAAGGATGAGAGTTTTGCGGAATGATAATTTATTCCTTAACAATCTTCTCCGTATTACTTCCTTTGTCAAATGTCATCCTCAAGAAATAAACACCTTTCGGCTGGTTGGAAATATCCAGTTTCAAATCGGTTGCATCGAGTTTTTGGCTCAACAGGATTTTACCCTGGATGTCAGTTAATTGATAGGTTCTTATCGCATCAGTGGATTGGACATTAATAAAATCTGCCGTTGGATTTGGGAAAATATCATAACTGTAAACATTAAATTCGTTTAGCCCAAGCGTATTATTCTGACCCTGCAAATACAAGGATACCGGAATGTAACCCTGAGCACCTACAAATACAGCGGTTGGAACGGTGATTTTAAAGGAATGATTTCCTGAAGCCATGTTTCCTAAATCGATGGTTCGGATTGGGATTACTGCCCCAGGACACCAATTGCTGAAAGACTGCCATTGCGCCGGAGTTCGTGGCGATGCTCCATAAATGCCATTAGCCTGTGTATTGTAAACCCTGTAAGGCTCACAGGTTAATTCTCCCGGTTTGTAATTCAGGACTTCTACGTCGTCATGGTAAATATAATGGAATCTTCGGTTGTATTCCTCACCACCGCTATTGGAACCATGGTTGGAAGTAATCAGGTAGTATTTGGCATTATCAACAGCATTGGGTAAAGTATAGTTGATGGTTCTTACAGTTTGGCCAATCACATCAGTGGCTCCTGCCTGATAATTGTTCAAATCCTTTTTGAAATTCAAAGGCAGCAAAAAAGTAGTGTTGGGAATAGTTGTATCTTCATTGGTAATAAAATCAAGAGTGCCGTAAAAAACATCATTCCTTCCGCTACATCCAGAAACCTGCGTTTGCGCGGCATACGGAACTCCAAAAACCTCAAATTCTACCCAAAAATCATAAACCAGATTCAGCGCGCTGTCTTTTAGGATTTTGGCAGCATTGTCTACATTAAAAACATAAGGAACGTCAAACGGGGAAATGTTCTTGTTCATAAACGGGGTGATGAAACGCCCTAATTCAATTTTTTGTGCTGTTGCGGTATTATAGGAAGCATCGCCTTTGGGTACCAAAACCAAATTAACATTGCCAATCCGGTCATAGTTATCACAGGCAGAAGTAATTAAAACGCTAAGCTGTAAGGTGCTTCCAACAGCAGCCAATTGTTCGGGCAATAATTTTGTGGTAAACAAATCATTTCGCAGCCTTATTACACCTGGAGTTGTAGGCTGATTGACAAGAGCGGCATAACCATCATAAAAAAGTTCATAGCTGTACACCGGAATGGTAACCTGGCATTTGGCAGAATTTAAAAATAAGGATGCTAAAAACAGGAATAGTAGTTTTGTTTTCATTGTAGAAGTAGTTAGTTTGTTGTTGGTTACAAACCTACGAAAAACAATTTTCATTTTAGGAATTATTGTATAGCCGCCTTAAAGTGTCGATATTATTATAGCTGTTGGTTTTATGCAATAGTTCTCTATATTTGGGTTTAATATTTTTATAACTATGAGGAAAAGGTTTTATCTGATGCTTGCTGTTTTGCTTTCGTTTTCTGCCCAGGCCCAATTTTCAAATGATGATTTCGAAATTGGAAGCAGAAAATACAATAACAAAGAATACAAGGAAGCGCTTGAAAATTTTGAAAGCGAGGTTAAAAAGCATCCTAATAATTACGAAGCCTATAATTTAATTGGAATGTGCTACTACAGAATGGGGAATTTTTTTGAAGCTCTTAGGAATTTCAATAAAACCTTATCCCTTAATCCAAGCTACAACAGGAGTTTTTATTTTAGTGCCGCTTCAAAAACCGCTTTGGCCGATTACAAAGGTGCTTTGGAAGATTTCGAAAAACAGGTCGAGTTATTTCCTTCTGACCCTATAAGTTATAACAATAGGGGAAATACTTTAAACGAATTGGAGCAATACGAAAGAGCGATAAAGGATTTTAATACAGCCATCAATTTGAATCCGCAATATGACGGCGCCTATTACAACAGGGGTCTTGCTGAATTCAATATGAAAAAATACGACGAAGCGTTGAAGGATTTTGATAAGTCAATAACGATGGATCCTGCGAAAGGCGACCGTTATATTTACAGGGCCAAGGCAAGATACAGTCTTAACGATATCAATGGCGGTTGTGCTGATTTAAATAAAGCCGCAGAATTAAACCAACGTAAATTGGATGTTGACTGCAAGATATGGCTCAAAGCGGACGATTTATTCGATCAGTCTAAAGAGAAGCGGGAACAAGGTGACTTTAAGGGTGAAATTGCCTTGCTTGACAAAGCCATTCTTATTTACCCTATCAAGGCTGAATTGCATGCCTGTAAAGGAAAAGCACTGGGCAATTCAAAAGATTTTGCCAACGCAGTTAAGAGTTTTGATAAGGCAATCAGTATTGATGCAAATTCCTATCTGGCCTTTTTGCACCGAGGCTATGCAAAAAGCCAATTGAAAAATTATAGTGGTGCGTTGAAAGATTACGATCAATGCATAATGATGAATAACTCCGATGACCAGAATTATTACAATAGAGGTGTTGCCAAATACAATTTAAAGGACTTTAGAGGAGCCTTGAATGATTTAGATATTTGCCTGCGGATGAACCCCAAAAATATGGATGGTTACTACTACCGCGGGTTTGTAAAGCAGGAACTTGGCTATTTTTCAGGTGGTGTTGAAGATTTTGATTTATTCCTTGCGTCCTCACCTTCAGATGAATTTGCACGCTGCGGCCGTGGATACTGCAAAATGAGAATGAACCAGTACGAAGAAGCATTGACAGATTTCGATGCCATTTTAGCAGTTAATCCAAACAGTATTAATACCCACGATTACAGAGGACAGGTTAAGGGAAGCCTTGCGGATTTTAAAGGAGCGTTGGAAGATTTTAATTTTGTTCTGCAAAAAGAACCCAATCGTAAACAGGCACTGATAAACAGGATAGCGGTTAAATTGGCACTTGATGACAAAACTGGCGCCTGTGAAGACTATAAAAAAAGCTTAAAGTTAAAGGATACAAAAGTAGACCAGGATGCGAACAACGCTGCGATTGTTAAGGAAATTGCAGAAAGTTGTAAATAAGGTTTTTGCTTCTCTCGGAAATCAGGCAAAATCTTAGTAACTTAGCTACTCATCAACTTAGTTACCTTAAAAATGAAAAACTGGATTCTCTATTCGCTGATTTCGATGTTTTTTGCCGGAGTAACTTCGGTGATTGCTAAAATCGGATTAAAAAATGTAAGTTCCGATACAGGCGTGGCGGTCAGGACCATATTTGTATTCCTGATTGTGTGGCTCAATGTATTCGTTTTTCAGTCGGTAAAGGATTTTAAAAACCTGACCAAGATGGATATTATCTACCTCGGAATATCGGGAGTTACGACTTCCTTATCGTGGATTTTCTATTACAAGGCCATTAAAATTGGAAATGTTTCGCAGGTCAATCTTATTGATAAAGCCAGTATTTTAATCACAATTGTATTGTCATTCGTTATCCTAAACGAGCAAATTACCTGGAAAACAGCAGTCGGAGGTAGTTTGATGCTGGCGGGACTTTTAATTTTGACATTGAAATAATCTCAGTAACTTAGCACACTTAGCAACAATACCAAAAATGAAAATCATCGCCGTCATTCCAGCCCGTTATGCCTCAACCCGTTTTCCTGCAAAGCTTATGCAGGATTTGTGTGGAAAAACAGTTATCCAGCGTACTTATGAATCTGCTGTGAATACTAATCTGTTTGACGATGTTTTTGTGGTGACAGATTCAATCCTGATTTATAACGAAATCATCAATAATGGCGGCAGGGCCATCATGAGTGTCAAGGAACACGAAAGTGGAAGCGACCGTATTGCCGAAGCTGTTGAAAACCTTGATGTTGACATCGTAGTGAATGTTCAGGGAGACGAACCTTTTATCAACAAGGAACCTCTGGCAAAAGTATTGGATGTTTTTCGGAATGACTATGATAGTAAAGTCGATTTGGCTTCGCTGATGTTTCAGATAACCGATGTGGCTGAAATTGAAAACCCAAATAATGTAAAAGTCGTCACCGACCAAAACGGTTTCGCGCTCTATTTTTCACGTTCTGTAATTCCGTATCCACGCGATGTGAATGCTGGTGTGCGTTATATGAAACACATTGGGATTTATGCTTTCCGCAAACAGGCATTGTTGGATTTTTACCGTTTGCCAATGAAATCGCTCGAAGCTTCCGAAAAACTGGAGCAGCTTCGTTACCTTGAATTTGGAAAAAGAATCAGAATGGTTGAAGCCAATCAGGGAAGCATCGGAATTGATACACCCGAAGATTTGGAACAGGCACGAAAACTACTGTAGTTTCTTTATTGTAAACAATTCGTTGTGGATTTCCACTTTCGGATACATCCTTAACGAATAATTCCCGTTGAATTTTGATTTGTAAACCTGGTTGCGCTCTTCCTGTTGGGTGTTAATCACCATCGTATTGAAAAGGATAAAACCATTCAGGTTCAACAGCGAATTAATCCGGTTGATGAAAAAATCCTGAAACAGGAAATTTGGCATCGTCGTATCCTGGAAAATATCAATGATGATTAAGTCGTAGGTTTTTTTGGTTTTCAATACAAATTCAAAAGCATCGTCAATCACGATTTCAAGATTCGGGATTTTATCCAATTCAAAATATTCATTGGCAATGCCTATCACGGCTTCGTCGATTTCAACGCCGGTAATCTGCCCTTTGAATTTTACTTCGTCAACCAATGTTTTAATCACGCTTCCGCCGGCAACGCCAAGTACCAAGATGCTTTCAAAATTGCGTACGCGTTCAAAACCTATATATTTCAAGCCTTTCCGAAGGATACGCTGCAGGCTTCCATAGGAGTAATTGGTACTTTTACTGTCCAAAACCAATTCGCCGTTATTCCAGGTGACCTCAAGCGATTTGCTCACTGAAGAGTTTTTCCTGTAAACGTTAATCGGAATGAAATAGCTGAACAGTTTTCGGACCATCAAATAAATATTTTTATCAAAAGTAAGACAGAAATACTAAATTTACGCAAAATATCTCCCATGCGACAACGACTTTACAAATTTATATTCTTTCGGTTACTCGGATGGAAATTTATTGGTTCAGTCGATCCCAACATCAAAAAATGTGTCATTATCGTGGTGCCGCATACTTCAAATTTGGATTTTATCATCGGATTGCTCGTTAGGGGAATTTGGAATATCAAGATTAATTTTGTGGGTAAAAAGGAATTGTTTGCCTTTCCGTTTGGGTATTATTTCAGAAGTGTTGGCGGTGCGCCCTTGGACAGAAGTGGTGGAAAGAACAATGTAGATGCTACTGTTGAGGTTTTCAATCAGCACGAAATTTTCAGGCTGGCCATGTCACCCGAAGGTACCCGAAAAAAAGTAACCGAACTCCGCACCGGATTTTATTATATTGCCCTAAAAGCCAACGTTCCAATAATTCCGGTTGCGTTGGATTATGGCAAAAAGGAAGTCAGGACAGGCAGTCCAGTTTATGTGACCGGCAATTATGAGGAAGATATGAAACAATTCATTTTGCCACATTTCAAAAACGCGATTGGAAAAATTCCGGAAAGAAGTTTTGAAGCTTAAAAATACATTATGGATTATCTACAACTACATCAGGACTATAAAGAACCATCAATTTCCGGGCGTTACATCACGCTGGATGATATTGAACCTTTACTGGAAAAACTTAAACCGGAAGTTATCGGTCAGTCCGTATTGGGAAAACCAATTTACAAGCTGGAATTAGGAACCGGTAAAATCCGAATCCTGATGTGGTCGCAAATGCACGGCAACGAAAGCACTACAACCAAAGCCTTATTTGATTTTATTAATCTCCTGCATTCGGGTTCTGATTTGGGTAAAAAGCTGTTGGGCGAATTTACCTTTTGCCTGCTGCCGATGCTCAATCCAGATGGAGCCAAATTGTACACTCGTGAAAACGCCAACGAAATCGATTTGAACCGCGATGCGCAAAATCTTTCCCAACCTGAAAGTGTTGCATTGCGAAAAACATTCGAAGTATTCCAACCTAATTATTGCTACAACCTTCACGACCAAAGAACAATTTATGGCGTTGGGCAGACCAACAACCCGGCTACGGTTTCGTTTTTGGCACCGGCCTACAACTTTGACCGTGATATTAATGAAGTTCGTACCAAAGCCATGAACGTCATTGTCGCTATGAATGAAATTTTGCAGCAGTTTATCCCCAACCAGGTTGGGCGTTTTGACGATTCATTTAATCTGAATTGCGTGGGTGATACGTTCCAATATCTGAATGTCCCGACAATTTTATTTGAAGCCGGGCATTATCAGGGAGATTATGATAGGGAAATTACCAGGAAGTATATTTTCATCGCATTAGTTGCTGGTTTACAATATTTTTACGAAAACGATATAGTTCACAATAAAATTGATGATTACGTGAAAATTCCGCAAAATAAAGTGGTTTTTTATGATTTTGTTTATAAAAATGTTAAAATAAATTATGACGGTATCGAAAAAAACAGCAACTTTGCATCTCAGTTCAAAGAAGTTCTAAAAAATAGCAAAATCACTTTTGAAGCAGAAATTGCCCAAGTGGATAATTTAGAGCATTATTTTGGTCATGTTGAGATTGACGCTCAAGGCGGAAGTTATCACGATGACAAAAATAATTTTCCGGAAATCGACGCAAAAGCTGATTTTAATTTAGGGAACATTAAGATTGTCAACGGAAACATTGCATAGTTAGTGTCTTTGAACTTCGAAATTTAAATGAGATTAATACAAAATGAATTATATGAGCAAGTTTAAACTAGACGAAGTAGACCACCAAATCTTGGACATGTTGATTGACAACACCAGAATCCCATTTACAGACATTGCAAAAAAATTGCTTATTTCTGCAGGAACGGTTCACGTAAGGGTGAAGAAAATGGAAGACCAGGGAATTATCATGGGTTCTTCATTGTCATTGGATTATGAAAAACTTGGATATTCTTTCATCGCTTATGTGGGTGTGTTTTTGAACAACACTTCACAAACCAAATTTGTATTGGAAAGAATCAACGACATTCCGTATGTAACTGTTGCACACGTAACTACCGGAAAGTTCAACATCTTCTGTAAAATCCGTGCAAAGGATACCAAACATGCCAAAGACGTTATCTTCATGATTGACGATATCGAAGGTGTTTACAGAACCGAAACGATGATTTCGCTTGAAGAAAGCATCAACGACAAAAAACGTTTGATGCACACTATTTTCCAGGAATTGGACTAGTCATCAGCTAAAATAAAAAACAGACCTCAAGTGCAAGCTTGAGGTTTTTTTGTACATTTAGAATTCAATTCTTCCGCCATGTATACCTTGCCAAAAATCGAGCGCTTCAATCAGAATGTGTTGTCAAAATACCACATCTACAACAGTGTGTTCATTACGCTGCCGTTTGACGCCATTGACAATACCGGAGTTTTACTGCCTTTGTTTTCTGAAGTGTGTGAGAATGGTTTTAAAAAGAATTGGTCCCCAAAAAAAATAGTCGATTTCTTTGCCGAAAAATACCTCGACCACGCCACTGAAGAACAGAAAATTGATTTGATGTTCCGGTTTATTCAATACGTGGAAAGGCAGATTGTGCTTTTTGATGCTATAGAAGATGCCGCTTTTCCGATTGTCAACAACCTCGAAGGAAGAGGGTCTTTGCGAGACATTAAGGAGAAATCAGAAGCCAAAGACAAGCATGATGAATTGATTAGCTTTCTGGAAACCTTTAAGGTCAGGACTGTGTTGACGGCACATCCGACGCAGTTTTATCCCGGCTCTGTTCTGGGAATCATCACCGATTTGACCGAAGCAGTCCGGCAGAATGATTTGCTCAAAATCAAACAATTGTTGGCACAATTAGGCAAAACACCATTCTTCAAAAAAGAAAAACCAACTCCTTACGACGAAGCAGTAAGCCTGGTTTGGTACCTCGAAAATGTATTTTATCAAACCATTGGCGAAATGATGCAATACCTTCAGAAGAATATTTTTGGAGGCAGTATCATCGAAAACCCAATAGTTAATTTGGGCTTTTGGCCTGGTGGAGACCGCGACGGGAATCCTTTTGTAACTCCCGAAATAACCCGAAAAGTTGCCGACAGGCTACGAAACTCCATCTTAAAATGTTATTATTTTGATGTTAAGGCGCTGCGGCGCAAACTCACGTTTAATGGTGTCGATTCGATTATCATAAGCCTCGAAAATCGATTGTATCGTTCAGTCTTTTATTCGCAGGGCGATATTTTCATTACGCTTGATGAATTAGCAATCGAACTCAACAAGGTAAAGCAAATCATAACCAACGAGCATCATTCGTTATACCTGGATGAGGTCAATCTGCTATTGCAGAAAATCAATCAGTTTGGGTTTCATTTTGCATCATTGGACATTCGTCAGAACAGCCACATACACAATCGGGTTTTTGATGATATTATTGCTTATCTGAAAAAGGAACAGGCTGTCAATTTACCTTCAGATTTTGACTCTTTATCGGAAAGTCAAAAAATGGAAATCATTGCCAAACTTCAGTTCGACCTGACTAAGCACACTTTTGAAAACGAATTGACCGCTTCCACTTTGGATACCATAAAACTGATGCGTGAAATTCAGGATAAAAGTGGCGAAAAAGGCTGTAACCGTTACATCATAAGCAATAATGAAAGCGCATTGAACGTAATTGAAACTTTTGCCATGTTCCGTTTATTAAATTGGGAAAATCCAACGGTTGACATTGTTCCGTTATTTGAATCGGTTGACGATTTGCAAAAAGCCGATGTTATTATGGAACAATTATACCAAAACGAAGTGTATCGAAACCATCTGAAACAACGAAATGATAAGCAAACTGTGATGCTTGGCTTTTCTGATGGAACTAAGGATGGCGGCTATTTAATGGCAAACTGGAGCATCTTCAAAGCCAAGGAAACCATTACAGAAGTTTCAAGAAAATATGGTATCAAAGTTATTTTCTTTGACGGCCGTGGCGGGCCACCGGCAAGAGGAGGAGGAAAGACGCACAAGTTTTATGCTTCGTTGGGTTCCACCATCGAGAATCAGGAAATTCAGGTTACGGTGCAAGGACAAACGATTAGTTCCAATTTTGGGACTTTGGATTCCTGCCGTTATAATTTGGAGAATCTGCTGAGTGCCGGTGTGGCTAACCAGGTTTTTAATAAGGATGAAAATAACCTAACGGATTCGGACAAAAAAATTATTGACGAACTGGCGGACATTGGCTATCAAAAATACCTCGACTTTAAGGCGCATCCAAAGTTCATCCCGTATCTTGAAAAGATTAGTACACTGACCTATTTTGCCAAAGCCAATATTGGAAGCCGTCCTTCCAAAAGGAACACCGATGATAAATTAAATTTTTCCGATTTGCGTGCCATTCCCTTTGTAAGTGCGTGGAGCCAGCTCAAACAAAACGTTCCCGGATTCTTCGGAGTAGGAACAGCACTCAAACATTATGAAGATACCAACCAGTGGGATCAGCTGCAAAGGCTTTATGACGATTCGTTATTTTTTAGGACTTTATTGGAAAACAGCATGATGTCGCTGGCAAAATGCTTCTTTCCGTTAACTGCCTATATGAAAGATGACGCTGAGTTTGGTGCCTTTTGGCAGATTATTTATGATGAATTCCTCGAAACCAAAAGATTGCTGCTCAAAATTGCCGGCCACAAAGAGTTGATGGAAAATTATCCCGATGGAAAAGCATCCATTGCAATGCGGGAACAAATCGTGATGCCTTTATTGGCAATCCAGCAATATGCTTCTTCGCAAATCAATGAAATGAGACGCACCAACAAAGTTGACGAAAAGCTCATGGGTGTTTACGAAAAACTGGTAACGCGTTCCTTGTTTGGAAACACCAATGCAGCACGGAATTCGGCTTAAATCTTTACAAACTTTAACTGATGGGTTTCAGCAATGGTCGTAATTTGTAAAAAATAGATTCCGTTTTGTAAAGTTTGAATATCAATGCCTTCAAACCCGTTTACCGAAACGCTTACGGCTTTACCCGTAACATCAAAAATCTGTCCTTTGACAAACACAACATTCGGACTTGCTTTAACATTTAAGTAGTGTTTTGTTGGATTTGGATATAATACCAATCCCTCATTGTTGGTAAAATCATTTGAGCCAAGTTGGGTACAAATTACTTCAGCGGGTGACCGCCTAATTTGGTTATCTCCCAAGCCCAGCCTGCCATCGTCATTATATCCGAAGGCAAAAAGGTTTTTATTTGAATTTAATGCTAGGGTATGGGCATACGAAAGTTGAATGTCAACCCAGTTTCTCCCAGCACCAACCTGCGTTGGGATTAATTTTGATGTTATTGTGGCACTTCCAATTCCGAGCTGCCCCAAACTGTTAGAACCCCAGGTCCATAACGTTCCATCCGATTTGATTGCCGCTGTATGATAACCGCCCGCATTGGCGTTAAGCCATTGTCCTGTTCCAATCTGAATCGGTTCATAAGAATCGTCATTGGTATTGTTCCCTAACTGTCCGTGTAAATTCCATCCCCAGGTCCACAATGTCCCATCAGTTCTAATACCTACGGTATGATGATAACCTGCATTGACCAATGTCCAATTGGTATCAGTTCCCACTTGGGTTGGAAAAGTGGTATTGCCCAATGTTCCCAACTGCCCGTAATCTGCGCTGCCCCAGGCCCAAAGTGTGCCATCAGCCTTAATTCCAAAAGAGGTTTGTTGCCCTGCAGATATAGAGACCCAATTCGTGCTGGTTCCAATTTGTATCGGATGGTTTTTGATTACCAAAGTCCCGTCACCCAACTCTCCAGCGTAATTGCTGCCCCAGGCCCATAAGGTTCCGTCGGTTTTTATGGCCAGTGAATGATAGGCTCCGCCCGCAACTTTTGCCCAGTTGGTTGCAGTTCCAATCTGTATCGGTGTATGGACGCCGGTAAAGCCATCGTTGCCAAGCTGCCCCGAAGAATTAGATCCCCAGGCCCATAAAGAACCGTCGAGCTTTATGCCCAACATATGGTTGTAACCCGTCGTAATTTCCTTCCAGTCAAAGTTACCGGCGACTAAAGTTGGTGAATTCCTGTTTGTCGTTGTTCCATCTGCAAGCTGTCCTTCAGGATTATAACCCCAGGTCCAAAGTGAACCATCTTCCTTAATGGAAACTGACTGCCCATTCCTGGCTGATATTTTTTCCCAGCATTGGGCATATCCATTTAAAAGTCCAAAAATAAATAACGCGGAATAGATAATTTTTTTCATGGCTTACAATTTAGGAAATAGACTACTCAAAGCTAAGTAATTTTTTGATTGTAACGCACTTACATTAAGTTATTTTTATCATTAAGCATTTGCCTTAATGGATATGACAAAAAAAACGAAGCTGCTATTTTTCTTTGTTTTCCCTTTGTGCCTTAATGTCTTTACTTCGTTGCCTGGCAATGTAAATGGTGATAAAAAAGAACACCGGAATCTTGAAGAACAAAAAGAAGAAGGCCAATTTAGGCATGAAGAAACTCAGTATCATGCACAATAATCCGTTGAGCATATCAAGATTGAACATGTCCCGGAAACGCTTGCGCTCTTCCTCGGTAATCTTTTCGGTATTGATAAAATCTTCCTTCAGGTTGGCACTGTCCCAAATAAAATTCTGGCAGCAGGCCAATGAAAAAATGTTCAGGCTGTATAAAAATATTGCCGGTGAATCCCCAAAATGGGTACTCAAAACACTCGTGGCAAATGGCAGCGTCACAATAAAAAACAACCATAAAACATTATAGGTCATCGTGCGGTCATTCATTTTATGGATGTAAGTATACATATTGTGATGCGTACGCCAAAAGGCTGCAATATTGATGAAGGAAAGAATGAATGCGAGGTAGTTTTTCCAAGGCAGTAACAAATCTTCAAAAGTAAGGTGATGGCTTTCGGGTAAATTGAGTTTTAAATCCAATGCCAATAACGTAATTGCAATTGCAACGATCGCATCGCTGAAAAACAGCATGCGCTCATACGGGATTTCTTTTTTGAGGTGTTCTTTCATCCTTACAAATTTAGATTATTTAATAAAAACTTCCATCTTTGTATGATAATAAACACTTCTCATGAAACCAACCGATTTAAAACCCGATGAATTTGCATCGTACTATGGTACCTATATCAATCAGGTATCCAATGAATACAATCTTGTGGAAGAACTCGAAATTTCGGTGCACCGATTGATAAAATTCGTGCAGAACATTCCATTAGACAAATTTGATTACCGTTATGCTGAAGGCAAATGGACCATAAAGGATATCATCCAGCATATCATAGATGCCGAACGTATTTTTGCCTATCGCGCTTTGCGTTTTGCACGCAATGATCAAACACCGTTGGCTAGCTTTGAGGAAAATAATTATGTTGATGAAGCCAATGCCAATAAAAGGAGCATCCAGGAATTGCTGACCGAACTTGCAGTCGTAAGACAGGCAACCTTATCACTTTTCAAATCCTTCTCCAATGAAGAATTGATGCGAAAAGGAATTGCTTCGAATAATCCGATGTCGGTGCGGGCTTTGGGTTTTGTCATCATTGGGCATCAAAACCACCATCAGCGCGTTTTTCAGGAAAGGTATTTATAACTACGTCACTTCGAGTGTTTTTGGCAAAGCCAAAAATGTATCGAGAAGCTCGAACTGACGTCAAATAAAAAATCCCAAACTCAATTTGAATTTGGGATTTTCTATTTTATAGGTAATCAATTATTCATCATCGTCTTCGTCTTCCACAAAGTTGTCCGAAGATTCGAAATCATCGTCGTCCTCGTCATCGTCACCATCATCATCAGAACCACCTTTGTCTTTTAGTAAATCTTCTTCCTCTTCTTCTGCATCAGGGTCAGATGGCATGTCATCGTCATCATCCAAATCCTTAATTGGATCGATTGGTTCCACTACTGAATCGATATCTTCTTCCTCGTCGAATTTTTCCATACGACTAGCAAGTTTGGTACTTACCTTTACTAAGTAAATGGTGTCTTCTGTTTTTACTTCAACGGCTTCAATCAACTCGTTTTGGGCATTTCTAAAACGAATGATGTCAGAGTCGTCATAACCTTCAGGAAACTTATCTACCAATAGGTTCAGGATGTCTCCGGTTAGTTTAGCATAGTCTACGATTATTCTTCTCATAAAAAAACTTTTTATAAATCTAGTAAGTAAGCAAATATTAAAGGTACAACAATCGTTGCATCCGATTCGACAATAAATTTGGGCGTATGTATGTCAAGTTTTCCCCAAGTGATTTTCTCATTAGGAACTGCTCCCGAATAGGAACCATAACTTGTAGTTGAATCTGAAATCTGGCAAAAATAACTCCAAAAAGGAACATCGTGCATTTCCATGTCCTGGTATAACATTGGAACCACGCAGATAGGGAAATCACCTGCAATTCCACCACCAATCTGGAAGAATCCAATACCTTTTCCAGAGCAGTTTTTAGTATACCAATCGGAAAGCCACATCATGTATTCAATTCCGCTTTTCATGGTTGTAGGCTGGAATTCACCTTTGATGCAATACGAAGCAAAGATGTTACCCATCGTACTGTCTTCCCAACCAGGAACAACAATAGGTAGGTTTTTCTCAGCTGCAGCAACCATCCATGAATCCTTTGGATCGATTTCGTAGTATTGTTGCAATACACCGGAATTGATCATTTGATACATAAATTCGTGCGGGAAATAACGCTCTCCTTTTGAGTTGGCATTATTCCAAATATCATATAAATGTGATTGTAATCTTCTGAAAGCTTCCTCTTCCGGAATGCAGGTATCGGTAACCCTGTTGTAGTGATTTTCCAATAAATCCCATTCTTCCTGTGGCGATAAATCCCGGTAATTTGGAACTCTTTTATAGGAATTGTGAGCCACCAGGTTCATGATATCTTCTTCAAGGTTGGCCCCGGTACAAGAGATGATGTGTACCTTATCCTGACGGATCATTTCCGCCAATGATTTTCCTAATTCAGCAGTACTCATAGCACCGGCAAGGGAAATCAGCATTTTACCATTGTCAAGCAAATGCTCTTCATATCCTTTGGCTGCATCAACAAGCGCAGCTGCGTTGAAATGAAGGTAATGTTTTTCTATAAATTGACTTATAGGTCCTTTACTCATTTTAGTAGTTGTTTTTTCCGCTGCCTTCCATAATTTGGTTAGCATCGGTGTTGTTTGTAGTTGCTGGGTTCAAAGAAAAACTTTTTTTCTAAAACTACAAACAGTTTTTATAATTTAATTTGGTTAAAAATTACAGTTGCATATAACTGTAATACTTTACTGTTTTTTCTCGTAGCCCAATATTTTCAAGACATCATCTGAACTTTGCTGTTCAGAGAAAACTTCGGTTGCTAAGATGCCATTTTCATCGCGGTCAATCAAAATGTGCTTTGGCTGTGGGATTAAACAGTGGTGCAAACCTCCAAAACCTCCAATGGTTTCCTGATAGGCACCTGTGTTGAAGAAACCAATATATAATGGTTTTTCCTTATTGTATTTTGGCAGGTATACCGCATTCATGTGTTGTTCGGAATTGTAATAATCGTCGCTGTCGCAGGTTAGTCCACCTAATAAAACCCTTTCATAGGTATCATTCCAACGATTCACCGCAAGCATTACAAAACGCTTATTGATTGCCCACGTATCGGGTAGTGTAGTAATGAATGAACTGTCAATCATGTTCCAGTTCTCTCTGTCATTCTGTTTCTTTTGGTATAAAACCTGATAGATCGCACCACCAGATTCCCCTACGGTAAACGAACCAAATTCAGTGAAAATATGCGGAACATCAATCTCGGCTTCATCACAGGCAATTTTGATCTGATTCACGATTTCGTCAATCATGTATTGGTAATCGTATTCAAATGCCAAAGAATTTTTGATTGGGAAACCACCACCGATATTCAAACTATCCAAAGTTGGACACTCCTTTTTCAGGTTGATGTATACTTTCATACATTTCAACAACTCGTTCCAGTAATACGCCGTATCACGGATTCCGGTGTTGATGAAGAAGTGAAGCATTTTCAACTCCACCTGTTTATTTTCCTGAATCTGTTTTCTATAAAAAGGTACGATGTCTTTGTATCCAATTCCAAGGCGCGAAGTATAAAACTCAAACTTTGGCTCTTCCTCAGCAGCAATACGGATTCCGATTTTGAATTTATTGGTAATCGATTCCTGAAGCAAATCCAATTCCTCGTAATTGTCAATGATAGGCACAGTTTTGCTGAAACCGCCATTAATCAATCGCGCAATGTTCTCAATATATTGTTCTCTTTTAAATCCGTTACAGATGATATAAGTGCTTTTGTTGATTTTTCCCTGCGCGATCAGGTTCTCCACAATATTAATGTCATAAGCAGAAGACGTTTCAATATGGACATTGTTCTTAAACACTTCATTCATAATGAAACTAAAGTGCGAGCTTTTGGTACAATAGCAATAGTAATATTTGGCATCGTACTTATTTTTCTCCATCGACTTCCTAAACCAGCCTTTGGCTTTGTTGATGTTATTGGAAATAGCCGGAAGATAGGTGAACTTTAATGGCGTACCATATTGCTCAACCAGTTTCATCAAATCGATATTGTGAAACTGAAGATGGTCTTTGTTTAATGTAAATTCCTCCTGTGGGAAGTAGAAAGTCTGGTTAATTAAATCGAAATATTTAGTGTTCATTGAAGTGTATAGATTATAGCGTTTATTTAAGTTGTAAAAACAAAGTAAAAGCTATAATTCAAACTCTAATATTTGCGTAGATAATCGGCAGTTTTTCCTGGAATAAATACCTGATTTGCGAACACATAGCAATAAAGTCGCTTTTTCCCCTAAAAGTATTGTCGGAAACCGCTAAGAAATCATTGCTGATTTCCTGGCTATAATTGCTGTAAATATAAGTGTTGGCACTTTTTTTCATCTGGGCAAATTTAAAAAATAATATTTTCGAAATGCAAGTAATAGCGTGAAAAAAATGTTAACTTTTATAATCTGCGAAAGATTTTATAATTAATTCATTTTCAACTTCTTGGTTGATTTTGATATTTCCAATTCCGTCCAGCAAAGCAAATTGGATTTTTCCGTACTCATTTTTTTTGTCGTGAATCAGTAAATCCAGAATTGGATTTAGGTCGTTTTCCTCAAAAACCACAGTTCCGAAAACCCTTTTGATCATCGTTTTTATTTCAAGGTATTCGACCGCTGAAATCAACCCTTTCTTCCAGGAGATATAGCTTTCCAAAATCATTCCGACAGCAATGGCTTCGCCGTGTAACAGGTTTTGTTTTTCTTCGTTTTCAAGGAAATAACTTTCAATCGCATGTCCTAAAGTGTGGCCAAAATTCAATGCTTTACGAATGCCGTTTTCGGTTGGATCCTGCATTACGATTTCGTTTTTAATTTCTATCGAGCGATAAATCAAACTATCAAAATCAGCAAAATCAACATTTGTTAAATCCCTGAATTCTGTCCAATACTTCGCGTCCAAAATTAAGCCGTGCTTTATCATTTCTGCAAATCCGGAACGGATTTCATTTTGCGGCAATGTTTGTAAATAGTCGGTATCAATCAGCACCATTTTTGGAACATTGATGACACCAATCTGATTTTTAAGGTTGCCCAGATCCACACCATTTTTACCTCCAACTGATGCATCGACCATCGCCAAAAGCGTCGTTGGAATATGGATGAAATCGATTCCGCGTTTAAAGGTTGAAGCTATGAATCCTCCAATATCGGTAATCACACCACCTCCAAGGTTAATCATCAGGGTTTTCCTGTCGGCGCCCAAATCGGTTAATATGCTCCAAATTTCCACACAGGTTGTGATGTTCTTTTCGCTTTCACCGGGCTCGATTTCAATGATTTCAATGGTTTTGTCGGTTGCCAATAAAGGCAGGAAGCCTGATAAACAATATTCGTTAGAGTGTGTGTCGACCAAAATAAAGATGTTGGAATACTTATTTTCCTCAATAAAAGTATTGAGAAAACCATATCCTTCATCACCGAAAAAAATTGGATAACCGTTGGCTTGTATAGATTGCATTTTTGCTAAAATTCTGGCTCAAAAATACTGTAAAAATTAATAAATAATCACCAAAGACTATTTATATTTGTCGCATTATTACAAAAAGGATGGAAAAGATTTTCGACAATACTAAAGTCGCGTTTGCACTGAAATCGGATACGGAACTTGACCGTGCTTATTTTTTATTCAAAATGATTGACAGCGAGCCATTAGTTCGAATAGGAACTGCGGTAACCAACTTTGCGCTGAAAGCACATTTACCTGTGGAAGGATTAATCAGGGCTACCGTTTTTGATCATTTTTGTGGCGGAACAACCGAGATGGACTGCCTTTCTGTAGTGGATAAAATGTATACCAAAGGCGTTTCGTCTGTGTTGGATTATTCGGTGGAAGGAAAAGAGGAGGAAGAGCAGTTTGATGCTGCTTTGGAAATGACCCTGAAAACGGTTGAATTTGCCAAAGAGCGAAAAGCCATTCCTTTTGCGGTATTCAAGCCAACAGGTTTGGGGCGTTTTTACCTTTATGAAAAAATAGGGGAAAAGCAACCATTGACTTTAGAAGAACAAAAAGAGTGGAACCGTGTGGTTTCCCGCTTTGATTTGATTTGCAAAACAGCTTACGAAAAAGATGTAGCGCTTTTAATTGATGGTGAAGAAAGCTGGATGCAGGACGCAGCCGATGATTTGGTTACCGAAATGATGCGCAGATACAACAAGGAAAAGTCCATTGTTTTCAATACGCTGCAGTTATACCGTTGGGATCGTTTGGATTACCTGAAGAAACTGCACGAACAGGCAAAAGCCGAAGGTTTCTTTGTTGGGATGAAGCTTGTTCGCGGAGCCTATATGGAAAAAGAAAACAAGCGTGCCGAAGAAAAGGGATATCCAACTCCAATCTGTGAAAGCAAGGAAGCAACCGATATCAATTATGATGTTACCATGTCTTATATGATGGATAACCTTGACACTATGGCAATTTTTGCAGGAACACACAATGAATTGAGTTCTTACAAAGTCATCGAACTAATGAAAGAGAAAGGCATAGCCAAAAATGACGACAGGATTTGGTTCGGGCAATTGTATGGGATGAGTGATAATATCAGCTATAATTTGGCAGAACATGGCTACAATGTTGCCAAATATTTACCTTTTGGTCCTGTTAGGGACGTTATGCCTTATTTGATTCGAAGAGCCGAAGAAAACACCTCAGTTGCTGGTCAGACCAGCAGAGAATTAAACCTTTTAAAAACGGAAAAGGATAGGAGGAAGGCTGACAAGCGCTAGAACGAAACCTCATTGTTATGAGGTTTTTTTATGCATTTTACCTTAAAATAATATTGTACTTCCATTAAAATCATATATTTGACTTTTGTTTTTTAACAAAAAATTAATAAATTTAATAAGCCCTAATAATACAGTTATTAAAAAAATGAAGATATTTACTTTTATACATAAGCTATTGTTTGTTGTGATAGCCTTAATTTCTTTACAATCATACTCGCAAAACCTTTTGGTTAACGGTGGTTTTGAAAGCGGTGGTGTAGGTGTTGGTTTTACTACAAACTATACGCTTCCTATAGCTCCTGGAAACAGCAATGCTGGGAATTACAACATTATTACCGACGCGTTTACGATGAACACTGCCAACTTTGGCCACGCAGGAGATTATCCTACAGGATCTGGAAGAATGATGGTGGTTGACGGTTCAGGAAGCGCCAGTACAAAAGTATGGGAGTTATTGAATGGAAATACCATCGGAGTGATAAGCGGAAGGACTTATGAATTTACCTATTATATTCGTTCCATATCGAGTCAGAACAACGTAAGCAATTCGGCAATTATTGATGTCAATACCAATGGGACAACGACGATTCCGCAATTAATGTCAGGACCGTCAATATGCCCTATTGGAAACCCATCGGCATGGACCAAAGTGGTTTACCGATGGACGGCAACCACAACAAATGCGCAGATTTATTTAACAGACAGCCAGACTTTTGGAACTCCGGCAGGAAATGATTTTGCAATCGATAACTTATCTCTTGTGGATATTGCGTCAATTTGCCAGACACCTGTTGCTACGGTGACTCAGCCAACATGTCCCACTCCAACGGGAACAGCTGTTTTTACAAGCCCGTTAAATACCAATCCTGCTCCTCTGGTACCTACGGATTTATTTATCTCTGAAGTAACAGACGAAAGTACGGGAGCGTTGTCCTACATTGAAATATATAACGGAACGGGAGCGCCAAAAAATCTAACAAATTATAAGCTTAAAATTTATAATAATGGTAACCCTGGACCTTCACTTAATTGTGATATTCCATTATTGGGGATACTGGCCAACAATGATGTTTTTGTTGTTTCGGTTGGTAATGTAACCAATCAGGGCGGAGTCATACCCGATATGGTTGTAAATCTATGCCCGGGTTTTAATACGAATGACAATGTACGTTTAACAACCAGTGCAGATGTATTGATTGATTTATGGGGAAGGACCGACGGAGTAGATTTTACTCCTAGTAACCAGGATGGCTACACATATAGAAGACTGGCCAACGTGATACATCCAAGTACAGTATGGAATCCGGCAGACTGGACAGCATTAGACCCACAGGATTATACGGATATCGGTAATTATGTGATGACTATTTATGAGTATAGCCTGAATTCAACAACCTATCAATCAAGTCCAACGTTTTCGGGATTACCTCCTAACACTACTTACAACAACGCAACAATAAGGGATGTAATTTCGGGCTGTGTTTCGGTGCCAATTACCATAACTATAAATGCTATTGCGCCATTGGCAGCACCAACTGTTGCTCCGGTAACCTATTGCCAAAATGCAACTGCGACTCCTCTTACAGCGACTCCTCTTACCGGAGCTACGCTAAATTGGTATACAGTGCCGGCACCTGGTGGTACGGCTTCAGCCACAGCTCCAACACCATTAACAACAGGAGCAGTAGGTTCTGTTGTACATTATTATGTAAGCCAGACCATTGGTACCTGTGAAAGCCCAAGAGCTGATATTGCAGTTAGCATAGTAAACAATACTCCAACAGCGGCACCTTTCTTATTTTGTGATGGCGCCAATACAACTACTACTTCAGTAGCTTTTGATTTCAATAATGTTGGGCAGACCAACTTCACTTATAGTTACAGCATCGAAGGTGGACCACCGGTTACCGGAACACATGTTTCACCTTCCCATTTTGATGTTCCTGTTACCGCTCCAGGACAGCAGGTTACTTTTACCATTACATGGAACGGTGTGTGTACGCCAAGTTTAACCAGGACTTGTTATGCAAGTTGTGTTACAACACCAGTCTTGTCGATTCATAATCCTGCTGCTGTTTGTGCACCAAATACTGTAGATATCACAGCTGCTGCCGTTACGGCTGGAAGCACCGGCGGTGGTACCTTGACTTACTGGACAGATTTAGCGGCTACTGTGCCATTGGCTAATCCGGCAACAATAGCTGTAGGCGGAACGTATTACATCAAAAGTGCTTTAGGAGCCTGTGATGATATTGATCCTGTAGTGGTTACTATAAATACACCACCATCATTAACTATTACAAATCCTACTGGGGTTTGCTCGCCAAATACGGTTAACATTACTGCAGCTGCAGTTACCGCTGGAAGTACGGGTGGAGGAACATTGACCTATTGGACCGACCCTGCTGCAACAACGGCATTAGCCAATCCATCAGCGGTTGCGGTGAGTGGCACTTATTATATTAAAAGTACTGCAGGAAACTGTACAGACATCGAACCTGTTTCGGTTACCATATTTACCACACCGGCATTAACAATAACAAATCCAGCTGCAGCTTGTTCGCCTGGAACTGTTGATATTACCTTGCCGGCTGTAACAGCCGGAAGCACAGGTGGCGGTACTTTAACTTACTGGACCAATGCAGCAGCAACCACTACTTTGGCAAACCCAACAGCAGTTGCTGTTAGTGGAACCTATTATATTAAAAGTACTTTAGGAACCTGTACAGATATTAAACCGGTAGCGGTGACTATAACAACAACACCATCGTTGACCATTACAAATCCGGCTGCAGTCTGTGCCCCAAATACAATCAACATTACTTTACCTGCAGTCACTGCGGGAAGTACCGGTGGAGGTACATTAAGTTATTGGACAAATGCTACTGCAACTACTGCTTTGGCAAACCCAACAGCAGTTGCTACAGCAGGAACTTATTACATTAAGAGCACTGTTGGAACCTGTACAGATATTGAACCAGTCACAATTACCATCAACCCAACACCATCATTAACTATTACAAATCCGGCTGCTGTTTGTTCGCCAAACACAGTTAATATCACTTTACCTGCGGTTACCGCTGGAAGTACAGGAGGAGGAACTTTGACGTATTGGAACAATGCAGCAGCTACCACAACATTGGCAAACCCTTCTGCAATTGCTACAGCAGGAACTTATTATATCAAGAGCACTTTGGGAGTTTGTTTTGACATCGAACCAGTAACGGTAACCATAAGCCCAACACCATCATTGACAATAACAAATCCGGCTGCGGTTTGTTCACCAGGTACCGTTGATATTACTTTACCGGCTGTTACTGCTGGAAGTACAGGAGCAGGAACATTAAGCTATTGGACAAATGCCACTGCAACTACAGCATTAGCGAATCCAGCTGCTGTTGGTGTAGGCGGAACCTATTACATAAAGAGTACAGTTGGATCTTGTTCGGATATTGAACCGGTGACAGTCACCATTAATCCGACACCATCATTAACTATTACAAATCCGGCAGCAGTTTGTTCGCCAAATACAGTCAACATTACTTTACCGGCAGTTACCGCGGGAAGTACTGGTGGAGGAACATTAACATATTGGACAAATGCGGCAGCTACGACTGGCTTGGCAAATCCAGCAGCAGTTGCTGTAGGTGGGACTTATTATATTAAAAGTACATTAGGTTCATGTTCTGATATCGAACCTGTAAGTGTTGTAATAAATACGACTCCGGTTTTAAGCATTACCAATCCGGCTGCTGTCTGTGCACCAAATGTAGTTGATATTACTGCAGCTGCAGTTACCGCTGGAAGCACAGGTGGAGGAACGTTAAGCTATTGGACAAATGCTACTGCTACAACTGCATTGGCTAATCCATCTGCTGTTGCCATAGGAGGTACTTATTATATCAAGAGTACTTTAGGAAGCTGTTCCGATATTGATCCGGTAACAGTCACTATTAATCCAACACCATCACTAACAATAACAAATCCGGCTGCGGTTTGTGCGCCAATTACCGTTGACATCACAGCTCCTGCAGTTACCGCAGGAAGTACAGGAGGAGGAACATTGAGTTATTGGAGCAATGCAATAGCAACTGTTGCCTTAACCAATCCGAATGCTATCGCCACAAGCGGAACTTATTATATTAAGAGCACATTGGGTTCTTGTTCTGATATCGAATCAGTAGTTGTTACCATTAATAACCCGAATCTTGTAATCACAAATCCACCGGCAGTTTGTTCGCCGGATACTGTTAACATTACGTCATCGGCTGTCACTGTAGGAAGTACAGGTGGTGGATTACTGAGTTACTGGACAGATGCTGCAGCTACAATACCTTTGGCAAATCCAAATGCGGTTGCGGTGGGAGGAACTTATTATATTAAAAGTACTGTTGGGACTTGTTTCGATATTGAAGCCGTAGTGGTTAGCATTAATGCCAATTTTACTGTGACTATTCCTCAGCCATTGCAAAGATGTGATCCCAACAATGATGGTTTTGAAACATTTGACTTAACACAGGTTATCAATACAATTACAGGTGGAAATACAACTTATACCGTGACATTCCATGAAACACCGGATGATGCGAATATTGGAGGAACCTCTATTCCGGTTCCGGCGAGTTATGATAATATCAATCCTTGGACACAGACAATTTACATTAGGGTAACTTCTACTACTTCTACCTGTTTCCAAATTATCCCGTTCCAGCTAATCGTCAACCGAACCCCAGAGGCTACAGAGCCTGCAGACTACCCGCTCTGCGATACCACAGGTGCGGTGCATTTCGAGGCCTTCAACCTGACGACAAGGATTCCT
>NZ_JAKIHP010000011.1 GCF_021608265.1 Flavobacterium wongokense
AGTGAACTTCGTTTAGCGGGTGCAAAAGTAAAGAACTTTTTATTTCTGACAAGCTTTTTTGAAAATAATTTTGAAATATTTTCTATTGACTTGATTTTTAAACTTTCAGGGGAAATTTTTGGGATTGTAAATTTAATTGGTTTCAATTAAACCTCCAAATTTTTCGTGGATAAAAGTTTTTAACAGAAATGATTTATAAGAACTTGTGCTTTATTGCGGGTGCAAAAGTAGTACAGTTTTTTGCTTTTGCAAATGTTTTGACAACTCTTTTTTGAAGTTTTTTACAACCTGTTGGTTTTATGGATTTTGCATTTGAAAGTTTTTTTAATCAAATATCTTTAACAAGCAAAAAGTGTCTTTTAGCCCCGATGGAAGCGAGCTACCATGTAGCGCGGACAGCGGGACTGCGCTTCCTGAAAACAGCAAATGTTGTGCTACTCAAATACATTTATATATTATGCTACTTTATATTGTAAGTGTTTTGGTAATCTTATATATTTGCAACCTATAAAATTTTAGGAATGATAAAGATTACACTACCTGACGGTTCGGTTAAGGAGTTTGCGCAAGGCACGACTCCGATGGATGTTGCAAAAAGCATTAGTGAAGGATTAGCGCGAAATGTTATTTCGGCTTCTTTTAATGGTACAACAGTTGAAACGGAAACCCAATTGACCACCGACGGTTCTCTTATATTGTATACATGGAATGACAAGGAAGGCAAAAAAGCGTTTTGGCATTCGACTTCGCACGTTATGGCTCAGGTTTTAGAGGAGCAGTTCCCTGGAATTAAACTGACTCTTGGGCCGGCGATTGACAATGGTTTTTATTATGATGTGGATTTTGGTGATAAGAAAATCACGGATGCCGATTTTAAAGCCATTGAAGACCGTGTTTTGGAAGTATCAAGAGAAAAGCACGAATTTAAGATGCGTTCGGTTTCTAAGGCTGAAGCTTTGGAGATTTATAAAAACAATGAATACAAGACCGAGTTGATTTCGAACCTGGAAGACGGAACAATTACGTTCTGCGACCATGCCAACTTCTTTGACTTATGCCGCGGTGGACACATTCCGAATACCGGAATCATCAAGGCGATGAAAATCATGAGCGTTGCCGGTGCTTACTGGCGTGGTGATGAGAAAAACAAGCAGTTGACACGTGTTTACGGAATTTCGTTTCCTAAGCAAAAAGATTTAACTGATTACCTGGAATTGCTTGAAGAAGCAAAACGCCGTGATCACAGAAAGCTTGGAAAGGAATTGGAATTATTTGCTTTCTCGCAAAAAGTCGGGCAGGGATTGCCATTGTGGCTGCCAAAAGGTGCTGCATTGCGTGATAGATTGGAGCAGTTTTTGAAAAGAGCGCAGAAAAAAGCAGGCTACGAGCAGGTTGTGACTCCACATATCGGACAAAAGGAATTGTACGTAACTTCGGGACATTATGCCAAATATGGAGCTGATAGTTTCCAGCCAATCCATACTCCGGCTGAAGGTGAGGAGTTTTTATTGAAACCTATGAACTGTCCGCATCACTGTGAGATTTACAACAACAAACCTTGGTCATACAAGGATTTACCAAAACGTTATGCTGAGTTTGGAACCGTTTACCGTTATGAGCAATCGGGGGAATTACACGGATTGACCCGTGTTCGTGGATTTACCCAGGATGACGCGCATATTTTCTGTACGCCGGATCAATTGGATTCTGAATTTAAAAAAGTTATTGACCTTGTACTTTATGTATTTGGTTCGCTAGGATTTGAAAACTTTACGGCTCAGGTTTCTGTGCGTGATTTGGATAATCCTGATAAATATATCGGTGATGTTGCTAACTGGGAGAAAGCCGAAAACGCCATCATCAGCGCAGCAAGAGATAAAGGTTTGAATTATGTGATTGAAAGTGGCGAAGCGGCATTCTATGGCCCGAAACTGGATTTTATGGTAAAAGACGCGTTGGGAAGAAGCTGGCAATTGGGAACAATCCAGGTAGATTACAATTTACCGGAACGTTTCGAATTGACTTATAAAGGTGCTGATGATAAGCTGCATAGACCGGTTATGATCCATAGGGCACCATTTGGTTCGATGGAACGATTCATCGCAATTTTATTGGAACATACTGCAGGAAATTTCCCGCTTTGGTTAATGCCTGAACAAGCCATTATTCTGTCTTTAAGCGAGAAATATGAAAATTATGCTAAAAAAGTTTTAGAATTGCTAGAAAATCACGAAATTCGCGCCCTAATTGACAACCGCAACGAGACGATTGGTAAGAAAATCAGAGAGGCGGAAGTTCAGAAAATGCCGTTTATGCTGATAGTTGGCGAGGAAGAAGAGAAAAACGGAACTATTTCTGTTCGTCGCCACGGACAGGAAGGAAAAGGAAATATTACAGTGTCTATCGATGAATTTGCCAAAATGGTGAAGGAAGAAATAGGAAAAACACTAAAAACATTTGAAGTTTAATTAAAAAAATAAAGCCATAGCAATTAGAAACAACAGAGGTCAATCACCTCGAGTAGAAAAAACAGCAGCCCACAGAATCAATGAATTAATCCGTGGCGTTTCAGAAGTCCGTTTAGTTGGAGAAAACATTGAGCCGGGAGTATTCAAATTTTCCGATGCCCTACGTTTAGCAGAAGAACAAGAAGTTGATTTGGTAGAGATTTCTCCAAATGCAGTTCCTCCGGTTTGTAAATTGATGGATTATGGAAAATTCATTTATCAGCAGAAAAAGCGTGAAAAAGAGTTAAAGGCTAAATCTACTCAAATCGTTGTAAAAGAAATCCGTTTTGGCCCTCAGACCGATGAGCACGATTACGAGTTCAAAAGGAAAAACGCTGAGAAGTTTTTAAAGGAAGGTTCCAAATTGAAAGCATTCGTTTTCTTTAAAGGACGCTCGATTATATATAAGGAACAAGGACAAATCCTATTACTGCGTTTAGCACAGGATTTGGAAGAATACGGAAAAGTGGAAGCAATGCCTGTTCTGGAAGGAAAAAGAATGATTATGTTCATTGCTCCAAAAAAGAAAAAGTAGGGCCGAGCGTTAATAAAATGTCCAGTGGACATTTTTAGCGAAGGAGCCAGGTGGCGCGATGGCAAACCTCTTAAAAAAATAGGTGCTGAAACAAATCAGCATAAAAGTAAAGTAAGTAAGTTAAATTAAATAAACTAGGAAAAAATGCCTAAAATGAAAACAAAATCCAGTGCTAAGAAGAGATTCAAAGTAACTGGTTCAGGAAAAATCAAGAGAAAGCACGCTTTCAAAAGTCACATCCTGACCAAGAAATCTAAAAAGCGTAAATTGGCTTTAACCCACTCTGCATTGGTTCACCCAACAGATGAGAAAAGTATCAAACAACAATTAAGAATTATCTAATCGACAATTGTCAATTAGATAATCTTTAGGTTAAAAAATTATTTAAAATAACCTTGGAGTATGGCCACAAAGTTACCTTGATTAAATTCGGTACGCCTGCTACAAAAAAACAGAAAAATTATGCCAAGATCAGTAAATTCAGTTGCTAAAAGAGCAAGAAGAAAAAAGATAATGAAGCAAGCCAAAGGTTTCTTTGGTCGTCGTAAAAACGTTTGGACGGTTGCTAAGAATGCGGTTGAGAAAGCAATGTGCTACGCTTACCGCGATAGAAAAGTGAACAAAAGAAATTTCCGTGCTTTATGGATTCAACGTATCAACGCTGGAGCTCGTTTGGAAGGAATGTCTTATTCACAATTCATGGGTAAGGTAAAAGCTAACGGAATCGAATTGAACCGTAAAGTTCTTGCCGATTTAGCTATGAACCACCCAGAAGCTTTCAAAGCAATACTTAAAAAAGTAAAATAAACGTTTGTACAACCTTATTTAACTTACTTATATATAGAAAACCCAGTCGAAAGATTGGGTTTTTTGTTTAAAAGCAAGCTAAAGCTTGCATACCTGAAGCCCACTGGGCTTCCTCCTCTTAATATCAAATTTAAAAAAGTAAAATAAACGTTTGTACAACCTTATTTAACTTACTTATATATAGAAAAGGCCAATCTTTTGATTGGTCTTTTTTTTATTTTTATAATAAAATCCCAGTCGACCCGAGCGAAGCGAATTGGCGAAGCAAAGATTGGGATTTTTTTATGGCGTGTCCCTTCGGGCCGGGCTTTCGGCTGCACATGGTGCTTGCCTCTATCCCTCACGCGGTTACGGCATAGTGACCACTTCCGCCTTATCCTTGGCCACATCCCTTCCCCATTGCGCTATCATTTCCAATAACGGTATCAATGATTTTCCAAAATCGGTTAAGGAATATTCCACTTTTAAGGGTGGCTTTAAGGTATGGACTTCACGCCTAATTACGCCGTCATCTTCCAGTTGCTTCAGCTGAAGGCTCAAAGTCCTTTCGGTCACCATAGGCATTTCCTTCCTTAACTCATTGTATCTTTTACAGCCATCCTTAAGATAAAACAAAATGACCGTTTTCCATTTGCCACCAATGAAATCCATAGTGATACTGGTACTGCAGGGATAAAACTTATCCTGGATTTTATACACCTCTTTTGCTCTTGTATCCATAAATTTAATACTATCCATTTGGATAGTTATTGCAAAGGTAAAATACTATACTTACTTTTGCAACTATAATTTTTATAGTATAAAAAATGAAGACTTATGTATTAAACGAAGCGGGCTCAGCAGAACAACTACAGCTCGTTCAATTAGAGAAACCAACACCCAACGCAAACGAAGTGCTGGTAAAAGTAAAAGCATTATCCATTAATCCTGTAGACATCAAAACAAGGATTGGTAAAAGCCTTTATTCCCAATTACGGGAAGAAGGTCCTGTTATATTAGGATGGGACATTTCTGGGACTGTGGAAGCTGTTGGCAGCGAAGTAAAAAACTTTAGAGTTGGTGATGATGTTTTTGGCATGATAAACTTTCCAGGTAACGGAAAAGCGTATGCCGAATATGTAACAGCTCCCGAAGCGCATTTGACAAAAAAACCAAAATCAGTTCCCCATGAAGAAGCAGCCGGAGCTACTTTAGCTGCCTTAACAGCCTATCAGGTTTTGAAAAGGCATGTCAAACCAAATGACCATGTTTTAATTCATTCTGCTGCCGGTGGCGTTGGTCATTTTGCCGTGCAGATTGCCAAAATCTTAGGTGCAAATGTGACCGCCATAACCTCTGGCAAAAACACAGCATTTGTAAAATCATTAGGCGCAGATACAATTGTTGACTATACCATACAACCTTTTGAAGATGTTATTAAAGATCAGGATTTTGCTTTGGAAACCTTATCTGGCGAGAATTTGAAACGCACAATCAAGGTGATTAAAAAAGGAGGTGGAATTGTTACTTTACCTTCAGGTGGGATTGATGATGAAGTTACCAAATTGGCTAATGAAAAAGGAATCAATGTCGCGTTTGAAATGGTGGAAAGCAACGGGAATGATATGCAGCAAATAGCCGAATGGCTTGAGAATGGGAAATTAAAAACACACATTTTTGAAGTGTATCCTTTTGACAGATTGATTGATGCACACAAGCAGATAGAAACAGGTAAAACCAGAGGAAAGGTGGTTGTGGCAATTTAAGTAAAAACCCAGTCAATTGATTGGGTTTTTTTAGTTACTGAGCAGTTGAATTGTAAAGTAACTGTGTGTTTTTCGAGAATACCTGTCCTTATTAGTTTAAAAAAGTGAAATTCCTTTACAGTTAGTTTATTGAGAGTGAAGTCGTTTTGGGAATATTTATTTTATTAGCTAAAAAAAGAAATGAAATAGTTGTAAATTATAGAATGATAAATTACATTTGCAACCGCTTAAAGCGAAAGTTCTTAAGATATTGAAAATTTAGGAGAGGTGCCGGAGTGGTAACGGAGCAGATTGCTAATCTGTCGACGGGTAACCGTCGCCAGGGTTCGAGTCCCTGTCTCTCCGCTTTTTTAGGTTCTGTGTGACCTTTTATCTAATTCCACTAGATAATGAATACACGGGGTGTAGCGTAGCCCGGTTATCGCGCCTGCTTTGGGAGCAGGAGGCCGCAGGTTCGAATCCTGCCACCCCGACAAGAAGAATTTTCTAAGAGCTTGGTTCCATAGCTCAGCTGGATAGAGCAACTGCCTTCTAAGCAGTAGGTCGAAGGTTCGAATCCTTCTGGGATCACAAGATAAACCATTGAGAAATCAATGGTTTTTTTGTTTAAAAGCATTCCATAATTTGTAATAAAAGATTAGTTTTGCACTACAAAACAACAACATAAAAATCATGAGCAAAAAAGTAGTAATCGTTTCAGCAGTCAGAACCCCAATCGGGAGTTTTATGGGTTCATTATCAACTGTTACAGCTACCCAATTAGGAGCAACTGCCATTAAAGGCGCTTTAAATAAAATCAATTTAGACCCGGCTTTAGTCAATGAAGTATTAATGGGTAACGTAGTCCAGGCCGGAGTTGGACAGGCACCTTCCCGTCAGGCGTCTAAATATGCAGGTTTGCCGGACAATGTTCCTTGTACTACCGTAAACAAAGTATGTGCTTCGGGAATGAAAGCGGTAATGCAGGGCGCACAGGCCATTATGGCTGGTGATGCCGAAATTGTTGTAGCCGGAGGAATGGAAAACATGAGTCTGATTCCGCATTATGTACATATGAGGAATGGCGTAAAATTTGGCCCAACAACATTGGTTGACGGAATGCAGAAAGATGGTTTAACTGATGCTTACGACGGAAATGCAATGGGAGTTTGTGCCGATTTGTGTGCCACCGAATATAAAATTACCCGTGAAGAACAGGATGCTTTCGCAATCCAGTCTTACGAGCGTTCAGCAAAAGCATGGGAAGCAGGAAAGTTCGACAATGAAGTTGTTCCTGTAGAAATCCCACAACGTCGTGGAGAACCGATTGTTTTTGCCAAAGACGAAGAATATACCAATGTAAAATTGGACAAAATCCCTGCACTTAACGCAGTATTTACCAAAGACGGAACTGTTACGGCTGCAAATGCTTCAACGATCAACGATGGTGCTGCTGCTTTAGTTTTAATGAGCGAGGAAAAAGCAAATGCTTTGGGTTTGAAACCTTTGGCTTATATCAAATCATACGCTGATGCAGAGCAGGAACCAAAATGGTTTACGACATCACCGGCTAAAGCATTGCCAAAAGCATTGGACAAAGCAGGAATTTCACTTTCAGACGTTGACTTTTTTGAATTCAACGAAGCGTTTTCAGTAGTTGGTTTGGCAAACGCTAAAATCCTAGGTTTAGATAATGATAAAGTAAATGTAAATGGTGGTGCAGTTTCATTAGGACATCCTCTTGGCTGTTCCGGAGCGAGAATCATTGTGACTTTGATTAATGTTTTGGAACAAAACAATGCCAAAATTGGAGCAGCTGCAATCTGTAATGGAGGTGGCGGTGCTTCTGCAATTGTTATCGAAAGAGCCTAAAAAAAAATTATTATAAATTCTAAATTTTGAATTTTAAATTAATTGTGATTGAAATTCTGAGCCTTTTAAAATTTATAATTCAAAATTCAAAATAATTTAGATGTTTGCCATTTGTAACCTTGCCATAATTCCATTGCGTGCCGAAGCCAGCGACCGAAGCGAAATCGTTTCGCAGGTATTGTTTGGTGAGCATTTTGAAATTATTGAAACGCAGAACCAATGGTCAAAAATCAGGTTGGAATTCGACAGCTATGAAGGCTGGGTCGATTCCAAACAATATCAAATCATTTCAGAAAAAAGCTTTAAGGCGTTGTCAAAAGATGCCATAATCCTCAATTCTGATTTGGTGGAATATGTGACCAACGCGCAAAATGTTTTGTTACCAATTCCATTGGGCGCATCGTTGTCATTTTTGCACCACAGCGAAATCAACATCGAGAATCTTGAGTTTGAAGGCATGAGGGCAAGTGGCGTTAAATCGAAGGCAGATTTGATTACAACAGCTTATATGTACCTGAACGCTCCTTATCTTTGGGGTGGAAAAACGCCTTTCGGAATCGATTGTTCGGGTTTTACCCAAATGGTATACAAACTTAATGGCTACAAACTGCTTCGCGATGCCTCACAACAATCCACTCAAGGCGATGCATTGAGTTTCATTGAGGAAAGCGAGCCTGGAGATTTAGCCTTTTTCGACAATGAGGAAGGAAAGATAATCCACGTTGGCATCATCATGGCCAACAATTATATCATCCACGCCAGTGGAAAAGTCCGAATTGACCGATTGGATCATTTGGGCATTTACAATGCTGAACAGAACAGGCATACGCACCGTTTGCGTGTCATCAAAAAAATAATCTAAACCGAACAATTGTTCGGTTTTTTTATTTAAATTGGATTGCTAAAACCTTCCAGATGAAACATTTCTACAAAACCGCATTGCTTTTCATTATCCTGACTGCAACAAGCTGCCTAAAGAATAAAGACGAAAAAACAACTGACGATTCGAGATATCAGCCCAAGGAATTTGTAGAACTCAAACATCCCGAATGGGCAAAGAATGCCACGATTTATGAGGCAAACATCCGTCAGTTTACTCCTGAAGGAACCTTCAAAGCATTTGAATCGCACCTGCCAAGGATTAAGGCAATGGGGATTGATATCATCTGGCTGATGCCCATCCATCCTATCGGAATAGAAAAAAGAAAAGGAACATTAGGCAGTGAATATTCGGTAAAGGATTATTACGGCATCAATCCCGAATTTGGAACCAAGGAAGATTTCAAGCATTTGGTGGATAAAATCCACAGCATGGGAATGCATGTAATTGTTGATTGGGTTGCGAATCATTCGTCATGGGATAACCAGCTTGCAAAAGACCATCCGGATTGGTATACAAAAACCGAAGAAGGAAATTTCCAGCCAACACCTTGGTACGATTGGGATGACGTAATCGACTTTGATTATGAAAAACCCGGAATCCGTAAATACATGACCGAAGCTTTGGTATATTGGGTTAAGGATTTCAATATTGATGGGTATCGATGCGATACCGCTGGTTTTTTACCAACCGATTTCTGGGATAATGCCCGTGCAGAAATGGATGCTGTAAAACCTGTCTTTATGTTGGCCGAATGGGAATCAAGGGATTTACATAAAAACGCTTTCGACATGACCTATTCGTGGACCTTCTTTGATAAGATGGTTGCCGTAACCCGCGACAAAAAAAGCATGGGAGGCTTGGTAGAATACATGGCGCATGACGTGAGCACTTTTCCGCGTGATGGCTACCGCATGCTTTTCACAGACAATCACGATATGAATTCCTGGAACCACAATATGTTTTACAATTTTGGCGATGGATTGGAAGCTTCGATGGTTTTGTGCGGAACAGTTAATGGAATGCCTTTGGTTTATGGTGGACAGGAAGCAGGATTGAATCGTTCGCTGAAATTTTTTGACAAGGATTTAATCGACTGGAGCAAGATGCCTTATGAAGCATTATTCAAAAAACTATTTGAACTCAAGCATAAAAACCATGCCTTATGGAATGGAAAGGAAGGCGGTGTAATGGTGCGTATCTTTAACGATAAAATGGAGCAGGTAATTTCATTTTCACGAACAATGGGCAACGACAAAGTGATTAATATTACCAATTACAGCGACAAACCTGTAACTGTAAAATTAAATTCGGCACACCAAAAAGGAGATTATACCGAATTATTTTCGGGTGAAAAAATCACACTGAAAAGCGACGATGTTTTTGAGTTGAAACCTTGGGAATACAAGGTTTTGGTAAAATAAAAAATCCCCTCGAAAGTGAGGGGATTTTTTATTGTGTTTTATTTCATCAGGAAGTTGAGCCCAACGTTAAAGCTGGAACGCGTATTGGTAACGGCTGAATATTGATTATCCTTGAAGATATCGGTAAAACCACCTTGCCCATCATATTCCAAAAAGATTTTTAGTTTGTTGGATACCGGTATTTTCACTCCGATGCCCACTGCCAAACCAAAATCATTGGAATTGAATGCATCTGAAATATCCGAATCAAATCGGGTGTCTTTGGCGTCAAGCAAAAATCCTAAATAAGGCCCGAAATTCAAATACCAGTTTTTCTTATTGCCAAAATGCCAGTTCGCCATAACAGGTATCGTTAGGTAATTCAGATTAATATCCGTTGGATAAACATTTCCACCAATGTCTTCAATGTAATCGTTATCCCAGCCTTTTTGGTCATAAATCAGTTTTCCTTTGATACTCCATGAAGGGGAAAAATAATAATCAATCTGACCTCCAACATTTAATCCGCTTCCTGTATCTGTGGAATCATATTCATCGGAAGCAGAGGAGCTATTGTATCCAATGTTAAATCCGAATTCAACATCGCCTTTTTTCTGCTGTGCAAAAAGTGTGGCTGATAATCCCAACACCGCAACGAGTGTTATAATATTTTTTCTCATAGGTTTACGTTTTACAATATCAAATGTAGTCATTTTAAGGAAATAACAGCTATTTAAATTCCTTTCAGGGTTTCAACAAAATAGTCGATTTCTTCGTTGGTATTGTAATGACTGAATGAAATCCGAAGGCTTGGTTTTGCCAGCGCCTCTTCGGTAAGCATTTCTGCCAAAACATGCGATGGCTTTATGCTCCCACTTTGACACGCACTTCCTCTGGAAACTGCAATTCCTTTCATGTCGAGATTAAACAGAATCATTGCTGTTTTTTCAGGTGAAAAAGGCAGCAATACATTTAATATATTATAAAAAGTAGCTGCCCCATTTACTTCAACTGCAGGGAATGCAGCTTTAAGCTGACCAAAGCAATAGGTTTTCAGGTTGGAAATAAATGCTCTCTCTTCGGTTAAATGCTCATAAGAAAGCTCAAGTGCTTTTGCCATTCCGGCAATTTGGTGCACCGATTCGGTTCCTGCACGCCAGCCTTTTTCCTGCTCGCCACCAAAAATCATAGGCTGCAACACCAGATTTTTACGGACAAATGCAAATCCGATTCCTTTTGGACCATGGAATTTATGCGCGCTTGCCACGACAAAATCAACGGGAAGCTGCTGTAAATCCAGTTCGGTTTTTCCAATCGACTGAACGGTATCGCAATGGAATAAGGCTTTCGCCTGATGGCATAATGCCCCTATCCTATTGATATCATTAATCACTCCGGTTTCATTATTGACATGCATCAGTGAGACGATGGTTTTAACATCTTCTGAAAGTAGTTTTTCGAGTCGTGGATAATCCAAAACACCATCGCAATCCACATTCAGGTATTCGACCTGAATGCCAAATTCATCCTGCAACGCCAATATGGTATACAAAGTTGCATGATGTTCAACCCTCGAAGTAATGATTCGTTTAACTCCGAAATCCTTTACCGCACTTCGTAAAATCCAGTTGGTTGCTTCAGTCGCGCTCGAAGTAAATACAATTTCCTGCGCATTGCAATGCAAATACCTGGCAATTGTTTTTCTAGAAGTTTCGATAACCGCTTTGGAGCTTCTGCCAATGCTATGCGTTGAAGATGGGTTTCCAAATTCTGACTGCATGACTTTAACCATTTCGTCAATTACTTCTTGGCGGATTGGTGTCGTAGCTGCGTTATCGAGGTATATTTTTTGCATGGTGCAAATATAAAAAGGAGTGTTCTTAATTAAATGATAAAAGGAGAAATTAATAGTATAAAAAACTTATTTTTGCTTAAAAATTATACTACTCCAATGAAAAGAATATTAAGTCTGCTTACATTATTATTGTTCATTACTGCTTGTGATGATGGAGATTTAACTGTAGATGTTATTGATTTTTCTGAAGCTCCGGCTCTAAAATGCCCTGTTAAGGATGTGATTTACAAAGTAAAGGGTTCGGAAATGCTGTTTATCGAAATTCCGTCTACCTATTTTACCGAAAACGAAACGCTTCCAGACGAACCTATTGAAGTAGCATTATCCACCACTGTAAAAGTCACTTACAGGAAATACGATGACACAGTAACCCAACTAAATATTTGCCCTACAGTTCCTGACGGTACACCAAATGTGGTTGAAGAATGGAAAGCCTCTTCGGGAATAATCCAGATTAAGGCTACTGCTATAAAAACTACCGATACCACTACAGGAGCAACAAAAATCACTGGATATATCTATAACATTACTTTCAAGAATATCACTTTTGAAAAACCTGCTGGACCACAGGGTTATGAAACATTCCCTTTTGGAAATTACAGCACAACCATCAGCCCTTTAGCATTTGGATTTGATGACCAGGCTGATAAAAGCACCTGCGATGACAGGATTTTTAACTTTAGCGGAAGCGAGGCTTTAATCCTTGATGTTGGTACTAATTATCCAACCTTATTTGCAAGCACTGTTACGACTACACCAAGAACTGCGTTGATAGATTCGACTAACAAACTGACCTATAAATTGTTTACTAACACCGTCAACAATACGTATTTCTGCGCCACGACGCCTCCAGCAACACCAACACTTTCTCAGGAATGGAATGCTGAAAACGGAGTTGAAGCGGTTAGCGGAATCATAGAAGTTACCACAACAACATTTGGAAGCGATTATCAGCATACCGTTCATTTAAGGAATGTTATACTGAGAAAAGGCAACAGCACCTTTACGCTTGGAAATGATTATCTATACGGAAGTTTTATAACTCCTTAATTCGTTAAAAGCATGCCAACTGACTGTATCAGCTACCAAAAATCGGGGTATTTCGCTAAATTAATTGTAGATTATTTAGATGAAAAATCCGAATTGAAAACGCTTTACAATCGTTTCCCAAAACTGGAGAACTTCAAAGCCCAGATTGACGAAAAAACGCAAAATTTTCCACAACAAAACAGGGATGTTTTGGTTGCTGCCCTTCAAAATCAATACAAGGGTTTCGAGGTTTCTGAGGCAACCAATAACAATATTTCACTTTTATCGGATGCCAAAACATTTACCATTACTACAGGCCATCAACTGAACCTGTTTACTGGTCCGTTATATTTTTTATATAAGATTGTCAGCACTATTAATTTGTGTTCGACCTTAAAAAAAGAATATCCCGAATATAATTTTGTCCCTGTATATTGGATGGCGACTGAGGACCACGATTTTGAGGAAATCAATTATTTCAATTTCAAAAACATAAAAATCAAATGGAACGCGGAAAGCCATGGCCCGGTTGGAAGACTATCAACATCCGGATTGGAAGAGGTTGCAGCAGTTTTTGCTTCCGAATTGGGAATTGGTCAAAATGCTGATTACCTGAAAAAGCTTTTTGAAGAAACTTACTTAAAACATGGCAATCTCGCTGATGCTACTCGGTTTTTGGCGAATGAATTATTTGGAAAAAAAGGATTGGTCATTTTGGATGGTGATGATACCGACTTAAAACAGTTATTCGCTCCATATGTTAAAAATGAATTGCTGAATCAAACTTCTTTCAAAAAGGTTTCCGAAACCAATTCGGTGATTGAAAAAGAATATCAAATCCAGGTAAACCCTAGGGAAATCAATCTGTTTTACATTGAAGACAATCTTAGGGAACGTATCCTGTTTGAAGATAATTTATTCAAAATCAACAACACCAAACTTGCATTTTCTGAAAAGGAAATCATGGAATTGTTGGAAAATAATCCTGAGAAATTCAGCCCCAATGTGATCCTGAGGCCTTTGTACGAAGAAATCATTTTACCAAATTTATGCTATATTGGCGGCGGTGGGGAAATCAGTTACTGGCTGCAGTTAAAGTCTAATTTTGAAGCCAATCGAATCACTTTTCCAATATTGTTGATCCGCAATTCTGTTGTACTTGCTACCGAAAAACAATTTCAGAAAGCCGACAAGTTAGAGCTTTCGTGGGCGGATTTATTCAGTAACCAACAGGAATTATTCAATAACAAAACGAAAGAATTCTCTAAGTTCAACCTTGATTTTTCGGAACAAAAAGAGTTTTTGAAACAACAGTTTGAGAAATTACAGGAAATTGCAAAACAAACCGACAAATCATTCCTTGGCGCTGTAAATGCACAACAAACCAAGCAAATCAAAGGTTTGGACAATTTAGAAAAACGATTGCTTAAAGCCGAAAAGAGAGTCCATGCCGAAAAGCTGGAACTGATTTTATTGCTTCAAAATCAGTTGTTTCCAAATCAGGGTCTACAGGAACGGAAAGCAAACTTCTCTGAATTCTACCTGGATGCGAGCACTACGCTGATTGAAAAACTCTTGCAGCAACTTGATCCGTTAGAGCCTAACTTTACGATAGTGAGTCTTTAAACGATAAGTTTTCAACACGAAAACGTTTGCGTTTTTTCAATTGTAACATTTTGATTTACATTAGCCCAACCTAATTTAAATCAACACTTTATGAAAAAACAATTACTTTATTCATTTGCATTTTTATTCTTTGCTTTTGGCATAAACGCACAAACCATTTCATTGGTGGGTAGCTGTACTCCTGAAAATGATTGGGGTGCAGATTACGACATGGTTACTTCAGATAATATTAGCTATACTTTATATAATTTTCCACTAACCACTGCAACCGATGCTGCGACAACCGGGCTTAAGTTCAGGCAGGATCATGACTGGACCGTTAACTGGGGAAATGCCAACTGGCCATCAGGAACTGCGACCCAAGGCGGTGCAAACATCATGTGTGTGGCCGGAACTTACGATATTACCTTCAACAGGACTAACGGAACCTATACGTTTATTCCATCGACATTTACTAGAGTTGGTATTTGGGGTCCGGCTGTTGATTCCCAAAATGGTTTTGCCGGCCCTGATGTAGATATGGTAACCACAGATGGAATCCATTATACACTTTCGGGCTTTTATTTCAGTAGTGGAACTGCTTATTTTAGGTATAATGACGATAGCTTTACCACTTTTGGGAGTGTGTCCTTTCCAACGGGGAATGCGGTTGAACACGGTCCATCCATTCAGGTTACTGGTGGTGAATGGTTTGTAACCTATAATAAAGATACCGGTGCCTATAGTTTTGCCTATCCAAGTATTGGTATTTTGGGAACGGCTACTTCTGTGGGTTGGGGTGAAGATATCGATTTATCCACCAATGATGGTTTTGAATATATCATCAACAATTTACCGCTGACCGATGGTGTTGCAAAATTCCGAAAAGACAATTTATGGGATCAAAACTGGGGTTCATTGGGATTTCCATCCGCAACAGGAATACAGAATGGTCCGGATATTCCGGTAACAGCGGGAACGTATAATATTGTTTTTCAAAAAGCCAGCGGGCATTATTTGTTTACCAATACATTGTCCAACCCCGAACATTCGATTTCAAAAATAAAAATCTATCCAAATCCAACAACAACTGTTTGGAACCTGTCGCATACAACCAATATAGATAGTGTGGAGCTTTTTGATGTATCCGGAAAAGTTATCGGAGAATTCAGCCCAAATTCAACTCAATTCCAATTAGACGCAACAACTCTGAGTAAAGGCGTTTATTTTGTAAAGATTAAATCGGGATTGGATTTTACAGTTCAAAAAATTATACGGAATTGATTGCCATTCTATTTTTAATAATGGTTTAAAAGATTTACTTTTGCACCAAATTAAAACAAACAAAAAAATGGCAACGAATAGAACATTCACAATGATTAAGCCAGATGGTGTTGAAAACGGACACATCGGTGGAATTTTGAATATGATTACTGAAGGTGGTTTCAGAATTGTAGCAATGAAATTAACACAATTGACAGTAGCTGATGCTAAGGCATTTTACGCTGTTCACGCTGAAAGACCTTTCTACGGAGAATTGGTAGAATTCATGACACGTGGACCAATTGTAGCAGCTATCCTTGAAAAAGACAATGCTGTTGAAGATTTCAGAACCTTGATTGGAGCTACAAACCCTGCACAGGCTGCAGAAGGAACTATCCGTAAAAAATATGCAGCTTCAGTTGGAGAAAATGCAGTTCACGGTTCAGATAGCGATGAAAATGCAGCTATCGAAGGTGCTTTCCACTTTGCTGGAAGAGAGCAGTTTTAATAACAGAATTTGCCCAAAATAAAAAATCCCATTTCTTTCGAAATGGGATTTTTTTATGATTTTATTTTATTATAAACTCTTTGTTTCAAATATCTTCATCATCTCAGCAGCCTTTGCATTTTTATTGACCGCTTTCAAAGCCTGGGCATATCTGTAGTAATAAACAGCATCCAGGTTATCGGCTCTGTCAAATAATTCGGCATACCATTTTGCAGCCAAAACCAAATCACCATCAAAGAAATGCCTGTCTGCAACCTTGGTCAACATATCAACAGAACGGTATCCTTTATCCAAAGTCCTTTCATAGGTAGCAACCACATCAATATTGACAAACTCACGTTGCTTTTTTGGAGGCAGCACATCAACTTTTACTGGTTTTGCTTCGCTTTTTATAGCACCTGAAAAGTTTTTAGGCTCTTTATTGCTCAATATCTCAACAGCCACAGCTTTGGCTTTTATCTTTCCGTACTTGGGAGTAATGATCCTAACGTTGTTTACCCCTAAGTCTTTGGGAGTAATCATGTTCAGATTGGGAACATTATAGGTTCTGATACTGCCTCCGAAATTCATATTGATTCGTTCTTCAACATGATAGGAAACAATTGCAAGATCATTTCGGGACGCCAGGTCCTGGTTTGTGATCGTTTTGCTTTGGGCAATGCTGCTATAAGAAGCTCCAATTGCCAGAATGAAGAGGGCAAGTTTTTTCATAATTTTTGCAATTAATGGTTAAGGAGGTTGCTTATAGTCTTGGGTAGAGCAAAGTTATACAGGGTATGTTTTGATGGTACTTTTTACCTGTACATAACTCAAAAAATCGACGAACTGCACTTTTTTTTAACAATTAAGGGTAAAATTGGGGTAGTTATTAACAATTTACCGTAAAACGACTAATAACTTTCGTCAAAAAATAATGTAAGTTATTTCAATAAAACTATAACAGAAATTTTGGAATGCGGAAGTAATTTTATCAAACTTAATTACTCACTTAAATCAAAACGTCATGAAAAGACAATTGCAATTTACGTTTCTCTACATTTTAGTGGTTATCCTTTTTTCCAGCTGTGAATTGGTTAAAGGTATTTTTGAAGCCGGAATGGGATTTGGGATTTTTATAGTCGTAGCAGTAATTGCACTGATCATATTTATCCTGAGCAAAATCGGTGGGAAAAAATAAAGTCCCAATTTCTTGGGACTTAAGTTATCTTAAACTTGCCAAACTTTGTTCAATCGTGGCAATTTTTGCTAAAGCATCAGCTTCTTTCTTGCGTTCGTTGTCAATTACTTGTGGCGGGGCACCGGCAACAAACTTCTCGTTGGATAGTTTTCCCTGTACACTACGAAGGAAGCCTTGGGTATATTTCAGTTCTTCTGTCAGTTTTGCAATCTCAGCAGCAATATCAATATTGCCCGAAACCGGAATAAAGTATTCGTTTGATTTTACCCTATACGTTAAAGCGCCATCAACCTTATCGGTAACATAATCTAAAGCACCAACATTCCCCAACTTCATAATTACGCTGTCAAAGTAAGTTGAAACTTTTTCATTGTTTACCACTTTCAAATCAATCGCATCTTTCATTGCAATATTTTTGTCTTTACGAATGGTTCTCAATCCGGCAATAACCTCAGAGGCAAATTCGAAATCAGCAATCAGCTTATCATCAAATGAGGTCATTTTTGGATACTCGGCAATGATTAATGCCTGCTCCGGAGTCCTCTCAGCGATATACTGCCAGATTTCCTCTGTTAGGAATGGCATGAATGGATGCAGTAATTTCAAATTGGCTTCCAACATTTCAATGGCTTTATTGAAAGTTGCCCTGTCAACTGGCTGTTGATACGCTGGTTTTATCATTTCCAAAAACCACGAGCAGAAATCATCCCAAACCAATTTGTAAATTGCCATCAAAGCATCAGACAATCTGTATTTTTCAAAATGATCGTCGATTTCAACTAAAGTCTGCTGCAGTTTGGCTTCAAACCATTCAATCGCCACTTTAGAACTTTCGGGTTGCGGGATATCGGCAACTTCCCATCCTTTAATCAGACGGAAAGCATTCCATATTTTATTGGCAAAAGCCTTACCGTTATTACATAATTCCTCATCAAACAGGATGTCATTCCCGGCTGCAGCACTCAATAATAAACCAACACGAACCCCATCGGCACCAAATTTCTCAATCAGTTCCAAAGGTTCTGGAGAATTTCCTAATGACTTAGACATTTTGCGTCGCTGTTTGTCACGAACCAATCCGGTCAGATAAACATTGCTGAATGGTTTTTTACCGGTATACTCATAACCCGCAATGATCATACGCGCTACCCAAAAAAACAAAATATCTGGTCCGGTAACCAAATCATTGGTTGGATAATAATATTTGAAATCCTCGTTTTCAGGGTCAAGAATTCCTCCAAAAACAGCCATCGGCCACAACCAGGATGAGAACCAGGTATCAAGCGCATCGGCATCCTGACGCAGGTCTGAAATTTGAAGCTGGCCGTTTCCAGTTCTTTCTTTGGCCAAAACCAAAGCATCGTTGATATTTTCGGCAACAACAAAATCCTCTTTACCATCACCGTAGTAATAAGCCGGAATTTGTTGTCCCCACCATAACTGGCGTGAGATATTCCAATCGCGGATGTTTTCGAGCCAATGACGATAGGTATTATTGAAACGCGATGGATATAATTTGATTTCCTCTGTTTCCAATACTGCTTTTATAGCTGGTTTTACCAATTCTTCCATTCCCAAAAACCATTGATCGGATAATCTTGGTTCGATTACCGCTTTAGTTCTTTCAGAAGTCCCAACTTTATTTAAGTGTGTTTCCGTTTTTGCTAAAGCTCCGCTTGCTTCCAGTTCTTTGGCGATTTCTTCACGAACCACAAAACGGTCTTTCCCCTGATAATGCAATCCGTAACTATTCAAAGTCGCGTCTTCATTGAAAATGTCAACGATTTCAAGATTGTGCTTTTCACCCAATGTTTTATCATTAACATCGTGTGCCGGAGTTACTTTAAGGCAGCCTGTACCAAACTCAACATCTACATATTCGTCCTCAATAATTGGAACAACCCTTCCACAAATAGGAACAATTGCTTTTTTTCCTTTTAAATGGGTGAAGCGTTCGTCATTTGGATTGATGCAAACAGCGGTATCCCCAAAAATGGTTTCAGGACGCGTAGTTGCAACGGTCAGAAAATCGGAACTTCCTTCGATTTGGTATTTCAAAAAGTATAATTTCCCTTGTCTTTCCTCAAAGATTACTTCTTCATCGGACAAAGTGGTTTTGGCTTCAGGATCCCAGTTTACCATTCGGTAACCGCGATAGATATATCCTTTATTGTATAAGTCGACAAATGATTTGATAACCGAAGCACTCATATCAGGATCCATCGTGAACTTGGTCCTGTCCCAATCACACGAACAGCCCAATTGTTTTAGCTGTTCTAATATCGTTCCGCCATATTTATCAGTCCACGCATGCGCATGCACTAAAAATTCCTCACGGGTTAAATCGTTTTTGTTGATGCCTTCGCTTTTTAGTTTGGCCACAACTTTAGCCTCAGTTGCTATGGAAGCATGGTCCGTTCCCGGAACCCAACATGCATTAAACCCTTTTAAACGCGCACGACGGATTAAAACATCCTGAATCGTATTGTTAAGCATGTGCCCCATGTGCAGCACTCCGGTCACGTTTGGTGGCGGAATGGTTATCGTATACGGTTTCCTATGGTCGGGTTTTGAATGAAAATAGTTGTTTTTCATCCAGTAGTCGTACCACTTTTTCTCTACTTCTTTGGCGTTGAACTGTGCAGGAATCATATAATGAGTTATGAATTATAAGTTATAAATTATGAGTTTCAAAAATACGATGCGTTTCTCTTCTAGCCCCGATTGCAACAAACTACCATGTAGTTGTGGAAAGCGGGAATACGGCTGGCTGATAAGCCCAAGCCACTCGCTCCTAAAACCATTTGGCATGCATTTTGCAAACTCCCTGCAAAAGTAACTAATAAAGACTTTAGAAAAAATTAAGAATTAAATTTTTGTGTATTAATTGAAACAAAGTATTTTTACTAACCAAATAACAAATTTGAACCTATGAAAAAATATATACTTTTAGCTTTTATCCTTGTAAATGCTGCTGTTTTTGCCCAAAAGGGACCAAAAATCGAGTTTAAGGACAAAGACAATACGATTGATTATGGAACGACCAATAAGGAAGATGACAATGGTATCCGTTCTTTTGAGTTTACCAATACCGGTGATGCGGACCTGGTTATTACCAATGTACAATCGACTTGTGGTTGTACAGTACCATCAAAACCGACAGAGCCAATCAAACCTGGTAAAACCGGAAAGATTGATGTAAAATACAATATGCACACCGGGCCAATCCGAAAAACAATTACCGTAGAAAGTAATGCAGTAAACGTTGAAGAAGGTCGTGTAGCGATAAAGATTAAAGGCGAAGTGGTTGAGAAACCGGTAGTTAACTTACTTGAGAAAAAGTCGAGTTCACCAATGATGAATTAAAAAAAGCCCCGGGAAATCGGGGCTTTTTCATTATATGATTTTCCTGAGCTGGAATTTGAACCTGTAGTTTTTGCCGTCTCTTTCGACTTCCAAATCAATTGTCTTTCCTTCTTCCGATTTGAGCAGATCATTAATCATTTCGATAGTATATCCGTGAGCCGAATGCTGGTTTACCCTTAAAATCCGGTCGCCTACCTTTACTCCTGCCTTTTCAGCTTCCGAATCCTTTCGCACACTGGCAATCCTAAATACAGGTTTGAGTGTAAAGCGTATTTTTAGGCTGTTCTGTAGGTTTTCTTCACGCGCATCTGTATAGATTTTTATCCCCTCAACCTGTTTTTCCTCATAGCTTTCCTTAACCCATTCCAGTCCCGCATGCTCAATTTCGATTCCGCTCATATTGAATTGAAAAGGCAGCTTGATATTACCATTGGGTTTGGTATAAATCGCATGGTTTAAATAATCAAAGACTACGGTAAACCTTGAAATGATTTCACTTCCTATGGAGCCAATCCTGTTGGGAACAAAATTGACACTTTTTACAGAAACCGAATCGGGAAAGGTGATTAACGGATAATCAAATGTTTTCCTGCCAAATTCAAAACTGCGCATTCTACCTCTTTTACCATAAACGTTTCCACTAAATCCTCGTCCCAGATAATCATCTATATTTTTTAAAGGCAGCTTTATCTTATTGGTTTTATTGGTGAAAATCCACACGGCATCACTATTTCCGGTGTCCAACAATAGTTTGGAAGGAACTGTGGCGTTGTCGGTTTTTAGGTTTGAAATGATATAGGGTTTTTTCTCTTCTATGGTTATCGAATCTTTGGCAAATTTCTTTTGAAGCTTCGCCGCAATCTTCTTGTGATTGTGCTCGTATACAAAAATCTTTTTCCGGTCATAATCGATTTCAACGATATGCTTCTTAAAAAAATTATAGCCCAGGATTCCGTTTACCGGAATTCCAACCTGAGAGGAAAAATTAAATTCCTGATCGAGTATGATGTAAATTTCGTGGTTGTTATCCACAAAATCCTTCATTTCCACTTTGTTCCGCGATGATTTGTACGAATCAATGGCTTCCTTGCTTCCCAAACCTCTCAGTTTGAGTTTTTCCAAATCAAACAGCTTTACCTCTTCTTTGTCATCCAAACTAAAAAGTATTGTCTGCTCTACTCCCGTATCCAGCAAAAAGGTCAATTCCTCACCATTGACAACCACAGGTACAAAGATTAAATTATTGATAAACTTAAAAGGGATTGCGGTTTTTCCTCTTGGATTATTTATCTGAAATTCCGATTGGCTGAAGCCATAAATGGAAAATAACAGAAAAAATAGTAGTTGCCTTAAACGCATTAGGAATGATTTTGCATAAAAATAAAAAAATAATTTTCTGTTACCCCATTTTTAACAAATTATATCTGCGGGAATGAATTGCAAACCAATTAAAAAAGTCGCAAATTTGCAGTTCCAAAAACAAACAACTATGCCGAAGATTTCATTAAAAGGTCAAAAAATGCCGGAATCGCCAATTAGAAAATTGGTTCCTTATGCTGAAATTGCCAAAAAGAAAGGTAACAAAGTTTATCATTTGAATATTGGCCAGCCAGATATTAAAACACCCGAAGTAGCTTTGAATGCTGTAAAAAATGCCGATATCAAGGTATTGGAATACAGCCATTCTGCAGGTTTTGAAAGTTACCGTACCAAACTTTCCGCTTATTACAAATCACACGGTTTGCCAATTGATGTTGCCGACATCATCATCACAACAGGTGGTTCTGAAGCTTTGTTATTTGCAATGGGAAGCACTATGGATGTTGGTGACGAAATTATTATCCCTGAACCATTTTATGCCAACTATAACGGATTTTCAACAGCTTCAGGCGTAACCGTTGTACCGGTAATCTCGACTATTGACGAAGGTTTTGCCCTTCCTCCTATCGCAGCTTTTGAAAAACTGATCACGCCTAAAACCAAGGCAATCCTAATCTGCAATCCAGGAAATCCAACAGGTTATCTGTATTCGAAAGAAGAAATCCTGCAACTGGCGGAAATCGTAAAAAAACACGATTTGTTCCTTATTGCTGACGAAGTTTACCGCGAATTCATTTATGACGAAAACGAAGCACACTTCTCGGTAATGAACGTTCCCGGAATAGAGCAAAATGCCATCATGATTGATTCGGTTTCGAAAAGATACAGCATGTGTGGCGCACGTATTGGCTGCATTGTTTCCAAAAACAAGGAAGTAATGGCAACCGCAATGAAATTTGCACAGGCGCGTTTAAGCCCGCCAACCTACGAGCAGATTGCCAGCGAAGCTGCCATTGAAACGCCACAAAGTTATTTCGACGATGTCGTAGCTGAATACAAGGAAAGAAGAGACACTTTGATTGCCGAATTACAAAAAATTGACGGTGTAAAAGTGGCCACTCCAAAAGGAGCATTTTACTGCATCGCCAAACTGCCGGTTAAAAACGCCGATGATTTTGCACAATGGCTTCTGGAAACCTATGATAACAACAAAGAAACGGTGATGGTTGCTCCCGCAGCTGGTTTCTATTCCACGCCAAATGTTGGCCTTGACGAAGTCCGAATCGCGTATGTCCTCAAAAAAGACGATTTGATTCGCTCGGTTGCCATTCTTAAAGAGGCTTTAGAAGTTTATAACAATAAGTAATTTTCAAAAATCCATTCCTAACCCGAATGGATTTTTTTATTGACTTTGTCATTCCCGCGAAGGCTGGAATCCATTTTAGGAGCAGAGCATCCTGCATCTTTACACTCCTGCTCCCGCTATACATTGCAATCTTTTTAGGATTGTATTTCCCTTTCGCTTTGCTACAGGGCAATCCTAAAAAGGATTTCCATTACTATCGGGGCTAGCGATTACCTTTTGTTTATCTATGAAATTTAAATATACCTGAAGCCCACTGGGCTTCCTCCTCTTAATATCAAATTATCGGGGCTATCGGGATTGTATCAATCCTTATCCTTAAAAATAAACCCTCCTTTTGTGAGCCAGGATATCCCAAACGAAACCAACGCAATCGTTTCACAAATAAGTGTCGGCCTGTAATCCCTAATCACAATATGGATTGCCTTAATGCTGCTGATTGGGATGCAGGCTGCAGCAACAAGCATCGTAATTCCGCATGCTATATATATTTTATTCCTTTTTCTTTTTTTGACAGTCTTATAGCCTTTACTCATTGTAAAAAGTTTAATGGACATATAGGAAAGCGTACAAAAAAATAAACCCGCGGTGATATAATGTATGATGCTGATTATATCATTCTTTACTTCACGTTCTGATGTAGGGAAAAAAGCAATGCCCAACGCAAATATTCCGGCAAACTTACTGGCAATCGAATCTTTCGCCGTATAACCGTGATACGAAACCAGGAATAGTGAGATTCCGCAGATGACTCCAACAAGTGCATTCCTCATTCCACTATAATAATAAGCACTTACAGAACCTCTTATTACAAAGGAGTGATCGGTTATAAAAGCTCCTAATACCAGAGTTGGTACTAATAAAAATGCGAGAAACCCTATAATCTTCCGCATGGTCATATAGGTAATGGTAATAGAATCCGGGTCTTTTAACTTGAAGTTTAGCATAAGTAAATCAATTTAAGTTATACATATTGATTGTTCTTTAAAACTGGTAGAGCATATTATGCTTACCTAAACTACATAAAAACATAAAAAGACACCTTAAATGGATCTGCTTACTCGACAAAATAACGGTATTGTCGATTAAGTGTTAATTACAAAGCATAGATGCTCCATAGATAAAGCATAGATAAAGCATAGATACTTCATAGATAAAGCATAGATAGTGTATTACTAGTGCGTTGTGGATTATGTAAAATATAGAAGATGTCAATAAAAAAGCCCTGACTGAGTCAGGGCTTTTTTTATAAACTTTGCCACTTTGTGGCTCTCTTTATCGCTTCAGTGTAAAGTGCGCTTTAAAGGTTGACGGCAGTGCCGTGGTTGGTTCAATGAAGTCAACCGTAAACCAGTAATCATCTGCAGGCAACAGGTGTCCGTTAAACGTTCCATCCCAACCCGGTCCGTTGGCACTGATCTGTTTGAGCAGTTTGCCATAACGGTCAAAGATGTAAATCCTCGCTCCGTTCTGTCCGCTC
>NZ_JAKIHP010000012.1 GCF_021608265.1 Flavobacterium wongokense
AGTCAGGACTCACTGAAAAAAAGGCGGCGACATACTCTCCCACATAACTGCAGTACCATCTGCGCAGTCGGGCTTAACTTCTCTGTTCGGAATGGGAAGAGGTGAGCCCCGACGCAATAACCACCTTAAGAGGTTTTGCAAGGGTGTCTTTTGGACAACATTACAGAATATCTTAACATACTGAGATAAAGAAAAAAACAAAGACTGTCATTCCCGCGAAGGCGGGAAAACAAAGAGTGCCCCGCCCTTGCGGGCGGAAGCGGCGTACATAAGCTTACGGGTTATTAGTACTACTCGACTATGACATTACTGCCTTTACATCTATAGCCTATCGACCTGGTCATCTTCCAGGACCCTTAAAAGAAATCTCATCTTGTGGTGGGTTTCGCGCTTATATGCTTTCAGCGCTTATCCCTTCCAAACGTAGCTACTCTGCGGTGCTCCTGGCGGAACAACAGATACACCAGAGGTTTGTCCAATTCGGTCCTCTCGTACTAGAATCAGATCCACTCAAATTTCTTGCGCCCACAGTAGATAGAGACCGAACTGTCTCACGACGTTCTGAACCCAGCTCGCGTGCCACTTTAATGGGCGAACAGCCCAACCCTTGGGACCTTCTCCAGCCCCAGGATGTGACGAGCCGACATCGAGGTGCCAAACCCCCCCGTCGATATGAGCTCTTGGGGGAGATCAGCCTGTTATCCCCGGCGTACCTTTTATCCTTTGAGCGATGGCCCTTCCATGCGGAACCACCGGATCACTATGCTCTACTTTCGTACCTGATCGACCTGTATGTCTCTCAGTCAAGCTCCCTTATGCCATTGCACTCTACGCACGGTTACCAAGCGTGCTGAGGGAACCTTTAGAAGCCTCCGTTACTCTTTTGGAGGCGACCACCCCAGTCAAACTACCCACCAAGCAATGTCCCCCGTAAAACGGGGTTAGACCTCAGATAAGCAAAGGGTGGTATTTCAACAATGACTCCACAACGCCTGGCGACGCCACTTCACAGTCTCCCACCTATCCTACACATCACTTATCCAAGACCAATACTAAGCTATAGTAAAGGTGCACAGGGTCTTTTCGTCCCACTGCGGGTAATCGGCATCTTCACCGATACTACAATTTCACCGAGCTCATGGCTGAGACAGTGTCCAGATCGTTACACCATTCGTGCAGGTCGGAACTTACCCGACAAGGAATTTCGCTACCTTAGGACCGTTATAGTTACGGCCGCCGTTTACTGGGGCTTCAATTCAATGCTTCTCCGAAGATAACATCTCCTCTTAACCTTCCAGCACCGGGCAGGTGTCAGGCCCTATACCTCATCTTACGATTTTGCAGAGCCCTGTGTTTTTGATAAACAGTCGCCTGGACCTTTTCACTGCGGCCAGCATTGCTGCTGGCGACCTTTCTCCCGAAGTTACAGGTCTATTTTGCCTAATTCCTTAGCCATGAATCTCTCGAGCACCTTAGGATTCTCTCCTCGACTACCTGTGTCGGTTTACGGTACGGGTACTGTTAATCTAAGTTTAGAGGTTTTTCTTGGAAGCCCTTAGGTACACTATCACTTTGTCCGAAGACTCCGTGTACTATCGCATTTCCCCAAAAGCCGTGGATTTGCCTGCGGCTCTTATAGGTAGGTGCTTTAACGAACTATTCCGTCAGTTCGCGGTACTTTCATCACTCCGTCACCCCATCACAATTAACAGTAGTACGGGAATATTAACCCGTTGGCCATCGACTGTCCCTTTCGGGTTCGCCTTAGGACCCGACTAACCCTCAGCTGATTAGCATAGCTGAGGAAACCTTAGTCTTTCGGTGTGCGGGTTTCTCGCCCGCATTATCGTTACTTATGCCTACATTTTCTTTTCCAACCTCTCCAGCATGCCTTACGACACACCTTCGCTGATGTTGGAATGCTCCCCTACCACTTGATAAATCAAGTCCATAGCTTCGGTACTATACTTATGCCCGATTATTATCCATGCTCGTCCGCTCGACTAGTGAGCTGTTACGCACTCTTTAAATGAATGGCTGCTTCCAAGCCAACATCCTAGCTGTCTGGGCAGACAAACCTCGTTTTTTCAACTTAGTATAGATTTTGGGACCTTAGCTGATGGTCTGGGTTCTTTCCCTCTCGGACATGGACCTTAGCACCCATGCCCTCACTGCAAGTAAACATTATATAGCATTCGGAGTTTGTCAGGAATTGGTAGGCGGTGAAGCCCCCGCATCCAATCAGTAGCTCTACCTCTATATAACTTTAACACTTGCGCTGCACCTAAATGCATTTCGGGGAGTACGAGCTATTTCCGAGTTTGATTGGCCTTTCACCCCTACCCACAGGTCATCCGAAGACTTTTCAACGTCAACCGGTTCGGACCTCCACTATGTGTTACCACAGCTTCATCCTGCCCATGGGTAGATCACACGGTTTCGCGTCTAACACTACTGACTAAAGCGCCCTATTCAGACTCGCTTTCGCTACGGATCCGCATCTTAAATGCTTAACCTTGCCAGCAACGTTAACTCGTAGGCTCATTATGCAAAAGGCACGCCGTCACCCCACTAAAGGGCTCCGACCGCTTGTAAGCGTATGGTTTCAGGATCTATTTCACTCCGTTATTCACGGTTCTTTTCACCTTTCCCTCACGGTACTGGTTCACTATCGGTCTCTCAGGAGTATTTAGCCTTAGCGGATGGTCCCGCCAAATTCAGACAGGGTTTCACGTGCCCCGCCCTACTCAGGATACCACTATCCTTATCTTCTCTTACTTATACGGGGCTGTCACCCTCTATGGCTTACCTTTCCAGGTAATTCTAATTCAATCCGCAAGGAATATCGTGGTCCTACAACCCCAAAATTGCCGTAACAACTTTGGTTTGGGCTAATCCGCGTTCGCTCGCCACTACTTACGGAATCACTTTTGTTTTCTTCTCCTCCGCCTACTTAGATGTTTCAGTTCAGCGGGTTTGCCCTCCTATCGGAGTGACATGTCTTCAACATGCCGGGTTGCCCCATTCAGGTATCTACGGATCAAATCGTGTGTGCCGATCCCCGTAGCTTTTCGCAGCTTATCACGCCTTTCATCGCCTCTGAGAGCCTAGGCATCCCCCATACGCCCTTATTTTGCTTATTGTACTTTTGGTTATGATTGCTCATAACCGTGTTCTTTCTACTTTGTTATTATTTTCTTATCTCAATATGTCAATGAACGTGGCGCGGCAACACCGAATTTAATCAGCATCGCTTTTAGCGCTAGTGGAGAATATCGGAGTCGAACCGATGACCTCCTGCGTGCAAGGCAGGCGCTCTAGCCAGCTGAGCTAATCCCCCATTTTTTAGCGATGAGTTATTAGTTATGAGTTATGAATTTGCTCATAGTATGCTCAACCCTAGAATTTCCAAGCTTAAAAAAGTAGTCCCGGGCAGACTCGAACTGCCGACCCCTACATTATCAGTGTAGTACTCTAACCAGCTGAGCTACGAGACTCTGTTTTTTTGCTTTTTATTATTTGAACCAACAGCGAGAGTAATTGAATTTTCCTGATTTAGGACCCAGTCCTTATTATAGTCTCTAGAAAGGAGGTGTTCCAGCCGCACCTTCCGGTACGGCTACCTTGTTACGACTTAGCCCCAGTTACTAGTTTTACCCTAGGCAGCTCCTTACGGTCACCGACTTCAGGTACCCCCAGCTTCCATGGCTTGACGGGCGGTGTGTACAAGGCCCGGGAACGTATTCACCGGATCATGGCTGATATCCGATTACTAGCGATTCCAGCTTCACGGAGTCGAGTTGCAGACTCCGATCCGAACTGAGAACGGTTTTGTAGATTCGCTCCTACTCACGTAGTGGCTGCTCTCTGTACCGTCCATTGTAGCACGTGTGTAGCCCAAGGCGTAAGGGCCGTGATGATTTGACGTCATCCCCACCTTCCTCACAGTTTACACTGGCAGTCTTGTTAGAGTTCCCGACCTTACTCGCTGGCAACTAACAACAGGGGTTGCGCTCGTTATAGGACTTAACCTGACACCTCACGGCACGAGCTGACGACAACCATGCAGCACCTTGTAATTTGTCCGAAGAAAGATCTGTTTCCAAACCTGTCAAACTACATTTAAGCCTTGGTAAGGTTCCTCGCGTATCATCGAATTAAACCACATGCTCCACCGCTTGTGCGGGCCCCCGTCAATTCCTTTGAGTTTCATTCTTGCGAACGTACTCCCCAGGTGGGATACTTATCACTTTCGCTTAGCCACTCAGGTTGCCCCGAACAGCTAGTATCCATCGTTTACGGCGTGGACTACCAGGGTATCTAATCCTGTTCGCTCCCCACGCTTTCGTCCATCAGCGTCAATCCACTGGTAGTAACCTGCCTTCGCAATTGGTATTCCATGTAATATCTAAGCATTTCACCGCTACACTACATATTCTAGTTACTTCCCAGTAATTCAAGTCTGGCAGTATCAATGGCCGTTCCATCGTTGAGCGATGGGCTTTCACCACTGACTTACCAAACCGCCTACGGACCCTTTAAACCCAATGATTCCGGATAACGCTTGGATCCTCCGTATTACCGCGGCTGCTGGCACGGAGTTAGCCGATCCTTATTCTTACGGTACCGTCAAGCCCCCTCACGAGGGGGTGTTTCTTCCCGTACAAAAGCAGTTTACACACCATAGATGCTTCTTCCTGCACGCGGCATGGCTGGATCAGGCTTGCGCCCATTGTCCAATATTCCTCACTGCTGCCTCCCGTAGGAGTCTGGTCCGTGTCTCAGTACCAGTGTGGGGGATCTCCCTCTCAGGACCCCTACCTATCGTAGCCATGGTAAGCCGTTACCTTACCATCTAGCTAATAGGACGCATGCCCATCTTTTACCGTTGGAACTTTAATATACCAAACATGCGAATGATATATACCATGGGGCATTAATCCAAATTTCTCTGGGCTATTCCCCTGTAAAAGGTAGGTTGCATACGCGTTACGCACCCGTGCGCCGGTCTCATATATTGCTATACTACCCCTCGACTTGCATGTGTTAGGCCTGCCGCTAGCGTTCATCCTGAGCCAGGATCAAACTCTTCATCGTATATTGTTATGCTGGACTCGCGTCCTGCATTCGTAATTTAGACAAAGGCCAGGCTTTTCAAATCTTCCGATTCTCTTACTCTCTTTTATTTGTTTTGAAATCTCTCTCAAAACGGCTGTCAATTCAATATGTCTATGAACGTATCTATTCTCTTTTTCCGCCACTCTTTCGATTACCTCACAATGCTCTTATTTGTAAGCGGTGTTC
>NZ_JAKIHP010000013.1 GCF_021608265.1 Flavobacterium wongokense
CGGGGCCAGTAAAGACTACCGTTTCGGGTTCCAGGGACAGGAAAAAGACGACGAAATCAAAGGAGAAGGAAATTCAATAAATTATACTTATAGAATGCATGATCCGAGGATTGGAAGGTTCTTTACGATTGACCCTTTGTTTAGAAATTTCCCTTGGAATTCTCCATATGCTTTTAGTGAAAACAGGGTAATTGATAAAATTGAACTTGAAGGTTTAGAGTGCGCTAATACTAATGATAAGGAAAAAAATACGACTGAACCTCCACTGGTTGCTGCTCCTGAAACGAAAAGTCCAACAGACAATCCTAATGGAAAAAGCAAAGTTGGGCTGTTTTTACAAAAGACTGCTGAATTTTTAAGTAATGCAGAATATTCCTGGAGCAACACTTTTGGAGCCCACGGACCAGGAACACGCACTAGTATATGGGATATAGATGGTGATGAAACATTTTATAACAGCACGACTAATGGTGATGGTGGTTATTGGGGTAATGCGACTGAATCCAACAACGGAGTCAATGCAAGGTTCCCTTGGGGTGATTATAAGGTTGGTATTACCAGCTTTAAAAATAAAGTAAATGATATAAACGGAGTTGGTATTCAACATCCTACCTCAATTTTATTGAGTATCGGAAGAGAATACAAAATAATCGATAAATTTCTTACCATGGATGTGAATGTCGGAGCTGGTATAGTAGATGGAAGACCACGAATGACTGGTTTTACAGCAAAAGATAAGATTGTAGGCTTTTCGACTGCAGCAATAGTTAGGGTAAATATTTATGTTATAAAAGGGTTTTTTATATCTTATGGTATGACACTCCATCATATGACAACTTTTGACCAACCAAATGTAAACTATTCTGGAAGATCAATTAATTCGGTTGGTTTTAATTTCGGAGGAGGTATCAATTTAATTACAAAGAAAAAACCAAAAGAAAAACCAGAATGAAAAATATAGTTTTAATTTTACTGTTGTTTTCAAAATTGCAATCTTATTCTCAAACTGATTTTGACAGAGGATTGAAGGAATTTTTGAATGACAATCCAAAAAAAGCGGATAGTTTGTTTACTATTTCAATTCAAAAAAAGCAAAATGTTGCCAAAAGTTATTTGTATAAAGGAGCTAATAACCTTTTTGAATTTAATTTAGAAGAAGCAAAAATAAATTTAGATAAATCTTTCGCTCTAGATTCGAAGAATAAGGAAACCTTTTTTTATTATGGTAAGTATTATGCATTTAACAGTGAGTTTGAAAAATCGTTAGAGTATTACGATAAGGCAATAGAAATGGATAAGTTATATGATAAGGCATATAATGACAGAGGATCCATTAAATGCTTATTAAATGATTTAAGTGGTGCAATAAAAGATCTTGACTTTGCAATATCTTTAGATTCAACCGCATCAGATTATTATTCAAACAGAGGTTATGCTAAATTAAAAAGTAATAAATTAGAAGAGGCCTTAAAAGATTTAAATAAATCATTAGAGTTAGAGCCTTCACAAAAGGCCTATGCCAATAAGGGTATATTGTTTATGAATCAAAACAGATACATGGAGGCAATTGAAAATTATAATAAGTCCTTAGCATTTGTTAAGGATGACCCAGAAGTATTATATTTTAGAGGATATTGTTATGAGAAATTAAATTTCACGTCAAAAGCTTGTGAGGATTATTATAGAAGCAATACGATTGTTATTAATGAACTCGCCAAAGAAGGGATTTCAAGACTAAATTGTAAATAAAACCATGAAAAGCAAAATATTCTTAACCATTTTTATGGTGATGATTTTAAGTAATACCTTTGGGCAAAAATTTTCTAAAAACTCGGTTTACTATGATGCTTATGGACATACAAGAGCTCCACTTTCGTTAAATTATGAAATGTATGTATGTCAAATTTATAAAGATTTCCACTTAAATGGCAGAATAGGAATTGGTCATTATAAGTATTCCAATTCTGAAGATGCTGTAGTGGGCTCTGCAATAATTTTTCCTGTAGTAGCCTTACTAGAGTATGGAAAAAAAAATCATTTCGTGAATTTAGGTGCTGGCTATTCTGCTTCATTCATTAAAAAAAAAATAGATGGTGATGTTCCAAGATTTGATGGGGCATATTCTCTGAGTGTTGGTTATAAGTATATGGATGATGCCGGATTATTTTTACAGCTTTATCCCGTAATTATATTTCCTCAATTTTCCAGTAACGAAATAAGTGCTGGAATCTCACTTGGTTTTTCGTGGTAACATTAGTAAAAATGTAGCATTAAAGAATGAACTATTGGCTCAGTTAGAAAAATGGTTTTGTTGGCAAATTTGAATAATCCCGAAGAAAAATTCAGCTATGGCCTTGAAATTGTGCTAGGTGTGACTTTTTGTAGAGAAATCAATAATTTTCCAATTTGCTGTGTATTTTATCAATTTCCCGGTCTATATATACCTGGGCGTAATGTACATAGCGGTTAAATGAACTACTAGCTGTACTATGTCCGCTAATCTTACGTACTAAATGTTCGGGCATTCCAAGGATTAAAAGTGTTGTTATAGCTGTTCGACGCATCATGTGTGAACTCATTTTGTCACAGAAACGATCTTTTTCCTTATTGGATTTAATCGATTTGGTGATTCCTTGTTTTTCCCGCGATATTGCTATTGGAGTTGTAAATTCGGCCAATTCTCCAATCTGCTTTAGGTTTTTATTAAAATTAAATAAGGTAATAGGAATAAACAAAGGCAGTTTGCTGTTTTTACGTCGGTATTTCTGATAAATGGCAACCGCATAAACAGGTAGTTTTATCGAACTGCTGGTTTTGGTTTTTTTTGATTTTAGCTTTAAGTACCAATCGTCTCCTGCCTGTTCAAAGTTTTTATTGGTCAGCAAAAAAATATCAGAATATCGAAGTCCGGTTGTACAGCCAAAAACGAATATGTCTTTTATCCTTTTTAAGCTTGGTGTCAACTTTTCTTCAAATTCCCTGTCGTGGATAAGGTATTTTAATTGTTCAGGAGATAAGACCAGAATGTCAATTTCCTCCTTTCGAACATAAAACTGCTTGTGGAAATCGCCTGCATAAATATCTTTTTCCAGCTTAAGATAATTAAAAAAAACCCTTATTATTTTTATGGTTGCACCAACGTAATTGTCATAACATCCTTTTTTGTATAGGAATTCGGTAAAGTTCTTATAGAATTTTTTCCAATAGTTTTTTTCTGAAAGCAATTCCTTTTTGGTTAGCTTCAAAATATCACAAACCCTCAGTTCTGTCTTGGTTTCTTCCGAAAATAATATCAGGTTTTTTAAGACATAAGTATAATTATCGATGGAGCTTTTGGTGATGCGTTCACCATTCTTCTTTAAACGTTTCCCCGATTCGGATTCCTTAATGAATTGCTTGAATAAAGGTATTAAGGGTTTTGGTTTTTTCATGGTTTGGTTTTCACCAAAAATACAGGAATATGGTGAAATAAAAAACCACAACTTTTTGGTTGTGGTTTTTGTTTTGGAAAAATATTTTGATCAGTGACAATTAAAACTATCTTTAGGCTTACGATCTGTCCTAACCAAAACCTGCCCTCCATTGTTAATCGAAATTATACCTGTACACGGATTAAATAATACATATGAATTCGTTGAATTGATAGAATTATTCATGCAAACCCTATATTTATAGCAATCTTTCCCTTTAAGCTTAATTTTTTTAATAGGGTAAAGCCCGAAACCACTATCAACAAAAGTTACAATTTTTTTTTGTTTGAAAATTTTCGAAGAAAAAAAGAGCTCCCATTTCTTGTTGTTCTTAATGTACCATTTATCATTTAATATTTTAAAGCTATTGTCGCCAAACAGATTAGATTCGGAAAAAATATTAGTTGTAACATAGCTTCTATAAACACAAAATTCCTTTGCTAAACCTAAAATATCTTTATTATCGATAAGTTCTTTTCTATTTTCATAAACAAAATAGGTAGTATCAATTTTAGTTTTTTGGGCAAAACTACTAATTGATAAAAGGACACATATACTTATGAGTATTTTACGTTTCATTTCCTAATGGGTTATTCTGTTTTTACCTCTTTTTTCTCTACAAACTCTGTTGACAAATTACCTACACGTTGTTGCCACGCTTTAACTTCGACCTCACTTGTTGTTCCATTCTTTGCAGCCAGTTCCGCAAAATGGTCTTTAAACGCTTTGGATTCATTTATACCATGCCAAGACAGATCTTCAATGTTTTCTGCAGTATAACTTAAACTATTAGCCTTCACATATTCTGTCAAGGATTCAATCATCATTGCTCTGTATTGTGCATGTTTATCATGATTTGGATCTACATTCTTGCCCTTATATGCTGCTTTAGCTCCACCATCTACTTGAATCATCGCATGTAATGATTCATGTATTATTGTTTGTACAAGGAAGATATCTTTAACTTTATATATATATTCAAATTTTTTGCCACCTTCATCTTGCGGAACAACCATCTCTAATTGAGTATTAGAAAAGGCCTCAAGTGTGTTGGTCGTAAATCTGTATGTTCTTGTATTTGGTATTTCCTTTCCATTAGATGTTTTCCAATTAGATTCAGTTCGAGCCGGCCAAGTTGTTGCAAATTTACCGGGCAAGATTTTTTTCTCATTGATATCAAGGTCAAGATTCAATTTTTTTCCCATATATGGTTGAATAATTTTCAAGAAAGTAGGAGAATTTGTTCTCAAATTTTCAAGTAAAGGTCCATATCTGGAATCTTTAAAAAGTTGGCTTGGAAATATATCATTACCATCTGGGTCAATATAAAATACCGGATTATTTAAGGCATAATTGTATGGACTATGACTTGGATATTTTCCTTCTTTTCTATCTGTAGCAAACCATCTTCCAATCCTGGAGTCATACATCCTGGCTCCAAAATCTAAACTATTTCCTTCTCCCTTAACCTCATCATCTTTTTCCTTGCCATTAAACCCGTAACGGTAGTCTTTACTGGCCCCA
>NZ_JAKIHP010000014.1 GCF_021608265.1 Flavobacterium wongokense
CGCTTCTCGTCAGTTGCGAACTTCGGAACGAATTATTTTCTGTTAAAGATAAAAATTCTTGCGAAACGTGAACGTGAACTTACCACAAAATTCGCAATTGCGAGAAACGGCTGTTAGTAGCCGTTTTTACCAATATTTAATTTGTCTTTTTTTGCTTAAAATTATTTCTTTTTCTGAGTTATAATCGACTTCTTCAATCCAATTATTTTCCTTGTCATATTTGTACTCATTGAAATACGTATTAATTATTTCTCCAGAGTTATTTTTATCAACGACTTTAACAAAGTCATTATTCGAATTATATTCATAGAATAATTGAGTGGTATTTCCTGATATTGTTGTAGTAAAAACTGATGTTAATTCGTTTTCATATTCAATTTTCCAAGTTCTTGATAAAGAACCGTTTTTCAATTCTGTACCAGAGACTGGAAGTCGTGACAACGTATCGCTATAACGATTTACTATCTCACTTTTTCCACTAATATCTTCAGTTTCTATTTTAATAATTTGTTTATTTTTATTTTTAATAAATATGCTTTTTGATATAATTTTACCTTTTACTATAATTCTTGACTCCTTTAGAATGTTGTCTTTGTCATAAATAAATTCCTTTTTTTGAATTAGCCCATTTATGTTAGATTCTTCAATCGATATACAGTTATGATGATTAAATGTATATACAGTTTTTGTGGAATAACTCGGAATTCCTTGTTTTTTTGGAAAAGAAGTTGTTTCTATTATTTTCTTTACATGTCCTTTTAAATTAAATTCATTATTACTTATTTTCTGTTGACTACAGCTAAACAGGATAAAAAGAATGGATAAGATAAAGGAAGGTTTCATAAGATAATTGTTCGTTCTCAAAATGGCTACTAACGTTCCGCCGCTTGGCGATGTAGCGGCAAGTTAAGAAAAAATATGATAGAAAAACAGATTGGAAAATCCAGCGGATTTTCCAAAACAAGTATTAGTAGCTATAGCGCTAAACGGCTGTTATGGCTCGTTGCTTCCCGTCAACTTGAGCACGCAAACTTTTGACGATTTTCATTTCTGGTTAGATTTTTATTTTCTGCTTATTTTCTGAGAAGAAATTCCACACAAACATTTTCAAAACTTTGTTGAGTTTGTTTTTCGCGAGCACTTCAAATCAAACTTTCTGCAACGAACTTTTTCCAGGAACTTTTTCCGGTTCAAACTTTCAATTTTCCAGTTGAAATTTTCGGCAACTTTTTAATTGATTATTTTCTGAGTAAACTTGGAGAAGTAATGAGCCATAACGTTCCGCGGCTTTGCGCTGTAGCGGCAAGTTAAGGATAAATGTAATAAGAAATTGTGATGTTCAGCGTATTTTCCAAGAAAGACAAACTAGCTATGGCGCAAAACCGCTGTTATAGCCAGTTGCAACTACCAACAATCTTTAAAAAACGAATAACTATGTCTTAAGTTTTCGGCAGTTATTCCTTCTTCATCGTAAAAATATTCCTTTTTCCCATTTGATTTTTTCAGTATCCAGGTTTTTAATGTTGAGTCACTATAGAGTGTGTCAGTTTCATTTTTTTTATGGACAATGAATGCGTAAGTGTATTCTAAAAAATGACTTTCATCTTTTGATTTAAGTGATTTTATATCTTCTATAAACCCGTCATCATTTATTGTAAGTTTTGCGTGTTCGTCTGGAAAATTCCAAAAAGTATCCTCACCAATGTCAGTAGAGAATGTAGTGATTGTTCCCATAAATTTTATTATCTCAACTTTATTTCTGTTTTGAGAGTTTTTTTCAGTCTCTTCAACAACAACTTTTTTACTCGTGCATGATAAAACGCCAAATAAAATTCCAAATATGACTGTTGTTTTTTTCATTGTTCTCGGTTAAGCAGTTTCGGTTGCAATTGGCTATAACGTTCCGCCGCTTGGCGTAGTGGCGGCAAGTTAAAGAAAAATGTAATAAGAAATGCTGAAGTTCAGAGTATTTTCCAAGAAAGACAAACTAGCTATTGCGCCAAACGGCTGTTGTGCGCAGTTCATTCTTTGTCGATTAAAACTCCGTCTGTTATGTCAAGCAATTTATAAGTGTCAAATACTAACTGCGAAAACTCTTCAACTGATTTTTTAGAAAATTTCATGAAGTCAGCTTTTTTCATAAAAACTACTTCATCTTCACTAAGAGTCAAGAATGATTTTGTAATTTCAGTTCCATGAGCTGCATAGTTTCTCGTTGAAATAATCTCTGCAAGATTTTGTTGAACAACTTTTACAAAGCTTGACAAATCACTTACCGGAAAATCTTCAACCGTTTTTAATTTTTTCATTACTTTCCCTTGGTATCTGCCAGTATTAAGAACTTGTTTATATAAGTTAATTTTCGCGCCAAAAGTTAGAGGTAAAATAAAACTCTGCAAAAAGATATTTCGAGTATCGTTATCTTTAGATTGTTGAGCAAAAAAATTGTACAATATTCTGTTTAGGCTGTCTTCAATTTTTAAACTCAATGCTAGAACTTTACCTCTGGTTTCAATTTCTTTATTTTCCAATTTTCTCTTTTTTAGGGGTGTTGTCTTGAATTGCGCACAACGTTCCGCGGCTTTGCGCTGTAGCGGCAAATTAAGAATAAATGTAATAAGAAATTCTGATGTTCAGAGTATTTTCCAAGAAAGATAAGCCAGCTATAGCGCAAAACCGCTGTTAGCGGTAGTTTCGTTCTTTCAAGCCTTTTCCAAAACTTCTTTAAAGGTGATAAAGCTTTCTTTTAATATTTTGGATTTTATGGCGAAAACCATACTTATTTTGCGCATATATTCCTTTTCGGTTTCTGAAATGGCGTTATAATCAGGATTCTTATTTACCAGGAATTTTACACGCAATTCCTCAAGAATTTCATCATGATTATTTATCCAATTTGAAGTATAACTTTTCAATAATTGTGTTTCTTTTTTATCAAAATGAAAAATCTCAATTCTTATTTTGTTGAGAATAACTTTTGATGTTTCTCCAAAGTAATTATCATATTGAGATTCTCCCAACACTATAATTTCTTTCAACATTTTTATTTCTTCCGGATTAAATTTTATCGTTCTCATTTTATGGTGGTTTAAGAAATTA
>NZ_JAKIHP010000015.1 GCF_021608265.1 Flavobacterium wongokense
GGCTTTACGCAGTGGCGGAACTTTAGTAATTAAGTCGAAAGATAAACAAAATTTGAATTAACAGATTATTTTCCGAGAAAGATTAACCAGCCATTGCGTGAAACCGCTGTTACCACTTCGGTTTTGCTATTAACTTGAGCACGCAAACTTTGCCAGCTTCAAATTCCGGTTTCTATTTCCATTTCACTCTCTATAACTTGTAGCAATTTTTTTGTAGCAATTTAAATTGCTACATTTTTTTTGCTACAACTTTTCTACGCAAACTTTGTACGCAATATTTCTGCGACATTCCTTTTCCGGCTAAATTTTCAAGCAAAATATTCTTTGGATTTTTCGAATTTAAACTTCAGTTGTAAAATAGGGCAAAACTGGGTGGTAACGTTCCGCCGCTTGGCGTCAGTAGCGGTAAATTTAAAAAAAATATTCTGCGTGAAGAAGGATTTGGGGAAACCGTTAGGTTTCCGGCGCAATGTTAAGGAGCTATTGCGCCAAACGGCTGTTGTACGCAGTTATTTTTTCTATCGCTTCTTTTAAAATCTTTTCATAAGTAAATTTCAAAATAAATTTATCGCCAGGTAATTTTTCCAGTTCTTTTGTAAAAGATTCCAGTTTTATCTTGCTCTGATCTATTTCTTTAAGTTTTGACTGTTCAGAAACACTGTAGAACATTGCTTTTAAAATAATGGTCGTTATAACTTCAGCTGCAAGAATAAAAAAGTATCTTTTGTATTTCTGTTCTTCACTTTCTGATTCAATAGTGCCATTTTTTCCATACCACTTGTCAAGATTCTTCTTCACATTTTTTCCGTTTTCTCCACTAAGAAAAAAATCATTGAATGTTGCAATTGATCTAACATGCGCAAACTTATTTCTAATACTCATTATATCTGACAACTTTTGAACTTCAATTTTTTCCAATCCTTGTATGTCTTGAATTATTTGTACTTTTTGGTTGAATGATAATGCAGAAGAGCTAAAACCGAATGACTTTGAATTTTTCCAGTCGATATTTAAAATTTGTCCTAATGCCGAAGAAACTATTTCTTCAATTAAAATTGTATGTTCTAAAATATACAACCTTAAATCTTCAGATTTTGAAAAATGATTAATTTCAAGCGAGTTTTCCTTTTCCATGATGGGTGAAATAATTGCGTACAACGTTCCGCGGCTTTGCGCCGTAGCGGCAAGTTAAGAATAAATGTAATAAGAAATTGTGATGTTCAGAGTATTTTCCAAGAAAGACAAACCAGCTATGGCGCAAAACCGCTGTTAGCGGTAGTTTTTTTAATCTTCAAAGTCTATTTTATTAAATTTCGTTTTCCAATTCCTAAGAAAAGTACGTGTTGGACGAACTTTTTTTAATTTCAAGCTTTTAGTTAAAAATTCAAAGTCTGTTAATTTATCACTGAATACATATTCAAAGACACAACAATACAAATCAAGGATTAAAATAAGATCAAGTGAAGTTTCTAAAGAATATTCTAACGATCGTACAAGAACTAAGCCTTTTTCCTCTTTGTCTAGAACAAAATATTTTTTAATTTGAGTTTTGTCAATATGAGCTTTTGAACTTAATTCTCCATAGAGTTTTCCAGCCAAAGGCCAAAACGTTTTTAGTAAGTTGACGTTTGTTGGAGATTCAAATTCATTATATGTAGTTTTATGAAAAACACTGTAAGCAAATGATAACTGCTCTAACATTTGTCTTATTAAAGAAAGCGTTTCAAAATAGAATCCTTGCTTTATCAATGACCGTACAGCTGAAAAACTGCCATCTAATCTTTTAAAAATTAAACCACAAACGCTGAATGTTTCTGAACTACCTTCGAAATCTAAATTTTTTAATTTCTGTTTGTATTTATCATAGGTCATTTTCTGAAATAATAAAATTTCATCTACAGCAATATCGTAGTTAAAGACTTTATTCTTCGTTTGCCTTTTTAATAACGATTCGTGTTCTTCAACATAGTTTTTAAATTGTCTTTTTAAGGTATTATCCACAGATATATTACCTGACCTTTCAGTTGTCAACGCAGCAAGCAAATATTGTTCTTGCCAAATTGTAAAATATAACGGAACAATTATCGGTGTGCCGTAAAACCAAATTATCTTGGTTTCTCCCATATCCACAGAATATCTAAGTGTTCTAAAGTCAATCATAAATCTGGGGTTGTGAAAAATTACCGCTAACGTTCCGCGGCTTTGCGCCGTAGCGGCAAGTTAAGAATAAATGTAATAAGAAATTGTGATGTTCAGAGTATTTTCCAAGAAAGATAAGCCAGCTATGGCGCAAAACCGCTGTTACCAGCAGGTTGGTTTCTACTTAATTTTTTTGAATGAAGCTCTTCCAGTTTCAAATCCCAATTCCAGATTCTGCTTGTCTATATAAATTATAAAACTCGAAGAAGAAACCTGATTTAAAGAATCATACTCAACTATTTTAAAATCACTTACAATTGTTGGTTGACTAAAATCAAAGGCGCCTTTCTTTGTTAAATACTTCTCGGGTGACTTTTCAAACACATATTTTACTTTGTTTTTTTCTGTAACTTTTCCTTTGTATTTGCGCTCAATTATGGAGTTTTTAATGTTAAGTATATAATTACTATCTGTGTTAAGTTTCCAGCTACCTTGTAACATCTGCTTGAGATTATTTTGTTTTTGAACATTCAAAGACTTATTAAACGAATTTAAGCTCAAGAACATTACTATTAGGACTATTTGTTTCATTTATGTTAACGTGTTTAAACTTGCT
>NZ_JAKIHP010000016.1 GCF_021608265.1 Flavobacterium wongokense
TAACGTTCCGCGGCTTCACGCAGTAGCGGCAACTTTATAGTTATTTGTAAATATATACAATTTTCCGGTTGCGTAATTTCCGGCTTAGAAAGATAAAACCAGCTATTGCTTGAAACCGCTGTTAGCGGAAGGTTTTTGTCATAACTTGATAAGTTTTCCTTCTCTGGTTGTCACATTCAGTTGACCTGAATAAACAATCCTGAATTTTATTGTATCACCAAGCGGTTCTGAAATTTCCATTATTGGTTCTCCCATAGTTTTCAGCTTCCCTATTATGCTGTTTGAAGGTTCTATTTGTGAGACTTTTATTGGGTCAACTTTTTCCAACTTGTCGTATAAAAGAAAAATGCATTTTCCATCTCTGTCTTTTAACTTAGTAATTATGCCTTCAGTTTTTCCCAATTCAAAAGTTTTCAAATATGTACTGTCATTAAACTCGATTTTAGTGTTTAGTTTTCCAAACTTGTCATTTTCATATTCAATTCTATAAATTCCACGTATTTCACAACTTTTGTTTTGAAATAAAAGGCTTGAAATTCCAATAAGAAATAGCAATAAAAAGTAAATTGATTTCATAGTTGTGTCTTTTTCGCGGTTTCCAAAAACTTTCCGCTAACGTTCCGCCGCTTGGCGTCAGTAGCGGTAAATTTAAGAAAAATATTCTGCGTGAAGAAGGATTTGAGCAAACCGTTGGGTTTCCGGCGGATAGGATAGGAGCTATTGCGCCAAACGGCTGTTAGCAGTAGTGTTTTTCTTAAAAGTTCTCTATTAAGTAACGTTTGATTTCGGCTAAGAATGTGTTGTAATTTTCTAAGACATCACTAAACTTATATGTGTGAAATTGAGGTGTATTCTTGAGGTTATTATAATCAAGTGTATAAGCGAAAACGACAGGATAATATTCTCCATGATAACTGTGTGCCTGGGAATTGATAAATGAATGTTTGTAACCGTTTGAGATTTCATTAACTATTTTTAAAAAGCCTCTGAAATTATCAAATAATTCAGGAATAAAATTCTCTTCACTTAGTAAGTTTCCAATTGAGTTAATTTTAATTTTAGAGGGAAACTTGTTATTTTTTTTATTGTAATCCAATATGTAAACCAATCCGATTAATTCGTCAGCAGTTTTTCTAAGCCAATAAAAAATTTGCTCAGTTAGAAATTTTTGTTTGTAAAAAAGATGGGAAATATCAGGATTAACGATGCCACGACTTTGAGTAATAATATTATAGTCTCTGTACAATTCAATGATTAAATCATTTATCCTATCAGCCCTCTGTATTATTTCTACCCAACTCAACAATAAATTTCCAAATGGAGTATCAGTTGGCAATTTTAAAAACTGATCGGCTCTTAAAATTTCGTTATGCTTTTTTAAACTTTCTATTATTGGGTATTCCATTTTTGGCGTGTTGGGTGGAAAAAACATTACTGCTAACGTTCCGCCGCTTGGCGTCAGTAGCGGCAAGTTAAGAATAAATGTAATAAGAAATGCTGAAGTTCAGAGTATTTTCCAAGAAAGACAAACAAGCTATTACGCCAAACGGCTGTTAGCGGTTGTGCATTTTATTTCTCTTTCAACTTTATATTTTCTAAAAGCTCCTTTTCACTACGCACAAACTTTTCAGTTTTTCTATTAGTCATTACTCCATAATCTGTCCACATAATTTCACTTCCATCTTCAATATCTTCATAGATTGGAATCAAATCAGCGATTCCAACAAAAACATATTCCATTTCAACTTTGTTGGAGTTTATGAATCTAACTTGGCCTTCTTTTCCAATTTTTATTGCTTTTTCGTATGCTTGTTTAGGATTTTCGGCTTTTATCAAATGAAAATTTCCCCAAGTAACGACATGACGCAAATCATTTTCACTACGATTTACCGGCTCACGTTTCTCAATAATTTCTGCTATATACCAATTTCCTTTTCCGATTGATATTTTTTCGTTCTCTTTCATTTTCTATAAAAATTTCTCCGCAAACTTGGGAAATGCATTACCGCTAACGTTCCGCGGCTTTGCGCTGTAGCGGCAAGTTAAGAATAAATGTAATAAGAAATTGTAATGTTCAGAGTATTTTCCAAGAAAGGCAAAACCAGCTATAGCGCGAAACCGCTGTTAGCGGCTGGTGTTCTTGTTTGCGTAAACTTGGATTCCGTATAATATTAAAACCAAAACTATTAAAATGTGTGGCAAATATGTCGGCCAAGCGCCCAAAAAGAAAACCACATACAATATATATTCAGAAAATAATATCGATGAAATTATCACAATTGTCAAAATCCAATTTAGCCAGTTTCTTTTTCGGCTCAATATCGAAATTGATTTTATAAACACAAATACCGCAATAATTGTCGGAATTAAAAACCAATAGTAAAATTCCGGTTTATAAACTAAATATTCAATTTTATCGTTCATTATTGTCTTTTTACGAGGTGTTGCTCAACACTTGCCGCTAACGTTCCGCGGCTT
>NZ_JAKIHP010000017.1 GCF_021608265.1 Flavobacterium wongokense
ATATTCCACGTATCGTTAATGGTATCCCCGTTAGGCGTGAAATAATGCGGGTAATCAATGATGTTGATCGGTGTGATCTGAAGCTCATCACAGCCATAGGCTGCATTGCCCCTCACATCCCACACATGGATCACGTGCGGCATGCCAATGGATACATTCTCAAAGATATTGCTGCTCTGCCTTGGCCCGTCATCCAGGCTGAATTCATAGATTCCGTATCCATCCACAAGGGCCGTAATGGTCTGGTAAGGCCCGCTGAAGGCAGGGCTCACCGTATAACCCACTGTACCCGCGGCAATCTCTGCCGGTCCCGACTGCTCCACAGCAAACGGCGGGCTTGAGGTATTGTCACAATGCACCGAATTGGCGAAGTTATTGGTTACATGCACCACATAGTTCCTAGTACCTCCTCCCGGTATGGCCGTATTTACCTCATAGGTAGGGCCTGTTCCCAGTGGTGTGGTCATATCACCGGTCTCATACCATTCGTATAGGTAATCTCCCGGGTTCGGCATGTTGGCATCAAGGGTCAGTACACGGATTACCGTGTCGTCATCAAAATCAACACAGATCGTCGTAGCCCCCGTGGTCGACTGCACATCAGGAAGCGGTTTAGGCTCCACGGTAATGCTTCCCTGGGTAACATCGGAGCAGAACGGAACAATGGTGTTGCTGCTGTTCTCCACCTTAATCCAGATGGTATCTGTACCCGCATCGGTGGTATAGGTCTGTGCCTGCTGCAGGGTTAAAGGCACAGCTGTCGGGTTGAGCGTAGGGTCAACCGTATAGTAGCTTACCAGAAAGACTGCAGGGTTCTGTCCTCCCAATACCTCTGTGGTCCACAGCGCATCAAGGTCGATGATGTCCACTCCGTCAAACGGGTTGTTGTCCGGGATACCGCTGTCGCACTGATGGTAAGGGGTTACCGGATTGGCTACGGCATAGGCCTCCACCGCAAGGGTAAGTACTCCCGTTGCGTTGACGCAGCCTGTGGCATTGTTCACCACACGGATATAGATGTTCTGTGAGTTTGGTGTCGTATTGGTATATGGCGATGCCAGCGGCGAAGTCCCCGAAGCGGCATTAGCCTGGGTCAGGTAATACGATACGGTATAATCCGATACGGCCTGTGAAGGTCCCAGTATCTGCGGTGCCAGTAACGGATTGGTAAGGTCAAACTGCGCGATCCCGTCAGCATTGTCATCACACACCCTGTAAGGCGGCAGTGGCTGTACTACAGTAGGCAGTGGGTTAACCGTCAGCTGCTGGGTTACCAGCACATAACAATGGTGCCCCAGGTAATCCACCCTGTTGTTCTCCACACGGATAATCACATCATCCCCGACAAGTGCTGCCGATGGAACCATAATCTCATTGGTATTGTTGGCCTCATCCTGCGGACTCGGGAAGTAATGCAGGGTAAGGTTCGGATCCCCATTGATGATATAGGCCGCATTGGTGGTCAGATCGAACACTTCGAGCATGTCACCCGGATTGTTGTCGTCACACTTAGGTGCCAGCGCCGGTGGATTGGTATGTGGGGTCGGTATCGGAAGCACACGGATATCCAAAGTGGTAATGCTCTGGCAGTTTGCAGGCGCCGGAGTGGTCACAACCACACCAAGGGTCTGTACCGCAGCTATGGCATTCTGATAGGCGGTTGGTGTTGTAATTACATTGGTTCCGTTTTGGGCATCAAGCAGGCTTGGGTAATACGTTACCGTATGCCCCGGAAGGTTCTGGGTAATCTCCCCGTTCTTAAC
>NZ_JAKIHP010000018.1 GCF_021608265.1 Flavobacterium wongokense
AGTGAATATCTCGATATTCGCAGGAGCAGTGAAAGTAGGAGCGATGTTGTCCGTTACAGTGATCGTTTGTGTCTGAGTAGCAGCTGCGTTACCACAAGCATCTACAAGAGACCATGTACGAGTAATGATATGTGAACCTGCACACTGACCGTCAGCAACGCTGTCAGTAAATGTAGCCTGTAAACCAGTTGAACAGTTATCAGCTTCGTTAGTAACATCACCAGTTACGGCAACAGTAGCATCATAAGTACAATCAGCAGTTGTGAATATCTCGATATTCGCAGGAGCAGTGAATGTAGGAGCGATGTTATCCGTTACAGTTATTGTCTGAGTCTGAGTAGCCGCTGCGTTACCACAAGCATCTACAAGAGACCATGTACGAGTAATGATATGTGAACCTGCACACTGACCATCAGCAATGATGTCAGCAAATGTAGCCTGAAGACCAGTTGAACAGTTGTCTGCCTCATTGGTTACATCACCAGTAATTGCAATTGACGCATCATAAGTACAGTCAGCAGTTGTGAATACTTCGATATTCGCAGGAGCTGTGAATGTAGGAGCGATGTTGTCAGTAACAGTAATCGTTTGTGTCTGAGTAGCCGCTGCGTTACCACAAGCATCCACAAGAGACCAAATACGTGTAATGATATGTGAACCTGCACATTGACCATCAGCAACGCTGTCAGCAAATGTAGCCTGAAGACCAGTTGAACAGTTATCAGCTTCGTTAGTCACATCACCAGTTACGGCAACACTAGCATCATAAGTACAATCAGCAGTAGTGAATAGCTCGATATTCGCAGGAGCAGTGAATGTAGGAGCGATGTTGTCTGTTACAGTGATTGTTTGTGTCTGAGTAGCTGCTGCGTTACCACAAGCATCTACAAGAGACCATGTACGAGTAATGATATGTGAACCTGCACACTGACCATCAGCAATGCTGTCAGCAAATGTAGCCTGAAGACCAGTTGAACAGTTGTCAGCTTCATTTGTTACATCACCTGTAGCAGCAACGCTAGCATCATAAGTACAATCAGCAGTAGTAGCTATTGTAATATCAGCAGGAGCTGTAAACGTAGGAGCGATGTTGTCAGTTATAGTAATCGTTTGTGTCTGAGTCGCAGCATTGTTACCACAAGCATCAACTAATGACCAAGTACGAGTAATGATATGTGAACCTGAACATCCGTTAGTAACAGTATCAACAAATGTTGCCTGAATACCAGGAGCACAGTTGTCAGCTTCGTCAGTTACATCACCAGTGATAGCAATAGATGCATCATAAGTACAATCAGCGGTTGTGAATATTTCAATATTCGCAGGAGCTGTGAATGTCGGAGGAATAGTATCACTAATAGTGAATGTAGCTGTAGATGTTGAAGCATTTCCACAAGCATCAGTTGCTGTAAATGTTACTGTAACAGCAGCAGAACAATCACCAGAAATCTGGTTGAAGTTGTTTGTCCAAGTCACATCTGAACAATTATCAGAAGCTACAGCACCACCGTGATTAGCTAACCAACCGTTTAATGCATTTCCGTTTCCATTTCCATCACACTCCACAACAATGTTTGAAGCCTGAGTAGAAATAACCGGAGCAGTA
>NZ_JAKIHP010000019.1 GCF_021608265.1 Flavobacterium wongokense
CTTTCGGAAGTCTGGTACCAAACCGACATGGCTCGAGCAAAGACTACCGTTTCGGGTTCCAGGGACAGGAAAAAGACGACGAAATCAAAGGAGAAGGAAATTCAATAAATTATACTTATAGAATGCATGATCCTAGAATTGGAAGGTTCTTTGCAGTTGATCCTTTGTTTAAGAAATATCCACATAACTCTACTTATGCTTTTAGTGAAAACAGGGTTATCGATGGAATTGAATTAGAAGGAGCTGAAGTTTTACTATTGGGTACGTCTGTTTCGGGAGGAGCTGGTATAACTGGAAATGGTGGAGGTGGTATTATAATAGCTCCGGATGGTGTTTATGCTTACGGAAGTTATGGTATAGGATTTTCAACAAATGTATGTTTGTCATCCAGCCTTGTAGCAACTTTTTTCCCAACTATGAAGCATGCTAATGATGCCACCGGTTGGGGGCATACTGTTGGTGTTTCAGCCGGTGAAGGAGCAACTGGAGCTTTAGGTGTAGCTACTTCAGGAGACTATTTTGGTATATATGGTTCATTTGGTTATGGAGGTGGATTATTACCTCTTTCTGTTGACTATACTTACACTCATACAGAGATAACAAGGCCTATTTCTAATTTAGCTAAATATACAACCATATTAAACCAAGCTAAATCAACAATATCTGGACAAATAAAGGATGCAGAAGAAAAACTAGCCGGATTAAAAACAGAGAAAGCAGAGGCAATAGAAAACATTAAAAATGCTAAAGCAAAAATAGCTTCGTTTAAAACGGATCCTTATTACAAAGGTGAATATGGCGAATTACGCAAATCTTGGGCTAAAGATGCATATAAAGAGAATAGTGAAAAATTAAATGATGTAAATCAAGAAATGAATAAATTGAACAAAGACGTGAAAGATTTAAAGCAAATGGTAAAGGCAATTGATAAAAGTCTTGGAGAATGAAAAATAACGGACAGATAGTGGCTTATTCATTAATTACGATTTTATTTTCGATTCTAATTTTTTTTAAGTTGCCTTATTCTAATTTTATTCCAGTAATTTATCTGATAATTTTTTATCCTTTTTTTATTCTAAAATGGTTGAAATTAATTAATGTATTTTCAATTTATTTAAAAAATAAGCACATTGATTTTTATAATAAAAACAAATCTTTGACTTATTCCTTTGGTGATGCGAATATGGTTTTTAATTTTGATGAGAACGAAATCAAAAAACTTAATGATCCATTAGCTGTAGAATATGCACAGGAAATTAAAAGGATTAGAAAATTGATGTATTTCTGTTTTTTTGGTTTTATTATACTTGTAATCATATTGATTGAAAACAAATAATATGGTCAAATCTTTATATTACCATACCCAAAAAACCACAACCAAAAAGTTGTGGTTTTTTACTATATTTACCTACGTTCAATATCAAAAAAATGCCTATTCTTTCGGAAGTCTGGTACCAAACCGACA
>NZ_JAKIHP010000002.1 GCF_021608265.1 Flavobacterium wongokense
CTGGGGATTGAGCGGACAGAACGGAGCGAGGATTTACATCTTTGACCGTTATGGCAAACTGCTCAAACAGATCAGTGCCAACGGACCGGGATGGGATGGAACGTTTAACGGACACCTGTTGCCTGCAGATGATTACTGGTTTACGGTTGACTTCATTGAACCAACCACAGCACTGCCGTCAACCTTTAAGGCACACTTTACACTGAAGCGATAAAGAGAGCCACAAAGTGGCAAAGTTTATAAAAAAAGCCCTGACTCAGTCAGGGCTTTTTTATTGATGCCTTTTATATTTTACATAATCCACTATCTATGCTTTATCTATGCTTTATCTATGAAGTATCTATAGAGCAGCTCACGTGTCCTTAGCCCCGATAGGAGCGGCATCCTTTTTTAGGACTGGCCGAAACGAAGTGAAGGCACATCCTAAAAAAGATATAGCGGATAGCGGGACGATTAGTGGAAAGGAAGGCAAGTGGCTGCTTCTAATAAAAAAAATCATTCAAGTACAGGAGAGTTGCTGCGCCCAGCTCTGTTATTCCAAAACTGCAAATGCAATTTGCTACCTTTTAGAGGCAGACATATTAAAATGAGAAAATCAGATCAAGCGAGCTTGTCTGATTTTCTCATTTTAATACGCAAACTGCGCTTGATGTGGAGTCGGGGAGAGTCGAACTCCCGTCCAAACAAGCAACTAAAATGCTTTCTACACGTTTAGTCCCTGATTAGGTTTTCGACATCAGGTTATGCCAAAGACAGCGACCCAATGCTTAGCTCTATGAGTGTCAGAAAGGATTCAGAACATTACCTTTCCTAGGTTTACTTTTACGGTTCCCCAAAACCAGACGCCATAAACCAAGGCTTCTGAGGAGAATCCAGCTTCTCGTCCTTGACGAGACTAGGCAAATCGTACTAAACTTCGGATTAAGCAGCTAAAGCGTAATTATTTTCGCCGTTTATAAGTTCGTGTCTTTGGATTTACGAGCAAAAGGCACAATGCTCGACGTGCTTACAATTCAATTCGACTTGCTGTCAAAACCAGTCGACCCCAAATGGATTTTTGAGTTAACAAAAATTGTTCTGCAAAAGTAATTGATTAAATCAGAATTTACCAAGCAACCAATAAATAATTATAAAAATTATAATCATTGAAAGGCAGCCACCTCCCAATTTTTTTGCCGTGAAACCAGCAATGAGTGTTTTAAAGAATCCGTTCATGATGTTTAGTATTGGTTAGATTTATAAAAAAATTAAGGCTCGACATTTTGATCCTTGTCGTCCAGTTGTAAATCGATCGTTGGTTTCCCGTTATCAAAATTGGCATCGTTTGTAGAAACCTCGTCGTGGTCTTTGTAGCGATGGTCGCGGGTATTATCCCTAATGTTATCGGGATTTCGCTGATTGGAATTTTGATAGTCTTTCTGTCCGTCGTGTTGGTGGCCCGAATTTCCTTTTCCGGAAGCACCGTTGTTAAGTGTTGCCATAATATGATGTTTGTTTTTATTCCGCTGCGCTCCATACAGTTCGGCTCGCCTCGAGTTCCCAAAGTTAGAAATGGAAACACTGTTTTGTATTACGCAATTATGTGAAAATGTTATAAGATATAAATAAAGAAAGCCCTTGAAAAAGGGCTTTTGAAGTTTTTGTAATTGTGTAGCTATCCTAAAGTAAATTCAGGATTATAGATTAATCCAATGACATTGTCCCAAGGATCTTTGAGTGTGGCAAAACAATTTCGCCACCAACATTCTGCGGGTTTTCGAAAGCGGTAGCGCCTAAACTCAAAAAGAAATCAAAGGTTTCCTGAACATTATCCACACCCCAATAACTTACCACAGCATCTGAACGGTTTAACGGAGTTTCTCCTTCGGGGTGCAACCCCAATTCGTAACCACCAATATTGAAACCAACATAAAACGGCTGGTCAAAATAAGGCTGGGTTTGAAATGCCTTTGCGTACCATTCCTTTGCTTTTGGAATGTCGTTGACTTTGTAGATTGTGGTTCGAAGACCATGAATTTGATTTTTCATAGCTTAATATTTACCATTCAATAATTCTCCTCCAATAGCTGACTTAGCTTCAATGCCGAGCTTTTTCATCATTTCGTAAGTGGTGCAGACTGCGGCCGAAGTTACCGGAATTCCGGTTTCTGCCTGAATCAAATCGACGGCTTCCAGTGACGGCATCTGTACGCAGGCTGAGACTACCAGGACGTCAATATCAGTTAGGTCTAAACGCTTATAAATTTCCAAGAGGTTCATAGGGTTTTGAGCGGCAACTTCAAGGTTGTCCGGAATTTCGAGCGCAATGCTTTCCTTGACTTTTATTCCCTGATGTTCTATATAATCGACAACCATGTCGGTTAACGGGCGCATATAAGGTGTTATAATCGAAATTTGTTTGGCACCTAAAACCTTCAAACCATTTATCAATGCTCCGGCTGAAGTGACAATTGGTGTTGGAAAATCATTGGCAACGGTTTCCTGGTGCAGGTTTACTTCCGACACGCAATGATACCCTCGTCCCATACTCATAATCGCAACCAGGCACGCATAACCCATCACATCAACATGTGCATCCGATAACTCCTGTGCGCATTTGAGGCTCATCGCATCCATGGCTTCGAGTTCTTCCTTGGTTACTTTTTTCATCCTCATTCGGCTGCTGTGAAACGTAAAACGTTCGGGCAGGATTGTTTCCCTGGAGCGGAAAATTGCAGGAATTTCGGTTTCCATGGTTACGTTTGATGATGGCACGATTTGGCCTATTCTGTATTTCTTCATTTTGTTGCAATTAGTATTAAGTCAGTTGTGTCTTGTTGGTTGTGAAGGTATTTTTTTCGCTGAATATCGATTATCTTAAAACCATTATTCTCAAGCGTCTCAGTAAGATAATCGGCCTGATGGAAATTTTGATACATGGCATCACCGGTACTTCCTGTTTTAAATCCCGATTTGGAATTATCGTCTTCCATCGTACTTAGGTATAGAACACCATTTGGATTCAGGATATGCTTTGAATCTTCAATAAATTGGATGGCTTCCTTTTTCGAAAGATAGGGTAGTCCAAATCCACACATCACAGCATCAAAAGTGGTGTCCAGATTTTCAATATCCCTAAAATCAAGTAATTGAAAATCGGCAGTTGGGTTGTTTATTTTTCCTAATTCAATCATATTCGGAGCCAAATCGGTTGCCAGGATTTTAAAATCGGGACGCTTTTCCAAAAGGTATTTGGTGATATTCCCCGGTCCACATGCCAATTCTAAAATGCTTGGATTTTCCTTTTTGATGCTTTGGCAAAATGTATCAAATGAATCGTGGTACAACGATACATCCATAAACCTCTCCTGATATGCATGGGCAAGTTTGTTGAAAACGTTAACTGCGATTTTGGTCTGATCCATTTTTATTTTAAATCCCTTACTGTATTTGTTATGGTTCCAATTCCTTCCACGGTTGCTTCGATTACGTCGCCATCATACAGCCATTCCTGAGGGTCACGGCCGGCACCAACACCCGAAGGAGTTCCGGTTGCGATGATGTCGCCGGCTTCCAAAGTGAAAACCGTACTCAAATCCTCAATCAAATCGTTGATGTTGAACAATAGGAATTTTGTATTTGCATTTTGCTTTTCAACGCCGTTTACCTTTAAGGATAAATTCAGGTTGTGTGGATTTTCAATTTCGTCTTTAGTAACCAAAATAGGTCCCATTGGTGCAAAAGTATCCTGTCCTTTGGAAACAATCCATTGCCCTTCACGACGACAGTCACGTGCCGAAACATCATTAATCACGGTGTATCCAAAAACATAATCCATAGCATCGGCTTTGGAAACGTATTTCCCTTTTTTGCCAATCACCACAGCCAATTCGACTTCCCAATCCAACTGCGAAGTTAGTTTGGTGTTTTTAATGATATCGGTATTAGTTGCTGTAACCGTTGTTGGTGGTTTTGAAAAAATGATGGGCTTTTGCGGTAGTTTTCCGGTTGTATCTAAAGTACGAGCGCTTTCGGCAACGTGTTCTGTATAATTCAGGCCAATACCGATAATGTTTTTCCTTGGTTTTGGAATAGGGGCACAGAAGGTAACTTCGCTTATTTCATAAGCGATTTCCTTTAAAAATGCTGGCTCTGTATCGGCAACCATATCATTAAGCTCTTCTACCAATTCATAACCCATGTCAATTAGTTCCAACATCGAAGAAGGCAATGGGAAGTTTGATATTTCCCCAAAATCCTCCATATCGATTACCTGGTTATTGTGGATGAATCCTAAGCGTGGTTCTGAATTTTCAGTAGTGTAAGTAAGTAATTTCATTTTTTATATATGTCAGATTCTGTTTTCTAAAGTTGGTGGCCGTTGTTCTCAGTATATTCCCTTCCCTGGAACAATCCAAGGCTTTCGATTACCGGTAAATCATTAAAGCTGAACAAACAGGCATCTTCGGTATCTGAAGCATTGTGATGTTCGTGCCAAGCCCAGGAAGGAACACAGAAAATATCACGTTCTTTCCAATCAAAGCGTTGCCCGTTGATGATGGAGTAACCACTTCCTTTGGCACATTGATATACAAATGAACCTGTATGTTTGTGCGCTTTTCCTTTGAAGCCGCCAGGCAGTAACTGGATTGACGCTCCCATGGTCTGCATTACATGACCGCCTGTCATTGGGTTGGTGTACTTCATTAGGATTCCGTCAAAAGCATTTGGCTGGTTTACTTTGGCAGCTTCCAATAAAGCCGGATAGACTTTTTTCCAGGAATATTTGAATAAAGGTGAATAGGGTTTATCCCAAACCACATCTGCCGGAACCAATCCATTTCCGTCAAACGATAATGGCAAATGATTTACAGGTGAGATGTGCGCCTGTTTGCCATCATAAACGGCATAATCATTAGCTTCCAAAGCATTGACCAATGGAATATCCAAGCCATCCTGCCAAATACAGGTTTTACCGCCTTCTTCAACACCGTGCTCATGCCAGGTGGAATTGGGAGTAATCACAAAGTCATTGACTTCAAGCATAATTTTATTCCCATCCACTACGGTATAACCTTTATCGCCTTCCATGATAAAACGAAGTGCCGAAGCTTTGTGACGGTGTGCCGAAGTGCTTTCGCCCGGACGTGTAACCTGGATTCCTGTGTACAACCATCCGACTGCCGCCGAAACGTCTTTTCGTTTGTCGTTTACCAGATAAACCACTCTTCGTCCTGCCTGTTCGGGAGTCACCAATTCGGATGACTTCAGAACCAGACTTCGTAAATCTTCATATTTCCATAGCATCGGAACGGAATTGCTTCGTGGTTCCCAAGGTTCAATATCATTGGCAACGGTCCATAAGGCACCAGCTCCAAGGGTTTCGAGTTCTTTATAGTAAGCCAGTAATTCAGGTGAATCCTGAACACGTGCTCTACCAATCTGATCGTCTGAATGGTTCTCGTTCATCTTATTTTTTATTAAATTCTTCGTGATTGTCTATGAATGTAATTTTTCTTGTTGGAGCGGTATTTACCCGCAAATCAAAAATATCAAAGCGGTTGTAATGCCCAAGAATGTCATGCATCTGTTTGGGCTGGATGCATTTTTCCAAATCGATATCAGCATAAACAATCCCTTCATCGTCAATTAAGGGTTCGCCAACTACAGCGCCATTTGGCCCAATGATTCCTGAGAAAGCCGAGTTTTTACGCGTTAGTAATTCTTCAACATTAGGAACATCATCTTTCAAAGCTTCCATGATCTCTTTTGAAATTGTGGAGCAGGAAACGATTGTAAACAGCTTCCCTTCGAATGAATGCGCCGCTGCTCTAATCTTAATCGCTTCAGCCATATTGTAATCGGGTGGAGCTACCGGAAGTGAAATATAATTGGCAATATGGATTAATTCGCCCTGCGACAGCAACGTAAAACGAGCCAAGGTGTTGGTGTTTTCGCCACAGGCCAAAGTTCCGATTGGTCCAATTTCGGTATCGTAAACTTTTAGGGATGAACCATCACCTGAAGTCCACGTTAATTTTTCTGCCCAGGTTGGGACTAATTTTCGGTGTTTTCCAATAAGTTTTCCATTATTGTCAATGATGAGATTGGTATTGTAGATTTCGCCATAACTATCACCGCGTTCGTTGATTCCGATAACAATATGGCAATTATGGTTTTTTGCTGCTTCGTATAATGGTTTCATTGCATCATCATCTACTTTCACCGAAGATTTATACAACTGCTCATACCATTTGCTTCCCTGAACCGGCGTCATAATCCAGTTCCAATAAGGATAACCGGCAACAAATACTTCGGGAAACGCCACGAGATTGGCACCATTTGCAGTAGCTTCCTTTACAAAAGAAACCGCTTTTTCAATTGTTTTTTCAACATTGAGGAAAGCTGGTGATGTTTGTACGGCTGCAGCCTTGAATTTTTTGAATTCCACTTTATTAGAGTTATGAGTTATGATTTATGAACTTAGATATTTTTTCTTTCATATAGTCGTTGAAAGGCTCGGCTTTGATGTTATTCCGGTCTTCGGCAATAGCGACATTTACTAAGGCCACTTCGCCTTCAAGGCAGGTTTTGCCGTTTTCATCCTCAAAGCGGAAACCGCAATTCACCGAAGCTCCGCCGAGGTTGATGACCCAGAGTTTTTTGGTTAAGGTTTCTCCCAAACGCGCTGCTTTTTTGAACTGTACTTTCAAATCTACTGTCGGAATTCCGTTGGTTTCATGGATTTTGGAAAAAGGGCGTTCTAAGGCTTCCTCAAACCAATCTTCGACCAAATCGTTGAGCATTTCGAGGAAACGCGGATAGAAAACAATTCCCGCATAATCAACATGCTTGAAACGGATTTTTTCTGTTTTTACGAAAGGTTGGTTCATGATTATTCTTTTATGAATTTTGATTGGTATTTATTTGCTCCTGAAAATGCCTGTATAAAATACATGCCAATCGATAAGTTTCCAATATCGATCTGATTGATTCTTTCGGTTTGTGTGATAATAATTTTGCCTGTCAAATCTGTGATAATGCATTTATCCATAATAGCATTGTCGGGTGACTCAAATTTGATAATATCCTTACCCGGATTTGGATAGATTGCCAATTGATAAGGGTTAAATTCATTCATTGATAAACTGTCTGCTGATAATTTTGCTACAAACGCATCAGCCCCGCCACCATGAAAACCAGGGAAAGTTGTACTTGTGACAATATTACCGGATAGTATATAACCATTATCATTTGTCTGGTCCAAATAATGGGCATAAGTATAGGCATCGCTTCTGCCTACTGATTTTTGCCAAAGGATATTTCCGTTTTGAGCATTAAGCTTAACTACCCATATATCGCCCATCCCATTAAAATCGGCGACATCGCCGGTAGCTGATGAAACTGAAGTAGAAAAAACGTAATTGCCATCGTTCGCCTGCATAATATTTCCAAATTGAACAGATGCGCCATTATTGCCATAAGTCCTTGCCCATAATACCGTTCCTGCAGCGTCTAATTTTAGTATGCCGTTATATCCATTTCCATTGCTGGGAAAAGGAGCTGTGTGGTTTGCGCTGCCCAGAATTATATACTCACCGCTGGAAGTAGTATTTATTTTGTAGCCTTCGCTACCGCCCTGCATTATTCTTTGCCACTGAATCGTACCTGTACTACTAATTTTAACTACCCACATATTGGTGTAGGTATTTGATGCCTGAAGACCCAACAAGTCTCCATCTGTTGATTTAGAGCCTCCTGTAAAAACATAACCGCCATCGGCCGATAGGGTTATAGATCTTCCATAATCATAATTGGAACCTCCATAGGTTTTTTGCCATTCTATGATTCCGGTGGCACTCAATTTTACAACCCAGGCGTCATTGTAGGTTCCATGTAACCCAGAAACATCAAAATTATTACTTATTGTACTTCCAATTACAATATAACCGCCGTCTGGAGTCTGCTTAATGTCTCTGGCTACTTCATTTAAAGAACCGCCCAGGGCTTTCTGCCATTCAAGATTCCCTGTGCTTGAGATTTTTATGACCCAAAAATCTTCTCTGTAATCATTACTATGAACTCCGGTAACATCGCCATCGTTTGGATAAGTAGCATATCCTGCTATAATATATCCTCCGTCAGTGGTTTGGGCAATACTATATATTTCTTCATCGCCCGTTCCTCCAAAGGTCTTTTGCCACTGTATCGTTCCGTCTGCGGCTAGCTTTACTACCCAAAAATCTTCAATAGTTCCGTGTAACCCCGAGACTTGTCCATCATTGGAAAAAGTATAGGCTCCAACAATATAACCTCCGTCAGAAGTATGCTTTATACATCGTGCTTCATCCGCTTTTGACCCGCCAAAGTATTTTTGCCATTCTAATGTAGGTGCCTGTGCGAAGCAATTAATGGAAAATAATAATAATAGAATTTTTTTCATTGGATTAGATTAGAATTTAGATGTGCTGGCTTTCTTCCAAAAGTACAAAAAATCCTTTGGAACGCTCTCTTCATTCAGCAAACTTCCTTTGACCAATTCGGGATAAATTTCGGAAAATGTCCTAACCTGAGTGCGGTCAATTCGTGTGCTCACGACATCGCGGGTAACATCATCTGGATGTGCCAAACCGGCTGAAGCCATCAAATCCATGGCGCTTTTTACCGTTTCTTTCTGGAAACGTGCTACACGGATGCTTTTTTCTTCGGGAACGAGGCCTTTCATCAAATGGGGATCCTGTGTTGCCACTCCGGTTGGACAGGTATTCGCATGGCATTCCAACGCCTGGATGCAGCCTAAAGCAAACATCATTCCGCGTGCCGAATTGCATAAGTCGGCGCCAATTGATAGGTTTTTGATGATGTCAAAACCTGTGATGACCTTTCCGCTGCAGATGATTTTGATTTGGTCTTTGATTCCGAAACCGTTTAATGCATCATAAACAAACGCCAAAGCTTCACGCAAAGGCATTCCAACGTGGTCTGAATATTCCTGTGGTGCTGCTCCGGTTCCGCCTTCGCCACCGTCGACCGTTATAAAATCCAAATAGGTATTGGTTGCTATCATTGCTTTGCAGATGGACAGGAATTCCGATTTGTTTCCGATGCAGATTTTCATTCCAATAGGTTTTCCGCCTGAGCCTTTGCGCAGTAATTTTACAAAATCCATTAGTTCCAATGGTGTTGTGAATGCGGAATGGGTAGGAGGAGAGACCACGTCTTTCCCTTTTGAAACCAAACGTATTGCTGCGATTTCATCGGTTACTTTTTCTTTGGGTAGGATTCCGCCATGGCCTGGTTTAGCGCCTTGGGAAAATTTGATTTCTATCATTTTTACGTTGGGCAAAATTGCTCTTTCCACAAAGGCGTCATAATTAAATGTCCCATCTTCATTGCGGCAGCTGAAATAACCGGTTCCAATATTCCAAACGACATCGCCACCCTGCAAATGATACGGAGACAATCCGCCTTCGCCGGTATTATGGTAGAATTTTCCCATTTTGGCTCCGTTGTTTAAAGCCAGTATGGCATTTTTGCTCAATGAACCAAAACTCATGGCGCTGATGTTGAACAAACTCGCCTCATAGGGTTTGTCGCATTGCGAAGAACCAATCCGTACGCGTGGATTATCATTTACATTTGAAAAGGAAATAGCCCTAATGCTGTGGTTTATCCATTCATAACCTTCGTCATACACATTGAGCTGCGTCCCGAATGGCATGGTGTCGTTTTCCTTTTTGCTTCGTTGGTAGACCAGGCTTCGCTGTAAACGGTTGAATGGTTTGCCATCGGTATCCGTTTCGACAAAATACTGACGGATTTCAGGGCCTATGGATTCCAACAAATAACGCATCCTGCCCAAAAGCGGGAAGTTCCTGCGGATGCTTTTTTTGGATTGGAACATATCATACAATCCCATGGCAATTAGTGGAATTATAATCAATAATAAGAAACTGAATTTCAAATTGACATACATCAGCATGCCGATTATGGCGAGTGATGTTATTGCAAAAAGGACAAATGCTTTTCTCATGATTTTAATTTGAATCGTTGTATTTTTCCCGTTTCCGTTTTGGGTAAAGCTTCGGTAAAATAAATAACCCTAGGGTATTTATATGGAGCTGCTACTTCCTTGAACCAGTGTTGTATATGGTTTTTCATGTTGTCTGTGGCTTTACCTTTTTCTTTCAGTACAATGTGCGCACAAACGAGCATTCCACGTTCCTCATCAGGTAAGCCGACTACCGCGCATTCCAATATATCTTCGTGTGTTAAAAGTACGCTTTCTACTTCAATCGCAGCGATATTGTAACCCGAAGAAATGATCATATCGTCACCACGGGCGACAAACCAAAAATGACCCTCTTTATCCTGACGGAAAATATCACCGGTAATGTTCCAGCCGTTTTCAACATATTCTTTCTGCTTTTCAATGCGGTTTAAATATTTACAGCCGGTCACACCACGGACAGCCAATCTTCCCGGTTCGTTTGTTGGGACATCATTTCCGTTTTTGTCAATGATTTTGGCTTCGTAACCTGTGACTGCAACTCCGGTTGCGCCAGGTTTCATGTTTTCAGTATTGGATGAAATGAAAATGTGGAGCATTTCTGTCGAACCAATCCCGTCAATAATTTTCAAACCTGTGGCGTCGTACCAATCCTGCCAAACCTTTAACGGTAGGGTTTCTCCGGCTGAGACACATTTGCGTAAGCTGGAAACATCAAACTCCTTTACTTTGGAGGTTATCACGCGCCAGGCTGTTGGTGCAGTAAAGCAAATCGTGATTTTATGCTCCTGGATTGCCTGTAAAAGCATATCCGGTGTTGGTTTTTCTATCAAAAAGGTGGAAGCGCCAAAATACATTGGAAACAAAACCAATCCGCCCAAACCAAAGGTAAAACCTAATGGCGGGCTTCCGGTAAAAATATCTTTTTGTGTTGGTTGTAATGAATAAGGGGGAAATGCTTCGCAAATGTTCAGGATGTCTTTGTGGTAATGCGAGGTCATTTTTGGCAAACCGGTTGTTCCTGAGGTAAAGCCAATTAAAGCAATCGAATCTGATTTTGAATGATAATTGGTAAACGTTTTTGGCTTCGACTGCATTAAGGTTTCCAATTCATCATAAAAAGAAATCCTTTTAATGAACTCCGATTTTACGAGATTCATTTCATCCTGCAATCCTTTTTCACATAAGGCATGAGAGATTTCGGCACAGTCAATTATAGTGGTTAATTCCTTTGAGCGAAGTAAGGGCATTGTGGCTACTACAATTCCGCCGGCCTTTAAAATGGCAAACCAACAGGCAACCATCATCGGATTATTAGCGGAACGAATCAATACGCGGTTTCCCGATTGCAATCCCAAATCATCAACCAAAACATGTGCAAGCTGATTGGCTTTTTCGTATAAATCATTGTAAGTCCATACTGTTTCAAAAGTCCGGATGCAGGGATTACTGCCTCGTCCTTCCTTAATGTGATTATCAAGCAAAGCATCGACACAATTCAGCATTTCAGGATGGGTGAACTGAGGCAAATCCAGAAAAACATAATCGGGCTGTAAGTCAGATGCGGGTAAATGTTCGTGCGCGAAATTGTCGGTGTAATGTTTCATGATTTCTTATTACTCTTCGGTTTCAATGCTTTTTTCATGCCTTCGGTTTGTTTTCTTTCGGATGCCTTTAGCGGATATAAATGGGAGATTCCCATTTTGTATTGATTAGGGATGTCATTGGTTTCAAACTGCTCATAAGCCTGCGCGTTGCGGACAAAATTCGCGTCGAGCAATAATGGCCTGCCCAATGCCACTAAATCGGCTCTTCCGTTTAGGATTATGGTATTGATTTGATCAATGTCCTGGATGTAGCCTGTCGTAATGGTTGGGATATGGACTGTATTGCGTACCAAATCAGAAAAAGGCGTCTGCCACATCCTTCCTGTTTGAGGCTTTTGTCCAGCGACGGTATTTCCTGTGGAAACGTTTATAATGTCGGCACCAGCATTTTTAAAAGCAGCTGCAATCGATAGGACATCATCTTCAGAAATTCCGTTTTCTGCCCAATCTGATGCTGAAATACGGACTGAAATTGGTTTCTCTTTTGGGAAAGCATTTCTCATTTCATTAAAAACGCGCAATGGAAATTTCAATCTGTTTTCGATTCTTCCGCCAAATTCGTCTGTTCGGATATTGGTTAAGGGCGATAAAAAGGAAGCCAGTAAAAATCCATGATGCGCTTGTAATTCAATCATATCGAAACCAGCATCATGGGCATTTTTTGCAGCCTGGACAAACTGGTTTGTGATCAAATCCATATCGGCTAAATCCATTTCTTTTGGAACCGCAAAAATTTCATTAAACGCTATTGGCGAAGCTGAAATCAATTCCCATGGGTTTTGCATCGCTTCGGTTTCCCAAGGTCTTTTTGCTGCTCCTTTTCTTCCGGAATGTCCCAATTGGATTCCGATTTTTGTTTGTGTATTTTTATGGATAAAATCCGTTATAGATTTCCATTTAAGTATTTGTTCCTGAGTGTAAATGCCTGTGCAACCTAAAGTGATTCGGCCTGTTTCGGAAACGGCAGTCATCTCGGCTATAATTAGCCCAACACCACCAGTTGCACGGCTTCCGTAATGTACCAAATGCCAGTCGTTGACCACTCCGTTTTCGGCGGAATATTGCCCCATTGCAGACATAACTATTCGGTTTGATAAAGTCATATTGCGTAAGCTAAATTGTGTAAATGCCGCCGAAGTTGAATTTTGAATTTTAAATTTTGAATTTTGAATTTCCAAAAACTCGTTCAGGACTTTATCCGTAAACGATTTATCACGTAGGCGCAGGTTTTCATAAGTTACTTTTTTGGCTCTAGTCATGCAACCGAAAGCAAACTGATAAAAGGAATGTTGGTTGTTCCGGTCCATGTTTTCAAACCAATCTAATGAAACCAAAGCAGCATGCTGAATCATTTCAACCGTATTCCGGCGTGTTTTGTCATATTGCTCAAAAGCTGCGGGAACATTTGTTGGATTTGCAATTACTGCATCTGACAAACCAATGGCTGAATCCATTGCCAGTTTTGTTCCCGAACCAATGGAGAAATGCGCTGTGGCTTTGGCATCGCCTAATAGAACAATATTGTTGTGATACCATTTTTCGTTGGTTATATGCGGGAATTGGCGCCAATGCGATTTGTTTGAAATCAGTCCGTGGCCATCCAATTCTTCCTTGAATATTCCGGAAATTTTGGCAATGGTATCTTCTTCGTTAGTGACTTCAAATCCGTGTTTCTGCCAGGTTTCGTCGCTGCATTCAAAAATCCAGGTACTCATTCCCGGTTGGTATTGATAGGTGTGGGCCACAATCAATCCGTGAGGAGTAGTTCGAAAAAAATAGGTAAAAGCGTCTAACGGTTTTGTAGAACCCAGCCAGACGAAGCGGTTTTTCTTTAGTGAAATTTTGGTTCCAAAATCGGATGCATATTGATTTCTTATGGTGCTTGCAATTCCGTCACAGGCCACGATGATGTCTGAATCCTTAAACTGACTGACATCTTCAATGTTTTGTTCAAAATGAAGATTGACACCTTCTTCCGTGCATCGTTGCTGGAGTAGCTGCAATAATTTTTTTCGGGAACAGCCACAGAATCCGTTTCCTGCGATGCTTACAGTTTGTCCGTCACGCGCAATGATGATGTCGTCCCAATAGGCAAAATTGCTTCGGATTAGTTCGTACGATTTTAAATCACGCGAAAGGAATTCGCCCAAAGTTTCATCCGAAAACACAACGCCAAATCCGAAACTATCATCGGCCTTGTTGCGTTCGTAGACATCAATCTGGCAATTGGGCATTGCTTTTTTGGTGAGTATTGAAAAGTATAATCCGCCAGGGCCACCGCCAATTACTGATATTCGCATAATTATTTTTTCATAAAATCAAAGGAACCTTTTCTGAGGTTGATTCCAAATTCGATATAGGCTTTAAGGCACGACAGGAAATTGGACCAGCCAAAGGAATTACCGGACAGCCATTTGAGTCCGGCTTCATTGTTCTCCATGCTTTTTTCAGAGATTTTTACCAAGGTAAAATTATCGCCAACGGTAGAAAGTCTTATTTCAACCAAGAGGTCTTTTCCGCTGTTTTCCCAATAGAAGGAAATTAGGCTTTGTTCGGCCTTGACCACTTTTACCGGAACTTCCATGTCAAATTCGGGGAATTTCCAGACAAGGTTTTTGCCTTCTTCCATTCTGCCGGTACTTTGTGAGATGAAATAATTGCACATTTTTTCCGGGTTGGCAATGGCTTCAAAAACTTCGTTGATTGGTTTTGAAATCTGCATTGCAACATTTATTTCTAATACATCCGTTTTCATATTAGTTTCTTTTTACAGAGAAAAGCTCTCCAATTTTTGCATAATGCGATCCTGCCAATCGGGAAACTGGCCTGTAATTTTCGAGATTGATTTTGTAATTGTCCAATAAAACATTTTCATCAAAATGCATCATTACAATACGGCCAATCACTACGCAAGCGCCACCATGTTTGTGTCCTTCCAGGAAATAGTGATGTACCAGTTCGCATTCGAGTGTGATTGGACTTTCCTTTACACGCATGGGTTTTACTTTCTGCGACGCGATGGGAGTGACTCCGGCCAATTCAAATTCGTCTATATCGGAATGAACTGCCTGCGCAGTCATATTCATTTGTTCGACCAACTCTTCGGTAACCATATTCACTACAAATTGTTTGGTAGCCAGTACATTGTTGAGCGTATCCTTGTTGGAATCGTTTCCTCTTCCTGTTGAAAACATTACGTGTGGCGGATCATCGCCAACAGCATTGAAATAGGAGAAAGGGGCAAGATTGTTAATTCCGTTTTCACTGACACTTGAAATCCAGCCAATGGGCCTTGGGATGATTGTGCCTGTTAAGAGTTTGTAAACGGCAGTATGTTCTAATTCGTTTGGGTCAAATTGCATGTTATTCCTTTATTTTGGAGCGCTCCATACAGCTGGGCAGCGCCTCTTGTGTTCGGTACACAAAATAACAAAAAAAAGCCGAATTATTATACTGATTTATTTAGCCCAGATAAAGAAATTCCTTGTCCGTTGGATTAAAGTTTTCCCAGTCAATCGATAATACATAATTGATGGCTTTTCTGAGTGCACCCACAGATGCTGGTTTGCGAATATAAAGATTGGCTCCCATTTTTTTACACAATTCAATATCTGCCGGATTGCTTGAGGTTGTAAAAATCACTACAGGAACATTTTCAATGTTGGCTGATGCTTTGATTTCACGCAGGACATCAAAACCCGACTTGACGGGCATGTTCAGGTCAAGGAAAATAACAGAGGCGCGTGGTGGCGGATTGTGAAGGGATTTTAGTAGTTTATCTCCTTCTTCAAACAGGCAAACGGGTTTGTCTATTTCCAATAGTGCTTCCTTAAAAAAATCCAGGTCATCTACATCGTCATCGGCATAAAAAATCGAAGTTAGTTGCTGTTCTTCCATTATGCAAAATTCGCAGTTAATTGTGGTTATAAGTGGTGAAGATACGCATTAAATAGCCATTAATCGCATTTCGTAAGGTTTAATTTTTGGTTTTCTTTAACAGTTGCTTATTTACCGCCATTTATCGGGATATAAATATTAAATGTGGCACCTTGTCCTAATGCACCTTTTGCGGTTATGACGCCGTTGTGGTTGTCCACAATTTTCTTTACGATGGCCAAACCGATTCCGGTTCCCTGATAGACTTCCTTACCATGTAGGCGTTGAAATACCTCAAAGATTTTATCGCTGTATTGTTGTTCAAATCCGATTCCGTTATCGGAGAAGGTGATGTGGCAGTATTTTGTTTTTGGATCAAGTTTGTCATTATCGGTGTCTTTGCCTTTAACAATTTCCCCTTTAATGGTAATGTGCGGAGGTACATTTTCGCGGGAGAATTTTAAGGAATTGCTCGCCAGGTTGAACATTAACTGATGGAACTGGAAAGGAATGATTTCGGCTTCGCCCAATTTGCCAATTTCAATCGTTCCGTTCTTCAGCTGCAATTCTTCTTTCAGGTCTTCCTTCACCTCCTCAACAATGTCATTAAGATTTGTTTTCTTGAGTTTTACTTCCTGTGTATTGGTGCGCGAATAGGCAAGCAGGTCGTTGATTAAGGTCTGCATCCTTTTGGCAGCATTCTGCATCCGCTTGAATTTATCTTTTGCATTTTCGGATAAATTTTCAGATTCCCTTTCTGCAATCTGATCGGCAAAGGTTTGTATTTTTCGCAGTGGTTCCTGTAAATCATGGCTGGAAATATAAGCAAAGGATTGCAATTCTTTGTTCATCTTTTCGAGTTCACGATTTTTCTGTTCCAAGATTTCGGAATTGAGTTTTATTTTGTCGTCTGCCTCTTTTTTGAATGTGAGGTCGTGTGTCATTTTGGAATAACCGATAATTTCACCTGATTCATTATGGACAGCGGTGATAACCACATTTGCCCAAAATCGGGTGCCATCTTTTCTAACACGCCAACCTTCATGAACATACCTTCCGTATTTTGCAGCATGGTTTAAAACGTATTGTGGAAGGTTTGATTTTTGGTCTTCCGGGGTATAGAAATTTGAAAAACTCTTTCCAACAATTTCGTCAGCTTTATAGCCTTTGATTTTTTCGGCTCCTTTGTTCCAGTTTTCTACAATTCCTTCATTATTCAGATACAATATGGCATAATCCTGGACTTCTTCAACCATCAAATGATAACGTTCTTCACTTTGTTTAAGCGTTTCATTAAGGTTATTAAGCTCTTTGGTTCGTTCGTTAACCTGCTTCTCAAGTTCTTGTGTGAATTCTTTCTGATCCTGGATATCGGTACTTGTTCCAACCCACATCTGGATTTCACCATTCTCACCCTTCTGAGGAATGGCACGGCTCAATTGCCAACGATAGATTCCGTCAAAGCGGCGGAAACGATGCTGGTAAAGAAAGTCCTTGCCTGTAACAATCGATTCCATCCACAATCTTATATTCTCATCCCTGTCATCAGGATGCACGATGTCCAGCCATCCTTTTTCATAAATTTGTTTTAAGGACATGCCTGAATAATCCAAAACGGACTGGTTGAAATAATTCAGGTTTCCTTCAATATCTGCCGTCCAGATGTGCTGTGGCATGGAGTCGGCAAGAAGCCTGAATTTCTGCTCATTTTTTACCAATAGTAATTGGGCGTCTCGTTCCTTTGTGATATCCCGAATGGTTCCGACCATTTTTATAGGTTGGTTTTCTTCATCGTAAAAAACCTTTCCTCTTCCTTCCATCCAATGAATGGATTTGTCATCCCAGATCAAACGGGCTTCGTAATTGAGTATGCCTGTTGCAAGTGCAGTAGCAAGTGCCTTATTACGATTTTCCAGATCGTCAGGATGAAGGTATTTTATCAGCTGCTCATGGGTGAGTTTTTTGTATTCCTTTGAACCGCTGATAATTTCCAGATATCTTTGGGAATATATTGCTTCGTGGGTTTTAAGATTCAACTCCCAGGTTCCTAATTCACTGGCTTCAATAACGATATTGAGCCTTTCCTCATTGCGCTCTATTTTTTTGCGCGACTGTACTTTTTCGGTTACTTCGGTAACTGTAACGATAATCCCCGAAATGCTTCCATCATCTTCTTTCAAAGGGTGGTAAAGGAAATCGAAATAAAAGGTGCCAAGCTGTTCGTTACGCACAAGCGGTATAGGAACCTCATAACCATGATACGCAACGCCTGTTTCCCGTACTCCATCCAATAAATGTTGGACGGTTTCTTTTACTTCGGGTAATGAATCAAACAAGGGTTTATGCAAAAAGGTTTCTTCCTTTCGGTCAACAAGCTGCAGGTAAGCGTCATTAGCCATTTCAACCACATAATCCTTTCCTCTTAAAATGGTAATTCCCACAGGTGCCTGTTTTACGGTATTCCTAAAACGCGCATCGCTTTCTTCGATTTTTTTGCGCGATGCTACTTTTTCTGTGACATCAGTAACCGTCACGATCATTCCGGAAATGGAACCATCATCCTCTTTTAACGGATGGTATACAAAGTCGAAGTTGCAAAACTCCAATCGGTTATTCCTTTTAAGCGGCACGGTTACTTCGTATCCATGAAAAGGTTCACCAGTATCCATAACATGATCCATAAGGCTCAGGGTACTTTCCTTTGCTTCCGGAATAGAGTCAAATAAGGGCAGTCCAACAAATTCACTTTCGTTAAAATCAACAATTTGCATATAGGCATCGTTGACCATTTCTACCACATAATCTTTTCCGCGTAAGATAATGATGCCAACGGGCGCTTGCTTTACCGTGTTTCGGAAACGCGTGTCTCCTTCCTCTATTTTTTGTTTGGCCAGATTTAGTTCGGTTAGGTCAACTCCCGTATTCATTACGCCGTAAATATTCCCCGAAAGGTCATAAAGTGGCGTAAAATCGTAATTGAAATAATAAGTGCCTTTTTTCCCATTGACAATAAGTTCCAATGGCGTGTTTTGGGTATGGAATGCTTTTCCAGTAGAATATACTTCCTTTATCTGTTCAAATACCGATTGCCCTGCAAGTTCAGGAAGGATTTCAGTAAAAGTTTTGCCGATAACGTCGTTTCCTTTTCCCCAAATATCAATAATGGCCTGATTCGCCAATTCCACCCGCATTTCTTCACCTGTATATACCGCTATGGCAAAAGGAGCGTTTTCTACCAGAGCACGTACTTTTTGTTCTGTTTCCTCCAATTTGGTACGATCGATAACCTGTTTGGTGACATCGGCTGCAGAAGCTACAATTCCTGTAATCTCACCATTAGCTTCGCGTAATGGCTCGTATACAAAATTAAGGTAAGTGTTTTCCAGTTTTCCGGTTCGGGGCAACGAAACGAGGCGCTCATTGGCTTCAAATTTTTCTCCCGTCGCATAAACGCTTTCCAGTAATACTTCGAAACCCTGCTCTCTTGCTTCAGGTAATCCTTCAAAAAGAGGTTTATTCAGTACATCAGCTTCGTCCTTACCCCATATCTGAAGCATCAGGTTATTGGCAATCTCAACAACGAAGTCTTTGCCTTTTAAAATACACATCGCCAACGGTGCCTGCCTGATATTATTATAGAATCTTTGGTTGCTTTCACTAAGATGGTTAAGCAAATTTACCTTTTCGGTAGTTTCATTGCAGGTGACAAACACTCCGGCGGGTTTCCCCGATTCGTCATTTACTGGGCTGTAACTGAAGGTCCAGTAAACATCTTCCATCTTCCCATTGCGGTAAATAGGAAGGAGCAAATCTTCAAACCAACTTGCTTCTCCTTTTTCCAGCGCGTTATCAATTAGCGGTTTGATATCTTTCCAGATTTCCTTCCAGAAATCTTCACCGCGCCCTCCCAATATATCGGGATGCTTTCCATTATTGCCAAGGCTTGGGCGATACCCATCGTTATAGAAGCATATCAGTTCCTGCCCCCAAAAAAGGAACATCGGGAATTTTGAATTAAGTAGGATACTGAGTGTTATACGTAAACTCTGTGGCCAGGTCTCAGGATTTCCAAGCGGATTTTTACTCCAGTCCTTTTCACGCATTAGCTGCCCCATTTCACCTCCTCCAGCAAGAAATTGTAAATCAGAATTGGTAATTTTTGGCATCATTAAAAAATTGTTAGGATTACGAAGTTAAGGAAATTATTTTGTTTTAACACAGGTTAATATATTACAGCAGGCGAATATAGGCTTCCATCAGAAGAATATTAGCTGCCATCAGGAGAATATTAACGGAATGTTTATATTTACACTACAAAAAATATTGAATCAACCATGAGCTACTACAAAATACTCAATTTAGAGCATTATTTTAAAATGTATAAAAAGTCAATCCGTGAGCCCAGAAAGTTTTGGGATAAGATTGCAGAAGAAAATTTCACCTGGTATCAAAAATGGGAAAAGGTGTTTGAGGTAAATTTCCAGGAAGCCAGCTTTAAATGGTTTATTGATGCCAAAGTCAATATTACCAAGAATTGCATTGACAGGCATTTGGCAAGAAGAGGCGATAAAACCGCTATCATTTTCGAACCTAACAATCCGAATGAAGACGCAATCCATATAACGTATAACCAACTTTACGATAAAGTTGCCCGCATGGCCAACGTACTTCGTGAGCAAGGTGTGAAAAAAGGGGACAGGGTTTGCATTTACCTCCCAATGATTCCCGAATTGGCAATTGCGACTTTGGCCTGCGCCCGAATTGGTGCTGTGCATTCGGTAGTGTTTGCCGGGTTTTCAGCTACGGCTGTTGGAGCGCGTATCAATGACTGCGAATGTAAAATGGTCATTACCTCTGACGGAAGTTATCGTGGTGATAAGACTATAGATTTAAAGGGAATTGTTGATGAGGCTTTGGAAAAAACTCCTTGTGTTGAAAAAGTATTGGTAGTCAAACGAACCAATACCAATGTTTCGATGAAGGAAGGACGTGACATTTGGCTACAGCCGTTGCTTGATGCTGCGATTCCGAATAATGTTGCCGAGATTATGGATGCTGAAGACCCGTTATTTATTTTGTATACTTCGGGTTCAACAGGTAAGCCAAAAGGAATGGTGCATTCTACAGCGGGTTATATGGTTTATACTGCCTATACTTTTAAGAATGTTTTTGCGTATGAAGAGAATGATATTTTTTGGTGTACAGCCGACATTGGCTGGATAACCGGACACTCTTATATTTTATACGGACCTTTATTAAATGGAGCAACAACTGTAATCTTTGAAGGTGTTCCATCTTACCCAGATTACAGCCGTTTTTGGGAAGTAATCGAAAAGCACAATATCACACAATTTTATACAGCGCCAACAGCAATCAGGGCTTTAGCAAAAGAAAGCCTGGATTATGTGCAGCGTTTTCCATTGAGTTCATTGAAAGTCATTGGCTCAGTGGGAGAACCTATAAACGAAGAGGCATGGCATTGGTATAACGACCATGTAGGAGGAAAGCGATGCCCATTGGTAGATACCTGGTGGCAGACCGAAACTGGTGGAATCATGATTTCGCCTATTCCATTTGTAACGCCAACAAAACCAACGTATGCTTCACTTCCGTTACCCGGAATCCAACCTGTTTTGATGGATGAACTACGCAATGAAATAGAAGGAAACCAGGTTACCGGAAGTTTGTGCATTAAGTTTCCATGGCCGGCTATAGCAAGAACCATTTGGGGAGACCATCAGCGTTATAAGGAAACTTATTTTACAGCATTCCCCGGCAAATATTTTACCGGTGACGGCGCTTTGCGCGATGAAGTGGGTTATTACCGAATTACAGGAAGGGTAGACGATGTCATTATCGTTTCGGGGCATAATTTGGGAACCGCGCCTATTGAGGATTCCATAAATGAACATCCGGCGATTGCTGAAAGTGCCATTGTTGGTTTTCCGCATGATATCAAAGGAAATGCTTTGTATGGTTTTATCATTTTGAAGGAAATAGGAGAGAGCAGGGATAAGGATAATCTGGCCAAGGAAATCAATCAATTAATTTCAGACCAAATCGGCCCAATAGCAAAACTGGATAAAATCCAATTTGTATCGAATCTGCCAAAAACACGGTCAGGTAAGATCATGCGTAGGATTTTAAGAAAGATTGCCGAAGGCGACTTTAGTAATTTTGGGGATACATCAACTTTACTCAATCCCGAAATTGTGGATGAAATCAAAAACGGAAAAATATAAACAAATAAAAAACCCGAATCATTGATTCGGGTTTTTTGCAGCACTAAAAAACTAAGTTTATAGGTTTATCGCAATCGATCCACAGATTTTACGAGATCTTCGTCCTTTTTGATGGCTTTGTTGGCCAAAACCAAAAATACGATAGAAAAAATAGGTAAGAACATCCCAACACCTTTCTCAGAAATAGCTGTTTCTCCAGATGCGGTTAGTGTTCGATACACAAATAATCCTAATAAAATTAAATTCAATATTATATTCAATCTGCCCATGACAAATTGTTGTTGTCTTTTTGTATGTGATAGGATGCTTAAAAAGGTCAAAGTATTACTCAGTCCTAATAGTATAACATATACCATTTCAGCCATAAAATAAAAAGGTTTTCCTGCCGCATCTTTCCATAATGGAAATACGAATGGCAAAACCAAGGTTGTAATAAGGCAAAGAATCAGATAATAAGTTTGTGGTCTAAACATCTTTTTTGAATAATCTGACGCAAAAATAAAGTTTCTTTTTAAAAAAATACTATTGCATGATAAAATTTTATTTGTATTATTGCAGTACAAATCCGCACGAACTTCATCAATCGGATTTTTCCAAGCATTGAATCTACCCTCATTTTCTCTGAATTCCCAATTAAAATCACTTACGATATAAATACTATTTATGTTTGATATTTCTGCCCTTAAAGAAATGAAGCTTGCTGAGCTTCAGGAAATTGCCAAATTAGCCCAAACCATAAAAGTCACGGGCGCCAAAAAAGATACGTTGATTGCCCAGATTTTGGAACACCAAAATAAAACTGCTGAAGCTGACAGCCCAACCCGAGGCGAAGCCGAACTGAGCGAAGCTAAAACATCAACTGAAAAAACAGCAGAAACTAAAGTTAAGCGGGCACGAATTGCTCCTGAAACCAAAAAGCCAGCCGAATCACCACAAAATGATTTGTTTACTTCAGATGTTGTGGCTGAACCAGCTGAAGAGAAACCCGCTTTTCAAAACAAGAATGCAAAGTTCAAAAAACCCTTCGATAAAAAGAAGAACAACGAGCCAACTATAGTTCCTGAAGAATCCGAAGCCACAGAAAGTGATATAATAGAAGCTCCGGTTAGCGAAGAAGAAACCAATTCTACTCCGCAGAACGGCAATCAGGAACAAAAACACAAGCATCAGAATGGCAATGCCAACAATAACAATCCAAATTTTAAAGGAAAAAAACAAAACAATTTCAGGGATTCTGATTTTGAGTTTGACGGAATCATAGAAAGCGAAGGCGTTCTGGAAATGATGCCCGATGGTTATGGATTCCTGCGTTCTTCCGATTATAATTATCTGGCTTCGCCTGATGATATTTACCTATCGACATCCCAAATCCGTTTGTTTGGGTTAAAAACCGGAGATACCGTGAAAGGTGTGGTTCGCCCGCCAAAAGAAGGAGAAAAATTCTTTCCATTGGTAAAAGTATTAAAGATAAACGGACATGACCCGCAAGTGGTTCGTGACCGTGTTTCATTCGAGCATTTAACTCCGATATTCCCTCAGGAAAAATTCAATATAGCCGATAAGCAGGCAAGCGTTTCTACACGAGTAATCGATTTGTTCTCTCCAATCGGAAAAGGGCAACGTGGAATGATTGTGGCGCAGCCAAAAACTGGTAAAACAATGTTGCTAAAAGACATTGCCAACGCCATTGCTGCCAATCATCCTGAAGTTTACCTGATTGTGTTGCTAATTGATGAGCGTCCGGAAGAGGTTACCGACATGCAGCGTTCGGTTCGAGGTGAAGTTATTGCTTCAACATTCGACCGTGAACCATCAGAGCATGTGAAAATTGCCAATATCGTTTTGGAGAAATCAAAACGTTTGGTAGAATGCGGGCACGATGTAGTGGTTTTATTGGATTCGATTACACGTTTGGCAAGAGCTTACAATACGGTTCAGCCTGCATCCGGGAAAGTGCTTTCGGGTGGAGTTGATGCCAACGCACTGCAAAAACCAAAACGTTTCTTTGGAGCGGCACGTAATGTAGAAAACGGTGGTTCATTAAGTATCATTGCAACTGCATTAACAGAAACAGGTTCGAAAATGGACGAAGTTATCTTTGAGGAATTCAAAGGAACCGGTAATATGGAATTGCAGTTGGATAGAAAAATTGCCAACCGTAGAATCTTCCCTGCTATCGATTTGACTTCTTCAAGCACGCGTCGTGACGATTTATTATTGGAACCAAGCACGTTGCAAAGAATGTGGATACTGCGTAAATTCCTTGCCGATATGAATCCGGTTGAATCGATGGATACGATAAACGACAAAATCAAGAAAACCCGAAACAACGAGGAATTCCTCATTTCGATGAATGACTAAAATTGCAAACCCCAACTGAAAGGTTGGGTTTTTTTTTATGCGAAAATGTCATCTTGTCATATTGAGTCAGCCCAAAACTGACAATTTATAACAATTCTTCCGTTGGCATAGTAGTTGCCATTTCCGAAACCGTACAACACAAAAGTACTATTCACTCGTAGAGGAATAATCAAAAAAACAAAACCTAAAAGGAGATAAAAAAATGGGAAAAATAATTGGAATTGACTTAGGAACGACGAATTCCTGCGTAGCCGTAATGGAAGGACAGGAAGCAGTAGTTATCCCTAATTCAGAAGGAAAAAGAACAACACCATCCATCATCGCATTCGTTGAAGGAGGTGAAATTAAAGTTGGTGACCCTGCAAAAAGACAAGCGGTAACAAATCCAACAAAAACAGTTGGTTCTATCAAACGTTTTATGGGGCACACTTTTGCTGAAACTCAGAATGAAGCAAAAAAAATACCTTACAATGTGGTAAAAGGAGACAACAATACACCACGTGTTGATATTGATGGTCGTTTGTATACACCACAGGAATTGTCAGCAATGACACTTCAAAAAATGAAAAAAACAGCTGAAGACTATTTAGGCCAAACAGTTACCGAAGCAGTTATTACTGTTCCGGCATACTTTAATGATGCGCAACGCCAGGCTACAAAAGAAGCTGGTGAAATTGCCGGACTTAAAGTAATGAGAATCATCAACGAGCCAACTGCTGCGGCATTAGCTTACGGATTGGACAAAAAAGGACACGATCAAAAAATCGCAGTATACGATTTAGGTGGAGGTACTTTTGATATTTCCATCCTTGAATTAGGAGACGGGGTTTTCGAAGTATTGTCTACAAATGGTGATACACACTTAGGTGGAGATGACTTTGACCAAACCATCATCGATTGGTTGGCAGACGAATTCAAAGCTGAAGAAGGAATTGACTTGAGATTAGATCCAATGTCATTGCAAAGAATTAAGGAAGCTGCTGAAAAAGCGAAAATCGAATTGTCATCTTCTGCAGAAACAGAAATCAATTTGCCTTACGTTACCGCTACAGCTTCAGGACCAAAACACTTGGTAAAAAAATTAACAAGAGCTAAATTTGAGCAATTGTCTGATGCATTGGTAAAACGTTCAATGGAACCAGTTGCCAAAGCTTTGAAAGATGCAGGTTTATCTACTTCTGATATTGACGAAATCATCTTGGTTGGTGGTTCTACAAGAATGCCAAGAATTGCTGATGAAGTTGAAAAATTCTTTGGTAAAAAAGCATCAAAAGGAGTAAACCCTGATGAGGTTGTAGCGATTGGAGCTGCAATCCAGGGTGGAGTTTTATCAGGAGATGTAAAAGATGTATTGTTGTTAGACGTTACGCCTTTATCACTTGGTATCGAAACTATGGGTAATGTGATGACTAAATTAATTGAGTCCAACACAACCATCCCAACCAAAAAGTCACAAGTATTCTCAACTGCTGCGGATAACCAGCCAAGTGTTGAAATCCACGTATTGCAGGGAGAAAGGACAATGGCTGCGGATAACAAAACCATCGGACGTTTCCACTTAGACGGAATCCCGCCAGCACCAAGAGGTGTTCCTCAAATTGAAGTTACTTTTGATATCGATGCGAATGGTATCATCAAAGTTTCGGCTACAGATAAAGGAACAGGAAAATCGCATGACATCCGTATCGAAGCTTCATCTGGTTTAACAGCTGAAGAAATCGAAAGAATGAAAAAAGATGCTGAGATGAATGCAGATGCAGATAGAATTGCAAGAGAAAAAGCAGAAAAATTGAACGAAGCTGACAGTATGATTTTCCAAACGGAAAGTCAATTGAAGGAAATCGGAGAAAAATTATCTGACGACCATAAAGTGGCTATCGAATCAGCATTGACTGAATTGAAAGCGGCACACCAGGCTCAGGATTTGGATGCTATCCAAAAAGGCCTTGACAGTGTAAACGCAGCATGGAAAACAGCTACTGAAGCAATGTATGCACAAGGCGAAGCTGGTCAGGCACAGGATGCACAGCCACAAGCAGAAAACTCTGGAGATAATACACAAGATGTAGAATTCGAAGAAGTAAAGTAATTTAAAAGGTATTAAATTATTATAGAAACCGGGTAAGCAATTATCCGGTTTTTTATTTAACAGTTGCGGAATAAATTATTTTGTACATTGGCAAACTGTTTAATCGAATTATTACTTGTTATGAAAAAAATATTTTTGTTTTTATGTGTTGGCTTGTTGACTGTTAATGGTTTTGGCCAAAAAAAGAAAGCTGGTGCAAAAAAAACGGCTACAACTGTAGCGGCATTACCTAAACTTGACAACTTACAGGTTGAGGTAAAAAACGGTAAGTTTCAGATTATTGTTAGCGAAAAAGGGAAAACCAATGATATGCTTGTGGTTAAGGATGTTGATGCCGGGTTCGCTCCGAAAGACTGCAAACTAAGTTCGTTTATCGCAAGTGGCGTTAAATTGTATTTGCTTACATGGACAGAATTAAGCGTGACTAAATCAACAAATAAAACAGAAGAGAAAACCACTATCTATTCGGTGATTTATGAATTGACGTCTAAAAAACAAGTGTATTCCAATTACCAGTTGACAAATCACATTACCGAAGTAGTATCTTTGGGTGGTACAGCTGCAACAGAAACCCAGGAAAAGATGAGGCGTGAAGGATTTGAGTTTATACTAAATCCCGACGGTTCTGTAACCCAGAAAGGAAAGAACCAGCAAATGACATTTGTATACGATAAGGACAAAATGGAGTTTAAGAAGAAATAAAAAAATCCTCTCAGCAATGAGAGGATTTTTTTTATGATAATTAGTTTTTCTTTTTTTTCTTTGATGGAACGACATACCCCAGATAAATAAGTTCTTTATCCTTAGAAGTCGCTTCCTTTAAAACAATTTTCTTTTGTTTATTGGATTGACTGGCTTTGAATTCAAAATTATCGTAACCAACATATGTAACAACAATAACGTCGTCAATTTTGGCTTTAATTGTAAATACCCCATCAAAATCAGTTTGCACATGCACATCAGTACCTTTTACGGAAACAGTCGCGCCAGGAAGCTGTCCACTTTTATCTGAAACAATTCCGGAAACCTCAATTTCAGGATTAGTTGCAACTTCTCCTTGTTTGATAGGTGCAGCTGGTTTGCCAACAATCTTTCTGTCTGTTTGTTCCGTTTTTATAGGCTCTCCCTGAGCTGTGGCTTCATGAGTTCCCAATCCAAGAAAACTAATGATTGCTGAGGATGCTGCCATCCAAATGGAATTTTTCCTTTCGGGTTTTATTAAATCACGATTAAGCTGGGTTTCCATGAACCGACCGCAAAGATTTTCATTTTGCTGGAAGGCTGTTACAATTTCCCGGTCGGAAGATTTTGTAAAATCGAAAACTTTCTTTTGACAGGAATTGCAGAATCTACCTTTGTCTTCAGGTGTCATGCCTTCCCAGTTTTCATGGCAGGGCTTCGGTATGGAGATGTTGATTTTGGTCATGGTAATAGTCGTTTCTTGTAAAGAGGTTTATTTTGACCAAAAGGTTGGAAGCGAATGAAAAAATTATTCGCTTACTTTAATCTCAAACGTTTTATCCCAGTTTTTACCGGTCACAAAAATCGTGTTCGTTTTTTTGTTGTAAGCGATTCCGTTTAAGACATCTGCAGCTTTATTGGTTATTTTGGCTTTTAATGCAGTCAAATCCAATACACCTTCAACAGCTCCGGTTTGTGGGTTGATTATCGCAATGGCATCTTTCTGCCAAATGTTGCCATAGATTTTTCCGTTAATCCATTCGAGTTCATTAACGGCTTGTATCTTACTGTCGTTAGTGTAAACATTTACATAATCAACCAGTTTTTGTGTTTCGGGATCCATGGTCCAGATTTTCTCCGTTCCGTCGGATTGATAAATGTTTTTACCATCGTTTGTCATTCCCCAACCTTCAATTGGCTTGTCAAATTTAAAGTCCTTGATTTTCTTCAACGTATTGGCATCATAAACAAAACCGGTAGCACTTTGCCAGGTTAGCTGGTAGATTTTTCCATTAATAACTGTTATCCCTTCTCCAAAATACTGCTGGTCGATGTCCACTTTCTTGTAAGCCTTGCCGGTTTTATAATCGATTTTGGCAAAATAGGATTTCCCGTTCTGCCCGGTGCTTTCCATCAAAGTGTCACGGAAGAATTCAAAACCTTCCGTAAAGGCATTGATATCGTGGTCATACGTATTGACGATGGTATATTTGAATAATTTTGGTACAATCCCCGAAGCAACTTCAACCCTGGTTTTGGTAGAAACGGTATCGCCTTCAAAATAAACCAAAGCTTTTACATTTTGATACCCCAATTTTTTTCCAGATAAATCCAAAGTAAATTTGCCGTTACCCTTTACCGAAGAAATTCTCTTGTCATTTACAAAATAGGCAATGCTGTCGATTGTTTTGTTTTTATTGTTGACCAAAGTAAAATCTACCTTGTCGGTAGCCTGGTACATTGGTTTTAAATTGTTTTCATCAAAGCTGAAGTATTTTTCTCTTTCGCTTTGGCTGTCCTGGCAGCTCACAATAATTAGTGCTAATAAAATGGTAATTAATGGGTTACGAAGTTTCATTTTTTGTAATTAATTTTTCACTCACAAATATATTTATATTGCTCTTAAATTCTTGCAAAAAAATAAAAAGATTGTATCTTTGCACCGGCAAGTCCTACACGACCAGCTCCTACAAAATCCTCCAGGATGGGAACATAGCAAAGGTATGTGGTTGTAGCGGTGCGATGTAGGTCGCTTGCCATTTTTTCAAAAACACGTCCCGAAGTTCTCGGGATTTTTTATTTTTACAGCATATGGTTTTATCATGGCAAATAGTACGATTTCAACTCAAGGAAACCTTTGCCATTGCCTATGGAAATTACAACCATCGGGAAGCCTTGATCATTACCCTTGAAAAAAATGGTTTTAAAGGTTATGGCGAATGTACTTCAATTGATTACTACCACATCAGCCTTTCCGATTTTGAGCAGATTTTGACTAAGATTAAAACGAAGATTGAAAGTAAAAAAATACTTCATCCCGCTGATTTTTATGGTTTTCTTTTAGAATTGGATTTGCCAAGCTTCCTTCGTTCGGCTTTGGATTGCGCCTATTGGGATTTGTTTGGCAAACTGGAAAGGAAGAGTTTTTTAGAATTAAACAATATCAATTATAAAAGTCTTCCGGATTCCTCAATTACGATTAGCGTGGATACGGTTCAAAATCAAATCAGGAAAATCAATCAGTCTAAGTGGTCGAAATTCAAAGTCAAGTGCAACCATTTTGACAAAAATGACATTTCCACATTATTGGAATTGGATAAAAACCTGGCATTGGATTCCAATGGAAGTTTCACAAAGGAGAACTGCCTTTGGCTGCAGGAAAATGAATTGGTTTCAAAATTCGCCTATCTCGAACAGCCAATGAAACCCGGAGTTGATAATTATGAAATTTTAAATTCTGATCAATCTGCCAATTGGATGGCAGATGAGGATTGCCAGGATGTTTCTGTTTTAAAGGATTTGAATCAGCATTATAGGAGTGTTAACATTAAACTGGTCAAATGTGGTGGATTGACTCCGGCCATAGAAATGATTGTTGTTGCCAAAGAGCTGGGTTATAAAATTATGATTGGCTGCATGACTGAATCAACTATTGGGATTTCAGCCGGAGCTGTATTGGCGCCGTTTTGCAATTTTGCCGATTTGGATGGAGCCAATTTGATTGCGAATGACATTGCCAAAGGAAGCGAAATCGTCAATGGTAAAATCCATTTGAGTCAAAATCATGGTTTGGGCATCAAAATAAACTAATTACCTTTATCATTAAATATAAAAACATGAGCAAAGTAGTATTAATAACAGGCGGTTCTTCGGGTATTGGAAAAGCGATTGGAGAATATTTATTCCACAAAGGTTTTACCGTTTATGGAACCAGCCGAAACCCGGAGAAGGTTGCCAATTCGATATTCCCTTTAATCGCTTTGGATGTGCGAAGTGTTGAGAGCATTCAGCAAGCGGTTGAAAAAGTAATTTCGATTTCTAAGCGGATTGATGTTGTGATTAATAATGCCGGAGTTGGAATTACCGGACCAATTGAGGAAACCCCAACTGATGAGATGCGGAATAATTTTGAGACTAATTTTTTCGGTCCAATTGAAGTCATCAAGGCGGCTTTGCCACAAATGCGCGAACAAAAATCGGGTTTAATAATTAACATTACTTCGATAGCAGGGTATATGGGTCTGCCGTATCGTGGAATTTATTCGGCCTCAAAAGGCGCATTGGAATTGGTTACCGAAGCAATAAGCATTGAGGTAAAACCATTCGGAATCAACGTTGTCAATATCGCACCGGGAGAATTTGCCACTGAAATTGCTTCGCGTCGTTACCATGCGCCCATTAATGAAGACTCGGTTTATAAAACGGCTTATGAAAATACGTTGGGAATGATGAATTCGCACATGCATAGTGGCGACAATCCAGATGATTTGGCTGCAGTGGTTTTTCAGATCATTAATAACAAGAATCCAAAACTACATTATAAGGAAGGTGCATTCATGCAGAAATTCTCGATTGTTTTAAAACGGATTCTGCCCGACAGGATTTACGAAAGCATGCTGATGAATCATTATAAGCTCGAAAAGTAGCAAAGTTGCAGAGTCGCAAAGTAGCAAAGTAAAAAAACTCTGGAACTTTGCGACTTTGCCACTTTGAAACTTAAAAATATTGTACTTTTGCACCGAGTTTGCGTTAGGGATAGAGGCAGGCACCCTGTGCAGCCGAAAGCCCGACCCGTTTGAAGAACGGGGAACGCCCACATTTTGAACACAACTTTTTTAAAATAAATTTTATGAAATTTTTTATTGACACTGCCAATTTAAATGAAATTAAGGAAGCTCAGGACATGGGTGTTCTTGACGGAGTAACAACAAATCCTTCGTTGATGGCAAAAGAAGGAATCACTGGGAAAAACAACATTTTGAAACACTATGTTGACATTTGCAACATTGTAGATGGAGACGTAAGTGCCGAAGTTATTGCCATTGATTATGACGGAATGATTAAGGAAGGTGAGGAGTTGGCCGATTTGCATCCGCAGATTGTGGTAAAGCTGCCAATGACCAAAGAGGGTGTAAAAGCCTGTAAATATTTCTCTGATAAAGGAGTGAAAACGAATGTGACTTTGGTATTCTCTGCAGGCCAGGCCATTTTGGCTGCAAAAGCGGGCGCAACTTATGTTTCGCCGTTCTTAGGAAGGCTGGATGATATTTCAACTGATGGTTTGGCCTTGATTCAGGAGATCCGTGAAATTTATGATAATTATGCCTTTGAAACAGAAATCCTTGCGGCTTCAATCCGTCACACGATGCACGTTGTAAATTGCGCCAAAATTGGAGCTGATGTAATGACCGGACCATTATCCTCTATCACAGGATTGTTGAAACACCCTTTAACAGACCTTGGTTTGGCTCAGTTCTTAGCAGATTATGCTAAAGGAAACAAATAATAGATTTAATCTAAAATGAAAAAGGCTTTCAATTTTGAAAGCCTTTTTTTATGTCCGTTACCTAAACTTATTTTAGGTTGTTTTCAAACTGTGAGTCAAAGATGTTGACGAAGGCATTTTTGATTAGGCCTTTATCGCCAAGGATAATCGTTCTATGGATTTTGTTGATTGCCCATTTGTTTTTGAGGTTTTCAAAATCGGAACAATGTAGTTCGGTAATGCCGTCAAATTTATATTTCTGGAGTGTTTTAATCCAATCTTCACCGCTGTCATTAATGTTTACGGCCACAAAATTGTATTGTGGGTATTTCGATTTTAATTCCATTACCTTTTTATGGACCGCTTCAAAATGGGATTTGGCATTTACCGTCCAGAAGAAAAATATGGTGTTTGGCTTGGTAACATTTGTTGAAGATACTGTAGTTCCTGTTGCATCAACCAAACTCACTTCAGGAAGTTCATAACCCACTTTCAGCATCTGTATGGCATTGCAGATGGTTGTAATCTCGTTCTTTTTACTCTTATCGGTTGAAAGCCTTTTATAGGTTTGTAAGAACTTATTGTTATTGGCCATATTTTGGTCTTCAAGCAAATAAGTGAAAGCAATGTTGTTGAGTATATTGTTCTTAACCGTTTTATCTTTAATCAAAGTATCGGCAATGGTCATTTTGTTGATGTTGGTCTTCAGTGCCAAATCGGTTTCAGAAAAATGGTTGTGGTAGTTGATGGTTCCCATATTGTTCAGCATGTGTGATAAATACATCACATACGGAGCATAACTGGAAAGTTCTACATTATTGAAATCAATCTTTTTGCGGTAGTCGTAATAATCGCCCGGAAGTTTTTCAATCATATCTTCACCGGTCCTTATTTTATGAACGAGTGGATACAATTCCTTTTTCGAATAATAGTTAAAATCCAAGGAAGCTTTTGCAAAAACATCAAAGTCTTCGCTCCATTTTATTTCTGCTTTTCTAGTATTATAAAAACGGGTTTCTTTGGCATAGGTTGAATCTATTTCCTTTGAAAAGTCTTCGAAATTGTCATCAAAAAATTCGAACATTTTGTATTTGTCCTTCTCATTTTTCAGAAACATTTCCATCAGGAAATTGTTCTTTTCTTCGCCACGCCCACAAAAAACAACAGATTCGTCAAAATCCTTGGAGTTCACACGCACCATAATACTGTCGTTTTTATCAAAGTAAACATATTGGTATTCTGGTTCGTGCTTAAAGCTGTAAAGTCCCGGTGCCAGCGAATCAAACTGAATGAAGAAACGGTTGTTTTTGTCCAGCTTGAGAGTGTCAATCACTTCATTATCCTTGCAGAAAAGTACGTAAGGATTGTTGGGATTAACAATTTCCCCTCCAAAATAAGCAACATACTCGCAGCCTTTGAATTCGTTTTTACACGAACTAAAAAGTACGATTATGGGAATAAGGAAACCTAAAACTTTTATATTGTGAATCTTGTGCATTAATTTGAGACTAGTAAACAAAATTAATCTGATACTTTTGATTTTACTGTTAATCTATAGTTAAAGTTAAACTGCGGTAAATATGCTGTTTTCTCATTAATTACACAACATTTTTTTAACTAAAATATGCTTTATTTTAACTACTTTTGCACCGAAATTTAATAAACACAATTCATGTTAACTGTAAATAATTTATCAGTCCAGTTTGGTAAAAGAATATTATTCGATGAAGTAAATACGACCTTTACACAAGGAAACTGCTATGGTGTGATTGGTGCTAATGGCGCAGGGAAATCAACTTTTTTGAAAATCCTGGCTGGCGATATTGATCCAACATCAGGAAGGGTTTTCCTGGAACCTGGAAAACGTATGTCGGTTTTAAATCAAAATCACAACATGTTTGATGAGCATACGGTTCTGGAAACAGTGATGATGGGTAATAAGGTTTTGTTTGCCGTAAAATCGGAAATGGATGCTTTGTATGCCGATTATGATGATGCCAATGCGGATAGGATAGGGGAATTGCAGGTGCAGTTTGAGGAAATGAATGGTTGGAATGCCGAATCCGATGCAGGTGCAATGTTATCAAACCTAGGAATTGGTTCCGATATGCATTATACCCTGATGGGAGAAATGGAAGGAAAGCTTAAGGTTCGTGTGCTTTTGGCGCAGGCGCTTTTTGGTAACCCTGATGTTTTGGTAATGGATGAGCCTACGAACGACCTGGATTTTGAAACGATTTCCTGGTTGGAGAATTTCCTGGCGAATTATGAAAATACCGTAATCGTAGTTTCGCACGACCGTCACTTTTTGGACGCAGTTTGTACGCATATTTCTGATATCGATTTTTCCAAAATCAATCATTACTCAGGAAACTACACATTTTGGTATGAATCAAGCCAATTAGCCGCAAGACAGAAAGCCCAGCAAAACAAAAAAGCTGAGGAAAAGAAAGCCGAACTTGAAGAATTCATCCGTCGTTTTAGTGCCAACGTTGCTAAATCGAAACAGGCTACTTCGCGTAAAAAAATGATTGACAAATTGAATTTAGAGGAAATCAAGCCTTCGAGCCGTAGATATCCTGCCATTATATTTGATGTTGAAAGGGAAGCAGGAGACCAAATCCTTCATGTGCAAAATTTGGCAGCCTCTGTTGATGGAGAAGTATTGTTCAAAAATGTCGATCTGAATATGGCGAAAGGCGATAAGGTTGTTGTCTTTTCTAAGGATTCGCGTGCTACGACAGCTTTCTACGAAATCCTTAACGGAAATCAAAAAGCGGATGCTGGAACCTTTGATTGGGGAATTACCACTACACAATCCTATTTGCCAAATGATAACAGTTCGTTTTTTACCGATGGCAACCTAAATCTTGTAGATTGGTTACGCCAGTTTGTAAAAACGGAAGAAGAGCGTGACGAAGTATATGTTCGTGGTTTCCTTGGGAAAATGATTTTCTCTGGTGAAGAAGCTTTGAAAAAGTGTACCGTTTTATCTGGAGGAGAAAAAGTGCGTTGCATGCTGTCGCGAATGATGATGATACGTGCCAATGTCTTAATGCTTGACGAACCAACAAACCACTTGGATTTGGAATCGATTACAGCGTTCAACAATTCATTAAAGAATTTTAAAGGTTCGGTATTGTTTACGACGCATGACCATGAGTTTGCGCAAACTGTTGCCAACAGGGTTCTGGAAATTACTCCAAATGGTGTGATTGACCGTTACATGACATTTGACGAATATCTTGAAGACGAAAAGGTCCAGGAATTGAGAAAGAAAATGTATAATTAACAAAAAAAAACTCCCGCTATTTGGCGGGAGTTTTTATTAAGGATTTATAAGTTCTACTTCGTATTTACCGGGTTTCAGGATTTCGAAGGTAAAGTAACATTGGACAATGTTTCCACTTTTGTTGACTGTAAAACTGACTTCACAATTAACCGGTAAGTTGTAATTGGTTATTGATAAACTTTTACCCTGAGGCATCATCTGTCCCGAAGTGGGAACGATCTTGAAACTGCTGGGAACGTATTTCATTCCTCCTTTTATTACCGAAAAAGTAATGCCTTCTGAATTATCGTCTACTTTTTTAATGGAATAACTTTCAATTCCGGATATGTTTGAAACAATATAAAGCTCTGCAGGGTCTGTGATGCCGACATAATCACCATTTACCCAATAGCCTTTTTGTGTCATTGCATTCCCGGCTAAAGAAAAATTAAAAACCCCCTTGCCATTTTTCAGTCCTTTGCTGAAATACCCCGAAAAAGTATTCCCGTTTTTATAGGTGTATTTTCCTTTGCCATCGGGTAAGCCATTTTTGAATTCACCGCTGTAAGTATCCTCACCCTTTGCGGTTCCCTTTCCATGGGCAAGGCCGTTTTTAATATCGCCTTTATAGCTTTTTGAAATTTCACTCATTAAAACACTTGTGGAATCTATTTGTTGAGCGAATAGTTGTGTTGTCGTAAGCAATACAATGCTCATTAACAACCAGTATTTTTTAGCCATTATTTTAATCCTTTTGAATTTGTTTCAAAAATAGCAAAATCCATGACTATATTCCTAAATATAAAAAAACTCCCAAGTGTAAGCTCGGGAGTCATGATTTTAAATAATTAGTTTTTGAGAAGTTTAATATTTTGTAATTTTTCGCCTGCAGTAATCTTTATCAGATAAGTTCCTTTAACCAATTGTGACACATTTAATTGATGTTGATTTGCTGGTGAAGTCAGTGTTTCCGAATTAATCAATCTTCCCTGTATATCGAACAATTCAATATTTTGAATTGGAGTTTGGTTTGTTTCTATGGTTACAAAATCATTTGCCGGATTTGGATAGAGTTTGGCTGAGTCGGCATTTAGGGTTATTTCCTCATTATCCAGCGTCCTGCAATTATTGACTGAGCTTGGAAAAAGCACATAATCAGCGGTGTTGCCAATTCCCAGAAGAAAACCAAAATTAAGTCCCCATGACCAATTAGCACCAGCAGTTGTCATGGCGAAAGTATTGTGTGAGCCCACGGCAACGCTCATCCAATTGGTACCCGAACCTACCTGGATTGGAGATAATACGCCAACAAAATTATCCCTAGTTCCATTCCCAATTTGCCCGGCATTGTTCAAACCCCATTCCCAAATGGTTCCATCAGACCTCAGGGCTACATTATGACCAACTCCTGTTGCAACTTTAGTAAAAGTACCCGCAATTGCAATTTGAGTCCATGTATTTTTATCTACTGTTGTACCGTCTCCCAATTGTCCAATTGTATTTACACCGGTTGACCATAAAGTGCCATCTGTTTTTACGGCAATGCTGTGGGCATTACCACCTGAAATTTGTGCCCAGTTGGTACCTGTTCCAATCTGTGTTGGGACAATTTTATCAACATTGGTACCATCTCCTAAACTTCCATAGGCATTAAATCCCCATCCCCATAAAGAGCCATTGGTTTTGATGCCAAAGGAATGATAATAGCCTTGGTAGATATTCTGCCAGTCGTTGGCAGTTCCAATCTGCGTAGGAACCAGTCGGTCGATTAAGGTTCCGTCACCGATATTCCCATCGGCATTTTGTCCCCATCCCCAAAGCGTTCCGTTTGTTTTTATAGCCATTGAATGAAATCTTCCTGTAGTAACCATTCTCCAATCGCTGTCTGTTCCTATCTGTGTTGGAACTGTAATCTCGTTTCGAGTGCCATTGCCTAAAAAACCAAGATGGTTTTCTCCCCAGGCCCATAATGTACCGTCACTTTTTATAGCTAATGTCCAATAATCGCCCACGGCTACCTGTGCCCAGTCTGAATCGGTTCCAACCTGTATCGGATTAGTACTCGCTGTTGTTGTTCCGTTTCCTAGCTGATGGTTGGAGTTTCCTCCCCATATCCATAAGGTATGGTCAGCCCGTAATGCAACGCTATGAATCCTGCCGCCTTTCATTTCCATCCAGCAAGGTTGTGCAATGCCGAATTGGGTTAAAAAAAGAAAGGCAAATGTTAAGTAGGTGAAGTTTGTTTTCATGATGTTTTTTGTTTATAACTACTAGTAACAAAAACTTAAAAAGGTTGCTCTGACTATGACAAAAAAAAACTCCCAAGTGTGAAACTTGGGAGTTTTAAAGGAATTGTTTATGTATTATTCTTTGATGACCTTGGCATACATCACTTCATTTCCGGTGAATATTTTCACGATGTAATTTCCGGTTTTCAAAGCGCTTAGGTTTATTGTATTATTGGATACGCCACTTGTAATAATAACTCTTCCACTTACATCATAGATTTCCGCTTTTGTAATTTCAATTGTAGTTTCAAAATGCAGATTGTCCTTTACAGGGTTTGGGTAGGCAACCAGTTTAGGATGTATAGCTGAGTCATCCATTCCTAAATTCTGTATGGTCGTTACGAATGTATTGGTAACGACGGGAGCATTATAATCAAAGTAAATATTGGCTGAGTTGCTAAAGGTAGTTCCGTTTGTTAAAGTTGATTTCAGCTTTATTTTGAAAACAATATACCCATACCTCAATTCGCTTGGCGTGCCCGGAAGCATAATGTTTTCAAAGAAGAATTCCACTTTATTGTTCTCGGTAACGGTCATTCTAAAAGGATGGCTTGCATCAATTGCCTGAATGCTGTTAACGTCAAACTTGGCCGTATTGATAACATCCTTAACAACTACATTGATGGCTTCTGCGCTTCCGGTATTTTCAAAGCGTATCATATAGTTTACATAATCCCCAATTTTAATAGTGCCAACCGAACTTCCTTCCAAGCAGGTTTTATCATTTGGATCATGTGAATTCCGAACTACCTGATTTAGGTTAAAAACATTATCGTTTGGAGTTTCATCGGCTAAGACAGGATTAATCGTAGCTGCGTAATGAAGCGGGCTTCCATCGTCTAATGGAGGAGTTTCCGTTGGAGTATTCAGGTTCATTTCTACAACTATCTGTTTTGTTTCAAATCGGTTTAAATTGAAATCCCAATTCAGCATTCCCGTTGACTGGCTTGTTGGAGCTACAGATGAGGCAACCAAATCCATCACAGCATCATCGTATTGGAAGGCAAGATTGCCAGACAGCACTGTGGTACCTTTGTTTTTGTAGATGATTTTATATTTGGCATTGAGTCCGGGACGCGCAACATTGATTGGAATAATTGTCACATCCAAATCGTTGTGGGTTCCATTTGGCACAATGCAGATATCCTGGGTTTGAATATTGTCGTAAGTTGTAAAGCTGGAAGCGAAAGGTGTTGGAACAACAAAATATCCCGGATTTTCAAAAACAGGAACCGAGGTGTAATTTCCAAGCCCTAAATATTGTAAATAATCACCGGTAGCGTTAGAGGCAGTGTAACTGTTTACTAGCCCGGCCGTAGATTTTATGTTCATATTTGGGACAATAACATCGTTGTTATCGCAACCATTTGCATCACCGTCAAACCGTACTTTTCCAATAAGGCTGTTGAAACTTCCTTCTGGTGCCAACGTCTCGCAATAATTTGTCACAACAGTATTGGCAGGAAGATCCCAATTAGACATTCCGTTAGGGAAAATCGCATTGTCATAATCAGTATTGTCAATGCAGAGCGTTAAGCCGTTGCCATCATTGTAAATGTCGCCATCATTGTCTTCGACACCATTTTTAATGGATAAATATCTTAGTTTCGGATAGGTGATGTCAATCTGAGGTAAAGCAGTACAACCGCTTAAGTCAATTGACAAATCATTGACAGGAAATGTCGGTTGGGTTATAGTAGTAAAATTGGTGAGTTCAAAGTGATTAAAATTTGGCAGATGACCAAAATCCAAAGTATTAAAAAAGCTGTCGTAAGCTATGAAATTAGTAAAAAACTGACTCGTTATTGGAAAAGGATTTACGATTCTACAGTATTGTAATTTTACTTTTTTCAGTTTGCTGCTTTGGTCGATGTTATTTAACGTAATGCCTTGATTTGACCATTCAGAGTCTGAAGAATTAAATATATAACCATTAAAGTCAATCTCTTCCAAATTATTTGCAGGCGCAAGATTAATATTGATATTCAAAAAATTAATGAATTGAGGAAGCTGGCTAAGGATACCTATTTTTTTTAGGTTTACGTTTTGTGAAAAATCCAAATTACCCGTTGGTAGTTCCTGAAAGCTCACTTCTGATAAATTGGGATTATTACCAAAATTTATTGTGAACTGCATTCCGGGATTATCATCTCCATCAAATGAAATGTCGTGGGTTGTAAATTTCTCCAAATGGGTTAGGGGCGAAAGGTCTAAATTTAGTATCGGATTATAATTCCTTAAAAAATTCAGTTCCTTCAGGTTAGGGAAATCTGTTGGATTGAATATCTGGCAGGTAGGACAACCCGTAGACGGATTTGCAGGATCGGTAGAAGCAAAAGTCAGCGATTCTAAATTGTGGAAATTCCCTATAGGCAAACCACCGAAAAATTGACCGATTACCAATGTTTTTATGTTTTGCGGATAAACAGGAGCATCCAACGGATTGTAATCGGTGAATGTCATTACGGCTGCATCTCCATTTGAAGTAAAATTGGTGCCTAGATATAGACGGTTTACCTGCATGTGGTATTTAAGGGCGGAATAAGGAAAGTTAATCCCAAATTTATTTATGGTTATATCCTGAAGCGCAAGTCTTTTTAAATAATTGATACTTAGGAAAACAGGAGTCATTCCCCTAAAAGTTTTTAATGTTGCCGTAGGCGAATCATAAGTAAGTGTTGAAGTCCCGGTACTTAATAATAGGGTTTCCAAATTTGCCTTTGTTCCAAGATTAAGGCTTCCTATAGCTATATCTATATAATTAATAAGATTCAATCCGGTTAAATCTGCTACTCCCGATAAAGGATTACCGGTGCAGACCAGTTTTGTCAGATTTGTAAAGCTATTAATTCCAACCAGGCTGGCAATGCCTGAGGATGAAATATTAAGTTCACTTACCTGCTGCGCTTCGGTTTCCTGTATTTCACCATCGGCATTGGCATCGACTGCAAAATAACTTCCGCCCAGGTTTTTTGCGGTAGTATTGCTCGCGGAAGAGTTTACAATTTTGGTTTTAAAATTGGCGTTTCCGAAAGTTACATTCTGTGCAGATAAAATGTTGCCTGCAATAACAGAAAGAAAGAGTATTTTTAATTTCATAAATACTATGTTTTGATGTTTTGACAGTTGTATACCAATAAGATATAGGTGATAAATGTAATAAAAATTTTATTCAGAAACATTTTACTTTTGAACATAATTTTTAGCATCAGTTGACACACTCAATAAAAAATACTACTTTTACAACCCAAACAACACTATCATGAGTCAAAAAGTATTGCTCACTTCAAAAGAAGTCAATATCATACTCCATCGTTTGGCTTGTCAGTTAATCGAAAACCACCTCGATTTTTCCAATTCAGTACTTATCGGAATCCAGCCAAGAGGTGTTTCACTCGCACAACGATTGAAGACTATTTTAGAAACCGATTACAAGATCAAGAACATACCACTCGGATTTTTGGATATCACATTTTTCCGTGATGATTTCCGTCGTGGCGAAAAGCAACTGGAAGCCAATAAAACGCAAATCGATTTTTTGGTAGAAGATAAAAAAGTCGTCTTTATTGATGACGTACTTTTTACAGGAAGAAGCATTCGTGCAGCATTAACCGCAATACAGTCTTTCGGAAGGCCTTCAGAAATAGAATTGTTGGTACTCATAGACAGGAGATTCAGCCGTCATCTGCCAATCCAGCCCGATTACAGAGGCCGTCAGGTAGACGTGATAAATGATGAAAATGTAAAAGTCTGCTGGAAGGAAAAAGACGGAGAAGATGCAGTATACCTGATGTAATATAATAATTTAGATTGAACAGACACACAACAATAACAACACAACAACAATGTCCGAACTATCAGTCAACCATTTATTAGGCATAAAATATCTGAACAAAAAAGATATTGATTTGATTTTTGAAACGGCAGACCATTTCAAGGAAGTGATCAATCGTCCCATCAAAAAAGTGCCTTCGCTGCGCGACATTACCATTGCCAATATTTTTTTTGAAAACAGTACACGAACCAAACTCTCATTCGAACTGGCACAAAAAAGGCTTTCCGCTGATGTAATTAGTTTTTCAACGGCGCAGTCTTCGGTAAAAAAAGGGGAAACGCTGATTGATACTGTAAACAATATCCTTTCGATGAAAGTGGATATGGTTGTGATGCGCCATGCCAATCCCGGAGCGGCTTATTTTCTGTCACAAAATGTAAAGGCAAGCATCATTAACGCTGGCGACGGGGCACACGAACACCCAACGCAGGCACTTTTGGACAGTTATTCCATAAGGGAAAGACTGGGCAAAGTAGGAGGAAAGAAGGTGGTAATTGTAGGTGATATTTTGCACTCGAGAGTGGCTTTGTCCAACATTTATGCACTACAGATGCAGGGCGCAGAAGTAAAAGTCTGCGGGCCAAAAACACTAATCCCGAAATACATTGAAAGCCTTGGTGTAACGGTTGAACCCAATTTGAGAAAAGCCCTGGAATGGTGCGATGTAGCGAATATGTTACGTGTTCAGAACGAGCGGATGGATGTGAATTATTTCCCTTCCACACGAGAATATGCCCAACAATATGGTGTAGACAAGCAACTTTTGGATTCCTTGGGCAAGGAAATTGTCATCATGCATCCCGGACCAATAAACAGAGGTGTAGAAATCACTTCAGATGTAGCTGATTCTAAACAATCGGTCATCTTAGACCAGGTTGAAAACGGCGTAGCCATAAGAATGGCGGTCATTTATCTTTTGGCTTCTAAAATACAGTAATAAAAAAGTCCCGAATTATTCGGGACTTTTCTTTTATTCAGTTTTGATACTTCTAAGTTGTTTTAGCTTTTCTTTCCAGGTAGCCAATTCTTCTTTTTGTTTCTCAATGTTTTTCATTACTTCCTTTACCATTGGATTATCTGATTTTGCATTGGCAAAAAATTGAATGTTGTTCTCCAACTGGAAAAGATTTCCTTGTACTTCATCAATCTTACGCATGATGAATACTTTTTCGTTGTCTAATTTTCGGGTGTTATCAGCGCCAGAAAGGTTATCAATTCTGTTGGCATAACGCGCCATTTCATTATCCTTCTTGCTTGAGCTCAGTTTTTCGAACAGGAAATCAAGGATTTTATTGAATTTGCCTTCAATATGTCGGCGTGCGAATGGCACTTTTCCAAAGCCTTTCCAGGTTTCGATGTGGGCTTTTATCGCATCCAAATCGGTTTTATGATCGCCAACCAATTCGAAACCTTTGATGGTTTCAAGATATGCTTTCTTGCTTTCAAAAGCCTGTAATTCTTCTTCGTTAACTTCAGATTTCTGCTCTTTCAGCTTTTCAAAATATTCGTTGCAGGCAGCCCTGAATTCCGCCCAAAGTTTGTCTGAAAACTTTCTTGGAACATGTCCAATGGTTTTCCACTCTTCCTGGATTTGCTTGAATATTGGAGTAGTTGCTGCATAATCGGTACTTTCCTTTAGTTCATTTGCTTTGGCAACCAAAGCCTGTTTTTTGGAAAGGTTATCGTTCTGGTCTTTTTTGATGTCTTTATAGAAAGAGTTTTTCAATACATTGAAACTTCTCACTGCATTTTTGAAGTCGTTCCAGGTTTGGTCTGTAACTTCAGCCGGAACTTTCCCTGCGCTGAAGAACTGATTGCGCAAAGCCTCCACTTTTTCAATCTGGCCTAACCAGGCTGCATGGGAGTTTACTTTTTCCTGAGCCAAAACCTCGATTTGGGCAATGATTTCTTTTTTCTTGTCTAAATTTCCTTTTTCAACTTCGCGAAGCTGTTCAAACAAACCTTCGCGTTTGTCGTGCATCTGCTTGGTCAGTTCACTGAATTTGTTCCAAATTTCCTCACGGTTTTCTCTCGAAACCGGACCGATATCCTCTTTCCAGATGCGGTGTAAATCCTGTAATTCACGGAATGCTTTGTTAACGTCTTCCTCTTTTACCAATTCTTCAACGCGCTCAATGATCTTAAGCTTCTGAACCAAATTGTGTTTGAAATCCAAATCACGGATTTCACGGTCCAAATGCAATACATCATAGAAATTCTCTAAATGGAAATGGTAGTTATTCCAAACGTGGTTGTATTTGTCTTTTGGAATTGGTCCAGCCACTTTCCAACGGTCACGGATATCATTGAATTTCTTCAAAGTAACCGGAATGCTGTCTTGGCTGTGTATTAGGTTTTTCAATTCCTCTACAATTGCCAACCTGTTTTCTAAGTTAGATTTAAGGCTGTTTTGTAGGCTTTGGAAATGATTATTTTTCTTGTCTCTGTATTGAGAGTATAATTGGTCAAATTTTGCTTTTAAAGGGAAATGATAATGAAAATCCTCGGTAGTTTCCGGATTTTCAGCATGGAATTCCTCTTTCTTTTCATCAATGAAATGATGGTATTTTGATAAGAATGATTTTTTTAATTCTTCAACGTGGTCCTTAACTGACATCATTTTTTCGACAGCAACCAATACGGCTAATTCGTCAACCAATTGCTCCATTGACAAGGTATCGTAATCCAGCATAGGAATGTCGTGACGCTCTTTTAAAGTTTCGTCTTCGCTTTCCTCAGCGTTTACCTCTTCAATGGCACTGATCACCGATTGGCTGTCAGATTCAATCATTGGAGAATCATCTTCCGCCTGTTCGTCAGTTAATTCAATAACTTCTTCTTCAGCTTCAGGTTCAGCTACAACAGCTTCGACAGTTTCTTCAACAAGCGCTTCTTTTTCGGCAGCAACTTCAAGTTCGTCTTCTGTAAGTGACTCAGTTAAAACAGCTACTTTCTCTTCAGTAGCTTCTTCAACCGGAGCTTCAGCTTCAATTTCCGTCGCAGTTTCCTCCACAGTTTCTTCTGCAACTTCCTCAACAGGAACTTCTACTTCTGCAGTTGCTTCTTCGGCTTCTACTACAGCTTCGTTTTCCTCCTGGACTTCAACAGGAATTTCTTGATTTTCAGCCGTTGTCACTTCTTGTGATTCATTAGCCACGTTTCCATCTGCATCTTGCAGGTTATCATTCTTTTCTTCTAACATTTTGTAAAATGTTTTAAGGGTTACACAATATGAGGGCGAAAGATAAGAAACACGCTCTAAAATTCAAAGTAAAACAACGCTTTATGTACTATATTTGGGGTATTTCGGCTACTTTTTCGATTAAAAACAAAAAAACGCTGTTGAATTTCAACAGCGTTTAGGGTATAATTGGAATTATTAAATCTAGTTTATCAATACTTTTTTGGTAACTGAATTAGTAGCAGAGGATAATTTTACAAAATAAAATCCTTTTGGCAGGTTACTAATTGTGTAGTTGTTATTTTCAAAAGTTGGGTTTTTTATTTGTTGTAAAACCTGGCCGTTGATGGTAATGATATCAATTTGATCAAGCGCGATGCCTGTAGAAATATTTACCACATCTCTGGATGGATTTGGGTAAATTGAAACCGTTGCCAAAGAATCAAAATCTGAAACTGCTAAAGGCAATCCCCAAATGGTAGTTGCCCATTCCGGATGGTCAATGAATGGATTCCTGTTGCCCTGACGTGCATAGATTGCGTCATTTCGTTCAATTTCCCTAGCACTAACAGGGTCTTGAGTGTTCCATGTCAGTAGGATATTTAAAAATGTTTGCGAAAAGGTATGGCCACTTGTACCATCAAAAATAACTTTTGCTTCAGAAGAAGTCGTAGTGAAGAATCCCACTAACTGGTCTTCATATCTTGTTGCAAAATAAAATATAACTCGTGCAATGTCACCTTTAAATGCATCCAAAGGTTCAAAAACCTTTGATGAATAACCGGCAGAATATCCAGAGTTGACGTTGTTGCCTAATTTGGAACCATTTTGTGTGGCACATGGCGTGTTTGTTGCGCCAGCATTACATGGATTTGTAGTTGCCGCTACCACGCCGTAAGGATGGTCATCTCTCCAACCGTTAACTTTTCCATCAGTAGGAAGTACCGAGTGCGCATCTGAATACATAGGCTGAACACCATTTCCAAAATAACTTTGAGGTATTACATGCTCACGGTTGTAGCAACCGCCTTCAGCGCTGTAAGAACCACATTGATTGGTATTGATAACAAAATTATAAGGATCTGCACCTGTTGGATTTTCAGAATAAAGATCTATAAGCGTATCATCATTTTCATACTGATGATCCCTGTCTGAAGTTTCATAAGTAGTCCACAAACCGGCATATCCTCTGTCGTTATGATCTTTAATGATATTGAATAATTGGGTTTTTAAGGTGTAACCAGTTCCTGTAGCTGTGTTGTAATATCCCGGCGGAATTGAATTGGTTGACAACGTTACCGCTGATTTGTCCTGGGCAATTCCAATAACGGTAAAACTTAAAAATAATAAGGTTAAGATTTTTTTCATTTGTGTTTTTATATTTCTTTTTTTCTTTCTAACAGCGCCATATAAAACCCGTCGAAACCAGTTTCCTGGGCCAGGATTTTGGTTTCCTTAACAAAGGTAAAGCTTTTTCCAGCTTCAGTTGTTAAAAAACGCTTAATTTGTTCCTGATTTTCAGACGGTAAGACCGAACAGGTTGCATAAACCAATTTTCCTCCGGGCTTTACTATTTTGGAATAATTTTCCAAAACTTCTGCCTGTACCTTTTTGATATTATCTATAAATTCAGGCTGTAATTTCCATTTGGCGTCCGGATTTCTTTTTAATACACCCAAACCGCTGCATGGTGCGTCAATTAAAACCCTATCGGCTTTTTCGTGGAGTTTTTTGATGACTTTGGTTGTATCGATTATTCGGTATTCTATATTGAAAGCGCCGTTTCTTTTAGCCCTTAATTTCAATTGTTTCAATTTGCTTTCGTACAAATCCATTGCTATCAATTGCCCTTTGTTCTGCATTAGTGATGCCATGTGCAATGTTTTGCCACCAGCACCAGCGCAGGTATCTACAACCCTCATTCCGGGTTGAACATCAAGGAAAGCTGCAACCAATTGAGAGGAAGCGTCCTGAACTTCGAACAATCCTTCCTTGAAGGCATCAGTTAAAAATACATTGGCTCTTTCTTTTAACACCAAAGCATCTGGCTGGTCTGCCAAAAATTCGGTTTCAATATTTAAATCCATCAAAATAGCGCGAAGCACTTCTTTTGTGGTTTTTAAGGTGTTTACACGAAGGATCACTTTCGCAGGTTGGTTTTGAGCCGCAATCTCTTTGGTCCAAACCTCTTCACCTAATTCCTTAGCGCCTAATTCATCCATCCAATCCGGAATAGACTCACGCATTTTCCTAATTTTGGAAAGTTCGTCAAATCTTCCTTTGATTTTTCGTGCCGGTGTTCCTTCCAATTGTCTCCAATCGGGAATCGGATAACCCCGCAATACTGCCCAAACTGCAAACATGCGCCACAAATCATCTCTATTGAAAGGTTCTTTTACTTCGGCGATTTCGGCATATAATCTTTTCCAACGAACAATTTCGTAGATAGTTTCGGCAACGAATTTTCGGTCGGAACTTCCCCAACGTTTGTCTTTTTTCAAGGCACGGGCAACTACTTTATCGGCATATTCCCCTTCATTGAAGATTGCATTTAAAGAGTCGATTGTTGTATAAACTAGATTTCGGTGTAATCGCATGTTGTAAAAAAATGAGCGCGCAAAGATATTGCTTTTTTATTGGCTATTTGTTAATTTTTAAAGTTTTAAAAATCAAATAATCTGATATTCAAATCCATTAACGAATGCGACACATTTCAAATTTCTCAGGAGCGTGGAGTACCATTGGGAATTGCTCTACTTTTACAGAGCTGCTATCCAATCCAAATCCTTTCTCTTCAGACAAACTCATTTTTTTGAGTAAGAAATAACTGTTCATTACAATTTTCTCAAAGAAAGTTAAATCGCTGTCATTAGAAAGGAATTTCTCCGAAAGGACAAATTTAAAGTCACCAATAATGTTGTTTTTGTTCAGCGATTCATAACGGCTGGTAACGTCAACTTCACCATTCTGAACCATATCGCGGATTACTTCCTTGAACATCAGGTTGATTTTTGTAGGTTCCCTAAAGCCTAAATTGAAGTCAACGCGGTATAAATCGTCCCTTACAATTTCGGTAACACGATATTCCCTTTTATAAGGTTCGCTAAGGATATTTACATGGACAAACCAATACATATCGGCACGCTTTGGTCTTTTCTGAAGAATGGAATACATTACTTTTTCTTCGATTTCATCCGTACGTGTCGAGTTGGTCATATAAATCAAATGTGTAGCATATTTCGGAATAGACAAATCCACGCTTAACTCAGCCAGTACTTTTTTGTAGCTTTCAATTTTAACAATTTTGGTGTAGGCCTTGCTGATTTTCTTAGCCAGGAACCAAACCGTCATGATACCAATCAATACACATGCTATCATTAATGTTACATAACCTCCATGCGGGAATTTATCAAGATTAGCTATAAGGAAACTTATTTCAATACACAGATAAAGCGCAATAACAGGAACAATAATGAACATGGAAACTCTTTTCATTATCAGATAATAATTCAAAAGAATAGTAGTCATAATCATGCATAAAACGATTGCCAAGCCGTAAGCAGCCTCCATATTTCCTGATTCTTCAAAGTGAAGCACAATTCCAACACATCCAATGAACAGTAGCCAGTTTATTGATGGAATGTATAATTGTCCTTTTAAGTCGGTTGGGTATTTGATTTTAACCTTTGGCCAGAAGTTTAGCCTCATCGCTTCATTGATAAGGGTAAAAGAACCGCTGATCAATGCCTGCGAAGCAATTACTGCAGCCATGGTTGCAATGATGATTCCGATAGGTTGGAACCAACTTTCCATTATTAAATAAAAAGGGTTGGCGTTGGAATTATTTCCACTTAAATGGTATAAAGTATCGCCTTTATGTTTTATCAGATAAGCTCCTTGACCAAAGTAGTTCAATACCAATGTTGCTTTTACAAAAATCCAGCTGATACGGATGTTTTTCCTTCCACAGTGCCCCATATCTGAATACAAGGCTTCAGCTCCGGTTGTACATAAAAATACGAAACCTAAAACATAAAACCCGTCAGGGTGGATTTTTAATAAATGATAGGCATAGTAAGGATTCAATGCATGGAATACTTCAAGATTGGAACCGATTTGGATGATACCCAGAATACCAAGCATGCTAAACCAGATAAGCATCATAGGGGCAAAAAACTTGCCCACCAACTTAGTTCCAAATTGTTGGATGGTAAATAATATGAAAAGGATTCCAATAACGATTGGGACAGTATTGATACTTGGATAAAACGTCCGGATTCCTTCTACAGCGGAAGATACAGAAATAGGAGGAGTGATGATTCCGTCTGCTAAAAGTGCACTACCGCCAATAATTGCAGGAACGATCAGCCATTGGATTTTGGTTCGTTTGACTAAAGCATACAAGGCAAAAATTCCACCTTCACCATGATTGTCAGCACTCAGTGTAATGATTACATATTTCAAAGTCGTTTGAAGCGTCAGTGTCCAAAAAATACAGGATAGTCCTCCCAGGATTATATCTTCGTCAATAACATGCTTTAATCCGATTATGGCTTTCATTACATATAACGGAGAAGTTCCGATATCGCCATAAATAATTCCTAACGTAATAAGTAAACCTGCAACACTAAGATTGCTATGGAGTTTTTGATTATGGGCACCCATTGTAAGTTGTTAAAAAAACGGATACAAATGTACTACATTTTTAAATTAATTATTTTTTTAAGGACTTAATTTTGGCTTATAAAAAAAGCACCACATTTCTGTAGTGCTTTTCTTCAACAATTTAAACTATAACTATTCAACTTAACTTTAACCTCTTCTATTTCCGTTTCCTCTCGAATTTCCTCCGCCACCACCTCTTGGTTGCGAATTTTCTCTTTGTTGGGAATATTCTCTTGGGGCAGAACTTCTTGGGGATTCATTCCTTTGTGCACTTCTTGGAGATTCACTTCTCGGACTTTCATATCCACGTGAATTTCCTTGTGGCGCATTACTTCTTGGTGATTCAGTACTTCTGGTATTTCCATAAGTTCTTGGAGTTTCAGAACTTCCAGACCCATATGTTCTTGGTGATTCAGTGCTTCCAGTACTGCCATAAGTTCTTGGAGATTCACCATTTCGGGTGTTTCCATATGTTCTAGGCGTTGATTCGCTGGTAACTTCTCTTCCGTTTTGTACACTTACACTTCTTGGAGACTCAACACCTCTTGTGCTGCCTTGGGTTCTTGGGGTTGAACCGCCTTTCACTTCATTTGAACCAACACCTCTTACACCTCTTGGAGAATCATACCCTGTATTATTTCGGGTGTTATTATTTGCAACAGTGCCTCTTGTATTTGAAACCTGTGGTTTTCTGTTTTGAACCAATTCCCTTCGGTTTGTGTAACCCGTATTTCTTTGTGCAAATGAACGGCCTGGATATTGTCTTTCGTATGCATTTCCTCTTCTTCCATTATAATAATTGTTGTAGGCAACGCTACAATTCCTGTAATTTACATAATTATAATGATGATGATGATTTATATAAATACCTATGTGATTATGATATGTGTAAACAGGGAAAGGAGACCAGGCAACATAAAAGCTTGGGTAATATCCCCAATACCATGAAGAATAATATGGCCTGTAACTGCTTACCCAAAAAGTGGTATAAATTACAGGAGTATAGGCGTATACTGGCTCATAGATATAATTATTACCATACATGTAAACATCTCCTACAACCTGAACCTGAACTTTATTGTATCGGTCTCTTTCAACTTCAACCGTTGCAATATCCTGAAAAGTATCAAGGCCAAGGACAGATTGAATTATGATTAAGTGCGCACTTCCTTCAACTGTCTCAATAACACGTAAATAATCAACACGATTATCACCATTCAAGTCCAGATTCGAAATCTGAGCATTTGGATCATTCAATCTTCTTTCAAAATCAGCTAAGTCACGCGAATCACCAAAAATTGATGCTACAGCACGCAGATCCAAGTTGTCACTAATATCCGAATTGGTTGCAGTAACAGTAGTCCTGTCCTGTGCAAAGACACTTGTAACACTCCATAAGAAAAGTATCGTCAAGGATAAAATTTTAGTTTTCATAATTATAAGTATTTAGTATTTGGATAATTTTTTAATCGAACATCCAATTACTGTGCCACAACTTTTTTTTAATGCATTTTAATCCAATCTTAACTTAGTTAAAGTTTATACATTTGCTTATCCTTCAATTGTTTCCAATGAAAAATATATTCCTGGCTCTTATTGTTTTTAATCTTTTTGCAAACTGCAAATCGGGTTCGGTTTCTGAAAATGAACCTTTTAAATCGGTTTCGGTTGATACAATCTTAAATGATAAAATAAGCATTAGGGCTATTCTAATTGATAAGGATAAGATTTGGTATGCAGCGGATAAAAGCCGGATGGGGTATTACGATTTTAAAACGCTTACGCATTTGCAAAAGACAATTGCCAATACGGATGAAAAACTAGAGTTCAGGTCAATTGCACAAAATACAAAATCAATTTTCATCGCCAATATTGGAAATCCGGCCAACGTTTTTAAGGTAAACAAATCTGATATGAGCTTTCAGAAAGTTTATATGGAAAACAACGAAAAGGCATTTTATGATGCGATGAATTTCTGGAATGAAAAAAAAGGCATAGCTATTGGAGATCCAACCGAAAATTGTCTTTCGGTATTGATAACAAGGGACGCAGGTAAAACATGGAAGAAAACTTCTTGTCTAGCTTTGCCAAAAGTTGAAAATGGTGAAGCCGCATTTGCTGCAAGCAATACTAATATCTGCATCAAAGGAAACAAAACCTGGGTAGTTTCCGGAGGTAAGAGAGCAAGGGTTTTTTATTCTCCCGATAAAGGGAATACTTGGGAAGTTTTTGAAACACCTATTGTGCAAGGGCAGGAGATGACAGGAATTTTTACTGCAAATTTTTATAATGGAAAACTTGGAATAATCGCTGGTGGAAATTATGAAATCCCGGAACTGAATTCCAGAAACAAGGCGATATCCTTTGATGGAGGAAAAACATGGGGATTGATTGCAGAGAAATCAGGGTTTGGATATGCATCATGCATTCAGTATGTTCCTAAATCCAAAGGTAAGCAGTTGGTTTCTGTAGGACTCACAGGCTTATATTATTCATCTGATGGCGGATTTAAATGGAAACAGCTTTTAAATGATAAAACACTTTATACGATTCGATTCCTTGATGAAAATACTGCCTTTGCTGCCGGAAAGGATAAAATCATCAAAATTGAATTCAAAAAATAAAGAGAGCATTGCTCTCTTTACCTACCTAATTTCCTATCACGATACTGTTGCAGTAACTTGCGATTGAAATTTTCTTCTGCTTTTTTAAGTTTAAGAATTTTTAGTGGTGATATGACACCTTTCAGGCTGGCTACAAATTTCTTTCTTGCCTGGTATAATTCATCTTCACTGCTTTCCATTTGAGCCAGCAAACTTGCTGCTTCCTTATCTGATAATTTATCAAATGAATCATCATCCATTCTGTCTAAATAACCTTTTATCCTTTGTTTTTTAATTTCCTGCTGTTTGTCTTCATATGCATTGAACAACGGCCAGAACTTTGTAGCTTCATCAGGAGTCAATGCCAATTCGTTGGTAATGAAAGCTACCTTTAGCGATTTAATCTGTTCTTTCTTTTTGCGGAATGGTCCGTCCTGAGCGATTGCATTTATAGAAATGAAAACTATAAGTAGCGGAAGTATATTTTTGATTTTCATAATGTTAGTTTATTATGTATTCTTCTAAATTTGAATTTGATTTTAGTGCTTCTTCGATTTCCCTGTCGTCAACATTGAGTTCCATTTTCATTTTATCAATGTCTTCCTGTTCCAATAAATCTACAATTTCATCCTGGGATATTGTAGACTGATATGCTATATAATTTTCAAGGATTTGAGTATCTACTTCTTCCTTTTGTGTTGAATAGTTATTGAATAATGGAATTGAAAGCATTATCATAAGAATCGCTGCTGTTGCAAAATACCAGTTTTTTTTTCTATTGAATATCGAAATGACTTTCGGCTCTTCTTTTGGCAGTCTTAATAAGACCTTTTCCTGAAATGTATCAAAATAACCTTCAGGTATTGTAAATCCTGAAGTAATTTTTGGTTCATTATCTAGTTTGAAATCTTTCATGGGCGTTTGACAAAATTAAGGTTAAATGGTTTAATTGCCTTTGACAAATTCTTCAATTTTCTTTACAGCATGATGATAGGATGCTTTTAAAGCACCAACAGACGTTCCTAAAATCTCCGACATGTGTTCGTATTTTATTTCTTCGTAATATTTCATTTTAAAAACCAATTGTTGCTTTTGAGGCAAGCTGGCTATGGCTTTTTGCAACTTGATTTGGATTTCACTTCCGTCAAAATAAACATCAGCTTTTAGATTATCTACCAGTTTGGTCTGCAATGCTTCGCTGGTTGTTCCGTTTTTTTTAGCTTTCTGATTGATAAATGTTATGGCTTCGTTGGTTGCAATTCGATACATCCAGGAAAATAATTTGCTTTCCCCTTTGAAATCCTTCAGATACTGAAATACTTTTATAAAAGTATTTTGCAATACATCATCTGCATCGTCGTGGTTTAAAACAATGTTGCGGATATGGCTGTATAGTGGGCGTTGATAATTGAGCAGGAGTTTTTGAAACGCAGCATTCTGCGTTTTCGGATTTAATAATTCCTGAATGAATTCCTTTTCGTCCTGCAAAGTGAAAATTTATCGGTTGGAATAAAGATAGCGTAAAAGGTTTAAACCAATTAAAAATTAATCTCGTCACCAGCCTTAGGTTCTGCAGGTGGTTTAGTATCTGTGTTTTCTGGTAAGACGACATTGGCAGGAAGTTCCACAGCTTTTGGAAATACCGGAATGTAAATCTCGGTTATCCATTTTGATGGTTGCTTTACATCGTCGATGGTTTTTACATAAACTTCAGAATAATTACCTGCAAAATTTTGTTTTAAACCATTGTCGGCAATATATTTTTGTGCTTTTGCCCAGGCTTCCTTACTGTGTGAATAATCTCCTGTCAGGGTTGTTTTCAAACACGTAAACGCAATAATTTCTCCCGAAGTAACATCGCCTTCTGAGATGGAAATAAGTTGGCCGACAGGAACACAAACCGAAATAGTAGCAAAGTCATTGGCAACGTCATATTTATCATAACTTACAAATGGTTTTCCTGTTGATGCAATTTTATTCTTTTTGAAAAAATGTATCATTCGTGCCATCATGATTTTGGTGTTTTTCGGAACGCTTTTAATATGGCAGGAAACGGTTTGTTTCAAACAAAAACCGGATGGACGTTGTACAATTCCGTTCACTTTGATGGAATAGGTTTTCATTTCATAGTGAAGCGTTTTATCTAAATTACGCAGGCTTTTTTCATACACATCACCTACAATTGAAGTCACGCCGCCTTTAAAGAAACTCGATATCTTGGTCATAATATCCATTTTTCCTTTGGTGTGAATGGTTACTTTTGTTCCACCGATGGTATCCTTAAATTTCCATGAAATTGCAGCTGTCGTTCCATTATAATCTGCTTTTTGAGCGATACTGTCATTTTCCTTTACAAAAACGGTTTTGATTACACCTTCATCTGAACCATTATCCCAGGAACTTCTAGCACCATAACCAATCGTTTTTGCTCCATAATCGAATTTGAGTCCATTGTCTTTCTGCATCCACGAGCCAAAGGTTTCCCAGTTTTTATAATCATTCACATAATCAAAAACGGTTGTTCTTGATGTTTTGATAACACTGCTCCGTGTTACTTCAAAATCTCCTTTTTGAGTCGCCACATATACTGTAATCCCGACCAGTGCCAAAAGAATAAGCAAGAAGATGTATTTTAAAATTCTCATGAGGCGCCATTTTTAAAGTGACACAAAGTTATGAATTAAATGGTAGTAAATTGATTATATTTGTTTGTATTCAAAATTCTGATTGATGAAAACAAAAAGTGAGCTACGCGGTATTTTATTCAGGCATTTAGACGGAATCGTTACAGTTCCGGTTGCCTATTCATTGCACAAAAAAGGTGTGCTTGAGTATATTTTACAACACGAAAAAGTCTCACTCAACGATGTCACAGAAAAGTTTAAAGCTAATGAAGGTTATCTCAATGTAGCACTTCGTGTTTTGGCATCACAAGGTTGGTTGAAACAGCACATTGACAATCAAAAGGATGTTATAAGTTTTGAAGTAACCGATAAGAGCAAAACTGCTTTTGGATTGATTCCGCTATACAAGGATGCTTTTGAGTTGATGCAGTTTACCGAAAATTTTCATCCACGTAAGTTTGAAGTCGAACCTTTTGAAATGCTCAATCAATTGTTTGCCAAATATAAATCCAATTTCGGAATCCAGTTTTCCAATGATGAAAGCATTAGTGCGGTACAGGAGCAGATTTTATTTCATATTGAAGGTGTTTTGGTCGGCCCAACAATTGTAATGCTTGGAATGACGGGAATGTTCCACAAGTATTTTATGGAAACCTCTTTTCGCCCTGAAGAATTTCACAAGAAACCCGAATGTTTCAAGGAAATCCTTGACTTCCTAACACATCTGGATTGGTTTACCAAGAAAAATGACAACTATCAATTTACAGAAACCGGTTTGTTTTATGCCAAAAGAGCCGCAGCTTATGGTGTTACGGTTTCCTATATTCCAACAATGCGCAAAATGGACGAACTGCTTTTTGGCAATGCTTCCATACTCCGAAACGTGGGCGAACACGAAAAGGAACAACACGTAGACCGTGAAATGAATGTGTGGGGAAGTGGAGGCGCACATGCCGAATATTTTAAGATTGTTGACCAAATCATCATCGAACTGTTTAACAGGCCAATTGCAGAACAACCAATAGGAATACTGGATATGGGTTGTGGCAATGGTGCCTTTTTGGAACATATCTTTGATGTCATCGAACGCCAGACTTCGAGAGGAAAAATGCTCGATGAACATCCATTGTTCCTTGTTGGTGTTGATTACAATGAAGCTGCCCTTAAGGTCACACGAGCCAATTTGATCAAAGCTGATATTTGGGCAAAAGTAATTTGGGGTGATATTGGAAGGCCAAAATTATTGGCGGAAACGCTTCAGGAGGATTACAATATCGATTTGAAGGAACTGCTCAACGTCAGGACTTTTTTAGACCATAACCGAATCTGGGAAACTCCAACAACAAAAACGCCAAACCGCGTTAGCACTTCAACCGGAGCTTTTGCGCATCGCGGTCAGCGGATTAACAACAATGAGGTCGAAGACAATTTGTTGGAACATCTGAAAAAATGGTCGCCATTTGTAGAGAAATTTGGATTGCTGATCATAGAATTGCATACCATTGCACCCGAATTAACCGCAGCGAACATTGGAAGGACAGCTGCTACAGCTTATGATGCCACGCATGGATTCTCCGATCAGTATATTGTAGAAATTGACGTATTGCACAAAATCGCGGCCGAAGCAGGACTGTTTTCAGACGATAAGGTCTTTACCAAATTTCCGAATGCTGATACTGCAACGGTTAGCGTGAATCTGTTGAAAGGAAAATAGTTTAGTGTTTTGTCAAAATCTTGATGACAAACAATAAGGCGACAAAAAGCAGAAATCCTATCAGGATTTTATAACTTCCTTTATAAACCTTTTGGTGAAGCGCTTTGTCTTTGCCATAAGCGAAGTACGTTAGGATGACAAAAGCAACAAAAAACAGCGCGGCAAAAGTCCATTGACCAGTTGTGAACATTTATTTCAAATTTTCAACAAATTTACTCAAATGGATTGTAAAGTTGTATTTTGCATCAACAATAAATTTCAATACAAATGCAAAAACAAATCAACGCAGTAAAAGAATTCCACACGGCTTTTGGCCTTGGAGTAAGCAACGAAATGAAAGCGGATTTAGGCGAATCAAAAAATATGTTGCGCTTTAACCTGATGAAGGAAGAAAACGAGGAATACCTTGAAGCTGTTCAAAATAATGACCTTGTAGAAATAGCCGATGCACTTGGTGACATGCTTTATATTTTATGCGGAACCATTTTGGAACACGGGCTGCAATACAAAATCGAAGAGGTATTTGACGAAATTCAACGCAGCAATATGAGCAAGCTGGGCGAAAACGGCCAGCCTATCTATCGCGAAGACGGAAAAGTCATGAAAGGTCCTAATTATTTCAAACCCTGTTTTGAAGAAATATTGAGGTAATAGTTACCCTTTCGCGATTTTATTATTCTGTAAAAGATGCCTTCTTAAAAAGCCACCAAATACTAAAAATGAAATTCCAATGATCCATCTATGCGGATATAAAGATGAGGATGAATTTGTTAAGGCAATTACAAGGACTATAAAATTGATGATTGTAAGTGTCAGTAATAAAATAAAAATTGTTTTTCTCATAAGTTGATGGTGTTAAAATCCTTTTTTCCAAACTTTATCGGAAGCATCCAGATATTCCTGCAAAGCTGCAGAACCATACCAAGGGTAGAGTTCAGCTTTCAGGAATTTTTCCTTTATGGCAGGATCGCTTTCCAATAATTTCTCGGCTTTTTCAACAGTTTTTACATTCAGGATAAATAATCCACGCATGTCTTTATCGTTTTTGCCAAATGGACCTGCAACGACCAACTGTTTTAAATCGGCGAGCCTTTTGATATTTGCCAAATGCCCGGCAAAGCATTTGCTTTTGAACTCCTTATCTTCAGATTTGTTTTCGCCACTTTTGAGAATGACAAAAATATAATTCTTCATGCCATAATCATCGGCACCAACCTTAGCTGCTAAGGCTTCGTCATATTTTGGATTGGTGGTTTGCCCCAACATGCAGCTGGTAACAAACAGGAATAGAATGCTAAAATACTTCATATATACTTCAATATAAATTATGCTTTCAACGAACTCATATCAATTACAAACCTGTAGCGGACATCGCTTTTTAACATTCTTTCGTATGCTTCATTGATATCCTGCATTTTGATAATCTCTATCTCGGAAACAATATTGTGTTTGCCACAAAAATCCAGCATTTCCTGGGTTTCTGCAATTCCTCCAATTAAGGATGCTGCTACGGCTTTTCTTCCCATAATCATTGGAACCGTATTTAGGATTGGATCTAATCCGCCCAAATATCCGACAAGGACCAAGGTTCCACTTATTGCCAAAGTTGCCACATAAGGATTGATATCATGTACATAAGGAACAGTATCAATGATCACGTCAAATTTCCCCTGAACTGAAGTCATTTGTGTATCGTCAGTGGTAATGACTACGTAATCGGCACCTAAATCTTTAGCATCTTTTGTTTTGTCGGGACTTCTTGAAAACAAGGTTACTTCGGCACCCAGTCCTTTGGCTAACTTAATTGCCATATGTCCTAATCCCCCTAAGCCTACGACCGCTACTTTTGAATTGGGACCAACGTTCCAATGCTTTAAAGGGGACCAGGTTGTGATACCGGCGCAAAGGAGCGGAGCTGTAGCGGCTAAATCGAGATTGGAAGGTACTTTAAGTACAAAGTGTTCTTCGACAACCACTTTTTCGGAATAGCCACCATAGGTCATTCCGCCTATGTATTTATCAGGGCTGTTGTAAGTTCCTACCCAGCCATTCAAACAGTATTGTTCCAAATCCTGTTCACAGCTTTTGCAGGTTCCGCATGAGCCTACGAGGCATCCAACGGCGGCAAAATCACCTACCTTCAATTTTGTAACTTCACTTCCCACGCGCGTCACTTTACCAACAATTTCGTGGCCGGGAACTGCAGGATAAGTAGTGAAACCCCAATCGTTGCGGGCAGTATGTAAATCGGAGTGGCAGACACCGCAATACAGTATGTCGATTTCGATGTCTTTTGGATTTACCTCGCGACGCTGTATGTTCATTTGGTTTAAATCGGCGTCTTTCGATTCGGTGCCGTATGCTTTAACTGTAGTTGTGCTCATGATGTTGTTTTTTTATAAAGGTAAGAAATATTTCTTTCCAACGTTCCAACGAAAGTTGCCGGTACTTCAACCAAAGCAACAGGACTTAAAAGCATGGATTACAAATTCGCGCTATCTTTTTATGGGATTATTTATCTTTAGCAAAAAAGTAAGACACTTTGTTTTCCTTATCATCATAAGTCACAACTTCTTTATCACGATGTATGTTGAAATAAGAGGCAAGTGCAAAATCGCCTGAACACAATGCGGAATGCACCATAATGGCACTAAGGATTGCAATTTTAATTTCGGGTAATGTGAAGAAAAATATTGCCATTAAAGTGGAAGTTATAAATGCAAAAGGGGCGAGGGCTACAATCTTCATCTCCCGTTCGTTGACAACAAACTTATCGGCTACAGCCAAAAAGACAAACTTCCTTAGATTAAAATCAAATGAGGTATTCTTTGCTCCGGTCAGTTTATAAACCAGCAAATGTATCGTTTCATGAATAGGAATAATTGCAATCACAGCTATAGCACCGATGAAACCATACAACAATTCCATTGGGATGTTGAGTGCCTTGGTATGATAATAATAGAAACAGCAGGTAAGCAACAGGCAGAATGCTGTTAAAATGCTTAAATAGTAAATAACCGAATAGAGAGTGGTTTTTTGGAAAGTGGTTTTTATAAACTGTACGAATAGGGTGTGCTCAAGTTTTTCAAGCAACACATAATTATTTTCTTCCAACTGCTCTGGAGCTAGTTTCATGTTTATTATTTTGACTATTGGTAGCTGGAATACCCAAAAAGTTACCGTTTAGAAGCTTCGGCATAAATTTGTGATGTAAAATAATATTTTCCCGTTTTCCCGTTTATTATGGTCATATTAAAGTCTTTATTTACATCCCTGTTGGCTTTTCTTTGCTGTCTATCAGTATTGTCCATGAAGAGTTTTCCTCATCCATTTTTTGCCTGATGCTATTGGCGATTAGCTGTAGTTCATCGCTTGAAGTTACTTTGTCAAGGTCATTTTTTGCGGTTTCAAAAAATAAGATCATGTTTTTAGATTCCTTCATCAACCTTTTCCATTCATTAAGGAATTTTATCGATTCGATAGCGATGTAACTTGGCGGAAGGATTAATGCGGCAAATAATAATATCTCATGTGGCATATGTATATCCTTAAGTCGTTCAAAATAATCCAATTCAATTGCCGCACTAAAGAATTCACACAAAACGGTTATGGCAAAAAGTACTTCTAATGCTGTTTGTATATTTTCTGCCCAATCGAGTGGTTTTTCAATTTTCTTCGCCCTGATTTGAGAATGGTAATGGATTTGATCATCGATTAACTCCTTTAGTTTCTTTTTGGAATATTTAAGGTCAAATTTTTTTAGCGTCTTTTTGCTTAAATCAATCTCTATTTGCTTTACTGCTTCTGAAATATATTCGACATCTGTCAATGGTGTTATCTGTATATTTAATTTGTCATAAGTTTCAAGTACTCTTAGGCGTTCGGTTTCCCTGCGTTTAATTATGGTAGTGTCCCGAATGCCCTTCTTTTTTTTGAATTTTTTTGCCACGATAACAAATACGGCAAAAATTAAAGCTGCTTCGAGCGTAACAAGCAAAAAGAATGTTTCATTAGTAATCTTTTCCTTAAATGGTACGATTATACTAACCGCCAATGCTGAAACCCATGAGAAGAGGACACACAAATACCAAAGTAAAAAAAAGGTTTTCTTTGCTTTCATTGCCTCTGTATCTGTTGTTTTTCGAAGCATTTGGATTTTGGACTTGTAGGCCTCAATCTTATAAAGCTTTATTCCTTTTTGTTCACAATACTCAACGATGTCGCCGGTTCCGCCTTTTCCTTCGGGTTTTTCATTGTCGTATACCGCTATCATTACGTCTACGCGATTACAAATATGAATGCCTGCGTTGTAATAGGCATCGTCCCTTTCTTCCTGGTTTTGTATGGGATTAGGGTTTATTACACTAATGGCATCATTATACTTTGAAGTCCAACTTTTTAAATTGTTAAGCCTTTGTGGAGTATCAAAATCATTCTCGTATTCCTTCTGATTAAAAGGGAGTATTATTTTTAGTGGAGCACTAAATGATTCTACTGAAACTTCAGCAAACAGGGTGTCAGCCCCATAGGCCAATGAGGTCCAGGATTCAAACTCTGTAGCATTATTATCGGCAAGGATTTTTTGGATCTTGGATTTTAAATCACTTTTAACCTTATTGTGGTCATACAAATTCCGATGACCTGTAATACCTATTTTTAACATGTCTCACCTTAAAATTATTTTAAACCATAGATAGTAAGCAAGAACAGGTAGGAAGTGGGAGAGTAAAAGGCTAATGTAATATTTTTTTTTAATAAATAAACAACTAAAATTCAGTTTATTAATATATTTTCTTACTATTTCCCAAATAACCATTCAAAAGCAATTTGTCATTTTGAGAATTTTTATAATCAGAATTGATTGTGGTAATTGTATAAAAATCACTTTCAACCTTATAATGAAATTGGTTGTAATTATCGTCAACTTTGAGATACTAAATTGCCAATTATGAAAAAGATATTCATGGCATTTGCCACTACGATGATGTTTGGTTATGCCTCGGCCCAAATGGAACCTAAAACTACTACAGTTAAGAAAGATGATACGACAGGAGTGCAGGTATTGCGCAGACCGCCGGATAAAACTGTTATTGCGAATAAAAGTATTCTTAAAAGGAATACGCTTGATGCTGGTATGGGAAAACCAGATCCAATCAAGAAGGATATCCACTCCAATGAACCTGTACCCAAACCTGCACCAACAACACAATCAAGGGTTGAAGCCGTTGTGGATACCATTACACCAAAACCTAAAAGATAAAAAAACTCCCGGTTTCCCGAGAGTTTAATTAGTTTAGGTTTTATTGGTTGTTAAATCTTCACAGTCCAGCCAAAGGTGTCTTCAGCCAGTTTGTATTGTATTTTCGTTAATTTGTCTTTTAATTGTAAAGCAACTGAGTTTTCCAGTTTTGGCAATTCATAATAATGTTCTTTGTACTGGAATCCAACAATTGGACTGACTACTGCTGCAGTTCCGGCACCGAAGATTTCCTTAAGGCTTCCGTCTTTGGCTCCTTGTACCAATTCTTCTACCAATACCGATCGTTCTTCAACCTTGATGCCTTCACGTTTTGCAAGGTCGATTAAACTTTTTCGTGTAACACCGTCAAGGATTCGTTCGCTTGTTGGTGCCGTACATATCGTATCATTAATGCGGAAGAATACATTCATCGTCCCGGCTTCTTCAAGTTTGGTATGTGTGGCGTCATCGGTCCAAATGATTTGCTGGAATCCTTTTTCCTGAGCTAATTTTTGCGGGTAAAACTGAGAAGAATAATTTCCGGCAGCTTTTGCAGCACCAATACCACCATTGGCAGCACGGCTATAATGCTCAGCAATGATTACCTTCACTTCGCCTGAATAGTACGAACGGGCAGGAGATAGGATAATCATGAAACGGTATTGTGTTGAGGGTTGTGCAATTACTCCCGAACCAATCGCAATCATAAATGGCCTGATGTACAAGGTATTTCCTAGCCCTTTTTTAACCCAGTCGCGTTCGATGTCAAGGATGATTTTCAATCCACCAATAAATATATCTTCTGTAATTTCAGGCATCGCCATACGCACCGCTGATTTGTTGAAACGGTCAAGATTTTGATCAGGCCTGAACAACCAGATTTCCTCATTCTCATCGCGATAGGCTTTCATCCCTTCAAAAATTGCCTGCCCGTAGTGGAAGACTTTTGCAGAAGGATCAATCATAAAAGGCTCGTAAGGCTTGATTGTTGGTTTTCCCCATTTTCCTTCCTTGAAATCACAAACCAGCATGTGGTCTGTAAATACATTTCCGAAGGCTATGTTTTCAAAATCGACTTCACTGATTTTAGAGGTTTTAGCTCTTACTATATCGATTTCGCTGGTAGTTTTTAACATAATGTGCGTATTAGATTTAGCTTAGAAAACAATTCAAATCCCTGACAGTTAATCTTTTACAATTTGTTTTCTTGAAATAATGGTTGTGTTGTTAGTATTTTGTAAAACTAATAAAAAAACAGTAGCATTTTGCAATGGCAAAATTTTTTTTGAATTGCTGGTTTTTAGCCTGTTTCACTGATTGATTCCGCAATAAAAAGTGAAATTAATTGTTAATTTATTCTTGGAGTTTTGCCAAACTGCTTATATTCGCAACTCAATAAAAACTATACTTATGAAGAAAATAAACCTAATCTTAGTAATGCTGTTATTGGTTGGAACATCAATGATGGCGCAAAAGAAAACAGCCTTTAATCCAAACGATTATGCTTCATTTGGAGAAAAATTCAAGGTAGAACGTGTTTATAACAAAGCAGAAATGCTTAAAAAATACAAAAAGCTTAAAAAAGGAGATACGCTGACGGTTCAGTTTGAATCTGATATCAAATCGGTTTGCAAGAAGAAAGGCTGCTGGATGAAAATGCAGTTGGCTGGTGATGATGATTCCTTTGTAAGATTTAAGGATTATGGTTTCTTCGTTCCGTTGAACGCAGACAACAGCAAAGCCATTGTGAAAGGAAAGGCATTTGTTGATATTGTTTCTGTTGAGGAATTGAAGCATTATGCAAAAGATGGTGGTAAATCGGCTGCAGAAATCGCTAAGATCACCAAGCCTGAAACTACTTATGCATTTACTGCAGATGGAGTTTACATCCTGAAATAATTTCCCTTACGGATGAAAAAAATACTCATACCTGTCTTAGTTTTTGGTTTGTTCTCCGCTTGTCAAAAGAAAGAGGAGCAAAAAGCAGAGCCTGAAAAATGCCCGCCTAAAAAGAAACTGGAAATGTATCAGATGTCGGAAATGGCGGCTTTGATGGAGCAGATGTATGTTGATAATCTTCGTTTGAAGGAACGCATCCAAAAAGGAGAGGATGTTGGAGTATTTCCGGAACATTTCCTGAAAATAAATACGGCCAAATTTACTGATGAAACTGATAACGATTTGTTTTTTAAGGTAAAGGCTAAAGAATATATAGCTGCGCAGCAATTGATTTATAGTGATACGAAGAATGCAAAACAGCATTTTAATGAGGGCGTTGACGCCTGTTTGGCATGCCATATGGAAAAATGCGGCGGGCCAATTCCGAGAATCAAGAAATTGTTTATCAAAGATTAATCTTGAAACGCGAGATTATACAAACCAATGATGGTTCTACAACCATTCATTTGCCGGAGTGGAATGAAAGCTATCATTCAAAACACGGCGCAATCCAGGAAGCTTATCACGTATTCATAAAGAATGGGCTGTCTCTTTTTGAGAGTATGCCCATTTCTATTTTGGAGATAGGTTTCGGTACTGGGCTGAATTCTTTTATCACTTTCGTGGAATCTAAAAAGAACAGTCAAAAAATTGACTACGTTGGAGTGGAAGCTTATCCTGTTGCGCTGGAAGAAGCCCTACAGATGAATTATGCCATTTCGATTGAGGAGAGCGAAAAGGACATGTTCAAAAAAATGCACGAAGTAGGCTGGGAAGAAAAGCATCAGCTTTCGGAAAACTTTTCGCTTACCAAACGCCAACAGTTCTTTCAGGATATCAATGATGAAAATGCTTTTGATTTGATTTATTTTGATGCCTTTGGTTTTAGGGTACAACCCGAACTTTGGAGCGAGGAAATATTTGAAGCGATGTTTAAAGCATTAAAAACCAATGGGATATTGGTTACGTATGCCTGTCGTACCTCGATTAAAAATGCGATGTTATCGGCAGGATTTTCTGTAAAAAAACTGCCTGGTGCTCCGGGCAAAAGAGAGATGTTGCGCGCCAGTAAAGAAGTTTGAAAAAATTAACTTTTCTCCAAGTTATATTTAACGTTCAAATTCATCATCGGAAAAGAAATATTTATAAATTTGGTTAACCAAAAAAAACAAAACGTTCTTATTATTCGTTAACCAACTTAATTTGATTCTATGTCTAAATCGATGTTAGACTACACCAAGTCTGTATTGAAGCGAGTTAGTTTTGATGTCACTCTTTTTAGCAAGGAACTTGAAAAAGCATGCAAAGTTTTATTGCCCTTTGAAATTGAAGAGTTGATTTCCTGGCTTTCAAAATTTATTAAGGAAAAACCAGAATTGCAACCATGTATGTTGCTCATTAATAATAGATAAAACTAAAAGGAACTTAAACGGTTCCTTTTTTTATTTTATGGAATTAGGGTAAACTATATGTTTAATTGTTTCGTAGATATAAATATAACTCAAAAGATTTATGTCATGGGACAGATGTTGTACGATTACACTAAATCCTCCATTAAAGGAGTATGTAGCAGCAAAGAACTTTTTGTAAAAGAAATAATCAAGGCAGCCAAAATTTTGTCAGTCCATGAAAAGGATAAATTAACCAATTGGCTTTTTTTCTACACAGCCGACAAGCCAGAAATGCAAAAATGGCTCCACGAAGTCATTGATAAAAAGATTTTAGTAAGTTAAAACCTTAAAAAAATCATAAAATATGCATTTCAACGATAAAAATGGTGCTTTAACGATAAATTTTAGGCAAAATGTTAGGTAGTAATTATTTTTTAACATAATTTTACTAAACGTTCTTACAATAAGATAACCCCAAATCTTAATTACCATGCCTAGAATGATTTATGATTACACAAAGTCTGTTCTCGAAAGAGTAAGCTTCGATCCGGTTCTTTTTGCTAAAGAGCTTAAAAAGGCAATTAGAAACCTATTGCCATACGAATTGGATCAATTAAAAAAATGGCTGCAGTTTTTTACGACCGAGCATCCAGAATTAAAACAATGTTTATCTGTAGTTAGTTAGCAGAAAGGAAATAAGGAGTTTTGTGCAAGGCTCCTTATTTTTTTTGCTGTAACGGACTTATGATTTGTACATTCTGGAATACGATTGCGCCTTTAACCACTCCTGCAATCGTACTGCGCAATGCATCAATGATGTGTATCTTCAATTCGTTTTTAGGAAAAATCAAACTTACTTCGCGTGCAGGTTTTGGCTCCTTGAAGTGACGCAGTTTTGCCTGGTCTTTTTCCTTTAAATCCAAAGTATGTAAATAGGGAAGTAGTGTAGTCCCTAAACCTTCATCGGCTAATTTTATCAAGGTCTCAAAGCTTCCACTCTCAATCTGGAAATGGCTTTTCTCATTAGCTGCAGCATTTTTGCACAGATTCAAAATTCCGTCCCTAAAGCAATGTCCATCCTGAAGCAATAGGATTTCATCAATATTCAAATCATCAACTTCAATTTCATTTTTCTGAAAATTGCTATGGCCTTCAGGAATATAAGCTACAAACGGTTCGAAATATAAAACGATTTCTTTTATCTTTTCTTCCTCTAATGGCGTTGCAGCAATTGCTGCGTCAAGATGTCCATTGTTCAGTCGGGTAATGATTTCATCGGTATTCAGCTCTTCTATAATCAGCTTTACTTTTGGATATTTTTTAATAAAATTATTCAGGAACATTGGCAAAAGTGTTGGCATAATAGTCGGGATGATTCCCAAACGGAATTCACCACCAATAAACCCTTTCTGTTGATCAACAATATCCTGTATCCTGTCAGCTTCGTTGACAATGTTTTTAGATTGATTGACAATTTGCTGACCAATTTCTGTAAGCTGGATTGGTTTTTTGGTACGGTCAAAAATCTGTATGCCCAATTCCTCTTCAATTTTCTGGATTTGCATACTCAAAGTAGGCTGGGTTACGAAACATTTTTCGGCAGCAAGCGTAAAGTTCTTATGTTCAGCAACTGCTAGAACGTATTTTAGTTGTGTGATTGTCATGGAATAGTAAATTTTTATACAAATATAAAACCTATAAATTTAATTTATAGTTAATGAGTGTTAAAAATATTATAATCCTTTTTTTAAGCTGTATTGAATGGCTACTTTTGCGATATGAAATCCTTTGCAAGATTATTATTGTTAGTTTTTGTTGTTTTCCTTTCAACGCCAACAGTGGTTACGTTGATTAAGAAAAGCACCGATACTTCCTTATTTTATAGTTTTGCCGAAGAGGAAATCCACAAGGAACTAAAAGAGGTTAAAGCCGAATTGAAACAACAATTCGATTATCCTTTTTTGGATCTAAAAATTAAAAATACCGCAATCATTTCTGAGAATTTATCGCGTCATGATAACGTTTCTTCGGAAATCTTTTCACCTCCACCCGAACTAATTTAATACATCGCAGTTTTTCAATACCTACAATAATGTGGGTGTTAATCTTATGTATTAAATTTTTCAAAATGACAAAAAAAATAAATCTTTTTGGAAACCTTAAGTCTGACTTTGCTTCAGGTTTAGTGGTTTTCCTGGTGGCACTTCCATTATGTTTAGGGATTGCTTTGGCTTCCGGTGCGCCATTATTTGCCGGAATTATTTCGGGAGTTGTAGGTGGACTAATTGTAGGGTATCTGAGTACTTCACACCTGAGTGTTTCCGGACCTGCTGCCGGTTTGACGGCCATTGTCCTCACCGCAATTACCGATTTAGGAAGTTTTAATGCTTTTCTGCTCGCTGGTTTAATTGCAGGTAGCATTCAATTGATATTGGGCTTCATAAAAGCAGGAAGCATTTCCAATTATTTCCCGACCAATGTCATCGAAGGGATGCTGGCCGGAATAGGTGTCATTATTTTCCTGAAACAAATTCCGCATGCTTTTGGTTACGATCCCGATCATGAGGGAGATTTAGGATTCTTTCAACCTGATGGGAAAAACACTTTCTCTGAGATTTTCCATATGGTCAATCATATTCAGCCTGGCTCCATAATCATTTGCCTTATTTCGCTTGCGATTTTGATTGCGTGGACTAAAGTAAAATTCCTAAAAGAGCTGAAATTGGTACCTGCAGCTTTGGTTGCTGTTGTGGTTGGAATACTTTTAAACGAATTATTCATTCAGTCCGGAAGCATTTTAGCTATAGGAAGCGGGCATTTGGTAGCACTTCCGGTTCCAAAAACCTTAGCCGAATTTACAAATATCTTTATGGCTCCCGATTTTACGGCGATTACCAATTCTAAAGTCTGGATTGTTGGAGCAACCATTGCCATTGTTGCTTCCATTGAAACGCTTTTATGCATTGAAGCTGCCGACAGGATGGATGTTCAAAAAAGATACACCGATACCAATGTCGAATTAAAGGCACAGGGAATCGGAAATATTGTAAGCTCGCTTCTTGGCGGTCTGCCAATGACATCGGTTGTCGTAAGGACTTCGGCGAACAATAATGCAGGAGCAAAATCAAAGATGTCAGCCATCATTCATGGAGCATTGCTATTGATCAGCGTTTTGTCAATCCCAATGATTTTGAACAAAATTCCATTGGCAACTTTGGCTGCAATCCTATTATTGGTTGGTTATAAATTGGCCAATCCAAAAACATTGAAGCATTTCTGGGAAAAAGGAAAATATCAGTTTGTCCCTTTCATAGCAACATTAGTTGGAGTAGTTTTTACTGATTTATTGAAAGGTGTTGCATTGGGAATTATCATCAGTATTATCTTTGTACTCAAAGGAAATTTAAAACGTGCCTATAATTTCAGGAAAGAGGAATACGCCGATGGTGATGTAATCCATATCGATTTGGCGCAGGAGGTTTCATTTCTGAATAAGGCTGCCATAAAATCGACATTGAATAACATCCCGGAAAATTCCAAGGTAATCATCAATGCAGCAGATACCGTTTATATTGCCCATGATATCCTGGACTTGATACGCGAATTCAAGACAACACGTTCTGTAGATGAAAATATCAAAGTCAAACTCAAAGGATTTAAAAAAGCATATCGATTAGAAAACAGCGATGGATTCAAGAATACCGTTACTGTAGAACATAAAGAACATTTAGAATTAAAATAAAACAACATGAAAACACTAAATAAAGAATTACAGGCTTCCATCACACCAAGAAAAGCCTTAGAAATATTAAAAACAGGCAACACCCGTTTCGTAAGCAATCTTCAGGCGCATCGTGATTTGCTTGAGCAGGTTAATGATACCCGTGACGGACAATGGCCATTTGCAACCATTTTGAGCTGCATCGACAGCCGTACTTCTGCTGAGCTTATTTTTGACCAGGGATTGGGTGATATTTTCTCGGTGCGTATTGCCGGGAATATTGTCAACACCGATATTTTAGGAAGTATGGAATTTGCCTGTAAAGTGGCTGGCTCTAAATTGATTGTGGTTTTGGGACACACCAAATGTGGAGCGGTAAAAGGCGCCTGCGACCACGTAGAAATGGGTAACCTTACTGAGTTATTGTCTAAAATCCAACCTGCGGTTTATGCCGAAAAGAAAACACAGGAAAACCGTACGGCTTCCAACCCAACATTTGTTGAGAATGTATCTGAAATCAATGTGAAGCGCAATGTTGGCAGCATCATTGAACGCAGCTATATTTTAGAGCAGATGATTGAAAAAGGTGAGATCGGGATTGTTGGCGGAATGCACAATATCGAAACAGGAGAAGTAACCTTTTATCAGGATACAATCTACATCAACGATGAGCAAAGCCCTGATTTCTCGTTGGCAAAATTAAGATAGTAGTTAAGTTGAATTCAAGTTTTGAAAACCATCATCCGCTTTCGGCTGGTGGTTTTTTTATTACTATATTTGATTCAAACTTACATTATGGAAGATTTTTATAAAAAAATATTGGACAACAATAAGGAATGGGTTGAAAAGACATTGGAAAAAGACCCTAACTATTTCAAGGATTTAGCCAAAGGCCAAAAACCGCCTTTATTATGGATTGGATGTTCAGACAGCCGTGTTCCTGCAAACGAAATTATTGGAGCCAAGCCGGGAGAAGTTTTTGTACACCGAAACATCGCCAACATGGTCGTGCATTCCGATATGAATATGCTGAGCGTCCTGGATTATTCCGTAAATGTTTTGAAAGTAAAACACGTCATTGTCTGTGGACATTATGGCTGCGGTGGAGTGAAAGCCGCAATGGGCAATGATTCTATCGGAATTATTGACAACTGGATTCGCCACATCAAAGATGTTTACCGTTTTCATGAAAGTTATCTGGATGCTATTGTTGATGAAGAAGCGCGATTCAATGCTTTTGTCGAAGTCAATGTAAAGGAACAGGTTTTAGATTTGGCCAAAACTTCGATCGTTCAGGCTGCGTGGAGAAGTGGACAGGATTTAACGGTACACGGCTGGGTTTACGGATTGAATTCGGGTTATGTAACCGATTTGAATGTGAACCTAAGTTCCAACAAGGATTTGGATGAAGTATACCAATTGAAATTCTAAAAACAAAAAATCGCTTTCGGGCGATTTTTTTATTTTTTAGCTGTCTCTTTCTTCGTTTTCGTTGAATGCTGAAGGCAATAACTGTGGAATGAACCGTATCAATATTGGCAGCAATAATGCTCCGCCAGGTAAAAGGAAAATCGTTAACGACGGAACGGTTTTACAAATGTCGAGCAGTTGGGTTTTAACCTTTTTCTTTTCCTCCTTGTCCAATTCCTTATGGGTTGCTTTGGTCAAAAGATGCATCAGTTCCTTGCTTTGGGAAATTTCCTTTATCAGACGTTTTTTATTTCGGTTGACCAAAACCTGGACGCTTTCTGTGGTGTGGTCGTAAAAGTTCTTTACCGGATTGGAATTATTGAAATACGGAATTTCGTTTTTATATTTTACAATGAAGTTATTGATGAAATGAATGCTGTCAATAGTGAAACTTTCAGGAATTTCTAATTTGTCGCCCAGTCGAAACAGGAAATAACGCTCTTCATTTTCAACCTTTTCATCGCTCCACAAACTGATTCCGGCCAAATCAATCAGGTAGAATTTTTCCAAATCATTGCTCAGGTAACTCAAATCCAAATCATCAATGGTTTTGATACCCTTATTGGAAAACTTATTATAACGAACAGACGATTCAAAAAGTTTCTGAAGCAATTCGTCATGGACTGAAATTCCGGTTTTTGATTTCAACGAAAGCGAAACAATGCTGATGACAATGTCTTCAATGCGGTTGAAATATTTTTCAGGGAGTGAACCCTTTTCAAGGTATTTTTTAAACGCCAGTACATCTACAAAAAGCAAAGCATTTGTAATCACGTGTGAGAAACTTTTGCTAAACAAATCTTCATTTGTCTGTACTCTGTCGTGTATGATTTTCTCGAGCTTACTTGATTCCGATGTACTCGAAAGCATTTTCTGCAACGGATTAAAACCTTTTGGCGACAGCAGATTGTAAAAGGCAACAGCTTCGGTAATGAAGTGCTCGGGATTGGTATCCTGTTTGGTCAGGCAATACATTTGATACAACGTATTGAGCATTCCAATTTTTGAAATCTCCTCAGGAAAACGGTCTTTTATCGGGATTGGCTTTGACGTATCAAAACTTACAATGTGCCCAAAAATAAAACCTGTCGTTCTGGTCCTTGAATAGAATTCTGCTTCAGAAGCCATTAAAGGCATTCCCGAAGGTTTTTGCTCTATAAAGAATTTTTCAATCCAGCCAGGTATTGATGGGTTAAACATTTGGGTTGCATTTAGATTGCAAAACTAAATCTTTTTTACGAGCGACAAAATCAAATTTAGAAAGTATCACGTGATTTGATGTTTTGTTCACAAAGCTTTATGATTTCTGTAATACGCGATTTTCGGGTTTCTTCGCGTTTGGCCTGGTTGAGCCAGTATAAATAACTTTTTCGATACGATGGGCTAAAGGCGTTGTAGTTGTCAAGGGCTTTTTTGTTTTTGGAAAATGCAGCCTGAAGATCTTTAGGCATTTCCAGGTTTTCAACAGCGTCCAAACTTTCCCAGGAACCATTTTTCTTGGCAATTTCAATTTTCTTCAAACCACTTTCGTGCATCAGGTTGTCGGCGATGAGTTTTTCGATATAGGTTTTATTGAGTTTACTCCAAACGCTTTTGTCCTTGCGTGGTGTAAACATTTGGCGCCGACGCTCGTCATCGAGTCGTTTTACCGTTGAATCAATCCAGCCATAGCAGATCGCAACCTGCACGGCATCTTCCCAACGCATGCTTTCCTTTCCGCTTCCAACTCTGTAAAATATTAAATGGGCAACCGTAGACGAATGATGGTTTTCATGCAGCCATTCACGCCATTCCTGTGCATTTTTGAAGTATAAAAGGTCTTTTTCTTCCAAGTGAAATTATTGTATAATTGCTGAACATGCAACTCTTGCACCTGCATTTCCTGAGGGTTGTGTTACGTAATCGTCTGGTTTTTCATGGACAATAAGCCCTTTGCCTAAAATGTCTTTAGTGTTGTCACCACAACCAATACACCATTCGGCTGTTTTGAAAATTATCGTGGCATTCCCATCGGTATCTGCTGTGAAGTTTCCAATATCGCCTTTGTGGTATTCGGCATCGCCCCATTTTCCGTGTTTTTTGAATGTTGGGTTCCAATGGCCTCCTGCTGAAGCGGCATCTGCAGACGAACAATCGGCTTTTTCATGAATATGGATTGCGTGTACACCAGGCGTTAATCCCGTTAGTTTGCATTCCAGGCTGACTTCACCATTCTTTTGAAGGAAAACGGCTGTGCCTTCCACTTTGCTTCCGCTTTTGGGTTCGAGATGAATGCCGACTTTTTTATCGTAATCGTTTGTTCCGGAGCTTTTGCAGCTGAATATGAATAAACCAAGGGCAATAATTCCCAGAAATATTTTCTTCATGACGTTTAGATTTTATTCGCATAAAATTAATCAATAACTATTGTTACGCCTTACAATATTTTGTTAAAAGATTAATGGATTAGGAATGAAAACTATTTAGTTTTTTCGCCTACAAAATAATCGCTTTGCAATTTGAAAAGCACATTGAAAGTAGTCAAACTTCCATAAATTCGGGTAATGTATTGCTGCAATTCTACCTTTTCGATTTCCTCAAGGTTGCTGGCATTGATTTTTTGTTCCATTACACGCAAACGGTCACGGAGCATTACAATCTTATGGAAGAACACGTCGATAGGCACATCTTTGTGGGCCAAACCTGCCTGGCCAGGTTCGAGTTTCATGTTGCCGCCTTTCCATTTGTCGCCAATCGCAACAGGCTCGCCAAGGCCATTCCATTTTTTCAATATGGATAAGAGGCTTTGCTCCACATCATAAAAACTAATCGTATCGACTTCGTTTTCTGCAGCTTCAATTACTTCAAATTCACTGTTGATGGCTATCGTTTCCAATCCGCCGTCAATAAAGGTTACCCAATATTCCTTGGACGATACATTTGTCACTACACCTTTGCCGTATTCGGCGTGGTTTATTCTGGAGCCTATTCCTAGTAGTTTCATATTTTCATGTTTAGACGACTAAAATAGGTATTTGGGTCGAAAAAACAAAAAAGCCGAATGTTATCATTCGGCTTTGCTTTATTTCAACAGAATCTGCCTATTCTGTAGCTTCCCAAAGTTCTATTTTGTTTCCTTCAGGATCGAGAATGTGGACAAATTTCCCGTAATCGTAAGTTGCAATCTCGTCAACAATGGTTACGTTTTCCTTCTTTAATTCTTCTACAAGAGCTACTAAATTTTCGACCCTGTAGTTTATCATAAAGTCTTTTGTAGAAGGCTCAAAATATTTAGTGCTTTCCGGAAAAGGGTTCCATTGGGTAAGCCCTTTTTTGGTAGAGTCATCTTTGTCAAGCCATTCAAAGCTTGTTCCGTAAGGAGTCGTATCAAATCCTAAATGTGTTTTGTACCATTCGTTAACTGCTTTTGGGTCTTTGCATTTGAAGAAAACGCCTCCAATTCCTGTTACTTTTTTCATTGTATTTTTATTAGAAATTATTGTTTTAGTTGTAAAGCCTAATAGAAACGAGGCAGCTATCAGCGTTATTGTTAAAGTCGTTCGTTTCATGGTTTTTCTTAATTAGCTTGTTTCTTTTTTAATATGGTCGCACTGATAAACGGAACCAACAACCCAATTGGAAGCAATACTTCAACGTAAGTGAAGACAATTACCCAAAAAGGGTTTTTATACATGTCCTTCATCATCATCATTTCGTCGGTTTTGGCTTTAATTTCATTTGGAGTCATTCCGGAAGTGCTCATTTTTTTAATGGAAGCTGCAGTATATTTTTCCATGAAATCAGGATATAGGCAATAGTATTCGATAAGCCATACGCCAACATATATCGTAGACGCAATCAAAGAAATCAACGCGCCAATCTTTAAGGCTTTGCCAAAGGTAATGACGCCATTGTTTTGTTTGTCACGATAATTTTTAACGCCAATGAATACAAAGGAAAAGGCTACCAGCATTCCGGTGTAACCCAGGATCATGCTGCCTTCCCAATCAGGATTTTGGTTCATTGAATAGACACCATAAGCCATAAATGCGGTTACTATTGCACCCGCTATTAAACCATAAGTTAAGATAATTTTATTACTCGCGCTTGAGTTATTGTTTTTTTGGTACTCGTGAATCTTCGATTTCATAATTTTTGTTTTAGATTATGTGGCAAAGGTTGATAATGTAGTCTGAAAACCGCTCATCCTTTTGGGTGATTTTAAATAAATCATCCTAAAGTAGGAGCGAGGAGCCCCAATTTTTTGGCGGTTTCAATGGCCTGTGTCCTGCGTTTTACTTCGAGTTTTTCAAATAATTTTGCGCTGTGGGTTTTGACGGTGTTCAATGAAACAAATAATCTTTCGGCGATTTCATTATTGCTCAAACCTTCTGCCATAAGGCTCAATACTTCGAGTTCGCGTTTGCTTATTTTGCGTAATTCGAGTTCGGTTTCGTTTAATATAAAAGGTTCGTTGATGTTAATCCGTACTTCCTTTTCTACAATGATGGTTTTTTCTTTTGGATTCGTTATTTTATTCGCAAGCCAGATTCCAAACAGCAAAAAGAAGACTGCGATTATTGTAACGTAGATTTCAAACTGATGTTCGAGTATTAAAAAGCGGAATTCCAGCCAACGCAACAGCAGCATCAATACCGCCATCATTGCGGCATAACCCAGGAGTTCCTTATGTCGTTTTAGCTTTTCAATCATTTACCAAAAATAGAAAATTAGCCAATAGGAAACAGCCAATAAACGCGAGAAAATAGCGAAACGTGATTTGTAGCCCCGATGGGAGCGATACCGAAGTAAAGCGGACAGCGGGAATGTGCGTCGTAAATAATCATAAGCTGTGCTACTGATAAAAAACAAAACCCTAATAATGTTTCCACTATCAGGGTTTTGCCAACCTAAATTATCCTATTTTAATTATGAAACGAGTTCGCTTTGATTCCTGAAAACTAACTGCCCGTCAAAACTATCCAGTAAAATAATACTGTCCGTTGCGATTTTACCAGCAAGGATTTCTTTGGAAAGCTGATTGAGTACTTCCCTTTGGATAATCCTTTTTACAGGACGTGCGCCAAATTGCGGGTCGTAACCTTTCATTGCGAGATATTCAATAGCTTCGGGAGTAGCGTCTAGAGTAATGTTTTGTTTTGCCAGCATTTTGATGACACTTTTGAGTTGTAAGCCTACAATTTGACTGATGTCGGAATTGCTCAATGGCGTGAACATTACAATTTCGTCGATACGATTGATGAATTCCGGACGGACTGTTTGTTTCAATAATCCCAAAACTTCAGTTTTTGCGGCTTCCATTGCGGTTTCGATATCGCCTTTTAAATTTTCAAATTTCTCCTGTATTATCGAGCTTCCCATATTGGAAGTCATGATGATAATCGTATTCTTGAAATCGGCTAAACGGCCTTTGTTATCTGTTAATCTTCCTTCATCCAAAACCTGCAGCAAAATGTTAAAAGTATCAGGATGCGCTTTTTCAATTTCGTCCAACAAGATTACCGAATACGGTTTTCTGCGAACGGCTTCGGTCAACTGACCACCTTCGTCATAACCGACATATCCCGGAGGCGCACCAACTAAACGGCTTACGCTGTGGCGTTCCTGGTATTCGCTCATGTCGATACGCGTAATCGCGTTTTCATCATCGAATAAATATTCCGCTAAGGCTTTTGCCAATTCGGTTTTACCAACACCGGTTGTTCCCAGGAACAGGAAAGTACCAATTGGTTTTTTCATATCCTGCAAACCGGCACGGCTTCTACGCACAGCGTCGCTAATAGCTTCGATGGCTTCATGTTGGCCAACTACACGATGATGCAGTTCCTCTTCGAGTTTGAGCAGTTTTTCACGTTCTCCCTGAAGCATTTTCATTACCGGAACTCCGGTCCATTTGGCCACGACTTCCGCAATGTCTTCACGGGTAACTTCTTCTTTTATTAAGGATGTTCCGGCTTGGAATTCCTGTAATTCGGCTTGGAATTTATCCAAACGTTCCTGTGCTTCCTTTATTTTTCCGTAACGGATTTCGGCAACCTTTCCGTAATCACCATCACGTTCAGCACGCTCGGCTTCGTATTTGAAATCTTCGATTTCCTGTTTTACCAATTGGATGTTATCAACCACATCTTTCTCTGATTTCCATTTGGTAAAGATTTCGTTGCGCTCTTCTTTGAGGTTGGCCAAATCCATCGAAAGAATTTTCATTTTGCTTTCGTCATTCTCGCGTTTGATGGCTTCAATCTCGATTTCCAGCTGCATTATTTTTCTATCCAACACGTCCAGTTCTTCGGGTTTGGAATTGATTTCCATTCGGAGTTTCGAAGCCGCCTCGTCAATCAAATCAATTGCCTTGTCAGGAAGGAAACGGTTGGTGATGTAGCGTTGCGATAATTCGACTGCTGCCATAATTGCTTCGTCCTTAATCTGAACCTTGTGATGCGTTTCATATTTTTCCTTGATACCGCGAAGGATTGAAATCGCACTTTCGGTATCAGGTTCCTCAATAATGATTTTTTGGAAACGACGCTCGAGTGCTTTGTCTTTCTCAAAGTATTTTTGATATTCATCCAATGTCGTTGCACCGATTGCACGCAGTTCGCCACGAGCCAATGCAGGCTTTAAAATGTTGGCTGCATCCATGGCACCTTCGCCACCTCCGGCACCAACAAGCGTATGGATTTCGTCAATGAAAAGCACGATATCACCTTCAGAAGAAGTTACTTCCTTGACAACAGCTTTCAATCTTTCTTCGAATTCCCCTTTGTATTTGGCTCCGGCTATAAGCGAACCCATATCCAAAGAATAAATTACCTTGTCCTTGAGGTTTTCGGGAACGTCACCGTCTACGATTCTATGTGCCAAACCTTCGGCGATGGCTGTTTTACCAACTCCTGGTTCTCCAATAAGCATTGGGTTGTTTTTGGTTCTTCGGGTTAAAATCTGAAGCACACGGCGTATTTCCTCATCACGGCCTATAACAGGGTCTAATTTTCCCTGCTTTGCCAATTCGTTCAGGTTTTTGGCGTATTTGCTCAGTGAATTATAAGTTTCTTCAGCAGAAGCAGAAGTTACTCTTTCGCCTTTGCGGATTTCGTCAATGGCGGCTTGCAAACCTTTTTCGGTTACACCCTGATCTTTCAGGATTTGGGCTACTTTGCTTTTTGATTTAAATATCGCCAAAATCAAATGTTCGATGGAAACATATTCATCATTCATTTTTTTGGCAATGGCAGCTGCATCGTTCAGCATCGCATTGGCATCACGTGAAAATAGGATATCAGTGCCCGAAACTTTTGGAAAGTTTTGAATGGTGCTGTCCAATATCTTTTTAAATAAATCGACATTCACATTGAGTTTTTTCAGGATGAATGGCGTAACGTTTTCGTCAACTTCGAGTATGCCTTTGAAAATGTGTTCGTTTTCTATCTGCTGTTGACCAAAACCTTGTGCAAGCTGCTGTGCCTGTTGCAGAGCTTCCTGCGATTTAATGGTTAATTGATTTATATTCATAATTTTTATCCTTGTAATTAGTGTGTTATTTTTTCAACCACAAATAACAATTTATATTCCAATGGAGAATTACAGACAAAATGTCTTTTTTTATATGATTTTCAGGATGTAAATAAGTCAAAATGTCTTAAAACAAGACAGTTAACCATAAAAAAAAGCAGCCGTAGCTGCTTTCTAATTATAACTAAAATAATTGTAACGGAATGTTTTACGGATTTAGCTTGTGGTACGAATTGTACGAAGCGGCCAGAACTGCCAGGAAAATAAACGGCATGAACCCTTCAAATCCAATTCCGTCAACTGCAAAATGACTGATGCTTGCAAAGATAAAATCGAATGCAAATCCGGCGTAAGCCCATTCCTTAAGGCGTTTTGGTGCTGCAGGAATAATTAAGGTCAGTGCTCCTAATATCTTAAAAACTACGAGCGCATTCCCGAAATATTCAGGATATCCCAGATGTTTGATTCCCTCTTTAGCCATTTCGGTTTGTGAGGTTAGTGCCGGCATAACGCCTTCCATCAGGAAAATGATGATTGTTGTGATCCAAAAAATGATTTTGTGTTTCTTCATAAATATTGAATTTAGATTTAGTTATTTTTTCAAAGATGCAAAATATTCGTCCAATCCTTGAGCTGCCAATGTTAATCCTTCCTTGAAGCCCATTGCGATTGTAGCTTCCAGATCTTTCAATTCAGGGTAGGTGATGTGGAATGTCACAACGGTGTGGTCTTCAACGCCTTTGAAATCGGTATCCCATTTTGATTGTGGCATTTCCTTATTGATTTTGCCTTCAGAATCTGTAAAACCATCTGTTGCCGTAAAGCTTTTTTGGTCTTCAATTTTAAGATAGTCTGCAACCGACCAGTGCTCCTCGCCATTTGGTCCTACCATAGCATAAAGCCATCGGCCGCCTTCCCTAAAATCCATAGATTTTGTTCGTGCTTTCCATGGTTTTGGTGCCCACCATTGATCTAATATTTCACTGTCGGTGTAGGCTCTCCAAACTAATGGAAGTTCTGCGTCAAATGCTTTTTTTACTGTAATTGTGTTGTTTTGTTTGTTTACGGAAAAGTCCATAGTTAAATCGATGCTCATGATTTCTTGTTTTTAAATGTTGATAATATATTGTCTAATTGATTGTATTTATCTTCCCATATCTTCCGGAACTGCTCCAGCCATTGATCTATTGCTTTCATTTTTTCGACTTCAAGTTTATAATAAATTTCACGTCCTATCTGTTCCTGTTTGACCACTTCACATTCCACCAAAATTTTAATATGTTTTGAAACAGCCTGCCTGCTGGTGTGAAAATGTTCAGCCAAGGCGTTTGGCGTCATTGCCTGTAGTGCTATCAAAGTAATTATGGCTCTTCTTGTTGGGTCTGAAATAGCCTGGAATATATCTCTTCTCATCTTTTTTATTTTTTAAATGCGAAACTAATCGGTTGCAAATATATACGCAACTTTTTGGTTGCGCAAATTTTTTAACACTTTTTTTTAATTTTTATGGAATAGGTGTAATAAATTTAGCCAAAATGCGTCATACCGAAAACCATTTTAAATCAATTTTATGAAACAACGGCTGGTTATTTTGGTAATTCTGATGGTCAATGTTTTTGGGTTTGCCCAATCACAGCGCGAACTTTATAATGCGAGCATCAAGGCATATGAAAGCAAGGACTATAAAAGCTTTTTAAAGCTTACAACGACTCTAGACAGCCTTCGTCCTTTTCATCCAACGTATACCTACAATCTGGCTTCTGCCAATGCCTTAAACAATAATCCCGAGGAGGCATTTACCGCTTTGAAAAAATTGGTTTTAATGAACAATACTGCCGATTTCGAAAATGATGATGATTTCAAATCCATCAAGCAGGATCAGACCTTCAGAAACCTGTTGGAGTTAAAGAAAACTCAGGGCAAAATAATTGAAAGCTCAAAACCTGTAATCACTTTAAGTGAAAAGGAACTGCATCCGGAAGGCTTAACGTATTTGCCTAAATCCAAAATATGGTTAGCATCAAGTATCCGAAAAAGAAAGATCATCTCATTTGATATCAAAACCGGGCAATGCACCGACTGGCTTAATGATAAAATGCTTTCGGTGCTGGCCTTAAAAGCAGATGCCAAAGAAGAATTCCTTTGGGTAGCCACTGCAGCTTTTCCTGAAATGGAAGGTTTTGACAAAGCTTTAGATGGAAAGGCTGAAATCCTTAAGGTCGACATCAAGACCAAAAAAATAGTAAAGCGCTTTAGTGTAGAAGGCAATCATGTTTTTGGTGATTTGATTATAGCAAGAAGCGGAATCGTATATATTTCGGATAGTGGGAAACCAATGGTTTATAAAATCCAGAATGACGCTATTTCAGAATTTGTTTCATTTGAAAATGAAGGCTATAATCTGCAGGGATTGGCTTTCAATGAAATGCAAAGCAAATTGTTTGTGGCCGATTATTTAAAGGGAATAACGGTTGTTGATATGATTACTAAAGCCAAAACTGTATTGGCTTTTCCTGATGATACTACAACCAAAGGCATTGACGGATTGGTATTTTATAAAAACAGCCTGATAACTGTCCAAAATGGAGTAAAACCGATAAGGCTGCTGCAATTCAAATTGGATGAACAACAACATGAAATTATCAGTTTCAAAATATTGGACAATAACCGACCGGAGTTTAACGAACCAGCCTTGGCAACAATGGCAGGAGAGAAGCTATACTTTTTTGCCAATTCACCATGGAGTGCCTATGATCAAAATGGCGTTTTAAATTCGGAGAAAGTAAGCAATCCTATATTGTTCAGTTGCAAACTGGACTGATTATTCAGTACAATCAACTTTACTTAACGGCATATTCGAAGTGAATTTTATTTGGGACACATCCCTAAAATGAGTTCCGTCCATAGTCATTTCACCATAACCTTCAATCAGCTTATCACCTTCCAATTTAAAGGCAACCTGACGCGTACTTTCAACACCTTCTGATTGAAAATGGTAATCAGCAATTAAAATATTGTTCTCCAGTTTACCGGTAAAAGTCCCGCCATTTTTATCTTTTTCAGCCAAGGCATAATTCAAGGTGCCATTAGCTTCAGTGCCTTCGGTTTGAAGTTCCAATTCAATTTTACTGCCATTGGCATCATACGCGTAACATTCTGTTTTACTCACAGCTGGAGCTGTTTCTTCAACAACAGGCTCAGTTGGGGTTGGAGCCGGAGTTTCCTTTTTGCAACCAATTGAAAGGAAAGCAAAAATAATCGGAAGTAAGATCTGTTTTTTCATAGTTTTATTTTTAGTGTTGTGTTTTTGCAATTTTTTTAAAGCGCAGCATCGGAATATCGTCGGTTAATAACAAAAGCTTTCCATAGCTGTCAATAGCATATTTGTTGACTTTGCCCAGCATATTCATAAAGGCCTTTTCACCATCACCTTCACACCATCTCATAGTTGTAATGGCGTCGCCAAAATGAATGGTATTTCCTTTTAGGGTAAACGCTCCACTATAAACATTGCAGCTGTTGTTGCCTCCAAATTTATTTTCGGCTTCTGTAAAAGTAATGTAGGGTTTTGTTTCAGGATATAGACCTTCAAAGGCAATACGTGGTCCCGAAATGTACTCCAATTCCCAGGTAGTATCATAAAATGGAATACTGCCATTGGAAGTTTTTACATCAGTGGTTTTCTGACTGCTGCATCCGGCAAAGAATGCGGGAACCACTATCATCAATAAAAAAATCTTCCGGTTCATGATTTCCAAATTTAATGTTTTAAGGGTCTTTTCTTAATCATTCCCCCTTTGGTATCCTTAACACTATTCATTACTACAAAAGCGGTGGGTTCAATCTTTTGGATTTCAGTATTGAGTTTATTGAGTTCCAATCGGGTGATGACGGTGTAAATAATGTCAAACTCCTTGGTTTCCCCTCGTTTTCCATAACCTTTTTTTCCGCTGTAAACCGTAACGCCACGTCCCATCTTATCAATAATCATCTGCCTCATTTTTTCGCTACGCGATGAAACGATAGTAACGCCAATATATTCATCAATACCTTCTACAATAAAATCTAAAGTCCTGGAGGCAGCCAAATAAGTAATCATCGAATAAAGTGCCACTTCAATTCCGAGGAAATATGCTGCCGCAGAAAAAATCATCACGTTGATGATGATGATGATGTCACCAATCGTAGTTCCTAATTTCCGGCTGAGGTAAATCGCCAAAACTTCGGTGCCGTCAATTACTGCGCCACCACGAACGGAAAGCCCAATTCCGGCTCCAAGGAAAAATCCCCCAAAAACCGCAACCAGTAAATTATCCCTTGTAACATCAGGGAAAGTAATTGTTGCCAGGCAGATTGAAAGCCCGGTAATGGCTAAAGCGGTTTTGATGGCAAATGCCTGTCCCATTATCCGGTAACCCAAAATGACAAAAGGGATGTTGACCCCAATAATCAAAATGTATAATGGAATATCTGTTAATGCAGAAACCAATAACGAAATCCCAGTGGCACCACCATCAATAAAGTGATTGGTCAGCAGGAATCCTTTGAATCCGAATGTGGCTGATAAAATCCCGATTCCGATTAAGAAGAAATCCTTGACATGCCTTTTTAATAGTATGATAAACTCCCGATATCCTTTTGCTAAAGCATAACTGGAATAAGCCTTGCCACTTTCATCGTGCAATGTTGTCCTTATGATTATTTGTTTCCAAAGTGAATTCATGGCTTATAATTTGATTTTGGTTGCTTTTATGTTTTCCCAATCCTGATTTGTCATTTCAAACTTAATTTCCCTGCCATGCATTCCGGTTGGATTCCAACCCGATTTCCTGTAGAAATTTTCGGCTCGGGTATTGGGTGCGGTTCCAAGCCATACATGATTTTTTCCGGTTGAAAAATACCAATCGAGCATCATGTCGTGCAGCTTCCTGCCAATACGTTTACCTTCAAAATCAGGATGGAGGAAGAGTGCCCAGATATTCTCGTCAACCAAATCGGCAATGGCAAAACCTACTATGGTGTTTTCGACTTCGCAAACCCAGCCTTTGCCACGTACTGTTATAAATGTAACACAATCTTCATCGGTAACCAAATCTGGATTCGATAAGGTGTTTTCGGTAACGGAATTTCGAACTACTTGAATTTGTTTGATATCAGCTATCGTCGCTTCTCTAAAAATCATGGATTACATTGGTTTTGCGGTTACTTCCTTGGTGGCAATGGCAGACACTTTGTTTTCGGTGTTTACAGTAACCTTTAATTCCCGTTTGTACATTTTCTTTTCGTAATCAATGCTGTAGCGGAAAATCAAATCCTTGGTTTTTTTATCGCGGGTAATGTCAATCAGGTTAATGCCCAGGAACCTTCCGTTACGCTGATTTATTTTTTTACAAATGGTAGAAATTTTCTCTTTAGTAGCATTCTGCCTTACCTTGTCGGTAACTTCACTGGAGCTAAAAGCCCTGAACCTTGAAGTGTTGCAGGATTCCAATAAACGTTTACCAATGTCATAAGCCCGGTCTTTTTTGATTTCCTCAACTTCTTCAGGCTTAACCAGATTGCTCGGTTTTTCTGTGGGTTTGACGGTTACAGGTTTAGTGGTGTTGTTTTTTTTACTCTTACAGGAAAAGACCAGCGCAAGGCATAAAAGGAATAGTATTTTTCGCATTGTTGTGTGTTTTTAGTACTTGCAATTTACGGCTTTTAACATTTTTATGCTAAAAGATTAACATTTTTAAAAGTATTTTTTATCGGTTTGGAAATCAAAACTATTCCTTTTTGCGTATGTATTTTTAGTGTCGAATTTGTATTTTTGAACCTCAATTCAGCTATTATGAAAATCGTTATATCGCCAGCCAAATCATTAAATTTTGAAAAAGAAATCCCTACAACTGTTTTTACTGAGCCCCAGTTTTTAAAACAGGCAACAACCATTCAGAGAACCTTAAAAAAGAAAAAGCCCAAAGCATTAATGCAGTTAATGGACATCTCGGATAAGCTTGCCGAATTGAACTGGCAGCGCAATCAGGACTGGCATGCGCCATTTACAAAAGACAATGCACGGCAGGCTGTGTATACTTTTGATGGCGATGTGTACCTGGGTTTGAACATTGCGACTCTGCCCAACGATAAATTAGAGGTTTTACAGGACAAACTCCGCATTCTTTCCGGATTGTACGGTTTGTTGAAACCGTTGGATTTAATGCAGGCTTATCGTTTGGAAATGGGAACTTCATTGCCAATAGGGAAAAACAAAAACCTGTATGAGTTTTGGAAAAAAACCATCACCAAGGAATTGAACAGCGAATTGAAAAAAGGTGAATTGTTCATCAACCTGGCGAGCAATGAGTATTTCCATGCTGTGGATGCAAAGGCTTTAAAGGTTCCTGTGATTACACCAGAGTTTAAGGATTACAAAGACGGAAAGCTGAAGATGATCAGTTTTTTTGCCAAAAAGGCGAGAGGCATGATGGTGCGTTACATCATTGACACCAATGCCGAAACCATTGATGATTTAAAAGGATTCAATTATGAAGGTTATGCTTTTGATGCGAATCTGAGTAAAGGAAATACGTTAGTTTTTACAAGATAGGTTTTGATTTATTCATGCTCGAAATCCGTTCGGTAAAAAATAGCTTTATAGTGGCACAATCCCGAACATGACCCGAACAAAACCCGGTTGGAACCACCAATAAAAAAAGCTCCCGACCGGGAGCTTTTTGTTTGTTATCTTGTATAAAAATATTCTTCGTATTCCATTCGGGTTTCACTGGTAAGTTTTCGTTGGTCTCGTGCCAATTCCCTCATAGCTTCAACGCCTTTTTTGGCACATCGCTTTACTTTGCTCAGCCTTGATGAAAAATCAATTAGTTTGTTTGCATCTTCCGGGCTTAGTTTTGTTTTCAGTTCATCTACAAACGAAGAGAACTCATTCACCACTTCCTGATTTTCATCATAATCAGTTTTCAAATCATCCAGCAAATCTTCAATTTCTTTTGTGATTTCCTTACAATGGTCTTCACTTTTTCGGTGAAGGTCTTCGATGATTTTCTTTTGATTCTTCCCAAAAAGTCCCATGATTCTTTGATTTAAGGTTAATGTATCGTTAGCCTGAAATCAAATTTAATAAAATGTTTCTTAAAAATCCGCAAATTGTTAATAACTTGTAAATTAGTTAATTAATGCATTGCTTCGCTGACATCGACCTTATTTTTGCCTTTTTTTACCAAAAGGATAAAAGGTATGCAGAACAGGAAAAGCAATCCCAGATAAAGGAAAATATCCATGTATGACAGGACCGTGCTTTGTTTGGTTATGCCATAATCCAAAACCTTATACGCTTTCTGTAGGGCAAGATCAGGGCTGAAGCCTTTTGCCATAAATCCTCTTTGCAATGCATGTAACCTGTCCTGGACATTTACCTTGGTCATGTCCAGATTTGCAATCAGATTCATACGATGTTCCTGTCCGAAACGGGCAATATAGGTTGTGATGATTGCAATTCCGAAAGAACCACCAAGCTGACGCATCATTCCGGTAAAGGCTGCGCCTTCACCAATGCTTTTTCCTTTGAGTGCCGAAAGCGAAAGTGTTGTTATCGGAACAAATAATAATCCCAATCCGATACCACGAACGATAAGCGGCCAGAACATATGCTCTGTTCCCGTATCAGGAGTCATTACATTATGCATCCAAAAGGTGAATATAAAGAACGATAGGAATCCAAGTGCCACCAAATAAGTTTGCGGCACTCCATTTTGTATCATTTTACCAATGATAGGCATGAATATCGCAACCGTAATCGAACTCGGAACCAAAAGCAGACCGGCATCAGTTGCAGTCCATCCCAAAATAGACTGGGTATAAATCGGAACAATGAATGTCGTTCCATACAACCCAAATCCCATAATAAAGCTCATAACTACACCAACCTTTAGATTACTATCTTTGAGCACGCTGAGGTTCACGATTGGATGCTTATAGGTAAGCTCGCGCCAAATGAAAAAGAACAAACCAAAGAAACTGACTATGGCTAATGTTGTGATGGTATTGTCATTGAACCAATCGTCCTGTTGCCCATGTTCAAGGATGTATTGCAGCGAACCAATAAAAGCCGCCAATAATCCAATACCAAGCCAGTCAACCTGATTGGCTTTTAATTTTTCTCCGTATTTCGGACTTCTTACAAACGATAAGGTCAATAAGGTTGCTGCAACCCCAATTGGGATGTTGATGTAGAAAATATAAGGCCACGAGAAGTTGTCTACAAGATAACCTCCCAATGGCGGACCTAATGTTGGTCCCACAATAACTCCCATTCCGTAAATAGCCTGTGCCATTCCACGTTTTTCAATTGGATAACTTTCGGTGATGATGGTTTGGGCTGTTACCAATAAGGCTCCACCGCCAAGACCCTGTATGAATCGGAATGCTACCAATTCCCAGATGTTATCGGCATTTCCGCACATGAATGATGCTACGGTAAAAATGATGATGGAAGCGGCAAAGTAATTCCTTCGGCCAAACTGTTGTGACAGCCAGCTCGTCATCGGAATCACAATTACATTCGCAATGGCATAAGCTGTGATTACCCAAGCCACATCGGTTAAGGTTGCACCAAGGCTTCCGCGCATGTTGTTCAATGCGACGTTTACAATTGTTGTATCAACAATTTCGAGCAAGGCACAAAGAACCGCGGTAATGGTGATGATGACCCTTCGAAAGCCATATTCCACTAAATCTTCCTGAACTACTGCTGCTTTAGCCATGTTTGTTATTTTAAATTATAAATTTTGAATTTTAAATTATTTCAATATAACATCAACATCGGCGTTCATTCCTGAACGTAGCAATTGCAATTTATCTTTTGGATTATTTTCGGTAAAGTTGATTCTAACTGGAAGCCTTTGTACTGTTTTTACAAAGTTTCCGCTGGCATTGTCCGGAGGCAAAAGGGAGAATTTAGAACCGGTAGCAGGTGAGAAGGAAGTAATCTGGCCCTCAAACTCCGTTCCAGGGAAAGCATCGATTTTCAGTTTTACCTTTTGTCCTTCGCGCATTTTGTTCAATTGGGTTTCCTTGAAATTGGCAATCACCCAGGTTTCCTGATTATTGATAATATAAAACAACGATTGTCCCGGTTGTACCAATTGTCCCGGTTGAATGTCAACGGTAGAAACCTGCCCATCGATAGAAGCAGTGACTACAGTATACCCTAAGTTTAGATTTGCGGCATCCAATGCAGCCTGTGCTTTCTTTACATTGGCTGCAGCCACACTAACCTGTTTGCTGCTCACATTGGTTCTTGCAGAAGCTACCGTTTTCTGGAAAGAAGAAGCTTTCTGCTGATCCTGTAATATCTTTAACTGGCTTTGGGCTTCCTGCATTGCTGCTTCGGCCTGTTCGTATTGTTGTTTGGTAATCGAATGATTTTTGTAAAGATTGCTATAACGTTCGAAATCGGCAGAGGCTCTTCTTAATCGGATTCTTGCAGTTTCGATGCTTCCTGTAGCTGATTGTACATTGGCCTCCGAAACAGACACATTTGCCTGGGAAGTTCCAATGTCAGCCTTAGCAACCTCTACGTTGTTTTCGGCTGCAGCCAAATTAGCTTTAGCTTCTTCAACCCTTACGACATAATCGCTGTTATCAATAACGAAAAGCGTATCGCCTTTTTTTACTATATCGTTATCCTTTACAAAAACTTTGGTAATGTAACCAGAAACCCTTGGAATGATTGGATTCATTTTTTTGGCTACCTGAGCGTCATCAGTCGTTTCGTGGGAAAGGGAATGGTAGAATTTGTAACCACCATACGTTAGGCCAATAGCCAGCAATACGATGAATATCAAACGGAATTTTGTATTTGTTTTTTTAGTTTCCATGCTGTTGAATATTTTATTTTTGAGTGATGTTTAATGATGAGGTTAATGTTCCTGTGGCAAACTGTAATTCGTAATATTTCTGTGCTACGTCGGCCTTTGACAATGCCTGATTGATTTTGGCCTGCAATTGCTGGTAATCCGCTTCAAGCAAATCATTGGTATCCGAAAGGCTGTTGTCGTATTTATCCTTTACAATCCTGTAATTTTCATTGGACTGTTCGACTGCTTTTTCATAAACCAGGCTTTGTTTCTGTGACAGCGCATAATTTTGCTGTGCCTGGAAAACTTCTTCACGGATTTCGTCATTCAGTTGCGAAACCGCAATTTCAGTTTCCTTAACGCGGCTTTTAGCCAGTTTTACGTTTTTGCTGTTTTTGAAGATATTGGATAAGTCATAGGAAACGCCAACTCCGACATTCATTGCGTTTGTGACAGTCAGTACATTATTCAAATCGAAAGCGATGTAACCACCAGTCAATGAAAGCGATGGATAATAATTGGCTTTTGCAATTTTGATGGCGCTTTCGGCAGCCTGTTTTTTAAGTTCCAATGATTTTAAATCGTTTCTTTCACCTTGACTGTTGTTTCCAATATTGCCTGCCATGTCTCTTTTTACCGCTTCAATATCAATGTCAACCTCAGTGTTCTCAGGTAATTTTAAAAGCGTTACCAATCTGTAATTGGCAATGGCTGTATTTTTCTTTGCATTGTCCAATGACAATTGTACGTTGGATTGCTGCAACTGTGCTTTAAGCAAATCATTTCTTGCAATCAGACCGTTTTGTTCCATCGCGGTGAAATCTTTTACACGCTGGTCTGCCGATTTCAGATTGTCTTCAAATAAATCAACGGTTTGCTGTGCTTTGTAAAGATTGGCAAACATTTCAACCACTTCCAAACCAATTTGCTCTTTGGAATGCTTCTCGTTAAATGTTTCTGCCTTATAGATACTTTCGGACTCCTTTATGGCATTCGTTAGCTTAAAACCGTTAAAAAGCGGCATAGATGCATTTACCTGCCCTAACATCAATTGGTCAACCTTCAAAGGTTTGGCAGGTTCACTTGATGGATCATTGTTGGATTGCAGATTGGAATCAACATGTGCGCTTGACAATCTCAAATATTGCCCCGATGCTTTTACGCTTGGGTAGCGATTGTTTTTAGTGACGTCCAATTCCAGCTTGGAAGTTTCAACTTTGGCTTTGGCCAGAGAAGCGGCGTCACTGTTGTTAACAGCCATTTCTACAGCTTCCTTCAAAGTCATCAACTTTTTTTGCTGTGCCTGAATTTGGGTAAATCCCAAAAAGAATAAGGCGATAAGGAGCATTTTAATTTTCATAGACTAGGAGTGCTTTTATTGTTTTTTGAATGTGTTGTGTAAGCGTAGTAAGGATGTAGTTGTTGTATTCCTCTTCCGTTTTCAAATCAAAGATTTTCATATACAACGGCTTGTTCATGTGGAATTGAAAATATGTTCCCATGATGATAGGAGGAAGTAGGGCCACATTAATGTCTTTTTGGAATTCGCCAGAATCCTGTCCTTCCTTGATGATGTTTTTAAAGGTTTCCAGGTTGCTCTGCTTCATTTCAGTGAAACTCTCAAAATTCAATTCTCTTTTCTTTGTAGAAAACTCAAAATGGATAATCTGATAGATGCAACGGTTTTTGTTGATGCGGGTGATATAGAGTTCCACCATTTTATCAATTTTAGCAAAAGGAGGGATGTTTTCGTGATATAAACTCTCGAGCTGCAGGCGCATATCGGAAATCCTATTAAGCACTAAAGCTTCGAGCATTTTTTCCTTAGAACCAAAATAGTAGGATATCATCGCAATGTTGACATTTGCTTTTTTGGCAATGTCCCTAACCGAAGTCCCATCAAAACCATCTTCTGCAAACAGCTGTTCGGCTACCTGTAGAATCTCTAATTGTTTTTCATTAAATTCAGTCATGATTTTTATACTTTAGAAATCGGGTACAAAATTAAACAACTGTTTAAATTAAACGTTTGTTTAATTTATTTTTAACATAAAATTAACAAAATCTGATTGATAGATAAATTCTATGATAAATAATTATAAAATTAATTATCAAGTGTTTATAAATGTTTATGTGAAGTGTATTTTAGATAAATCAATTTTCAATCCAATTCTTGAGAATTGTTTTTCCGTAGGGTGTTAATATGCTTTCCGGATGAAATTGTATCCCTTTTACATCAAAATTTTGATGCCTGATGGACATGATATAATCGTTTTCGTTCACCGAAGTGACTATCAAATCATTTGAGAGTGATTTCCCTTCAATAATCCAGGAATGATACAGTCCTACTTCGAATTCTGAAGGGATATTATCAAATAACGAATCAGGATTGTTGGTCAATTTTACTTTAGATGAAATTCCGTGAAGTGGTGATTTTAAGTTTGTTAAATTAGAACTAAAAACTTCAGCAATCGCCTGATGCCCTAAACAAATGCCTAAAATACTTTTAGTTGGTGCATATATAGCAATTACTTTTTTAAGTAATCCGGCTTCATCAGGAATTCCCGGTCCGGGAGAGAGAAGGATTTTATCAAAATCTTGCAAGTCCTCAATGTCAAATTCGTCATTTCTATACACGGTAACTTTGGCATTCAAGGCTTCGAGATAGTGCACCAAATTGAATGTAAAGCTGTCGTAGTTGTCAATGACTACTATTTTTTTCATTGGGATTTTATTTGTGTTAAGCAAAGATGAGTTAATTTTTTGACACAAAAAAACCCCGGAAATAAGTCCGAGGTTTGTTTTGCATAGCAATAATTCCCTTGATTAGAATACCAGGTTGATATTCAATTCGAAATCATCATAGATTGTTTTGTCTCCCAGGTTTTCAAAAAAGCTTTTTGAGCTGTATTTGATACCGTATTTTGTTCTGTCAACAGTCAATTTTGTTGAAGCAGTATCGCCTTTAACAGCCAAATCAAAAGTTATTGGATTTGTAATTCCTTTGATGGTTAAATCTCCGGTTACAGTATAAACGCCATTTCCTTTAGCAGCAATTTTTTTGAATACCAATGTTGAGGTTGGATTTTTCTCTGTTCCAAAGAAATCCTCTGATTTCAAGTGTCCGTCTAGTTTTGTTTTCCAGTCTCCAGATAAATCGGTTGAAGTTAATGAAGTCATATCAACAGTAAAATTACCGCCAGCAACTTTCCCTGCTTTGAAAATTAGGTTTCCTTCTTTAAAATCAACAGTTCCACTATGCTCTCCTGTTACTTTTTTTCCAACCCAGTTAATGGTACTTTTTTTAGCGTCGATTTTCTTTGTTTGTGCTGTAGCCACAGTTGTTCCGAAAGCTACTAATAATGCGATTGCGATTGTTTTTAAATTTTTCATTGTTTTTAATTATTTAGTTATGATTATAAAATTATTAATTATTCTTTTTTTGATTCCTCAGTTTAACATTCCCTAAATACTTATACGCTTCGGTATTTCTCAAGTAATGTGTTTAATTGTTCCAATTCTTCCGATGTCAGGTTGTTGGCAAAAAGCTTTTCGTGCTCTACTACAATAGGATCCAATTCGGTTAAAATGTCTAATCCCTTTTGCGTGATTAGAACTTCAATTTTCCTCCGGTTTTCCGGACAAACTTCTCTTGTTACATAATCCTTAAGCAATAATTTATCAATCAACCGGGTAGTATTACTGCTTTTGGCCAGCATACGTTCCTGTATGATGCACATATTTGCAGCCACACCTTTTTGTCCACGCAAAATCCTTAGTACATTATACTGCTCTCTTGAAAGATCATAAGGCTTTAAGATCTCATGAAATTTATCCCCAATCACATTCTGAGTGTAGGTAAAGTTCAGGATGACTCTTTTAGCGATATCCATCGGAATAGTTGATTTTATCACTTCTTCGATTTTCATAATTACAAGTACAATATTTGTAGGTACAAATGTAGTAGTATGATTTTATTTGTATATACAAATGTCTGTTATTTTTTTGTTAAAATTTAAAATGTGCAGAAGTTTAGCTTGCTGTTAACGACTTTTCAATTTGCAATGATTTATCTTTGTTAGACAAAAAATATCAAATATGGATTTATCACAAAGCGAATGGAAATCAAAATTAGACAGCGATCCTAATGCTGTTATCTTAGATGTCAGAACAGAAGAAGAGTGGAATGAAGGGATAATTCCCAACGCCATTTTAAATGACATATACAAAGGCCAGGGTTTCCTTTATAGATTGGATGAATTAGACAAAGCCAAAAATTATTATGTGTATTGCAAAGCCGGAGGAAGAAGTGCACAGGCTTGTGCAATCATGAATCAGATGGGTTTTGAAAATACCTATAATTTAGAAGGTGGTTTTTCAAATTGGAAAGGCGATGTTGCTTTTCGCGAAGAAAATTAAATAATTCGCTATGAATATTCCAGCTTCAAAAAATCCCAGAGTAGTTATCATTGGCGGAGGTTTCGCTGGAATTCAATTGGCCAAAAAACTCAAAAACCAAAAATTCCAGGTTGTTTTGCTCGACAAACACAATTACCACACTTTCCAGCCTCTGTTATACCAAGTGGCAACCGGAGGTTTGGAAGCGGGTTCCATTGCGTATCCAATACGGAAGGTAATCCAGGAATATAAGGATTTCTATTTCCGGCTGACGTCTGTAAAGGAAATCGATGCGGTGAACCGAAAGATCATCTCAGAAATTGGCGATTTGCATTATGATTATCTGGTAATTGCTACAGGTTCCAAAACCAATTATTTTGGCAACAAGGAAATCGAGCGCAATTCGATGTCAATGAAGACCATTCCACAGTCATTAAATATCCGAAGCCTTATTCTGGAGAATTTTGAACAGGCAGTCTTAGTTAAGGATGAAGCGGAAAGAAATGCATTGATGAATTTTGTGCTGGTTGGTGCCGGTCCAACAGGAGTGGAGCTCGCTGGTGCTTTGGCAGAAATGAAGAAAGCCATACTCCAAAAGGATTACCCCGATTTGAATATTGAAAAAATGCAAATCAACTTGGTTCAGGGCGATGACCGGGTTTTGAATGCGATGACCGTTAAATCTTCAGCTGCAGCTGAAAAATTTTTAGTCAAACTTGGCGTTAGGATTTGGAAGAACGTTCGTGTGACCAATTATGACGGAAGGACAATTACTACCGACAGCGATTTGACCTTTGAATCGGCAACCGTGATTTGGACAGCCGGAGTTCAGGGTGCCAAAGTTCCCGGGTTGAATGCAGATGCCTTAATTGAAAGGATTGAACGCATTCGCGTGAACCAATACAATCAGGTGAAAGGTTATGAAAACATTTTTGCCATTGGTGACATCGCATCCATGGAAACCCAAAAATATCCGCAAGGTCATCCAATGATGGCGCAGCCTGCGATTCAGCAGGGAAATCTCTTGGGTGAAAACCTGATAAGGCTGTCCCAGAAAAAAGCAATGAAACCTTTTGAATACAATGACAAAGGCTCTATGGCAACCATTGGACGCAACAAAGCTGTTGTCGATCTGCCTCATTATCATTTTAGTGGCGTTTTTGCCTGGTTTGTCTGGATGTTTATTCATCTTATTTCGTTGATTGGCTTCAAGAATAAGGCTGTGGTGTTCCTCAATTGGGTTTACAATTATATCGCCTTTGACCGTGAAGGAAGATTAATCATCAGGCCATATAAAAAGAAAAGTTTCGTTACATTTACCAGTGATGAGATTTAGTATAAAACTTTATGGATAGCGAAAAAGTATTTAAAACCAAAACGGGTTTTTGTCATATCAGTCAGGACAAGATTATTTTGTCTAGAGATGGTTTTGCCGGAAATGTTTCAGATGTTGTCGTTGGCAACAAAATTTCTAGAATCTTAACGATTTATGGGATTATTTCAGTGTTTTTGATTTATACTGCCTATGAAGACTATAATAGAGGCAATAATTTTTCAGCAATATTTTATTTTTTATTAGCGTTATTATTAATTTTTGGTATATGGAAAAGTATAAACAATTCAGCAGCTCCAATTATAGAAAGAGCTAATATCAAAAAAGTTGAGTTCAAAAAGGGTATTGTAGGTTTAACCCGTTCAAGATTTGAAATCTTATTTGAAGATAATAATGGGAAAACAAAAAAGAGATTAATACTTCTCCCAGGTTCTTTAAATAATGGTGAAGAAGAAACTAAAAAAGCATTATCAATAATGAAAGCCGAAGGCTTAATTAAATAATGAAATTAATGAAACGAATAGTTAGCTTCTTTATAATTTTTCTGCTGATGTCCTGTAAATCAACGCAGCTCAATTCCAATAAATCGGAGGTTTTATTGGATATTTCCAAAGAAAAAGACAGCAATGCCTTTGTCAACCTCAAAAACTACAGCAATGATTTTGTTTTTGATATGAAATATGCCACTTCGGATAATTTCCTCAAGGAAAAAGTATATCCCTGCGCTGAGTGTTTTCTCAGGGCCAAAACGGTAAAAGCGCTATTGGAAGCCAATAAATCGTTTTTGGAAAAAGGATATCGAATCAAACTTTACGATTGTTACCGTCCAAAGGCAATCCAAAAGCAGATGTGGAAAATTGTCCCCGATGCCAATTATGTCGCGAATCCTAAAAAAGGTTCCATTCACAATCGCGGTGGCGCTGTAGATATTTCCCTTGTGGACTCCAATGGAAAAGAACTGGATATGGGAACCAAATTTGATTTCTTTGGCGAACAGGCTGGACATAATTACCTAAACTTCTCAGAGGAAATCCTGAATAACAGAAAACTTTTAAAGGAAATCATGCTGCAGCACAATTTTAAATCTTTCGATTCAGAATGGTGGCATTACAACTTAAACGGAAGCAATAAAGACGAAATTTCCAACCAAAAATGGCAATGCCCTAATTAGTTTCGATACACTTTAGATAATCGATAAAGTAGGTTCCCGGATCGTACATTTTTTTATCCAACAGTGACACAAACCCGCTTCTAAAAGGATAATCGACTGTTTCACCCGCATATTGTACTCTTATGAAAGTCACCGGAGATGCTTTGAGTTCCTCATAATTTTCCTTGGCAAATAAAAAGGTGCTGGTAAGGATTCGGTTATTCCCATTTTTATCATCCCTTATCAATGTTCCGCACGAATCAGGCCCTGTGTGGATAAGCGTCACGATTTTACCATTTTGAAGCTGGATGTAAATCCTAGAGCTGGCATCAAAACAGCTGGCTTTAAGAAACTCACTGCTTCGTTTGAATACCTGCGCCTCAATTCCCAAAACACCATTGGTATTAATCAATGAAAAAAAGATGTTTGTCGAATTTCCGGCAAAGTTTCTTTCAAAAATCATATATTGTTTGGTCGATTTATAAGTTCCGATGGTGTCTTTGATGTCGGTGTCAATTTCACAAGGCTTTTGTGCATAAATGCTCAAATTTGCCAATAGGAACAATGCGAATGCAATCTTCTTCATATTTATTTTAATTTGGTGCAAAGTAAAACTATTTTATTATTATTTGTATCGGTTGTAAAAAAACAATAGCAATTTCCTCCATCGCTTATTTTCCATTTTTTGCGAATATTTTCTACCGTTTCAGGGAAATTACGGGTTGTTATGTTTGCTTTTTTATTTTCAAGAAAGGCCTTCATGTTTGCTTTGTTGTATTCCAAACACTGTTCAATCTCAAAAACCCTCCCTGGAAAAGCAATCCGTTTTTCCGATGTATACAAATGCGAATGTTGGTGCAGTTTTGTTACTTCAAATTGGTTGGTGATTTCATCAAAACCTCCCGATTTCATTATAGCTGCGTTGGGTTCGAATAAGTATTTTTTGGGCAAGCTGTAACTTGGAATGGACAGATTTCCATATTCAAATGAAAACTCCTCTGTTGAATCTTTGGCTAAATTACAACTTGCAATTTGAATCTTTCCCGAATAATCCTTTTCCAAAATCCACAGCAATTCCTTGACTTCATTTTCCAATGCAATGCTATGCACCGACTTTACATTTTTCAATTCTGATAATCCGGCGGCAATGTCAAGTATTGGAGCGGTTTTTATCATAATGTTTGATGAAAAACCGAAATAAAAATCGAGCAAATCAGGAACATTGGGCAGGCAGTCCTTAAGCATGAATACTTTCCCTTTTGCATCATTCCTTCGCGAAGGGTCAATGTAAATCCAGTCAGATTTTTGATTTAAATCTTTTAGGATTTCGGTACTGTCACCTGAAATGCATTGAATATTCCGGATTTTAAATTGTTCAATGTTGTGGGAAACAATAGCCGATAATTCGGCATTGATTTCACAATGAATTACGTGATTTATTTTTTTGGCGAAATAATAATCATCCACTCCAAATCCACCAGTCAGGTCAATAAGATTATTTCCCGAAATCAATCCCGATTTGTATTCGCCAGTTTTTTCAGAAGAAGTCTGTTCGACGGAAATCTTACCTGGATAAATAATATTTGGAGTCTCAAACCAAGTTGGGAGTTTGGTTTTGGCCTTTTGCCGCGCAGCTATTTGATTGAGGATAATAGTCCAGTCTGCGTTCGGAAATTTATTTTTCTGCAGTGCCAGCTTAGTAAGGTCGGCATTTGCATTCGAAATTATAAATTCCTGGATTTCGGCAGACAATAACCACTTATCCATGACATTTAATTATTGAAAATATAGTTTAGGATATTGGCACCCATTTTTAATGCTTTCTCACGAACGTCCTTTGGGTCATTATGAACTTCGGGATCTTCCCAGCCATCACCCAAATCACATTCATAAGTGTAAAGCAAAACCAAACGGCCTTCAACGAAAATACCAAAAGCCTGCGGTCTTTTCCCATCATGTTCGTGAATTTTGGGTAGGCCACTGGCAAAAACATTTGGTTTTTGAAATATTGGATGGTTAGCCGGAACTTCAACCAAATCGTTATTAGGGAAAATCTTTTTGATTTCCCTACGAATGTATTGGTCCATTCCGTAATTGTCATCAGCATGCAAAAAACCACCTGATAGTAAATAATTTCTCAAATTGATAACTTCGGCATCGCTAAAAACTACATTCCCGTGTCCCGTCATGTGCACAAAAGGGTAGGCAAAAATGTCGGGACTTCCAGGCTCAACCGTTGCCGGTTTCGGTTTTATGTAGGTATTAATGGTTTGATTTGCATACTTTATCAAATTGGGTAGTGAAGTAGGATTGGCGTACCAATCTCCGCCGCCACTATACTTCAGCAAGGCAATTTCCTGTGAAAAGCCAACGGTCGTTACGAATAATAATAAGCAGATGCAAAATCTTTTAATCATTTATATGCTGTTAATTTTTGACAATTTTATAGGTCTTGGTTTTGCCGTCAAGGCTTAACTGGAATAAGTAAATTCCGGATGTAAAATTAGACAGGTCAATTGTGTTATTTCCGCTTCCGATGACTCTGCTTTCAATTTTTTGTGATAAAATATTAAAAATGTCCAGTTTTACGTCTGCCACATTTGAAGTCAGTGTCAAAACATCCGAAGTTGGATTAGGATAAATGCTAAACGCATTGCTGTCAAATTCATTATTGTTTAGATTTAACTGCACCAAAATTGCAAGCCTTGAAGACTGAACAGAGCGGCTTTCGCAACTGTTTACCGTTTGGGTGGCATAATATGTCACATTATTTTGTGCTACGGTACTGCCTGGCAATAAGTTTCCACCTTGAGGCGCATCATACCATTGTATATTTTGCCCTGTAACTATTAAACTTGATAAGGGTTGGCCAGCGTTGAGCGTTTGTGGGCTAATGCCTGTTGGAGCATCTACTGAAGCCAATATATTCAATTGGAAAGATTTGATATAGCGACAGTCATATTCATTTCTTACAATTCCTGCATAAATTGTTTGATTCTGCGTGAATGAGAAAAGCGAAGGATTTGTTATCTCGTTTGCATAATTCTCGGCATCAGCCAGCGATGTAAAATAGGCAATGTCGTAATCGAACGGATCAGCACCGCCTAATATTATTGGATTGTTTGTTGTTAAATCAGCGGTATATATTCCACTCGTATCATAACAAACGGATAAATCTGCCGGTTCTTGAGTCTGGTCATTGACAACTAATACCTCGCTATAGCTTGTCACAGCATAAGGAACGCCACTTACAATATAATTTGCTTCAGTAGTATAGGTGGTTGTCTGGACAGGGCATACGGTTGCACTCAAACCGGTTGCAATTTCATTTCCATCCTGTAACCATCTAACGAAAATAGGTACATTTGGTCCGCTTGGTGTAAAACGCCATGCTTCATTGCTTGCTGTCCAGGCGTCATTCGTATTTCTTCCCGGTGGTGTGTAGCCCAAAGTTCCTGTAGAGTTCATGATTCCAATAACACCTTCACCAGCTTCCCATCCTGTACATCTTGTCCTGTTTTGCACATACACTTCAATGATGTTGGATAATTCATATAAAACAATTTGATAGGTTTGTAAACCAACAGTCTGGTTACATTGAAATTGTCCTGCATGGTAAAAATTAACCACAAGTTTTCTACATGGATAAGTGCCTAATACCTTATAATTGATTGAAACGTCTGCTGGGGATTGCCCACCATCAGTCCTAAAATCGATATCCTGAAAAACACCAAAAATGGAATTAGGATTTGCTAATGTTGGATTTGGAATGTTCATACTATTTAAATTCCAATCACAAAAACCAGGATATTCGTGCGCGTTAAAAGAGATAAGCCCATTTGACCCAACCTGGCAGCTTGTAAAATTCTGATTAAAGAAACTGAAATTGAAAGGTAATGCAATGGGTGGTGACCAAACGTCATCACTTGTTGCATTGACCTGGGTATAACTTGGATCGGTAAATGCCGCTTGTGGGCAATACGGAATTGAGCTAACGGTGTAAGTAGTGGTTGAAGGAACCGGAGTTGGTGTTGCAGTCAATGTGTGGCATTCACCCGGATTACAACTCATTAAAGGATTTCCACTACCGCTCATACTGTTGGTAAACACTGTAGTACAGCCATTTGGAACCACTGTTATGGTAACCGTTACTCCGGTAATGATTGTAAAATTCCCGGTTAAAAACTCAGTAACCCTTTCCAGCGTATAAACTGTGGTCTGGGATAATTGTGGAGTGGTGAAAACTGCCGTTCCACTTGGACCAATATTGATGCCGAAAGCCGAAGGTCCTCCGGGAGCCGGATGGCTTGTTCTGATTAAGGCGATGCAATTTGGAGTTCCGGTTATGGTAATCGTTGCAACATTTCCAGGACAGATAGTTGCATCCTGTGCCATTGTCGCAGTCGGTGGATCTAAAATGGTTTCAGGTTTGGCATAAATAGTTGTCCCGATTAAAAATAAAAGGCAGGTAAAAAGTAATTGTTTTTTCATATTCTCGAATATTTGATTCCTGATTTCATTCGTTTGCAAATACCACACTATGGCAGGCTACAATTGCCGCAGTCTCTGTTCTTAAGCGTGTGGTTCCCAAAGATACAGGAATAAAGTTATTGGCAATGGCCAGTTCTATTTCTTTAACAGAAAAATCACCTTCAGGACCAATTAGAATAGTAACATCCTGATTGGTTTTTAGTTCTGTTTTCAATGACTTTTTGGAAGTCTCCTCGCAATGCGCAATAAAAAGCTGTCCTGTTTTTGAGGTTTTGATAAAGTCTTTATAGGCTATTGGTTCGTTTAATTTTGGCAGGTAATAATGCAAGGATTGTTTCATCGCACTCTCCAGAATTTTTTGGAAGCGATCGGTTTTGATGATCTTTCTTTCGGAATGCTCACAAATTATTGGGGTGATTTCCTGAATGCCAATTTCGGTTGCTTTTTCCAAAAACCATTCGTAACGTTCGTTCATTTTGGTTGGGGCTACAGCCAAATGCAGATGGAATTTTGGCGCTTCCTCTTTTTCAAAAGATACAATCCTCACTGTACATTTGTTATCGGAAGCTATTGTGATTTCTGTTGCAAATAAAAAACCTAAACCATTTGTAACGTGTAATGTATCACCTTCTTTTTTGCGTAACACTTTAATGATGTGCTTACTTTCGTCTTTGTCAAAAACAAAGGAAGTGAGGGTTTCATTTATCGTTGGATTGTAGAATAACTGCATGGCTTAAAATTCGATTCGTGCTTTGGAAACCACATGGGTATCCGAGAATTTATCATGTAGGTATTTTTGATAACCCACAATTCCAATCATGGCAGCATTATCCGTAGTGTATTCAAATTTTGGCACGAATGTTTTCCATCCATATTTGCCTTCGGCATCTTTCAACGTCTGCCTGATTCCGGAATTTGCCGAAACGCCACCACCAATAGCAATCTGGTTGATTCCGGTTTCGGCAACAGCCAGCTTGAGTTTGTCCATCAAAATTTCAATTATGGTATGCTGCACCGAAGCACAAATGTCAGCTTTATTCTCCTCGATGAAATTTGGATTTTCAGCAACATTCTTCTGAACGAAATAAAGGATTTGGGTTTTCAAGCCTGAAAAACTGAAATCCAATCCGTCAACCTTAGGTTTGGTAAACGGGTATTTTTTTGGGTTTCCTTCTTGGGCAAACTGATCAATCAAAGGTCCGCCAGGATACGGGAAGCCTAATATTTTTGCGGTTTTGTCAAAAGCTTCTCCCACAGCATCATCAGTAGTTTCACCAATGATTTCCATATTGAAAAAGTCATTTACCTTCACAATTTGGGTATGTCCTCCTGAAATGGTCAATGCCAAAAACGGAAATTGCGGCTTGTCGTAACCTTCCTCATCAATAAAATGGGCCAAAATATGGGCATGCATATGGTTGACGGCAATCAGTGGAATGCCTAAAGCCAATGCTAATGATTTGGCAAAGGAAGAACCCACCAAAAGTGAACCCATCAATCCTGGACCTTGAGTAAAGGCAATGGCTGACAGCTGATTTTTAGTAACGTTGGCCTTCTTCAAAGCAACGTCAATTACAGGTACAATATTCTGTTGGTGTGCCCTTGAGGCAAGCTCTGGGACAACACCGCCATATTCTTCGTGAATGCTTTGCCTGGCGACTACATTCGAAAGCACGACATCGTTTCTCAAAACCGCTGCTGCAGTATCATCACACGAACTTTCAATAGCCAGTATAAAAACTTCTCCGGTATGCATAAATGCGCAATTTTTGATTTATATTTGACAATCGATCTGAGAAATCAAAAGTAAAGATTTTTACAAAGGTAATTTTCTTTCCCAAGTCAAAAGAATAATTGGAAAAAATTAAAACAAATAACGGTTTTAAAAAATTTCGAAAAATATTTTTCCGCACTATCATTGCGCTGGTTTTACTATTGTTATTACTCAGCATCGCACTTTCAATGCCCTTTGTGCAAACCAAAATCGCACATTATGCTACAGACAAACTCAACAAGGAATACGGAACGAATATCAACATTGAAGAAGTAGCGATTACTTTTTTTGGCGGTGTCAAGCTCAAAAAAGTCCTGGTTTTAGACCATCACAAAGATACCCTGATTTATTCCGACCGTATCAAAACCAGTGTTTTGGACTTCAAGCAGTTGGTTGACGGAAGGTTGTTGTTTGGCGATATACGCCTTGACAACTTCTATCTTCAGATAAAAACTTATAAAAAAGAAAAGGATACCAACCTGGATAAATTCATTGCAGCCTTCGATGACGGCAAGAAGAGCAGTGGCAAATTCCTGATGAAGACCGACAACATTTACCTGTCGAAAAGCAGGTTTGTAATGCTCGATGAAAACAGACCAAACCCAAAGGATGTTGATTTTACCAAACTCAACGCACATGTTAAGGATTTCAGGATTATTGGACCCGATGTTACGACCAATATCAGTTCGATGGCTTTCCACGATCATCGCGGTGTCAATGTTGAAAATTTAAAGGCCACATTTACCTACACCAAAAAGAGCATCGTGTTGAACGATTTGGAAGTAACTACCAAAGAATCATTTTTGAAAGGCCTTGTGGTGTTGAATTACAACAAGGACAATCATGATTTTGCCGATTTTAACAACAAGGTAAAATTTGATGTAAAGATTGACAGCGCGACTTTGGCAACCAATGACATCCGTTATTTTTACAAGGAATTGGATAAAAACCAGAAGTTTTACCTGAAATCAAAAATCACCGGAACGCTGAATGATTTTTATGCAACAAACCTGCTTTTAAGGGATTATAAATTCTCGACCATCAAAGGTGATGTCAATTTCAAAAACCTTTTCCCAAGAAGCCCGGGTAAATTTTACATGAAGGGGAATTTCAAAAGGATTTCTTCCAACTATGAAGATTTGAAGAAGCTTCTGCCTAACATTTTGGGTAAAAAACTTCCAACATCCTTACAGAAACTGGGTCAGATTAATTTTGCCGGAGATGTTGAAGTCACTCAGGAATACATCAATTCCGATTTTGTCATGAACACAGCCTTGGGTATCATTGAATCGGATTTGCACATGTCTGATTTGGGTAATATTGACAACGCAAAATATTACGGAAACATCATTCTCGATGGCTTTGATGTTGGTGCCATGATCAACGACAAGGACATCGGAAAAGTAAGCATGAACCTTGATGTTGACGGAAAAGGTTTCAATCAGAAATACATCAATACTTCGTTTGCCGGCGATGTCTTCCAACTGAATTACAATGGCTATAATTATTCCAAAATCATAGTTGATGGAAGTTTCAAACAGCCTATATTTAAAGGAAAGTTCTATATCAATGACCCCAATCTGTTTATGGATTTCAATGGAATCCTCGACTTGTCCAAAAAGGAAAACATCTATGATTTCCATTCCAAAATTGATTATGCCAACCTGCAGAAGCTGAATTTTATCAAGGACTCTGTTTCTGTTTTCAAGGGTGATATTGTGGTAAAGGCTACAGGGAATTCATTGGACAACCTAAAAGGGAATCTGGTGCTTTCCAATGCCTCGTACCAAAACAAAAAGGACGTCTATTTTGTGGATTACCTGAGTGCCAATTCGAGTTTTGATTCGAATGGTGAGAGAGCCATAACCATCAGTTCTCCGGATGCCATTGAAGGTTCTGTAATTGGAAAATATAAGTTCAATCAACTGCAGAAAATGGTGGAGAATTCGCTTGGAAGTTTTTATTCGAATTACAAGCCCAATAAGGTTTTGCCCAACCAATACCTCAAGTTTGATTTTGATGTTAACAGTAAGCTCATCGAAATCTTTAATCCCGATATTTCACTTGCAAAGAATACCAAGTTGAAGGGAAATATCAGTTCCGACAGCAAGAATTTCAAGCTCGATTTTAGTTCGCCAAAAGTTGTGGCTTACGACAATACTTTTGACAATATTTTGGTTCAGGTTGACAATAGGAATCCATTGTACAATGCCTATGTCCAGTTGGATTCCATTAAAACAAAGCATTACAAAATCAGGGATTTCAGCATGATTAATACATTCTCGAATGACACGCTGCAATTCAGGACCGAGTTCAAGGGAGGAAACCAAGGCAACGACTTTTACAACCTGAATTTTTACCACACGATTAATAACGACAATAAGAATGTGGTGGGCTTTAATAAATCGGAGCTGCAGTTCAAGGATTACCTGTGGTTTTTGAATGAAAAGGAAAATCCGGAAAACAATAAAATAGTCTTTGATAAAAAGCTGAAAAATTTCTCTTTCAATGATTTGATCATTTCCCACGGAGACGAAACCATAAACCTTGTCGGAATGTGGAATGGCAAGCTGAGTAAGGACTTGCAGCTGACATTTGACAACGTCAACCTGAATAAGGTCACGCCCAATGTCGATAAATTTAAATTCGATGGGAACCTAAACGGGAAAATAAATTTCAAGCAGAACAATACGATATTCCAGCCGACATCAACACTGCGAATTGACAGCCTCAAGGTCAATGACATAGCGCTCGGAAAAATGAACCTGAACATTCAGGGAGATGAAACACTTCGGAAATTCCATCTGAATTCCAATCTGGAAAATGATAATGTAGAGGCATTTACAGCAGAAGGTGATATTCAAGTGGTAGACAATCAAACCTTGTTGGATGTTGATTTGAATTTTGACCGATTCAATCTTGGCGTGTTAGGAAAAATAGGAGGAGACGTAATCACCAATATCCGCGGATTTGCCTCCGGAACGGCACGAATTGACGGTAACATCAATGATTTGGATTATAACGGAAGGCTTTTCGTCAACGATGCAGGCCTAACCATTCCGTATCTGAATACAGATTATGCCTTTGAAAATAATTCGATAGTCGATGTCACAGAGAGTAAATTCATCGTCAGGGAAACCGATATCATCGATACCAAATTTAAAACCAAAGGAAGCCTGAGCGGATTTATCAAACACAAGCAATTTGGCGACTGGCAATTGGATTTGGCTATAAATTCCAACAGGTTATTGGCATTAAATACGGTAGACCAGGAAGATGCAGCTTATTACGGAACCGCATTTATGGACGGTTCGGCAACGATAAAAGGACCAACAAGCAATCTGATGATAAAGGTTGATGCCCAATCCGCCAAAGGAACTGACATCAAAATTCCGATTAATGACGCTGAAGCCGTTTCGGACAACAAATACATTCACTTCTTAACACGTGAGGAAAAGAAAACCAAACAAAAAAACAAGGATGGTAAAGTTGTACAGAACAAAAACTACAACGGGCTTGAACTGGACTTTAATTTTAATATTACAGAAGTCGCTACGATTGAAGTAATCCTGAACAGGGAAAGTGGCCACGGAATGCGTGGAAAAGGAAACGGGACGCTTTTATTCCGAATCAACACTCTAGGAAAATTTGAAATGTTTGGTGATTTCTCTGTGGTTTCGGGTTCCTATACCTTTAAATATGGTGGATTGATCGGAAAGGATTTCAAGGTTAAAAAAGGAGGTTCCATTACTTGGTCCGGTGATCCTTTGGCAGCAACCCTTAATCTCGAAGCGGTTTATAAAACTACAGCAAATCCGGCAGTGCTGATTGACAATCCGTCTTTTAATAAAAAAGTGGATGTGGAAGTGGTTATTGGAGTAAGAGGTAGTTTGATGAATCCAGATCCCGATTTCAATATTAATTTCCCAACTATTGGCAGTACGTTAAAATCGGAACTTCAGTATAAACTTGATGATAAGGATGCAAGGCAGACACAGGCATTATACCTGCTTTCTACGGGTAGTTTCTTAAGTCCCGAAGGTGTCAGCCAAAGCCAGTTGTCTAATAATCTGTTTGAAAAAGCCGGTGATTTATTCAAGGATATTTTCTCGGGTAATGATGATAAGATTTCGATTGCGCCTGAATATGTTGTTGCCGACAGGACTCCAGGCCAGCAGACTGATGGCCGTTTTGGGGTTACGGTTTCATCCAAAATCAATGACAGGATTACCGTCAACGGGAAAGTGGGTGTGCCTGTTGGCGGAATTACAGAGACCGCAATTGTGGGTGACCTTGAGGTACAATATCGTGTAAACAAGGATGGAACCTTAAATCTTAGGGTATTCAATAAGGAAAATGACATTACTTATATTGGCCAGGGAATTGGTTATACGCAGGGAGTGGGGATGTCCTATGAAGTCGACTTTGATACCTTCAGGGAATTGGTAAACAAAATTTTCAAAAGAATCCAACTTGAAAAAATAGACGAAAACAAAGTCAATATTGAAGTCAACGATTCCTTGCTTCCTGATGGCATGGAGTTTAAAAAACCTGAGGACAAGAAAAAGAAAAAGGACGATCCGGAGCCAAATAAAGATGCAATCCCCACCGATGATTAGCCGAAAGCCCCGCTTTAAAAACTAATAACACAAAAACTTATCAACGAAAACGATTGAATTTCGCCAGTTTTATTAATATAACAATAAATTGGGTGAAACAATGGCTCTTGTTTGCTAATTTTACATTTTAATATCGAAAAAATGTCAAAAAATATAAAAAAAATAGGCGTTTTAACATCCGGAGGAGACTCACCGGGAATGAACGCCGCCATCCGTTCGGTAGTTAGGACTTGTGCCTATCACAACATTGAATGTATTGGCATTTACAGAGGTTACCAAGGCATGATTGAAGGCGACTTCAAGGAAATGGGACCTCGTAGCGTTAACAACATCGTTAACAAAGGCGGAACCATCTTAAAATCAGCACGCTCCAAAGAATTCATGACTCCGGAAGGAAGACAGAGAGCACATCAGAATTTGGTGAATGCCAATATTGATGCCTTAGTGGTTATTGGGGGTGATGGTACTTTTACAGGTGCCGAGATTTTCAATAACGAATTTGGTTATCCTGTAATGGGAATTCCGGGTACTATTGACAATGATATTTTCGGAACCAGCCACACTTTAGGTTTTGATACTGCTTTGAATACCGTAGTAGACTGCATCGATAAAATTAGGGATACAGCCAGTTCGCATAACAGGCTATTCCTGGTCGAAGTAATGGGAAGGGATGCAGGACATATTGCGCTTAATGCGGGAATTGGTGCTGGTGCTGAGGAAATCCTTATCCCGGAACAGGATTTAGGTTTGGAAAGATTATTGGATTCGTTAAAAAGGAGTAAGGCCTCAGGGAAATCATCAAGCATAGTCGTAATCGCCGAAGGTGATAAAATCGGAAAGAATGTATTCGAACTTAAGGATTACATCGAGGAAAACATGCCTGAATATGACATCAGGGTTTCTGTTTTAGGGCACATGCAGCGTGGTGGTTCACCATCGTGTTATGACAGGGTTCTGGCTTCGAGGCTTGGTGTAAAAGCAGTAGAATCACTATTGGAAGGAAAATCAAATTATATGGTAGGAATCCTAAACGATAAGGTTGCCTTAACGCCATTGGAAAACGCCATCAAAGGTCATTCAGAAATTGACAGGGAATTGTTGAGGGTTTCTGATATCATGACCACATAAAAATTACATCAAAATATTAATATAGAAAAAGAAAAAATGTCAAAAGTAAAATTAGGAATAAACGGTTTTGGAAGGATTGGAAGGATTGTCTTCAGGGAAACCATGAACAGGGATAATGTAGAAGTAGTTGCCATCAACGACTTATTGGATGTTGAGCATTTGGCTTACTTATTAAAATATGATTCAGTACACGGCCGTTTTAATGGAAAAGTTGAAGTTAAGGAAGGAAAACTATATGTAAACGACAGGTTTATCCGCGTTACCGCAGAAAAAGACCCAAAGCTTATCAAATGGGATGATAAGGATGTTGATGTAGATGTCGTTGCCGAATGTACCGGTATTTTTACCACTTTGGAAACCGCGCAATACCATATTGATGGTGGTGCCAAAAAAGTAGTAATCTCAGCTCCATCTGCCGATGCTCCAATGTTTGTAATGGGAGTAAACCACGATAAGGCAACCGCTGCCGATACGATTGTTTCCAATGCATCCTGTACGACAAATTGCCTGGCGCCATTGGCAAAGGTAATCAACGATAACTTCGGAATCGTAGAAGGTTTGATGACGACAGTGCACGCTACAACTGCAACGCAATTAACTGCTGATGGTCCTTCAAGAAAAGACTGGAGAGGCGGACGTGCAGCGAGTGTAAACATTATTCCATCATCTACAGGTGCTGCAAAAGCGGTTGGAAAAGTGATTCCGGCTTTGAACGGAAAATTGACAGGAATGTCGTTCCGTGTACCAACAGTAGACGTTTCGGTAGTAGATTTAACCGTTAAGGTTGCCAAAGAAACTTCGTATGAGGAAATCATGGCGGTGTTGAAAAAAGCTTCTGAAACCGATTATAAAGGAATTATCGGATTTACCGAAGATGAAGTGGTTTCACAGGATTTCGTTTCCGATTCAAGGACTTCAATCATTGACGCTAAAGCCGGAATTGGCTTAAACTCAACGTTTTTCAAACTGGTTTCGTGGTATGATAACGAATACGGTTATTCAAGCAAATTAATTGATTTATCGGTACACGTAGCCGGACTATAATAATTAAATAAATCCCGTTATCTTTGCGACGACGGGATTTTTATTAAACCCGAGGCGTAGCCGAATTGTATGGAGCGCAGCGGAGTAAATTCAAAATTTATAATATTCTATGAAATTATTAGTTGATAGTGGATCTACCAAAGCCGATTGGATTGCCATTGATGATAACGGAAAAGTACTTTTCACTACTCAAACGCTGGGTTTAAATCCCGAAGTCCTCGATAAGGCTGAAATCATTAACCGCCTTGAGGACAAATTCGATATTTCGCATAACAAAGACAAGGCAACCCATCTTTATTTTTATGGTGCCGGTTGCGGGACAGACCGAATGAAAAACTTTTTGGCGAAAGTATTCCAGGAATATTTTGTACACGCCATTGTTTCGGTTCACGAAGATACGTATGCAGCCGTTTATGCAACAACACCTAAGAACGAGGAAGCCATAGTATGCATCCTTGGAACAGGTTCCAACTGCAGTTATTTTGACGGTAATGTTCTACACCAAAAGGTGCAGTCGCTGGGTTACATTGCCATGGATGACTGTTCGGGAAACCGTTTTGGGCGTCATTTAATCAGAGGTTATTATTTTGGCACTATGCCATCGGATTTGGCTAAGGAATTTGAAGAGGAATACAACGTCGATCCCGACTACATCAAGCATAATCTTTACAAAGAACCCAATCCGAATGCTTACCTGGCAACCTTTGCCAAATTTTTGATTAAGCATAAGGACACGCAATTCTGTAAAAAATACATTTATGCCGAAATGGAGGATTTTGTGGAAAACTACATCATGCAGTTTGAAAACCACAAAGAAATCCCGGTGCATTTTGTAGGTTCGATTGCCTTTTACCTGGTTGATGAGTTAACAGAAGTGCTCAACAGATACGATATAAAAATTGGCAACGTGCTCCGAAGGCCAATTGATGGCTTGATTGCCTACCACGTTTTAAACAAATAAAAAAAAGCCTGCTAAGTTGCAGGCTTTTTCTTTTATATAAATTGAGAATTTTAATTTTTAATTACCTTAATGGTTTCCGATTTATTGTCACCAGATACTTTTAATAAGTAGGTTCCGTTTTCTAAATTGGAAATGTTTAACTGATGCTCCGTTCCGCTCATTTTTTCTGAAAGAATCAGCCTTCCCTGAACATCATACAATTCAAGTTCTTCTGCCTGTAAATTTTTGGTTGCTATATTCAATGTTGTAGTTGCAGGATTTGGATATACTTTTACCGATGCTGAAATCGGTTCGGCTTCGTCAACTCCCAAGGTTGCCAGGAAGGCACAGTCGATGTAAGTTGGAGAAGGTTTATTGGTTGTCGAATGGTCACCTAACGAACCCGAACCATCAAATCCCCATGCCCAAAGCATATTATCCGTTTTAAGGGCGAACGAGTTATGAGAACCTGTACCTACAAGATTCCAGTCGGTACCGGTCCCAACCTGGTAAGGCGACAATACGAAATTCGTTACGGTGGTATCTATGGTCCCGTTTCCAATTTGCCCTGAATTGTTTATTCCCCAACTCCAAAGCGTTCCATCGGTTTTGACTGCTAAATTATGGCCCAAACCAACAGCAATTTTACGCCAATTCGTATCAGTACCGATTTGTGTAAAAAGAACCGCATCATTACCGGTTATAGGAAGTCCTAATCCTAATTGGCCCCACATATTTGAACCGCAGGCCCACATGGTTCCGTTGCTTTTTATTGCAATTGAATGTGCATTTCCTGCAGCAATTTCTACCCAGTTAGTATCAGTTCCAACCTGTGTCGGAACCAGGACATCATCGGTACCTCCGTCACCTAGGCCGCCACCTAAATTGTTACCCCAAACCCATAAGGTTCCGTCTGTTTTAATACCCAGCGTATGATAGTATCCTGAATACACTTTTGCCCAGTTGTTGGCAGTGCCTAATTGTACCGGAGAAGTTTTGGTAATTAAGGTACCATCACCTAAATTCCCATTGTCATTATAACCCCATGCCCAAAGTGTTCCATCGGTTTTGATACCTGTAGAATGCCATCGTCCTGTGGTTATTTGAGCCCAGTTGCTGTCCGTTCCAATCTGTGTAGGAACAAAATTGTCAGCTGTTGGAGCACCGGTCAATTGGCTTTCTGCATTTCGACCCCAACCCCAAAGCGTTCCGTCTGTCCTTATCGCCAGCACGTGGTAATCACCAACAGTAAATTTTGACCAGGTTGACGTTCCAATCTGCATGCTGTACTGCCTGCCGGTATTGGTACCGTCACCCAACTGATGATAGGCATTGGAACCCCAGGCCCATAAAGTATTGTCTTCTTTTAACGCAATGGTAAAAGCCCTTCCGGCTCTGATTTCCTTAAAACAGGCCTGAGCATTGCTCATTGCTGAAGTAAAGAGGGTAAATAATAGGAATACGTAAAGTTTTTTCATGTTTTTAGGTTTTAGAGTAGTAAATATAAATTTTTTTTCGAAATGACAGATTTTTTTTCCAAAAACTGAGTGTTATCAGTTTATTAAAAAAAGAGGAGGTTTTCTTTTTATCTTTGTGAAAACATTACTTATGGAAATAGCCATAATTGCTCACGACGGCAAAAAAGCCGACATGGTTCAGTTCATCAATAAAAACAAGCAACTTTTAGCCAAAGAACACATCAAACTCATTGCTACCGGAACCACAGGAAGCAAAGTTGAAGCTGTTGGAATAAAAGTAAAGAAAATGCTTTCCGGCCCAAAAGGAGGAGATGCACAGATTGCAGCACGTGTTGCAGAAGGCAAAACCAAAATGGTATTGTTTTTCAAAGACCCCAATTCAAGCCATGCCCACGAACCGGATATCAATATGCTAATCCGGATTTGTGACGTGCACAATGTTCCCCTGGCGACTAATGAGGCTACAGCACAGTTGCTATTGTTAGGTTTGGATGATTTGAAATAACAGGAAGCCATGACAAAATACAGTATCATCATAATAGTTTTTATTTTTTGCTCTTGCAAACAGCGCGAAGAAAAGAACGCCATTCCGGTAAACATGACCGATACCATAGTCACCGACAAGGAAAAAACTGCAGCAGAGCAACTGAATGAGCAAATTGGCGATACCATTGAAATGATAAATACAGATTCCGCTGGGAATTATAGTGCCATTGGTACCATAGATTCCATCCATTCGAGGATTTATGTAAAATTCACCAATAAGGAAGCTGCCAATCTTAAGGCAACTATTACCACAATGGAAGGAGATGGCAATATCAGGTTCAACCAAATCCTATTCCCGGATCAAACTTCTGACGGACCATTTGGCAAGGAAATGGAGCACGAACTCAAAACTACAGGAATACATACGCTCATCATTGGCCATTCGCTTATGGCAGAAGGAAGGTATGAAGGGAAGTTTAAGGTTGATGTAAAACTTACTTCCAGTCCAAACTAAAATTATATAAAAACCACAATTTATTATATAACAAATTGTGGTTGTGGAGTGTTTAAATTTGAAATCTAACATAACACTTTCACATCATGTCTATAATCAAGAGCTACCATCAAAAGTTAACTCCGTGTCTCTGGTTTGATAACAATGCCTGGGATGCCGTAACTTTTTATACCACGGTTTTCAATAATGTTGAAAAAGGCAAAATTACCTATTATGGCGAAGGGATGCCGTTGCCAAAAGGGACTGTGCTGACGATTGAGTTTTTAATTGAAGGACAGGAATTCCTCGCACTCAACGGAGGCCCAAATTTCAAATTTACCGAAGCCGTTTCGTTTATGATTAATTGCGAAACCCAGGATCAGATTGATTATTATTGGGAAAAACTGACTGCAGATGGAGGAGAGGAAGGGCAGTGTGGCTGGCTGAAAGACAAATTTGGTTTATCGTGGCAGGTATACCCAACAATCATGGCGGAAATGGTGGCTGATTCCGATTCGAAAAAAGTAAGCCGCGTAATGCAGCGCATGATGACCATGAAAAAATTAGATATAAAGGCATTGGAAGAAGCGTACAGCGGAACTCCTGATGTAATAAAAACTTAAAAGACAACGTTATGGAAAATAGGAATCCCGTAGTGCATTTTGAAATGCCTGCTGAAGACAGGAACCGAATGGCTGTTTTCTATTCCAAGGCTTTTGGATGGAAAACACAAATGCTGGGTGAGGATATGGGCAACTATGTTGTGGTGACCACTACCGACACCGATGATGACGGCATGATTAAAAATCCGGGTGCCATTAATGGAGGGTTTTATCCCAAAAATGACGAAGTACCCGATCAATATCCTTCACTGGTGATAGGTGTCGAAGATATCCGCGAAGCGATGGACAACATTATTGAAGCTGGCGGAAAGCTATTGGGCGAACCCATGGAAATCCCGGGCCATGGACTATACGTTTCCTTTTACGATACCGAAGGCAATAAGGTCAGTATCATCCAACCCACAACAAAGATGCAGGCTGGCGGCAAATAACCCCGAGTTGTCATTCCCGCGAAGGCGGGACACGAGCAAAGCGACTGGCGAAGAAAATCCGCGCAACGCAATCACTCTTTTATAATTTTTTTATTTATAGTTCCAAGTTCTGTGTTAATTTTCAACAGGTATATCCCGCAAGATAAATCAGCAATATTGATGGCTTCAAAATCATCATTAATGGTCTTCACAATTTGTCCGTATGAATTAACTACATCAATTTTTAAGATTGCTTGATTTGAACGTAAAAAAATTATCGAGTTACCCGGATTTGGATATACCGTCATCTTTTCCAGATCAAATTCGGTTGTTTCAAGAGGAAAGTTCTGAAATATTGCCTGTCCCATTGGAACGGTTATTACCAAACGCAATCCTGAAGATAATGGAATAATATTATACAGTAAAGCGTATCGCATGCCATCAAAATACGAAGCCTCAAATGCGTTATGGATTTCGGGGCCGCAAACTGATGTAGTTGGAGTAAAGACGGTAGTTTGCAATTGGGTAGGAAGTACACTTATAAATTCACCGGTAAAAGTATTACAGGCACCTGTGCCTGTGAAGTGAAGCGTGCCAGGTGTATTATAAATAATAAGGGTAGGGGTAATAGGTGGATTAATTGTCCAAACACCGTATGCCGGACTTATATCGCTGTTACTGGTATACGTTAAATACCAGGTTTGAAATAACCTCGGATCCGGGTCTTGTGAAAAACAGCTTACACTGCAAATCAAGCAGGCTAATAGTAATAAATACTTCATCTTCGAACAAATTAAGGATAAATGTAATAAGAAATTTTGATGTTCAGCGTATTTTCCAAGACCCGAGCGAAGCGAACGGGGCGATGGCAAAGACAAACGAGCTATGTTGCGAAACCACTGTTAGCAGTAGTAATTAGTCTGAAAGCCCGCTTGAATTTGAATTTCCAATCGTTATTGCATGTTTTTCGAATTTTGAACTTGGTGAAATCATAAGAATTAATATTCTTAAATTATAGATTGACAATGTATCTAACTTTGATTTGATTTCTCCAATTTTCATCAAATCAACATGCTTTATTTTGCAGCCTTCTTCTTCGTATACTACCGAATCAATTTCGTCGGGTTTGCTTTTATTGAAAATGGATAAACTAGAGTCCTCAGGTAAATCTATGAATTGTAAATTTTCAATGCCGTTTATCTCTTTTGTAAACCATTTTTGAGTATTCTCATCAATCAAAAATCGATTAAGTTTATCCTTTGCCATTATTCTAGCACAGTTGATTATAGCGGGTCCATAGTGGTTATTCTCAAAAGAATATATATCATCATGAGTTAACGAATATCTTAATGTGATTTCGTCAATCATTATGAATTCATTTAAAGTGTCGTCATGCATACTATTATATCTAGATACATTTGATTGAAAGTAAATTAAAAATATTATTGCTTGAAATGGATTATCAAAGATTTGAAAACCACCATCACCAGTATCAATAAAATAATCTGTAAAACTATTTTTAGTAAAACCTTTAAAAATTGTAGGTTCAAGTTTTAAACAATGCTCAATGCTGCTGTCATAGAGTCTTTTGAATAAACTAGGTATAAACATTTGAGGTAATCGGGAATATTGACTATATCTATAAATGTCTATTCCGAGAACAGATTTGCATTCATTGTACTTAAAAAGCTTATTCTGTATGATTTCGAGATTTTTTTGTTTGATTTTTTCATCTACGTTTTTCAACGGATTAGTTTTCAAAAGGTCAGTAATATCTTTTTGAGTTAATTTTAGTGCCATAGTTGTGTAATTTTTAATGCTAACGTTCTGCGGCTTTCCTTCGTAGTCCTTAGGAACTATTATCTTAACAGATGTTAGCGTTAGTTTAATTTTATTCCAATAGTCGTTGCATTATCATCGATATAATAATAAAGTCCAATAAAAATTGCACTAAGTAAATACTCCATAACCACCAAGCATTGTCATAAATTACATGAACATTACAAAGTGATAAAATCTGCGCTATGATTGGTAAGGTTATAAGTAAAAGTAAAACGATGATTACTAAAGACCAGTAAATAAATTTCCCAATTTTTGCATTGCCTAGTAAATTCTTGCTTAAGGATATATCTAATAAATCAGGGTAGGTTAAATATTCGTAATCATCATCTTTAAAATCTGGAATATTTAAATTATATGATTTATAAATACCTTTTATTTTACCACCTAATATTGAACTTTCAATCAGTAAGCAATAACAATTCATCATTATAAGGGGTAAAAAACTACTTAGGATGATTAACATTGGAGATAAGTTCAATGTTAAATTAATCCACTCAAAATCTATACTTTTAGTAGGTTTTATTATTCCCAATGATAAAAAAATTATCAAAATTGAAATCCCAAAAATATATCGATATGATCTGTTAAGGCTTTTTCCCATGGCTTCCATGTTTTTTGATAACTGATCTACAAAGCTTAGTTCTTCTGCTGCTGCCATTTTAGTCGAATGTTGTGAATTAATACAATTAACCTATCAACAGCCTAAACTATTCATAAGTCCTACTTTGTTCTAAATAAATCTTTCGTGGTATTTGCAATCTTCGTGGTACTACGAATGTATAAATAATTTTAACATTTGCCCGCTTTCTTCCATTTATTTTTAAAAAGGATTTGTGGCAAAATATTTTGCGCAAAAAAAATTGCCACAAAAAAATTGCCACAAAAGTGTGGCAAAAAATCTTTCGGTATAAAAATTGCTACACCCAAAATATGAAAGCTGAAAAAAGTATAAGCGCGTATTTGGGATTTACCCAAGAGGAATTGGCCATGCTGTTGTTGGTACAACGAAGCCAGCTGTCTATGTATGAGTTGGGGCTGCGCCCTTTGCCTAGCGGTGCTTCACAGCGGCTGGCTGAGATTATTGCTGCAACAGGAAAGCTGAATCCGTCCGGGCTTTTGGAGCTGCATGCTGAAAAGCAGTCACTGCAGCATAAAGAGCTGCTCGGGAAAATGCTAAAGGACAATGAGTACCAACAATATGCAATGTCCTTAAAGATAGCGGTATTGGAGCAGAAAATCCAAACCAACCTCAAGTCGTTGCATGTAATACAGCAGCTTATCGGAAAAGAGGTGTTCGGGGATGCTTTTCGGTCAGGCCTTCTAAGTGCGTTGGAATCCAAAAGAATCAATGCACTGCAAAAACACAGCACGTTAAAGTTGGCGGAATACCAAATGAAATTAAAAGCCCTGCAATTGGAAGAAAAGTTATTGCGCGGAGCAATGGAAAAGTAGCCGTCAGCTATAAACCACAAACAAAGCTATTCGCCATCATAGGCCGTTGCATTCTTTTGGAGTTTATCATCGAGGATTAATGCAATGGCTCTTTTTAATTCTTCCAGCGGAATGTTGTCGGTTTTCCAGCCATAAGGATAGGTGAGGTGGGAACCATTCTTTACTTCGCAAAGTACATGTTTGTTTCCGTTGCCTACCTGTATGGTTTTCTCAACGGTGAAAATCCGCTCTACTTCATCTCTTTTGTGGTTGAATACAAATACCTTATACGAAACATCCAAGACTTTTTTAGCATCTTCAAGCGATTTATAGATGCTTAGTTTTTCCTTGTCCGATTCATAATCATCGATGTCCACAATCTTATATTTCATGTCCTGCTCCGGAAGTTCGTTATTCCTGTAGGCGGTTTTCATTACGTCAAACACGGCTTCCGCTTTTGCATATTCCTTTGCAGCGTTATAGGCTTTGATAAGTTTGGGATAGTATAGATAATCCTTAGGCTTCAGCGCGACAGCTTCTTCATAGGCCTTTACAGATTTCTGGTAATTCTGGGTGTAGGTATATTCCAACTGTCCAATGCTTTGAAGCGTACTTACATAATACCGGTTCTGTTGCGGGATTTTCTCAAGGGCGATATAATATTGCCTCAGGGCTCGTTCCAAATCATTTTTCCCGTGATAGATATAGGCAATCCAAAAATAGGGTTCACCATACGTATTTGGGAATCGGGCTGCGGCATCAAAATAATCCAAAGCCTTCTCTTCATCCCCCTTGCTTTTGTAAATCAGGCCTTTCTGGTTCATGTACTCCTGATTGTTGGGCTCCTTGACCAGGGCAATGTCGATTTCCTTAACTGCGGCTTCGTATTTTTTCAGATAGGTGAGTGAAATGCTTTTGTAGAAATGCGTCGGGCTGTTATCAAAACCCTTGGCAATGGCTTTGTCGTAAAACTGGACTGCCTTGGCATCGTTTTCCAATTGGTAAAAGGCATATCCTACCATGCACAATTCCTCAGCCGTGAGGCTTTCGGCCTTTTCCTCAAATTTAATAAGCGCTTCGTAGTCTTTACTGCTGTAGAGCTCAGTAGGAGTGGTCTGCCCTTGGATGGCAGTAGCGAGCAAAGCAGTGAATAGTATCGTTACTTTTCTCATAATAGCTGGTTTAGGGGTTAGCTATAATGTCGCTCCAGATTATGCAAATTCCTAAAACTGGAGCAATCTGTTGCGGTAAAGATATATATTTTTTTAATACAAACTACAACTATTTGATTTTTAGCTTTTTGAGGCTAAAATTAAATCGATGAGCAATCCCAAAAAAATCACGCCGGCATAAAATAATAAGTAGCCTAAAAAGTAGGCCAAAAACGCCTTGACATAGTTCAGCACTTTGTTCCCATCAAAGAACTGTCCCATGGCCCAGGTTGGGTAGGCAAGCGATATGATTGAAAGTAGGATTTTGTAAAGCTGTTCATTAAGTACGTTGACAAAGAAGGTTTCGAGTGTCAGCAGCAGCATTCCCTGTCCCATGACAAAACATAAGAGGACTGATATTTCAAAGAAATTGTATTGGTATTTGCGGAACAAAAGCTTCACCCACAACGCAATGAATCCACCCATAATAATATTGGCGTAGCCATAATGCGTTTCGACCCAATTTTGAATCGCCGCAATGCTTGACTTTCCAAACATCAGTTGTTCCTTTCCGTTGTAGATTTCGTCGGCATGGAACAGATGTGAGATTAGGGTAAAGAGCAACGAAGTCAGGATAAGGAACGCAATGGGTTTCATGTGCTTTGTCCTGTTTTCGGTTATGAATTCCCTGATGCTGTGTCCAGGCCTTATCATCAATTCCCTGACGTTATAGAAAAACCCTTTCTCAAAATGAAGCAGGTGAAAGACTTCGTGGTAAACATAATGCTTATCAATTCTTTTGAGATGTATGGGCTGCCCACAGTTGTGGCAGAAGTTTTCGTTGGGCCTTAGTGCGCTGTTACAGTTTTTGCAGTGGGTCATTGGGTAGATGCGGTTTATTGCTTCCAGGTATCCTGGATTTCAGAGATTTCGGTTGAGCCGAATTTCGATTTTGCCGAAGAATAATGGCGTGTATAAATCAGGCTGTTGTCTGCCAGGTCAAAGATGGAGATTTCAGTATAGGAATTATAGGCAAAATACATCAGGCAGTAATCTTTAAGTTCTTCCTCTTTTAAATTGGTAAACTCTTCAGTTGACATCAGTTTGTAATTGATGCCCTTTCTCTTCAAATCATTCAGCTCGATATACTTTTTGGTTCCGTCAAGGATGATTAAGGTTTTGCCCTTTAACGCAATTGATTTTGGGGTAATGCTGTTGTGCAGCCTTCTGTAAAGTGACTGTCCGGTACCTGTAATGTCGTTGTCTTTCATGGTCTGGACCGCATCGTTCATTCCTTTAACTGCCAGGCCTATAAATAGCTCGGCAGCTTCGGAGTCAGAAGTCTGGTTGAAGCCATCCAGGACAAAATAGCCAATGCATCTGTACTTGGACACGGCACCACTCCACTTCTTGAGTTCACCGTAGCGGATAATTGCGAATATCCTGTCGCCATCCATAGAGCTGTCGGTTGCTATGATGTCATCGTCGGTAAGCTGATCTGTTGAGAGGTTTACTGCGTTATAATTAGTGACTTTCCAGTAATCATTAAAGGCATTTAAATAGGCTTTGGTAGTTTGGGAATTGGAATTGATAACAAAACTCAATCCGTTTTTTGCCAGTTTCTTAAAATCCTTATCGCTGTTCCCTTGATAAAAAACCTGAGCCGAAACCATAGTAGTAATTAGCAGGCAGCAAAGCAGGACTGTATTTCTCATGATGATGGCATTTTTCATTTGGATAGCCAAATATAAAAAACCTTTGTAACAAAATATGGTAATACTGTTAATTTCCTTAGAAGCTGGCGCTTTTCACCAGATTCAGATTTTCATCGATAAAAAAACCTGTCATTTGACAGGTTATAATTTTTGAAATACTTTTAGTCATAGGGTGTCCAGATTCCTTTGTCTTTTGATCCTAACAATCTTTTCCAGTATCCCTCTTTCTTTCTCATTTTCCTCACCTCTTTTTCATAAGCTTTTTTCTCTTTATGATAAGTTTCCAACCTTTCGGAGATTGATTTATCATTATTTTCAAAACCTAATAATTCTAGTAATTTCATAATGTTGTGTGTTTTAATTATGAACTAAAGGTAGCGAATATCTTTTTTGAAAACTCTAAAAAAGTCCCTGTTTCTAAGGGTTTAGCTAACGTACCGCCGCTTGGCGCAGTAATTTTCAACAATATTAAAAGAAAAAACTTACGACTTAAATCCGGTTTGTTTTCTATCTTCCGTAGCAAAACTGGAACAGCATTTCTTCACCAATGGAATTCGGTTTTACGGACTCCATATCTGCCAATAGCTCGTCGGTGCTTCTGGTGTCTAATAGTTTGCCGTCTTTGGAATACACGATAGTTTTGATTAAGCCTATTTTTTTTGACGAACAGCTGTATTTATAAAGATACACCGTATACCCGTCAACAGTGGTTGGCTTTGCATCATCGTTGGATGCATAAATGCTGGTCGTTTCCGACACCACTTTTACCCAGGCTGTGGAGCGACTGTTTAATTTGTAATAATACACGTTGTTATTGGATTCCGTTAAATACTGCCAATCCTGGGCGGAGCAGGCAGAACCAATTAACAACAATAGAAGAAGTAGTTGTTTTTTCATAGCGTTTTGATTTGTTTGGGCAAACGATGAATCGTTTATTATTTGACCTTACAAAGTTAAAAAACACCAGAGCGGATGCTCTTACAGGAAAAAAGGAAATAGTTGTAGGATTGTGACGTATGCGGTGATTTATGGTTTAAGCCAATCCAAAACAATGTAATAGGCAATCCATCCGACTTCCTCTGCCACATCATCTTTGTGATTGGTATGGCAATATCCCACGATGTGCATGTATTCATGACAGATATGCACAGCATAGGCGTATTCTATAGGCAAATTTCCCATATCGCATTTAATGGCTTTAAAGTTTGAATTTATTACAGACGATTGAGGACAGGTAGAGCCTAAGGCACCCCTACATCTACCATTGTTGATTATTAACTCCAGTATCACATTCTGCCTTTTGAACAGGCTGTCTAAAACTTCTGCCCCTGGTATTCTTTCATCCCGATTGGAGGATTGGTGACCGCAATCAGAACAATGGTTGTCGTATCTAAAATCCAATTCCGATAGCTTTTGTTTAAATTCCGGGGAATTAAAAATTTTAGACGCAATGATTAATGCACTGTCCGCAATTTTACCGGAAATGGCGTTGCTGTCAAATGTTGTGAATTTATCCTTTGCCAACTTTAGAGTAGGATACTCCTTTGCTAATTGGCCTTGGGTAAATTTTACCTTGAAACTGGTTCTGCCATCGGTATTCGAAGTACAGTCGGATTCTTCTTTACAGCCATTTAAAAATAGAAGCAGGAAACCGGAAAATAGGAGTGCGTTGATTTTTCTTTTCATGATTGAGATTTTAGTTGATGTTTTTATAGGTGCTTTTGGTATCGCCACTATTTGGAAATCCTGATATCGGTGTTTTGTTCTTGTAGATTTTTATCCAGAAATGCTAAAACGGCATGAAGCGTGAAAATTTGTTACGCCTAAATTACAAAACATCGGAAAAGCAGTATGTATTTTTCCGGGTTCCTCGGGCGACGAACAGGAGAGAGTTATCATATAACTGTCAAAAGAAAGTTTTTCTGCCATAGCGTCGCCAAGAAAGATTTTAATAGGACCGGTTTCCAATGCAGCCGGAACCTGTTTCTTACTTTCCTTTACTAGTTTTGTCAGGAAATGTCCATTGCTCATGATTAATTTGTAGAAATGGAAATGGAATATCATTGTTTTGGGTAACTCTGAAAAGACCTGAACGACAGCATCTGCATAGATATGCGATGTTATTTCTAATTTAACGTTTGGAATATCTGGCATGTCTCTAATTTTTTTTACCTACTCTTCATCGGATTTTCGGTTTACTCCACATTGGTTTTGATCATTGTTAACTTTAATCGATACATTGCCGTGAATAACCATAGTTATTCCTAAACTGTATTAATTTCCGTTAAAGATTCTGTGGTATTTTTTGTGTGGTATTTTCGACCTGGAGTAGTACTAAAGTAAAAATAAAATTAACAGCTTGTATGCTTTGTTGATAACTATCAATGAGTTAGGTTATGATAAAATGATTTTAGGATAAAAATTATAGGTATCTTACTTTCTCTTCCTCCATATCCAAATGGTGCAGGTGCCTGCGGATGATGTTCTCATCTATTTTATCATTCTTCTTATTTTTCTTCAAAAGCCATTTCCGTTGCTGGCTTAGGATGTTCAGGTAAATGATTTTACAGTCGGCAGTCATGTCGGTATCTTCGGTCAGCATCTTACTGTCTTCCCATTTATGGGCAATTTTTTGCAGTATTGGCTGCTCTTCCAGTGCTTTTCCGTAATGATCATTAAGATGCTTAAGCGCAAAATCAGCTAGTTCGTATTTAACCTGTTTGAATTGGCGTTCCTCTTCCTTTTCCTCCTCAATGGTAATCATGTGGAATTTCCGAATGATGTAAGGTAATGTCAATCCTTGTACTACCATCGTAAGCAGTATGACCATAAAAGTGATAAACAGGATTAGATTCCGTTGCGGAAATGGGCTCCCATCACTCATATGTACTGGTATGGATAAGGCTGCGGCCAAAGAAACCACGCCACGCATTCCGGTCCAGCCAATGATAAACGGTCCTTTTACTCCGGGATTGCGTCGGTCGGCCACCGTTATAAAGTTTCTGGCGATGAGTGTTGTAATCACAGCACCATAAGCTGCGAGGATTCTTCCCACAATTAGTACTGCGGTTACCAAAACTCCATAACCTATTGCAGAAGTAAGGCTTACATTTCCCAATCCAGCCGTAATCATAGGCAGCGAAAGCCCAATCATGGTGAACACCAACCCATTGAGTACAAACACCAAACTCTGCCATACATTATAACCTCTTACCCGCGAAGCACTCGATAGGAAGGAATGCCTTTTATGCGACAAATACAATCCGGCACTTACCACGGCTAAAACTCCGGAACTGTGCACTTCCTCAGCAGCGAGGTAAATCATATAGGGCGTTATCAGCGTAAGCGCAATGTCCATATTGGCATCGGTAGGAAGGTATTTGTGGAACTTCATGAACAGCCAGCCAATCAGCAATCCAATCCCAATGCCGCCAATGACCATCCAGGAAAAATTCATCGTTGCCTTTGACCAGACAAACTGGCCGGTGCCCACCGCAATCAGGGCAAACCTGAAGATGATTAACGAAGAGGCATCGTTCAGCAAACTTTCGCCTTCAAGTATGGATGATATGGTGCGTGGAACCTTTACAAACTTTAAGATGGCTCCGGCACTTACGGCATCGGGAGGCGATACGATTCCGCCCAACAAAAAACCTAAGGCCAAAGTAAAGCCGGGTATAAAATAATTGGCAACAAATGCTACCGATAAAGCCGTCAGGAAGACCACCACAAAGGCAAAGCTCAGTATAATGCGGCGCCAGTGCCAAAGCTCTTTCCACGAAATTGCCCAGGCCGCCTCATAAAGTAACGGCGGAAGGAAAATCAGGAAAATCAGTTCCGGGTCGATAGTAAATAATGGGATTCCGGGTATGATGCTTATCAGCAATCCTGCAACAATCAATAGGATAGGGTAGGCAATCTTAATTTTGTCGGCAGCCATCATGATGACAACAATCGCGAATATCAATACAAGGAAATAAGGAAAATTGTCTAACATGCGGTTTTAGGGTTTTTGGTCTTGGTTAGCTGATGCATAAAAATATAAAAAAATCCTTTACCGTTTTCACAATAAAGGATTTCAATATAATTAGATGTAGTAGTTAGTTAACGGCTATCTTTTTATAAACAAAACCATTCTCTGACTGGAATTTAAGGAAATAAATCCCGACTGCTAAGTTGTCTACACGTATGGTGTTGGTGTCGATTTTAGTTTCCGATAATTGTTTTCCGCTCAAATCATAAATGCTTACGGTCTTGATTGCAGTATTGGATTCAAAGCTAACAACTCCATTGGTTACAGGGTTTGGGTACACGCTCAGTGCGATGTTTGTATTTTCCTGCAGCCCCAAATTATTGGAAGCATCCTTATAATTGATAATTCCATCATGGTCGTCGTCGTCGTCCATCAGGTTACGGTTGCCATTAGTATCTTCATCTACATTCAAAATACCATCGTTATCAAAATCCTGGTTGTATGGAACAGCAACCAATATTAATCCCATAAATAAGGTTGGACCCCAAAAACAAGGTGGCTGGGCTACAAACTGTGGACCATTACCATTATAGTTAAAGAAAATAACGCATTCTTCACCCAGGACTGTATTGGTATACTGTAACGGAAGCGGAGTCAAATTAGGACCACCTTTCACTTCAAAGTCATACCCTGAAGAACTTACACCATAAATGCTTTCCTGTCGTGGTCTTTCTATATGTTCTACCCAATAGGCAAAGTCAAAAGTGGTATATCCATCATTGTCCATGTCAACGGCAAATACAGGGCTTATTCCCGGAGGAGGAGGAACGTTTCCACATTGGGCATTGGCCAATGTAATAAATCCAATTGAGAAGAATAAGAGTAGTTTTGTTTTCATATGTTGGGTTAGATTGTTTGACTGTAATGAAAATTTCGAGGATAAAGATACTAGTTTTCATAACATTACCAAATTTTAAGGCTTCAAATTGTAAGATTTACGCATAAAAAATCCTTTACCGTTTTCACAATAAAGGATTCAATATAATTACGGGTAATTATTAGTTAATAACTATCTTTTTATAAACTGAGCCATTCTCTGACTCGAACTTAAGGAAATAAATTCCGGCAGCTAAACTATCTACACGAAGTGTGTTGGAAGCCGTTTTTGTTTCCGATAATTGCTTTCCGCTCAAATCATAAATTGTTACTGAAGTGATTACAGCATTCGATTCAAAAGTGGCAATACCATTGGTTACCGGATTTGGATAAACGCTAAGGCTTATGTTTGTATGATCTTGTAATCCTAGGTTATTTACCGTATCCTTTAGATTGATAATACCGTCATGATCATCATCATCGTCCATCAGGTTTCTGTTAAAATTGGTGTCCTCATCCTGATTTAGGATTCCGTCATTATCAAAATCCCCGTCAAACGGGACGGGAATCAGCCTTAGCCCGTAATTCATCCATACATCAATCGGCCAATAACACGGTGGTTGTGGTTCAAACATAGGACCTGAACCGCTGTATTGATGATCCATATAAATGCTTTCGTTTTGAATAACGTTGGTATACATTAAAGCAATAGGCTCATTGTTGGTGTTTTTGGGGATAAAGTTATAGCCCGACGAGCTTACATTGAAATTATACTCCATCAATGGGCGGTCCCAATCATCAATATATTGTTGAAGGTCAAAAGTGGCAAACCCATCATTTTCCATATCAAGCGCATAGATATAATTAAGTCCCGGAGGCGGTGGCGGTACACCAGGACATTGTGAATTGGCATTAATTGCCAGGCATAACGAAAAGAATAAAAGTAATTTTGTCTTCATATATTTTTATTTAACTGCTATCATCGAAATTTCAATGTTTACTCCTTTTGGCAATCCTGCAACTTGAACGGTTTCACGTGCCGGTGCAGTGGCTTCGTCAAAATAGGTTGAATAAACACTATTGATTCGGGCAAAATCACCCATATCGATAATAAAGATACTGGTTTTCACGACATTGCCAAAATTCATTTCTGCCGCTTCCAAAACCGCCTTCATATTTTCCATCACCTGTTTGGTTTCGGTTTCAATATCATCCATAACCAATTCCATTGTGGAAGGGTTCAATGCCACCTGCCCCGAAGTATATAATGTGTCGCCTATCAAAACTGCCTGGCTGTAAGGCCCGATAGGTGCCGGAGCTTTGTCTGTAAAGATTATTTTTTTCGAATTCATAACTTATGATTATTTGATTACCCTGTCTGCCTGGTTGCGTTTATCCCATTTGATATCGCTCAAAACTCCGGCCTTTATCCCGATAAAGAATCCCCAATAGGGATTATCCCCAAAAGGAACCCAGTTGAAATCCATACGCCAGCTCAACAAATCCCTTTCGAATCGCAACTGTGTAAAGGTAACTCCTTTGTTTGCAAAGTCATAACCGGTGGAGGCGCCAATCTTCCATTTTGGAGTTAGGTCGGTATTCATCGAAACCATCAGCGAGTTACCGGTGATTTTCTTCTCACGGTTGTTATTGGAATACGTAAGTGAATAGGCGAGGTTCATATCCCAGGGCAGTTCATATTTAAAGAACTCTGTTGCTGTTTTTTCGGCTTCCCCATCATCTTCCTTAAACTGGCTTTCCCGTCGGTCACTCAAATCGGTATTGGTTCCGAATAAATCATCTTCGCGGCCTCCGTTTCGTTCACCCTGGCTGTTCTTCTTGTCACCGCTGCTGTCTTTGCTTGAAAAGGCATAATTCAGTGTCATGTTGGCACTAGTCATTCGGAACAAACTTCCACCGTTATCAATATTCCATACATTGATACGCTGCCCCGAATTATTGATTGCATAAGGATCGAGGTTTGCCGCAAAGTTGATGTTCATTTTTTGATTGAACAGCTGCGTTCCTCCGCTGATACGTAACGGAGACCATTTTAAGGAATCTGCTGTGATGTCGTAGCTGGTTTGGAAATTCAGGTTGTTCAACAACATGATTTTCTTAGGTTCGGTTTTAGTCGAATCCTTATCGGTAACCTTTGCTTCAAAAGTATTGCTCAGGTTGAAATTCAAATTGTTTGACATATTCTTTCCCGGAGCACCAAATATCCCGCCGTCAAATCGGGTGTATTCCTTTATCATCGTTCCGGTGCCATCGGAATCGTAAGTGTCATAATATTTCGAAAAACTTGGCGTATAACTATAGGAAATATTTGGGCGCATTACATGTCGGATTGCCTGGATTTTTTTCTTTTCACCAAAATTAAAGGTTCCGTAAAGCGTGGTACCCAATCCGGCGCTAAAGGAATACGTCCTAAAAGCGTCAAATCCCTGTACTTCTGTGTCAACCACTTTATTTTGCGTGGCGTCATATTGCCTTTTGATGGTTTTTAAATACCAAACTTCATTATAATTCAAGGAAGTTGTAGCACTAAAATATTTTAATACCTTGAAATTGGTACTCACCGGAATGCTGTGCTGGAAACCAACTTTGGCATCCCTGAACATTTGCGGTTTGAAGAAAAGGGAATCGGTGGTGCTAATCCTGTTTTCAGCCTTAACGCTATACTGGAAGTTGATATTTTTAAAAACTCCTTTTTTGATTCCATCTCCCGGAGCAAAGGGGAAAATCCTGTCAACACTTACCTGCATTGTTGGAAGGGTCATGTTGATTTGCTCTGTATTGGTATTTTGGGAGTGTGTTGCTGCCAAAGTCAGGTTTACCTGCGGCACCGAATTGAAGGTTTTTGAATACGAAATAGAGGAGCTCAGCGTATTATTAAGCCTGGAACCAACATTCGACTGATTGATGGAATTTACAAAATACTTACTACTCCCTAAGTTCACCGAAGCAGAAAACCTCGAATTGGGATTGGATTTTACATCTTTGGAATGTGACCATTGAATGTTGTAGATATTGGTCCTTGAATAGTCGGGATATCCTCTTTCGCTATTGATTAGGTTTTCAAAACGGACATTGATGTTTCCCCTAAACTTATACTTCTTTGCATACGAGGATTCAAATCGCATGGCATAACTTCCATTGGTGTAATAATCCCCAAGGATTGCCAAATCGTAATTGTCGCTCAGTGCAAAGTAATAACCACCATTCTGCAATGAAAAACCTCTGGTATTACTGTCGTTATATGATGGGATGATAATTCCCGAACGGCTTTTTTCAGTCATTGGGAAAAAGGCAAATGGTAACGCAAGCGGAGTAGGAACATCGGCGATGACCATATTGGTGAAACCAACAACTACTTTTTTTCCGGGTACAAATTTTACCTTATTCGTTTGAAAATAATATTCGGGATCATCAATGTCTTTGGCTGTTGTAAAACGGGCACCTTTCATAAAATAAACCGAGTCATTTTCCTTTTTGGTAATTTCAGCTTTTACGTTAAATTCCCCTTGATTAGTCCTTGAATTCCAGACTAATGCTTTTTTGGTTTTAAAGTTGAATCGAATCGAATCGGGCTCAACCACATTATTACCCTGTTTGAAAATAGGCCTTTGTGTCAAGGTTCCCGTCGAGTCCTTTATCCTTCCGGCATAGACTTCGCTTTTTTCGTAATCAATGACTATGATTCCCGATTTTAGTTCTATATCCTGGTAATACACTTCCGCCTTATTGTAAAGCGTGATGAGTTTTTTCTTCTGGTCAAACTTTTCAAAATCAAGAGCCTTTCTTTTTATTTTGCTTTCTAAGATTGGCTTTTTCTTTTTGATGCTGTCCAGCTTGATGGTATCGGTAACCTTTAATGCATTTTGGGTAACAACTTTCGTTGTATCTGGCTGGTTTTTAGGAGCAAAGGTTTTGCTTTTCCGCCTGCCATCTTGTGAGTACGTTTTTGCGTTTCCCAATGTTAGGAAAATTGTTAAAAAAACGATATAAAATAAGTTTCTTTGCAAAGGTTTAGTACTATTTTTGTAGAAATATGGCTTGATTTTTGACGAGGCAAACTTACACAATATTTTTGGTCAAAAATAAGGAAATATTGGTTTTATAAGCTTTCGCTTTTAATTAAAATTAACTTTTGGATTCATGAGATTTTCTAATTATATAAAAAGCTGTTTTACAATACTTTTCGTTTTTAGTATTTTAAATGTCTTCGGGCAAGGTGCTTCCAATAAATTTGTATTGGTATTGGATGCAGGGCATGGCGGAAAAGATCCGGGCAATTCCTATCACGGTTATGTAGAGAAGGATATTGCCTTAAAGACGACACTTAAAGTGGGTAAATTCCTTGAAAGGGAAGAGGGTTTTCAGGTGACTTATACCCGTAAAACCGATGAATTCATAGAGTTGGTCAACCGACCAAAAATTGCCAATAAGATTAATGCCGATTTATTTGTTTCCATTCATTGCAATTCCGTTAAGAACTTTGAACCCGAAGGAACCGAGACCTTTGTAATGGGGCTTTCCCGTACCAATATGAACATGGAGGTTGCCAAAAGCGAGAACTCGGTAATATTACTCGAGGAAAATTACAAACAGACTTATAAGGGATTTGACCCAAACAAACCGGAAAACTTAATCGGGCTAAAAATAATGCAGGAGGAAAACCTGTACAGCAGCATCAATCTTGCCACAACAATCCAGGAAAATTTTACCAACAAGCTAAGCCGAAAAACCAGAGGTGTTAAACAACAGCCTTTATGGGTTTTGGATGCTGCTAAGATGCCGGGAGTATTGATTGAATTAGGATTTTTATCCAATAAAGAGGAAGGTGAATACCTGAATTCTGATGAAGGACAAACAGAAATGGCTCGTCAAATCGCCAATTCCATCATTCATTACAAAAAAATGTATTTCAATGAACCGGAAAGCGTAAACGATTCAAGAGTTGTTGAAAAGCCATACAGACCTGAACCAAAAGTGGTTGTTGAGGATACTGTGGTTAAATCCAACGATACGATAGCAGCTGCTGAAGTTATTGAAGGACAGGGGATTTATAAAGTCCAGTTGTTTGCCAGCTCTAAAAAGAAGGATATTTATTCAAAAGACTTTAAGGGATTGAACAATATCTCAGTTACTTTTGAAAACAACCTTTACCGTTACTATTACGGTAAATCATACGATTTGAATATTGCAAAAAGATTGAATAGTGAAGCTAAAAGCCACGGTTTCCCGGATGCATTTATAGTCGTTTTTGCCGATGGAAAAGTATCTGCCTTAAAATAATTAATTAGAATACATATTTTGAAAATAATAAAAGAAATGAAGACGTTAACCTTGGCAGTAACCACTATTTTGGTTTTTACTTCTAGCGTAATATACTCCCAAAAATTTAAAGTAACACTCGATGCCGGCCACGGTGACCATGACTATGGCGCTGTATACCATGGGCATATCGAAAAGAACATTGCCTTAGCCGTAGTTTTGAAAGTGGGTAGGATTCTGGAAAAAAGGTCGGATATTGACGTGATTTATACCCGTAAAACAGACCAATTCATTGATCTTGTTGAACGTGCCAATATTGCCAACCGTGCTGATGCGAATATTTTTGTTTCGATTCACTGCAATGCCAATCCTAACAATGCTGCCGATGGTTGCGAGACTTATGTAATGGGTTTATCCAAAAATGCATCCAACCTTGAAGCGGCAAAAAGGGAAAACTCGGTAATCACTTTAGAGAAAGATTATAAGCAGAAATATGAAGGTTTTGATCCAAAGTCACCCGAATCAATGATTGGCCTGACTATGATGGGTGAAGAATACCTTAACAATAGTATTTCACTTGCAGGTAAAGTCCAGGAGCAATTTATGAATGTTGGCAAAAAAAGCCGTGGTGTGAAACAGGCACCCTATATGGTTTTGCACAAAGCGTACATGCCAAGGGTTCTGATTGAAATGGGGTTCATTTCCAACCCAACTGAAGGGGCAAAACTAGATTCGGAAGCAGGACAACAGGAAATCGCAGAATCCATAGCCAATGCCATCATTGGGTACAAAAAGGAAAATTTTGAAACAGGAAATGACGACGCAGTTAAGCCTTCCCAAAAGGTAGAACCAATAAAGGTTGTCGATTCAGCAGTTAAAAAACCAACGGCGAAAATTCCGGAAATCAAAAAGCCGGAAGCATCCAAACCAGAAATAAAACCAGAACCGGTAAGCACAGGTGTTGCAACATTCAAGGTGCAGCTTTCAGCAAGTGGAACCAGATTGGATACTACACCAAGCAATTTTAAAGGCCTGAGCAATATCTCAGTTTCGTCTGAAGGGAGTTTGTACAAATATATGTATGGCGAAACCAGCAGCTATGATGAAGCAAAAAGATTGCTGTCGGAAGCCAAAGCTAAAGGATATGGATCAGCATTTATAATAGCATACAGGAATGGTAAAAAAGTTTCTGTCCAGGAAGCTTTAAAACAATAATATCAGGAGTTTTAAGAATTTAGTTTAACTTTGCCACACGAGACCGAAAGGTCGAACTGTATGAAATAAAAAACAATCTACCATTGAAAATCACTAGAGAAATCAAGACCGCGATATTAGTTATTGCCTCTATTTTATTATTTATTTGGGGTTACAGTTTCCTAAAAGGAAGGGACTTACTTTCCAATTATAAGGAATTCTATGTTCAGTACGATAATGTAGAAGGTTTGATGAGCTCAGCACCTGTAACCATTAACGGTCTTACAGTGGGTAAGGTGAGCAGCATCAAATTCCTGAATGATACCGGGAAAATCCAGGTCCAACTCCAAATCAAGAATGATTTTCCTTTTTCAAAATCAAGTGTGGCTTCCATTTACGAGCCAGGGTTGATTGGAGGAAAACAGATTATGATTACACCCAATTTTGAAGATAAAACCATTGCCGAATCGGGCGCAACTTTAGTGGGTGATGTCAAGCCAGGTTTGACTTCGCTCGTTGCTGACCGTTTGACGCCTTTACAGGAAAAAGTAGAGAAAATGGTTGTTTCTGCCGATGTGTTGTTAAAAAATGTCAATTCCATTTTGGATGCTAAAACCAAAGCCGACCTAAAAAGCAGCGTTGCCAATCTGAATGAAACTTTGGCCGAATTCAAGGTGGCTTCCAAAAGCGTAAACGAAATGTTGGCCGATAACAAAGGCAAAATCAATTCGACAATGTCGAATGTGGATAAAGCTTCGGCAAACTTTGCAAAGATTTCCGATTCTATATCCAAAGCCAATATTGGCAAAACTGTTAAAAGCTTAGAAAAAACACTTGCCAGTGTTGATAAGATAATGGCTGATGTCCAGGCAGGAAAAGGAACTTTGGGCAAACTTGCCAAAGATGAAACCATGTATGCCAATCTGACCAAATCTTCAAAGGAACTGGAATTATTGCTGCAGGATTTTCGTTTGAATCCAACGCGATATGTAAATGTTTCGCTGTTTGGGAAGAAGAACAAGCCCTATAAAGCGCCCACTGCTGAGCAAATAAAAACAGACTCGATTGTTAAAAAGAAAGAATAGTTATGATGTATATTGACAACATACTTTTTGCTATAATCCTGATTGCGGGAATTGGTTTTTTTGTTCAAAATGTCAAAAAACTAAAACGCAACATTAACCTTGGCCACGATGTTAACCGTACTGATAATCCATCAGCGCGTTGGAAAAACATGGCGATGATTGCGTTAGGGCAATCCAAAATGGTCAAACGACCGGTTGCCGGATTTTTGCACATCATCGTTTATGCAGGTTTTATCATTATCAATCTGGAAGTCCTTGAAATCATCATTGACGGACTTTTCGGAACGCACAGGATATTTTCATTCCTTGGCGGATTTTATAGTTTCCTGATTGGTTCGTTTGAAATCCTGGCTGTTTTGGTTTTGGTTTCTGTTATTGTTTTCTGGATTAGAAGGAATATTATCCGATTGAAACGTTTTGCGAGCTCCGATTTGAAAGGTGCACCAAAGAAAGACGCTGATACGATTCTGTATTTCGAAATGGTTTTGATGTCGTTATTCCTGATTATGAATGCGACCGATTTGCATTTCCAGGCAATGAATTCCGGGAATGTGATTTCACAATACCTTAATCCATTATTTTCATCTCTGGACTTGGTTCAGGTTGAAATCATCGAAAGGACAGCATGGTGGTTCCATATTATTGGAATCCTGTTGTTCCTAAATTATTTATACTATTCAAAGCATTTGCATATCCTTTTGGCTTTCCCAAATACGTATTTCGCCGATTTGAATCCGAAAGGACAATTCGACAACCTGGAAAGCGTTACCAAAGAGGTAAAACTGATGATGGATCCAAATGCCGACCCATTTGCAGCGCAGCCTGTTGATGAGAACGCTGGTCCGCATAAATTTGGCGCTTCGGATGTGCAGGATTTGAATTGGGTTCAATTATTAAATGCCTACACCTGTACTGAGTGCGGTCGTTGTACATCATCATGTCCAGCAAATCAAACCGGAAAAAAACTCTCCCCACGTAAAATCATGATGGATACGCGTGACCGATTGGAAGAAGTAGGAAGAAACATCGATGCCAACAAAGGTGTTTTTGTTCCTGATAATAAATCCTTGCTGAATGATTACATAACTCCCGAAGAACTTTGGGCATGTACATCCTGTAACGCCTGTGTTGAAGAATGCCCTGTAAACATCAGCCCGTTATCAATCATTATGGATATGAGAAGGTATTTGGTAATGGAGCAAAGTGCGGCGCCACAGTCATTGAATGCGATGATGACCAACATTGAGAATAATGGTGCACCTTGGCAGTACAATCAGCAGGATCGATTAAACTGGAAGAACGAATAAGACAAAAATAAAAAACAAATTTGCCATAAACGTGAGACTTGGGAATTTGTCTAATGAATGTGAAATATTAAAATTAAAAAAATGAAAGCGGAAGACATTGACAAAAGCTTGCAGAGTATCACCCAAAACGGACAGCATCTGAGTCCGATTTTACCAAAAGGGATTAAGAACTATTTAATTGACATTGACGGAACAGTTTGCGACGATATTCCAAACGAAGAGCCTGAAAGAATGCTGACTGCAGAGGTTTATCCTGATGCATTGGCAACATTAAACAAATGGTATGACGAAGGACACATTATATTTTTCTTTACTTCAAGAACTGAAGCACATAGGGAATATACTGAGATTTGGTTGAAAAAACACGGATTCAAATACCACGGAATTTTATTTGGGAAACCTCGTGGCGGTAATTACCACTGGATTGATAACCACTTAGTAAAAGCAACCCGTTACAGAGGGAAGTTCACCAATTTAGTTGAAAAAGAAGTAACCATCCAGGTGTTTGATGACGAGCACCACGATTAAGTTTAGATTTCAAACTTTGCAACTTTGCAGCTTTGCAACTTTGCAACTAAAATAAAAATATGTCAGAAGTATTAAATGTGCCTACAATGGCAGAAATGATGGCTCAAGGCAAACAACCCGAAGTATTGTTCTGGGTTGGTTGTGCTGGTAGTTTTGACGACAGGGCAAAGAAAATAACCAAAGCATTCGTTCGTATCCTGAACAGGGCAAATGTAGAGTTTGCGGTTTTGGGTACAGAAGAAAGTTGCAATGGTGACCCGGCAAAACGCGCCGGAAATGAATTCTTGTTTCAAATGCAGGCAATGATGAACATTGAAGTCCTGAATGCCTACGAAGTCAAAAAAATAGTAACTGCCTGCCCGCATTGTTTTAATACCCTGAAAAATGAATACCCGGATTTGGGTGGGAATTACGAAGTAGTCCACCACACTCAATTCTTGAAATCATTACTGGATTCTGGACGCCTTACTATTGAAGGTGGTCAGTTCAAAGGGAAAAGGATTACGTTTCACGACCCATGTTATCTAGGAAGGGCCAACAATGTTTACGAAGCACCAAGGGATTTAATCCAGAAGCTGGATGCCGAATTGGTTGAAATGAAACGCTCACGTGCAAACGGTTTATGTTGTGGTGCCGGTGGTGCACAAATGTTTAAGGAACCTGAGCCGGGAAACAAAGACATCAATGTCGAAAGGACCGAAGATGCTTTGGAAACCCAACCGGAAATTATTGCGGCTGGATGCCCATTCTGCAATACGATGATGACTGATGGTGTAAAAGCCAAAGAAAAAGAAGGAGAAATCAAGGTGATGGATGTTGCCGAATTGATTGCAAATGCTCAGGATTTATAATCCGGTATTTCAATTAAACCCATAATTTATAAATCATAACTCATAATTCGAATGTACGTTCCTTTTGAAAATTTACCAGAAGATTCCAAAATTTGGATTTACCAATCCAACCGAAAATTTTCAGATGATGAAATGTCCGAAATCGAAAATGATTTGAAAGCATTTATCGAAAACTGGGCAGCACACGGAACCGGATTGGAAGCTTCCTATTTATTAAAATACAACCGCTTTATTGTTCTTGCCGTCAATCAGGAAGTACAGCAGGCAACAGGCTGTTCGATAGATTCGTCAGTGGCATTTATCCAAAACCTGGAACAGAAATATAAAGTTGACTTATTGGATAAAATGAATGTAACCTTCAGGAATGGTGAGCACATAGCCCACAAATCCCTGATTGATTTTAAACGAATGGCCAAGGAGAAAGCCGTTACCCAAAATACTATTGTTTTCAATAATTTAGTAAATACCATCGAAGAATTCAACGAAAACTGGGAAGTTCCGGCTGGAGACAGCTGGCACAGCCGTTTCTTTTAAGCCCTAAATTTTATGAAAAGGTTTTTGCTCAGAAGTGTTTCATTATTTGGATTGTTGCTTTTGGTTTCGAATTGTTCGTCAACCAAAGTCAGCAAACCCGCTCCTGCAGTTGTTGCAAAAACCGAGGTAGTTGCTCCCGTTGATGAAACAGCTTACGTACCACAAACCAAAAAGAACTTTTTCCCCGAAACAGAAGCCGAAACCCGTTGGGTTGACAGTATTTATAATCAAATGTCTTTTGACCAAAAAGTAGGGCAGCTGTTTATGGTTGCGGCTTATTCCAATAAGGATGCTGCACACGTAGCTGACGTTGAAAAATTGGTTACCGAAAATAAGGTTGGCGGATTGATTTTCTTTCAGGGCGGACCAATGCGCCAGGCGTTGTTAACCAACAGGTATCAATCCCTTGCTAAAGTCCCTTTATTTATAGGCATTGATGCCGAATGGGGTTTGAGCATGCGTATTGACTCAACATTCCGTTATCCTTTTAATATGACTTTGGGTGCCATCAAAGACCTCAATCTGGTTCAGAAGGTTGGAACTGCCATGGCTAAGGAGAGCAAAAGAATGGGAATCCATTTCAATTTTGCACCTGTTTTGGATATCAATACCAATCCCAAAAATCCAATCATTGGGTACCGTTCTTTTGGTGAAAACAAAGTCAATGTTACTGAACATGCCATTGCATTAATGAGTGGGGCACAAGGGCAGGGAATATTCTCAACAGGAAAACACTTTCCCGGCCACGGAGATACAGCAACCGATTCGCACAGCACGCTTCCGGTAGTCAACGCTACTTTAGACCATTTGGAAAAAGTGGAACTCTATCCTTATAAAAGAATGTTCGATGAAGGGTTGGTGTCGGTGATGGTAGCTCATTTGAATGTGCCAAGCCTTGAGCCTCGTGAAGGTTATCCCACTTCGGTTTCGAAACATGTGGTTACTGATGTATTGAAAGGCGAACTTGGTTTTGACGGACTTATCTTTACCGACGCACTGAACATGAAAGGCGCAGCCAATTTCAGAAAGCCGGGAGAACTCGACTTGGAAGCTTTCCTTGCCGGAAATGACATTTTGCTTTTTGCCGAAAATGTACCACTTGCCGAAGAAAAAATATGCATGGCGTATCAGGATAGTTTATTAACAGATGCCCGATTGGCGCAGTCGGTGAAAAAGATATTGCATTATAAATTCAAGGCAGGCCTAAACAAATACAAACCCATCGAAGGCATCAATCTTTATAACGATTTGAATCCGAAGTCGAATGAGACTTTGCAATATGAGCTGTATGAAAATGCGGTTACTGTTGTAAAAAATGATGGGAACATTTTGCCTATCAAAAACCTGAATCAAAAAATTGCCTACGTAAAAATGGGCGATGATACCAACAGTTCCTTTGTAAATACCTTAAAAAAATATACCGAAGTCACCGAAGTCGCCGATGCCAATATCGACACATTGATGACCAAGCTGACCAATTATGAAACCATCATCATTGGTTATCATAAATCGGATAAATCGTGGTGGAAATCACCCGAGCTGACAGTTCCTGAATTGCAGATCATTGATTCCATTTCAAAAAAGAAAAAAGTAATCATTGACTGTTTTGCCAAACCATATTCCTTATCCAAGATTTTGAATTTCGGAGAACTGGAAGGTGTAATTGTTTCCTATCAGAATGGTGACATTGCACAGGAAGTTTCAGCAGAATTGATTTTTGGTGCTGTGGATGCCAAAGGATTGCTTCCCGTTTCGATCAACAGTACTTATAGCGCTGGCTATGGAATAACAACCCAGAAATTAAACCGTTTGGGTTTTGGTACACCGGAAAGTGTGGGAATGAATTCCGAAAAACTGAAGCAGATTGAGACCTATGCCCAAAAAGCCATTGATGGAAAAATGGCGCCGGGAATGCAGGTTCTTGTCGCACGAAAAGGAAAAGTCATTTACCAGAAATCATTTGGGAAACAAACCTATGAAGGTGATGTAAAGGTTAAAAATTCGGATTTATACGATGTGGCCTCATTGACCAAAATGGTTGCGACCTTACCCAATGTAATGCAGGTTTATGACCAAAAGAAAGTTACCCTTGAAACCACTTTGGGTGATATGCTGCCCAATTTCAAAGGTTCGAATAAAGACAAAATGACTTTTAAGGAATTGCTTTCGCACTATGGCAGGATGCAGGCCTGGATTCCGTTTTATAAAGCTACTGTTGATTCGGCAAAAATGCCAATGGACAAATATTACAAAAAAGTATACTCTGAAGGATTTACCAAAAGAGTTTCAGACAGCCTGTATCTGAGAGATGATTATCACGATACCATCATGAAGCAAATTATCAACAGTCCACTGATTGATAAAAAAGAGTACCGCTACAGCGATTTTACATTCATAATCCTAAAACAATATTTGGAAAGAATAATGGGCAGGCATTTAGACGAATTGGCAACAGACAATTTCTACAAAACGCTCGGCATGAATAATACGACTTACAATCCGTTGACCAGGTTTGACAAAGCACGGATTGCTCCAACTGAAATTGATACCTATTTCCGCCATGATTTGATTCAGGGATATGTTCATGATATGGAAGCGGCGATGGAAGAAGGAGTAGGAGGTCATGCCGGAATTTTTTCAAATGCAATGGATATTGCCAAGATGATGCAGATGTATCTGCAGAAAGGAAATTATGGAGGTATTCAATATTTTAGCGAAGACACTTTCAATACGTTTAATACAAGTTGGTTTTATGGAGAAGGTGTACGTCGCGGACTTGGATTTGATAAACCACAGATAAGTGGTGGCGGTCCAACATGTGGCTGCGTATCGATGTCGAGTTTTGGGCATACAGGATTTACAGGAACCATGGCCTGGGCTGATCCGGCAACAGATATTGTTTACGTATTCCTTTCAAACCGCACTTATCCTGATTCTAATCTGCCCAACAAATTATCACAGCAGAACATTCGTGAAGACATTCAGCGTGTGATTCAGGATGCGATATTGGACAAATAATCCACAGATAATATATTAATAATCAAACGATAAACCTCAAGTAATCTTGAGGTTTTTTATTTGTACTCCCTCCGACATGGGATATATATAAACAATCAGATTAATCATGTAATGCGTTTCGGAGCAGAGTTAGCCAACTTTGTAATACAATCAAAAACAAAGAAACTATGAAACCAAACGAAGTACAGGAAGCTTTTAAAATTCCCAGCGATTGGGATGTAAAAGCAAAACTATTGCGAAGGAGATTCCCGCAGCTTACATCATCAGATTTAGAGATCGATGAAAAGGAAGACGAAAATAGTTTGTTAAAGCGGATTGAAATCCGACTCAACAAAAAAAGGAATGAAGTAATAGAAATTATCAAAAACACAATACCAAACAAATTCATTAATAATTTAAAAATTCAATATCATGAGTAATCTACTTTATACAATAGCAATCATCTTAGTAATATTATGGGCATTAGGTTTTTTTGCCTACGGAATGGGAAATTTAATCCACATCCTTTTGGTCATCGCAATCATTGCCATTCTATTCAGAGTAATTAAAGGAAAAGATCCGGTATAGTCATACCCTCAGGATTTCCCAAATCCAACAAAATTTAACCTATTAAATAAAAACAAAAATGAAAAAGAGAATTTTTACAGTTTTTGCAGCTATTGCTATGGTTTTTACTGCAAAAGCACAGGAAACAACAACGAATACCGACACCAGGAGCAATTTTGTTTTGGGTGCCAAATTAGGGGTCAATTATTCCAATGTTTATGACAGCGAAGGAGAAGACTTTGTTGCCGATCCAAAAGTGGGCTTTGTAGCCGGTGGATTTGTTACGCTGCCATTAACACAATGGTTTGCAATACAGCCTGAGGTTTTATATTCCCAAAAAGGATTCAAAGGTTCGGGAACATTATTAGGAAACCCTTATAGTTATGAACGTACCACGGATCACTTAGACGTTCCGATTTATTTTGCATTCAGACCGATTGAGTATTTGTCAATTTTGGCCGGACCTCAGTTTTCTTATCTGTTAAGTGAGAAAAATGAATTCAACGGAGCTATTGACCAAACACAGGAGGAAGCATTCAATAATGACAATATCAGAAAAAACACTTTTAGTGTAATTGGTGGTGTCGATGTAAATGTTTCAAAATTGGTTATCGGTGCAAGAGCCGGTTGGGATTTAAAAGAGAATAGAGGTGATGGTACTTCTGATACACCACGTTATAAAAATTACTGGTATCAGTTAACCTTGGGTTACAAATTTTAAAAAATAAAATAAATATATAATAATTAAAAATCAAGTAAAATGAAAAGTTCAGGTAACATGAAAGTAGTAGGTGCCCTAGTTTTAGGAGCAGCTGCAGGAGCCGCATTAGGAGTATTATTTGCACCTAAAAAAGGTTCAGAAACAAGAAAGGATATTGCTGACAATGCAAAAAAAATGTCCAAAAACTTAAAAGACAAATTTCAAGGACAGGTAGATGATTTAAAAGACCAGGTTGCAAAAGCCGAAAAATTCCTTGAAAAAAACGCTTCAAATATCAGGGATAATGTTGAAGAAAGATTTGCGGATGCAAAAAGTTCTGTAGAAGACAGAGTATCCAGCGCAAAAAACAATATTGAACATAAAATCAGTAATGCCGCAAGCGCAGCAAAATCATAAAATTAACCTAGTAACCTTTTATTGTCATTAGCTATGCAACTCAATGAAAAATTAGAAGCGTTAACAGATAGCCTTAAAGAGTATGCAGATACTAATTACGAGCTTATCAAATTGGAAGTTATTGACCATTCCTCAACCATAATTTCTGGAATTGTCACTACACTTATAATTACGGTCGTATTAGTTCTGTTTGCTTTTTTCGGCAGTATGTATCTGGCTTATTATTTGTCGGACCTACTCGATATCGATTACATTGGGTTTGCCATTATTGGTGGATTTTACCTGCTTCTGGCAATTATCATCTACATCAATAAAAAGAGCATGATCGAAAAACCGGTTTGCGATAGTTTTATCGGTAAACGAATGACAGTCAAACCAGAATCAACAACTGAATAGTTATGGGAGCAACAGCCAAACCTTGCCAAGCAAGCTTACTCAGCAGAATTGATGAGTTACGTATTCTAAAAGCCGAACAGGAAGCACAGATAAGCCAGCAGTTTCAGGATTTAAAAAATTCAATTACTGTTGGTAACATCTTAAAAGAATCCATTTCCCATATTGCTGAAGACAAGGATACCCAAAAGGATATCGTAAAAATTGCTGCTACAACGGGTACTAATTTCCTGATTGAGAAATTGCTCGGTAGTAACAACAGCATCAAAGGTTACCTTGGTTCCCTCTTGGCTGAAAAGGTCTCAGGCTCTTTTATTGGTAAATGGATTTCCAAGTTTTAATAACCTTTAGCCATGGTAAATGTAAAGAAAGAAGGTATCCTGTTAGCAAAAACCGATTTGGAATTTGAGCAGGAAGGTGTTCTCAACCCCGGAGTAGTCCAGGAAGGAAATGACGTTCATATTTTTTACAGGGCTTTGAATAAAGGTAATCGTTCCACCATTGGATACTGTAGATTAAATGGACCACTAACTGTTGCCGAACGCAGCAAAGAGCCGGTCATTAGCCCGGAATTTGATTATGATTCCCAAGGTGTTGAGGATGCGAGGGTTGTTAAGATTGATGGCGAATACCACATTACCTATACTTCTTATAACGGAGTCAACGCATTGGGTACTTTGGCAACTTCCACCGATTTGAAAAAGTGGGAAAATAAAAGGATTATAGTTCCGCAGATTACTTATGAAGAGTTCAATCATATTGCGAAATTCAACCGTTACATTACTGAAAAGTACCAATATTTTTACCTGCGCCATAAACCTGAAAGTGAACTTGAAAAATCAATGCTGCTGTGGGATAAAAACGTGGTCTTCTTCCCAAGGAAAATAAACAATTACTATTATTTCTTTCATAGGATACTTCCTGAGATACAGCTTGTAAAAGTCAAAAGGCTCGAAGATTTAACCAAAGAATATTGGCATGATTATTTTCTGACTGTTGATAAACATGTGGTGCTGACTCCAAAATACGGGCATGAAATCAGCTATATAGGTGGCGGATGTCCTCCAATTGAAACCGAAGCGGGTTGGGTGGTAATTTACCACGGAGTCCACGATGTAAAAGGCGGGCACATTTATACAGCCTGCGCAGCCTTACTCGATTTAGATAATCCTGGGATTGAATTATCCCGTTTGCCCTATGCCCTCTTTGTTCCCGATCAGGAATGGGAGTTGATAGGAATAGTAAACAATGTGGTTTTTCCAAGCGGAACAGCGTTATTCGGAGATACCTTATATGTTTATTACGGCGCTGCCGACAAGCTTATAGGCACAGCGTCCATGAGCCTTAAGGAATTGGTAGCCGAATTGGTTCACTATAAAAAATTCAAATAACCAAACCTCATTTTAAACTATTAACTATAAATACTTTTAATTGTCATGGCAAATAATTTAGTGGAAAGAAAAGGTAAAACTTTACTTTTAAACAAATCCGGAATCAAAACTAAACCTACTAAAACTTTATTATTCAAAACTGACAAAAATGGTGGTATTGCCAAAATGGTAAAATCGCCAAAACCTTTACCCGAAATTTTATTCATTACTTCTTATCCTAATCGTGAGTGCGGCATTGCTACTTACACTCAGGATTTGATCCATGCGATTAAAAACAAATTTGGGCATACCTATGCCTTGAAAGTTTGTGCCCTCGAAGAGAAAGACAGGGAATACAAGTATCCTGAAGAGGTAAAATACGTTTTGCAGACTTCTGATTTGATGCGCTATTATGCCATGGCTCAAAAAATCAATGACGACAAGAAAGTCAATTTGGTTGTGGTGGAACATGAATTTGGCTTGTTTGGAGGGGAATATGGCGATTACTACATCAAATTATTATCCTTAATCAAAAAACCGGTAATCACCAGTTTCCACACTGTTTTGCCAAACCCTGATGAGAAAAGGAAAAACGATGTAAAAACAATTTCTGATCTGTCTGCTTCTGTAATTGTAATGACTGAAACTTCTAAGTCGCTGCTGGAAAAAGATTATAATGTCCCAAGTGATAAAGTGCAGGTGATACAGCATGGAACCCATTTGGTAAAATCAGGTGGACCAAGCCTCAAAAATGACAAATACCACTTTGGTGACCGTTTTGTATTTTCTACCTTCGGGTTGTTGAATTCAGGAAAATGCATCGAAACAGCACTGGACGCTTTACCAACCATCATCAACAAATTCCCCAACGTTCTGTACCTTATCATTGGAAAAACACATCCAACAGTTAAGGCAAATGAAGGCGAAAAATATCGAAATTTCCTCGAAGATAAAGTAGTCAGCCTCGGATTGCAGGGACATGTCAAATTCATTGACAAATACCTCGACCTCGAAGATCTGCTGGCTTATCTTCAACGCACGAATATCTACCTGTTTACCTCAAAAGACCCATTCCAGGCAGTCAGTGGCACTTTTTCCTACGCTATGGCTTGTGGCTGCCCAATTATTTCGACACCAATTCCGCATGCTACTGAAATGCTTAAAGACGGAGCGGGATTGATTGTTGATTTTGAAAACCCAACACAATTAGCTCAGGCAGTAATCAAACTACTATATGACCCGATTTTGTTGGAACAAATGAGTTTGAACGGACTTCACAAAATAGCGCCTACAGCTTGGGAAAATTCAGCAATTGCCCATGTGGAGTTAATCAACAAACACCTAAAAAACAACGCAAAGAAAATTCATTACGAATTGCCCGAAATATCTTTGGAACACATCAAAAGGCTTACTACCGAAACCGGAATGATCCAGTTTTCCAAAATTGGAGTTCCCGATTTGTCTAGTGGATTTACATTGGATGATAACGCGCGTGCTTTAATAGCTGTGGCTAAACATTACCAAATGACCGGTGATGAAGCTGATTTGCGTTTGATTGATATTTACCTCGACTTTATCATTTTCTGTCAACAGGAAGATGGCACCTTTATGAATTATGTCGACCACGATGGTACTTATTTTGATAAAAACCGGGATGAAAACCTGGAAGATTCAAACGGGCGTGCCATTTGGGCATTGGGTGAATTTTGCTCCTACGATTGTTTGTTCAGTTATGCGAATTTAAGACGTGCTGAAATTGCGCTCGAAATAGCTTTGCCCAACATTCCGAACCTTACTTCTCCAAGAGCCATGGCTTTTGCCATAAAAGGCTTGTACCATTATAATATCAAAAACAATGATTCCGCTATTCAAAACCTAATTACTTCATTAGCTGATAATCTGGTTTCAAAATTTAGGGGAGTTTCAGATTCAAATTGGAGATGGTTTGAAGATTACCTGACTTATGCAAACAGCGTTTTACCCGAAGCCATGTTGTATGCTTATTTGGCAACTGGCAACACGGTTTTTGAAAAAACGGCCATCATGTCATTTGATTTCCTGCTATCCCTTATTTATAAAAACAAACAGATTAAGGTAATTTCGAATCAGGGTTGGCATAACAAAGGAAAAATTTCGCACACATTTGGAGAACAACCCATTGATGTTGCCTACACCATAATGTCACTCGGATTGTTTTACGACACCTTTGGCGATAAATCCTATCTGAAAAAAATGATTAATGCATTTAACTGGTATCTGGGCAAAAACCATTTGAATAAAATAATTTACAATCCCTGCACTGGTGGCTGTTTTGATGGTTTGGAAGAGCATCATGTAAATTTGAACCAAGGCGCGGAATCGACAGTAAGTTATCTAATGGCAAGGCTTCATGTTGAAAAATATAACAGTAAAAATCAAATTATATACATGCCACTGGAATCAATGATGAATTATCCAGAAACAATGGCAAATGAATTTACATACTAAATAACAACTCAACCACGAAAAAGGCACTCTGAAAAGAGCGCCTTTTTTTATTTCTTAATCCCCAATTTTGTCTAAGGGTGGAATGTCGTCCATTTTATCCAATCGTTCTGATAGTTCTTTTTTAAAGCCAATCAATTCCTTTTCGGCATCAATCAAGGCTTTGTGTAATTCTTCCTTACCGCTTTTTGTTTTACCCAGCTTTCGCAGGATTTCAAAAATTTCACCTTCTGCTTCCATTACCTGAAGCCTTTTGTAATAGGTAAGGGTTTCGGTCATGTGTGCCAATACAATCATTGCAGTCAGGAACGGATGGTTGTTGGTGACATTGGCAGCCTTCAGTCTTCCGTGCTCGAGTTCCACTTTCAAAGCATAGGCAAACTCTTCCATATTAAACCCCTCATATTTACTTTTCGGGTTGAAATAGGCTTTGATGCATTCAACATTATTTAGTGTAGACAAATCTACCGAAGTGTCATTTTTCTTATATAAATCTTTGTAAAGGACGTTACGTATTGCCCTTGCTTCTTCAATTGTAGGATCGTTTTTTGGATTCTCGAAATCGCGTTCCGACCAATCCCAATTTTTGGGATGGACTGGTTTGATGTATTTTTCGCAAAATTCGGTGACGTCATTTTTAAGGCTGATAAGCGTTCCGTCTCTTCTGATATAAACGTCCTGATAGGTTCCTGGAATTGTTTTCATATTTGATTTTCTTATAAAGTTAACACTTTTAAAAACACCATTTTACGAACCGTTAAACTATGTAAATCTTTGCAAAAATCTTATAACCCCGGCTAATTGTTGTAGCGGTAACTTTAAGTAAAAATAAAAAGCCATGATACTACAATTAGAGCCTTCAATATTAGTCGAAACGCCATTGGGAACTGGTCAGGCCATGTTCATCATTGATTATGGAATGCACCAAAACACCTGTTGGGTTGTGGCATTGCAAAAAGACGGAGTCATAAAACATTTCGACTGCAACGACGTGATACTTTCAACGAATTATACCTATGGCATGAATCTGAGAAAAAACAATTTTAACAATAAAGAAAAATCCGCAGACAGGTGACATAGATTAGTTTTAACTAATTTTTAAAGGAGCACTAACCATTTTTCCTTAAATTCGTAGCACTAAAAGCAACACATGAAAATAGCCATCGTATGCTATCCGACCTTTGGTGGTAGTGGAGTAGTAGCAACCGAATTAGGTCTTGAACTTGCCCGTCGTGGACACGAAATCCATTTTATTACCTACCGTCAGCCTGTTCGCCTGGCGCTGTTAAATTCCAATGTGCATTATCACGAAGTTAATGTTCCCGAATATCCTTTATTCCATTATCAACCTTATGAGTTGGCGCTTTCGAGTAAACTTGTTGATATGGTAAAGCTTTATAAAATTGAATTGCTTCACGTGCATTATGCCATACCGCACGCTTATGCAGGTTATATGGCTAAGCAGATGTTGAAGGGAGAAGGTATTTCAATTCCAATGGTTACCACACTTCACGGAACCGATATCACACTGGTTGGAAACCATCCGGTTTATAAGCCTGCAGTTACGTTTAGCATCAATAAATCGGATATTGTAACATCGGTTTCCCAAAGCCTTAAAGACGACACCAATCAGTTATTTAAGATTAAAAGGGAAATCCATGTGATTCCCAATTTCATAGAGCTGGATAAAATACGCAACGAAAGCCAAATTTCCTGCCACCGTTCGGTTATGGCAAAGAAGGAAGAACGTATCGTTACACACATCAGTAACTTCCGAAAAGTAAAACGCATCCCGGATATTATTAGGATATTTGAAAAAATCCAGCAAAAAATCCCAGCTAAACTAATGATGGTAGGCGATGGTCCCGAAAAAAGAGGAGCAGAGCAGTTGTGTAAGGAGTTGGGCATTGAGGACAAGGTAATCTTTTTTGGAAATAGTAATGAGATTGACCAAATCCTATCCTATTCCGATTTGTTCCTGTTGCCGTCTGAAACCGAGAGTTTTGGTTTGGCTGCACTCGAAGCCATGGCATGGAGCGTACCGGTAATTTCGAGTAATTCCGGAGGTTTGCCTGAAGTTAATTTTGATGGGGTTTCGGGTTATCTAAGCAATGTGGGCGATGTAAACAGCATGGCTGAAAATGCCTTAAAAATCCTTTCGGATGATGTTGTTTTAGCTGAGTTTAAACAGAAAGCGCTGACCGTTGCCAAACAATTTGACATCAAAAACATTTTGCCCCTTTATGAAGATTTATACCAACAAGCTATAAACAATTCCAAAAAATGAAAAAATACATTTCAATACTAGCAATCGTGCTGCTGTATTCCTGTTCACCAACAAAGAATGCTGTGAGCAGACCATTGTATGAAGTACTAACGGTCAATAATGATGGTGGTGCCAATATTAAATTTTATGAAGTATTGTCGGAAGAAAAAGAAATCAAAATGCTTTTGGGAGACGAGACTTTGGCCAAATTGATAAAACCAAAGGATATAGTCGAGAGTAGTTTTCTGGTTCTTAATACGGGTCCAACCAAGGAAAGCCTGAACAGGATGAAGATTGAAAAAATAGTGGAAACACCAACACAAATTGAAGTTTATCTCAAGGACACCCAAAAAAACCTCGATGTAACGCAGCTTGATGATGAAACTAAATATCCGTACACGGTTGTAAAAGTAAATTCCAAGAAACCCATAGTTTTTAAATAAAAAAATCCCGTCTGAAATAGACGGGATTTTTTGTTTATCATCGTTTGATTAAAATCTGTAACGAATTCCAAGTGCGATGTCCGGACCAAAACTGTCGTAGTCATCAAAGTCACTTCTGTTGTCTCCAAAATACAATTCAGGTCTAAAGTCTAGAGATAACTGAATTGGAGCCTCTTCAAAATCGTACTCAATTCCGATATCTCCTGCAGCTAGAAGGAATGTTCCTCCATCCGGATCCGGATCACCAGGACCATCGTAGCTCCAGCTACCAATTCCGGCTCCTACACCGGCATACCAATTGAAACCTCCGTCGATGTTCCAAACCCATTGGTATAAACCTACCAACTTGATCGCATCAATGTTTTTGCTGTTTCGCCACCCCAAATCGAACTCTAAACGGTTGTCTTTAGATGCAATCTGTCTTTGGTACGAAATCTCTCCACCAAATCCGTCGTTGTCACCCAAACGTAAACCTAAAGCATTCTTTGAAATGGTCTGAGCTTGTGCGCTAAATGCTAATCCGATTAGCATGAAAGCAGATAAAATGATTTTTTTCATCGTTTGTGTTTTAAATTAGATACTACAAATGTCATCATTATTATGATAAATGACTTATATAATATGGCAAACTTATTACACAATTTTTAACCAAACTAATGAGTTGAATTATTTTATTCCTTAGAAAATATTATCGAAGCGATAAGTTGCTGACTGATATAATCTTCCATTTCAAATAAATCTTCTTCTTCACGTTCGGTATGGTCTTCATACTTGTAAAGTTTCCATCTGCGGTTATTGTATTCCAAAGCTGTGAGGTTTTCAACCCAATCTCCCGAATTTAAGTATAGCGTCGAACCATTCTTATTTTCCTTCTCGATGATTTTAGGCTCATGGATATGCCCACAGATAACATAATCATAACCTTTTTCTATGGCCAAATCGGTTGCAGTGGTTTCAAAATCGGAAATATGCTTCACAGCAGATTTAACGCTCGCTTTGATTTTTTTCGAAAAAGAGTAAGGTTCCTTTCCCATTCTTTTAAGGCACCAATTCACAAATCGGTTTATTAATATCAAATAATCATAACCCAAACCTCCAAGTTTTGCAATCCATTTGGAATGTTGTACCGATGCATCAAATACATCCCCGTGGAAAATCCACGCTTTCTTATAATCCAAATCCAAAACAAGTTTGTCTACAATCGAGAAATTTCCAATGCCCGAATCACTGAATTTGCGCAGCATCTCATCGTGGTTACCGGTTACATAATACACTTTGGTACCTTTGGAAGCCATATCAACTATACGTTTGATGACTTTTAAATGTGCTTTGGGGAAATAGGATTTTCTGAATTGCCAAATGTCGATAATGTCACCGTTTAAAACTAAAATCTTTGGCTTGATAGAGGATAAGTAATAGTTCAGTTCGTGTGCATGTGAGCCAAAAGTTCCTAAATGAACATCTGAAATCACGACTAAATCTAATTTTCTTTTTTTCAAAATGAATGAATTTAGAGTTTAACAAATTAAGAAAGAGCATATTATTTCAAGTTTATCCCAAGGTTAACTTTTGGACAATAATCTTTTTCACTTTTAAACTTTCACCTATATTTGTTTAAAACAACGGAACATGGCCGGAAATAGTTACGGAACGCTTTTTAAACTCACGACTTTTGGCGAATCACATGGCGAAGCTTTAGGCGGAATCATTGATGGCTGCCCCGCAGGAATCACACTTGACTTTGATGCAATCCAAACCGAAATGCAGCGCAGGAAACCAGGCCAGTCTTCAATTGTTACCCAACGTAAGGAAGAGGATGAAGTGCAGTTTCTTTCGGGTTTGTTTGAAGGCAAAACTACCGGCACGCCAATCGGTTTTATCATTCCGAATACCAATCAGAAGTCAGATGATTACTCGCATATAAAAGACAGTTACCGTCCAAGCCATGCCGATTATGTTTATGAAAAGAAATACGGTATCCGTGATTATCGAGGTGGTGGAAGAAGTTCGGCGCGGGAAACTGCCTGTCGTGTTGTTGCCGGAGCCATTGCCAAACAGGTTTTAACCAATATCAAAATCAATGCTTTTGTTTCTTCTGTTGGAGAAATTTTTATTGACAAGCCTTACCAGGCTTTGGATTTTTCATTAACCGAAACCAATGCGGTGCGCTGTCCTGATTTGGCTACAGCCGAAAAAATGGAAAACCATATCAAGGAAATCCGAAAAGAAGGCGATACCGTTGGCGGAACGATTACCTGTGTTTTGCAAAATGTACCTATAGGTTTGGGCGAACCTGTATTTGATAAGCTTCACGCCGAATTAGGAAAAGCAATGCTTTCCATCAATGCGGTACACGGATTTGAATACGGCAGCGGTTTTTGTGGCGCCAAAATGAAAGGCAGCGAGCACAACGATTTATACAACGAAGACGGATCAACCAAAACCAATCTTTCAGGCGGAATCCAAGGCGGTATTTCAAACGGAATGGATATTTATTTCAGGGTGGCCTTCAAACCGGTGGCAACCTTAATACAGAAACAGGAAGTACTGACCAATCAAAATACTTTAGTAGAACAACAAGGTAAAGGCAGGCACGATCCGTGCGTAGTCCCAAGAGCAGTTCCCATTGTGGAAGCTATGGCAGCCATTGTTCTGGCCGATTTTTATTTACTAAACAAAACCTACCAAAAATAAATGAGCACAACCAAAACCCAAAAGAAATCATTCTTTTCCAATCTTACGGTTCAGATTCTTATTGCAATGCTTCTTGGAGCCTTTTTAGGGATTTTTGTCCATTATAATTATACTGAGGACATTGCCAAGGATTTTAGTGGCTATATCAAAATGCTGGCTACAATTTTCATCCGATTGGTGCAGATGATCATATCGCCGTTGGTATTTACAACCCTTGTTGTTGGAATAGCCAAATTAGGTGACATCAAAGTTGTAGGCAGGATAGGAGGAAAGGCCTTAGGCTGGTTTTTTACCGCTTCGTTTATTTCATTATTGATTGGAATGTTTTGGGTCAACACGCTTCAGCCGGGACATGGTTTGGAGCTTGGAAGCGTAGATGTTTCAGCTGCCAGTGAAGTAGTAGAGAAAACAGATGGTTTTTCGGCCCAGAATTTTGTCGAGCACATTATCCCTAAAAGTATCATTGAAGCCATGGCTACCAATGAAATATTGCAGATTGTGATTTTTTCAATATTCTTCGGATTGGCAGCTGCATCAATTGGCGAAACCGCAAAACCAGTCGTGAATGGCCTGGATAAGGCTTCACACATTGTTTTAAAAATGGTAAACTATGTAATGAAATTTGCTCCTGTTGGGGTATTCGGGGCTATAGCCGGAGTTTTTGCCATTAGGGATATAGATGATTTATTACTGACTTACGCGAAGTTTTTCGGGTCGTTTTTAGTCGGGATTTCAACGCTTTGGTTTGTATTGCTATTGATAGGTTATATTTTCCTCAAGGACCGAATGACCGCATTGCTGAAACACATAGTGAGTCCGCTGATCATCGCTTTTGGAACTACAAGTTCGGAAGCCGTTTTTCCTAAACTTACCGAAGAATTGGAGCGATTTGGCGTAAAGAATAAAATCGTTTCCTTCATGCTGCCATTGGGCTATTCCTTCAACCTTGACGGAAGCATGATGTATATGACTTTTGCCAGCATTTTCATTGCACAGGCTTATGGCGTTCCACTTGATTTTGGTACACAAATGACAATGCTTTTGGTGCTAATGCTTACCAGCAAAGGAATCGCAGGAGTTCCCAGAGCGAGCCTTGTTGTGGTAGCCGCAACCTGCGGAATGTTTAAGATTCCGGTTGAAGGCATTGCGTTGATACTTCCGATTGATCATTTCTGCGATATGTTCCGAAGCGCCACAAATGTTTTGGGGAATGCACTGGCTACATCGGTAGTCGGCAAATGGGAAAAGGACAAATAAAAAATATTTTTTAAGAATTCTTTTTTTTAAATTCGCACCTTATAACTAAAAAAACAAAATGTATTTTATGAAAAAACTATTACTATTATCTACGATTATCGGTTTCGCTTTTACAGCAAACAGCCAGGTTGTATTTAGCGAAAACTTTGACGGAATCGGTCCTGGAATGTCTGGATGGACATTATACAACGTTGATGGGCTTACGCCAAATGCAGGTGTTGCTTTTGTAAACGCTGCCTGGGTTGCTACTCCATCTGAATTTGACAACAATGTTGCTATGAGTACTTCATGGTATACGCCGGCTGGAACTTCAAACGACTGGTTGGTTTCACCAGCAATCACTTTACCTGCTGGAACCAATATGTTATATTGGGATGGTCTTACTTATGACCCAACTTACCCGGATTCTTATAAAGTTTATATTTCAACTACCGGAAACGCTGTAGGTGATTTTACAGAATTATTAAATGTTGACCCTGAAGATACTACTGACTGGGTAAGACATGCGCTTGATTTAAGTAATTTTTCAGGACAAACGGTTTACATTGCTTTCCAAAACTATTCTTCTGACATGTATTTATTGGCTTTGGATAACATCGCAGTTATCAATAATGATATCTGCATTGCTCCGGATAGAGGAATCACAAGCAGTACAACTACAACTACTGCAACTATCGAGTGGACAGGTGTTGGTGATTTTGATGTAGCTCTTGGAACTCCAGGTTTTACACCAACTGTTACAGATACTGCAAACGGCGGACCTACTTATACTGCTACAGGTTTGACACCTAACACACGTTACCAATTTTACGTAAGAGGAATGTGTGGAAGCCAATGGATTGGACCATACTCTGTATTTACAGCGAATACTTTACCATATGCTTACGGATTTGATACTGTTGGAGGATTTGCACAGGACGGATGGTCTGGTGGATTCAGTCTTGGAACCACGGCTGCAAATGCACAGGCAGGAACTCAATACGTATTCTCTAATAATTCTACTACAGCTGCTACAAACAGATCGGTATTTACAAGACCAATTTCTATGCAGGCTGGACAACAGGCTACAGTTAGCTTCTGGCACAGAGAAAGCTCTGCTACTGCTAACCGTTCATTGAGATTAAGAGTTTATCCTCCGGGAGCAACTACAGGAACTGTAGTGTGGACAGGAACAGCTTTGAGCAGTAATACTGCATACGTTCAGGTAACTGCACCAGTTTTTACTGCAACTACAGCTGGAACTTATTTCTTTGAATTCAATGATTTCAGTGGTGCAGGTGCTGCTTCTACATTGAGATTGGATTCAGTTGCGATTACTACCAATTTGGCAACAAGCGAAGTTTTGGCAAACAATTTTTCAGTTTACCCTAATCCTGCAAATAACGTAATCAACTTTTCTAACACTATTAATGCAGTAGTGAATACAGTTGAAATGAGTGATTTGAACGGAAGAGTAGTTAAATCATCTAAAGTTAATGCTACAGAAGGTCAAATTTCTATCAGCGATTTAGCTGCTGGTGTTTATATGATGAAAATCAGTACTGACCAAGGCGTTGCAACTAAGAAAGTTGTTAAGCAATAATCCTTACTTCACATAATAGAAAAGCCATCAGGAATGATGGCTTTTTTTATGCTAAAAATTTAGATTGCAATTCGGGTGTAGGAACCATGCAGCTTTCTTTTTGGCCAAACCATTTATACCTTCTTTTGGCAACATAATCATAGACAAAATCTAAAAATGATTTTGGCAGGACTGAAAACACCAGCAAAATTTTATGGATTCCGCTGATTTCCTTTAGAATCTTAAACGCAACATCAGATTTGTAATAATAAGCCTTTGCGGGTTCATACAAAATGGTGCTGTCAATTTTGGAATCTGAGATTCCGATGTGATTAATGATTTTTTGGCCCAATTCCGACTGTAGCGCAACAAACCGGAAAATGTCCTTTTTATCATGCCTGATGACAAACTGGACCGAAGAATCACAAAGATTACAAACCCCGTCAAACAGGATTATTTTTTTGTCTTTAGGTAAGTTTGAAATTTCCATTGGTTATTATTTTGCCTGAACATATTCGAGTTCTTCAAGGCTTACCTTAGAAGTAAAAATCCCGTAGTTTACTACAGCTTTATTTTTTTCAATTTTATCGATGGTTCCAATTGATTTTCCGTCAACCATTCGAACCCTGTCCCCAATTTTCAAGGTGACTTTCGGTTTTTCAGCTTCGGCTTTTTGGGCTTTTATCTTTTTCTCCTTTTTGGCAACACGGATTTCCTCTACCTTAACCTTAACCTCCTCAATTACCTTTTTCTGGATGATTTCCTTTTGTTTTTTCTCTTGGACTGTTGCTTTTTTACGTTTGGAATTTTCTATTTCAACCATCTTTAAAAACTCGCCAATTAAGACTTTTTTGTCTTTGTTGTTAAAGTATTTTTCGGAAATGTCATCCACTTTCTGCCCCATATAAATCAGGCGCTGGTTGGCATCATACAATTCCTGGTAACGCTCGAGTTTCTCCTGTATTTTTGTATTGATGCTTTCCATTTTTTTGCCTTCTTCACGTGCTTTGGTTTCTTCTTCCTTGAGGTTTAACGAAGTTTTCTCGAGTTTGGAACGCTCTTTCTGAAGCGTGGCAATCGTTTTGTCAAAGCGTACTTTACCGCCTTCAATCTTCTTTTTCGCGCGATTGATTAGTCCAAATGGGATTCCGTTTTTCTGTGCGACTTCAAAAGTAAACGAACTTCCGGCCTGCCCAAGGATTAATTTATACATTGGTTCCAATGATTTTTCATCAAAAAGCATATTGGCATTGGATGCAAATGGCAATTCATTGGCCAGCATTTTTAAATTGGAATAATGCGTAGTTATAATTCCGAATGCCTCCCTATGATAGAATTCTTCCAGGAAAACTTCCGCCAGAGCGCCACCCAATTCGGGATCGGAACCGGTTCCAAATTCATCAATCAGGAATAAGGTTTTATCATTGCACTTCTTCAAAAAATAATTCATGTTCTTGAGTCGGTAACTATAGGTACTCAAATGATTTTCAATAGATTGATTGTCACCAATATCAGTTAGAATCCTGTCGAATAAAAAGGTTTTGCTGCGCTCATGAACCGGAATCAGAATACCGCATTGCAGCATCAATTGTAATAAACCAACGGTTTTCAACGAGATGGTTTTTCCTCCTGCATTGGGTCCGGAAATCACAATAATCCGGCTCGAATCTTTAAGCTCAATAGTTTGAGGAAATGTCTTTTCCTTCTTCAGCAGATTATTCAGATACAAAATAGGATGGAAGGCATCCCTGAAAAAAAGTTCTTTCTTATCTGTGATTGCGGGCAGGATTGCGTTGATTTTATGGGCATATCTGGCTTTAGCCGCAACTACATCCACATCGCTCAAAAACTCCTGATACAGAAATAATAGTTCCAGATAAGGGCGGATTTCATTTGATAATTTTTTCAATATCCTGGTAATTTCCTCACGCTCTTCGTATTCCAGATTACTCAATTCCCTCGAATAGCGAAGCGTTGCTTCAGGTTCGATATACGCTATACTTCCTGTTTTGGAGCTTCCCAAAATTGAACCTTTCACTTTTCGTCGGTACATTGCCAAAACAGCCAAAACCCTGCGGTTTTCTACAATGCTTTCGCGGATTTCGTCAAGGTAACCCAAGGAGTTGTATTGGCTTAATGCCTGTCCGAAACTTTGGTTGACCTTGCCACGAACCAGATTCATCGCACGTCGTGTTTCGTTTAACTGAGGCGAAGCATTGTCTTTGATTTCGCCATATTTATCAACGATTTCATCTATTTTCTGAATAATGAATTTAGTATATTCAACCTGTGCTGCTTTTTCGTTCAGCTTTGGATAATAGTCGTGGAATTTTTTAAGGAACAGCAATAAAGCATTTACCGTTTCCGAAAGCGTGGCTATCTTCCTGAAACTACCAACTTCCAGAAAGCTATCTTCTATGGCTAGGAATTTCAAATCGTTGGTAAGATTGTCAAATCCGTGGTTGGGTATAGCGTTATTATTGGTAAATGACGAAAGATATTCAGACGTTTGCAGCAATGAATCCATCAGTGTTTCCTTGTTGCTGAACGGAACAATTTCAAGCGCTTTCTGCTTTCCGATTTCAGTGGTGCATTTATCTGAAATGGTTTGTAGAACGGTATTAAATTCTAAATCCTGTAATGTCTTTTTGGTAATTGAAATCATAAATGTGGCAAAGGTTCAAAGTTACAAAGTTTTAAAGTATCTATATTTGTAAAAAATAATTAAATGGACGTTAAAATACATTCATCCTGGCAAAAGATGCTTTCGGGCGAGTTTGAGAAACCTTACTTTCAGCACTTAATTTCATTTGTTAAAAATGAATATGTTACGAGAAGGTGTTTTCCAAAAGGAAGCGAAATCTTCGCAGCATTCGACCATTGCCATTTTGAAGATGTCAAGGTTGTAATTATAGGCCAGGATCCGTATCACGGATTTGGGCAGGCTAACGGTTTGTGTTTTTCGGTGAATGACGGTATTGGTTTTCCTCCATCTTTAATCAATATTTTTAAGGAAATTGAAGCTGATCTGAGCAAGCCTTTTCCAAAAACAGGAAACCTCGAGCGCTGGGCAGACCAGGGAGTTTTATTGCTCAATGCAACGCTGACTGTTAGGGAAAGCGAAGCAGGAAGCCATCAGAATCAGGGTTGGGAAACATTTACCGATGCAGTAATCCAAAAAATCTCAGACGAAAAACAAAATGTCGTATTCCTTCTTTGGGGCGGATTTGCCAAGAAAAAAGGCGCACGCATTGACCGAAGCAAACACCATGTCTTGGAAACCGGGCATCCTTCCCCGTTGAGTGCTAACCGCGGTTTGTGGTTTGGCAATAAGCATTTCAGCAAAACCAATGTTTACCTGGAAAGTTTAGGAAAAAAAACGATTGAATGGTAAGCTAGTTTACCGTAAAGTGGTAATAACCTGCAGCGTCAATTCCGGTTACCAATGAATCTATGTTTAAAAACAAACGCGTTGGAGGGCTTATCGAACGTATTTCTACACTGTTCAAGGATTCACTGTTGTAGCCATAACTCAAACGATAGGTTCCGGCTGCCAGCAATGGGAATCCCATGCGGTATTCATAAGTTTCGTCGACATCATTGTATTCACAAATGGCATAAACATACGGGCCACTACTGTAGGCGTTTCCTTTTACGATATCCAATAGGTTTTCATCAAGGCTTACCGTTTCCCAATCACCTCCGCTGATTTGCTTCTCGATTACATAAGAAAAAGCAAATTCTGTCGCGCCTGTGGTTTCGAAAGCATCCAAAGTCCTTATGCCATCTGGAAGGTATCTTGAAAAATCTGCACTCAGGTATAATTTTTCTCCAACAGTGTACGTATTAGAATGTGCGTCCATTGCTACCAGATTAGGCACTTCAGCATAAACGTTGTTATAAAAACCATCGTCGTTGGTGTCACAATCAGCAAATAAAAATGCAACTGCAATCAGGGCTATATAATGTAATTTTTTCATCTTTATCTGTATTAAAATCGGTAACCTAAATTTAAGCCAACCCTTGAAATCACGTCAGGGCTTTTATCACGATTGGTAAGGTTGGAACCAAATCCAACAATGAATTCCAAAGCGATACTGTCCTTGAAATACATCTTGTAACCCAAACTTCCTCCAAGTCCAAAATCGGTATATTTTGATTTTTTTGTAGTGTAATAATCATTCCCGACTTCATCGGTCAAACGTATGATTTCCTTGTAATCACCGCCATTATAGGAACCAAAGACTTCGGCAAAATAATAGCGCGATTTGCTTTTGGAAAGCGCATACCTCAAATACGGATTGAATTCAAACTTAGGGACATTGTTTCGGTACCCTTTGTCAAAATCATCGTTGAGTTTATTGCTGTTGGAAAAGTTCACATTGAAACCGGTTGACCAATCCTTTCCGAAGAAACGCTCGTAACTCAAACTCGCTTTTGCATATACTATGGCAGACAAAACGTCTACACGGAATTCGTTCTTTTTATTGGCAAGTACCGTATTTTCTGCACCTTCTTGTGCGAGCAAAGCCAGTGGCAACAAGAGCATTAGGCAAAATAGCTTTTTCATTATAGGATGTTTTATTGAAAACGAATATAGTAAATAAAATGGCGATTAGCAGATTCCCAATTATGAATTATGAACGAGTTATTAACCCGAAATTCTAATCTAAAGTCAATGCTCCGAGGATTTCCTCATTCATAAAAGGGCCTCCGGGATATTTGGCAGTATAATCTAAATTAAGCCAAACATTCCCGCGTTCATCAATGTGGTAATTGATGGGTTTGTTTTTACTTTCCTTTACAAATAAAACCTTTTTGATGGCGTAGTTGATGTGCTCCAAATCCTTTTTGGTTCCAATGAGCAGCTCAGGGTAAATATGCCCTTTGGTATGGATCAATCGGGTAGTGCCGCCAATCGATTTAATACAGGCCGCCATGAAGACCGAATGGTCATCACAATCGCCCGAAAGATATTGTAATGACTCTGTGGCTTTGGCAATATAATCATGTCCTTTTGGGTCGCTGACGTAATTCCAACGGCTGTTGATTTCCTTAAAAATGGCAAACGACTGAATGATAATATAATAATCATAGTAGCCTTTAACATCCTTAAAATTCTTGTTGATTGCCATGATCGCAAAGTTTCGGATTTTAGGATTTTGGTATTCTACTGCATCCAGGATTTTGGATTTATTTGGAAACGGAAGCAGTTTGGTGATGATAATATCCTGCGGATAAGGATTCTCATCCATGGTGTACATCATTGAACGGTAATCCTCAAACACTCTTTGAAAGCTATATTTCCCGGAAACTGTCCCAAAAAGAAGAAAGAGCAGATACAATATCACCGATATCAAAGTTACCCTTCTCATGGCTCTTAAAATGAGTTGGATTGCAACAAGAATAACGATAAACATCAAAACCCTATCGGCATAATGTGCCCACTCGAGCAAAATAAGGTTGTGGTGCAGGATAATAAAAATAGGAATGGTTATCAGGATGTTTAGGATGAAAATGATAATCATGTCCCATGGACTTTTTATCCTGAATTTTTCCCTAAGTTGTTGATAAGTAAGATTCCCAATTTTTATCATATTGCCTTTGGCAAAAGCTAAACGGCTTTTACTATTTCAGCAAAAGTACCCTTTTTATCGATTATTTTGAGGTCAAACAATTGATTTTGGATATTGTTTAACACTTTTTCTTCCAATGGTTTTTGCGACCATTTGGTAAGTTGGAGCCATTGCTGAATATCCTCCAATTTCTGATTGAATCTTGAAGCTAAAGTCCGGTCAATGCTTGGAATCTCTTTGAATTCCTGCGTTGTGTGGTTTATGGTTTCCAAAATGAGCGCCACCGATTGTTTGTTGTTTTGCAGGAATTCGTTCCTAACGACAATTACAAAGCTGGGCCATGGCGTAGGGCAGTCGGCAACACGGCGGAAGATTCCTTTGTCAACCAATGGTTTGGTCATAAAACGTTCCCACATAAAATAATCGGCAGAACCATTTGTCAGCGATTCTACAGCGCCGTCAATGGTGTTTACAATTTCAAACTGCAGGTTTTCGGCATCCCAATTTTGGTTTTGTGCATTGACATACGCCATTAAATGGGAACCCGAGCCATAACGTGAAATAGCCACTTTTGTGTTTTCCAAATCATTCAGCGAATTGTATTTTGAATTCGCACCAACATGGATTCCCCAAATCAACGGACTTTCAACATACACCTGAACAATTGAACAATCGTTTCCTGCAATAATATCCTTTACAATGCCTTCTGTCAGGATGACAGCCATATCGGTTTCGCCATCACGCAGCATTTGGCACATTTTGCCTGTTCCTTCAGGAATATCAGTCCATTGCAAATCAATTCCAATTTCCTCAAACTCGCCGTTTTCAACGCACAATTGCCAAGGCAGGTTAAAATGTTCGGGAACGCCTGCTATTTTTATGGTTTTCATTGTAATTTATTTTTTAATTCATACCAATAACACGGAATGCCTTGGTGTGAGTATTGTTCTTTTTGCTGCAGCCCAATTTTCTTCAGTATTGTATTGGAGCCAATATTATCAATATGTGCCGACGCATATATTGTTGTAATTTTCATTTCATTGAAAGCGTAAACGAGCCAGGCTTTTGCACCTTCAGAAGCATACCCTTTTCCCCAAAACTCTTTCCTTAACCGATAGCCAATGTCATAAAAATTGATATGGCTGTTTTCTTCTTCTGTAATGAATTTCAAGCCAATCCAGCCTATGACTTCTTTGGTCTCTTTAATCTCAGTGATGAAACGGCCAATGCCATTCTGAGTATATTGATTTTGGATGCTTTTGATATAATCGTGAACCTGCTCGATTTCAGTCAACGGATTGTTTCCAAGGAATTCATGAACCTTTGGATTGCTGTCCATGGCAAACAAGGCATCGGCGTCTGAAAACTTAAAAGGACGCATAATCAGCCGCTCTGTTTCGAGAATGAGATTCATTTATTTTAAATTGTGTTTTTCAATTTTATACCAATTGTGTGGCTCATTGTTGGCCATATATTCATTCGTGAATTCAAAGCCCAACTTCTGTAAAACCTTGTTGGAACCAATATTGTCTTTTACCGCACACGCATGGATGACCGATAATTTCATTTCGTTAAATCCGTATTTGAGCCAGGCTTGAGCTGCTTCGGTGGCAAAACCTTGGTGCCAGTGTTCTTCAGCAAAACGGTATCCCAAATCATAAACATTTTCATACCCATTCTCTGCGTTGGCGCGAAGTTTCAAGCCCGAAAAACCTATCAGATTATTGGTGTTTTTCAAAACGACTGCGAATCTTCCGATGCCGTTTTTTTGATATTCGTTGATGATTTTCCGGATGTATGCTTCGGCTTCACCTCTTGTTTTGAGCGGAATCCGAAGGTATTTGCTGACATTCGGATTGTCATTCATAGCAAAGAAACCGTCAACATCGGAAAGTTCCAATGGGCGAAGGATTAATCGTTCGGTTTCAAGGATTAGGTTCATTTTAAACTGTTTTCTAGCCCGGATTGCAACGGCATCCTTTTGCTTTAGCAAAAGATATAGTGGAAAGCCGGATTAGCTCCTAATTACTCAACAAATTTCCCCAAAGTATACTGAATCAAAGCGTCAACTGCTTTGTATGGATCGGCGCTAAAGGTTCCGTTGGCGCGGTTTGCGATGATGGCGTTAAGCGACAAACAGTTGTGTCCCAAAAGTTTACCTAAGCCATATATAGCCGAAGTTTCCATTTCAAGATTTGCCATTCGGGTTTCTCCGAATTTGAAGTTATCCATTTTTCCATTCAGTTCCGGATCTTGAATATCCAAACGCAAAACACGTCCTTGTGGACCGTAAAAACCTCCGGCAGTTCCTGTGATTCCTTTGTGGATTTGGTCGCTGTCGAATTTGTTTTTCATTGTTTCAGAACAGGCAAAGATGTAAGGCGTTCCTTTTTTCAAATCCCAGTTGGTGTGTTTGATGAAGGCCTTTTCCATGTCTTTTTCAACGATGTCCTCAATAAGGTACGAGCGCATCATATTGTCAAGGCCCAATCCGAATTCGCCCATTACAAAGCTGTCAACCGGAATGTCCTTCTGCAACGAGCCTGAAGTTCCGATACGGACAATGTTAAGCGATGTCAGCTCTTTTTTTGGTTTACGCGTTTCCAAATCGATGTTTACCAAAGCATCCAATTCGTTCATCGTGATGTCGATGTTGTCCGGGCCAATTCCGGTTGACATTACGGTAATCCTTTTGCCTTTGTAGGTTCCGGTTTGGGTTTTGAATTCGCGTTTTTGGGTTGAAAATTCGATATTGTCAAAAAACTGCGTAATTTTTTCCACACGGTTTTGATCACCAACAAAGATGATGTCGTGTGCGATATGTTCTGGTTTCAGGTTTAGGTGATAAACACTTCCGTCTGGGTTTAATATTAATTCTGATGATTTAATCATGGTTGGTTTTATTCGTTAATGTGGTTATTTGTTTTTTCTGTCATTCCCGCGAAAGCGGGAATCTATTTTATTTATTTGTGGATTCCCGCCTTCGCGGGAATGACAAAAGGTTTATCCGCCGACACGTTTGACTTTGAAGCCTTTGTCCTTAAGCAGGTTCATGATCTTGTCGCGATAATCGCCCTGTATGATGATGGAGCTGCCCTTAAAAGTTCCGCCTACGCTGAGTTTGGTTTTTAATTCCTTTGCCAAAACCTTGAAATCCTCATCGCTGCCTTCATAGCCTTCAATGATGGTGGTGGCTTTGCCTTTTCGCTTTTCGTATTTGCAGATCATGGGTTCCTTTTGAATGAAAAGAACGTGGTCCTGTTCTTCAACAGCTTCAGGTTCGTTTGAAGGTTCGTGGTCTGGGAATAGTTTCTTTAATTGTTCCTGTAAATCCATAGTTTAAAAAATACAAAAAGTAAAAATCCAAATCCCGACGCAAATCGAGATTTGGAAATTACTAATTCAAAGATATAGATTTATTTTTTGATTAAGCCTAATTCTACCAATCTTTCGTGAAGGAATTCACCAGCGGTAGTATCTTCATATTGTTTAGGATGTTCTGCATCAATACATTCAGGCAGGCAGTTTAATGACATATCGCTAACCGGATGCATGAAAAATGGTATAGAATAACGGGATGAACCCCATAATTCCCTTGCAGGATTCACAACCTGGTGGATTGTTGATTTCAGTTTGTTGTTGGTGTGCCTTGACAACATATCGCCAACATTAATCATCAATTCGTCTGGTTCAGCCATCGCATCAACCCATTCACCATCGTGGTTCATCACCTGCAATCCTTTGCCTTGAGCACCCATCAAAAGGGTAATCAGGTTGATGTCGCCATGAGCAGCTGCACGTACAGCACCGTCTTTAGGTTCGTCTGTAATTGGCGGATAATGAATAGGGCGTAGGATGCTGTTTCCGTCCTTTACATATTTGTCGAAATAGAATTCATCCAAACCTAAATGCAAAGCTAAAGCCCTTAGTACATAAACTCCGGTTTTTTCGATCATTTGAAATGCTTCCTTACCAATAGTATTGAACTTTGGCAGTTCTTTCACCTCAACATTGTCAGGATATTGGCCTTCGTATTTGGAACCTTCGCTAACGTATTGTCCAAAATGCCAAAACTCCTTCAAATCTCCCGCAGAACGGCCTTTGGCTGATTCCTTTCCAAAAGAAACATAGCCTCTTTGCCCTCCAATTCCTGGGATTTCATACTTTTCTTTGGTTTCGAGAGGAAGATTAAAGAAGTTGCGCACTTCTTCATACAGATTCTCAACCAATTGGTCATCCAAAAAATGACCTTTTAATGCTACGAAGCCAATGTCTTCGTATGCTTTTCCGATTTCATTTACAAACTTTTGTTTACGTGCCGGATCGTCCGACAGGAAATCACGTAAGTCAACACTTGGGATTTGTTGCATACCGTTAAATGATTTTTGGGAAGTTTCCCTAATTAAAGGGTACAAAGATAAAGTTTTTCTACGTTATAGTGTTAACGGAATGCTAAGTTTGAAAGTTATTTGATACTCATCCGCATTTCAATCATATGCCTGGAGAAGCCAAATTTTTCATAAGCACTAATCGCTGGACTATTATCGAAATAGACTTCCAGCCTTAATTCTGTTATTTCCTGAGACTGCGCCCAATCCTTTAAATAATCAATGATCTTACGGTTTATGCCTTGTCCGCGATATTCGGGAAGAACATACATAAAACCTAGGTAAGCATGTTTCTCATGTTGCAGATAAGGCTCTGAAGTTTCTATTCTGGCATAACCCGAAGCAATTATTTCATGATTGACTTCTGCCACAGCAAACTGAATATGGGGCATCGTCAGCATTTCTTCGAGATTGTAATATTTGGCATCATGGGTTTTTAAAGTGCTGTCAAAAGCACGTTCAGCGTCAATTACTCCCTGTTCAAAATCCAGGAGTGTTTTCAAATCCTCAAAAGAGGCTTTTCTTATCGTAATGTTATCCATTGATATTTTTTTTAGTTTGCCTGTGGTAAAGATAAGCTTAATAAGTGCAAACAAAAAACCTCAAAGTAAGGGGATTGCTTTGAGGTTTTTAAAAGTAAGTAAGAAGAGTTATTTATATAGAAAAGTTTTTGGGTCATGTTTATGATTTTCCCAATTTATCTTGATGAAGTCTGAAATGATTTTCAACAATTCATTGAATTCATAAGGCTTTACAACATAATAATTGGCACCCAAATCCTGGCTCTTGTCAATATTATCCTGATTGGAACTCGTAGAATACATAATGACAGGAAACTCTTTGGTCTCCGGGTTTTTACGGATTTCTTCCAGAAGCTGGAAACCCGACTTAAAAGGCATGTTGATATCCATGAAAACAAAGCCTTGTGCCTGCTTATTCTTTTTGATGTTTTCTATGAGGCTTTCCCCATTTTTATGAAGATGTAAATGGATGGTGCTTTCAGAATCAGTAGAGATTTTTTCTATAGCTTCATTAAAAAGCATCAAATCATCCTCATCATCGTCAGCATAAAAAATAGTAATTTTCTTCATTGACCCTTATTAAAAATTGTTGAGTAAAATTATATTTTTTAATCAGTAAAGACTTGTAATTTTATAAATGAAATTTCTAAATTTTACTGTTTTTTCTTGGTTAATTCCTGAACGGTCAACCTTCTTTTATTTTTTAGTTTTTTAAAATGTGTCGGATTGTAACCTGTGATTTTTTTGAATTGTGTAGAAAAGGCCGATAAATTATTGAAGTTTAGCATGGCTGCAATTTCCGAAAAATTATAATCCTCAAACAAGATCATTTCCTTTGCCTTCTCAACTTTTAAAAGATTGATGTAATGTACAATGGTACACGATTCAACTTCTGAAAACAGGTTTGACAGGTAATTGTAATCCTTATCGAGTTTGTGGGATAAATATTCGGAGATATTGACTTTTATTAATTTTTCTGAAATGACATATTCCTTGCAGTAATGCTTGACTTTTTCAATAAGGATTTCGCCTTTGTTTTCAACAATCTGAAGGCCAACCTTGTTGATCAAGGCATCGAGTTTTTGCTTTTTGGCATCGGTTAAATCTCCTTTTATTTCAGCTTCGCCAAGTTCAATTTTAACAGGTTGGATATTTAATTTTATGAGTGCATCCCTTAGAACTACTTTACAGCTTTCGCAAGCCATATTCCTAATGTAGATTTTCATTTATATTTCAAATTAAAAGTTAGGTTTTCGTGTAACAATATTATTGTTTTTAATAATAAATTACTTCTACTTTTATATTTGAAATTTCTAAATTTTACTGATTTTCCTTGGTAAGTTTTTGGATTGCAATCCTCCTTTTGTGTTTTAGGTTTTTAAAATGCGTTGGGTTATATCCGGTGATTTTCTTAAACTGGGTTGAGAACGCAGACAAGCTGTTAAAGTTGAGTTTGTGGGCGATTTCGGTTAAATTATTATCCTCAAAAAGAATCATTTCCTTGGCTCTTTCAATTTTCAGCAGATTGATATAATGAACAATGGTGCATAATTCTACTTCCGAAAAGATATTCGATAAATAATTATAGTCGCGGTCTAATTTTTTAGAAAGGAATTCGGAGATGTTGACCTTTACGTGTTTTTCGGAAACCACATATTCCTGGCAGTAGTTCTTGATTTTCTCAATCAATATTCCGCCTTTGCTTTCTACAATTTCGAGACCGGCCTTGTTAATCAGGGCGTCAAGTTTCTTTTTTTTGGCCTCTGTAAGTTCTTCCTTTATTTCTGCCTGGCCAAGGCTTACCTTTACCGGATTGAGGTCAAGGTCCTTGAGGGCTTCCCGTACTACAATCATACAGCTTTCGCAAGCCATATTTCGGATATAGATTTTCATCATAATTTCAAAGTTGGTTTTAGAAGAATAAAGGTAAAAAAATTATCAAAAATTTTATATTTTATATTAAAAAATTACTGCTCCAATCCTAATCGTTTTTATATTTTTGCGGAGCTTAAATAAAACGAGATGAATTTCGATAGAAAAGACTTATCCAATGTACAGTTATTGGACTTATATAAAAGATTGCTGAAACCAAGGCTTATTGAAGAAAAGATGCTTATCCTGCTACGTCAGGGAAAGGTTTCCAAATGGTTTTCGGGAATAGGGCAGGAAGCTATTTCAGTAGGGATAACAGCTGCTTTGGACAAGGATGAATACATACTTCCGATGCACAGAAATTTGGGAGTTTTTACAGGACGAGACATTCCACTGCACCGATTGTTTTCGCAATGGCAGGGAAAGAAAACCGGATTTACCAAAGGACGTGACCGTAGTTTCCACTTTGGGACGCAGGAATTCAAAATCATCGGAATGATTTCGCACTTGGGCCCACAAATGGGTGTTGCCGACGGAATTGCTTTAGCAAACAAACTAAAGAAAAACGGAAAAGTTACTGCGGTATTTACCGGTGAAGGAGCAACTTCTGAAGGTGATTTCCACGAAGCTTTAAATATTGCTGCAGTTTGGGATTTGCCGGTTTTATTCGTAATCGAAAATAACGGTTATGGTTTGTCAACGCCAACAAATGAGCAATACCGTTGTGAAAATTTGGCTGATAAAGGTGTGGGTTACGGAATGGAAAGCCACATCATTGACGGGAATAATATTCTCGAGGTTTTTACCAAAATCGCTGAATTAAAAGCATCGATGGTTGAGAATCCAAGACCGGTATTGTTGGAATTCAAAACATTTAGGATGCGTGGCCACGAAGAGGCTAGTGGAACCAAATATGTTCCGCAGGAGCTGATGGATATGTGGGCAATCAAGGATCCGATTTCAAATTATAAGGAATACCTTCTTCAGATTAGCGTGCTTTCTGAAGAGGAAGATGAAAAGATTACCAAAGCAATCAAGAAGGAAATTGATGAAAATTGGGCAATTACCCAAGCCGAACCAGATATTACGGCTAGTTTGGAAGAAGAATTAGGTGATGTTTACAAACCGTATGATTTTGAAGAAGTTAATCCTTCTGATACAACTGAAAATATTCGTGTGGTGGATGCCATTTCCAATGCATTGAGACAGTCTATGGAACGCCATGGGAATTTGGTGATTATGGGTCAGGATATTGCCGAATATGGTGGAGCATTTAAAATCACCGATGGCTTTGTAGCACAGTTTGGGAAAGAAAGAGTCAGGAATACGCCAATTTGTGAAAGTGCTGTAGTTTCTGCAGGAATGGGATTGTCCATCAATGGGCATAAGGCTGTTGTTGAAATGCAGTTTGCCGATTTCGTTTCTACCGGATTCAACCCAATCGTAAACTTATTGGCAAAACAGCATTACCGTTGGAATGAAAAAGCCGATGTAGTTGTGCGAATGCCTTGCGGTGGTGGAACACAGGCCGGGCCATTCCACTCGCAGACCAATGAAGCCTGGTTTACCAAAACTCCGGGTCTGAAAGTAGTTTACCCTGCATTTCCATACGATGTAAAAGGCTTGTTGAATACAGCAATAAACGACCCAAATCCGGTGATGTTCTTTGAGCACAAGCAATTATACCGTTCGGTTTACCAGGATGTGCCAACAGATTATTACACAATTCCTTTTGGAAAAGCGGCTTTGCTGAAAGAAGGAACGCAGGTAACAATTATTTCGTTTGGTGCAGGTGTGCATTGGGCTTTGGAAACCTTAAACAAACATTCAGGTATTAGTGCAGATTTATTGGATTTAAGAACCTTACAGCCTTTAGATACTGAAGCCATTTTTGCATCGGTTAAGAAAACGAATAAAGTAATCATACTTCAGGAAGATACCTTATTTGGAGGTGTTGCCAGCGATATTTCGGCGATGATAATGGAACAGTGTTTCGAGCATTTAGATGCACCTGTCAAAAGGGTAGGAAGCCTGGAGAGTGCCATTCCATTTGTAAAATCATTGGAAGACCAATATCTGCCAAAGGAACGATTTGAGAAAACCTTATTGGAACTTTTAGAATATTAAAATAAAAAAGACGCTGATTAAAGCGTCTTTTTCATTTACTGTGAGGTGTGTTTTTCAAGCCTTTCACGGATAATCTGCAAGGGCGAAGCAATGGCATTAATGTATTGAAAATTCCCATCGCGTTGGTTGTTGATGGAAAGCTGTATCGGGCATGCTTCGCTTTGCACGGCATTGACCTTGAATTTGTCTGCGGCAGCATCATAAACCACATAAGGTGCGCCCGAAGAACCAAACCTAAAATATCCCTTAATCAGGTAACGCAAACCTTCAAGGTTGTAATTTCCTTCAAAACGTTCCTGGAAAATAGCAAAATGTTCGGTAAAGCCATCAATTTGTGCTTTGTTGAGGAGCTTGCCAATTTCACTTGTAGGCGAACTTTGCAGGCAGTAATAATTTTCCTGATTGTCATCCAAAAGCGTGTAATCAATTTCAAGGCTTGGCATGGCGTCAATTACAGCTTGTGGCGTGTTGATGATTTTATATAGTGCGATGTCTTCATTGTAAAATGCTTCAACCAATTCCACTTCAACCAAAAAGGTATGACGCTGTATGGCCGGTTCGGCAAAATAAGTCGCCTGATTGAAATGCGCCGAAAGTTCAGGTTTGTTAAAGAACAGGTTATTCTTGAATTGGATGACCAAATGCGGCCTGCAGATTCTGCGGTTCATCATCGTAATCCAACGCGAATCGAAATTGATCTGTTTGAGTAAATTAATGATGGTTTGATAATCATTAGGATTGGTAATATTGGCATAACGCCTTTGATTTCCGGGTTCTAAAGGGTAACAGCTCTCAAACAGCTGCGCCTGTTCGGAATTCAGGTATGGAAAAATATCCGTCAGGTATTGCCCGTTTTCAATCGATTTAAAAATATTGGCTTCAACCTTCAGATTATGCGCCACCGAAAGTATAAATCCGTTGCCGATGTGGAACGCGCAAATGTTATTTTCAAAATGGCGCCTGTGAGGCTCATCGCGGTTTTGTATCCACATAATCCGGAATAGAGGAGAGGTTTGTTCGTTGGTCAATTCGAGTTGTTTATTGAGCTTGTTATTTGGTGTCATACTATTTTGGGTAAATAATTTTTAAGGCAAAATCAAATATATACAAAGAAAGGAATCAACTGTTTTTTTGCCTTGCTTTTTCGATAATAAGCACAATAAGAACGCCAACTAGATAACACAGGATGTCCATCCATTCAAACGAAGTGCCAATGGCAGTCCGCGCAACATCGGAACTTTTGAGTTTGAGTTTTTCTACAATGTTGATATACTGAAGCGTTTCGATTGCAAATGCAAACAGCAGTACAAAAACAGCTGTTGGTAAAACCCTTGCATTTAGGAAAGATTTAATGAAGCAGTAAATAAGGATCACCACCAAAACATCACCCATATAAGGCCTGACAAAACTATCATGCACATAAAGGGCTATCAGCACTTCTGTAATAAACAGCAATACAGTTAAGGCAAAATAGGTTTTATTGAATCTTAGCATAGTGGTTTTGTTCCCTGCAATATATGAAAAATCCGCATCGGTTTCGATGTCTTAAAAAAGTATTAAAACCCAAAATAAATGCGGTAGAAATCTATTTATTTACGCTATTTTTGTAGCACTTTTTAAAATCCAATTCCAACTTATGGAAAAGAAAATATACTCTATTTTATTCTCTACACGATTAATGGCGCTTTTGTTTATTGGTTTTGCTGTAGCGATGGCAATCGGAACATTTATCGAAAGCAAGTACAATACTGATACAGCAAGGATTTGGATATACAACTCCTGGTGGTTTGAGGCAATCATGTTGTTTTTTGTGATTAATTTCATTGGAAACATCAAGCGTTACCAACTCTACAAAAGAGAAAAATGGCCTACATTACTGCTGCATTTGTCTTTTATCCTTATCATTTCAGGAGCGTTCATCACACGATACATCAGTTACGAAGGCATGATGCGCATCCGCGAAGGCGAAAGCTCTAACCAGTTCTTATCAGAGAAAACCAATCTGAGTGTTTTTGTGGACGGAATCCACGAAGGCAAAATGATGCGCCGCATTATTGAAAGGCCATTATTGCTTTCTCCAGTGACCAATAATCATTTTTCGATTAATGAAAAGTTTGACGACATCCCTTTTGAAATTGAATACAAAGACTTTGTGCTTGATGCGAAGGAAACCATTAAGGAAGACGCAAAAGGAGCTGTTTATCTTAAGTTAGTAGAATCCGGTGGCGGAACAAGGCACGAGCACATGCTGAAGGAAGGCGAAATCCAGGACATTCACAATGTCTTGTTTTCGGTAGATAAGTTTGTAAAAGGAGCCATCAATATCGACACCAAAAACAACACCATCAGTTCACCTTTTGACGGCCAGTTCATGCGTATGGCTGATAAAATGCAGGGAACCGTAACCAAGGATTCTGTTCAGCCGTTGATGTATCGTTCGTTATATAATGTTGGCGGAGCGCAATTCGTTATTCCCGACCAGCCTAAAAGAGGATTCAAGTCGTATAAACCAAGTGGTGATTTCAAAGCCAAAAAAGGAGAAGATGTCATTACGCTGCTTGTAAAAACGGGTGGAAAGGAAGAAGAGGTTACGCTTGTAGGTTCGAAAGGAGCAACGGGTGAGCCTAAATCAATCAAGCTGGGCAAGTTGGAATTTACTTTAAGTTATGGGAGCAAAGCTTATACTTTGCCATTTAGCATAAAACTGAATGATTTCGTCGCCGAAAAATATCCGGGAACCGAAAAAAGTTATTCTTCCTATGAAAGTAAGGTAACCGTTCAGGATGGAGGCAAAAATGAAGACCATCGAATTTATATGAACCATATTTTGGATCATAAAGGTTATCGTTTCTTCCAGGCGTCATTTGACCCTGATGAAAAGGGAACCGTACTTTCGGTGAACCATGATTTCTGGGGAACTACCATAACCTATGCAGGCTACTTTTTGTTATTCTTCTGCTTAATGCTGATATTGTTTGTAAAAGGTTCGCGTTTTACCGATTTGAAACGAAAGCTGGAAAATGTGAAGAGGAAGAAAGCCAAGCTTTCCGCTATGATTGTTTTGCTGGTTTCGTTTAACGGATTGGCTCAAAACCATCCGAACCATACCAACGCTTTGCCAACGCAAAAACAAATCGATTCCATTCTTAATAAATACAAGGTTTCCGAAAGGCATGCTGCACAGTTTGGCCGTTTGGTTATCCAGGATGAAGGTGGAAGGATGAAGCCTATCAATACGTTTTCATCTGAATTATTGCGAAAAGTAAGCCACAAGGACACGTATAACGGATTGAATTCCGATCAGGCATTTATATCGATGACGCAGTTTCCGACGGTTTGGTTTGAAACACCATTGATTTACATCAAAAGTGGCAATGACAGCATCCGCAAGATATTGGGAATTCCGGCTGATGCCAAATATGCAACCTTCCGTTCCTGCTTTGACGAAAAAGGAAATTATAAATTATCACCTTATCTCGATGAAGCCTACAAAGCGGCCAATCCAAATAACTTCGAAAAGGATTTTGTGGAAACCGATAAGAAAGTCAATCTTCTGAATTCGGCATTAAGCGGGAAAATCCTGCGCATCTTCCCAATACCGAAAGACCCAAACAATAAATGGCTTTCCTTTTTGGAATTAAACCATGCAACAGGAACAGCTTTGGATACGATCAGGCTAGCGTTGCCGGCTTATCTGAATTCGGTCATGAAAGCCAGCCAGGACAATGATTATACGATGGCAAATACCTATTTGGTGGGAATGGAAAACTACCAAAAGAAATTTGGTAAAGCCGTTCGCCCTTCGGATAAAAAAATTGATTGCGAAATATTATACAATAAATACGATGTGCTGCAAAAACTGCCTTATTGGTATTTAACTGCTGCAGGTTTGATGTTTTTATTTGTAATGATCAATATTTTTAAGGAGCGGAAAGCAGTTAATATTTTAATCAGCATTACCCACATAGCAATCGGATTGCTGTTTGTCCTGCACACAGTTGCATTAATCTTCAGATGGTATATTTCGGGCCATGCGCCTTGGAGTAATGCTTATGAAGCGATAGTTTATGTAGCCTGGTCAACAATGTTCTTTGGATTGGCCTTTGCCTGGGAAAAAAGAAAACCAGCACTTTCCGGGAAATTCATATTTGATACGTTTTTTGGATTGTTCTTCAAAAGCAACTCCAAACTTACGGTCGCTTCCTGTGCGTTTGTATCGGCGATGATATTAACAGCAGCTTACGCGAATTGGATCGACCCTGAAATTGCAAACCTACAGCCGGTTTTGAATTCGTACTGGCTGATGATACACGTTGCGGTAATTGTGGCAAGTTACGGGCCTTTCGCAGTAGGTATGATTTTAGGTTTTGTCTCTTTACTATTGATGTTTTGCACTACCGAAAAGAACAAAGCCAAAATGGAACTGCACATCAAGGAAGTTACAATTATTAACGAAATGGCTTTAACGATTGGACTGGTGATGCTTACCATTGGAAACTTTTTAGGAGGACAATGGGCAAATGAGAGTTGGGGACGTTATTGGGGTTGGGACCCAAAAGAAACCTGGGCTTTGATCAGCATCATGGTTTATGCTTTTGTCATTCACATGCGTTTTGTTCCTGCAATGCGCAATAAATGGTTGTTCAACCTGATGTCAATGTATGCATTCCTATCGATTTTGTTTACCTATTACGGAGTAAACTTCCACTTGGTCGGCCTGCATTCGTATGCGAGTGGAGAAGCGAAGTCACTAAGCTGGATTTGGTATTCCCTGGGAACGATTTCAATAATTGGTTTGTTGACCTATCCGAAGTATCGCAAGCATTACAGAAAGAAATAATAAAAAAGTCCCGGTATTTACCGGGACTTTTCCGTTTGACTTGCGTCAACTTTGACAGTGGGATTTAGACTTTCCCCAAAGTATATAATTGTTCCATTGTTGGTGTTGGGCTTCCTCCGGCTGGTTCAAGCGTTATTCCAAATGCTTCTGCATCTCCTGTCTTTTCAACAGCGAAAACCTTGCTTCGGTTGTCTTTGAAATTGGCCAAAGTTCCAATGCTGGTTGGCGTCAACTGTGGCTGTAATTTCAACGACCAGATTTGGTATTCCTTTCCTTCCGGTGGTGTTGGCAATCCGCTGGCGTCTACATACACGACCTGAGTTTGTTTGTTCCAGTATATTTTTGCTTTGGCAGTTGGCGCTACAGCCTGTCCGGCAAGAGCTACTACAGTATTGGTTTCGTCACGAACCACATTCAGGACGGTTTCTGTTTGCTTGTTTTTTGTTTCCAAATCTACTACAGTTTCCTGTAATTTTGATTTTTCCTTTTCTATCGTTGCCACCTGATTGTTCGCCTGGTTCACTTTTGAATATTGGTAGCCAATTCCGATTAGTAGTAGTATTGAAGCAGCCCATCCTATGTAAGCAGACCAATTGCTTCGGTCTCTCATGGTTACGACTTTTCCGTGTTTCAGCTCGAGCTGTGCCTTGATTTTTTCGAACTGGCTATGCGAAATAAAAGGAGAGAAGCTACTTGACAGGTTTATGATTGCCTTTTCAATAGCGAGGATTTCAGTCTTTATTTCCGGGTTTTTATTGGACATTGCAGCAACTTCATCATTTTCTGATTCGCTAAGCAAACCATAAACATAGAGTTCCAATATTCCTGATTCTATATATTCTTTACTTTCCATTACACTTTTAAAAAATTTCGTAGGTCGTTGATACAATTTCGATTTTGGGTCTTAACAGTTCCAAGCGGCATTTTTAATTCATCCGAAGCTTCCTGTTGCGTGAATCCTTTGAAGAACAGCAGGTCAATTAACTGAATGCATTTTGGCTTGAGTTTGTTGACAAATTCCCTTAGTCCAATGCTGTCTATCCTATTGGTCAGCTTGTTGCTGTCATCCAACAGATGTACGAAATTATCAGAGGATAGGTTTTTCTGGCTGTTGTTAAAACCTTTGGAACGCAGCTTGTCAATCGCAGCGTTGCGGGTGATGTTGAGCATCCATGTATATAATCTTCCTTTGCTTTGATTATAGGTTTCGATGTTTTTCCAGATTTTGACAAACACTTCCTGAAGCACATCTTCGGCTTCTTCACGGTCGCTTATCAAATTAGTAATGATACTAAAAAGGCTTTTGGAATACATATCGTATAAAAGGGTAAATGCCCTTTCTTCCTTTCTTAAGAGCAATGGTAATAGTTCTTCCTGTGTCATACTTTAAAATGTTTATTGTAAAAATAGAATGTTTTGCCTTTAAACAGTTGTTAAATATAGAATTAAATTTTAACATTTCCTTAAACCTTTTTGCAAACAATGCTTCAAAATCGTTAATTGAATGTCAAGTGGTAGGGTATACGAAACCCTAACTGTTTTTATAGCGTATATGACGTCAGGGAAGATTTGCTATGAAAATATTTCTTTCGAGGTTTTGGTAATAGAAAGGTTTTCTATTATGTTTTGTTAGGGGAACCCAGCGGATGATTAGACGCTGGGTTCTTTTTTGTTTACAATTTTAAGGAATGTATAACAGTAACTCTTGAAATTATCATTAATTTTATCAAAAATTATGTATGAAAAAGTTCTCTCTATTCGTAACAATATTAACGCTATTCAGCTGCCAGAATCAGGCGCAAAACAATAAAAAAATGGAAACACAAGCACCAATAAAAACGGAAACAATCTATCAGTTTAAGGTAACCGATTTGTACGGCAAGGAATTCGACTTTGCCTCACTTAAAGGTAAAAAAATACTAATCGTCAATACGGCTTCTGAATGTGGTTTGACACCACAATACAAAGACCTGGAAGCCATTTATGAAAAATATAAAGATAAAAATTTTGTCATCATAGGTTTCCCTGCCAATAATTTTGGCGCACAGGAACCTGGAAGCAATGACCAGATTGCCAAATTCTGTGAAATGAATTACGGCGTTACTTTCCCAATGATGGGCAAGATATCGGTAAAAGGGGATGACATGCATTCGGTTTATAAATTCCTTACCCAGAAAAGCAAAAACGGATTGCAGGACAGCGAAGTGGAATGGAACTTTCAAAAATACCTGATCAATGAGCAGGGTGAATTGGTGAAAGTATTATCTCCAAGAATATTGCCAACAGATGCGGCCATTGTAGGCTGGATTAACGGAAAATAAGTATCTGGTTATGTCTAAACAAACGAAAGCATTCATTTATAACTTTCTCAGCTTTGCAGCATTCTTCCTGCCGATTTATTACCTTATTAAATCGTATACCGGTTTAACCGGATTCTGGATTCCTGTAACTTCGGGTGTGGTATCAACGTTATTGGCACCCAAATTCCAATCGATTAAAACACGTGATGGTGAGAAGCTTTTTATGAAGTGGATTTTCAGCAGGGAAGTGAAGGAGCTTAAATAATTTTTTAAGTTATGAATTATGGGTTAAAAAGATTCATAGTAACAATTACTTATAATTCATAACTTATTTCTTTTTCTTTTCCGCTTTCTCTTTTGCTTTTACCGTCGATTTGTAAAGTGGAATGAAATACGAAACGGTATAATTGAACCCAACGCCAAAATCTCCATTATAAGTCCTGTTGAAACCCGGAATATAAAGATTGTCAAAGTTATTTGGCAGTTTCTGTGAAACCAAACGGTTCAGCCTTACACTAAATCCAACAAAGATGTTGTTGAACACTTCAGTTTTCATTCCGGCAACGACTTCAATCCATTGTGCAGATAAGCCTTTAAATTCTTCACCAGAAGGAATTTCCTGTGCCTGTCCAAAGTATGGGTTCGGATTGTAAACGGTATAACTGTTCAACGTCTGGGTGAAACTACTCACACCATAACGCAGTCCAACAGAAATGATATTTTCCATGTTGAGCCAGTTTTCATAAGTATTGTAATCAAAACCAACTTTTAAATAGCTTCCTTTTGTAGTAAAGTTGAGCATATCATCATCAACAGTCTTGTCTTCGTTACCAATTTCTCCCGCCAAATAATATCTTCGTGTCAAACGATAATCACCGACTAATTCCAATCCGCGATAATCCGTTTCGTAAAATGATTTAGTCAGTTTGAATAAATCGACACCCACACGTAAACCGTAACGTTCCTTTTTTACCGGAATGCTGTCTGTTTTCTCTACGCTCTTTCCGGCTGTTCCTTTTGCGGGTTTAAAGTTTATTTCCTCCTGTGCATTGCCTGTAAATGAAAGCAATACCAAGAATAGGCTAAAATAAAATCTTGATATGTGTTTCATTTTCAGTTTCGATGTTTGGTGTTAAAACGTTGACATCCTGCATCCAGAATGTGTCCGGTGTTGCCGAATCGGTTAGTGTAACCCCGTTAGGATTATTCAGTGTGAAGATGGTTTTGTAACCACAGGCTCTTGATACAAATACATCCTCATGGGTATAGTCAAACTGGAGTACGTCTTCATTAGGATTTGCAGCGGTGCTGTTTAATATCAGGCTGTATTTGGTCATCAAATCGTCAATTTTCAAGGGCAATTCAACTTTGCTGCCATTAAAGGTTCCCAAATCCAAATCATTGAACGCCCCAACTCCCTTGACTTTAAGGTTGACTACATTTTTCAATGTTCCCGGATTGGAAACATCATAAAATTCCAATATCAGCCGTGGTGTGGTTTCTTCGGTGCAGATGTCGTCCTTTTCGCAACTTGAAAAGGCTATGGCAATTAATAATAGGGCAAGTATTTTTTTCATTTAAATTTTATCTTTTTACCAAAAGTACAACATTTTCCACATGGTGCGTCTGCGGAAACATATCCACAGGGCGAACGCGTGTCACTTTGTAATGTTCGTCCATCAACGCCAAATCCCTTGCCTGTGTAGCCGAGTTACAGCTAACATATACAATCTTATCGGCACCAATTTTTAATAACTGCTCCACAACATCCTTGTGCATTCCGTCTCTTGGCGGATCGGTGATGACCACGTCAGGTTGGCCATGCTGTGCTATGAAAGCGTCGTTGAATACATTTTTCATATCGCCAACATAGAACTCACAGTTGGTAATATTGTTGCGTTTTGCATTTTCTTTGGCGTCAGCAATCGCTTCGGGAACGGCTTCAACGCCGATTACCTTTTTTGCTTTTTTGGAAACGAATTGTGCAATGGTTCCGGTTCCCGTATATAAATCATAAACCACTTCATTGCCGGTTAGCCCTGCGAATTCGCGTGTGATTTTGTACAATTCGTATGCCTGGTCTGAATTGGTCTGGTAAAACGATTTGGCATTGATGCTAAACTGCAGGCCTTCCATTTCTTCCAGTATGTAATCACGGCCTTTGTACAGTTTGATGTCCTGGTCGTACAGCGTATCATTCGCTTTGCTGTTGATGACATATTGTAGAGACGTAATCTGTGGAAAAGTTGCGTAGATATGGTCGAGCAGCAATTCCCTTTGTTTTTTATCTTCTTTGTAAAACTGGATTAGGGCCATGATTTCTCCGGTTGACGCAGTCCGAATCATCAGCGTGCGCAACAAGCCTTCGTGGTTTCGTGCATTGAAGAACTCCATGTGGTTTTCGGTTGCGAATCGTTTGATTTCGTTGCGGATGGCGTTTGACGGGTCTTCCTGTAAATGGCATTTCTCGATATCCAGGATTTTATCCCACATCCTTGGAATGTGAAAACCCAAAGCAGGTTTTTTACTTAAGGATTGGTCTTCCGATTTGATTTCGATATCGCTTAACCAACGCGTATCCGAAAATCCAAACTCCATTTTGTTGCGGTAGAAAAATTGCTTTTCAGAACCCAATATCGGTTCAAAGTCGGGCAATTCAATTTTGCCAATGCGTTTCAGGTTATTATAAACTTCCTGGTTTTTGTAAAATAATTGTTGTTCGTATTTCATATTCTGCCATTTGCAGCCACCACAGGCGCCAAAATGCTGGCAGACCGGCTCAATGCGGTTTTCAGAATAGGAGTGGAACTTTATGGCTTTGCCTTCAAAATAGGACTTTCTTTTCTTTAAGGTCTGCACGTCTACCACATCGCCCGGAACGACGTTGGGTATGAAGATTACCTGGCCTTCGGGTGCTTTTGCCACCGATACGCCTTTGGCTCCGGCATCAAGTACGGTTACGTTTTCAAAAATGACTTTGTTGGTTTGTTTTCTTCCCATGGCGCAAAAATAAGGCATTATTTTAAATTTTGAATTTTAAATTTTGAATTAAGGAAGTAATGCATTCTACATGCACTATGTATGCATTATCTATGCTTTGTCTATGGAGTATCTATGCTTTATCCTTTGATGAATTATGGAAATTTTGATAGTTGTTAGAGTAAATTATTATATTTGATTGTTACTCAAATTGAGAGTTTGATTTGAGTAGGAACAAATTAACAGGATTTAACAATACAATTTTAGCTTATGAGCAAATGGAATCGAATAAACAAAGATGGGCTATGTACAGTAGAATTATCTTCTTGGAAACATTTTGCAGATTTTGTTAACCAAGATTTCCTAAGTAGTACAGAATATATTTTTCGAGGACATCAAGATAGTAATTGGAAATTAGAATCAACTTTTGACAGGCTCATACCAATTAACTCCAAAGAATATTTGAAAAGAAGAAATGAGCATTTAGAAAAGTTTAAATATTTTTCAAGAGGACGATTAAAATTTGAACACAGAAATCAATTGATTTCTGAGAATGACTGGTGGGCTATAGGTCAACACAATGGACTTGCAACTCCTTTGTTGGATTGGACTGAATCACCTTTTATTGCGGCATATTTTGCATTTCAAGTTGAAAATTTTTCTTTCCCTAATAAAAGAGTTATTTATTCCATTGCTACTGATTATATTACTGAACATTCAGATGACAAAATAGAACTATTTTATTCACACAATGATGAAAATCCTAGATTAATCAATCAGCGAGGGTTATTTACAATAACAAAAGGGAAAATTGATATTGTAGAACATATAAACAAAAATTTTAAACATAAGGCAGACCTTACGGCTATTTATAGAATTGAGATTGAAGAAAAAAGCTCTCAAGACAGAATAGAGTTTCTTAAGTTTTTGAATAGAATGAATATTAATGATTTGACTTTATTTCCAGATTTAATAGGTACAGGTAATTACTGTAATAAAACATTAATGATAGAAAAATACTAATCCAAACTACAACTAATACCTTCGATATTTGACTGGCGCGACGTCTATTGTTGAATGTTGACCACATAAACATCCATATCATCAGCGTAGAAATAAAGGATACAAATAACGGCGGTTTTTAATACATTTGACCTTTTAAAAAATACAATGAAACATAAACTACTTCATATTATAACCGCAATGCTTTTGTGCCTTGCCGGATTCAGTTACGCCCAACCCATCGCAGCAGGCGGCAATCATTCGCATTTTGTATGTACAGCAGGAATAGTGCAGGGCGTAGGGACTAATTTTTCAGGCCAGCTTGGGGATAACACCCTTACGGATAGAAAGATTCCGACCAACGCTTCGGGGCTTACCGGGATTTTAGCGGTGGGTGCAGGATATTCGCATACGGTTTACCTTAAGGATGACGGTACTGTTTGGGCCAGCGGTAGCAATGGTTATGGCCAGCTTGGCGATGGAACCACTGTTTCAAAACGCGTTGCCGTGCAGGTAGTGGGACTTACCAATATTATTGCCATCGCGGTGGGTGACAATCATTCGGTTTTCCTAAAGAGTGACGGGACCGTTTGGGCGGTTGGCTGGAATACCGGAGGACAATTGGGCGACGGAACCACTGTAGATAAAAGCACTCCGGTGCAGGTGACCGGGCTTAGCGGAATTACAGCTATCAGTGCAGGTATGTTCCATACCCTTTGCCTGAAGAATGACGGAACCGCATGGGCAACAGGTGGTAATTACTACGGACAGGTAGGAAACGCACCCTTATTCGGCACCAATATTCCGGTACAGATTGATGTTACAGGAATCACCAAGATTTCTGCGGGAGCTACCTTTTCGCTCTTCCTTAAGGGCGACGGAACGGTATGGGGGGTTGGGTCTAATCAATACGGAGAAATGGGCGCTTCCAATCCGGGTATGAATTACACGCCGTTCCAGATTGCCGGACTTAGCGGCATCACAGCAATGTGTGGTGGATTCCTGCATTCGCTTTTCCTTAAAAATAACGGTACCGTTTGGGCAATAGGAGATAATAATTATGGACAGCTTGGAGACGGAACAACCACCCAAAGGCATACTCCGTTCCAGATAGCGGGACTGACTGGCATTACAGCAATAGCTGCCGGAAAGTACCATTCACTTTTCCTAAAGAACAATTTTACATCCTGGGCAACCGGATTGAACAATGCCGGACAGCTTGGCGACGGAACCTTGATTGACAAACATGCACCTGTACAGGTAAATGGGGTATGTTTTGTAGCCTTGGAAACTGAGGAACATACTATCGAAAATAGTGTTTCGGTTTATCCTAATCCCTGCCACGAACAATTATCCATTCAATTAAACGACTATAATAATACGATTGCAGAAATATATAATTTACAGGGACAGCTGTTGCAAAGTATCAAATTGCAGTCATCCAATACGGCAATTTCGGTTAGTGATTTGCAGACAGGAGTTTATTTGGTTCACCTAAAAAATCCCAAAGGGACAATTGTAGAAAAAATAATCAAGGATTAATGAAAACCCACCTCGCATTGCTCCGTGGCATCAATGTTTCAGGGCACAAAATGATTAAGATGGATCTGCTTAAAAAAGCACTCGAAGCCATTGGGTTTAACAATGTACGCACCTATATCAATTCGGGGAATGTTTTTGTCGATTCGAATGAAGATTCGGCTAAGGTTGGTTTTATGATAAAGCAGGAAATCTTCAAGGTTTTTGGGCACGATGTACCCACTTTTATGGTAAGTGAAGCCGATTTGAAATTCGCTTTGGAGAACAATCCGTTTTATAAGGAAGGCAAAGAAACCAAGCAGTTGTATGTTTGTTTTTTAACAGAGAAACCCACGCCAAACAGCATTCAGGAATTAAAGGATCAGGATTTTAAAGGTGATGTTTTTGAAGTGAAGGAAAGTTTTTTGTTCTTGAAATATGCCGACAGTGCTGCGAACACCAAACTTGACAATAAAATCATCGAGAAGAAACTGAAGGTAAGTTCTACGACACGAAATTGGAATACCACCAATAAGTTGTACCAAATGTTCCGGGAGTAATCTTAAAAAGGCCTTTTATCTATCGACATAATCCACCCTCAAAATTTTAGTAAGGAAATACAAAACTTATTGTAGGAATTTTGTAAGTTTGGCTAAATGTGATGGTTATGGATATATCTGAAAGTATTTTAAGATTAGAAGAGGAATTGAATACCACCCTTACAAAAGGCAATCCAGCAAAAACCGTAGGCAGGAATTCTTACTGCGTTGACGAAAATAATGAAGTCATTATACTTAATTTAAGTAAAAATCATTTGGAGGTACTACCTGATTTAAGTGCATTCCCCAGGCTTCTCGAATTGGATTTAAGCTTTAATAAGCTAACGAATTGCCTGCCACTTAGAATTTTAAAGCGTTTGGTTAAGCTTAATATAAAGAATAATATCAATATTGTCAATATTGATTTCCTTGAAAACTGTGATAAAATCACATACCTGCATCTAGGCAGCAACAGCATTTCCGATATTTCACCAATCCAAAAATTACGCAATCTTGAGACACTGATACTCAATAATAATAAAATTAGAAGCATTGAAAGCCTTAAGGAATTAATGTTTTTAACCGAATTGGATTTAAGTTTCAATGAAATAAACATCATCCCCAGCTTTATTAATTTTAAAAGGCTTACTACGCTCTCGCTTACAAAGAATGGGATAGAGGATGTCTCATTTTTAGAAGGTTTAACCAGCCTGAGGAATCTATCCCTTTCCTCAAATCAAATTAAAGATATCTTTCCTTTGATTAATTTAAAAAACCTCAAAACCCTTGATTTGGATTATAATCAGATTGGAATTGTACCCATTGAACTCAGCAATTTTTTTATTGATTCAAGGAAAAACCTAATCAATCCTTTGGTTAGGCCTCCTAAATTGATTTTTGAGCAGGGCAGGGAACAAGTCCTTAAGTACTATAAGGACATGGAAAGCCAGGACTGGACTGGCATTGAGATTGAAGGGCCGATTGATGAACCTGAAGAAATCTTTGGACGGATTAAAGGAAAAAAAACAGTAAAAAGCCCCAAAATCCCAAACGAACCTAAAAAGGAATACACAGCTCCTAAAACAACAGAAAGTTTAGGGAAGCCTATAGAAACCAAAAAGCCTGCAAAGACATTGCCTATAAATGAGGCCAAGCTGATTTTTATTGGCAATGGCCGTGTTGGTAAAAGCTCCATCAGGACAAAGCTGATGAATAGAGAGGATAAACTACCGGAATTAAGTACTCATGGAATGGATGTTTTTGAATGGGACACCATAATCCAAAAGGAAAATAATCCTATCAAATTCAAGTTTAATATTTGGGATTTTGGCGGACAGGGTGAATACAGGACTGTGCAGCAGTTTTTTTGTGCCAGGAATTCCATATATGTCTATGTTACTTCGCATGACGACCAGACCATCAACCACAATGATGAATACATCGATTTTGATTTTTGGTATCCTTTTGTAATGATTTACAGGAATGATACCGACAAGGAAAAATACAGTCCGTTAATACATGTACGCAACAAAACGGATGTTGGTGTACTTCCGTTAAATGAAAGCAGCTACAGGAAACTATATCCTAATATGTATCCCGAGTTCATACAGGTGAGTTGCAAGGATAATTCCAATATGGATGTGCTCGAGGAACTAATCAAAAAAGTATTGACGCAATTGGGCTCAGACATATTTAGTGAATATCCTGTTTCCTGGATGATGGCTAAAGCGGAGTTTGAAAAAATGAGGAACCACGAAGTCCCTTTTATAACAAGGGATTATTTTGATGAAATCTGCAAAAAGAACGGAATGGATGATGAAGCCATTGAAATTTGGATTAGGATTCTTGACAGCATCGGTACGATTACCTATTTTGGAAAAATCGACAGGCTGAAGCACTTGGTAATCTTAAATCCGGAATGGCTTAAAGAGGCGGCTTACAGAGTGCTGAAGAAAAACCATATCCGCAATAATTATGGAGTTTTCAAGGATTTTGATGAAATATGGAAAGGAGCAAAATACCCTAAGGATCGATTTAAGGATTTAACCGAATTGATGCGGGCTTTCGAAATTTGCTATATAGGAAAAGACGAGAGAAACAATACGGCGTATTTCATACCCTCATTATTTGCCAAAAAAAGTGAGGACCAGCAGGATGTTTTTGATAAATTGGTTAGTGAACATTCTAAAGATGAAGAATGTTATCTGTTTAAAATTACTTACGATTTATATATGCCGGCAGGAATACTGCACAAATTAATGATTAGGCATAGCAATGAAATTGACAGCCGCCATAAATGGTCAGACAGTGTTATCTTTAATTATAAGGGAACGTATGCCGAAGTAAGCGAAAATTGGAAGAAAAAAAGGATACTGATAAAAATCCAGGGTAAAAATCCCGGATACATTTACAGGTTTGTAACCAATGGGCTGAAAGTAATTGGAGAGGAATTGGTTGAAAGTAAATCCATAAGGCCTTTAAAATTCAGGACCACGGCGTTTTATAAAGGGAGTTACGAAAAAATAACTTCGTTAGAAAAGAACCCGTTGGCTGTAAAGCATTTCAATTTCCTGTTTGAAACAAACAGAAAGAAAAGGATATTCATAAGCTATTCGAAAGATGATTTAGACTGGGTGCTTTCATTTACCAGGAGCTTAAAGACATTACTGCAGGATAATCTTATCAGCGTTTGGTTTTGTACCGACATGATTCCGGGCGACGAGGTGGATAAAAAAATCAAGGAAGAGAGTGAAGGCGCCGATATCATCTGTTTTATGTGTTCGGATAAATTTTATGATACGCCATATATTATAGAAAATGAACTCAGACCTGCATTAAAAAGAAAAGAAGAAGGTGGCAAACAGATTTTACTGCCTATCATTGTAGATCATTGTAGATGGATTACAGACGATCCTGAAATAAATTTGGGAAAATATAACGCTCTTCCTTATAGGGCAAAACCGGTTTCCGATTTCGGGAATATCAGTTATGCATGGAAGCAGATCAATTGGTTCCTGGAACAGGTGGTTAAAAATAATTTCAATGGAGACATGTTGGATTTTGATTTGAATATGCCAGCGGAACTTAAAAAAATATTACAAAGGCAGATAAAAGGGGAATTGGATAAAAAGACCAACCTGACCACTTATCTTGCATTATTCCGCGGCGTTAAAACTCCTGATAATAAGTCAATAAAAATGGGTGATTTAAAGCATTCAATGGAAGCTGCAGGATTTGTCAATGTACGCACTTATATTCAGTCAGGAAATGTATTTATTGATTCTGGTGAACCCAATCAAAATATAGTTTCTGATATTATCAGCAAAACAGTAATGGAATCGTTTGGCCTGGATGTACCGATACTCATAGCTACCAAAGAAGATATAAAAGCCTGTTTAGAGAACAATCATTTCCTCAGGGAAGAAGATGCTGATTTAAAAAACCTTTATGTTTCATTTATTTCCAATAAGGTTTCCAGCCAAACAGCTGCAAAGCTTGACCTGAGCTTCATTGAGCCCGATAAGATCCAATTCGACGGAAGACGCATTTATTTAAAATACCTTACATCGAAAGCAGAGAGCAAACTCAATAATAATTGGATAGAAGAAAACCTGAACGTAATTTCAACTATGCGGAATTGGGATACGATAGAAAAATTATACCAAATGTTCCAGGAGAAATAATAATAGTATAATTAATAACAATGATTTCGTAACTTTAGGGACTGATTCAATCCTTACATTTGACAACAATTTTAATCAACATAACACCATGAAAAGAAATGCAACCGCAGTTTGGAAAGGTTCCTTAAAAGAAGGAAAAGGAGCACTTACCACCCAAAGTACCACATTAAACAATACACAATATTCATTCGGTTCCCGTTTTGAAGATGGTGTGGGAACCAATCCGGAAGAATTGGTAGCCGCAGCACATTCGGGTTGTTTTACGATGCAGCTTTCAGCATTTATTGGCGAAGCCGGATTTACACCAGACAGCATTGAAACGAAATGTGTCATCGATTTCCAGAACGGAAGCATTGTGAGTTCTACTTTGACCGTAGAAGCCAAAATCCCGGGAATCTCCAACGATACGTTCCAGGAATTGGTAACCAAAGCAGAGAAAAACTGCCCAATCTCAAAATTATTGAATACCGAAATCAGCTCATCAGCAACCTTGGTATAACGAATCCAATAATCTACATAAATGAAGCCTCATTTCTTTTAAAGTTATGAGGCTTTTTTTATTTAAATTAGCACTAAAAATACTATCAATATGAATCTGGAAAAAGAACTCGCTAAGAAGATAATTTCTGAAGAAGAGGAAATAGACAACCGCACTTTTGGAGAAAGGGTAGCAGATAAAGTCGCCGATTTTGGCGGCAGCTGGACATTCATCATTTCATTCCTGATATTCATAGTGATTTGGATTGGCGTCAATGTCTTTATTTACGTAAACAAGGAGTTTGACCCGTATCCGTTTATACTGCTCAACCTGATATTATCGTGTGTGGCTTCGCTACAGGCGCCTATCATCATGATGAGCCAAAACCGGCAGGAAGACAAGGACCGTGAACGTGCAAAAAAGGATTTCGAAATCAACCTCAAATCGGAAATGGAGATTTGCGAGATCAACCGAAAGCTGGATATGCTTATAAAGCATTATAAATTGGAAGAAAAGAAGTAATTACGAATTATATAAATAACTGTGTAATATGGTATTAATAGATAATGTCTGGAAAAGACTAATCATTTGTTTGATTTTTTCTGGTTTTATAAGCAAGATTGTAACCAAGATTATAGCCAATCTAACAGACTGGAAAGTTAAATTTAGCGCTTTATTTATAGGTATGATATTGTATTTCATATTGGCAGGCATTTATAGAAGGCATGAAAGGCGGATGAACAATCCGTAAAATATACTTTAAATTCATAATTATATTTTACTTTTGCTAACAATGGATGATTTCTCTCCAATAAGAAGGAATTGATATTTTGGAATAGCCCATAACGAGTTTGGGTACAAATTAAAGATTATGTCAGTTTTAGAAAAAATGAGTTCAGCCGAAGCAATTGCTTTAGAAAACAAGTATGGTGCGCACAATTACCATCCGTTACCGGTAGTTTTGAGCAAAGGAGAAGGGGTTTATGTTTGGGATGTGGAAGGAAAAAAATACTACGATTTCCTGTCAGCCTATTCAGCAGTAAACCAAGGGCACTGCCATCCAAAAATCGTTGGCGCCATGTTGGAGCAGGCGCAGACTTTGACGCTTACCTCGAGAGCTTTTTACAATGATAAATTAGGAGTTTACGAAGAATATATTACCAAATATTTTGGTTTTGATAAGGTATTGCCAATGAATACCGGAGCTGAAGCGGTGGAAACAGCTTTGAAGCTTTGTCGTAAATGGGCTTACGAAAAGAAAGGAATCAACGAAAACGAAGCGCAGATTATTGTTTGTGACGGAAACTTCCACGGAAGGACTACAACCATCATTTCGTTTTCAAATGATGAAAATGCCCGTAAAAACTTTGGCCCCTACACAGCAGGATTCATAAAAATTGCCTACGACGATATCGATGCTTTGGAAAAAGCCATCACTTCCTCAAAAAATATTGCAGGTTTCCTTGTAGAACCAATACAGGGTGAAGCCGGGGTTTATGTGCCAAGCGAAGGTTATCTGGCGAAGGCCAAAGCTTTGTGCGAAGCAAATAATGTATTGTTCATTGCAGATGAAGTTCAAACCGGAATCGCACGTACCGGGAAATTATTGGCAGTAAACCACGAAAACGTTCAGCCTGACATTTTGATTTTAGGTAAAGCCATTTCGGGTGGAGCTTATCCTGTTTCGGCAGTCTTGGCAAATGATTCGGTTATGAATGTCATCAAACCGGGACAACACGGTTCTACTTTTGGTGGAAACCCGGTTGCGGCAGCTGTTGCCATTGCGGCACTTGATGTTGTAAAAGATGAAAAACTGGCTGAGAATGCTGAGAGATTAGGAAAAATATTCCGTTCCGAATTGGCAAAATATATTGAAACCTCAAACATTGCGACTCTGGTTCGTGGAAAAGGCTTGCTGAATGCAGTTGTAATCAACGACACCGAAGAAAGCGATACGGCCTGGAACATCTGCATGGCTTTGCGCGACAATGGTTTGCTGGCAAAACCGACCCACGGAAACATTATCCGTTTTGCACCACCTTTGGTAATGAATGAAGAGCAGTTATTGGATTGCGTTTCAATCATCATCAAAACACTAAAGCAATTTGAAAGATAATCCAACAATCTAAAAATCTAACAATCTATTTATGGAAGACCAAAACAAATTAAGTTTAGACCATTTAGCTGTTCAGGCGCTGAGGGAAAGTGCCAAATGGTGCATGTTTTTAGCGATTGTCGGATTCATTTTCATCGGATTGATGGTAATGGCAGGAGTTTTCATGACTATTGTTATGTCGGCTATGCCTGCAAACTTACCAAATGATCCTTATGCACAATTGGGTATGGACAATCCTTTCATGAAGATTAAAAATTATATTGGGATAATTTACTTTGTATTTGGACTTATTAATTTCTTCCCGGTTTATTATTTGTTCAATTATGCCAAAGGCACTAAAGATGCTTTGGACAGCGGAAGGGAAGAAGTGTTGAGCAATGCTTTGGTGAATTTGAAATCACACCACAAATATTTAGGGATATTTACGATTGTAATGCTTTCGCTTTATGTAATCGGAATTATTGCTTTGATTGGTTTCGCCGCTTCGTATGCAAGCTCGGGACTCTAACCAAGTTAAAATATAATCATTTAAAACCAGCTTATTCAGCTGGTTTTTTTATTTTTGAAGAAGTGAAAATCCATACAATGAAAAAACTTCTTATTCCTTTAATGTTCGTGGCAATCATTGTTGGTTTGTTTGAGCAATCCAAAGACAAACCCAACATTTATATCTTGTGCGCAGCAGTTGCGGTGTTTATGTATGGAATGATGGTATTGACCTCAAAAGTTCCGAGTAAGGATAAGAAAGAAGAAATGGAGGACGAAGATGAATAAAGGCGATAAGGTTTCGGTTTTGGATGATGCGATTGACGGAATTGTGGTTGATGTCAAAGGTTCTGATGTTACTATTGAAACTACGGATGGTTTCAACCTGACGTTTAAAATTAATGAGCTCATCAGGATTGAAAGCAATCCGATGAATTTCAGCTTTAACAAAAACCAGGTGATAAGCGAGAAGGAAGTTGTGAAGCCCAACTATAGCAACAAAGCTCCAAAATCAAAAAAGGAAATCCCTGTTCCTGAATTTGACCTGCACATCGAGAAACTGGTCAAAAACCACAAATCGATGAACAATTATGACATCCTGACCAAACAGATTGACACGGCAAAATACCATATCGAATTTGCCATCAAAAACCGAATCCCAAAGATTGTATTCATTCACGGAGTTGGTGAAGGCGTGTTGAAATCAGACCTTGACTTCCTGTTGGGAAGGTACGATAATGTTGTTTTTCAAGATGCTAATTATCAGAAGTATGGACAAGGCGCAACAGAAGTTTACTTTAAGCAGAATGCGAAATAAGTCACAAAGTTCCAAAGTAGCAGAGTCCCAAAGTTTTTTTGCTTTTCTTTTGTATGCTTCTGACACTTTATAATTTTGCTACTTTGCTACTTTGCTACTTTGCTACTTTGCTACTTTATAATTTCTCCAACTTATAGTAATTAATCAACAAATCGACAAACTTACTGTAACTGTCAATGCCTTCTTCCTGCTGGTTTGCCTTTAGGTATTGATCATAAAAAGCATGGAAACCTTTATCGATAAAAGTGTCGTACTGCCTCCAGAAAAGCTCACTTTCCTTGTAATTGGCTAGGATTCCCGGATTTATTTTTGGCTTTAAAGCCTTGAATTTTGCTTCATCTTTCAAAAATACATTCTCCAGGCAGTAACGCAGCGCATTGGAGTAAGCCGAATATTGAAAATACAAATCCTCATTTTTGATGCACGCCATAAAACCAATGAAATTGCATTCGCTTTCGCTGGCATAACCAATCTGATGCGCCATTTCGTGGCAGATTACATTTGGGAAACCATACATCGGCAGTTTGTAATTGACCTGAGATTCATTGGTAAACGGATTCAGGTAACCGCCAAATCCCATATAAGTCAGTGGCAGACTGAATAATGATTTCTTCCGGCTTGGAATTTCATACTTGAAATAAGGATGTATTCTGGCAAGGTTATCATAACCGTTCTGCGTCATAATGAAAATGCTGTCCTGCGAATACGGATTGATTACCTTTTGATTTTTGTTATGTGTAATGGCAAGCTGTACTTCGTTGGTTTTTACAATCAGTTTTTCGGTGAAGGCATATAAATCCTCGTTGGTGTATTCACGTTGGATCCTCATTTTTTCAAATAAAGGTTCGCGATAATAATTCAGCGCCCATAAAATGTGGAACACAAAATAGAAAATGGAAAAGCCGCCTGCGATTTCCAAAAGATTATCTTTCCACTCACTGCGCCAGGTTTTTCGGTTTTTCCAAATGGAAGCCAGTAGATAAATAATCAGCAATCCATATAAAACATCTCCAACCGAAAACGGAATCCAACCCAAAAGGAATCGCTCAACCTTTGAAGTGAAAGCATACAAACCATTGCTGTAATAACGCTCAATGACTTCAGGAAAGAAAGCCAAAACCTTTAGGAAAATGATCTGGAATAACAGGAAAAGAGGAAGAATGTATTTGCGTTTCACTATGCAGATTTAAAATGTAAATATAATGACTAATTAATTTCTGAAGAAGTTAAACTTTGTAACTTTGTGCTCTTGAAAATTTAACTAATACTATATAATGAGCCAGGAAATCAGAAACCTTGAACCCAAAGTGCTTTGGAATAAATTTGCCGACCTAAATGCAGTTCCGAGACCATCTAAAAAAGAAGGAAGAGTAATTGAATTCATGAAAAAATTTGGCGAAAGCCTTGGATTGGAAACCTTTGAAGACGAAATCCGAAACGTAATCATCCGCAAACCGGCAACTAAAGGAATGGAAAACCGCAAAACCATTGTCCTGCAAGGGCATTTGGATATGGTGCACCAAAAAAACAACGATACCAATTTTGATTTTGATACTCAGGGAATCGACATGTATGTTGACGGTGACTGGGTTCGTGCCAAAGGAACCACGCTTGGCGCGGATAACGGACTAGGAGTAGCAGCCATCATGGCAATTTTGGAAAGCAAGGACATTCCGCATCCTGCCATTGATGCACTGTTTACCATTGATGAGGAAACCGGAATGACCGGCGCATTAAATTTGAAAGGCGGAATTCTAAAAGGTGAAATCCTTTTGAATTTGGATACGGAAGAAGACGATGAAATTGATATTGGCTGTGCCGGTGGAGTAGATGTTACCGCAACAAGAAGCTATAATGAAGAGGAAACTCCTGAAGGTTCTGTGGGTTATACAATTACTGTGAAAGGTTTGAATGGTGGGCATTCGGGTATGGATATCCATAAAGGTTTGGGCAACGCCAACAAAATCATGAACCGTTTATTGTTTGACGGATTTGAGAATTTTGGTTTGCAGATTGCTGAAATCAACGGAGGAAGCCTGCGTAATGCTATTCCACGTGAGAGTGTGGCAAAAGTTATTGTAGCCGGAATGTACGATGAGGCTTTTGTGTTTGATATGCAGGAAATCATCAATGATATTAAATTTGAATTTAAAACCACTGAGCCAAATCTTGCTATTGAAATCGTAAAAGGCGATCTGCCTAAAAAAGTAATGGATTTAGGTGTTCAGGAAGGGTTGATTCGCTCGATTTATGCTGCGCACAATGGCGTTTACCGAATGAGTGCCGATATGGCTGATTTGGTGGAGACTTCGAATAATATTTCAAAAGTTGTGGTAAAAGACGGAAACATTTCCATCCAAAACCTGACGCGCTCTTCGGTGGAAAGCTCTAAGTTTGATTTGGCAAATGCCTTGCGTTCGGCTTATGAATTGTTTGGCTGCGAAGTGGAATTTGCAGGAAGTTATCCGGGTTGGACACCAAATGTCAAATCGGAAATCCTGGATGTCCTGGTTGACATTTACGAAAAACAAAACGGAGCAAAACCAAATGTTGTGGCATGCCACGCAGGTTTGGAATGTGGGATTTTAGGAACCAATTATCCGGGTATGGATATGATTTCGTTCGGGCCAACAATCCACGGAGCGCACAGCCCTGATGAAAGAGCTTCAATTAAATCATCGCAGAAATTCTGGAAGTTTTATTTGGAGATTTTGGCAAACATACCAGTAAAGAAATAACAGAAACCCGCTTAGCAATAAGCGGGTTTTTTTATTGAAAATTATTTTGGGAAATTATATACTTTTAGTACGAATTTTACGTTATCACAAAAACACTGACAAATGAAGAAAATCTTGCTTCTCGGAATGATTTCGGTTCTACTTTTTTCCTGCTCTGAAGACAGGAAACTGGCCAAAGTGGAACGTGCTTTTTACTATTGGAAAAGTAGCTATCTGGATAGCGGTGAAAACACTGCCCTGAAATTTTACCATGCCAATAAGTTGTATATAAAATACTTTGAAATTGACTATTCTGAAGCAATGGGGAATTATCCGTTGGATAAAACCCAAATCGGGGAATACAACAGGGAAAAGATTGACAGCCTTACCATTATCCCGACCATTTATATCAAGAATGAAATTTTTCAGTACAACAAGGAACACGATTTAGACAAACTTGCCGACAATATTGTGTTCCTGACAGACAAATACAGCAAGGAGAAATTTGAAAACACGTCGGTCGCCAATGAAATCCAGATTGATTGCGACTGGACCAAAACTACTAAAGAGAAATATTTTTACCTACTCAAAAAAATAAAGGAACTTTCCAAGCGCGAAATCAGTTGCACGCTGCGTTTGTATCCTTACAAATACCCTGAAATCATGGGAACGCCGCCAGTTGATAAAGCAACCTTGATGTGTTATAATTTGGTAAAACCTTTGAGTGATGGCGATAAAAATTCGATTCTCGATTTAAAGGAACTCGATTCCTACCTGAACCTCAAAAAGGAATATCCGTTGCCGTTGGATGTGGCTTTGCCCATTTACAGCTGGACGCATTGGTATCAGAACAATCATTTTTCGGGCTTGCTGACCTTGGGTTCCAAGGAAATAAAAACCTTTGCCAAACCAATAAAACCATTGTGGTACGAAGTTACCAAAGATACGTCACTGAATTACGAAACCTATTTCCGAAAAGGTGACCAGCTCAAATGCGAGGAAATCAATGCCAAACTCATCAATGATGCGATAGCCATAATCAAAAAGAACGTCGTTTTAAAGGACGGCTGTACGATTGCTTTATTTCACTTAGACGAACATATCCTAAATCAATATTCCAATGAAGAAATTAACGGTTTCTATACTGCTTTTACTAAGTAGCATCAATAGCTTTGGATGTGGTTATTCGCCTTATGGCGAAGATATCCGGTATTGCCTGTTCCATCCCGATTATTTCAATTTCAATGCCTATTTCCCATTTTATTACAATGCGAATCAGTTTGGACTTTATGGCTATGATTCCGATGAAGAACGGACAACAAGCTTTTACGAAAGCAATATTTTGGATTGGTACAATTTTGCCCAAAAGAAAGTGCCGCTTTCTGAAATTGAAAAGTTCAATTACCATTTAAAACTTACCGATATCAGTGCAGGCTGTGGCAATGCTTTTTTGGATTATCTGTATAAAAACAAAAAATCAAAAGCGCTGCGTTACCTGATGTTTTCCAAAAAATGCGAAGATTTCAATACGCTGCAAACCGAAGATGTCTGGGAACGAAAAAGAATTGATAATTCAGCTAAAATCGAAAAGTTTTATGACGAGTTATTTGCTGCTTACAAAGCTGAAAGCAGTGATTACCTAAAGCGTAAATATGCTTTTCAGTGCATTCGCTTTTGTTATTATACCAACGATGCCACATCGATAAATGCCATTTTTGAGGAAACATTCAAGGGTTCAAAAAAAGATTATCTGTACTACTGGAGTTTGTACTTTACCTGTTTTTCGAGTGATGCTGACCGTGATGTAAAAATCGCGAACCTTTTTGCGTATTCTCCCGAAAAAGCCTTGGCGGTGTATCATTATTTCCATGAGAGTTTTTCTTTGGAAAAAGCTTTGGCGCAGGCCAAAACCAAAAGCGACGTGGCTAATTGCTATGCGTATGCTTCGGCACAAAAGACTGATAGGAATTTGGAGAACCTCAAAATTATGTACGGCAATAATGCCAATTCAAGGATACTCGATTTCCTGCTTTTACGTGAAATCAACAAAATTGAAGACTGGATTTATACGCCTTATTATTCCAATTACCTGCCTTCTATAGAGGAAACCAATTATTATTGGAGCGGCACTGAAGACAAAATTACCACAGAAGTACTGCGCCAGCGCTCTGAAAAAGACAGGCTCTATGCTCAGGAATTGCTCGATTTTGTCAATACCGTCGATTTTTCAAAAGTGAATAACCGGGTTTTGTGGAAGTCAGCGCAAATCCAATTGTTATTCATGACCCGGAAGTTTGACGAATGCCTGGCTAAAGTTGACGCTTTTCAAAAACAACATTCCAACGAAAAAATATTTCAAGAAGTGGAGCAGATAAAAGCACTCTGCCTTACTGCAAACCAGCCTTATGGAAAAGCAATTGTAAAGGACGAAGTAAAACCGATTTACCTAAAATACAACAGCAACAGTCGCTTTGTTTTTGCACTGGGAAGGGAATTGGAGTTTTTAGGAAACCTTCCTGATGGAATGGCGATGATCAGCAGTATCAATAAAGATAACCAATATTATATGTACAGTGAAGGTTCGACAGGAGTAGAGTGGCAGGGCAATCGTTTGAAAACGACCGATAACCTGAGTTACTTTTATGAGTATTTTGATTATCTGGATTTTGTGTATTCTGCCAACCAGATGCAGGTTATTGTGAATAAATTAAATACTGATATCAGCGATGATTTTGAAAAGAAACTGTATCACTATTTGTTATCCGATAAAAATTACCTAACCGATTTGCTGGGTACCAAATACTTGAGGGAAAACCAATTGAATAAAGCCTTGGTAACCTTCCGTTCGCTGTCTAAAAAATATTGGGAGGAAAATTACAATCCGTGGGAACACGACCGATACAAGGAAGAACTCCAGTTTGATCAAAATCCGTTTTACTCTTTCAAATACACTGAAGATTTTATTCCGCATAAAGAGAAATTCATTGTGACCAAACTTTCAGTGACCGAGCATTTGATAAGTTATCTTAAGAAAGCCAACAATCCAAAAACTGCCGATAGGGATTATTATTATTTCCTTGCAGCCAATTGTTTCCTGAATATGGATTGTAGCGGGAATTCCTGGATGATGCGTCGTTACCAAAGCAGTTCTTCAAGTTATAACGAAGGTTATTATGATGTTTCCTATATCGATGAGAAGGAATACCGGACAAGCCAGTTGGCACAGCATTATTATCAGTTGGCATTTGACCAGGCAAAAACTCCCAAGTTTAAAGCGCTATGCCTACGTATGATTGACTATGCTGAATTTGGTTACCCGGATGATTTTGCCAAAATGAAAGCAGCCTATCCCGATTATTATTCGGAACTCTCCAGTTGCATGAACCTGGATTCTTATTTTAATTCCAGAAGATAAAGTCAGCCCGCTTCCACAAGCGGGCTTTTTTATTCATTCTTAGGTTAATAACTTTATTAAGAACAATTAAAAATAGTTTAATTCTTATTTGGATTTAGTTTAAATAATATTTTACATTTGCCGAATAATAATCTAAGCAATGAAATTAAAGGTATACACGTTATTCTTTTTACTGTTTTCAATTGGTTTATCTGCACAGGCTCCGACTTTAAACGACAGTTTGGTAAAAAAACTAAAAGCCGAAATCAAGGAAGAGCTTCGTCAGGAAATGATGAATGAAGCCAAAAACAAACCACAACAAACATCAACTCTCGATAAATTTTCGCTTCACGGTTATGCAGTGGCCAATTATTATAACTATGATTATGATACCGATCCAAGCTTAAAAGACAAGATTGATGCTGAACGTCTGAATATTTACCCTGAATACCAGTTCAATGACTGGATTGCCTTTCGTTCTGAAATTGAATTTGAACACGGCGGAACCGGAGCTTCGGTTGAATATGATACCCAGGAAGAGTTTGGTGAATTTGAACAGGAAGTTGAAAAAGGAGGAAGCGTAAAAGTGGAGCAGTTATATGTTGATTTTGCCATCAAACCGTATTTCAATATTAAGGCGGGAAGATTGAAACTGCTTTTCAACCTGGCGCAGAGCCTGGATGACCCGGATGAATATTTTACCACGCACAGACAGGAAATGGAAAGTGAACTGCTGCCTTTGGGTTGGTACGAAACCGGAATTTCATTTTACGGAACTTTTGCAAATAAAAAACTGAACTATGTTTTCTCTATCGTAAACGGATTGGATTCTTCGGGATTTAGCTCGAGAGGCTGGGTGAGAAGAGGTTATCAGGAGAAATTCGAGATGGTCAATGCCGAATCGTTTGCTGCCATGATGCGTTTGGATTATAAATTTGGGAAAAACAAACACACTTTTGTCGGTTTGTCAGGATACATAGGTGATTCGGCTAAAAACAGGCCAAAAACAGATATGAAGGAAACAGCGTATGTGACTATCGCGGAAGCGCATTTTGCATACTATGAATTTCCGTTTAGGGTTTATACTTCGGGAATCTTCGGGAACCTTGAGAACTCAAACATCGTATCTATAAAAAATGCCGCTTTGTCCAATAATTTAGGAGTGGTTAGAACTCCGGTTGGAAAAAATGCCGTTGGTTTTACCACTGAGATTGGATACGAAGTATTGCACCATTTCAATTTTAAGAAAAACATGCTTTATCCATTCGTTCGTTATGATTATTATGATACGATGTATGATGTTGAAGGAAGCGTAATTGACAATGACCGATGGGAAAGAAGCTCGATAACTGGTGGAATCAACTGGGTGATAGCACAGGAAGTTACTGTGAAAGCACAGTATTCCAACAGAAGGTTGGGCTCTAAAAAATACGATTTGTCAACCTTGGAATATACCGGCGGAAAACAAATGGAAAATACTTTTTCAGTAGGGCTTGGATTTGAATTTTAATAAACAACTTAATAATATAGATATGAAATTGAATAGAATTTTAGGAATTGGATTAGTGCTTTTGGCACAATTGGCTATTACTTCTTGTAGCAATAATGATGGCGAAAGCGTTGACCCAAATGCACCATTGTATAAAACGGTTTTGACGAATGTTTCGCAGGACGTTATTACCAAAACTTACGAAACCATGAATACAAATTCGCAGGCTTTGGTAAATGCAATTTCTAATTTTACCATTGGAGATGAAGCTGAATTGACTGCAATGAAAAATGCCTGGATGGCAACACGTGAGCCATGGGAAAAATCAGAAGGATTCCTTTATGGTCCTGTTGATACACAAGGGATTGACCCAGCTATGGATTCATGGCCGGTTAACGTAAACGATATCAATGCGATATTGAACAGCAGTGGCGACATTACACCGGATTTATTGGAAAACAACAACGAAGCCAGAGGTTTCCACACTATGGAATATTTCATTTGGGGACTTAACGGAACTAAGACAGCAGCCGATTTTACCGTTAGGGAAAAAGAATATTTGTTTGCAGCTGCCCAAAACCTACATGCAAAAACGACACAATTGTATGAAGGCTGGATTGCTTCAGGAGGAAACTACCAAAACTATTTCATTACTGCAGGTGACGCCGGAAACGCGGTTTATACTTCTCAAAAAACAGCTTTGTTGGAATTGGTTGACGGTATCATCACTATCGCTGACGAAGTGGGTAACGGAAAAATCGAAACTCCGTTAAACGGAAATAATGGTGGGCCAAAACCTGAGGCTGAGGAATCACGTTTCAGCAACAACTCCAAATTGGATTTCGCGAACAACATCAGAAGCATCCAAAATATCTATTTAGGAGATTATAACGGTGTTGATGGTAAAGGTTTGACGGATATTGTTGCAATAAAAAACGCAACTTTAGATACCAACATCAAAACCAAAATCACTGCAGCAATCAATGCAATTGAAGCGATTCCGGGAACATTCACTTCTGCGATTACCAACAACAGGCCGGAAGTTCAGAACGCTCAGGCTAAAGTTGCAGAATTACAACAATTGTTAGACAGTAGTTTAAAACCATTGATTTCTAACTTGTAGAAATCACACTATACATGAAAAGGAAAAGAATTAGAATGCCTGGATTATTCCGGCATTCTTTTTCTGCTTAAAATTAGATTATGATTAAAAATACTTTTTTGCTTGCCATTTTCAGCTCGTTTTTGTTCTCCTGTAACAACAATGACGATTATGTTGATTTGCCCGATTTGAACGAAAGATTATATGCTGGTGGAGAAACTACCGTTTTTTCAGAAAACAGTACCGCTTTCCGAACTCCGGCCGTAAATATCTACGGAACCGATTTGGATATGCATTTGCTTGGTGATACCGATTTTGAACAGGCATTTGTCACAGCGCCGGCGCAAATCAATAATGGACTGGGAAGTATTTTCAACAATACCTCTTGTGTTTCCTGTCATCCAAAAGATGGAAGGGCAGCATTTCCTGAGAATATGGTCAATCTGAGCGGACTCCTTTTAAGAGCCAGCATTCCGGGAATGGATGCTCATGGCGGACCAAATCCTGTTCCGGGTTTTGGTACACAAATCCAGAACCAGGCAGTTTTCGGGACGTTCCCTGAAGCGCGCTATCAGGTTGCTTTTGAAACAAAGACTGAAACACTTGCCGATGGAACTGTAGTTACGTTGAGAAAACCAGTTATTAGCTTGTATGATTCCTATATTCCTTTTCCGGCTAACGGAATGCTTTCCCCAAGGATTGCAACTCCGGTTTTTGGTTTAGGCCTTTTGGAATCCATTCCTGAAGCTAATTTATTGGCAATCCAGGATGTGAATGATACAGACGGTGACGGAATTTCTGGAAAGGCAAATTATGTTTGGGATCCAACGGCAAATCAATTGAAAATTGGACGCTTTGGATGGAAAGCCGGAGCACCAACCGTTTTGGTTCAGTGTGCCGGAGCTTATGTGGATGATATGGGTGTAACCAATTATGTTTTCCCTAACGAAGTAGGCGCAAGTCAATCCAATGGCCAGGACGGTTTAACAGACGATCCTGAAATTGCTGACGAAACCCTGAATCAGGTGACTTTTTACTGCAGAACATTGGCAGTTCCTGCTCCAAGGAATATTACCACTGATGCGGTTAGAAAAGGGGCAAAAACCTTTGAGGAAATCAGCTGTACCAAATGCCACGTTCCAAAACAACAAACCGGTTTCAACATTATTGCTGCTATTTCTAATCAAACCATTTATCCATATACCGATTTGCTGCTGCATGATATGGGAGCTGATTTAGCGGATAACCGACCTGATTTTTTAGCATCGGGAACAGAATGGAAAACAAGGCCTCTTTGGGGAATTGGCCTGACACAGGTTGTCAATGGCCACACACATTTTTTACATGACGGAAGAGCCCGAAACATGACCGAAGCCATTCTTTGGCATGGAGGTGAGGCACAGGCTTCCAAAGAAAAATTCAAACAGTTATCGACCCAGAAGCGTAACGAATTGTTGGCGTTTTTGAATTCGTTATAATTTCGTTTAAGAAATAATAAAAAAGGGTTTGCCGAAAAGCAAACCCTTTTTGTTTTAAAATTAACCAAACAGAAATAAAAACAAAAGAGGAAAAATCAATCCGGCTATGGCCAGTTTCCATCCTCTTCGTTTAAAGCTAAACTTCCCGGCGGGAATCATAATTGCTCCTGTGACAGCTATTGTTATCAATGATATTCCAAAAATATCAGAGTAATAAATCCACCAATTGGATGTGTTTTTGTGCAGCTTCATCATATGGCTGATGAGTGGTGTTTTCTTAAAGGAAACAATTTCACCTCTACCAGTTTTCATATCAATTTCTACATCATGCTTTTCAAATGAAATCTTAAGTTTCCCTTCTTTTACATTATGACGACGTATTTTGTCATCAATCCCTAGGGCTTTTCCCAAAGAATCTGCAAATGGCTCGTTGATTTTTTCTTCTGCAGGCAATGTAACTTCAATTGCTTTGGTTTCGACGGTGTATTTTTCGGGATGCCAACTTTCACGGTGGTTCATCATAATGCCCGAAAAGGCAAAAGATATGATTAATCCAATGTAAAAATAGCCTAAGTCGCGATGGAGATTCCTGATTTTTGCCTGTTTCATTTGTTTAGAATTTATAATTTAATGCTACCGAATAATTTCTTGGAGCAATAGGATTTAAACTGTTATCGTCATGGATATTGTAATTAAGCTCATTGAATACGTTACTCCATTTGGTGTGGATGGACCATTTCTTATAAGAGTAACTCAAAGTTGCGTCCACCTGAATATAACCTTCTAACGGTATCAATTTGTAGGTGTCATTAGGAATAGTCAGCCTGGTTGAACGGCCAGCATATCGTTGCCCAAAATAACTATTGATCAATCCCAGGTTTAAACCTTTCAATTTTCCGGTTTCAAATTTATAGTTGATGTTGAAGTTGGCAGTATTTTTAGGATTGTAACGCAATTCGCTTCCTTCGATGTAGATATTGCTTTTTCTGTATTTGGTTTCATTAAAGCTGTAACCAGCCAAAACGGAAAGACCTTTTAGCGGATTGGCAACCAAATCAATCTCAACTCCATTGCTTCGGGTTTCACCAGCTAATTCCCTTGCAGTTGGAACAGTCAATGATGCCTGAGCCAAATCGCTATTGGTAATTTGGTAAGCGGTTATATTGACAAACAATCTTTCGTCAAAGAATTTGTTTTTAATACCGATTTCATATTGATCTATAATAGACGGATCTAAATTTTTTCCATTAACATCAACTCCGGTATTGGTTTGAAACGAGTTCGAATAACTTGCAAAAATGCTGTGGTTTTCGGATGGCTGGATTACCAAGCCGATTCTTGGAGAAAACGCATCATCATAATTATCGGTTGGCGTATTGGTAGCAGGATTGGCTCCAACAGCATATTTGTAAACATTATTGCGGGTATCCTGATAAGTATAACGCACACCTGCCAGTAATTTTACATATTTATTTAAGGAAACCAAGTCCTGGATATATACTCCGAAACGATTCACAGGTACAGTTGTCAAGGTGTTCTTATCTAAGTCGGGACGAGGAAGTTCAACTGCTGGGTTATAAGGTTGAAAAATATTGATGTTGTCGTAAAAAGCCTGCCCGCCATTATTGGCAGCGGTTAATCCGTAATAAGCAGTTGTTGTGGTTTTATATTTTTCCCAATCGCCACCAAAAAGCATTTGATGTGCAATTTTACCCGTATTAAAATTTCCTTTAAGGTCAAGTTGTTGGATGTAGTAATTGTCCTTTACTTCATTTCTTTGAAGGTTTCTATTCCAACTCCCATCAGGCTGCACTACAGAACCTGCAGAATTTGGTCGTGCGTTTGAGAACAAATCGGTATCGTAATAACGGATTCCGTTTAAATAGGAAATATTCCATTTGCTTGATAATTCGTGAGTTAATGTGGCTGTAGCCGATGCTTGTCGGGCACCAAAGTAACCCCAACTTACACCTACAAAACGATCTCTTGGAATGTCTACAATTTCGTAATTGATGATTCCGGCTCCAAAATCAGGTGTTCTTCTGTCTTTAAGAAAATCACCTTCAATTAAAAGTTGGGTTTTTTTGGAAATTTTAGCTAAAAATGATGGGTTAAAATAAAAGCTTTCTGAATGGACTTCGTTGCGGAAGCTATCCCCTTTTTCGTAAGCACCGTTAACCCTGAAAGCTAAAGTCTTGCTTTTATTTAGTGCATTGTAAACATCAAATGTTGGTTTGAAGGTATTCCAACTACCTAATTTGAAACCTGCTTCACCACCAAATTCAAACTTAGGTTTTTTTGTTACAAGATTCAAAACGCCACCCGGAGCAACATTCCCAAATAGTATGGCTGCGCTTCCTTTTAAGAACTCAGCCCGTTCAATTCCGCTCATTTCAGTTCTCATTCCGCTAAAATAACGAACGCCATTTTTGAATGTATTCGAGCTTGATAGGGCAGAACCTCTTGATGCAATCTCTTCCTGATATCCACCTGTTGTTCCCATTATATAAACCCCATTTACATTTTTCAACAAATCGGTAATAGAGTTTATCTGTTGGGTTTCTATTACTGCTGCTCCAACAACTGTGGTAGCTTGTGGTAAATCCATTGGTTTGATTCCGGATTTTCCAACAGAAACAGGATTTTTTTGCTGGTTAGCGGTCACAATTACTTCCTGCAGAACCTGTCCTTTCTTGTTCTTTACTGTATCGTTAAGTACATAATATTCTTCTGGAGTACTTCTATAATTTTCCTGAGAAAAAGCGGCAACACTTATAAGCAGTGCCATTGTCGTAAGGGGCAAAGATTTAAACATTTATTTAGATTAATTAAAAATAATTTTTTGCAAAGATACTCTTCAAAATGCATTTTCAAAAGATTATTTAGACTGATTATTAATAAAGTTTTTATTTGATTGATTTGCTATATATTACAGCGAAACTTTAACATTTTGCCTTACAGGTTTAGAATTCAAAAAGGCCAACTTTAAAGCTGGCCCTTTTGAATTCTTTTTGTGTATAGTAATTATCTAACGATAAAAGAATCAATAATTTTATCTACTTCTTCCTGAGTTGCCGTTGGTTTTAATTCGAATAAAAATTCGTAAATGTTTTTGCCGTCTACTTTTTTCTGTAGTGTCAGATCTTTGTTGGCTGCATAAACCTTATCCCATTTTGCCCTAACTTTTTTCCAAAGCTCTCCGTTTTTCTTCCAGTAATCCTGAGCTGCCTTACATTTACTGTTGTCCACTTTAGTATAAACATCAAGCCCTTTTTCCTGTGCCAACAAAACATCGTTCCCGCTATCATCGCGAACCAGCTTATCATTATCCTGTTCGTGCAGCCAGCCATATTTTGTGATTTCGTGGATGTTCCTTCTTTTCAAAACATTGTAATCATCACGTTTAGTATACTCCCTTCTTGGAAGCGGCGCGTCGGCAGTATTTCTCCAATAATCACTTCCGTCAACGTGAACCCAGCTTGAACTTCCTTCATATCTTGGGCTGTCATCAACCTGATACACTTTCTGTGTCCATTGTCCTTTCGCATCTTTCGAAGCCAGTTTTTTGTATTTCCAGGTTTTGTCCTTTAAGAACGAATATTGATCAGTGTTTTCATAAAGCCAATCCTGGCGCCAGTGTTTTACAATATCGTCTTCAGTTTTTCCAACGATTAATAAATGTTGCAGTACTAATTTGTTTGGTTGGTCTTCAACCAATTCCACCCATTCCAAGCCATAATCGTGTTTTGTTTCAGATGGTTTGTATTTCGCCGAGTCTTTAGCATAACTGAATGTCTCTGTAAAATTGAATTTTATCTCATAGCAGCCACACATTGATTTAATCGATTTTATGTCTTGTTGTTTTTTTGATTGCTTTACCAGTTCGCTTCCGCTCGTGCCCTGGCTTTTTACAGTAATTCCAACCAGCATAATTGATGCGGAAAATAGGAGTGTTTTGATTTTCATAAGGTTATGTTTTTAAGTAAAAATTTCTTTTGCAAATATATTATATTTATTTAGAACAATTAAAAATAAGGTATATATTTGCCAAAAATAATTATTAAGAATGCTTCTAAATAGATATTGTTGTTGGTTAATGATAAGCTGCTCAGGTGCTGTATTTGCTCAGGAAACGAAGCCTGTTGATAGTACCAAAATAGAAACTCTAGACGAGGTTTTTGTTACCGCAACACGAACGGAAAGACAACTTTCATCATTGCCATTACCCACATCGATAATCCTTTCTTCCGATATTATCAAGGCTGGTGTTACAAAGTTAAATGAAATTTTATCAGAGCAAACCGGAATAATTACAGTCCCTGATTTTGGTGGAGGAGAAGGTGTTCAAATCCAAGGAATGGATTCTGCCTACACCTTAATCCTGGTTGATGGCGTTCCACTTATAGGACGAAGTGCCGGAACTTTAGACTTGTACCGAATCAGTGTTGGAAATATCGACAGGATTGAAATCGTGAAAGGAGCTTCTTCTGCTTTGTACGGTTCAGAAGCTTTGGCCGGAGTAATCAATATCATTACAAAAAGGCCTAAATACGATATGTTTGCAGGAGGTATTTCGGAACGTTTTGCAACTTTCAATACACACGATGTCAACGGGAATCTTATTTGGAAAAAGAAGAAATTTTCAGGAACCTTTTTTACCAATTATCACAGCACAGACGGTTACGATTTTAACGATCAGCCTTTCATACAGACTGTAGAACCTAATCACGATATAACTGTGCAACCCCGATTTTACTATGACTTTTCAGATAAACTAACGCTTATAGCAGGCCTACGGTTTTATAAAAACGAGCAGGATTATAAGGCAATAATTGAAGACGAAAATTGTGAGGGAAAGTCAGATGTCGATGAATGGGGAGCACAATTTCGTTTGGAGCATAAATGGAACTCCAAGATTGAATCGGAATATGAATTTTACAGCACAAATTATAAGGCAGAAGAATTCCTCAACAATCCTGAAGGACAGCGTTTTGATGATAGTTTTTATAATCAATGGCTTTTCCGCCCGGAAATCCGGACCACTTTTTCAATAAACAAGGATAAGCTCACAACCGGAGTTGGTGTCAATCACGAAACGCTGGAACGGACCTATTTTGACAACCGGATCACTTTTGACTCCCAGTATTTTTATGTTCAATACGATTACAATCCGATAGATAAGCTGAACATTTTAGCAGGATTCCGTTACGATATCCACAATCAATTCCAGTCACAATTGAGTCCGAAACTGGCAATGAATTATAAAATTTCCCCAAGCATTTCGCTAAAAACATCATTCGGCTATGGTTTTAAGGCTCCGGATTTCCGTCAGCTGTATTTCGATTTTACGAATTCTTCTGTGGGTTATACCGTTTTGGGATACAACGTGGCAGAAAACCGATTGGACACATTCGAGGTCCAGGGACAATTATTGTCAAGGGTTGAAGGAATCAGTTTTTCCGATCATTTGAAACCGGAAAGCTCAGTCAATTTCAATTTAGGGTCTTTATACCAAAAAGGAAAACTGAAAATGGATGTCAATGCTTTCTATAATTCCATTACAAACCTAATCGATACGCGTGTTGTTGCCCAGAAAACCAATGGGCAGAATGTATTCAGCTATTTCAATATCAATGAGATTTTTACCTACGGAATTGAATACAATGCAACTTATAAATTCAGCAGCGACTTTAGGGTTTCATTTGGTTACCAATATATGGTTGCCAAAGATAAGTCGGTGATTAAAGCAATTGAAAACGGTGAAGTTTTTGCACGTGACCCCATTACTTTGGAATCCTTTCAGCTGACAAAATCGGATTATTTCGGTTTGTTCAATCGTTCGAAACACATTGCCAACATTAAGCTGTATTACAGCATTCCAAAAATAAAAACCGATGTCAGCCTGCGTGTGATTTACCGCAGCAAGTTTGGATTGTTCGACACCAACAGCAATCAAATTTTAGACATCTATGATGATTTTGTAAACGAATATTACATTGCCAATTTATCATTATCCAAATCATTTAAAGACAAAATCACACTCCAGGTTGGCGCCAATAATTTGTTTGATTTTACCAATCCACGTGAGATAAGCAATATTCCGGGAAGACAGGTTTTCGGGAAACTGCAGTTCAATTTTTAACTTATTTAATCACTTATATATAAACACTTTTTTACTATGAAAACAAATTTTTTTAAACTTTCAATTTTAGCTTTAGTAGTTGCATTTTCTTCCTGCAGCAATGATGATTCAAACCATACAGTTGCTTTGGAAACCAAAACAGTTTCCAACCTTAATGCTCCACAGACAGGAGGACAGGGACAACCTGTTGGAGGTGCTTTTACCAAATTCAGTTTCTCTCAAAACGCTGTAGTAACAGATGATTCCTGGGATATCGCTTTCCGCGGAACAACAATCATTGTAAATGGTGGTGACGAAATCGGAATTACTGACGAACCAACAAGAACCGGAGTTGGAGCTGTAAGCATTGTGAGCAGTACCTTGGCGAATGTTACGACTTTCCCGGCAGCAGCTACTTTTGCACAAGACGGAGCAACAACTTATGCAATTCCAACAGGAAGTGGAAATGGTTGGTATTCTTACGATCAGGCAACCAACATCATTTCTCCGATTGCAGGGAAAGTGTTTGTAGTTAAAACACACGATGGGAAATATGCAAAATTCGAAATTTTGAGTTATTATAAAGATGCACCAGCAACGCCTGATGCAACTTCACTGTCGAGATGGTTTACATTCAAATTTGTTTATCAGCCAAACAGTACTACGACTTTCTAGTTTAATTTTTAAATGCAAAAAGACCCGATCATTAATTTGGCCGGGTCTTTTTTATTGTGGGAAATTGATTTTATTTTTTAACCATCGGATAACTTTCCTGGCTTTGTTTTCCCTGCTGTTTTCCTGAAATTGTAGCAAGAAGATTGGTTTCGTTTACTCTTTTATAAGTAATTTTTTGAGGATAATCGTGCGCCGGGTTTTCAAAACTGAAAGCATTTTCAGCATCTGAAGTCATCGTAAAGGTTGTTGGTTCATTGTTGTTTTGACCATTAACCGTTGGGATGTACAACAAATTATCTCCTTTTTGGGTCAACACAATATTCTCTAAATGAATCGTATCTTTTTCCTTAATGAAAAAACTCCTTCCGGTAAAGGTGCTGTCATTTTCCTTGGTCCAGATTTCGGAAACTATTCCGTCAGGAAGCTTTTGTTCCCAGCTTCCGATAACCCATTCCATTTTTTTGAGTTTCTCAAATTTGTTCCCCGTTTTTTTTTCGCACGAAGCCAGGCAGCATAAAGCCAATGCTGATAATAATATTAGTCGATAGTGTTTCATAGAAGTTTGATTAGTAAGGTAAAAATAGTAAACTTATTTGTGATTTACATATTTTGGAAAAAAAGGGATGCGCTTTCTAACTTCAGAAAACTTTTTATGAACGGGATATTGCCTGTTTGAAGTAATGTTGTTGAAAAATAGCGCGACAAGGAGCAATATCATGCTTCCCACCAAAACGGGAGATACCACATACCAATAGCCAAGGTTTTTCAGTTCAGCCGAACCCGTTACAGCAATCAGTGCTGTTGCTCCTCCAGGAGGATGCAGGGTCTTGGTAATCTGCATTAGGACTATAGATAAAGAAACCGCCAATGGAGCTGTAATCCATAAAATATCGGGTGCCAGTTTTTGGACCGTAACCCCAATCAAAGCCGAAACCAAATGCCCGCCAATTAAATTACGTGGCTGAGCCAACGGGCTTTGGATTACACCATATACCAAAACACTTGAAGCACCAAAAGAACCAATGAGGTAAATTACATCCGAATGTGGCAAAGTTTGCGATTGCAGGTATGCAATAATTCCGATGCCTATAAACGAACCAACAAATGCCCAAAAATGCTCGCGGAAATTGATCAGGGTTTCCTTGTACAGAATGTATCTCGTTCGGCGGTAACCTCTTTTTATCTTTTTTATCGGCATGACCTAAGATTTGGAAATGGCAGGAGAATAAGTGTAAACCGTAAACGGATAAATCATTTTCGAAGTGTATTTAGCAATCAGGCACACTACTAGAATTGGCAAAAATAAGGTATAATCATTCGTCATTCCACAAACCAGGAATAATGAAGTGAAAGGTGCATGAATGCTGGCACTTAAAACGGCTGCCATTCCAATCACCATAAAATTAACAGGAATGACATCGGCGTGGAAACTATTCAATATAGTAGCCAACAGCAATCCCAAAAAAGCACCAATAAAAAGGCTTGGTGCAAATACACCACCATCACCACCGGAAGCCAATGTAACCGAAGTGACAATCGGTTTAAGAAGCACGATTCCGGCGAAGCTCAATAAGAACCCTAATGTTAATGTTGGATTAGTTTCCAAAAATAAACCTTTCATGGCATGGTAACCATCGCCATATAATTGCGGAAAAACGAACAAGGCCGCACTCAAAAGCAAAGCTCCAAAACCAATCCGGTAATAATCATTATTGAATTTAGAAAATTGTGACTTAAAAAAGATAACCATTTTTGTCAGGAACACCGAATTGATTCCGGCCAAAATTCCTAGTAAAATAAAATAAGGAATCGCATATAAGTGCCAGCTGGTAATGCTTACAGCAAACAGCGGTTCTTCGTTCATCATATACAATAAGGCTGAAGCCAATGATAAGGCGATGATATTCGTCAGGAAGAAAATCCTATTGGTTTTTTTGGCAATCACTTCCATCGAAAAAAGGATTCCTGCAATAGGACTGCTGAAGAGTATGGTAATTCCGGCTGTAATTCCGGAGCAGATTAATTCGGTTTTATATTTCCTGAAAAGATGCTCTTTCTTTTGTGTCGCCGCACCAATTGCTGCCGTTGAAACTACAGTCGAAACCTCAATTCCCGTTGAACCTCCAAACGCAACAGTAAATAATCCGTTGATGAAGTGTGATGGGATTTTATACATCGGCAGACTTTTGTTTTTGGAATTGGTCGCCTCAAAAATTTCCTTGATGCCTTTATTTTCCTTTTTCTTAAACAGGTAATACCTCAAAAAGTGAATGATGAGCAATCCGATTATTGGGAAAACAAACATTAAAATGCGGTTCTCTGTTGCTTTTAAAAGGAAAATGCTTTCCAGGTATTCGGTGGAATGCTTTAAAGTAATTGCCAAAAAGGAGGAAAGTACACTAATTAGCGCAGCGGCTATAATCAGTTTTCGGATGAGGATGAGGCTGAAATACTTTTTGATTTTTGTAAATGATGTCATTGGGAAGTGTCTATTTTACAAAATTACTAAAGCATTTCCCTAAATCCGATTTTAGAATCTTAAAACTATCACAAAAAAACGAAAGGTTAAAAAGGAGCAAAATTGAACAGTTTTTATTACTTTTGCACTCCAAAATGAATACGATATGTTAGATAGATTGCAATATGTAAAACAACGTTTCGATGAAATCTCGGATTTGATTATTCAGCCCGATGTTATCTCCGACCAAAAACGTTATGTACAGTTAAATCAGGAATACAAAGGATTAAAGGCATTAATGGAAAAGCGTGACGAATATGTTATGCTTGATGCGAATATAAAAGAAGCCAACGAAATCCTGGCTGATGGTTCTGATGCAGAAATGGTTGAAATGGCCAAAATGCAATTGGAAGAAGCCAAAGAACGCTTACCGGAATTGGAAGAGGAAATCAAATTCATGTTGATTCCTAAAGATCCTGAAGACGCTAAAAACGTAATGGTTGAAATCCGTGCCGGAACTGGTGGCGATGAAGCCTCTATTTTTGCCGGAGATTTATACAGGATGTATACCAAATATTGTGAAAGCCGTGGTTGGAGAACTTCAACTGTTGATATGAATGAAGGAACTTCAGGTGGTTTTAAAGAGGTAATCTTTGAAGTAACCGGTGAAGATGTATACGGAACCTTGAAGTTTGAAGCCGGAGTGCACCGTGTACAGCGTGTGCCGCAAACAGAAACGCAAGGACGTGTTCACACTTCTGCTGCGACAGTTATGGTTTTACCGGAAGCTGAGGAATTTGACGTACAGATTGATATGAATGATGTCCGTGTCGATTTCTTCTGTTCATCTGGTCCAGGTGGACAATCGGTGAATACTACAAAATCTGCTGTGCGTTTGACACACATTCCTTCTGGTTTGGTGGCACAATGCCAGGATCAGAAATCACAGCATAAGAATAAGGATAAAGCGCTTGAGGTATTGCGTTCGCGTTTATACGAACAGGAATTAGCCAAAAAACAGGCTGAAGATGCTACCAAACGTACCTCTCAGGTAAGTTCGGGTGACCGTTCGGCAAAAATCAGAACCTATAACTATGCACAAGGACGTGTAACCGATCACCGAATTGGATTGGACGTTTTTGATATGGATGGTGTGATGAACGGAAAAATCCAAAAATTTGTTGACGAGCTTCAGTTGGTCAACAATATGGAGAAACTAAAGGAAAGCGAAGTTTTCTAAACCAAAATAAAAAAGGGCTAACATTTAATGTTAGCCCTTTTCTCTTGCTTACTTAGCATTAGATTCAAAGTGACCGAATCTAAATCCATAAACAAGTTGACTGCTTACTTAGCTGCAGGTTTCCATGTTTTAGAGCCTGAATCCATAAGCAAGTCTCAAAGCGATCATCCCGAAACCTTTATCTGTAGTTCCGTCATCGTTAATTGTCGGGAAATCTGTATAATGTTCATATCTCAAACTGGCATCAAAATATTTATTGGCATAACCAATACCAGGGCTTAAAAGGAATGAGTTGTCGTCATAATCATTGGTAACTGCAAATGCATAACCAACTTCTCCTAGTAAATAAAGCTGGTCTTTTAAAACGAAAGCCTTAAATCCTCCTTTTACAGGAATGTATCCTAAATCGTTGTCATCTCCTTTGATGAAAAAATTGTTGAATCCTGTAGTCAATGTTAGCGAATATCTTGTAGATAAGTCATATTGAAGCCTAACATCGGCTCCTAAATTCCAGTCATAAGGATCTGCACTTAATGGTACTCCGCCGCTAAGGCCGAACCCAAGGCGCCATCCCTGGTCATAATTTTCTGTTGAAGTGCTTGTTGTAGTCGTCGTTTCCTGTGCGGTGGTCGTGACTGAACCTAGTAGACATAGGGCTGCTACTGCTAATTTCGCTGAGTTTTTTAAAATCGTTTTCATGGTATTTAATTTAGTTAGTATTGGTGTAGGTTTTCTACACTCAGAGGTGCAGCATTGCTACACTTTCTCTCCTTTTATGATTTTTAATAATACAACCACAACTGCTGCCAATAATAATAAATGGATAATTGCTCCTGTGTTGTAAATAAAAAATCCTAATGCCCAAAATATTAATAGTAATATCACGATGCTATAGAGTAAATTTTGCATGACAGATTCGAGGATAATTGTTAAAAAAATAGTTCCTGTTCCAATGAAATTGCCTATTCTCATTGTACATTACAAAGTTGCAAGATTTACAAAAATGTTGTGTTATAGTTTTTTTTTGAATTGTTATAGCATTCCCATGAAAAAATCGGTGAACAACAAAAAACTCCTATGAATAACACAGGAGTTGGAGATTTGAAGGATTATAGTTAGTTTTCTGTCTCTTCGGGAAGATAGATGGTAAAGGTTGCGCCTGCATTGGGTTTTCCTGTTGCAGAAATAAAACCTCTGTGGTTCTCTACAATTTTTTTGCAAATTGCAAGGCCTATTCCGGTTCCTTCATATTCATTCTTATTGTGAAGACGGTTGAAAAGCACGAATATCTTTTCGGCATATTCCTGCTCAAAACCGATACCATTGTCCTTGAAGGTAATTTTATAGAACTTTTCCTTGTTGCTCTTTGGAATCAATTCCTCATCAGCAGCAGTTACTTTTTTACAGGAGATTTTTATATCTGGCGGTATACCTGCCTTGCTGTATTTTAGAGAGTTGTTGATAAGATTGATAAACAATTGCTGAATCTGAAACGGAATCACTTTGAGTTCGGGTAAAGACTGATTGGTGATTTTTGCGCCCTTTTCTTCAATAAATTGTGCCAGATCCAATTTGGCATTGTCCAATAACTCATTCAAATCGGTATCCTCAAAAACCTTTTCGTTTTTGGTTGTTCTCGAATATTGGAGTAAATCCTCAATAAGAATCCGCATTCGTTCGACCGAATTATTGATTCGCTCCATATACTCCTTGCCGGTTTCAGATAGGCTATTGCCTTCTTTCTCAGACAAACGCGAAACAAAGGTTTGTATTTTTCGCAACGGTTCCTGCAAATCGTGGCTTGCGGCATAATTGAAAGCCACAAGTTCTTTATTGCTCGCTTCGAGTTCGAGATTTTGTTGTTCCAATGACAATGATGCCAATACTTCATCGGTTACATCGCTATTGGTTCCAATCAGGATTTTGTCTCCAAGTTTATTGATAACGATTCTCCCTGTAGTCCTAAAATACCTTACTTTTTTATCTTTACGGATAATCCTGTAGGTAAATGGGGGAAGGCTGACATTCTTCACCAATTTATCAGTAGCTTCCTTGAATGAATTCAAATCTTCGGGATGGATATATTTCAGGAAATTCTCCTGACTGGCAAAAAATCCCTGTGGTTTGAAACCAAGCAAACTGTAGTTGTTATCAGACAGCGTATATTCATTGGTGTCAATATTCAATTCCCAGCTTCCGAAACTGCCGACATTTTCGGCAAGATTGCTTGACTCGTTAAGCAATGCCAATCGGTTGTTGGTCATTTTAAGCCTGTCCAAATCCTTATTGATCCTAATGTAGGATATTGAAATTAAAACCAGCGTTACCAATAGCGTGAGGTATATGAAAACCGGAGTGACCTTAACAGTGTCTTTGTAATTGATTTCCCTTGCCTTGAGCATTTTTTTCTCAACCAAGTTCATTTCGTCGATTTGTTTCCGAATGCTGTCCATGGTTTGTTTGCCAATGTCAAATTTTTCCTTTAATCTTTTGTCAGATAAGGATTTGCCCATGGCAAGATGTAAGGTCAGCGAAAGATAGTTCTGCCTTTTGCTGATGTAAAATTCCAATTTCCTGAGATTGTGTTCCTGAAGCCTATTGCCCTGGGTATATTTTTTGACCTTTTCAAAAGACTCGTCTATTTTTTTTTTGGAATCAAGATAAGGCGTTAAATAAGTAGAATCCCTTGTAATCAGATAGCCACGCTGTCCTGTTTCAGAATCTTTGATGTAGGACATCAACCGTTCCAATTCCAAACTCACTTCATACGAATGGCTTACCCTGCTGGATGAATTGCCAACAAGGCTGATGTGTTTGAATGTGACGGCAGAAATAAAGAAAATAACAAAAATAGAAACCACAAAAATGCTTTTGAGAAAAATGCTTGATTTGTATATTCTCTTTAGTTCCATGGTTTTTATTTGGGGTTTGGGCTTTATAAACGCAATAGAAAATTATCTTTATTTAATCCTGATGTATGGTATTGCCAGTTGATGGTAACCACTTCGGCGAGTACTTTCTTGAGTGTTGTAAAATCGCTGGGCTTCTTTATATAAATATTGGCTCCCTGTACAAAAGTTTCTTCAATATGTTCTTCTGATGATGAAGTAGAGAATATGGCAATGGCTATATCCTTGAATTTGTCATCGCTCTTAATTTCATACAGGCATTCAATTCCGTTTTTCTTGGGCATGTTTAAATCCAGGAATAAAACGTTGGGTAATACCGCATCAGGCGTATTCAGATAATCCATTAATTCCACACCGTCGTTAAAAGTGTTTACTTTGGTGTTAATCTTTAATTCATCGAATGCATCTGTAAAAAGCAATCTGTCGTCTTCATCATCGTCCGCCAAAATAATGTGTATATAATCCTTATCCATTGGTTTTATTTTTTATTAGCTATTTCTCTTCTTTTGTTTATTATTCGTTGGAAAGCAGAAGGCGTAATTCCTGTTGCGTTCTTAAATTGTGTGCTCAAATGGGCAACACTCGAATAATTCAGTTGAAAAGCAATTTCGGTTAAACTCAAATCAGTGCTTACAATCAGTTGTTTTGCATATTCAATTTTCTGTAAGATAATATAATTCTCGATAGAAGTATAGGTTACGTCAGAAAATAAATTGGAAAGATAGCCATAACTGTGGCTCAGTTTGTCAGCAAGATAAACGGAACTTTTTACGTTTACCAGTTCCGGGCTGTGGATCATCTCGATTATAGTGTCTTTTATTTTTTGGACCAAAACACTTTTTTGGTTTTCAATGATGTCAATGCCATAACCTTTCAGTTCTTCGGCAAATGCTTTAAAAACATCGGTGTCTGGTTTCTCCAAAATGTCAACTTCTCCAAAGCCCAGTATTTTGTGCTTAATGTTGTGTTGGATGAGTTTTTCTTCCAAAACTTTGCGGCAGACAGTATTAAAGTCAAATTTGATAAATAGCTTCATGTAAATTTTTCGGTTTGATGTAAATATAAAGATATTCTAATAAAAAAGCCGCATTTGTCACGCGGCTTTTTTTTACTAACCCCAACTTTTTATTATTGGGCAAACAATAATAGTAGGTGCTTATCGTTTGCTTTACAAAGATATTCGGCATATTCTTCAGGATGGTTATATAATTATCCAGTATTGTTACAGAATTTTCACTTTCTGAATTTCAATTTGTAACTTTGCCCAACACAACTACAATATGACTACACAACAACTTGTTCAGGAAATCCACAAAAAAAAATCATTTCTCTGCATTGGCCTTGATGTCGATTTAACCAAAATCCCAAAGCATTTGGCAGGACTTGAAGATCCAATTTTTGAATTCAGCAAAGCTATTATCGATGCGACACATGATTTATGTGTGGCTTACAAACCCAACATTGCCTTTTATGAAGCCTATGGTTTAAAGGGATGGAAATCGCTTCAGAAAACCATTGATTACCTTAATGAAAACCATCGCGATATTTTTACCATTGCCGATGCAAAGCGAGGCGATATTGGCAACACATCAACAATGTATGCTAAGGCTTTCCTTGAAGATTTGAATTTTGATTCGGTAACGGTTGCTCCTTACATGGGAAAGGATTCCGTAGAACCTTTTCTGGAATTTGAGAATAAACACGCCATTATGCTGGCATTGACTTCCAATGAGGGCGCCTTTGATTTCCAAACAAAAAATGCTGAAGGAAAGGAATTATACAAACTTGTTATTGAAACATCCAAAACCTGGAAAAATCCCCAGAAACTGATGTATGTTGTGGGCGCAACCAAAGCGGAATATTTTACTGAAATCCGGAAAATAATTCCCGATAGTTTTATCCTCGTTCCCGGCGTTGGTGCTCAGGGCGGAAGTTTGCAGGAAGTCTGCAGATATGGAATGAATGAAAATGTTGGGTTGCTCATCAATTCTTCACGTGGAATCATTTATGCCTCAAATGAAAAGGATTTTGCCCAAAAGGCGAGGGAAGAAGCGGTTAAAATGCAACAGGAAATGGAAATCATTTTGGCAAATAAATAATCGCTTTGAAAACCATAATTGACCAAATTGGAGTTTCCCATACTTTTGAAACAACCCCTAAAAGGATAGTCTCATTGGTTCCTTCGCAAACGGAATTGCTTTATGATTTGGGACTGGAAGAAGAAATTGTTGGGATTACGAAATTCTGCGTGCATCCTTTTCATTTTAAATCGACCAAGAAAATCATCGGCGGAACCAAGAAAGTCCATGTTGAAAAAATCCGTTTGTTGCAACCGGACATCATCATTGCCAATAAAGAAGAAAATACCTTTGAGATTGTTGAGGAATTATCCAAAATCTGCACAGTTTGGGTCACCGATATTATTACTTTGGTAGACAATCTGAAAATGATAGAGAATTTCGGGGTTCTTTTCAATAAAAGGACAGAAGCTCAAAAATGGATTGATAAAATCAATTTTGCCCACAAGGATTTTCTAAATTTCATCAAAGAAAAGGAAACTTTAAAAGTGGCTTATTTCATTTGGGCCAATCCCTATATGGTTGCCGGAGGAAATACTTTTATCAATGAATTGCTTAAGCTGAATAAGTTTGAAAACATCTATGATAATAACCCAAAGTATGAAGGAAGATATCCCGAAATCATTATCCAAAAAATGCGTATTCAGGGTGACCCCGATTTGGTTTTATTGTCTTCTGAGCCTTTTCCGTTCAACGATGAACATGCCTTCGAATTAGGCAGGCATACCCATCATGCCAAAACTGTTTTTGTCGATGGTGAGATGTTCTCGTGGTATGGCAGCAGATTGGTAAAAGCTTTTGATTATTTCAAAAAACTACACGAACGTATTGCATAAAAAAAACCGGTGCCTCTTGGGGAAACACCGGAGTTTTTAACTAACCTAAACCAATATAATAAAAAACCAAATTTATTACACTACAAAGATACGCCCACTTTTCGAGTGTCTGTGTTAAACAAATGTTATTCTTATGTTATTGGTTTCTAAAAATTTACAATTATTTTTTGTCCTGCATTGCGAATACATTTTGCAATAAAGTTGAAGTCCTTGAATTGAGGTTGGTTCGGATGTTCTTTTCCTCAACCGCTATCATTTTGAAAACACCTTCCAGTGCTTTATTGGTGGTATAATCTGTTAAATCAGGGTTAACTTTTTTGACAAAGGGAATGCTGTTGTATTTGGTTATTATGTTTGACCAAACCTTATCAGCTCCAACTTTGGCAAACGAATTTTTGATAACCGGATTGAATTTCGTGTATAACGGACTTGTAGTTGTAGTCTGCAGGTAAGAAGTTGCAGCATTGTCATTTCCCATTAAAATGTTTTTGGCATCGGTAAAAGTCATTTGTTTTACTGCATTGACAAAAATCGGAGTGGCTTCTTTGGTGGCATCTTCTGCAGCCCGGTTCAGCATTTTGATTCCATCATCTGCCAAAGAACTCAACCCAATTTTCCTTAATGCCTTGTCTACTTTTTGTAATTCTTCGGGCATAAGGATTTTAACAGCTTCATTTTTATAAAAACCATCCACAGCAGTAAGCTTAGATACTTGTTTGGATATTCCGTTGTTCAGCGCTTCCTTTAATCCGCCGGCAATGTCGATGCCGTTTGTGGAATTAACTTGTGGGAACTGGCTGGCAACCTGCTGTAGTTCGGCACAGCTCATAAATGTAAATGCCAGTAAAAAGAAAAATAATGATTTGATCATAATTGAAAAAATGTTTTTTGGGTATTCAAAAATTGTAAGTTTCATAATAATAGATTTGAAGTTCAAATTTAAAAATAGATTAACAGGAATATGTTAATTTCTGCCCAAACTTTCCAAAAATTATGCCAGTGGATTAGGCGTTAATTTTTATTAATTCCGTAAATTGCGGCACTAAAATTATCATATTCCCATAATGGAACCACAAATCCCATACATTCCAAAAAATAAAGTTAGAATCGTAACAGCAGCGTCACTTTTTGACGGCCACGATGCTGCTATCAACATCATGCGGAGAATCATTCAGGCTACTGGTGTTGAAGTAATCCACTTAGGCCACGACAGAAGTGTTGAAGAGGTTGTGAATACAGCAATCCAGGAAGATGCCAATGCCATTGCGATGACTTCGTATCAAGGAGGCCACAATGAGTATTTCAAATATATGTACGATTTGCTTAAAGAAAAAGGAGCAGGGCATATTAAGATTTTTGGTGGCGGAGGCGGAGTGATTCTTCCGAGTGAAATAGCCGAGCTGCAGGACTACGGAATAACCCGTATTTATGCTCCTGACGATGGCCGCGCTATGGGATTGCAGGGTATGATTAATGACTTGGTACAGCGTTCCGATTATCCGATTGGCGACAAACTAAACGGTGAGCTTAAGCATATTGAAGACAAGAATCCAACTGCGATTGCACGTTTGATTTCTTCTGCTGAAAATTTCCCTGAAATTGCCAAACCGGTTTTTGATGATATACATACCCGAAATGAAACCTCTAAAATCCCAGTCCTTGGAATTACAGGAACAGGCGGAGCAGGAAAATCTTCTTTGGTTGACGAATTGGTTCGTCGTTTCCTTATCGATTTTCCGGAAAAAACCATTGGTTTGATTTCGGTTGACCCATCCAAACGAAAAACGGGTGGCGCTTTATTAGGTGACCGAATCCGTATGAATGCCATTAATAATCCTAGAGTTTATATGCGTTCGTTGGCAACACGTCAGTCCAATTTGGCATTGTCAAAATATGTTGCCGAAGCGATTCAGGTTTTGAAGGCAGCGAAATACGATTTGATTGTTTTGGAAACTTCAGGAATTGGCCAATCCGATACTGAGATTATGGATCATTCCGATGTTTCTTTATATGTAATGACGCCCGAATTTGGGGCAGCTACGCAATTGGAAAAAATTGACATGCTTGATTTTGCCGACTTAGTGGCAATCAATAAGTTTGATAAACGCGGCGCACTCGATGCAATCCGCGATGTAAAGAAACAATATCAGCGTAATCATAATCTTTGGGATTCCAATCCTGATGATATGCCGGTTGTTGGAACCATCGCATCGCAATTCAACGACCCGGGAATGAACACGCTTTACAAAAAAGTGATGGACAAAATCGTGGAAAAGACAAATTCGGATTTGAAATCCGATTTCCACATTACCCGTGAAATGAGCGAAAAGATTTTTGTAATCCCGCCACATCGTACAAGGTATTTATCTGAAATTGCAGAGAACAACCGCAAATATGATGAAACGGTTCTGACTCAGGTTGAAGTAGCCCAAAAGCTTTATGGAATCTATAAAACGATAGAAACGGTTAGCAAAAAAGCAGTCAATATTGACAAGTCTGGAATTGAAGCTAACTCACTGAACATAAATAATGATAACGAAGATTTTCTAAACTTATTGGTTAAGGAATTTGATCGTGTTAAAATGAACCTTGATCCATTCAATTGGGAAATTATCAACACCTGGAATGACAAGGTAAATAAATATAAAAATCCAATCTACAGCTTTAAGGTGCGTGACAAGGAAATCAAAATCCAAACCCACACCGAAAGTTTATCGCATACCCAAATCCCAAAAGTAGCCCTGCCAAAATACCAGGCTTGGGGCGATATTTTGAGATGGAATCTTCAGGAAAACGTTCCTGGTGAATTTCCGTTTGCTTCAGGATTATATCCATTCAAGCGTGAAGGCGAAGATCCGTCGCGTATGTTTGCCGGTGAAGGTGGACCGGAAAGAACCAATAAGCGTTTCCATTATGTAAGCCAGGGAATGCCTGCCAAACGTTTGTCTACAGCGTTTGATAGTGTGACTCTATATGGAAATGATCCGGATTTGCGTCCGGATATTTATGGGAAAATCGGGAATGCCGGAGTTTCAATCTGCTGTCTTGATGATGCCAAGAAATTATATTCAGGTTTTGATTTGAGCCATGCATTGACGTCAGTTTCGATGACAATCAATGGTCCGGCACCAATGTTGTTGGGATTCTTTATGAATGCAGCCATCGACCAAAACTGCGAAAAGTACATTATTGAAAATAACCTTCAGGTTGAAGTTGAAGAAAGAATCAATGAAATCTACAAGGAAAAAGGATTAACCCGACCAAAATACAATGGCGAATTGCCACAAGGAAATAATGGGCTAGGGCTTATGTTGCTTGGAGTTACAGGAGACCAGGTGTTACCAAAAGATGTGTATCAAGATATTAAGGTAAAAACATTATCTCAGGTCCGTGGTACAGTCCAAGCCGATATCTTAAAAGAAGATCAGGCACAGAATACCTGTATTTTCTCTACCGAATTCGCTTTAAGGTTAATGGGTGACGTTCAGGAATATTTCATCCAGAAAAATGTGCGTAACTTCTACTCGGTTTCCATTTCAGGATATCACATCGCCGAAGCTGGTGCCAATCCAATTACACAGTTGGCATTTACACTGGCCAATGGTTTCACTTACGTGGAATATTATCTGAGCCGTGGAATGAACATCAACGATTTTGGTCCAAACCTGTCTTTCTTCTTCTCAAACGGAATTGATCCTGAGTATGCTGTAATCGGTCGTGTAGCGCGTAAGATTTGGGCAAAAGCCATGAAAAATAAATACGGAGCAAACGAAAGAGCGCAGATGTTGAAATACCATATCCAAACTTCAGGGCGTTCATTACATGCACAGGAAATTGATTTTAATGATATCCGTACGACCTTACAGGCGCTTTACGCGATTTATGACAACTGTAATTCACTGCATACAAATGCCTACGACGAAGCGATTACAACTCCAACGGAAGAATCTGTACGCCGTGCAATGGCAATCCAATTGATTATCAATAAGGAATTAGGTTTAGCGAAAAATGAAAATCCGATTCAGGGTTCATTCATAATTGAAGAACTCACAGATTTGGTTGAAGATGCTGTATTACAGGAATTCGATAGAATTACGGAACGTGGTGGAGTTCTTGGTGCAATGGAAACAATGTATCAACGAAGCAAAATCCAGGAAGAAAGCTTGTATTATGAAACCTTAAAGCATACGGGTGAATTCCCAATTATCGGGGTAAATACTTTCTTAAGTTCAAAAGGCTCTCCAACAGTGTTGCCTGCAGAAGTCATTCGTGCCACCGAAGAGGAAAAACAGGAGCAAATCAAAACATTGGACAACTTGCATAAAACCTACCACGACAAAGAGGATGAACAGATTGCGGCACTTCAAAACGCTGCAATTAATAATGAGAACATCTTTGAAGTATTGATGGATGCAACCAAGTATTGTTCACTTGGCCAGATAACTTCCGGCTTGTTTGAAGTAGGAGGACAGTATAGACGAAATATGTAAGCAGAAAACCAAAATCTTGTAAAGATTTTGTGGTGAATCGCTTATCCCGATGACTAATCGGAATCTATCATTAAAAAAGCCTCACATTTCTGTGGGGCTTTTTTTATCGTCATAAATTATTTCCATACTTGCCATTAAAGTGCCATAATCAGTTTCAGCTATTGGAATAGCTTGTTGCTATTACCTATTCTCCTGGCTTCTTCTTATTAAATTTTTTCGCAATCGCCTTGAGCTTTTCTTCACGCACGGCTTTCTTTGATTTTTCCTTATCTTGTGCCTTGTGAAGCTTATCGTTATGCGCTTTGATATTTTTGGCATTGTTTCTTCCCATGGTGTAAAATTACAATTTTTTGTTAAATTAAATTTTTGGCATAATTAATGAGTAGAACTTTGCATATCAAAAAACACTAAAAAAAATATAGCTATGAAAAGAATGACCCTAATTTTAGCCTTTATCGGGATGATATCGCTACAAAGTTGCAGTAATGAAGAAAACACAGACACCATCAGTGAAGTATTTGAATATACCGGTGTTAACTTTTTACCAAATGATTATAGTGTGGTATTAACATATCCTCACTCTACCTTTAACTCTGATATGGTGCTGGTTTACAGACTATCAGGATCCTTTCAGGGAGAAGATGTCTGGAAGCTTTTACCGGAAACGTATTATTTTGATGATGGAACCTTGGATTTAAGATACGATTTCGATTTTACCCGTTTTGATGCCGAAGTGCATCTTGAAGGTTTTGATTTAGCAGGTGTCAGCGATGCATTTAAACTAAATCAGGTATTAAGGGTTGTAATTGTCCCTGGAGCATTTGGTAAAACTGCTAAAGTAGATTACAGAGATTACAAAGCCGTTGTAAAAGCTTATAAGATAAAAGAAAGCAATGTTGTGAAAGTACAACAGTAAGAACATAACGGATTATTTAAAAAGCCATTCTTTTAAGAGTGGCTTTTTTTATTAAAAGATTGTTTTTCAATAGTTTGAAACATTTATTTTATCTCAAGTTAATTATTGATTTTTTAAGAATTTCTTAACAAATAACTTTTATTTTTGCTGATTAAATAATAAAAGCCCTTAAAATGAATATTCTAAAAAACAAGAAGTTTAGCCTTACCCATATTCTGATCTTCTCTTTATTTGCCGCAATCATAACTTATTTCATTACCAACTTTTTTGATTCCAAGCAATCAACCCAACAACTTGCCAGCACTAGTGGAACCTGCCGTGTAGACGTGAAAAGGCTCAATGGCCTAAAATACATCAAACCAATCATGTTTGAAGATGATGAATGTGAGGCGGACAATTTAGCCGACCTAAAGCTTAAAATCTCTCAAATTATAGATAGATATAAGGCAAATAACGATGCAGTAACTGCATCTTTTTACCTTCGTAAATGTGATAATAGTGAATGGACTTCACTAAACGACAATGAAAAATTTAGGCCTGCTTCGCTTTTAAAGATTCCGGTACTGATGACCATCCTTAAGATGAATGAAGACAATCCTGGATTTTTAAATAAGAAATTGAAGTTTGAAAAGAGCTTTGATGTATCCAAAAATGTAGCTTTCCGCTCTAAAGGCATTGAATTAGGAAAGTCCTATACTGTAAAGGAATTGCTGACTTACATGATAAAATTTTCAGATAATAATGCTACTTTATTGTTGGAAAACAATATGAGAATTGATGTTTTTCAAAAGATATTTGAAGATTTTGGACTGCCGGCCTTTAATCCAAAAGATAAATACTTTATCAGTGCCAAAGAGTATTCTTTTTTTATGAGTGCAATTTATAACGCGGCTTATCTGACTATAAAGGATTCTGAATTTGCAGCCGAGCTTTTGACAGAAAGTGATTTTAAGGATGGTATTGTTAAAGGCCTGCCTTCAAACATTCCGGTTGCACACAAGTTTGGTGAAGCAGGAAACATGATTGATAAAGAATTACATGAGTCGGGAATTGTTTATTTAGACCATGGTCCTTATTTACTGACTATAATGACAAAAGGCAGGGATAATCAAAAGCTTTCCAACTTGATTGCCGATATTTCTCAAGCGGTATATTTGGAAATGCGTAACAATGAGGCATCTACAATGTAAATAATTTTGATAAAAAAAGGCGTCCATCGGGACGCCTTTTTTATTTTATAATTACAGCTGATTAAGCCATATCTTCAACGTTGGCTTCAGCTAATTTAGCGTAAGTTCCGTTTGTCAATTTTTCTCGTATAGCATCAAATGCGGTCAAGGTTTCTTCAATGTCGGTTAAAGTATGCGATGCTGTAGGAATCATTCTCAACAAAATAATCCCTTTTGGAATTACAGGATAAACCACAATCGACAAGAAAATATGATAATTTTCACGTAAATCATTTACCATAACCATTGCTTCAGGAATAGAACCTTCAAGATACACAGGAGTTACACAGGTATTGGTATCGCCAATGTTGAATCCGTGGGCTTTTAATCCGTTTTGCAAAGCGTTTACATTTTCCCAAAGCTTGTCTTTCAAACTCGGATTGTCTCTTAACAATTGCAGTCTTTTCAAAGCACCAACAGTCTGGATCATTGGTAAAGATTTAGCAAACATTTGTGAACGCAGGTTATATTTCAAATAATCTATAATGTCTTTATCTGCAGCTAAAAAGCCTCCTATGCTGGCCATAGATTTAGCGAATGTTCCAAAGTAAATATCAATTCCATCCTGGCAGCCTTGTTCTTCTCCAGCACCGGCACCAGTTTTACCTAAGGTTCCAAATCCGTGGGCATCATCAACCAAAAGACGGAAATTGTATTTCTTTTTCATTTCCACAATTTCTTTCAGTTTTCCTTGTTGGCCACGCATTCCGAAAACACCTTCAGTGATGAATAGGATTCCACCTCCGGTTTCTTCAGCCATTTTAGAAGCACGCTGAAGATTTTTCTCCATGCTTTCCAAATCATTATGTTTATAGGTAAAACGTTTTCCCATGTGAAGGCGCACACCATCGATGATACAGGCATGTGAATCGACATCGTAAACAATAATATCATTTTTAGTCACTAACGCATCAATGGCAGAAACCATTCCCTGATAACCAAAGTTTAATAAATATGCTGATTCTTTCATAACAAAAGCAGCCAATTCTCTTTCCAGCTGCTCATGAATATCGGTGTGACCACTCATCATACGTGCTCCCATTGGGTATGCAGCACCATATTGCGCAGCAGCATCCGTATCAGCCTGGCGTACTTCAGGATGATTGGCTAAACCTAAATAATCATTGATTGACCAGTTTAAAATTTCTTTTCCGTGGAATTGCATTCTTGGACCAAGTTCGCCTTCCAATTTCGGAAATACATAATATCCTTCGGCTTGAGATGCCCATTTTCCTAATGGACCTTTATTGTTTTGTATTCTTTCGAATAAATCTTTTACCATAATCACTTTGTGTTTTAGTCGTGGCAAAAGTAATTATAAATTTAGTTTAGTCCTAATGACAATTTTGAATTTTAATTAGAGATTAGGGAATAGGAGGTACTATTGCTAACTTTAACAACCTACTCGTCAATAAACATAGCACAACCTAATCCCAACACTCTAAATATTCAAAAACTAAACAACTTCAAAAATCTTAGGCATTCACTAAAGAACTGATACATTCAAACAGCATTTTTTCATTTACGGGTTTAGCCAAATGTTTGTTTATGCCTATTTCCAATACACGCTCATTTGTGCTCTTTGATATATCTGTAGATAAGTCAATAATTGGTATGCTCTTATAGTTTTCATATGCTTTTCCTCTCCTAATTGCCATTGTCGTTTCGTATCCATCCATAACGGGCATTTCCAAATCCATCAGGATTATATCATAAGCATTCCTGGATAACTTTTTCAAACCTTCTTTTCCATTGGACGCAAAATCCACATTCACATTCATCCATTTTTTGGTAATCATTTTTATGATTATAGGATTAGTCAAATTGTTGTCAATCACTAAAATGGAATTTCCTTTTAAATCATAATCAGCCTGTATCGGTTTCTTCTTGAAAAAACTCTGCTGAAAACAGGTATTGGCAGATTGGTAGATTAGTGACAAATAGGAAGGGAAGTCCCTATTTACAATAGTCTGTGTTATTTGCATCACGTTGGTTAAGTATTTGTTGATGCGAAATTATAGTTACAGATGCTCAATTTGATTTTAGAGTTGCAGTAATATTTAACTAATCGATGAATGCCATTGTTTATCGGATGAATGATTTTCGGAATTCACCGAAATCGCTTTCTTTAAGAATAACGCTACAGATCAACTAACCAGCATTTTTATGATTTCAAAAAGAGTATCCTTATCAACGGGTTTCGACAGATACTTGTTCATGCCAATTTCGATTACCCTGGTTTTGGTAGTTTCCATGACATCCGCTGTTAGCGCAACAATCGGAATCGATTTCTTGTCTTCGCCGGCTTCGCCGTTGCGAATGGCTATGGTAGCTTCATAACCATCCATAATCGGCATTTGCAGATCCATTAAGATGATGTCATAATTTTTCTCCATCAGTTTCTGAACACCTTCCTGGCCATTATTGGCAAAATCAACAGTGGTATTCAGCCATTTTTTGGTAATCATTTTAATTACCATCTGATTCATTGCATTGTCTTCGACAACCAATATCGCTTTACCATTTAAATCGTATTCCAATCCAGTTGCTGCTGTTTTCACTTCGGTTTTGATCTCAACATTCTCATAAGTCAAATCGATAGTGCAGACTGTCCCTAAGCCCGGAGTGCTATCGACTTTAATCTTGCCTTCCTGTAGGTTTACCAAATGTTTAACAATGTAAAGTCCAAGGCCAAGGCCTCCAAATTTCCGCTTGTTGTTAATGCCTTCCTGTGAAAAGGAATCAAAGATGCTGTTCATTTTTTCTTTCGAAATTCCAACTCCGGTATCACTTACAGTAAAAGTAATCAGCGCTTTATTGCCTTTGATATTTTTATAATCCAATTTGAATTTTACAAATCCTTCCTGGGTAAATTTAAGGGCATTGCTCAATATGTTGTGAAGGATTTGGCTAAGCCGGACTACATCACCTTTTACTATTTGAGGTAATTCTTCACTTTTTATAAAAGCAAATTCCAAACCTTTATCTTTTGCTTCGCGGGAGAAGTTATTGGCAATATGTTCAACAGTTTTTACCAGATCGAAATCACTTATTTCGAGTTTGATTTCATTTCGTTCTATTTTAGAGAAATCCAGTATGTCATTGACGGAACTTAGCAAGCTATAAGTCGAATATTTTATGATTTGGCTGCCATTTTGTATTTGTTCGTCATTAGAATCATTTGCCATAGATTTGGCTGTATTTAAAATGGCATTCAAAGGTGTGCGTAATTCATGGCTTATATTCGAAAGGAAATACGATTTCAGTTCGTTCATTTCTTCCGATTTCTGAAGGGCAATGGTTTGCAGTTCTTCTCGTTCATCTTTTAGGTTCCGGATCAAGTTTGCCATCGAAAGAGACAGGAATATCACTTCCATTCCGGTACCAAATTTAGAACCATTTTCTGTTAAAAAGGTAAGAGGAAGAACTCCGAAGTTCTTCAGGATAAAAATCACAAAACCCGCAATAAGGAAGAAAATACCAGTTGCGAAAAAACGGTCAATCTTTCTGGTACGGATGAAAATGATGAATTGAGAAGTAATAATCAGCAACAGCAATATCAATCCAAGGCCATTGGCGATAGGATAGGAGTAGGCATGGTCCTGAATAAGGAATAGCGAGATTAACAGCAGTAAATCTATTGCGTATACCACATAAAAAGCATTGTTTATAAAAACGTTGTACTGCTTTATCTTTAAATATACCTGAGCATAACAACCCAGGAAGAAACTCGCAAAACAGGCAAAAATGATGACCGCATGCATTGAGAACCAACCCGATTGTGGCGTGACAAATTTATAGAAATAACCATCGATTGAAAATTGAAGCAAGCCAATAAAAACCACATACATGCTATAAAAGAAAAACGTTTTATCGCGCATGGCAAAGAAAAAGAACAGGTATAGGATTGCCGCAATAAGAAGTATGCCGTAGAAAAACCCAAAAATGAACTGCTCAAAGGAACTTTGCTCGAGTAAACTCTCGGGAGAATGCAGTATCATTGGCATTGAAAGCTGTTCTCCATCACTTTTTACATGAAGATAGAATTGCTGTGACTCGTTTGGTAACAGATTGATTTTGAATATTGTTTTCCGTAACCTGAAACTTCTCTGATCAAAAGGAATCGCATCACCGCTAATGTACTTCGTAATCATATCGTCGGCCTTTATGATATACAATTCGGCCACATCTGTAATAGGCCTCGCGGTTTCAAAAAAATAATTTACCTCTTCATCGCTGGCGTTCTTTAACTGAAAACGAAACCAAATATTGTGATTTGTGAAACCAAAATCCATATTCTCCTTTTTCATAGGAGCAAACTGGAAACCCTTGATATTTCTAATCTGGTCTAATGAAACTTCCACTTTGCCTACATCGACATACTCAACCTTAGAATAAATTGACAGTGCCTCTCCCGGTTTGGCTTTTTGCAAAAACACTTGGGCTGTAATATGTTGTGATGAAATAATCAAAATGCTAAAGAGGTAAAGCAGGCTCTTCCAATTCAAAGAAGTAGTTGGTATTTTCATAGAGGGTTGTGGTATTTCTACGAATATAGAAAGGTTATGCATTAAACAATTCTTAAAAATAAAAAAATGTTAAAAATATTTTGAAAACAACGAGCTATTGATATTCTTTCCATCTTTGCAATCTCATCAAATACAACCATCAAAATGCAACTCGTCTTTGCTTCAAATAATCAAAACAAAATCAAAGAAGTCCAACTATTGCTGCCTGAATCCATTAAGGTTTTGAGCCTGGAAGACATTGGATGTTTTGAAGATATTCCTGAAACTGCTGACACCATTGAAGGCAATGCAATCCTTAAAGCTGATTATGTTACGCAGAAGTTTGGCTACAATTGCTTTGCAGATGATACCGGTTTGGAAGTAGCGGCACTAAATGGTGAACCCGGAGTTTATTCTGCACGCTATGCGGGCGAACAAAAGGATGCCAATGACAATATGGATAAATTGTTGGAAAACCTAAAGGGCAAATCAAATCGTTCAGCCCAATTCAAAACCGTAATTGCCTTAAACCTCAACGATACACAGATTTTGTTTACAGGAATCATCGAAGGGAAAATCATTACAGAGAAAATAGGAACCAATGGCTTTGGTTATGATCCAATTTTTGTTGCCGATGGATATGATAAAACCTTTGCGGAATTACCAATAGACGAAAAATCTCAAATCAGCCATCGTGGTTTGGCTGTTAAACAATTAGTTGCCTTTTTGAAATAAAAAATCCGCAACAAAAGCTCTGCTAAACATCTTTTGATTGTGAATAAATCGTTAAAATGTTTAATTTATTGATTATCAGTTAATTTTAAATTAGGGTATATGGTATTTAAAGACTACCTTTGCACCCAATTTAAAATACAATATGAATAAATTTGAACAATTAGGTCTGAATGAGTCGTTACTGCTGGCGATCAAGGATCTAGGATTTGAGAATCCGTCAGAAGTGCAGGAAAAGGCTATTCCGATTTTATTGGAACAAGAAACAGACTTAGTAGCTTTAGCACAAACAGGTACAGGGAAAACGGCAGCTTTCGGTTTTCCACTGATTCAAAAAATTGATGCTGAAGACAGAAGCACACAGGCGCTTATTTTATCGCCAACTCGTGAGCTTTGCTTACAAATCACCAACGAAATTAAACAATACTCAAAATATGTAAAAGGTTTACATACAGTGGCAGTTTATGGTGGTGCAAGCATTACAGAACAGGCCCGTGAGGTAAAAAGAGGAGCACAGGTTATTGTGGCGACTCCAGGAAGAATGCAGGACATGATTAATCGTGGACTTGTAAACATTAAAAATATCAATTACTGTATTCTTGATGAAGCAGATGAGATGTTGAACATGGGATTTTATGAAGATATCGTTTCGATATTATCAGACACTCCAGACGAGAAAAAAACTTGGTTATTCTCAGCAACCATGCCTGCGGAAGTAGCGCGTATTGCTAAGAAATTCATGGCTGAACCGGTAGAAATTACCGTTGGGCACAAGAACTCAGGTTCGGCTACGGTTTCACACGAATTTTACTGTGTGAATGCCCGTGATCGTTACGAAGCTTTGAAAAGATTGGCAGATGCTAATCCGGATATTTTCTCGGTAGTTTTCTGTAGAACAAAACGTGATACACAAGCGGTTGCTGAAAAGTTAATCGAAGATGGATACAACGCTGCAGCTTTGCATGGAGATTTATCTCAGGCGCAACGTGATGGTGTAATGAAAGCCTTTAGAGGAAGACAGATTCAGATGCTTGTTGCGACAGACGTTGCGGCACGTGGAATCGACGTTGATAACATCACCCACGTAGTAAACTATCAATTGCCGGACGAAATCGAAACCTACAACCACCGTTCAGGAAGAACCGGACGTGCCGGGAAATTAGGAACTTCTATCGTAATCATCACCAAAAGTGAATTGCGTAAAATTTCGGCTATCGAAAGAATCATCAAACAAAAATTTGAAGAGAAAACCATTCCAAGTGGAATCGAAATCTGTGAAATCCAGTTATTGCACTTAGCAAACAAAATCAAGGATACTGAAGTTGACCACGAAATAGACAACTATTTACCGGCTATCAACGAAGTACTTGACGGATTGTCTAAAGAGGAATTAATCAAAAAAATGGTTTCTGTAGAATTCAACCGATTCATCGCTTACTACAAAAAGAAACGCGATTTATCGGGAGAAAAATCAGAGAGAAGTTCGTCGGAACCAAGAGAAATCAGAGCCGGAGATCCTGTTCGTTATTTCGTGAACATTGGTGCACGTGATGATTTTGACTGGATGCAGTTGAAGGATTTCTTGAAAGAAACTCTAGATTTAGGTCGTGACGATGTGTTCAAGGTTGATGTTAAGGAAGGTTTCTCTTTCTTTAATACTGATGGCGAACACACTGATAAAGTAATGTCAATCCTTAACGGATTTGACCTTAACGGAAGAAGAATCAACGTTGAAATCTCTAAAAACGAAGGCGGAAGCCGTGACAGACGTGATCACAACGGAAGAAGTGGTGGCGGTGAGCGCAGAAGTTCAGGCGGATTTGGAGGAAGAAATTCTGGTGGCGGAAGCTTCGGACCAAAAAAAGAAGGCGGATTCAGAAGCGACAGAAACGACAGCCCAAGAGGTGAACGTTCTGACCGACCAAGAAGAGAAGGCGGTTTCAGAAGTGACAGCGCTCCAAAAAGAGCTCCTGGTTCATTCCAAAGAGAAGAAAGAGCACCAAGGCGTTCAGAAGGTAACAATGACAGGCCAGCTGGTCGTTCGTTCGAAGCGGCAAAAAGCAGAAGGCCGAGAAAAAGCTAAAAGCTTACATCTTATACCCTGAAAAGGGAAATCCACAACTCCGTTTTTACTCAACATTTGAGGTAAAAACGGAGTTTTTTGAGGTGTATATCCCAATTTGTTAATTTTGTTCTAATTCTCAAAGCAAACAACGAAATATCTTAAAAGAGTTTCATACTTTTAAACCATCAAAAGCAACCATGAGATATTTAATATTTTACTTTTTATTTCTGTTTTCCCTTAGCGTAGCAGCACAAGATAATCCAACAGCCCAAAAAGTTTCCGGAACTATCGTCAACGATAATACCCTTTTACCGATTGCGAATGCAAACGTAATCAACCTTAATAAGGTAAAAGGCGTAGTTACTGATTTTAAAGGGTTTTTCGAATTGGAAGTCAGTGTTAACGACACGCTACATATTTCGTTGCTGGGTTACCAATCGTTACGTGTCAGGGTAACTAATGACTGGCTTAAAAACGGAACTGCCAAATTACAGCTGACCGAAAAGGCAATTGCACTGGAAGAAGTCATTGTCAAAAAATACGATTTGACAGGTTATCTTGAAATTGATTCCAAACTGATTCCGGATAAGGATAACAATTACCGCTATAGCATTTCAGGATTATCTCAGGGATATGAAACAGGAAGCAGTTCTCCGGGTGCATTCTCAAGGGTGTTGGGTTCGATTTTCAATCCCGCGGACATGCTCTATAATTTCTTTGGCAGCAAAACCAATGAACTCCGGAAACTCAAGAAAATGAAGCAGGATGACACCGTCCGGCATTTATTGGAATCCAAGTTTGACCGGGAAACGCTAGGCGTATTGCTTGGTGTAGACAAAAAGGAAATCGCCGAAATCCTAACGCGCTGCAGTTATTCGGAAGAGTTTATCAGAACAGCAAACGATTTGCAGATTATGGATGCCATTAGTGAATGCTACGAGCAGTATAAAGTGCTCAAGAAAAAGTAAGCTTTGAATTCCTTCTTCAGAGAATATAAAACCATCCTTTGGCAAATCTGTTTTGCATGGTTTTTTATTCTGATGCTCAACATCACGCTGAAGTATGTTTCCTTTGATTCCGATGCTGCGTTTCTTCAGATCAAACAGACTGAAGTCAATACCATTTCGCCCTATCTTTTCATTTTTTATGTCCACGTCTGTTCGGCAATTTTTACCTTATTTGCAGGATTCACCCAATTCAATGACCGGATTTTAAAACGTAAAACACGCATTCACAAAAATGTTGGAAAGCTCTATGTTCTGGTAGTCCTGTTGCTTGCAGCACCTTCAGGATTTTTTATCGGCTTGTTTGCCAATGGCGGATTTTACGCCAAAGTATCCTTTGTAACCTTATCAATCCTTTGGTTTTATTTTACGTTAAAGGCATTTCTGGAAATAAAGAAACGCCAGATAAACAAACATAAAGCGTTTATGCTCAGAAGTTTTGCCTTAGCATTTTCTGCCATTACTTTGCGGTTATGGAAAGTCATTCTCGTATATTTGTTTCATCCGTCGCCTATGGATGTTTACCAAATCATAGCATGGCTCGGCTGGATTCCGAATTTGTTGCTTATTGAGTATTTCATTTATAAACAGAAAATCAAATGAGAAAAACGATATTTTTATTAGTATTGGCAATAGCTTTTGTCTGTTGTAAAAAAGAAGAGAAGCCAAAACTTGCTGAAACAGGTGTTGAAAAAGACATTTATGCTGATTTTTATGGAAATTGGGTAGGTGACTTTAAAGTCACAGCATCAGACAGTACTGCAAAAGGCGATGATTATGTTTACTCCAATAAACTCAATCTGGTTATCAAGAAAATTGAAGGGAATAAAATTTTCGGGCAAAGCATAGTTGCCGGAAATTCGAGGCCACTAATAGGTGATTTGAAAACAAAAAACGGAGGAGTAAGCTTTGTGTTAAAGGAACCAGGCGATAACAGAAATGACGGAAGATTTGAATTTATTGTCCTTAGCGATACGATTATCGGTAAATGGTTTGTCAATAATAAAAAAGCAGCCGTTTGGGAAAGGGAATTCAAACTAACCAAACAACCTTTTAAATACAATCCGAAACTGATGCTTCCAGAGGAAGGAGAATATGTCGACTGGTACAGTGTAAGGATTGATAGTGCGGAATATGAAAATGAAGACGGTTCAAAGGATATGGACTATTCCGAAATGTACAGGGTAGCTTCGAATGTGATTACAAAACTAAATGCTTCAACTAAACTATTGACCGAAAATGATGTAAAGAACCTAAAGAAACTGGAACTCGAAATTATCAGGAATACGATTTTTGCACGTCACGGCTATACTTTTAAGAAGAAAAGCTTCCGTCAGTTCTTTGATCCTGTAGACTGGTATATTCCGATAACTGATGACATGTCGGGGAAATTAACTCCTGTAGAGCAGAAAAACATAGTGTTGTTAAACCGTTTTCAGAAATATGCCGAAGACAACTACGATAGTTTTGGAAGGTAATTACTTTTCCCTTTCTGAATAATAACGCTGTTCAATGCGTCTGATATCCTTAATTGTATTCTTTGCCCAAAGCAATCTTTTTTCAAGCAATTCTTCTTCTGAAAGCTGCCAATTGACATTCGATTGGCGCAGGCGTGTGGTGATGTCTTGAATGATAATCGCCGCGGAAACTGAAATATTCAGACTCTCGGTAAATCCAACCATGGGGATTTTTAAATAACCGTCAGCCTGGCTCATTACTTCTTCTGAAAGTCCTTCCTTTTCGGTACCAAAAAACAACGCACTTTTTTTCGTTACATCAAATTCATGCAGCAAACAGGAATCATTGTGAGGTGTGGTGGCAATGATTTGATATCCTTTGTCTTTAAGGGTTTGGATGCAATTGGAGATGTTTTCAAACTTATTGATATCAACCCATTTCTGTGCGCCCATAGCAATTTCCTTGTCTATGTTTTTGCCGAAACGCTGCTCCACAATATTGATTTCCTGAATGCCAAAAACCTCACAGCTGCGCATCACCGCGCTGGTATTATGAAACTGATAGACATCTTCTACTGCAATGGTAAAATGGTTGGTCCTGTTGGCCAATACGGCTTCAAAACGTTCCTTGCGGTTTTCGGTTAAAAATCCTTCGAGATAGGCGAGGTAATCTAAATCAATCATAGTGTTGCTTTTATCTGTTAGCTTCTGATATCCAATGGAACTGCCTTTCAGCTAATGGGAATTGTTTTTCATTTCGGATGAGTTCATAAAATAAGGTGTCCTTTTTGAAAACTCCTTCCAGCTGAAGCGTATTTTTATCGATGAGTCTATATTTCATTTGGAATAAACCTTTGGTGTCAGAACGGCCTTCCTTAAAATCAATCAGTTGTTTGGTTTTGTCGGTTTCGTAAATGAAATAAGCTCTTCCGTATTGGTTAAGAAAAGTAGTGTCACAGGTTTTAATACTTCCCGATTTATTTTTATCAAATATAAAATCCTTCCACACCAAACTATCTGTAACATCAATTGCTGTAAGCTGGTTATTCTTTTTGAACGTTTTGATATTGTAAACTCCTTGTGGAATAACATTGTTTTCAAGCGTATGCGTTTCCCCATACCAGTTGATGCAGTCGTAAATATTCCACCCAACAATAAGTAGGATAAAAGTAGTTTTTAAAACCACACGTCCAATCTTCTGCCATTTTTTTGTAAAACGGTAATTGTATCCTGCTGTTGTTACGGTTGGTTTGTTGAGTACAAAGAAATTCAGGTACCTTTTGCCGTCAATGACAATTAGGAATAGACAGCAAATGACTATTTGCATTGAATATAGCTTCACAGGTATGTCATAACACATATTCATTGCAAATACATTGACAAATACCCCGAAGCCAACAATCAGCCCAAGTGGTATAGTCCTTCTGTAAAGAAGTAACAAAGCTACAGTGACTTCAGCCATACCCGAAAAGAATTCATAAGGCTGGGAATATCCAATAAACATCCAACTCAAACGCATCGGAAGGAAATCACCCAAGGGTGTTGCCAGCTGGCTTAGGCTTGGAAAAGGCATCTGCAAACCGAAAAGTTTTATGATTCCATAATTTAATGCCACATAAATTATATAATACCTTATAAAATTATGAAGCAGGTATTCAGATCTCTTTGATTCTTTCTCTTTTTTGTCAACCATTGTCCAAATAATGGCAGTTAATAATGAAATTATGATGATGGTATAAAATTCAGCCCAATAATAAGATGTATCGCCACTTCCAAAACCTTGGGTGTTCAGTTTTTCTTTTATATGAAGAAACCAATCATTAAATAAAAAGACAATCCATTCCATAGCCTTGACATAATAATCGGTTACATAACTCACGCCCGGAATAAAGTTTAGCCAAAGCCAGGGAGCTATAGTCCACAAAAAATAAATAAAGAAAAACCGAAGGGTTATTTTTTTGATATACTCCATAAAAATTGTTTTATTTTGCTTCGCTCCATACCGTTCGCCTGCGGCTCGAGTTTGTAAAAATAATAAAATAGTGTAGTTTTAAAACAAATACAAAAAATGAAAAAGAAACTAGTTGTTTTGACCGGAGCCGGAATAAGTGCCGAAAGCGGCATCAAGACTTTCCGCGATGCTGATGGGCTTTGGGAAGGCCATGATGTTATGGAAGTGGCGTCGTATGATGGCTGGCTTAGAAACAAAGAATTGGTATTGGATTTTTACAATCAGCGACGTAAGCAATTGCATGAAGTGAAGCCTAACCGAGGACATCTTGTTTTGGCCGAATTGGAAAATGATTTTGACGTTCATATCATTACCCAAAATGTTGACAATCTTCATGAAAAGGCAGGAAGCACAAAAGTTCTGCATCTTCATGGCGAATTGCTCAAGGTGAGGAGTGACCGTAATCCGGCGAAATATATTTTGGATTGGGAAACCGATTTGAAACTCGGAGATGTTGATGCCGAAGGTTGTCAATTGCGTCCGCATATTGTTTGGTTTGGCGAAATGGTTCCGGCTTTGGAAGAAGCAGTAAATATCACAGAGCAAGCCGACTATGTTGCGGTAATTGGCACATCGCTTCAGGTATATCCTGCGGCCGGTTTGATGCATTATGCCCATCCGATTGCACCCGTTTTCTACATTGACCCAAAACCGGCAAGCATCGGCAAACTACAGAATCCTCTAGAAGTCATACCGATGAATGCTACTGAAGGTGTTCCTTTTTTAAGGGAAAAATTATTTTCGATTAGAAAATAAAAACGTTCCCGCTAGCCCCGATTGGCAGCGCTACCGTGTAGCGCAGAAAGCGGGTGGGATTTTAATAAGAAAAACTAACGTCCTGCTCCTAAAAAACTCATTACTCATTACCCATAACTTATAACTAATCCTTATTTTTGCCATACAAAACAACAACACAACATGTCACTAACCTCACTAAACGCTGTTTCTCCAATTGACGGAAGATACAGGAGCAAAACCAAATCACTTTCGAATTATTTCTCAGAAGAAGCCTTGATAAAATACCGTGTCCTGGTAGAAGTTGAGTACTTTATTGCTTTGTGTGAAGCCGATTTGCCGCAGCTAAAGGGAATTGATTCCAAGGTTTTTGAAAGCCTGCGCAGTCTCTATAAAAACTTCACAACCGAAGATGCACTTTGGATCAAAGACACTGAATTGACCACCAACCACGATGTGAAAGCAGTGGAATATTTCATTAAGGAAAAATTTGAAGGTTTGGGATTGTCGCAATACAAAGAGTTTATCCATTTTGGTTTGACATCACAGGACATCAACAATACAGCGATTCCATTATCGGCAAAAGAGGCTTTCCAGGATGTTTACCTTAAATCCTTAATTGGTCTAATTGCCAAATTAAAGGAACTTGCGATGGAGTGGAACGATGTTCCAATGTTGGCCAGAACCCACGGACAGCCTGCATCGCCAACGCGTTTAGGGAAAGAGATTCTGGTTTTTGTGGAACGTTTGGAAGAGCAGATGCGTTTGTTGTTCAACATTCCGTTTGCGGCTAAATTTGGTGGTGCAACAGGGAATTACAATGCGCATAAAGTAGCGTATCCTAATACCGATTGGAAGCAGTTTGGTACCACTTTCGTGGAAGAAACGCTCGGTTTGCAGCATTCATTCCCAACTACACAGATTGAACATTACGACCATTTTGCAGCATTTTTCGACGCATTGAAAAGAATCAATAACATCATCATCGATTTGGACCGCGATATCTGGACGTATGTTTCGATGGATTATTTCAAACAGAAAATCAAAGCTGGAGAAATTGGATCATCGGCAATGCCGCATAAAGTCAATCCAATCGATTTTGAAAACTCCGAAGGAAATCTGGGCATTGCCAATGCGATATTTGAGCATCTTTCGGCAAAATTGCCAATATCAAGATTACAGCGCGATTTGACAGACAGCACGGTTTTAAGAAACATTGGAGTTCCAATTGGGCATACCCTAATCGCTTTTGATGCAACCTTAAAAGGATTGAATAAATTATTGTTGAACGAATCAAAATTCGCAGAAGACTTAGAAAAAAACTGGGCAGTTGTAGCAGAGGCAATCCAGACTATCCTGCGACGTGAAGCGTATCCAAATCCGTATGAAGCTTTGAAAGGTTTAACAAGGACCAATTCGGTTATCGATAAGGAAGCGATTCACAATTTCATAGCAACATTGGAAGTTTCACAGGCTATTAAGGATGAATTGATGCAGATTACGCCTGGAAATTATACCGGAATTTAATTCCAATCCATATAAAATAAGAAAGGCATAAGCGGTTGACTTATGCCTTTTTTTATAATATGAAATTGATTTATCTCGAATAATTCGGAGCTTCCTTGGTAATGGTTACGTTGTGTGGATGGCTTTCGCCGATTCCGCTTGCTGTAATCCTAACGAAGCGTCCATTTTCCTGAAGCGTAGGAATGTCTTTGGCTCCACAATATCCCATTCCGGCGCGTAGTCCGCCTACAAACTGCTGCATGCTTTCGTTGAGTTCCCCTTTGTAAGGTACGCGGCCCACAATTCCTTCCGGAACCAGTTTCTTGATATCGTCTTCAACATCCTGGAAATAACGGTCTTTAGAACCTTCCTGCATAGCTTCAACGGAACCCATTCCGCGATAGGATTTGAATTTCCTTCCTTCAAAGATTATAGTTTCGCCTGGAGATTCTTTAGTACCTGCTAATAATGAACCAAGCATTACCGAATCAGCACCAGCGGCAATCGCTTTTGGAATGTCACCCGTATAACGAATCCCGCCATCTGCAATTACCGGAACGCCGCTTCCTTTTAAAGCTGCTGCAACTTCAAGGACTGCTGAAAACTGAGGAAATCCAACTCCGGCAACAACACGGGTTGTACAAATTGAACCTGGGCCAATTCCGACTTTTACAGCATCAGCTCCGTTTTGAACCAAATAAAGTGCAGCTTCTGCAGTGGCAATATTTCCAACTACAACATCCAAATCAGGGAATTTAGATTTTACTTCTTTCAAAACAGTAACAACGCCTTGTGTGTGTCCGTGAGCCGTATCAATAATAACAGCATCAACACCTGCGTTTACTAAAGCTGTAGCTCTTTCCAAAGCATCGGAGGTAACTCCCAAAGCCGCGGCAACGCGAAGACGCCCAAATTTATCCTTATTGGCAATTGGTTTTTGGGTAAGTTTTGTAATGTCCCTAAAAGTAATCAATCCGATAAGTTTAAAATTATCATCGACTACAGGAAGTTTTTCAATTTTATTTTTTTGCAAAATTCCTTCAGCTTCCTGCAAAGTAGTTCCTTCGGCAGCAGTTACTAGGTTTTCGGAAGTCATTACTTCCAATATCGAACGTGAATTTATTTTTTCGAAACGCAAATCCCTATTGGTTGCAATTCCTTTTAAGGTGCCGTTTTCATCAACAACAGGAATTCCGCCAATGCCGTATTCCTTCATCGCCATTTTGGCATCGCCAACAGTGGCAGTTAGTGGCAACGTAACCGGATCGATAATCATTCCGGCTTCGGCACGTTTTACTTTTCTGACTTTAGCTGCCTGTTGTTCAATGGTCATGTTTTTGTGAAGTACCCCAATTCCGCCTTCCTGTGCCATGGCAATTGCCATCGAGCTTTCAGTAACGGTGTCCATTGCTGCGGAAACAATAGGGACATTCAAAGTAATATTCCTCGAAAACTTCGATTGAATGCTGACTTCGCGCGGTAAAACTTCGGAATAATTTGGGATGAGCAGAACATCGTCGTAGGTTAAACCTTCTCCAACGATTTTAGTAGTGTGTGCTTTCATGCAATTTGTAGTTGTAGTTAAATTGCATGCAAATATAAGTCAAAACTACGACTTAAAAAGAATCATTTACAAAGTTTTTAACTTTTAATGATATGCCGTGAAAATTTTTGTGGCTTCGTTATAGGAACTCTCAAAACTCATTGGACTGGTATTGGTATCCGCTTTTTGAGTTGTGAAATAGGAGAGGAGTTTTTCGGTTGGCATATTGCCGGTTAAATCATCTTTTGCCATTGGGCAGCCACCAAAACCCTGAATCGCACCATCAAAACGAACACAACCCGCTTTATAAGCTGCATCCACTTTTTCGTGCCATTTATCCGGAGTTGTATGTAAATGTGCGCCAAATTCGATGTTCGGGTATTTCGGAATCAGATTCGAAAACAAATAGGTGATTACATCCGGAGTTGAACTTCCAACAGTATCAGACAAAGAAAGGATTTTCACTCCCATTTTGGCAAGCCTTTCGGTCCATTCGCCAACAATTTCAACATTCCATGGATCTCCATACGGATTTCCAAATCCCATAGAAATATAGGTTACTACTTCCTTATTCGAAGCATCGGCAATGTTTAGGATTTCCTGAAGCGTGATTAAACTTTCGGCAATAGTCTTGTGTGTATTCCGCATCTGGAAGTTTTCGGAAATTGAAAACGGAAAACCTAAATACTGGATTTCCTTATGCCGCGAAGCAATTTGCGCGCCTTGCGTATTGGCAATGATTGCCAGTAATTTACTTTGTGTCTGTGATAAATCCAAATGCGCCAAAACTTCAGCTGTGTCCTGCATTTGCGGGATTGCCTTTGGCGAAACAAAGCTTCCAAAATCAATAGTATCAAACCCAACCCTAAGCAGCGATTGAATGTAATCGACCTTCTTAAAAGTGGGAATGAAGTCTTTGATACCCTGCATGGCATCGCGTGGACATTCTATGATTTTAATTTTTGGGTTCAAAGTTTTATTGTTGGAAAGTGGCTAAGTTAGGAAGATTTTTTCAGAATTGCCTTGTTGATATCAGCAACCAGTTTTGGACCTTCGTAAATAAATCCGGTGTATAACTGCACCAAACTTGCTCCGGCTTCGAGTTTTTCCAAGGCATCATCAGCCGAATGGATTCCGCCCACGCCAATGATAGGGAACGCTTTATTACTTTTCTCCGAAAGAAAACGAATCACTTCTGTCGAACGTTTGGTCAACGGTTTTCCGGATAATCCACCAGTTTCCGTTTTGTTTTCCGATTGCAAACCTTCTCTTGAGATGGTCGTATTGGTGGCAATGACACCGGCAATTTTGGTTTGGTTTACAATATCGATGATATCCAATAATTGTTCGTCTGTCAAGTCTGGAGCAATTTTTAAAAGGATTGGCTTTTGTTTTGGCTTGGCCAGATTTTTATCCTGTAAAAGCTGCAGCAAGTTGGTTAACGGCTCTTTTTCCTGAAGCTCACGAAGGTTTGGCGTGTTCGGTGAACTGACATTTACCACAAAATAATCGACATAATCAAACAAGGTTTCAAAGCAAATAAGATAGTCAGAAGTTGCCTCTTCATTTGGTGTGACTTTGTTCTTTCCAATGTTGCCGCCAATTAAAACTCCATTATTTTTTTTCAATCTCAAAACAGCTGCATCAACTCCGCCATTGTTAAAACCCATTCGGTTGATAATGGCACTGTCCGGTTTTAGTCGGAATAATCTTTTTTTAGGATTTCCATCCTGAGGCTTTGGCGTAAGCGTTCCAATTTCAATAAATCCGAAACCAAAATTGGAAAGCTCCTGATAGCATTTGGCATCCTTATCAAATCCTGCGGCAAGCCCAACAGGATTGCTGAATTTCAACCCAAAAACCTCGCGTTCCAACCGAGTGTCCTTTACTTCGTAAATCGATTGTAAAATAACTGGGACAAAGGGGATTTTTGAAATAAAACGAATAAAACTAAAGGAGAAGTAGTGCACTTCTTCGGGGTCAAACCAAAATAAAATGGGACGAATGAGTAGTTTGTACATGTGTAGTGTTGTTGTACTGCAAAAATAGAAATTCAAAATCAATTTTCTTTTTTAAATCATTAAATTAAATACTATTTTAGCCAAACAATAGTTTTCAAATGATTTCACAAGAACAGTTTCAAAAAGAACTCCAACTCATTATTCAAAACGGAATCCGAGAGGATATTGGCCCGGGCGATTATAGCTCTCTGGCCTGTATCCCAAATGCCGCAAAGGGAAGAGCAAGGCTTTTAGTGAAAGATACCGGGATTATAGCTGGTGTCGCATTTGCAAAAATGGTTTTCCAGAATGTTGATCCTACTTTGGAAATGGAAACGTTTATAAACGACGGAGCTGAAGTAAAACACGGCGATATTGTTTTTCATGTTTCGGGAAATTCGCAGTCTATCTTGAAAGCAGAACGCCTGATGTTGAATTCGATGCAGCGAATGTCTGCCATTGCAACCAAGACTAATGCGTATGTCAAGCTGTTGGAAGGGACAAAGACCAAGATTTTGGATACGCGCAAAACAACTCCTGGTTTTCGTGCCTGTGAAAAATGGGCCGTTAAGATTGGTGGCGGTGAAAACCATCGGTTTGCTTTGTATGATATGGTGATGCTGAAGGACAACCACAACGATTTTGCCGGAGGAATTACCAACGCTATTAATAAAACGAAAGAGTTTCTGAAATTCAATAACCTGGATTTAAAGATTATTGTAGAAGCAAGGAATTTGGATGAAATTAAGGAAATCCTTCAAAACGAAGGTGTTTACCGAATACTGATTGACAATTTTAATTTTGAGGACACACGTAAGGCAGTAGCGTTGATTGGTGATAAATGTTTGACCGAATCATCGGGGAATATTAATGAAAAAACCATTCGTCAATACGCGGAATGCGGTGTCGATTATATCTCTTCCGGGGCTTTGACACATTCTGTTTATAATATGGATTTAAGTTTAAAAGCTTTTTAAATGTCAGCTGCAACTACAGAAAACAAATTTTTAAAGCTGCCTGTTATCAAACAGCTGGTGTTTTTCCTAAATAAAATAAAGCTTCCCTGGCTTCACGGAATGTCGTTGTATGAAATGCTGGATTTTTATTTTACCGGAATTTTCCAGGGCGAGATAACGTATCGTGCTACAGCAATTGCGTTTAGCTTTTTCATGGCTTTGTTTCCGTTTGCGCTTTTTATACTGAACCTTATCCCATACATTCCGATACCCGGATTCCAGGATGATTTCCTGGGATTTGTGCAACAAAGTGTACCTCCAACGACTTATGATGCTATTTATAAAATCATTAATGACATCCTGCACAACAGTCACAGTGGTTTGCTTTCAACGGGTTTTGTGATGGCAATTTTCCTGATGACCAATGGTGTAAATGCTGTTTTGGGTGGATTTGAAAGCTCGCATCACATCCATGTTTCGCTGAAAAGAAAATTTTTCAGGCAGTACGTTGTTGCCTTGGCGTTGTCGATAGTGTTGTCTTTTTTATTGTTGATTACCGTAGCAGCCATTGTAATCTTTGAGGTTTTTATCCAGAAAACAAAAATCCAGGATGTCTTGTCGGATAACATTCCACTAATCGAAATGGGAAGGTATGCTTTTGTTATCCTAATGATCCTGACGGCAACTTCGATTCTTTTCAGGTATGGTGTCAAACACGAAAAAAAGAGGAGCCTGGTTTCAATAGGCTCAGTGGTTACAACACTTTTAATCATAATCTCATCCTATTTTTTTGGGATTTGGGTTGTTAAATTTTCAAAATACAACGAGCTTTATGGTTCAATAGGTACGTTATTGATTGTAATGTTTTATATTTGGATAAATTCAATGGTGTTACTTATTGGCTTCGATTTGAATGCCTCGATACACTTTATCAAACGTGAAAAACAAAAAGAATTAGATTCGCAATGAGGATAACAACAGCATTTTTTCTTATTTTATTTTTCCAAATCAGCTTCGGTCAATCCATTTTTGGAAAATGGAAAACCATAGACGATTTGACCGGAAAGGAAAAAGGAATTGTTGAGATTTATGAGTACAAAGGCAAAGTATACGGCAAAATCATTGAAATTTTTGAAGCAGATAAAAAGCATCTTAGATGCGAAAAATGTGAAGGTGAAGACCGTAACAGGCCAATTTTGGGAATGAATATTATTAAAGGATTGAAAAGAAATGATGATGTGTATGAAGGTGGAAAAATCATTGATCCTAAAAACGGGAAGAGCTACCATTGCAAAATCACCCTTGAAGGAAAAGACAAACTTATCGTTCGGGGTTATATCGGAATTTCACTTTTTGGACGGTCACAAACCTGGATTAGACAAAAATAACTACCCTTATAAATGAATTATTTCATTGAAGTTATTGTTCCGCTTTCTCTCCCTAAAACTTTTACTTACAGGGTTTCTGAATCAGAATTTGATTTTATTAAAAAAGGAATGCGGATTGCTGTTCCTTTTGGAAAAAGCAAAATCTACACAGCGCTTGTTATCGATTTGCATCAAACGCCGCCAACACTTTACGAAGCCAGGGAAATCGATCAGATACTTGATGAGAAACCCATTGTAAACGAACTCCAGATTAATCATTGGTTTTGGATCGCTTCTTATTATATGTGCAACATTGGCGATGTATATCGCGGTGCGCTGCCTTCGGCTTTGCTGTTGGAAAGCGAAACCATCATTTCCCAAAATAAAGATTCTTTTGTTGATGAAAACGAACTTGCAAATGATGAGTTTTTAATCTATGAAGCGTTGCAGCATCAGTCTTCATTGAAGGTCCAGGACATTGTTGATATCCTGAACAAGAAAACGGTTTTGCCTGTTATTCAAAAACTACTTAGCAAAAATATCATTTCACTTCAGGAAGAAATTCAGGAAGAATATAAACCAAAACTTATCCGCTATATTCGATTACACGAAAATTATTTGGCGGAAGAAAAGCTGATTGCACTTTTGGATTCGCTGCGTTCTGATAAACAGAAAAATGTTGTCCTTCAGTATTTCCAGCTTCAGGCAACGGACAAAAAGCCAATATCGGTAAAGCAAATTACTGAGCTAAGTTCTGCAGCTGTGGTGAAGGGATTGATTGAAAAAGGGATTTTTGAGGAATATTTTATCCAGGAAGACCGGGTCAATTTTGATAAAAATAAAATTGAAAATGAGTTGTCCTTAAGTGATGCGCAAAATGAAGCATTTGTTGAAATTAAAAAAACTTTTGAAGACAAAGAAGTCACGCTTTTACACGGAGTAACTTCGAGTGGGAAAACTGAAATTTATACCAAACTCATAGAAGATTACATTGCCAAAGGTAAACAGGTTTTATATCTTTTGCCGGAAATTGCATTGACAACACAACTGGTTTCGAGGCTTACGGCGCATTTCGGGAATAAGGTTGCTGTTTTCCATTCGAAATATTCCAATAATGAAAGAGTTGAAGTTTGGAACAATGTCAACCAAAATTCAGAAGCCGCGCAGATTGTAATAGGAGCGAGGTCGGCCTTATTTTTACCCTTTTCCAATTTGGGTTTAATCATTGTGGATGAAGAACATGAACAAACATTTAAGCAGCAGGATCCCGCGCCAAGATATCATGCCCGTGATGCTGCAATTGTTCTGGCAAATGCGCATCAGGCTAAGGTTTTGTTGGGTTCGGCAACACCAAGCATTGAGACTTATTATAATGCTTCTTCCGGAAAATTCGGTTTGGTATCGTTAACTGAGCGTTTTGGAAAAGTACAAATGCCTGAAATTGAATTGGTGGATTTGAAAGACAGTTATTTCAGGAAAAAAATGAAAGGACATTTTAGCCTGAAATTGATTGAAGAGATTACGGAAGCCTTTGCCAATGGAGAACAGGTGATTCTTTTCCAGAACCGTCGTGGGTTTTCGCCGGTTTTGGAATGCATGACTTGCGGCCATGTGCCTCAATGCCCGCAATGCGATGTTAGCCTGACGTATCATAAATATAAGAATCAGCTGCGTTGCCATTATTGTGGTTATTCGATGGCCAAACCAACCAATTGTCATGTCTGCTCGAGTGTTGATTTGGAAACCAAAGGCTTTGGAACCGAACAAATCGAAATGGAACTTGCTGAATTGTTTCCAAAAAAGAACATCAAACGCATGGACCAGGATACAACCCGCGGCAAATACAGTTTTGAGAAAATCATAGACGGATTCAAGAATAGAGAAATTGATGTTTTGGTTGGGACCCAAATGTTGGCCAAAGGTTTGGATTTTGACAATGTATCTTTGGTTGGGATTATGAATGCGGATAATATGCTGTATCATCCCGATTTCAGGGCTTTTGAAAGAAGTTTCCAGATGATGACACAGGTTGCAGGACGTTCAGGAAGAGCAGAGAAACGCGGAAAAGTAATCATCCAAACCTATAATCCACTGCATAATATTATACAACAGGTCACCAATAATGATTATGAGGGAATGTATAAGGAACAGCTTTACGAACGCAAGATTTATTATTACCCGCCATTTTACCGTGTAATCCGATTAACCTTGAAACATCGCGATTTTGAGAAACTGAAAGAAGGTTCGATGTGGCTGTATCAGGTTTTGCAGCAAAATCTGGCGATTCCTGTGCTTGGCCCGGAAGAACCCGCTATTGGCAGGATAAGGAATGAATACATCAGGACAATAATGGTGAAGATTCCAGGAGACGCGTCGTTGCAGGGCACAAAAAAAACTATCCAGAAAATACTGAATAGTTTTGATTTGGTTTCACAATACAGAGCCATTAAGGTGACTGTGAACGTTGATTTTTATTAAGTAAATTTACGCAATAGCTAAAGCTTTAATTAAATCCTCTTTTTTGTTTCTGCTCAATGGAATTTTGGTAACTCCAATCTCAGCAAACTTACTATTGAAGCGTTCTACTTTGTCTATATTAATAATGTAAGACTTGTGAACTCTGATAAATTTATCTTTTGACAAATCATTCTCAAAAGATTTCATAGTAGAAAGAACAAGATTGCTATCTTCTTCTGTAACCACTTTCACATAATCTCCGTAAGCTTCAATCCACTTAATCTTATTGGTATAGATTTTAAGTTTCTTAAGGTTACTCTTAATGAAGATGTGTTCTCCTTCTTCTTCCTGGTTTTCTTTTTTAAGCATATGGAAATCCATTGCTCTTCTAACAGATGCATTAAAACGGTCTAGAGCAATCGGTTTTTGTAGGTAATCCGTTGCATCATAGTCGAACGCTTTCATAGCGTATTCGGCTTTTGACGTGATAAAAATGATCTGAGGTTTTACTTTTAAACCGTCTAGAAAATCGAATCCACTGATAACTGGCATTTCAATATCAAGGAAGATTAAGTCGACAGTATGGACCGACATGCAATTTTTTGCTTCAATTGCATTAGAAAAATCACCCACTAAGTGTAGGTTTGGATGATTATTCACTAACTTTGCGATGATCATCCTTTGGATCGAACTGTCATCAACAACAACACAATTTAGTTTCATAATTTTTTGAATTATAGATTTGGTTCGGTAAAAATATATACTTTTTTTCAATCCACCTAACATTTCGTCGATTATTTTTGCTTTTAAACGACATTTTTTACTTTTAGACGATTTAAGGCAATTGGTGATTGTTTATTGAAAAATTATTTATACTTTCGCGCCCAAATTAAATTTTAATCATTTTTATTATGAATCATTACGAAACTGTTTTCATCTTAAATCCCGTTTTATCTGAAGTTCAGGTAAAGGAAACAGTAAGCAAATTTGAAGATTTTCTTACTGCTAAAGGAGCAAAGATGGTATCGAAAGAGGATTGGGGCTTGAAAAAACTAGCTTACGAAATCCAAAACAAGAAAAGTGGGTTTTACCATTTATTCGAATTCCAAGTATCAGGAGAAGCTTTAATCGCTTTTGAAACTGAGTTTAGACGTGACGAGAGAGTTATGCGTTTCCTAACTGTAAGTTTGGATAAACATGCAATCTCTTGGGCAGAAAGAAGAAGAACTAAATTAAAAGAAGCAAAAGCAAACTAATTATGGCAAATTTACAACAATCAGCTTCAGGAAAGAAAGACGGAGATATCAGATATTTAACGCCTTTGAACATTGAAACCAACAAAACTAAAAAGTATTGTCGTTTCAAAAAATCCGGAATCAAATATATTGATTATAAGGATGCAGACTTTTTATTGAAATTCGTTAACGAGCAAGGTAAAATCTTACCACGTCGTTTGACAGGAACTTCATTAAAATACCAAAGAAAAGTTTCAGTAGCTGTGAAAAGAGCTCGTCACTTAGCTTTAATGCCATACGTGGCCGATTTATTAAAATAATATAAACTCAGTTGTTGGTTTCCCAAGCGGAACCTAACTTCTATAATAAGGACAACAACATGGAATTGATCTTAAAACAAGACGTTCAGAATTTAGGATTTAAAGATGACGTAGTAACTGTAAAAAATGGTTACGGTCGTAATTACCTAATCCCACAAGGATTTGCTTCATTGGCAACTCCATCTGCTAAAAAAGTTTTAGCTGAAAATTTAAAACAAAGAGCTCACAAAGAAGCTAAAATCGTTAACGATGCTAAAACGTTGGCGGAAGCTTTGAAAGCACTTGAAATTAAAATTACAGCAAAAGCTGGTGGTGAAAAATTATTCGGTTCTGTTTCTAACATTGATATCGCTGAAGCTTTAGAAAAAGCGGGGCACAGTGTAGACAGAAAATTCATCACAAGTGGAATTGTAAAACGTACAGGAAAATACAATGCATCTGTGAGATTGCACAGAGACGTAATTGTTGACTTACCATACGAAATCGTAGCTGAAGTTTAATATTTCGCTATACATTATAAAAGTCCCGATGCAAATCGGGATTTTTTTTTTAATTAGAATTTATGAAATACAAAAGATTAACCAAAGAACAATTTGAAGCATTGCACCAGGAATTCATTAATTTCCTGGCGACTCAATCTATTGATAAAGGAGAGTGGGATAAGATCAAATTAGAAAAACCCGAAGTAGCCGAACAGGAATTGGATGTTTTCTCTGATTTAATCTGGGAAGGCGTTTTGACAAATGCCGGTTATCTTGAGCATTTTTCAAAAAACCATATTTTCCTTTTCCATTGCCAGGAAAAATTAATACAGTCAATTGTTCTAAAGGCTTTAGATTCTCAGGTTGACTTTATGCAGAAAGAAGGATTGCAATGGTTGAGCGATAACATGTTTACCGATGCTGTTGAAATCCATTTAGGCAAAAAGGAATACGAACAGGAAAGGAATGCTGCAATATTCGAATTGATTACCCAAGGCGCGATTCTTAGCGATGGGCAATTGTATCTTCAAATCAACAGTATAATCCAGTCTTAAAGCCCGATTATTTCTTTATGTATTCCGTCTTAATTTTGGATATGGCTTTGTCTATTACCTGAAGGCTGTCATTAATGATTTTTGTCTTATTATCATTTGTAACATTATAGGAAAGGATTCCTTTGATTAACCATATCTCATCAATAGCACCGCTTTCAAACTTTATGGTTTCATAAAAACTGTTCTCGCTGCTTAATAAAAAGACGTCCTTATTTTTATGGCTCCTGTGAATCCTGTTTACAAACAGCCCTTTCGATTTACTCACAATGACTACCAGTGAATTGTCCTGTATGTGATCCAGACTTGTCTCTTCACAAATTGCATATGAGTTTTCATCTATAATAGGAAACATATTGTTGCTCAAAACCTGAAATACCCTGGTATTTTCTGAACGGATAAATGGGAAATTATATTTGGGCAGGTTTTCTAAAATCGTCTTACTGTCAATGCAATACTGAAACTGTACTTCCCTACAAATTAAAGGTGTTTCTGTCAGATAGTTTTTGGATTTGCTGCTATGATTTTCCGAAGTGTAAAAAATTTCATTCAAATCAAATTCGTATAATTCGCAAATTGAAATTATTGATTCAAAATCGAGTGAATTTCTTTTTTTCCAAGTGGATATGGTATTTGGCTTGACATTTAGGAGTTCAGATAATTCAATATCTGTTGTGATTTTCATCAGCTTTTTTAATTTCGATAAAATTAAATTCGCGTTTAGAGAATTATTTTCTTGCATATTCGCAAAATGTATTGTACCTTTATGACTACATAAAAGTAAGAGTTAATATTTTTTTTAACTTCAATTATAATTAACAACCAGTTTAATTATAAAAATCATTCAATAAAAAAAACATTCACTGAGTGTGGTATTTTTTAGATTGTGGTATTACTTGCACATAGCACAATAAGTTAAGAAATGCTAATAACAAAACACTCTAACCATGTGTTGCGTAAAATACGTTTTTAATAGAATTTAGGGTTTTCTATATTATAAAATGGCAAACCATTCTTAGTAACTCGATAAATATACAAAATTACTTAAACAAAAATATACTATTTATTTAGAAATCACATTAAACAAATCATAATAAAATCTTAAAAACCAATAAAAACCTACAATAAAATACACTAATACCACGACAATTTTTAAAAAATACCACAAAAGCAGATTTTAATTTAAGTTCATTAATGCCCCTTATATAATATTAACTTAATCTAAATGCTTATGGATTGTAACACTATTTTTTTTAGAAAAATCGTATCAAGCTGCTTAGTAATCCTAACCTTATTTTTTCTCTTCCCAGGGAAAAGTTATGCGCAGTCGATACCTGTTTACGCCTCATCAATAGTGAGTGAGGATAATGTAGATGCAGCCACCAATTCCATAGATGGAAATATGGCGAGCAGGGCCAGAATAAGAGCCAGCTCGGGAATTGCCATTGGAATTGGAGCTTATTCTGGACATTTGGAAATTGAATTTCCAACTTTAGTCCCTGCAAACACTACAACATTTGTTAAAATTCAGACCGATGACAATTTGTTGCCTGCACTGCTTAGCGGTAGTTTGGGAGGTTTACTGTCTGATATTTTAGGAACTGCACTTATTGGAAACCAGGAATTTAGCGTTCAGGCTAAAAATGGAAGCACTGTTGTACTTCAGGGCAACAGTTATACAATAAATGACTTTGCGACTTCCAGATTGCGAATCGTAACCAATGCGAATAATGACTACTTTATTGCGCTGACTCCTTCTCAGGCTTATAAAAGCATAAGGCTGACAAACCGTTTGGGTTCTTTAGTCGGATTAGGCAATACCAAAAGACTGGATGTTTATGAAGCGTTTTACATTGGCACACCGGATATTTGTGGAGGCGCAAGCTTTACATCCTTTGACGGAACTGGTTTAAATTTAGATTTGCTTGGTTTAGGCGGAGCAGGAGTGACGAATCCGAATTATGTTTTGGATTCCAATCCCAATAACTTCTCCAGATTAAGTTTAGGGATTTTGGCAGTTGCCGCTTCGGTTGAACAAACGGTTTATTTTGATGGTACATCACAGCCAACCGATCAGTTTTTTGTAAAATTAAAAGTGGATCCTGCATTGCTGGCTCTAGGAGTTGCGAACAATATTCATATTGTTGCAGCCAATGGACCAAATGTCATTCAAACTGTTAATTTGAATTCGCTGCTTAATTTAGATTTGCTGACATTGCTTCAGGGAAACCAGGTTGTTACAATTCCGTTTTCTCCCAATGCAACCGTGAATCGAATAACGGTGCGTTATAGTTCTTTACTCAATGTGCAGCTGACTCAAAGCTTGGACTTGTATGGAATTACAAGAGCACCGGCTCAACCTGTCATTTCCGATCCCTTTACCTTAAATCCAATAACCTGTTCAGGGTCAACTGCAACTTTAGTTGCACAATCCGGCCCGGGAACAGAACTGGTTTGGTATTCTCAGGCTCAAGGCGGAACGGCTATAACAACTGTTAATTCGGGACAGCCTTTTGTAACTTCTATCCTGACTCAGGATACTTCATTTTATGTCGCCTCAAAAAGAACAGGATGTCCGGAAGAATCTCTTAGAGTGAGGGTAGATGTTGAAGTAATTACTTTACCTACGGCAGATGACATCACTATTCCGTCAAGTCTAAATGCCTGTAATGGTTCTATAATTTTATCTCCCGCATCTTCGATTGGTGGTGCTGCATTCAGATATTATAAAGACCAACTCAAAAGCCAGGAAATCACAACAGGTTATACCGGAGATGCTGGTGTTACTTATGCAGTGAACAATGCAACAGGCGAATTGACAATCACTGGTTTGACAGCGATTAATTCACCTTATCACTATTTTATTTCGCTTACTGTTGGAGGGCTTTGCGAAAATGCCGCCAATACTTTAAAAGAAGTTGTAGTGAATTATTCATCAACATTGAGTTTAAGCGTATCCGCTGCAATACAGGGTTGTGGAAGTGTAAATTTGAGGGATGCGATTCTTAACTTTGATAATTCAAGCGATATTGTATATCATTTTTATGATAGTACCCACACTCCAATTACAGCCGAATTGGCTGCTAACATACAAACTGGAGGAATTTATTATATCCAATCCAGCAGCCTTAGCGGAAGTTGTTCCTCTTCGGAAGAGCAGGTAACGGTTACGATTAACCCTGAACCAACTTTAGTAATTACTAATACAAATTTGGTTGTCAATTTAGGGACTTCGGTTACGCTGCAGGCAACTTCAAATGCTTCAATTACATGGTACGATTCAAATGGTAATGCATTGCCATCAAATACCTATGGCCCATTTACTACTGCCAGTTTTTACACTTTTACTGCCATTGCCAGCAATGGTAATTGTTCCAAAAGCCAAAACGTTTTTGTTACCGTAATTGACCCTGCAAATTGCCCTGTTTTAACCGAAAGGGTTTATGCAGACAGTCAAAGCTGGAGTTCAATCATAACAGGTGGTGTTGCAAATGCAAACCTGAGTATTGACGCAAATCCGAGAACACACTCCACTATAATTACAGGATTGGGTTTATTAGGAGTTGGAACCACTTGGCAGACTTTACAATGGAATCAGACTGTTCCTGCAGGAACGCCATTAAGCGTAAAATTGGGTTCAGAATATAGCGGACTGGTTTTAGCCGGAGCTTATTCAGTGGTTGGAACCAAAAGGAATACATCCGGAATCCCAATTGATATTGGATTCCTACAGCCGGTTTCTGGCTCTTTATTGGATTTACTTCCGGGAGAAAATACTTTTGAATTTACTTTTGTGCCTTCCGATTTTACCGGTCCAAAAGACTATGATGGCGTGCGGATTATTGTTGGTTCAGTCCTTAGTGTTGCTCAAAACGTAAAAGTCTATGAAGCTTATTATGACAGAGCCGTTGCTCAGGTTGCCTGTAATCCGGAAGATGTAAAGGATGTTTTTTATGGAGCTGTTGATTTAGGCGTAGGCGTTACCACTGCAACTGTTGGAGTTGCCAATCCTTACGATGCGGTAGATGCTGATGATGCCACTTATGCTACTATGTTTAGTGGGCTTGGAGTATTAGCTGCTGCCGATTTGACTATTTCATTCCGAACACCAACGTTAACAGGTGATTCTTTAAATATTATACTTTCCCGTCCGTCAACTATTTTAAATCTTGGCTTGCTGACTGGTTTTACTGTTCAAATGTATATGGGAAACACGCCTGTGGGTTTACCATTAGACAATACCTCGTCTTTATTACAACTTACACTTTTGAACGGCGGTTCAGAAGCTGCTTTGACAGTACATCCACAAACCCAGCCTTATGATCGGATTAAAATTAGATTTGGAGGTGTTGCAAGTGTATTGGATTTATTGAGGGTTCACGATATTCAAAGGTTTGCTGATACTTCTGTAGTTGATGCCGATTTAACAAATACCATTGAGGCCTGTCCCGGAGATACACTTCGTTTAAACATTTTACCCGAAGATTGCGCCACATTTATTTGGTATGATGCTGCCGTTGGTGGAAATATCGTTTCTACCGGAACCAGTTTCACATTGCCTTCAATTTTGGCCGCAGGAACTTATACTTATTATATTCAGCCGGTTCGTTTTGGATGTGAAACCTATGCAAGAGGAACAGTAACTGTTATTGTTGGGCAAACCGCTCCACCTACAGCTATTTCCCAAATACTGATTAATGGTAGTACAAATCCTGTGGTTTGCACAACAACCGGAAATGTAAACCTTCAGGCTGTATTGAACAGCACGATAACAATTACAAATCCGGTATTTCATTGGTATTCTTTTGATGGAACCTCTCAAAACCCAATCGTAGGACAATCTTCTTCAACCTTAGCACTGACAGGATTAACTCCTGGAAGTTATACCTATTATGTTGGAGTAAGTTCAGATGAATATTGCGAAACTGCCCAACCCGACAGGGCAACAGTTACGATAACTATTTTGCCTTTTACGGTTGCAACTGATATTACAGCTAATGATGCATTGTTTTGTTTGGGAAATAATGCAGCTATAACTCCAACAACTATATTGCCAAACCCACAGTTCTTTTGGTTTTTCTCCAACGATAATTCACAGCCTATTGCAAACGGAAGTGTAGTTGGAGCAGTAACATTTACTATTGGAACTGATGGTACGCTTACCGTTTCGGGATTAGTTGCTGGAGTTTATACTTATTATGTTGGCTTAACTTCTGATACAAGCTGCCTAAATCAGGCTGGAGATTTCAAACCAGTTGTGATAACGGTTAGTGGCGGAACAACACCAACAACTATTTCAGCTTCTCAAAGTTTCTGTATGGTAAATAATCCAACAATATCTGATATTCAGGTTAATGAAACCGGAGTGACTTGGTATGATGCACCAACAAATGGAAACGTTTTGGCCGCTTCAACACCTTTAACAAATGGCGGAATTTATTACGCTTCAATCATTGATGGAACTGGTTGTCCAAGTTCGACAAGATTGGCCATTACAACTACTGTTAATCCCGGAACTACTCCAACAACTACTTCGGCTTCACAGAGCTTTTGCTTGGTAAACAATCCTACTATTGCTGATATACAAGTGAATGGGGCCGGAGTTCTTTGGTATGATGCACCTGTAAATGGAAATATTTTGACATCCACAACAGCTTTGACAAATGGTGGAATTTATTATGCTTCAATCATTGATGGAACAGGTTGTGCAAGTTCAATCCGTTTAGCGGTTACCACAACGGTTAATCCGGGAACAACGCCAACCACATCTTCCGCTTCGCAGAGTTTCTGTTTGGTAAATAACCCAACGATAGCTGATATTCAGGTTAATGAAACCGGAGTGACTTGGTATGATGCACCTGTAAATGGAAACATTATAACATCCACAACAGCTTTGACAAATGGTGGAATTTATTATGCTTCAATCATTGATGGAACAGGTTGTGCAAGTTCAATCCGATTAGCTGTTACAACAACGGTTAATCCTGGAACTACACCAACCACAATTTCGACTACGCAGAGTTTCTGTTTGGTAAATAATCCAACCATTGCTGATATTCAGGTAAACGAAACGGGAGTAACGTGGTATGATGCGGCTGTAAATGGAAGTGTTTTGGCATCGACAACTACTTTGACAAATGGCGGAATTTATTATGCTTCAATCATTGACGGAACTGGTTGTGCGAGTTCAATCCGTTTAGCGGTTACTACAACTGTTAATCCCGGCACAACACCTACAACAACTTCAACTTCGCAAAGTTTTTGTTCTACAAACAATCCAACGATAGCTGATATTCAGGTAAATGAAAGTGGCGTAACCTGGTATGATGCGGCAACGAATGGAAATATTTTAGCTGCTTCGACAGTTTTAACAAATGGCGGAATTTATTACGCTTCAATAGTTGATGGAACAGGTTGTGCCAGTTCAATTCGTTTGGCTGTTACCACAACCATCAATAACGGAACTACACCAACAACCACAAATAATTCGCAAAGTTTTTGTTTGGTAAACAATCCAACAATTGCTGATATACAGGTCAATGAAACGGGTGTGACCTGGTATGACGCTGCAACAAATGGAAACGTTTTGGCGTCGACAACAACCTTGACGAATGGAGGAATCTATTATGCTTCAATTACTGATGGTAATGGTTGTATAAGTTCAGTTCGTTTGATGATTACTACAACTATTAATCCTGGAACTACACCAACCACAACTTCTACTTCTCAAAGTTTTTGTTTGGTTGACAGCCCGACTTTAACCAATATTCAGGTTAATGAAACTGGGGTAACCTGGTATGATGCTGCTGTAAATGGAAATGCACTTCCTGCAACTACATCTTTGGCAAATGGTGGAATTTATTATGCCTCAATCCTTGACGGTACAGGATGCGCCAGCTCAATTCGTTTGGCTGTCACAACAACAGTTAATGGAGGAACAACTCCCACGGCAACTAATCCATCTCAAAGCTTCTGCCAGTCAGCCAGTGCTACATTGGCAGATGTACAGGTGAATGAAACCGGTGTGACTTGGTATGATGCGCCAGCAGGAGGAAATGTTTTGCCTTCAACAACATTATTAGCAGATGGAGGAGTTTATTATGCCTCTATCATAGACGGTTCCGGTTGTGCAAGTTCAATTCGATTAATGGTAAATACAACATTTACACCGAATACTCCAGCTGTAATCAACGGAGGAACAAATCCAGCCTGTGCTTTTGACGAGGTGACGTATACCACAAATCCGGGAATGTCTAATTATGTATGGACAGTAATCAACGGAATTGTGATTGCCGGCGGTCAGCCTACAGATGATTACGTAACTGTTTCCTGGACTTCGGTTGGACCGGCTCAGGTGACTGTTGATTTCATTAACAGCTGCTCTGGACATAGTGTTAGGGAATTGGCTCTTAGCGTGGTTTCATGTTCCGATTTGTTAATCACCAAAACAGTTGATAACCCGACTCCAAACATTGATACGAATGTTGTCTTTACAATTACCGTTACCAATTCAGGTCCAAACCATATCTTGAATGTTTCGGTTAATGAACCTCTGCCTTCAGGATATAGTTTTGTGAATGCAACTTCATCAGTTGGAAGCTACAATTCAGGAGTTTGGGAAATTCCAAGGATAAATTCCAATGAAACAGTAACCATGTTGTTAACGGCAAGGGTATTGCCGACTGGAGATTATATGAACACTGTAAGCATCGGAACTTCAGATCCAATTGATACCGATCTTTCCAATAATGATGCTTCAATAACAACAACTCCATTATGCCTCATTGTTTATAACGAGTTTTCTCCAAATGATGATGGTTCCAATGAATTTTTCATAGTGGATTGCATTGAAAATTATCCAAACAATAAACTTCATGTTTATAACAGATACGGAACACTGGTATACGATCGAAGTCATTATTTGAATGACTGGAATGGTACTGCCAATGTATCTGGAACGATTAACGTTAATGATAAACTGCCTACAGGTACTTATTATTATGTTCTTGATGTTGGCGTAGACAATATAGTAAAAACAGGTTGGTTATCTATTGCAAGATAATCCTGTGGATACTTACGCCTGAATTATTAATCTAAATGTTATAAATATGAAACTAAATATACAAATCAAAAATACGTATTGTTTGTTGCTGATTTCCTTTATCACCAATGTGATGAATGCCCAGCAGGATCCCGAATATACGCAGTATATGTACAATACGATGACGGTGAACGCGGCTTATGCCGGTTCTGCAGGTACATTGGAAGCCATTCTTTTACACCGCTCGCAATGGGTTGGGATAGAAGGTGCTCCCGAAACACAGGCTTTTGCCATTCACGCACCTCTTTCAAATGAAAGGGTCGGATTGGGCTTAAGTGCTGTGAATGATAAATTAGGTCCATCCAACGAATTATTCCTTGATGGAAATTTCTCCTATACCATACCATTGGCGTACGATAAGAAGCTGGCTTTTGGTTTAAAAGCCGGCGTCCGAATGCTGAATGTAGACTGGTCTAAAGGAAGATTCAATAATCCGATTGACCCAGTCTTAAACGAGAACATCAGCAATAATTTCAAGCCTTCATTGGGTGCAGGAATTTATTACTATTCAGACAAATGGTATTTTGGAGCTTCGGTTCCAAATTTCATCCGCAATGATTATTACGATGATGTGCAGGAAGCGGTTAACCGCGACCGATTCCACTATTTCTTTATCGGAGGTTATGTTTTTGATATTTCCGATAACCTGAAATTCAAACCTGCTTTCCTGGTTAAGGCAGTTAGCGGCGCACCTTTATCGTACGATCTATCAGCTAATTTCCTGATTCACGAAAAATTTACTGCCGGCGCTTCCTATCGTTGGGATGATTCGGTGAGTGCACTTGCCGGTTTCCAGGTAACTAAAAGCATTTTCATTGGCTATGCCTTTGACTATACGGTTAGTGACCTTAACAAGTATAACGATGGTTCTCATGAGATTATCCTTCGTTTCCAGATGCAGAAAAAATCAAGTCAAATGAAATCACCAAGATTTTTCTAAAAGCTATTATTATGAAAAAAATATACACTCTTAGTCTGATGTTTTGTTTGACGACCGTTTTTGCTCAAACGAAACTAAAAAAGGCAGACGAACTTTTTAAGACCTTTGCCTATGTTGATGCTGCCAAAGCCTACGAAGAATATCTTCAGAAGGTTGAAAAACCAGGAACCCAAACCTTAAAGAATGTCGCCGATTCGTACTATTACACGGGCGATAGCCGCAATGCTTTAAAATGGTATCAAAAACTCTATGATATTCAGGGACAGAGCATGGAAGATACTTACTTCCTGCGATACATCCAGTCAATGAAAGGCGTCATGGATTATGAAAAAGCCGATTTGCTTACCAAGGAATACCTGAATAAAAAAGGCGACCAGAAGCAAATTGCCCATTATGTAAACCAGAAGAGGCAAATGGACAGCCTGGCCAAAACCAAACCTTTGTATGAGATCAAAAACCTGGATATCAATTCGGCTAAATCTGATTTTGGGACCGCTTTTTATGGTGAAAAAATTGTATACGCTTCGAGTAAGGATACCACAAGTTTCAATGAGAAACTCTACAGTTGGAACAAACAGCCTTTCCTTAATTTATATATTGCTGAAAGGAATACGGCTGACGGAAGCTTGTTTAACGATGCATTATTCCTGCCGAATGTTGCCACGCGTTTTCATGAAGCCACGATAACATTCAGCTCCGATTTAAAGACTACTTATTACACCACGAACATTGTTTCGAAGAATAAGCCGGTTTTGGATAAGGACAGGACAAACAACCTGCAGATTATCAAAGGCTCAATCGACAATGGAAAGGTAACCAAATCGGATAAGGTTTTCTTTGATAATCCTAAGTATTCCGTTGGGCATCCGGCTTTGAGCGAAGATGGCAAATGGTTATTCTTTGCTTCGGATATGCCTGGTGGTTTGGGTGGAACTGATTTATACGTGGCTCAAATCGCAGAAGATGGCACGATGAACACACCACAAAATTTGGGACCAAAAATCAATACTGTTGGAGATGAATTGTTTCCGTATTTCAGAAATGGTGTATTGTACTTTTCTTCGGACGGCCATTATGGTTGGGGTGATTTGGATGTTTATGAAAGCAAATTCTCAAACGGACTAAACTTTTCGGAACCAAAAAATTTAGGAGCACCAATAAACAGCAACAAAGATGATTTCTCTTATATCATTGACGCTGGTGGAACTTATGGTTATTTTTCTTCAAATAGGGCAGGCGGAAAAGGCGATGACGACATTTATTATTTCACAAAAGGAAAGCCAGTTTGTAACGAATACATCACCGGAAAAGTAACGGGCATCAAATCAAAACTGCCAATAGAAGGCGCAACGGTAAATGCCTACAACGCTTTTGGTGATTTGATTGCTACGGCAACTACCGATGCTAATGGTTATTACAAGCTGACCGTTCCATGCGATAAGAAAATAAAAGCCGTTGCGACAAAAACCGGTTACAGTACTGAAGAAAGGGAAGTCACGACCAAAAATGTCAATGATTTCGAAATTCCGGATATCAACTTTGAGCTGAGCAAGTATGATGATTTGGTTGCCAAAGATAAATCAGGTGAAGAAAAGATTGTCATTAATCCGATTTTCTTTGAATTTGACAAATGGAACATCATGCCACAGGCTGCGGCCGAATTGGATAAAGTGGTTTTTGTATTGCAGAAATTCCCTAATGTAAAAATCAAGATCGAGTCACACACTGATTCTAGGGGAAAAGATGCCTATAATATGAAACTTTCGGATAACCGTGCAAAATCAACCCAAACGTACATTCTTTCCAAAGGAATTGATCCTGCACGAATTGAAAGCGCACTAGGTTTTGGCGAAAGCCGATTGACAAACAAATGTAGTAACGGTGTCAAATGTACAGAAGACGAGCATTTTGCAAATCGACGTTCCAATTTCATCGTGATTCAAAAATAAATAATTCAGGGGTATTGTTTCTTTAAAGCCACTCTAATTTTAAGAGTGGCTTTTTTGTTTTTGGTAATAATGTTACATTTGAGGGATTCTAATAACATTTCAATTTTCAAAGTTTTATGGACGTTCAAAATACCATTCAATCACTAAGGGACGAACTCAATCAGCACAATTACAACTATTATGTGTTGGACACTCCAACGATTTCCGATTTTGAATTTGACCAAAAACTAAAGCAGCTTCAGGAATTGGAAGCACAGCATCCGGAGTTTTTTGACGAAAATTCACCAACACAAAGAGTGGGTGGAGCCATAACCAAAAACTTCAACACGGTCGTTCATGACTACCGAATGTATTCGCTCGACAATTCCTATTCAAAGGAAGATTTGATTGATTGGGAAACCAGAATCCAAAAAGTTCTTGGAAATGCTCAACTACAATATACCTGCGAATTGAAATACGACGGCGCTTCTATTTCAATAACGTATGAAGATGGTAAATTAAAGCGTGCAGTAACCCGTGGTGATGGTTTTCAGGGTGATGATGTTACGACGAACATCAAAACGATAAAGTCAATTCCACTTCAGCTAAAAGGAAATTATCCTGCAAAGTTTGATATCCGTGGCGAAATAATATTGCCTTTGGAAGGTTTTGCCAAAATGAATCAGGAACTCATTGAAATTGGTGAAACGCCTTATTCCAATCCGAGGAATACCGCTTCGGGAAGTTTGAAATTGCAGGACAGCGCTGAAGTTGCCAAACGTCCATTGGAATGTTTGCTTTACTTCATTGTTGGTAACAACCTCAATATCAAAACCCAATTTGAAGGTTTGGAAGCTGCACGGAAATGGGGTTTTAAGGTTCCAAAGGAGGCAAAATTGGCCAACAATATTGACGAAGTTTTTGAATTTATCAATCATTGGGATACACACCGACACAATCTGCCTTATGAAACCGATGGTGTTGTAATCAAGGTAAATGATTTCCATCAGCAGGACGAACTGGGTTATACCGCCAAAGCTCCGCGTTGGGCTATTGCCTATAAATTTAAGGCCGAACAGGTTTCCACGGTTCTAAATTCGATTTCGTACCAGGTTGGACGAACAGGTTCCATTACTCCGGTTGCCAATCTGAAACCGGTGCAACTTGCCGGAACCATTGTAAAACGCGCTTCCTTGCACAATGCCGACCAGATTGAAAAACTTGACATCCGCGTGGACGACACCGTTTTTGTTGAAAAAGGAGGGGAAATCATCCCGAAAATTATTGGAGTTGATTTTGCCAAAAGAAGCCAGGATTCCAAACCGACTGAATACATCACGCATTGCCCTGAATGCAATTCGGAGTTGGTACGAATAGCCGGTGAAGCCAATCATTATTGTCCAAATTTCTATGGTTGTCCGCCACAAATCATCGGAAGGATACAGCATTATATTTCGCGTAAAGCCATGGATATTGAAGGCCTTGGAGGAGAAACGGTTGCTTTGCTTTTCAACAACGGTTTGGTAAAGGATTATTCGGATTTATATGAGTTAAATGTTGATGACATTATAAACCTGGAACGAATGGCGCAAAAATCAGCGGAGAATTTGGTAAACGGCGTCCAGAAATCCAAAGAGATTCCGTTTGACCGTGTTTTATATGCTTTGGGAATCCGATATGTTGGGGAAACCGTTGCAAAAAAATTGGCTAAACATTACAAAAACATTGATGCACTTCAGAATGCGTCGCTTATGGATTTGATTTTGGTTGATGAGATAGGAGAGAAGATTGCCCAAAGTGTCATCGAATTTTTTGATAACCAGGAGAATGTCAAAATCATTGAGCGTTTGAAAGCGTTTGGAGTACAATTGGAACTGATTGAAAAATTCAATCCAAATGCAACCGACAAATTGGCTGGGAAAACCTTTGTAGTTTCGGGAGTTTTTGAAAAATTCTCACGTGATGACCTTAAAAAAGCAATTGAAGACAACGGTGGAAAAGTGGGAAGTTCCATTTCTGCCAAAACCGATTTTGTGGTTGCAGGCGATAATATGGGTCCGGCCAAACTCGAAAAAGCCAATCAATTAAAGGTGCCGATTATTTCAGAAAATGATTTTCTGGAAATGATAAGTCGTTAAAATGCTCATTTATATCGTTGTAATTCAAAAAATTAGTTTACTTTTATTAGACATTCAACAATAAAGAGTTGTATCAATTATAAAAGTCCTACTGATGCAAAATGATTATTTGGAAAATCTAAAGAATAATAAAGTTGCAAGCTTGCTGCTGGTATTTTTTTTCACGGTTTCTGTTATTGAAGTCCTTGCCGAATATTTTGAAAACAAGCTTTTAATCTGGATGACCAAACCACTGATTCTGCCAATCCTGATTGCTTACTATTTAAGGGTTTCCAAAAAAATAAGTCCGTTTTTCATCATTGCATTATTGTTTAGCTGGGTTGCCAACCTGTTGTTTATCCAGGATTCATTTCAATACATATTCTACGGTGTTTTTTTCTTTTTGGTTTACAGGATATTGGTCATTTACATTATTGTCAACAAAGTAAAAATGCCCAATTCGGTGCCCTTGATCCTGGGTTGTGTTCCCTTTATCTTTCTATATGTCATTGTTACACTTTACACTTATGACACTTTGGGGAATAATGTTTATTTGTTTTTGCTTCAGGGGGGCTTTACGATATTTTTAGGAGGATTCAGCCTTGGCAATTATATCATGGTTTCCAACAAACCCAATTCGTTATTGCTGATAAGCACCATGTTTATGGCCTTTAACCAATTCATATTTTTGTTGAAACTCTACTATGACGATGTGAATGTATTGCAGGCAACTGCTATGATATTGTTTGTTTTGGGGCAGTTCTTATTGACAAGGTATATGTTTTATACAGAGAAGAGTAAGCATAAATATGAGGTTATATAAAAGTTTATAGATGCAAAAAAGAACCAACATAATAAACGCGCTGACGGTTTGCTATTTTGTACTGGCATTCTTTGAAGTGCTTGCAGAGTATTTTGTAAGCAGGCCTGTTATCTGTACATTAAAACCCATTCTTCCATTATTCCTGATACTTCTTTATTATATAGAATCAGATAATAGGGATAAGGTGTTTGTAGTCGCACTGTTATTGTCCAGCGTTACCAATATCCTCTTCATTCCGGATACGCCACAATATTTATTTTATGGAGTGTTGATTTTTTCAGTGCATCGGATTTTGGTTCTTTACCTGATTTTCATGCATCAGAAGGTTAAGGATTATGTCCCGATTATCATAGCAACAGCACCTTTCTTACTGGTATTCTTTTACCTTTTTTCGGAAACAGTCGAAATCCCAGAAAACAGTGTTTGGATTTTGATTATTCAAAACCTGTTGATTTCGTTATTTGCCGGAATCGCACTTTCGAGTTATGTTATGAATGATAATAAACAGAATTCAATATTGCTGATTAGCGCATTGCTTTTTGTAATGCTGCAGTTTGTGGTTTTTATCGAAAAGTACTTTTTGATTGACGAATTCGAAGAGCTCTTCAGGCCATTGGCGATGACACTCAATGCCCTGGCATTCTTCTCGTTTTACAAGTATGTGGTTACAGGTGAAAAATCAAACAATAATGGATTTTCCTAAAGCTATTTTTGAAGCATCGCTGTCAAAATGAAAATCAATCCTGCCCAGGTTTACACCATAACATCCAACCTGATTGACCAAAACATCTTTACCGTCAGCATTTTTTAAAACAGTTGGTTTATCCAAAAAAGTATGTGTATGCCCGCCAATAATCAAATCGATGTCTTTGGTTAGCGTAGCCAATTTGGTATCACAGATTTTATCAGGTTCGTTTGGGTATTTGTAACCAATATGCGAAAGGCAGATGACCAAATCACATTTTTCTTCGTGCTTTAAAATCCGTGCCATATCCTGGGAAATGCCAACCGGATCGTTATAAACGGTTTCCTTATAATTCTTCTTGTCAACCAAACCTTCCAAGCCAACACCAAGGCCAAATACGCCAACCTTAATTCCGTCTTTGTTGAAAATCTTATACGGTTTCACATGGCCATTCATAATGGTATTTTTAAAATCATAATTTGCCGAAACAAATTCAAAACTGGCATTCGGCAATTGATTGTACAAACCCTCAATCCCGTTGTCAAAATCGTGGTTTCCAATGGTTGCCAAATCGTATTTCATCATGCTCATCAGTTTGAATTCCAATTCGCCTCCATAATAATTGAAATAAGGCGTTCCCTGGAAAATATCGCCCGCATCAAGCAATAACACATTTGGATTTTCCTTTCGAATGGTTTCTATCAAAGCTGCCCTTCGCGCTACGCCACCCATATTTGGATTTTTAGGATGCGTAGGAGGAAAGGGGTCAATGTAACTGTGGACATCATTGGTATGAAGTATCGTCAAATGCTTTGTATCCGGAGCTTTAAAACTACTCAGTGATAAACCGCCAAGTCCTAAAAATGCCGAACTCAATGCTGTGTTCTGTATAAAATCTCTTCTTTTCATGGTCTTATTCTTTGGTAATCCTGATGTCTTTATTGGCTGTAATTGTTTTGTTTTCCTTGAAATAATCAATGATGATATTCCGAAGTTTATAGCTCAGGTCATATTGCGCAACGCCTTTTTTGAAGAACAGCATATTGTCGCCGCCATTTGATAAATAATCGGAAGTCACAACATAATAAACTTTGTTTGTGTCTAATGGTTTTCCGTTGACCAATATGTTTTTAGGTTGATTGTCTTTGCCAATGGTAAATGTCAGCCCTTTTAAAGGATGTGGTTTTTTCTCTGTAATGATATAATTGATCATTTCTAAAATCTGTTCGCTTTTCAAACCAATAACGATGGCGCTGTTCTCAAAAGGCATCACTTCAAAAGCGGTTCGTGCTGTTACATTGCCTTTCGGAATGATGCTTCGGATTCCGCCGTGGTTGAGCAGGCAGATGTCGATTGATTTCTTTTCGCGCATTTGAAAAACCTTGTCCGATTTTTCAAAAGTGATATCTGCAAGGAAGTTTCCCATTGCCGTCTGCCATTCGCCCGATTTGTCCAAAGTTTCGGGAGCATTTGCCAGGACTTTATTCAAATCTTCGTCAATTTTATCGCGATAAGGTTTGATAAAGTTTTCAATTGCAGCAACTTCCGAATTCTTGTCTGTAATTCCAATTTCCCTGCCTTCAATTTTGGTTACGGCATATTTCTTTTCGGCGCAGGAAATAAAGGCTGTAAATGTTAATAATAAAACAAAATGCTTTAATACAACGTTATAGTTTTTTAGTTTTACCATCGCTTTTTGGCACTAATTTTAGTAAATTTGTAATTCAAGTAAAAGTAGTATGTTTTTAAATTACTTAAAGGATTTTTCAACAAAAAAAATAGTTAAAAATAGTTTATCCAATGTTAAACATTTAGCTTCTGATAAAGTAATAAAAACAGTAGGGATTATCTTTGACGAAAGCTATTTTTACGAAAGGGAAGCCCTGGTAAATGAATTAATCCAAAACGGAATTGCAGAAAACGATATTAAAATCCTGGTCTTTAAGGATAAGATAAAAAAGAACGAAGTTTTTGATTATCCGGTTTTCAGCCACAAGGATTTGAGTTGGACAGGAACTGTAGATAAAAAGGAAGTAAAGGAGTTTGTGGCTGAGCCATTCGATTTATTGATTAATTATTACGATACTGAAAAAGTTGCATTACTTTTGGTTTCACATTTGTCCAAGGCTGGTTTTAAGGTAGGTTTTGCGTCCATAGATAAAAGGCTCAATCACTTTATGATTGATACCAATGCCGAAAACTACAAGGTTTTTATGGACGAACTATTCAAATATTTAAAAATTCTAAACAAAATATAACATGCAATCATTAATTGGAACAGGAGTTGCGCTTGTTACACCCTTCAAAAAAGATTTCTCAATAGATGTTGAAGCCTTAAAATCCATAGTAAATTTTCAGATTGATAACGGAATTGATTACCTGGTTGTTCTTGGAACTACAGCCGAAAGCGCTACACTTTCCAAAGAAGAAAAGGAATTGGTTATAGATACTGTGGTCGAAGCCAACAAAGGAAGGCTGCCGTTAGTACTTGGTGTTGGAAGCAACAATACATCCGAAGTTGTTGCCGAATTAAAATCAAGGGATTTCAAGGATTTTGTTGCGGTTCTTTCTGTTTCGCCTTATTACAACAAACCAACACAGGAAGGAATTTACCAGCATTTCAAAGCGATTGCTGAAGCTTCTCCGATTCCGGTGATTTTGTATAATGTTCCGGGACGCACATCAAGCAATATGCTGCCTTCAACTATCATAAGACTGGCGAATGATTTCAAAAATGTGGTTGCCGTAAAAGAAGCTGCAGGCGATATCGTGCAGGTGATGAAACTGCTTCAGGATAAGCCAAAAGATTTTCTGGTAATTTCAGGTGATGATATGATTACACTGCCGATGATTTTGGCTGGTGGTTCTGGCGTTATTTCGGTAATTGCAGAAGGTTTTCCGAAACAATTTTCAGAAATGGTGCATCTTGGTTTGAACAAAAGAGTAGACGAAGCGTATAAACTGCATTATCTTTTAGCCGATTCCATCGATATGATTTTTGAGCAGGGAAATCCGGCAGGAATCAAGGAAGTCTTTAAAACACTGGGCTTATCGGAGAATACAGTTCGTTTGCCTTTGGTAAATGTCGATGAAGATTTGGCAAACCGCCTTCAGGCTTTCACCAATAAAATTGCAAAAATGTAGTTTTTTTGAACCCGAAAAAAATATTTTGTTATCTACAATTAATAACTAAATTTGCAGTTGCTTTTTAAAACACAAAAAGTGTTTAAAATCAGCTGAATTAAATAAAAAAATGAAGAAATTTTTAGTCCTGTTTGCTGTATTACTTTTTTTATCGTCCTGCAGTGAATACCAAAAAGCCTTAAAATCGGAAGATACTGCTGTTAAATATGCCGCTGCAGAAAAAATGTACCTGGCAAAGAAATATGGTAAAGCCATAAGATTGTTTGAACAGCTTTCTCCGGCACTAAAAGGAAAGCCATCAGCTGAAAAGATGTTTTATATGTATGCCCAATCCTTGTATAAAACCAAGCAATATTACTTGGCCGGATATCAGTTTGAGAGTTTTGTAGCGAGTTATCCAAAGAGCGAAAAAATTGAGGAAGCTTCATTTTTAGGAGCAAAATCATTTACGTTCCTATCGCCGGTTTATAGTTTGGATCAGACTGATACCTACAAAGCCATTGATAAGCTTCAAGCTTACATTGATACTTATCCTGAGGGTCAAAACCTTCCTGAAGCCAATACCTTGGTAAAGGCAATGAGGGAAAAACTGGAAAAGAAAGCATTTGAAAACGCAAAGATCTACCATACAATCACCGATTACAAAGCGGCAATGGTAGCTTTTGACAACTTTCTTATTAATTTCCCGGGAACTTCATACAAAGAGCAGGCATTATATTATAAATTTGACTCTGCCTATTTGTTAGCAATAAATAGTGTTCCTGCCAAAATGCAGGAAAGGCTTGAAAATGCAAAAGCTGCTTATTCGAGTTTGGTGAAATTTAAAGCTGATTCTGAATACAAAGCAAAAGCCGATGAAAAGTTGGCGCGAATTGAAAACGATTTAAAACAATATTCTAAATAAAAAGTCATGGATTTAAAAAAGACGAATGCACCAGTAAACACAGTTACTTATAATAAGACTGCGATTGAAGAGCGTACTGGCAATGTTTATGAGGCAATTACAATAATGGCTAAAAGAGCAAACCAAATCAATTCTGAAATCAAAAAAGAATTGACCGAGAAATTGGAAGAGTTTGCTACTTACAACGATAGTCTTGAAGAAATCTTCGAAAACAAAGAGCAGATCGAAGTTTCTAAATACTACGAAAAATTACCAAAACCACACGCATTGGCTGTTCAGGAATGGCTTGATGACAAAATTTACTACAGAGATACTACAAAAGACTAATTAAGATGTCTGTTTTAAGCGGTAAAAAAGTACTACTCGGCATATCCGGAGGAATTGCCGCATACAAGACAGCAACGTTAGTCCGATTATTTATAAAAGCCGGTGCACATGTCCAAGTGGTCATGACACCGGCTTCTAAGGATTTTGTAACACCGCTTACGTTATCCACACTTTCCAAAAACCCGGTGCATTCCTCTTTTTATAATGAAGAGGACGCGAATGCACAATGGAACAACCACGTCGAATTAGGGCTTTGGGCCGATTTGATGCTGATTGCTCCTGCAACTGCCAATACGCTTTCCAAAATGGCGAATGGCAATTGTGATAATCTTTTGATTGCTACTTATCTTTCTGCAAAATGTCCCGTTTACTTTGCCCCGGCTATGGATTTGGATATGCATAAACATCCGTCGACACTTTCCAGTTTTGAGCTTTTAAAGAAATTTGGCAACATTATGATTCCGGCCGAAACAGGTGAATTGGCCAGCGGATTATCTGGCGAAGGAAGAATGGCTGAGCCAGAAAACATCATCGCCTTTTTGGAAAAGGATTTGGAAAGCAAACTGCCATTAAAAGGAAAAAAAATCCTGATTACAGCTGGTCCAACTTACGAAGCAATCGATCCGGTACGTTTTATCGGGAATCATTCTTCGGGTAAAATGGGATTTGACATTGCGTCAAAAGCAGCCGAATTGGGAGCTTCTGTAACATTAATTTCAGGGCCAACACACTTAAAAGCAAAAAATCCCGTTATTAATCTGATCCGTGTGACTTCTGCACAACAAATGTATGATGAATGCCATAAGCATTTTAAAGATATGGATGTTGCCATTTGTGCCGCTGCAGTTGCAGATTACAGGCCAAAAGTTGTTGCAGCCCAGAAGATTAAAAAAGCCGATGCGTCTTTGAGCATTGAACTGGAAAAAACGCAGGATATATTGGCATCATTAGGAAAAATAAAGAAAAATCAGTTTTTGATTGGCTTTGCGCTGGAGACCGAAAATGAAATAGATAATGCAAAGTTGAAAATTCAGAAAAAAAACTTAGATTTGATTGTTTTAAATTCGCTTCAGGATGAAGGAGCAGGTTTTGGGAAACCGACAAACAAAATCACTTTCATCGATAAGGATTTTGTGGTAGAGCCAATGGATTTGAAATCTAAGGAATTGGTTGCAACCGATATTATGAATAAAGTAATTGCTTATTATGAGAAATAGAATCAGTCTTCTTTTATTGCTTTTTGTTGGAGTAGTACAGGCACAACAATTGAATTGTACCGTACAAATTAATTCAGACAAAATAGCGAGTACCAACAATCAGATTTTTAAGAATCTAAAAACTTCGATAAGCGATTTTGTAAATAAAACCGATTGGACAGGAGAAGAATACAAGCAAAATGAAAAGATTGAATGCTCGATGGTGATTATCATCAACAGCTATGATTCCAATCAGTTTACCGCAACTTTACAGGTTCAGTCGAGCAGGCCAGTCTTCAATTCATCGTATTCGTCGCCGGTATTCAACTTTAATGACAATGATTTCAGTTTTCGTTATATAGAATTTGAAAACCTACAGTTCAATCCATCAACATTTGATTCCAATTTAGTTTCTGTTTTGGCGTATTATAGTTATATGATCCTTGGATTTGATGCCGATACTTACAGCCCAATGGGCGGCAATAAGAACTATGAGATTGCACAGCAGATTATGACTGTTGCACAACAAGGAGGTTACAAAGGCTGGAGCCAGTCAGAAGGAAATCAAAACCGCTATTATCTGGTTACCGATGTGATGTCGGGAACTTATGATGCTTACAGGCAGGCACTTTATCAATACCATAGGGAAGGTTTGGATACTATGAATTCCGATTTGAAAGGTGCGAAAGACAAGGTTATAGCTTCAATCAATACGCTTTCTGCTATTTATAAAGTGCGTCCCAATGCCTTTTTAACCAGGGTGTTTTTTGATGCCAAAGTAGACGAATTGGTATCCATTTTGTCGGGTGGACCAAAGGTTTCATTATCTGAAACTATTGATAACCTAAATAAAATGTCTCCACTCAACGTAAGTAAATGGCAATCGATTAAGTTATAATTAGTACATTTACTTTTTAAACTTTCCTTCATTTCCTAAACATGATTACTTCGTTATCCATTGAAAATTTTGCGTTAATAGAAAAATTAAACATCGATTTTTCCAATGGATTTTCAATTATAACTGGCGAAACGGGAGCAGGAAAATCAATACTTCTTGGGGCATTGGGCCTAGTTTTGGGAAAACGTGCCGACCTGACGTCACTAAAAAACAAGGACGAAAAATGCATCGTCGAAGCCAATTTTTCTATCGGTAAATACAAGCTGGAATCCTTTTTTGAATCCAATGATTTGGATTATGAAGAGGAAACCATCATTAGAAGGGAAATCCTTCCTTCGGGCAAATCAAGGGCTTTTATCAATGACAGTCCGGTAAACCTTCAACAGCTTCAGGATTTAAGTTTTTACCTTATTGATGTGCATTCGCAGCATCAAACTCTGGAATTGTCTGAAGAAGATTATCAGTTTAAGATATTGGATTCTATTGCAAATAATCAGGAATTATTGGGCGAATATCAGGCTTTGCTTAAAACATACCGTGTGGCAAAATCAACTTTGGAATCGAAGAAAAATGAATTTTCAACGATTCTCAAGGAAAAGGATTATAATGAGTTCCTGTACAACGAACTGGAATCGGCAAATTTAAAACATGGTGAACTAGAGGAACTCGAACAACAGTATCAGTCCTTGAACAATGTCGAATTCATAAAGGAAAACCTCGACAAACTTTTGTCAATGGCAAATGAGGATGAATTTGGAATCCTGAAAAATCTCAAAGAGTTTAAAGCAACGCTTCAAAAAAATGCTGGTTTTTCGACTGAATATCAATCGGTTTTAGAAAGGACAAATAGCATTTTAATAGAGTTTGATGATATTGTAAAGGAACTGAACCGCGAATCGGAATTGGTTTATAATGACCCTGAAAAACTCGAAGCAATCAATCAAAAACTACAGTTGATTTACAACCTGCAGAAAAAACACAACGTTTTGACTGTTGAAGAGTTATTGGAAATCCAGGCTTCCTTGGAAAGCAAAGTGGTTTCTGTTTCCAATTTGGAAGAAGAAATCGCAAAACTTGAAAATGATATAACGGATTTTGAATCTCAATTGGATGTCATTGCTCTAAAAATAAGCAGGAGCAGGAGTGAAGCTGTTCCAAATTTATCTGAAAAACTCATTGCCATCCTGAATCAGTTAGGCATGCCGAATGTCAGGTTTAAGATTGAAATCAGGTCATCTGCTACATATCACAATAATGGGAAAGACAGCCTTGAATTTTTGTTTTCGGGAAATAAAGGAACCGATTTTGGCCTGTTGAAAAAAGTAGCTTCCGGTGGTGAAATGTCGAGGATAATGTTGGCTGTAAAATCGATTCTATCACAATATTCAAAACTGCCTACTATCATTTTTGATGAAATTGACACTGGTGTTTCGGGTGAAATTGCCAATAAGATTGGAGAAATCATGCGGGACATGAGTAAAACGATGCAGGTTTTTGCCATAACGCATTTGCCACAAATTGCAGCTAAAGGAACCAAGCATTATAAAGTATTCAAAACCGTGATGGGAGAAAATACCGTTTCCGAATTGAAATTATTGAATACTGAAGAGCGAATAATTGAAATTGCAGAAATGCTTTCGGGTAAGGATATTTCAGATTCGGCAGTGAATCATGCCAAGGCATTGCTGAATTAAAATCCGAATTCATTACTTTTGTAACACATAAAAACTAATCTAAAAATATTTATAATATGATTATCGAACCAAGAATGCGAGGATTTATTTGTTTGACTGCACATCCTGATGGTTGTGCTGAAAATGTCAAAAACCAAATTGAATATGTGAAATCAAAAGGTCACATTGAAGGCGCAAAGAAAGTATTGGTCATTGGAGCTTCAACCGGTTTTGGTTTGGCCTCAAGGATTACAAGTGCTTTTGGTTCAGGAGCTGGAACGATTGGAGTTTTCTTTGAAAAAGCACCTGCAGAAGGAAAGACTGCAACTCCGGGTTGGTACAATTCGGCTGCATTTGAAACCGAAGCACATAAGGCAGGTTTGTATGCAAAGAGTATTAATGGAGACGCGTTTTCGAATGAAGTAAAACAACAGACAATTGATTTAATCAAAACTGATTTAGGTAAAGTTGACATGGTAATCTATAGTTTGGCTTCGCCTGTCAGGATGCATCCGGTTACAGGAGTTTTGCATCGTTCAGTGTTAAAACCTATTGGCCAGAAGTTTACAAATAAGACTGTTGATTTCCATACAGGAATTGTTTCTGAAGTCAGCATTGACCCGGCAAACCAGGAAGATATTGACAATACGGTAGTCGTAATGGGTGGCGAAGATTGGGCTATGTGGATGGATGCTTTGAAAGGAGCCGGTGTTTTAGCTGATGGCGCTACCACAATTGCTTATTCTTATATCGGACCGGAAGTTACTGAAGCAGTTTATAGAAAAGGAACCATTGGACGCGCCAAAGATGATTTGGAAGCTACTGCATTTAAAATTACAGACAGTTTGAAATCATTAAACGGAAAAGCTTATGTTTCCGTAAACAAGGCATTGGTAACCCAGGCTAGTTCTGCGATTCCGGTAATTCCTTTGTATATTTCGTTATTGTACAAGACAATGAAGGAAGCAAATGTGCATGAAGGTTGTATTGAGCAAATCCAGAGATTATTCGCTGAAAGGCTTTATAAGGGAGAAGAGGTTCCAACTGATGAAAAAGGAAGGATTAGGATTGATGATTGGGAAATGCGTGATGATATCCAGGATAAGGTAAAAGAATTGTGGGCAAAAGCAACAAGCGAAAACCTTACTGAAATAGGAGATTTAGCAGGTTATAAGCAAGACTTCCTGAATCTTTTTGGTTTCGGGTTTGACAAAGTAGATTACAAGGCTGATGCGAATGAACTGGTTCAGATAGACAGCATTAAAAATTAACACATTTATTAGAATTTTTAAATTAAAACTCACAATTTATTTGTGAGTTTTTTTTATTATCCCTACTTTTATTGCTATTAACTTTTTAAACACTATACAATATGAAAAAAATTACGTTATTATTCCTGTTTTTAATAGGATCAATTACGTCATCATTTGGTCAATTCACGGAAGGTTTTGAGTCTGGTATTCCAGGCACGTGGACTGTTATCAATGATGGCGATGCCAATACCTGGGTTGCGTTCACAACTCCAACGGTATTTGTTTTAGATGGGACGACTTCGGCTGTTATTACGTATTCAGCTACAGCCCATGACGATTATTTGATTACTCCTGCAATCACAGTTGTTGCCGGTGTTAATGATCGTTTTAGTTTTTGGGCAAGAAGTTTTGATGTAGATTACCCGGAAGAATTCGATCTTGTGGTTTCTACAACAACTCCAACTAATGGAGCATTTACTGATGTAATAGATACGGTTGCGCCGAACAGTGCAGACACAACTTATACAGAATATACTTATGATTTATCAGCTTATGTTGGGCAGACCATTTATATTGGAATGCATTCAACTACTACTGACAAATGGAGGATTTCTGTTGACCATGTTGTAAACGATGCACTTCCATCTGCAGCTCCTGATTGTGTTACTTTAACTGCGCCAGCCAACGCTGCAACAGGTGTTGATTATTTGGCTGGAATTACCTTAACCTGGGATGCAGCTACAACAGGTGTTCCTGCAGCATCTTATGATGTATATTTAGATACCAATGCTGCGCCAACTACTTTGTTAGGAAACACTACAGCCTTAACAGGAACAGTTAATGGATTATTAGCTTCAACTACATACTACTGGAAAGTGGTAGCAAAAAACCTTGCTGGTGAAGCTACCGGATGTTCAGTATTCAGTTTTACAACAATGGCAAATCCGGTTGCTCCTTATTGTGGACCAATAACATTTACCAACAATGTTGAGCCAATAACTTTAGTGAACTTTGCAGGAATCAATAATGTAACTGACCCTACATTAAACGGAACTCCGGATCACGAAATTTTTGCATCTCCAACCGGAGCTGTAACTGCCGGAAGTTCTTATACAATTACTATTCAAGGAAACACAGATGGTAATTTTACAAATCGTTTTATGGTATTTGCCGACTGGAATCAGGATAATGATTTCGCTGATGCTGATGAGGCTTACACCATAACACAAACAATCACAAATTCAACAGGTACTGACGCCATTACGGCTACTCAATCGCTTTTGGTTCCGCCAACAGCTTTAGCGGGAAGCACTCGTATGCGTGTTAAAAAAATATACGGAACTACAAACTATACTGATCCATGTCTTGGAACTGGTTTCGGACAGGTTGAAGATTATACCTTAGTAGTTACTGCTGCTCCTTCTGATTTACCTGATTACGCTAACTTACAATGGCCTCCAACGGGTACCATTGTTCAAGGTGCGGGTACAGTTACTGTTTATGGTCAAGTTTATGAAGGTGGTTTAACCGATGTAGCTCCAAATATTGTTGGACAGGCTCCAGGAATCAATGCTTGGGTTGGATACAGTACTGATGATACCAATCCAAATACATGGACAAACTGGTTCCCGGCAACATGGAACTCTGGTGCTGTTGGAAACAACGATGAATACCAATATGCTTTAGGTACTGGATTGCTTGCAGGAACTTACTACTATGCAACAAGATTCCAATTAAATGGTGGAGCATTTGTTTATGGAGGAATTGATCCTGTTGGTGCTGGTAATCCTGGTAACTTCTGGGATGGTACAACATTCAAAAGTGGTGTATTAACGGTAACGCCACCACCACCGCCTGCAAATGATGCTTGCGGAGGTGCGATTGCACTTACTCCAGGTAACGTTTTTGGTGACCATCCAGTTACAGGAACAGTATTGAATGCAACTGATGCAACAGAAACTCCATCTTGTGCTTTCAACAATACTCAGAATTCAGATGTTTGGTATACTGTAGTAGTTCCGGCTTCTGGTACTATAACTATTGAAACTCAGGCTGAAGCTGCAAATAGTTTAGGCGATACTACCATAGCTGCCTTTACTGGTACTTGTGGAGGTGCTTTAACAGAAGTTGGTTGTGATGATGATGCAGGTACCGGATTATTCTCATTACTTTCGTTGACTGGCTTAACTGCCGGAGATACACTTTACATTGGTGTTTGGAAATGGGGTACTGATGCTCCAACCGATACAGAAAACCAATTTAAGGTTTCCGCGTATGATGCATCTTTAGCTACTGGTTCATTTGATAATGCTAACTTTGCATACTATCCAAACCCTGTGAAAAACGTTTTGAATTTATCTTATACTAAAGAAATTTCAAATGTTGATGTATTTAATTTATTAGGACAAAAAGTAAGTGCTAATGCAATTAATGCCAACAACGCTCAAATTGATATGTCTAATTTGGCAAATGGAACCTACATGGTAAAAGTAACATCTGATAATCAGGTGAAAACAATTAGAGTTATTAAACAATAATTTTTTTAAAAAATTTTTATAGTTAAAACCACCTATTTAATAGGTGGTTTTTTTTATTTATAATTATATTTGTTAGCTACAAACATTAACCTTTAATTTATTATGAAAAAAATTACTTTAGTAGGCATTTTGTTGGGAACCTTTAGCTGGGTCAATGCTCAGGTTCTGAATCAAAGTGCCAGCTGGCCGAATCCGGCATGGACGGTAACAGGATCTTATGCAACTGCAGCCGCAGCATTTGAGTCTGACCCATTAACAACTTCCAGCTTTGCATTTGATGACGATGATGCAGCAAATGGGCACGAGGACAATATTGCCGCAGAATCTCCTGTAATCAATTTAACTCCGGCTTTTACTGCTGGTGAAACATGGTTGTCTGTTACTGTTCAGTATGGTTACAGATATTTTGCTAACGATCAATTGCGTTTTGAATACTGGAATGCTGATACTTCGGCTTGGGTAGCCTGGGGTGCAAATATTCCAGGAAACAGTACAACATCTACAGATAACTACTGTACGACAATTGTCAAAACAACTTACACAACAACTACATTGAGTATTGCAGGTTTTACACCAACTCAATTGTCTGGATTTAAATATCGTATTTCATATGATGATGATCCAGCTGGTAACGATTGGAACTATGGTTTTTGTTTCGACTCGCCAACAATTGTTTCTGCAACACCTCCGGCATGTCCAAATCCTTCAGCTTTAGCTGCAGTACCTGCGATTACTTCAGCAGTGCTTTCATGGACAGAAAATGGAACTGCAACACTTTATAACATTGAATATGGAGCTAATGGCTTCACACAGGGAACAGGAACAGTAGTATCTGGTGTTTCAAACTCGTATAACCTTTCACCATTAACCGCCCTTACTGCATACTCATACTATGTTCAGGCAAGTTGTGGAGGTGCATCAGGAAACAGTGCATGGATTGGTCCGTTTAATTTTACAACTTTAGCTGCTCCACCAGCAAATGATGATTGTGCCGGTGCAATTGCTTTGACTGTTAATCCAGATTATGCCTGCGGTACAGTTACAGCAGGAACAACTCAAGGTGCTACCTTATCAATGGCTGCAGCTCCTTGTTTCGGAAATCCAGACGATGATGTTTGGTTTAAATTTGTAGCAACTTCAGGAAGCCACAAAATTGTTTTGTCAAGTATTGTTGCGGTAGGAGGTACAGGAACTAGCACAGATGCTTACATGCAGGTTCTTTCTGGTGCTTGTGGTTCACAAACTTCAGTTTTATGTAGTGATCCAAACACAGCAAACCTTACAGATTTAACAATTGGTGACACTTACTATGTAAGAGTTTATACTTATGGCAATACTAACAATATTACATTTAATATTTGTGTTGGAACTCCACCACCTGCACCTGCAAATGATGAGTGTACTGGAGCTATAGCTTTAACAGTTAACCCAGATTATTCTTGTGGTACAGTTACTCCAGGTTCAGTTGCATCTGCAACACCTTCTAATACTGATACTACTGCTTGTACAGGTACAGAAGATGACGATGTATGGTTTTCATTCGTTGCGACTTCAACAAGTCATAGAATTTCAATTTTAAATGCCGCAGGTTCTGTAACAGATATGGCGCATTCATTATGGAAAGGTAACTGTGCAGCTTTATCATTAGTAGCTGGTTCATGTTCTGATCCTGATACAAGTAATCCAACAGGATTAACGATTGGTGAAACTTACTATGTGAGAGTTTATACTTATACTGCTACTACAGGACAGGATACAACTTTCAATATTTGTATTGGAACACCACCACCACCACCTGCAAATGACGATATTGCCAATGCTATTGCAGTTAGCTGTGGAAATGTTTACACTGGTAATACCAGTTTAGCTACATTAGACCAGGCTAATCCAGCATTTGCTTTTGGAGTTGATTTAGATGCGCCAAACGTATGGTACACATTTACAGGAACTGGAACTGCACAAAATGTTAACTTAAACCTTTGCGGTTCTGGATATGATACATCTGTTTTAGTATTGACAGGAACTCCGGGCAATTTGACTGCAGTAGGAGGGAATGACGATGATAACACTTGTGTTTCTAATACATTGAACTCAAATGCTACTTTCACTTCAGACGGTACAACAACTTACTATATTGTAGTTGAAGGATACAATGCAGGAAGCACAGGTGCATTTACAATGAATGTTACTTGTAGTGCTGTAAATCCACCAGCGGTTGCCAATCAAGATTGTGGTACTGCATTAGCAGTAAATGTTGACGGTACTGATACCAACTCTGATAATTCATTTGGAACTGTAAGTTCTGAACAGCCAACATGTGACCAATTTGGAGCAATCCAGGATGTATGGTTCTCATTTGTTGCACCAGCAAATGGTGAGGTTGCAGCGTTATTGACTCTTGGTACAATGACTTCTTTAAACTATAACGTTTATGCAGGTGTTTGTGGACAATTAGCACCAGTAGGAAATTGTACGTCAAACGTTACTACAGCTACCTCTACACAAACCTATACAGGTTTAACAGCAGGTGATACCTACTATGTTCAGGTTTGGAGTAATAGTGTTGAGCAAGGAACATTTACAATGAGGTTAACAGGTACTTTAGCAACTGGAGACTTTGATAGCTCTAACTTCTCTTACTATCCAAACCCAGTTAAAAACATCTTGAATTTATCTTACAATCAGGAAATTTCAAATGTTGAAATATTCAACCTATTAGGACAAAAAGTAATGACCAATGCAGTAAATGCAAACACTGCTCAAATTGATATGTCTAACTTATCAAATGGAGCTTATATGGTTAAAGTTACTTCCAACAACCAGGTTAAAACCATTAAAGTGATAAAACAATAATTGTTTTAATAAATATCTTTATAATTAAAACCACCTATTTTTAGGTGGTTTTTCTTTTTTATAAAACTTATCTTTGTTACCCGAGACTCATATTCGAATTGTAAGAAGTAAAAATTTAAGCCATGTATTTTTCAATTATCATTCCTGTTTACAATAGACCCGATGAAATCAAAGAGCTTCTGGAAAGCCTCTTGAATTCTGATTATAATAAGGAATATGAAATTGTAATTGTTGAAGATGGCTCTTCAATAAGCTGTAAAGAAGAAGTTGAAAAATTTAAAAGCAGACTTAATATATCCTATCACTTTAAGGAAAATTCCGGTCCAGGAGATTCCAGGAATTATGGTATGAAGGTTGCCGAAGGGGATTATTTTATCATTTTTGATTCCGATTGCATTATTCCAGCACAATATCTTTCAGAAGTTGAAAAGGAATTATCATCCAGTTATGTTGATTGCTTTGGAGGTTCTGATGCCGCTTTGGATTCCTTTTCAGACATCCAGAAAGCCATAAATTTTGCAATGACTTCCTTCCTAACGACAGGCGGAATTCGCGGTGGTTCGGAAAAACTAAATAAGTTCCAGCCAAGGAGTTTCAATATGGGGATTTCCAAAATTGCTTTTGAGGACTCTCACGGATTTGGAAACATCCATCCGGGTGAAGATCCCGATTTAAGTATCAGGCTATGGAAGATGGGCTACCAAACCAGGCTTTTCCCAAAAGCATTCGTTTATCACAAACGCAGGATTGATTGGGATAAGTTTTCCGTTCAGGTAAATAAATTTGGCAAGGCACGGCCAATACTCAATAGCTGGTATCCTGAATACAGCAAGCTGACTTTCTTCTTCCCAACACTATTCATTCTTGGATTGTTTGGTGCCATTGCATTATTTCTTTTCAACATAGAATGGCCATTGCTTTGTTATCTATTTTACTTCCTAATGCTTTTTATAACAGCATTTATTCAAACTAAAAGCATCACGATAGCATTACTTTCATTAGCCGCCGTTTATAAACAATTTTATGGATATGGCTTTGGCTTTCTGGATTCTTTTATCAAAGTTGGCCTGCAAAAGCAAAAACCCGAAACAGCTTTTCCTGAACTATTTTTTAAATTAAAGCCATGACAAAAATAATCGGATTAACAGGAGGAATCGGAAGCGGTAAAACTTTGGTAGCCAAACACATAGAGTCATTGGGAATTCCAGTATACATTGCAGATGATGAAGCCAAAAAAATCACGGAAACAAAAGTAGTCACCGATTTAATCATCGATGCTTTTGGAAGTCAAATTTTAGAAAATGGAAAACTGAATAGGGAAAAACTAGCCCAATTGGTTTTTAACAATCCTGAAAAACTACAGAAGTTAAATAGCATTATCCATCCAAAAGTCAAGCAACATTTTGACGATTGGGTCGCTCAACATAAAAACCATCCTTTGGTTGTTAAAGAGGCCGCTATCTTATTCGAAAGCGGAAGTTATAAAGACTGTGATGCCATTATCACAGTAACAGCACCTATCGAAACCCGGCTTCAAAGGGTCATTGAACGCGATAAGAGTACTAGGGAAGCTGTATTGAAAAGAATGCAGAGCCAATGGACTGACGAACAAAGAGTTGCAAAAAGTAATTATGTAATCCACAATATTTCTGTTAAGGAAACCTATATACAAATTGAAGAAATTCTTAAATTATTGACAAATCAATAATTTATATGTAAGATGTTAATGTTTGGTTAATATATTTATTGAACAAATGTTAAAATGTTAAATTTGTATAATGAACAAATTGTTTTTCCGTTTACTGGTCATCTTAATGAGTTTATCCTTGATAGGAATAATACTCGTTCAAGTGTACTGGTTTGATAAATCCTTTGAAAATAACGAAGAGCAGTTCAAGTATCATGTCAAACAAGTTCTGGGAAATGTTGCCGATAAGTTGGAAAAACAGGAAAAGTACAGTTATTATGAGATGTATAACCATCTTAAGGACAGTACCGGCAAGGCTCCCAAAAAAGAGGATTTCCTCGAATTTGCATTCTATCAGCGCGATTCAAGGACCAATGAAACAATAATATATTCAAACAATATAATTTCCGAAGACTATGGAATTTCGGGATCGTTCTTTGATAAAAAATTAGACAGCGTAAAACTTAAGAATTTCACCGCCACAAGGAAAACAGAGATTTACAACGATAATATCGACAACACAAGCATAAAGCAAAACATCACTCCAGACACCAAGATTGAAAAATCAGGGCGTTTGGATTTATTGGATAATGCGCAATTTGAAATTTTTTATAAAGATTATGCTGCTTTAAAACCTATTCAGGAAAGGATCTCCAACGAAATGCTGCAAAAGTTATTGTCTGAAGAGCTCAAGGAATATGGTGTTAAGACTCCGTTTGAGTATAACGTTTACAGCAATGGCTTAGCAACAAAAATAAAATCGGAACGGTTTAAGTATGACAAACCATCATCTTATTCCATTCCTATTTTTATTGATAACGATTTGAATAACAAATACCAATTGTTGCTGCAGTTTCCTCAAAAGAAAAAATTTTTATTCTCAGAATTGATAGGGATTTGCATATTATCAATTGTTTTTACATTGATTATAATCATTGCTTATTCAAGTGCGCTTAATCAATTAATCAAGCAGCGTCAGATTTCTGAAATCAAAACCGATTTCATCAATAATATGACACACGAATTCAAAACTCCAATCGCCACGATAAATCTGGCTTTGGATGCGATGAAAAATCCGAAGGTCATTGAAGACAAGGAAAAGGTATTGCGTTATATGCAGATGATTAAGGACGAGAATAAACGGATGCATGCCCAGGTTGAAAATGTATTGCGTATCTCCAAATTGGAAAAAAGGGAACTCGACATTACAAAGGAATCCAATAATATCCATGACATCATTGAAGATGCTATTGAACACGTGAATTTGATTATTGAAGACCGTAACGGAACGATAACCAAGCATTTTGATGCCACACGAAGCTCAGTTTTATTGAATGACGTTCATTTTACCAATGTGATAGTAAATATACTTGATAACGCAATAAAATACTCGCCTGAAGAACCTGTAATTGATATTCAGACTGAAAACGTAAAGGATTTTATCATTGTCAAAATTAAGGATCAGGGTTCGGGAATGTCAAAAACGGCGCAAAAAAGAATATTTGAAAAATTTTATAGAGAACATACAGGAGATTTGCACAATGTAAAAGGTCACGGTCTGGGATTAGCCTACGTTAAAAGAATCATAGACGATCATAATAGTCAAATTTTTGTAGAAAGTGAAAAAGGAAAAGGAAGTACATTTATTATTAAAGTCCCACTCATAAATTAAAAACAACAACAAACAAATTACAATGGAAAACAACAAAAAAATATTGCTAGTAGAAGACGATCAGAACTTCGGTATAGTTCTGAGAGAATTCCTCACACTAAACGATTTTGACGTAACACTCGCCAAAAATGGTATGGAAGGATTCGAAAAATTTAAAAAAGATAATTTCGATTTATGCATTCTGGATGTCATGATGCCATATAAAGACGGATATACCTTGGCGAAGGAAATCAGGGAAAAAAACAAAGACGTGCCTTTGATTTTCCTAACAGCAAAATCAATGAAAGAAGATGTATTGAAAGGATATAAAGTAGGTGCAGACGATTATTTGAACAAGCCATTTGATTCCGATGTATTGCTGATGAAAGTAAAAGCAATCATTCAGAGAAAAGCGGCAGAAAACAAAAACGAACCAGCTAAATTTGAGTTCCAGATTGGTAGGTTCCTTTTAAACTCAAAGCTTCGTTATTTGAAATTGGATAACAACGAGCCAATCAAATTGTCGCCAAAAGAGTCTGAATTGTTAAAAATGATGGCTACTTACGAAAACGACTTAATGCCAAGAGAATTAGCATTAACCAAAATCTGGAGAGAAGACAATTACTTCACCTCAAGAAGTATGGACGTTTATATCGCCAAATTGCGTAAGTATCTTAAAGAAGATCCAAACGTTGAAATCTTAAACATTCACGGTGAAGGTTTTAGATTGGTCGTAAAAAAATAAAGAATTGAATCCCGTCATTTGGCGGGATTTTTATTTAGGAGCTATATCCGGCTTTCCATTATATCTTTTTAAGGATTGATGTGCCTTCACGATGTTCAGGCCAATCCTTAAAAAGGATGTCATTCCAATCCGGGCTAGAAATTCAGCTGTAAGGCAAAACAAATCTTTCCTTCAGAACTGACAGTAAAAATAGTTGGGTTTTGATTGCTGCCTTTCTCAATCGAAACGGTTTCATCAAGCGAAACTTCCTTCAGGTAATTCATCTCAAAGCTTTGTAATGCCCGATTCAGCAGTAATTTTGGTTCAGTATAATCCAAACACCATTCTAAGTATTTCACGCTGTTGGCGTGGTTTACAATATCCAAATCAGAAAGCAGTATTTTTTTCTCTGTTACAAACATCTTGTCAATAGTGGTGTCAATTTTTGAGAATTGAATTTCTGTTGCCTTGTCGTTTGGGTATTTCTCAAAATGCTCATGGGCCAATGCCAACGGTTCAGGACGTCGGGTTTTGGTATTAAATACAGCCCAAAAGGTTTCACAACCTACAATCTTTTCATCGCCAATATACAGTTCCAAACAACGGATCGATCGCGAATTTTCTAACGAATTAATCCAGGTTTTAACGGTTACAATATCCCTCCACTTTGGCAAACGCTTAATCTCAACCCGCATCCGGCTCAAAACCCAGGCCTGATCATGAACCTGCATGTCCGAAAAACTGATGCCTCCCATTTCGGCATGAACGCCAGCAGTCAATTGCAGGATATTACACAAATCGGTATACTTTAAATAGCCGTTTGGATAACATTGCAGGAAAGTGATTTCCCAATCTTTGAACAATGTCGAAGTGAAGTCTTTTGAAATGGGCATAATCTGAATTATAAATTTTGAATTTTGAATTTTGTATTGATGTAATCGATGATGTCCTGTTTGTCTGCTTCGTAATCAAACCATTTTGCATTTTCTGTTCGTTTGAACCAAGTCAGTTGGCGCTTGGAAAACCTACGCGTGTTTTTCTTGATTTCCTCAATCGCAAATTCCAATGTAACAGTTCCTTCAAAATAGTCGAATAATTCCCTATAACCAACAGTCTGCAAAGCATTAAGGTCTTTGTTTGGAAATAACCCTTTTGCTTCCTCAACCAAACCTTCGTCAATCATCATATCAACACGTCGGTTGATTCTGTCGTACATGATTGGCCTTTCAGCTTCCAGCCCAATGACGATAGGGGTGAAGTTGCGCTGGTTTTTCTTTTGATTCAAAAAGGAGGAATAGGATTTTCCGGTTCCTAAACAAACTTCCACAAAGCGTTTCATTCGTTGCGGATTTTGTAAGGTCTGCGGGTTTTCAAGTTCAATGTTTTGATAGAAATCGGCATCCATTTTTTTCAATTGCTGCTGCAGGTAAACTATTCCAAGTTCTTCAAAATCAGCATTTATATTTTCCCTAACGGAATTGTCTATTTCCGGAAAATCATCAAAACCTTTCAAAATGGCATCCACATACAAACCCGAACCACCAACCATGATTTGAATATTATTTTTTAAAAACAATTCATCCAATCGGGCTATGGCCTCTTTCTCAAAATCGCCAACAGTATAATTCTCAAAAATAGATTTGTCCTGAATGAAATGATGCGTGGCTGCAGCCAGTTCCTCATCGTTTGGAACCGCAGTTCCAATACGCATTTCCTTAAAAAACTGACGACTGTCACAGGAAAGGATATCACATTTGAAATATTGCGCCAAAGCAATGCTCAGGGAAGTTTTTCCAATTGCTGTAGGACCGATTATGGTGATTAGGTAATTCATATTTCTAGCCCCGATGGAAGCAAGCTACCATGTAGCGCGGACAGCGGGATATAACTTCAAAAAATTAAAATTTCAAAATCTTATAAACCTTGTGTTTGCGAAGGTACATTTGTATGATTGTCTTGGTGTCGCGATTGTTCTGCATTGGAATAATCAGGTTTTTCAATATCTCAATATTATTTACCTGGTAATTAAGGTCAAAGAAACAATATCCCTGATAAACCCCATTTTCAATCAACACTGCACTGCGCTCATCTACGCTGCGTCCTCTGTCAATGATGACCATATTGTCGTTGTCAAATTTCATTTCCTGAATGAATTCCTCCACACGTTCATTATACAATTCTGGTGTTTCCTTTCCGAGGCACGCGCCGTTGCATTCTTTTATCTTATATTGGAAACACCCGTTTTTGGTTTCATATAATTCGTTTAGTTTTTGGCACAGATTGTATTTTTCGGTTATCTTGAACAAGGAATTTTTCCCTTCCTGGATAGAAGTGAAGGAGGTTATTTCCTTTTTGCGTCCATCAGCTTTCATGACTTTTAAAGTCAGGTAACCATTGGCATCCTTTTCAGGATATAATGCCCATTGGAAAATAGTTTTCTTTTGTGAACGGTTGTAAACAGGTTTATTGATTTTGATTTCTTCACATTCTTTGAGCAAGGCAACCAATTCGCTTCCGGTTTCTTCATAGGTCACAGCAAAGACTTCGCGTTGGATTTTTTTGCATTTACTCGAACTTCCGGTAAAATGTTGGTTGATTCGTTTTTTGATATTCCGGCTTTTGCCAATGTAAATCAAATCACCTTTCTCATTATGAACGTAATAAATTCCGGTCTTTGTTGGTAAACTCTCTACGATATCCAATAATTTCGGAGACAGTCCTTTTTTGATTTCAGCTTTAATCAAACTGATTAGGATTTCCTTCTTGACATCTTTCTCCAAAAGCATTTTAAACAATTTCACCGTTGCCATGGCATCACCGGCAGCACGATGCCTGTCTGTAACCGGAATTCCCAAAGCACGGACCAATTTGCCAAGGCTATATGAAAGTTGACCCGGAATTAGTTTCTGCGATAATTCAACCGTACAAAGTGTTGGCTTGATGTAATCATATCCCAAACGGGTAAATTCAGTCCTGAGGATCCTGTAATCAAAGGAAGCGTTGTGCGCTACAATGATGCAGTCCTCAGTCATCTCGATAATGCGCTTGGCTATTTCGTAAAACTTTGGAGCCGAACGCAGCATTGCGTTGTTGATTCCGGTAAGTTTTACAACGAAAGGCTGAATGGGCTTTTCAGGATTGACAAGGCTTATAAACTGGTCTACAATTTCGTGGCCGTCAAATTTATAGATGGCAATTTCGGTAATGCCTTCTTCATTAAATTGTCCCCCGGTTGTTTCTATGTCTATTATTGCGTACAAATTCCAGTTTTCAGTTATCGTCCTCCAAAGATACTACTTCCAATCCGAACCATGGTGCTTCCACATTCAATTGCAAGTTGATAATCTCCGGACATTCCCATAGATAGGGTAGTGAGTTGTTTGTGTTTATCGAATATCGATTTGAGGTGTTGAAATTCTTTTTTGATTTGTGCCTGATTATCAGTAAAGGTTGCCATTCCCATCAATCCAATAACCTTTATGTTTTGCAATCCATTTTTGTCGTTCTGTACGAATTGAAGAATCTCATTCAATTCATTTTCATCCAAACCAAATTTAGATTCTTCTTCGGCAATATAGACCTGAAGCAAACATGCAATAATCCGTTTGTGCTTTGCAGCCTGCCTGTTGATTTCCTGCAATAATTTCAGGCTGTCGACACCATGAACAAGGCTCACATATTCTGCCATATACTTGACTTTGTTAGTCTGTACATGGCCAATCATGTGCCATTGAATATCCTTGGGCATTTCTTCCCATTTATCGGTCATTTCCTGGATTTTGTTTTCGCCAAAAATACGCTGTCCCGCTTGATAAGCCTGCATCAGATCGGAAACAGGTTTGGTTTTGGAAACGGCAACCAGGGTTACGTTTTCAGGAATCGTAGCTTGGATTTCAAGAAGATTGGCTGCAATCGGCATAATTATGCTTTAGGCTTAAAATGGATTTCGATTTTTGTTATTTCTACAGGTGCTTCAACATCTGCTTTTAAAACCATTGCCATCTTTTTGCTCTGCAGGATTGATATCGTCGATTTTAAATCGCCATTTACAAACAATTCTATATTCTTCTTTTTGCCATTATAGCTCCAAGTGCCGGATATTTTTTCGTTTGCCGTATAAGTATGGTCTGTTTTAAAAGTATAGGTCAGCGTTTTCATCTGCCCCATTTTTTGAATTTTCTTGTTATTCATCATTGCGTAATCGGCAATCCATGTTTTGCATAAAAGCTTATTGATGGTTTCCTTTTTGGTTACGCTTTGAGAGTAAACAGCGCCTGATATAAGTAATAATACTATTAGTTTTTTCATGTCTTTTTAAGTGTTAAATTATAATTCGTAAACCATTAATCCGCTTCTGAATTTTGGTTCAATATAAGTACTTTTTGGAGGCATTATCAAATTATTGTCAGCCAAAGCCTTGATTTCTGAAATATCGGAAGGAAACAGCATAAAGCCAACTTCAAATTCGCCTTCATCAACCAATTCCTTTATCGTGGCAACAGACTGTTTTCCCGGAATGTATTCAATACGCTCATCATTCCTCAAGTCCTCTATTCCCAATAAGGGCTGTAAAACCTTGTCGTATAAAATTTGGGCATCAAGGTTTTCCAGGATTGAAGGCTGCTTATTCTCTTGTTTATAGAACAAAGCATAAAAATGACCATCCAAATACATTCCAAATTCGAATTTGCTTTGTGGTTTCCACAGTTCCTGTTCCTTGTCTTTTATGATAAAATTCTCAGCCAGTTTTTCAAGGAAATCCTCTTTGGTAAATCCGTTTAAATCCCTTATAATACGATTGTATTCATAAATTTTGACATTGCTTTCGGCAATCAGGAAACTCATAAAATAGTTCAGGTTCTGGTTGCCTAAATGCTTATCCTCATCATACAATAACTCTGCTGAAGCCGAGCGGTGATGCCCGTCAGCAATGTAGAGTTCCGGAATTTGTTCAAATTGGTTTTGAAGCCATTTGATTTCTTCATCAGCATCTATCTTCCAAAGCTGGTGCTTTTCCTTGTTTGTTGTTGAATAATTATAGATTGGTGCTGTTTTCTTCTTTTCAGCAATCCATTTATTCAAAGCTTCATTGTCGGGATAAGTAATCAAAACCGGTTCGGTGTTAAAGCCCGTTTGATGGAGATAATCCTTAAAATATTCCACACGGTACTGCAGGGTGTCTTCGTGTTTCTTGATAACATTGTTTTTGTAATCTTCAATTGAAGTGCCGGCAACAAAACCTGTGAAAGCCTGCACTTTAGTCTGAATTTCATATAAAAAGAAAACCGGCTTGTCTTCTTCCATAAAGATTCCGTCATTTTTGAAATCCTGGTATTTATGAATCACACCTTTAAAGCGTTTGTCCAAAGTAATTTTCTGCGAATAAACATAAGCAGGATGAATCACATGCAAAAACGAATATGGATTGAAATTCAGCCACGAAGCCAACTCCGCGGGCGAATAATCATCGTAGTTCCTACAGGTAACGAGCGCTACTTTGTCTGGCGTAGGGCGAATCGCTTTAAAAGGGATAATTTTGCTCATAGTTTAAGCGAATTGTTTCGAAACCTTCTCGGCTTTCTTCGATTCTGAGTAATCGTAAAAACCTTCTCCCGATTTCACTCCAAGTTTTCCGGCCATGACCATATTCACCAAGAGTGGGCAAGGGGCATATTTCGGATTTTTGAACCCGTCATACATTACATTTAAAATCGAAAGGCAAACGTCCAATCCGATAAAATCAGCCAATTGCAATGGTCCCATAGGATGTGCCATTCCCAGTTTCATTACCGTGTCGATTTCATAAACTCCGGCAACACCATTGTACAAGGTTTCGATTGCCTCGTTGATCATCGGCATCAAAATCCTGTTGGCTACAAAGCCAGGATAATCGTTTACCTCTGTTGGAGTCTTTCCTAATTTCACCGATAAATCCATGATGATTTTGGTCACTTCGTCTGAAGTTGAATAACCACGAATGATTTCCACCAGTTTCATAATTGGCACCGGATTCATAAAATGCATTCCGATAACGCGTTCAGGATGTACAACCTGTGCTGCAATTTGTGTGATTGAAATCGAAGAAGTATTGGTAGCCAAAATCACATTGTGGTCACAAACTTCACTAAGCTGCTTAAAGATTTGAAGTTTTAAGCCAACATTTTCAGTTGCTGCTTCCACAACCAAATCGGTACCAACAACGCCATCCTTAATGTCGGTATAGGTAATTATGTTTGAAATGGTTTTGTGTTTGTCATCTTCAGTAATCGTTCCTTTGGTAACCATTCTATCCAAATTGGAAGCAATGGTTGCCATTCCTTTTTCAAGTGATTTTTCAGAGACGTCAATCAGTTTTACGGTAAAACCGCTTTGTGCAAAAGTGTGGGCAATTCCGTTACCCATAGTACCTGCGCCTATTACAGCAATTGTTTTCATTATATTGGTTTAAGTTTAAATCATATTCATGGAATCGATAATCATATACGCCACGCGCAATGCTTCCGTTCCGTCTTCCAGGGTCACGATTGGAGTCGTATTATTATTAATGGCATCAGCGAAGGTTTCCAATTCATCAAGGATTGCATTATTATTAGTCACTTCCGGATTGTTAAAGTAAATCTGCTTGCGGTCGCCTTCGGCATTTTGAAGGATCATGTCAAAATCTCCAGGATTTTCGGGAGCTTCCTTCATTTTTACCACTTCACAGGTTTTGTCTAAATAATCCACCGAAATGTAGGCATCCTTCTGGAAGAAACGCGACTTGCGCATGTTCTTCAACGAAATCCTACTCGAAGTGATATTGGCTACACAGCCATTTTCGAATTCAATTCGGGCATTGGCAATATCCGGTGACTGGCTCAACACCGAAACACCACTGGCATGCACCAACTTTACTTTCGATTTCACCACACTTAGAATGGCATCGATATCGTGTATCATCAAATCCAACACCACAGGAACATCAGTGCCACGCGGATTGAATTCGGCCAAACGATGCGTTTCGATGAACATTGGGTTTTCAATTTGGTCTTTAACCGCTGTAAAAGCCGGATTAAAACGTTCAACATGCCCAACTTGTCCTTTTACATTATACTCTTTTGACAAAGCGATAATTTCCTCAGCTTCTTCAACTGTTGTGGAAATCGGCTTTTCAATAAAAACGTGTTTTCCCGATTTTATGGCAACTTTGGCGCATTTGTAATGCGAAAGAGTAGGAGTAACGATGTCAATAACATCAACAGCGTGGATTAATTTGGCAATGGTATCAAATTGTTTGTATCCAAATTCGGCTTCGATTTTTGCGCCGTTTTCGTGGTTTTCGTCGTAAAAGCCAACGAGTTCATATTTTTCAGATTGTTGTAATAATCGTAAGTGTATTTTTCCGAGGTGACCGGCACCTAAAACGCCAACTTTAAGCATATAAAAGTATTTTAAACAAAAATAGAAATTAATTGATAATTGCTGATTGTTAATTGATAATTTGTTTTCTATTTTTACCCAATAAATTACTACCCAAATTGAAAGATACAGCAAAACATCAAGGGCTTCGAAATCAATTAGCCAAAATACTGGAAGAAAAAGGAATCAGTGACGTGAACGTTTTGACGGCAATCAAAAAAATTCCACGTCATTTATTCCTTGATTCGGGTTTTGAGGATTTTGCGTATCAGGACAAAGCCTTTCCAATTGGAGCCGGGCAGACTATTTCACAACCTTACACTGTAGCTTTTCAGAGTCAATTGCTTGAAGTCAAAAAAGAAGATAAAATCCTCGAAATCGGAACAGGTTCGGGATATCAAACTGCAGTCTTAGTGGCTATGGGAGCAAAAGTATATTCGGTTGAAAGACAGAATGAATTGTTTAAAACCACTTCGGCATTATTGCCAAAATTGGGAATCAGACCAAAACATTTATCCTTTGGTGATGGTTATAAAGGCCTGCCAAATTTCGCTCCATTCGATAGCATCATTGTTACTGCCGGTGCACCAATAATTCCAAAAGCACTGATGGCTCAATTAAAGATAGGAGGAAGGCTGGTTATTCCGGTTGGTGAAAAAGATCAGGTAATGACCATGCTCATCCGTAAGAATGCGACCCAGTTTGAGAAGCATGAGTTTGGTGATTTTAAATTCGTACCATTGTTGGAAAATAAGAATTAAAACGACTTCTTAATCCGGTCTAAATCACGCTTGGTATCCTGCTCCTTAAGCGATTCCCGTTTATCGTAGGTTTTCTTTCCACGGCAAAGCCCAATATCTAATTTGGCCAACCCTTTTTCATTGGTAAAAAGCTTCAATGGAATAATCGTCAATCCTTTGGTTTCCGAATTTCGTTCGAGCTTTTTCAATTCCTTTTTATTCAGCAATAATTTGCGTTCGCTTTTGGCTTTATGGTTAAACTGGTTTCCATACAAATATTCATCAATCTGGGTATTGATGGCAAACAATTCACCATTGTGGAATTCGCAAAAACCTTCCGTAATATTAGCTTTCCCCAAACGAATCGATTTGATTTCCGTTCCGGTTAAAACGATGCCAGCAGTGTACGTTTCGATTATTTCATAATCAAATTTCGCGCGCTTGTTTAATATGTTTATTGCTTTTAACATTGGATGGCAAATGTAATACAAAATCAAGTTTCCCGAAAATATAAAATTAAATATAAAAATAACACTAAAAATTAGCCTCATTCCTTATTCCATAAGGGCTTAATGCCAATTTGTAACTATGCCTGCTACGCGTGTAACTTCAACCGCTACGCTCGTAACTGTATCTGCTACATCTGTAACTGCACTTGCTTCACTTGTAATTGCACCTGCTTCACTTGTAATTGCACCTGCTACTTTTATAATTACTCTTGCTACGTTTGTTATTCTACCTGCTACATTTGTAATTACAACTGCTTAAAGATTTATTGCGCTAAATTTTCTAATTTTACCAAATGCAGAACAATACCTCAAAAGATCCGCTTCATGGAATTACACTCCAAAAGATAGTCGAAGATTTAGTGGCTTACTATGGTTTTGATACGTTGGGTGAATTAATCCGAATCAAATGCTTTAACGATAATCCAAGTGTCAAATCGAGCTTAACTTTCCTCAGGAAAACAGATTGGGCAAGAAAAAAGGTTGAAGATTTGTATGTAAGGACTTTGCCAAAGCTGGGAAAATAAAATCAAACCGTCACTTCGAGTGATTTCGTCATTTATGACGAAATTGTATCGAGAAGCTATTTCTTCCAATTTCGTTTTAATAACGAATAAATAACCGTATCCAAAAACCTTCCTTCCCAAAGTTCATTTTCAAGAATATGGGCTTCTTTAACAAATCCGTTTTTTTGTAAAACACGTTCCGAACCAATGTTATCAGGATCAATGATAGCTTCAATTGAATGCAGGTTCATCTGTTCGAAACCATAAGCCACAACAGCTTTAATTGCCTCCGACATATAGCCTTTGCCATTGACTTCGGGAAAAGACATATAACCAATCTCAGCCCTATGGTTTTCGGGTGAAACCTTATAATGCCCAATGATGCCGATAATCTTTGGTTCGCCTTTAAGGGTAATTCCCCAATTGATTCCGGTATTGGTAACGATTTTTTCTTCAATCATATTGATGTGGCCCAAAGCATCTTCACGGTTTTTTGCCAGTGGCCTTGGAATGTATTTCATAGTTTCGGGATTGCTTCTAAGCGCCAAAACTTCATCAGCATCATTCTCGTTTAGGCGACGCAAAAGCAGGCGTTCGGTTTCTATATTTTGAAAAGGGTGAAAATTGATAGTAAGCATAGTGTGTGTTTTTGTAAAATTATAAAATTTGGATGCTAAAGCGGTACTCTTTTTCGGTATTGGCAGCTAGATTTTGGATTGCTTCCTTTTCGGCAATATTTCCTGAAGCATTGACCACATCGGAATAACCAGCCCAAGGTTCAAGGCAGATAAAAGGCGCGTTTGCTTTGGTCCAGATTCCAAAATTCGGGAAATCATCAAACCTGAAATTCAGCAGCGATGAACCATTTTCAAGAATTTGGATCTGTTTCGATTTTAATTCCTTAAAGATTAAAGCGTCTTTTTCGAATAGCGAATAGGTGAGTGGCAGCTGGTTTTCATCAAGTCTTATTGCTGTTCTCCTATCGGAAAGTAAATCGTTTTCCAACTGATAACTAATAAGTTTTTCATCCTGTTCAAACTGTAAGCTGTAGTTTTCAAAACTTTCAGGCAGCGCAAATGCCGGATGACCTCCAATGGAGTAATACATCGTCTTAGGATTTTTATTGATGACCTTATAAGTAATTACCAATTCAGAATCTTTCAAAGCATAGCTTAGCTGCAATTCAAAATCAAATGGATAAAGCTCCTTTGTTTTTATATTAGACTTTAGAGAAAACACTGCCTCAGTTTTAGTAGCCAGAATCAAATCAAAAACCATATCCCTTGCAAATCCGTGGCGTGATAGGGTATAAGCCTTACCATCATAAGCAAATGAATTGTTTTTCAAGGTTCCTACAATTGGAAATAAGATGGGTGAGTGCTTTCCCCAATAATCCGGATTTCCTTCCCAAATGTATTCTCTCTTATTAACTATCGAATAAAGCGAAGTCAATTCAGCGCCATTATGGCTGATTGTTGCTGATAGTGTCGAATTGGATAGGGTCGTTTTCAATGTTTCATTCATTTAGCCACAAATGTATTTTTTATATTTCAGTTTATTGATAGCCTTTTGGCTGTTATTTTAAATATGTAAATATTACAAAATAGATTTAAAATGCGTAAGGCAAACCTTATCGACGAACTACATTAAAGTAAGAAAAATACATTATATAAAGATAAATATATGCATTTCATCGATTTTTTTTGGTATTTAAACGATAAAAGATGTAGAATTGTCTAACCAAATCAATAATACGTTCTGTCAAATTTAACTCAATAAAGTGTTTGCCCCACATCTACTTTATTCAAAAACTTAACCTACTACTATGAAAGCAAAAATGTTTAGAGCATTGTTGCCGTTAGCAATCGTGTTCACTATGGTATCCTGTTCTTCTGACTCAGAAGGATCGTCTTCAGACACTAAAGTTGTAACTTCATACAACTACAATGACACCGAATTAAAACTAGTTACACTTATCAATGATTACCGTGCCAGTGTTGGGCTAAACCGACTTGAGGTGATTAACCACATTTCATACAAATCACAGGAGCACAATATCTATATGATTGATAATAAAGTGGTAAACCACGATTATTTTCAGCAAAGAGCTAATAACTTAGTGGAAGTGTTAGGTGCACAAAGGGTAGCAGAGAACGTTGCCTACAACTATCAAACTGCAGAAAGCGCCATGTATGCATGGCTGCACAGTCCAGGCCACAAAGAAAACATCGAAGGAGATTATACCCATATCGGAGTTTCGGTTACCGTTGATGAAACTACAGGAAAAAAATACTACACCAATATGTTTATGAAGAAAAAACCATAACTTCATAAATGTATGTCAAAAAGAAAATAATAGTTTGATTATTGTTTTGTTTGATTTTGACAGATCGAAAAATCCCGCAGTTAGCGGGATTTTTTTTTATTTAAAACCTAAACGTGTTTTTAATTTTAAAAATAATAAAGCTATGGAATAAGCATCGTCTGAAGCCGAATTCCTTTCAGCTTGCGGCAGTTTGTAATGCTTTATCAAATCGTCCAATGAAAATGGTTTCGCCACATCCATTAATTTCTGGTGCATGATTTCAACATCCAGAGCTTCATTCTTCAATTTGCCACATTCCATTTTTTCCAAAACATCATTAATCATTTCAATGTCAAAATGAATTCGGTGCCCAACCAGGACTGCATTTCCAATATAATCAACAAGCGACTGAATTGCCGGATATTCGGCCAATTTGGTCAGTTTGCTTTCAATCAGGAATTCATTGGACATGCCATTATCGTGAAGGTATTTATATTGTAAAATGACAACTTCAAAATTATCTCCTATCCGAACCACATCATTAACTACACCAATAGCCCCAAAAGATAAAATCACATCCTTTTTGGGATTCAAACCGGTAGTTTCTGTATTCAGGATGACATATCGGTTGGATTTTGTTTCAAATTTTGCCAGATACAATTTCCAGAACTCCGGGTACTTATTGCTGCCTGTAAGCCACTCTAACATATTATGAGAATTGTGTTAATTGAAATTTATCCTTTATCAGCTCTTCCAATTCCCTCATTGGACCCAAAGCATTCCGTAATCGTTCCTTATCCGGTTTTGAAAGTTCATCCACATTGATATAATTTCCGTTACTGTCATTTTTTAAACCTTCAAGCGTCCTGAATTTTGACAGGATCAGGAATGCATCAGCACAGTTTAAATAGATTTCAGAAAATTTAGGGTCAACAATCGCCAATTGCTTAAACCTTAAATAGGTATTATTGATTCCACGCAGGTTGAAACTAATGGCAAAAAGACGTGCACCGTCAACCAAAGGCATAATTGCTTTGTTTTTAATATCAAATTTTCCTTTGTTTTCACCTTCTTCCTCAAGGTTGAATTTTTTGAAAAAGTTTAACGGCGGATGTTTCCTTAATGCGTCATTTCCAAGGAAATCAAAGAATAATGCGTTGTTCTTACTGTTATTGAAGACCAAATCATTGAGTGAGTCTTCAATTTTGCTTTCGCCAAAAACAAATTCGTAGTCAAAAAAGATACTGCTGATATCATTTGATTTGTCTCCGGGAGTTTTCATCCAATTGTTGAATTGCTTCATCCAGTCCGACATTGATTTACACCAAAGCATGTTGCTTGCCATGTGACCATTTGGGCAATATTCATAACCAACTTTCTCCAATATCGCTGTGGCTCTTTTGGCCAATTTCAAAAAGTAATCCTTAACATCCCTGTAATTTTCTGCAGCGACGTCTTCAAAAACGAGGAAACTGTCCTGGTCTGTCAAAAGAAATTGCTCTTTTCTTCCCTGGCTTCCAATGCTGAACCAGGCAAAACGGGCAGGAGGCGAACCCAAATCCAAGATGGATAATTCGATGGAACGCTTTATGATTGCCGTTATAATTTCTCCTGAAATATTGTAAATATGTGGAATTGGGATATTTTTCGCTAATGAGCTTTGGATTAAATCCGTTAATTTTTCCCTAACCATTTTAAGTTCCTTAGGCGATAGGGAACGTTTGATTTCCTTGATCAAAACACCCGGATTGTTGGCTTGTGCCACAATCAAATCGTGTTCGGAAATCACGCCTTTAACATCCGATTTATCAGAACCGTCGACTGTCACACACAAATGGGTAACATTATGCTTTAGCAGCAAAAGCTGGGCTTCAGCAACGGAGACATTCTCCGGAACCGTAATAACTGGAGAGGACATTATTTTGTCAATAGTTGAAATAAGTGGAAATCTTCCGTTGGCAATCTTTGATCTAAAGTCACTGTCGGTGATGATTCCGATAGGATAGTTCTGCTCTGTGACAATCACATTATCCATCAGGTTTTCGGTCATTAACTGAGCTGTGTCCTTGGCGATGGCTGTTATGGTTACCTTTAAAGGCGTTTTGTTATAGGCAAGTGACTGGAAATACTGAATTTCATTTTGTTGATTTTCAGTATAAACGTTGTCCGTTATCAACTTTCCACGGTTTTCCTTATCAAAAGGATTTCGTGTGTTGGTTGCGAAACTTTCCAGTAAAAAGTCCAATACCTGCGGATTCTGCGCTACGAAAGGTTTGAAAGTACTAATGGGAATCGCATAAACAATACTGTCTTCGCGTGCTTTTGCCGTCATCATATAATTGTTCTTGGCAAAAAAGGGACGAAGCCCGAATACATCACCAGGATAACATTTATTCAACAAAGTTTCTTCAGCATCAGCTATAACTGTGAGTGTAATAACACCGGAAGCTACAACATAAAAGCTATCATGAAGTTTGTCATTAATCTGGAACAGGTTTTTATGCTTATCTAAATTTACAACACCAATGCTGGTTGCAACCTGAATTAATTCTTCGTGATTCAAATAATTGAATGGCGCATATTCTTTTAAAAAGTTGGCAATATTTTCAGCAATAGAATTACCCATGTTAAAGTTTATTGATAAATGTGATTTACAAAAATAGTAAAGCTAATGAGAAGAAGAAGCCAATTGTTAAAAACATTTATAACTAAGTTATGCACTATTCTGAAAAATTCTATTTTACATAATATAAATTATAGTTTAAAACATGTAATTTATATTGTAACCAGATAATAGTTTGTATCTAATTGATTTTTAAAACTATAAAATACCTTTTATAAAGTGATAATCTAAAAATTTAGCTCTCTGAATTTCTTTCCAATCGCAAGAGATAATTTATTTTTATAATCTTCAATTAGCCATTCGCGATAATTCTTACTGGTTTTTCCAAGACAGCTGATGAATCGTTTTACACGGCTTTCGATATCGTCTGATAATAATTTTGAAAGCGCTCTGGCTTGATTCAATTCTTTGGAATTTTGGACACACATTAAAGCATGCTGATCGATGGATTTTTCAAGGACTTCCTTAGAGCGTTTGTTTTGTGCAATCGTTTTTTTGAATTCTTCTTCGATGTCAATTGTGATGTCTTGAGTTTTGGCAAACATTTTACGAATCGCATCAGGCATTACATATTTAAAATTAGATTCAATTTCAGAATCATCCCTAAGGCTTTCCAAATAATATTCAGGAGACCTGAAGATATGCTGCCAATCTACAGGATCATTCCACAATCCGAAACGCAGAGCATTATTTCCTAAATCGATAACGGTAAAATTATCCTTATGAGGTAGTTTACGCGATCCACGGCCAATCATTTGGAAATACAGCGTCAATGATTTGGTAGCACGATTCAATATGATGCTTTCCACTGTCGGTTCATCAAAACCTGTGGTTAGGATTCCAACTGAAGTCAGAATTGCATCCGGAGTTCTTTTAAACCATTGCAGGATTTCTTTTCGGTCTTCGACTGAAGTTGTGTTATCCAAATGCCTGATATCAAATCCAGCTTCCCTAAAAGTATCATATACATATAAGGATGTATTGATTCCGTTATTAAAGATCAATGTCTTCTTACCTGATGATTTTTCAGTATACGCATGGAGCAATTTCTCCTGCATTACCATGTTCATATACAAATCGTCAGAAGATTTCACGGTATAATCGCCATTGATGCCAACCTTTAACGAAGTTAGCCCAACATCATAACTATAGGTTGTTGCTTTAGCCAAAAAACCTTTATCTATAAGCGATTGAATAGTGTCGCCAACAATAAGTTCGTCATAATTCTGATGCATTGGAAGCTTAATATTGGAGCTCAAAGGCGTTGCTGTAACACCTAGTATGAATGATTTCTTGAATTGGCTCAATAATTTTCGGAACGAATTATAATGCGCCTCATCAATGATAACCAAACCAACATTGTCAATCATCAGTTTTTCATCATTCAGACGGTTTTTCAAGGTTTCAACCATCGCCACAAAACATGAATATTCATCCTGATCAGGCAATTCCTTGATATTACTGTTGATGATTTTATTTTTGACATCAAATCCTTTAAGCATTTTTGAAGTCTGCTTGCAAAGTTCAATTCGGTGTGTAAGGACAACAACTTTTTTGTTATGTTGTGCCAGGTAACGTCTTACTATTTCTGAAAAAATTACCGTTTTTCCTCCACCAGTTGGCAGTTGATATAATAAGTGATAATCGCTTGGAGCGTTATCAAGCTTGTCAAAAATTTTGTCAATATCTCCCTTTTGGTAGCCATAAAGCTCCTTTTTCTCTTCAATTTCGGTAATAAAATCTTTGTGAGACATGGTGATTTTTACAATTTTGCAAAAGTACACCTAAAAAAGAGTTATCTCAAAAATTTAATCGCTTATTTACAAAAAGTTATCATCAAATTTTTCGAGTAGTTCATTGAAATCATACTTATTAACCCAATTCTGACGATTTGCTTCTTCCTTGATCTCCACTACTCTATCCAAAAACTCATTGATGATTCCGTTTTCAATCATAAAATTGAGCGCCTGTTGATAAGCGGTAAACAGGCTTTTAAAGAAAGATTCGTACTTGATATACCGTTTTGAGGAAAAACGCTGAGCAGTTTCAATGGTAAACAGCATTAAATCAGCAACCAAAGTCACATCAACGCCTAGTGAAATAAAATGTTTGATAAATTTTTGGGCTATAGAGCGTCGCATTTTGGCTTTTCGTCCTTTCATTGGGAAATACTCATTGGCAATTTTGACTTTGGCTTCACCAATCAGTTTTTCTTCATTGGGATTGAAGGCAAAATCATAATAGACTTTCACGTCCCTGAACTTCTCGTATAATTCAAACAATTGCTCTTCCAATTGTTCTTTGCTGAGTTCCTTTAGGTATTTTTTTAAATCGCGCTTGCTCATAGCAACAAAAGTAAATTACTTTATTGTTTCTTCCTTATATAATTAAGGATATTCGTTATTTTTGCAACATAAATCATATAGCATGACCAAACTTTTCAAATTCGCTGCCATTGCCGAAGGCATATCTTATCTAGTATTATTTTTTAATATGTTAGTCATCAAACGTTTAAATCCGGAGTTGTACAAATCCTTATTGTTCCCAATAGGAATGGCTCACGGATTATTGTTTATTTCGTATGTGGTCTTGGCTTTCATTATATGGAAAAAACAAGGTTGGAACCTAAAAGAATTTTTAACTGTACAGGTTGCGTCATTATTACCATTCGGCACTTTTTACATCGAGAAAAAATACCTAAAGCATGCATAAAGCTGTAGAGAAAATATTCAATTGGTGTTATCCGCTTTTAAAGAAGCTGGAGTTGGGCGAAACCATTTCTGCCTATCTAAGCCTTGCGGTAAATATTTTCATTCTCGCTGTTTTGTCCTATATCATTTATTTGATTTTCAGGTTTATATTGGTAAGGACTATGATTATCATTGCCCGAAGAACCAAAACAAAATTCGATGATCTATTGGTTTCCAACAAAACGGCAAAGTATACCGCACACTTAATTCCGCTGTTATTCATTTATAAATGTGTTCCGATTATCCTGGAAAATTTTGTGTATTGGGAAGCCGTTTTCGGAAAACTGGTCGGAATTTATATTGTGTTATTGAGTTTATGGATTATCAAAACCATCTTCAATGCGCTGCGTGATTATTTAAAACAGGATCATAAATACAGTGATAAACCGATTGACAGCTACATTCAGATTATCATGATCGTGTTGTGGATTTTCGCCTTCATTTTTGTGGTTTCCAAAATGTTTGAAATCAATACTGCAACAATGTTGGGAACCTTCGGAGCCATTTCTGCAATCATCATTTTGATATTCAGGGACACTATTCTTGGATTTGTGGCCAGCGTTCAGGTTTCGTTAAATGATATGGTTCGGATTGGCGACTGGATTACTTTTGACAAATTTGGCGCTGATGGCGATGTCATTGAAATCAACCTGGCTACTGTAAAAGTGAGGAACTTTGATAATACTACCACAACTATCCCAACCTATAGTTTGATTTCCGACTCGTTCAGGAACTGGCGCGGAATGTTGAATTCTGATGGAAGGCGAATCAAAAGGCATATTTTGATTAAAGCCAATACCATTCGTTTTTTGGGAGAAGAAGAACTAACGGAATTAAAGAAAATCCAATTGGTTTCGGGTTATATTGAATTGCGCCAGACAGAAATTGACAAGTTCAATAAAACCCATGGCATTGATAAATCGGTTTTGGTCAATGGAAGGAACATGACCAATTTTGGTTTGTTCCGAAAATACATCACGCAATATTTAAGTCAGTATCCCGGTTTAAATAAAGATATGATACTACTTTGCCGTCAGCTGCAGCCAACACCACAAGGAGTTCCGTTGGAAATTTATACCTTTTCAAATGACAAACGCTTTGAGAATTACGAATACATCATGGCTGATATTTTTGACCATATTTTTGCATCAATAAGCTACTTCGATTTGGAAATTTACGAAATGCCGTCCGGGAAAAGTGATTTTGTGGAATAACGGTTAATATTTGCATACAATAAAAAAGTTGATTATTAAGTGGAAACATTTATATTTGTAACGATTTAACATTTCATTAAATAATCATAAATCAAACCTTATGAAGAAAAGCTTACTATTATTGATGACATTTTTATGTTTTTCATTAACTACAAATGCCCAAAAGAAAGACAAAAAAAATAAAGCTCCTCTAGATCTTATTGCCGCAGAACCAGACAAGGAACTAACTGGAGAAACTTTCAACAGATGGTCACTCGAAGCTGAATTTGGTACGGCCAAAGGTTCGAAACCTTACACGGATGGATATTATGCAAACAATCCTGGTAAGTTTTTTGGTGGAGTGCAAATCAATCATTATGGTATTGGTGCAAGATATATGTTTAGCCCAAAATTTGGTGTTAAGGCAAATTTGAATGTCGATAATCTTCAGGAACAAAATAATTCAGGCAGCCCTGCTTTTCAAATGCAGCATCACCAGTTCTCTGGTGAAGGAGTTGTAAACCTAACCCGATTATTTGATATCCAGAAACAAGCCGGAAGATTTGGTTTATTATTCCATTTAGGTTTCCAGATTTCTCGTATGACTCCTCAAATGGGACCTCAGGACAAAACAGAATGGAATGGTGGTCTTGTAGGTGGAATTGCTCCACAATTCAGGATATTGAATAATGTGAGCGCCTTTTTGGATGTTACGGTAAACTCAAATGTTAGGCAACATTACAATTGGGATGGTACAACCTTCTCTGATGGAAAAAATAACTTGACAGGTAGTTTATTCAGAACTTCATTAGGTATTTCTGTTGCATTAGGTAAAGGCAAAATGCATGGTGACTGGGCTATTATCCAGGATAAAAATGATGCTAAGTTAGATTCGTTAAACAACAGAATTGGCGAAATCGAAGAATTGATGAATGACAGTGATAAAGATGGTGTGCCAGATTACTTAGATGCTGAACAAAACTCTATCGCTGGTGTTGCCGTTGATACTAAAGGTAGAATGGTTGACAAAAACAACAATGGTGTACCGGATGATTTAGAGAAATATGTTAACAATACAATTTCGAATAATAACACTGCAACTACAAGTGCTGCTACAGAAAATGCAGTATTGCAGCTTATCAACGATGGTTATATTGCAGTTTACTTCGATACGGCTAAATCAAATCCAAACTCTGCATCAGCAAGCAATATCGGATTTATCCTGAACTACCTGAAGAGCAATCCAAGCAGGACTGTTGATATCACAGGTTATGCTGATGAAATTGGCGGAACAGCTTACAATAATAAATTATCAGGTGACAGGGCTCAGGCTGTTAAGGCTATCTTGACAAGAGCCGGTATTTCAGAATCAAGAATAACCATCACTCCTAGAGGTGAAGATGACTCTGTAGACAAGCAATCTGACTGGGCTAGACGACTGGTTCGTAAGGCTGTCTTTAAAGTAAAATAATTAACAATTGATTATTGATAACTATAAATCAACCCCTGTTTTTCAACAGGGGTTTTTTTATAACTTTAAAAATATCTGATACCCTAAAAACATACCCCATGGAAGCTAGAGATAACAATGTCCTTGAATTAAGAGGCGAAGCCTTAGGAACAATAACCAATCAATCTTCCGCAGAGGAGATATTTCAAAATAAAACCCTACGCCCCATTTTAAAGCTGCAAAACGATTTATTCATTCAAGTGTTTATCAATTATGCCGTAAAACAGAAAAGCGTATTCTTTGGGCTTACACCTGAAAAAAAAGAAGCCTATATAGAAAATGTAATCCATCGTGATATTAAGTTCCGTAACTCTTTAAAAGGGATGGTGATTGCTTTCTTTACGCTGGATGAATATGCCGAATACATTCAAATATCTTCCAATCTGAACAAGCGTATGATGAATATGCTTATCGAACGCCTGAAAAGCCAGCTGCAGCTTATTGAACAATAAGTCGGTTATTGCCAATTATTAAAATCGTCCATTGATTTTAAACGTTTTTTTAAGGATAATTTAAAAACTAAATATCTTTAAAAAGTATATCGTAATAGTTCGGTATTGCTCAATTTTTATGTATTTCACAACATTTTTTTCATTATAATTGTTAATCTAATAACAATTTATGAGAGAAGAATATTTTAAATGGCATTCGCCCAATTTAAATCGTGAAATTGAAATGCTTGTTTTTGGACATGCCGGTTATCCGGTCATCCTCTTCCCTACTTCTATGGGAAGTTACCACGAAAATAAAGACATGGGATTAATAGAAAGTGCCCGCTGGTATATCGACCAGGGATTGATCCAGATATTCTGCCCCGATAGTATTGATAAAGATAGTTTCTATAATAAATTCATCCATCCGGTACACCGCATTCAAAACCACGCCTGGTATGACAAGATGATCTGCCATGAAATTGTAGAGCGTGTAAAAAACAATACCGGTGCCGGAAAAGTAGCGGTTGCAGGATGCAGCTTCGGAGGCTATCACGCACTCAACTTTGCTTTCAAGCATCCTGGCTATGTAAGCCATATGTTTTCGATGAGCGGCGCCTTCTCCATAAAAAGTTTTATGGATGGGCATTGGGATGATGATGTATTCTACAATTCTCCCGAAGATTACCTATACGGATTGAATGATGGCGAGTTGTGGAATATGGATATCATTTTAGGGACTTCCAATTGGGACATCTGTTTTGACGCCAATTTAAAACTAAGCAAAATCCTTTCTGAAAAAGATTTGCCACACTGGCTTGATGTCAGGCAGGATAAGGAACACGATTGGCCCGTCTGGAAGGAGATGTTCCCGCATTATTTATCGCGGATTAAGTTTTTTTAAAATGAGTACTATAAATTAAGTAAGTAGTACTCCAAACTAAATAACTAGTACTATAAATTAAGTAGGTAGTACTCCAAACTAAATAACTAGTACTCCAAATTAAGTAAATAGTACTCCAAACTAAATAACTAGTACTCCAAATTAAATAAGTAGAACTCTAGATTAAATAAATAGTACTCCAAACAAAATAAGCAGTACACTAAATCAAATAAGTAGTAAAGAATTATATAAAAGATAACAAAATGAAATCGAAGATTCACGAATTCAAAAAAAAAATATAAAATCATGAGTAAAAAGATTGGAATATTATTCGGAATGGAAGACACATTTCCACAGGCATTCATAGACAGGGTTAATTCGAAAGGAGAAAAAGGAATTGTAGCCGAAGCAGTTTCCATTGATAAGGTGGTACAGAATAAAGGTGGCGAATATGCCGTGATTATCGACAGGATTTCGCAGGATGTGCCTTTTTACAGGGCATTTTTAAAGAATGCTGCGCTAACGGGAACCAACGTAATCAACAACCCGTTTTGGTGGAGCGCTGATGATAAGTTTTTCAATAATTGCTTAGCAGATACTTTGGGAGTTCCACTTCCCAATACCGTAATACTGCCCTCGGCTGAACATCCAACAGATACTACTTCCAAATCATTCCGAAACCTCAAATACCCAATGGATTGGGAAGGCATTTTTGCGTATATCGGTTTTCCTGCTTATATGAAACCTTATGCCGGTGGTGGTTGGAAAAATGTTTACCGTTTGGAAAATATGCAGGAGTTTTGGGAAAAACACCAGGAAACCGGACAATTGGTAATGCTTTTGCAGGAAGAGATTGTGTTTGAGGATTATTACCGTGTGTATTGTTTGGGATGTAAAGATGTCCGCATCATGCCTTATGAGCCAAGAAATCCGCATCATTTAAGATATGTTGTAGAAAACCCAAATACCGATAAAAAACTGATGGCAACCATCAAAGATTATACACTAAGGCTTTGCAAAGGATTGGGCTATGATTTCAATACCGTAGAATTTGCCGTTCGTGATGGAATACCGTATGCAATCGACTTTGGAAATCCTGCACCTGATGCCGAACTGACTTCTGTTGGCGCAGAGAATTTTGAGTGGGTTGTAGAAAATGCGGCCAAAATGGCAATTGCAGCAGCCAAAAAACAAAAACCGGGACAAACGAATTTAACCTGGGGAACATTTATTAAAGATTCAGCAGCACATAAATAAGATTGCTACTCAATAAAAAGGAAGAATGATGAAGAGAAAATTACCCATATTTACACTCGGTGTAGAAGAAGAATACCAAATTATAGATCCGGAAACGCGTGACCTTCGTTCGCATTTGTCCAAAATTGTTGATGGTGCCAAAATCATTTTAAACGAACAGGTTAAAGCAGAAATGCATCAGTCTGTAGTTGAAGTTGGAACCAACATCTGCAAAAATGTCTGCGAGGCCAAAGACGAAATCCGTTTCCTGCGAAGCAAGATTATTGAGTTAGCAGACAAACAAGGACTTGTTGTTGGCGGTGCCGGAACGCATCCCTTCTCGCGTTGGCAGGACCAGCCCATTACCGATGATCCGCGTTACCATCATATTGTAAATGAATTGCAGGATGCAGCGCGTTCCAATCTAATCTTCGGGATGCATTGCCATGTTGGGATTGAGAATCGTGAAATTGGACTGCAGCTGATGAACCAGGCGTGTTATTTCCTGCCGCATATTTTTGCATTATCCACAAACTCACCCTTTTGGGAAGGAAGGAATACAGGCTACAAATCCTTTAGGACCAAAGTATTTGACAAGTTTCCGCGTACTGGATTGCCGGAGTATTTCGACAGCGTTCAGGCGTATGACAATTACCTGGAAACTTTGGTCAAAACAAAATGCATTGACAATCCAAAGAAAATATGGTGGGATTTGCGCCTGCATCCGTTTTATGACACAATTGAATTTCGTATTACAGACATGATGCTGACCGTTGATGAAGCGATGTGTGTGGTTTCGGTAATACAGGCGGTTGTTGCCAAATTGTACAAGCTTACGATGGCCAATACCAGTTTCAATATTTATCGGATTGCATTGATCAAGGAAAATAAATTCCGCGCAGCGCGCTACGGAATCGACAACCACATGATTGATTTTGGTTTGCAGAAAGAAGTTGAAACTAAAGGCCTGATCCTAGAATTGCTCGAGTTTATTGATGATGTTGTAGATGAATTGGGAAGCCGTAAACACATTGATTATGTTCATACTATACTAAACGAAGGAACTGGAGCAGACAAGCAATTAAGGGTCTTTGAACAAACCCAGGATTTGACCAAAGTTGTTGATATGATTACCAGCGAATTCACAAAAGGATTATAATTGAAAATGTATATTTGCCAAAAATAAAATAGCATGAGCCACCAAATCAGGATAGCGGTTTTAGACATGTATGACGGAGAACCCAATCAGGGAATGCGTTGCATCATTGACATTATCAACAGATTCAATCAAATCGTTACGTTTCAGATTTTTGACATACGCGGAAAAAGTGAATTCCCGGATATCAAAAAATTCGATATTTATATTTCTACCGGCGGTCCGGGAAATCCTTTGGAAGGTGACGGCAATTGGGATTTAAAATGGTACGATTTCATCAACCAGATTTGGGAATGGAACAAAGAACAGAAAGTAAAGAAACACGTTTTGTTTATCTGTCATTCGTTTCAAATGGCCTGCCACCATTTTGGCTTAGCCGAAATCACCAAAAGGAAATCAACCTCGTTTGGCGTAATGACCATTCACAAAACCGAAGCCGGAATGAACGATTCCATCCTTGAAGGTTTGAACAGTCCGTTTTATGCCATTGACAGCCGCGATTATCAGGTAGTGCAGCCCAAGTTGAGCATCTTTAGCAAAAAAGGCGCAATGATTATCGCATTGGAAAAAATCAGGACACACAAAGAATACGAAAGAGCGATTATGGGAGTTCGTTTTTCGGATGAATTTGTCGGATTGCAATTCCATCCCGAAGCTGATGCCTTGAGTTTTATCGCCAATCTGAAAAACCAGGAAAGACGCGAAAAAATTATCGAAATGAAAGGAAAACAAAAATTCCGTGATATGCTCGAGGATTTACTCGATGAAGACAAAATCTATAAAACCAACGAAACGATTATCCCAAACTTCCTTCGGGTTGCCATTAATGATTTGATCAAAACCAAAAAAGTGCTTTCTAATTAGTTTTGAATGAATACAAAATACAGACATCTTTTTAACGAGGCTTTTTCGGTTGAAAAATACAAGGATCTGATTCAGGATATTAATTCCGAGTTTGATTATGAAGTAACTTTTCGAATAGGTGAATCGCCTTTTTTCATTCGCAACGAATTGAAACAACAGTTAATCGAGGGCTGTAACCAGGTAATTGATTTTATCAAAAGGGATGATTTCAGAAGTCTAACCAACAGGGCGCTGGAGCTCAACCGCAAGGTTCCCAACGAAGATAACCACACTACCTTTTTGGCCATAGATTTTGGGATTTGTGAAGAAGATGGTAAAATTGTGCCTAAGCTGATTGAAGTACAGGGCTTTCCGTCCTTGTTTAATTTTCAGTATCATTTGTCCAAAAAATTTGTCAGCCACTACCCTTTCCTTTCCGAATTGACACCATTCCTAAACGGTTTGAATCACGAAAGCTATTTGAAATTGGTTGAGGAAGCCATTTGCAACAATCATCCCAAGGAAAATGTTATCCTGCTGGAGATTGAGCCCGAAAAACAAAACACCAAGATTGATTTTTATTATTGCCATCGGGATATCGGGATTCCGATTGTCTGCGTAACCGAATTAATCCAAAAGGGAAAACAGTTGTTTTATAAAAACGATAAAGGCGAAGAGATTTTGGTAAAACGAATTTACAACCGCGTAATTTTTGATGAACTGGATTTGCGCACCGATTTGAAACTGAATTTTGATTTTTCTTCGGATGTTGATGTCGAATGGGCAGGCCATCCTAATTGGTTTTTCAGGATCAGTAAATTCATCCTGCCGTATCTTAAAGGAAAATATTTCATAGAAACCACTTTGCTTTCCGACATAAAGGAAATCCCAAAAGATTTGGAAAATTATGTGTTGAAACCCTTATTTTCCTTCTCGGGAAGTGGTGTAATCTTCCATGTCAAAAAAGAGGATATTGAAGCCGTTATCGAAAAGGATCTATACATACTTCAGAGAAAAGTAAACTACAAACCGATTATCCAATCGCCAAATGGCAAGGTAAAAGCTGAAGTCCGCATACTGGCAGTTTGGAAAAAAGATGCACCTTCCCCTACTCTTGTTACCAATTTGGTTCGTCTGAGCCGTGGCGAAATGATAGGCGTAAAATTCAACCTCGATAAGGATTGGGTTGGTGGAACAGTTGGGATGTTTGAAAAGTAATTATTTTGAATTAAGTTAAATACTGCTTCTTAATCTCCAAAAAGGTCTTTTCTGTAGTAATCAATTCGTTGATAATTTCTTTTCGCAACGCGTCCAAATCGTCGTATTTCAAATGTTTCGCCCAATCGGTTTCATTTAAAACCTGTTTGATTGTCCTGATAGCCCTTGCAGTTTCCTTGGCATTGCGCAGTATGGTTGTTTTTTGATTTTCCAAGGTTTGCTTGTGGTAGAAATTGACATCCTTGGTGTCAAAATCCATCTTGATGTAAAACAATTTTGAGGAATCATCATTCGAATAAAAATCAGTCCAGTTTGCAAAAGCCACTGTGATGTTTTGGTTTTTAAATTCTGCCAAAGGCATCAGGCGCCAATGGCAATCGGCAACCCTTCCCCAGTGATTTGATATCCGGTATATTCCTATTGGCGTAAAAATATACTGGCTTCCCGACTGGCTGGTATAGCTGATTTTCAAATCCTTTATTTCTGCAGGCAGGACTTCATTCCAGATACAGAATGTGTGCTTGTGGAAATTAAGCCTGCTGTAGATTTTATTTTTCACTTTTAATGTAGTTTTTTGACGGCTTCCTGTTGGGCTACTGTGGCAAAATCGCGAATCAGCCTTTCGGCATAATCATCAAGCAATTGCCTAACTCTGGTATCGGAATCACTTTTGACAATCAAACCGGCATGATATTCCAAAGGTACGCGAAAACAAACTTCACCGTCATCAAACCCCGATAAATCAGGATGTTCAAATTTGGAAAGCGTCAATACGATTCCGGCAAACTCCTTTTTCACTGCAGGTAATTTGTATTCTTTTCCTTTGACTAAGCAGTCTTCAATTTTAGCCCACTCTTTCCAAAGATTTATATCGGAAGCCGCATCAACCATTTCGGCAAGATGAGCCCCACCAACACGCGAAGCGGTTTCAAGGAAATAGATTTTCCCGTCATCGTTGCATTTGATAAACTCTGTATGATTGGCTCCATGCATCATTCCGAAAGCCTTGAGCACTTGTGCGTTTATCTTTTTGATTTCCTTATCGTCCTTAGAGTCATACGGAATGTTGGCGCTTCTGAAAATTCCTCCGCCTTGTGAGATTTCCATTGGCGTTGCCAAATATTGTGAGGTAATTGAAAATACTGTTTTTCCTTTCCAATTCAGTCCGTCACAATGATATACTGCGCCGGGCTTGAATTGTTCTACCAAATATTTCATACGGTTGTTGTCTCCCAATTGATGGATTTTCTCCCACAGTTCTTCTTTTGAATACACTTTCATGATTCCCGATGCTGAAGCTTCTGATCGTGGTTTTAAAACCCAAGGAGGCGAAACGGTATCGGCAAACTGATTGATTTCTTCATCGTTGAATAACGAACTAAATGCAGGAATCGGAATCCCGGCATCCTTGGCTTTCATCCGCATCGCAAGCTTGTCACGGAAATACCTTCCTGTAGTCTGACCCATTCCATCGATTCGGAGGTTCTCTCTGAGGAAAGCAGCTTTCTCCACATCAAAGTCATCCAAAGCCACAATGCCATCAATCTTTTTATGGCGCATCAGGCTTCCAACTCCAGTCAGTAATTCGTCCAAATTCCAATCCATATCCTGACCGGGCATGAAGTAAATCTCATCAATATAATCAACAGCCCAGGGTTTATCACGCAGCTTTTCCGAAGTAATGAGATAAACGCGGTTTCCCTGCTTTTTTAAATTGGTCAAAAAATCATTCCCTTTGAAATAATTGGAAACACAGATGAAATTTTTAATTGGACTTTCCATATTATAGATTTTCAACAAAATTAGTAATTAAGTGTACTCCGTAAGCTGTGGCATGTTTTGTTTTGGCAAACTCTGAATCAACAAAGGCAACTCCGGCAATATCCAAATGTGCCCATGAAGTATGTTTGTCTGTAAAGAACTCCAGGAATTTTGCTGCAGAAATCGCTCCTGCAACAGGTTTACCCGAATAGTTTTTCACATCGGCAATCTCGCTTTCAATATCCGGAGTGTAAGCATCCCAAAGTGGCAGCTGCCATAAACGTTCGCCTATTGCATCTCCTGCTTTTTGCAACGCTTTGGATAATTCTTCGTTATTGGTGAACAATCCGGCACATTCATAACCTAAAGTCCCAACAACACTTCCTGTTAAGGTAGCCAAATCAACGACAGTATCAGGTTTATGGTTCTTTATCAAATAAGATAACCCATCAGCCAGGATTAATCTTCCTTCGGCATCGGTATCAATAATTTCAATGGAATGCCCGGCATAACTCTGAATCACATCACTAGGTAAAAACGATTGTGCATCAACCGAATTTTCACAGGCTGGTACAATCGCCGTAATCTGAACCGGCAATTTCAAAGCAGAAATCAACTGCATTGCACCAAGAACAGCAGCTGCTCCGGCCATATCGCATTTCATCTGCACCATTCCGGCTACCTTGATGTTCAAGCCACCAGTATCAAAGGTGATTCCCTTGCCGACCAAACCAACATGCTTTTTGGCATTCGCCGGTTTGTATTCCATGATAATGAACTGTGGTTCCTGCGCACTGCCTTTTCCAACAGAAAGAAACGAATGCAGGCCAACGTGCTCCGATTTTTCCCTTCCGAAAACCGTTACGTCAAAACCATTGGCTTTACCCGTTTCGGTTGCCCAATTGGACAAGTATTTAGGTGTGATTTTATTTGGCGGTAAATCCACTAAAGCCAAAGTTTCGAGTTGGGCTTTGGCTATTTTAATGGCTTTGCCAATTGTTTCCTCAAAATCAGCATTGGCAATGTAATTCAGCTCAAAGTCCGCATTTAAAATAGGATGTGCTTCTGTTTTTTTGTAGTGGCCCAAATTGTAGGTTCCCAATAATAAGCCCGAAACAGCAGCTTCCACCTGATTGTTATTGAAACTATCAGGAAAAACCAAAGCTACTTTTTTCCCGAAAAGGTCTTTCTGTTTCGCTGCGATTCTCCTAAAAATGGTTTTCAGCGATTTATAATCCAAATCTTTTCCAAGACCAATGAATACATGGGTTGAATCGTATTTCTCAACTAAATAATGCGTATCCTTTTTTCCGTAAAACACCTGTGAATAAACCGAAACTCCGTGATATTCAATTGGAACTATGCTTTTTGCAGTGGTTTCAAAAACGGGGATTAATATCGTTCCTGTGAAATTATCTAAATTTTGTATTTTTTTTACCTTCATAATTATTCTTCTTTGTTGCTAAAGTACAGCCATTCAATTGCTTTGGGAAATTCATCGCTCCAATAGCGTTCGTTATGTTTGCCTTCCATATTAAGGCTTAGGCGTACTTTCATCTTATCGGCGTAACCTTCTTTTTTTAATAATCTTTTTCTAAAATTCTTTACATGGTCAATCATCGTTGCACTTTCATCGCCACCGGCATACAGGTAAATCCTGGTGTCCTGTGGTTCATCAGTATCTAAAAATGAAAGCTTGATTTTGGGTACGACCCAAAGCGAAGGCGAGAATATCATCAGCTTTCCAAATACCTCAGGATACATAATCCCGGAGAAAATGCTAACCAATCCGCCCATCGAACTTCCGCCAATTCCCGTATTATTCCTATCAGCCTTGGTCCTGAAATTACTATCAACAAAAGGTTTTAGCGTTTCGGTAAGAAAGCGGATGTACTTTTTTCCCTGCCCGTTTCCAAGCACGGTATTCCCAACATTGTACTCCCTGATGCGTTCCTTTTCGGCATGCTCCACAGCAATAATAATGATTTTGCCAATGTTGTATTCTGACATTACAGCGAGCTTTTTATCAATCTCCCAATTGCCATATTTGGCTTTTTCATTAAACAGATTCTGCGCATCCTGTAAATATAAAACGGGATAACTTTCGGTAGATTTATCATAGTCGTGCGGAAGCAAAGCCCAAACCCGGCGTGTTTTATTCAATTGGGGGATTTCGAATTCTTCAGAAATCAGTTTGACTTTTGGTAAGAATTTGGATTTAAAAGGCAGCCAGTTTTTCCGCCATTTATCAACGTGCTCCTTGCGAACGCCTTGATGTTGCTTGCATGAACGGTTCTCGGTCCGGTTTCCATATTTATCGATTTCTACCTCACTCCAGTCGCCACGGGTAAATTTGTATAACATTTCTTCAGGATAGACAAAATCGTGTTCAAACTTGAAGTGGTACAAGCACTGCCCTACTTTTTCCATCTCGAATTTTTTATCCTGGGTTACCCAATTATTGAAATTGCCCGAAATATAAACCGGACGATCATCATCTTCGTCGGTTGTTAGAATAATATTGAGTTGGGGTTCAATGATTTTTTTGATTTCTAAGTCTTCTGCCACACTGCTTTGTTCTTTGCTCATTGCATTATTATATTCAAAATTTTAAGCGTAGTAAAAATAACTTTTTGCGTTTTGATAACAAAGGCTTTGCCCAAAATATATGGATATTTAGGCAGAATGGAATTGTTGTTGAAGAATACAGTTTTTAAAGGCTGAATTTTGAGAAAACAGCATAAAAAATCAATCCTCATCTTCATGCTCTTCTGCTTCAGAATGGTCAGCTTTATAATCTTTCCTAATTTCAGTGTGACGGATTTCTCCACCAGAAGTTCCGACATGTTGTGCTAAAAAGACTCCTAGGCAGGCAAAGATGAATGTTAAAAATGATATCAAAGCGGCTTTGCTGTGGTTCTTGATATTGGCATACAATCCCAATAATGAAAGAAGTGCTGTGAAATATAATACGTAAGCCAGTTTGTGTGCAACGTCCGCATGTTCGTGAATCCTTTCCTTAGTAATATCGGGCATTCCCTTTACTACTCCGGCAGCAGAACCACCAGTTTTAAGGCTTAAAAATGCAAAAATTGCAGCAACTATGAAGATGACATAGGAAACGTTTTTAACCGTGTTGTTTTTTAAAAGCATTCCGGCAATCATGATTCCCAAACCAAAAATGGTTCCGATGATTGGGAAATGATTTACAACCAAGTGATAATGAGCGTCGTTCATGGCGTGGTGCTTTAGAGTTTAATCAAAGTTAGTTTATTTTGATTAATCCCAATTACATAATTCCCACAGGCTATTTCGTAAAGCTTAAGATGACTTTGGTTCCTACATTTTCCTGGCTTTCGATGCGGAGATCAATTTGGAGCAGTGTACACAAACGTTTTACAATCGACAAACCTAAACCAGTTCCTTTAATTTCAGGATGCTCATTGGCTTTGGAACGATAGAACTGATCGAAGATTTTCTTCAAATCTTCGGTTGCTATTCCAATTCCGTTATCGGCAATGGTGCAGATGGTTTTATCATTTTCTTCAGTAATGGTAAAACTGATCAAACCGTTTGTTTTCGAATATTTGACGGCATTCGTTAGAATATTATTGACAACTATGGAAAACAGATACGCATCGGTCTGTACATGGAAATCCTTGGCAAACATTGCCTCACATTGAATTTTCTTTACATTGATAATGCTGGAGTTTCTTGAAATAATATCCAAAAACAAGGCATTTAAGGAAACATTTTCAAGTTTGAGTGACTGTCTTTGATTTTCAAATCGGGCCAATAGAAGCAATTCATCCACCAGTAAATTAAGGCGGTTGACTTCGTTAATGCAGAAATCGATTTTCTCTTTATACTCTTCCTGGTTCCGTGGTTTGCGGATCAGGACTTCTAAGGTTCCCTTTATTACTGCCAATGGCGTTCTAAGTTCGTGTGAAGCGTCGGAAGTGAACTGCTTTTCTCGCTCGATGGCGTTTTCAACCCTATCCAAAAGATTGTTGATGGTCATGGAAAGCAAATGCAGTTCATCTTTATTTTGAGGTAATGAAATCCTTGATTTCAGGTTATCTTTGGTAATGATATTTGCTGTATGGATAATCGAACTAATTGGCTTAATGCTTCGTCCTGCAATGAATCGGGCAATAAGGAAGAGTACTAAAAGTATCAATGGATACGCCACAACCAATATGAAAAAGAGATTGTTCAAAACCATTACCGAGTCTTCTACCGACATCGCAATGATCATAAAGCCAATAATTTTAGTGTTTTGATAAAGAGGAACTTGTATTTGTCTAACTGAAGTGTTTTCTAGTTTTCCGTCAAACAATACATTGTTGATTGCTTCGGGATAATAGTTTAGTTTTTTCTGTTTTAAATTAGGTGATTTGTCAACAAGTGCTCCCAATTCATCAACAAACTGAATGAAAGCCGGGCTGATTTCAACCTTATTAAACTGTATTTTCTTCCATTGCTTTTCCCTGATGAGCAACACACAGTTTTCCTTGACTTCGATTTCCCGCAAATGCCTTGCAACTTCAATTTTAATATCGTTGTTAACCTTAATATTGATGCTGAACCGTACAATGGCATAAATCACACAAAACACTACAAAAATCAGTAATGCTGTGGAAATAAGATAATTGGAAGCGATTCTATTTTTAAAAGAGAGTTGTTGCATTTTTTATTTAATCGTTGGCAATATAGCCCACGCCACGAATGGTTTTGATGTAGTCCTCGTCTACTTTTAGGTTGAGTTTTTTTCGAATGGAATTCATGAAAACATCAATGACTCCGGTATCGTATTCAAAATGAATGTTCCAGACATCCTGTATGATTTGGGTTCTGGAGCAAACATTGCCTTTGTTTTTTATAAGATAAGATAATAAATCGAATTCCTTTTGGGTTAGTGATACTTCGCGTTTATCAACGGTTACGGAATGTTTCTGAATGTTGATTTCAATTGGCCCCAAAGTCAAAATTTCCTGTTCGCTTTTGTCTCGAAGCTGTACTTTTATACGTTCCAAAAGTTCATCAAAACTAAAAGGCTTTTTGATATAATCATTGGCTCCAGCCTTCAAACCTTCGATGGTCTCCTGTACAGTATCTTTGGCGGTTAAAAATAGTATTGGAGTTTTTGAATCGGTTTCCCTGATTTTCTGACACACTTCCAATCCGGTCATTTTTGGAAGCATCCAATCCAACAAAACCAAATCAAACTTTTCACTTTGGAAAAGATTATAACCGTCCAAACCATTATTTACCGCAGAGATTTGATAGTTTTCCTCTTCCAGTCCTTGCTTCAGGAATTGAAGGATTCCTTCCTCGTCTTCAACTATTAGTATGTGCTTCATAGGATTTTGGGATTAGTGGATAAAGGTACTTTAAAATTAAAACCTAAAACTACTGAGGATTTTATTTTAATCAAAATTTAATTAACGGATTCTGGCAAATGGGTTGTAAAAAAAAAGACCTTCGATTTACGAAAGTCTTTTTTATTTAAAGTTGATTTTTAATTTATCTTTTAACAACCCTAACCGTTTCAACACTGTCTCCTTGTGATACAACTACGTTGTAAACGCCACTTGGATATTGGCTTCCAATGGTTGTGTCCTGCATCTCTGAAACGCTGATGTTTCTTTGTTCCATTAATCTGCCCAGCATGTCGTAAACCTTCAGGTTAACCGATGATTGACTGTTGGTTTTAATATCAAGCATAAAGTTGTCAGCAAAAGGATTCGGATAAGCAACTGCTTTGAATGGCATCATTGCTTTTACAATTGTGCCTCCTTCATCGTCCCCATCTTCATTAGACGCTGTGAACAGGTCACAAGCCGTATCATAATCCCCAAATACGCCATTCAGTTTAATTGCCACAGAAACATTGTAGATCTTACCTTCCTGTGCAATAGAGAAGTCGCTCAATTTGAAATGCGGATAGGTAATTTCTCTTTCTTCAAAGTTAACCACATCCTCTCCACTGATTTCTTCTAGTTTAACTCTGTAGTGAGGGAAACCTGGATACGGAGAAATATTCAACTGTTGTGTCAATGATGTTGCTGTTGACAAACCACACTGACTTGGAATAAGGCTGGTAACCGGGAAGAATGGTGTTTTGATTTTACATTCAGCTCCATAACCTGACCAAACAGTAGAACTTCCGTTAAGTACGCTGTATTGAACTGAAATCGCATAATTCGTATTGTATGCAAACGTAATTCCCTGGAAAGCTGTCAATGATGAGAAACGACTCGCATTTGGCACTGAATAATAGTACGTTGGATTTGGCCCGTTATCCGTGAACAATCTGATTCGGAATTGGTAAGACGTAGCATAAGATGCAGCAGCAGCCGAAATATTGGCATTCATTGCGGCCACTTGTGAACCACAGGTTGGTGAAGCTAAGTTCGTCAACGGAATTGATGGTGTGTTAACCGTACATTCTGCTCCGTAACCCGACTGAACAGGCAAACTTGTAATTGGATCTGTAAAAGTATACTGAACCGCTATTTTATAGCTGGTTGAATATTGCAATGGGAAACCTGTAAATGTATTTGCTCCAACGAAACGTGTTGCCGATTCTGAATAAGCATACGTTGGTGATGGATTTCCATCATTCAAACGAATACGGAAAGTATAGCCTAAAGCATTCAATCCTGCATTTGCTGTGATTGTTGTTGTCAAAGCTGCCAATGTCGCACCACAACTTGAAGTATTCAAGGTGATCAATTGAACTGATGGCGAATTTACAGTGATTGTATTTCCGGCAAAAGCTACAACTTCATCATTAATTACAGCCGAAGCCTTTATCGTAAACTGTGAATTATACGAATGGATTGAAGCCGGAATCGTTACGTAACGAGACGTTTGGATAATATCCGGAGCTGTTATTCCTGTTGTAAGGTTTTTGATTGAAAAACGATATTTAAGATTTGTTGAACCCGAATAAGTATATTCTACTGCTGGTACAGCGATAGATAAAGATGGCAGCGTCGAATTGTTATAAGAAGCTGTCATATTTACTACTACAGGTGTGCATCCTTCTGAGAAGGAACCATCACAATTGTCATCAATGTTGTTATAGCAAATTTCAACTGCACCAGGATTGATTGCAGGATTACCATCATTACAATCTCCACCACCTAATACACTCAAAGTATATCCTGCACCTGGTGAAGTACATGAAGGTGTAGCTGCTCCTGTATAATAGTGATCTCCATCAGCATCTAAATACCATAATGGTTGTGGTGTGATGGTAATATTGGCCGGAGCACTCGTTGCAGAACAACCATTTGAATCGGTATAAGAATAAGTATAGGTTGTACTGCTTGTTCCAACGTAAGGGTTTGCAACACTAAAGTTACCTCCTATTGGTGAACCAACTAAGGCAATTGATGTACCTGCACAACCACTTACATCAGAAGCCGTAACTACTGGCAATGGATTAACCGTTACAGTTGAAGAACCTGTTGCAAAAGTGGAGCCGCTGCAATTTGCATTCACAACACTACCCAAAGTTAAGGTAACATCTGCAGTAGCATTGGATGCTGTTATAATCTGATTAATTCCGGTCAAAAGTAATTGTTGTGTTCCAACCTGACCTGTGATAGTATAATTCAGGGTAGCTCCATTAGATCCATTAACAGTAAACGTAGCATTAAAGCCTGAACAGATTGTTCCTCCATTACTAACAATAGTCGCTGAAGGTGTTGGATTTATTGTAACAGATGAACCATTTGTAGTAGTGCTGGTTGAAGCACTATTTCCAACCAAATCAAATACAGTAGCTGTAAAGGTTACAAGAGTACCTGAACAAGTACCAACCAACTTTGTAGCAGACCATGAAGTACCACTTCCGCTAACGGTTGCAGCTGAGCCATCAATTGTTACTGACGGTGTAGATAATAATGCTTCAGAAGTAGTAAAACTTAAGGTAATTGTATCACCTGTTCCTGCTACTGAAGGGTTTGCATTGTTGGATGCTATTGAAACTGTTGGGAATGTTGGTGCTGCAGTATCAACTGTCACCGATGAGCTGTTTGTAGTTGCTGTTCGTGATGCGGTATTTCCTGCCGCATCCGAAATACTGATCGAAAATGGAGCAATGCCATTCGTATCGCCACTAAGTGTCGTTCTTGTAGCTGTATACGATGTGCCGCTTCCGCTAACTACAGCAGCGCCTCCACTGATAGTTACTGTTGGCGTAACTGCAGGCGTTTGTGAGGTAGTGAAGGTTAGTGTAATAACGTCACCGGCTTTTGCCCGTGTAGTATTTGCATTGTTGGAAGCTATCGAAGCTGTTGGAATTGTTGGTGCCACAGTATCGACGGTCACTGAAGAACTATTGGTTGTAGTAGTTCGCGATGCAGTATTTCCGGCAGTATCAGCAATGCTGATTGAAAACGGAGCAACACCGTTGGTATCCCCACTAAGCGTCGTTCTTGTAGCTGTATACGATGTGCCACTTCCGCTAACCACAGCAGCGCCTCCACTGATAGTCACTGTTGGTGTTGCAGCAGGCGTTTCTGAAGTGGTAAAGCTTACCGTGATAACATCACCGGCTTTAGCCAATGCAGAATTCGCATTATCAGAAGCTATAGAAGCTGTTGGAATTGTCGGAGATAAAGTATCAACCGTAACCGATGAACTATTGGTTGTAGCGGTTCCAGCTGTAGTATTTCCGGCAGCATCACGGATGCTGATTGAAAATGGAACAACACCATTGGTATCTGCACCTGTCACTGTTCTAGTAGCCGTCCATGAAGTACCACTTCCGCTAACAGAAGCAGTGAAACCATTGATACTTGCTGTTGGTGTAGCTGAAGGTGTTTGTGATGTTGTAAAACTTAATGTAATAACATTCCCGGATCTTGCCAACGAGGTGTTGGCATTATTTGATGCTATGGAAATGGTTGAAAATGTTGGTGCTACAGTATCAACTGTAACAGAAGAACTGTTTGTAGTTGTAGTTCTTGAAGTACTGTTTCCTGCTGCGTCTGCAATAGTTATTGAAAACGGTGCAACACCATTGGCATCTCCACTAAGTACTGTTCTGGTAGCTGTATAGGATGTTCCACTTCCGCTAACACTAGCAGCTCCGCCACTTATGGTTACAGTTGGTGTACTTGCAGGGGTTTGTGATGTTGTAAAGCTTAACGTAATTACATCACCTGCTTTAGCCAGATTTGTCGTAGCATTGTTTGATACAATTGTAGCTGTTGGAATAGTTGGTGCCGCAGTATCAACTGTCACTGAAGAACTATTGGTTGTAGCAGTACGTGATGCTGTATTTCCTGCAGCATCAGCAATGCTGATTGAAAACGGTGCAACACCATTGGTATCTCCAGCAAGCGTTGTTCTTGTAGCTGTATAGGATGTTCCACTTCCGCTTACTGAAGCAGCACCTCCACTGATAGTCACTGTTGGCGTTGTAGCAGGTGTTTCAGAAGTTGTAAAACTAACCGTGATAACATCACCGGCTTTAGCCAATGCAGTGTTGGCATTGTTTGATGCAATTGTTCCTGTTGGAATTGTTGGAGCCGCTGTATCAATTGTTACAGATGAACTATTTGTGGTTGCCGTTCCCGATGTGGTATTTCCGGCTGCGTCACGGATACTGATTGAAAATGGCGCTACTCCATTGGTATCACCAGCAAGTACTGTTCTTGTAGCTGTATAGGATGTTCCACTTCCACTCACAGAAGCTGTTCCGCCACTTATGGTAGCTGTTGGCGTAGCACTTGGAGTTTCAGAAGTAGTAAAACTTACAGTAATTACATTTCCGGCTCTGGCCAATGAAGTATTGGCATTATTTGATGCTATTGAGATTGTTGGAATCGTTGGTGCAACTGTATCCACAGTAACAGATGATGCATTGGTTACAGTCGTACGTGTAGCTGTACAGCCAAAAGCATTCTGGATTGAAAGTGAAAAAGTAGCCAACCCGTTACTATCCCCACTAACAGTTCTGGTAGCAGTATAAGAAGTTCCGCTTCCGCTAACTGTAGCTGTTACCCCATTTATGGTTGCTGTTGGGGTAGTACTTGGAGTTTCTGAAGTTGTAAAACTTACAGTAATCACATCCCCATTTTTTGCTAAAGTTGTAGTCGCATTGTTTGATGCAATTGTTGCTGTACTAATCGCCAATGTACAACCGTCGCCACTAACCGTAATATAACCTGTGGTTCCTGATGTAAAATAGGTATTGGTTTTATAAACTGTTGGTGTAGCAGAAGTGCTCGTACTTCCGTATTTAGCTGCCGAACCTCCTACACCACCAAGCGTAATTGTTCCCGCTGTATGTGTGGTTAAAGAACCCGGACTCATAACTGTACCTGAAGCTATCGAAAGGTTTCCACTGATTGCTGCTTGTTTACCACTAAAGTCTTTTGTTCCTCCACCGGAAAAAATGACATTGTTAAAATTAGCGCTAGCCGCTGTACCACTGAATACTTGATTCAAAAAATTGAAATTGATTGTACCCGCGCCTGGCACAAACGTACCATTGTTTGTCCAGTTTCCTGAAACCAAATGGGTAACGCTTCCACCAGTCAAAGAACCACCAGTGCTAATTACAACATCGTTAACTGTAATCGCGGCATTCAATGTAACCGACCCACTAGTATTGGAAATTGTCAAATCATTCATGGTAGCATTACCAAAGTTTGCCGTTTGATTAGCGGCACCATTAAAAATATAATTAGCGGAAGAATTATAAGACTCTGTCGCAAATGATGTAGAAATACTTGCACTTGTACCTGAAACTCCATTAATATTGGCTGTTTTTAAGGTTGCTCCCGAACCTAATGTAAATGTTCCAACACTACCACCTGACACTGTAAATGTCTGCGTATCCAAAGTACCATTAACGGTCATAGAACTTGATGGCCCTGAACCGTCACCAACCTTCAAAGCTGATGTAAGTTGTACAACAGCACCATTATTAATGGTGATACCGTAATATTCATCTCTTGTTGCGTCCACGAATGGTGCTATGCTTACCAATTGTGTAGTGCCCGGACCATTAAATACAAAGCCTCCGTTTACAACTGATGCAGACGTATAGAATCTACCTGTTGATCCTGTTTTAGTACAGTTTCCTGAAATCCTGAATTGATTACTCTTAGTATTGCCTTCGCTACCAAAATCAATGATACCGGTAGAAGAATTCGCCGTACTTGAAGAAGTAAAGTTAGTCGTTTGAAAAGTCGAAACATTCGCTGCCGGTGCTCCTCCGTTATCCATTTCTATAGATGCAGTTCCCGAAAGTGTAACTCCGGTAGCACCGTTTACTGTTGTAGTAGCTCCTGCTCCACTGCCTGAAGACTGCATGCGGAAAAGACTGCTTCCTGACATAGTGAAATTGCCTGTAACCGTTAAACTATAAGCAGTAGCACCAGTGTTTTGAACATAGGTTCCTCCTGTTTGGTTATAATTTCCAGATACAGTAGTATTTATTCCTTGTGATATGGTACCTGCACTTACTGTCAAATTAGGGAAAGCGGTTGTGCTTGATCCTCCAATTGTTCCGGATGCGCCAAATACAACTGTTCCGGTTCCGCTGACAGTCCCTCCATTATTGGTCCAGTTACCATTTACATTGATACTTGAGTTAATAGTTTTGGCTCCGGATGTTGAGAACAAAAAGTTAGTAAATGTAAATGTTCCGGCTCCACTGATGGTTTGACTCCCTCCATTGAATGCAATATCCACGAGCCCTCCATTATCTGTAAAAGTCCCGGCATTGGATAAGTTTCCTCCGATAGTAAGGTCATTACCCCCATTTCCCGCCGAAGTAATTGTTGCGCCTGCATTTACGGTTACGTTTCCGGTAACTGTAAGGGCGCGGTCGGTGTTACTATTTCCTAAAGTAAGGGAACCACTTGTTCCACCACCAACGGTAAGACTGGCAACAGTTACTGTAGTATTAAATACAACTGTAGCGCCATTACCGATAACTACGTTATCTGAACTGCCCGGTAATGAGTTACCACTCCAGTTGTTAGCATCATTCCAGTTATTGGTGGATGCTCCTCCATCCCAAGTCTTTTGGGCGAATGAATTTTGAATTCCGAAAAAGAAAACGAAAAAGAAAAGCGATTGAATGAAAATTGAATTAAAACCTTTTTCACTCAATCTTGTCGAATGAGTAGTTGTTTTTTTCATAAGTAAGTGTAGGTGTTAGTTTGAATCCTAAAATTATCTTAGGTTTTAGTATCAGGACAAAAAAAATCGTTGAGGGAATGATAAATCGGACTAACTTCAAAATTTTGACAGTTTTTGACTCTCTTTTAATGTAGAAAAGATTACAAAACACTTGTTAACGCCTGATAATAAAGTAATTGAAATTTGTATAATCCCGACAAAGTGTAAGAATGACTCGTTGAATAGCATAAATAAAAGAAGCTTTTTTCTTATTTAAAACTACTTTTTTAGTACAAAATGATTTTAAAGAAACTCTTTTTTTCATAATTTCGTTAATAGCACCATAACTCATTTTTTATGGAACGAAAAATTTACAATCCGATACAAAAAGATTATGTCACTTTTTTAAAGACAACTAACGAAACCAATGGTGAATATACTTTGGTGGAAGTAGAATTGGCTGATGGCGGTGGCGTAGGACTGCATTACCACAAAACCTATTCAGAAGCTTTTCATTGTGTTGAAGGGGAAGTCCAGATTAAATTAGGGAAAATCATCCATAGACTTAAGGAAGATGAATCTGCAGTTGCCGAAAAAAACATTAACCAGTTCTTTCGCAACAGAAGCGGAAAGCCCTGTAGGTTTCAGGTTGAGTTAAGGCCGGGAAGCCGTGGTTTTGAGCAGTCGTTGCAAATTGGTTACGGATTGGCTCAGGATGGTTTGTGCAGGCCGAATGGCTTTCCTAAAGACCGACTTGCGTTGGCTTGGTTATTTGATATCAGTGAAAGTAATCTGCCTGGCTGGATGAGTATTTTCGAATTCATTTTACGCAGGCAATCCAAAAAAGCCATAGCGAAAGGCATTGATAAGACCCTTATCGATAAGTATGTGAAGTTTTAGGTTTACAACAAACCATTATATTTCCTGATAAACCATTCTGCCGCAAGTGAAATGGCTATCAAAACCAACAGCCAAACCCAATCAATCAATGGTGATTTCTTTACGAGTGTTTTTTGAACGGCTTTATAGCTGTCATCTGCCATAAGTTGTTTTATAAGCATATCTGCCTGATTTGCCAGATACGCTTTTCCTTTGGTCTGGTTTGCCAATTGGCTGAGTTTATTCCAATCCGGATTTACAAACTGCTTTTCAATGTCAAAATCCAATACCTCAAAACTACTGCTATAGGCCGAATTCGAATTCAATTCCTTTACGGTAAAGGTATAATTGCCTGCAGCCAATCCGTCAAGGTTTACTTTGAAAGCATTGGAAGTGCGAAGCAAATCATAATGTTTGACCTGCTTGGTTTTGTTATTGGTAACCGAAATCGTCAGTCTGGCTTTCTCATCAAGCTCGTAGTTTTTATTGAAATATTGCGCTGTTATTTCAATGCCTTCTCCCGAATTATAAAAACGTTCATGATTTACAACCAAAGATTTCCTCGCATTGTTTGATGCGAGGTATTGAATCGTTTTATCCAGGAAGATATCAAAGTCGGCAAATGTTTTTTTGTCCAAATAGCTGTCTGCTCTCCATTTCCAGATATTTTCTCCAAAAAGTAACGCACTTCTCCTACCCTTATTTTCGGCGAAAGCCAACAAAGGCTGATTGGTTGGAATGTTTCGGATTGTGGAAGATAATAATACATTCGAATTTCCGCTGGCTGTAATGGCTCCAAACGGGTTTTCCAAAGGCGGAAACTGTTCAAAACCGATATTGTCTAAAGCAAAAAGATTGAACTGGCTGTCAAACGAAGCCAGGTAATCCTCTTTTTGGCCTGTCATCTTAAACGAATAATTATCCTGATTCTGATTTAAAAAGCCATAATCGGTATCATTACCAGTGATAATCCAGGTATTGATTTTAGCATTTTCGTTTTGATCAAAAATGGCTTTAAATTCATTATTGGGCTGATACAATACCAACACATTATAATTTGTTAATGAATTGACCTGATTAGGTTTAAGTATCGTTACTTTTCTTTGTGCATTAGATTCAATGCTGCGTTTTATGGCACCTAGATCGGGATGCGATATTGAAGAGATCAAAGCTACTTCAGTCTTTTGGTCAATGACTTCTACCGCAAAGTTCTTAGTGTTATTATATGTGTTTTTTTCCTGTTCTTTTGAGGATAGCGTTGCTTTTAGTATCTGCAGTCCAACCTTATCTGCAGGCAATAATACATTAAGCGTAGCCGATTTTTTGGAAGGTGAAAAAGCAACGGTTTGCTGGTTCAGGACGCTATTTCCTTGGGTAATCTTGAACGTAGCATTGATGCTTTTGGTTCCGGAATAATTCAGGAAAATCTCTACAGGGAACTTGTTTTTGTGGAATGCATATTTATTGACGTTCAATTGCGAAACCCTTAAATCTAAATACGTCAGCGTGTCGCCAACAACCAAAGGATAGACTTTATTATCGGGATTGAATCCAAAAACATAATCTTCACCCGAAGTCTGGTTTCCATCAGAAATCAAAACCGTTGGGAAATGCTGATTTTTATAGATGTTCTTCAGGCTTTTGGCAGCCACATCAATATTGGATTGCGTTCCTTTAAAATCAATCGTGTCCGAAGGCAGGAAATCGGTATCAAACTGATAAGTCTGAACATCGAATTTGTCTTTTAGCTCATTATTTTCAGAGAGCTTTTCAAAGGCTTCCATTGCCGATTTATCTGCTTTTAAATCTTTTATAGAAGCAGAATTATCAATAATGATTGGTAAAGGTGTTTTAACTGTTTCGATTGATTTTCTGGTAATGATTGGATTTATCAGCAACAACAGCAATCCGAATATCGAAAAGAAACGCAAAAAAGCCAAAAGCAGCGTTGTATTGGTCCTGCTTTTGACTTTATATAAATATTGGTAAAATGATAAACCAGCAGCAACAGCTATTGATAAGATTAATAACAGGATTGTCGTGGAATTCATTTAGAAAAGTTATTTTGAATTATGAATTTTAAATTTTGAATGATTCAAATATAGCTTAATTCAAAATTTATAATAATTTTAGGTAAGCATTCCGCCATCAACATTCAAAACCTGCCCAGAAACATAAGCACTCATGTCAGAAGCAAAGAAAAGGCATGCATTCGCTACATCTTCGGGAGAACCACCTCGTTTCAACGGAATAGAATCCCTCCAGCCCTGAACCACATCTTCGTTTAATTTGGCAGTCATTTCAGTTTCAATAAATCCGGGTGCAATTGCATTGCAACGGATATTCCTTGAACCTAATTCCAAAGCAACCGATTTGGTAAAACCAATCATACCTGCTTTTGAAGCTGCATAATTTGCCTGGCCTGCGTTTCCTTTCACACCTACTACACTACTCATATTCACGATAGAACCTTTGCGGTTTTTAAGCATGATTTTCTGAACCGCCTTAGTCATATTGAAAACCGATTTCAGGTTGATTTCAATTACTTTGTCAAAATCTTCTTCAGACATACGCATCAAAAGGTTGTCTTTTGTGATTCCGGCATTGTTGATCAATACATCAACATTCCCGAATTCAGCCATAACATCATCTACAAGTTTTTGCGCTTCGTTGAAATCAGCTGCATTTGATTTATATCCTTTGGCTTTGATTCCCATAGCCGACAATTCATTTTCTAAAGCCTGCGCTGATTCGGCTGAAGAGCTGTAAGTGAATGCAACATTTGCTCCGTGTTGGGCAAATACTTTGGCAATTCCGCTACCAATTCCTCTACTCGCGCCAGTGATGATGGCAACTTTTCCTTCTAATAATTTCATAAGTCGTAGTTATTGTTTTTTAATTGTCTTATGTAATGGCCACATGAAAAAAATAATAATTTTCCAAGCAAAACTCCCGTGTCCATTTCATTTTATAAAAGAGTTTAATTTGATAGCCCAAATATAGGATAATTTATACTTAGTAAAAAATCATTTACTATCATTGTAATCTGAAACCAGGCAAAATGATTGAAAACCAAAGCCATTTTGAAAAATTATACCACGAGTATAAAACACTCGTGTTCAATGTGGCATTGAATTACCTGCAGAATGTTGAAGATGCAGAAGAAATCACTCAGGATGTATTTGTAAAAGTCCACAATTCGCTCCAAACTTTCAATCAGCAGTCCTCTCACAAAACCTGGATTTACCGCATTACAATTAATCAGTGCCTTGATTACATCAAACAAAAAAACAGCCAGAAACGCTTTTTCATATTTGGCAAAAAAAACCAGAATGAGCAGGAATACCTGAATGCATCCAACTTTGAACATCCCGGAATTTTAATGGAAAACAAAGAAGATGCTGCTGTTCTTTTTGCAGTAATTAATACATTGACCGAAAATCAAAAAACTGCTTTCCTGCTTTCAAAACTTGACGGATTGAGTAATCCCGAAATTGCCGAGATTATGCAGCTCAGCATTTCGTCTGTGGAATCCTTGATTTTTAGGGCGAAAGCAACACTCCAGGAAAGATTGACAGAAAAATTCAACCACTATCGCAAGAAAAAATAAAAACCTTCGTCTATATGAACATGGAAAAAGAAACCTGGATAGAAACCATTTTAAACAGTACAAACGGAATTACAGAAGTTGTGCCGAATGATGATTTGCTTTCAAAGATACAGCACAAGATAAAAAACCAGGATGCTGTTTCTTCCAGGACAGTTTGGCTGGTTGCTGCATCGATAGCAGTTTTGGTACTGTTGAATATATCTGTAATCAGTTCCAAAAGCAAATCCGCTAAAGATTCAACCACAGCTTATCTGGAAATGACTGTCAATAAAAGTAACCAATTATATTAATAATCATGGAAAAGACAAAACTCTTAACAATCGCCGTTATTGGATTATTGGTAATCAATTTTGGAACTTTGGGATTCCTGCTTCTGAACGGAAAAGGGCATCATCCTCCGCATGGTGGCAGGCCTGAACCAAAGGAAGTAATCATTGATAAATTGCATTTGGATGCCAATCAGCAAAAGGAATATGCCAAACTAATTGAATGGCATCACAGTGAAATTGAAAGGTTGGACGAGAATATACGCCATGCGAAAAATGAATTGTATTCCCAACTAAACCAACCAGAAATCAATTCAAAAATCAGGGATTTGCTTATAGCAGATATCAATTCGAATCAGAAGAAAATTGAGGAAACCCATTTCAAACATTTTGCAGATATCAAAAAGCTCTGCCGTAAAGATCAGATGGATGAATTCAATTCGCTGACCGAAGAACTTTCAAGGTTATTTGCACCAAAACCTCACGGGCCAAGACATGATTAAAAAGGGAATACATAGTGTTTTCCTTTTCTTTTTTTGTTTCTGGCTTTCGGCACAAAACAAAAGCGATTCACTTGCGGTTAATTTCCATTTGGAATTCAATAAACTTCCACTAAAACTGAATCATAAATATGTTTCTGCAGCCAATGATACTTTGACTGTCGAAACTTTTAGATGCTATATTTCAGGCATTCAGATTCAGTATGACGACAATTCGGTGTTTACCCAAAAAGAGAGCTATCACCTACTCGATTCTGAAAATCCCAATTCTTTCAGCATTCCGATAACCAAAAAGAGCGACAAACTGATTTCAAAAATAATCTTCAATATTGGGATTGACAGCGTGACGAATGTTTCGGGAGCATTGGCTGGTGATTTGGATCCGATAAAAGGAATGTACTGGGCTTGGCAGAGTGGTTACATCAATATGAAGATTGAAGGGAAAAGCCCAAGCTGCAAAACCCGTAAAAATGAATTCCAGTTTCATGTTGGCGGTTATCTCAAACCTTTTTATGCGATGCAGTGCATGAAGTTTCCACTTGATAAAAAAGCGGATGACGACATCAATATCGGAATTGATTTAAATCGTTTTTTCTCCAATCTGGAACTCAGCAAAACCAACAGCATTATGATTCCCGGAAAGGAGGCTATGAAACTGGCGGCACACAGCAACAAAATGTTTTATTCGCAATGAAACGGTATTGGAAACATAGTACACTGATGTGCCTTATACTGATTGGCTTTGCTTTTACAGTTCGGTTTGCTACTCCAATCTATTTTGAGGTTCCTGACAAATGGCCAAAACCGGTTTATGATTTTTCAAAAAATCCAATTACAGAAGAAGGATTCCAATTGGGCCGAAACCTATTTTACGACCCAATTTTGTCTCGTGACAAAACCATTTCCTGCGCGAGCTGCCATTCACCAAATAATGCATTCACACATGTTGACCACGATCTGAGCCACGGAATCGAAGGCCGAAAGGGCAAACGGAATTCACTTGCCTTAGTCAATTTGGCCTGGAGCAAAAATTTTATGTGGGATGGTGGTGTGAATAACCTTGAAGTGCAGCCTATCAACCCGATTACAAACCCTGTTGAAATGGATGAAAAACTCGAAAATGTGGTCACCAAGCTACAGCAAAGCCCTAAATACAGAACTCTTTTTTCAAAAGCCTATGGTGACGAAAAAGTAACAAGCCAACGGATATTAAAAGCGCTCGCACAGTTTACGGTGATGCTCAAATCATCGGATTCCAAATACGATAAAGTGATGCGCCATGAAGCTTCTTTTACACAACAGGAAGAAAAAGGATACCAGCTCTTTAAAGCCAACTGCGCTTCCTGCCATACAGAACCGTTGTTCAGTAGTGACAAATTTGAAAACAACGGGCTAAAGCCTGATGATTCCTTAAAGGATGGTGGACGTATTAAAATTACCAAAAACATCAAAGACTCCTTAAGGTTTAAAGTTCCGACATTGCGGAATATTAAACTTACCGGACCATACATGCATGACGGTAGCATTCAAAACCTTCCGATGGTTTTATTCCATTATACGGATGATTTGTATAAAAGCCCAAGTCTTTCAAAACAACTGACTAAAAAAATAACTTTAAATAAAGAGGACAAAGATAATCTGATTGCGTTTTTAGAGGCTTTAACCGATGAATCGTTTATACACAATCCAAAATTTCAGTATCCGAGATAATTTTTTTTATAACCGTCGCAAGAATAAAAAACTTCTTTCGTCTAAACCGATATTAACCAACCTAACGAATATGAAAAGAATAGTTTTATTGTTATTAATTTCAATTGCTTCTTATTCCCAAACCAATCCAATCATTACAAAATGGCTTAAAAACACAACCGGAATTACCGGCCGTCACTATGTTTCAGGAAATCCTACTCCCATAACTGATGCGGTAGCAGCCAATGTACAAACGGTTCAGTATTCGACCAATTGGGTTTATGTAAGTACCAATGGAATACCTGCTTATATCACAGGTCCCTTTTTAGATGGAAACCCTTCATTGGCAACATCCCAAAACGCAATTTTTAAATTGCCCCTAACCCCAACGCAAAACACAGGAACTCCAACAGCTACTACAGGTGGCAACATCGGTTTGTTTAAGAATGGTGTTGCTTTATTTGATTACCGCGATGGCGCATCCTGGAAGAATTCGACCCAACAGATGTGTGGTGGTCCAACAGGAATGTGCATGGGTGATGGTGTATGGAACAGGGATGCAATTCCGGCAGAAAGAGCAGGTTTTGATTGTGCCAAAGCGCATCCTGCAATGGGTAATTACCACCATCATCAAAATCCGAGTGCCTTTAATTTGGATTTGGTTGTGATTTCAAATGTCTGCAGTACCTATCCATCAGACGGTTTGTATGTAATCAATACATCGGAACATTCGCCACTAATTGGTTTTGCTTATGATGGTTTCCCAATTTATGGAGCCTATGGTTATGCCAATGCAGATGGAACAGGAGGCATCGTTAGAATGAAATCGAGTTACCAGCTTCGCAACATTACTGTTAGGACGCATTATGCTGACGGAAGCAATGTCACTGATGGTCCGGCTGTAAGTACAACGTATCCTTTAGGTTATTTTAGGGAAGATTATGAATATGTTGCCCATGCTTCTGACGCCAGTTATTTGGATGTCCATAATGGAAGGTTTTGTGTGACACCGGAATACCCTGACGGGATTTATTGCTATTTTGCTACCGTTGATGCCAATCATAATTCGGCTTATCCTTATGTGGTGGGCCCAACATTTTACGGAAATAAAACTGCCGTAAAGGTTACTTCGATAACCGAAGCTACGACGCAGTATACTTTGGCGACAGCCGATTTTAACCTTTCGCAACTGAATATTAAAATCTACCCAAATCCGGCTCAGGATTTCATAGCCATCCAGTCGGATATGATTGAAGAAAATTTGGAAGTAAAGCTTGTGGATGAATTGGGCAAAATAATACAAACCAACGAAATCCTTCAGGGAAGCACGCTATGCATTATGGATTTGACTTTGGTAACCAACGGAATTTATTTTGTAAAAATAGCCAGTTCGAAAGACGATAAGACCTTTAAGATAATAGTTGATAGATAGTTTAAAAGTAGGTAAGTGTATAAGCCATCTAGAAACGAAAAGCTCCCGATAATTCGGGAGCTTTTATTTTTATATTGTTAGGAATATTATCCCATCACTTCTTTTACTTTTTTTCCAATTTCAGCTGGAGAATCAACTACATGGATTCCGTTTTCCCTCATGATTCTTTTCTTTGCTTCAGCTGTATCGTCAGCACCACCAACGATGGCACCTGCGTGACCCATTGTTCTTCCTTTTGGAGCTGTTTCTCCGGCAATGAATCCAACAACCGGTTTACGATTACCATCAGCTTTCACCCATTTGGCAGCATCAGCTTCCAATTGGCCGCCAATTTCACCAATCATTACGATACACTCTGTTTCAGGATCATTCATCAGTAATTCAACTGCTTCTTTTGTTGTTGTTCCAATGATTGGATCACCACCAATTCCGATAGCTGTAGTAATTCCCATTCCCTGTTTTACAACCTGATCGGCAGCTTCGTAAGTCAGGGTTCCTGACTTAGACACAATCCCAACATTTCCTTTTTTGAATACAAAACCCGGCATGATACCAACCTTAGCTTCTTCCGGAGTAATTACTCCAGGACAGTTTGGACCGATTAACCTACAGTCTCTTTCTTTGATATATTCGTATGCCTTGATCATATCGGCAACAGGAATTCCTTCTGTAATAGCGATAATTACTTTGATACCCGCATCAGCAGCTTCCATAATGGCATCAGCAGCAAAAGCTGGTGGAACAAAAATAATCGAAGTATCAGCTCCGGCTTTATCTACAGCATCTTTTACCGTATTGAAAACTGGTCTGTCCAAGTGGGTTGTCCCTCCTTTTCCTGGTGTAACGCCACCAACAACATTAGTACCGTATTCAATCATTTGTGTAGCGTGGAAAGTTCCTTCGCTTCCTGTAAATCCCTGAACAATTATTTTTGAATTTTTATTAACTAAAACGCTCATGTTTGTGTGTGTTTATTGGTGTTTAATTTATGTGTTGCAAAAGTAGAAAAATAGTAATTAGTAATCAGTGATTCGCAATTAGTTTTTTTCTAATTAGAGTTGGCTCATCTGATAACCTCTGTAAAGCTTATTGTTCTTTAATTCCCAGATTACCATAAAATGCGCCAAGAGCATTTCCTCTCTTGGGTTTTCAATGGTTTTGACATAATGGGAATAACGAACGGAAACCGTATTGCCTTCTTCTAAAATATGGGTAATCATGGTTTTGGAACGAACGTATGCCTTAGCAAATTCGGAGGTTAAATCTATTATCTCCTGACGTTTCAGTTTTAGAAAGCCTTTACTGCTGTGCCATTCCAAAACAACATCGTTGTGTAAAAGCCTGGATACCGTTTCGGCTTCCAATAATGCGTCTGATTTGTAAAATTCCTGAACGATTTCTTTAGCGCTCATTTTTATTTAAGTTTGTTTAAGATTTCTGGTATTCTTTTGACATTTGCCAACTGCTTCAATTTCTCTCTTGACTCTTCTATTGGTGTCCCAAAATAACTCTTTCCGCCTTCAATCGATTTGGTTACTCCGGTTTGACCCATAATAACTGCCTTCGCTCCTATGGTGATTCCGCTGGTTGTACCAACCTGTCCCCACATGGTTACTTCATCTTCAATGACGACACAACCCGCTATTCCGGTTTGTGATGCTATCAGGCATTTTTTACCAATGACAGTATCATGTCCGACATGCACCTGATTGTCAATTTTAGTTCCGGCACCGATAGTGGTATCACCGGTAACGCCTTTATCAATCGTACACAACGCTCCTATTCCGACATTGTCTTCAATTACAACTCTTCCGCCTGAAATTAACTGATCAAAACCTTCGGGACGTTTTTTATAATAAAAAGCATCAGCTCCGAGTATTGTTCCCGAATGAATGATGACATTGTCTCCAATTACGGTGTTGTCATAAACAATGACATTCGCGTGAAGTAGGCAATTTTTACCAATTGTAACATTGTGCCCGATAAAGCAGTTAGGCTGAACCACCGTGCCTTCTCCAATGTTTGCTGAAGCAGAAATACTCACATTAGCTGCCACAAACGGACGGAAATGTTTTGTCAAAGTATTGAAATCCCTGAAAGGGTCATCGGAAACCAACAAGGCTTTTCCAGCCGGGCAATCAACCTGCTTGTTAATCAAAACAATGGTTGCTGCCGACTCGAGTGCTTTATCGTAGTATTTTGGATGGTCAACAAAAACGATATCACCAGGTGTAACCACGTGGATTTCGTTCATGCCTTCTACCGGAAAATCATCAGCACCAACATATTGGCAGCCAATGATTCCAGCAATTTCTTTAAGTGTATGTGTTTTGGGAAATTTCAAAATTATTCTTTTACACGTTCCATATATGAACCAGTAGCAGTATCAATTTTGATTTTGTCTCCTTCATTGATAAATAAAGGAACGTTAACCGAAGCTCCGGTTTCTACTTTTGCAGGTTTTGTAGCATTGGTTGCAGTATTTCCTTTTACACCTGGTTCTGCATAAGTAACTTCCAAAATAACAGAAGCCGGCATATCTACAGAAAGAGGAAGTTCAGTTTCAGTATTAATCTGAACCATTACATTGGTTCCTTCTTTTAATAAATCTGGTGCATCAAGAATGTTTTTATCCAAAGTGATTTGCTCATAAGATTCCACATTCATAAAATGAAATTGGTCTCCTTCTGCATATAAATACTGATAGTTTTGAGTTTCAACCCTAACCGTATCAATTTTGTGTCCCGCAGAAAACGTATTGTCCAGTACTTTTCCGTTAGTCAGTGATTTCAATTTTGTTCTTACGAAAGCTGGTCCTTTTCCAGGCTTCACGTGAAGGAATTCAATGATTTTATAAATATCGTGATTGAACTTGATGCATAATCCGTTTCTAATATCTGATGTAGATGCCATTATAATATGTATTTGTTAATTTACTTCGTCAGTTCGCTGACGCTCGTGTGATAATTTGTTTAATTTTTAATAAGAACCTGAATATCCTTTCATAATACCTCTTGATGAGTTTCGGATGAAATCCAATATCTCATCACGCTCGGGAGTTGCCTCCATTTCACCTTCAATGATTGCCATTGCCTGCGAAGTATTATAATTTTTTTGATATAAAATCCTATAGATTTCCTGAACTTCCTTGATTTTTTCGGAGGTAAAACCTCTTCTTCTCAACCCAACTGAATTGATACCAACATACGAAAGTGGTTCTTTTGCAGCTTTGGTGTAAGGCGGAACGTCTTTACGAACCAATGAGCCTCCGGAAATCATGGCGTGGTCACCAATATGGATAAACTGGTGAATCGCTGCAAGTCCGCCAATGATGGCAAAATTCCCAACAATTACGTGTCCGGCCAAAGCAACACCGTTTACAATAATGGCATTATCACCAATATGGCAATCGTGCGCAATGTGTGCTGTAGCCATGATCAGGCAGTTAGCTCCAATCTTAGTCTGGCCAGAAGCTATTGTCCCTCTGTTAATAGTAACACACTCTCTTACAGTTGTGTTATCGCCAATTATTGCAAGTGATTCTTCTCCTCCAAATTTTAAATCCTGAGGAACAGCTGCGATAACGGCACCGGGAAAAATATTGCAATTTTTTCCAATTCGGGCACCTTCCATAATGGTCACATTAGAACCAATCCAGGTTCCTTCTCCAATGACAACATTGTTATGAATGGTTGTAAATGGTTCAATAACTACATTCTTAGCGATTTTCGCTCCGGGATGTACATATGCTAACGGTTGATTCATATATTTTTTATGGTTTATGGCTTGTTGTCTGTGGTTTTGATTATAAACCACAAACTATAAACTATTTAATTATTGTTTTTTAGCGATTTGCGCCATTAATTCAGCTTCAGCAACTAATTTACCATTCGCATAAGCGCTAGCCTGCATATGGCAGATTCCTCTTCTTATAGGAGTAATCAAATCACATTTAAATACCAAAGTGTCTCCAGGCAATACCTTATGCTTGAATTTTACATTGTCAATTTTCATAAAGTACGTCAGGTAATTTTCAGGATCGGGAACAGAACTTAAAATCAAGATTCCTCCGGTTTGTGCCATTGCTTCAACAATGATAACACCCGGCATTACTGGTGCACCCGGAAAATGCCCAATAAAGAATGACTCATTCATAGTCACATTTTTCATTCCCACAACATGCGAATCTGACATTTCAATGATGCGGTCCACAAACAAGAATGGTGGACGGTGAGGCAGTAAATTCATGATTTTATGAATGTCCATCAAAGGCTCTTTATGCAAATCGTAAGTCGGAACCTGATTTTTCTGCTCAATCTTTATAATTTTAGAAAGCTTTTTGGCAAACTGTGTGTTTACATAATGCCCTGGTTTATTGGCAATCACCTTACCTTTGATTCTTGTTCCAATCAAGGCCAAATCACCAACAACATCAAGCAATTTATGTCGCGCAGCTTCGTTTGGGTAATGCAGTGTTAAATTATCGAGGATGCCGTTTGGTTTAACCGAGATAGAATCCTTTCCAAAGGCAACTTTTAAATTTTCAATGGTTTTTGGAGAAATTTCCTTGTCAACATAAACGATGGCATTGTTCAAATCGCCTCCTTTAATCAGGCCATTATCCAATAAGGTCTCCAATTCATGAAGGAAACTAAAAGTTCGGGAATCAGCAATTTCGGTCTTGAATTCAGAGATGTTTTTCATTGTGGCATTTTGGGTTCCCAAAACCTTGGTTCCAAAATCGACCATGGTAGTTACCTGGTAATCTTCTGAGGGCATCACTAAAATTTCACTTCCGGTAGCTTCATCTGTATATGAAATTACTTCCTTTACCACATAATAATTGCGTTCCGCATCCTGCTCAACAATCCCGGCTTTCTCTATTGCTTCAACAAAATACTTTGAGGAACCGTCCATAATTGGCGGCTCTGATTCATTTAGCTCAATAATGACGTTGTCAACATCACAGCCTACAAAAGCCGCAAGGACGTGCTCTGAAGTTTGGATTTTAACTCCAAGTTTTTCAAGGTTTGTTCCTCTTTGTGTGTTTACAACATAATTGGCGTCAGCTTCAATAATTGGACTTCCTTCCAAATCAACCCTGACAAAAGTATAGCCATTGTTGATAGGTGCCGGTTTAAAGGTCATCTTAACTTCTTTCCCGGTGTGTAATCCAACGCCGGTAAGTGAAATCTCGTTTTGGATGGTTTTTTGTTTAACCATTGGTATGCTTATTTAAGTTTAGTTTTTATTCTGAAATATTCTTTTTCAAATCATCTAAATCGGCGACAATCTTAGGCAGATTCCTGAAATGCACATAAGACTTGTTCCAATCAACATAATTAAAGGATGGCGAACCTTGAATCACTTCTCCGTCTTTGACATTTTTCCCAACTCCGGACTGCGCCTGAATCCTGACATTATCACCAATTACAATATGGCCTGCAAATCCAACTTGTCCACCAATCATGCAGTTTTTACCAATTTTGGTCGAACCTGCAATTCCGGTTTGGGCTGCAATTACCGTATTCTCTCCTATTTCAACATTGTGTGCAATTTGTATCTGATTATCGAGCTTTACGCCTTTTCGGATTATGGTTGAACCCAATGTTGCTCTGTCGATTGTAGTACAGGAACCAACTTCTACATTGTCTTCCAATATCACGTTGCCAATTTGAGGCACTTTGCTGTAGGAACCGTCTTCCTGTGGCGCAAAACCAAATCCATCAGAACCAATAATGGTTCCCGAATGAATTACACAGCCACTCCCGATTACAGATTCTGAATAAACCCTTGCTCCGGCAAAAAAGATACAATCGTCTCCAATTGTCACGTTATCACCAATGAAGGAATTCGGATAGATCTTTACATTTTTACCAATGACCACATTCTTTCCAATGTAGCTGAAACTCCCTAAATACAAATGTTCACCATAAGTTACATTCTCCGAAATCACAGAAGGCTGCTCAATTCCCGATTTCATCAGCTTCACCTGATTATAGTATTCAAGCAGTTTAGAAAAAGATTTATAAGCGTCTTCAACCTTGATTAAGGTCGTTGTCAGCTCGCCTTCAGGAATAAAATCAATATTTACAATGGTAATGGTAGCCGCTGTTGTATAGATGAAATTAGCATACTTGGGGTTTGCCAAAAATGTTAGCGAACCTGCCGTACCTTCTTCAATCTTAGCCAATTTGAATACTTCGGCTTCAGGGTTTCCCACCACTTCGCCTTCTAGAATTCCTGCTATTTGCGCTGCTGTAAATTTCATCCCGACAAAAGTATAAAAAAAACGATTTTAATGTTAAAATTCTTCAAGTTGTTTTGGGTAACAGATAAAATACTTGGTTACCGGTTTTGACAGGGCTTTCAAATTCAATTGGTCTGAAGCTTCCACTACATCCTCAATCGTTTTATCCTTCTTCAGAATCCGGATTGGTTCCGCATCTTTGCTGTATGCCTGGTTTTTGATTTTTCCCTTAAAGATAAAATATTTGGCTTCCTGTTGGGTAATATTATTTTCTTTAGAAAACCTTACTGTCATTGCTTCCAAAACTTCGGCAGGAAACTTTTCGCTGTTCAGTTTGATTTTGGACAAATCCCTGTTAATGATCATTTTGCTCAAACTGCTCAAAATGAAATCCTCGTGAAACTGCCAATTTTTTAAAGCGCTAACAATATCAGAATCATCAAGTTGTGCAAAAGTATTTAAATCATCATTTGAAAAATTATCCGGTGTTATTTTATGCTCCATAAAATACTTCAACGGACGACTGCATTCTACATCAATTCCTTTGTGAAGCAGTTCTTTTGCCCTTTGCAGGGTTTTGGTCAAAGTCAATTCGGCTACCAGACTGGTCTTGTGCAGATAAGCCTGCCAGTACATCAACCTTCTTGCCATAAGGAATTTTTCTATAGAGTAAATCCCTTTTTCTTCCATCACCAAAACATCGTCCATCACATTCAACATCTGGATTAAACGGTCGGAATTGATGTTCCCTTCGGCAACTCCTGAATAAAAACTGTCGCGTTTCAGATAATCCATCCGGTCCATGTCCAACTGGCTTGAAATCAGCTGCAGCATGAATTTCCTATGGTATTCGCCTTTAAAGATTTGGATTGCCAGACTCAATTGGCCTTCAAATTCGGCATTGAGCTGATTCATAAAAAACAACGAAACTTCTTCATGGTGTACTTCCACGATGCTGTGCTCCATTGCATGTGAGTAAGGTCCGTGTCCGATATCGTGCAGTAAAATTGCAATGTATAAAGCGTTTTCCTCCTCTTTTGAAATCTGCACTTCCTTGAAACGCAATACCTCTACAGCTTTCTGCATCATGTGCATTGCACCAATGGCGTGATGAAAACGCGTGTGATGTGCGCCAGGATAAACCAGATAAGATAATCCCATTTGACTGATGCGTCGCAAACGCTGAAAATAAGGATGCTGGATTAAATCATAAATCAACGAATTGGGGATGGTAATGAAACCATAAATTGGGTCGTTGAATATTTTAAGTTTATTGATATTGCTCACAAAAGTGTGTTTTAGTAAAGATATGAATTTATACCAAAGCTTTGAAATAGTCCGATAAGAGTTTGTCATTCTCACGTGTTGGCGTAAAAACTTCGAGTATCATCGGTTTGTTGTTTTTCTTGTAGAGCTTTGTCAAACCTTTGTTCAATGAAGCTTCATCACTTGCCGAGGCATAATCAAACAAGTACATTTTGGCTAAATGCTCAGCAGTCAAACAATGCGATGTTTCAAAATAGGTATGGAACGTTTCATTTTCCTGATGTCCGGGCAGAATCCTAAAAATGCCACCACCACCATTGTTGATCAAAATGATTTTAAAGTTCTTTGGAATGTAATTGTTCCAAAGCGCATTGCTGTCATACAGGAAACCTACATCGCCGGTAATCAAAACCGTTGGTTTGCCGCTTCCGATTGCTGCTCCGATTGCCGTAGACGTGCTTCCATCAATGCCGCTTGTTCCTCGGTTACAAAAAACCTCAATCGATTTGTCGATATCAAAAAGTTGCGCATAACGAATGGCCGAACTGTTACTGATTTGAAGCTGGATGTCTTTTGGCAGGCTGGACAAAATCCCTTCAAAAGCCTTTAAATCTGAAAAAGGAACTGTGGACAAATAATTGTCGTGTTTACTTTTTCGATGGGCATGTATTTTTGCAAAAGTTGCTTTGTAATCACTTTCGGTTTTCTTTATGAATGGTAAAAACTGCTTAAAAAACTGATTGGGTTCAACCTGGAAATGCTTGGTTAGGATTCCGAAAGTATCATAAGCCCGATGTTCGTCTATATGCCAGTGATGCCTTGGTTTGTATTTCCTCAAAAAGGCTTTCACGCGTTTTGAAACAATCATGCCTCCAAAGGTAATGAGTATCCTTGGCTGTAGTTGCAGGAATTCGGCATTTGAAAACGGAGTTATCAGCACATCGATATTATTGATAAAACTGGGATGATCCAGGTTTGAAGTCGTTTCCGTCATTACAACTACCGAAGGCAGTAAAGCCAGTTTTTCAATCCATTCCGCTTCAATGGAATTCGGAGCGCATTCTCCGACAAGAACTAAAATCTTATTGCTGTAATTCCACAACGTGGTGTAGGCAATGATATCATCAACATCTACCAATCGTTGAGGCTTAATCAAACCGGTAACATTAAAATCTACCGAAAGCTTATTTGTTGTTTCATACAATGGCTCTTCAAAAGGAGCATTAATATGCACTGGGCCTTTTCGGGCAATGGCAACATTAATCGCTTCATTGATAAACACATCGTTAGCTTCAGAAGCGGTTTCGGTTAAATTGGCATTGTATAAGGAATGATTGATAAAAACATTTTCCTGGCGGATGGTTTGTCCGTCACCAATATCAATCTTGTCAGCAGGCCTGTCTGCAGAAATAACAATAAACGGAATCTGGCTGTAAAATGCTTCTGCCAAAGCCGGATAATAATTCAGTAAAGCTGAACCCGAAGTACAAACCACCGCAACCGGTTTTCGTGTCTGCTGAGCAATTCCCAATGCAAAAAAAGCAGCACAACGTTCGTCGGCAATGCTGTAACAGTTAAATCTTGGATCATTGGCAAACCCAATCGTCAGTGGAGCATTCCTCGAACCTGGCGAAATAATAATATCGTGAACTCCTTTGGCATGGCATATTTCAATAATGCTTTGCGCTAAAGGTATTTTGGGATAAATCATTGTTGCTATTTAGGAACACAAAGATACAATCAAATTTCATATTTTTATAACATGGAAATCAAAATAAGACCTTATCAAAAAAGCGATGCCCAAACCATTGTTGGCATGCTCAATTATTATATTGCAAATTCAACGGCTTTGTATGATTATGACGCAAGGACAACGGAACAGCAAATGAAGATTTTTGACGAAAAACAGCAGAAAGGATTTCCTATTATTGTAGCAACTATTGATAATGAAGTTGTTGGTTTTGGCTATTACAGCGAATTTCGTTTTCGGGAAGCGTATAAATTTACCGTAGAACATTCGGTTTATGTTGCGCCAGACGAGCATGGAAAAGGAATCGGAAAACTGCTGATGGAGCATTTGATTGATTTGGCAAAACAGCAAAAACTACATACGATGATTGCTGTGATTGATTCAGAAAATATAAACAGCATTGCATTTCACGAACAATTTGGCTTTACCACTGTTGGAAACATTAGGGAAAGTGGTTTTAAGTTTGGCCGCTGGCTGCACAGCATTATTATGCAGTTGATGCTGGAATGATTTAGATTATTTCAATTCCGTTTTCCTCAAGCAAACCTAAAAGATAGCTGCTTTGGCTTGGGTTGTATTTTTCGATTCCGCTTTGGTACCATTTTGAAATGACATCAATCTGAAAAGCGGTATAACCATCATCATTAATACTGATTCCGAGCATGCCTGCCAAAAGAAAATCCTCTAAAACCTTATTGGTGACAATTAATTTAGGGATTCCGTGAATGACTTTTCCGTTCATTCTTTCATAATCCAACCTACCCTGATTAAAGCCATATACATAGGCTTCATTCTGATTGTCCTTAATTTCTAGATAGGGGTTTTGACCTTGAGAATACCCTTTTAGGTAGTCTTGTCTATATACTGGATTGAATATATTATTCATGATATTGTCTTGTTGTGGCATTTAATTTCTATTCAAACTTATTAACAATTATTTAAACTTAATCTAAAAATCGTTTAACGGAAAAAAAACTCTTCAAATCGCAAGGCGTATGAAGTTCGTCGATATAAATGTAATTTCAACAATTCTTAATTTTAAGAAAACTTTAAACATCTGGAGTGTTGTTTATTTTGCAAATAGATTATTTTTGGCCTTTAGAAAATAAAAATTGAAACCGAACGTCCACCGGACGTTCTCCTCTTACTATCAAATATGAAGAAATTACTCCTTGCTGTTGTTTTTTGTTTCTCTTCATTTTTTGCTGTTGCCCAATCGGGTTACGAAATTACCATCACTCTAAAAAACTGCCCGGATTCTTTAGCCTATCTTACTTTTTATCAGTTTGACAAAACCCTGGTTAAGGATACCTGCACCTCTATAAAGAACGGCAAAATCGTTTTTACCGGAAAAAAGAAACTGGAAAAGGGAGTTTATTCATTGGTAAGCCAAAAGAAAGCAATCTATTTCGATTTCTTTGTGGATGACAATACCCAGAAATTAGAATTGAAAAGCGAAGCCAGCGCCAATATCGGTAAGGAATTAACCGCCTTGAACTCGCCTATGGAAGATCAGTTTTTCAGGTATGTACAATTCATCAATGACCAAAATAAGGCTTTTCAGGCTTATAAGGAATCTGTAAAATTAGTAACCAAAAAAGATTCTTTGGCATTAAACAAAAAGCAGCAGGAAATTGAGAAAGTAATCCAGGCTTATGAAGAAAAGTTTTTGGCAGAACACAAAGGAACTTACATTGGAGACGTACTGAACCTTAAGGTGGAAAAGCTGCTTAAAAATGTTCCTAAAGCCTCCAACGGAAGACCCGACAGTATTGCTTCATTCAATTATTATAAAAAACATTATTGGGACAATGTTGACTTCAAGGATGATGCAACAATGAGGAATCCTTTTTTCAATCCCAAACTCAAAAAATACTTTGAACATATTGTCCAGAAACATCCGGATAGTACCATTGTTGAAATGGACAGGATGTTATCCAAAACACAACAGGGATCATTGTTTTATAAACTCCTGCTGGCCAATTTTACCTATTCTTCTGAAACCTCAAAAATAATGGGCTTTGACAAGGTATTTGTACACATGTCCGATACTTATTTCAAATCCGGAAAAGCGGATGGCATTTATGAGGATAAGGAAATTGTACAGAAAATCATCAAACGTGCCGAAAAAATAAAACCACTTCTGATTGGAAACCCTGCATTGGATTTATTCATGATAAAGGCGGAAGACTTTCCTAAAATGAAGGCAATGGGATTTGAAGACGCCAAGAACAGCGAGGAAATGACCAATGTGTTTTATAAAAATGTAGACCAGATAAACAAAATGTTTGTCAAATTGAGCGACGTCAGTGCCGATTATACAATCCTTGTTTTTTGGGATGTTGATTGTGGCCACTGCCAAAAGGAAATCCCAATCCTGCTGGACGCATACAACGAAATGATGAAAGAGAAGAAAAATGTAAAAGTCTACAGCGTTTACATGCAGCATGAAGGTGAAAAATACCTCAAATACATTGACGACCACAAACTGCCATGGATCAATGTTTATGACGGTGCGCATTACAATAACGCCATCGAAAAGTATGACGTATATTCTACTCCGGTTATTTATATCTTAGATAAAAATAAGAAAATCAAAGCCAAACGCATAGATGCCAATCAGGTGAAAATGCTGATTGAACTTTTTGAAAAGGAAAAATAATCATTCTTCCGAATTCATATATTTCCCTTTTTTACTGCCTTCGTACATTTCGTATTTCACCAAGCGCGCTTCCAGGCTTCCGTTGAAAAGTTTGATTTTCCTTGACGGACGAAGCCCGACATATTTCAATGCTTCCAAATTAGCCGTAATAAACCACGCATTGGTATTGGGGTAGTTGTTTTTCAGCGTGTCGCCCAATTCCCTGTAAAAACGCTCCAGTTCAATGTTCAGACGCTCTCCGTAAGGTGGATTGAAAACCATCTGCAATGGCCCGCTGGTTTCTTTTTTGGTTTCAAAAAAATCAGCCTGATGGATTGTTACATAATCCTCAAGGTTGGCATTTTCAATATTGTCTTTCGCTTTACTGACTGCACTTGGTGCTTTGTCGTAACCTGTAATCGTATAGTGGAATTCCTTTGTGCGTTTCATCAAGGCATCGATAATCTGGTCAAACAAATCGTTATCCCAGTCGTTCCATTTTTCAAAGGCAAACTCCTTTCTATTGATGTTTGCCGGAATATTGCAGGCAATCATAGCAGCTTCCGCCAATAATGTCCCCGAGCCACACATTGGATCCAGGAAATCACTGCTTCCATCCCAACCCGAAAGCAACAGCATTCCGGCTGCAAGCACTTCGTTTATCGGAGCAATATTCGTAGCAGTCCGGTAACCTCTATGATGTAGTGAAGCACCTGAAGTATCCAGCGAAACCGAACATTGGTCACGGTCAATATGGATATTGATTCTTAAATCTGGGAAATCCTTGTCAATGCTTGGACGTACTCCGGTTTTTTCGCGAAACTGGTCGACAATGGCGTCTTTTGCCTTTTGGGAAACAAATTGTGAATGCTTGAAATTATCGGAGTGGATTGTCGTATCAATGACAAAGGTCTGGCCTTCGTTTAGGTATTTCGACCAATCAATTCCCTGAATGCCTTTATACAGGCTCTGGTCATTAAAAGCCCGGAAATGGTAAATTGGTTTCAAAATCTTCAAGGCAGTACGCAGCGAAAGATTGGCTTTATACATAAAACCTTTGTCTCCTTTGAAACTTACGGCACGCGTGCCAATTTCAACTTCCTGCGCACCTAATTGCTGCAATTCCTTTGCTAATATTTCTTCAAAACCAAAGAAGGTTTTGGCTAACATTTTAAAATTCTCCATATCCAATAAATTCATCTGCAAAAATACACTAAATTTGCACGTTCAGAATTCATTTGAAAAGAATAAATGTCAGAAGCAATAAATCGTAAATCCGATATCGTAAATCCTAAATCAGAAAACTGGTATTCTTCCTGGTTTGACACGCCTTATTACCACATACTTTACAAGGACAGGAATTACCGTGAAGCGCAGATTTTCATGGACAACCTTACGCATTACCTGAATTTACCCGAGAAAGCAAAAGTGCTTGACCTGGCTTGTGGTAAAGGAAGGCACGCCATTTATCTGAACCAACTGGGTTATGATGTACTTGGTGCCGATTTGTCTGAGAACAGCATTGCGGAAGCAAATAAGAATGCGAATGACACGCTGCATTTTGTAGTCCACGACAAGCGTGAACCTTATGATGAGAAGTTTGATGCCATCTTTAACCTGTTTACAAGCTTTGGCTATTTTGAAAACCGTGAAGATGATATCAAGACTTTGACTGCTATTAAGGAAAGCCTTTCGGAATATGGTTTTGCTGTAATTGATTTTATGAATTCGCAGCACGTTATTGATAATCTGATTCCCGAAGAAATCAAGGAAGTTGATGGGATTATCTTTAACATCAGGCGTTTTGTGGTTGATGGTTTTATCATCAAGGAAATTGATTTCGAAGACAAGGGTGAAAAATTCCATTTTACCGAAAAGGTAAGAGCCTACACTTTGGAAGATTTCCAGGCAATGATGAACGAAACAGGCATTTATCTCTTGGACACTTTTGGCGATTACAAACTTAAAAAATACCACAAAAACACCAGCGAACGTTTAATAATGATTTTTAAATAAAGTGGATTTGATTATTTGTGGATTTGGTCATTCGAAAACCAAATAACCAAATAACCGGATAACCGAATTAACAAATGAACTATTTATTACCCTTACTTTCAGTACTTTTTGGTTATTTAATTGCCATATCGCTTAAGCCAAGAGTAAAGCAAAACCTAAAGCTGTTACTGGCATTCAGCGGTTCGTTTTTATTGACACTGACGGTAACACATTTACTTCCCGATTTGTACATCCAGCATGCAGCGGGCGAACTGAATATTGGTATTTTCATTATGATTGGGATCTTATTCCAAATCATCCTGGAATTCTTTTCAAAAGGTGCCGAACACGGGCATGTGCACGGTCATGGAAAAATGACGCAGATGCCGTGGCTGCTGTTTATCAGCTTGTGCATTCACGCTTTGTTGGAAGGTTTCCCTGTTGGGCATAATAAGGACCTGGCTTACGGAATTGCAGTCCACCACCTGCCTATCGCCATTATCCTTACTACATTTTTCATCCAGGCAGAGCTGAATAAGACCAGCTTGTTTTTCTTTATGCTGACGTTTGCAGTCATGACACCTCTAGGAACTTTTGCATCGGATACTTTGCCAGTTTTGAATCAATATTATACCCAAATAACTGCTGTTGTGATTGGAATCCTGTTCCATATTTCGTCCACGATTATTTTTGAAAGCAGCGAAGGCCACCGATTTAACATTGCAAAAATCACAATGATTATTTTGGGAATTGTATTGGCGGGTTTTTTATAAAACTTAGTATCTTAGCAGTTCATAATTTTATAAAATGTCGTTTACCAAAACCACTGAACAATCCTCGCATTACGAACATTTAGAACAAATGTCGGTTGCGGATTTGTTATCCAATATCAATAAAGAAGATAAAACCGTTCCGCTTGCTGTTGAAAAAGCACTGCCACAAATAGAAACTTTAGTGTTCAATGTCGTTTCCAAAATGAAATTGGGCGGAAGACTGTTCTACATTGGCGCAGGAACTTCGGGAAGGCTTGGCATTGTAGATGCTTCTGAATGCCCTCCTACTTTTGGCGTTCCGTTTGATTTGGTCAACGGAATCATTGCTGGTGGCGACAAAGCCATTCGCCGTGCGGTTGAAAATGCTGAAGACAATACAACCCAGGCATGGATTGACCTGCAGGAGCAAAACATTGGACCTAATGATGTCGTAATCGGAATTGCAGCTTCGGGAACCACACCTTATGTAATTGGCGGTTTGGAAAGATGCAATGAAAACGGCATTATTACAGGATGCATTACCTGCAATGAAGGAAGTCCAATAGCTTTAACGGCAAAATTTCCCGTAGTGGTTGTTGTTGGTCCGGAATTCGTAACCGGAAGCTCGCGAATGAAAGCAGGAACCGCACAGAAATTGGTTTTGAATATGATTTCTACGGCGACTATGATTCAGCTTGGAAAAGTAAAAGGAAACAAAATGGTCGATATGCAGCTGAGCAATGACAAATTGGTAGATCGTGGCGTTAAAATGATTATGGGTGAAATTCCTGTTGATTACCAAAAAGCTTCTGAGCTTCTGAAGGAATTTGGCAGCGTTAGGAAAGCGGTAGATAATTGGACAAAATAAATAAACTTATGAAGAATTTACTTTTAGCGCTTATACTACTCTTTGGGTTTACAGCTTTTTCACAAGGCCTTACTTTGAATGATACCAAACCCAAACCCTTAAAATTGGAAAACGGAAAAATCTACCGCAACGGAATCCAGATTCCGAGTTATGAGGTTAGCAAGATTTTAGCAACCGATTTACACGCTCTGAAAGTATACAAACAGGCAAAAACAAAGGAAACATTGGGCGCTACACTTCTAGGGTTGGGCGTGACATTATCTGTTGTTGATGCCGCGATTGGTATCTTTTCGGATGCGAAATACCCAACGGTAATGACGTATGTGGGCGTTGGAATGATTGCGGTTTCGTTTCCGATACTTTCAGGCCGAGCCAAAAAGGTTGAAGAAGCGGTCCGGTCTTATAATGAAAGTTTAAAAAATACCAGCGCTGTCGATTTTGAACTGAATGCCGTTTCGAATCAGAATGGTGTTGGAATACAAATAAAATTTTAGGATGTCAGGAAACAAGAAACTTTTGGACAAAGGAATCAAGTACATGCTGTATGCATTGCCGCTTATGTTCCTTGGGCCAAGCGTCATTTATAATGCCTTTATCAACAAGCATAATGTGTGGCATTATTTGGTTCTTGGAGTGGGAATCATACTCTGCTTACTGGCAGTCTATTTTATGTTCAAGGGAATTAAAACTTTAACCGACGTACTATTCAACCATGATAAATAAGCAATACCTCGAAAGCGTTAAAAAGCAGTTTCTCTATTACAAAACCCTTGGAGAAAAGGCAATGGAACAACTGGAACCGGAGCAATTGTTCTTCTCTGCAAATGAAGATACCAATTCTATTGCAATCATTGTAAAACACCTTTCCGGGAATATGATTTCGCGCTGGACTGATTTCCTGACTTCTGATGGCGAAAAGGAATGGCGCAACCGCGATGGTGAATTTGAGGAAACCATTACAACCAAAGAAGAACTGATGGCTGTTTGGAACAAAGGCTGGAATTGCTTTTTCGATACCTTTGATTCGCTTACGCCTGAGCAGTTGGAAACCATTATTTACATCCGCAATGAAGGACATACCGTGATGGAAGCGATAAATCGTCAGTTGGCACATTATCCATATCATGTTGGGCAGATTGTTTTTTATGCCAAAATGCTGAAGAAAAGCGAATGGAATTCGCTTTCCATTCCGAAAAATAAATCGAACAGTTATAATGCGGATAAGTTTTCCAAAGAGAAAAGCATTAAGAATTTTACCGACGACGAACTCGATAAACTAAAGTAACCAGCCCCGATTGCAGCAAGCTACCATGTAGCGCGGAAAGCGGGAAACAGCTCCTAAAATGAAGAATCTAACACTACTCCTATTTACAATTTTTCTCGTATCCTGCAACGAACATGAACGCAATTGCGCGGATTTCAAAACTGGTAAATTCGAATTTACCCAAACGATAAACGGTAAAAAACATACATCAACATTTTCACGAACCGAAAAGCTCCAGATTGAAACCTACAACGGGAAAACGGATACGGCTTCGGTGCGCTGGGTGAATGACTGCGAATTTATTTTGCAGAAACTGCATCCCAAAAACATGACCGAAGAAAAGGCAATCAGCATGAAAATCTTGTTTACTGAAAAGAATAGCTATACTTTTGAATATTCCTTTGTGGGAAGCAATAAAAAAGAACGTGGTGTTGTAACAAAATTGGATTAACTACGTTAAATGTTTGAGATTAAGAGGAGAATGTCCTGTGGACATTCGGTTTTTTAACTAAGAACTGATAGAATAAAATAAAAACTAAATTATAAAATGGATATCTTATTTACGCCAAATGCCTTAATGGCTCTGTTAACACTGACTTTTCTTGAAATCATCCTTGGGATTGACAACATCGTTTTCCTTTCTATCGTTTCTGGGAAATTAAAAGCCGAAGACCAACCCAAAGCACGACGCGTAGGATTATTGCTTGCGATGGTTTTTAGGATTATCCTGCTGTTTGGAATTACCTGGGTTATGGGTTTAAAGGAAGTCCTGTTCCATGTGGATTGGGGATTTTTTGAAGCCGGAGTAACAGGTCAAAGCCTTATCATTTTTGGCGGTGGATTATTCCTATTGTACAAATCGGTTTCTGAAATACACCATAAAATGGAAGGCGAAGAAGACAGCGTTGGCGGAAAAGCCAGCAACAGCCTTTCTGCGGCCATCATACAAATTGCATTGTTGAACATTGTTTTTTCATTTGACAGTATTTTGACTGCAATCGGAATGGTAAGCAATGCCGAGCCTGAACAAGGTGGTTTTGGACACACCGGCGCTTTAATCATCATGATTTTATCAGTGGTGATTTCTATCTTGATTATGATGGTTTTTGCAGGACCGGTTTCCAAATTTGTAAACGAGCATCCAACGATACAAATCCTTGGTTTGTCGTTCCTGATTTTGATTGGGGTAATGCTTATCGCTGAAGGTTCGCATCTGGCGCATTTTAAATTCGGCAATGATGTTGAGGTCGGAACGATTCCGAAAGGTTATCTGTACTTCTCTATCTTCTTCTCGTTGTTTGTGGAATTCCTGAATCTTCGAATGAAGAAAAACAAAAAACCTGTCAAGCTCCACAACAATAAGATTATTGACAAGCAGTTAAAGGATCAGGACGTAACGGATTAAATACTGTAATCTTCCGAATATGAGCAATCTGGAAAATAAAATTGAAGCACTTGGATTGTCCTTATCTGCTCCAAAAGCACCAGTTGGTAATTATTTGGGATGCAAAAGGTCAGGTGAATTGCTGTTTGCTTCAGCACGTGTTAGTGACTGCAGAGGTGAAGTTGGGACAGAAGTTTCTTTGGAAACAGCTCAAATTGCTGCGCGTGATACGGTTTTGTCCATTTTGGCAATTATCAAGGAAGACATTCAGGATTTGGATTTATTGACAGGCGTTTTAAAAATGACCGGGTTTGTGCGTTCGGCTTCAAATTTTACCGAACATCCCAAAGTCATTGATGGCGCATCCGATCTTTTAATCCAACTATTGGGAGAAAAAGGCCGCCATGCACGGACAGCAACAGGAGTTGCGCAACTACCATTTGGTGCTTCCGTTCAGCTGGATATCATTTTTCAGATAAAATAAATCATAAAAAAACGCCTCTCAGTTTGAGAGGCGTTTTCTGTTATTCTAAACTTAAGGTAATCTGTCCGTCGTCACCTGTTTCGGTTTGGATATCATCAGAAACATCGGTTTCGTCATTGACTTCCATAGTCTCTGGTTCTTCCGGTTCTGGTTCCTCATACGGCAAAGATTCCAAAAGATTCACCTGTTTCAATTTATCTGTAGTCAATTGGTTTCCTAATGCTTTGATTCCTTTTACCGAAATGAATTCTTCAAGATTTATCGTCTGATTGTCTTTCTGGATTCCTTTTACTTTGGCAAAAACAATTTCAGCTACAGGGCGCCAATCGGTGGAAACAATTTCCAACTGTGATTTTTCGTGTTCACTGATGAAGATTTCCTCTTTGTTTTCATTTTCAACAAGGAAACGTTTGATAAAATAACGCTCTTTTTCACCATCGTAATATATGGCCGAAATGGGTTTGTTTGGATTCCACTTTTCCATTACAATCATACCTTCCTCAAAGTGTGTCGTCAATTCGGGAATAATCGTTTTCAGTTTTCCATTCTGATTGATAATCAGCAAACGGTCATTAGGTTTGAATTCGCCCAGCAACTCTCCTCTTCCATCTACATTCAGACGTTGAACCGTATCATCAAACCAAACTTTCCTCGGACGCAGAGTAGAAATTCCTTTTTCCTTTAGTTCGATTTTCTTGATTGGATATTTGGTTACGGTATTTCCGCGCGAAGCCCTTCCTTTAATGGCAATATCGGTAAAATCCAAATCCCATTTCAGTTTTTTGATGCTTCCCACCTGACGCAGTAAAACTGTAATTACTTCGGCTTCTCCATTTGGATTTGCCGAAAAATACAATACCTGTGAGCCGGCTTTTTCCTGTGTCAGATCATAGAATTTATCACGGGTAACTCCCGAAACATTAAAACGCTTGATGAAAGTTGAGCCATTTTTGCCATCGCGGTACATCATATTGTAAATCGTCCGCTTGTCGTTCTTATCGAAAACCGCAATGTGGATGATGTCCTTGCCGACAAACTTCTTGTCATCGACTTTGGAAATCATCATTTTTCCATCACGCAAAAACACAATTACGTCATCAATGTCAGAGCAATCGGCAACGTATTCATCTTTCTTTAAACCAGTTCCAAAGAAACCTTCTTCCTTGTTTACATACAACTTCGTGTTACGCAAAACCACTTTCGTCGCTTCAATGGTATCAAAACTCCTAAGCTCAGTCTGGCGTTCCCGGCCTTTGCCATATTTGTCCCTCAGCATTTGGAAAAAGTTTATTGCAAAGTCAATAATATGGTCCAAATCGTGTTTTACCTGCTCCATTTCGGCTTCCAATTTGGCAATGGCATCATCAGCCTTATCCGAATCGAAACGCGTAATACGGATCATTGGGATTTGGGTTAGTTTCTGCAAATCGTCGTCGTTGATTTCGCGTACAAAATCTTTTGCAAATGGTTTGAAACGCTTGTACAAATATTCATAAAGCGATTCCCTGTCGTGGTACAATTTGAAATCGATGTACATTTCCTCACGGATGAATATCTTTTCCAAAGTCGACAAATGCCATTTGTTTTCAAGCTCGTCCAGTTGGATTTCCAGCTCACGTTTCAGCAGGTCAACCGTACGATGTGTCGAAATCTTCAGCATATCGGAAACGCCAATAAACAAAGGTTTGTGGTTTTCGATTACACAACCCAAAGGCGCAACGGAAGTTTCGCAGGCAGTGAACGCATAAAGCGCATCAATGGTTTTATCGGGAGAAACGCCTGGAGGAAGATGGATCAGAATCTCAACTTCGGCGGCAGTGTTATCTTCAATTTTTTTGACCTTGATTTTCCCTTTTTCATTTGCTTTTAAAATACTGTCAATCAATGTTGAGGTATTGGTAGAAAACGGAATCTGGTTAATGACTAAGGTTTGTTTGTCCAGCTGATTGATTTTGGCACGAACGCGAACACGTCCGCCACGCAAACCATCATTATAGTTGGAAACATCGGCAATTCCCGCAGTTGGAAAATCAGGGAAAAGTGTAAAAGGTTTGTTTTTTAAGATCTTAATCGAACAATCGATCAGTTCGTTGAAATTGTGTGGCAGTACTTTCGTGGACAAACCAACAGCAATTCCTTCTGCACCCTGCGCCAGCAACAACGGAAACTTTACCGGAAGGTTTACCGGTTCGTTTCTACGTCCGTCATAGGATGCCTGCCAGGTTGTGATTTTTGGCGAATATAAAATGTCATGCCCCAATTTTGAAATACGTGCCTCAATGTAACGCGAAGCCGCTGCACCGTCACCTGTGAGGATATTTCCCCAGTTACCCTGCATGTCGATAATCAAATCCTTCTGCCCAATCTGAACCATCGCATCACCAATACTCGCATCTCCGTGTGGATGGTACTGCATGGTGTGCCCTACAATGTTTGCTACTTTGTTGTAACGCCCATCATCAAGCTCTTTCATGGAGTGCATAATCCTACGCTGCACCGGTTTGAAACCGTCTTCAATCGCAGGAACCGCACGCTCGAGGATAACATAGGAAGCATAATCCAAAAACCAATCCTTATACATTCCTGTAACTTTGGTAATGGTGTCATCGGGATTGACTTCGTCATGCTCGTAGAAATGATCCCCTGAGCCTTTCAGGTCTTCAAAACCTTCGTCAGTGGAATCATCAAACGGTTCGTTATTCTCGTCGTTGTTTGGGATAATATCGTCTTCTTCTTCGTTATTCATAGTTGCAAAGTTGCAAAGTTGCAGAGTTACAAAGTTTAACCTTATAAATATGAGACTTCACTATTCTATTACTTGATTATTATTTTATTATTAATCATGCTTTTAAGAGCTGGAAAAATGCAGAATACAAAGTTAGCATGAATAAATACTTTGCAACTCTGCTACTTTGTTACTCCTTTTCCACCACATCCAATTCGACTTTCAAATTATTGATAATGAAAATCTGTCTGTCTGGCGTATTTTTACCCATATAGAATTCCAACAGCGTTTCAATTGATGTGGCTTTATCAAGCATTACCGGGTCTAATCTGATATCCTGCCCAATAAAATGCTTGAACTCATCAGGTGAAATTTCACCCAATCCCTTGAATCGGGTAATTTCCGGTTTTGGCTTTAATTTTTCGATGGCATTTACACGTTCTTCTTCCGAATAACAGTAAATCGTTTCCTTTTTATTTCGCACACGGAATAATGGCGTTTGTAGTATGTATAAATGTCCGTCCTTAATCAGTTCAGGGAAAAACTGCAGGAAGAAAGTTATCAAAAGCAAACGGATGTGCATTCCATCGACATCGGCATCTGTGGCTATTACGATATTGTTATAGCGCAAATCACCCATATCCTCTTCAATATCCAACGCAGCCTGAAGCAGGTTGAATTCTTCGTTCTCGTAAACAATTTTCTTTGACATTCCGTAGGAATTCAAAGGCTTTCCACGCAAACTGAAAACTGCCTGTGTATTTACGTCACGGCTTTTGGTAATGGAACCCGAAGCCGAATCTCCCTCGGTGATGAAAAGCGTGCTTTCCAAGCTTCGTGGGTTTTTGGCGTCGGTTAAATGTACACGGCAGTCGCGTAGCTTTTTATTGTGAAGACTGGCTTTTTTTGCCCTGTCCTTTGCCAACTTCCTAATTCCTGAAAGTTCCTTTCGCTCCCTTTCCGCCTGAAGGATTTTGCGCAACAATAAATCGGCAACTTCAGGATTCTTATGTAAATAGTTATCAAGTTTGGTTTTGATAAAATCGTTTACGAATGTTCGTACGGAAGGGCCTTTCGGGCCAATTTCGGTGGAACCCAGTTTGGTTTTGGTCTGAGACTCAAAAACAGGTTCTTCTACTTTTACCGAAACCGCAGAAACAATTGATTTACGAATGTCAGAAGCCTCAAAAGGTTTGTTGTAAAATTCCTTTATCGTTTTGACAATCGCTTCACGGAAAGCACCTAAATGCGTTCCACCTTGTGTTGTATTTTGACCATTCACAAATGAATGGTATTCTTCTGAATACTGCGATTTGCTGTGTGTCAGCGCAATTTCAATATCTTCACCCAAAAGATGGATGATTGGATACTGCATATCTTCCTCGGCAATGGTTTCTTCCAATAAATCCTTTAAACCATTATCTGAATAATACTTTTCGCCATTGTAATAAATTGTCAAACCAGTGTTGAGGTAACAATAGTTTTTGAGCATTTTTATCACATACTCATTTCGGTATTTGTAATTTTTGAAAATCGCTTCATCGGCAACGAAGGCAACTTTGGTTCCTTTTCGTTTGGTTGATTCTGTAACATCTTCTTCAATCGTCAGATTTCCGGCTGAGAATTCGGCGGCTTTCTGTTGGTTGTCACGCACCGATTCCACACGGAAAAAGTTGGACAACGCATTTACGGCTTTGGTACCAACTCCGTTCAAACCAACCGATTTCTTAAACGCTTTGGAATCGTATTTTCCTCCGGTGTTCATTTTGGAAACAACATCCACAACTTTCCCAAGCGGAATTCCACGTCCATAATCACGAACGGTGACCATTTTGTCCTTGATGGTAACTTCAATCACTTTTCCGGCACCCATGACAAACTCATCGATACAGTTATCAATGACTTCCTTCAGAAGGATGTAAATACCGTCGTCGGGCGAAGAGCCGTCACCCAGTTTCCCGATATACATTCCGGGACGCATTCGGATGTGTTCCTTCCAGTCTAACGAACGTATATTGTCTTCTGTATATTGATTTTGATCTGACATTTGAAAATTATCGAGTTGGTGCTAATATAGTGGAAATGCAAGGGAAATAAAAAGCAAATAATCAGAAGTTATCAATAATGATATTGACAATATCTTTCAATAAAAAAACCGTCAGATAGTTGACGGTTTTTATTCGATTTATACGTTGAAACGGAAATGCATCACATCGCCATCCTTGACAATGTATTCCTTTCCTTCTACCCTTAACTTTCCGGCTTCCTTTACTTTGGCTTCAGAGCCAAAATTGGAATAATCATCATAAGCTATCACTTCAGCGCGGATGAATCCTTTTTCAAAATCGGTATGGATCACTCCTGCAGCTTTTGGTGCCGTATCTCCAATGTTAATGGTCCACGCACGGACTTCCTTAACTCCTGCTGTGAAATAAGTCTGTAATTTCAATAATTTATAAGCCGCACGAATCAAAACCGATGAACCTGGCTCTTTCAAACCTAAATCCTCTAAAAACATCTGGCGTTCTTCATAAGTTTCCAATTCGGTGATATCCGCTTCGGTGCCAACAGCCAAAACGATAACTTCGGCATTTTCATCCTTTACCAACTCCCGAACCTGGTCAACGTACTGATTTCCTGTTGCCGCCGAACCTTCGTCTACGTTACAAACATAAAGCACCGGTTTGGTTGTAATCAATTGGAAATCTTCCATCAATTCTTCTTCATCAGCATTTTGCGGAGCTACGGTCCTTGCCGATTTTGCCTGTAATAAGGTTTCACGAATCCTGTTTAAAAAAGCCTGCTCCACCTGAGCTTCCTTATTTCCTGTTTTAGCAGCACGGTTTACTTTTTCCAAACGTTTTTCAACGGTTTCCAGGTCCTTTAACTGCAATTCGATATCGATGGTTTCCTTGTCACGGATTGGGTTTACATTTCCATCAACGTGAACAATATTGTCATTATCAAAACAACGCAAAACGTGGATGATAGCATTACATTCCCTGATGTTCGCAAGGAACTGATTCCCTAAACCTTCACCTTTGCTGGCTCCTTTTACCAAACCGGCAATATCAACAATGTCAACGGTTGCCATCTGAACACGCTCTGGTTTTACCAATTCTTCCAAACGGTTTATCCTTGTATCGGGAACATTTACCACGCCAATATTGGGCTCAATGGTACAAAACGGAAAGTTGGCACTCTGCGCTTTGGCGTTTGATAAACAATTAAATAAAGTTGATTTTCCAACATTTGGCAATCCTACAATTCCTGCTTTCATATCTCTTTGATATTGATTTTATTGGTGATATGGAACGCTAAAGCGTTTCATTTGATTTTTGTTATAAAAAGTGTGCAAATATAACTTAATAAAATCAAGTAGCAAAGGTTAATTTATGGTCGGAATTCGAGGGTTCCAATAATGGCTTCTTCCTCTTCTGTAGCGGTTAGCCCGGAAACATCCCAGTAATTGGTAAGTATGGAGTTCTTCTTATTGTAAAGTGTTTTTTCCTTGAAGACATCACTATTGCTGTAAGTGAATTTATGTGTGCTGAAATTGGTAATGATAAAATAGTTTTTTACTTCGATGTCGGTTCTTATATTTTTTTTGTCAATTCTTTCAAAACCAATCTCTTCTCTGGAGCCAACTAAATAATAATTGGAATTGTCAAGTCGGTAAATTGTCTTGAATGAAGACTTGTAAATATTCTTCGAACCCACAGCGGTTTTGTCCTTAATATTTGAAAAAGTATTGGGAGATACAAACGAACTCGCCTCAACAATCAGTTTTCTTTTCCTGTCGTAAATAATCGTAAAATCGTCACGCATGATTTTGGTTGGATCAACCGGAGTTATTGACATCACATAATAGTCATCGTTTTTGGAATAGGATTTAATCAGGAAATCGTATTTCTTTTTTGCGCTTTGGTCTAAAATGGGTTCCAGGTATTTAAAACTGTAATAATTCTCAATGATATCATTGAGGTTATAGCCCAAAACGTCAGGACTGAAATCTTCTTCAATCAAGCCATAGGAACGATTCTGTTCAATCAAAATATCTGCCCTGATATTCTTTTCTTTCCCAAACAACTGGAAATTCATCAACCCATCATTATAATAGGAATTGGTGCCGTTCTTTTTGAAAAACTCCCTTGAGTAAACTTTTAAACGTCCGGGAATGGTGAGTTTATTAATGGAGTTTTCGACTAAGGCTTTGAGGATTTTTTGCGGATGCTGCTTGGTAATGATAATCTCGTCAAGGCCTGTGATGTTGTTCTTCATATAAACAACATTCTGTTTTTCCTTAAGCGTATTGGATCGTATCTTTACCATTACGTAAGAGGAATGCGTAACCTGGATATTCGAAATTCCGTTCAACACAAAGCTCACCGTGCCCTCAGCGTTGCTTAGCAAAGTCTGTCTTGTTTTGGCAACAAACACCGTAGCGTCTTCGATAGGAAGATTCGTGTCGGCATCTTTAAGCACAATTACCTTTTCTTCATTTTGAGAAAAAGCGTTGAGGCTGAAGATTAATAAAAGTACAATTAAATGTTGCTTCATAACACAATGGGTTCGGTCAAATTTAGCAAAAAACTTTTACCTCCGAATGCGCATATTTTGAATTGTTTGTTAAATTGTTAACAGTATTTACTGCCTTTTTGTTAAAATGTTATATAAAATATTAAATTGCATTCACTAATTCTAACCAAACATTTTATGAAAAAAACTACCTTATTATTATTGGCGATTCCGTTTTCGACGGTTTTGGCCCAAAATGATCCCAATGAAGTCAAATCGGACAGTACCAAAGTACAGGCTTTGCAGGAAGTGCAGCTTGTAGGTTCGAGAAATACCCGAAGAACAGTGCTGAATTCTGCTGTTCCCATAGACGTTATAAATGTAAGGGATGTAACTACACAAAGTGGTAAAGTTGAAATCAATGAATTGCTTCAATATTTAGCGCCTTCTTTCAATGCGAACAAACAATCCGGTTCTGATGGCGCCGACCATATTGATCCTGCTTCGCTTAGAGGAATGGGACCAGACCAAACCTTAGTCCTCATTAATGGAAAGAGAAGGCATCAGTCTTCCTTAGTTAATTTATTCGGGACACGTGGCCGTGGAAATACCGGAACCGATTTGAATGCGATTCCGGCAAGTGCCATCAAAAGGATAGAAATCCTCCGTGATGGTGCTGCAGCCCAATATGGTTCTGATGCAATTGCAGGTGTAATCAACATTGTACTGAATGATAATGTGGGCGAATTAAATGCTTCATTGACAACAGGTGCTTATCGAAATGATCCTGAAGGCGACTTTCTTCCGGGAACACCAAATACTCCTGGTTATCAACTGGATCAGAACGGCAACGGAAATTCCTATGGCAAAGACCACAATTATGATGGGTTTTCAATAAAGGCCGGAGCAAATTATGGTGTGAAGCTTGGCAAAAATGGTGGCTTTGTGAATTTGACCGGAGAATATCTATCCAAAGACAAAACACTCCGTCCCGGATTTGATTTCAGGAAAGGTTATGGCGATGCCGAAATCAAGAGCTATAACCTTATGGCTAATTTACAGGTTCCGCTTTCTAAAAGTATTGATTTTTATGCCTTTGGCGGAAGAAATGACCGAAATACCGACGCTTATGCATTTACCCGAAATGACGGCGAAAGGGTTGTAGAATCCATTTATCCTGGTGGATATACTCCAAGGATTACTTCTAAGATTATCGACAATTCGATTGCTGCAGGTTTTAAGGCAAAAGCTGGAGACTGGAATATTGACCTGAGTAATACCTACGGACAAAATTCCTTTGATTACACGATTAAGGGTACGCTGAATGCCAGTTTAGAGGAAGACTCCCCAACCGAGTTTGATGCAGGTGGATTCAGCCTGGCTCAAAACACGGTGAACCTTGATTTTTCAAGAAACTTTAAATCGGTTTTAAACGGATTGAACTTTGCGTTTGGAGGTGAATACCGTATGGAGAAATATGAAATTACTGCAGGCGAAGAAGGCTCGTATGCAACGTATGACACCAATGGAATTCCAATTGACCCAACCATCAATCCTCCAACACAATTTGCTCCTATTGACCCTATTTCCGGAAATCCAAGACCTGGAGGTTCACAAGGATTTCCTGGTTTTAGTCCGCAGAACGAAGTTAGCGAAGACAGATCAAGCACAGCTGCTTATGTGGATGCCGAGTTGGAAGTGTCTGATGAGTTTATGTTGGGAACGGCTTTCCGTTATGAAAACTACAGCGACTTCGGAAACACATTGAATCTCAAAATGACCTACAAATATAATCTTTGCAAGCATGTAAGTTTAAGAGGTTCATTCAGTACAGGATTTAGGGCACCATCTTTGGCACAAATCTATTTCAATACAAGCTTTACCAACTTTAATGCAGATGGAGCTTCAGAAGTTTTATTGGCAGCCAATGGAAGCGCAGTAACCGAAGGTTTTGGAATTGATAAATTAAGAGAGGAAAAATCAAAAAATGGTTCCATTGGATTGACTGGTAAATTTGGAAAATTCACCGCCACAGTTGATGGCTACCTAATTAATGTTAGCGACAGGATTGTTCTTACAGGTTATTTTGATGCTACTGCCTTAAACCTAAACGTTGATTCAGCGCAATTCTTCGTAAACGGAGTTAGTACAGTTACCAAAGGGATTGATGTTGTAATGGCATGGAGAAATTCTTTTGGAAGCTCAACAGTTGGCGCAACTTTAATAGGAAATATTAATGATATGCAGGTAACACATGTCAATAACGGGAATTTAGATCAGGAAACTTTCTTTGGAGCACGTGAAATTGCCTTCCTTAAAGCATCGGCGCCAAATAGTAAATTTGGTTTAAATCTGAACTATGAAAGAAAATGGTTCAATGCTGCTGCAGCTTTCACCCGATTCAGTAAAGTAGTTTTGGTTGATTATGCCGGAGCGAATAATGTGTACAACCCAAAAATTGTTACCGATTTGAGTTTGGGATTCCAGGTAATCAAACAGGTAAAACTGACCGTAGGAAGCAATAACCTACTGAATGTATATCCAACAAAGCAGGACGAATCCGGCAATACTGAAGCCGGTGGATATTGGGATGCCGTGCAGATGGGATCCAACGGAGCCTATTATTATGCAAGGCTTGGTTTCAAATTTTAATCTAAACCTAAATAATCAACCTGAAAAAATCCTGAGTTTGACTCAGGATTTTTTTATGTGAAAAGTATAACTTAAACTTAAAATCCTATAACAGGTTTTAAACGCTATGAAACTAGATTTGTAATATCTAATCATTAAAAATTAAATATTATGAAAACTATATTTCTAGGAGCATTAGCTCTTTTATTTACGTCGGGTCTTCAGGCTCAAAACCAAAATAAGAAGTCGGAAACCATTACCAAAGTCACCACCGTAAAAGACGACAAAGGAGAACACAAAGTTGTCAAAAAAGAAACTGTAAATGAGGTTCAGAACATTGAACTAAAAGCGGTTCCGGCCGGAACGAAAGATACTGATATTGTACCTACTCCAACTCAGGCAACAACAACCACAACTGTTAACGTTGATGGCCAGGAAAGAGTTGTTGATGTAGACCACTCAGCTTATTATTCCTATAACGGTGAAAGATACCAGGTTTTGGCGGACAATGCCGGATATACAGTTACAAGCCCAACGAATAAGTCGATATTGAGAAGAACTACTTCCGGAAATAATTATATATATAGAAGCAAAGATAAATTTTCGATAGGGCATTTTGATGCTAACGGAAATTTAGTATTGGAAACTTATGACGACAAAACTGATAAGGTTACCGTCGAAGTTTTCAACCTGCAGAAATAATATCTGACTTGAACGAAAAAATCCTGTGCTCTAAACACAGGATTTTTTTTATTTATTCATTATGAAGGAAAGACTGCCTGTTCAAAAGCGTCTCTTCACTCTCTACATGATTATCATCAGGAACGCAACAATCTACTGGGCAGACAGCCGCGCATTGTGGCTCTTCATGGAAACCTTTACACTCAGTACATTTTCCGGGAACGATATAATAAATATCATCCGAAAGCGGAGTCTGTGCCGCATCCGAATCCACTTCAGTTCCATCAGGCAAAATAATTTTGCCTCTCAGCGAAGTTCCGTCCTTATACCTCCAGTCATCTGCACCTTCATAAATTGCCGTGTTCGGACACTCAGGTTCGCAGGCACCACAGTTTATACATTCGTCTGTTATAATGATTGCCATTTTATTTTTGCTTTATGCTAAAGACATTTACGTCTATTGCGGATAAAAAGATTAATTTTGCGCAAAATTACAATCAAAACCCTTTATAAACAAATCTAAATGGATTCTATTAACACAAAATTATCTTTTGTCGAATTAGGAAAATTTTTAAGCCAATTCACATTGAATGAACAGGTTCAACGTGCAAATGTACTCCATAATGATTTGTATTTTGATAAGTTTAAGGATTTAATTGAACTATCACAGTCACATAACGGATGGTTTACACCTGAACAGGTTTACTTTTCCATTGAATCATGGGCTGAAGCTTTGACAGAAGTTAATTTGAATGAATGGCTATCGGATTACGAGCTACCAGTCAAAGAACCCAAAACAATCGGATTGATTTTGGCTGGAAACATTCCGCTAGTTGGTTTCCACGATTTCCTTTCTGTTTTGATTTCAGGAAATAAAGCCTTGGTAAAAATGTCTTCGAATGATCAGCATCTGCTACAGTTTCTTGCCAAATACCTGATTAGTGTGGAACCAAAACTTTCCGGTTATATTTCATTTACCGATGGAAAACTCGAAAACTTCGATGCCATCATTGCCACCGGAAGCAACAACACGGCGCGTTATTTCGAATTTTATTTCAAAGACAAGCCAAGCATCATCCGTAAAAACAGGAATTCTGTTGCGGTTTTGAACGGAACGGAATCACATGAGGATTTGGTTGGTTTGGGTGAAGACATTTTTAAGTATTTTGGTTTGGGATGCCGTAATGTTTCAAAGCTTTTTGTTCCGAAAGACTATAGTTTTGAAGCCTTTTTTAAGGCAATGTACGAATATAAGGATGTCATTTTTTACGAAAAATATTCCAACAACTATGATTACAATAAGGCCGTTTTCCTGATGAGTAATTTCAAATTGCTGGATAACGAATTCCTTACCTTAAAAGAAGATGCAAGCTACGCCTCTCCTATTTCTTCAGTGTTTTATGAGACTTACGAGACCGTTGCTGAAATCCAAAAAAGATTGAAAAATGAAGCAGAACAAATCCAATGTATCGTTTCCAATAATTTGATTCCGAATTCAATCCCATTTGGCCAAACCCAAAAGCCCAAACTTTGGGATTATGCTGATAATGTGGACACTTTGCAATTCTTAACGTCTTTGTAATATTCTTAACGTTTGTTATGAACTATAACGTTTTCGTTAATAACATCGCTTAATTATTGCGGAATTCTAATCGCTTTTTAAATAGTGGTTTACGAAATTTGCATCTCACAAATTAGAAATCTGTCACATGAAAAAACATAATTACAGCGCTGGTCCGTGTATTCTGCCTCAGGAAGTATTTGAAAAATCAGCACAAGCCGTTTTAAACTTTAATAATTCTGATTTATCGATTCTTGAAATTTCACACAGAAGCAAAGATTTTGTCGCTGTTATGGATGAAGTCCGCGCTTTGGTATTGGAACTTTTAGGTTTGGAAGGCAAAGGATATCAGGCATTGTTTTTACAAGGTGGAGCAAGCATGGAATTTTTGATGGTTCCTTATAACTTGATGAAGGTGGATGGAAAAGCAGCCTATTTAGATACCGGAACCTGGGCTAACAATGCCATTAAGGAAGCTAAATTGTTTGGAGAAACGGTTGTTGTGGCTTCTTCTAAAGAGCAAAACTACAATCACATTCCAACCGATTATACAATTCCTGCTGATGCCAGTTATTTTCACTGCACGAGTAACAATACGATTTTCGGGACACAAATGAAATCGTTTCCAAAAACCAATATTCCTGTGGTTTGCGATATGAGTTCGGATATTTTTTCGAGGAGTTTGGACTTTACCAAATTCGATTTGATTTATGCCGGTGCTCAAAAAAATATGGGTGCAGCCGGAGCGACATTGGTAGTTGTAAAAGAGGAAATCTTAGGAAAATCAGGAAGAGCGATTCCAAGTATCCTGGATTATGAAAAACATATCAAGGCGGAAAGCATGTACAATACTCCTGCGGTTTTCGCGGTTTACACCTGCCTGCTGACTTTACAATGGTTAAAACGAAATGGCGGAATTGCAGCTGTTGAAAAAATCAACGAAGCCAAAGCCGAATTATTATACAACGAAATCGACAGGAATCCTTTATTCATTGGAACTGCCGACAAAAAAGACAGGAGTTTCATGAATGCAACCTTCCTTTTGGTTGATGAGAAAAACCAGGAGGCCTTTGACAAAATGTGGAAAGAAGCCGGAATTTCCGGAATTGCGGGCCACCGTTCTGTTGGTGGTTACAGGGCTTCTATGTACAATGCCTTACCATTGGAAAGTGTTCAGGTTTTGGTAGATGTAATGAAAAAATTGGAAGAAGTTGTAAAACAAAACGAAGTTACAGTTTAAAACAGAGCCTAGCCCCGATTGCAGCAAGCTACCATGTAGCGCGGAAAGCGGGATTAGCTCCTGATAATTTAAAATTTAGAATTCAGAATTTAATATAATAAGATGAGAGTATTAGCCAACGATGGGATTTCTAAAAGCGGGATTAAGGCTTTGGAAAATGGGGGATTTGAAGTTTTTACCAATAAGGTTGCGCAGGAACAGGTAGCCAATTATATCAATGAACACAAGATTGACGTGATTATTGTACGAAGCGCTACCAAAGTACGCCAGGACATTATTGACAACTGCCCAAGCCTTAAAATCATAGGCCGTGGTGGTGTTGGAATGGACAATATTGATGTGGATTATGCACGTAGCAAAGGATTGCACGTCATCAATACGCCTGCATCTTCGTCTGAAAGTGTGGCCGAATTGGTATTTGCACATTTGTTTACAGGCGTTCGTTTCCTTCAGGATTCAAATAGGAATATGCCTTTGGAAGGTGATACCAATTTTGAAGGCCTGAAAAAAGCCTATGCCAACGGAATAGAACTGCGTGGAAAAACATTGGGAATCATTGGTTTTGGACGTATTGGACAGGCTGTGGCCAAAATGGCGCTTGGCCTTGGAATGCGTGTTATTGCTGCTGATAAATTTGTAGATAAAGCCGAAGTAAGAGTTGACTTTTACAACGGGCAATTCATCAATGTTGAGTTTATAACCGAACCAATGGAGGACGTTTTCAGGCATTCCGATTTTATTACGCTTCACGTTCCTTCGCAGGAAGGCTATGTAATTGGTGAAGCCGAATTCCAGTTAATGAAGGACAATGTTGGAATCGTAAACTGTGCCCGTGGTGGTGTAATTGATGAAGTGGCCTTGGTTGCTGCCTTGGATTCGGAAAAAGTCCTGTTTGCAGGTTTGGATGTTTTTGAAAACGAGCCAACTCCGGAAATCCAGATATTGATGCACCCGAAAATTTCGTTGACGCCTCACATTGGAGCGGCAACCCTGGAAGCACAGGACCGCATTGGAACCGAATTGGCGGATCAGGTTATCAGTCTTTTGAAAGCCGAGAAAGTATAATCTTACTTGATAAATATTTAAAAAAACCACGTCATCCGCGTGGTTTTTTATTTGTTAAAATTGAAACAAACAGGCTTTGTTTTTTGTAATTTTATGCAAACTACACAGCTATGAAGAGGATTATAATACCACTGATTTTAATCATTGCTTTGGCTTCCTGCCATTTTGATAAAAACATTACCACAAAAGCAAAAACACCGGATACTAAAAAATCGGATGCAGTAAGGATTGCGAATGATTCGCTCGAATATGAGGTGATTATAATGGATTCCGGATTTAGTACGTGGCTTGCAGGACGCGCCAAACCGAGAGGTTTTTACTCAGAAACCTATCTTGAAAATAAAAATCAACTTTACGTAAGCGAATGGAACAGCAGAGTGATGCAGCCACAGCGTTACAGCCGCGATTTATATGAAATGCAGATTAGCTACGACAGGAATATCCATTACGGTTATGAAGTAAACTATCTGATTTATAATTATATGGTTTATTTTCAGATTACCAATAAACAACAACTGGCAGGATTTGTTCCAAGTCCATAAATTGAGTAGATTTGTGGAACTTTAACAATCATGGGAAACTTTAAGGAACGCTGGAATATCAAATCAAATTGGCAATTCTTTGTCATTATTGTCGTATTTGCAGTTACCGGTTCCAGTGCCGCGTATCTTTCCAAACCTATTTTGGCGGGCTTAAATATTACTAAGGAAAATCCCTGGGAATATTATCCGTTGTACATCATCCTTATATTTCCTGTGTATCAGGTACTCTTGGTATGTTATGGATTTCTCTTTGGGCAGTTTGCCTTTTTTTGGGCATTCGAAAAGAAAATGCTGCGCGCTTGTGGCTTGGGATTTATGGTTAATTGGTTTGAAAAAAAATAATCACTTCCCCCCTTTTATCTTGTAAACATAAAACCAGGTAATGGTAAATGTTGGAACAAAATCCACAATAGGCAAAAGTTCTTCGGCAAAATCGAAAATACCTGCAATTTTACCTGTTTTTCCTTTGTACATTGTTGCCAGAACAAATGCTGAAAATGGTGCCCATATCAATGCTAACGGTGGAAATAATGATGGAGACATCCCAATCAGGTCGAAAATAATGCCTATGCAAAGTTTGACTGTTCTTGTGTGGTTGGATGTTTTGCCTGAATGTAATGATTTAGTTTGATCCATTTTTTTAATTTTAGAATTGGGAACTTTACAAATCTGATGCCAAACTTCAAAACAAAAAGAGTAGCTAATTAAAAACTATCTTTGTTACTTTGTGAAAAATACTTTGAATGATAATTGCCAAAAATATCCATAAATACTACGATAACTTACATGTTTTAAAAGGTGTCGATTTACATATACGTAAAGGCGAAATTGTATCGGTCGTGGGCGCTTCAGGAGCAGGAAAAACTACGCTGTTACAAATATTGGGTACGCTGGACAACACCAAAAAAGAAAGTGACACATCACTTGAAATAAATGGTGAAAACATCTTGATAATGAAAGACAAAGCATTGTCTAAATTTAGAAATACCCATTTGGGTTTTATCTTCCAGTTTCATCAATTATTACCCGAGTTCACTGCTTTGGAAAATGTATGCATTCCAGCATTTATCGCCGGAAAAGACAAAAAGGAAACTGAAACAGAAGCCAAAAAACTGCTTGGTTATTTAGGCTTGTCCGAGAGAATCAATCACAAACCTAACGAACTTTCCGGTGGAGAACAACAGCGTGTGGCTGTGGCTCGTGCCTTAATCAACAAGCCTGCAGTCATTTTTGCAGATGAACCTTCCGGGAATTTGGATACGGCTTCTGCCGAAAACCTGCACCAATTGTTTTTTAAATTAAGGGATGAATTTGGGCAAACCTTTGTAATAGTTACCCACAATGAAGATTTTGCAAACATGGCCGATAGAAAATTGGTCATGAAAGACGGACTAATCGTGTGACGATATGATACTTATCCTATTTAGCTGGCTTTACATTTTTTTTACTACAGTTACCTTTGGCATTGCTTTTTCCAAAGCGTTGCGCATACTGCAGCTAGACACTGTAATTACTACTATTTTAGGATTGTTTTCAGTAACCATTATGGCTTCGGTTTGGGCGTTCTTTGGCCCAATCAATATGGGATTCCATATTGTTTTGCTCTTGCTTTCAATTATTTTTTGGTACCAAAACAAAGCAGCATTCCTTTCCATACTACAAAGCATATTGAGGCAGGTTAAATTATTCTCCTTCCCTATTCGAATCCTGTTAATCGTAAGCAGCCTGCTGATTTTAGCACAAAGCGCAACACTGCCATTCATCATAGATAACGAAAGTTATTATATCCAAACGATAAAATGGCTCAACGAATATGGTTTTGTCAAAGGTTTGGCAAACCTGCATTTATTTTTAGGGCAAAATAGCGGCTGGCACATAACCCAAAGTGTTTATAACCTTTCGTTTCTTTACGACCGATTCAATGATTTGAACGGATTCTGCCTGCTGCTGGCGAATTTCTTTGCGTTCCAAAAGCTACACTCCTATTTTACAAAAGGCAATCCAACGGATTTGATTTTTGGCTTATTGCCGTTGAGTTATGTTTTCCTGTTCCAATTCGTTAGTGCACCTTCTCCCGATTTGCCGGTCTATATTTTTGGCTTTGTCCTGTTTTCAGTCTATCTGCAAAACGACAACCTAAAAGACCGATTTGTCATTATCAGTATTTTATCCTTGTTTGTGGTTTTTATCAAGGTCACAGCGGTTGTTTTGTTCTTGTTTCCAATAGTTTTATTGATAAATAATTTTAAGGCTGTACAAAAGCAAGTGTTCACTATTGGTGCGATTGGAGCTTTGGTTTTGATAGTATTTGTTTCAAAAAACACCATGCTTACGGGCTATCCGTTGTTTCCGTTATTGTGTTTTAGGATTGATGCGTTTGATTATACCGTTCCGGCAATCATCATGGATTTTTTCTTCAGCAAAAGCATGCTCCAGTCTTTTTTTATTCCGAATGAGGCTTACGGAATCATGACTTTTTCCGATATGGTCAAAAAGTATCTTTTCAACAATGGATTGACCGGCTACATTGGATTGGTTTCTATTTTAATGCTTTTGATTTCACCAATTATCATTATCAGAAAGCAATTGTCAAAATCGATTTGGACGATTTATGCAGCCTTTTTGATATTGGCTGTTTTATTGTGCCTGAGTTCGCTGCAGTATCGTTTTTACGTTTATTTTACGCTGTTCTTTTTGTTATTGTTGATTTCGTTGTGGCTTTCCAATCCAAAATGGATCATTCGATTTTATATTTTGAGCACAGTTTTGATAATGATTGTGGTCTTCGTTCCAATGTCCTTTGGCAATTTAACAACCAACAAATATTTATCCCAAAACACTACATTCCATTTTAAGAACATTTTGATTCCTGAACCCAATTCCAAATGGAGACCTGAATATAGAGGCGGCAGTGTCGGCAACATGCATTATCATTCCCCTATTGACAATTCCTTCTTCTGGGTTACCGGTAATGGACAGTTGCCCTGTATTAACACCTTGCAATTAGACTATTTCCACAAAGGATTTTTCTACATTCCGCAACAGCGGAGCATTGATTTGAGTGATGGCTTTTATGCCCAAAAAGTCAGTGGCGATGAATAAGGCCGAACTCAAGGAATTCCTGGACGAAAAAGTCTTATTGTATAATAATCCGAAATTTATCGAAAGCGACCCGATTCAGGTTCCGCATCAGTTTTCACTGAAGGAAGACATTGAAATTTCGGCTTTCCTGACATCAACGATTGCCTGGGGAAACCGTAAGATGATTATCAATAACAGCAAACGGATGATGGATTTAATGGGAAATTCGCCTTTTGATTTTGTCATGAACCACAACGATTCCCAACTTGAAAACCTCGAGGGATTTGTACATCGGACATTCAACAGCAATGATTTTGTCACATTTATAAAGGGATTACAGCATATCTACAATAATCACGGTGGATTGGAACTGGCTTTCGCCAAAAACCAACACCCCTTATCCATGCAGCAAAGCATAGCCGAATTCAAGAAATTATTCTTTGAAGTCAGCCACCAGCAACGTGCCACCAAACACGTTTCCGATCCAACGCAGGGTTCGGCTGCAAAAAGGATTAATATGTTCCTTCGCTGGATGTCCCGAAAGGATAATGCCGGTGTTGATTTCGGAATCTGGGAAAGCATTTTACCCGCTTCGCTTTCCTGTCCGTTGGATGTTCATTCCGGGAACGTTGCCCGAAAATTAGGCCTGCTTACCCGAAAACAAAATGACGGCAAGGCGTTAGCCGAATTGGATGCTGCTTTACGCCTACTTGACCCGAATGATCCTGTGAAATATGATTTCGCTTTATTTGGACTTGGAGTCTTTGAAGGATTTTAACAATCGTCAGTTCGAGTATTTTTATTTAACGAAGTAAAATAAAAATGTATCGAGAACTTTCTTTATAAAACTTCTCGATACAATTTTGTTTCACAAAATCACTCGAAGTGACGTATCAGATATCTTAACTTGGCTGCATTTCTGTAGCAATTGCAATACGGTTCCACGTATTGATTGTGGCAATCATTAGGATAATTTGAGCTACATAGTTTTCATCAAATAACTCAACCGCTTTGTTGTAGGTTGCATCAGAAAGATGATTTTGTATCAAAGTAATTTCCTCAGTCATTGCCAATATTGCCCTTTCTTCTTCGGTGTACAAACCGTGCACTTCTTTCCAGGCATTCAAAAGATAGATTCGTTGCTCGGTCATTCCCATTTTTCGGGCGTCTTTTGTATGCATATTGATACAGAATGCACAGCCGTTGATTTGGGAAGCCCTGATTTTTATCAGCTCTTTGTGAACAGGATCCAACGATGTGGATGCAATGTATTTTTCTATGCCCATCAAAGCTTTGTAAGCTTCCGGCTGTGTCTGTAAAATGTTTACTCTTGTGTTCATTTTGATTGTTTTTTAAAGTTCGATACAAAGTTCCGCAGTATCTGTTTCAAAAAACTTGAACTAGTTCAAGAAAACGTTTTCATACTTTGCCTGCCCTAATTTTGCTCATGAATTCGGCAGAGAAATCTAAGTACGATGCCAACATATATTGGGGAATGCGTTGTACGAATTCGGGTTGTACCGAATTGAAATGATGATAGCGTTCTTCTGCTGATTGTGTGTAAAGAAACTTAATCCGCATTTGCGAAGCCGCATAAGACTTTTGCAGAATCAAACGAAAATAGCGTTCCATTTTAGGAACCTTTCCTAACAAATCATCTAATGCATCTTTGCGGATTGCCATTACTTGTGAATTTTCAACAGTTTGAATATAAAAGTGCGTTGGATGCTGTGTCTGCAGGCTCATATAATCTGTAATCCACCAGTTTTCAATCCCGAACTGAAGCGTTTGTTCATTGCCCTTGTCATTAATGATGTAAAGGCGCAGGCAGCCTTTGAGGATAAAATACTGAGTGGTACAGATTTGGCCTTCTTCTAAAAGCTGGGTCTTTTTAGGATAGCTTTTCTCTTCAAAATAAGACAGGATTATTGCTGATTCGGCATCATCAATTTCTATAAATCTTTTGATATGTTCAATCAGTTGGTTCATTACACAAATATACTAAAAAAGGCACTCCAAGTGGAATGCCTTTTTAACTAGAAAGATTTGATTATTCCCAACCGCAGTCGGAAACCACCGGTATTTTGTTCGCCATTCATATTCTGGATTACAGGCAGTGAAAGAGTTAGTGGAAAACTCCATTTTTTATAACTGATATTATTACCCAATGTTGCATAGCCCAAATAATAACCTGAATCGTGGTCCACTTCTCCATCCTCTTCAAGCATGTCGAGCCATTCGCCATAATAACCACCAAATACAGCCCAACCCAAAGTTGATGATGCTGATTTTGCCTTGTCACTTTTATCATCAGAAGGTAGCGCACAAAATGCATTTCCTCCTTTTATATTATAACTCAATGAGAGGTTTTGAATCGAAATGCTTCCGTAATAATTATCATGGAACCCTTTGGTAGTGTGCTTGTACAATGCATTTCCCTGAAGCGTGATTTTGTCCCACCTTTTGGATAGAATGATTCCCGCCATCGGATCATAGGAACCCGAACCCACCACTACTGTCGTGTTATCAAAGTTGGCATCTTTCTGGATTCCGGTTGGGAGTTCAATACCTGCCTGTAATGCAAGGCTGAAGTTATTTTTAGTGTATGCATTAAAAGTTCCCAACAACATTAAATCTCCAAAACCACTGTCGTTTCCTGTATCAGTATTCAGGAAAACATAAGGAAGCAAAGCCGAAACCGTAATCGATTTGGTTATGCCATAACGAACACCCAGAGATTGTATCAACATACTGGTGAGTGGTGCCTCTTCTTCGGTCACATCGGTTACGGGTTCAAGATTTTGATTGATTTTCCGGTAATCGGCATAGGTTTCTAATACGAATTGGTTTTTATTTAGCGTTAGGATTCCGTTATTGTAATCGCCATTGGCAGCACCGGTTCCGGCGCCGGCACAGCAGGCACATTGGCTGTAGCCATAGGTTGACAGCAAGAATGCCGCAACCGCACAGATTGTTTTTTTCATTTTGATATTTTATGTTAAAGCATAGTAAACGAGGCTGTCAAAAGATTGAAAGCCTGAATTGTTGAACGGTTTTACCAGGATAACACTTGTGGGGGTTTTAACAAATCTGTTAAATAGCCATTTAATGGGGAATTTGAGTAATTTGAAAAAACAGTCTTTTTACCTAAAACCTTAATGATATTTGGCTGCCAAAAAGTTGTCATTTCAATAAAGGAATCCACTGGTTTGAGTTTTAGGACTGCCATTGGGAGTTTGTTGTTTGCTGCTTCTTCGTCGGCTGCTTTTTTAAGCTGTCGGTACAATTGGCATTTCCCGTTACAATGCATCATTGGTTTGAACCTATTGATACATTCGGTTTTGGCAATTTGATCTTTGTTGATTTCCCAATAACTTATATATCCCATTTGATAAAAGGGCTGCCAAAGAAGTGCAACTAAAAATGATATGGAAAATACTGCTTTCAAACTGAGCGCGAATTTACGGCTTTACTATTATTTTTTAGTCAAGGCTCCAGTATTTTTTTTGAAATAGTTGGGATATTCCCTATCTTAGCACAAAACAACACCAATCTATCTATGAAAGCAAAACTACTCCTTTCCATTACCTTTTTATTTCTATTTGCCGCAAACTCCTTTGCACAGCCTTATGTCCCAATGCTCAACAATTCGACCTGGATTGTAAAAAGCGCCAACTTTGGCGGTGAGCAGAGTTTTGTTATGGGTCCGGCTACTAATGTTACGATTGGAGCTTACACCTACAAAAAATATACTGACCAAACAGTTTACAGCACTGATAATTATGTCAGGGAAGATGTTGCTGCAAGAAAGGTTTACCGAAATGTCAACGGTGTTGACCAACTATTATATGATTTCAGCCTTCAGGTTGGGAATCATATTGTTTTGGCCAACGGCAAGGATTATACAGTACAAAGCATTACCGATGTAAATGTAAACGGAGGCACAAGGAAAAAGTTTTACCTAATCAACTGGATTGGAAGTTTTGCCGGGCAAAGTGAAACCTGGATTGAAGGTGTTGGCAGTAACCGCCATCCGTTGAAGCCACAATTTGACATGTTTTTAAGTGACCCTTATATCTATTTGGGATGCAGTGCACAAAACGGTGTTGGAATATACAATCACGGTTTAGCCAATGGACAGCCTACTCCAACTGATTGTTCGGCACTTTTGAGTGTTGAGGAAATAAACCAAATGAGGCATCAGATTAGTTATAGTCCAAACCCATTCAACACAGAACTTCGAATCAGCTCAAAGGTAAATTTTGAAAATGCCACTGTGAAAATGTATAATTCAATTGGGCAGCTAATCAGGGAAATAGCTGATGTTAATGGTGATACGGCTATCATCAAAAGAGAGAATCTAAACAACGGAGTATATTTTGTACAGGTTGTCCAGGAAGGAAAATTACTTTCTACCAATAAAATAATCGTAGCCGACTAATTCACATGACCGAGCAGCAGCGCATAAGCAGTTTGTTTGAAAAGCTATACCATGGCGATCCATGGATTGATATCAATATCGTCTCCACTTTAAGCAGCCTAACTGCAGGCGAGGCATCAAAAAGGGTTTTGCCCAATTGCAATACCATTTGGGAAATCACAAACCATCTGATAAGCTGGAGGCAGAATGTGCTTCAGCGTGTTCACGGCAATACTTTGAAAACACCTTCACACAATTATTTTGTGGAAGTAAAAGATACCACGGAAGAAGCATGGACTGAGGTCTTAAAAAAGCTGGAGGAAACCCAAAGCCATTGGCTTCATTTCTTAAAAAATGTAAAAATTGAAGATTTTGAGAAGCAATATCCGGTAAACAATATGACCTATTACGAGCACATACAGGGCATCATACAGCATGATGCCTATCATTTGGGACAGATTGTATTGTTATCAAAACTGTTGTAAAGTGGAGCAGTTCAAGGCAGAAATAAAGATAATCGGAATCAATCCATTTGTATTTGTGCCCGAAAAGATATTGGAAGCAATTTTTGACCAGGCGAATAAAAGTAAGGGACACATTCCCATTTACGGGACAATCAATTACAAAGCCTACACACAAACCTTAGTTCGATATAGTGGCGAATGGCGTTTGTATATCAATACCACAATGCTCAAGGATTCTCCCAAAAGGATTGGTGAGATAATTGATGTCGGTATTGCTTTTGACCCAAAAGACCGAACGCTGAAGCCTCATCCCAAATTAACAAAAGCGTTTCAGGAAAATAAGGAAGCCAAAGATATATTTGATTTGTTGCCTGCATCAAGGCAGAAGGAAATCATCCGTTATATTTCCTCTTTAAAAACCGAGGAAAGCATTACAAAAAATATAGCCAAAGCCATTGGCTTTTTAAAGGGTGAAAATAAATTTGTTGGACGGGATAAACCTTAAAAGATAAAAACAGCTTACGCCAGGTATTTTACCAGGAATTTTTCTTTGCTTGGGATACAATTATCATTGCTATTAAATTCAAGCGCACCGGAAATAATATTTTTAAGGTTATCAAACAAAGTAGGCTTTACATAATAACAGCTCGCTCCATTCTGATAAGCTTCTTCAATATCATCGGCATGGGAGTAAGTGCTAAGGATAACAACCTTAAGATCTTTAAATTTTTGGGTCGACTTGATTTTTTTCAGGCATTCGAGCCCATTTAATTTGGGCATATTAATGTCTAAAAATATAATTTCGGGTTGTGGTGTATCGGGATTGTTGAGCGTTTCAATCAATTTGAAAGCGCTGGGCAGTTCAGTAAGACTGATAGATTTGTTGACATACGAAAGCGCTTCCGAGAATAATTCCCTGTCTTCCTGATCGTCATCTACCAAAAAAATATGCCTGTTATTAGTCGGATTCTGTGTCATAGCGGTGACATTATATTGCAGAAACAAAATCCGGGTTAGGAACGAATTGAATGCCTGTAATAAATTAATAGCAAGCTAAGTTAGTGATAATTAATCAATAATGACTGCTTAGCATGTTAAATTAATGTTTTTAAATTGTGGATAAGATTCGCTAAATGTGAATTGTGAGTGAAAATTCTTGTGAATATTTTTTATATTTGATTGTCAGAATCAAAATATTATGGAGCAAAAGTTAGTACATATCTTTATCGCTTCTTCTGCGGAAGTAGCAGAGGAAAGAAAAAAGTGCATCTTAATATTGAATGAAATCAATAAAAGCCATCCCCATTTAAATCTGGTGCCAATAGAGTGGGAATATGATTTACCCAAAGGTAATTTCCCGGATTTTGAAAGCATCCAAAAGGCAATCAATCCACATTTAAAGAAAAGCCAGTTATGCCTGTTCATCTTTAATTCCAAGATTGGAAAATACACTAAAGAAGAATTTGAATTGGCCGATAAGCTCAAAAAGAAACACATCCCTTTTTTCAAACAGGGCTTTTCTCCAAAAACCAGGGAAGAAATTGCCAAATGGACTGAACTGATTGAATTTAAGGAAAGTTTGAACGACTCGTCCCTATATATTGACTATACTGATTTAAAGGATTTTGAATTGGAATTAAACAAAAGCCTTCATTTGTATTTGGCGCAGGCGTTTCCACAAGAAACCACAAATGATAATAAACCTTTACCCGCTGATGTTGCGGCTTTGCTAAAAATTCTCACCGAAAAACAGGATGAAATTGATGGTCTCAAAAATTCTTTACAATTACCAAGTGATGAAACAAAGCAGCAATTAATAACATTAGAAAGAGAGAAGCAGGAATTACAGGATGAGCTAAACAAAAGCAAGGAATTTCAGGAACAGCAGGCAAAGGATAAAGGAGAATTGGAATTGCTGTTGGCTCCACAAATTGAGAATAACAATTTGAAAGAAAAGGCATTTATAGCTATTAAAGAAAATAAATACGAAGAAGCTAAGGAATTGCTAAAAAGGAGTGCAAAAGACAGCATTCAAAATACATCAACCACTTTTTATGAATTGGGTAAAGTCAGCAAATTGCAGTTGCTTTACAAGGAAGCGTTAGAGTATTTTGAATTGGCAGCAAGGATAAATCCCAGTAATTTTGATATGGGCATGGAAACAGGGAATATGCTTTTAAACTTAGGGCATTATGACAAATCCATCAGCATTTATGAAAGGTCATTTAGTTTATTGACTGATAGCGAGGAAGACCAAAGCAGGAAATCATATGTCAACAATCAATTAGGGATAGCGTACAGTGGTATTGGGAATTATGATAAAGCCATAAGTTTTTATGAAAAAACCCTTGAAAATGATAAAAAATTATATGAAGAAGGAAATGTTCATATCGGGACTTCCTATTCTAATTTAGCTGCGACCTTTTGGAAAAAAAACGAATTTGATAAGTCTATTGAGCTGAGTAAGAAAGCACTTGAAATCCTGACAAAATCTTGTGGAGAAATAAACCATGAAGTGGCTGTTTGCAATAGTATCATCGGACTGGCTTATTCTGGTAAAAAAGAATATGACAATGCTATTAAGTACCATGAAAAAGCGCTTCAAATCGACTTAGAGGTTTTTAATGAAGTGCATCCAACAATAGCAACGCGTTATAATAATTTAGGAATATGCTATCAAAATAAGGGCGAGACTGATAAAGCTATCGAATATTTAACTCTTGGAATTACAATTGATTTAAAATTTGTGGATGAAGAACATCCTGAAATTGCTATAAGTTATAATAATTTGGGGATAGCCTACCTTATGAAAGGTGAATATGAAAAAGCGATACAATACTCCGAGAAGTCAATAAACATATTTAAAAAATTCCTGCCGGCAGATCATCCCCACATCATTATAAGTGAAGAGAACTTAAAATTTGCAAAAGAAGCGCTGGGAAAACAACAAAACAACAACCAAAACCCATCAAAATAGACACGAGCGCAGCGACTGCCGAAGGAATTCCCTATCTTTGCGGCATAAATAAATCCGCATGAGCACTTTCGAGCAATTCAATCTTCCAAAATCATTACAAAAAGCCATTGATGAATTAGGCTTAACCAAGCCTACTCCCATTCAGGAAAAATCATTTTCGGTGATTATGTCAGGACGTGATATGATGGGAATTGCACAAACCGGAACCGGTAAAACCTTTGCTTATCTGTTGCCCATATTAAAGCAATGGAAATTTGTTGCCACCGACACTCCAAGAGTTATGATTATTGTCCCAACACGTGAATTGGTCGTTCAGGTCGCTGCCGAAGTGGAAAAACTTACACAATACATGTCGGTGAGAACACTTGGCGTATATGGAGGTGTGAATATCAATACACAAAAAACCGCAGTATACCAGGGAATTGACGTTTTGGTTGGAACTCCGGGAAGGATTATGGATTTGGCTCTGGATAATGTTATACGCTTTGACAGCTTACAGAAACTGGTCATAGATGAATTTGACGAAATCCTGAATCTAGGGTTTCGTTTTCAGGTGACTTCAATCCTGACTATGCTTAAAAACAAACGCCAGAACATTTTATTTTCGGCAACGATGACCGATGAAGTGGATGAAATACTGGATGAATATTTTGAATTTCCTGAAGAGGTTTCCCTGGCTCCAAGTGGTACGCCATTGGAAAAGATTGAACAATTAGGTTATAAGGTTCCCAATTTTTTGACGAAAATCAATTTTATCATTGAATTGCTTCAGGATGAAGCATTTGAAAGGGTTTTGCTTTTTGTCAACAATAAAAAAACAGCCGATTTATTGGCTGATAAAATGGAAGAAGCTTTTCCGGACCAATTTGGAACCATTCACTCCAACAAATCGCAAAATTATCGTCTGCAAACTATGGAAGCATTCCGGAATTCTGAAATCCGCGGGATTGTAACTACTGATGTTATGGCGAGAGGTTTGGATATTTCAGACATTACGCATGTCATCAATGTTGAATTTCCCGAAATCCCGGAGCAATACATTCACAGGATTGGGCGAACAGGCCGTGCCGATAAATCGGGTATTGCAATTAGTTTAATCAGTCCGCGTGAAGAAGAAATCATGATTGAAGCCGAAATGCTGATGGAAAAGGAAATTTCCTTTTTGCCAATGCCGGAAAATGTTGTGATTGCTGAACGTTTATTGGAATGGGAAAAAGACAAGAAAAAGAAAATGAAGTTCCTTACTCCGAAACCAAAATTGGAGGGCGGAGCATCCTTTCATGAAAAAGCTGCCAAAAACAAAAAAGTGAATCTTGGCGGCCCATCAAAAACCAAAAAGAAAACCTCGAGCTCAGTAAATAGAAACATCTTAAAAAACAGGGCAGCGAAAAGAAAGAAAAAATAGTTGATAATTGATAATTGATTGCTATTTTTGACAAACAAAATTAGAAATGAATTTTAAACACCCAGAAGTACTTTATTTCCTCTTCTTATTGGTCATCCCAATTCTGGTTCATTTATTTCAACTGCGTCGTTTCAAAAAAGAATATTTCACCAACGTACAATTCCTGAAGGAACTCTCGATACAAACACGTAAAAGTTCTACCATTAAAAAATGGCTGTTGCTTTTAACCCGTTTACTGTTGCTGGCTTTCCTGATATTAGCCTTTGCACAACCTTTCTTTTCTGCCAAAGACAGTAAAAAGAATACAAACGAAATGTACATCATCCTGGATAATTCGTATAGCATGCAGGCCAAAGGCAAAAAAGGGGAATTGCTCAAACGCGCCGTTCAGGACTTGTTGGAGCATACACCGGAAACACAAAGTTTTTCGTTGATTACCAATTCTGAAAATTATTGGAATACCGATATCAAATCGATTCAAAAGGATTTGCAGAACCTAAAATACAGCGCCTCACCTTTCCAACTTGATAACCTGATTGCAAAAGTCAATGCGAGGAAATCGGCTTTCAACAAAGATATCATCGTAATTACAGATGCTGTAGGTTTGGATGATAACCAGGCCAAAAGTTTCAGAAAGGAAGACAATGTATACTTCATCATTCCCGAAGCGGAACAAAAGGACAACATTGCGATTGACAGCGTTTACATCCAGCAAACCTTAGATAGTTTTTACGAAATTGGCGTAAAGCTTTCTGCAAATGGTGCCGATTTTAAGGATGTTCCAATTGCACTATACAACAAAAACAAACTCACTGCCAAAACGCTGATCAACTTTGAAACCAAGGAAAAAACCATCAATTTCACGATTCCGAAGGAAGATTTTCATGGGTATGTTTCAATTACCGATAAAGGCCTGGCTTACGATAACACTTATTATTTCAGCATTTCTAAACCTAGTAAAACGAATGTCATCAGCATTGGCGATACTGAAAAAAGCAATTTCCTGTCGCGGATTTATACCAGCGACGAGTTCAATTTCAACAACTTCCCAATATCAAATTTGGATTACAATTTATTGGAAAAACAAGATGCCATTGTGCTTGATGAGTTGAGTGATATTCCACAGGCGTTGCAGACCACGCTGAAATCTTTTGTGGCCAAAGGCGGAAACCTGGTTATTATTCCGGCTCAGGAAAGCAATGTTTCGCAATTGAATGCGTTTGTATCCAATTTTGGAGCCTTAAAATTTAATACGGCTTCGCCAAATGAAAAGAAGGTTACTAAAATCAACTTCAACCATCCTTTGTTTAGCACAGTATTCGAAAAGAAAATCGATAACTTCCAATATCCATCCACTAAGGTTTCCTTTGGATTAAACAGTACAACTCCTTCGGTTTTGGCTTACGATGACCAAAGCGCATTCCTGACTTCATTGCCAAATGACCTATCATCGGTTTATGTTTTTGCAGCGCCAATCAACAAGGTAAACAGCAATTTCCAGAACTCGCCACTGATTGTTCCAACATTTTACAACATGGCACAGAACAGTCAGAAAACGGGAGTTAATGCGATTGTCATCGGCGAAAGCCAACCTTTTATTGTGGATGCATTATTGTCAAAAGATGAAATACTTACAGTAAAAAATACAGCCGAAAGTTTTATTCCTGTACAGCAATTGCTGAATACCAAAGTGAAACTGAGCTTTAACGATAATCCGACAGAAGCCGGAAATTTTGGTATCCTTAACGAATCAAATCTGGTGCAGAACATCAGCTTTAATTACAACAGGACTGAGAGCAATTTGGCACTGGCAAATCCAGATGTAGCCAAAAACTTTAAGGAAATTGAGGACATCGAAACTGTTTTCAATGACATTCAAACCGATAGAACCGATACGCAAATCTGGAAATGGTTTGTGATTTTAGCCTTACTCTTTTTAGCATTAGAACTACTCATTCAAAAATTTGTAAAATGAACCTAATCATCCGAAAAGCCAAAATTGTAGACCCAAAAAGTCCGTTTCATAATCAGACAGTTGATGTGAAAATTACCAAAGGCATTATCGAAGAAATTGGCGTTTCGCTTTTGAATATCGATAACCATCAGGAATTTCATCATGAAGACCTGCATCTTTCACAAGGTTGGTTTGACACCAGTGTTTCGCTTGGCGAACCAGGTTTTGAGGACAGGGAAACGATCACGAACGGATTGGATGTTGCGGCAAAAAGCGGGTTTACGGGAATTGCATTGCAGCCCAACTCCTATCCTATTATTGACAATCAGTCGCAGGTACATTTTGTAAAACAAAAAGCCACTAACTCAGTTACCGAATTGTTCCCGATTGGCGCTTTAACAAAAGGAAGCGAAGGCAAAGATTTAGCCGAACTCTACGATATGAAAAATGCAGGAGCTGTCGCTTTTGGGGATTATAATAAGAGCTTGTCAAATGCCAACCTGATGAAAATTGGCTTACAGTATGTCCAGGATTTTGATGGATTGCTAATAGCATTCTGCCAGGATGAAAACATCAAAGGAAATGGGGTTGCTAATGAAGGGATTGCCTCTACCCAATTAGGATTAAAAGGAATTCCAAATCTAGCCGAAGAATTAATTGTTACCCGAAACCTCTTCTTACTGGAATATACCGGAGGTAAATTACACATCCCAACAATATCTACAGCAAAGTCTGTAGCCTTGATAAAAGACGCCAAGAAAAAAGGGCTGAATGTGAGCTGCAGCGTTTCGGTACATCATTTGGTTTTAACCGATGAAAAACTCGAAGGCTTTGATACACGTTATAAAGTTTCGCCGCCACTTCGCAATGAAACCGACAGGCAGGCATTAATAGCCGGGGTTTTAGACAATACCATTGACTGCATTACCAGCGATCACAATCCGATTGACATTGAAAATAAAAAGATGGAATTCGATTTGGCCAAGAACGGGACAATTGGCCTTGAAACCGCATTTGGTGCGTTGCTGACTGTTCTTCCTTTAGAAAAAATAATTGAAAAATTGACTTTCGGTAAACAGCTTTTAAACATTGAAAATCAAAAAATTAAAATAAAAAACAAAGCCTCATTTACTTTGTTTACGGTAGACAAAAAATGGACATTTGAGAAAGAGCATATTTTATCAAAATCCAAAAACTCAGCTTTCCTTGGACAGGAAATGAAAGGCAAAGCAATTGGTATTTACAACAAAGGAAAATTAGTCTTAGCATAAATTTAACTCATGGAAAATTTAGACAAATCAAACAACACAGCCATCATTGCTTACTTAACCATCATTGGAGCAGTGATTGCAATTTTTATGAACCAGGAAGAAAACAAAAGTGAGCTTGGCTCTTTTCACATCAGGCAGGCTTTAGGATTGTTTCTTTCCTTTTTCCTACTTGGATATTTTGTAGGTTACGCCAACAGCTGGACGGCAACAACGGCATTTTACCTGTTCTATTTCATACTTTGGATTTATGGCTTTGTTGGTGCATTACAAGGGCAAAAAAGATTACTGCCGTTAGTAGGCGAGTTTTTTCAATCATTATTTAAAAGCCTGTAATGAGTTTGTCACTTCACTACTTGGTTCGGGAACCAAAAATAAAAAAGGATCAAAACCCTTTGCTCCTATTGCTTCATGGCTATGGCAGCAATGAGGAAGACTTATTCTCTTTTGCTTCAGAGCTTCCTGAAGAATATTATGTCGTCTCAGCCCAGGCTCCATTTGACATGATGTATGGAAGTTATGCGTGGTATGCCATCAATTTTGATGCTGATGAAAACAAATTTTCTGATATTGGACAGGCAAGAGCTTCACGGGACATTATCGCTGGTTTTATTGATGAATTGGTTGCTTCATATCCTATCGATGCTAACAATGTTACATTGATTGGTTTCAGTCAGGGCTCTATTTTGAGTTATGCCGTTGCCTTATCCTATCCTGATAAAGTCCAGCGTGTTGTGGCAATGAGTGGTTACCTGAATACCGAAATTGCCGTGGATGATTTTGCCAGCAATGATTTTGGTAACCTCAAAATATTTGCGTCACACGGAACCGTTGATCAGGTGATTCCTGTAGATTGGGCACGAAATTCCATTCCCGTTATTGAAAATTTGGGAATTCCGGTAGTGTATAAGGAATATCCTGTTGGGCATGGTGTGGCACCACAAAACTTCTTTGATTTTAAAAATTGGTTACAATCATAAAAAGAAAAGTCCCGAAGATTCGGGACTTTTTTATTCTTGTTCAGTATCACTGTTTATTGATTTCTGGCCCATTTCACCATCACCGGCAAATTTGCTTTCACTGCCTTTCTTAAGCACGTAGCCTTTCCAAGGCACCAACTGCCAGTCATTTAAAATCCAAGGTTTGCCTTCGGCGCTTCTTGATAAAACTATGGATGTCGTATCCTTTGGCAAAAATATTTCGGCCTTGCTTGCATCCTCATTGAATAAAACATAAGCACTAAGCGTTTCATCTTCATTATCAGGTTTGTCAATCGGATTCAATTGGATTCCCGAAAAACCTTTTACACATTCCTTATTCACTTTTGACCAGACATAACCCGCTGAAGCCAGGCATCCATTCTCATCCTTGTCATTTACAACAGAGGAATCTTTTGAAGTTGTCGCATTTTGAGTTTCGTCCGTTTCTTCGGTTTGATCCATATATTTACAGGAACAGACTAAAAACAGGACAAGGATTAGGGTACTTATTTTTTTCATTTTGACAGATGTTGTTTGCTTAATTTAAAGATGCTGGGTACAAATAGGAATTCATGATTTCGAAGGAAATTGCACCTTTTTCATCAACAAAATACTTTAACAATACTTCGCCCCAAAGCTGGCCATTGCTATAGTTTGCAATAATCCAACGATGATTCAACAGTTTGATGCTATTGATAATGTATTTCTGTTCTCCCATTTTAGGCTGATCAGTATATTTATTTCCTTCAGGGCTGTCGTTAAAGCTGAAAAGTGCCTGTTTCACTTTTTCGGTAAATGCCGGAATGTCTTTTACCTGAGCGCTTTCGTATAAATAGTTTTGAGCCCTGTCATTGTTCTCTAGAGCAAAAATATCCGAGTCATATGTCATTTTACCAGTGCTGGTAGTGTCTGAAGGAGCTTTTGGCAAGCTATCACTAACAGCATCTTTTTTCTCGCTGGCTTCTTTTGATGAAAAATATTTATAGGTAAAAACATTCATCAGCACAGCGATAATAAAGAGATATAGAAATAATGATTTCTTCATGTTTTAAATTGTAATTTTTAAATTGTCATAAGCCAGGAAAACATTGCCCGGCAGGCGTTTTTGTACTTCCTCATGAAAGCCAAGCAAATGGCTGATATGGGTCAGATAAGCTCTTTCGGGCTGAACCAAATGTATGAAATCTAATGCATCCTGCAAACTAAAATGTGAATGATGTGGTTCTTCACGCAATGCATTCACAACCAATACTTTTGCACCTTTCACTTTTTCAACTTCGGAATCACTGATTGTTTTTACATCGGTTAAATATACAAAATCCTGAATCCTGTATCCAAAAACCTGAAGATTTGCGTGATCAACTTCTATCGGGATTATCGCTGTACCATCTAAAGTGAAATTCTGGTTATTATTCACAACAAACGTTTGTACGCCCGGTGCTCCGGGATATTTGTTTTCGGTTTCAAAAATATATTCAAAACGCTTTTTAAGGTTATCCAAAACCCGCTGATGCCCATAAATTGGAATGTCCTTTTTCTGCCTGAAGAAGAAAGGGCGTATATCATCCAAACCCGCAGTATGATCGGAATGCTCATGGGTAAAAAGTATTGCATCGAGCTTTTCACAACCCGAAGTCAGCATTTGCTGCCTAAAATCGGGACCGCAATCAATTACAATTGAATGGTCATCCCAGCTTACCCAAACCGAAACACGCAACCTCTTGTCTTTTAAGTCATTGCTTTTACATACAGGATGATCACTTCCTATAACTGGAATGCCTTGAGATGTTCCGGTGCCAAGAAAATAAACTTGCATAATAGCACGGTTTTTGATGGTAATTTTTTAACTATTATAAAGATAAATTTATAAACTAATATATTTACAAAAATAGAGGTTAATTCTCTTTTATAAAAATAGGTATTTTAGTATTTTTGCAAAGTATACAATTATATTATGGGAACATCTGAATCAGATATTAAATTAAAAGGTGACAAAGTCATTGAGCAAATTCCTTCTTTGAAGGATAAAGCTTTGCGGATCAACCTTAATGAAAATATCTACGGAACTTTTGCCGAAATCGGAGCTGGTCAGGAAACGGTAAGACATTTTTTTAGATCTGGTGGTTCTTCAGGGACTATAGCTAAAGCAATGTCTGCTTATGACAAAGATTTTAGTGATGCTATTTATGGTATTGAAGATGACGGAAGATATGTGACGGAAAGCCGTTTAAAAAATATGCTTTCACATGAAGTGGAATTGATTGAAAAACGTTTAAGCAGAGACAAACATCCAAACAAACTTTTCTTTAGTTATGCCAACACAGTTTCAACAATTGATTTTGCTAAGCAATTCAAAGGCCATGGTTGGGTTGGAATTAAATACCAGGTTGAAGCAGAAGAAGAATACAACGAAATTACATTACACATTCGTTTTAAGGAAAATGACGCCAGATTACAGCAGGAAACTTTAGGAGTTCTTGGTGTAAACTTAATTTATGGCGCTTTTTACAAATATAATGACCCAAAAAAATTATTGCGTTATCTATACGACCATTTAGATAAAGACCAGTTGGAGATTGACACAATCAATTTTTCAGGACCACGTTTTGTAAATGTTGACAATCGTTTGATGAGTCTGCAATTGGTTAAAAACGGAATGACTGATGCCGTAATGTTTGGCCCTGACGGTCAGAACATCCTTCCTGCAGCCATACTTTACAAGAAAAATATATTAGCGCTTCGTGGAAGTTTCCGCCCTGTTACGCAGGTAAATATGGACATGTATGAGAAATCGCTGAAAATGTTCTTAGAGGAAAGTAAGGTTGATAAAGACAATACACTTGTTGTGTTCGAGATTACCTTATCCAATTTGCGTTCTGAAGGTGAGATTGATGAAAGGGACTTCATGGACAGGGCACAATTGCTTTGCTCACTTGGCCAAACAGTAATGATTTCAAATTTCCAGGAATATTACAAAGTAGTCGAATATTTTGCAAGTTATACCAAAGCCCGTATGGGATTAGCAATGGGAGTAAATAACCTGGTAGATATTTTTGATGAAAAATACTATCGCCATTTGAGTGGTGGGATCTTGGAAGCTTTTGGTAAATTATTCTACCGTGATTTAAAAGTATTCCTGTACCCAATGGAAGATGAAACCGGCGAAATCATAACATCCCAAAACCTGAAAGTACATCCAAGGATGAAAGAGTTGTATAAGTTCTTCGCTTACAACGGAAAAGTAGTGGATATTACAGATTTTGATAAAGGCCATTTAAAAATCTTCTCGAGGGAAGTGTTGAAAATGATTAGCGATGCAACTCCGGGTTGGGAAAAATTGCTGCCTGAAGGAATTGCAGAGATTATAAAGAAATATGAGCTTTTTGGGTATGATCCAAAGAAAATACTACAGAAAGTATAATAAGAATTATGATTATGGTAAAAGTCCGGATTGTGAAAAACAGTCCGGACTTTTTTTATCTGTTAATTGTGTAAACCATGCTTAAGATTCTGTAACACATTCATCAGTAAAGAAGCTCAATTTTGTAATGATTCCAAAATCACAAACAACACAATAAAATCTACTAATTAAATTTAAAAAAAATGGAAACTGCAAACACGATTATCGTACTAAACAAACTTATCACTATTAATAATGATCGCATCGAAGGCTATCAGAAAGCTTATGATGAAACTGATGAACAAGATTTGAAAACATTATTCTCAGGCTTTATCAGAAACAGTCAAAAATGCAAAACGGAATTGGAAGACAGCGTAAACCGATTAGGTGGTGAAGTTGCCGAAGGGACAATGACTTCCGGAAAATTTTTCCGTGTATGGATGGATGTGAAAGCCGCATTGACTGGTAAAGACCGTAAAGCTATACTGGATTCTTGTGAATTTGGTGAAGATGCTGCCAAAGGCACTTATGAAAAAGTTTTAAAAGATGATTTGTCAAACCTGAGTTCAGAACAGCAAACAATGATTAGAGCCCAGCATACACAAATAAAAGCCGACCACGACAAAGTAAAATCAATGAGAGACTCATTGGTTACTGTATAAAGATTAATGCTATGAAAAGGAAAACTCCGGTAGTGTTTTGGTTTTCACTATCGGAGTTTTTAATATTATTTCAGAATCTGGTCAGAATGTATTTTTGATTTCACATCGGATATCACTTCCTCAATGATTCCTTTTTCATCAATTACAAAAGTAGTCCTGTGGATTCCGTCAAATTCCCTTCCCATAAATTTTTTTGGTCCCCAAACTCCAAATGCTTCAATAACCGATTTATCTTCATCGGCCAATAACGGAAACGGTAAATCAAACTTTTTCTTAAAATTCGCCTGAGCTTTGGCTTTGTCGGCACTTACTCCCAACAATGCATAATTTTTGCTTTTGAATCGTTCAAAATTATCCCTCATATTGCAGGCTTCGACAGTGCAGGTCGGCGTATTTGCTTTCGGATAAAAGAAAACTACCAGTTTTTTTCCTTTATAATCTGCTAAGGAATGTGTAACTCCATCCTGGTCTTTGGCTGAAAACTGTGGAGCTTTATCTCCTTTTTGCAATGTGGTCATATTTTGATGTATAAGTTTTATAAATTTACAGTTCAAATTTAGACTAAAATGACCAAAAAAGAACGAGCAGCATTCGTTATAAATACGTTAAAAGAATTATATCCTCAAATCCCAGTTCCTTTAGACCATAAAGATCCTTATACCCTATTGATTGCTGTTTTGCTTTCGGCCCAATGCACTGATGTACGGGTAAATCAAATCACTCCTCTCCTATTTGCAAAAGCCGACAATCCTTATGATATGGTCAAACTCTCCATTGAGGAAATTAAGGAAATCATTAGACCTTGTGGGCTTTCGCCGATGAAATCAAAAGGCATTCACGGATTATCCGAAATCCTGATTGCCAAACACAACGGACAGGTTCCGCAAAGTTTTGAGGAATTGGAAGCGCTTCCTGCTGTTGGGCATAAAACTGCAAGCGTAGTAATGTCTCAGGCATTTAATGTCCCGGCGTTTCCTGTTGACACACACATTCACCGATTGATGTATCGTTGGGATTTATCCAATGGAAAAAATGTAGTGCAAACCGAAAAAGATGCCAAGGCAATTTTTCCTAAGGAATTGTGGAATGATCTGCATCTTCAGATTATTTGGTACGGAAGGGAATATTCTCCAGCCCGAGGTTGGGACTTAGAAAAAGACATCATAACCAGAGCAATTGGCAGAAAAAAGGTTTTGGATGAGTATTATAAAAAAACATCCCGATAATTGTATCGGGATGTTTCTTAATTAGCGATGTTGTCGAAGTTCATATTACCAACTTTCACGATATTCAATGCACAAGAATATTGAAGAATTAACCGTATTGTACTTTTTTTTGGTAACATTTTTTTGGGTGCTAATTTTCTTTTAGAGTAAAGTTTTGCCATATAAAAAACGGGTTAGTTTTAAGTTGTTTTATATATAACGCAAAAAATTACTTTTTATTGTCTAAGAAGGTAAATAAATTTGATTTTTTTCGATCACCTTTCTCAAATTAGTAATTGCATAACGCATTCTGCCCAAGGTTGTATTAACACTGACACCTGTAATATCTGCTATTTCCTTAAAACTCATATCTGAATAATAGCGCATCATCAGAACTTCTTTTTGATCCTGAGGCAGCTTTTGAATGATCTTTTTTAAGTCCATATCAACTTGGCTTTTAATTAATTCACTTTCAATATTAAGCGAATTATCAGTTATTGCAGAAAAGATAGAATACTCTTCAGTATCCCTTTTCATATACATTTTTTTGTCATTGCGGAATTTATCGACAATAAGATTGTTTGCGATACGTAATACCCAAGATAAAAACTTACCTTCTTCGTTGTAATACTTTTTACTTTTCAAAGTATGGATTACCTTAAAAAAGGTTTCCTGAAAAATATCTTCAGTAAGGTCTCTATCAGAAACTTTCGAATAAATGTATCCGTAAATTTTTGATTGGTGTCTTTCAACAAGTATTGCAAGGGAATTCTCATCGCCAGCAATGTACTTGTTTACTAATATCGCATCAGGGAGTTGCGTCTTTGCCATAATAATACCTTTTAGTAAGCGTTAAAAAAAGTGGTTTTTAATCTAAAAAGTAATTATTTTCTATAGGCAAAAGTGCTTTTGTGGGTTATTTATAAAATCAAATTTAACACAATTTTGATACAAAACAAGTTTTAGCATAAAAAATTCGTTAAAATGCAGATTCTATCGTTATAAAAATCATTCCTTTAGGATTCGTTTTAATTGCACAAGCTAATTGATTACCTTTGTAATCTTGAAAAAAAAACGCATGAAATCCTCAGAAATTGCCACATTAGAACCTAAAAAAAATATCCTTATCAAAGGTGCACAAATCCATAACCTAAAGAACCTGGATGTAGTGATTCCGCGGAATGAACTCGTTGTCATTACCGGGCTTTCCGGGTCAGGAAAATCCAGTTTGGCATTCGACACACTATACGCTGAAGGACAACGCCGTTATGTTGAAAGCTTGTCTTCATATGCACGTCAATTCTTAGGAAGACTGGACAAACCAAAAGTAGAATACATCAAAGGAATTGCGCCTGCCATTGCCATTGAACAAAAAGTAAATACAACCAATGCGCGCTCCACTGTTGGTACTTCAACTGAAATTTATGATTATTTAAAATTACTCTTTGCCCGAATTGGAAAAACTTTTTCTCCAGTTTCAGGAAATGAGGTTAAAAAAGATACCGTAACCGATGTTATTGCCCAAGTCAAAACATTTCCTTTGGAAAGCAAATGGCTGCTGCTCTCTCCTATTCATCTGGAAGAAGGCAGAGCATTGGAAGATAAGTTAAAAGTATTGCTGCAACAAGGTTTTGCACGTATTTTGGTTAACAACGAAATGATTCGCCTGGATGAAATTGAGCAACATTCCTTAGACAATAAAGACATCCTTTTAATAATTGACCGAATTGTGGTTAAGGAAGAGGAAGAATTTTATAACCGTTTGGCTGATGCAACGCAGACTGCTTTCTTTGAAGGCAAAGGCGTTTGTTACCTTCAGGAATTGGATACGAATAAGCGATTGACCTTCAGTAATAATTTTGAACTCGATGGAATCACTTTTTTAGAACCCAACATTCATTTGTTCAGTTTCAATAACCCATATGGAGCCTGTCCAACCTGTGAAGGTTATGGCAATATCATTGGCATTGATGAAGAATTGGTTATACCAAATACGGCACTTTCTGTGTTTGAAAATGGTATTTTCCCTTGGCGTGGAGAAAGCATGAGCTGGTATCGCGACCAATTGGTGAATAATGCCTATAAATTTGATTTCCCAATCCACAAACCGTATTTTGAATTGTCCGATGAACAAAAGGATTTGGTTTGGAAAGGAAACAGTTATTTTACCGGATTGGATGATTTCTTCCGTGAACTGGAAGAGAAAAACTATAAGATACAAAACCGCGTTATGTTGTCGCGTTATCGTGGTAAGACCAAATGTACAACCTGCAAAGGCAAGCGTTTGCGTAAAGAAGCCAATTATATTACCGTTGGCGGAAAAACCATTTCGGAGCTGGTTGATATGTCCATCAAACGATTGATTCCTTTTTTTAATGAACTTACGCTTTCTGAATACGACCTAAAGGTAGCGAAACGCCTTTTGATTGAAATCAATAACCGATTGGCATTTTTGAGCGATGTTGGTTTGGATTACCTTACGTTGAACCGGAATTCTGCAACACTTTCCGGAGGTGAATCACAGCGCATCAATTTGGCAACCTCATTGGGAAGCAGCCTGGTTGGCTCGATGTATATTTTGGACGAACCAAGCATTGGCCTGCATCCGAAAGACACTGAACGTTTGATTAAGGTTTTGAAAAACCTCCGCGATTTAGGAAATACGGTTATTGTTGTGGAACACGATGAAGATATCATGAAAGCTGCCGACCGAATTATTGATATTGGCCCGGAAGCCGGAACTTTTGGCGGCGAATTGGTAGCAGAAGGAACCTTTGACGAGATCTTAAAATCCGATTCGTTGACGGCCAAATACCTCAATGGAAAGTTGGAAATTACTATTCCAAAAAAACGCCGGACTTCCAAAAATTTCATTGAAATAAAAGGAGCCCGTGAAAACAATCTTCAGAATGTTGATGTGGCCTTCCCATTGGAATGTTTAACAGTGATTACAGGAGTTTCAGGAAGTGGAAAAAGTACGTTGGTAAAGAAAATCCTGTTCCCTGCAATGCAGAAGAAACTGGAAGGAATCGGAGATAAAGCTGGTCAGTTCACTGAACTCAGTGGAAGCTTTTCGCATATTAAGCATATTGAATACGTTGATCAAAACCCTATTGGTAGGAGTTCACGTTCCAATCCTGTGACTTATATCAAGGCTTATGATGACATTCGGGATTTGTTTGCCAAGGAAAAATTATCCAAAATCCGTGGTTATCAGGCAAAACATTTTTCATTCAATGTTGATGGCGGACGTTGCGAAACCTGCAAAGGTGAAGGTTCTATTAATGTCGAAATGGTTTTCATGGCCGATGTTTCGCTTCCCTGCGATACGTGCGGAGGAAAACGTTTTAAGAAAGAAGTTTTGGAAGTTACTTTTGAAGGCAAAAACATTGATGACATCTTAACTATGACTATTGATGATGCCATTGCATTTTTCATCGAACACAAACAAACAAAAATCACCCAAAAACTACAACCGCTGCAGGATGTTGGATTGGGTTATGTGCAATTAGGGCAATCCTCTTCTACCCTTTCAGGAGGAGAAGCACAGCGCATCAAACTGGCTTCGTTTTTGGTAAAAGGTGTAACTAAGGAAAAAGCGCTGTTTGTTTTTGACGAACCCACAACGGGATTGCATTTCCACGACATTAAAAAATTATTGGCTTCCTTTGACGCGTTGATTGAAAAAGGGCATTCCATCATTGTTATTGAACACAATCTTGATCTGATAAAATGTGCCGACTGGATTGTTGATTTAGGTCCGGAAGGTGGAGAAAACGGCGGGAAAATCCTGGCAATAGGCACTCCCGAAGAAATCATAAAAAACAAAAAATCTGTTACAGGACATTATTTGAAGGATAAATTATAAAACAAAAAAGCCTCGATTGATTCGAGGCTTTTTTTATCTAAGTTAGATTATTCTATAATAATCTTTTTAGTGATTCTTTTGCCGGATGTTTGCAAAACCGCTAAGTACATTCCTTTTGATAAAGCGGGTAATGCTAAAGTTTCAATCAAACCTGCATTTTCAATCTGCTTATTCAACACTATTTTTCCCTGTAAATCAATCAATGAAAAAGTATAATTGGTTTCGTTCAATGAGCCAAGACTGATATTCAATTCGCTGCTTGCAGGGCTCGGAAAGAAATTTACCTGGTCTTCATTTTGGAATTGGTCGTTTCCCAAGGCCGACGTAGGAGCGACTGCAAAGTGCATAACTGCACCTATAGTTGCTTTTGCTACATTATAATTGTAAACAGGATCCATATAAATCAACAAATCGGTATTGGTATGTTTGTGTGTAGTTTCATTGCTTTCAAAAAGCCCGGTAATGATTTCATTATTGCTTTGAAATGACATATAATCCGATGCGTAGGCATAAGATAACTCCGCATTTAAAGGGGAATACAATCCTACACAAGTCATTAACTGCTCTGTCATCGAAGCTGATTCCGCATTATTGGTCGAAGGATTATTATTTTGATCCCTTTCACAGGTTATCGTATCATTTGTCAAACCGGCAACTCCACCAACTTCATCCAAATTGATAACTAAACGGATGTCCATTTTTGGAGATGTTCCATTAACCACAGCGCTAACGTAGTGCTGGCTTCCTTTCAAACCATCCTCTTCCCCACTGAAATTGATAAATTTAATCGAATATTCCGTTGGGATGGTTCTCAATAATCGGGCTGTTTCCAAAATAGAGACCAATCCACTTCCGTTATCATTGGTTCCTGTACCACCGATCGAATCGTAATGTCCGCAAACAATAACATAAGTATTCGGATAAACTGTGCCTACTTTGGTTACAATAAGATTCTTGCAAATGGCACTTGAGCCTGTATAGGTATATGAATCTTCCGTGATTTGGCTTGCCGTATAGCCAAAACTTTCGTATTTGGTTTTTAACCAATTAAAGGTATTCTGCAAAGAAGTTGTGCCTCTTCTCTTAAGTCCAAGGGATTCGTATGCTGTCAAATTGTTGGTAATATTCGATTGGGAGCATTGTTCAACCACAGAAGCATAATAGGGAATGTATTCCTGGCTGTAGCCTTTTGTTACTGATAACAATAAAAGAAATGAAAACTGTAGTAGGTTTTTCTTCATTGGGTAATATGATTTTAAATATGAAATCGGGGCAAATGTAATAAAAAATCATTCCGGATAATCATCACTAAATTAATTTAATTATAAACAAAGGGTTTTTAATTTGTTGACAATCTAGGAGTTAATTTATATTAATCAAACCTTAAGAATTTATTTTGGCACAATGGCACAACGTTTGAAATATGCCAAACAACAAAATGAATTTGTTCGAAGAAGCTGAAAATCGAAAGAGTAAGCAAAAAACTCAAATTAGAATGATTATGAAAAAAATTACACTTTTAGTAGCTAGCATCTTACTGGTTGGTAGTGCAGTGAACGCATCAGAAATAATCAAAAATTCTGGTGAAGAAAAAAGAACGGGAATGAGCTTTGATGAGCCAATCTCATTTACTGAGCGAGGAATTGAGTTTTTCGTTTTTCCAAATGGAGAATTTGATTTCAACACTCGACCAGATGACAGCCAAGGCGATTATTATTATAAAACCGCCGGAAAAAGAGGAGCTTCAACCCAAGCCCGAAGACCACAGAATTATGGAGTTCGTATAGAACAGGATAGTTATGGTAGAGTAAGAAGAGTTGGTAACACGTTTATCAATTATGATAACAGAGATAGGGTAAGCCGAATTGGTACTGTTTATATGAAATACAACAGAACTGCACTGGCTCAAATTGGAGGAATGCGAATTGTATACAACAGAAGAGGAGAAATCGTTGATACCGTTGGACGTATCAAAGGTTACAGTAACTCTGGCTATGCTTACAACTATGACGATTATGATAACAATTATTCAGCGTCAAACTACAATGACAATGACTACTACTATTATAAAGCTGATGGTACAAAAGCAAAAATTGAAGATGATAAAATAAAAAAATAAGGTTAGGTTAGATTGAGATTGATGTTAGGTTTTGATGAAAAAATCCCGCAAAGTTGAAGATACTGAGCGGGATTTTTGTTTTTATGTTTTGAATCGATTAATGTGCTGCCTCATCCATTTCTATGGCATCAACATCAATGTTTTGTTTTCTTAGAATTCCTCTTACCAAAAAGGCGAACAAAGTCAGATATGCAAAACAAACAACCGTAATGATGTAGGATTGATGAATTCCAATGATATCCGATAATTTTCCTTGTATTGGAGGAATGATTCCGCCACCTAAAATCATCATAATTAAAAATGCAGATCCTTGTGAAGTATATTTCCCTAATCCGATAATGGATAAACTGAAAATTGCCGGCCACATAATGCTGCAGGCCAAACCTCCGGCAAGGAAGGCGTAAATGGCAACCATTCCTGATGAACACAAACCGACAATCATCGCCAACATTCCGAATATACCAAAAATAATCAATGTTCTTGCTGGCTTGTCCTTACTAAGGAAGAATGCACCAATTTGAATCAAAACACAGAATACATAATAATACAAAGGCTTCATATCCTTACCTGAAAGTATGTTAACCCCTAAAATGATTCCGAATGCAATCAAAGGAATGATAATCAAGGCTATGGTTTTACTACTGCCTTTTAAGTTAAAAACACTTATTGCTCCAGCCCAACGCCCAATCATCAAACTTCCCCAATACATCGAAACGTAAGGTGCAATGTCTGATGATTGCAAACTTCCAAATTCCTTGAGGTTCAACAAACTCCCCAAATTGCTTCCAATGGCTACTTCTACTCCAACGTATGTAAAAATTGCCAACATTCCCAAAACCAACTGTGGATATTGCATTGCCCCCCAGCCTTCAGCCTTTTGCTGTGCAGAAGTATAAGAAAACAATATCCCTACGACTACAACTGCTAAAGCTCCTAAAAGCCAGTTCATCCTGTATTGCTCTAAATCAGCCATATCAGCAGGACTAAAATTCGAGGTGTCTGTTTGATATGTTTTGAAAATCGGGATAAAACAGGCAGCCAATAAAACTGTCATGACTACAAGTATCAATAAGGCTTTATTCGCTTTTTCCATTTTTTCAACGGAAATACCATCAGGTACCTTTTTGGAAAAGAAAAATAAACCAGCAGCAGCAATGAATAACAACCCGACACCAACATAGAGAATTACAACTTTGCTTAATTCAAGATTTTTGATTTGATCTTCAGAAACCGAAGCCGCTGTTCCAAACAAGGCTAAAGCTACTACAATAGGGCCAATTGTTGTTCCAAATGAATTGATTCCTCCGCCAAGATTTACCCTGTCGGCTCCTGTTTTTGGGTTACCCAATAAAATAGCAAAGGGATTGGCAGCAGTTTGTTGCAGCGAGAATCCAAGTGCCACAATAAACAATCCGACTAACATTCCGGTATACATATTGGACTCTACAGCCAAAATCATAGCTCCTGCTCCTAATGCAGAAAACAACAATCCGTAAACAATACTCTTTTTATATCCCCATTTCCCAACAATGTCCCTTCCGCTAAAATTACCATATGCAAAAAGCAATAAGGCTCCTACATAATATGCTGTATAAAAAGCAAAATCAACCAACTGGGATTGAAACTGGTCTAAATGAAAATAGCTTTTACAAAAAGGAATGAAAATACTGTTCCCTGCAGCGATGAAACCCCAAAAGAAAAAAACGGTAATCAGGGTATAAAGCGCAGGATAATTGGTTTTGGTTGTGCTCATAAAATATAATTAATGGTTGGTTAGTTAATTGGTTGAAAAGAAATAGCAGCACCGCCGCCAGCAGCTAAATTCAATTGAACTGCATCTTTGGATGTTACTGTTTTTGTGATGATTTCGTAACTCATTGGATTATTTTTCCAATCAGCAGTTTTTCCATCCTGATAAATGATTGCTTTGTATTTTTTACCAGGTGTTAAAAACGAAAGATTGATTTTTGATTTTCTGGCATTTTCGTCAGTGATTGCGCCTACAAACCAGTTTTCCGAATGCTTATCTTTTCGGGCAACGGTCAAATAATCTCCAGGTTCGGCTTCAAGGTATTTTGAATCCTGCCAATCCACAGCAACATCTTTAATAAATTGGAATGCATCCAAGTGCTTTTCATAATTCTCCGGCAAGTCTGCAGCCATTTGCAAAGGAGAATACATCGTTACATACAATGCCAATTGTTTCGCCAAAGTCGTGTGCACCTGTTCTGTTTTCTTAGCATCATAAGCACTCATCTTGATTTCGAAAATTCCCGGTGTATAGTCCATTGGGCCACCAAGCAATCGGGTGAATGGTAAAATGGTTTCATGCATTGGCGGATTTCCAACACTCCAGGCATTGAATTCGTTTCCCCTTGCTGCTTCAGCTGCTATGTAATTTGGATACGTTCTGCTGTAACCTGTAGGGCGTGAACTTTCGTGCGAATTAACCATTAACTTATTTTCAGCCATTCGCTGCGCTACATAGTTATAGTGATTGACCATAGTTTGCCCATCGTGGAATTCACCACGCGGAATAATCCGTCCGACGTAACCCGATTTCACAGCAGGATAACCATATTTTTTCATCAAATCCATCGCTCTGTCCAAATGGCGCTCATAGTTTGCTACTGAACCCGAAGTCTCATGATGCATAATCATCTTGATTCCTTTTGATTTGGCATAATCATTTACCGCCTTCAAATCAAAGTCGGGATAAGGCGTCGTGAAATCAAAAACATTTTCCTTCCAGTTTCCAAACCAGTCTTCCCAGCCCACATTCCAGCCTTCGACCAAAACTCCGTCAAATCCGTATTTGGCAGCAAAATCAATATATCTTTTTGTATTTTCAGTGGTTGCCCCATGTTTGCCTGTTGGCTTTAACTGACCATCAGCTGCATTTTGGGCGTTTTGTGAACCTGCATAATCCCAGGTAGATTTCCCAACATGCATTTCCCACCAAATCCCAACATATTTCATAGGTTTAATCCAGGAAGTGTCTGTTATTTTTGAGGGTTCATTTAAATTCAAAATCATTTTGGAGCCAACAATATCGCGTGCATCATCACTAATCATAACTGTTCTCCACGGTGAAACACACGGAGCCTGTAGATAGGCTTTGTCGCCAATGGCATTGGGAACCAAATGCGATTTTAATTTGAATTCGTTTGGCACTAAATCCAAATGCATTACCGGATAATTTACTACCGCTGCTTCAAAGATATTAAGGTAAATACCATCAGCCGATTTCATCATCAATGGCGACTGAATCACATATTTCCCGGCTATGCTCTTCAAGCCAATTCCGTTATTCAAATCGATTTTATCAGTACTTATTTCGGAAAGCTTGTTTTCCATGTATGGATATTCCTGGCTGTCAAAATCTCCCGGAAGCCAGAATGTTTTGTGGTCTCCAGTCAGATTAAACTCGGAAACTTCATCTGAAATGATGAAATAATCCAGTTTAGCTTGTTTTGGAAAAGCATATCGGAAGGCTATTCCTTCGTTAAAAATACGGAAAATCACATTCAACTGCTTGCCGCTTGATTCCTGATTCATTTCAACTTCCAATTCATTGTATCGATTCCGTATGCTACTCTGTTCCCCTAATACAGGATTCCAGGTATCATCAATATTATAGATTGTATTAGTGGTTGAACTGAATCCTGAAGTAAAATCGGTACCATCTTTTAACTTAAAGCCTAACTTACTTTTCTTTACAATTGGTTTTCCTTTATAGAAAACCTCATAAGTGGGTTCGCCCTTAGTAGAAAAAGAAAAGTTGAGTGTGATTTCTTTTGAAGGCGATTGGACACTTTGCGCAGCTAACTGCAATCCTAAAAGCAATAATCCAATTATAGTGATTCTTTTCATTAAAAATATTTTTGCCTAATATAGCAACTTTTTAAAAACAAATAATCCCGAACGAATCGGGATTATTAGATAGTTATTAACTTAAATTGTTATTTGGCAGAGACTACATTTTCATCAACATAGTCCTGTAGATAGGCAAAACGAGGCGTCAATTTTCCGTTTTCAGTTACTTTGGCTCTAGCCAGGATTCCGTCTTTGTCACCATTAAAGAAAGCCGGAATAACATGCTCCATAAACATTTCTCCAAAACCTTCGCTGGCGTCTTTTGGCAATTCACAAGGCAGATTATCCACAGACATCACCATTATGGAACCCGGATGTGAATAAGGAACTTCTTCTCCGGTACTTGGCAAATACCCAAAAAACGGATCCGCAATCGTAGAAGCTTTTATAGTACTGGCAATCGGTCCATCAACATCACAGGAAATATCGGCAACGACTTTTATTTTATTGTCAGGAGCATTCAGCATTTCGCGTGTTAAAATATCAGGCGAACCATTGGCATGGAAATGCCCGGCCATAAAAATATCAGATACTTTTGAAAAACGCTCAAAGTCTGAAGTATAAGCTTCAGGATGCTGATAGAAATCTTTATTGCTATCGGCTTTTGTTCCGTCGATGCGCTTGTTATAATCCAAAACATCAATTTGGGTATAAACAGGCTGTGTGTAAACCTTGTTTAGGAAATCATCAGGCGAAACCTGTTTGATTTTCATTCCGTCAAGGATTTCCTTTGCTCCCATTCCCACTTTTCCATGTCCGGTCAAAACAATTTTAATGTTTGGCAAAATCTGCCTTTTCAAACGAACAATCAAATCCTCTTTAGTCTGTAAGGTTTCCGCTTTCGGAATGGTAAACATATCGTATTTTATTCCAAAAGCCCTAAAGCCATTGTAAGCTCCAACAATCCCTGCATAACGGCCAAAGCCTATTAATCGCTTGTTATTGGCATCAACAATCGTTTCGTGGTCATAAAGTTCAATGTTCTTTTCAAGTATGGCCTGAAGCAGTTTGCGGTTATGCACCTGCTTTTTTATCGTATGCGAAAAGAAAAAGTACTTCTTATTCGGAATCAGGTAATCAACTGGAATTTCCTTTACGCCAAAGAAAACATCACAGTCCGAAATATCGTCTGCCACTTCAATTCCCAGATTTCTGTAAGCCTCATCATTAAAAACCCTGATATCCGAACTTTCTACTTTAATAACCGCTTCAGGATGTTCATTTTTCAAACGAACCAGTTCTTCCGGTGTAAAAACGACTCTTCTATCTGGTGGATTTTTCCTTTCTTTTATAATTCCAAACTTCATTGCAATATTTTTATTTGACGCCAAAAGTAATCGGAACGAAATCGATTTCAAAGCTTTTTCATAAAAATAACATTTCTTTATTTTTTGATACGATTAGTCTGTCACGATTAATAAATGTTTGTTAAAAAACCATTGTGGAAAACCTGTTGAAAGCTTTCTTCGAAAGTAATTTTATACCTTTATTGAATACTTATATTTGTTTTTCAAGATTATTATAATGACATCAAGATTTTCCCAATATACACTCCTACTATTATCAACGTTGTTCCTTAGTTTTTCATGTTCCAAACAGGAAAAAACAGAAAAGGAAATTGTAAAAGTCAACGAAAATGGCCTTCCGGTAATGACACCGATGCATGAGGAAATGCCTAAACTTTCCAAAGCCTTTATCGATGACAAGAAATATGGCGTAAGCCGGTTTTTTGAAAAACTGTGGTCTGAGAAAAACGACAACGTAGCCTTTCTGGTAGCAAAGAACGGACAGATCATTTATGAAAACTATATGGGTTTTGCCAACAAAAGAACAGGCGAAATGATCAATAAAAATATGCCGCTGCACATTGCATCTGTAAGTAAGGTATTGACTTCGACTGCAGTTTTAATGCTGATTGATGCCAAAAAAATCAAGCTCGACCAAAAGGTAAATACCCTTATCGAAAATTTCCCTTATCCTGATGTTACCATACAGACACTTTTGAACCACCGAAGCGGAATGAGGAATTACGCTTATTTTACTTTTGAAAACAATAACTGGGACAAACACAAAACCCTTACCAACGAAGATATCGTAAAGGTTATGGTTGATAAAAAAATCCAACAGGAAACAAAAACCGATACGCATTTCAGCTATTGCAATACCAATTATGCGATGCTTGCGCTGATTATTGAAAAAGTTACCGGACTGAAATATCCTGAAGCAATGAAGGAAATGATTTTCCAACCACTTGGAATGACCAATACCTTTGTATTTGACATTAACAAAGACCGCGATATGATTGCTCCTTCTTACAAAGGAAACAACATGGAAATCGGGATTGATTACCTTGACGGGATTTATGGCGATAAGAACATTTACTCCACGCCACGTGATTTGCTTAAGTTTGACAAAGCGCGCTATGCTCCTTTTTTCCTGAACCCAGAGTTGCTCAAAAAAGTTTACCAAGGTTACAGCTACGAAAGCAAAGGAACCCGAAACTATGGTTTAGGCGTACGTCTAATCGAATGGGACAAAGGCGAGCCTTTCTATTACCACAATGGCTGGTGGCACGGAAACACTTCCTGTTTTATCAATATGAGGAAAGAGAAAGTTACCATGATTGTATTATCAAACAAATACACACATAAAACCTATCAGACAAAACGCCTTGCCTCGTTGTTTGGCGATTATCCGTTCAAGTTGAATGATGATGGTGAGGAATAATTTATTTTTATCTTAAAACAAAACCAGAATCAATGCCTAAAATCATTATTAAAAGAACTTCTGAATTCGCAAATAAATTCCGCTCGATAGGACTTTATATCAACAACAAAAAAATTGGAAGCATACAAGACGGAAAGTCACTGGAATTTGACATCGAACCGGGATCACACCTGATAGAGGCTAAAATTGACTGGTGCAGCTCAAATGTAATCCACGTTGATATTAAAGATAATGAAACCCAAAGATTTTTGTTGAGCGGAAGAAATCCTTTTACATCTCTTTACTATGTAATGGCAGATGTCAACAACTATCTTAAATTGGAATCTATTGCCTAATGCTAAAATTTTCGGTAATTTAGCCACATGATTCGACTCTCGATAATTGGTTCCGGAAATGTTGCCCAACATCTTATTCAGGCATTCAGTAAAAGCACTGAAACCGAATTGGTTCAGGTATTTGCCCGAAATCCCGAATCGGTTTCGCATTTGGTTTCCCTTGACAGGATTGTTTCCGATTTGAATGAATTAAAGCCTGTTGACATAAACATCATTGCAGTTACTGATAATGCCATTGCATCCGTTTCAGAACAAATCCCTTTTGAAAATCATTTGGTAGTCCACACTTCAGGAAGCTTGGCGATGGAAGCTTTAGACAGCAAAAACCGAAAAGGCGTCTTTTATCCGGTGCAGACCTTTTCCAAATCAAAGGAAGTCGATTTCGAATCCATTCCGATTTGCCTTGAAGCTGCGAATGATGCCGACTTTCAGAAACTTGTAAATCTTGCGAAAGCCGTTTCCCATTCGATTAACAATGTCAGTTCAGAACAACGCAAAGCATTGCACATTGCTGCGGTATTTGTATCAAATTTTACCAATCACATGTACCAGATTGGCGACGAAATCTGTGATAAAAACGGACTTTCCTTCGATATTTTGAAACCACTTATACAGGAAACGGCGAATAAGATTCTAACTTTGTCACCAACAGAAGCACAAACCGGTCCAGCCAAACGAAAGGACACCCAAACCATAAATGCACATCTGAATTTTTTAACAGATGACCATCAGAAGGAAATCTATAAAATGCTAACAAAATCTATCATCGATAATGGGAAAAAGCTATAAGGAAATATTAAACAACATCAACACCTTTATTTTTGATGTAGATGGTGTCCTGACCGACAGTTCGGTTCACGTAACACCAACAGGCGAAATGCTGCGTATCATGAATATTCGCGATGGTTTTGCAATGAAGGCTGCCGTTGAAAGCGGCTATCATGTCTGTATCATTTCGGGTGGAAATAACGAAGGTGTACGCATTCGGTTAAAAAACCTTGGAATTACTGATATTCATTTGGCTTCGCCAGATAAAGTAGCAACATTTAAGGAGTACGTCGATGTATACAACATTGATCCTGAAAATGTTTTGTACATGGGCGATGACATTCCTGATTACCACGTAATGCAGTTGGTGGGTTTGCCGACTTGTCCTCAGGATGCAAGCCCGGAAATCAAGGCTATCTGCAAATACATCTCGCATAAAAAAGGCGGCAAAGGCGCTGTTCGCGAAGTCATTGAGCAGGTGATGAAGGTTCAGGGCAAATGGCATATGTACTACAATGGCAAACACGATTAAACAACCCAATTAACAAATGAAATACCTAAAATTAATACGCTACCAAAACCTATTGCTTCTTGCTTTCATGCAATTGATTTTCCGTTACGGATTTTTAAAACTGCAGAACATTCCGCTGGCGTTAAACCATTTCCAATACGCCTTATTAGTACTTTCAACCGTGTTGATTGCGGCTGCAGGCTATATCATCAACGATATTTTAGACCAGGAAACAGATTATGATAATAGGCCCAATAATGTAATTGTAGGGAAAAGCATTTCCGAAAAGGCTGCCTACAATTTGTATTTTGTACTGAATGTTTTAGGCGTTGGAATCGGGTTTTATTTGTCGAATGTAATCCAGAAACCAAGCTTTACCGGAGCGTTTATCATTGTTTCGGCAACTTTGTACATGTATGCGACAAGCCTGAAGCAAATGCTTTTGGTTGGAAATATTATAGTCGCTTTGCTGCTGTCATTCAGTGTTCTTATCATTGGATTATTTGATTTACTTCCGGCAACCTATGACGGAAACAGAGCAGAAATGGGCGTGATGTTTTCGATGCTGATTGATTATGCTGTGTTTGCATTTATCATCAATCTAATTCGTGAAATCGTTAAAGACATGGAAGATGTAGATGGCGATTACAATCAAGGAATGAGCACGTTACCAATTGCCATTGGTGTCAGCCGGACTTCAAAAGTCATCTTTGGCCTGGGCATCATTGCTACCTTAATTTTGCTTTGGTATGTCAATACCTATTTGATGGATTACCATCTTTATTACGCTGTGGTTTACGCGCTGATTTTTGTGGTTTCACCAATGATTTTCTTTTTGGTTAAAATTTGGAATGCCCAATCAAAAAAGGAATTCCACCTGCTAAGTTCTGTTTTAAAATGGGTCATTTTCTTTGGTATACTTTCGGTTTTGGTAATTACACTAAACATACATCTCAATGCTTAAGGACAAATTCAAGGACTATAAAATTATCCTGGCTTCGGGTTCGCCCAGAAGGCAGCAGTTTTTCAAGGATTTGGATTTGGATTTTGAAATACGTTTAAAAGACATCGAAGAAATTTATCCCGATAATTTACAAGGTGCTGAAATCACTAATTTTTTGGCCGAACTCAAAGCCAGCGCTTTTGAAAGCGAATTGAATCCGAACGAAATCCTGGTTACCAGCGATACCATCGTTTGGTTGCAAAACAAAGCGTTGGGCAAACCAAAGGACTATGATGATGCGTTCAATATTTTAAGGTCTTTATCCAATCAAACGCACGAAGTGATTACCTCGGTTTGTTTTAAAACCACAGACAAAACCGATACTATTTTTGATGTCACCAAAGTAACATTCAATCAGCTTTCAGATGAGGCAATCCGTTATTATCTGGACAATTACAAACCTTTTGATAAAGCTGGCGCTTACGGCATTCAGGAATGGATTGGTTTGGTGGGCATCACCCGGATTGATGGTTCCTATACCAATGTGGTTGGCCTTCCGACAGAAAAAGTCTATCAGTTTTTGAATAACTATATTTGAAAACAGTAACTTTACTAAAAACAAACTGCTATGCCTGAAACCGCAAAATTTCCATTTTACATTAAACTCACAGTCATCTTAGTTTGTTTAATTTCCATTTTTGTTATTTTTTATTTCGGGAATGAGATTATTTCTCCGGTATTATTAGCCTTGCTTTTTGCCATAATGCTTCGTCCTGTTGTGAATTTTCTAATCAAGAAACTCCATTTTCCACACATTATTGCCGTGGTTTTTGCCATTACTTTATTTGTAACGATTTTTTTGGGACTCTTCTATTTCTTATCCATACAGATAAGTGAGATGGCAAGCGATTGGGGAAAAATAAAAAGGAACTTTTTATTCCATATCGAGCATTTTCAGCAAATGATACGGGATAACTTCCATCTAAGCAAAAAAGAACAAAACGAAATCATTACACAGGCTACCAGCGACAGCATAACTTCAGGAAAGGAAATCGTGGGCACAACCCTAACCTCTTTTGCTGACATATTGTTTAATGCTGTTGTGGTTCCTATTTACACCTTCCTCTTTTTATATTATCAAACCCATATTGTCACCTTTTTAACCAAAGTGGTAAAGCCGGAAAACCATAAAAAACTCCGTGAAGTTTTATACCAGATAAAGATTGCAGTGCAGAGTTATATCACAGGCCTACTGTTTGAAATGGTTGCTGTTTCGGTGCTGACTACAATCGGATTGTATTTCATAGGCGTTGAATATTTCATCTTACTCGGAATCATAACCGGAATCTTAAACCTCGTTCCTTATATCGGGATTTTGTTTGCCGGTGCGTTAAGTATAGCAGTTTCACTTTCAGGCTCAACAGATCTTTCAATTGTGGTGGGTGTGATTGTGGTGAATATCATTGTACAGTTTATTGATAACAACATACTCGTTCCGGTATTTGTAAATTCAAAAGTCCAGATTAATGCAATTGTGTCCATTATCGGAATTATCATTGGAAACGCTTGGGGCGGAATCACCGGAATGTTCCTTGCAATTCCTATAATTGCCATCATTAAAGTGATTTTCGACAGGATTGATACTCTGGAACCCTGGGGTTATTTATTTGGCGACGATTTACCCAAAACCTATGAATGGCATAAAATCAGGATTCCAAGATACAGCTATCAAAGTACTACAACCGAGCTGGATGTAACCACTGATATCATAAAACCGGAACCAATAAAGGAAACCGTGCAGACCACTGATGTCACCGCTGAAATTGTTCCGCCAATCATTTCAGACGATAACAATAACACTGAAACGCCTATTGACAAATAGTTTTATTTGAGTATTTTTACATAAAAAACCATGTCATTCTTTTCCAGTTTAACCAAAGAAGTTATTGCAACGGCAATTGTTTTAGCCTTTGTTATATTCCTAAGGATTATTTCAGCCAAATTAATCCGTCGTTATGCGAAACTATCTTCCATCATGGAACATAGAACCAATCTGGTTATCAAATACATCCATATACTGATTAATATCCTTGCACTCATTTGTATTATTGTGATTTGGGGAGTTCAAAAAAAGGACATCTTCATTACCCTCTCTTCGGTTACGACAGTTGTGGGTGTTGCGATGTTTGCCCAATGGTCGATTTTAAGTAATATCACTTCGGGCATTATTCTATTCTTCTTTTTCCCGTTTCGCATTGGCGATGTCATTCTGGTTCATGACAAGGACTTCCCTATCCAGGCTGAGATTGAAAATATCAAAGCCTTTCATATTTATCTAAAAACTTCAGAAGGAGAACGCATTACGTATCCCAACAATTTACTGCTTCAAAAAGGCATTTCAATCATTAAACCTAAGTACGACGAGGATAAGGAATTCATGGACTAATGTGAATTATACAACTTTTAGCATTATTCCTATAATATTTTTCATCACAAAAGTTTTCATCTTTGTTTGACCAGTAGGAAAACAAAAAATGATGAAAATAGTACCTGTCTCCAATATCAGAAGGTATGCGCACAAAAAAACAATCGATTTAAGCGATGAGACTTTGACGCATAAAAGCAAATTCACTGAATTTATAAAAAATTCCGGTGATGTTGCATTGTTCGTTGTCAATGTTTTCCGAAATACATTCTCAACTGAATTTGAATTCAAGGAATTTATCAGACAGTGCTATGCTGTTGGAAATAGGTCTTTGGGATTGATTTCGATAACTGGAATTGTCATTGGTTTGGTATTAACGATACAATCAAGACCTGTCCTCGTAGATTTTGGCGCTGTTACCATGTTGCCCGGAATGGTTGCCATTTCGATAATCAGGGAAATGGGGCCGGTTATTACGGCATTAATCTGTGCCGGGAAAGTAGGTTCGGGAATTGGCGCCGAATTGGGTTCGATGCGTGTAACCGAACAAATTGATGCCATGGAGGTTTCTTCTACAAATCCGGTACGTTTTTTAATTGTTCCGAGGGTTTTGGCAACCACATTGATGATTCCTTTATTAATAATGTATGCCGATATTCTTGGCATTTTGGGAAGCTGGATCGCTTCCAACATCAAAGGTGATGTTAGTTTTGTTTTATTCATTACACAGGCTTTTGGCGATGTAGATTTTATGGATTTCATTCCGGCTGTAATCAAATCGTTCTTTTTCGGAGCGGTGATTGGACTGGTGGGATGCTATCAAGGTTTTAATGCAGGGCGCGGAACAGAAAGTGTTGGTGTTGCAGCAAATGCAGCCGTAGTAATGGGTTCCCTGCTTGTAATATTAGTCGATTTAATTGCAGTTCAAATAACCGATTTATTATGAAAAACGCAATTATCAAAATAGAAAACCTGCAGAAACATTTTGGAAATCTCGAAGTCCTTAAAGATGTTTCAATAGATTTATATGAAGGGGAAAACCTTGTCGTTCTTGGAAAATCAGGAACAGGGAAATCAGTTTTGATTAAATGCATCGTGCGTTTATTAGACGCTGATGCAGGGAAAATAACTGTTACAGGGGAAGAAATCAATCATCTAAAATCTAAGGAACTCGACAATGTTCGGAGGAAAATTGGATTCCTGTTTCAAAGTGGTGCGCTATACGACTCAATGACGGTAAGGCAGAACCTTGCTTTTCCTTTAAAAAGGATAAAAAAGGATTTATCATTGGAACAGGTCAATGCCAAAATCGAGGAAGCTTTAGAAAATGTTGGACTGCCTGATGCTATCGATAAAATGCCATCGGAACTTTCGGGCGGGATGAGAAAAAGGATAAGCCTTGCCCGAACAATAATTGTTGATCCGTTAATAATGCTTTATGATGAACCAACAACCGGTCTAGATCCGGTTACATCGGATGAAATCAGCGCACTAATTAACAAAATCAAAAAGAAGTATAAAACATCTTCAATAATCATTACCCATGATATCGAATGCGTAAGAGCTGTTGCTGATAGGATTGTAATGCTTCATGAAGGACTAGTATACAAGGAAGGTTCTTTATCTGAATTTGAAAAATCTAAAGACGAATTGATTCAGTCCTTTTTTAAAAATGAAAAACACCATTAAAAATATACGTTATGGAAACACATACACCCGCATTTAAATTCCGCTTAGGATTGTTTGTAATCATAGGCATTGGATTGTTTGTGCTTGGCATCTTTGTCATCGGGAAGCAAAAAAACCTTTTCAACCCTGTTTTTACACTTAAAACTTACTTTCATAATGTTAGTGGATTACAGGTAGGAAATACGGTGCGATTTTCCGGGATAAATATTGGAACTATTGATAACATCCAGATTGTAAATGATTCTACTGTAAGAGTGGAAATGTTGATAAAAAAGGAAGTTCAAAAGTTCATAAAAGCCAACAGCATTGCCAGCATTGGATCGGAAGGAATCATTGGGGATAAGGTCATTGTTATCTCACAAGGCCAATACGCAAATAAAATGGTAAAAGAAGGTCAAAGAATTGTATCAGTCGAACCTATTGAAACAGATGCCATTATGCGGAGCTTAAAAACAACGGCTGACAATGCTGCTGTTGCCTCTAAGGATATGGTCGGAATTATGCACAAAATAAATAACGGGCAAGGAACAATAGGAAGGCTTCTAAAGGATGAAAAAATGGCTGACAATCTTGATCAAACTGTCTCAAACCTAAAAACCAGCAGCAAAAAACTAGATGAAAATATGGAAGCCGCTAAACACAACTTCCTTTTAAAAGGCTATTTCAAGAAAAAAGAAAAAGCAGAAGCTAAAAAGAAAGAAGAAGCTGCAGCGAAAGCCAAAGATGCCGCTAACAAAGCTAAAAAAGAGGCTGAAGCAAAAGCCAATCAAAAACAGGAAATCAAAAAATAATTGATATGGGAATCGCATAAAATATTCCTTTTTTCGTGTAACTCATTCGGTTTTATTATTCAGAATTTTACACTAACTAATTTGTTTAACCAAAACGATAATAACAATGAAAAAAATCACTCTTAGTTTAATGATATTCGTTTTATCATTAACAGTGTTGCCGAGCTTAGCTTCGGCAAGCACACCAGAATCATTAGCGCCAACTACAGCTACTGAAGTTCCTGCAGAAGTACAAAAAATGTACGATAGACTGGAAGAAATTAAAGCAATGGATAAATCAGAAATGACCAGAGCCGAGAAAAAAGAACTTCGTAAAGAAGTTCGTGCCATCAAAGCCGACTTAAAAGCATCGGGAAATGGCGGTATTTATTTATCAGTAGGAGCGATTATTATCATCATCCTGCTATTAATCCTTTTATTATAAGATTATGAGAAAGCTAACTTATTATATTATCACAGCATTGCTTTTCGCAGCAAACAGTATGAATGCTCAAGCTGAGAAAGTTAATCATACTTACGGTCCGGCACAGACTAAGCCACCTGTTTGGGCTCCAAAAGCACCAACAACAGTAAGGTATTATTATCTTCCGGACATTCAGACCTATTATGATGCTTCGTCCCAACGTTATATTTACAATAATAACGGAACATGGACCAGAACAGCTGCCTTACCGGCATATTACAGAGGTTATGATTTACGCAATGGTAATACAGTGTACCTGAGTGATTACAAAGGAAATACACCTTATGTTTTATTCAACGAACACAAAGTAAAATATAAAGGGAACGGAAAATGGAAACGAAATGGCCATGACAATGGCCTACATAAAGGCCAGCACAAAGGAAAAGGCAAGAAAAAATAACAACCAAACACCACTGAAAAAGGCAAAGACTGATATCTTTGCCTTTTTTATTTTAATTTTAAAATATTAAATCTCTACAAATCAATCATTTAAGTAATATATTTCTTAGATACACATATAAAAAGTGCACTTTATCGATATTTTTTGCACTTAATCTATGTTTTTAAAAAATAATCATATATATTTGTCTCATAATTTTTTACTGTTTTGTATAAATGAATTATATCATTTTGTGCCCCAAAACTTTAAAGCAAAAAATAGAAATTATGAAATCAATAGAAAAAGTATTTATGATGATGCTTCTTTTCACTTGTTTTTTTTCTAGTGCCCAAGCATCAAGCGACAGTCAAACTTCTTCTCCTGCGAAGAAAACAGAAATCAGATATTATTACTTCCCAAACCTGGAAGCTTATTTTGACCTTCAGGAAAAAGTTTATCTCTATAAAGAAGATGGTGAATGGGTTGAAGCAGAAGAGCTTCCTAAAAATTATGGTGGCTATTCGTTATACAATAAAGTAAGAGTGTCCATTGAGGATTATGACGGAGATGAGCCTTACTTATTACTAGCAGAGCATAAAAAGAAATATCCTTACAATGCCAAAGGAAGATTTCAAAACCAAAAGGCGCAGACAGCGTCAACTGAATAAGTTCATGTTTTTCAAAGTTAATAAAAGTAAAAAAGCCCTTTGTCCCCCAACAAGGGGCTTTTTTTTGCCCAAACATTATTTGTTAAAGAAATTGAAAAATCAAAAACCACAATTCAAATAATAGTATATTTGGTGAACCGCATAATCCATCCCATGAAGCGACTTCTACTTATTTCACTAGTACTCCTAAGCATAAAAGGACTGGCGCAACAACCAGTCAAACCAAATGCTGTAGAGATTTACAACCAAATAAAAAAACTGAATTTCCTTGGTTCAGTGCTCTATATTGCAGCACATCCTGATGACGAAAATACACGGCTGATAGCTTATTTATCAAATGATGTCAAGGCCAGAACTGGCTATTTATCTTTAACGCGTGGAGATGGAGGGCAAAACCTGATAGGTTCTGATTTGCGGGAATTATTAGGTGTAATCAGGACACAGGAACTTATCGAAGCCCGAAAAATAGACGGAGGCGAACAGTTCTTTTCGCGTGCCAACGATTTTGGTTTTTCCAAAAACCCTGATGAAACGTTGCAGATTTGGGACAAAGACCAAGTTTTAAGCGATGTGGTTTGGGCAATTCGTAAATTCCGCCCTGATGTAATCATCAACCGTTTTGATCATCGCTCTCCGGGAACAACACATGGCCATCATACATCTTCAGCCATGCTGAGTGTTGAAGCATTTGACAAAGTCAACGATGAAAATGTGTTCCCGAATCAGTTGCAGTATACCACAACCTGGAAGCCAAAACGATTGTTTTTCAACACTACCTGGTGGTTTTATGGCAGCAGGGAAAAATTTGATGCCGCAGATAAAACCAATTTAAGCAAACTTCAAATTGGGACATATTACCAGTCTTTGGGCAAATCCAATCAGGAGATTGCAGCGTTAAGCCGCAGCCGTCACCAGTCACAAGGCTTTGGATCAACTGGTACCCGTGGCGAGGAAGACGAATATTTGGAATTCCTGAAAGGTGATGCGCCAAAGGACAAAAGCAATATTTTCGAAGGTATTGACACTTCCTGGAATCGCGTAAAAGGTGGAAAAGTTATTGGTGATATCCTGGCGAACGTTGAAAAGAATTTCGACTTTAAAAATCCATCGGTTTCTATTCCTGAATTGGTAAAAGCTTATGATTTAATCCAGAAACTGGATGATGAGCATTGGAAAAACATAAAATCGGAAGAAATCAAAAAAATCATTGCAGGCTGTGCCGGATTATACCTTGAAGCTTCGGCAGATGCGCAGGAAGCAACTCCCGGAAGCATTGTAAAAGTCAAGCTTGAAGCCATCAACAGAAGCAATGCAAAGATGAATTGGAACGCAATCAATACGGTTCCAAATTCGATGAACATCCAATCGGTAACACCATTGGAAAACAACAAACCCATTTCAAAAACAATAGATTTAGAACTTCCGGATAATGAGGAATATACCAATGCCTATTGGCTAAACCAAAAAGGAAGCGTTGGCATGTATGCGGTTAGTGACCAGCAAAATATTGGAAAACCTGACGTACAACGTCAGGTGAAAGTTACTTATATCATAGAAATAAACGGCATCGCTATCCCATTTGAAAGAAATGTGATCTACAAATACAACGACGATGTAAAAGGCGAAGTATACCAGCCATTGGATATTGTTCCTGCTGTAACTTCATCATTTACAGAAAAGGTCTACATCTTCAACAACGACAGGGATAAAGTAATTGCCGTAAAGGTAAAGGCCGGAAAAGACAATTGCAAAGGCAGCGTAAAATTGGATCTGCCTCAGGGCTGGGAAGTTTCACCTGCTGATATTCCGTTTACAATTGACAAAAAAGGTCAGGAAGTATTGGCTGTTTTTACCGTTTCACCATCAAAGGAAGTAAGTGAAATTGACATTAAAAGCATTGTAACCATCAATGGGAAAAACTACGACCAAAACAAAATTGACATCAATTATCCGCACATTTACAAACAAATGGTACTAAAACCCGCCGAAGCCAAAGCCATTCGCCTCAAAATCAAAACCAAGGACGAAAAAATTGCTTACATCATGGGCGCTGGCGATGAAGTTCCGAAAAGTTTGGCCCAAATGGGATACGAAGTGGAAACCATAAAACCCGAAGAAATTTCACTTGAAAGGCTGCAAAACTTTGATGTCGTAATGACCGGGATTCGTGCCTACAATACCGTAAATACTTTGGCATTCAAACAAAGGATATTATTGGATTTTGTCAAAAATGGTAAAACTATGATTGTGCAATACAACACTACCGACGATTTGGTTACCAAAGACATAGCGCCATTTCCGTTAAAGATATCACGCGACAGGGTTACCGAAGAAAATGCTGAAGTCCGGTTTTTAGCACCAAATCATCCTGTTTTAAATTATCCTAATAAAATCACAACCGAAGATTTCAAAGGCTGGAAACAGGAACAGGGATTATATTATCCAAACGAATGGGATGCTGCCTTCACTCCTATCCTTTCGGCAAATGACAAAGGGGAAACACCAAAGAATGGTGCGCTGCTCATTGCCAAATACGGTAAAGGAAATTATGTCTACACCGGTTTGAGTTTCTTTAGGGAATTACCCGAAGGTGTTTCTGGAGCTTTTAGGTTATTGGCAAACATTATAGCAATTGGAAAATAACATGGAAAAGAAAACGAACACTTGGAAAAACAGTTATACCTGGGTTTTGGTCATCAACGCCATTTACATTATTATTTTCTTCACACTAATGCAAATATTCTTTTAAGCCATGCAACAACTCGACTGGATTGTTTTATCGGTAACACTATTATTCATCGTTTTTTATGGAGTTCATAAAACGCGCGGAAGCAAGAATGTAGAAGAATACATTCTGGGCAGTAAGGAAACACCCTGGTGGACTGTCGGCCTTTCGGTGATGGCAACTCAGGCAAGCGCAATTACGTTCCTTTCCACTCCGGGACAGGCTTATCACGACGGAATGGGATTCGTGCAGTTCTATTTTGGTTTGCCTATAGCAATGGTGGTCATTTCAATGACCTTTATCCCTATCTATCATAAGTTGAAGGTTTTTACTGCCTACGAATACCTCGAGCAGCGGTTTGATTTAAAAACGCGTTCGCTTACAGCAATCCTATTCCTCATCCAACGTGGATTGGGAACTGGATTAACCATATATGCTCCGGCTATTATCCTTTCTTCCATTTTGGGTTGGAACCTGACCATGCTGAATATCATTATTGGAATTTTGGTAATCATTTACACCTTTGCCGGTGGAACAAAAGCCGTAAATGTTACCCAAAAACAGCAGATGTTCATCATCATGCTGGGAATGGTTACGACTTTCTTTTTAATCCTTCATTTGCTGCCTAATGACATGACGTTCTCCAACGCCATGCATATTGCCGGTGCCAATGACAAAATGAATATTCTTGATTTTTCATTTGACCCTGAAAACCGATATACGTTTTGGAGTGGAATTACCGGAGGTTTCTTTTTGATGCTTTCCTATTTCGGAACCGACCAGTCCCAGGTTGGGCGATATCTATCTGGAAAATCAGACCGTGAAAGCCAAATGGGATTAATCATGAACGGTTTCCTCAAAGTGCCAATGCAGTTCTTTATCCTGTTGACTGGTGTAATGGTTTTTGTATTTTTCCAGTTCAATCCTGTGCCGCTGCATTTCAATCCGGTGAACAAGGTTGCGATTGAAAAATCAAAATACGCCGCCGAATACCATTCGCTTGAAAAACAATTGGCGCAATTATCGGAAGAAAAGAAAGAGTTCAACCTGATCTACATCGATCACTTAAATCAGGGTTATGACAATAAGACTGTGAGGCATAAACTCATATCCCTTTCCGGAAAAGAAAGGGATTTACATGATGAGGCAAAGGTAATCATCAGTAAAGTAGATGAGAAAGCTGAGACCAATGACAAGGATTATGTGTTTATTTATTTCATCCTTCACTATCTTCCTTCGGGATTGATCGGGCTTTTACTGGCAGTAATCCTCTCAGCAGCTATGTCGTCTTCAGCATCGGGATTAACCGCTTTAGCATCAACCACAGCCATTGATATCTACAAACGGAATATTAGGGGAATCAAATCGGAAAAACATTTTGTAAACGCTACCAAAGCCTTTACCTTAATTTGGGGATTGATTGCCATTGGTTTTGCCTGTGTCGGGACTTTATTTGAAAACCTGATTCAGTTGGTAAACATTGTGGGGTCTATATTTTACGGAACCGTTTTAGGGGTTTTCCTTGTTGGTTTCTATATCAAATACGTAAAAGCCAATGCAATTTTCTACAGTGCTGTACTTAGTCAGATTACCATCTTTTTCATCTACTATTACACCATTCACATTTATCCGACCGGACAGGAAAAATTAGGCTATCTGTGGTTGAATTTCATTGGGGCTTCACTAACTGTTTTCCTGTCAATACTCTTTCAGTCCATTTTGAGGGATAAGCAACCCGATGAAATAACCGCATAAAAAAACCACGAAATCTCAAGAGAAATCGTGGTTAATCAATTGTGGGAAATTGAAATTATTTTTTAGTCCATTCCTTGATGCTGTCGTTATTCATCTTAACATAATCAGCATTCTTTGCTTTTTCAGCTCCTTCCAAAGACAATTTAGCTGTAGCAATTGCTCCTGCCTTATCGCCTAATTTAGCCTGGATTAAAGACTTTTGACGTAAATGCCAAAATGGAACATTCTCTGGCTTATTCATCGAAACTGCTTTATTGACATACTCTAAAGCCTTGTTCATATCGCCGTTTGAATTGTAATAATATTGTGCTGCCGAAAAGTAATCGTTTGCTGTTGGCCCGGCCAAAGTCTTTTCAATGCTCGCCATTGCAGCTTTTGCTGTTGGAACGCTGAACTTAACCGAAACCATTGTCTTTTCCCATGAAATGTCAAGCGTAGCACTGTCATTTGTAAGGTTTCCAATTCCGATAGTGAAAGTCTCAACATTGTTATTCAAAGCAATTGGATCAACATTGGTAGAAACCACTACATTGTTTACATTCCAATTTTCAGGTGTTCCCCAGTTATCCGTTGTTGAATAGAATATTACTTCCCACATGTCAGCCTTAGGCTCCGTGAACAAAGCATATGATCCTTTTTTAAGAGTGCTGCCATTGATTACTACATCCTCACTGAAAGTCACTGTAGTATTTGCATTGGCTCCGGTTCTCCATAGTTTTCCAAAAGGAACTAAGTCGCCAAAAATAGTTCTTCCTTTTGCACTAGGCCTTGAATAATCTACCGTTACATCTGTCAATCCGACAACCTGGGTTAATGTTGAATGCGGACTTGGCGCTGGTGTTTTAACCTGTGCGTTAAGGACATAACTCGCAACCATAGAGGTTAAAATAAAAATAATTTTTTTCATAAAGAGGTTTTTTAGAAGTTGCCCAAATTTACAAATAGTAGGGTTTGGTGTATGTTAAGAATAACTTAAAGTATATTTATGTTTAACGTTTGAATAAAATAACTAAACAAATATTGTAACTTTACGCAAACGCCATTCATGAAGATTTACACCTTGCATACAATCCAAAAATTACCAATCAGCCTTGAAGCTGCCTGGAATTTTTTCTCAAACCCAAAAAATCTCGAAATCATTACTCCCGACGACATGGCATTTAAAACCATTTCAGGTGATGACAGGGATATCTTTCCTGGGCAGATATTACAGTATACGGTAAGTCCGCTTCTTGGAATAAAAATGAAATGGGTTACCGAGATTACCCACGTTGTTGCCAAAAGTTATTTTGTGGACGAACAGCGTTTTGGGCCTTATGCACTTTGGCACCACAAACATTTCTTTAAGGAAATTCCAGGTGGCGTTGAAATGGAAGACATTGTTGATTATGCTTTGCCAATGGGGATTTTTGGCAGGATGGCACATCCGTTTCTGGTGAAACCAAAACTGGATGAAATATTTGAGTACCGAAGAGAAAAACTAATCGAACTTTTTGGAGAATTTAAAGGATAAAAAATGAATGTATTTTGGTTTCGACGCGATTTGCGCCTGGATGATAATGTTGGCTTGTTTCACGCCTTGAACAGTAGTGAAGAAGTTGTGCCGATTTTTATATTTGACGAAGCCATTCTTTCACAATTACCAGCCGACGATGCGCGTGTGACTTTTATCCAGCAACAATTGGAGCTAATACAAAACCAGCTTAAGGCAATTGGAAAATCACTGGCTGTCTTTCACGGAAAACCTTTGGAGGTATTTGCCAGATTGATAAAGGAAAACCAAATTCAAACCGTTTTTACCAATCACGATTATGAACCTTATGCACGCAAACGCGATTTGGAAATCTATCATTTGCTCAAGGAAAATAATGTCGAATTCAAGACCAGCAAAGACCAGGTTGTCTTTGAAAAAAGCGAAGTGATTAAGGACGATGGAACGCCGTATGTTGTCTTTACTCCTTATTACAATAAATGGAAAGATAACTTTAGTAAAACAGCTTTAAAATATTATAATTCAGAATATTACCTTTCCAACATAAAAAAACACAATTATCCTTTTTTAAGTTTAAAGGACATTGGTTTTAAAACCTCGTCTATAAAGGTTCCTGCCTATGACATTTCAGATTTCTTAATTGATAATTACGAAGCAACACGCAATTTTCCTGCTTTGGATAAAACCTCGCATATTGGAATTTACCTGCGCTTTGGAACGGTTTCGATACGAAAGGTTGTTGCCAAAGCTTTGGAAAGCAAAAACGAAACCTTCCTTAAGGAATTAATCTGGCGCGAGTTCTTTATGCAGATTCTTTGGCACTTTCCACAAACCGTTAATTCCAGTTTTCGTCCAAAATACGATAACATTGTCTGGAGCAACAACGAAGATTTATTCCGCAAATGGTGTGAAGGCAAAACGGGTTATCCTTTTGTGGATGCCGGAATGCGCGAACTCAATGCAACCGGGCATATGCACAACCGCGTGCGGATGATTGTGGCAAGTTTTCTCTGCAAGCATTTGTTAATCGACTGGCGCTGGGGCGAAACCTATTTTGCAACAAAGCTGTTGGATTATGAGCAATCGAGCAATGTAGGCAATTGGCAATGGGCTGCCGGAAGTGGCGTTGATGCTGCGCCTTACTTTAGGATTTTCAACCCAATGGAACAAATCAAAAAATTTGATAAAGAATTAAGCTATGTCAAAAAATGGATCCCGGAATTTGGCACACCATCCTACCCTGAACCAATTGTAGACCACAAGGAAGCACGTGAAAAATGCCTGATATCCTATAAAAAAGCCTTGGAATAATGTAAAATCTAAAGTGCCCTTTTCAGGTAACTTTACCTCAACTTAAAAACGATATATCATGAAATCGAAGATTCACGAATACCAAAAAAACAATTTTACAATTATGAGTAAAAAAATCATTTTATGCTTTGGATTAGCTTCATTCCTAATGTTTGCATCCTGCGACAAGAAAACAGAAAAGACGGTCGAAACCACTGAAACTACCACAGTAGTCCAAGACACTGTAGTTAAGGAAGTTCCGGCAGAAGAACCAAAAGAGGAAGATGGGACTTCGGTAAAAATAAACAACAATGGTGTTGACGTTAACAGCAAAGATGTTGATGTGGAAATCAAAAAATAAACGCCGTTTCAATTGAAAAAGAAAGCCAGTTTTATACTGGCTTTTTTTTTATTTAATGTTCCTGATTTTTGAATAATCCAATTCCGCAAAATTAGTAATCACCCTATCTGCAAGCGAATAATCCTGATTTTTCGAATGAAAACTGTCATAAGCAATGCAAAAGATTCCCGCTGCATAGGCTGCTTTGACTCCGTTCGTGCTGTCTTCAATCACAACACAATTTTCAACAGGCGTATTCGATAACATCGCTGCATGCTGAAATATTGCAGGATGTGGTTTCGATTTAGGAAAGTCTTCTCCTGAAACAATATGTGTAAAATATTGATGCAATCCAAAACGGTTGAAAATCCTGTTGATGGTGACTTTTGCCGAAGACGAAGCCAATACCAACTGCATTCCGTTGTTGTATAAATCCTTAATCAAATCCTCAACGCCTTCCAGCAAATACAAATCCTCCTTGCTGTCGAAAGCATCATTGAAAAGATTACGCTTGGTTTCCACCAAACGCTGAACCTCATCTTCAAGTTTGAACTGCTCTTTAAGGCGTTCAAAAATATTCCTGGTTGAATTGCCCGTAAAACTGCTGTACAGCTCTGGAGTCACTTCAATCCCCAACTGGTTGAAATGTTGAAAATAAGCGTATTTGTGCACAGGTTCGGTGTCTACAATTACACCATCCATATCAAAAATTACTGTTTGTATCATTTTTATGCGTTTTTAGAGGGTATAATCAGGTAACAGAAAACAGGTCCCATTACCAAGGCAGTCACAAGCAATAGAAACCATTTACCCAATACATCGGGAAAGCCCATAGCTAACTGTATGGTTTCAAATGCAATTAGGAAAAACACAATCACTATCGCCATTTTCAACATGCGGAACATACTAATCACTATCAAATACTGCTTTTTTGCATTGGCTTCAGTAATTGTAACCAGGTAATTCATTTTGTGTGGATATCTTACAACAGTTAGCCCCAAATACATGAGGGTACCAACAATCGGTAAAAAGATAATCGACCATTTACTTCCGTAACCATCAATGTCTCCATTGGTGCGAAAGTGAGTCGGAATAATATCCGGCAATTGTTCGAAATGCGACAGCGTATACACCCAAAAAGCAATTAACAGCAACACACCTGCGAATTCCATTATTTTACCGGCAAGGGTAATTGGAGTTTCGATTATAGGATTGCTGTTTTCGGGCATTTTATTTTTCGTTTTTCAATAAGTGCCTGATTACGGTTTCGGCAGCATACAACCCAAAAAGACAGGGCATATAACTGTTGGTTCCATAAAAGGATCTTTTATAATTGGTGCCATCCGTCATTTTCAAACTGCAGGCATCCTGTATTTCTGAAGAGTAAACTACTTTGAGTTTATCAATCTTAACCTTTTTCAAACGTTTTCTGATGGTCTTCGCCAAATGGCAGTTCACCGTATTTTTGATATTGGCAACCTTAACCTTCGAAGCTTCCATCTTCCCTCCTGCGCCCATGCTCGAAATAACCTTTACCCGTTTTCTTTTGCAGGCAATGATTAAATTGAGCTTTGGTGTAACGCTGTCAATGCAGTCAAGCACATAATCAAAATCGGTAGTCACAATTTCCAAAGAGCGTTCCGGTGAAAGGAATTCCTCTACCCTTGTCAGGTTCAGTTCCGGATTGATGTCCATTAAACGGTCACCCACCACATGTACCTTAGGCATCCCAACAGTTGAATGAAGCGCTGGAAGCTGCCTGTTGATATTGGTAATATCTACAACATCTCCGTCAACAATTGTCATGTTTCCCACTCCGGCACGAGCCAGGAATTCGGCTGCAAACGAACCCACACCACCAAGGCCGACAACCATTACGTTGGAGTTCCTTAAATTGTTTAATCCTTCCGTTTTAAATAAAAGCTCCGCTCTTTCCTGCCACTTTGCCATTTTGAAATATCATTTTAGAAGTGGCAAAAATAAGCAATTCATTGCGATGTTTTATGTTAAAAATATTTTCTATCTTTACGTGAATACCGATTTGATACACTGAATCTTAGCTTCCAAAACTACTATGAAAAAAATACTGTTGCTTTTTCTTTTAGCCGCTTCAACTGCAATTGCACAAAAACTTAAAGTCACGGGCATACAACCGCTTGGCCCCTATAAATTTTCCGCCACGCTCGCCCTACAGAATGAATCCAACCAAATCATCAATTACCTCAGTACCTACTGCTCGGTAACCGGCTTTTATGTAACCGACAATCCCAATGTAAAAGTGGTTCCAAAGCCCTGCGATAAAAACATTCCCATCACGGCAAGCCTTCCAAAACATTATACAAAAAACACCGAGCTCGAGCTGCAAACACTTAAGGACGTAAAGAAAGTCCAATTCAGGATTGGCTTTAAGTTTACCGAAATACCCAAAAACACCACGCTTTTTGAACTCGACACTACACAGGTTAAAAGCGTAATCATTTGGTCGAATACGATTGAACTGAAAAACCGCTAATTGCCGGATTCCCTTAAATGACGCCTAGGGGAAATACCCTAATGCACCTATAGAAAACCCTAATTGATTTGAATTATTATAGTACAACTTTACACTATCAATAATTCAAAATCATCTTATCATGGATAATGTTTTAGAAACCGCGCTTGAAACCTTTATCGGTTTTATAGAAAATGGAATGTTTATAGCACCGCCAGACAACACAACGCTAAACCATTTCACCCCAAATATTGCGCAATTGCAAAACCAACGCGATCAATACGGAATTATCGAACAGGTCCAGGCGGATGGTGTTACGCTCGATGGTGGCGATTCAGCCCATAAGACCGGCGTGCTGGCATTTTGCAATAGCATTCCCGACATTTTAGTCCTGAATAACTTTGAACAGGATGGAATCATGGTTCGCCATCCCAATTTTGTACCTGCAAATAATTGGAAAAACTGTTCAAGGGATCAATTGATTGCCTATATAAGTGGATGTTGGAGAGCAGGGAAATTTGATATTGCCAACAGGCTTTATGAAAAACATCAGCAGCGAATACCTCCATTCACTTGTCAGAATACTGAAAATGACCATCCCGGCACTGCAAAAAATCCGCCTATTGGAGATTTACTGATGCCGCATGATATAATGTTCTTCAAGATATGCACTGGCGATAATGATGCCTACAAGGATTTGATGGGTCAACTATCATTGCAGATTGCTATTGAGGTTACCCCTAATGACATCTCACACGAATATACCCAGCTTTTGTTGCAGGCGATTGTATGCGGAAGGCTCAATCATTTTGTTACCATCCATCCTGAATACAAAAGCAATCTTAGATATTACTGGGGTGGCTGGAGAAATCAGATTCAAATAGCTGAAGCCTTAATCGAGGTGATTGATATTGAAATGAAAAGATACGATAACTTAATCCCAATTCCTTTGCCATTTCGGTTTCCGGCTAATCTAATCAATGAAATATTAAAATTAAAATTACCTGATGATCTAATCAATTTTGATCCAGCCAACAGGATTGAGCTTGCCCAAAGATTCATAAATGCCTTCCTGTTGGATATTCAGATTGAACTGATGAAACAGTTTGAGTTGAACAAGGCCATTGTACAATTCGCATTAAATGCTTTAAACGATGTCATGACCTGGGCACAGATAGGTTTAGGCTTAGCGGAACAGATAGTGGAACAGGGAATCGAATTTGCAGTAAATGTCCTTTTTGGCGGCCTCATCAATAAGAATCAGAACCTGGAGGAATTATATCAAAAATTCGCCGACCAGATTGTAGAAAGGCTTACCGCAAATATGAGGGATATTGTCAATAAGGCTTTTTATCAAAATAATATGACGCTGTTGGTAAACAATGCCCAGTCAATGGAAAATGAATATCGTGCCTATCAAAAAGTCAAATCCACTCATTTATTGGATGATTTGGAGGAAAAAACATTTGCCATCATTCAATCTGCCAAATCAATGGAGATACCCGCCATTGGCATTTACTGCACACAGGTCTGTATTCAAATTGCCATCTTTAGGATTAGGGCACAAACCAATAAAAGGTACCACGATTTAATTGCCGAAACTATGATCGTTGCCGAAAACCATATTAAAGGCTTACGCGATAAGGCTATTCAGAAAATCAATGACTCCTTTGAGTTAGAAAGCAGGACACAATACGTTAAAGGTGAAATCGATGTTTCCTGGGTTAGCATTTACTATGACAAGGTTTACGTCAATTCGGTCATCACCTATTCTGAAAGATTCCCAGATAATGAAAAAGACCTCTATGCTATCTTAAATAAATATAAAGCAGAAAAAATAGCGCAATGGGAAGCACCTATTTACACACCCGCAATAAAAATCATTGAGAATCTAAAATTATCCCTTGCATAACAATCGTTCATACTTGATTGGAAAAGTGCCTTGTTTTTAACAGGGCATTTTTTTATAAAGTAATTTGCTAAATTTACATTACTAACCATCTAACAACCAAACCATGAAAATCAATTTTCTTTATACTTTGACAGTAGCAATGCTTGCCGTATTAAGCACTTCGGCACAGGACCTGAAAACCATCCAGGAAGACTATTTCAACCAGATGAAAGCCACAACTTATGGCAATGACCCGAAGGTTGGGAAATATGTAGACATTCGCGGATTTAAGATGTACTATGAAACCTATGGTTCGGGTGAACCTTTGCTACTGATCCATGGTAACGGAGGCAGCATCAACAATTTTGTAAAACAGATTCCGGTCTTCGCCAAAAGCTATAAGGTTATTATTGCCGACAGTCGTGCACAGGGCAAGTCCATTGATACTAAAGATTCGCTTTCGTATGAGATGATTGCCGATGATTATTCGGAACTATTAAACAAGATTGGCGTTCCGTCTGCCAATGTCATTGGCTGGAGCGATGGTGGCATAGAAGGCTTGCTGCTGGCAATACGCCATCCTGAAAAGGTAAAGAAACTGATGGTTACGGGTGCCAACCTCGAGCCTGATACCTCTGCAGTGGAAAACGATGTCCACGATTGGGCTGAGGGCATATTTGCAAAATTAAGGGATATCAAAGACAAGGACGCTGAACAAAAACATCAATACAAATTATTCAGCCTGTTGGTAACACAGCCCCACATCCCTATTGCCGACCTTAAAAAAATACAATGCCCGACCCTGGTGGTTGGGGGCGACCACGACATCCTTAAACCGGGTCACACGTTAACCATCTTTCAGAACATAGCCAATGCCTACCTTTGGATACTGCCCAACTCCGGCCACAGCACCTTGGTGGTATACTCCGAGGAATTCAATAAAAAAGCAGATGACTTTTTTAAGACACCTTACAGGAAGATTGCCATGGAAGGTAGGTTTTTTTGATGGGATGTTTTAGAATTAAGTAGTATATTAGACTCGTATATAGTAAGTTATCGGTAATTTAAAATACCGTTGTATAATAACGCTAAATTAAAAACAAGATGCTAGAAAAATTATCCAATCTTCCGAATCCGTTTCAAATTATCAGTGACCCGGTATCTATAATTGTTATCGCTATATTCCTTTGCCTATTAATTGCAGAAGAAACGTTTCCTGCCCGGGTTTTACCTAAAATCCCTTATTGGAAAATTAAAGGTATTTGTGCTTTCGTTATCTATTTCTTCCTTTCATCCTATCTTCCACTGATATGGAATGATTATTTGGCAGATTATCAAATTGTCAACCTGTCCATATTAGGAGATTATTGGGGTGCTTTAGTTGCCTTATTGGTATATGAATTAGGCGTTTACGTTTGGCATCGTGCCATGCATAATAATAATCTGTTGTGGAGGGTTTTCCATCAAATGCATCACAGTGCCGAACGGGTTGATACGTATGGCACTTTCTTTTTCAGCCCAATGGATATGATAGGCTTTACTTTTCTAACAAGCCTCGCTATGGTATGGATTGGCTTTACGCCACAAGCAACTATTTATGCATTATATGGTGCCACTTTTTTAGCCGTAATCCAACATACCAATATCAAAACACCACTATGGATGGGTTATATATTCCAACGTCCTGAATCACATTCCGTACACCACGAAAAAGGGGTTCATGCGCATAATTATTCCGATCTCCCAATATTTGATATCCTATTCGGAACATTCCACAACCCTAAAGAGTTTGCCAAAGAAACTGGGTTTTACACTGGTGCGTCCTTCAAAATAGGTAAAATGATGCTGTTTAAAGATATTAATAAGGAATAAAAACCGCTGCCACTCCGCAAAGTCTTCAGGCTTTGAGTCAACAAAGAAATAATTAAAAAAATGAACAGACACCAACTCGCCTGTATTCTAGTTATCGTTTTACTGCTTTCCTGCCAGCATAAGGAATCTAGTGATTCAAATGAAGGAAAAGACAGCCTGCAGAAAGGCTTAAAAAAGGGGGAAATCACAACAGGTATTTTTGAATTTGTCGAATATGAAGATGGCGGTGATGATAACTTATTGTATGCAAAGAAAGGAAACACAGATTATGATTTCCTGGCCGGAAATGTTGATTGTGGGGATATATTACGGGGTGATACCTGTGAAATCCAATGGAAAAGAGACACCGTTCGTTTGGCTGGAGATGATGATTATCCACAGCTCAAAAACGTGTTGGTCTCTATCAAAAAAATACAAAACGGAAATCTTTCAAAATTTATAAAAGCGTATAACAGGGATTTAAAATACCATTGGGGAGATGATCAGGACGCCTATTCTGAAGACTTCTTCAACAAACTCTATACTGTCGCGCAGTATTATATCGCAAATTCAAATAACCAATCCATTAAGGCACGTGTAAAAAACAAGGAAGAAATCGAGTATTCCATCGAAGAACAAACCAGGGATAACCGGGTTTATGAAGTTTTGGGTATTGGCTATACTTTTGAAAACCATTTTACCCTTATGCAGTGGGTTTATTTTGACGTGGAAAACCACAAAATCTACGAATACGACTTGCCTAACGACAAGCTCGTCAAATTTGACTAAAAAGCGCTGGCGCGGATTTATAATCCGTGCTTTTCCACAACCACAACCCTCACGCTCTTACTCCCATCCTCCAGCTGTTGATACCCCGCTTTTTCATAAACATAAAACTGTGTTTCCAGCAAGGTGAATAATATTGCTGAATTATCAGGTTGCAAAGGCAAATCAATTACAACCACATCCATCAAATCAGCTTTGTTTTTAATAATCCAGTCGGTGCTTGTCAAGGCATTAGCGTTTGCATCAAAATCAAAAGCCAGCCGGTGCAGCCTAAACCCAACAACATTGACTCCTTTGGGAAAATTGATACTCTTGGAATTTAACTGTATAGAATCCTCGTGAAGCGTATGCTCTATGAACGTTTGAACATCAGGGTTAAATTCATAACCTGTCATTTGCTTCCTGCCATCTTCGCTAGCGAGTGCCTTCTCCAATTGCCTTTCTCCCCTTTCGTTGATGGTATCACAGTTCAGGACTTCACGCATCTTTTTGGTTAGCGCATTGGCAACTGCCCAGTTATTTTCTTTTGGTAAAATGCCGGTCAAGGCTAATCGAAAGTATTTGCATTGTTTAGAAAGCCTGCCAAATTCATTGGCTGTCTGCCTACAGTTTTCATACTTTGGGGATTGCTTAAGGGTTTCGCTGGTAAAACCGCTGATGGTTCGTACAATCATCATATCATTACAAGGGTAAAAAAGTAAATCCCCTTCGCGTGCCTTAAACAATTTATCGGTAATGATCTTTCCCATAAAGTTACTCTTTTTAAAAGATTTATGTTCAGGTTTTGTTCGGGTCTTGTTCGGGGTTGTGCTACTATAAACCCGCCTTTTTCCGAACAACTATAGGGCAACGCCCAAACAAAATCCCTGCCAGTATTTTACTGCTATCGTAAACCAACCATCAAAATGCAATAATTATGTATCTTTGCCTGCGTTAATAAAAGGCCTTATTCTTATCATGAATCACAACTTCAGAAAAGCAATTAATTCCGAAATCCCGGCCATTTGGGAAATCCTACAACAGGCTATTGAAAGAAGAAGGCAGGATGGCAGCAACCAATGGCAGAATGGTTATCCTAATCCTGAAACGGTGCAAAACGATATCGCCAAAGGCAACGGCTTTGTGTTGACTGTTGACGGAACACTTGCCGCCTATGCTGCGGTACTCATCAATGACGAACCTGCCTATTTAGACATTAATGGAAAATGGCTTACCAACGGCGATTTTATCGTCGTACACCGTGTTGCCATACACGAAAGTTATTTAGGCCAGGGATTGGTGCAGAAAATGTTTGGCTATTTTGAGGATTATGCACTCGAAAATAACATCCACAGCGTTAAGGTAGATACCAATTTTGACAACATCCCAATGCTTCGCATCATGGAAAAACTGGGTTACACCTATTGCGGTGAAGTCCATTTTAACGGAAGCCCGAGAAAAGCATTCGAAAAGGTTTTATAGGCTGATGCATGAATTGCCGTTTACTTTTAAACCAATTTAGTATCTTAGTGGTTTAAAAAAATAAATTGCCATTTTTCATCATGCCGCCAATAAAAATCCTCAAACCTGTTTTACTGCTTATCCTTTTCCTGAGTCTAGGAAATGCCTATGCCAACAAAAACCGTATTGAACGACCACAGACGTATAAGTTCACCCTTGACAATAAGGAAGTGGTTACGTTTAAAGCTTCTGATCCTTTAATAGCTTCCTACTGCGACGAAATTGCCAGCGGACAGATTAAAATCATTGAAGCGGAGCTGACCTACAAAACTGGTGAAATCATTACGGCACGATATAATGGGAACGATTGGCTTTCCATCAACATTGCCTATAACGGGGAATATGCAACAGTACCCAAAATGGTCCTAAAAAAAATAACCACCATACGTTTTAATACGCTCAACATTTTGTGGGGTCAGGATGATAAAAAAGCTTTTGAGGCTTCTTCGTTCTTTATTCAATTTGAAATGGGTTTTGTGCCGGTTTATCAAAAGCTTCCAAAAGTGGACATCAGTTTCAAGAAACACATCTTTTCCGAAGCCGGTGTTTGGACAGAGCAATCTAATGGCTCGATTAAATGGTCATTGCTTTGACATTTGGAAATCGTAATAAGCTTATTAAAAGAAAACCAACCATAAACAATACATTACAAACTACATAAACAATGGGAATATTTGACAAACTTTTTGGAAAGAAGACCGAAAACAAACCACAGGAAGAAAAGAAAGACCTCTTTATGGAAGCCTTATACCAGGAAGATGACGAAGCAACAGACGAAGTTTTTACTGTAGCTGCCGACAAGGACATTGTCATTGCGGATACTATAGGCTATGAAATCGTCCGCCCGCTAACCGATGCTCAAAGGGAAGCTGTTTATAATTCTACCATTTACATCAGCAATGGGCAGTTGTACATGCATTATTATACAGACGGATTAAAAGAAGACCGGGACAATCCTGAGTGGCAGAATAAAGTGCTGTTCTTCTGGACTGCCGAAGAAGAGTTTCCTAAAAAATCACTTCCTGCCGCATTTGAAACCTATAAACACAAACACTTTATCTTTAGCGGTGATACTGAGGGAATACAACTGCAGGTTGGGAAAGCCATTCCGTGGTTTGGCATGCCTGGAGAAGGCAAAAAACACGCCTGCCTGATTGATGGCAAGATGGTATCCATCCCCGAACTGAACAAAATGGGATTGGTTGATTATATAGAAATGGTGGAACTTACAGATAGCAACCTCAACATATTGACCAATCAGGAAGAGTATTACCTGTTGGTTGACGAAAGGATTACACCTTATGAAGACGGTAATTTTTACCTAAACGGCAGATCGGTTCCAATTGATGTTGCGTACAGCGTGGGTGGAATCCATATCATCAAAATGACAACTCTGGAGTAATGAAAACCAACAGGGAATGGCACGAAAAGCACCGGATGCCCAAAAATGTGACATTCGACCAAAGGGTGCAATGGCACCTCGAGCATCAGAAACACTGCCATTGCCGTCCTATTCCTAAAAAGCTTGCGGAAGAGATGACGAAGAAAGGAATTAAGTTTTAAAGCGCTTTTGACATATCGAAGAATTAAAGACTTACCTTTGATTGGAATGAATCAAAAAACCCGTGTCCCCGACCCAAAGGCTATTCAAAACGAACTTGAGAACAGCCATGCCGAATTACTTATCGCCAATAAGGAACTTGCGTTCCAGAATGAGGAAAAGGAAAAACGCGCTGCCGAATTACTTATCGCCAATGAAGAACTTGCGTTCCAGAACCAGGAGAAGGAAAAACGTGCTGCTGAACTGGTTATTGCCAATAAGGAATTGGTTTTTCAAAATACCGAAAAGGAAAAACGCGCTGCAGAGTTAATCATAGCTAACAAGGAACTTATTTTTCAAAATGCGGAAAAGGAAAAGCGTGCTGCCGAACTGGTAATCGCCAATAAGGAACTGGCTTTTCAGAATACAGAAAAAGAGAAACGCGCAGCCGAATTGGTCATAGCCAATATGGAACTGGCTTTTCAGAATGTAGAAAAGGAAAAGCGTGCTGCCGAGTTAATGATTGCCAACAAGGAACTGGAATCCTTTACCTTTATTTCCAGCCATGACCTGCAGGAACCCTTAAGAAAGATACAGGCATTTTCAAGTCGCATCCTTGCCGAAGAACACAGCAACCTTTCCGTAAAGGGAAAATACTATTTTGAGCGTACACAGAATTCTGCACTCCACATGCAGAACTTAATAAATGACCTGCTTGCCTATTCGCGTACCACGGTAACCGAAAGAAAATTTGAAAAATGCAGTTTGAATAAGATTATTAGGGAAGCGATGGCAGCCCTGAAGGAAGAAATGCAGCACAAAGGTGCGAACATTGAAATGGGAGAATTACACGAAGCCTGCATCATTCCGTTTCAGTTTCGACAGCTGATACAAAATCTTATTGCCAATTCCCTTAAATTCTCAAGGACTGAAGCACCGCCCCACATTACAATAAAAAGTGATTACATCAAGTATGATGCATCAAACCCAGACCGGTTTCCAATGCAGGCAGATTATTACCATATCAGCGTTGCAGACAATGGCATTGGTTTCAGTCCTGAATACAAAGACAGGATATTTGAAATCTTTCAGCGGCTACATCTTAAGGAAACTTATGATGGTACGGGAATTGGGCTAACCATTGTCAAGAAAATCGTAGAAAACCACAACGGAATCATTACTGCTACTGGTGAACCAGGCAAAGGATGCACCTTTGACATTTACATTCCTGAGCAGCAGTAGCAAAACATTCAGATGATGATAATGCCACAATTAAGAGCAACTTGTCAAAAGGAAATAAATTATACCTTTACAGCAATCAAAATCATCAATCATGAAACAATCAATCTTATCTACATTGCTATTACTTGTGACAGTAGTATCATTTGGGCAAACCCAAAAAATCGAATTCGGTAAAGAATATCCTGTAAGCATTACTAAAGAATTAAATTCTGAATATAGTTTCCAACTTCAAAAAGGCGGACTCTATGCTGTTTCAGTGCTTCAGCAGGGAATCGATGTTAAGTTGGTTTTCTCTGACGGAGACAACAAACAAATCCTTGAAAAGGATTCTCCCAATGGTTCCAACGGCTATGAGCAGTTTGAGTTTACCCCAACAGCAACGAGTTTGTATCACTTGAATATCATTCGGCTTGACGAAGAAGGAAATGCTGAAAAAGGCAAGGTTACGGTTTTGATAACCAAAATCTCAAAGGTAGAAATCCAAAGAAGGGAAAAAATCAAAAAGGAGCTCGCTCCTGAAAACGGCAAAATAGTCCAGACCTTAGACATTGATCATTTCTGGCAGGCGTTTGATAACTTAAAGCAATGCAAAACCAGGAATGACAGCATCCATAATTTCCAGACCGTATATCTGGACAGAGCCACCGATGGTTTAAAGGATTTTATTATTGCAAGGCAGTTTACCGCTGAGAAGTTTGTAGACGCCGTTGCCCATTTTCCTAAGTTTTATAAATCGGTGAGGAAAAATACTTATGAGGTTAAGAATGCTGTGCCTCTGGTAGAGGAAATTGTTTCAAAGTTCCAGCAAATCTATCCCAACTTCACACCGCATAAGGTTTGTTTCGCGATTGGAATTGTCAATACAGGCGGAACAGTTTCCGATAAATTCCTGTTGATTGGTACAGAGGTTTCGACTTCAACAAAAAACACCGACCTATCCGAATTTAAGAATAGTGCCTTTGGCAAACAATTGGCCAGTGGCGATGACGTTATCCAGAAAATAAAGAACATTGTGGCCCACGAATATGTGCATACCCAGCAAAACACACCTTTCGACAAAAATGCCATTAGCTGCGGATTGCTGTACAGTGCCATGCAGGAAGGTTTCTGCGATTTTATAGGCGAACTCACATCTGGCAGCCAGATTAATTTGGTTGGATTGGAATATGGTGACAAGAATGAAAAACAGGTTTGGAAAGACTTCAAGAGCGAACTTTGCAACAGCAGCAACAAAAACTGGCTGTACAATTATTCATCAGTAAAGGACAAGCCGGCTGATTTGGGTTATTATGTGGGCTATAAAATAGCGCAGGAATATTATAAAAATGCTCCGGATAAAAAACAGGCTGTTATTGATATCATTGAAATGAACGACCCAATAAAATTCCTGCAGCTTAGCAGGTACGATCAAAAACCTAAGAATTAAGCAATCCTGTAAAAAGCATTTATTAAAAAACTAACTGAGGTTCAGCTGTTTATTCAATAAAATATAGTATTTTTATTCTGTCAAAAATCATTTCTAACAAAACAATAACCGATAGAGCCTTGCTTTATTGGTGACAGGCTATTTTTATGCGAAAAATTATTTTCCAAATCCTGATGCTCGGCTATGCTTTGAGCATCAATGCGCAACTAGCGGACGGTTCTACAGCACCCGATTTTACAGTTACAGACCTTAACGGGAATTCCCATACGCTCTCCACCTATCTCAATGCGGGCAAAAGGGTCATTATCGATTTTTCGGATATCATGTGTGGGCCTTGTTATAAGTACAAACAAACTGAGGCAATGGCCGATTTCTACAACGCTTACGGTCCTAAAGGATCTAATGAGGTAATGGTTTTGTTTATTGAAGACGGACCTAATAATTCGTGGGTTTTGAACGGATTAAACGGCATTTACAATCCTCCGACCTTTGGCAACTGGATTGCAGGCAGTCCTTATCCTATGGCAATTTCAGAGGCTGTACCTATTGCTTTCAGCCTAAATTATTATCCCTATATCGCTTTGGTCTGTTCTAATGGCTTAACCTATAATATTGGGCAACCGTCTGCCAACAATCTAAAGTTTTGGACAGGACATCATTGTGGCGCACTTACCGGTGTTCAAAACCACGTTAAGGTTTTGGATACCGAAACCGGTTTTTGCAGCAATCCGGGAAGTTTTAAGACCAGGGTTAGAAATTATGGGACGAATCTTGTGACCAACATGGTACTCAAACTAAAGAAAAATGGAACCGTAATCAGTACAAAAACCTTTACGGGAGCTCTGGCTCAATTTGCAACCCAGGAAATATTCTTTGATCCTATAACCCTCGACCCGACTGCGCAATATACCGTCGCTGTTACCAGCGTAAATGGTGTGGCAAACAAAGAGGCAAGTTTTTCAACTGCCAATGCTACATTCCATTTGGCGCAACAAACTGGTGTTGCCATAGAAATTAAGGTTCATACTTACAGTTATCCTGATGCGATGTCCTGGAACATAAAAAACAGTGCAGGAACAGTAGTTGCAACTGGCGGTCCTTATCCATCAGGTAGCACTTATGCAAACACGGTTTTAACCCAAACCGCTACATTGCCCAATACTCCTGATTGTTACACTGTAGAATTATTGGCTCCAAATGGTTATGGCTGGAGGAATTTCCATGCCTATGCTGATGATAATCCGGTAGCGGCTGGACTTGAAGTTGTATCCAACGGCACCACTGCTTTTAGTAAATTGTATGTTGGGAACTTTGGCTATTCGATAAAATATGAAAACGTTTTTAAAGTGGGGACTTTAGGAATTGAAGAACCAATAGTGGAAACCTTTTCAATCCATCCAAATCCCACAACAGGGTTAATCCGCATTAAAACCTTAGAAAGTTTCGATTTGAGCGTTTATGACCTGACGGGCAAGTTGATTATGCATTCTGAAAACATGCCTGCTGACAGTGAGGTTAATTTGGGGACTTTACAAAAGGGAATTTATATTGCCAAAATTGTAGCAGGAGATAAATCCTATCAGAAAAAGATAGTGCTGCAATAAGTTAGGGCCCAAAAACGGTTTTCCAATTATCGGCTACCTGCAATTTCATTTCATCCAAAGCCATCTGTTTATAATCAGAAGCTAAGGCGTATACTTGTTCCAGCGTTTCTTCTATCATGTCGGTTTCCAGGAAAAAGCGATTGTTTGGAACCATTTGAAAGACTTTTTTTAGTTCGGGATTCTGCAACAGGTATTTTCCAAAAGAGAGGTAAAAACCATTATCGAGTAATTGTTTAGCTACCTGCTCATTTTTGGAAAAGCCATGGATGATAATCGGTACCGATATTTTCAGTCGTTTTTTTATTTCAAGCAATTCATCAAAAGCTGCAACCAGATGCAATACTAAAGGTTTTCGGTATAACTCCGCTAAAGCAATCTGTTTTTCAAAAACTTCAGTTTGCAGTGCCATTGGGATTTCAATCCGCTTGTCCAGGCCACATTCGCCCAATGCAAGGCATTCCTTCAGGGATAACTTCTGTTCTATTACCTTCAAATCACTTTCCAGTCTTTCCTGATTTATATGCCATGGATGGATTCCAACTGAATACAACGGAATGCCGGCATCAAATTCCCAAGGGTATTGATTGACCAGTTCCATAACATTGGCATCATGGGTAAACTTATGCGTATGAAGGTTATAGAATTTCATCAGTCGTGGAATTTCTTTACGCCAGCCAGAATTTCGATGTTGAGGTTATTATCTAAAGGAACAATTGGGCAGGAATATTTGTGGTTGTAGGCACAATAGGGATTATAAGCCTTGTTAAAATCAATGGTTACCGAATTTCCTTTTGGGATTCTCATGTCAATATAACGGCCTCCAATATAGGTTTCCTTTCCACAACTCAAATCAGAAAACGGAAGGAACAGATGATCTTCAAAACCGGCTTTCTTCACCAGCTCAATGTTTTGATAGATATTGAGTGTAAAGGCCTTGCCATCGATTGTAAAAGCCAGTTCGCCATATTTTACATATTCCGGCAGACGAGTGCCTGTAGTTTTCATTTTAAACACCTTCTCGTCAGCGGTGCGTTTGAATTGGGCTTCCACAATAAATTTTTCGCTTATCGGATAAAAATCCAATCCTTTAAATACCTTAAAGTCCTCCTCAGTCAAAGGGCTTTCTTCGCGGTTGGCATATTCGGCATTGATGGTCTGCTGAAACTCTTTTGCCGTCTCAACTTTGGTTTCCTGGGCCAGAAGTGGCAATGCATTGAATAAAAATAAAAAGCAGCTTAGTTTTTTCATCGGACTCTTTTCAACAAAAATACTGTAAAACTAAATACGACACTACCAATACAAGCATCAAAGTTTTTTACCTTTGTAATATCATTCAACAATCAATGCTTACTACCGCCTTTCAACGCTACATCAACAACTTCAGGGGATTTTCAAGAGAGATTTGGATACTGACGCTTATCACATTCATCAATCGCGCCGGCACGATGGTGCTTCCCTTTCTGTCTAAATATTTAAAGGAAGACCTGCATTTTTCATATAGCGAGGTTGGATGGATTATGGTGTGCTTTGGTACAGGTTCCATCATTGGTTCCTGGCTTGGCGGAAAGCTTTCGGATAAGATTGGCTTTTACAAAATTATGATTTTCAGCCTGCTTACCACAGGTATACTCCTTTTCTTTGTGCAATTCATCCACACCTTTGTTGGATTGTGCATCGGAATGTTTGTATTGATGATTATTGCTGATATGTTCCGTCCTGCGATGTTTGTTTCACTGGGAGCCTATGCCAAACCTGAAAACAGGACCCGTGCGTTGACTTTGGTTCGTTTAGCCATTAATCTTGGATTTGCAGCCGGACCGGCTTTGGGTGGAATTATTATCATGACTATTGGCTATGCTGGTTTGTTTTGGGTTGATGGTGCAACCTGCATTATTGCGATACTTATCTTTTGGTTAAAAGTAAAGGAAAAGAAAAAGTCGCCTTTCATAGATAAGAAACATCCTGATGATGTGCTGACCCATTCCGTGTTTAAGGACAAACCGTTCTGGATATTCCTTTTTGCCTGTTTGGTTTCGGGAGTTTTATTTTTCCAGTGCTTTACCACTATTCCACTTTACCATAAAGAACAATTCAACCTGACGGAGTTACAGACCGGATTATTACTGACGATGAACGGCCTGATGATTTTCTTTATGGAAATGCCAATTGTCAGTTATGTTGAACGCAATAAGATCAGTAAGGTAAAGGTTGTTGCATTTGGCTGCCTGCTGATGGCAATCAGCCTGTTCCTGATGTTGGTGGATAGTTGGGCAGGAATACTGGTTATTATGATGCTGTTTATGACCTTTGGAGAAATGTTTGCTTTCCCGTTTTCCAATTCGGTTGCGTTAAGCCGTGCGCCAAAAGGCCATGAAGGACGCTATATGGCAATTTACACCATGAGTTATAGTTTGGCGCACATCTTTAGTGCCAAAGCCGGTATGGGAATCATAGATTACTACAGCCATAAATATGGGCATTTATACGGCTACCAGATGAACTGGCTCTTTATGGGAATCCTAGGACTTTTAGGAATGTTTTCTGGATTTTGGGTATATCGCCTAATACAAAAAGAGTCTAAAGATTTATAAATCAATATTTTAGCATTCAAATATTTTTTCAATCCTTAAAAAATAGTTAAATAACTATAAAAATAGTTGTGTAACTAAAAATATAGTTGTACTTTCGATTCAAAATAAAAAGAATCATGCAAAAGTTAACAAACAAGGAAGAGGAAATCATGCAGATTTTATGGAAGCTTAAAAAAGCTTTTGTAAAAGAAGTCATGGCAGAAATCACAGACGAGCAACCCCATTACAATACGCTTTCTACCATCATCAGGAACCTGGAAGAAAAAGGATTTGTGTCGCACAATGCTTTTGGGAACACCCACCAGTACTTTCCTATCATAAAAATGGAAGACTACAGAAAGAAGTTTATGAAAACAGCTATCGACACCTATTTTAATAGTTCCTATAAAAATATGGTTTCATTCTTTGCTGAAGAGGAAAAGATTTCGGCAGACGAATTGAGGGAGATTTTGGCAATCATCGAAAACAAAAAATAGTAGAACGATGGACCAGCTATTCCTATATCTTTTAAAATCAGGTGGATTGATTGCGGTGTTTTACCTTGCCTATCATTTTTTAGTACGCAAAGAAACATTCTTTAACAGCAACCGATGGTTTTTACTAAGTGGTTTAGCGACTTCGCTCCTATTGCCTTTATTTTTCATTAGTAAAATTGTAATAGTTGAAAGACCTGTAATTCAGGTTCAGGATTATGCAGTTGTACCACAACAGCCAGCTCCAATAATCCATAATATTCCAGTTGCTGAACCCTTTGACTGGACGCAGTTACTATGGACCGTTTATTTCATTATTGCGGCTGTTTTAGTGATTAAGATTGTGATTAACCTAGCATCACTTTATCGAATGCTAACAAAACAGCAATCTATTAAAAAAGAGCAGTTTAAATTAATCAATCTAAATGATAACATCGCTCCATTTTCGTTCTTTAATTATATTGTATACAACCCAAATTTGTATTCAGAAAAAGAGCTCGAGAATATTTTACTCCATGAAAAAATCCACAGTAAAGGAAAGCACTCCATTGATGTTTTGACAGCTGAAACAATGTGTGCACTATTTTGGTTCAATCCGTTCATGTGGCTGTATAAAAAAGCCATTACCCAAAACCTGGAATACATCGCCGATCAGCGAGCTATCGAACAGACTGACGATAGAAAATCCTATCAACACGCTTTGCTAAAAGTAGTTTCTAATCAAAACTGCCTGCCTATAACCAATAATTTTTATCAATCATTAATCAAAAAACGAATCGTTATGTTAAACAAAAATCAATCACACAGAAGAAGTTACTTAAAGTATGCCATGATCCTTCCGGCGCTAGTTGGCTTTGTACTTTTATTCCAGGTAAAGGTAATCGCACAGGACAAATTTATTGCGCTAACCAACGATGTAGCTTTGGCCAGCAGCAACACTGTAACTAATCAAGACAGTGTAACAGAAGAAGCATTAGCCATACCTATTCCAACAGAAGGCGAAGGCAATTATGTTTTTGACAAAACCGAAACCGATGAAAACCTAAAGGACGATGCAGCAGATATTGAACAGGTACATAAAATCAGTTTTACCATTTCTAATGTAAAAAGAAACAGCAACGGGGAAATCATCTCCATTAAAATGGCTTTTGATGATAAAAAAGGAAACAAAGGTAAAGTCGAACAAGACCGAACCATTCCAATCCGTCCAATATTCTTTCAGGTAAAACAAAAAGACGGCAAAAGCATCATCGGTTTTTATGACAATCCGGATATGGTCGTAAAACCTGTAGATCCGGTAAATGAGAACAAAATTGTAACCATTGAATCCATTAAGGACAATGCATTGATATATGTAGACGGAGAAAGATATACCAAAGAAAGCCTGAGTGAACTTGATCCAAAAGGATTGGAGAAAATTGAGCTTTTGAAAGACGCGGCATCCTTGGCACAATATGGCGCCAAAGACAGATCGGAAGTGGTGGTGATTACAACCAACTGGCCATCGCGAGAGCAGAACATTGCAATGAGACAGCAACAGTCTCCCAACATCATCACCCTGCAAAATGGCGATGAAGTGGTAATATTTGACAAATGCAATATGAAAATTCCGGGCTATCCTTCGGTTCAATTCACTGATAGCTCACCGGTTATGATACTAAATGGCGTGCAGCAGAAAAATCCAAGGCTTATTTTGGAAAGCATGCCTCTTTCAAAGATTAAGACAATAAAAGTGCTTGATGCCAACGACAAGGAAACAAAGGGCACTCCAATTTATAAACTGATTTTAACAACAAAGTAAAAATAAACCAACATGGAAGCGATATTTATATACTTACTTAAATCGAGCGGATTGATTACTGTTTTTTATTTAGCGTATCATTTTTTGGTTCGAAAAGAGACGTTTTTCAACAGTAATCGTTGGTTTCTCTTGAGTGGATTATTTACATCGCTTCTATTACCATTGTTTATCATTAAGAAAATCATATTGGTGGAACGCCCAAAAATAGCAGCCGAAGATCTGGTTGCCTATTCCCAGATTTCTGCCCAAAGAATACAAGATGTTCCTGCTGTTGAAGCATTTGATTGGATGCAATTTATTTGGATTAGTTATATCATCATTGCCTGCGTACTCGTGATTAGAATAGTATTTAATTTCACTTCGCTCTATCGAATGCTTTATCAACAGCAAGTTATTAAAAGAGAACAATTTAAATTAGTCAACCTAAATGAGAATATAGCTCCGTTTTCGTTCTTCAACTACATTGTTTACAACTCCGATTTGTATTCAACCGAAGAACTGCAAAGTATCTTATTACACGAAAAAATCCACAGCCAGGAGAAACATTCCCTTGATGTGCTTATTGCCAAATTGTTCTGCATCGTATTTTGGTTTAATCCGTTTATGTGGCTTTACAAAAAGGCAATTACACAAAACCTTGAATACATCGCCGACCAGAAAGCCATCGAACAACTAGAGGACAAAAAGTCTTATCAAAGAGCTTTATTAAAAGTAGTTTCTCATCAAAGCTGCCTATCAATCACCAACAATTTTTATCAATCATTAATCAAAAAAAGAATCGTTATGTTAAACAAGAACCAATCACACAAAAGAAATTCGTGGAAGTATGCCATGATCATCCCGGCCCTCATTGGCTTTGTATTTTTATTCCAGATAAAAACCATAGCACAGGAAAAGGAAGAAAATGTAATCTTCACCAAAGCCATTCACAAAGGCAATGAAGTACGCGTTACCGTAAATAAAAATTCCACCGATGCCGAGATGAAAAAAGACGCATCCGAACTTAAGAAAACTCACGGAATCACCTTGAAATACTCTAAGGTAAAAAGAAACAGCGATGGAGAAATCACAGGAATCAAGGTAGAATTCAAGGATAAGGATGGTAACAAAGGCGTTTCTCAGGTAGACGGAAAAGAACCTATCAAACCTATCCATTTCTACAAAAACGATTCAGGTGTAGGTTTCGGAAGACCAAAGGAACTGAGAATGTACACCAACTATTCAACTGGTGGAAATGACAATGCCCCAATGGCAATTGCAATTGGCGACAGCGTGAATGTTGTTGGGAATTTTGATTTCGACTTTGATTTGGATTTACCGGAACCACCGGAAGCTCCTGAGTCACCGGAAGCAGTAGAATTACCTGAAGCTCCTGAAGCATTTGCATGGGGCGACAACCAAAAAATAATCATCAAGACCGATGGCGATAAAAAACCTATGGTAATCATCAATGGAAAAGTGCTTTCAGATGAAAAAGAAATCGAGGAAGCTTTGCAAAAATATGGTGCCAAAGGAAAAGGGAAAGGAAAAGCCTATTGCTACAGCTACTCCTCATCCTCTGATGGCGATAGTCAGCAAATCATCATCAATGGCAAGGATGTAATGAAGATCAAATCTGATGCTATGGCTAATGCCAACATCCAAATGAAAAAATTACGCCCAATGATGGCGAAACAAATGGAATTGGCTAAACTAAGTAAAAGCAAAGCCAGAGCTGAAATGGATGCGGCAAGAGCGCAACTGAATGCATCCAAACCGGAAATGGAAGCAGCAAAAGCTGAAATGAACAGAGCTAAGGAAGAAATGCTGAAAGCAAAAGCCGAAATGGAAGCAGCCAAAGCCGAGTATGAAAAAGCCAAAGCTGAACTAAAAAAATAATAGTTAAAAAATTGCAAAACCCTTTTTACGAAAAAGTGATTCGTTTTAAGTTTGCTACAAATTAATCAATTACAATTATCAACCACTTTAATATTATTGTTATGAAAAACAACTTGTTTTATTCGCTGGTATGCATTGCGTTGTTTCAATCATCAATCTTTGCACAGGATAAAAAATCATCTGAGTCTTCAGATAAAACGTTTGACAATATTGTCATGACTTGGAACAAGGATACGCCCGAAAGCGAAATGAAGGACGATATCAAGGCTTTAAAAGAGCATGGCGTTACGATTACCTATTCCGATGTAAAACGAAACAGCAAAGGGGAAATTACAGCTATCAAGGTTGACTTCGCTGATAAAGACGGAAGCAAAGGCAGTATGTCGGTAGACACTCAAAAACCAATCAACACCATTAAAATTTACAAGCAAAATGATGAAGTGGGATTCGGAGATCCCGCTGGTTCAGGTTTCATGAATGGAAATAATTTTGCGTATGGCTTTAATGGCAATGATATGATGAAAGGTTTCCCGTTTAACGAAGATGGATTGCCTGGACAACAGTTTCATTATAGTTTCCCAAATGGTAATTTATTTGGAGATTCGGATTCCAAAATCATTATAAAGCAGGATGGTAAAAAACCATTGGTAATCCAGGATGGGAATATTGTTGAAGGCGGTGATGATTATACCAAAGAAGAATTGGAAGACATCAAAAAGAATAACAAAACAGAATCTTTTGGAAGTTTCAACGGACAGGGAATGGAAAACCTGGATGAGCAAATGGAACAATTACAGCAACAGATGGACGAAATGTCGAAATCATTTGGTAAGTCAGGCAAACCAAAGTCTGAATCTGAAAGCACCAAGGAAGAAATGAAAAAAGCCACCGAAGAAATGAAAAAGGCAAAAGAGGAATTGGAAAATGCCACGAAGGAACTCAAAAAAGCCAAATCGAGCTTAAAGACACAAAAAGCATAATTTCAAAAAAAGCAAGTCAGTTACGGCTTGCTTTTTTACTTTTGTAAAAACTTCAACAATGTTTAAGCTACTTGCCAAACTCAATAAAATACTCCTACCCAGCTTTACCAAGCAGCAACTCGATTTGGCTAAAGCCAAAAAATGGCAGATGGCAATCATTGGCTGGAGGTATTATGTTACAACAAGGGCATTGGATTTTAAAAAATAATTTTACTTATTCATTTGCGGATTTAATAGTATTAGCTATATTTGCACCCACAAAAAAGGCCTCGTGGCGCAACTGAATAGCGCATCTGATTACGGCTCAGAAGGTTACTGGTTTGAATCCAGTCGAGGTCACAAAATAAAAAAGCTTCCACAACATGGGAGCTTTTTTATTTTTAATATTTAAACCTGCACCGTCTTCCATTTTCCTTTTTTAAAGAAATAAAACGCCAATATTGCCAATACGGTTTCAGCCGATGGAATCGCGATAAACGAACCAAGAGGCCCAAAACCTAAATGAACCGCCAGAAACCACGCCAACGGAACCTGTACCATCCAAAAACAGAAGATGTTAATCCATGTCGGTGTTTTGGTATCCCCGGCACCATTCAGCGATTGAATCATCACCATTCCAATTCCGTAAAAAATATAACCAAAGCCAATGATACGCAAAGCCTGGCTGCCGTAAGCCAAAATCACTTTGTCCGAAGTATAGAAACTTATTATTATTTCTGAAAAGCAGACAAACAACAGCGTTACAAGGCTCATAAAAATAACATTGTACTTGGTGGTCAGCAAAACACTTTGCTCTGCTCTTTCGGGCTGTTTTGCACCAAGGTTCTGTCCGACCAAAGTAGCTGCAGCATTACTCAATCCCCATGCCGGCAATATAAAAAAGACCACATTTCGTATCGCAATCTGATATCCTGCGCTGGCATCGGTACTTCCGGTAATGGAAACAATGTATGTCAGCGCAATCCAGCTGCCACTTTGAATAAAAAACTGGAACATGGCCGGAGTTGAAATCGCCAATAACGATTTGATGATTTCAAAATTGGGTTTGAAATAAGAACTGTAGATTTTGATAATCCTGTTTTTGGCAAACAGATGATAACATTGATAAAGCACACCTGTGGTTCTTCCGATAGCCGTTGCAATAGCAGCACCAATCAGCCCAAGTTCGGGAAATGGCCCTACGCCATAAATCAGGATTGGACACAGGATAATATTGATAAGGCTTGCCAGCCAAAGGCTTCGCATCGCCATTGCCGCATCACCGGCACCACGGAAAATCCCGTTGATCAAAAACAGTAAAATAATCGACGGGCTACTGGCAAAAATGATTTGGGCAAACGAAGTTCCTTCCTTGATCACTTCCGGCCTTGCTCCCATTAAAGCCAAAATATCCGAAGCAAAATAAACGCCAAGAACAGCTACCAAAACCGCCACAATCAGTGATACTCCTATAGCCTGCATTCCCGATTTGGACGCTTCCTCATAATTCTTTTCGCCTACGCGCCGCGCTACAATTGCTGTTGCACCTGTACTCAAGCCAATTCCAAGTGTGTATACCAAAGAAATTACCGCCTCTGTAAGACCTACAGTTGCAACCGCCACATCTGCATTGGGCAAATGACCCACAAAATAAATATCTACAACAGCAAATACCGATTCGAGGCTCAACTCCAGTATCATTGGAATCGAAAGTAAAAGGATGGCAACCTTAATGTTTCCCTGAGTGTAATCATATTCCTTGCCTCGGAGTGATTGCCTGATTAGTTTGAATATCGTCTTGATTTTATTGATGCTAAAAGCCATTTGTAGAAATTTTACTAAATCAAAAATACAAAAAAAGGGACTCATTCCTGAATCCCTAAATTATACTTGTCAAATGACCGTTATTTATTGGTTTTGTATCCCCAAAGTTCAACATGTGCCTTATCATCTCCGGCGACAGTCTTATATTTGAAATCTACACGTTTGACATTTTTTTCACCGCCAAACTCAACCACTTTGGTTTCTCCGGGAACTTTAAACTCGGTGCCAACAGGGAAGTTTTTTTTGGTGTCGTCATCAAAAACAACATCAAAGGACTCCAGATTAATTGGAGCATCAGTTACCTTAATTTTAAGCGCTGCAAAACGCCTTGCCCCAACGATTGGGATTTTGTCAATTTCCCTTTTAAAATCAACTCTGGTTTCCCCTATTTTGTGCCAGCCGTCTTTATCACTAATGACAACTTTTGGGCTCTGTGCCAATAACGTGGCGTGGCTTGCTATAAACAGCAGTGCCAATACAATTTTTCTCATTTTTTCAATTTTTAAATTAGTTATGTTGATGATGGTAAAATTACAAGTCATCCGTTCCAAAAGGATTATACAACTGCTTCATTCTTTTATAGAATTCTCATTTTAACATTTGGCTTCAATGATATAAAATTGACCCAAAATTCTATAACACATTTACCCTGATTGTATTGCAATTTTGTAAAAGACATTAACAACTAAATTATAATACCATGGACTCAAATCAGAAAAAAAGTCAATCCGTACAAGGTTCTCGGATTGATGATAGCAAGAATGAAGCAAAGAAAGCTGTTGCCAATGCTGAAAGAGAAGATGACTTCTTAAGTGGTGACAATGCAAAGAAAACGGCTCCAAAGAACCCAAACATCGGAGGTAATGAAAGCGAATATGAAAATTCAACTTCTGATGCCGATCAATATGCAGAAGATTCAATAGCAGACAACACCGAAGGTTTCGCAAACCGAAGGGACAATGAAGAAGTTGAACGTCATTTGGATGAAGACCGATACAGCAGCCCTACTACACGAAACCGAGCGGAAGAATGGTAAGACATTAGGATTGATGATAAAGGTTTCAGTTGGTGCAACCCTAGTTTTTGGATAGTATTAAAAATGAAAATGCATCAATAAAAGAACAACTACAGATGATACTCTTCCAAGGGAGATTCAGAAGGTTTTCCGAAACAATTAAAAATAATCCTATTGGGCGTCAGCCCTGAAAACAGTGTAATGAAAGTTACACTGTTTTTTTTCCAAAATCAAACCCTACAAAAATGCCCGAAGGTCCATCCATAATAATCCTAAGAGAAGAAGTCATGCAGTTTGAAGGGCATAAAATCTTTTCGGCTTCAGGCAGTGCCAAGATTGACATGGACAGGATTGCAGGTAAAAAATTACTTTCCTTTAAAACCTGGGGCAAAAATTTCCTGATTTGTTTCAGTGGTTTTACCATTAAGATCCATCTGCTGATGTTTGGAGTTTACCTGATAAACAAAAGGAAAAAATTGGAACCGAAATTAAGCCTGGTATTTGATAACGGCGAACTCAACTTTTATACGTGTTCTGTAAAGCTTTTGGAAGGCGACCTCAATCAATATTATGATTGGACAGCTGACATAATGAATGAAAACTGGGATTCTAAAGCAGCCAAAAAGAAACTTGAGGAGATTCCCCAAAAAATGATTTGTGATGCATTACTCGAACAGGACATTTTCTCTGGTGTTGGGAATATTATTAAGAATGAAGTTTTGTACCGGGTAAAAGTCCATCCGGAATCATTGATTGGCAAAATTCCGAAACCCAAAATAACGGAGATTATTAAGGAAAATATAATCTACAGTTTTCAATTCCTTGATTGGAAAAGGAAAAATGAACTTGCCAAACACTGGCTCGCTTATAGTCAAAAAACATGTGTGAGATGCAATTTGCCTTTTGTAAAAAAAGATACAGGATTAAAAAAACGGGCTAGCTTTTTTTGCAACCATTGCCAAAAACTATACGAATGAAAAAAGAACTACATATTGGCTGTTCCAGTTTTAACAGCTCCTATTGGAAAGAAGTATTTTATCCAAAAGATTTGCCAAGGAATAAATGGTTTGAATTCTATTGCCAGCATTTTGACACTTATGAAATGAATGGCACTTTCTACAGATTTCCAAGATTGAAAACATTTCAGGATATGTTTGACAAATCTCCAGAACATTTTCTCATTTCCGTAAAAGCACCAAAAGAAATAACGCACATCAGGCTGTTTGTTGATTGTGGGGAATTATTAAAGGATTTTTACAGTCGGTGTGCTGAAGGTTTACAGCATAAACTCGGCTGCATTTTATTTCAATTTCCGCCAAGTTATGATTACACTCCCGAAAGACTGGACTCCATAATCCGCAAACTCGATACTGGTTTTAGGAATGTTCTTGAATTCCGTCATAGAAGCTGGTGGATTCCTGAAGTCTGGAACCAATTGGTAAAAAACAGCATTACACTTTGCAGTGTAAGCCATCCCCAATTGCCTGAAACCATTTTTACTGTTTCACCTCTAATTTATGTAAGGCTTCATGGAAAACCAAAAATGTTTTACTCGAGCTATAGCACAGAAGAATTGGCAAAACTGAAAGATTTGATCCTAACCAGTAATGCCGATAAGGCTTTTGTTTACTTCAATAATACCGCCAGCACAGCAGGAATCATGAATGCACTTGAGATGGAAGAAATAAAATAAATAATTATTCCTCTTCGTTCTTTTTCTTATCCTCAAAGCTAAAATCACGGAGTTGTGGTGCCTTAAAGAATGTAAACACAACGACTCCTAAAGTCAGGCAGCCACCTACAACTACGGCACGAACCGTTCCAAGCCAATTGGCCATGACTCCGCTCTCAAAATCACCAAGCTCATTGGACGAACTCACAAACATGGTATTTACGGCAGAAACCCTTCCACGCATTGCGTCGGGAGTTACCAACTGCAGGATGGTGCTTCGGATGACTACGCTCACCGCATCAAACATTCCTGAAAGCAACAGCATAAAAAACGAAAGATAGAAGTTTTTGGATATCCCAAAAATAATGATGGAAAGTGCAAAACCGGTTACACAAACAAACAGTTTCCTTCCCGGATAGGTTTTTAAAGGCAGGAATGCCAATAATCCTAAAGTCAGCAAGGCTCCAATTCCGGGTGCGGCACGAAGGATTCCAAAACCCATTTCGTTGACATGCAGGATTTCCTTTTGATAAACCGGCAGCAAAGCCACCGCGCCTCCAAACAACACCGAAAACATATCCAAAGATAAGGCTGCCAAAAGTATCGGGGTTTTAAAAACAAACTGCAAACCGTCATGCACACTCTGCAAAATGGGTTCTTTTTCCTTTTTTAATATCGGCTTGACCGTTATGGATAAAATGGGGAAAAATAACAAAAGCTGGATTCCCAGCACTATAAACAAACCAGTTGAAATCCCAAACCATGCGATTCCGAAACCCGCAACCAAAGGTCCGAGTACCGCTCCCATTTGCCAGGACATGCTACTCCAACTCGTAGCATTGGCATAATGTTCTCTCGGGACTACCATTCCAAATAACGAAAACATCGACGGGCTGAAAAACGAGCGCAGGATTCCGCCAAGAAATACAAAGAAATAAATAAAGCAGACAATCGTGGTCACCGAAAGGCTTTGGTGCGTCATCGGCAAAGCCAAAATGGCCAAACAAACAGCGATGATTACATAACCTGCAAGACAGGTTACAACCAATTTCCTTTTCTCGCTCTGGTCCACAAAATGACCTGCAAATAAAGAGCATCCAATTGCAGGAATAACTTCGGCTAGGCCTACAAAACCTAAGGAAAGCTTGTCATTGGTGATGTGGTAAACCCAATAATACAAAATCGTGGATTGCATGTTTAAGGCAAATATCAATCCCAAACGGGTTGTGAGGTAAGCTTGGAATTCTTTTATCCTGAGTGAAGGATTTTTATAAAAAAAGCCGGAAACCTTAGTGTTCTCCTGATTCATGGTGCTTGGAAAATTGTAGCGTAAATTTAACCAAAAAAACACTTAGTTTTACACTTTAAAAATCCATTATGTCTTCCGATTACCTACTTGACGAAAAATTTGAAGATATCTTCTTTCTCGAAGCCGATATCAAATACAAGGAATATGAAAATTGTACCTTCCACAACTGCGATTTTACCGACTGCACCTTTCAGAGTGTCGCATTCATAGATTGCAATTTCTTTGACTGCAATTTCAACGACACCAAAATCAATTATGTTTCGCTTCGCGGCGTTCAGTTTAACGGTTGCAATTTTACCAATGTCAATTTTGCCATGACCGATCAGGTAATTTATGAATTCCATTTTAAGGACTGCCAATTGGATTATGCCAAATTCTATGCATTGAAGCTAAGAAAAATGCAGTTCATCAATTGTAGCATGGTTTCGGTAGATTTTATGGCCAGTGATCTGACCGAAGCTGTGTTTGATAACTGCAACCTACGAAGAGCAGTATTCATTGACACCATTGCCAACAAAGCTGATTTTTACACCAGCTATGATTACACTATCGACCCTGAGAAAAACAAACTAAAGAAAGCTATTTTCTCAACCGATGGACTGAAAGGCCTTTTGGAAAAGTACAATTTGGTAATCAAATAAATAGTTTCGTCAGTTCGAGTGATTCCGACTTGTCGGAATTGTATCGAGAACCGTTCAAATAATGCATCTTCTCGATACAATTTTGTTTCACAAAATCACTCGAAGTGACGGCTATTTGGTAAACACACGGTTTTCCTGCTCAATTACGCGTATAAATGTGGTTCTTTTGGTTAGTTCCTTGAGCTTTGACGCTCCAACATAAGTACACGTACTTCGGATTCCGCCAAGAATATCGAGAAGCGTATCAATAACATCTCCCTTAAACGGAACCTGAACGGTCTTTCCCTCGCTGGCTCTATATTCGGCAACACCTCCAACATGTTTTTTCATGGCGGTTTCTGAACTCATCCCATAAAATTGTTTGAACTTTTCGCCTTTGATTTCTATGATGTCGCCACCACTTTCGGTATGGCCTGCAAGCATTCCGCCAAGCATCACAAAATCGGAACCCGCTCCAAAAGCCTTGGCAACATCACCCGGAGTGGTGCAGCCACCGTCGCTGATGATATGTCCACCAAGTCCGTGAGCGGCATCGGCACATTCAATAATTGCGGAAAGCTGTGGGTAACCAACACCAGTCTTAACACGGGTTGTACAAACAGAACCAGGACCAATCCCAACTTTTACGATATCGGCGCCTTCCAAAAGCAGTTCTTCTACCATTTCTCCGGTTACGACATTTCCGGCAATGATTACCTTGTCTGGGAAATGCTTCCGCGCCTGGCGCAAAAAGCTTACAAAGTGTTCCGAATAGCCATTGGCCACATCAATGCAGATGAATTTTAGCTGGGAATTGTACTCAAATATTTCGGCTACTTTTTTGAAATCATTCTTTCCGGTTCCGGTGCTGACAGCAATGTAATCGCAAATATCCTTGGGAGCCTTTTTGATAAAGTCATTCCATTCCTGAACCGAATAATGTTTGTGGATAGCAGTAAAGAGTTTTTCTTTGGCTAAAGCCAATGCCATTTCAAACGTACCGACGGTATCCATATTGGCAGCCATGATTGGAATCCCTGTCCATGTTGCCGTACTGTGCATAAACTTGAATTCGCGCTCCAGGCTCACCTGCGCACGGCTGTTTAGTGTTGAACGCTTTGGGCGTATCATGACGTCCTTAAAGCCCAATTTGATATCGGTTTCTATTCTCATTTTGACAACTATTCTAGCATCTCAAATATAGAATTAAGTGGCGAAAATGCAGTCTGTTTTCCAAAAAGTAATCAGTAATTTATCAACAGCAATTTTGTTTACAGTATTGGAAAACACTTTGTCGACGCACTTGGAAAACATTTTGTCGATGCCTTGTCGACATCTTGTCGAAGCCTTGTCGACATCTTGTCGAAGCCTTATGGACATTTTATTATCCGTGTATGGTTTCCTTATTGCCGTAATTGGCAATGACCTGGGCTTCAAAAGCAATCCATTCGCGCCAGCGTTTTTCAACGTCGATGCCTTTGCCATACTTGCGCGCATACGTGATGAAAGTGGTATAATGCCCGGCTTCGCTTTCCATCAGTTCGCGGTAGAATTTTGACAATTCCTCGTCCTGGATATTTTCTGAAAGTACCTTAAAACGCTCACAACTCCGTGCTTCAATCATAGCCGAAAAAAGCAATCGTTCGACTAATCCCGAGACACGGCTTCCGGTATTACTGCGTTTCATATATTGCGCGAGTTCGTTGACATAGTCGTCTTTGCGTTCGCGTCCAAGCTTCAATCCGCGCTTTTTAATGATATCATGAACCTGTTCAAAATGGTCCAGTTCTTCTTTGGCCAAAGCCAATAAATCGGTTACCAAATCTTCGTGTTCGGAATTATTCGTGATGATGGTTATGGCATTCGTAGCGGCTTTTTGCTCGCACCATGCGTGGTCGGTTAGGATTTCCTCAATGTTTTTTTCAACGATGTTTACCCATCTTGGGTCGGTTGGTAATTCCAGTCGTAATACTCCCATTTTTTCTTTATTAAAAAAACCTCCAGAATCTGGTCCTGAAGGTTTTGAATAGTCTTATTTTAATCTTTTAGTAAACAAAAATAGCTCTTTCGCTCATCATGTCATTTACCTCGTCAGCTATTCCGTCCAGCAATTCATCATTAGCCGCATTGGAAAGTACACGGTCGATTAAATCAACTATGGCCTCCATATCGCTTTCAACCATTCCACGTGTAGTGATTGCTGGTGTTCCAACCCGGATTCCCGAGGTTACAAACGGTGACTTATCATCAAAAGGAACCATATTTTTATTTACGGTAATTTCTGCTTTCCCTAAGGCTGTTTCAGCATCCTTTCCAGAAATTCCTTTGTTGCGCAGGTCAATCAGCATCATGTGGTTGTCTGTTCCGCCAGAGATAATGTTATAGCCTCTTTTTACGAATGCAGCAGCCATGGCTTTTGCATTTTTCTGAACCTGCATCGCATAGGTGAAAAACTCATCGGAAAGACATTCGCCAAAAGCTACAGCCTTAGCCGCAATGATATGCTCCAAAGGCCCACCCTGATTTCCCGGGAAAACCGACATATCCAAAACATGTGACATCATTCGGATTTCGCCTTTCGGAGTTTTCAATCCCCATGGGTTTTCAAAATCCTTGCCCATCATGATGATTCCGCCTCTTGGCCCGCGTAAGGTTTTGTGGGTTGTAGTCGTTACAATATGGCAATGCGGAATTGGATCATTCATCAAACCCTTGGCAATCAAACCTGCAGGATGCGAAATGTCTGCTAATAAAAGTGCACCAACGCTGTCCGCAATTTCACGGAAACGCTTAAAATCCATATCACGGGAATACGCCGAAGCTCCTGCAATAATCATTTTTGGCTGCTCTTTTGTGGCAACTTCCTGTATTTTATCATAATTTAAAACACCAGTTTCCTGGTCAACACCATAAAAAACAGGAGCATATAATTTTCCTGAAAAGTTAACCGGCGAACCATGCGTTAAGTGCCCACCGTGCGATAAATCAAAACCCAGGATTTTATCTCCAGGTTTTAAACAGGCAGCATAAACCGCTGTATTTGCCTGTGAACCAGAGTGTGGCTGCACATTTACATATTCGGCGCCAAAAAGCTCTTTAGCCCTGTCGATAGCAATTTGCTCGATAACATCCACTACCTCGCAACCGCCGTAATATCTCCTTCCAGGATAGCCTTCGGCATATTTATTTGTTAGTACCGAACCTGCAGCTTCCATTACCTGGTCGCTTACAAAGTTCTCTGATGCAATTAGTTCAATTCCGTGAATCTGTCTGTCTTGTTCCTCAAGGATAAGGTCAAAAATTTGTTTGTCGCGTTGCATTTGAAATTATTTCGATTAATTGTGCTCAAAATTACAAAAATGGTTTGGTAAATTAATAGTAAATGATATATTTGATTACTTAAAATTTTCAACAACTAAAACAACACACTATGCCTTCAATGACAAACAATCCTAAGAGAAAATCTTGGCTTACCGTCCCCAAAGACAGCGACTTCCCTATTCAAAATATTCCATTTGGCGTTTTCCTGACTAAAGAAGATGTCATTACAATTGGAACAAGAATTGGAGACTACGCAATCGATTTGGGAGCTTTACAGCAGCTGAATTATTTCGAGGGAATTGATTTGACCGACGATATGTTCATGCAGGACTCTTTAAACGATTTTATTTCGGATGGAAAGAAAACCTGGCGCGCAGTCCGCAATAGGATTGGCGATATTTTTGATCATGGTAATCCAGAACTTAGAGACAGGAAAGACCATCGCGAAGTAGTTATTTTCAAAATGGAAGATGTAGAGATGCAGCTTCCTGTTATAATTGGTGATTACACCGATTTTTATTCGAGCAAGGAACATGCTACCAATGTAGGTAAAATGTTCCGCGACCCTGAAAATGCCTTATTGCCTAACTGGCTTCACATTCCGGTTGGTTACCATGGAAGAAGTTCTACCATTGTTCCTTCGGGTATTCCGGTACACCGGCCTATGGGACAGACAATACCAAATAATGATAATATTCCGGTTTTTGGTCCGTCAAAATTGATTGACTTCGAATTGGAAACCGCTTTCATTACTACAGATGCCAACATTATGGGGGAAAATATTCCAATCAACGAAGCCGAAGATTATATTTTCGGAATGGTTTTGCTGAATGACTGGAGTGCCCGCGATATCCAGAAATGGGAATATGTTCCACTTGGACCCTTTTTGGCAAAAAACTTCGCCTCTTCAATTTCCCCGTGGATAGTAACCATGGATGCGTTGGAGCCTTTCCGCTGCAAAGGGCCAATGCAGGAGCCGACACCTTTACCCTATTTGCAGCAAAAAGGGAAAAACGCTTACGATATCAACCTCGAAGTGTACATCGAACCTGAAAATGTGGAACCAAGCCTGGTTTGCAAGTCGAATTTCAAATACATGTATTGGTCAATGGCGCAACAATTAACGCACCATACTTCAAACGGCTGCCGTATCAACTCGGGCGACATGCTGGGTTCGGGAACGATTTCAGGCCCAACACCCGACAGTTTTGGCTCTATGCTCGAATTGACCTGGGGCGGAAAAAACCCAATCAGGATGAATGATGGCTCAGAGCGTAAATTCGTAAATGACAACGATACGGTAATCATGAAAGGATTCTGCCAAAACAGTTCGGTCCGCATTGGTTTTGGTGAAGTCAGCAGCAAACTGCTACCGCCTTTTGTTAGAAAATAAGAAACATACAATTCTTCAATTACAACACAATAAAAATTATAATGAAAAATACAGCGTTAACACACGTACACGAAAGCCTTGGAGCGAAAATGGTTCCGTTTGCAGGATACAATATGCCCGTTCAATATGAAGGCGTAAATGCCGAACATGAAACCGTTAGAAATGGCGTAGGTGTTTTTGATGTGTCGCACATGGGTGAGTTTTTGCTTAGTGGTGAAAATGCCCTGGCATTAATACAAAAAGTAACTTCCAATGACGCGTCGGTTTTGGAAATTGGACGCGCACAATATTCGTGTCTGCCAAATAACGACGGCGGAATTGTAGACGATTTGATCGTGTACCGTATGAAGGAAAACCAATATTTATTAGTGGTAAACGCTTCCAATATCGACAAGGATTGGAATTGGATTTCTTCGCACAATGATTTAGGTGTAGAAATGAGAAACATTTCTGAGGATTATTCTTTGCTTGCCATACAAGGCCCAAAAGCGGTTGAAGCAATGCAGTCATTGACTGCTGTTGATTTATCAGCTATAAAATATTATCATTTTGAAGTGGCTGAATTTGCCGGAGTTCAGGATGTAATCATTTCCGCAACGGGTTACACCGGTTCTGGTGGATTTGAGATTTACTGCAAAAATGCAGACGTTGAAAAGGTTTGGAATAAGGTTTTTGAAGCTGGAAAAGCCTTCGGAATCAAACCGGTTGGACTGGCAGCACGTGATACACTCCGTTTGGAAATGGGATTCTGCCTTTATGGGAATGACATTAACGATAGCACTTCTCCACTGGAAGCTGGTTTAGGCTGGATTACCAAATTCACCAAAGATTTTACCAATTCTGAAAACCTTAAAAAACAAAAAGAAGCTGGTGTAACCAGAAAACTCATTGGTTTCGAATTAACCGAACGTGGCATTCCGCGTCACGATTACGAAATCGTTGATGTCAATGGCAACAATATCGGAATCGTAACCTCGGGAACCATGGCGCCATCTTTGGGTAAAGGAATCGGAATGGGTTATGTCAAAACCGAATTTTCTGCTGTTGACAGCGAGATTTTCATTCAAATCCGAAACAACAAGGTCGCTGCGAAAGTGGTGAAAATGCCTTTTTATAAAAAATAAAATTGAAAAAAATTGTATTCTTAATAGTAAGCCTTCCTGTATTTGCATTCGGGCAAACCGATAAAAATCCGTGTGAAACACTAGCAAGAATCAATGCGTTGATCCAACAGCAACATTACAGGCCAAAACCCATTGACGATAGTCTGTCGGTTTTTGTTTTTGATGATTTATTAAAGCAGTTGGATGACGACAATCGTTTATTTACCCTTGTTGAAATCAATGATTTAAAGAAGCACAAATACAAAATTGATGACTATATCAAGGACCGGAATTGTGACTTCCTGACTGATTTTTACAAAGCCTATACACATGCCATTGAGCGTTATGCAAGGATAATCGAAGCGCTTAAAGAGGAATCTTTCCCGTTGAAAAGTACTGAAACAATCCAGTTCTCCAAAAAAGCATTCCCTTACGTAAAGGATGAAACCGAATTGAAAAAGCTCTACAAAAAAAGAGTCCTGTTCCACATCCTGAAAGATATTTCAGAAGTCAGCCAAAACAAGGATTCGTTATTGGCGAATTTTGATAAGATTTCCAAGACCTCAAAAGACAAGGTATTTGACACCTTTTCGTGTAAAAGTGCAGGTTTTCAGTTAAGCAGCCAGGAATTTAATTCCAAGTTCTTTAATGCGGTCTGCTCCTACTTTGACCCACACACCGAATATTTCTCGCAAAGTGACCGCTCGAGTTTCCTAACAGCTGTTAGCGCTGACAACCTTACGTTTGGAATGATGATTTCGATGAATGAAAAAGACGAAATCATTGTCGACGAAGTCATTCCCGGAAGTTCTGCCTATTATACCGAAAAAATTGACGGTGGCGATCAGATTATCAAGATTAAATACCACGATGAGGAATACAATATTGCGTGCTCTTCGATGCAAAAAGTCGAAGCCATTTTCAGCTCGAGCGAATACAAGAATGTCGAATTCACGCTTCGCAAAAAAAGCGGCGAAGTCTACAACGTCAACCTGACCAAAAGAGTCATGAAGGATTACAACAATAATGTTTACAGTTATATTTTAAATAAAGACACTAAAAAGATTGGCTATGTGAGGATTCCGAGTTTTTATGGAAAAATTGAAGACGGAAAAACCAATATGAGCGATGACGTCATCAAAGAAATATACAAACTCCAGGAAGACAAGATTGAAGGGCTCATTATCGACCTGCAGAACAATGGTGGTGGCTCAATGGATGAAGCTGTGAAATTAAGCGGAGCATTCATAGAAGCTGGCCCGGTTGCGATTATGAACAACCGTAGAGGCCAAACCCAAACCTTAAAAGATCCAAACCGCGGAAGTGTTTACACCGGTCCATTAGTGGTTTTGATAAATGGCTTTTCAGCTTCTGCAAGCGAATTTTTCTCTAATGCCATGCAGGACTACAACAGAGCTGTCGTGATTGGTTCACAGTCGTATGGCAAAGCATCAATGCAGCGGATTTTTCCATTGACGATGGAAGATGAACCCAGCGAATTTGTCAAACTGACCATCGAGGAATTTTACAGGATAACCGGGAAAACAAACCAAACCATTGGCATTAAACCCGATGTGGAAATCCCGTCGCTTTTTGAAGGACAGATGCCAAAGGAAGGTGATAACAAAACCGCCCTTAAAAATGACATGATTGAAGCAGCTCCGCGTTTTACCCTTTTTACAAATCCGTTAAAACCTGCAGCAATCGAAAACAGCCGCAAAAGAATCAGCGCTAGTACTGATGCCAAAATGATTACGGATATGAATGTCAAAATCGACCAATTATACGATGGTGTGATTGCTCCGGTTACACTCGAATTCAATTCGGTTTTCGCAGAAGTAAACAGGATGAACTCGCTTTGGAAAGACATCAAGGATTTATCCGAAAAGGAATATCCAATCAATGTAGAGCGCAATTCCGTCGATATTGGATATCAGGAATTTGATGACTACCTTAGGAGCAGCAATACCGAAAAGATTAAGGCTTTGAAGAGCAATTTCCCTGTTAGCGAAGCCATTAACATCATAAATGATTTAAATAAATAACAATATGAGACTAAGATTACTATTGATTTTATTTTTAGCCACAAGCCTCAATATCGCTGCGCAGGAATTCAAAACTGCTGTTGATTATTTGACATATATCGAAAAGGAACAAGGGCTGATTTCAAAAAGTACATGGAAATATACCACAGCTGTAGCGCATTCCAAAAGTGCGCGCCGCATTGACAATACCCGAAAACAGTTGGTAAAAAGCATAGAAGCCGCACAAAAGAAAATCAGCGCATTGAAAGACGGTTACAAAGGCGATGTTGATTACAAAAACCAAGTGTTACAATACCTTGACGTCTGCAAAATAAACATCAATGAAGAGTATGACAAACTCATCGACATGCAGGAAGTTGCCGAACAGTCCTATGATGCGATGGAAGCCTATCTGTTGATGCGCGACAAAATCAATGAAAAACTGGATGCTGAAAATGAAAAGGTCGAAAATGCCTTTCGCTCTTTTGCATTGAAATACAAGATTACCGTTAATGAAGGAAATACCGAACTGGGCGAAAAAATTAAGCTTTCGAACGAGGTTTTTGACTATCACACTGCACTCTACCTGATTTTCTTTAAGGTGAATTTTACCGATGGCAATCTTTCAAAAGCAATTGAAAGGAAAGACCTGAGCGCCATTCAGCAAAATGCCAATACGCTGACGCAGTATGCCGAAGAAGGTTTGACAAAGTTAAAGGCAATCAAACCTTACAAAGGCGACTCCTCTATGATTAATGCAACCAAAAAAGCATTGGATTTCTATAAAAAGGAAGCACAGGATTATGTGCCAAAGATGACGAACTTTATCATGTTTAACGACAAATTCGAAAATGCTAAAAAAACCTTGGAAGCCAAAACCGCAAACGACCGCACCAAGGAAGAGATTGACAGTTTTAATGCGATGGTAAAACAGGTCAATAAGGAAATCGACAATTACAACAAAATCAACAGCACATTTTTCCAGGAAAGGAATAACATTATTGCCGAATGGAACAACACCGGAGAGAATTTCATCTCGGGCCACGTTCCGATGGATTAATTTTTTGATATTTTCATCTAAAAAATTACTTTTGCAACACATAATTAAAACAAGAAATGGGAAGAGCATTTGAATTTAGGAAAGGTAGAAAAATGAAGCGTTGGGCAGCAATGGCCAAAGCATTTACCCGTATTGGGAAAGATATTGTAATGGCAGTTAAGGAAGGCGGCCCAAATCCGGAAGCCAACTCGCGTCTGCGTGCGGTAATGCAGAACGCAAAGGCAGCCAATATGCCAAAGGAAAACGTTGAACGCGCCATTAAAAAAGCAACCGATAAAGACACCGCTAACTATAAAGAGGTTTTGTTTGAAGGCTATGCACCTCACGGAATTGCTATTCTTATTGAAACTGCAACCGATAACAACAACAGGACTGTTGCCAACATCAGGAGTTATTTCAACAAATGCAACGGAACGATGGGAACCCAGGGTTCGGTGGAATTTATGTTTGACCACACCTGTAATTTCCGTATTCCGGCTGCCGGACAGGATGTTGAGGAACTGGAACTGGAAATGATCGATTTTGGCGTTGAGGAAATCTTCGCAGATGAGGAAGACGGAATCCTAATGTACGCTCCTTTTGAAAGTTTTGGAGCTATCCAGAAGGAATTGGAAAACCGCAAAATCGAAATCCTGTCTTCAGGTTTTGAAAGAATCCCACAGATTACCAAAGAACTTACCGAAGCACAGGTTGCCGATGTAGAAAAACTTTTGGAAAAAATCGAAGAAGATGATGATGTAATGAACGTGTACCACACGATGCAGGAATAACACATCATTGAATATTATATGGAACGCCGGGTTTTACCTGGCGTTTTTTATTGCAATATTTAGTAACTTAGCTATCTTAAATCGTTACTCATGAAATATTTATGCTGCTTACTCGTGCTTATAACTTCGGCGACACTTACTGCCCAAAAAATCAAATTGAAAAAGGAAGTGGTTTATATTGATGAACTTCCGGTTTTTAGTTACGGGAAGAAAGCTATGGGAAATGAACTGTATGTTTACAAACTGAATACCAAGGAAGAACTGCTGAACATGGTTGTGGATAACAATAACACCGAAAGCAAGGTCGATGACAGCAAGCGGATTGTTTTTGCCAAACAAAATACTACGATTCAATCCAGGAATTTCCGTGGCAGGGATTATGAATTCCTGATAGGATTGCTCCTCGAGGAACATGTAATCGATCCCAAAGGCGAAATCAACCTCAACAGCCTGGTACGGTTTAAGTCCAAATTTGATGATGGCAATATCAACCACATAAACCGAAACTAAATATCCAAAAATCGTTTTGTCAAAGCAAAGCGGTTTTTTTATTATATTTGATATCCCATTGATACCTAAACCATTATCTTCTGAATGTAGTGCTAACCAACCCACACCAAACACCATGAAGAAAATTACCTTATTGTTTATCCTATTCACCTCATTCACTTATTCCCAAATCAATCTTGGGACAACCATACTGCAGAACACTGTCGTAGCATCCAATCTTAATGTGCCGTGGGATATGGTTTACGGACCTGACGGCTGGATTTGGTTTACCGAATTGAGCGGTAATATCAAGCGGATGAATCCAACAACCTATCAGATACAACAGGTTTTTGCCATCAGCGATGTAGCGCTTTTTGGTTTCAGTGTTGGACTGCATTCGATACAACTGCATCCCGATTTCAATACGAATCATTATTTGTACGTGCATTATGCCTACACCAATACGACTTCCAAAATAGTGCGCTATGAATACGATGTGGCCAACAATACCTTAATCAATCCGACTATTATACTCAATGCCATTCCGGCTGGAGTTTCGCACAATGGCTCGAGGATTGTAATCTTGGGGGACAAATTATTCATTTGTTTAGGAGATACCTATAACAATGCGCCTACAGCACAGAATACCGCAACCATCAATGGTAAAGTATTGCGAATGAATCTCGACGGGAGCATTCCGAGTGATAATCCAACTCCCGGAAGTTATGTGTATACGATGGGGCACCGAAATCCACAGGGAATGTGTTATGCCAATGGCAGGATTTACAGCTCAGAACACGGGACTTCCGCCAATGACGAGGTCAATATCATAGAGCCTGGCCGCAATTACGGCTGGCCAACGGTGGAAGGCGTTTGCAACACCGCTGCCGAAATTACCTTCTGTAATGCCAATAATGTCAAGGAACCTATCTACAGCTGGTCGCCCTCGATTGCTCCTGCGGGAATGGATTATTATCAAAACGCTGCGATACCCGAATGGGATAATTCGTTGTTGGTTGCCGTCCTGAAAAACAAGGTCCTAATCCAGTTAAAACTGAATGCCGATGGCTCTCAGGTCACCCAACAGAACATTTACCTGACCAACACTTACGGAAGATTGCGTGATGTTTTGGTGATTCCCGACGGACGTGTATTTTTATGTACTTCCAACAGGGATTACGCCGGAAGCCCAATTGCCGCAGACGACCGCATTATTGAGTTAAAAAACCCTGCTCTTAGCATTGGTCAAATCAACGAAACCAAAGCCACCGTCTACCCTGTTCCATCCGACAATGTGATTAATATCGAATCAAATTACGATATCAAATTCGTTTCAATCATCAATATGGATGGAAAGGAAGTCTACGCCGCCAAATACTCCAGCAAGGTTGATGTAAGCGGGTTTGCCGCTGGGACTTATTTTTTAAGATTGTTGGATGGCGATAAGAAGTTGGTGGAACAGAAAAGGGTTTTGGTGAAGTGATTATTAGAAATTTAGCCTGCAATATTTAACCAAAATTATTCTGAAAAATATGTGTAGAGTCTATAATAAAGTAGGATGCCTCAATGCCATACAGTATCATTTGGTAAAAAATAATCTTGACGATTTTAATTCGTTAGACGAGTTAATTAATTTTCAGAAGGATTATCATATTACTGAAAAACAGGTTGTATTAAATCATACGCTCTTAATTCAACAAGAAAAATCAAGTCTTGAAAAAGATATTTCTGAATTGAATGATGAAATTTCTAAAAGTAAGTCGGAACTTGAAGACCAATTAAAACAAAGGATTAATGGTTATAATCTACAAATTGAAAATTTACCCATAGCTGATGAAGTTATTGCTACAATTAAGGATTATTGGTTAAATCTTGTAATTTGGGTAAGGATTTGGTCTACGCAAGTCCAATTTCATTTCAAGATTATGACACTTGTACATTTGTCGAACAAAACACTTTTCAAAAAAAATAATCGTTTACAATTTATCGATACAAATTTTGAAGATGCAGTAAATCGGAGTAGCTGCTCACACTTACAAACACTTCAGAGAAAAAAAGCTGTAGTTAAAGAAGTTAACAATATGATTTATGGAGCGATTGGAGAACAGAAGGTAGTGAAAGTCTTAGAGAGTTTACCAGATGATTATATCTTAATAAATGATTTTAGATGTTCATTCCAATCTCCTATATATAATCGAAGAAACAATGATTATATAAAATCTGTTCAAATTGACCATGTTTTAATTTGCCCATCCGGTATTTTTATAATTGAAACAAAAAATTGGAGCAAAAATTCTTTAGAAAAATTGTATTTGTTTTCCCCTGTCCAACAAGTCAGAAGAACCAATTATGCATTATACAAAATCGTAACGGACAGAATAAAAAAATCAAGTTGGGATTTTACAAAAAGTCATTGGGGAGATCGAAAAATTCCAATGAGGAATATTATTGCTTTCACTAACGAAAAACCAACTGAAGAGTTTGAACTGGTAAAGATTCTGGGATTAAGGGAACTACTTGGATACATCAAATACTTCACCCCATGTCTATCTCCCAAAGAAGTACAAACAATTGCTGATTTCTTACTGAAGATGTCAGACCGACAAGTAACTTCGTCTAAGTTAAGTATTTGAATAAGCTGTCAAAGAATCCGCAGCTTTTCTTAACAAAAATCAAAAACCTGAGCATTTCCAAGCCTTCCCAGCCCTCGGACGAGCTTCCGGGTCTCTCCTGTAAGCTTCCATGTGTCTCAAATTAGCTTCCGCATCCCTCAAAAGGTCTTCCGCCTCACTCCCATCAGCTTCCGTCTGATTCATTCTATCTTCCGTGTATCGCACGAATACTTCCGTTTCCCTAATATTGGCTTCCGTCCATAAAAAACAAAAAACTCCAAATTGCTTTGGAGTTTTTTTTATATGGGATAAGTAGTATTACTTAATAATCTCTATCTTCTGGGCATCTTCAGCGTTAATGCTGTCAAAGAATCCCTGCTCGCTCATCCATTCGTCACTGAATACCTTGCTCATATAACGGGAACCGTGGTCTGGGAAGATGGCAATCACATTGCTGTTTTCATCAAACTCACCTTCTTCGGCATATTGCTTAATCGCCTGCATTACCGCTCCTGAAGTATAGCCTACGAATAAACCTTCTTTCTTAGCGATTTCTCTGGTAGTGTGTGCACTTTCCTCATCGGTTACCTTAACGAACTGATCAATCAAATCGAAGTCGGTTGCCGTTGGAATCAGGTTTTTACCCAATCCTTCTATTCTGTATGGATAGATTTCTTCTGCGTCAAACTCTTTGGTTTCGTGGTATTTCTTCAACACCGAACCGAAAGCATCAACACCCAAGATTCTGATATTTGGATTTTTCTCTTTTAAGAACTTCGCAGCACCTGAAATGGTTCCACCTGTTCCGCTACACGCTACCAAATGGGTAATCTTTCCGTTAGTCTGTTCCCAGATTTCAGGACCGGTTGATTTGTAGTGCGCATCAATGTTCAATTGGTTAAAATACTGATTGATGTATACAGAACCTTTGGTTTCTTCGTGTAAACGCTTTGCTACACTGTAGTAAGAACGGTCATCATCAGCAGAAACGTGTGCCGGGCAAACATATACCTTAGCACCCAAACTGCGTAACATGTCAATTTTATCTTTGGAAGATTTTGAGCTAACCGCCAAAATGCAGTTGTAACCTTTAATGATGCTTACCATAGCCAGACTAAAACCGGTATTTCCTGAAGTAGTTTCAATAATGGTATCGCCTGGAGAAAGGATTCCCTGTCTTTCAGCTTCTTCAATAATATATAATGCGATTCTGTCTTTGGTAGAGTGACCTGGATTGAAAGCTTCAACCTTAGCGTAAAAATTTCCTGGTAAAGATTCGGTGATTTTGTTAAGCCTGATTAGCGGAGTATTCCCTATTAGGCCTAATACATTATCGTGAGCTTTTATATCTTCTTTCATAAAATAAATTAGTCAAGCAATATCATGGAGCCGGTATCTAGATACTCCAAAACTCTGCAAATTTAGTAAAATATTTTTAAACTATTTTTTTATTCCTTCTAAATCTAATAAAAAACTGAATTCTTTGGCAATTTCCTTAATGGCTTCAAACCTTCCCGAAGCACCACCGTGCCCCGCATCCATATTGGTATCCAAATATAATTGATTATTATTTGTTTTCAAAATGCGTAATTTTGCGACCCATTTTGCTGGTTCCCAATACTGTACTTGCGAATCGTGCAAACCCGTTGAAATATACAGGTTTGGATAATCCTGAGCCATCACATTGTCATAAGGCGAATACGAAAGCATATAATTATAATATTTCTTCACATTCGGATTTCCCCATTCGTCATATTCTCCCGTTGTTAGTGGAATCGTATCGTCCAACATAGTCGTAACCACATCCACAAACGGCACCTGAGCGACGACCCCATTGTACAAATTTGGTGCCATATTGATAACCGCACCCATCAAAAGCCCGCCTGCAGAGCCACCTTCAGCGTATAAATGACTGGAAGAGGTATACTTAGAATCAATTACAAACTGCGAACAATCGATAAAATCGGTAAAGGTGTTTTTCTTTTTCAACAGCTTGCCATTGTCATACCATTCCCTACCCAAATCCTCGCCACCGCGAATGTGTGCAATGGCATAAATAAATCCTCTGTCCAAAAGCGACAAACGCACTGACGAAAAATGACAGTCCATCGTCACGCCATAAGAGCCGTAAGCATACAATAGCAACGGATTTTTGCCGTCTTTCTTAATGCCTTTTCGGTATATCATTGAAATCGGCACTTTGGTTCCGTCTTTTGCGGTTGCCCAAATACGCTCTTCCTTGTAATTGTTTTTATCAAATTTACCACCCAAAACCTCTTGCTCCTTTAGAACGGTTTTCTCTTTAGTTTTCATATTGAAATCAATCACCGAAGCCGGAGTTGCCAAAGACTGATAACTATAGCGAAGGATTTCAGTATTAAAATCAAGATTGGTCGTGGTGTACGCCATATAGGTTTCGCTGTCAAACGGCAGGTAATATTCCCCTTTCCCACTCCAAGGCATAATGCGAATCCGGTTCAGCCCATTAAAGCGTTCGGCAACAACAAGGTAATCCTTGAAAATATCGATGTCCTCAAGCAAAACATCATCGCGATGCGCAATGACATCTACCCAATTTTCCTTTGTTGTGTTGGTTTCATCCGTTTTCATCAGCTTGAAATTGGTTGCCTTATCCTTATTGGTCAGGATGTAGAAATGTTCCCCATAATGCGAAATATCGTATTCCAAACCGCGTGTCCGTTTTTGGAACACCTTGAACTTTGCATCAGGCGTAGCCGATAATACTGTTTGGTATTCGGTGGTCATCGTGCTGCTCGAATTGATAATCAGGTATTTTTTGGATTTCGATTTATAAACCGAAACATCAAAGGTTTCATCCTTTTCAAAATAAACCAAAGCATCTTTAGTAGCTTCAGTTCCGATTTTGTGCTTATAGATTTTATCCGCACGAAGCGTGACTTCATCTTTTCTAGAATAGAACAAGGTTTTATTATCGCCTGCCCAGGTAGAACCGCCAGTAGTATTCTCCAGTTTTACCGGAAGGATTTCTCCCGTAACCAGGTTTTTAATCTGAATGGTGTACTGCCTTCTCGAAACCGTATCCACGCCAAAAGCCGCCATGGTATTGTCCTCACTGACGCTCAGTCCGGCAAGGTTAAAATAGGCATGCCCTTTTGCCATTTTATTACAATCAAACAGGATTTCCTCCTTAGCATCCAAACTGCCTTTTTTTCTGGAATGGATTGGATAATCCTTGCCTTTTTCAAAACGTGTGATATAAAAATAGCCATTGTAGAAATACGGAACCGACTCGTCGTCCTGCTTAATTCGGGCTTTCATCTCTTCAAATAAATCCTTTTGAAAATCTTTGGTATGTGCAGTCGATTTTTTGTAATAATCGTTCTCCTGATTCAGATAAGCAATGACTTCGGGGTTTTCTCTTTCGTTCAGCCAATAATAATTATCGGTACGGACATGTCCGTGCTTTTCCAGGAAATGTGGAATTATTTTGGCAACTGGTGATTTTGGCATTTATAGTCAATTTGTGATACTACAAAAATAACCAATCTTTAAGCGTGCCTTAAAATGTATCAGGGAAGTTATAAACCTAGAAATTAACAAGTTTTCCGTTAGAAGGCAATCTTATCAAAAGCTTCCAAAACGTATTCATGCATCACCTGACGATAATCCAAATGGGTAACAATCCTTAGTTTTCCTTTAGCCATCAGGCTGATTGCGATGCCTTTCTGTTTGAGTCTGTCAATGACCAACTGATCGGAAATGTGTGGAAAGGGTGAAAAAATGACAATATTGGTTTCTACAGGTTCCACTACTTCAACCCACGAACATTGTTCGAGTTTGTTTCCCAATTCCTTTGCCCTGCGATGATCGTCTTCTAATCTGCTGATGTTATTCTGCAACGCATAAATTCCGGCTGCAGCCAAATAACCCGACTGACGTAAGTTGCCGCCAAATATCTTTCGGATGCGCAAAGCCCTGTTGATGGTTTCCTTATCGGCAATCAAAACCGAACCTATTGGTGCGCCCAAACCTTTTGAAAAACAAACCGATATCGTATCAAATAATTCTCCAAACTGCTTTGGATGCTGCTTTTTGGCAACAAGCGCATTCCACAAACGCGCACCATCCAAATGGTAAGTTAGATTGTGTTGTTTGCAGATTTCCTTTATTTTCTGAAGTTCCGAAATTTCATAACAGGCACCACCACCTTTATTAGTCGTATTTTCAATGGCAACCATTTTGGACATTGGCATGTGGTAAAAAGAAGGATCATTGATTCCGTCCTTCACCTGCTCTGCGGTTATCATTCCGCGATGCCCATCAAGCAGATTGAAGTTAACGCCACTGTTTGCCGAAGCTCCACCCGATTCATATAAATGGATATGCGACCATTTATCGCAGATGATCTGGTCACCGGGATTGGTATTCAATTTAATTGCAGTCTGGTTTGCCATGGTTCCTGTTGGAAAAAACAGCGCGGCTTCCATTCCGAATAAATCAGCAACGATGCGCTCAAATTCGTTTACCGTTGGGTCTTGTTTGAATACGTCGTCTCCTACTTTTGCCTGGAACATTGCCTGAAGCATTTCGGGAGAAGGTTTGGTTACTGTGTCGCTGATTAAATTTATTTCCATATGATGATGAGATAGTCTATTTTTGTAGTGGATTCTAGCCCGGATTGGAACGGCATCCTTTTTTATCCTGAACTTTTTCCTGGATAAAAAAGATATAGTGGAAAGCCGGATTAGCTCCTAATAATAAAAACACAAAACTACATTATTTATGACAAATACCGAACAAATAAAAGGTATTGTAGAACGCCTTGGTGCGTTGAGGAGGTATCTTTGACATTGATGCCAAGCTTATAGAAATTACCAACGAAGAGGAAAAAACCTTTGCGCCAGACTTTTGGAACAACGCCAAGGAAGCTGAGGCTCTTGTTAAAAACCTGCGCTCCAAGAAAAAATGGGTCGAGGATTTTGTCAAAGCTGAAAACCTTACCGAAGAGCTACAGATTACTTATGAATTCTTTAAGGATGGCGATGCAACTGAAGAAGAACTGGATAATCAGTACGATTTGGTCAATACCCATATTGAAAACCTGGAATTCCGCAATATGCTTTCTGATGAAGGCGACAGTTTGAGTGCTGTGCTTCAGATTACTGCCGGTGCCGGAGGTACGGAAAGCTGTGACTGGGCTTCAATGCTGATGCGTATGTATATGATGTGGGGCGAAAAGGAAGGCTACAAAATCAAGGAACTGAATTTTCAGGAAGGCGATGTGGCGGGAATCAAAACGGTGACTTTGGAATTTGAAGGCGATTATTCCTTTGGTTACCTAAAAGGGGAAAACGGCGTACATCGTTTGGTGCGTATCTCGCCATTTGACAGCAATGCCAAACGCCATACATCCTTTGCTTCGGTTTATGTGTATCCTTTGGTGGACGACAGCATTGAAATTGATATCAATCCGGCTGACATTGAAATTACAACTTCGCGTTCCAGCGGTGCAGGAGGACAAAATGTAAACAAGGTGGAAACCAAAGTGCAGTTAGTCCATAAACCTACCGGAATACAGATCCAGTGCTCGGAAACGCGTTCGCAACAGGACAACAGGCAGCGTGCGATGCAGATGCTTCGTTCGCAATTGTATGAAATTGAGCTCAAAAAACAGCAGGCACAACGCGCGGATATTGAAGCAGGTAAAATGAAAATCGAATGGGGTTCGCAAATCCGAAATTATGTGATGCAGCCTTATAAACTGGTAAAAGACGTACGAACAGGACATGAAACCAGCGATGTTGACAGTGTAATGAATGGCAACATCGATGCGTTTTTGAAAGCCTATTTGATGATGATGGGACAGAAAGAGGAATAGTTTAACTTTCTTTTTTAGGATATTAAAATCCTTATTCCTTTATTTGGCTCCTATTCACCTCAAAAATCTACTATGACCAGTTTCTCAATTCATGAAATCAACGATGTTTTAAATGGCGAAATCGTGGGCACGACTTCCTGCAGGATTACAGCGCCCGAACAATTGGAAGCAGCAAAGGAAACCGAAATTTCATTTATTGGGAACAAAAAATACGAGAAGCTTTGGGAGTCCTCAAATGCCTGCGTTGCTATAGTAAACGAGGACATTTCTATAGAACCCGGAGAAAACCGCGCCTTTATAAAAGTAAAAAACGCAGATATTGCCATATCTCAGGTTTTGCAGCTCTTTGCTCCTGCTCCGCCGGTTTTTGAAGTCGACCTTCATCCCACAGCGGTAATTGATAAAGGGGCAACCATAGGAAATGGAACACGGATTGGTGCGGGTTGTTATATTGGGCCAAATGTTTCGATTGGAGAAAATGTTACTATTTATCCTAATGTTACGATTCTTGATGAATGCAGCATTGGAAAGAATACGGTTATCTGGTCCGGAACCGTAATACGTGAACGCTGCCACATTGGTGCGTATTGCATCCTGCATCCCAATTGTACCATTGGTGCCGATGGTTTTGGATTTAGGCCCTGCCCTGAAAAAGGATTGGTGAAAATTCCACAAATCGGGAATGTAATCATTGGAAATGGTGTGGAGATTGGTGCGAATTCATGTGTAGACAGAGGAAAATTCAGCTCGACTGTCCTTGGCGATGGCTGCAAGATTGATAACCTGGTACAAATTGGGCACAACTCTAAACTTGGAAAGTGCTGCATTATGGCAGGAAATTCTGGTTTGGCAGGTTCGGTTACTTTAGGAAACGGAGTCGTAATTGGCGGAAGTGCCTCGATTAGGGATCATGTTACCATTGGTGACAGAGCTATGGTTGGTGCCGGTTCCGGAGTTGCCGGTGATGTTGAAGCCGGAAAAACAGTATTGGGGTATCCTGCTGTTGAAGCTCGTGACGCCATGAAACAATGGGCAATTTTGAAAAGATTGGTAAAAGACTCCAGTAAATAATTATTTTGAAATTTGAATTCTAAATTTTAAATGATTTTAAGTCATTGTTACTAACTTCAAGGAATATTGCATTTTTCAAAATAAAATTTGAAAACAATTCAAAATTTATAATTCAAAATTTAAAATAACAACGTACATTTGCAACGAGGATTCCGAAAGGAAGTTACACCTCACCGCAATAGTCGATCGCTCCAGATCGGCTTTTGTATTTTATAGGGGTTTGGTAATCCGTATTTTCAGAGTATTTTAATCCCAATGCCAAAGAAAATACAGGAAGCTTATCAGCATATATACGACGGTGCCCACAATTGCCAAAATAGTCAGCCCGCAAAGCACCATAGTACTTCTGAAGACAATATTTTTAAAATATTCTGAATTCATTATAAAACCTCTTTGAGGAAATCGAGCATTGCCTGCCAGGAACGCTTATCTGCTTTTTCATTATAGGCTACACCTTTTGAATTATCATTTCCGGCGCTTTTTTCGGTAAACGCATGCACAGCATTGGCATAATAAACCATTTGCCAGTCGGCTTTGGCAGTACGCATTTCATTTTGGAATTTATCAATGTCATCTTTTGGAACATTGGGGTCATCGGCACCGTGAAGCACCAGCACTTTTGGTGAAATTTCATCAATCTTCCTTGCTTCATCCTTTGCCAAACCGCCGTGAAAGGAAACTGCTCCTTTAACTTTCATATTTATTCTTGCAGCTTCGATAGCTCCGGTTCCGCCAAAACAGTAACCAATGACTACAATTTTTTCTGGATTCGCACCCTGTTTAACCAACTGATCTAAGGCCAGCTGAATTCGTGTTTGGTATTCTTTTATGTTCTTTTTGAAATAACCCGCTTTTGCCCCGGCTTCTTTAGGGCCTGTCGGACGTTGGTCAATACCATAAATATCGGCAATGAACGTTTGATAACCTAAGTCTGCCAATTGATTCGCAACTTCCTTTTCGTGATTTTGGATTCCCATCCAGGCCGGAAGGATTAAAACTCCGGGCTTGTCCTTAAGTTGTTTTGCCGGTACAATGGATATTCCGCTTAAAACCTGGTTTCCGTCTTTATACTCAACAGCTTTAGGCTGTGCAAAGCTTTCCGAAACAATTAATCCGAAAAGGATTAGGTAAGTTATATTTCTCATAATCATGGTTATTTTTTATTTCCTTCGGCTGTCGCTGCGCTCCATACAATTCGGCTGCGCCTCGGGTTGTGAACCATAAATTTAAAAAATAAAGCGGTATCGAACTGTTAAGCAAACAATAAATTAAATCCCGATTTCAACCTGGAAGCGCAGGTACCAATTGTTTTTGGTAGTTCCGTCGTAGTAATCCAAAGTGTCGAATGTCAATTCACTCTGCACTTTGAATGAATGTTCCCAAATATATTTGGTAACCCCAACGCTGTATTCTTTGGTATTTGGAGCCAATGTTTGAATGTCGTTACCTACTTTCTGTATCGAATACCTTCCGATAAATTCGTAATTTGAACGCAGGTTATAACTCAATTGATAATCAAATCCGTTACCAACAAATACATAGTTGCTTTCGGTAATATCATCAGGGTTGATGGTTATGGCATTTTCATTGGTTGTCCTCGACATATAACTCATCATCGCTGCCCAGCCATTGTATTTAAACATCGCATCCAATAAAACCGATTTCATAGTCCTTCTTTCAAACAAATCATCACCAAGCTGGCCTTGTGTCCGCTGCGCGTGGTTGTTTTGCTGAAATGCTCCTGAGAGCATCAGTTTTGGTTTTTTCTCGCGTTGGATATCGCCTTCAAAATAAGTCCCGTCTTTGGCGAAAGCTCCAAAAGGCAGTAATTCTATCTTCCCTGTAAAGGCAACACCATCATCGCCTTTCCCGGTCTGATTCCTTCCTTCACCACCTGTAACGGCTGTTTTGAAATTATAGGAGAATTTGTCCTTAAACTCATTAAGGTTGTGCACCTGAAAACCAAAATCCCTGTCGATGGTAAATTTGGCATTATTGATTGTCCTGTCCGTTAACTGTAGACCACCGGAAGAATTTACCCGTTGACGGTTTCCTGGCAGTTTGGTTTGGCCAAAGCTAATGTTCCAATTCTTGTTTGGCCTGTAAAAAATTACCGCATCGCGGATGATATTGATGTTTTCACCTTCCTTGACTTCGCCAACATCGCCGGGAGCAAATGATAATTGGATGGCATAAAGGAATTTTGGATTCCCAACATAACCATCAAAACGCAGACGCAAACGTCGCACCTGTCCATCGTAAGCGCCGTTTTCACCTTCTTCCTTAAGATAGGTAACCCTATTCTGCATCCTGAACCTGATGTTCAATTGAAACAAACTGTCAGGCGAAGTGATTCCGATTCCCTTTCCGAAACTGTAATAGGGCAAAGCCGATAATTTTACGTCATTGTCGTGTTTTGTCTGCTGGATTGTTACCTGTGCATGAATTGAAACTGATGTTAGTAAGACAATCAGGAATAGTGCTTTCCTCATTTTAATTGTTGTTGTTAGTTTATGATAATTTAATGATTTCCAAATAATTTGATAACCTATAAGCATCAGATATAAAAAAAGCCAACAATTTCAGTCGGCTTTCGAATTATATTTTTTATATGAACATTTTCAACAGGTGGTAAACCAATCCGGCTACCAATGCCGAAACGGGTATGGTTAAAACCCAAGCCCACAATAATTTAACCGTAACTCCCCATCGCACTGCAGAAACCCTTTTGGTAACTCCTACTCCAATGATTGAACCGGTAATAGTATGTGTCGTAGATACCGGAATCTTGAAATGTTCGGTTGTAAATAAGGTTAAAGCTCCCGCTGATTCGGCAACCACACCTTCAAAAGCAGTGACTTTTGTGATTTTGGAACCCATTGTCTTTACAATTTTCCATCCACCGCTTAAAGTTCCAAGCGCGATTACAGTATAACAGGTTAACGGAATCCAGCCCGGCATTACACCGTCAATCTTTACCCCATTTTTTTCTGATGGAAGGACAACGTTCAAGTCGAGCCATCCCAAAGACATATTGGTATTTGGATGTGTATTTAAGTAAACCGCTACCGCAGCGGCAATAATACCCATAACTTTTTGCGAGTCATTTCCACCATGCCCCAAGCTAAAAGAAGCGGAAGAAAGCAACTGCATTCTTTTCAATACTTTTTCCGCTTTTGATGTTGGAAAGCTGCTGAACATCAAATTGAATATCGCCACGCTATAAAAGATAATCGCCACCAAACTCCACTTAATGTTTGCAGGTTCGAATACAACTGCCCAAAAATGGCTTTCAAAACGGGGTTTCTTTATATCGTCATAGCCTTCATATACCGACCAAAGGAAAAGTGCCACCAACAACATTAAAATAACTGTCAGCACTTTGGGCCAGATATTCTTTTGTGAAGAATACATTAACCATATCGAAATGAAATACGAAATAAACATTCCCAATAAAGGAGCCAGAACAATAAAAGCAATAATAACCGAAACTCCCGAAGGCAGTCCTCCGTCTTCGCCAGGCTTGTACCAATTCACAATATTATACCAATGTTTTGTCATCTGTACCCCATCATCAATAACTGTATAATCTGAAAAACCATGAAGTGAAATAGCGTGTGCCAATGCTGCTCCTGCAAAACCACCAATCAGGGTATGCGATGAAGATGATGGAATTCCCTTCCACCAGGTAAACAGGTTCCAGGCAATCGCCGCAATAACTCCGGCAAGAATTACCGTCAAATCAATGCTGTCTGTTTTTGCCGTTTTGGCTACGGTATCGGCAACACCAAATCCGAAAACCCAATACGCCAGAAAGTTGAAAAAAGCAGCCCAGAGTACAGCCTGAAAAGGGGTCAACACTTTTGTGGCAACAATGGTAGCAATAGAGTTTGCCGCATCATGAAAACCATTAATGTAATCAAAAATTAAGGCAAGGACTATAATTACAATTAGTAACGTCATAATTTCCTAATTGATTATATTAAGAGTGTTTAACTGAAATTTGTTCCATGACATTGGAAACACTTTTACATTTGTCAGAAGCCATTTCCAGGGCTGAAAGCACTTCTTTGTATTTGATGACGTTTTTAGCGTCTGTCTCATTTTCAAAAATATCGGCAACAGCCTTGTCAAATACAGAGTCTGCCTTGCTTTCCAGCTTATTGATTTTTTTGCAGGTATCCTTAATTGCCTTGTGGTTCATCACTTTCAATTCCTTGATACCCACACCAATCAATTGACAGGCTTCCAGGTTAATCTCTGTTAATTTACGGATTGATTTTGTAATTTTTTCCACCTGGTACAAACGCATCCTACTTGATGCACCATGCATATTATCTGCAACGTTATCCATAGCCTTAATCAGGGAGTGAATATCTTCACGATCAAAAGGTGTGATGAAGTTCCTGCTTAATTCCAAATGTGTTCTATGTGTAATTTCTTCAAGTTCAGCTTCGAGCTCTTCCACTCTTTTGAAAAACTCCTCCCTTTCTGCTTTAGGGGCATTTACGGCTTCATGAAGCGTTTCTGCCAATAAAATCAAACCGGCAGCACCTTGTTCAAATAATGGAAAGAACTTTTTATCCTTAGGAACTAAAAACTGGAAAATGTTGTTAAGAGTCATTTTTTTCTGTTTATTTTGGTGCAAATGTATTTTTCTAATGTTAAGTGAATATTAACAATCAAAAATATGTCTTTTTTTAATTCAAATTCGAATTTAGCTTATTGAAAACGTTTTCGTATTTTAGCCAGCGTTAAAAACACAGCACAAATATACAATCATGGACATCAACTTCAATAAAAACGAAGACCACAATAAGCTTTTGCTAACCGATTTAAAACAGCGCTTTGCCAAAGTAAAAGTTGGCGGCGGTGAAAAACGTATCGAAAAATTACACGCCGAAGGAAAAATGACAGCGCGTGAACGAATCGATTACCTGCTTGACGAGAAAGCCAAAAGCATTGAAATTGGAGCTTTTGTTGGTGACGGAATGTATGCCGAACATGGTGGTTGTCCTTCCGGCGGCGTTGTGGTAAAGATGGGTTATGTCAAAGGAAAGCAATGTATTGTTGTGGCCAATGATGCAACTGTAAAAGCCGGTGCCTGGTTTCCGATAACCGGGAAAAAGAATCTTCGTGCACAGGAGATTGCAATGGAAAACCGTCTGCCAATAATTTACCTGGTTGATTCTGCAGGAGTTTACCTTCCAATGCAGGATGAAATTTTCCCCGACAAGGAACATTTCGGACGCATATTCCGAAACAACGCCATTATGAGCAGCATGGGAATTACACAGATTGCAGCCGTTATGGGAAGTTGTGTTGCCGGTGGTGCCTATCTTCCTATTATGAGTGACGAAGCGATGATTGTCGATAAAACCGGAAGTATTTTCCTTGCCGGAAGTTATCTGGTAAAAGCTGCCATTGGTGAAAATATTGATAACGAAACGCTTGGCGGGGCTACAACACACTGTGAAATCTCAGGGGTTACCGATTATAAAGCCAAAGACGATAAAGATGCCTTGGACCGGATCAAAAGCATCGTTGGAAAAATTGGCGATTATGAAAAAGCCGGTTACAACAGGGAAAAATCGCAAAAGCCAGCTCTGGAAGAAAAAGACATTTACGGAATACTTCCAAAATTACGCACAGAGCAATACGACATGTTGGAAATCATCAGGCGTTTGGTAGACAATTCAGAAATGGATATGTACAAACCCGATTATGGAAAATCCCTGATAACCTGTTATGCAAGAATAGACGGTTGGGCTGTTGGAATAGTAGCCAATCAAAGAATTGTTTCCAAAACCAAGAAAGGCGAAATCCAATTTGGTGGCGTGATTTATTCCGATTCTGCTGACAAGGCAACCCGCTTTATTGCCAACTGCAACCAAAAGAAAATTCCATTGGTATTCGTTCAGGATGTAACCGGATTTATGGTTGGAAGTAAATCAGAACATGGCGGCATCATTAAGGATGGGGCCAAAATGGTCAATGCGGTTTCCAATTCGGTTGTGCCAAAATTTACTGTAATTGTAGGCAATTCTTATGGCGCCGGAAATTATGCCATGTGCGGAAAAGCCTATGATCCCCGACTGATATTTGCCTGGCCAAGTGCAGAACTTGCCGTTATGGGCGGAACTCAGGCCGCAAAAGTATTGGCGCAAATTGAAGCTTCTTCCTTAAAAGCAAAAGGTGAAACAGTTGACGAAAAAGTGGAGCAAGAGTTATTCGATAAAATCAAAGCGCGTTACGATGCGCAGGTTTCCCCTTATTATGCCGCAGCAAGATTGTGGACTGATGCCATTATCGATCCTTTAGAAACCCGAACTTGGATTTCTATGGGTATCGAAGCTGCCAACCACTCACCTATTGAAAAGAAATTTAATTTGGGTGTGATTCAGGTATAATGTAACAAAACCCAATTGCGCCCTACTAATTTCCTAGATTTCGATTTATATTATGAAAAAAATAATTGCCTTTAGTTTTATTGTTTTGGGTTTTCAATTGCTTTCTGCACAGGAAGCCACAACCCGAAAAGATTCACTTCAGGGTGGCTTACGCCCGGAAAGAACTTGTTACGATGTTTTACGCTATGATTTGAACATCAAAATTAACCCCGATGAAAAATCAATAGTGGGTAACAACAGGATTTCTTTCAAGGTTGTTGAAAACACTTCTAAAATCCAGGTTGATTTATTTGACAACATGAACGTTGACAGCATTGTTTACAGCAACAAAAAACTAAACTATAAACGCGAATTCAATGCAGTATTCATCGATTTTCCCGAAGTACTCAATGCCAAAACCAATCAAACCCTTAAGTTTTATTATTCGGGAAAACCAATAATCGCCAAAAGAGCACCTTGGGACGGCGGATTTGTGTTCACAAAAGATGGACAGGGAAAACCTTGGATTGGCGTTGCCTGTCAGGGAACTGGCGCCAGTTTGTGGTATCCTGTTAAGGATTCACAAAGCGATGAACCCGATTTTGGTGCAACCATAAGAGTCGCTGTTCCTAATGGATTGATGTGTGTTGCCAATGGAAGGATCAAAGGCAGCGAAGATTTGAAAAACGGCTATACACGTTGGGATTGGGAAGTTACAAATCCGATAAATACTTATGCAATCAATGTTACCATAGCCGATTTTGTACACATCCATGACAATTATAAAGATTTGGATTTGGATTATTATGTACTTCGTGAAAACGAAGCCAAAGCCAGAACGCATTTTGAGGAAGTAAAACCAATGATGGATTGTTTCCAATCGAAATTTGGACCTTATCCTTTTGCCAAAGATGGCTACAAACTGGTAGAAACTCCCTACTTAGGCATGGAACATCAGAGTGCTGTAGCCTATGGAAATCATTATATGCAAGGATATTTGGGAATGGACCGTTCAGGAACAGGTTTGGGATTGCTTTGGGACTACATCACTATCCACGAAAGTGGCCACGAATGGTTTGGCAACAGCATTTCTGCAAAAGACAGCGCCGATATGTGGATACATGAAGGCTTCACTACTTACACCGAAGCAGTTTATGTGGAATGCCTTAAAGGTTATGACAAAGGCCAGCAATATGTTAATGGATTGAAAGGCAACGTTGATAATGATAAGCCTATTATTGGGCCTTATGGTGTTAATCAGGAAGGTTCCGGAGATATGTATGATAAAGGTGCGTTGTTTTTGAATACGTTGAGGCATGTTGTAAATGATGATGATAAATGGTGGAAAATGCTATTGAAATATTCCGAAACCTTTCGTAAAAAAATCATTGATACGAATACTGTCATCGCTTTTTTCAACGCTGAAACGGGAATGGATCTGACACCTGTATTTAATCAATATCTGAAACAGGCATCGATTCCAAATTTGGCAATCAGGAAAAAGAACAACAAACTGGAATACAAATGGGTTGCTTCTGATACGACTTTCAACATGCCAATTGACATCAAGATTAAGGATAAATCGATGAGAGTGCAGCCAACAAATTCCTGGACAGCTTCAAAACTAGGGATAAAATCTTTGGACGAAGTTTATGTTGATACCACAGCATTTTTCATTAATGTAGTAAAGGAATGATAATTTTTTGGTGTTAAAAAAATCCATATAAAGTTTAAAATTAGTAACTTAGTTAAAATTTTAAACTTTGTTATTATGGATACTTCAGTAAAAGGTTTGAACAAATGGGCCAACGCCCACTCTACATTTTGGTTTGACGCCATCAGGATTATACTAGGGATTTTTTTAATTTACAAAGGAGGTTATTTTGTTAGCAACAGTAGGGATTTTGAGGACCTTATTGCGCCAGTAAGCAATTTTATGGGCGGCATGTTAACCTTCCATTACATTGCAGCAGCCCATATCATGGGTGGTATTATGATTGTTTTTGGATTATTGACACGCTGGGCATTAATTGCGCAATTGCCTATTTTAATTGGCGCAGTGCTTATCAATTTCCTTGGTGAAATGAATGTCGCTAATTTGATTATCTCAACGATAACTTTGGCAGTTAGTATTTTCTACACCATTTATGGCAGCGGAAAACACTCTGCAGATTATTATTTCAAAATGGAAAAATAATAATATGTTTGCTTTAAGTCAAAAAACGCACTAAGAGTTAACTTTTAGTGCGTTTTTTTATTCTATTTGACTGTTTCCTTCCTCATGATTTTACCGCTTCCGGTTTCCTTGAATTTAGGAATGAAAATGATTTCCTTTGGTTTTTCATATTTATCCAAAGCTTCATAAAGGGTTTCATCAAACTCCTGCTTCTCTCCTTCTATGACTAAAACAACCTTTTCCCCTAGTTCCTTATCGGTTTTGGAAGTAATGAAAAAGCGTTCGTGGATTTTATTTGCAAGTTTTTCTTCAATCTGTTCCGGAATCAATTTAATTCCGCCGCTATTAATTACATTATCCATACGTCCCAGGAAAATGAACTGATTTTCATTGACCAATTCCACAATGTCATTGGTAATAATGACCTCTTCCGAAATTCTTGGCGCATGGATGACCAAACAGTTTCTTTCGTCATAGGAAATGGTAACATATGGCAGGACTGTAAAGGCTTTTTCACCAAGTTTCCTGGCAGCGATATGGGTAATGGTTTCGGTCATACCGTAAGTTTCATAAACTTCTGTTGGCAGCTTTAGGAGTTGTTTTTCCAAAGTTTTATTGACTGCAGCTCCGCCAACAATCATTTTCTTTGCTTTCTTTAATTCCTGTACTGAATTTTGTGCCTGAAGCGGAACCATTGCTACAAAATCATACACAATTTCATTATTGCGCAACGGATGCGAACTTGGCGCAACAAACTCTAAATCGAGTCCTAAAATCATGGCGCGGACCAACATCATTTTTCCGGCTACATATTTAACAGGAAGGCATTGCAATGCTTTATTCCCAGGCTGCAAGTCGAAGAAATCGCCTGTCGCCAAAGCCGAATCAACCATCGCCTGTTTGCTCACGCAGATTATTTTTGGAGTTCCGGTGGTTCCAGAAGTCTGCATTTCGATATAATTTTTGCTGTCAAACCAATCCAGCAGAAAATCACCAACTGGTTTTTCGAATTCTTCGCCTTCTTTGATAAAGCTATAGGCCACACGGCACAAGTCTTCCCTGTCAAGATGGAATCCGTTCAGCTTGAACTGGTTGTGGACATTTTCATAGGTTGGATTACTCATGGCTTTCAAGGTTTTCGGTTGGTGCTATTTTGTTAATGGCAATAGTTCCGGTAAGTTTTTCTTTCCAATTGGACCATTTATATTTCTTAGCTAAGATAAAAAGAATTAATGGATAGAGTATCAGCATTGAGATTATCATTTCGTTTAGAGTATCTGCTGTATCTACCTTTCCAGAATATTTGAACATCGCATCGGTTTGCAATGCCGAGAATTCTGAAGTGATCAATATGGCAGCCATAAGGTTATTCCCTAAATGAAATCCGAGCGACAATTCCATTCCTTCATCCATCAAAGTCATTATTCCCAATAAAAATCCGGTTCCAATATAAAAAACCATTACGCCATACCCCATTTCGGCAACCTCGGGATTGGCGCTGTGCAATAATCCAAACATTACAGATGTTATTAGCAAAGGAGTCCAACGGTTTCCGGCTGCGATTCCAATCTGCTGCATCAGGTAACCCCGGAAAAGGTATTCTTCCAAACCAATCTGAAACGGAAAAAGCAACAGGCTTAAAATACAGAGAACGGCAAACTTGGATGGATTAAAATTCCATATAATCTCTGAGCTGTCAGTATAATAGGAAATTGCAAAACTAGCGGCTATAAAAAACACGATGATTCCAAACGAAAAGAAGAATCTTTTAAAATCGAACCTGCTCCTGGATGTTGTCAACGACATAATGCTCCGGTTGTGCAAAGCATAAACCAATAAAAACAACAATCCCAACAGGAAAACGAAAGGCAGCAAATTGAGCGTCAAAGCCACATTATTTGAAAACGATTTCATCATCTCGGTACTTTTATCGATTGCGTCCTGAGGCAGGATAAAAAAGGCGATGATATTTGCTATGAAAATACCGGCTGATAAGATGATGGTAGTGACAACACGCCACCATTTGTTATTTCCTTTTAAGGCTAATTCGATAAACATCTGTCAATAATTTTGTTCCGCCTAAGATAACTTTTTTCTAGTAAAATCAATTACTTTGCAAAAAAAATATGTTACAGATACTCCACAATCCAAGATGCGGGAAATCAAGAGACTGCCTGCTTTTTACTACCGAAACTGCAACGCCTTTTGAAATCATAAATTACATCGAAAATCCGCTGACGGTTGACGAATTAAAAGCGCTTATCAAAAAACTGAAAGTAAAACCTATTGAAATCATCCGTCAAAAAGAACCCATTTGGATTGACAAATACCAAGGCAGGAAACTGACCAATGCCCAAATCATAAAGGCAATAGCCAAATATCCCATTTTGATGCAAAGGCCTATCGTTATTGATGGTGACAAGGCTATCATCGGAAGGGAAATTGACAAACTTGAAGCATTTCTTAAATAAGATTTAACAAAGATTTGGGAAACCAGCCTTAAACCACTATGTACTTTTGTTGTCTTTAAGACTGTTTAATCTTATTTACATGAAAAAATTTCATTTTCTTTTATCTGCACTATCATTATTTTTTTCAATAACAGTTTTTGGACAGGAAACCCGAGCCGGAGGCGAACGGACCGAAGGTAAACCAGAACGTGCCAAAATAACAATCACCGGAAAGATTAGCGAAAAAACCAGCAAACTTCCTCTGGAATACGCTACAGTTACTTTCAAAAACAGTAAAAACCCGAAAGCGGTTTTTGGCGGAATTACTGATAACAAAGGAGATTACAGTGTTGAAGTTACCGCTGGGACATACGATATTACTTTTGAATTCATTTCATTTAAACCTACCATTATTAGTGGAAAACAATTGAATGAAAATACAAACCTAGGCAACACGGCTTTAGAGGAAGATGCCCAGCAATTACAGGAAGTGGTTGTCCGTGCCGAAAAAAGCACTGTTGAAATAAAGCTCGATAAAAAAGTGTACAATGTTGGCCAGGATATGATGGTCAAAGGCGGAACAGCTAGCGATGTGCTTGATAATGTTCCTTCTGTAACAGTTGACGCTGAAGGAAATGTTGCCCTGCGTGGCAATGAAAATGTAAAGGTGCTTATCGACGGAAGACCGTCAAATGCCATAAATGTTGCAGATGCCCTTAAATCGATTCCGGCTGATGCTTTGGATAAAGTTGAAGTAATCACCAATCCGTCTGCGCGATACAATGCCGAAGGTGGCGGTGGAATCATCAATATTTTACTGAAAAAAGGGAAAAACCTTGGATTAAACGGGACCGTTGTAGCAAGTACAGGTTATCCTGAAACTTACGGTTTGACCGGAACCATTAATTATAAAGCAAAGGAATTCAACCTCTTCACGACACAAGGCTATAATTACCGAAACAATCCGGGACAGGCTTTTACCAATTCCAGATTCCTGAATGACGATAATTCCACCAGGAATTTCATGAATGAAAATAGGGAAAACGAAAGGCTGAACAAATCCTATAATGCCAATTTGGGAATGGATTGGTATTTAGACAAATCGACAACATGGACCAACACCTTCAACTACAGAAGAAGCAACGGAGATAACCGGGACAATGTTTTCCAAAATTATTATGATGTAAACCATCTTTACACATCAACAACCAACCGGATTAACAATACCGACAGCGAAAGCCGTGACGTTGAATTTACCACCAACCTTACTAAGAACTTTAAAAAGGAAGGACACAAACTGACCATAGATGGTGCATTTTCTTCTGACCACGATTTGGATTTGGCTACCATTAACGAAACAAATACCCTAAGCTCAGGGCTTAGCGTTGATGAAACCGTAAACAATCAGCATCAAAGCAGGAACACCATTCAAGCCGATTATGTACTCCCTTTAGGCAAAGGCAGTCAGTTTGAAGCAGGGTATCGTGGTGATTTTTCTAAAAATCTTAGCGATTACAGTGTGTCAAGAAACGGCGAAATCCAAAACAATTACACGAATTCACTTGAATACAAAGAAAAAGTGAACGCGCTTTATACGCAATACGGATTCAAAATCAACAAATTCTCGACGCTTTTAGGGCTTCGTTGGGAGGATTCAGATATTGATGTAAACCAATTGGCAACAGCCGATTTTACCAATAAAAAATACAACAACTTTTTCCCAAGTGCTTTCTTCACTTATGAAATCGATGACAAAAGCAGCGCTTCCATCAGTTTTAGCCGAAGGATCCAAAGGCCAAGAGGAAGACAGCTGAATCCGTTCAATAATCTTTCCAGCAACGTCAATATCTTTGTGGGTAATCCCGATTTGAACCCGGCATACACCAATGCAATTGACCTGGGCTACATCAGGCGTTGGGACAAACTCACCTTCAACACTTCGCTTTACGGAAATAAAACTACCGATGTCTTCCAACAGGTAAGAATCCAAACCGATACACTCGAAGACGGAACTCCGGTGATAACCACCACTCCAATAAACCTGGCGACAGAATACAGAAGCGGTTTTGAATTTACCCTGAACTACAGCCCTTATAAATGGTGGAAACTAAATTCGAATTTCAATTTCTTTTATATCAAAACTGATGGTGACTACTCGTATATCGATACCAACAATGTTGAACAGGAACAGGATTTTGATTTTGAAACCACTTCCTGGTTCACGCGTCTGACCTCAAAAGTTACGCTGCCTTATAAAATTGACTGGCAGACCAACATGAATTATCAGGGCGCACAAAAAAACAGGCAGGGAAGTTCTTTAGGTAATTTCAGTATGAACCTCGCTTTGAGTAAAGATATCTTAAAAGATAAAGGAACGATTGCCTTCAACGTGAGCGATGTTTTCAATTCGAGAAAAAGGATACAGGATACTTTCATAGACGGAACTGTTGAATCCCACAGCGAAATGCAATGGAGAAAAAGACAATTCAACCTGTCATTCACGTACCGATTCAATGTTCAGAAATCGGATAGGGAAAAAGAAAAACGCAAACAAAACCAACAACAAGGTGATGACAATGGAGATTTCCAAGGATAGCATAAAAAAAGCCCCGAATTTCGGGGCTTTTTTTTAACAAAAACTTTGTTTAAGATTTTTGCTCAGCTTCTTTTTGAGCTTTTCTTTCCTGGTACAATTCAGTGATACCACCATACAACCAATAAGGTACGATGAAGGTAATCAAGAAAATCATTAACCAAAAACCGATCGTTAAAACGGTCAGGAAAAGTAAGAAACCTAAATACTGTTGAAATTCAAACATGTTTTCCGGAATTTTTTTGAATTATACGCAAATGTAAGCTGAATTATTATCCTAACCAAAAACAAAATCAATTTTTATTAAATACTTTTTATCCGTATTTTTGGGCTGGAATTTTTAGGAGCTGTTTCCCGCTTTCCGCGCTACACGGTAGCTCGCTCCAATCGGGGCTAATTTTGAAAACTACTTTATTAACATATACAAATACACAATGGAATACAGAATTGAAAAAGACACGATGGGTGAAGTAAAAGTTCCTGCCGATAAATATTGGGGAGCTCAAACGGAACGTTCAAGGAATAACTTTAAAATCGGGCCATCAGCATCGATGCCTAAGGAAATCATAGAAGGTTTTGCTTACCTGAAAAAAGCGGCTGCTTACGCAAACTCTGAACTTGGAGTGCTGACCGTTGAAAAACGCGATGCAATTGCCGCCGTTTGCGACGAAATCCTCGAAGGAAAATTAGCTGATGAATTTCCATTGGTAATTTGGCAGACAGGTTCTGGGACACAAAGCAATATGAACGTGAATGAAGTGATTGCCAATCGCGCACAGGTTTTGGCCGGTCAAAAAATTGGCGAAGGCGAAGCAGTGGTAAAGGCAAACGACGACGTAAACAAATCACAATCCTCTAACGATACGTTTCCAACAGGAATGCATATTGCCTGTTATAAAGCTGTAGTTGAAGTGACGATTCCAGGCGTTGAAAAACTTCGCGATACTTTGGCTAAAAAGTCAAGGGAAAACATGAATGTGGTGAAAATCGGAAGAACGCACCTTATGGATGCTACGCCTTTGACCTTAGGACAGGAACTTTCGGGTTATGTAGCCCAATTGGATTACGGAATCAAAGCATTAAAAAATACTTTAGCACATTTATCAGAAGTTGCGCTTGGCGGAACTGCCGTTGGAACCGGATTGAATACTCCGGCTGGCTATGATAAAATTGTTGCCGGATATATTGCCAAATTCACTGGTCACCCATTTGTGACTGCGCCAAATAAATTTGAGGCATTGGCATCGCACGACGCAATTGTTGAAAGCCATGGTGCCTTGAAACAATTGGCTGTTTCGTTAAACAAAATTGCCAATGATATCAGAATGCTGGCTTCTGGTCCGCGTTCGGGAATTGGAGAAATCCTTATTCCTGAAAATGAGCCTGGTTCATCCATCATGCCTGGAAAAGTTAACCCAACACAATGCGAAGCCTTAACCATGGTTTGTGCTCAGGTTATGGGTAATGATGTAGCTATTTCGGTTGGTGGCATGCAGGGTCATTACGAATTGAATGTTTTCAAACCAGTAATGGCGGCTAACTTTTTACAATCGGCACGTTTGATTGGAGATGCCTGTGTTTCGTTCGACGAGCATTGCGCACAAGGAATCGAGCCAAACCACACTAGAATCAAGGAATTGGTAGACAACTCATTGATGTTGGTTACCGCTTTGAATACTAAGATTGGTTATTACAAATCGGCTGAAATTGCACAGACAGCGCATAAAAACGGAACAACCTTAAAAGAGGAAGCAATTCGTTTAGGTTATGTTTCTGCCGAAGATTTTGATGCCTGGGTAAAACCTGAAGATATGGTTGGAAGCCTGAAATAATCAAAATCATACCTAATAAAAATAAAAAAAATCCCGCTAACTGCGGGATTTTTCGATCTGTCAAAATCAAACAAAACAATAATCAAACTATTATTTTCTTTTTGACATACATTTATGAGGTTATGGTTTTTTCTTCATAAACATATTGGTGTAGTATTTTTTTCCTGTAGTTTCATCAACGGTAACCGAAACTCCGATATGGGTATAATCTCCTTCGATGTTTTCTTTGTGGCCTGGACTGTGCAGCCATGCATACATGGCGCTTTCTGCAGTTTGATAGTTGTAGGCAACGTTCTCTGCTACCCTTTGTGCACCTAACACTTCCACTAAGTTATTAGCTCTTTGCTGAAAATAATCGTGGTTTACCACTTTATTATCAATCATATAGATATTGTGCTCCTGTGATTTGTACGAAATGTGGTTAATCACCTCAAGTCGGTTCAATCCAACACTAACACGGTAATCATTGATAAGGGTAACTAGTTTTAATTCGGTGTCATTGTAGTTGTATGAAGTTACAACTTGTCTGTTTGAAGTTGAGCTGTCTTCTTGGTCTGAAGAACAGGATACCATAGTGAACACGATTGCTAACGGCAACAATGCTCTAAACATTTTTGCTTTCATAGTAGTAGGTTAAGTTTAATAAAGTAGATGTGGGGCAAACACTTTATTGTGATTAATATTGACAGTTTTTAATAAAGTAGATGTGGGGCAAACACTTTATAGAATTATTTTTGACAGAACGTAATTGTTATTTTGTTAGACAATTCTACATCTTTTATCGTTTAAATACCAAAAAAAATCGATGAAATACATATATTTATCTTTATATAATGTATTTTTCCTACTTTATAAGATTTTATTACACAGATTTGTACTACAACATTAACGGAATGGATTTCATAAAAAAAACACTCCGAAGAGTGGTTGAATATTATTGATAAAATCAATTTGCAGTCAAGGCGAAAGTCGTTCCATTTTCCAATTGAAAACAGCATGCAGTTGATACCTGATTCTGTCGTGTAATCGGTTGGGCCTTCCCTGCCAAAACTCCACTTCTACTGGTCGAACGAGGAATCCTCCCCAGAATTCAGGCCTTGGAATTGGTTTGCCCTGATACTTAGATTCCAATTTTTTTAATTGGTCATCCAAAAATTCCCGTGAAGGGATAACTTCGCTTTGTGACGAAACAATTGCGCCAAGCTTGCTTCCATCAGGCCTTGATTCGAAATAATTATCTGAAACAGCTTCCATGGTTTTTTCGACTACGCCTTTAATGATGACCTGCCTTTCCATGCCCGGCCAAAAGAATGAAAGACAGACATTTGGATTATTAAGGATTGCTTTCCCTTTTTCTGAATTGTAATTGGTATAAAAAATAAAACCCTCTTCGTCATATTTTTTAAGCAATACCACTCTCGATTTTGGAAAACCGTCCAAACCAATCGTAGCTACTGTCATGGCATTGACCTCATCTACTCCACCAAACTCCTTAGTTTCATGAAACCATTTATGGAATAAATTGATTGGATCTTCAGGAAGCTCAGTTTCAACAAGCTGGCTTTTCTCATAGGATTTTCTATAATTGCTTAAGTCTTCCATTTTGATAATGATTTTATACTAACAAATTTACTCAAATTCAAAAACAACTCCGTCATCGGCTAAAAGGACATTGGGATGTATGGTTAAGGCTTCCTGCCGGAATAATTCGATATTGGAATAACGGGTGCTATAATGGCCCAGGATCAAATCCTTTACGTTTGCTTTCTGCGCAATCATTGCTGCCTGCTTTGCGGTACTGTGCATCGTTGATTCGGCTTTATCAGCCTCAGATTCCAGGAAAGTTGTTTCGTGGTACAATACATCGCATTTTTCTATAATTGGAATAATAGATTCGTCATACATCGTATCGCTGCAGAATGCGTAGCTTTTTGCAGGTTCGGGATCAAAGGTCAGTTCGGCGTTAGGAATGATTGTTCCATCTTCTAGCTTGATATCGCCACCATATTTTATCTTTCGATAATAAACTACATCAATATTATATTTTTCGACAGCTTCAATATTCAACTTTCGTTCTTTGGCTTTTTCCTGAAACAGATAACCGTTGGTATAAATACGGTGTTTTAACGGAATTGTTTTTACCAAAACCTTATCATCTTCAAAAACAACTTCGCTTTCCTTAGAATCCAATTCATGGAAATAGAGATTGTAACCGGTATAGGAATTGGAATAACGCAATTGCAAAAGGATAATCTCCTTGATGCCTTTTGGGCCATATACATGTAAATCGGTTTGGCGGTTAAGCAGCATGAAAGTTGAAATCAATCCGACCAATCCATAAAAATGGTCGCCATGCAGATGCGAGATAAAGATGTGGTTGATTTTAGAAAACTTGAGCTTGTTTTTGCGCAACTGAACTTGTGTTCCTTCGCCGCAGTCAATCAGGAACATTCGGTTCCTGATTTCCAAAACTTGTGAAGTCGGATTGGTTATCGTACGTGGAGTTGCAGCGTAACAGCCAAGAATGGTTAATTTCATTATATATATATGTGGAAAATTAAAAACCTAAATCGCGCTCAATTTCTTCCATCTCAATAATATCATGTGCTTCCTGTATGGTTGGAACTACCGTAAGCTTTGCAGGAACATCATTAAAGTTAATGTTATCCGCAACAAGCACTAAGGATTTCTTTTCCTTTTTATGGGATTTCGTCATATCGCCAAACAACTTTATATCATTCATCGTTATTGCTTTATCATACGATAAATCAATGATTAGGTTTTGGGATTTATAACTATTGTATTCATTATTCAGTTTCAGGAAAAACTCTGCAGTATTGTATTGAGTATTCCTTATTGTGGTGGTATGTCCTTTTCGTTCGACTTTCATTTGGAATGCGGATATAATAATATGACGCTAATTTACTAAGATTTTGCCATTAATCCTTGATTTGTCATCTGATTATGATTTTGATGTTGCAGTTCATAGAAAATATTGGTTTTTCACCGATGAAATGCACGTTTTTTTAACATTTTCTAGACGAACTGCACAAAAAAAACGCTGAAAACCCCCGAATTCATTGAATTTGTCGATTAAACGACTTTTGAGGTTAGTTATCGTTTTTTTTTTCACCGCTTAGGGTGTTGAAGTAGTTTTGAATCAGAAATAACAAAGAAACCAAAATTATGACAACAGCTAATAACACTTCAACTCAAACAAACTTTAAAGTAATTGTTTTATTTGTATTAGTAATGTTATTTTCAAATGTAACTTTTGCTCAGTCTAACACAACGGCTGTTGCTTCAACTACATCAACTGAGGTTTCTGTTTCTAACGATGCTACAATCGTTATCTCGACTGACAACAGTGTAGCTGCTTCAATGGATTTCGCAGTTTGGTTCATGGGTTCTAAAAAAACTTCTAACAATACATCAAATAACGGTTCATTCAGCAAAAAACAATTAATCAATGCTGGTATTAAAACCAACAGTGTATTAGTTAGATCTTTCTTGAAAAAAATGAGTTCTCAAGAAAATGGTGTTGCATAATTATGTTTCTATATAAATTTGGTTAGTTTAGGAAACTAAAAGCCCCGAAGGTTCTCTTCGGGGCTTTTTATATTTAATGGAATCTAAATTTATTATTTTCCCATTTTAGCTTTCAATGCGCTGGCTTTATCGGTCATTTCCAAAGCACGGTAAACGCTTAATAAGGTTTTTGAAGCTGGCTCATCAGTTGGTTTCAATTCCACTGCTTTTTCAAGATAAGGCAGTATCGATTTGAAATTCTTTTCTCTTTCAGCCTTAATAACTTCATAACGCTTGTTGTCTTTGTCAGAAGTTCCCAATTTATTCATCTCGGTTACCAATTTTTCATCAGCCCTCAATTTTAATTCCGAAAGGTTCAAAAGTGCGTTAAAGTAGTTTCCGTCGATTTCCAAAGCTCTTTTATAATATTTTTCAGCTTCATCAAGTTTGTTGTTATTAGCACTGATAACCGCTAAATTATAAACCAAATCAGCATTATTAGGATTTTTTTCCAACGCCTGGTTTACCAATTTAGTATACGTATCAAAATCTTTATTGGCCAAATACAATTCAGCTTCAGCGAGGATTAAGGAATCATCATTTGGATTTTCTTTCCTGGCATCAGTAATTGCGGTCAATGCTTCAGCTGTTTTGCCTTTTTCCTTTAATATCAAAGCGATGTTTTTGTAAATCTCCCCTCTTTTGGAAGGAATCTTTTCGTCCCTTGGCTTAGAGTGGGAAGTGGTAATCATTAAATCTCTCAGCTTTTTGTTATTCCCAAAATTTTCTTCCACTTTGCTTGTATTGTTAACAGCGTAGTATACGGTTCCTTCCCCTGAATAATTGGCGGCTTTAAGTTCACCGTAGTATTTCAGCGCAGCGTCATAATCAACTGCATTTACAGCGTATGAAGCAGCATAAAAAAGCATGTCCTGGTCTTTTTTATCTAAAGTATAAATGGCATACAATACATCAGCGGCTTCTTTGTTTTTGTTCATTTTACCTAATGCCAATGCGTAGTCAATTAAATTAGGTTTGAATTCGTTTATGACTTCATTGATTTCATCGGTATAAATTTTCTTGCCGGTTTTCTTCTCGTAATCTAAAGTAGCGTTCAAACCTACCGCCAAATCAGTAATCGCCTTTGGGCTTATTACTTTTGCCAAAGACATTTGCATTTGTTGTGGTGTCATTGATTTTAAGTCCAATGCTGAAACTTCCAATGCAGGAATCATAGCTCTGTAAAAACCTGCATAAATCTTGTCCCCTTCTTCAGTGGCAAGCGGTTCAACCTTGTTTACTAAAGCTTTATATTCTATCAAATCATTTCCTTTCACTTCACCTTTGCCATAAATTTTCTTTAGGGATTTTAACTCATCTTTTTGTGCGAAAGACGAAACAGAAACTAATACTGCCGAAGCAAGCACAATGTGTTTTATTTTCATTTTTATTTAATTTTAATTTATAATTAAAATCACCAACTAAAATATTCTAATTGGTGATTCATTGTTTTTATTCATCATCTTCAGAATCGTCCTCAGCATCATCATCTTCAACGATATCGTCATCATCTTCCTCATCGTCATCTACTGCTGAACCATCATCTTCAAGAACTTCCAACACTGGTTTTACCCTTTCAATTGCCTCATTTTCGATTACATTTCCGTCTTCATCCAATTCCGGCTCAGAAACATCATCCTTCATTACTTTGGTAACCGCAGCAATCGAATCGTTTCCTTTGATATTGATCAGTTTCACACCTTGTGTTGCTCTTCCCATTACCCTTAAATCCTCAACTGCCATCCTGATCGTTAATCCCGATTTGTTGATGATCATCAGGTCATCTGCATCGGTAACCGAATTGATGGAAATCAGTTTTCCGGTTTTCTCAGTGATATTGAGGGTTTTCACACCTTTTCCACCACGATTGGTAATTCTGTATTCATCAAGAGAAGAACGTTTTCCGTAACCGTTTTCTGCAACCACAAGGATTTCACTTTCCATGTCGTTTACAGTAACCATGCCAATTACTTCATCGGTCTCATCTTTTAATGTAATTCCACGAACTCCGGAAGCTGTTCTTCCCATTGGACGTGTTTTGGTTTCTTCGAAACGAACCAATTTTCCGGACTTAACCGCTAAAATGATCTGGCTTTGCCCGTTGGTTAATTGTGCACCTAATAATTCATCGTCTTCTTTAATGGTAATAGCAGCAACTCCGTTAACCCTTGGTTTAGAATATTTGTCTAAAGATGTTTTCTTAACCTGTCCTTTTTTGGTCACCATAATAAGGTTATGGCTGTTGGTGTATTCTTTGTCTTTTAAATCCTGTGTGCAGATGAATGCTTTTACCTTGTCATCAGATTCAATGTTGATCAGGTTTTGCAGCGCTCTTCCTTTGGCAGTTTTGCTTCCTTCAGGGATTTCATAAACACGCATCCAGAAACATTTTCCTTTTTGGGTAAAGAACATCATGTATTGGTGGTTTGTAGCGACATACATATGCTCAAGGAAATCCTGATCTCTGGTTCCGGCACTTTTCTGGCCTACACCACCTCTATTCTGGGTTTTGTATTCCGATAAGTTGGTACGTTTGATATAACCTGCGTGCGAAATTGTAATTACCACATTTTCATCGGCAATCAAATCTTCAATGCTTACGTCTCCACCTGAATATTCAATCATTGAGCGACGCTCATCACCATACTTTTCTTTGATCTCGATTAATTCTTCCTTGATCAGTTCCATTCTTAATTCCTTGCTTGCCAATAAGTCTTTCAAGCGTTGGATTAATTTCATGATTTCTTCGTATTCCGCTCTCAATTTGTCCTGCTCAAGGCCTGTCAACTGACGCAAACGCATTTCAACAATGGCACGAGCCTGAATGTCTGAAAGGCTGAACCTTTCGATCAATTTGGCACGAGCTTCATCTCCATCTTTAGAAGAACGGATTAATGCAATTACTTCGTCAATATTATCCGAAGCGATGATTAAACCTTCTAAGATGTGTGCTCTTTCTTCTGCTTTACGCAATTCAAATTGGGTTCTTCTGACTACAACATCATGACGGTGCTCCACAAAATAGTGGATCAAATCCTTCACGTTCAGCATTTGTGGCCTTCCTTTTACCAGTGCAATATTGTTTACACTGAAAGAAGATTGCAGTTGCGTGAACTTATATAACGTATTTAAAACTACATTCGGAACAGCATCGCGTTTCAGTTCGTATACGATACGCATTCCGGTTCTGTCCGATTCATCACGGATGTTCGAAATGCCTTCGATTTTTTTCTCGTTGATAAGGTCAGCCGTTTTCTTAATCATTTCTGCCTTATTCACCTGGTATGGAATCTCAGAAACAACGATAGCTTCCTTGCCGTTTGATTCTTCAAAGTTTACTTTCGCACGGATAACAATCCTTCCTCTTCCGGTTTTGAATGCTTCACGAACGCCTTCCATTCCGTAGATGGTTCCACCTGTAGGGAAATCAGGAGCTTTGATATGATGCATCAATTCATCGATCTCAATGTCATTATTGTCAATGTATGCCAATGTTCCGTCAATAACTTCAGAGAGGTTGTGAGGTGCCATGTTGGTAGCCATACCTACTGCAATTCCTGATGCTCCATTAATCAAAAGATTTGGAACGCGGGTTGGCATTACTGTTGGCTCCTGCAAAGTATCGTCAAAGTTCAGCTGGAAGTCAACCGTTTCTTTGTCAATATCTGCCATAATGTCTTCCGACATTTTTTTCATCCTTGCCTCAGTGTAACGCATCGCTGCAGGACTGTCTCCGTCAATCGAACCAAAGTTACCCTGACCGTCAACCAATAAATAACGTAAACTCCATTCCTGGGCCATACGAACCATCGCGTCATAAACTGAAGTATCGCCGTGTGGGTGATACTTTCCTAAAACTTCTCCAACAATTCTTGCGGATTTTTTGTGAGCCCTGTTTGAAAAAACTCCTAAATCATACATTCCGTATAACACTCTTCGGTGCACTGGCTTTAAACCATCACGCACATCTGGCAGTGCTCTTGACACAATAACTGACATCGAATAATCGATGTAAGCTGATTTCATTTCATCTTCAATGTTAATAGGAATTAACCTTTCTCCGTCAGACATATTTTATAAATTATTTAATAAAAATTACTTTAAATTCGAAACGTGCTAATATAGGGCAATTAAAAAAATTTAGACACATTTTTACTTCACAAATTTCAATGATTTATTAACAAAATAGGTGCTTTTTTTGGTTAATAAGTTAGTGACTTAACTACTTTTATTATTGGCTTTTTTTTTGTCAATTAGCTGACAGTACTTTTAGTCGGAATAGTTTTTGTTAGAATGATTCTGAATAACTAAATTTACATTACCAATTATATATTATGGATGATAATTTTTCACCAAGAGTAAAAGACGTGATTACCTACAGCAAGGAAGAAGCTTTGCGATTGGGTCACGATTTTATTGGGACAGAGCATTTGATGCTCGGAATATTAAGAGATGGAAATGGCAAAGCGATTACTATTCTCAATAATCTTTCCATTGATTTAGAACATTTGCGTAAAAAGGTTGAAATATTAAGTCCGGCAAACCCAAATGTTGAAATAAGCAACGAAAAGAAGAACCTACACTTGACCCGTCAAGCGGAACGCGCTTTGAAAACTACTTTTTTGGAAGCTAAAGTTTTTCAAAGCACGTCTATCAGTACTGCACATTTATTATTGTGTATTTTAAGGAATGAGAATGATCCAACAACCAAACTACTGCATCGTCTGAAAATTGACTATAACGTGGTTAAAGAACAGTATTTAAATATGACACCTAACGAAGAAGATTTCAATGATAATTTGCCAACAAACGAGTCTTATAATGATGACGCAGGACAAGATGACAGTTTAAAGGAAGGTAGTTTCAACAATCCGGCGAATAAAACCAACAAAAAATCGAAAACTCCGGTTTTGGATAATTTTGGGCGTGACTTAACGGAATTGGCTGAAGAAGGAAAACTGGACCCAGTTGTTGGTCGTGAAAAAGAGATCGAAAGGGTTTCACAGATTCTAAGCCGTAGAAAGAAAAACAATCCATTATTGATAGGAGAACCAGGTGTTGGTAAATCTGCAATCGCTGAAGGTTTGGCTTTGCGCATCATCCAGAAAAAGGTTTCAAGGATTTTGTTCAACAAAAGAGTCGTGACTTTAGATTTAGCTTCTTTGGTTGCCGGAACAAAATACCGTGGACAGTTTGAGGAAAGAATGAAAGCAGTGATGAATGAGTTAGAGAAAAATGACGACATCATTCTTTTTATTGACGAAATCCACACCATTGTTGGTGCAGGTGGCGCCACAGGTTCGCTTGATGCTTCCAATATGTTCAAGCCGGCATTGGCAAGAGGTGAAATACAATGTATTGGTGCCACGACGTTGGACGAATACAGACAATACATCGAGAAAGATGGAGCTTTGGAAAGACGTTTCCAGAAAGTAATCGTTGAACCTACATCTGTAGAGGAAACTATCACCATTCTGAACAATATCAAAAACAAATACGAAGACCATCATAACGTAATCTACACAGACGAAGCTATCGAAGCTTGTGTAAAATTGACCAACAGATACATGTCAGAGCGTTTCCTTCCGGACAAGGCTATTGATGCTATGGATGAAGCTGGTTCAAGGGTTCATATTACCAATATTGATGTGCCAAAACAAATCCTTGATTTGGAGAGACAGCTGGAAGAAGTACGTGACCTTAAAAATTCTGTTGTTAAGAAACAGAAATATGAAGAAGCGGCCAAACTCCGTGACGATGAAAAACGTTTGGAAAAAGACCTTGCAATCGCTCAGGAACAGTGGGAAGAGGATTCTAAAAGCAATCGTATCCGTGTAACTGAAGATAATGTTGCCGATGTAGTTTCGATGATGACCGGAATTCCGGTGAATAGAATTGCGCAGACAGAAAGCAACAAACTGGCGCATTTACCTGATTTAATCAAAGGAAAAGTTATTGGCCAGGATGAAGCAGTTATCAAAATTGCACGTTCAATCCAAAGAAACCGTGCCGGGCTGAAAGATCCAAACCGACCAATTGGTTCGTTTATCTTCTTAGGTCAAACCGGTGTTGGTAAAACGCAGTTGGCTAAAGTTCTTGCCAAAGAATTATTTGACTCAGAAGACGCATTGGTTCGTATCGACATGAGTGAATATATGGAGAAATTCGCTATCTCACGTTTGATTGGTGCACCTCCGGGATATGTTGGCTATGAAGAAGGTGGGCAATTGACCGAGAAAGTTCGTAGAAAACCATATTGTGTTGTCCTTTTGGATGAGATTGAAAAAGCACACCCAGATGTGTTCAACATGATGTTGCAAGTACTTGACGATGGATATCTTACTGATAGTTTAGGTCGTAAAATCGATTTCAAAAACACCATTATCATTATGACTTCTAATGTTGGAGCACGCCAATTGAAAGACTTCGGACAAGGTGTTGGATTCGGAACGGCAGCCAAAATTGCGCAGGCCGATGACAATTCTAAGAGCGTTATCGAAAATGCATTGAAGAAAACATTTGCTCCTGAATTCCTAAACCGAATTGACGATGTAATCGTATTCAATCCACTGGAAAAAGAACATATCGATTTGATCATCGAAATCGAATTGAAAAAACTATACGGCAGGATTGCTGAATTAGGGTACACCTTAAACCTGTCTGACAAAGCGAAAGCATTTATTGCGGAAAAAGGTTTTGACAAACAATTTGGTGCGCGTCCGTTAAAAAGAGCCATCCAGAAATATGTTGAAGATGCTTTAGCGGAAGAAATCATTACCTCCAAAATAAATTCAGGGGATGAAATCTTTATGGATTTAGACGAAACTTCACAAGAGTTGACAGTCACTATCAAAAAAGCTAAAAAGCCTACGAATTAAAAGATAAATATTTAACTTTAAGCCACGAATCAATTCGTGGCTTTTTTTATAGACTATGAATCCTTACCTAGACATTATCCTTCGAAGCGTTGCTGTATATATCTTTATGCTGGTTGCTATCCGCGTTTTTGGAAAAAAAGAATTATCCCAACTCAACACTGCCGACATTATCCTGATTTTACTGATAAGCAATTCGGTGCAGAATGCAATGGTCGGAAGCAATTCCTCGCTACAGGGCGGATTGGTTGCTGCCTTGGTTCTGTTTATTGTCAACTATCTCGTTAAACGAATCATTTACAAATCAAAAATAATTAACGATTTGGTAGAAGACAAACCCGAAATCCTAATCCATGACGGCAAACTCGATTTCAAAACTTTGGCACGGCTTGAGATCTCTTCATCAGAACTGGAAGAAGTTGTCCGCGAACACGGCGTTCAGCATTTTAGTGATGTCAAATTGGCAATGATGGAAATTGATGGAAATATCAGCGTGATTTCGGGAGAGAAGGCTTTAAAACAAACGCATCACAAACGTAAAATCCATAAAACATTAGGAACCGTCAACAATTAAATTATGAATAAAAACCGACTCGAAGCTTTCAGCGATGGTGTTCTGGCCATTATCATCACCATTATGGTCCTCGAATTCAAGATTCCCGAAGGTTCACATTATGAGGATTTACAACCTTTGATTCCCAAGTTCCTGAGCTATGTTTTGAGTTTTATTTATGTTGGGATCTATTGGAACAACCATCACCACATGATGCATACGGTCAAACAGGTCAATGGGAAAATTCTTTGGGCAAACCTGCATCTGCTGTTTTGGCTTTCGCTGATTCCGTTTGCCACAGCCTGGAACGGTGAAAACAACTTCGCTCCTATTCCAATGATGCTATACGGAATAATCCTGCTGATGAATGGCGTGGCTTATTTTGTTTTGCAACAATTAATTTTAAAACACGACGGCAAAGATTCGTTATTGTCTAAGGCTTTGGGCAAGGATTTCAAAGGCAAATCTTCGCCGATTTTGTATACAATTGCTATTTTGTTTGCTAATTTCTACCCAATAGTTTCAGGTGGAATTTACATCTTGGTTGCACTGATGTGGCTAATTCCAGATTCAAGAATCGAGCGTATTTTTAACGAAAACCAATAATCATGAACATACTTTCACAACTCATTATCGGATTTATTGCAGCATTGCATATTTATATTCTTTGGCTCGAAATGTTTGCCTGGACTACACGCGGGCGAAAAGTCTTCAAATCCATACCCGAAGACCAGTTTGAAAAAACCAAAGTAATGGCCGCAAACCAAGGATTATATAACGGTTTCCTCGCTGCAGGTTTGATCTGGTCGCTTTGCATTACCAATGTTGACTGGAGTAAAAATGTGGCAATCTTTTTCCTTTCCTGCGTTTTGGTTGCCGGAATTTATGGCGCAATGACCGCTTCCAAAAGAATCTTTGTAGTGCAGGCTGTTCCTGCTATTTTGGGATTGCTGAGTTTTATGCTGCAGTTGAATTAATCCTCAAGCTCCACCATAAAACTATTCAAAAACGCCACTGAATTCTCAATATCATAATGCAGGATTCGATCTTCCTTTACCAATGGAACATCTTCCCTGTAGGATTTCAAAAACGATTCTATAAACTCACTCGATTGCAATGGTTTTCTAAAAGATATTGCCTGAGAGGCATTCATTAATTCTATTGCCAAAATCCTTTCCAGGTTCTCCATCACTTTCAAACATTTAGTTGCAGCATTTGCCCCCATAGAAACATGATCTTCCTGTCCGTTGCTCGAAACAATACTGTCTACACTTGCCGGAGTTGCCAATTGCTTGTTCTGGCTGGCAATGCTTGCTGCAGTGTATTGCGGAATCATAAATCCGGAATTCAATCCCGGATTGTCCACCAAAAATGCAGGCAAACCTCTTAACCCTGAAATCAGTTGATACGTCCTTCTTTCGGAAATGCTTCCCAGTTCGGCTAAAGCAATAGCAAGGAAGTCCAATGTTAAAGCCAATGGCTGCCCATGGAAATTTCCACCCGAAATAATCACATCTTCCTCAATAAAAATATTGGGGTTATCAGTAACCGAATTGATTTCGGTCTTGAATACTTTTTTCACATAATCAATTGTGTCCTTTGAAGCTCCATGAACCTGCGGCATACAACGGAAAGCATAAGGATCCTGAACGTGTTCTTTATGTTGGGCAATAATCTGGCTGCCTTCCAGCAATTCATTCATCCTTCGTGCGGTTACAATCTGCCCTTTGTGCGGACGCACCATGTGGATTAATTCATTGAAAGGCTCAATCCTTCCATCAAATCCTTCCAAGGAAACAGCACCAATCACATCGGCAAAATACGAATATTTAGCAGCTTTCATCAGGATATAACAACCATAAGAACTCATAAACTGTGTTCCGTTGAGCAAAGCCAAACCTTCCTTAGACTGCAATACAATTGGCTCCCAATTAAATTTCTTCAAAACTTGGGAAGAATGCACTTTACTACCTTCAAAATTTACTTCACCTTCACCCAACAGCGGTAAGGATAAATGTGCCAATGGCGCTAAATCGCCACTCGCACCAAGCGAACCCTGAGTATAAATCACAGGAAGAATGTCATTGTTATAAAAATCCACCAAACGCTCAACAGTGATCAACTGAACACCTGAATGTCCGTAGCTCAAAGACTGAATCTTAAGCAACAGCATAATCTTTACGATTTCTGCAGGAACTTCATCTCCTGTTCCGCAGGCGTGTGATTTCACTAAGTTTTCCTGGAGCTGCGATAGGTTTTCATTGGAAATTTTCACATTACACAACGAACCAAAACCAGTATTGATGCCATAAATTGGCTTGTCATTCGACGCCATTTTCTTGTCTAAATAATCACGGCATTTCTGAATGTTGACTTTGGCTTCTTCCGAAAGTGCAAGCGATTTATTTTGAGAGATAATTTCCGCTAACTGCTCTAAACTCAATACTTCCGAACTGATATAGTGTGTGTTTTCCATTTTTTATTTGCAAATTGAGTCCAAAATTCCACAAACAAACGCTAAAAAACAAGTTTTGCCGATACTATTTTATTGTGAAATTGCTAACGAAACCTTACATCTGATAGAAAAAATCCTAATACCTTTTACTCATTACCAGAAAAATACGATTTTGATAAAAATAAAGCCAAAGCTTTTTTCATAGCCAAAAAATGCTATTTTTGGAAAACTATGTGGAAAAATAACAACAAATACCCTTTGACGACGACAGCTAATACATTGGCTGTAACCACTGTTGTTACCACAACAACTACAACCCCGTTTGGGGTATAATCATTTCATATAATCCTGTGACCTGTTCTTTCATTGTGAAAGAAAAAAAATAATGACCTTACATTTCCTTAAAAAATAGAAAAATGATAGTATTAAAATTTGGCGGAACTTCAGTTGCCAATGCAGAAAATATTTCAAAAACAATAGCGATTGTAGCCAACAAAAGCAAAGAAGATAAATTAGCCGTAGTGGTTTCAGCCTTTAGTGGTGTTACCGATTTGTTGATCCTTGCCGGTAAAACAGCTTCCGCAAAAGACAAAGCCTATAAAGAAATCATCAGCGATATTGATAAAAAACACAAGGATGCGATTGACGAATTGATTCCGCTGAGCGAACAAAGCGAAATCATCGAAAAAATCAACAGCGACATCAATCTTTTGAAAACCCTGCTTGACGGCTGTTATCTTTTGGGTGAATTATCCAACAGGACTGCCGATATCGTAGCTGGTTTTGGCGAATTATTGTCTTCCCAGATCATCGCAGTTGCCTTGAAACAAAAAGTCAGTAATTCTACCTTTAAGGATAGCCGCGAAGTAATCAAAACGAATTCGAATTTTGGAAAAGCAAGTGTTGATTTTGCCATAACAAACAAGCTTATCGCCGATTATTTTAAAAAGAATGATTTTCAGGTGGTTTTATTTCCCGGATTCATCGCTTCTTCTGTAGATGGGAATACTACAACCTTAGGCCGTGGTGGTTCTGATTATACCGCAGCAATCATTGCAGCCGCAGTAAAATCGAATGTTTTGGAAATCTGGACCGACGTAAACGGAATGTTTACAGCCAATCCGAGAGTTGTTAAACAGGCACAGCCAATCGAAACGATTTCGTATCAGGAAGCTATGGAACTGTCGCATTTTGGCGCTAAGGTTTTATATCCGCCAACAATACAACCCGTTTTAAAGGATAACATTCCCATCTTTATCAAAAACACTTTCGAACCCGAAGTTTACGGAACCTTAATTTCCAATAATCCGGCAGCGACTAATAACCCTATTAAAGGGATTTCACATATTGACAATATTGCATTGCTTACCCTCGAAGGTTCTGGAATGGTTGGTGTTGCAGGTTCTTCCAAACGTCTATTCGAGGTATTGTCTAACGAAAGTATAAACGTAATTTTCATTACACAGGCTTCTTCTGAACATTCAATCTGCATTGGTATTTTGAGTTCCGATGCCGAACGTGCAAAAACTGCCATTGACAAGGCATTTGAACTCGAAATAGCACAAGGAAAAGTAGATCCGTGCATTATCGAAAAAGAGTTGTGCATTGTAGCCTTAGTAGGTGAAAGCATGAAAAACCATCAGGGAATCAGCGGGAAAATGTTTAGCACTTTAGGGAAGAACAATGTGAATATCCGTGCGATTGCACAAGGTGCTTCCGAAAGAAACATCTCTGTAGTTATCAATGAAAAAGATGTCAAAAAAGCGCTCAACACCTTACACGAACGTTTCTTTGAAGATAATACCAAACAGCTGAACCTGTTTGTAATGGGAATCGGAAACGTAGGCGAAAAATTCATCGACCAAATCGCTCAGCAAAAGAAATTCCTAAAGGAAAACCTGAAAATCAACCTTCGTGTAATCGCCTTGTCCAATTCCCGTAAAATGGTTTTCAACGAAGACGGAATCGATTTAAAGGATTGGAAAACTGCCGTTGACAATGGTGAAAAAGCCAATGTGGAAAGCTTTATCGCAAAGGTAAAAGACCTAAACTTACGCAATAGTATTTTCGTTGATATTACAGCAAATTATGATATTGCCAGCATTTACAGCAAATTCCTGAGTGAGAACATTGCAGTAGTAACCTGTAACAAGATTGCCTGTTCGTCTGAATATGACAACTACAAAAACCTGAAAAGCCTTTCGAGGAAATACAACGCGCCATTCCTATTTGAAACCAATGTTGGAGCCGGATTACCAATCATTGATACGCTGAAACATTTAATTGCTTCTGGTGATAAAGTAAACAAAATCCAGGCAGTTTTGTCGGGAAGTTTGAACTTTATCTTCAATAATTTTAGCGATACTTATAATTTTCATGACGTTGTTAAAGAAGCAGGTGTTCAAGGATTTACAGAACCTGACCCAAAAATTGATTTAAGCGGTGTTGATGTTGCACGCAAAATATTAATCCTGATTCGCGAGAGCGGTTACCAAATGGATATTGAAGATATTGAGAACAATTGCTTCCTTCCTCAGGAATGTATGGACACCACCAACAATGAAGATTTCTTCAAGTCGTTGACTAAGCACGATGCCCATTTCAACAAACTTTTGGCCGATGCCAAATCAAAAGACAGCCGTATTAAATTCGTAGCCAAATACGACAACGGAAAAGCCTCCGTTGGACTGCAGTTCATTCCAAAGGAAAGTCCGTTTTACAATCTGGAAGGGAAAGATAACATCGTCGAATTTTACACCGATCGTTATGTTGATCAACCGCTAATCATCAAAGGTGCGGGTGCCGGTGCCGCGGTGACTGCTTCAGGGATTTTTGCCGATGTAATCCGAATTGGAAACGTATAAATCATGAGTAACGAAATTAAAATATTCTGCCCTGCCACCATCGCCAACCTCAATTGCGGCTTTGACGTCATGGGTTTATGCCTTGACGGGATTGGGGATGAAATGATTATCCGGAAAGTTGCCGGAAAAGGAATCAAAATCACCAAAATCACTGGCGCCGATCTGCCATTGGAAACAGAAAAAAATGTTGCAGGAGTTGCTGGTTTGGCGCTATTGAACGCTACGAAATCCGACTTTGGTTTTGAAATTGAAATCCATAAAAAAATAAAGGCCGGCAGCGGGATTGGAAGCAGTTCGGCAAGTGCAGCCGGAGCAGTTTTTGGCATCAACGAACTTTTGGGCAGGCCATTTACCAAACACGAATTGGTTTATTTTGCAATGAAAGGCGAAGTAGTTGCCAGTGGAAGCGAACATGCCGACAATGTTGCGCCTTGTGTTTTAGGCGGATTTACATTGGTTCGTGGTTATAATCCGTTGGATGTCATTAAGATTGAGAGTCCAAGTGAAATATACGCAGTGGTTTTGCATCCGCACATTGAAGTGAAAACTTCGGATTCGCGTGCGGTTTTAAAACCTGAAGTTTCACTCAAAAATGCCATCACACAATGGGGAAATTTAGGTGGATTAATTGCAGGATTGTATACGAAAGATTATAATCTTATTGGCCGTTCGTTAAACGATGTCATCGTTGAACCAGCAAGAAAGCATTTGATTCCGAATTTTGATAAAGTTAAAAACAGTGCTTTAGAAAATGGCGCTTTGGGTGCCGGGATATCTGGTGCCGGACCATCGATTTTTGCACTATGCAAAGGAAAAACAATTGCAGACAATGTGGCTAAAAGCATGAAAGATGCTTATGCAGATACCGGAATTCCTTTCGATATCCATATTTCAAAAGTGAATGATGAAGGAACAAAAATCATATAAAAATGAAGTATTTTAGTTTAAATGATAAATCACATAAAGTTAGTTTCCAACAGGCTGTCGTTGCCGGATTGGCGCCAGACAGAGGTTTGTATTTCCCTGAAAGCATAACACCACTACCCGATTCTTTCTTTGAAAATATCGAAAATCTTTCCCACGAGGAAATTGCTTTTGAAGCAATCAAACAATTTGTTGGCGATGAGATTCCGGAAACCGAATTAAAGAGGATCGTTGCCGAAACGCTATGCTTTGATTTTCCCTGCGTTCCTGTGGAAGATAATGTCTTTTCCCTCGAATTATTCCATGGTCCAACTATGGCCTTTAAGGATGTTGGCGGCCGATTCATGTCGCGTTGTTTGGGCTATTTCAACAGGGATAAAGACATAAAAAATACTGTACTAGTTGCAACTTCCGGAGATACCGGCGGCGCTGTTGCCAGCGGTTTCCTTGGCGTAAAAGGCGTAGAAGTTATCATTCTCTATCCTTCGGGCAAAGTGAGTGACATTCAGGAAAGGCAGCTTACTACTTTAGGCCAAAACATAAAAGCACTCGAAGTTGACGGCGTATTTGATGACTGCCAGGATATGGTCAAGAAAGCTTTTTTGGATGATGGTTTGAAACATAAAAACCTGACTTCAGCAAACTCAATTAACATCGCGCGCTGGCTTCCTCAAATGTTCTATATTTTCTTTGCGTACCAACAATTAAAAAAACACAACAAACCTATCATACTTTCATGCCCTAGTGGGAATTTCGGGAACATCTGTGCCGGAATCATGGCAAAAAGATTAGGCCTGCCAATTACCCATTTTGTGGCTTCTACCAATTCGAATGACACGGTCCCAAGATTTTTGGAAAAAGGAAATTACGATCCAAAACCTTCTGTCGCAACAATTTCAAATGCGATGGATGTTGGGAATCCAAGTAATTTTATCCGAATCCAGGAATTGTATCATAACGATTTAAACGAATTTGAAAAAGACTTCTCTTCTTACAGCTATACTGATGCCCAGACTGAAGCTGCCATCAAAGACATCTATAACCGGACGAAATACGTGGCCGAGCCTCATGGCGCTGTTGGTTATTTGGGTTTGAAAAAGGAAATGGCAAAACAACCAGGCAGTATTGGCGTTTTTCTCGAAACAGCGCATCCAATTAAGTTCCTTGATGTTGTAGAACCTTTGCTGAACATAAAGCTACCAATTCCAAAACAGATTGAAAGTGTGCTGGGTAAGGAAAAAGTACGCACCAAGATTAAGACTTATGAAGATTTGAAGCAGTTTTTAAATTGATTTTCTATATTTGTGGAAACAACTTTTCACATGAAAAAAACTACTTTTTTACTTGCTTTCTTTTTAATTATTAGCGCCTGTGGCGTTAAGCAAACCCGCAACCTGGTTTCTGAAGGCGATTATGATTCCGCTATTGACAAAGCTGTCGATGGATTGCGTGGCAACAAAAACGCTAAAGGCAGACAGGATTACGTCTATTTACTGGAAGAGGCTTTCGCCAAAGCCAAAGAGCGTGATTTGCGAAACATCAACAGTTGGTTTAAGGATGCCAATCCGCAGAACCTTGAAAAAATATATACTACGTATGTACAGTTGAATTCCCGCCAGGAAAAGATCCGTCCGTTATTGCCGTTGAAATTATTAAAGGAAGGACGCGATGCCATTTTCCCATTTGATGACTATACCGACCAGATTGTAAGTAGTAAAAATGCTTTGTCAAAATATCTTTATGACAATTCTAAGGCGCTTTTGGCAAACAAGGATAAAATGGTAATTCGTCGGGCTTATGATGATTTGGTGTATCTGGAAAGCATTAATCCCGGATTTAAGGATGTTGCCAAATTAACCGATGAAGCTAAATTCAAAGGAACAGACTTTGTCAATGTGTATACGAAAAACGAAACCAATATGGTCATTCCTGCACGTTTACAGGATGATTTATTGGATTTCAGTACTTATGGCTTAAACGATAAATGGACGGTTTACCACAGCAACCGCCAGAAAGGAATTGACTACGATTATGGTTTGATTGTCAATTTCAGGCAAATAAACATTTCACCAGAGCAGGTTAAGGAAAAACAATTCGACAAGGAAAAATTGGTTAAAGTTGGGCTTAAAAACCTATTGGACGCTAATGGACATGCCGTAAGGGACAGCCTTGGCCACCCAATTAAGGTTGACGACATGAGAACAGTGCGCATCAGTATTTATGAGTTTTCACAAATCAAATCCTGTCAGGTTACGGCAAAAGTGGACTACATCAATTTCAAAAACAACCAGTTGATTGAAACTTTTCCGATAGCAAGTGAATTCGTGTTTACCAATATGTATTCGAAATACAAAGGCGACAAACGTGCTTGTGAAGATACCTACTATCCAAATTTCAATAAAAAACCGGTTCCGTTTCCTAGCAACGAACAAATGGTTTCCGACACAGGAAATGATTTAAAGGCCAAATTGAAAGACATCATCGTCAGGAATAAATTCAGAAGATAAATAAAAAATCCCTCAATTAGAGGGATTTTTTATAGGTATTAATCTAATTTCGTTGCATCGATGCGTTCATGCGAAGCATCATAAATCGCTTTCCCATTCTTGATGATAATGACTTGTGGTGATTGATGAATCACATTATAACGATGTGCAATTTCATTTGAAATATCGCGGTGTTCCAATAAATCCAAAAAATACGGAATGATTTCTCCTTGTGGATTGAACTCATTTTCAAACATTTTCAATGCTGATTTACTGATAAAACAACGCGTGCTATGTTTGAAAATCAGTATTGGGTTTTCAAATGATTCCGCTTCAATCGTATCCAATTGTCCTAAAGTTTCTATTCGATTCCAGTCCATTTTGTATTTCTTCATAATGTTTGGACAAAATTACAACTTTTAACGCTGCCCAAATGCATGCTTAACATTTCCTAATCGCGAATTCGCTATATTTGCTTAACTAAATCGATCTAGTTTATGGAAGAATGCATTTCCGTTTTTGATATGCTTAAAATTGGTGTCGGGCCATCGAGTTCACACACACTTGGACCTTGGCGTGCTGCTGAGCGTTTTTTATCAGAGTTGCAAACCGAAAACCTATTCGATAAAATAACACGTGTTAAAGTCGATTTGTATGGTTCGCTTTCGCTGACAGGAAAAGGCCACGCTACCGATTTGGCAATAATGCTTGGCTTAAGTGGCCAGGATCCCGAATACATTCCTGTTCAAAACATCGCCGGTATTATCAAAAACATCGAAGACAAAAATGAAATCCATCTGGGAAACAAAACCAAAATCCCATTTTATTTTTTGCAGGATATTGTCTTCAATAAAAACTTCCTTCCTTTTCATGCGAATGGTTTGATGTTTACCGCTTACCTGAATGACGATACGGAGTATGCCTCGACTTTCTACTCCATTGGTGGCGGATTTGTAGTCAAGGAAGAGCGCGTCAATGCCATAAAGAAAATGGAAATCAAATGTGCATTTCCCTATCCGATCCAAAACGCAGAAGAATTGTTGCAATACACCATCAACCTCAACAAATCCATTTCTGAAGTCGTTTACGAAAACGAAAAATCGATGCGTTCTGAAGCTGATATCCATCACGAACTGATGCGTATTTGGAATACAATGCTCGAATGCATGTACATTGGCTGTCATTCAGAAGGCGTTCTGCCTGGCGGTTTGAACGTCAGAAGGCGTGCTTTTGACATGCATCAGAACCTTATTGGTTTAGCCAATTATACCAATCCACAGGAATGGCTTGAGACCATTCGAAAAACAGAAGTAAAGTTTAGGCAGATATTGAAATGGGTTTCCTGTTTTGCCTTAGCGGTAAACGAAGTAAATGCTGCTTTAGGAAGAGTTGTAACCGCACCAACCAATGGAAGTGCAGGTGTAATTCCATCTGTTTTGATGTATTACCTGGTAATCGAAAACCACGATGCCGGTGAAAAGGAAATCAAACAATTCCTGATGGTTGCCGGTGAAATTGGAAGTATCTTCAAAAAAGGTTCCACCATATCTGCGGCTATGGGTGGCTGCCAGGCCGAAATTGGCGTTTCTTCTGCAATGGCTGCAGCAGCATTGTGCGAAGTAATGGGCGGAACTCCGGACCAGGTTTTAATGGCTGCCGAAATTGCAATGGAACATCACCTAGGAATGACCTGTGACCCTATTGGCGGTTTGGTTCAGATTCCATGCATTGAACGCAATACCATGGGCGCCATCAAGGCTATCAATGCTGCGGAACTGGCTATGGAAACGGACGCTAAAAATGCCAAAGTCCCATTGGATAAAGTCATTGAAACCATGTGGAAAACTGCAAAAGACATGAATTCGAAATACAAGGAAACTTCTGAAGGAGGTTTGGCAGTGGCTGTAAATATGGCCGACTGCTAGCAAATCTTGTAACTTTTTAAGCTAATTATATAAAGGTTTTACCTAATAAAATTGTCATCTTTGAGGTGAATAAGCGGAATCTATCCTCTTATTTCTCTAACCAACGACAATTTAGATTTGAAAAAGTACTTTACAAAAGGCCTAAGGATTATCCTTTGGATAATGCTGTCCCTCATAGGATTAGTCCTGTTGGCTGTTATTGCGCTTCAAATTCCAGCTGTCCAAAATTATGCTAAAGGCAAAGCTGTTGCTTACCTCGAAGACAAACTAAAAACCAAAGTTGTTGTCAACAAACTCCAAATTGCCTTTCCAAAAGACGTCACATTACAAGGCGTTTATTTTGAAGATCAAAAAAAAGATACGCTTTTGTCAGGTAAAAAGATTGCCGCAAACATTAATCTATACGGAATTTTATTTGGCAACAAGGTTGAAATCAATTCGGTGGAATTGGATGGCATCGTCGCCCACGTTGACCGGAATAAGGACAATATTTTCAATTTCAATTACATTATCGAGGCTTTCAAATCTCCTGAAAAACAGGATGACAATTCGCCCCCAATGGAATTTTTATTGGATAAGATCAAAATGGATAATGTCCGAATCCGATACAATGACGTCTATTCGAATAATAATTTAAAGCTGAATATAAATCATTTAGATACGCGCCTCAAAACATTTGACCTCAACCAAATGAATTTTGAGGTTCCGCGTTTTAAGATTGATGGAATGCAGTTTTCGTATAAACAAGGTTTGGTTGGAAATGTAGTTGAACCCAAAACAGCAAAATCGAAAAGTCCAGATTTAAAACTGAAATTGGGAACGCTCGACTTATCCAAAATCAAAGTCGATTACCAGGACGACAATTCCAAAATTACAACCAATATCGGCTTGGATAAATTGTTGGTAAAAGTCAATGCGTTCGATTTAAAAACCAATACGATTGATCTCGATAAAATAGAATTGTCCAATGCAAATGGTGGTTTGGCCTTAGGCAAAATCCCAACACAGGAAGATAAAAAAACAGCAGGCTCAAAATCTAATTGGAAAGTAAAAGTAAACGAAGTCGCTTTTGAAAAAGTAAATTTCACTTTTGACAATGCCAATGGTGACGCAGTTCAGAAAGGAATTGATTACAGGCATCTTGGCATCAAAAACCTCAACCTTGGCGCGGAAAGAATCGCTTACAATGCGCAAACCATTTCCGGAAAAATCAACGCTATGAAAGCCGAGGAAAAAAGCGGGGTAAAAATAGAATCCTTCAAAACCGATTTCTATTACGGAGAAAAAACAGCCTACTTAAAGGATTTGTATTTTAAAACGCCACAAAGTACCGTGCGAAACGAAATCGTCATTGGTTATCCATCGATTGAATCGCTTTCCAAAAATCCGGGCGGACTTATCGTAAATGCCAATCTGAATCAAAGTAAAATCGGATTTAAGGACATTCTTCTTTTTGCGCCTGAATTGTCAAATACCAATCCGTTCAAAAGCAATCCTAATGCTGTGGTTCTTTTGGACACAAAAATATCAGGAAAGCTAAGCAACCTTAATTTCCCAAAACTTCAGCTTAGCGGAATTGGCGCTACGAAAGTCAATGCCAGTGGCTGGGTTGTGGGTTTGCCCGATTTTAAAAAGGCATATTTCAACCTTAACATCAAAAACCTGCAATCGAGTGCAAAAGATGTTTATGCGTTTGTTCCGAAAAATACCATTCCAACCAACATTCAACTGCCGTCACAATTCAGTACCAAAGGAACTTTCAGAGGAACCATCAATAATTTCAGTACCAATATGGACTTGGCAACAAGTTCCGGAAATGCCAAAATAAAAGGTTCGTTGGATCGAAGGATTAAAAACCGTGAAAAATACAATCTTGATGCTGCATTGGATAATTTCGATTTGGGAAGGTTTTTGAAAAACGATTCTATCGGAAAGATAACGTTGAAAACGGAAATCAAAGGAACAGGCTTTAATCCGAAAACAGCAAACGCTGTAGCCAATGCCACAATAATTAAGGCCAATTACAATCATTACACCTATCAAAACCTGGTTGTTGACGGGAAAATCAATAATGGGGCTTTCAATGCCAATGCGTTTATCAAAGATCCCAATTTGAAATTTGACCTGGTGTCGAGCGGCAGTTTTAAGGACAAATATCCAAAAGGCGAAATTCATCTGAATGTTGACATAGCCGACTTAAACAAACTCAACCTGCACGCCGGGCCTTTGAAACTGCGAGGCGAACTTGACGCCGACATACAATCGGCGGATATTGATTTCCTCAACGGGAAAGCGAGCATCCATCATCTGCTGATTGCCAATGACAAAGAGCAGTTTGCTACAGATTCGATTAATGTCGTTGCGGTTGCAACAGCAGAAAAAAATTCCATCACTTTGGATTCCCAATTTATGGACGCCGAATTTGTTGGAAAATACAGATTGTCGACTTTAGCGAATTCGGTAAAAAACAGCGTTTCGCATTATTACAATTTAAAAGCCACTTCGAAAAACGTTCCTTATGGCCCACAACAATTGGCATTTAAGGTAAATGTAAAAAGCACTCCACTCCTACTGAAAATAGTTCCTGCAATTAAAAGCATTGAACCTATTGCTCTCAGCGGAAGATACAATTCGGTTAATGACACGATTGTTTTGAATGGTTCGATACCGAAATTGGTTTATGGTAACAACACTATTGCGAATGGCATGATAAAAATTGACACAAAAGACGATGCCTTGGTTTATAATTTGAGTGTGGATGAAATCAGGAACAATCAGTTTCTGCTGCACCGCACCAGTTTTTCAGGAACGGCTGCCAAAGATCTTTTAGATTATACTCTGCTCGTTAAGGATTACAATAACAAAGACCGTTATTTGATTGCCGGTAATTTAAAATCTCAGAATGGTGGCAGTGAAATTTGGCTTGACCCAAAAAAATTATTGCTGAATTATGACAACTGGAAACTTTCTGAAGACAACCGCATCCGGATTTCCGACAGAGGGATTTATGTAACCAATTTCGATTTGAGAAAAGGCGACAGCAGTGTAATATTTGAATCCCAAAATGATGGATACAATCCTCCGCTGGAAGTCGACTTCAGGGATTTTGAAATCAAAACCATCGCCGACATCGTTCAGATGAAAAACCTAGAAATGAATGGACTGATCAATGGAAATGTGGTGTTGAAAGACTTAATGTCAAAGGTACTTTTCACTGCCACGGTAAGCATTGATGATTTCACTTTCAAAAAAGAGCTTGTTGGAAATATCAATGTCAATGTCGATAATTATACTGCCAATACCTATACTGCTAAAATTGAACTTACAGGACAGGAAAATCAAATGAATCTTGATGGAACCTATCAGGCTACAGCAGACAACCTCAACATGAACCTCGATATCCAAAAGCTGAACCTAAAAAGCGTTCAGGGTTTTTCTATGGAGAATATCAAAGAAGGAACAGGTTACTTTACAGGAAACATGAAAGTTTACGGAAATGCCGGCAACCCAAAATTAGTCGGTGATTTAAAATTCAATGAAATCGGTTTCAAAGCGACCAAACTCAATGCCAAGTTCAAATCGATGAACGATAAATTGGTATTTACCGAGAATGCCATCCTTCTTGACAATTTTACGATTTATGATGAAAAGAACAATGATTTGGTCATCAATGGAAAAGTAGACAATACCAATTATACCAATCTTGGATTTGACTTAACTGTAGATGCTGACAATTTCAAGGCGGTAAATTCAAAAGCAAAAGACAATGATACTTTTTATGGCGAATTGTATTTGGATAATCATTTGACCGTAAAAGGTTCTATGGACAGCCCGTATGTGGAAGGAAACATCAAGATCAATAAAGACACCAAATTTACGGTTGTATTGCCGCAAGACGATCCATCAATAGCTGATCGTGAAGGGATTGTAGAGTTTATCGACCAGGACCAGCCTCAATTATTTACCAAAGTACCATTGGTTGAAGCCACTGCCGAAACCGAAGTAAAAGGAATCAATGCAACGGTAAATATTGAAATCGACAAAGATGCCGAAATATCAATGATTATTGATAAAGGAAATGGCGATTACCTCAAAATGAAAGGCGAAGCGCAACTTTCAGGAGGCATTGACCCTTCGGGAAAAACTACCTTAACCGGACGTTACGCCCTTGAAGAAGGAAGTTATGAAATGAGTTTTAATTTGATAAAAAGGAAATTCGATATCAAAAAAGGAAGCTACATCCTTTGGACTGGTGAACCCACAACAGCCGACATCAACATTATTGCGGTTTATAAACTCCAAACGGCGCCAATCGATTTGTTAAACGACCAGCTTACAGCACTGACTCCTGAGGAACGCAATACCTACAAACAAAAAATACCTTTTGAAACCGAGCTTAAAATGACTGGCGAATTATTGAAACCCAACATTACGTTTGACATTATCCTGCCTGAAGGAAACAATTCGGTTTCAAGCGACATCATTACCAAAACCGAAGCCAAACTGGCACAACTGCGACAAGAACCGGACGATTTAAACAAACAGGTTTTCGCCTTGCTTTTATTGAACCGATTCATAGGTGAAGACCCATTCTCAAGCGAAAGTGGTGGAACTACGGCTTCATCCCTGGCACGCGAAAGCGCAAGTAAAGTATTATCGCAACAATTGAATAACCTTGCCAGCGATTTGATAAAAGGCTTTGAAGTGGATTTTGATTTGGATTCGTCAGAAGATTATACCACAGGCCAAAAAGAAAACAAAACCGATTTGAATGTTGGGCTCTCCAAGAAACTATTGAACGATCGATTGAAAGTAACTGTCGGAAGTACGTTTGGGATTGAAGGTCCTGAACAGGTAAATAAGGAAACCAATACCATTGCAGGCGACATTGCAGCCGAATATCAAATTTCAAAAGATGGACGCTACAAAGTCCGCGCCTACAGGAAAAACCTCTATCAGGTTGCCTTGCAGGGACAAGTCATTGAAACCGGAGTTGGATTCATCATTACTCTGGATTACAACAAATTCAGGGAATTATTCCATTCAAAAAAAGATACGGATAAACCAAAAAAAGCTAAAAAGAAAACAAATGATTAGGAAGTTATGCTACATAGTAGTCCTGGTATTATTTGCAACCGCATGCAACTCGACAAAGTTTGTTCCGGAAGGCGACCTGCTTTATACCGGAGCAACCGTAAAAGTGGTAAAAGACAGTAATATCACAAACAAACAACGCAAGCTTTTACAAGCAAAACTCAAAGAAATTCCGCGTCCACTCCCGAACAAAAAGTTTTTGGGAGTCCGTTATAAATTATTTTTCTACAATCTTGCCGGTGAACCAAAAAAAGAAAAAGGATTTCGTCATTGGTTAAAAACGTCTCTGGGTGAAGCTCCGGTTTTATTCAGCCAAGTTGACTTGGAATACAATAGGAGTTTGCTGCAGAATTTTTCAGAAAACAATGGATACTTCAATACCCGAACCAGCGCCGATTCGACAAGGCATGGAAGACGCGCAACTGCGGAATATAAGGTAAACGCAGGAAAGCAATACAAAATCAAATCGGTGGAATTTCCATCAGATTCATCCGTAATTGGAAAAGCCGTGGCACGGACTTACAAACGTGGAAGCGATAAAACAACGGGAAGGCAGAATATCAAAGATAAAAAAGCCAAACCCGGAAGAGTAAGAAGCCTGCTTAAAGTGGGTGATCCTTACAGCCTGGACAATATCAAGCTGGAAAGAAAACGAATCGATACCCGTCTGAAGGAAAAAGGTTTTTATTATTTCAATGAAGATTATATCCTGGTTCAGGTAGACAGTACTGTTGGAAAATATGAAGTTGATTTAAAGGTAAAAGTAAAAGACGAAGCACCTGTTGCAGCCAAGACACCTTATAAAATCAATCGGATTATCATTTACCCAAATTATTCGATTAATAATGATACGATGAAGACTTATGAAAAATACAAAGACCTCAGAATCATTGGCAACGATGGTTTGTTTAAACCTCGTGTTTGGGACAGGACATTGTATTTTAAAAGAAATGATTTGTACAACAGGACCAACCATAACCTTACCTTAAACCGATTGGTAAACCTTGGGACATTTAAGTTTGTAAAAAACCAGTTCAAGGAATCGGATACGATTGGAAATTACCTTGATGCTTATTACTATTTAACACCTCTGGAACGGAAATCAATCCGTGTTGAAATATTGGCTAAAACCAATTCGGCGAATTATACCGGTAGCGAATTAAAGATAAACTGGAGCAACCGCAATACTTTCCACGGTGCTGAATTATTGACTATTTCTACATTTGGCGGTGTCGAAGTACAATTGGGAGGCAAAAATAATGGCTTTAATGTTTTCCGTTATGGTGGTGAAGCCAGCTTAACATGGCCACGATTCATTTCTCCGTTCAGGCTCAAATCGTCGAGCGGATTTGTTCCGCGGACCAATGCAACAATTGGCTACGAATTCCAAAACAGGATGAAACTGTATTCGCTGCAAACCTTCAAAGGCTCGTTTGGTTATGGCTGGAAAGAAGACGTTCGCAAGGAACATCAATTGAACATCACGGAAATCAGCTACGTAAGGCCTCAAAATGTGACCGATTTGTATCAGGAGCAGGTTGATTTGAACCCGTCATTAAAACACGTAATTGAAAAGCAACTGATTTTCGGGCCAACTTATTATTTTACCTATACGAATGAAATGAATCAGAGAAGGAAAAACACCTTCTATTACAAAGGCGGAATCGATTTGTCGGGAAATATAGCTGGCTTGGTTACCGGTGCTGATATCAAAAAAGGAGATACGATTAAGATTTTTGACATTGCATTCAGCCAGTTTGTCAAAATCCAAAATGAATTCAAACACACCTATAAATTCAATAAAACATCATTGCTTAAAAGCCGAATCATAATCGGAGCTGCCTTTGCTTATGGTAATTCAGACGAGATTCCGTTTAGTAAACAATTCTTCATTGGCGGAACCAACAGCCTTCGCGCTTTCCGCTCAAGGTCATTGGGTCCCGGAAGTTATGATGGTTCCAACGAAGTGAGCGAATTTATTCCCGACCAATCGGGTGACGTGAAATTGGAATTCAATACCGAATACAGAACTGACATCTATAAATTTATAAAGGGCGCCCTATTCCTCGATGCGGGAAATATTTGGCTTATCAATAAGGATATAGACAAACCGGGTTCCCAATTTACCAAAGATTTTATGAAGGATATCGCTGTGGGCATTGGCGCGGGGCTTCGTTTTGATTTCAGCTTTTTGGTACTGCGCACCGATTTGGCATTCCCAATACGAAAACCTTTTCTTCCCAACGGGCAACGCTGGGTACTTGATGAAGTCAACTTTGGCAGCGGTTCCTGGCGTAAATCAAACCTATTGTTCAATCTGGCAATTGGGTACCCGTTTTAGTTATATCCTAAACAAAATTGCAAAAACAATCCTATTTTCCATTTTTACCAAATCGGGTTTCCAGTCAGATGGCAATGGTGTTGTAGTATAACCTGATGGCGAAGTTACGCCGCCACTTCCTGCAAAGTAAGGAACACTTGATTCCCTGTGGACAAATTCCACCCTAAAGGTAATGCTTTGGTTGGGCATGAAATCGAAATTGGTTGAACAATCCCAGCCTTCAAATTGGTCGCCTGGATTTGCTGTAAACGGATGTGTTCCTGCAGGTTGTGTAGGATTATTGGGATTTGGAAGCGGGCTCGCATCGCCTGTTGGATATAAAACCAAGTACCTTCCGGGATTTTTCATGACTCCACCACCTATTGTCCACGCCATTTTATCCTTATTGAACCAAATACGGTTGTAGATCATTCCGCTAAGGAAATATTGTGACGGTTTTTGAGCATTGCCATTAAATCCTGCTACTCCATCGCCATTTTCAAATCCAACATCGAAAGTTGAAGAAAAAGCCGCTTTGCTGATTCCCTTTGATTTGGGCTGGTTAAAATAGCGTACCAATAAACTATTGTCCGAGTGAAAGCGGATCCTGTTCTTTAAACCTGCTGCATCAGTTCCGTAATAATCATTCGTCAACAATTTTACCGCTTCATTGGGGCACCAGGTTAGGTTTCCTCCTATTCCCGGCATGCTGTTGAACTTACCATAACTTTGCCAGCCGTTAATCAGCCAGCCTTCAATTTTTAAGGTTTTGGTTGGAAAAATCTGTACACGCAGACCATTGAAAAACCAAGGAGTGTTATCTGAAGTAAACGAAGCCTGGTATTCCCAGTTCTCAACCTGGTAATAAGAGTTCAAACCAATATATGACATGAACATTCCGGCATCTACATTGATTCCGTACCATTTATTAAAGTGGTAACCAGCATAGGCTTCAGACAAATAACGATAGACATTATCTAATTGATACTGACCTCTATAAACACTATAATCATTGCGCGGAATTACAGTAGAACGCGTTCCAAACTGCATCATGATTTTCCCGCGGGCACCTTCATAATAGAAATCGCCACCAATATTGGCACTCGAAACCTGCATTTCATTGTTGCGTGCCAAAGCGGTTGAACCTACTACCGTATTATCAATTGGGTTGTTGAACGAATGCGTATAATTCGCATCAATCATAACGCTTCCTGTAAAATATTTACCTGATAAAACCGGTGGTTTTGTCCTTCTGTCGGAACCATTCTGCCAGGACATGTCCATTCCTTCAAATGGAATTTTTTCCTTTAAAGTATCCTGAACTGTATTTTGTGCAAAACCTGTCATACAACTAAGCATTGCGATTGTTGAGATTATTTTATTCATGATCTTAAATTGTTTTTCTTTCTAATTGTAATTTGGAAATCGGTTGATATACTATTGGGACGTTTTCTATTTCGACATCGCTTTTGTCCAGGCCAAATGCTTTTTCATCTGACAATGACAATCCTTTGAGCCAGTAATAGGAATGTAACAGTAAGGCGTCTTTGGTGCCAAAATCATTTTCGACGGAAATGAATTTTTCGATGATGATGAATTTGAAATCAGGTTCTGTATTATACTTGGTCGAACCGTCAGGCCTGATGTGCAGTTTCAGTTCTTTTTTGTTAACCAAATCCTGGACAATTTTCTTGAAATACAATTCAACTTTTGGCTGCACCCGAAAACCTATATTCAGTACAATCTTGATGACTTTATCGTCTAACAATTCGATGACTTCGTAGTTGAGTGTGAAAGGCTCATTGGTTCGGTTGATATGGAAAAACCAATAAATATCAGCACGCTTGGGTTGTTTGGAAAATATCGATTTGATGATTTTCTCTTCAATTTCATAGGTCTTATCCGCTTTGGACAGGTAAATGAGATGCGTAGCATATTTCGGAATCGCATCGTCTTCGCTTAATTCCTTAAGCATTGGGATTTGTTCCGTCAGGTTGGAAAACTTCAGGAAGCGGTTGTTAATTTTTCGGGAATAATACCAAACATACATCACCAAAAAGATGAACAGTTCAAAAAACAAAAACATCCATCGTTCCTTTATTTTAGAGACATTAGCAATGAAAAAGGAAACTTCAATAATCGAAAAAACGATTAGGATTAAGGTCACCCAGCCTTTGTTTACTTTTTTGATAAAGACCAGATAATACATCAGCAAAAGCGTGGTCATCATCATGGCAATCGTAATCGAGAATCCATAAGCTGCTTCCATGTGCGTAGAGTTTTTGAAATACAATATCATTAGTATGCAACCAATCCACAGTATGGTGTTCACTGACGGAATATAGATTTGCCCTTTTAGATTCGTTGGATTTTTGAGTTTGACCCTTGGCCAGAAGTTGAGCGAAATCGCTTCATTTATCAAAGTGAATGAACCGCTGATTAGTGCCTGCGATGCAATGATTGTGGCCAATGTAGCTATAATGATCCCGATGAGTAGAAACCATTGTGGCATGATTTGGTAAAACGGATTTCGGTCGCCAAGCAATGGATTTTGCTGATTCATCAGCCAGGAAGCCTGGCCCAAATAATTAACAACCAAACATATTTTTACAAAAACCCAGCTAATCCGAATATTCTTTTTCCCGCAATGCCCTAAGTCGGAATACAATGCTTCAGCTCCGGTTGTGCAAAGAAAGACTGCACCAAGCAGCCAGAATCCGTGTGGGTATTCGACCAGCAATTGGTAGGCGTATATCGGATTTAATGCTTTTAGGATGTTGGGGTGGTGTAAAATTTGGGAAAAACCTAAAACAAACAGCATCGAAAACCAAACCACCATTGCCGGTCCAAAGATGAACCCTACTTTCTGTGTCCCAAAACGCTGGAAAAGGAAGATTCCTGAGAGAATTGCAATTACAATCGGAATCGTTGGAATATCGGGAATGATGACTTCCAAACCTTCAACAGCAGAAGCTACAGAAATGGGAGGTGTGATGATTCCGTCTGCCAACAGAGTGGTTGCACCAAGAATTGTTGGAATTACCAGTTTCCCTTTTCCAAAACGTTTGACTAAGGCATAAAGCGAAAAGACTCCGCCTTCGCCATGATTATCTGCTGAAAGTGTCAGGAAAATGTATTTGAAAGTCGTTTGAAAAGTCAGCGTCCAAAAAACACAGGAAACTCCGCCATAGACCAATAATTCGGAAATGGGCCTGTCTCCAATAATGGCTTTCATAACGTACAACGGACTGGTACCAATGTCTCCATAGATGATTCCGAGTGCGACGAGAAGCGTTACCGCGGTTACTTTTTGATGTGTGGAAAGAGAATTCATAAGTAAGGTATTTAGAAAAAATTTGACATGAGTTGTCCCTGATGGTATTCTACAGAGAATCCACAAAGAGATTTTAAACGAAATGTGATTTAGATTTTAACCCGAATTAAAACGGTAGCCAACACCCGATTCGGTGATTATATATTTAGGAAGGTTGGGATCATCTTCGATTTTTTTCCGGAGCTGTGCTACAAAAACCCTCAAATATTGGGTTTGTTCTGCATAAGCATTTCCCCAAATTTCCTTTAGGATGTATTGATGCGTCAGTACGCGCCCATCATTTTTGAGCAGTAAGGTAAATAGATTGTATTCAGTTGCGGTTAGTTTTAAGACTTCCTCATTTAGTTTGATGATTCTCGAAGCAAAATCAACCGTAATATTTCCAAAAGCAATGATCGGTTCCTGGTTTTGATTGAAACTGCCACGCAAAGCTGTCCTTATTCGGGCTAAAAGTTCCTGTGTCCTAAAAGGTTTAGTCAGATAGTCATTGGCACCATTATCCAATGCTTTTACTATTTCCTCTTCGGTGCTTTTTACTGATAGAATGATGATGGGATTTTGATACCAATCGCGTAATTTCTTCAATATTTCCTGACCGTCTTCATCGGGCAAACCCAAATCCAACAGGATCAAATCGGGTTGATGGCTCGCCGCCATTGTGATTCCCTCTTTACCGTTGACTGCAAACAGCAATTTATACCCATTTGCTTCAAGCGTAATTTCGAGAAGCTTCCTGATTTGGCTTTCGTCGTCAATGACTAATATGGAATAACTATTGCTCATTTTCTACGGTATTTATTGGCAAAGAATCCACTGCAAAAGCCATTTCAAAAACAGCTCCGCCCTCTTCAGCATTACTCAGTTGTATTGTTCCATGCTGCACTTCTACAAATCCTTTTACAATTGAAAGCCCTAAGCCTGTCCCACCAGTTTTTGAATGCTGTAATCTGTAAAACTTATCAAATACTTTATCTATTTCATTTTCAGGAAAACCATGACCATCATCGGCAATAGTAATTACGCATTTTTTAATCACATCCATGTGCATGTCATAATCGGCATCCACTTCATATTTTACATCAATTTGAATCTTTGCGCCTTTTGGTGTGTATTGTGTTGCATTATAAATCAGGTTGTAAAGGATTTGATCCATCAATCCATAATCAAGTCTGAAAAGTGGTAAATTTTCTTCGGCGTTTATAATTAGTTTATGATGTGCTAATTCTTCTGTCAATCGATTGCTGGCATTGTAGATGATTTCCTTAACATCGCACCAATCGAGTTTGGGCTGAATATAACCTGATTCAAGACGTGACATATTCAGCAGGTTTTCAACCTGATAGTTCAGCTTTATCGATGCTTTTTCAATTTCATCCAATAGGTTTTCTTTACTGTCTGGAGAAAGATCTACATTCTTTTGTTGCAGTGTATCTATTGAACCAATGATTGCAGCAATTGGTGTTCGGAGTTCATGGGAAAGTGAATCCAGCAGCGTATTATACAATTTCATTGTATTGGCTTTGGCTTCCTTAATATGGATTGCCTTTTGCATTCGTTTGATTTTATAAGTCAAAACAGCATTTATAAGCGTTATAACAAAGAACAATAACAGCAGTAAAGCATCTTCGGCACTATCAATATGAAGTGTATAATAGGGTTTTATAAATAGGAAATCTAACGCTAAGGCGCTGAGGACCGCAGCTATCAATACTGGCTTTATTTCGAAGAAAATAGCCAGTATGGAAACCAGGAATAAAAGTAAGTAACCAATGATTTTATAATCGATGACATCGCGCACGAACAGTCCCAATAATGAAACCGCCGTAACCGAGAGTATGCTGATTAAGTACTGATTATTTTTGGCTTTAAACTCTAACATGGCTTTGCTGCTAATTTTTGACAAAGTTACGGCATTCGTTATAAGTAGAATATAAAGCAAATGTTAGAAAGCATAAAGATTTTATAAAGATTTTCAGATTATGAAACCTTTATGCCTTTTTCTAATATCTAAGCCATTTCGCAAGTTCTTTCCAGCTTGGTTTTTTGCCATACATCAAAATACCAACACGGTAAATTTTGGCCGCAAACCAAACAACGCCAAGGAAGGTTCCAAACAATATCAGCATTGAAACAATAATCTGCCAGGTTGGAACACCAAACGGAATCCGCATCATCATTACTATTGGAGAAGTCAGCGGAATCATCGAAAAGACTGTGGCAATGGTTCCGTGAGGGTCATTCATTACGGTAAAGAAACCTATGTAAACTCCCAAAATCAAAGGCATGATGATTGGCAGTAAGAACTGCTGCGAATCGGTTTCGTTATCAACAGCCGCACCAATTGACGCATAAAATGAGCTGTATAAAAAATAACCTCCGATAAAGTAAATGATAAATGATATCAAAATGGTTGCGATTGGAAGGTTCCAAAGTTCCTTAATGTACATTTGAATGTCACTGCCCGAATGCTGTGCTGCTTCCACAGCCTGAGCTCCGGCTGCACCTGATGCTCCCATATGTACACCAAGCATTCCCGAAAGAATAAACATCGCACTCAAACCTAAAACAGCCCAAATTAGGAATTGCAAAATTCCGGCTAAAGAGGTTCCAATGATTTTACCCATCATCAATTGGAATGGTTTTACCGATGAAATGATGACTTCAATGATACGTGAAGTCTTTTCTTCGATAACGCTTCGCATGACCATATTTCCGTATAAAATAATGAACATCATAATCAGGTAACCAAAAGCACCACCAATGATGATTTTGATTTCGTTCAAGCCTTTCAATGCCTGTTCACCCGACGCCTTTTCCAAATAAATCGAAACATCAGCTTTGGCATTGTTGATTTTTAGGGTATCCAAACCAGCTTTCTGGAAATTCTCTGCTGTAATTTTTTTGGCAATGATATCTTCGAGGTCTTCTGTAAAGGAAACGCTCGGGCTGTCATTGGAAACATATTGGATTCCTTTTTGAAGTTTGGCATTATCATCCAATTTCGGAATGATCAAAAGCCCTTCGTAGCTTTCGCTCACGATGCTGTCTTTTAGTGTTTTTAAATCGACCTGAGATAAATCGACATACTTATATTCCTGATCGGTTTTGAACTCATTGACAAACCTTCCGGTTTCATCGTGTATGGCAATGGTTTTCAGCTCGGCTTTCATTGTGCTTAGATATCCCACAAAAACACCAATGGCAACAAACAGCAGCGGACTTAGAAAAGTCATTACGATAAATGATTTATTGCGCACTTTGGCAACAAATTCCCTTTTTATGATAAGAAGTGTTTTGCTCATTATTTCTCGCTTACGGTTTTGATAAAAATATCATTCATACTTGGGATTTTTTCCACAAAATGGGTTACCTGTCCTCGTTGGACTAAGGTGTTCAGCAAATCATTTGGTGTTGCGTTTCCGAGGTTGATTTCCAACTTCAGCTCGTCGTTTAGTGATTTGAAATCAGTTTGGGACAAAGTGAACTTTTGTGACAAATCATACATCAGGCCTTCGATATTATCGCTCAGGATTCCGACTTCGTAGCTATTGCTCCTGAATTTCTTTTTAACATCAATCAGTTTCCCTTCAATCAGTTTGTTTGATTTATGGATTAAGGCAATATAATCACACATTTCCTCAACGCTTTCCATTCGATGCGTAGAAAAGATTACAGATGTTCCCTGTTTGTTCAACTCAATAATTTCATCCTTAATCAGATTGGCGTTCACCGGATCAAAACCAGAGAAAGGTTCGTCAAGGATCAACAACTTTGGTTTGTGCAAAACGGTAACCACGAATTGGATTTTCTGAGCCATACCTTTCGAAAGTTCCTGGATTTTTTTATTCCACCAACCCTGGATTTCCAAACGTTCAAACCAATAGTCCAATTGCTGTTTTGCCTCCTGTTTGGACAAGCCTTTGAGTTGCGCCAGATAGAGGCACTGCTCGCCTACTTTCATGGTTTTGTATAAACCTCTTTCCTCAGGCATGTAACCAATAACGGCAACGTGTTCCGGTTTTAGTTTTTCGCCATCGAGGATAACATCGCCACCATCGGGCATGGTGATTTGGTTTATGATACGGATTAGGGAAGTTTTTCCGGCGCCATTCGGACCAAGAAGTCCATATATGCTGCCTTTGGGAACGGTTAAGGAAACTTCGTTAAGCGCAGTATAATCGCCATATTGCTTAACTACTTTGTTTACTTCAAGTATATTGCTCATACTTTATTAAGATTGATTTCTTTTATTGCCTTATCGGCAGCGTAAAAGTACAGAATAAGTATGAAAAGAAATTATTTGTTACAAAAAAAACCCACCCTAATTTTTACAAAAGGATGGGAAAAATTGCTATGAAAAAGAAATTACTTGTTTCCAAGTAACATTCAAATATAAATATATTTTTTTAACTATGAAAACATATCCTTTACTTTTTCAAAAAAAGATTTGTCCCCTTTTTCGGGATTTGGAATAAAGTTTTCATCGGTTAATGATTTTTCAAAAAACTGGCGTTGTTCCTTCGACATTTTTCTAGGTGTCCATACATTCACATGTACTAATAAATCTCCACTTCCATAACTGTTCAGGCTAGGAATTCCTTTGCCTTTAAGCCTTAATATCTTGCCGGATTGAATTCCTTCCTCCAGCTTAATCCTAACCTTGCCATTGACAGCATCGATTTCTTTTGAAGCTCCTAAAGCTGCTTCGGCAAAACTGATGTATAAATCATAATGAAGGTTTTCACCTTCACGTTTCAAAAATTCATGCTCCAATTCTTCTATCGCAACAATCAAATCACCCGGAATTCCATTTCCCGGAGCGTCGTTTCCTTTTCCGGAAACCTTTAATTGCATTCCGTCAACAACTCCTGCCGGAATCTTGATAGAAACGGTTTCATCTTCCAGTATCATTCCGTGCGCATCGGCATTGTTTGGTTTGCTCTCAATAGTCTGGCCAGTTCCACCACAGGTGTTACAGGTAGTTGCCGACTGCATTCTTCCTAAAATCGTATTGGTAACCCTCAGCACCTGTCCTTGTCCATTACAGGTTGGGCAGGTTTTATATTTTACTCCAGGAGCCTGGACTTTACGCTTCACTTTTACTTTTTTCTCCACACCATTTGCAATTTCCTCTAAAGTCAGTTTGACCTTAATGCGGAGATTGCTTCCTTTTACCCTGCGCTGGCCACCAGAATTCCCTCCGAAACCGCCAAATCCACCACCGCCAAAAGCACTTCCGAAGATATCGCCAAACTGGCTGAAGATATCATCCATATTCATGTGATGTCCTCCACCAAAACCACCGGCACCATCAAAAGCGGCATGGCCATATTGATCGTACTTTGCTTTCTTATCGGCATCACCAAGCACTTCATAAGCTTCGGCTGCGGTTTTAAAATTTTCTTCGGCTTGTTTATCTCCCGGATTTTTATCAGGATGGAATTCAATGGCTTTTTTTCGGTATGCTTTTTTGATTTCTTCCGGAGAAGCACTTTTTGAAACGCCTAATATTTCGTAAAAATCTTTTTTGCTCATAGTATTTTATAAAAATTAGACCCGATTATTGTCCTATAACCACTTTTGGGAAACGAATTATTTTGTCGCCCAATTTATATCCTTTCTCGATTACATCAACCACTTTTCCTTTCAGATCATTTGATGGCGCAGGAATTTGGGTAATGGCTTCAGCAAAATCGGCATTGAAATTATCGCCAGCTTTTACTTCAACCTGTTCCAAACCTTTAGAAACAAGAGTGTTTTTCAATTTTTCGTGGATCAACTCCACGCCTTTCAACAACACATCGTCTTCCGATTTGGAAATTTCAACCATTGCCCTGTCAAAGTCATCCAATATTGGCAGGATTGCCTGTAATACTTCTTCGTTAGCAGTTTTAAACAATTCGATACGCTCTTTAGCTGTTCTTTTTTTAAAGTTTTCGAATTCGGCAAAAAGACGTAAAAATTTATCTTTTTCTTTGGCTAAATCCTCCTGCAGCTGTTCTTCGACAGTCAGCTCTACAGCAGATTCCACTTCGTTTACCGTGTTTTCATTCACGTCACATTCTTTTTCGCTATTTTCAGTATTCATTGTGCTTTTATTTTTAAATATATTCTTGATATTCATTTGCGGATTTTGGAAAGCAAAAGTACTGCCATTTCTTTGAAAATGTCAAATTGTCACTCTTTTTTTATTGGGCTGAAAAAAAACAACTTTCGAAGATTTAATAAAAAATTAATAAAATTTTAAGACTATTACGATTTCGTTTTGATTAAGTTTGTACAAGATACTTAAAGGTATCCCGTATAAGGTTAGCTCAAAAAATTATTAATTCGAGAATATTTTTGTAAAAAAAGTGCTGTAGGTTAACAGCACTTTTTTTAGTTATATAAGTCATTGATAGCGTCTTCTATCTGTGAGAATCTAAATTGGAATCCCAAACTCCGTATTTTTTCCGAACTGAGGTTTTTACTTGAGAATAACAGGTAACTCATTTCGCCGAGAATCAATTTCATTACAAACTCCGGAATATTTGGCAGCCAAAGTGGTTTTTTTAATGCTTGGGCTATAACTTTTGTCAACTCCTTATTGCTAACCGGATTTGGTGCAACTGCATTATAAACGCCCTCAAGCTGGTTTTCTATTGCAAAATCATAGAGTGCGACCAAATCCTTAAGGTGTATCCAGGATTGCATCTGTTTTCCATTTCCGAACGCTGCGCCAAAACCCATTTTTATTGGTTTTGCCATCTCGGGTATGGCTCCACCATCTTTTGAAACGACAACACCGGTTCTGATTTTACACACTTTTAAGCCTAAGACCTGAAACCTATTGGCGCTTTCCTCCCATTTCTTAACGACATGGGAAAGAAAACTGTCTTCCGTTTCGGTGGTGTTTTCATCATAAACTTTGGTATAACTATCAGGATAAATCGCAATTCCAGAAGCAGAAACAAACTGTTTCACCTGGTTTGGAGTTTTGCGAACCAGGTTATAAAGTAACTCGGCGGATAGAATCCTGCTTTCAATAATTTCCTGTTTATAAGCGTTTGTCCAGCGTTTGGATATGCTGGCTCCTGCCAAATGCACAATGACATCAACTTCGTAAAGGCAATTCTCATCTATTTTCCCTAATTCGGGATTCCAGTAGAAACCTTTGTAATTGGACTTGCTTTCAATTTTGGATAATGAAGTCGTTAAATAATTTACAGTATGATTTTGGGCCAGTAAAAGTTTAACCAACTCCTTTCCTACCAAACCTGTAGCGCCTGTAATGAGAATCTTCATAAGTAATTAGTTGTGTGTTCAGTAAATTTACAACCAACTTGTCTTAAATAAAACCTAATTATAATGGGTTTAACTTTATGGCTTCAATTTAATACTCCATTCGAAATTCATTTCGGAAACCTGCTCTCCTTTTTCATTTACGCCAATAGATTTCATCCAGATGGTTTGGCCCTCACCGTTTGCAATGGTTTTGTGGATAGCTTCCTCAATTAAATGCCCCTCATTGCAGGTGAAGGTAATTCTTCCTGTGGCTTTTTTGGTAAAGTTTCCATTGTTATTGGCAACCAGCATTGATATTCTTCTGCCGCTGAGTTTGATCTGCATCATTACCAAAGCGCCTGTTGTCAATTCAGCAGCCATTGCCTGAACGGCAAAATACATCGACTTAAAAGGGTTTTGATTGAACCAACGATGCTTTACGGTTACCACGCATTGTTCCTTTGAAATGGATTTTACCCGTACTCCACTCCAAAATGCGGAAGGTAATTTTAAAAATAAAAAGGTATTCAATTTTGACGGAGAAAATTCCATAGCACTTGATTTTACTGTAAATGTAATGAAAAAGAGCCTCAATATAGGCTTATATCAAATGTTAATATTTTGTTAAATGTTAGTACTTTGTATTGCATAGTATCTTTTTTTGGTTGTATCTTTGTATAAGAAATTAATAGCTTATCTATAGTATTAAAGAATAGCAGTTTCAATATCAATCTAAAAAAATCAAATCATGACAACAACTAATGACAAAAACATCGCTACAGTTTTACACCTTAGCACTTTGACACAGTATATCATTCCATTTGGGAATTATATTTTTCCAATTGTCATTTGGAGCTCAAAGAAAGAATCTGAATTTATCGACAACAATGGTAAAAGCGTTATGAATTTTCAATTGAGCATCCTTATATATAGCATCATATTATGTTTAATCGCCATACCTATTTTGCTATATACAATTTTCAGCAACGTTCCTATAAATCTAATTTTTAGTGATGACGATTTTATCATTGAAAACTTCAGTTTTGGCCAAATTGGAGGATTAGCAACAATTGGAATCACAGCAGCTTTCATATTTGGAGCGATGAAAGTAATTGAATTTGTTTTAGTAATCCTTGCAGCCGTTAAAGCTTCAAACGGGGAAAACTATAAATATCCGCTCAGCATACCCTTTTTTAAATAATCATCAATCACAATCAATCACAATCAAATCATTAATCAATTAAATCACAATCAAAATGAAACAATTAATCTTAATCGCAGGAATGCTACTAGCTATGACAGCAAACTTAGTAGCACAGGAAAACAAAGGTATCGAAGTTAAAAGCTTCCAAACACACAACACAGGATTACAAAAAGAAAATCATCAATTCGAAATTGTAGCCCATGAAGAAGTAGACGTTAATTTGAAATTCAACCTTAAAACCGAGGACAACATTAACATCATCGTAACTGACAAAAGAAACAACACTGTCCTTACTGAAAAATTTAAAAATGCAGGGCAAAACAAATTAAGCTTCACCATGGAAGAAAATGAAAAATACCTAGTGAAACTTATTGGAGAAAAACAATCTAATCTAATTGTTGAGCTTTCCGAAAACGACTAATCATCACGCCCCAAATTTCCAAAACATCAATCAATATCATCAATCATTACAATCATCAACCAGGTTTCAACCATCACTCAAAAAACGAACAGTATTAATCAAAAAAAATTAAATCATGTATTATGAATATTGAAAACACAAAAGCCCAGATGCGTAAAGGTGTTTTAGAATTTTGTATCTTGTCAGTTCTCAAAGACAAGGAAGCATACACTTCTGAAATATTGGACACTTTAAAAGACGCAAAATTGCTTGTGGTAGAGGGAACTGTTTATCCGCTATTGACAAGACTAAAAAATGACGGTCTGCTCAACTATCGTTGGGAAGAATCAACTTCTGGACCACCAAGGAAATATTATGGTCTTACAGAAATAGGAAAAACATTTTTAACGGAATTAAGCGGTACATGGTCTGAACTTTCAGGCGCCGTAAACATCATCACAACCAACAAATCAAAAAAATCATGAACAAAACAGTAAATATTAATATAGGCGGTTTAGTTTTTCACATAGATGAAGATGCATACCAAAAACTGACTCGATATTTCGAGGCTATCAAACGTTCGCTTTCAAATTCATCAGGAAAAGATGAGATCATGAAAGATATTGAAATGCGTGTGGCAGAATTGCTTACAGAAAAGCAAAAAAGCGACAAACATGTTATCAATAACAAAGATGTGGATGAAGTAATCGGTGTTATGGGGCAACCTGAAGATTACCGATTGGATGATGACGCAGACGACAAACCGGCAGAACCATTTTATCCATACACAAAATCAAAAAAATTGTACCGTGATAAAGACCGCGCAACCATTGCCGGAGTTTGTACAGGTTTGAGCCACTATTTCGGAATTGAATCGGTGTGGATCAAAATATTCTTTATCCTTCTTATCTGGGCTGGTGGAGCCGGTATCATCGCATATTTGGTACTTTGGATTGCAACTCCTAAAGCCATAACCACTACCGAGAAATTGGAAATGACCGGTGAACCGGTAACGATTTCCAATATCGAAAAAAAAGTAAGGGAAGAGTTTGATATCGTGGCCAACAGGGTTAAAAATGTAGATTACGACAAAATGGGAAACGAAATAAGAACCGGCGCCAGCAGGACAGCTGATGGAATTGGTGAGGTTTTCGTAAACATCTTTAAGGTATTTGCCAAAATACTTGGCGCAATAATCGTAGTATTCTCTTCGGTAGCTTTATTGGGAATCTGTTTTGCTTCGATCTTTATGATCTTTTCATCATCAATGCCTGATAATTACATCCTAAACCACATCAGCACTCCAATCGGATTGGAAACGCCAATTTGGGTTCAGGGAGTATTGTTCTTACTTGCTGCAGGAATCCCGGCATTCTTCTTCCTGATACTTGGTTTGAAATTGTTGGTGACCAACCTAAAATCATTAGGCAACATTGTTAAGTTTACCTTATTGGGAATTTGGATCATTGCAATGGGATTATTGATATCATTGGGAATCAACGAAGCTACGCTAATAGCTTATGATGGTAAAGATGTTAAAAAGGAAGTAATCAACATTGCTCCTACTGACACCCTGCTGATCAAATTCAAAAACAATGAGTTTTATTCTAAAGACAGATACCACAATACTGATTTCAGATTGACACAGGATGAGAAGAATAAAGAAGTAATTTATTCAAATAATATCTCTTTCGAAGTACGTCCAACCGAAGAAGCACTGCCTTACATTCAAATCGAAAGAATGGCAGCAGGAAAATCGGCAGCAGACGCTAAAGGCCGTGCAGAAAAAATCGAATACGGATATAAAGTTGAAGGAAATCAATTAATTTTAGACAATTATTTACTGACAGATGTTATCAACAAATTCAGAGGACAAAAGGTAGAGTTGTATTTGTATCTTCCAAAAGGAACCTTATTCAAAGCCGACGAAAGCGTTCAAAATTTTGACAATGGCTACAATGACTTCTTCGATTTACAATACAATTCAGACGAGTACATCTACAAAGTGGAAGAGTCACATGTAAAATGCCTTACCTGTCCGGATGATGAAAACGAAAACGGCGATGCTGAAGGTACAACTGAAGTCATCACCAATGAAAATGACAGCACCGATGTGGTTACCGTAAAGGTAAATGGTAAAATAGTTACCGAAACAAAAACCGGAAAAGGTGCTACTGGCAATGACAAAAAAACAACCCTTTCAGTTGACAAAAACGGAGTAATAATCAAAACAAAATAATCATGGTAAAGTTCGCAGTATTTTGCACCAAAGTAGTAGCAGCATCTTTTGCAGCAGTAATGTTTAGCTCATGTCATACCAGCATTGATTTAGGAAATGGCATCGACGGAAATGGAAATGTAACCAGGCAGACCCGTAACGTTAGCGATTTTACAAAAGTAGATGTAAACCGCGGTTTGAATGTAACTTTAGAACAGTCAGATTCTTTCTTTGTGGAAGTTGAAGCCGATGATAACCTACAGTCCCATATTTCAACCAAAGTAGAAAATGGTACATTGGTCATCACTACCGACGAAAATATTGACGAGGCTACAGCCAAAAACATCCATGTAAAAGCACCTTCGTTAACCAAGATTGAAACCTCAAGCGGTTCATCAGTTACCACAAAAAGTGTGTTCAGGGGAACGGATATGGCAGTAAAATCAAGCAGTGGAAGTGAATCAAGCCTTGATTTGGAATTTGATAATATTAGCTGCGAATCTTCAAGCGGTAGTTCAATCACCGTAAGAGGAAAAGCATTAAAATTAACAACCGATTCCTCAAGCGGAAGCGAAATAGAAGCCAAACATTTATTGGTAAACGATGTGGTTTCCGAATCAACCAGCGGAAGCTCAACAGGCGTTCATCCTTTAGTTAGCCTAAACGGAAAAGCTTCAAGCGGAAGCTCCATTAATTATGACGGTTCACCCAAAACGGTCACAAAAGAAGAGAGTTCCGGCGGAAGTGTTTCAAAAGAATAAGTTAATAAAACATCCCAATTTTCATTGGGATGTTTTTTTTTCTATTTTTGGCAAACTAACCATTGACCAACCCAAATGAAAAAAATAATTACACTTACCCTCCTTTGCGTTTCCGTGCTGGCATTTGCCCAGAAAAAGGAAAAAGTAAAAGGCTCTAAAATTGTCAAGCTCGAACAGAAGCAGGTCGAGAATTTCGAGAGTATTGAACTGGAAGACAACCTGGAAGTATTTTTAGTTAAAGGCGATGAGTGTGGATTGGAAATCGAAGCAGATGACAACCTGATAGAATTTGTGGATTATAAATTGACCGGGAAAAACCTGCGGATTTCAACAACAAGGGATATCAATAGCTTTAAAAAACTGAGTGTGCGCGTTACCTACAACGACAAACTCAATATGGTCATTGCCAAAGACGAAACCAATGTGACCGCACTTTCCGATGTAACTTTAGACAATATAACCTTCAAAAGTTATGATTACGCCAAATTGTTCCTGAATGCCAAAACCAAGAACTTCACGTTGATGGCAAACGACAAATCAAAAGTAGAACTGAATTTGAAATCCGAAAAGACAGCTGTTGATTTGAGTAAAAGTGCCTATGTAAAAGCCCTGATTTCGAGCGGTGAAATGCGGTTCGATATGTATCAGAAATCTTCTGCCGATATTGAAGGTGATGTCCTTACTTTAAAACTGAGGTTGGACAATAGTTCCGATTTTACAGGAAAAAAATTAACCGCAAAAACCGCCATGGTCGAAGTTGGCGCATATTCAAAAACCAGCATCAACATCAGTACCAATGCCGTAATCGATGCTTCGGGAAATAGCGAAATTGAATTGTATGGCGAACCAAAAATTGAAATGAAGCGTTTTGTAGAAAGCGCCATGATCAAGAAAAGACCCATCAAAAATTAAATAAAAAGTCCCATCTCTACAGATGGGACTTTTTTATTATAGTACGTCAGTTCGAGTGATTTCGACGTGTCGAAATTGTATCGAGAACATTTCTCTCACCATTATTCTTTTGCTGCCAAATACCTTTCGGCATCCAAAGCCGCCATACAACCTGTTCCGGCAGCAGTAATCGCCTGCCTGTAAACATGGTCTGCAGCATCACCCGCAACAAAAACTCCAGCCACATTGGTTTTTGAAGTTCCTGCTTCGTTTATGATATAACCTGTTTCATCAAGTGTAATATAATCCGCAAAAATATCAGTGTTGGGTTTGTGACCAATGGCTACAAAGAAACCGGTTGCCGGAATTAGTTTTTCCTCTTTTGCAGTTTTATCAATAACCTTTACAGCGGTCACGACTTGTCCGTCTCCAACAACTTCAAGGGTTTCTGTATTCAGCATGATTTCGATGTTTTCAGTTTTTCTAACGCGTTCCGCCATAATTTTAGAAGCCCTGAAGTTTTCACTTCGCACCAACATCGTAACTTTTTTACAAAGTTTGGATAAGTAATGTGCTTCCTCACAGGCCGAATCCCCTGCTCCAACAATCACCACTTCCTGGTTCCTGTAAAAGAACCCGTCGCAAACCGCACAGGCCGAAACACCACCACCCATTTGCAGGTAATGCTGCTCAGAAGGCAATCCTAAATATTTAGCCGAAGCTCCTGTTGAAATGATTACGGTATCGGCATGGATTTCGGTAGTTTCATTAATCCAAACTTTGTGAACGCTTCCCGAAAAATCAACTTTGGTTGCCCAACCATCGCGAACATCAGTTCCAAAACGTTTGGCCTGCTCCATTAATTGAATCATCATTTCCGGACCGGTAACCCCGTCAGGATAACCCGGGAAATTTTCTACTTCGTTGGTTGTGGTCAACTGTCCACCAGGTTGTGTCCCTTGATATAAAACCGGGAACATATTAGCTCTGGCTGCATAAATTGCAGCTGTATAACCCGCAGGTCCAGAACCTATTATTAGGCATTTTACTTTTTCTATAGTATCAGACATTGTAATGTTTTTTAAGCACCGCAAAGGTAACTTTTTATGTCCTAATTTTATGGGCTGCCTAAATAGTAATTAACAATATTTACATAAAGATTGGTGATTTCTTTTTAGTTCAGAATTAAGTCCTTATTTTTGAGAGAGATAAAAACCAAATTATTTATGAGAAAAATTATACCCGCTGCAGGACTGATTTTAATTGCACTATTGTTTAACGGATGCTCGGTTGACGAGGACAATAATGAAGATTTGGCCACCTTCGCACAGATTCAGGGAAAATGGAAACTAACCGAATATTACTCTGACGATCAGCCTGTAAACACACCAATACCAGACGGATATGAAATCGAATTCAATGAAGATAAGACCTTCACATCCAATGAAATTGACGGTTACAGCGGTGGAAACTACAGGGTTACTAAAGAGCCAGGTAAAAACATACAATTAACATATAGAAAACAATGGGACTCTCAAACTGCTTATAAATACATTGATGCTGTAGACGCTGATCACATTTATCTGCAGGAATCAACTTCTGAACCAACACATGACGGCGGTGTTAATTTAAGCGGTTATGTCCTGACACGCGTTCCGTAATTGACAATCAATTTAAAATATAATCCTTCCTTTTGGAAGGATTTTTTATTTATCAGTAGCACAACATTAGCTCTATTAGGATAAATCCTCCCGCTGTCCGCGCTACGCGGTAGCCTGCTCCCATCGGGGCTATAGAGGCGTTTCTTTTTAATCAGGCAGTATTGTCATTCCCGCGCAGACGGCAGGATTACTCCGTGATCCTGAGTTTGGGCTCTATCACTGGTAAATCCTTTATGGATGTTCCGTCCAAATGCTTTTTTATTTAGAAAAACAGCTCAAGTAAACTTGGCTGTTTTTCTAAATAAAAAATCCTTTCTGCAATAACAGAAAGGATTTACCCGTCGGGGTGGCAGGATTCGAACCTGCGGCCTCCTGCTCCCAAAGCAGGCGCGATAACCGGGCTACGCTACACCCCGAAAGCGAGTGCAAATATAGAATTAATAATTAGTTTACAAAAGCTTTTTATTTTTTTTATCTTCAGAAGGCAGGCACTTCAATTTAAAATTTAAAATTCAAAATTTAAAATAAAAAAGTCGATATAATTTCTATTTTTGTTGAAACTAAAACAACACAACAATATATGCTAATTATTGGAATTGCTGGCGGTACAGGAAGTGGAAAAACAACCGTGGTCCAACAGATTATTAATGAACTGCCGGAAGCTGAAGTCGGCGTAATTTCCCAGGACTCCTATTACAGGGTAAACGACAGTTTAAGCTTTGAGGAAAGAGGACTGATCAATTTTGACCATCCTCGTGCCATCGACTTTGAATTGTTGGTAAGCCATTTGACAGAACTCAAAAAAGGCAACACCATAGAACAGCCCGTTTATTCCTTTGTAACACACAACCGCACAGACGACAGCATCATCACACATCCAAGAAAAGTAATGATTGTTGAAGGAATCCTTATTTTGGCAAACCCCGAACTGCGTGAAATGTTTGATGTAAAAATATTTGTCCACGCCGATTCTGATGAACGCCTTATCCGTCGTTTAAAAAGGGATATCGCCGAACGTGGCCGTGATATGGAAGAAGTATTGAACCGTTACCAAACAACGCTCAAGCCAATGCACCAGCAGTTTATCGAACCAACCAAAGCGTATGCCGATATCATTATTCCAAATGACAAATACAATACGGTTGCCATTGACGTGGTAAGAGCGGTTATCAATCAAAGAATTACCTAAAAGCTAAGATTCATGAGCTATTTTAAAAACCTGACTGATGCCTATCCTATCCTGAAAATCCTCGGGAACAGGTATGTTATCGTTTTGGTTTTTTTTACCGTTTGGATGCTCTTCCTGGACAATACTTCCTATATGGAACACCGAATCCTGAACAAACAGCTCAACGAACTCGAAGACAATAAAAAATACTATCAGGATGAAATCCGGAAAGATGATGAAAACATCAAACTCCTCAAAAATCCTGACCAGATAGAGAAATACGCGCGTGAAAAATATTATATGAAACGCGACAGCGAAGACATCTACATTATCGAATTTGAAGGCGATTCCATCAAGGATGAAAAATCAGATTCAAAATCTTTATAAAGTATAGTTATGGCTGAGAATTTATTTGATGCTTTCGAACCCGTTTCCTCCAAACAATGGAAACAGCAAATCCAGTACGAACTAAAAGGTGCCGATTACAACGACACTTTGGTTTGGGAAAGCCTGGAAGGCATCAAAGTTAGGCCATTTTATCACAACGATGAATCGGAAGCCAGGTTTACAATAAAGGAAAACACTGAACCTTTTTCAATACTACAAAACATTTATGTTCATGACATTGGCCTGTCCAATAAAAGAGCTTTGGATTCGTTAAATAGAGGCGCTGAAAGTATTCGGTTTACGCTTGAAAATGAGAAGGTTGCGATAGCCGACTTAATGCGGAATCTTCCTCTGGAAAACACCTCTTATTTTTTTGTCCTGCCATCCTTATCCATTGATTTGGTTTCCAAAATCAACGAATTTGCAGCTCAAAACAAAGCAGCTTTTTTCGTTCAGCTTGACCCCGTTGGGCAATTGGCAAAAGACGGAAACTGGTTCGAAAACCTGGATGCCGATTTTGAAAAACTGAATAGTATTTCAGATAAAACCAATACTCCATTCCTGACAGTCAACGCAGGGATTTACCAAAATGCAGGTGCCAATATGGTACAGCAGTTGGGCTACACTTTGGCACACGTCAATGAATATTTCAACCGCGTTAAAAACATCAGTCAGCCTATAACAATTGAAGTTTCAGTTGGTACAAATTACTTTTTTGAAATTGCCAAATTACGTGCTTTGCGTCTATTGTTCAATACATTGGCAGCAGAATACAACTACAATTTGGATTGCCATATTATTTCCACGCCAACCAAACGCAACAAAACCCTTTACGATTACAACGTCAATATGCTCCGCACCACAACCGAATGCATGTCGGCTATTTTGGGCGGTGCCAATGCCATTGCGAATCTTCCTTACGATGCTTTGTACCATAAGGACAATGAATTTGGTGATCGAATTGCACGCAACCAATTATTGGTATTGAAACACGAAAGTTATTTTGACAAAGTCAGCAATCCTGCTGATGGCGCGTATTATATAGAATCCTTAACCGAACAGTTGGCTGAAAAGGCCTTGCTGCTGTTCAAGGAAATTGAAGAAAAAGGCGGATTCATCACTCAGCTTATCGAAGGGAACATCCAAAAGAAAATCAGCGAAAGTGCGACAAAGGAACAGGAGCTTTTCGATAGCGGGAAAGAAATTTTATTGGGAACCAATAAGTATCCTAACAAAAATGACAGAATGAAACAGGATTTGGAATTGTATCCTTTCCTAAAACAAAACCCACGTAAAACCTTAATCACACCGATTATTGAAAAGCGATTGGCAGAGAAACTGGAACAGGAACGATTAGCCTCGGAATAATATGGAACTTTATTTCATCATTTTCTGGATTTTGGCTTTAGCCGCTTTGATATTTGGCTTAGTCAACCTGACACTGGGAATAACATACAAAAAATGGAAAAGGATTGTGATAGCAGTAGTCAGTTTTGCATTAGCCCGCTATTTTTATTATTTACCCTATGATATTTTCATAGACGGCCTGTCAAATGTTTTGGGAAGCCGCAATTAGTATTTAAAGCATGAGAAAAAACATCCAACATATAAAAATAAAGTCGGAAGCACAAAATGCTGAGAACAAAGATAGATTTTTGACTGCTGAAGGAGTTGAACTCAAGTCGTCTTACACAAATGCCGACATTGAAAACCTCGAACACATCGGTTTCGGAGCCGGCTTTGCACCCAATCTTCGTGGGCCTTATGCAACGATGTATGTGCGCCGTCCGTGGACCATTCGTCAATATGCCGGATTTTCTACTGCCGAGGAAAGCAACGCCTTTTACCGAAGAAACCTGGCTGCAGGACAAAAAGGATTGTCGGTTGCTTTCGATTTGGCTACGCACAGGGGTTATGATTCCGATCACGAGCGTGTGGTGGGCGATGTTGGTAAAGCAGGTGTTGCGATAGATTCGGTTGAGGATATGAAAATCCTTTTTGACCAGATTCCATTGAATGAAATGTCGGTTTCAATGACCATGAACGGTGCAGTTTTGCCCATCATGGCTTTTTATATTGTCGCTGCAGAAGAACAGGGCGTTGCTCCCGAACTGCTTTCAGGAACGATTCAAAATGATATTTTAAAGGAGTTTATGGTGCGGAATACCTACATCTATCCTCCCACGCCATCTATGAAAATCATTGCTGATATTTTTGAATACACCAGCAAATACATGCCTAAGTTCAACTCGATTTCCATTTCGGGTTACCACATGCAGGAAGCCGGAGCTACTGCCGATATTGAACTGGCGTATACTTTGGCTGACGGATTGGAATACATCCGAACCGGTTTGGCTGCCGGAATGAAAATCGACGAATTCGCTCCACGCCTATCCTTCTTTTGGGCAATCGGGATGAATCATTTTATGGAAATTGCCAAAATGCGTGCGGCCAGAATGTTATGGGCAAAACTATTGAAACAATTTAATCCGAAAGATGAAAAATCATTGGCCTTACGAACGCACTGCCAGACTTCGGGTTGGAGCCTGACCGAACAGGATCCATTCAACAATGTGGCACGAACAGCCATCGAAGCTGCGGCTGCAGCCTTCGGCGGAACCCAATCCCTACACACGAATGCTTTAGATGAAGCGATTGCACTGCCAACGGATTTCTCAGCACGAATTGCGAGAAACACCCAGATATTTTTACAGGAAGAAACCAAAATCTGCAAAACCGTAGACCCTTGGGCCGGAAGTTATTATGTAGAAAGCCTTACGGCAGAAATCACCGAAAAAGCCTGGGCATTAATTCAGGAAGTTGAAGAATTAGGCGGAATGACCAAAGCCATCGAAGCCGGAATTCCGAAACTTCGAATTGAAGAAGCCGCAGCACGCAAACAGGCGCGTATCGACAGCTCTCAGGATATTATTGTTGGGGTAAACAAATACCGTTTGGAAAAGGAAGATCCTTTACATATTCTCGATGTGGATAACCAAATGGTCCGCAAACAGCAAATCGAACAGCTCCAGCAAATAAAAGCAACCCGTGATGACGCCAAGGTAAAAGCCAGCCTGGCAAAATTAACCGAATGCGCTATCAACGGTCAGGAGAATTTATTATCTTTAGCCGTAGAAGCAGCCCGAAACCGAGCCACACTGGGTGAAATCAGTGATGCATTGGAACAGGTTTTCGGACGCTATAAAGCACAAATCAGAAGTTTCAGCGGCGTGTACAGTAAAGAAATCAAAAACGACCAGAGCTTTGAAAAAGCCAAACAATTAGCCGACGCTTTCGCCAAAAAGGAAGGCCGTCGCCCGCGTATCATGATTGCCAAAATGGGCCAGGACGGACACGACCGTGGTGCCAAAGTAGTGGCAACCGGTTACGCCGATGTTGGCTTTGACGTAGATATTGGACCGCTATTCCAAACCCCACAGGAAGCCGCCAAGCAGGCTGTGGAAAACGACGTACACATTTTAGGGGTTTCTTCATTGGCAGCCGGACATAAAACCTTGGTTCCACAGGTAATTGAAGAACTCAAAAACTACGGGCGTGAAGACATTATGGTAATTGTCGGCGGTGTAATCCCGTCACAGGATTACCAGTTCCTTTTTGACTCTGGTGCCGTTGCAGTCTTTGGTCCCGGAACTAAAATCAGTGATGCTGCGATTAGTATTTTAGAGGTATTATTAGAGGATTAACCCTTTTGTCATTCCCGTGAAGGCGGGAATCCATTTAATATAAACCATGGCTATGAAACCCGGTTCAACCAAAGACATCCGTTTGTTTTTACTATTGATTCCGATTATCAATCTGCTGAATTATTTCCTTACGTATAACAATATTCAGTTCAACGGTTATTTTATCCAAACGCTTTTAATGGATACGATTCAGGGCTATTTGTGCTGGCTCATCATTCGGTACACTATATTCAAGATTGAAGAAAAAAAGCCTTTGATTGATTTCAGTGTATCTAGATTAGTCTTTCAACTTGCCGTTACAGTTGTTGTGGGATTGCTTTCGATTATCATCCCAACCGAAATCCTAAACGCGATCTTAAAGGACACGCCGGTTCCAACCAATTTTTACACCCACGACATTTTCATCTTCCTGATTTGGATATTGGTCATCAACGGTATTTATATAGGAATGTATTATTACGACATCTGGAAATCAACCACCACAACCCTCACCGATGAAAGAACCTTAAAGGCAGAAGGTTTTAGTGTCCGTTTGGGAAGCAGGAATATCAAGATTCCGTTAAACGAAATCCGGGGATTTTACGTAGAAGACAACAGCACCTATATTGTCAATGCTGATTTTAAATCACATATTATTGACAGTTCGCTCGAAAAAGTCGAGGAAACCCTTCCGGCCGAATTGTTCTTTCGGGTAAACCGAAAATACATCCTGCACCGCGATGCAATAAAATCCTTCAAACGCATCGAAAACAACAAGATTGAGATTGAAACTTCAATCGAGGATCCTACTCCAACGCAACTTACGATAAGCCGACTCAAAGCTCCCGATTTTAAGAAATGGTTCGGGCAGGACGCCGCTTCGCTCTAAACACTCCGCCTTCCGTTTCGATACATTCGACTGCATTTCAACTCCAAAATTGGTACACTTCGGCAACAAACCCCTTGATTTGCTTGAGTTGTGCCCTGGCATGCCTATACATTTGCCTCAAGTTTCACTCATCAATTAATCATTAAAAAATCAAAATCATGTCAGAACTCAACTTCATCGTAAAAAGGCTAAAAATCATTACCGTATTTATTGCATCATTATTCAGTTTTTCCCAATTGGGCTTTGCCCAAGGCACACAAAAAACATTCGAAACCCGAAAAGCAGACGTAATCGAAATCCTGAAAAAAAATGTAGCCAACGGACTTCCCGGAGCGGCCATTTCATTTTCTTCTCCACAAGGCGATTGGACCTATTCCGAAGGGTATGCCAATCTGGAAAACAAACAACCCCTTACCAACGACAACCTGCATTACCTGCAAAGTGTCAGCAAACTGTACATGGCAGTGGCTATCCTAAAATTATCCGAAGAAGGTAAAATCAAGCTTTCAGACGACATTTCAAAATACCTTGACCCAAAACAGGCAGGATTGTTAACCACAAGAGGCATCACAGTAAAAATGCTGCTCAACCACACCTCGGGAATTCCGGAATATGCCACAAAGCCCAAATTTGTCACTTTCGTTTTGGAACATCCTCTGCAGACATTTGATGTATGGAATTGCGTTTATATGGTGAAGAACGAACCGCTGGATTTTGCTCCGGGAACGCAATACGCCTACTCTAACACCAACTATACTCTCCTATCGCTAATCGCAGACAAAATCACCGGCAACCACGTAAAGTATCTGGAAAAGGTAATCTTCAAACCTTTGGGATTGACCCAAACCCACTACCTTACAGCAGCCAATTACAGGAAAATTGAAGGCATAGCTGATTCGTATTGGGACGTCCTAAACATCGAAAAACCAGCCAACATCACCAACATCCAAAAAGTAAATGTAGCCTCATTGCGTGGCGATGACGGAATCGTATGCGCTACTTCCGACGCAGTCAAATTCATGAAAGGCTTGGTACAGGGCAAAATCCTGAAACCCGAAACATTAGCCCTGATGCAGCAATTCGTAAGCAAAGACGGTCGCAAAAGATACGGTCTTGGTTTGGAATACTATGACCTCGGAACCACGTACGCCATTGGCCACTCCGGCGGCGGAATTGGCGCCGGCTGTGTCCTGATGTACTTACCCGAACTCGACAGCTATGTATTCCTCGCTACCAATTTCACCACACTCATCGAAAGCAAAATTTCAACAAAGTGCCAAAGCATCCAGACGGATATTTTGATGGCGTTGTTTATGTAACTGCCTATTTACTTTGTCATTCCGACGAAGGAGGAATCTATGCACTCACTCTTAAGTGGGTGTTTTTTTGTCTGTCAATACGGTGGAGAAAATGTCGAGGCTGCGTCGACAAAATGTCCAGGCTGCGTCGAAAAGAACTGGAAGCATGTGTCGAGATGAACTTGAAGCATGCGTCGAAAAGAACTGGAAGCATGCATCGAAAAGAACTGGAAGCATGCGTCGAGAAAATGTCGGCGCAAACTTGTTGTCTTTCCCGCGAAGGCGGGAATCCATAAACAGAAATACAGGTTTCGCGCTTAGTCGTAATCTTATAAACTTTCCTCAAAAAGTGATAAGCCGAAATCTTAATTAAGAAATAACTTTACTGGTAATCCGTAAATAAACTAAGTCATGGAAACCATAGAAAATTTCAAAAACAGCCTCAGAGGAAAAACAGTAGTTATTACCGGCGCAAGCAGCGGTGTGGGCCGTGCCGCAGCCGAACTGTTCGCTGCCGAAGGATGCAACCTGGTCCTCGTGGCAAGGGGAAAAAAAGGAGTGGACGAAATCGTCGCCATCTGCAGGGCGCTCGACGCCACCGCTATAGGAGTCTATGCTGATGTTTCAAAAGCCGAGGATGTGAGTAGGATAGCTGAAGAGGCTTTGCAATTGAGTGGCCGCATCGATGTGTGGGTGAATAATGCCGGAGTTATGGCGAGTGGAAAGTTTGAAGAGATTCCAATGGAAATCCATGAACAGGTGATCAAAACCAATCTGTTCGGATATATGCATGGCGCCTACGAAGCCATTAAAATTTTCAAGGAACAAAACGAAGGAATACTGATTAACAACGTATCCATCGGAGGCTATGTACCGGCACCTTACAGCGCGGTATACTCCGCCACAAAATATGGCATTAGGGGCATGATGGAATGCCTACAGGGAGAAATCTCCAACAGAAGCAACATCCATGTCTGCAATCTTTTTCCACAGCTGCAAAATTCCACCGGAAACCTGCACTCGGCGAAATATTCCGGATTTGACATCCCCATTTCCCCAATTGCCTCCGACCCTTTTACAACAGCCTCAAAAATGATTGCCTTGGCCAAACATCCAAAAAAAGGCCAGTATCCCGACTTAAAGGCAGCAGTAATCACCAACCTGTACTTGTTGTTTCCAAAGCTCATCATCAATGCGGCATCAGCAGTCATCCGATATAAAATGAAACACAATGAAAATAAAGACGCTAATCCGGGCAACATCCTGGAAGAGTCTCAAAATCCGCATCGCGTATATGGGAATCCTCCTTCCGGGTCACCATCAAATAACAATATAGGCCTGGCTGTTCTGGCTGGGGTTGGTTTAGGACTGGGATTGTTGCTTTTGAGTAATAGGGAGGATTAGGATATTTTCTTAGGTTATATGAGCACTCACTTTAAGTGGGTGTTTTTTTCGAGAATAGTTAACATCCCAATGTTAAAAAATTTGGTAAAGAATTAATCAACCTCCTAATTTTTTAATACAAAATTCACGAACTTGCAACTCAACTAATTACTGCTTAAAATGAAATTGAAAGAAAGGATATCCATTGATGAATTTGACGATAAAAAATTTAATGCTCGTTTCGATGAGGATAGTAATAATAAAAAGGCTGTTCTAACACATTATCTACACAACTATCATAATGGAGTTAAAGATCATTTTAAGAAAGAAGCAGCACATTATTTGAAACAAATCGTTGAATATAAAAACGAAGAAGAAAAGCTAAATTTAGTGGAAGATGTAGCGCTTCAACAATTGTTGTTCGAGGTAGAAGATGTTCCCTTTCCTACTCCAGAAAAATATGATTTTAAATTTATAGATTTATTTGCAGGGATTGGCGGATTTAGAATTGCTCTACAGAATGTTGGAGGAAAATGTGTTTATACTAGCGAATGGGATACCAATGCTAAAATAACCTACAGAACAAATTTCGGTGAAGTCCCTTTTGGGGATATTACAAAAGAATACACCAAAAATTACATTCCTAAAAAATTTGAAGTCCTATGTGCTGGTTTTCCATGCCAGGCATTTTCCATTGCAGGCTATAGAAAGGGCTTTCACGATACCAGAGGAACCTTATTTTTTGATTTAGAAAAAATCATTGAAAAACACAGACCAAAAGTTGTGTTTTTGGAGAATGTAAAAAACCTTGTTTCGCATGACAATGGAAATACATTTAAAATTATTTTAGAAATTTTAGAAGATAAACTTGGTTACAAGGCATATACAAAAGTTCTTAATTCTGCTACTCATGCGAATGTCCCTCAAAACAGAGAAAGGATATTTATCGTTGCTTTTGATCCCAAACAAGTTAAAAACTACGAGAATTTTAATTTTCCAGAACCAATTCCATTAACCAAAACTATTCATGATATTTTAGAAAAAGGAAAACAGGCGGATAATCTTTATTATAAAAAAGATCACCAATATTATCCTGAGTTAGTAAAAACAATGACTTCGAAAGACACTATTTATCAGTGGCGGAGAGTTTATGTAAGAGAAAACAAAAGTAATGTCTGCCCTACTCTTACTGCAAATATGGGCGCCGGAGGACATAATGTACCATTAGTTTTAGACGATTATGGTATTAGAAAACTTACTCCAAAAGAATGTTTTGCATTTCAAGGTTATCCAATGGATAAATATATTTTACCAAATATCTCTAACAGTAAATTGTATATGCAGGCTGGTAATTCAGTAACGACTACTTTGATTGAAAGGATAGCCAAACATATTATAAAAGTACTGTAATATGAGTATTTGGGAAAAATATTCTAAAGAAGAGCGTGAGGATTACATCAAATTTTTACAGGTGTATGGTGCATTATCTAATTTGTTTCGTCAGAAACAGGGAGATTTAATTCCATATCTTGACTCAAAATTTCAAGAAACTGTTTTCGCTAAAATATTTAAAAGTCAAAATGCTGATATTGGAAATACTCCACATGATGTTGTATCTGTTTTTGACGATGAAAGAATTGGTATTGGATTAAAAACCTGGATGTCGAGTAAACCATCATTTCAAAAAGTGATGCAGTTGAAACGCAATCAAAATGAGATAAATATTTTACTTGAGGCTGGCGATAAAGAAGCTTTAGCTTACAGAATATCGGAAATTAAAAATGAAAAGTTGGAAAGTGACTATTTTCGCTTAGGATTATCAAAGGATAAAAATATTTATCATTATATCACTCGCGATAAAGGTATTTTTACTGTAAATGAGTGCACATATCCATTGATCGACATTAATAACTTGAAAGACTTTAATATAGCACCCAATGCCCTTTTATGGTCGGATGGAATTAAAAATTATAAATATACTTTTGGAGATTCTCAAATATGGCAGAAATTCGATTCTTCGAAAAGCGACACTTTAATACTTCATAAATTTGATGTAAAAATAATTGAAGATCCTTTTTCTTTTTTACTTAAAGCATATTTTAATTTAATTGAAACAGCAGAGGAAACTAAAGAAGAAATTGTTGAAGCGTATTTGCCATTATATTCTTATGACAGTAAAGAAGTTGAACAAAAATCAGGTTTAAATGCTTGGAATGGTGCCCCAAAAAGTGGTACAACTCCCAGACCGTTAAATGAAGTTTACATCCCTATTCCTAGAGATTTTCACAAAAAGCATCCTGACTTCTTTACGAAGAATATATTTGAATTCGAGAAATTTAGGGAAAGTTATTCAGGAAAAGGTAATAAACCAGAAATTAGATTTCACTTAAATTTGCCTAATGGTAAAACTATTCCTTGTTTATTAACAGGGGACAGCATGAAACATTTTCAATCAGGTAGTCATAATGAAGTAGATGAAAATGGAAAAAAGTATGGACAATCAGCATTAGGTCAATGGCTTTTAATAGATGTATTAGGTTTAAATGAACGGAAGTTAGTAACTCGTGAATGGTTACAAAAAAAGGGTACTGACTCTGTTCGTCTGTGGCGAAAAAAAGAGGATTATAATACTATAAATATTGATTTTGCACCAGTGGGAGCATTTGAAGCATTCATGAAAGACGAGCCAATTCCACAAGAAGAAGAATAAAAAAATGAAAAGATGGACAACCTTACCCCATCACAACGTCTTAAAAACATGCGTGCCATCAAATCCACCGGCACCAAACCCGAATTAATCCTCTCCAAAGCCCTATGGGCACTCGGCCACCGCTACCGCAAAAACAACAAAACCGTTTTCGGTCGTCCGGATTTAACCTTTAAGGAACATCGTATTGCGATATTTATAGATTCCGAATTCTTTCACGGCAAAGATTGGGAAACGAGAAAGAAACCACAAACCAATGCCGAGTTCTGGGAAAAGAAAATCCTCCGCAATATGGAACGCGACAAAGAAGTAAACGAATTCCTCCAACAATCGGGTTGGCTCGTATTTCGCTTTTGGTCAAAGGAAATCCACAAAAAACTTCCGGAAGTAATTGCAACAATTGAGGCCGCGCTCACAGCAGCTAAAAATAAAACTATTTAATTCCTTAAATAATGTAGGGTGCTCTGGCCTTAAAATCTGGAAGCGAGAGTCAATTAATTGAAAAATCCGTAAAAAAGAAAAGCTGTTTGAGCATAGCGAGTTCTTTTCTTTTAGGATTTAAAATTTAAATTGACCGCTGAAGATTTAAAGCCTTGATTTTTTGGTTCGTTTTGTATCAAGACAAAATGAACATATCATAATTTAAGCCCCACCAACTCCTCCACAATAGGAACATCCGAAGCCGCCCAGTCCAAAGACCTCAACTCCGTTTTAGACAGCCATTTAAAATCAATATGCTCAGTTAATACCAATTCAGCCGATCTGCACGAACAAAGGAAATTATGTAGTACCAATAAAAAATCAGGATAATGATGTGTTACTGAAGTGAGCTGTGAAACGATTGTGACATCCATTTGCAGCTCTTCTTTAATTTCCCGGATTACCGCTGCTTCATGGGTTTCCCCCTCTTCTACCTTACCACCGGGAAATTCATATTTATAAGCGATATAATCGTATTTGTTCGCGCCTTTTTGGACGCAAAGGAATTTTTTGCCATGATAGATTATCGCCGAAACAGCTGCAATGGTTTTCATCGAATTGGACTAGTATTCAAATGTAATTAAAAATCTCACACAGCCTCAACATGCGTATCATTCGGCAAAGCAATTACTGATTCCTTATCGAGTTCCTGTTGGATTACCTTGATAACGGCATCATACCCATCGCTCAGCGCAACCAAGAGGTCTCCCTTTTTCAGAATCTTAAAAGCATGGACAATCGCTTCCGTTTCCTCCGGAACCAGATCATAGGTTACCTTAGGTCCTGCAGATTGAATACCTTTAACCACCAGTGCATTGATTTCATCAACGGTTTTACCCCTAAGGCTGTGCTCCTGCCTTACAATGATATGGTCAAACATTGTAGCCGCTATCCGTGCCAGTTCAATGGTGTCTTCATCACGACGGTCTCCTATTCCGGCAATGATGCCAATCTTCCTTTTGGGATGGAAGTTATCCAGGTATTCCTTTAAGGCTAAAAATCCGTGTGGATTGTGCGCATAATCCACCAATACCTTATAGTTTTTGAATTCAAAAAGGTTCATTCTTCCCGGTGTCATTTCATGCCCCGGAATAAACGTCAACAGTGCCTCTCTAATGTGGTCTACCGAAATGCCCCACGCAAAGGCAGCAACCGATGCTGCCAGGATGTTGGCCACCATGAATCGCGCCTTGCCTCCTTCGGCTAGCGGAATATTGGTAACGTCTTCAATCCTGTATTTTTCTCCTTCGTAAATAATGGTGATATGGTTTCCTTCTACCGTAGCAACCAGGGCATCTGTATTGATAAGATGATGTACCCGGTCGTCTGTTGGGTCTAAGGCAAAATAGGCAATGTTGCAATCGAGTGTATCGGCAATTTTAAGGCAGTTATCGTCTTCGGCATTCAGCACAGCCCATCCATTTTTCCTGACGCTTCTGGCAATCACGCCTTTTACATTCGTAAGGTCTTCCAAGGTGTGGATATCGTTAAGTCCCAAATGATCCTCGGCAATATTGGTAATGATACCCACATCACAATGGTCAAAACAAAGCCCACTGCGTAACAGTCCGCCCCTGGCAGTTTCAAGCACTGCAAAGTCTACAGTAGGATCCTGGAGTACCAAAGTGCCGCTCGAAGGCCCGGAGCAGTCACCACTTTTTATTTTATAGCCGTTGATATAAATGCCGTCTGTAGTAGTATATCCGGGAACATATCCTGCCGATTTGGCCATGTGTGCCAATAATCGGGTAGTCGTGGTTTTACCATTGGTTCCGGTAACTGCAAAAAGGGGAATTGTAGGTTGTGTCCCTTGCGGGTAAAGCATGTCAACCACAGCCGAAGCAACATTTCTTGATTTTCCAACAGAAGGATCAAGATGCATCCTAAATCCAGGTGCGGCATTAACTTCAAGCACGACACCCCCATTCTCACGCAAAGGCTCTTCAATGGATTCAGCCATAATGTCAATCCCACAGATATCAAGCCCAATGATTTTGGCAACCCGTTCTGCAAGGAATTTATTCTCAGGATGGACATTATCGGTCACATCCTCAGCAGTGCCACCTGTACTCAAATTGGCGGTCGATTTAAGATAAATGATTTCACCCTTCTTCGGAATGGAAGCAATGGTATAATCATATTTTTCAAGCTGTGTAAAGGTATCCTGGTCAAAATGTATTTTGGTTAAGGATGACTCATGCCCATCGCCACGACGCGACTCACTATTAACCTCATGGATGAGTTCATCAATAGTACGTACTCCGTCTCCGGTTACCATAGCAGGAATGCGTTTGGCAGCAGCAATGAGTTTTCCATCAATAACCAGCAGACGGTAATCAGAACCTGCAACAAAGCGTTCTACAATAACATAATTGCTGATTTGCTTCGCATATTCAAAAGCAGTAACAGCTGCTTCATAATCAGGGATATTAATGGTAGCACCCCTTCCCTGATTGCCATCAATAGGCTTAATCACTAAAGGAAAACCAATAGTATCAACTATTTCCTTTAATCCTTCAACCGTAGAACAGCTGTCTCCTTTGGCTACAGGTATGCAATGGGTTGCCAGTAATTCCTTGGCGGCATGCTTATTCCCTGCCAATCGTACGGCGGCATCGGAAGTATTGCAGGTCATAGTGGCCTGGAATCGTTTTTGTGCGGAACCGAAGCCAAGCTGTATCTTCGAATTGGTGCCAAGCCTCATCCAGGGAATACCCCTTCGCTGTGCCTCTTTGACAATGCTTTTGGTGCTTGGCCCGAGTCCGTGTCGTCTGGCTAAGATTTTTAGTTCTTCAATATCCTTTTCAAAATCATAGGGCTCGTTTTTAGCAATTGCCTCAACCATCCGGAAGGCAGATTCCGCAGCATATAGACCGGCTTCTTCCACCTCATAGCAAAACATCATATTGTAAACTCCACGGATATTGGTTCCTTTCGTACGGCCAAAGCCGCATTCCATTCCAGCCATCGACTGGATTTCGAGGGCCACATGTTCCATCACATGACCCAGCCAGGTACCGCGTCTTAGCCTTTCAAAAAAGCCACCTTCCTTTCCTTCTGAACATTCATGGGAAACCATTTGTGGAAATACCGCTTTAAAGCGTTCCAAAAACCCATCGATTTTATCGGTTGGGAAGTCCTCCATTTCTTCAAGGTCGAGGCGAACCTGTATTAATCGATTGCGGTAATTACTCCAGACATTGGGTCCACGGAGTACTTGTTTTTTCAAAATTTTCATAACCTACTGAATCTGGTAAAAGTGCAACACAAATTTCAGTGTATCCTGCGTTTTTATCTTTACATCATTAACGGATTTCCTTACATTTAAAAGATATCGTAAAGAACGCGCATTTTTGTATGTCAAAAAACAGAGTTGTTTCATTAATTAATCGTAACTTGGTATCCCTAAAAATCCCCATAGATGTCCACACCCAAAAACACAGAGCCCATCATCCTCATACTCCTGACAGGCCTTGCGGTATACACCATCATCCGTGGTAAAAAACTGGACTATCTCGGGCACAGCCTAAGGCACCACATCATCAAACCCTCGATGAAGGCCCTCAAGATGAAATCAAAAACCAACCGCGAACTAAAGCGGGAAATGACGCATTGAATCTCATTTTAATACGACTGTATTACATTCTATAACAATTAGAACTCTTAGCGCATCGTCAGTTCGAGTGATTTTTACAGCGTAAAAATTGTATCGAGAACCTTTCCGTTAATACCCCTTCTCGATACAATTTTGTTTCACAAAATCACTCGAAGTGACGGATTGCATAACATAAGCTTATAACAGTACCATAAAACAATCTGTCAAATATTTTGTTTGGAATATTGATTTTCAGCAAATTATTATTACATTTATGAATCGAAAAAACCACTTAAACCAAACTTATATGAAAAACAGAATTTTAAACAGTGTCGTTTTTATGGCAGTTTTATCCCTAGTCATAAGCTGTAAGCCAAAATCACAGGAGGTTGCCATAGACAAAGAACAAATCAAGAACGAGATTCAGGCTATGGAAAACAAAATGGCCGAATTGTTTAATGACCGTAACGTTACCGGCGAAGAATATTACGCTGATGACGCTACCAGTTTCTCTCAAAACAAACCACCTTTAGTGGGCAAGGAAGCCATTAGAAAGTCAACCAAAGAAGACCTGGCAGAATTCCCTGAAGGATACCAAATCGCTTTTGTAGTCAATGAAATCTTCCCTTCAACAGACGGAAACCAGGTCGTAGAAATAGGAAACTATAGGGTATCTGATGCTGCAAGCAACGCATTATACACCGGAAATTATATCGCAGTCTTCGAAAAACGAGACGGGAAATATGTATGCGTCCGCGATATGTCCGCTTCAGACAGGCCAAGACTGGAAAGCAAAAAGGAAATAGCTGAAGAAGCAGCTAAAAAACAGTAATACAACTAAACTTTATTTGTTGAAAGCACCTTATAACAGGGTGCTTTTTTTATGCCGAATATGTTAAGATTTGCCTCCGCTTATTGAGGTTCAGTAATTTATTAGTACTTTTATAATCCTCCAGTAGTAGGGAAAACCGATGTTTAACTGTTATAAATGAACATATTACCCCCAATGTTCGTATGAAGGTATTATCCAATATCCGGGTTGCAATACTCCTCTTTTTATTTCCTATAATAGGATTTGGATTCAGCCTGTCTGTGACTCATACCAACGAAACCTGCCCGGGAAATGGCACCTTAAGTTTTTCGGTTTCCAATACCGATCCAGCCGGAACCATGGATTATTTCATATACAAACTACCCGACCTCACCACACCTTACGCATCTGGACCGGCTTCAGTACTCAACGGCCTCGTTGCCGGAGACTACCGCATTATTGCCAGGGAGACTGTCGGAAGTACGACCACTACCCAGCAACAGGACGTCACGATTACAAGCTCCTTTGCCCCGCTTACCTATGCCGTCAACTCGGTTAATGAGGCTTGTGCCAATACCAGCACGGCTACGATTACCGCTCTTACCGGAACCGCTGCAACTTATGCTATAATATCAGGACCGGCTACATTTCCGCCTCAGGCATCCAATACCTTTACCGGTTTGGCAGCCGGCGTTTACCGATTTAGGGTTACCGATACCTGCGGGAACTCGGTAGTACAGGCATATACGGTAAATGTAAACCCTCCTATCCTTTCCACCATCAATCCCGATTTTACTCCCGCATCCCCTCCTTCCTGTAACTTTATATTGGCCAATAACACAGTAGCAGCAGCACCGGGAACCGTAATTGCTTATCCATTACAGATACATTATATCCTGCATCTTCCTACGGGCGACACGCACATCAATACCGTTTTAAACTCTGGAGATCCTTTATCACAACACATTGAGCAGACTATTCCTTTCCTTCCTGCACCTTATGTATACGATGTCATCCTAACCGACAGCTGCGGGATAACCTATCCGTTGAACAACTTTATCGTAAGCGACGAAATAACATTATCCCACACCCTGACAACCTTACCCTGCAACCGATTCTTCTTCAGTCTGAATGCAAGTAATTTTACCGGCTCTTATACAATTCAGTTTACTGTAGCTCCGCCGGGCTTTAATCCTGCAGCGTTTACTACTGGATTTCCGGGTCCTTATACCCAATCTGTAGTGCAATTTGGGAACGACCCTAATTTTGTACCCGTAGGCGATTATTCCATCACCATCACCGATACCTGTGGCAGGACCGACACCGTTGATTTTACCATCGAAGATGAGCTTCCGGTTCCCAACATCGTTGGCTTTGCCAATGGCTGCCTAAGCAATGACGGGACCATAATTGTGAGCATTGCCAATCATGAAATCATTTCCGCCATAATAACTGCTGCGCCGGCTACTTATCCTTTTGCATTGCCAGACAATGTATCAGACATAATAGACAGCGCGGGTGCCCTAACCTTAACTCCCGTTCCTCTTGGTGATTATACCGTTGAAATTATTGACGAATGTGGCAACGTCTACGACCCATTGCATGTAACTGTGGAACCATTCATGAGTTTAGGAATCAAGATAGATGTACTACAGGGCTGTGATGTCAACAAAGGCTCTGTAAAGATTATCAGTAATAATGGCTTGCTGACATCGGTAAAGATTACAGCAGCTCCTCCTGCCTTTACGGCTGCGCTCCCTTTTGATATTTCCAATCACATAATCAGCAATGGTGAATTATACATGGCTGATCTGCCTGCCGGAACTTATACCTTTAGCTCTGAAGATAGTTGTAGTTTAACTTCTATAGCGTCTGCAACCGTTGATGGCTATGTGGTAAGCCGAAGCAACTATTCTCTGGTTGCCGATTGCGGCGTGTTCAACATTCCGCTCGACTTCCTGGATAATGTAACTTCATCTGAAACTTTCTGGCTTCAAAAGTTATTGGACCCAATAACAGGAACCTGGGGACATCCGGGAACAGAAATTGTTTATGTTGATGGAACGGTACCAAATGCCACAAATTCCTATCTATTACAAAATAATGACACCACTGTCAACCTTACGTTTAGCGGAACTTTCAGGATTGTACACCAATTTATATCTTTTAATAACGGCAGCGACATCAACAGCGGTTTGGTTCCGTCGCCAAATAAAGATTGTATCGAAATATTATCCCCTACACTAAGCTTCACTACGGCTTTGGGCATCACCGATGTGTTGCGTATTCCGTGTTCAACGACAGGTAATTTTGATGTACTGCTGCATACTACAGGTCCACCACCACTCCATTTTAGGATTATCGAAAAGGACCACCTCCCATTTATTGTAGACAACGGGAATTCGAATGTGTTCACCAACCTCACAGTCGGTATTTATAAGTTTGAAGTAGAAGACAGCTGTGGCAATGGCGTGGCAGTTACTTTTGACTTATCCGATTTGAATTCACTGGTTACCATTTATCCAACCTGTAACATCGTTCAATGCATTCCAACCCTAACAGGCAATGAAACTTTTGATTTAACAGTCCAAAACCCTGTAATACTCGGAAGCCAGTCAACAGCGGAATATACGCTGTCTTATCATACCTCGCAGGCAGATGCCGACAACAACAGTAATCCTATAACCAATACTACTGCTTTCAATCCGGCAAACAATCCGCAGACGATTTACATCAGGCTGATTTTTAATCAATTGCCTAATTGCTACCAAACCGCTTCTTTTGATCTGATTGCAGGACAGATACCAAGGATTAACCTGCTGACAGAATACAATATCTGCGACAACCAACCCGTAACATTAGATGCCTCTATTGGCAATCTTCCAACGACGACTTATGCATGGTCCGACGGCTCGACTAATCCATCCATAACCATAAGTGACATCGGTACGACTATTGTAACGGTGGCTGCAACCAATGATTATGGCAGTTGTAATGGCGTTCCATCGACTTGCAATAATTCACAAACCATCACGGTCAACATTGCCGACGTGCCCGAAATAGAACGCATCGACACTCACGACTGGACCGATAATGAAAACAGCATTACGGTAGTAACCACCCGTCAGGGTGCTTTTGAATATTCCCTTGACGGGATTAATTGGCAGCTCAGCCCTGAGTTTTTGCATTTAAGACCCGGATTATATACTGTTTATGTTCGTGACACAAGTGGCTGCCGACTCATAACCCAGGAAATATGGCTGCTCAATTATCCTAAATTTTTTACCCCTAATGGCGATGGTTACAATGAAACCTGGTACATCCGGAACTCAGAAAACGAACCCGACTTCAAGGTTTATATTTATGACCGTTACGGGAAGCTGATTACAGGCTTTATGTCGGGAAGCCCGGGTTGGGATGGCAAACTCAACGGCAAATTATTATTCGCCGACGATTATTGGTTTGTAGCCCACAGGCAGGACGGACGGATTCACAGAGGGCATTTTACTCTGAAACGTTAACCTTTTGTATACCTCATTCTTTAAACGCTTTTTAGTTTTAAAGTGATTTTTTTATACTTTTAGCTTCCAAAAAACAACATTATGAAAAAAGAATATTGGGATGTTTCCGATGAAAAGGTAATTGAAAAAACAGGTCACAATATCGACCATTGGATAAAAATCCTTACCGATTTTGATGCCAAAAACAAAAAGTCAAACGATGCCGTGGCCCATTTACAAAACGAACATAACGTTCCAAGATATTGGGCCCGAACCATGACTACCCTGTTCCTTAAATCGGCTTAGCATGTCCAAACTCCCGCACATAGGCACCAGCATCTTTACGGTAATGTCGCAAATGGCAAACGAATACAATGCCATCAACCTCTCGCAGGGTTTTCCAAACTTCCCTGTAGACAAACGACTGACCGATATCCTTTCGCGACTCACTACTGAAAATGTACATCAATATACACCGATGAGCGGTTATCCGCCACTCTTGGACAAGGTTGCCCAACTTACGCAGCAATCTTATCAAAGGACTATAAACCCTAAGGACGAAATCTTGATTACTGCCGGTGCAACCGAAGGGATATTTGCCACTATACAGGCATTGGTCAATGCCAATGAAGAGGTAATTATCCTCGACCCAAGTTATGATTGTTATGAGGCACCTATTTTGTTAAGCAATGCCAAACCCGTTCGCGTGCCACTCAATGATGATTTTACTCCAAATTGGGATACGATAACTGCGGCTGCCAATGAAAAAACCAAACTCATCATCATCAATAACCCGCATAATCCAACCGGAAAAACATGGACAGACACCGATTTTATCCAATTGGAAAAATTATTGGATTCCTTTCCTAAACTGCTGGTCCTTTCGGATGAAGTTTATGAATACATCACTTTTGAGCAAGCGCATATTTCGGTTCATCATCGCCCCAAACTGTGGAACCGAAGCATCAGCATTTCCTCTTTTGGAAAATCATTCCACATTACAGGCTGGAAAATTGGCTACGTGATTGCTCCCGAAAACCTGATGAGGGAAATCAAAAAAGTGCATCAGTTCCTTGTTTTTAGTGTTAACAGCATTTCGCAGGTTGCTATTTCTGAGTATTTGGATAGTGTCGATGTGTACAGCCTTGGTAGCTTCTATGAGCAGAAAAGGGATTTCTTTAGGGATTTACTAAAGGAAACCAAACTCCAATTACTGCCTTGTGAAGGAACCTATTTCCAAGTGGCTTCGTATGCCAATATCTCAAACGAGGATGATTTGGCGTTTACCAAACGTTTAGTGTCGGAATTTGGCGTGGCTACAATCCCGATTTCAACCTTTTATGCTAATGGAAAAGATACGAAATGCATTCGTTTTTGTTTTGCAAAAGATGATGATACGCTTATTCAGGCTGCAGAACGCCTGATAAAATTGTAGTATGACCGAGTGTTTACTTATTGTACACCTTCAATCTTAGGAATGACAATAAAAAATTCTAATTTTGGGGCATGAATTTTACCAAAAGACTTTTCGTCACTTTACTTTTCATCATTTCGCTGAGCGCATTTGCATCGCCATCGAATAACCCGTTGATGCAAAAAGGCTGGGCTGCTTTGGTAAAAGACAACGAGAATGAAGCTTTTGGCTACTTCTGGCAGGCTCTTGAAAAGGCTAAAAAAGAGAAAAATACCGCCGACAAAGCCGAATCACTACTATACTTGGGTATCTGTTCTTATGGTTCCAGTTTGGAAAAAGGTTTACAGTTTGTCACAAAATCCCTCAACGAATACAAGAACCTCGAAAAAACCGATCCTGAAAAAGCTTCGGTTGGGCGCTATAAATGCCTGCAGTTGATTAGTACCATTTATGTCCGCCAGAAAAAATATGACGAAGCGATGGAACTCAGCACCGAAGTTGTAGACGGGCTTAAGGACAAAAATGATAAATCAGGAACTTTGGGATTGGCCTATAACAGTCTTGGTTCACTGCACGAATTAAAAAATGAACGGTTCGAGGCCGAAGAATATTACACTTTAGCTTTAGAGGAATTTGAAAAGACAAAAAACATAGCTTATTTACCTTCATCCTACTGCCGATTGGGTGAAATTGCAAAGGAAAAAGACTTCAAGGACGAAAGCCTAAACTATTTCAAAAAAGCATTGGCACTTGCCGAAAGTTCCGAAAACAAACAGGCTCAGGTTACTGCCCTGATTGCAATGGGCAACTGGCAGATGCAGTTTGAAGAAGATACGGCTCAGGCGGAAAACTACTTCAACAAAGCGCGAATCATCGCTGTTCCTCTTTCCGATAAAACATTTGAAATCAAAACGATAGAGGCTTTGATTGAATTAAAAAAAGAGCAGCAGGATTTTGAGGAAGTAAGCAAACTCCAACACCAAATCATAGCGATTAAGGACAGCTTTTTTTCTTACGAAAGGGAACAAATTGTAAAGAGCCTCGAAGTACAGTTTGATGTCTCTGAAAAAAACCGAAAACTCGAATTGATTTCCGCCGAACAAAAAGTTTCCAGGCTGACCAACTTTCTGTTGGTTACAGTTCTGATTGTATTGATCCTTGTGTTTACGATATTGTTTTTCTTCCTGAAACGCATCAATAAAAGAGACAAACAATTGCTTAAAACCAAAGAGGAATTGGTCAATTTGATGGAAGAACAAAAACAATTGAAGGAACAGCAATTCCAAAACGACATCGAACACAAGGAAAGCCAGCTTAGCGCGATAACCATCCAAATGCTGGAAAAGAACGAGTTGCTCGACGAAATCAAGACGATACTCAGCAAAAAAGAACCAACATCTGAAAAGGACCTGAAGAAATTGGTATCCAAATACACCATTCAGGATAACAACTGGAAGGATTTTGACAATTACTTTGAAAGTGTCAACAAGAATTTCTACACGCGTTTGAAACAAAAATACCCTGAAATCAGCACGAATGATTTAAAGATTTGCGCCTTAATCAAGTTAAACCTGTCCATCAAGGAAATGGCATCCATCCTGAATATTTCTCCCGACAGTGTAAAAACAGCACGCCACCGATTGCGCAAAAAACTTCAGTTAAGCACCGAGGAAAACCTTACTGATTTCATACTTACAGTTTAAGCAAATAACTGAAAACGAAGCATTTATTGCTTTTGTACACCTTTTGTAAACCCGAAAAATTTAGTAAAACCTTCGAAGCATTATAATTTTGGTAACAACTAAAAAAATATGCTATGAAACAATTTTTACCAACCAGAGTTAGTGCATTATTACTGCTGGCACTTTCACTTTTTTACCAAAAGGATTATTCGCAGGCACCCACACTGGAATTTGCAAAAGTACTCCAATCAGAACACGACCAGGGCGTTTGGTCAAGGTCAACTGTAACAGATGCCAATGGGAATTTTTACATGACCGGTTTATTTCACGGAACCGTGGATTTTGACACCAGTTCAACAGCCAATTTTTTGCTCACTTATCAAGGTGGAACTCCAAATGATGGCGATGGTGAATCGGATGTTTACATCGCCAAATACAGTCCAAATGGAGAGCTTATCTGGGCTCAAAAACTATTGGAACCAACCTTCGGCGGCATGAATGAAGAACGTGGTTCGTCAATGATCCTGGACTCCAACAACAATCTTTTCCTAACCGGGTTTACCAATACGCGTGGTTTTTTTGTTTCCAAATGGAGCAGCGATGGTGATGAAATCTGGACAAAATACTTTGATGACACCGAAGACAATGCGCTAACCTCTTTTCAGGTTCGGAAAAAAGGGAACTCCATTTTAATTTCGGGAGTGTTTGCCGACATTATGGATTTTGATCCGTCATCTTCGGGAGCTGCTACGCTTGTTGCTTCAGCCAATGATGGCTTTTTGCTATCGCTTTCAGAGGCAGGTGATTTTGAATGGGTAAAAAAAATCAGGACCAACGGTGGCGTAATCATTACGGGGCTTGAAGTGGATGCTGACAACAATATTTTCCTGAGCGGTATCTTTTTAGGTTCTGTCGATTTAGATCCAAGTGATATTGCAAGTGCAATTATCACATCACAATCAGTTTCAGGCTCAGCCATAAGTTCCGCTTTTTTGGCAAAATACGACAGCAATGGGCAGCTCTTATGGAACCGCCATTTCCAGGGCAATAGCACTACCGATTTTTTTATGACATTTATCAAAAAAGATAATGCCAATAACATCATTGTTTCGGGTACTTTCAAAGGCAATACCACTTTTTTGGGCAGTGCAACTTCTTTAAACACAGGAGATTTCTATACTTCATTTTTAGCAAAATATACTAATGACGGAACCTTGCTTTGGGCAAAGTTGTTTGGAGCACCAACAGCAACCCAAACCACTTTTTTTCCCTCATCATTCTGCGCCAATGTATTGACGGACAGCTGTAACAACATCTATGTTTCGGGAGAATTCCAGGGAAATTGTGATTTCAATCCTTCTCCAACGGCTGAAAATGTTGAAAGTTCGCTTACCAATCTGGTTAGTGGATTTGCAGCAGCGTATTCCTCAGACGGAAATTATCTATGGTCCTTCCCTGTTGCTGGTTTGGGTAATGTCACTTTTGTAGAATTCAATGGGTATCTCCCAATTGCTTTGGATAACAATAACGATTTGATTTTTACAGGTACTTTCAGGCAGCAACTCGATTTTGATCCTTCGGCGGGTTCGTCCGTTTTGACATCCAATGTGGCGAATCCAAATATTGCCGGTGTGTTTATAGCCAAGTATGATAACCCCATTGATAATTGTTTGCTTGCAAATGCCGATTTTGACCAAAAAGGTTTTAGGATCTATCCAAATCCATCAAGTGGTTTGGTTACTATAGAAACTAAAGAGTTTGCAGAATGTGCGATGAAAGTTTACGACATCTCAGGGAAACTTTTGGTATCAGGCATCATCACATCTGAACTTTCGACTTTCGATTTGAGCGGTTTGAGTAAAGGAGTTTACATTATCGAACTCAACAAAGGCACTCAATCAATGCATCAAAAATTAATACTGAAATAACACAAATATTTGATTTTCAAACAATTTCGACATTGTCAACCTATTGTCAACCTACAATTTTAGCCTGCATTGGAAATAAGAAATACATTTGTTTTGAAATTGCTATGAAAAAGAATTTCATCTAATAACCAAAAAACTATTATCATGAAAAAGAACTATTTTATCCTAAGTATTGCATTGCTGTTTGCCTCATTTTATGCACAGGCACAAGTTGTCAACGGCAACTTTGAAAATGTTAAACCCAACTTTTTACCAAGCAACTGGGGAATGACATTCCTTCAGCAATTTGGCTTTGACGAATTTGGAAATCCCCTTGGTGATCAAATACAATTCACTTGGTGCGTCCCTTCTATGGTATATGCATCATTTGAATCTGAAAGCGGCGATTATGCTATGGAAATATCCAATGCATTCAATGTGACCCAAAATACAGTCATTCCTGGAATGGCTTCTATTTTTGCTGACCCTGAACAGGATAGCCCAGGTTGGAATCCCGGAGTACCTGTAAATCCTGGAACCAGTGTTATTATGTTGGGATTTGATTATAAATTTTTACCGGTAGGAAATGACATTGCCCAGGCCACGCTTGAAGTTGTTGATGCTGATGGAAATGAAATTGGCAAAACTTCACTTGATATCAGCGGAACGCATAACATTTATGAATATGTATACAGCCCAATCGCTGTTACCCATGCAGGAACTCCGGCTTTTATGTACATTTCCTTCAATATGGCTAAAGAAGGTTCGGAACCAACATTTGGTACGCGTTTGCTGATTGATAATGTGATTGTGAATTTCAGCAGCCTCATCACTTCTGAAAACCCGGAGCAGGGAGCCAAAGTTTATCCAACGCTTGTTGATAACACCATCAATGTAGTTCCGAATGGCTTTTCTGATTCAGTAAGCTATAAAATCATCAATACTGAAGGCCGTGTTGTAAAACAATTTGCCGTAACCCAAGACTCAACTTATGAGTATGCAATGGACTTGAGTGATCTTAATTCAGGTATTTACTTCCTAAACATTCAGGACGGAACACGAAACAGTACCAAAAAGTTTATCAAAAAATGATTTAGGTTGGTTAAAATTTAGGTTAACTATCTCTGCCGGGTTGTAAGTCAAGCTACAATCCGGCATCTTTTTTCATGTTCATTTTCTTTGCTTGTCCAAAGAAAACGAACCAAAAGAAAAGACCCCTTTTCGAGGAATTTTTGAACAAGTTCAAAACCGTCTGGCAAACTTCGCGTCGCTTCGCTCCTGAATCTCGAAGCTTTGCTCAGACTATTCTTCCGAAAAGGATTACCATCTAAGAGCTATCTTTTAAAAGAGAGGTTTTTGGCATTAGAATTTGCAGGCGAGTGTCAAATATTCGAAGAATCCGTTAAAATTAAAAGCTGTTTGAGCGCAGCGAGTTCTTTTAATTTAGGATTCAAGAATTATTTGACCGCCGAAAATTCAGAGCCTTGACTTTTTGTTTCTTTTGGGTCAAGCCAAAAGAAAATAAAACTTTCTATATTTACTGAAAAATAAACCTTATGAATTTCTCAGCAAAAATGCTCCGCGATAATGCCTTAGCCGATAAAGTAATTGTTGTAACTGGTGGCGGAAGCGGATTGGGCAAAGCCATGACCAAATATTTCCTGGAATTGGGAGCCAAAGTCGCAATCACTTCCCGCGATTTGGAAAAACTAAAAACCACAGCCTCCGAACTCGAAAAGGAAACTGGCGGAACATGCCTTCCGATTCAATGTGACGTCCGTCATTACGACCAGGTTGAAGCCATGTTGGCGCTTACATTGGAAACTTTTGGCAAAGTGGATGTATTGCTCAACAATGCAGCCGGAAACTTCATCTCTCCTACTGAAAGGCTTTCTGCCAATGCCTTTGATACGATTATTGACATCGTTTTAAAAGGCTCTAAAAACTGTACGCTGGCTTTTGGGAAACACTGGATTGAAACCAAGCAGACCAACTGCAATGTCCTGAACATTGTAACCACTTATGCCTGGACAGGCTCGGGCTATGTAGTGCCAAGCGCGACAGCTAAAGCCGGAGTTTTGGCCATGACCAGGAGTTTGGCCGTAGAATGGGCAAAATACGGAATCCGGATGAACGCCATTGCTCCGGGGCCATTTCCTACCAAAGGTGCCTGGGACAGATTATTGCCTGGTGATTTAGCGGAAAAATTTGATATGGCGAAGAAAGTGCCTTTGAAACGTGTTGGCGACCATCAGGAACTGGCAAACCTTGCCGCTTACCTGGTTTCTGACTTTTCGGCGTACATCAATGGTGAAGTCGTAACGATTGACGGTGGCGAATGGCTTCAGGGCGCAGGACAATTCAATATCCTTGAAAAAATTCCACAGGAAATGTGGGACATGCTTGAGATGATGATTAAGAATAAGGGAAGCAAGTAATCTTTTCAAAAACAAATTTTCCATTAACTGACTCAGTTTTAGCCCCGATGGGAACGGCATCCTTTTGCCTTGCTTGGCGGGGCAAAAGATATAGTGGACAGCGGGAAATAGCTTCTAAAAAACTTTACAAGAATGTTAACAAAATTCCGTTGTCAAAGCCATAATTAATTGTATTTTTACGGCTCTAAATTTTTAAAAAATAAATGGGTAAAATCATTGCTATTGCCAATCAAAAAGGTGGTGTTGGAAAAACAACAACTTCTGTAAACCTTGCAGCATCACTGGGAGTTTTAGAAAAAAAAGTGTTACTGATAGATGCAGATCCGCAGGCCAACGCCAGTTCAGGTTTAGGCATTGATGTGGAAGATGTTGCTATTGGTACCTATCAGATCCTGGAACACAGCAATACTCCGAAAGAAGCCATAGTGCAATGTAGTGCTCCGAATGTTTCAGTCATTCCTGCGCATATTGATTTGGTTGCCATTGAAATTGAACTGGTTGACAAGGAAAACCGCGAATACATGCTGAAGGAAGCATTGGAAAGCGTAAAGGATGATTACGATTATATCCTGATTGACTGTGCGCCATCATTAGGTTTGCTTACGCTTAACGCGTTAACAGCAGCTGACAGTGTCGTGATTCCGATTCAGTGTGAATATTTTGCCCTTGAAGGTTTAGGAAAACTATTGAATACGATTAAAAGCGTTCAGAAAATCCACAATGCAAATTTAGATATTGAAGGACTTTTATTGACCATGTTTGATTCGCGTTTGCGTTTGTCAAACCAAGTGGTTGAAGAAGTCCAGAAACATTTCAACGATATGGTTTTCAAAACGATTATCCAGCGAAATGTCAAACTAAGCGAAGCACCAAGTTTTGGGGAAAGCATCATCAACTTTGATGCAACGAGTAAAGGAGCCAGCAACTATCTAAGCCTGGCACAGGAAATTATCAAAAAAAACAGTAATTAAGCTATGGCAAAAGCTATAAAAAAACAAGCATTAGGAAGAGGATTATCTGCCTTGTTGAAAGATCCTGAAAATGATATTAAATCGGTAAATGATAAAAATGCCGACAAGGTTGTGGGCAATATCATTGAACTGGATATTGATGCCATCGAAATCAATCCGTTTCAGCCCAGAACCAATTTCAATGAAGATTCGTTACAGGAACTGGCTTCTTCCATCAAGGAATTGGGCTTAATCCAACCCATTACTGTCCGTAAATTAGATTTCAACAAATACCAATTGATTTCGGGAGAACGCCGTTTGCGTGCTTCCAAATTGGTTGGCTTAAATACCGTTCCGGCTTACATCCGGATTGCCAATGACAATGAGTCATTAATCATGGCTTTGGTTGAAAATATCCAGCGCCACGATTTGGATCCAATCGAGATTGCGCTTTCTTACCAAAGGTTGATTGACGAAATCCAATTGACCCAGGAACAAATGAGTGAGCGTGTTGGAAAAAAACGTTCTACCATTGCTAACTATTTGCGTCTGTTAAAGTTAGACCCGATTATCCAAACCGGAATTAGAGATGGATTTATCAGTATGGGCCACGGTCGTGCCATCATCAATATTGAAGATCAGGACGTTCAGACCGATATTTATCAAAAGATTGTAAGCGATAATCTTTCGGTTCGCGAAACAGAAGCTTTGGTAAAAAACTACCAGGACAGCATCAAACCTGCTCCGGCAAAAGCTGCTAAAAAAGCTTCAAAATTCACAATTGAGGACGAACATAAAAAAGCCTTTACCAATTTCTTTGGCTCCAAAATAGATGTAAAGATTGGCGGCAACGGAAAAGGGAAAATCACTATCCCATTCCATTCCGAAGAAGACTTTAACCGCATTATCAAATTAATAAAAGGTTAGTGAATAAGGCTTATTACATAGTTCTACTCCTATTTCTATTTGGAAGTCAGTCGATTTTCTCCCAGCAGATTGGCAATGCCATAGTTGCAAAAGATACGGTTAAATCCAAAGAGATTGATCCGCTTCGTCCTTCGAAAGCGGCTTTTTATTCGGCAATCCTTCCGGGTTTAGGCCAGGCATACAACAAGAAATATTGGAAAATCCCAATTGTTTATGGTGCCATCGGAACCAGCCTTTACTTTTACATCGATAACAATAAGAAATACCACAGCTATCGCGATGCCTACAAACAAAGGCTTCTTGGGCAAACAGGTGATCAATATGATTACCTCGATGATTCGAGATTGATTGCGGCTCAGCGTTTTTACCAGCGAAACAGGGATTTATCGCTGTTGGTTTCCGTTGGGTTTTACATACTTAACATCGTCGATGCCAATGTTGATGCGCATTTGATTCAGTTCAACGTAAATGATAAACTCTCCTTTCAACCTGATGTTTATACCAACGAACTCAACTACAAACCCAACTTGGGCCTAAGTTTAAATTACAAGTTCTAAATGAAGATAGCACTATTAGGATATGGCAAAATGGGGCAGATCATCGAAAGGATTGCTTTGGAACGAGGACACGAAATTGTCCTTAAAAAAACCAGTGCTGTTACTTTTGAAGGTCTGGAACAAGCTGATGTTGCCATAGATTTCAGTGTTCCCGATGTTGCAACAGAAAACATTTCAACCTGCATCAATAAAGGGATTCCTGTTGTTTCAGGAACCACAGGATGGCTCGGGAATTACCACGAAATGGTAAAACTCTGCAACGAAAAAAATGCCGCTTTTTTGTATGGCTCCAATTTTAGCCTTGGCGTAAATCTATTCTTTGAACTCAATGATTACCTGGCGAAGATGATGTCGAAGTTCAAGGAATACAAGGTTTCGATGGAAGAAATCCATCATACCCACAAACTGGACAAACCAAGCGGAACCGCTATTTCACTGGCAAATGCCATTATCAATCGTACCGATAAAAACAATTGGGCAATCGAAAACCCAAAGGCGGATGATGTATTCATTGATGTAAAACGAATAGACGAAGTTCCCGGAACACATAGTGTTTTCTATAATTCAGATGTCGATTTTATCGAAATCAAACACGTAGCCCACAACCGTGAAGGCTTTGCGCTTGGCGCTGTGATTGCAGCCGAATGGATTATTGGCAAAAAAGGTGTATTCTCAATGAAAGATGTATTGGATTTACATAAATAAATCTTAAAATTGTAACAAATAAGATAGACTTAAAACTTATACCCAACTTTTAAAATCAATATCATGTCATTATCTCAATGGTTTATATTTTTCCTAATCGTTCAAGTAATTCATGGCTTAGGAACCTGGAAACTCTATCAAAAAGCCGGTAGAAAACCTTGGGAAGCCTTTGTTCCTGTTTATAATTCCATCGTATTGATGAAAATCATCAACAGGCCAACCTGGTGGACGATACTGTTGTTCATTCCGATTATCAACCTAATCATGTTCCCTGTAATTTGGGTTGAAACGCTGAGAAGCTTTGGCAAAAATTCTACAGCCGATACCTGGCTTGGAATCTTCACTTTTGGATTATACATTTATTACATTAATTATACGCAGGATGTAAAACACATCAAGGACAGGAGTTTGGTAGCGCAAACCAAAACAGGTGACACAGTAAGTTCGCTTTTATTTGCAGTGGTTGTGGCAACTTTGGTCCACACTTATGTGATGCAGCCTTACACCATTCCGACTTCCTCTTTGGAAAAATCATTATTGATTGGTGATTTCCTTTTTGTGAGCAAATTCCATTACGGAGCACGAACTCCAATGACAACCGTTGCGGCACCAATGGTTCACGACACCTTGCCAATCATTAAAACAAAATCGTATTTAAGCTGGCCACAATTGCCTTACTTCCGATTTCCCGGCTTTGAAAAAATAGAAAAAAATGACATTGTCGTTTTCAACTGGCCTGCCGATACCGTTTACAAATTCTTTGATACTTCGGGAAGAAGCATCATTAAGCCTGTCGACAAAAAATCAAACTATGTAAAACGCTGCCAGGGAACTCCGGGCGATTCATTACAGATAAAAAACGGAACGGTTTACATCAACGGAAAGGAATTGATACTACCGGAAAGAGCAAAACCGCAATATTCGTATGCAGTGACTTATGACATGTCGAATCCTGACCTTGATTTTGAATACTTATTAAATCAGGTTGGTTCTACAGACGGCGCCGGTTTTAAAAATGAGACCCGAGACACCTTATTCCTAAGAGCCTTAACCAAGCAGGGAGCTGCTACATTAAGGAGCATTCCGGGAATCAAAACCGTTACCCAGATTGTGAACAAACATGGAGAAGGCAATATCTTTACCAAAAATCCAAACTGGAATGCGGACAACTTTGGCCCAATCTATATTCCTGAAGCCGGAAAAACCGTTGCATTGAACCTGCAGTCACTTCCTTATTACAAAAGGATCATCGAGGTTTACGAGCACAATACGCTAAAGGTTGTTGGTAACGATATTTATGTAAACGACCAAAAAGTTACATCCTACCAGTTCAAACAAAACTACTACTGGATGATGGGAGACAATCGCCATAATTCTGAGGACAGCCGTTATTGGGGTTATGTTCCGGAAGACCACATCGTAGGTAAACCGGTTTTTATCTGGATGAGTTGGGACGGAAACGGAAAAGGATTTGGCAAAATCCGTTGGGAACGTTTATTTACAACCGTTAACGGAGAAGGACAGCCACAGTCGTATTTCAAATATTTCCTAATTTTGTTAGCCTTGTATTTTGTGGGTGATTATTTCTGGAAAAAGAAAAAAGTGAAAAATAGTTAATTTGGTCATTTGTTAATTTGGTTATTTGTAAAATGCAATGTATACTTTTTCATTTGAAAAATTAGACGTATGGATGGAAACCAAAGAGTTTTCGAAAGCTATTTATGAAATAACTTCACATTTTCCAGATACAGAAAAATTTAGTTTGTCATCGCAATTAAGACGAGCTTCAATATCCATTGCTTCTAATATTGCAGAAGGTTCTGCTAGGAAAAGCTATAAGGATAAAGCCCATTTCACTTCATTAGCGTTTAGTTCTGCTGTAGAAGTGCTTAATCAATTAATAATTTCATTTGAGTTACATTTTATTTCAGAAGTTGATTACTTAAAACTTAGGGAGATATTAGAAAGCATAACTAATAAGCTAAACTCCCTGAGAAATTATCAAATTGACATATCCAACGAAACCAAATAACCAAATCCACAAATAACCAAATGAAAAACATTATCATCCATCCGAGTTATTTTCCTTCAATCAGTCATTTTGTAGCGATTGCGAAGGCCGATATGGTGACTTTTGAGATGGAGGATAATTTCCAGAAACAAACCAACCGTAACCGGATGTACATTTACAGCCCGAATGGAGTCCAGCTGTTGAATGTTCCGGTAAAACACAACAAAGAGCGTCATCAACGCATTAAGGAAGTTAGGATTGAGAATGATTTTGACTGGCAGAAACAGCATTTCAAATCATTGGAAGCTGCGTACAGAACCTCTCCTTTCTTTGAATATTTTGAAGATGAAATTACTCCGATTTTCCAAAAGAAGCATACTTTCCTAATGGATTTGAACCTCGAAACAATGGCTGTTGTTTCTAAATGCCTGAAACTTGAATTTGATTACGATGAAACTGCTGAGTATTTTCACGAAGTAAATCACAAAACAGATTTCCGTAATCTGATTAATGGCAAAAAGGACACTTCCGAATTTGAATCCTACACTCAGGTTTTTGGTGACAAACACGGTTACCTGAACAATCTTTCTGTTTTGGATTTGCTGTTCAACGAAGGACGCTATGCTTTGGAATATTTGAAGAAGCAGGAACTTTAATTATTCCACAAAACTCAATCGCGTCATGATCGGGAAATGGTCTGAGTTTTCAAACTTCGTAAAGGTATTGAAGCTTTTGACTTTCATCTTTTTACTCGCAAAAATATAGTCAATACGTGCCGGATAATATTTGAATTTATACGTTTGCCCAAAGCCATTTCCTGATTCCACAAAACAATCATTCAGATCGGATTTAATGCTTCGGTATACGTAAGAAAACGGACTGTTATTCATATCTCCACAAATAATCACAGGATACGGGCATTCATTTTTATGCTTTACCAAAATCTCGGCCTGCTGTTCCTGTTTCTTAAAGGCGTCGCGGATTCGGCTGAATAACTGTTGGGATTTGCTTTGATTAATGGCATCAACATGTTCTGAAATCTCATTGACATCGGGAGAAATCTTGATGGACTGCAAATGAATGTTATACACGCGGATGGTGTCCTTCCCTTTTTTGATGTCGGCATAAATTACATTATTTCCGGCAGTCGGAATCTTAAAATCGCCTTGGTTGAAAATTGGATATTTTGAGAAAATCGCCTGACCTGTCTTGATTTGCTCGCCCTCCATAAAGATGGCTTTATACTTGTAAATCCTCAAATCTACTTTGGCATTTTCCGAATATTCCTGAATGCACAAAATATCAGGATTCTCATCATTGATAAAATGCAAAATCGTATTGCCCACGCTATCGTCGTTGATCCAGTCAAAAAGATTGAACAAACGCACATTATAGCTCATCACTGTAAAGTCTTTTTCCTCTTTCTCCAAATCATGCGATGAGAATTTGTAGAATTTATTGATGAAGGTTATCCCAAGCAATAATACCAAACCCGAAAGGAAAATCTGCCGTTTCAACTGAAGCATCCAGTAAATAAAAAACAAGGCATTCAAAATCAGGAATAAAGGCAAAATCAAGGTCAGCACCGAAAGCAGCGGAAACATTTTGGGCGCCAGGAATGGTAAAACATAAGCAATAAAAGTCAATACAGTAATTACTATATTGAATCCAAATACCACTTTATTAAACCACGAAAGTTTCTTCATCTAATTTTGTTGCTATTTTCCCGCTTTAAAAAGAAACTCTTTTTCTTCACTGGTCAGGCTGTCATAACCCGATTTACTGATTTTATCCAAAATCTCGTCCAACTGTTGCTGTGTTTTATCCTTAACTACAATTTTGCTCTCTCTTTTCACTGCAGGTTTCCTCGGGTTTATGTGCACCTTTTTGAAAGGAGTCGATTGTTTGTTGCTGAATACATTCAGTATTGAGTCTGTTATTTTACTCAAATCAGTTCCGTTTTGCAGCAGTTTGATGTAAATATAGCCAAAAAAAGCTCCGCTCAAATGTGCAATATGACCACCGGTATTACTCATCTGAATCTGCAGTAAATCCAGCAACAACACTACCGCAGTAATATGCCATAGCTTTACATTTCCAATCAATAACAATCGGATTTCCATTAACGGCTGATACGCTGTAGTAGCTACCAACAAAGCCATAATTGCTGCCGAAGCACCAACCATAGTTGAACTTTGATGCAGCAGATAGAAACTGAGGACAAAACACAATCCGGCAAATATGGCACTCAAAAGATATAATCCGAGATATTGCTTTTGGGTAAAGAAAGTCAGGAATAATCGGCTCGCAAAACTCAACACCATCATGTTAAAAAACAAATGCATAAATCCGTAATGGAAAAAAGCATAGGTTAATAAAGTCCAAGGCCTTGTTAAGACAATCGATGGTTCAGAGGAAACAGCAAGCCAATTTGGGAAAGTAAAAACGCCAAACTTAAACTGGTAAAAAAAAATTACCGACAAAAGAAAGAGACCAACATTCCAATAAATCATTTTATTGGCAATGCCACCCATTCTGTATTGCAGTTTTATGTCATCAAAAATATTATTCACGGTTTAATTCCAACGGTTTTTATTAAACTGATTCCGTTTCCAATACCAAACCATCAGTATTCCGAACAATGCTCCGCCAACGTGTGCAAAATGCGCAATTCCGCCACCCATTACTGAGCTTCCGGTGATTCCTGAAAATAAATCAAGCAGCACTAAAATTGGCACAAAATACTTTGCCTTAACGGGAACAGGAATAAAGAACAACAGCAATTCAGCATTAGGAAACATAAAGGCAAAAGCCGCCAAAAGTCCGTAAATAGCACCGGAAGCTCCTACAGCCGTAACCATATAGCTTTGAATGAAATGCGAGAAATCTGATTGTCCTAAAACCTGCATCCATTGCTGGTCGTATTTTCCTTCTGCCAAAATTTTTAGGATCTCTGTTTTATTGTATCCATTGTCAATCAGCACATTCAAACCTTGATGGAACTGATAATAATTGGCTGCTGTATGGATTAAAGCCGCACCCAATCCACAGGAAAGATAGAAAAAGAGGAATTTTTTGGAACCCCAAATATACTCCAGGTTGCTTCCGAAGGAATATAAGGCAAACATGTTAAAGGCGATATGCATCAGGTTTCCGTGCATGAACATGTGCGTAAATGGCTGCCAGGCTTTGAATGCCGGGTTTTCGACATAATACAATGCGAAATACGTTTCGGCAATTGGAACAAACTGCGTCCCAATAAAAAAGATAATATTGATAATTAAAAGTTGTTTTACAACTGGTGTGATATTCATCATACGCTGAATTTTTTATCTAAATCTTCCACACTCATCGTGATGAAAGTTGGCTTTTGGAAAGGCGACACATTGGGCTCTCTGCAGGCAAAAAGATTGTGCACCAGGTTTTCCTGTTCTTTTTCGTTTAAATAAGTTCCGGTTTTTACGGCAAGGCTTTTTGCCATCGATTTGGCTATCGTGTCATTTTGGCTAAAACTATTATCCGGAATTCCGTCCTGCAGGTCACTCAATAACTCTTCCAAAACAATTGAAATCTCGCTTTCAGACACATTGACAGGCAAACCTGAAATCATCACATGGTCTTCGTTGATGGATTCAAATACGAAACCGGTGTTTTCCAGCGACGATTTTAATTCGGCCAACAGTTCAATTTCAGAAGTCGAATAATACAACTGCAGCGGAAACAGCATTTGCTGGCTCGAAGCCTGATGAACGGTCATGCTCGTCAAAAATTCCTCATACAGCACACGTTCGTGCGCACGCTTCTGGTTGATGATGACCATTCCCGATTTTATGGGGCTGACAATGTATTTTTTATGGATTTGATAGGTGCGTTTCGCTTCCTGCTCAATTTCATTTTCCTCGAATAAGGAAGAAGTCACGGCTTCATTCTCAAAAGCCATTTCGGCAATGTCATGAGTAGCCTGTTTTAAACCCACATACAAACTTTCCCAACTGGGCTGGGCTTCGGTTTTTTGATACGATGATGAAAACGATTTAGCAGGTTTATCAGCTATGCTTCGAGTGTCTTCCGAAAATGGATTGAAGCTTCTGTCAACCTGTATCGTTGGATATTCGGCTTCCTTATTCTGATATTGATAAGGCGTGTCCAAATTAGGATCCCTATCAAAATCCAAAACCGGAGCCACGTTGAATTGTCCTAAACTATGCTTGATGGAAGAGCGCAATATTGCATACAACGCGTGCTCATCATCAAATTTGATTTCAGTTTTTGTAGGATGGATATTGATATCAATGGTATGAGGCGGAACATCCAGGTACAGGAAATAACTTGGCTGGCAGCCGTCTTTCAGCAAACCTTCATAAGCAGCCATCACCGCATGGTGCAGGTAACCACTTTTGATGAATCGGTTGTTGACGAAAAAGAACTGCTCTCCTCTATTCTTCTTAGAGAATTCGGGTTTGCCAATAAATCCGTGCAGGTTTACAATTTCGGTTTCTTCCTTTACCGGAACCAGTTTTTCATTGGTTTTACCTGAAAAGATGTTAACAATCCTTTGCCTGAAATTTGAAATTGGCAGGTTGAACATTTCGCTTCCATTGTGGTACATCGTAAAATGAATGTTGGGATGCGCCATCGCCACACGCTGGAATTCATCCACGATATAGCGCTGTTCCACCGTATCTGATTTGAGGAAATTACGTCGTGCCGGTATGTTGAAAAACAGGTTTTTAACCGCAAATGAAGTTCCTTTGGGCAATACTGCTGGTTCCTGAGAAACAAATTTACTTCCTTCAATGATAAGATGCGTGCCCAATTCGTCCTGCTCCTGTTTGGTTTTCATCTCCACATGGGCAATTGCCGCAATCGAAGCCAATGCTTCACCTCGAAACCCTTTGGTATGCAGTGAAAACAAATCTTCGGCATGGCGTATTTTGGAGGTCGCATGGCGTTCAAAACACAAACGCGAATCGGTAATGTTCATTCCGATGCCATTGTCTATGACCTGGATTAACGATTTCCCGGCATCCTTAATAATCAGTTTGATGTCGGTAGCTTTGGCATCAACCGCATTTTCCATCAACTCCTTGACTACAGAAGCGGGTCTTTGCACCACTTCTCCGGCAGCAATCTGGTTAGCAACATGGTCTGGAAGTAATTGAATTATGCTCGACATTTATACTGTTTGTGGTTTATCGTTTGTGGTTTTTAAGTAAAAACCAAAGTAAGCAAATTTAAGGAAAAACAATCGGGATTTTTACTTAATAATTAGCTAAATATTCACATTCGAACAGGCTTGATTTTTATATAGAAATCGTTATAAAATATACACTTTTTGTATATGGAAATGTTTTGTGTGATTTCTACATTTATCAAATAAATTAATCTAAATAATTGACTGGTAATCAAGTGGCTTACCTCCACAGCGTGACATCGCTATTTACTTTTATAAGGTTTGTTATTTAAATAGCATTATGGCAAAACAAACCAAAAGAAAAACAGCCCTACCTTAATTATGTTTTCGACGACAAAAGCTAGGACTGTTATAATTAAAAAATTATATACAAAATTATGAAAAAAAAAGTATTTAGTTTAATAGCCTTGGTAATGATAGTATTAAATGTAAATGCACAAAGACCAAGTTTATCTATGGTTGCATGCGATCCAGGTCAGCATGCGGTCCTTTCGTTCGAGTTTAACGCGTTGCGGTTTCACAGGGCATCAACCGGCTGTGAAAAAAAATTTTCGATTTGTTCAGATGGAACCTGGACAATTTATTGTGTTGCTGATTCTAAACGAAAACTATCCAGTTTTAATTCAGTAAAAAATTCCGCCATAGTTATTGGTGAAGTGAGTAACGATGGTAATTATGTTACATTGCATTTCCCAATTGAAATTACTAAATTAGATGGCTATCAATCGGGTGATTTTGAAAATTTTGGATTTGATAGTGATTATGATTTATCCAAAGACTTTACAATTCAAAAAGGAAACTATATTCCAACCTTTACAGAAGATGAGATTTTGGTCAAGGTAAATTTAAAGTAATTTATATGGAATTAAGGTCGTTATCATTTTTTATTATCTTTTTATTTTTCATCTCTTGCAGCACTATTGTTTCTGTAACTGAAAATGTAAATTCAAAATATAAATTTGATTCAAAAGAAGTATATCTTGAGAGAATCAGTAAACACAAACATTTTTCAAAAGACAAATTGGTTATCTTAAATGATAACGATCTTAATCTTCTTTTATATGAAATCGTCAATAATCATTTAAGTACTTATTATGGCATAGCTAATACTAATTATTTTGTTAGTGCTGATCAATTAAAAATTAAAAGTTGTTCCGGTCAGATAATAACCTTGTATAAAATGTTTGTAACTCAATCTAATGACTTAAATAAATCGGAAGTCTCAGAATCAGGGATATTAGAAAAATTCAATATTGATCATTCCAAAAACACTTTGATTTTTTTATATTCCTATAAATTAGGAAATCTTGCCAAAAGTAAAATCAGTGCGGTAATAACAAAACTGCAGAATGAAAATGATTTTGACTACAGGATTATATGTCTTGATAATAATGATATAAATAATAAGCAATGATTTTTGTTTTGTAAAACCTGTTATGAAAAATAATTACATCATATTATGTTTTGCATTTCTGCTTACTTCCTGTAGCATCAAAGGCCGTTTCTATGGATTATATGGTTATTATAAAAAAGCACAATCTGAAAATCCAGATTTATACAAAAAAGTTGATGAAACTTCTAAAATTACCAATTTTAACAATGAAATCTTTAAAGACAAGGTTATTGTAACTAATGGTAAAATGGTAAGGAAGAATTTAGGCTACAATGAATATTCTGTTGTATATATTTGGAGTCCTAAATGCCATAGTTCTATATGCATCCCGCCAGACTTGGTTCAAAGCAAATGCAATTTGAAAAATCTTGAATTATATGTGGTTTCTGAATACTATAGTAATGAGGAAATGTCAGAGAAGTATAATTTGGCAAACAATATTATCGGAGTAGATACAGAATATTATAAATCCAGTTTAACTAAAAAATATTTATCGAGATTCTTATTTGATCTTACTGGAAAAAAAGAGATTGATCGGCAATATTTGTTTTTCAAAAAAGGGATTTACCAGGCATCCTACACTACCCTTGAGGAAATACAACTACAATAAAAATTGCTGTCAAAATTAGGTGTTAAAAAAGGGCGCTCCAGTGGAGCGCCTTTTTGATATAGGGATTACATCGTTTTCCTTCTTAACTCAGCCATTTTAATTGCGGCGATTGCAGCTTCGGTTCCTTTGTTTCCGTGCTTTCCTCCGCTTCTATCAATGGATTGCTGTTCGTTGTTATCTGTCAACAGGCAAAAAATCACCGGAACATCGGTTTGGACATTCAAATCCTTGATGCCTTGGGTTACGCCTTCGCAGACAAATTCGAAATGCATCGTTTCTCCTTTGATGACACAGCCAATCGTAATGACCACATCAACTTCCTGGGTTACTATCATTCGCTGTGCGCCATAAACCAATTCAAAACTTCCGGGAACATTCCAACGGATAATATTCTCAGCTTTTGCGCCACAATCCAATAATGCAGCTTCTGCCCCATTATAAAGCCCATTGGTCACATGGTCATTCCATTCTGAAACCACTATCCCAAACCGGAAATCCTTCGCGTTTGGCAGGCTGTTTTTATCATAATTGGATAAGTTCTTATTTGCTGTTGCCATAAAATTTGTTTTTGAAAATAAAAAAGGATTAAAGATACAATCCTTAATCCTTTTTAAATTATTTTTCCTTAAAAATTATTGAGCCAAACCAATCAAAGCATCGATTCCCTGAGCTTCAGGAGAAGCTTCGAAGTTGTCTTTGATATCAGTAAAGTATTTTAAAGCATCAGCTTTATTTCCTAATTCAAAAGCAGTTTTACCAGCTTTCAATAAATATCTTGGTCTTGTAAAATCATTTTGACTTTTATCAGCAGCCTTGATGTAGAATTCCAAAGCTTCTTTTTGTTTGTTTTGTTGTGCATAAGCATCACCTGTAGCTCCAATAGCCAAAGTGCTCAACATAATATCATCCGATTTGAATTTCTCCAAACTTGTAATAGCCTCTGCGTATTTTTTAGTGTTCAGGTAAGCAATACCTGCATAGTAGTTGGCAAGGTTTCCAGCGTCAGTTCCTGAATATTCTTCAGCAATCTTAACAACTCCAAATTTACCTTCAGAACCTTTCAACACTAAGTTGTACAATGAGTCCGTTTTTGTTCCGGTTGCATCATCAACCGCTTTCTGGAAGTTTTGCTGTGCTACGAACAATTCATCTGCTGCCTCATTTTGTTTTGGCTCAGCAATAAATTTTTGATACAATAAATAAGAAACTGTAGCCAAAGCAACAACAGTAAGAAAACCGATAATAGCTTTTTGGTTTTTTGCTGCGAAATCTTCTGCTCTTGATGCAGTTTGGTCTAAAGTGTCAAATGCTTTTGCAGTTGCACTATCTTTTTCGTCAACATTAATGTTTTCCTCAATAAAATTATTATCTAATTTTTCAGCTTTTTCTTTTGGTGCTTTATATCCTCTTTTGTTAAAAGTTGCCATCTATTTTTAATTTAGTGTGCGCAAAAATAAAAATTAATTCATATTTTAAAGCTATTTTTGTCGATATTTTTGAATAATTTGCACCACTCAAGTTTAGAGCACTAATTTTAAGCAAAAACCAAATTGTTTTTAAAGCGGATTTCATTACTCAATTACAAAAATTTCTCGGAAGTCACCTTCGAACTTGATGACAAAATCAATTGCTTCGTGGGTAAAAATGGCATTGGAAAAACCAACATCCTCGACGCTGTTTATCATTTGGCAAACGGGAAAAGTTATTTCAACCCTTTGGCGGTGCAAAACATCAAGCATGATGAAGATTTTTTTGTTGTGGATGGCGAGTTTGAAAAAAACGGCAGGCACGAGCAGATTTTATGCAGCCTAAAAAAAGGCCAAAAGAAAATCATGAAACGCAATGGCAAAATCTATGAGAAATTCTCGGACCATATTGGCTTTATTCCGCTTGTAATCATTTCTCCGGCTGACCGTGACTTAATCATCGAAGGAAGCGAAACCCGAAGGAAATTTGTAGACAGTGTCATTTCGCAATTGGACAATTCCTATTTACAGCAATTGATCCAGTATCAGAAAATCATCAGCCAGCGCAATGCCCTGCTAAAATATTTTGCACTAAACCATATTTTTGAAAACGACACCTTATCCATATATAATGAGCAATTGAATGCTTTAGGACAGGCTATTTTTGAAAAAAGAAAGCAATTCCTAAACGATTTCATTCCGATATTCAATCAGTACCATCAGGACATCACCGATTCGGCAGAAACCGTTCAGTTGGTTTACCAAAGCGATTTGTTTGAAAATGACACCTTGACCTTATTGGAACAAAATCTTCAAAAAGACAGGGCGTTGCAATATACTTCTGTTGGCGTCCATAAAGACGATTTGTCTTTTGAAATAGACCATCATCCAATCAAGAAATTTGGTTCCCAAGGCCAACAAAAATCTTTTCTGATTGCACTCAAACTGGCGCAGTTTGATTTTGTCAAAAAACAAAGTGGCGAAAAACCAATTTTGCTGTTTGATGACATTTTTGACAAGCTCGACGAATTTCGCGTAAGCAAGATTATCGAAATGGTCAATAACGATGAATTTGGGCAGTTATTCATTTCGGATACACATCCGGAACGGACGGAAAACATAGTAAAAACAACGCATCAGAGCTATAAAATATTTAATCTTTAGTATTGCCCAAATTTGTAATTTTGCAAAAATTTTAACACTATGAAACTGAAATTCATTTCCTTCATATTAATATCCTTTTTATTCATCAGTTGTCATGGACAGACTTCAAAAAACATCCACACCATTGATGCAAAAACGTATGCGGAAAAATTAAGCGTTACTGAAAATCCCCAATTGCTTGACGTAAGAACTCCGGAAGAATATAACAGCGGTCACATCGGCAATGCTGCCAATATAAACTGGAACGGCGATGATTTTGTTGCTCAGACAGGGAAACTCGATAAATCAAAACCGGTTTTTGTGTATTGTAAAGTTGGCGGAAGAAGTGCGAATGCCGCAGATAAATTAGCTGAGTTAGGATTCACCGAAATCTACAATCTTGAAGGCGGAATAATGAAATGGAAAGCAGCAGATGCTTCGGTATCAAAGCCAAGTGACAAAATTATTGGGATGTGCGATCAGGAATATGGCGAATTGCTAAAGTCAGGCGATAAGGTCATGATTGATTTCAATGCCAAATGGTGTGCTCCTTGTCAGAAAATGAAACCATTTATTTTAAAAATGCAGACTGAAATGAAAGACAGCGTTAAAATCGTACAGTTGGACGCCGATGAAAATAAAACTATAGTGGAACAGCTCCATTTAGAAGGATTACCTACTATAATTGTCTATGAAAAAGGCAAAGAGGTTTGGCGCAATGTAGGCTATATTTCAGAAGAGGATTTAAAAAAACATTTGTAATTATGTTAACGAAAGAAGCAGTTCAGTTCCTGGCAGATTTGGTTGCCAACAATAATACCGATTGGATGCATGCCAACAAAAAAAGGTATGAGAACTTCAAGAAAGAGTACCACAATTACATAGCTTCCATTTTAGCTGAAATGAAACCTTTGGACAAGAAGCTAGAAGGATTGGAAGTAAAGAACTGTACCTTCCGAATCAATCGCGACATTCGTTTTTCTAAGGATAAATCACCCTACAAAACCAACATTGGTGTTTGGATGTCCCAAAATATGAACCGCAAAAATGCTCCCGGATATTACATTCATTTTGAGAAAGGAAATTCTTTTATCGCCGGTGGTTGTTGGTGTCCGGAACCAAACGAACTTAAACAGATCCGAAAGGAAATTGCATTTTTCCACGACGATTTGGAAAAAATCGTCAACGATAAAAAATTCAAATCGGAGTTTGGTGCCATGACACGTGACGAAAACAATACGCTCAAAAAAGCACCCAAGGATTTTGAAGCAGATCATCCGGCAATCGAGTTTTTGAAACTCAAAAGTTTTACGGCTTCGGAAAAAATTGATGACAAATTATTTTTAGATAAGGATTTCAGCAAAATTGTTGCCCAAAAATTAATTGCGCTAAAACCAATGAATGACTTTTTAAACAGAGCCCTGGAAACGGAAGATTAAATCAAATGTCGAAAAAACGAATCCTATTTCTTGGCGAAACCTATCGCGCTGATGCCATTACCTGGATGAACGGTCTAAGGGAATTTGGCAACTTCGAAATCGTAACCTGGGAACTTGAAACAAGCAGTAATGGCGTCAACCGTATTAAACGGATTTTTGAATTGGCCAAAGCCATACTATCCATAAAAAGCATTGCAAAAAAATTCAAGCCCGATATGGTCATTGCCGAAAGGACAACCAGTTATGGCTATCTCGCAGCAATTTCGGGTGTAAAACCGATGGCAGTTGCACAACAGGGCATAACCGATTTGTGGCCACACAGCTCGCCACTTTACATTTTCAAAAAAGTGCTTCAGGATACTGCCTTCCGTAAAGCCGATTTAATCCATGCCTGGGGAAATGTGATGGCGCAACACATGGTTGAAAGTAATGTAGACATGTCGAAAGTGATGGTTTTACCAAAAGGGATCAACCTGAATTTTTTTGAATTTAAGGACATCCACGATGACACAATGATTCAGGCAATTGTTACACGTGCTTTGGAACCTGAATACAGGCATGACATTATTTTAAAAGCCTTTTCGATTGTCAAGCAAAATAAAATCCCATTCAGGCTTACGATCATTGGCGATGGAACGGAGCTTGAAAACCTTCAACATTTGGCAAAGGAATTAAATATTGAAAACGAAGTCGATTTTGTGGGCAGGATTAACAACAATGATATTCCAAAGTATTTGCAGGAATCCAATTTCTATATCAGCATGCCCATAACCGAAGGGGTTTCTGCTTCACTTTTTGAAGCCATGGCTTGTGGTTCCTTTCCAATTGTAAGTGATTTACCGGGTAATAGAAGCTGGATAACAGAAAAAGTAAACGGAATACTTGTACCATCAGAAAATCATACTAAATTAGCCGAAGAATTGGAGTGGGCATTTAACAATAGTAATGTTACAAAAAAAGCTATTGTTTCAAACAGGAAATTTGTGGAGGAAAATGCCAATTACCAAGTCAACATGAAAAAAATAGCAGATACTTACAATGATTTAATTAAAATTAAATCAACTACTACTTAAAGGAATATGTGTGGGATTAATGGAATTTTCCATTTAAATTATAAACAGGTTGATGAAAATCAACTGATAAAAATGCGTGACATCTTGGAACACAGAGGTCCGGATGACTCAGGCATATACATCAGCAACAATATCGGATTAGGCCACAGGCGTTTATCGATTATTGATACTTCGGCTGGAGGTCACCAACCCTTTGTTTCTGGCAACGGTCGTTATATCATTGTCTTCAACGGAGAAATTTATAACTACCAATCTTTTTATCCCGAATTAAAAGCCAAAGGCATTGAATTAAAAACCAGTTCCGATACCGAAGTTTTGTTGAAACTCTACGAAATCTATGGTTTGGAAATGCTGCATCGTTTGAACGGAATGTTTGCATTTGCCATTTGGGATACCCTTGAAAAGAAGCTCGTGCTTTGCCGTGACCGAATGGGTGTAAAACCTTTATACTACTGTATTCATAAAAACACTTTATATTTTGCTTCCGAACAGAAAGCGCTTTTTGCTGCCGGAGTTCCGCTTCAGATTTCTGAAAATGGCATGGAAGAATACATTTTCAACCGTTTTGTTGCCGGAGAGGAAACCCTGTTTGCTGACGTAAAGAAATTACTTCCGGGCCATCATATGATTATTGATGAGGACGGAAACAGCAAAACAACCCGTTGGTGGAATTTAAAGGAACAAATCCAGAACCATGCGCAAATACTGAATCCGAAAAAATGGTTTGAGGAAACCTTTTTCGAATCGGTGAAACTACGAATGGTCAGTGATGTAGCCGTTGGGGTTTTATTGAGTGGCGGATTGGATTCCTGCTCTATCCTATCGTCTTTGCACGAACAGAAGTTTGAAAAAATTGAAACGTTCAACATCAGTTTTTCCGAAGAAGAGCACAATGAATACCATTTGGCAAAAAAAATAACCGACCAATACGGCTATACTTTCAACCATACCAAACTGGAAGATGAAAGTTTGTACCAAAACCTAATCGAAACCTCGTATTACCAGGATGAGCCAATCATGCATCTTAACGAGCCTCACCTTCTGGCCATAGCCAAATTGGCGAAGCCAAAAGTAAAAGTATTGCTTTCGGGCGAAGGCGCAGACGAATTGATGGGTGGTTATGTTCGCTACAAAGCCTTGAAAAATCCATCATTGCTCAAGGTAATTTCGCAAATCAGCAAGTTTGAAACCTTTAATAAAAAACCGCGTTACGATAAATTATTCCGTTATTCCAAAATCAACAGCGACTCCGATTTGGTGATTTTCAACGGTTCGAATGTGTATCCTGAAGATATCAATTCGTTTTACGGAAATAAACAGAAACCGGTCAATGAATACCGTCACCAAATCCTAAAGGAAGCTCAGGAATTGTATCCAAAAAACCTGCAGCGACAGGCTTTGTATTTTGACCAGCATACCTATATGTGTTCGCTTTTGGACCGAAATGACCGCTGTACAATGGGAACTTCGATTGAATGCCGTGAACCGTTTTTGGATCAAAGGTTAATCGCAGGTTTGGGAACTTTGGATGACAAATGGATGTTTACCGGTAAAAAAGGAAAGTTCATTCTGAAAACCACAATGGAAGACAAGCTTCCAAGAGAGATTGTCGATTTCAGGAAAATTGGTTTGAGTGCACCTTGGGGAAGTTATTTGTTGAGTTTCCCGAGATTTATTGACGAACTGGACAATTTTGCCAAAAGCCCGATTTTTGAAATGCCAATGCTGGAAAATCTGGACGGACAAAAAATGGTTGTTGAAATCAGAAAAGGAAACACCAAAATCCTGCCGTATTTCATGCCAATATTTATGCTTCACAAATGGCAAAAAAACTATTATAATAAATTCGTTTAAAAAATCTTTGACTTACTTTTGTCATCAGATAGATTTTTTAGAATATGAATATCCAGCATAATTTTTCCCTCAAAAAATACAACACATTCGGCATCGAAGCAAAGGCAAGGCAATTTGTTGCAGTCCATTCGGTTGACGAATTAAAAACCATTTTAAAAGAACATCAATCTGAACCAAAATTCATATTGGGTGGCGGAAGCAACATGCTGCTGACACAGGATATTCAGGCATTGGTGATCCACATCGATTTAAAAGGAAAAAAAATCATCAAGGAAGACGAAGATTATGTTTGGGTAGAGTCTCAGGCTGGCGAAAACTGGCACGAGTTTGTGCTTTGGACCATCGGTCAAAACTTTGGCGGTTTGGAAAACATGTCTTTGATTCCCGGAAATGTAGGTACAACACCGGTTCAGAATATTGGCGCTTATGGCACTGAAATCAAGGACACTTTTGTTTCGTGTGAGGCAGTCAATATCGCAAGCCAGCAAATGAAAACCTTTACTAAGGAAGATTGTAATTTTGGATACCGCGAAAGTGTTTTCAAGCACGAAGTAAAAGACCAATTCATCATAACTTCTGTAGTTTTTAAACTGACCAAACGCAATCATAAAATCAATACCTCATATGGCGACATCACTAAGGAGTTGGAAAAACAGCATGTCTCCACTCCTACTTTGAAAGATGTTTCGAATGCCGTTATTGCCATTCGTCAAAGCAAATTGCCCGATCCTAAAGAGCTCGGAAACAGCGGAAGTTTTTTCAAGAATCCCATCATACCCAAAACACAATACGAAAAAGCACACGCTTTGCATCCTGAAATGCCCCATTATGTCGTTTCGGAAACTGAAGTTAAAGTTCCTGCAGGTTGGCTGATTGAACGCGCCGGGTTTAAAGGAAAACGTTTTGGCGATGCGGGAATACACAAAAACCAGGCTTTGGTTTTGGTAAATTATGGCAATGCAACAGGACAGGAAATATTGGCAGTTTCAAAAGACATCCAGGCGACAATCCTAAAGGAATTTGGCATTGCGATTGAGGCGGAAGTTAATGTAATTTAAATAGAGATAATGTACATTCCGGAAATTTATAAAAACGAAAACCAACAGGATATCCAAAATTTCATCCATCAGAATGGGTTTGCGATTTTGGTAAACCAAACTGATGGAAAACTTTGGGCAACACACATCCCATTGTTTTTGGAAGAAAAGAACGAAAAGCAGTTTCTGGTTGGTCATGTTTCCAAAGAAAATCCACAGGCTGAGAGCTTTAAGGCTAATGATGAAGTACTTGCTGTTTTCTCGGGTTCACATGCATACATTTCCTCATCCTGGTATGACCATGAAAATGTTCCAACCTGGAATTACCTCGCAGTCCATGTTTATGGAAAGGTAAAAATCCATTCGCTCGACGAGAGCATTGAAGCCCTAAAAAAACTGGTTGATAAGTACGAAGCCAAATCGGAAAAACCGGTTCGTGTAGAAGATATGTCAAAGAAAACGCTGATGCAGGCAAGAGGAATAGTTTCGTTCGAAATTGAAATCTCAGATATTCAGGCTGTGAAAAAGATGTCACAAGGCAGAGATGACAAAAACTACCAAAACATCGTTTCGGAATTGGAAAAAACCAACGACAACCAAGCCATAGCCGTTGCTGATGAAATGAAGAAAAACAGAAATCTTCAAGGCTAAAATTTCCGCATTCTTCATCTAAAGTTCACAATTGATTTTGTACATTTGCAGTCCTTTTTAAAAGTCGAAAAAGCACTATGTTACTAACTTTATTCTGTTTATTTATTGCCATTGTTGTCATACAATTCATTTATTATATTGTAGTCTTTGGCAAATTTTCATTTGCCAAACCACAAAATGCAACTCCAAAGAGAATTCCGATTTCGGTGGTTGTTTGTGCAAAAAATGAAGAGGAAAATGTCAGAAGGTTAATCCCGATGCTTGTAGAGCAAAATTACCCGCAATTTGAAATTGTTTTGATTGACGATGCGTCAAGCGATGATACTTTGGAGATTTTTGAAGAGTTTGAAAAACTGCATTCGAATATCAAACTGGTAAAAGTGGAGAATAACGAAGCTTTTTGGGGCAATAAAAAATACGCTTTAACCCTTGGAATCAAAGCAGCGAAATACGAATACCTTTTGTTTACTGACGCCGACTGTGTTCCGGCTTCACAAGATTGGATTGCCAATATGAGCTCGCAGTTTACTGTTGAAAAAACAATTGTCTTGGGTTATGGTGCTTATGAAAAAATAGCGGGTTCATTCCTGAATAAAATCATCCGTTTTGAGACTCTGCTAAGTGCTACGCAATATTTTTCTTGGGCAAAATTAGGAAAACCGTATATGGGCGTTGGCCGTAATATGGCTTACAAAAGAGAAGAGTTTTTCAAGGTTCGCGGTTTTATGGACCACATGAAAATCCGTTCAGGAGATGATGATTTATTCATCAACCAGGCTGCAGAAAAGAAAAACACAACGGTTTGTTATTTGCAGGATAGTTTCACTTATTCCAAACCAAAAACCTCTTTCAAGGATTGGTTTACCCAAAAAAGGCGCCACGTTTCAACAGCCAAGCATTATAAAATATTTGACCAGAACCAATTGGGGATATTCTATCTTTCGCAATTGCTGTTCTTGTTGCTGCCGATTGTTTTACTGGCATTCCAGTTTCAATGGATTGCGGTAGTGAGCATCATTGGCTTCCGCTATATTTTTGCATGGATTACGATGGGATTTGCTGCAGGAAAGCTTAAGGAAAAAGACGTAATGTATTGGTTTCCAATCATTGAAATTGTTTTAATTTTCACGCAACTGAATGTATTCATTACCAATACATTCTCAAAACCGGTACATTGGAAATAAATCCGTACATAGAAAAAGCCAAAAAAGGTGATCAGGTTGCCTTTACCTATCTGCTGGACCATTACTGGAATGAGGTTTATGGCTTTATGCTGAAACGTACCGAAAACGAAACCGATGCCGAGGACATTACTATTGAAACCTTTTCTAAGGCTTTTGATAAAATTGCTACTTACAATCCCGAATTCCAGTTCAATACCTGGTTGATTGCCATTGCCAAAAATGTCCATATTGACATGCTGCGCAAAAAGAAATCCACCTTGTTTGTTGAAATCACCGACGAGGAAGATCAACAGGCTTATAATGTTGCCGATACTTCCCCTTCTGTTGAAGATGCTTTGATTACGGAGCAAAACCTATCACAATTATTACAGTTCATCAAGGAATTGAAACCGCATTACCAGGAAGTAATCCAGCTGCGTTATTTTCAGGAAATGAGTTATCAGGAAATTGCCGAGCAATTGGGCGAACCCTTGAGCAATGTCAAAATCAAATTGCTTCGCGCCAAAAAACTATTGGCCGAAATCATCGAAAGCAAAAAATAATCTTTCTTAAAATCCCTTTTAAATTCTTAGTCTTTTAAGGGTTTCCTTTTATTAATCTGAAAATATTTGACAGATTGATATACTATTTTCATATTTCCTGCGTTATATAATAAAAACCAACGCTTATGTAACATAGATACTTAACTTATAAACCATTTAATCATGTCAAACGTTAGTATTTATGAAAAAAACTGGACTGAACTAGTTTTTGAAGACAGAAACAAAGCTTATGGCGCTTACCAATTGCGTCAGGAAAACCCTAAAACCACAGTAATTGCCTTTGTCAGTGGTTTACTTTTGATTTTTACTTTGATTGGTTCCTGGATGCTGCTTTCTTCTTTTGGGGATAACCCTAAAACTGCAGCATTGGAAGATGACGACATCATCATAACTATTTCTGATTTTAACTATCCTAAAAAAGAAAAGCCTAAAAAAGAGGAAGTAGTGGCTCCGTTAAAGAAAGAGGAAACAAAGAAAAAAATCGAGAAGGAAGATTTAAAAAATGCCGTTTTGGTTAAGGAAAATTTTGATGACGTTAAGACCAATAAGGAATTAAAGGAAAATCCAACTACCGATAATCGGACTGATGGTGGCAACACTACAGGAACGACGACTACAACAAACACAACCGGAACAACTACGACTACTACAGTGATGACCGGAACAAAAACCGGTGATGATAAAGCAAGGACAACCAACGAATTGGACAGACTGCCTGCTTATCCCGGAGGTATTGACGAATTCTATAAATATGTTGGAAAAAATATTGACAAACCAGAAGTAGATGAACACTTGAGTTCCATTAGTGTTATCATGTCTTTTGTCATTGAAAAAGACGGTTCAATGAGCGAAATCAAAGTAATGCGAAGCTCTGACAAAAACCTCGAGAGGGAAGCCATTCGCGTGCTGAAAGCCCTAAAAGTGAAATGGTCACCAGGTTATAAGGATGGCGAAAAAGTAAGGACACTCTATGTGTTACCGATAAAAGTACAGCTTTAAGTTAGTTATTAATTCTTTTTGTGTTTTTGCCCCGAACCTGGCCAGTCTTAAAAAACTTGTCAGGTTTATTTTTGTTTAATAACTAGCTGATAACTTTACAAAATCACTTTTTTATTTTAGTCAAATATTGGTATTATTGTAAAGTTTAGAATTCTTATGAAGCTTACGTTTATTACCTTTTTCCTATCACTGATGTGTTATTTTTCCGGTCCCAATTCCGGACAGGCTGATATTGGAGCCAATACACACAATCCAGATGACAGCCTGTTTGTAAAATCTAATTTCCCGATACGGATGGGAAAGGTTTCTGAAACTTACATCTCTGAAAAAAGGCATTACATAGATTCCTTTTACAACAAGAATATAAATTCCCCTTTTTATAGCGGTGGATTTATTGTCGTAAAAAATGGCCGCGTACTTTATGAAGATTATAAAGGGTATGCAAATGCAAGAACCGGACAGAAAATTGACAAAAACACTCCAATCCATTTGGCTTCAGTAAGCAAGGTTTTAACCTGCACCGCAATCCTTCGATTGGTACAGCAGGACAACATCATGCTCGACCAAAAAGTAATTGATTGGCTTCCCGATTTTCCATACAAGAGCACCACGATCCGAACATTGCTCAACCACAGAAGCGGTTTGCAGCATTATGCCAACTTCCCGGGTTTGATGAAAAAAAGATGGGACAGGCGTAAAATATTGACCAATCAGGATGTTTTTGATTTATTGGTACAAAACAAATTCCGATTGGTGACCCCAAATGATACGCATTTCGATTATTGCAATACCAACTATGTGATTTTGGCCCTGATTATCGAAAAAGCAACTGGTGTAAATTATCGCAGGGCGATGCAGGAACTGGTTTTCAAACCTTTAGGAATGACAAACACCTTTGTCTTTGACTATGACAATGACAGGGAAACAGCTTCTAAGTCGTACAAAGGCAACATGATTTTTCCTTGGGATCAGTTTGACAATTTGTATGGCGATAAGAATATTTATTCAACGCCAAGGGATTTGGTAAAATTTGATTTGGGCTGCTATTCTCCGAATTTCATCGACCAAAAACTATTGCAGGAAGCTTATTTTGGATATAGTGCGGGCAAAGTGGCAAAACCAATCAAGGATTATGGTTTAGGAATGCGTATGCGTTTTCTGCCTCCAACAGGAGAAAAAATGGTGTATCACAATGGTTGGTGGCATGGAAATAATACGTCATTTGTACCTGTAAAAAAGGACACGGTGACCGTTGTTTGTTTGGGAAATAAATATTCCAACAGGCCTTATTCGACCTTGAGTATGGTTAGCAGTCTTTTTTACAAAAAGAAAACAGAGATTGAAACTCCGGTTCCAACCGAACTCGAACTTGGCGAATAGTTATTCCTTTACCAAATAAATCCCGTCTTCCTTTATCTCGATAAGTTTGTCCTTGTAAAGTGAGCCAATGGCTTTCTTAAAGGTTTTTTTACTCATCTTCAATACGGTTTTAATGTCTTCGGGATGGCTGTTGTCATTCAGCCTAAGGAAACCTCTGCTGGCTCTTAATTCGTCAAGGATTTTCTCGGCATTGGGTTCGATGTTTTCATAACCCAGTTTTTGGAGCGAAACATCAATCTTATGATCAGGGCGGATATTTTTGATATAACCGGTCATACGGTCTCCGGTTCGGATGTCATCATAAACCTGGTCTTTGTACAACAATCCTTTGTGGATATCGTTGATAATGACATTGATTCCCAATTCGGTGATGTGCGAAATGATTAAATCCACTTCATCACCTACAGCAACGGTCAGGTTTTCATTGTCCAAAAACTGATTGGTTTTACTTGAGGCGACAATACGGTTGGTTTTTTCGTCGATGTAGGCAAAGACAAGGTATCGTTTGCCTTTCTCCATTGGCCTTGCCTGTTCCTTGAATGGAACCAGGATATCTTTTTCCAATCCCCAATCGAGGAAAGCGCCAACATTATTGACATAATTCACACGCAGCAATCCAAATTCATCCATCAAAATATAAGGTTCCAGCGTAGTTGCAACCGGTCTTTCTTCGTGGTCAAGATAGACAAACACTATAATCTCATCCCCTATTGCATATTCTTTTGGAACATATTTTAAAGGCAATAAAACATCATCCTTACCATCGGTTAAATAAAGCCCGACTTTGGTTTCCCTTGCAATTTTGAGCGTATTGTAATGTCCTATTTCCATTTTGAATGCGTGTAATTTGAACCGCAAAGATAGCACATTCTTTTTTGCCATGAAACCACAAACCTAATTGTGGAATCCTCTTTAACCATCTCTTAAACTTTTGTAGCAATTTTTTTGAAACAATATTTTTTGCCACAATTTTGTGGCAATTTTTTTGTGGCAATTTTTTTTGCGCATACTATTTTGCCACAACTTTTACTGATATGATTTCTAAAGCAAAGCTTTTTATGGTTGTTTTTTACAGCACATTATTATATGACGGTATAATTTTTTATATTTTTGAGACTGTAACAAAACCACTGCTTTCTATACTAACTCGACTATGAGTGACAACCTGGAACAAATATTTGTAAAACAATTAAAGGACAATCAAAACATCATCCATAAGATATGTAGGTTGTATACCAATGATGAAGATGCACATAAGGACTTGTTTCAGGAAATTACCATCCAGTTATGGAAGGCTTTCCCCAAATTTAGAGGCGAATCTAAATTCTCAACCTGGGCTTATCGCGTGGCATTGAACACCGCGATTACACTCTACAGGAAAAGTACCCGAAATGTTGCCACAACCAGTTACGAAGGACAAAAACACTTCTTGTCCAACGACGAATACAACTTTGAGGAAGAAGAACAAATCAAGTTGATGTATCAGGCAGTGCAGCAGTTGAATGATATCGAAAAAGCGTTGGTGTTCCTTTACCTGGAAGACAAGGATTATACAGATATATCTGAAACATTGGGTATCAGCGAGGTTAACGCCCGAGTAAAAATGAACCGGATTAAAGGAAAATTAAAAAAAATATTAAATCCCTAAGGATTATGGAAGAGTTGGATTTATTAAAGAAAGCGTGGCAGAAAGACACCCACAAATTTGAGCAGGTTTCAGAAGGTGAAATCTATAAAATGCTCCATAAAAAGTCGTCTTCAATTGTAAAATGGATTTTAATCATCAGCATTGTTGAAGTCCTGTTTTGGACTGCTGTTAGTGTGATATGGAACACCGACGAGTACATGAGGAAAATACATGCCGAGAATACCATCATTTATTTTAAAGTGGTAAACTTTATCAATTATGCCGTGATTTTGTGGTTCATCTACCGTTTTTATAAAAACTACATCAAGATCTCTACGACAGCATCCACAAAACAATTAATGTACGACATTTTAAAAGCCCGTAAAACGGTTCAGTATTATGTTTGGTACAATTTGGGAATGGCAGCCCTGACCCTTATTGCAGGTTTTGCCATCCAGTTCCTTTTTAACCCAAAGATGGAATTGCTGAAAGATAAAATCGCGCACGAACAGGATCATATCCTTCTGTTCAAGACTTTAGGGATAATGCTGTTGGCAATTGTGATTTTTGTATTTATCTTCTGGGTAATCTATTTGTTGCTATACGGAATACTACTTCGAAAACTCAATACGAATTACAAGGAGTTGAAGAAAATAGATTTATAAAATAAAATCCCGGCTGTTAAGTCGGGATTTTATTTTTATCTACATGGTATTCTCTAAGCTTATTTAATCGTTCCTGTTCCTCAATTTCCTCAGCAGGAATTACCTTTAGGAACGATGGATGCTGCTCAATGGCGTATTCCACTTTTTCCACAATCTGCTCAATCGTTTCGTTTTCATAATCAATTTCCAAAGGCTCCTTGATGATGAAGGACTGCAGGATGTTCTTCTTTTTCATGCGCAGTCCCTTTTTGTCAAACGAGCGACGGAACCCGTCAATCACAATCGGAACCACAATAGGCTTGTATTGTTTGATGATATGCGCAGTTCCTTTTCGGACAGGCTTAAAGGATTTTGTCGTTCCCTGCGGAAAGGTAATCACCCAGCCATCTTCAAGCGCAATCCTGATATTTTCCGTATCATTCGGGTTTACGGCGCGTTTCTCCTCTACATCCTTTCCTCCTGCACGCCAAGTCCTTTCTACTGAAATCGAACCAACATACGACAATATCCTCGGAAGCAGTCCCGATTTCATCGTTTCACTAGCCGCAACATAATAAATATTCAACTTTGGATTCCACAAATAGCCAACATTCTTAATATTATCCTGTCTTCCGGAAAGGCTGGCATTGAATACATGGAACATGGCAACAACGTCTGCAAAATAGGTTTGGTGATTGGAAATGAACAATACATTTTTGTCCGGAAGTGAAGCAATGATTTCAGAACCGTCAATCTGCAATTCATTAAAACCTCGGTAACGACGGTGTGTGATGGCACCAAAAATACGTATCAACCACTTTTTGATGAACAGTATATGACCAAAAGGATTTCTTTTAAATAATCCCATAATTTCAATTTTATTATTCCCAATGTTTCGGGTGGCAAATCTACAAAATCTTAACCTTTATAAAACCATTTTCAATGTTTCTTTCAACTCGCTCAGCATCATGGCTGTGGCACCCCAAATAAAATGCTCATTGACTTGAAAACCAGGAACATCAATAGTATCGGCATAAGAAGTCTTAATCGGATTTGTTTTCAGGATTCCATCATCCAAAAAATCGGCTAACGGAAATTCCAACATTCCGGCCACTTCATCTTCCTGCAGTACAAACTCCAATTCCTCGTGGCTATAACCCAAAAACGGATACACCATATAATTGCTTGGCGGAATATAGACTTCAGTAAACGCACGGATGACGTTTATGGAATTGGGATGAACCCCAATTTCTTCATGGGTTTCCCTAAGTGCCGTTTGTTTCAAATCAAAATCTTCCAATTCAACTTTTCCTCCCGGAAATGCAATCTGTGAAGAATGCACTCCATTATAGGAAGTCCGAAGGATTAAAGCCAAATGGGTTTGAAATTTCTTGGGATAAAAAAGCATCATGACTGCTGCTTTTTTTGGTGTTATTTTGGTAAAATCGGTATTACGAATCAATTCTTCCCTGTTGGGCGGAACCATTTTCGCATGGGCATGCGTTGCCGGTAGCTCAACATTTAGTATTTTTGGCGCATATTTTAAAAACTCATTAAAGTGCATAACGTAGGGTTTGAAATATAAAGTTACCTCAAAAAAACAACGCATTCAAATTTTTACCAAACTAAAATGTACAGCAAAAAGGAAGCATTATTTATAAAAAAAGAATTCTGGGTTGCATTTGCATCGGTTTACCCAAGGAAATGGCTGTTGTATGATACCAAAATAAAGGATGTCACCTTTAAGTTTTATGTCGACAATAAAAAGGCACAGGTCATGCTCGACATTGAGCCGAAAGACGAAGAGTTGCGTAAAATATATTTTGAAAAAATGGAATCACTGAAGAACATCTTACTCGAGGAGTTTCTTCCTGAAGCTATTTTTGAGCGTAATTTTTATCTTGAAAATGGCAAAGTAATTAGTAGGATTTGGGTCGAAAAATTAGGTGTCAGCCTGAATAATAAAAATACCTGGGGCGAAATTTTTTCTTTTTTCAATCAGGAAATGACGAAGTTTGAATTGTTCTTTTATGAATACGAAGACTATATTAAGGATTTGGAAACCAACACTTAACGTAGGATTACATCTTTTATCACTTCCTTTCCTAATTCTTCATTAATCATCTTGATGATTTTCTGTTTACCATAACTCAGCTCTTCGCGAAGTACTGCTGAAGTCAACGAAACATATAGTGTCGTTCCTTTCAATACGACTTCTTTCGTATAACTGTTAACGCCGTTACCCATAAGCGATTTCCAGGCTTCCTGAACATCAATTTTATCCATGCCGGATTGGAGATTATTTTTTTCGATAAACTCCTTTAAAACATCACTGATGGAACTTTCGTTGCTTGTTCGTTTTGCCATTACTTAAATGAAAAAGGTTTGAATTTTTTATAGGTATATTCTAAGTTTTCTTTGTTTTTTAAGACTAAAGCCGAGTCTTGAATTGAAATGACTTCCTCTTTCCATTTCCCATACATTGTATTGTATTCGATAAAAAAGGAGTTCTTATCCTCAATGACTTTTATGTTTTCCCTGATTCCATTTGTCCTAAATTTTCCATCGAACTGTGGCATTACTTTTTGACGGAACCCTGCATTATCCTTCAATTCAAAATAATCAACCGTTTCGTTTACCTTGTAATCTTTTTTCTCGCCATTTGCCAGTCTAACCTGCTGAATTTCCCAATAACCATTAAGCTTTTTGATATCTTCCTTTGAAACATTCGAGTGACAGGAAATCAGCGTCAGGACAAAAAATAAGATTCCGATTTTTTTCATTTTTGATTTTGAATTTACCTATCGCAAATTTAATTTTAAAATCTACAAAGCGCTAGAAAATGTAAATTAAAATTTAAGCGTTAAACTATTTTATATCTTTAAAGTCCAAAGGCAAATTCTATACTAATGAGAAAAATATACTTCCTCCCAATTCTTTTACTTTTCCTTTCTTCCTGTAGCTCTGATTCCTCTTCAAATCCTGAAGAAATGTATTTTCCGCCCAATGACGGAAGTGCAACCTGGGAAACAAAATCCATTTCAGATTTAGGCTGGAATCAAAATGCCGTTCAGCCATTGCTGGATTATTTGGCATTAAAGCATTCCAAATCATTCATCATTTTGGTAAACGGAAGGATTGTAATGGAAAATTATTTCAACGGACATTCAGTAACATCGCCTTGGTATTGGGCAAGTGCCGGAAAAACACTGACTTCTACTGTAACCGGAATTGCGCAGCAGGAAGGTTTGGTAAACATCAACAATAAGGTTTCAGATTATATCGGAACCGGCTGGACGAATGAAACCCTGGCTCAGGAAAATTTGATTAACTGCAAACACCTGCTTTCGATGACATCGGGAATTGATGATTATGTAAATGGGGTTTACAGCGATGATGTTACGCCGTCAAGCCTGAATTACAAAGCTGATGCAGGAACACGCTGGGCTTACAGCAATGTATATGTAAAACTGCAGGATGTTGTAGCTTCTGCTTCGGGGCAAAGTTGGAGCAGTTATTTTAATGCAAAGCTGAGAGATCCATTAGGCATGACCGGAAGCTGGATTCAATCGGGGAACAATGTTGTTTATTGGAGCACAACCCGAAGCATGGCGCGTTTTGGATTGATGGCATTGAACAAAGGAAAATGGAATGGGAATGTTATTGTAAACGAAACTTATTTTAATGCGGCTTCTACGACTTCTCAAAATATCAATCTCGCTTATGGCTACCTTTGGTGGTTGAATGGAAAGGCTAGTTACCACATGCCTCAGGTGCAATTGGAATTTCCGGGAAGCATTATACCAACAGGTCCAAATGACATGTTTATGGCATTGGGCAAAAATGACCAGAAAATTTATGTGGTGCCCAGTAAAAAAATGGTGGTCATCAGAATGGGCGATGCTGCTGACAGTGAAAATTTAGCCCTTTCGGATTTTGACGAATCGCTTTGGGAAAAAATTTCAGCTTTGTATCAGTAATTATTTCTTCTTATCGGTATTAAGCAGTCTGATCAATCCGTAAACAAATAACAAAAAGGCAATCAATCGCAATCCCATAAAGATATTCGGGAGTGGTTTTTGGATGAAGTAGCTCAGTACCGCAATACCAAAACTTATGAGTATTAATTTTAGTGGTGATGATTCTTTAAAGAAAGAAGTAATTTTGTTCATGCTGTATCTTATTTAAAAAACGAATCTACGAATTCAAACTTATTAAAAACCTGCAAATCTTCAATGCCTTCTCCTACTCCGATATATTTCACCGGAATCTGGAATTGATCCGAAATACCAATTACAACACCACCTTTTGCTGTTCCGTCCAATTTAGTCACTGCAAGGCATGTAACTTCTGTTGCTGCAGTGAATTGTTTAGCCTGCTCAAAAGCATTCTGTCCTGTAGAACCATCCAAAACCAGCATTACATCGTGTGGTGCGTCTTCAAGCACTTTCTGCATTACCCTTTTTACTTTGGTTAATTCGTTCATCAGGTTTACTTTATTGTGCAGACGACCAGCTGTATCGATAATTACAACATCGGCATTTTGGGTAACCGCACTCTGCAAGGTATCAAATGCTACCGAAGCGGGATCGCTTCCCATTTGTTGTTTTACCAAAGGAACTCCAACCCTGTCAGCCCAAATCTGAAGTTGGTCAATCGCTGCTGCACGAAACGTATCTGCAGCACCAAGCACCACTTTATAGCCTGACTTTTTGAATTGGTTTGCCAGTTTACCAATGGTAGTTGTCTTTCCAACTCCGTTGACACCAACAACCATGATTACATAAGGTTTCTTATTGGCCGGAATTACGAATTCGGTTTCTTCTCCCGATTTTGTTTCCGAAAGCAAACCTGCGATTTCCTCACGAAGGATTTTGTTGAGTTCTTCGGTTCCCATATACTTGTCGTTGGCAACTCGCTCTTCGATTCGCTCGATAATTTTAAGGGTCGTATTTACGCCAACATCTGAAGAAACCAAAACTTCTTCCAGGTTATCTAAAACCTCGTCATCGACTTTAGATTTTCCGGCAACGGCTTTGGTTAGTTTGGATAAAAAGGAAGTACTTGATTTTTCAAGGCCTTTATCTAGGGTCTCTTTCTTTTCAGAAGAGAATATTCTTTTAAAAAAACTCATTGTTTAGTGAAAAAAGTTGAGCAAATATAAAAATAAAAAAGCTACTTCCGAATGAAAGTAGCTTAGATATATAGAGTTTGTTTGAATTATTTCTTTTTCAAGAAAGTATCTACTTCTTCTGGAGTCATAATGCTTTCAACGAAAGTATATGCACCTGTTTTTGGAGACTTAACCATTTTAATAGCTTTGGTTAATCTTTTTGAAGCTGTTTGTAACGTTGCAACGGTTTTCTTTGCCATGATTTATATCTTTAAACCCTTTCGGAATTATTTAATCTCTTTGTGAACAGTCATTCTCTTCAAGATTGGATTAAATTTTTTAATCTCTAATCTGTCTGGAGTATTTTTTTTGTTTTTGTTTGTAATGTAACGAGAAGTTCCTGGAAGTCCAGTTCCTTTGTGCTCTGTACACTCTAAAATAACCTGTATTCTATTACCTTTCTTTGCCATCTGACTTTATTTTTTTATGGTTTGGGATTATCCAATAAATCCTTTAGCTTTTGCATCTTTCAATACGGCAGCCAAACCTTTTTTATTGATTGTTTTAATTGTAGAAGCAGCTACTCTTAAAGTAACCCATCTGTCTTCTTCAGCAAGATAGAAACGTTTTTTAACTAAGTTAACAGAAAATTTTCTCTTAGTTTTGTTCATAGCGTGGGAAACGTTATTTCCTACCATCGCTTTTTTTCCTGTAAGGTCACAAACTCTTGACATTATGCTTATCTTTTATCGTTATTCAATTCGAGGGTGCAAACTTAGGAAAAATAAATCATTGAGCAAAAAAAATATTGCAGTTTTTTTTCTTTTTTTTTATTTGCTTTTTTCCGATAGTGAAGATTGCTTTTTTTGAACAAGTTTATCAACACCTTTCAGCTTAGGGCATTTTTTAAAATTTCCTTCTGCAGCATTTCCAATGCTTTATTTGCCGTTCTGTCAATCACTTTTTCACGCGGTTGTCCAAAATTAAACTCTTCCACTATAACTTCTTTTGGCGTAATCAATGCGATAAAAACGGTTCCGACTTCAGCATCAGTGTCTCCTTTGTTAGGTCCGGCATTTCCAGTTGTGGCAATTGCGTAATCGGTTTTCATTAATTTTTGTATTCCCAACGCCATTGCTTCCGCCACTTCTGCACTAACAACCGAATGCTTTTTAATAACCTCAGCATCAATGCCAAGCACCGAAATTTTGGTATCGGTAGCATAACTCACTACACTTCCCCTAAAATAATTTGAAGCTCCAGCAACCGAAGTCAGCATTTGCGCAATTTTACCTCCGGTACAGCTTTCGGCTGTGGAAATGGTTTTGCCTTGTTGCTGCAATAATTTCCCAATAACCACCTCAATCGTTTCCTCTTCATCAAAACCTACAATGATATCGCCAATGATTTTGCTCAGTGACAGCACATTTTCGGCAATCGCTTTTTTGAGCATTTCCTCATTTTCACCTCGGGCTGTTAAACGCAGGCGCACTCTTCCAGGATTGGGCAGATAAGCCAATTTGATGAATTCAGGTAAATTGTTTTCCCAGGTTTCAATTCGTTCTGCGACCATGCTTTCGCCCTGGCCATAAGTTAAAATGGTTTTGTGGACAATGTAGGGACGCTTGTATTCCTTTACAACTTTGGGAATGATTACATTGTCAACAATATATTTCATTTCAAAGGGAACTCCGGGCAATGAAATGTAAACGGTATTTTCTTTTTTCATCCACATACCTGGTGCGGTTCCAACTTTGTTGAAAAGCACTTCGCATTTGGATGGAACCAAAGCCTGGTCTTTATTCAGTTGCGTGATAGGACGTTTGTAAAAACCCTCAATCATTTCGGTTACGTGAGACAAAACATCCTGATTCACAACCAAAACGTCGTCAAAGTAATCGCAAAAGGTTTTCTTGGTGATATCATCTTTTGTTGGTCCGAGTCCGCCTGTAATGATGACCAGATCGATCTTGTTTTGTAATGATGAAAATGTATTTAGAATGTGTTGCTTGTCGTCTGAAATGGAAAGCATTTCGAGGGTTTGGACTCCAATCCTGTCCAAGGCTTTTGCGATATAACCCGAATTGGTATCCACAATTTGCCCGATTAGGATTTCGTCTCCGATTGTGACTATTGTCGCCTTCATTAAGTAGAATTTATTGTTTACAAGAAGAATATGGCTAACTAATTAGCCCCGGTTGAAGCGGTACCTTGTAAAGCGGAAAACGGGAATTACCATTACTGATAATTCCCGAACCTATCGCTTCTTATTTTATAAATCGAAATCTTTTTTGATTTCCTTTATTGCTTTGTCAACCTGGCTTTGAATGCTTTCAAAAGTGGCGTTGATTTCCTTGCGTTTTCCTTCTCTTTTTGTCCAGGCTTCCACTTCAAGTATTTCCTGATGTGCAACCGTCATTCCCAATAAATCCAATGTTGGTTTGATTTTGTGGGCATAAGCATAGGCTCTTTTATGATCCTTTTCTTTGATTCCTTCATCAATTTCCTTCATGTCGTCCGGGACTTCGGTTACAAACAAGTTGATGATTTGCATTACGAACTCTTCATCGTTGTCTGAAAGCGCGTAAACTTTTGCTAAGTTGTAGTTTATTGCCATTATTTTATGTGTAATCTTAATAGTTGTTTATTTTCTATAAATCCTTCCAGAACATCATTTGGGCTGACTTTTGCAACACCTTCGGGCGTTCCTGTAAAGATTATATCTCCTTTTTTGAGGGTGAAATATTGCGAAACATAGGAGACAATTTCGTCTATCTTCCACAACATATGGCTTGTATTTCCTTTTTGGGCAGTTGTTCCGTTTTTTTGCAATTCAAAAGTAATATTTTCAACTGAAATAAAATCTTTTTTTGGCAGAAATTCGCTAATGACTGCCGAGCCGTCAAATGCCTTGGCTTTTTCCCAAGGAAGCCCTTTTTCTTTCAGTTTGGCTTGAACATCCCTTGCCGTAAAATCGATTCCCAATCCTACTTCATCGTAGTATTTATGGGCAAATTTGGTGTCAATATATTTTCCGACCTTGCAGATTTTAACCAAAACCTCAATTTCATGATGCACGTCATTACTGAATTCGGGAATGGTAAAAGGCGTTTTCTTTGGCAGGATTGCCGTATCGGGTTTCATGAAAATCACAGGTTCGTCAGGACGCTCATTATTGAGTTCTTCAATATGATTGACATAATTTCTTCCGATGCAGATTATTTTCATAATTAAGAGAATAGAAGCAAGAAGCAAGAAGCAAGACATTCTTCAGAAATTATCTTTACTCTTTCTTCTTTGCTCTTTGTTCTAATTAAATTTATTGTTCAGTTTCCTCAATTTGATTCCGGTTAAGACTTTTTTGGTATACAAAGGAAAATCGGCGTTTTGGATCCATCCAAAATAACCCGGTTCCTTTTCAAGGACTTCATCAACCAAAGCTCCTTTGTGTTTCCCGAAAGTAAAAATCTCCTGTCCTTCCGGATTCAAGGCAATGAAACCTGCAAAGTCAACCGATTTTTTCCGTGTTGTGAATTCGGAAAGCGTTTTCATATCGTTTTCCAAATCGGTGTAGCGGTCTAATTGCGCTTTAAGGATTTCATAGGTTGCCATGGTATCTGCTTCGGCGCTGTGGGCGTTTTCCAGGCTTTCGTTACAATAGAATTTATAAGCTGCGCTTAAGGTCCTTTCCTCCTTTTTATGGAAAATCGTCTGCACATCAACCGAAACCCTGTTCTTCATGTCAAAGTCAACCTCAGCACGCAATAATTCTTCGGCCAAAAGCGGAATGTCAAAGCGATCCGAATTAAATCCGGCCAAATCAGAATCCTTAATCATTGTATGGATTTGTGAAGCCAAATCCTTAAACGTTGGTTCGTTGGCCACTTTTTCATTGGTAATGCCATGGACTGCTGTAGCAAATGCCGGAATCGGAATTGTTGGATTCACCAGCCAGGTTTTGCTTTCCTTATTGCCGTTGGGAAATACCTTGAAAATAGCAATTTCCACGATTCTGTCTTTAGCAACATCGATACCGGTGGTTTCCAAATCGAAAAAGCAAATAGGACGTGTGAGTTTTAATTCCATTTTAAAAAATTGAGTTGACAAATATAAAATATTGAAATTACCTTTAATCGATTACATTGTTTTTTTTATCTAAAAAATCCCGATTTTCGAAATCGGGATTGAATTGCAATACTATAGCTATAAATCTATTTTACATTTCCAAAACGGTTGATGATAAAATCCATTTTTTTGTTTAAATCATCAAACAAATGATTGGGCGCTTTGATGATGATTTCAAAATCATTCCCAGCAGTCTGCTTATCCGAAATTGCCTGCACATTTGAGTTTTGTACCTCTTCCAGTAAAAAATCCGTAGAAACCTCAAGTGCCATGGCCAGTTTCCGTATAAATTCGTGCTTGATGCTTTTGCCCTGTTCCCAATTTCCGATGGTCACCTGGCTTACTCCTACTAAGTGTGCCAATTCTTCCTGGGATAATTTCTTTTTCTCTCTGAAATAACGAATTTTAGTTCCGGTTGTCATTTGATTAGATTATTAAAAGATGAGTTAGTGGTTTTGTATACTAATAACGTGATAATCAAATTTTTATTGTGTAAAAAGTCTTGTTATTTTAACATTTGGCATTTATTGTTAACAGACGAGCTAAAGCCAGTACCCAACGTGCACTGGACGTTCTCCTCTTAATGTCAAATGTGTAAAAACTCTTGTTATTTTTTGGATTCAAAACAAAGTTTTTGAAGATTAGAAGAAATGTGATTAAGATTAAAAGATTGCTTGTTGGATTAACCTAATTTGAGTGGCAACTTTACTCTATAATTTTAAACAGGCTCCTCTATGCAAAGCTCTACGTAACCTTAACATTTTTCATCATGGAATCAATTTCAAAAAGTAGAGCAAAAACAAAACTCAAATCGGCATTTATTGCATTGCTGTTATGCCCAATGATGGCATTTCCGCAATCGGACGCAGTGAACATCATCAGAGGAGGCGAATTATTATTTGGAGGTTTAATTACCATTTTTAGTGCATCCAAACAGAAAAATTCGAACAGCATTTATATCGAAACGGTCTGCATCAAAAACAAACTGGAAGAAAAAATCACGTTTATCATTTCACGCCAAACCGAAGATGGTGACGAAATCAGGAAAGAGCTGGTAATTCCAAAAGACGGAAAGGAATATTTCTATGAACTGCCAAAAGGTGTTTACATCTATGAAGTACGTTTAGCAAACGATGAGATTTTTAAGAAGGGCGAATACCGTTTTGCAGAAAAGTCGACGCTCATTGTAGAAGGAGAAATAATAAAAACTCCGGTAGCTGTAGAAGCAGAAAATTAATCTCCAACCCAATAAAAAAACCCTGACGATTAGCCAGGGTTTTCTATTTTAATATTCTCTATTTGCATCAAATGCTTCCAGATAATCTGCGACGCGTTTTACAAAGCTTCCACCCAAAGCTCCATCTACAACTCTATGGTCATAAGAGTGTGAAAGGAACATCTTCTGACGGATTCCGATAAAATCACCTTCAGGAGTTTCAATCACAGCCGGCACTTTTCTGATGGCACCAAGTGCCAGGATTCCCACCTGTGGCTGATTGATGATTGGCGTTCCAAACACCGAACCGAAAGTTCCAACATTTGTCACTGTATACGTTCCGCCTTGTGTATCGTCTGGTTTTAGTTTTCCTGCCTTAGCACGGTTTCCTAAATCGTTAACGGCTTTTGCCATTCCAACCAAATTCAGTTGATCGGCATTTTTTATTACCGGAACAATAAGGTTTCCGTTTGGCAGGGCTGCTGCCATTCCAAGATTGATGTTTTTACGTTTGATGATAAACTCACCATCAACAGATATGTTCATCCCAGGGAAATCCTTCAACGCTTTGGCTACAGCTTCCATAAAGATTGGCGTAAACGTTAGTTTTTCACCTTCGCGTTTTTCGAATGCATTCTTAACGCGGTCTCTCCATTTTACGATATTCGTTACATCCACTTCAATGAAAGACTGTACGTGAGCCGAAGTCTGTACCGAAGCGACCATATAACCTGAAATCAGTTTACGCATACGGTCCATTTCTACAATCTCGTCTCCGCCATTTACTGAAACCGGAACAGCCTGAGCTGATGGAGTAGCAGGAGCTGGTGCAGCTTGAGTTGCAACCGGAGCAGCAACTTCAGGTTGGCTTCCTCTATTTTTGATATAATTTAAAATGTCTTCTTTGGTAACCCTACCATCTTTTCCAGAACCTGCAATGGTTTCCAATTCGGCTACAGAAATTCCTTCTGCAGTTGCGATGTTTTTAACTAAAGGAGAATAAAATTTGTCTGATGATTTGAAATCTGCCGGAGCAACAGCTTCTTTTGCGGCTTCAACCGTTTTTGTTACTTCAGAAACAGCAAATGGTGCAGCAGCCGTTTGCTTCGCCTGTTCGCTATCGCTCGAGTCCGCAACCGGGCTTGGTGCAGCGCTTCCGCCTTCGGTTTCAATAATAGCAATGGTCTGCCCTACTTTTACCACATCGTTTACCTGGAATAAAATTTCGGTTAAGGTTCCTGAAACTTCGCTTGGAACTTCGCTGTCTACCTTATCGGTAGCGATTTCCAGAACGGCTTCATCGGCATCAATTTTTTCGCCTACGCTTTTTAACCAATTTGTAATCGTTGCTTCCGCAACGCTTTCACCCATTTTAGGTAATTTCAATTCAAACTTTGCCATATCTGTAAACTAAAGTTGTGTTTTTCAATTTGACTGCAAAATTAATAAAAGAAAAAGCGATTATCCTGTTTTTCTATAAATTAATTACTTCGCCTCTATCGTTACTACTGTTGCTTCCAATAATAAAATTGCTTTGCATTGGTAACAGTTTAAAAGTAAACGACTTGTTTTTATGGGTTTCGAAAAAGGATATTGCTTCCTTAAGGTCTAGATAGTTGGCATCTAAAATTATCTCGGCATTTTTCCTGTTCGAAAACGTTTGCGAAAATACTATTTTTCCGTTTTCCGAAATCGTTCTTTCGACGTTTTTTTGAAGTTTGGCTTCCAATTTTTCCCTTGTCGTTTCATTATCAGAAACTAAGATATACTGAGATGGTGGTGTTTTTGCTTTTGGCTTGCCCTGAAAAAGCTTGACAACCGAAAAATAAAAAGCACCCAATCGCGCCATTAGGTTAAAAAACAACGACTGCTTAAAATGCTTGCTGTAGAAAAAGTTCAGGAAATCCCTGAAATGCTTCATGTACGTGGCATCTTTCACGGTGCTTTCTCCTTTATAATGAATGACTGTAGTTTCGGGGAAATAATAATTTTGCTTTTGCAACAATAACGTACGATAGGACAAATCTATATCATCGGCGTACATAAAGCAGTTTTCATCAAAACCTTCCAACTGATTGTACAATTCGCGTTTCATAACCATAAAGGCACCCACGAGAATATCAACTTTTCCGGTTTGATTTTCACCCAGATGCTGGGCGTAATATTTATTGAACAGTGCCGATTTCGGGAAGAATTTGTACAAACCAAAAATCTTGGTAAAGGCAACCCAAGGTGTTGGGATTCCGCGTTTGCTTTCGGGTAAAAAGTTTCCGGTTCCATCGATTAATTTACAACCAACAATCCCTAAATCGCTTTTACTTTTGGCGAAAGCCAGAACCTTTTCAAAGGTATCTTCGGCAACTACCGTATCGGGGTTTAAAATGCAGATATATTCTCCTTTGGCTTCCCTTACCGCAATGTTATTCCCTTTTGGGAAACCCGAGTTTTCGGTATTTTCAATCAGTTTGATATGAGGAAAACGCTGTTTCATCATCGCGCAGCTGTCATCAGAAGAATTGTTATCGATGACAATGATTTCGGCTTCGATATTCTGAATGGCTTTTTGTGCACTCAAAACACAGAGCTCCAAAAAGTAGCGCACATTATAATTAAGGATGATAACCGATAGTTGCATTTGACAAATATAATCTACTTTTGCAAAAAATTGTTACCCGTGAATTACCTTTCAGTAGAAAACATATCGAAGTCGTTTGGCGAAAGAACCTTATTTAAGGACATTTCCTTTGGAATCAACAAAGATCAGAAAATTGCCTTCATTGCCAAAAACGGTTCGGGAAAAACCCAAATCATGAGAATGATAAATGGCGATGACGAACCGGATACGGGTCAGATTGTAATCCGCAAAGGTTTGAAAATGGCCTTTCTTTCCCAAAACAACCAGCTTCAGGATGAATTGACGATTGAAGAAAGTATTTTTGCTTCGGATAATGAGATTCTGCATATCATTGAGCGTTATGAAAAGGCATTGGAAAATCCCGAAGACGAGGAAAAATACCAATTGGCTTTTGACGAAATGGACAGCCACAACGCTTGGGATTTTGAAACGCAGTTCAAGCAAATCTTATCCAAACTGAAATTAGATGATTTAAAACTAAAAGTAAAATCGCTTTCCGGAGGACAGAAAAAACGTTTGTCTTTGGCTATAATCCTAATCAATCGTCCTGATTTACTGATATTGGATGAGCCTACGAATCACTTGGATCTGGAGATGATTGAATGGCTGGAAAGTTATTTTGCAAAGGAAAACATCACGTTGTTTATGGTAACGCACGACCGGTTTTTCCTGGAACGCGTTTGCAATGAAATCATCGAATTGGACAACGGGAAAATGTATTCGTATAAAGGAAACTACTCCTATTACCTTCAAAAGAAAGAAGAACGCATTGCGATGGAAAATGCTACGGTTGATAAGGCTCAGAACCTTTTTGTAAAGGAATTGGCCTGGATGCGACGCCAGCCTAAGGCACGAACCACCAAATCGAAATCGCGACAGGATGACTTTTATAAAATCAAGGCAGTTGCCGAAAGCCGTAGAAAGGAAAATGTGGTAGAGCTCGAAATCAATATGGAGCGCATGGGCAGCAAGATCATTGAGCTTCACAAACTGTATAAAAAATTTAAGGACCGTGTAATCCTTGAGAATTTCAGTTACGATTTCCAACGAGGCGAACGCATTGGAATCATTGGAAAAAACGGAACCGGAAAATCAACATTCCTGAATATCCTAACCAAAACGATGGTTCCCGATGCAGGGAAGGTCGTTATTGGTGATACGATAAAAGTGGGTTATTACACCCAAAGCGGTATCAATCCGAAACCCGGACAGAAAGTCATCGATATCATTAAGGAATATGGAGAATACATTCCGCTTACAAAAGGGAAGATTATTTCGGCTTCGCAGTTATTGGAACGTTTCTTATTTGATGCGAAAAAGCAATATGATTTTGTTGAAAAACTGAGTGGTGGCGAGTTGAAACGACTGTATTTGTGTACGGTTTTGATTCAGAATCCGAATTTTTTGATTCTCGATGAGCCTACGAATGATTTGGATATTGTGACTTTGAATGTTTTGGAAAGTTTCCTTTTGGATTATCCCGGATGTTTGTTGGTGGTTTCGCACGACCGATATTTTATGGATAAGATTGTAGACCATTTGTTCATTTTCAGAGGTGAAGGGCAGATTGAGGATTTCCCTGGGAATTATTCCGATTTCCGTGCTTATGAAGATTCGGCTGAGCCAAAAAACCTTAACAATGTTTCTACAGAAAAAACCAACTGGAAACAAAACAGCACGACTTCTACTGGTTTGAATTTCAATGAACAAAAGGAATTCAACAAGATTGAGCGCGAAATAAAGGATTTGGAATACGAGAAAAAGCAAATCGAAAACCAATTTGCAGAAGGAAAGGTTGCCGATGCCGATATTACCCCGAAAGCAAAGGAATTGGAATCCATCATTAAAAAACTCGAAGAAAAGGAAGAGCGTTGGTTTGAGCTTTCTTCAAAAATGGAATAATGTTTTTCATCATAAAATCATATCTGAAATTCCTTTGGAACTCCAAAAACGAACACGGAGTGCATTCGCCATTCGTATTTTCATTAGTGACCAAATGTTTTTATGACAAGAAGAAATATCCCGAATATTCAATCCTGAAAAAGTACAGGAATTCACTTTTATCTAACAAAAAAAAAATTGAAGTAACCGATTTTGGAGCTGGTTCCAGGGTTTTTAAAAGCAACAAAAGAGCTATAAACCAGATTGCATGTAATGCTGGAATCTCAGAGAAACGAGCGCAATTATTATATAGGATTACGAATTATTTCCAACCGGAAAATATCCTGGAAATAGGTACATCTTTAGGCTTGGCAACATCTGCCCTATCTTTAGGAAACAAAAACGCTAAAATCACAACATTGGAAGGCTGCGCTGAAACAAGTTCAGTTGCTAAAAATCAGTTTGAAGAATTCAATTTAAATAACATTCGAACCGAGGTAACCGAATTTTCCGCCTATTTAAAAGAATTTAATCGTATATCGTCCATCGTAAATCTTATATATTTTGATGGTAATCATTCCAAAAAAGCAACATTGGATTATTTCGAATTATTATTACCAACAATTACTAACGATAGTGTTTGGATTTTTGATGACATCCATTGGTCAAAAGACATGGAAGGAGCTTGGGAAATAATCAAAGGGCATTCAAAAGTTACGGCCACAATTGATACGTTTCAATGGGGAATTGTTTTCTTCAGGCACGAGCAGCCTAAAGAGCATTTTTTGATTAGAATATAAAGAAAGAAATGGCGGCCATCCCTGCCCGCCATTTCTCATTAAAAACCAACTTTATCTTTATTTCAACTTTATATCCTTATTTTGCTTCCTCTTTGGCTTCAGTATTTTCTCTTGCTTTAGCACCAATCCTGTTTACCTTGAACATAGGGGCAAATCTGAATTTTATAGAGGCAATCTTGTTGTTGTCTTCAGAAGACAAACCTTCTTTTTCAACTGTGTTTTTTCTGGCATCCAATGCTTCATAAAGCAATTTCACTTCATCATAATCTTCTCTTGAGAATTCTCCTTTATGTTTTTCATAAGAATCTAAAAAGTTTTGATACGTCTGCAAAATGTTATCTTTGTTAACCCATGAGAAATCCATGTCTTCACCTACTTTATCTGCACCAAAGAAAATATCTCTTACTTTTTGATTTGGTGTTTTAGGTTTTGCTTCTGCAGCGGCCGCAGCTGCTTCTGCTTCGTATTTGGCTTTTAAGGCTTCATACTTTGCTTTACTCGCTGCCATTTTTTCTCTCCAGGCTTCATTGTCGGCTGCAGATGCTTCGGCTGCAGAAACTCTTGCCTGGTATTCGGCATCAATTGCTGTCCAATTGGCTTTGGCATCATCAGCCGCTACATTTCCAACCGAGTCTACATAGACTACATAATTATTAACTGATTTTTCGGCTTGTTCAGCTTTTTCATCTTTGCAGGATGTGAATGATAAAACTGCTGTCAGCGTTCCGAGGATTCCAAGGGTAAATAGATTCTTTTTCATGATATTGTTATTAGTTAATATTTGTTTGGTTATTTGTATGATGTAAAATTATAGGGTTTAGAAGGGCGGGTTGTTACACCATTTCACAAAGGTTTTACAGAATTGCAACATCTTGATTATAAAAACCCGCTTTAAGCCTTGCCAATTGTAACAATTCCCGTAACAAACCTACTTATGGCTATAACTTAAAATTTATGTTATGGAAACTCAGGGCTTCTTAAAATCGAAAGCATACAAGATTTTGTTGGGAATGGTTGTCGTATTCAGTGCAATTATGCTGGCAAAATTCGGATACCTATTTGGTCAGTGGCTGCATCAGCTTATAAATTAATTTTCTTTTCTTACTTTTACGCACCAAGACCTTTAAGGTTTATTATCAAAGTAAAAAAATCATCATCAAAAAATGGCTAAACCATTAATAAACATCAAAAAATTAAAGCGCGATTTCCAACTTGGAAATGAAATCATCAACGTTTTAAAAGGCATTGATTTAAATATAGATAAAGGAGAGTATGTTGCTTTAATGGGACCATCAGGTTCAGGAAAGTCAACCCTAATGAATCTTTTAGGCTGTTTGGATACGCCAACATCGGGTACTTATATATTAAACGGAAACGATGTAAGTCAGATGCATGATGACGATTTGGCCGAAATCCGAAACAAGGAGATTGGTTTTGTTTTCCAGACTTTTAATCTTTTGCCACGAACTACGGCACTTGACAATGTGGCATTACCGATGATTTATGCCGGATATTCCAAAGCAGAAAGAAACGAACGCGCCACTGAAGTACTGACTCAGGTAAACCTTTCTGACAGAATGGACCATCAGCCCAACCAGCTTTCGGGCGGACAACGCCAGCGTGTTGCCATTGCAAGGGCTTTGGTCAACAAACCTTCAATCATTTTGGCTGACGAACCAACAGGAAACCTTGACAGTAAAACTTCGGTTGAAATCATGAATCTTTTTAACGACATCCACAAAAATGGCAATACGGTAATCCTGGTAACCCATGAAGAAGACATTGCCAAATATGCGCACCGTATCATACGTTTACGCGACGGAATGATTGAAAGCGATAACCCAAATCCGGATCACTTATAGGATTGGATGTTTGCGATATTTGTCTGGAATTTGTCCGACAAGGATTCGGCAAAACCTCTATTTTTGATTCGACAAAACCTGAACAAAATACCGCTATGAAAATTGCATTGTTAACCTGTGAAGCGCTTCCAGGACTTTACCAAACCGACCAATTGTTAATCCCAGAACTGGCCGAGCATAATATCGATGCCCGAGCAGCCATTTGGGATGACAAGACTATTGACTGGAACGAATTTGATTATCTGGTTTTTAGGAATACCTGGGACTATTTTGAAAAAGAAGTCCGATTCAATGCGTGGCTTGATTATATTCAGCAATCGGGAATCAAAACCCTGAACGCCATTGAAATCATTCAAAGGAACAAGCACAAATTCTATCTTCGGGATTTAGAGCAGCAGGGAATTAAAATACTGCCCACTGTTTTTATAGATAAAACCCCTGAATTGGATTTGGCTCAGTTAATTCCGAATCATTGGGAAAAGGCTGTGATAAAACCTGCCTATTCCGGAGGTTCCTATCTTACTGAAGTTTTTGAAATCAACCAGCAGCAGCAAATCAATCTGCAATACCGGCATATAGCTGCCCAAAAAGAGCTTTTGCTGCAGGAATTCAGGCCTGAAATTGTTTCAGAAGGTGAAACTTCCTTTATCTTTTTCAACAAAAGGTTTTCGCATTGCGTCAATAAAAAACCTGCTCAAGGCGATTTTAGGGTTCAGATTCAATTTGGCGGAAACTATACTCCTATTCAACCAAGCCAGGATTTAATAAACCAGGCGCAGAAAGTTGTCGATACATTCAAGGAAAAATTATTGTATGCCAGAGTTGACGGAATCATAATGGACAATCAGCTCTACCTGATGGAAATAGAATGCATAGAACCCGATTTATATTTTAGCCAATCGGCAGATGCACAAAGTAAATTTGTAAATGCTTTATTAGAATTAATACATTAATTTTGATGAAAATATTTTAAGATGAAAGTCTATACTAAAACCGGCGACAAAGGAACCACAGCTCTTTTTGGTGGAACCCGTGTCCCAAAACACCATATCCGCATTGAAAGCTACGGAACCGTTGACGAACTCAATTCGCATATAGGTCTAATCCGCGACCAGGAAATCAATACTTTGTATAAGAATGTGCTGATTGAGGTACAGGACCGATTATTCACCGTAGGTGCAATCCTCGCAACACCGCCAGAAAAGGAAACACTTAAAAATGGTCAGCCTCGACTACAAAATTTGGGAATCGTTGAAACCGATATCGAATTTTTGGAAAAGGAAATCGACTCAATGGAAGATTCTTTGCCACAAATGACACACTTTGTTTTGCCTGGTGGACATACTACGGTGTCATATTGTCATATAGCACGCTGTGTGTGCCGTAGAGCCGAGCGTTTAGCCGTACATTTACACGAATTGGAACCAACAGATGAGCTTGTTATTAAGTACCTGAACCGACTTTCTGACTACCTTTTCGTGTTGGCACGGAAGTTGTCATTTGACCTGCACGCCGATGAAGTGCAATGGATACCACGAAAGTAGCATCTGTAAAATTTAGTAAGGAATTTTTTGTTTAAGAATCATTTGAATACTAAAAAACAAAGCACTGAACACGCGCTAAACCACGTTCTTAAACATATTTAAAAATAAATCAAAAAAAACTTGACTTTTTCAGTATAAAATTTATTTTTGCATAATATTAAAAATCATAGAAGATGTATTGGACATTAGAATTAGCCTCGTATTTAAGCGATGCGCCTTGGCCAGCAACCAAAGATGAACTTATTGATTATGCTATAAGAACTGGTGCTCCACTAGAAGTAGTAGAGAATTTACAATCTATAGAAGACGAAGGAGAAATCTACGAATCTATGGAAGAAATTTGGCCAGATTATCCAACTGACGAAGATTATCTTTGGAACGAGGATGAATATTAAAAAATATTACAATTACACCAAGAGAAAAGTCCATTGAGGGCTTTTTTTTTGTTTAAATTTGCACACCTTAAAAAATTATAATACCAACTTAAATTATGAGTTTCATAAATACCATCATTAAAGCTTTTGTAGGCGATAAATCCCAAAAGGATGTCAAAGCCACTCAACCCTATATCAACAAAATAAAATCCTTAGAACCAGTTTTGGCAGCTCTTTCACACGATGAGCTAAGAGCTAAGACTGCTGAATTCAAGCAAAAAATAAAACAAGCCCGCGCGAAGCAGGATGCAGATATTGAGGCCAAAAAACTGGAAGCTGAAAATACAGCCGATATCGATTTAAGGGAAGACATCTACAATGCTATTGATGCGCTTGAAAAAGAAGCTTATGATATTTCCGAAAAAGTATTGTTGGAAATCCTTCCGGAAGCTTTTGCCGTAATCAAGGAAACCGCAAGACGTTTTAAGGAAAACGCAACAATTACAGTTACTTCAACTGAAAAAGACAGAGAACTTTCTGCTACAAAACCCTATATTACTTTAGTTGGCGATCAAACCAATTGGGCAAACCAATGGAATGCTGCCGGTAAGGAAATCACGTGGGACATGATTCACTACGATGTTCAATTGATTGGTGGTATCGTGCTTCACGAAGGTAAAATTGCCGAGATGCAGACAGGTGAAGGAAAAACCCTTGTGGCTACACTTCCACTCTACTTAAATGCATTGACTGGAAACGGGGTTCACCTGGTAACAGTAAACGACTATCTTGCAAAACGTGACAGTACCTGGAAAGCGCCTTTGTTCGAGTTCCACGGAATTACTGTTGACTGTATTGATAATCACTCGCCAAACTCCGATGCGCGTAGAAAAGCTTATGAAGCGGATATCACTTACGGAACCAATAACGAATTTGGTTTCGACTACTTACGTGATAATATGGCGCATTCGCCGGAAGATTTGGTTCAAAGAAAACACAACTATGCGATTGTCGACGAGGTGGATTCGGTATTGATTGATGATGCCAGAACACCATTGATTATTTCAGGACCAGTTCCAGATGGCGACCGTCATGAGTTTAATGAACTGAAGCCAAAAATCGAAAACCTATACAATTTACAACGCCAGTTGGCAAACGGATTCTTAACCGAAGCCAAACGTTTGTTCAAAGAAGGAAACAATAAGGATGCAGGTTTCCAATTGTTGAGAGCTTATAGAGCACTGCCTAAAAATAAAGCCCTAATCAAATTCTTAAGTGAAGAAGGTGTAAAAGCACTTTTACAAAAAACAGAAAACGAATACATGGAGAACAACAACCGCAAAATGCCGGAAGTTGATGAAGCCTTGTATTTCGTAATCGAAGAGAAAAACAATCAGGTTGAACTATCAGATAACGGAATCAAATTCCTTTCACAGGATACAGATGAGAATTTCTTCGTTTTACCAGATATCGGAACTGAAATTGCCAATATCGAGAAACAAAACCTTGAAAAAGATAAGGAAGCAGAAGCCAAGGAAAAATTATTCCAGGATTTCGGTGTGAAATCGGAACGAATCCATACGCTTACACAATTATTGAAAGCTTACACGCTGTTCGAAAAGGATGTAGAATATGTAATCATGGACAACAAGATTTTGATTGTCGATGAGCAGACAGGACGTATCATGGATGGCCGTCGTTATTCAGACGGACTGCACCAGGCAATTGAAGCCAAAGAGCAGGTTACGATTGAAGCAGCAACTCAAACATTTGCTACGATTACGTTACAAAACTATTTCCGTATGTACAGCAAGCTCGCTGGTATGACCGGAACCGCTGTAACTGAAGCAGGAGAACTTTGGGAAATCTATAAACTGGATGTTGTTGAAATCCCAACCAATCGTGGAATTTCAAGACAGGATAAGGAAGATTTGATCTACCGTTCGGTTCGTGAAAAATTCAACGCGGTTATTGAAGATGTAACCCAATTGTCTCAGGCTGGAAGACCGGTTCTTATCGGAACAACTTCTGTAGAGATTTCAGAATTATTAAGCCGAATGCTGAAAATACGCGGTGTAAACCACAACGTACTGAACGCAAAAATGCACAAAAAAGAAGCAGAAATTGTTGCTGAAGCAGGTAAACCCGGAGTAGTAACCATCGCAACCAATATGGCTGGTCGTGGAACCGATATCAAGCTTACGCCAGAAGTTAAAGCTGCCGGTGGATTGGCAATCATTGGTACAGAGCGTCACGATTCGCGTCGTGTTGACCGTCAGTTGAGAGGTCGTGCCGGTCGTCAGGGAGATCCGGGAAGTTCACAGTTTTATGTGTCTTTGGAAGATAACCTGATGCGTTTATTCGGTTCTGACCGTGTGGCGAAAATCATGGACCGAATGGGATTGAAGGAAGGTGAGGTAATCCAGCATTCAATGATGACCAAGTCAATTGAAAGAGCTCAGAAAAAAGTAGAGGAAAACAACTTCGGAACCCGTAAACGTTTATTGGAATACGATGATGTAATGAATGCGCAACGTGAAGTCGTTTACAAACGTCGTCGCCATGCATTGCACGGAGAACGTTTGAAACTCGACATCGCCAATATGATGTATGATACCTGTGAATTAATTGTAAGCGAAAATAAAGGAACGAACGATTTCAAGAACTTTGAGTTTGAATTGATTCGTTATTTCTCGATAACTTCTCCGATTTCGTCAACGGAATTTGAGAAATTATCCGAAATGGAAATCACCGGTAAGGTATACAAAGCTGCAATGGCTTATTATACTGAAAAAACCGAAAGAAGTGCACGTGAAGCCCTGCCTATCATTACTGATGTTTACAAAAAGGAAGGCAATACATTTGAAAGGATCATCGTTCCGTTCTCGGATGGAATCAAAAGCTTGAATGTCGTAACCGATTTGAAAAAAGCATACGATACACAAGGAGCACAATTGGTAGCTGATTTCGAAAAAAACATCACGCTTGCAATTGTTGATGAAGCCTGGAAAAAGCACTTACGCAAAATGGACGAATTGAAACAATCGGTTCAATTGGCAGTTCATGAGCAAAAAGACCCATTGCTAATCTACAAACTCGAAGCTTTTAACCTGTTTAGAAGCATGCTGGATGGGGTTAACAAAGAAGTAATCTCTTTCTTGTTCAAAGGTGATTTGCCGCAACAGCAAAATATACAGGAAGCAAGACAAGTTCGTGAAAAACAGAATTATACTGAAAGCAAAGACGAAATCGAAAGTAGCGAAAGTGCAAACCGTCAGGCTGGAGAAGCTGCTTCCCAACGTCCTCAGGTTACTGAAACCATCGTTCGTGAGCAGCCAAAAATCAACCGTAATGACAATGTTACCATTAAACACGTTATGAGTGGCAAAACGGAATCCATGAAATACAAAAAAGCTGAAAGCATGATTGCTTCCGGTGAATGGGTTATCGTCCACGAATAAAAGAACATAACCTTTTTTTAAAATATAATCCTCAATGGCTTAAACTATTGGGGATTTTTTTATGACATATTTATCTTATCTTTGAAGCAGATTACCCCACAATCTAATAAACTAATTACAACTTTATCTTATGAAGCAAAAATTACATTACCTGATTTTATTATTCTTACCTACATTCTTTTATTCGCAAAACGTTATTTATAATGGAAGTTTTGAAACCAATATGATATTACCATATGCCGAAGGACAATATTATTGGTGCAATGGATGGGACAATTGCGATGGCGGAGGTTCACCAGATTATTTTCACATGAATGGAACAGGGTATGGTAAAATGCCTGACACTTATGCTTCAACGGTACATCCTCAACATGGTAATGCTGTGATGGGCATTTCCATTTATGAGTCAACCCATCCAAATTTCAGGGAATACCTAACTGCAGGATGGGACAATCCATTGGTGGTTGGTCAAACGTATCAGCTCTCATTTTATATCTCAAACGGAAACGCGCCTATAAAGTATGGAGGTTTAGGAACCGATCATTTCAGTGTTGCCCTAACCACAACACCACTACAGCAGGGAGGCGTTTTTAATTCCGATCCTATAACCACTGTAATACCGCAATACACCTATAATGGGATTTTATACAGCAATAGCTGGCAGTTGTTAAGCTATCAGTTCGTTGCAGATCAACCCTATCAGTATATTACTTTTGGAAGCTTTGTTAACGATACCAGCATGCAAATACAACAGTTTTCTACAGCAATTACTAACGCATGTGCTTACTATTACATCGACAATGTCAATCTAAGCATACCGTTATCGATTGAGGAACAGGAAAATGCTGCCGCAATCCAACTTTACCAAAACACAACAACAGGCAACTTAACCATCGAATCCAATAATGATATTATTTCCGAACTTATGATTTATGACCTGAATGGGCGGTTATTAATCCAAAAGTCATATAGCCGCAGCACTACAATCAGTACGGACTCGCTTAGTAAGGGAATTTATATTTACAGCATAAAACAGGAAAACGGAAACCGCAAACAGGGTAAAATCCTGATTCAATAAATAATTACAATTACATATAATCCCCAATGGCTTAAACTATTGGGGATTTTTTATATCTTAGACAGAAAATCAGTGGCTTATGAAAAAAATTACGCTCTTTTTCGTCTTCATATTTCTAGTGCAATTCACCAAAGCACAGCCACCCACGATTGGTTTATTATATCAGGATACCAATGCTACTGATGGATATACCCTATTTACTCCTTTAAAAAATAATGAGGTTTTCCTAATCGATAATTGTGGTGAAAACGTACACCAGTGGACTTTTACAGAAATTCCCGGAGCAACCTGTTACCTGCTTGCCAATGGCAATCTCCTCAGAGCCGGACAAAACAATTTGGAAATCAGGGATTGGAATAACAATGTGGTTTGGACATATGCCACAACCGCAAACGGAATCATGCAGCATCACGATATTGAGCCATTACCCAATGGAAATATCATCTGCATTGCCGCTGACAGATATACGCAAGCCCAAATGACGGCACAAGGAAGGAATCCTGCAATTACCGGAGCCAATTTAAAATTGGAGAAAATAGTCGAACTGCATCCTGTTGGAACCAATAGTGCTACCATTGTTTGGGAATGGAAATTTAAAGACCATCTGATACAGGATTTTGATGCGACCAAACTTAATTATGGCGTTGTGGATCAGCATGCCGAATTGTTGGATGTTAATTATGATAATGGCAATACGACCGAGTTCATCCATGCTAATGGAATCGATTATAATGCGGCTTTAGATCAAATCCTGATTTCTGGCAGGCATTTAAATGAAATTTACATTATTGACCATAGCACTACAACAGCTCAGGCTGCAAGCCATAGTGGCGGGAATTCTGGTCATGGAGGTGATTTTTTATGGCGATGGGGAAATCCTGAAGTATATAGGCAGGGAACTATAGCCGATAAAAAGCTGTTTCTGCAACACGACCCAAAATGGGTAGAAACCGGCTATCTGGACGAAGGGAAAATTACCGTATTCAATAATGGTGCTCCAGCAAGTGCTCAAACATTTACTTCCATCGTCATGATACAGCCTGAAATTATAGGCGGTGCTTACACAAAATTTAATAACAGATTTAATCCCGCAACTTATGACTGGTCGTGGAGTGGCTCCATTTTAGGCGTAACTGTCAATGAAGATAAGCAAAGTGGTACGCATAGTTTACCCAATGGCAATATGATGATTGGCGAAACCTCATTGGGAAGGGTTTCGGAAATCACAAAATCGGGGACGCTTTTATGGTCTTATATCAATCCAACCGGGCCAATTGTAAACTCAAATCCTACAGTTTATGCTCAATTCAGCACACCACCTTTGGGTGACAACGGTTTTTTTAGAGCAGAAAAATATCCAGCGAATTATATCGGTTTTTCGGGGCACGATTTAACGCATCCGATTGGTATTATTGAAAGTTCGAATTCGCTTTCAGCAGCATGCATCTCGGCTTTAGGAAATACCGATTTTGAAGTTCAAAATCTATTCGTTTTAAATCCGATAAGACATAATACAATTCAATTCAATAAAGCAGTTGAAGCAGATTTGATTTCCATTTTTGATACCAATGGCAGGAAAGTTTACAGCAAAAATGCATTTTCTGGTGACCGCATTGCAATTGAACTGAGTCCGGCTGTTTATTTTATGCAGGTTCAACAAGGAAATTTTATCCGGAAAATAAAAGTTATCGTATCTCAATAATTTAATCATTAATCAGTTTAAAATGAAATTCAAATTCTTATATGCCTTTTTATTATTGAGTGCCTTAAGCTTTGCGCAGACTACTAAATTTGCTATCGAAGCAGCTTATCCGTTGCCTATTGATAATAATTTCTTAGGAGATCACTTTAAGGGTGTTGCCGATTTGGGCATCAAATACCGAATCAAAAATCTTCAGGTAATCAATATTGGAGTTTCGGTAAATGGTTCGATGTTTACATATAGTGACAGCTATTTTTTTGCTGAATTGCCAGAAATGAATTTTAAGACAACGCTTTATATGATTCAGCCAAGAGCTTATGTCGAAATCAATCTGAAGAAAATTATAAAAATACATCCTTATGCTGGTATTGGCTATTCATTTTTAAGGGCAAAACAGGATTTTGACAACGATGTGTATGATAAAAATACGTCACAAAGCGGTATGAATGTTACGTTTGGGCTTTCTTATGACATCATAAGCAAGTTGTATATTTTTGCTAATTATGATTACATCAGTTTAACCGAATTAGATTCCGATGTGCCTAAAACTTCCTATAATACTAATGCAAGTTTGGTCAAAGTAGGGCTCGGACTTAGATTATAAAATATTTTTTTATCTTTACTACTCTATTACTAACTAAACAAAAAAATCATGGCAAAAGGAAAAGACGTTCAGAAAGCCGTAAAGAAAGAACCCCTAAAGACGGCAAAGGAAAAAAAAGCTGAAAAACGCGAGAAAAAAAATAATCCGAAAAGAGATTAAAAATAAAAAACCATCCGCCAAAACGGATGGTTTTTCGTTTACTAAAAACTAACCAACTCGAGCCTGCAATGCAAACCGAGCAAAGTTAAACCTAGAATCTGTAACCGGCACCAACAAAAATACCGCTAACGGCTACATCTCCAAAACCTAAGGAATACTTAGCATTAACATCAATGTTTTCTGTAATGTCATACGTAGCACCTAAGTCAACGTTCACTTTGAACTTGTCCTCATCGAAATCTGAGTAGTAGTTAAAGCTTGGCCCAACCAAAGCGCTGAATTTTTCAGCAAAAGTGTATTTCGCCAAAACTGGTACCTGGAACGAATTTGCATCAGAAATAGCAACATACAATACCTCAGGCTGAATCGCGAACTTCTCAGAAATTCCAAGAGTTACGAAACCTCCAACGAAGAAACCTGTTTCAGAAGAAGTAACAGTGGTTCCCAAAACAGTAGTTTTTGCTGAAGCAAAATCAACTCCCGCCTTTATACCAAATTTTGTCTCTTTTTGTGCATTTGCTGAGAACGCACCGGCAACTAATACCGCAATGAATAGTAATTTTTTCATCATTTTTATTGTTTAGATTATTAATGGTGTAAAAATACCTGCACAGGGTAAAAGCGGCAATACGGCATATAGCGTATTTTTAAAGTTCGTCTGGGAAAATCTTTCCGGGATTCAAGATGTTATTGTGGTCGAAAACACGTTTGATGCTTTCCATCAGTTCCAAATGCGTTTTGGAAAAGGCAACATCCATATAATTTTTTTGTACAAAGCCAATGCCATGTTCGCCCGACAAAGTTCCTTTCAACGAAACCGTGAGTTCGAAAATCTCACGTATTCCGATGGGAACCTGCGTCAACCAGTTGTCATCCGTCATATCGCCTTTGATAATGTTTACATGCAGATTTCCATCGCCTGCATGCCCGTAGCAAACCGATTTAAATCCATGCTTTGCTCCTATCCTTTTGATTCCGGATAATAACTCGGGCAGCATGTACCTTGGGACAACAGTATCTTCTTCTTTATAAATTGAGTTTGATTTTACTGCTTCCGCTACCGAGCGACGCATTTTCCACAAGGCATTTTTCTGTTCTTCGCTATCGGCAAACAAGATTTCATCAATTTCAAACTGCTCGACAACAGTCATGATTTTCTCCGCTTCGAGCATTAAAATTTCCGGGTAATTTCCATCCACTTCAATCAGCAGATGTGCCTGATGCTCGGGTTTGATTGTTACGCTGATCCCTTCAACAAACATTAACGTCCAGTCAATGGCGTCGCGTTCCATAAACTCCAAAGCACTTGGAACAATCCCGGCACGGAAAATAGCCGAAACCGCTTCGCAGGCTTCATTCGCCTTATAAAAAGGAACCAGCATCAAAAGGTTATGCGAATTCTTTGGAAGCAGTTTCAAAACTGCTTTGGTAATGACTCCCAAAGTCCCTTCGCTTCCAACCATCAATTGGGTAAGGTTATAACCCGTCGAATTTTTTAACGTATTCGCTCCAGTCCAAATGATATCGCCATTAGGCAGAACCACTTCAAGATTGAGCACATAATCTTTGGTAACACCATATTTCACGGCTCTTGCGCCACCTGCATTTTCGGCAATGTTACCGCCAATCCAACAGCTTCCCATACTGCTTGGGTCTACAGGATAAAATAAGCCTTTTTCGGCAACAGCTTCACGCAGGATTTGATTGATGACGGCAGGCTCAACAGTTACCTGGAGGTTTTGCTCGTCTATTTCTATGATCTTGTCCAAACGTTCCATAGATAATCCGATGCCTTCATAGATAGACAGGGCACCACCGCTCAAACCTGTTCGTGCTCCTATGGGTGTAGTTGGGATTTTATATTCGTTGGCAACTTTTAATATTTCCGAAATTTCCTGAGGGTTTGCCGGTTTTACAACCACGTGTGGCGGAAAAACATAATCTTCGGTTTCGTCATGACCATAATGATTTCGGGTTTCTTCATCAGTGAAAACATAAGCATCACCAACTATTTTAGATAATTTTTGAAGTATTTCGGGACTGAGCATTTTGTATTTCGCTTTCTTTTTTAATGTTTTCTAAAACTCGGTTGTGGACTTTATGTATAACTGCATTTACCCATGGCTGCCAATAAAATTGGGGGTAAATATCAACTTTATACCAATTGGTTCCTTCGAGCAAAGTTACATTATTTCCAACTCTTTTCAATTTAAATTGCCCTTTATACGATTTGAAATAACCATCGAGATGTGGCGGATGCATAATACAATACGGATTCCATTCCTTCATTCCCGGTGGATTGGTTTCAAATGAAAACTGCAATAAAGAAGGTTCCTGCCATTTGGTTATCCGTTGGACAAAAGTACCTGTTGTAAAGGTAGCATACCGTATTGCTCCAACTCCACTTCCCTTAGTTGTTGCACTTATAGGATAAGGAAATCCTTGCTTAAATTCTTTGGATTCTGCAATCGTATCAAAGTTTATCATGTTCTTCCAGACTTGCCCTATCGGTGCGTTAACCACAATAGAAGTTGAAACAGGAATCAGTTCGTCGGGTTCATTTATATAATCGAAACTCAGAAAGCTTAAGGAATAAAAAGCCAAAATAATTACCGTGTTGAAATTGCTTAATGGTGATTTTCCATTCTTTATTACATAACCAATATACGCTCCAAACCATACAATCACAATCCAAAGTGGTACAGCCATTGAAACGCATATCAATCCGTCAATGGCACCTATCAAAAGAATAAGTACCGAAACTAACAAGGTGGTAAAGCTCAAGGAATAGCATTGCCTTTTTGTCATCACCAGTTTGTTGCTGGCAAAATAGGCAGGTAAAAATCCAACCAGAAAAGGAAGGAATATAAAAACCGTCCAGCCATAATCCCCAAAAAAGTAAATAGATGCATACCCTAGTGCAAAAACTATTGCAATCGTAAACAGCACAATTGTTAATTTTGACTTCATATTTTGGGAAAAGGAAGTTAAAATTAACTAAAACTTTATTTTTTCTTCAAATTTGGCAGGAAATAGCAAATAATTCCGATTAAAGGCAGAAATGAGCAAACATGATACACAAATTGTATCGAAGTGTAGTCTGCCAACTTTCCTAATAAGGCCGAACCCAATGCTCCCATTCCGAAAGCAAAACCATAAAACAATCCCGAAATCATTCCGAGTTTTTTAGGGACTAATTCCTGGGCATATACCAATATTGCCGGGAAAGCCGAAGACATAATGATTCCGATGATGATCATTAAAACATCCGTCCAGAACAAATTGACATAAGGCAGCATTAAGGCAAATGGCGTTGCTCCAAATACCGAAAGCCAAATCACATGCTTCCTCCCTATTTTGTCTCCCAAAGGCCCACCAAGAATTGTCCCAAGCGCATAGGCAATCAAGTAAATAAACATGTGGAGTTGCGCCTGTTTTATCGAAAGATGGAACTTGTCCATAATGTAAAAAGTATAATAGGTCGAAAGGCAGGCTGTATAAAAGAATTTTGAAAAAATGACAATCAACAAAATCCCAATCGCCCATTTTACCTTGCTTTTGGAAAGATTATGGAAATCAAGGAATACAGCCGGTTTATTTTTTTTGAATACCAAATGATCGCGGTACCAAAATGCAATTTTGGTGATAATCCCAAGTGCAATCGTAGCCGCAATGACAAACCATAAAATATATCTTTGGGAATTGGGAACCACAATCAAAGCAACCAATAATGGTGCTAATGCTGTCCCGAAATTACCGCCAACCTGAAAGATGGACTGCGCCAAACCACGCTTTCCACCCGAAGCCATATTCGAAATCCGTGCGGATTCAGGATGAAAAATAGAGGAACCTATTCCGATTAAAACCACTGAAAGCAATATCCAATAGAAATTATTCGCAAAAGATAAGGTCACAATTCCCATAAGAGAAAACAACATTCCGTAAACCTGCGAAAATGGTTTTGGGTATTTGTCGGTATAATAACCCACAAAAGGTTGCAAGAGTGAAGCCGAAAGTTGAAAAGCAAAGGTTATCAATCCGATTTGGGAAAATGAAAGCTGGTAATTCTCTTTTAAGATTGGATAAACCGATGGAATTACCGCTTGTATCAAATCGTTCAATAAATGGGCAAAACTTATCGAAAACAGTATCGGATATATTGTTTTGTGCAAAACATTTTTTTCGGAAGTATCGACTGAGGTTTCCATTTAAAAATTGTTTAAGATAAAATACCAAAACGCCAAAGTGGCAAATGATAACGGAATTCCAATTCCAACCATCATGCTGCTGAGTTTTGGTTTCAAACCATAATTGGAAGCCAGGATTGCTCCGGTAATCATTGGTGCCATTGCCGATTCGAGGATGGAAGCATCAACTGTCAATCCTTTTCCGCCTAAAATAATTCGGTACAACAAAAAGAAAACTGCAGGTGTTATAATCAATTTGAAAAGCAAACCAAGCCTTAGGAATTTCCAGTGCTGGCTGTCTTTATCCACCTTTAACTGCAATCCGACTGAAACCAAGGCAACCGGAGTTACAGTTCCGCCCAGTTTTTGAAAAACATTTTGCAGGTGTTCGCTAAAATCAACTTTGAAAACATTCATAAAGCAGGCAACCACAAAAGCGACAAAAGGTGGAAACAATAAAATTTTAGCTGCAATCTGTTTTGGATTGGCATCACCTTTCGAAAAAATTGTCGCAGTAATTAATCCGAGTGTTGCCATTACCACAAAGGTTCCCGGCTGATCTACCATAATGGCTGTTTTCAAACCTTCAGCGCCATACAGAGCTTCAATTATCGGAAAGCCAAGAAAGGAAGTATTGCCCAAACCGGCAGTAATAATCAAACAACCTATAAGCCTGTTCGGCCAGCCCAAGCGTTTTCCAATAGTGTAAAAAAACAAAAAAGACAGGCCAAAGCCAATCCATGCAACAGCCAATGGATACAATAAATTGCTTGAAATGGAAATCTTAGGAATATAATACAATGCCAAAGCAGGCAATGCTACAAAGATGACAAATTGGTTGAGTGCTAAGTGACCATTTTTAGGGAAGGCTTTTAGTCGCTGCATTCCCAAACCCATGATTAGGCAAATAAAAATCAGTAGAATGTTATCCATTCGAAGTAGTGCATTTATTTTGCAAAGGAACGGCAAAAAATTGGAAAAGAACAGTAAAGGTTTCTTAAAAAATGAATGGTTTCGAATTATCGTCAGACAATATTTTACTAAATTTACCCAAACGATTTTCCCTTGGACGAAAAGCAAAATAAAAAATCAGCGCTTCATGAAAAAGACGGCATTCCGCAACCGGAAAGTTTTAGTGCCGCCTCTTTGCAGAAAATTGTGAAGAGCAGGAAACTCCAACCTTCTGCATCGGAGTTGATTTCGGGAATTTTAGAACATGACAAAGTAGCTTTGAGCCGTGCGATAACTTTGGTGGAAAGTACCAATGTTTCCCATTTGGCGAAAGCCAATGAAATCATTAATGCCTGCCTGCCTTATGCCAACAAATCGGTTCGTATTGGAATTACAGGTGTTCCCGGAGTTGGAAAATCGACTTTTATTGAAGCTTTCGGAAAGCATCTAACCTCACTTGGGAAAAAGGTAGCTGTTTTGGCTGTTGACCCAAGCAGTACCATTTCACATGGAAGCATTTTGGGAGATAAAACACGAATGGAAGAATTGGTAAAGGATGAAAATGCCTATATCAGGCCATCGGCTTCGGGAGAAACTTTGGGCGGTGTAGCCCGGAAAACCCGTGAAACCATCATGCTTTGCGAAGCTGCCGGATTTGATACAATTATCATAGAGACAGTTGGTGTTGGCCAAAGCGAAACTGCCGTTCACAGCATGGTTGACTTTTTTTTACTGCTTAAAATTTCCGGTGCCGGTGACGAATTGCAGGGAATCAAGAGAGGCATCATGGAAATGGCCGACGCTGTTGTGATTAATAAGGCTGACGGTGATAATGTCAATAAAGCGAAGCTTACCAAAACCGAATTCAACCGTGCGCTGCATTTATTCCCGGCAAAAAAATCGGGCTGGATTCCGACTGTTGCGACCTGCAGTGCGATTACCAAAGACGGAATTGACCAGGTTTGGAATACCATTTCAGAGTATTTTGAATTGGTAAAGGCGAATCATTATTTTGAGGAAAAACGCCAGGAGCAAAATCAGTATTGGATGCTTGAAACCATCAACGAACAGTTGAAAAATAACTTTTACACCCACCCTGAAATCACCGATTTGTTGGAAGCCAATAAGAAAGCTGTGGCAGCCAATACAATTTCCCCTTTTGCAGCTGCTCAGGTTTTGCTTAAGAAATATTTTAAATAGCTTAGTAAAGGTACCCTTTTACAAAAGTTAAAAAAGTAGTAGGGGTCATTGGTGCCGAAATGGTAGTAATGCATCGATCTACCGCAAAAGCTATCCGCATCCTTGGATAATCGGGAAACTCATCGGCTATAAGTTTGATCAGCACTTTTCGCTCAGTGGAATCGTTGCCATTAATGAACTGATATTCATATAATGCCCTGCATTTGCGTTCTACGTTATTCCAATTCATTGCTTTTTGTTTTGCCTGATTCTATCCATCATGCAGCCTATTCTGAATCTTTACAGTTTTTGTAAAATGTATAATTCACAAGCCACAATAATGACGCTGCATGCTAAAAGGGTTTTAACAACAATCTCAGCCGTCCTGTCAGATTTAATCAACATATATTGCTCAATTAAGTATTTCATATTCTATTGATTGTTTGGGGTTTAAAAACCTGCCCTTAAATCAAATACCACGATGACTTTTAGGGCAGGATTTAGTTAACTCTCTCGCTTTCCTGGTTTGAAAGAACTCATATGTTCCCGAAAGCTACTTGTTAGTTTAGAAGAGTTAGATATCTAACACATCAAAGATGCAAATAGAATACGGCAAAACACTTAGGGTTTTTACGGTATTTGACACCGTGTTTTTACTATTTTTCACTGGTGTTTTTTACTGTGAAAAATTAGTAGAAAAACCTTATGCTGTTTTAAAAAAAATCACGTGATTTGTTATGGATAATGCACTTTTGCATTATTTGATTGCCGAAAAACCAAACCCTAAAAATTAACTAAAAAACACAAATGACATGGGAACACAAACTATGAATATAGACTTGGTTCAAGAAATGGTTACCAATTACAAAACGAAACAGTATTTGTCGATTGTTACCAACACTATTAACCCGATGACTTTTGATGCGCAATCAGTGCGATTTGACCTCACTGCCTTAAAAGCATTTATCGATACCATTGAGCAGGAAGTGGCTTTACATCCTGAATATAATTTACAAGATCTTGGTGTCCGATTTTATTATTCTGCCTATCCTAACAGCAATGATTGGGACAAAACAGAAAACCAGGATTTAGCTCCAGTACCAAGTCAATACGCAAAATTACACACTTTAATAGGGATTCCTACGGCTATGATAAATGGTGTCGATTCGGATTTTAATCCTTTGGATACAAAAACATATACGGGTATCAAACCAACAGGCGTAGGATGCGCCATCATGGCCGAAAACCATGGTGATTTGAATCCTCCGGGTTCACCTTCGGGATTGTGGTTTTAACATTAATTAAATTTACTAGCTTATATTTGATTATTAGTATCCTAAATTATGCTGGTAAAATAGTATGAATGAATATTATATATTATTAAAATACCTGCTGCTACTCGTTGAAGTGGCAGCAGCTATTATAGGGATTATTAAGTTTAAGAAATTTAAGGATAGCTACTGGAAATGGTTTATCTATTATCTTGTGTTTATAGCCTGTTCTGAATTATTATGCAAATTTGTTTTGCGTTTTCACGATAGTTTCCTCTCCAATTATTATGCTTTTTTTATTATTCCCCTGGAATTTTTGACAGTGTTTTGGCTCTATGCCTATAAATCCCTGAACAGTAAAAAATTATTTTGGATCAGTTTTGGGATATTCCTGCTTTCGCTTATTCCGTATTGCCTTTTTGAAGAAAAGAAAGCCGTCAATTCTTTTAATTATATGGTTGGTGCATTTTTGATGAGCATCATGATTATATTAGAATATAACAAGCAGATGAAATCTGATGACATCTTACGGTTTAAAGAAAACATGATGTTTTATGTCAATACGGGAGTTGGTTTTTTTTATGTCGGAACGCTTCCGTTTTATGCTTTCAATAGCTTGCTTTTACAGGATAAAACTATTTTTTATAATTATTATTTGTTTTTTCTAATTACAAATATTTTAATGTACACATTATTTTCAATCGCATTTATATGGGGAAAACCGAATACTTACTAATAACAATCGTCTTCAACTTTTTATTCATACTGTTTATTGTTGCAATCATCTCTTATGTATGGCAATACAAACGAAAAAAAAGAGAGCATCTTTTTGCCATTCAAAACCAACAGGATGTGCATCAAAAGGAGCTTTTGGCCATACAGCTGGAAATACAGGAAAAGACCATGCAGGAAATTGGAAGGGAAATCCACGACAACATCGGGCAAAAACTCACATTGGCAAGTTTGTACATCCAAAACCTGCTTTTTGAAAGCAAAAAACCCGAAAACAATGAAAGCATTGCCAATATCAATACCATCATTAATGATTCCCTGGCCGATTTGAGGCAGCTTTCCAAAACACTCACCGATGATGCCATAGCTTCCAAATCGCTGGTATCACTTTTACAGTCGGAGTGCCAGAAAATAGAAAAGCTAAAGAAATGTTCGTTTACCTATGACAACGAAATACAGGCAGAAGAAGTTACTTATTACTCCAAAAGCATGTTCCTGAGGATAGCCCAGGAATTTATACAAAATAGTTTAAAGCATGCGCAATGCAAGACCATAACCATAAACCTCAGCCATAATCCTGGATTTATTGTTCTGGAACTTTCGGATGATGGTCAAGGATTTGATGTAAAACAGACAAATTCTCTCGGGATTGGCCTTCAGAACATGAAAAAAAGAACCGAAACCATTGGTGGTCAGTTCCTTTTGGAAAGTAGTAGTTCGGGTACAAATCTCACCATCAAATTACCTTTGTCCGTTTGATGAAATGTTAAAATAATGAGTATATTAGCTTCACCATAATTAATCAAAATGAAGCATTCCATTGTCATCGTTGACGACCATATTTTAATTGCCAAAGCTTTGCGTAGCATTATGGCAAATTTTAACGACTTCGAAGTTCTTTACGAATGCGAGAATGGCAAGGAGCTTCAGGATAAATTTACTTCCAAAAAAAATATTCCTACCGTTGTCTTATTAGATATCAGCATGCCTATTATGGATGGCTTTGAAACAGCAAAGTGGCTGCGCGAAAATCATCCCGATGTTTTGGTACTGGCGTTAAGCATGCAGGACAATGAGCAAAGCCTTATCAAAATGATTAAAAATGGAGCTCGTGGTTATCTGCTCAAAAACGTTGCGCCTTCTGAATTGGAAACGGCCCTAAAAACAATAATCAACAACGGCTTCTATTATCCTGAGTGGGCTTCAAATATTGTATTTTCCAATATGATGGGAAATGTGCCCAATAATCACACTTCTGCCATGACTTCCGATTTATCCGAAAGGGAAAAAGAGTTTTTAAAATTGTGCATAACGGAAATGAGCTACAAGGAAATCTCCGAAAAGATGTTCTGCAGCCCACGAACCATTGAAAGCTATAGGAATAGCCTGTGTGAAAAACTAAATATTAAAACCCGCGTAGGTTTGGCTGTTTTTGCCATTAAAAGCGGGTTGGGATAGCAACTACTCTTCGTAGCGTTCCATTTCCCTGTCGTAAAATTCTCCCGCCAAAGTGATCAGGTGTTCCATTTCACTTTCCAATTCGGTTTCGTCTTCTCCTTCCAAATCTTCCAGGAATTCTACTTCATCATCTTTTAGATTAATGAGGAAACGTGGAAAATCAAGGTGAATGACAAATATATCTTCAGGGAAATCAGAGTTATCAGCCAGTAAAAATTTTGGTAATTCCATATCTTTTGAATTATGTTATGAATTTTGAGTTATCAATTTTTTAGTTAAAAAGTGGAATCGGATAAACAGGAAAACTGCAGCAGCTGTTAATCCTGCCAATAATCCAATCCAGACACCAACCGCTTTTAATTCGGTATGAATCCCTAAATAATAGGATGTTGGAAAACCAACAACCCAATACGCCACAAAGGTAATGTACATCGGAATCTTAACGTCCTGCAATCCGCGCAAAGCTCCCAAAACCACAACCTGTATTCCGTCAGAAATCTGAAAAACAGCTGCAACCAAAAGCAGTTTGGCCGCAATGGCAATTACTTCCTGATTGTCTAAAAGCTGGGATTGGTTTTCCATATTCAAAAACAAATACGGCAAAATCTGATGCAGTGAAACAAACATTACAGCAAACAGGATTTCAATCAGTATTGCCAGCAAAAAGATCGAACGAGCAACGATAACGAGCTGTTTGTAATCATTGAGCCCTTTTTGGTTACTGATCCGAATCATCGAAACGACGCTCAAGCCCATTGCAAACATAAAGGTCATTGAAGCAAGGCTCAATGCAATCTGGTTGGCAGCCTGGCTCGTTTTGCCAATGTTCCCACAAAGCCAGATTCCGGCAGTGAACAACACCACTTCAAAAAGCATCTGCATCGCCGAAGGCAATCCGAGATTGACAATTTTCCGAATCATTTCTTTCTTGATTTCATCAAAACTAAAATCATGGAAATATTGTTTTAATTTATCTTTCCGGGACAAAATAATGTGCATAAACGCCACCATTGCAATCCGGGAAATGCAGGTTCCCAATCCGGCGCCAAGGATTCCCATTTTTGGAAAAAACCAAACGCCATAAATCAGGCAGTAATTGATGATTACGTGAAGTACATTGGCCATGATAATCGCATACATCGACACTTTGGTCATCGACATTCCGTCGGCAAACTGTTTGTAACCCTGATACATAATAAGCGGAACCAATGAAAAGGCAACCCAGTCTACAAAAGGTTTTGCCAGTGTAATCACTTCTTTGGGCTGATGCAGCAATTCCATAAACGGCTTGGCAAGAACTACCAATCCAAAAAGTGAAATTCCTAAAATTGTGCACAAAAACAAACCATGATGAAACGCAGAACGGATTTTGGAAGTATCCTGTTCCGCATCGGCTTCGGCAACAATCGGCGTAATGGCTGTAGAAAAGCCAATACCAAGTGACATTGCGACAAAAATCATACTGTTGCCCAAAGAAACAGCGGCCAATTCGGTGCTGCCCAATTTCCCAACCATGATATTATCGACAATACCAATAAGCGTATGCCCCAACATTCCTATGATTACAGGATATGCCAGCTGCATGTTGCTTTTAAATTCTTTTGTGTATTGGGATAAATTCATCTTTTGCAATTTCAGGTGCAAAGATATATCGTTTTATCCTTTCAATTGTTCTTTATACAAATCAATATTTGCCTTAATTTTTGGATCCAATTCGGGTTCCCTGATATCCGTAAGTTTCTGCATTTCCTCCCAAATGATTTTGGCAACAATGACGCGGGCCAATTCCTTATCATCAGCCGGAATTACAAACCACGGCGCATAATCCTTTGACGTTTTATTGATGGCTTCTTCGTAATATTTCATATAATCATCCCAGCGTTCGCGCTCTTTTAAATCGCCTGCCGAAAACTTCCAGTTGTCTTCTGGGTTTTCCAATCGTTTCAGTAATCGTTTGCGCTGTTCTTCCTTACTCATGTGGAAATAAAATTTCAAAACCACAGTGCCGTTTTGGGTAATGTGCCTTTCAAAATTGTTGATCTGCTCCATGCGGTTTTCCCAGAATTTCGGAGTAATGTCTTCTACTTTTTCGATTCCGGGAATATTCTCTGCCATAATGTATTCGGGATGCACACGCGTAACCAGGACATTTTCGTAATGCGTCCTGTTGAAAACAGCAAATTTTCCCTTTTCAGGCAGCGCCAGATAATGACGCCATAAATAATCATGTTCAAGTTCGGTTGAATTCGGAGTCTTAAAACTATGCACCACTACCCCACGCATATTAAACTCTTTGAAAACCTCACGAATCAGGCTGTCCTTTCCGCAGGTATCCATTCCCTGAAGGCAGATTAACACACCATATCGGTTGTGCGCATACATGGCATCCTGGCGCTTACTCAATTTTTTCTGGATTTTCAATAACTCCGCTTCTTTTTCATCTTCATCGGTATCATAGCTTGACTCTGTTGGAGTCTGCGAAAGCGAAATATTTTTTACAACCTTAAAATCATCGGGATTTATGCTTTTCATATCGTAAGTATTTATATTTGTAAATATAATAATTTTTAGGAGCTAATTCCCGCTTTCCGCGCTACATGGTAGCTTGCTTCAATCGGGGCTAATTTCAATAAACTTTTTTAAACAAACTATGGAAAAATTTCAACTCAGCATCCTTTTTAAAATCATTGGCTTAGGTTCAGCATCAGGATTATTCTATCAGGACGATTTGCTTTATGTCATTTCAGACAACAGTACTTACCTGTATGAATACAACATTCCCAATGAAAAACTTAACAAAATCCCATTAGTGGAAAATGCGCAGGAAAATATTCCTAAAAACGAAAAACCCGATTTTGAATCGATCATGTTCAACGGAAGCCATATCAGCATCATAGGCTCAGGCTCTGCAGAAAACAGGAATGCGATTGCATTATATCATCTGGAATTAAAAAAGCCCATCATTAAAAGCATGTCATCGGTTTATACGCAGATCAAAATCCAAAACCATATCAACGATGATGATCTCAATATTGAAGGAATGGTGACTACCGGCCGATTCGTTTACTTTTTTCAACGCGGCAATGGGGTTTCTGGCAAAAACGGAATCTTTTACAGTGAAACAAATGAGGAAAAGAAAATTCCGGATTATGGCTTTATTCCGTTCGATTTACCAAAAATAAAAAATGTCCCGGCTACTTTTACCGACGCTATTTTGGTTGATGATAAAATTTATTTCCTGGCTTCCGCAGAAGATACCACTTCTACTTATCTTGATGGTGAAGTGCTGGGAAGCCTCATCGGAACAATTGATTTAAATACCATGACCCTCGAAAAAACCTTGCAGATTAGCGACAAACACAAATTTGAAGGTTTGACATTGTATAAAAATTCGGCAGCGCAAATCGAGTTTTTGCTTTGTGAAGACACCGATTCTGAAATTTCGGAATCCAATATTTACAAATTGGTCATTGATAAAACCCAGTAAAATTAGGCCCTTGCAAAAAAATTGCATTTTTTTTCATTCCTCACCCAACCTTTTTATAGAATAAAGCCTCTTTAGTTATAAAGACACCAACTGTGATAAACGAAATACTAATATCAGCCTGTAAAAAAATGCAACGTGATGCCCAACATCAGCTGTATGAGTATATGGCGCCTAAATTGTATCGCACGTGCAAACGGTATTTGAAAAAAGAAGAGGAAATTGAGGAAGTATTGGCTGATGCATTTTATATCATTTTTACTAAAATTGATCAGCTGAAGGAATATGGTGCATTTGAAGCCTGGGCCCGAAAGATTACCGTTAACAATTGCCTGCTTCAGCTAAAAAGGAATGTGAATTTCAATTTGTACCTCGAAGATGTGACTTTAAAGATACAACCCGAAAGTGTAGCTGAAACGCCATTAGAAGAAGAAGATTTATTGAAACTGTTGGAACACATACCGGAAGGCTGCAAAACAATTTTCAACCTGTTTGTAATTGAAGGTTATGGGCATAAGGAAATAGCCGTGATGCTCAACATTTCAGAAGGTACCTCAAAATCACAATTGAATGTTGCTAAAACCAAACTGAAAGACTTAGTCAATCAGTTGTATTATCAAAAAGCAAAATAATCATGGAAGAGAATAAATTGTTTAACGAAATTAAATCGGCTGCTGAAAACGCTGAGACCAAAGAATTTCCCGGAATGGAAAAAGTCTGGCAGCGCATTGAAGGAAAACTCGATCATAAGGAAGATAAAAAAGCAGTCTGGCGTTGGAAAAAAATTGCTATAGCGGCCTCGATTCTGTTAGTGGCAACATTAGGATACCAATTTTTCAAAAAAGATCCAACAACAATCAAACCAAGTACAGCTGTAACCCAAAACGATTCCATAAAAGAACCAATAACAAAACCAAATGAAATAGTCACTGAAGTACCCTTGAATCCAGCTATCAAAAAAGATGCTGAGCAGATTTTGCTAAAACAAATCAAACCGGCAGCGCAGGTAGCAATGGAATCGGTCGTAGCACCAAAAGAAAGTTATAGTATCAATGCAGACAGCATTCCAACAGGACAGCTTTATTTTACAGCTCCGGCTGCAACACAAAACAGCCTCAAATGGAAAGATGCCGTAACCGAATCCAAAAAAGAGGATACACGCCAGGTGGAAATGATGATGAATGCAAGAAGCAAAATCTCGAATGCCAAAAAAGAAGAACCGCTGGTTATTATTGATGATAAGGTATCTACAAAAAACATCAAGGATTTGGAATTTACCGACGGCGATTCGCTGATTGTATTAAAAGAACCTCTTTATATCATCAATGGTGTTGACTATACAGAACAGGAAGTATTTGGCCCTAATCCAACAAGCCCTTATACTCCGCTAAACAAACAGGAAATCGAAAGCATTTCAGTACTGCAGGATGAAAAAGCAATCGAGATTTATGGTAAAAAAGGTAAAAAAGGCGTCGTCATTATTACCACCAAGAACGGAAAACCCGTAAACGCTTCGAAGAAAGCAAAATAACATTGTCCAACTTTTAAATTTTAAAGCCATGAAAAGTGTAAAACTTATTTCATTAGCCATTGCTATGCTCTTTTGTGTCGTAACTGTGGCCCAGCAAAAAACCATTACAGGAGTAGTTTCGGAAAAATCCGGACCGTTGCCTGGCGTAAATGTAGTTGTAAAAGGAACTACCCGAAATGCACAAACCAATCTTGACGGTAAATACACCCTCCAGGCCAGTAAAGGAGAAACCCTGGTTTTCAATTTTATCGGATTTCAAACTACCGAGGTAAAAGTTGGCGATTCTAATGTCATCAACGTCAAAATGAAAGAATATAGCATGAAACTCGAAGAAGTTGTCGTTGAGGGTTACCGAAGCACTACAAAACGAAAATCAGCTGTTGCGTGCAGTACCGTAACACAAACTGAAAGCAGAGCCTATTTTGCAAACGTCAACGGAATTAAGGTTGGCAAAAAAGACAAAATGGTTGGCGTTACCATACAAGGGCAGGATTTTACGATTGATGATGTCAAAACAAAACCAAATGTCGTTGATTCCATTAAATCTGGTTTATATAATGTGAACGATGAAGATTATGGAATGCTGATAGAAAATGCTTTTGAAAGCCCAAAAACAGCTCCGCTTTCCACCTTTTCAATTGATGTTGACAATGCTTCGTATACCAACATCCGCCGATTTATCAATGCGGGGCAAAAGGTTCCTAAAGATGCTGTGCGTGTTGAGGAAATGGTGAATTTTTTCAAATACCAATATCCACAACCAAAGGACGAACACCCATTTTCCATCAATACTGAATATAGTGACTGCCCATGGAATAAGGATACAAAGTTGGTTCGTATTGGCCTGCAGGGAAAAATCCTTCCAACAGAAAATTTACCTGCTTCCAATTTGGTCTTCCTGATTGATGTTTCGGGTTCGATGGGCCAGCCAAACAAATTGCCACTGGTAGTAGAATCTTTGAAAGTATTGGTAAACCAATTGCGTGACGAAGACAAAATCTCAATTGTAGTTTATGCAGGTGCAGCCGGTTTAGTATTGCCGTCAACTCCTGGAAGCCAAAAGCAAACCATCATTGATGCATTGGAAAGGCTGCAATCTGGCGGAAGCACTGCTGGTGGCGCCGGAATCCAATTGGCATACAAAACTGCAACCGACAACTTTATCAAAGGCGGAAACAACCGCGTAATCCTTGCAACCGATGGTGATTTTAACGTTGGAGCTTCATCCGACAGCGACATGCAGACTTTGATTGAAGATAAAAGAAAATCGGGTGTGTTTTTGACTTGTCTGGGTTATGGAATGGGGAATTACAAAGACAGTAAAATGGAAACCCTTGCCGACAAAGGCAATGGTAACTATGCTTATATTGACAACATTCAGGAAGCAAACCGCTTTTTGGGTAAGGAATTCAAAGGTTCTATGTTTGCGATTGCCAAAGATGTAAAAATCCAAATCGAATTCAATCCGGCTCACGTAGCTTCTTATAGATTGATTGGCTATGAAAACCGCAAACTGAATCCTGAGGACTTCCAGAATGATGCGATTGATGCAGGTGAATTAGGAAGCGGACATACCGTAACAGCCTTATATGAAATCATTCCTGTGGGTGTAAAAAGCAAATTCTATAACGAGCCAACCAATTTGAAATATACTGAAACCAAACCAACAGCAACCAAATTCAATGACGAACTGGCTACGGTAAAATTCCGTTATAAAAAACCTGATGGAGATAACAGCATCGAAATGGTGCGGGTAATTGAAGACAACGCAAATGCAATTGCAGACAGTTCCAATGATTTGAAATTCAGTTCAGCCGTAGCTTGGTTTGGTTTGAAATTAAGGGATTCCAAATTTGTTTCAAACAAATCAATGTCGGACATCAAAAAACTGGCAAAAGAAGGTTTGGCCTACGATGACCAAGGCTACAGAGCCGAGTTTATCCGATTGATGGAAGCCGTAAATTAAACAAGATGAAATACATTATCATAGCATTGCTCCTTGCTGCCGGTCAAAGTTTTGCTCAGACCATTATCTTCAAAAAAAATGTTCCCGAACAGCTTAAAAAAGATTCAGTTGCAGCTAATTCTTCAACAGAAAATAGAATCATTTTCAGAGATAATTCAGTTAAAGAGCCTTTATATATTTTGGACGGGAAGCCTATCAGCTACACTGATATGAAAAATCTTAATCCTGAAACAATAGAATCGTTTACCATCCTAAAAGATGCAGGTGCAACAGCAATTTACGGCAGCAATGGAATTAACGGAGTAATAATTATCAAAACCAAAAAACTCTCTAAAAAAGAGCTCAGGAAAATGAAAAAGAAAAATCATAGTTAAGTTGGGTGTTGATTGAAGGAAGAAACCCTGTCTGGTGCACAACAGACAGGGTTTCTGATTTTATTACTTTTCGATTTCCTTTAAGCTGTCCATCTTTTTATGGGCAAGGAAACCTTTTAAATCTTCAAAGTGTTCTTTCACGCGTTTGTTCCCAAATTCGAAAACTTTTTCTGCCAATCCGTCAAGGAAATCCCTGTCGTGGGAAACCAAAATCAAGGTTCCGTCAAAGTCTTTTAAAGCTTCCTTGATAATATCTTTAGTCTTCATATCCAAATGGTTGGAAGGCTCATCCAGGATTAATAAGTTAACCGGTTCCAACAATAATTTAATCATTGCCAGACGCGTTTTTTCTCCACCAGAAAGTACCTTTACCTTCTTTTGGATATCATCGCCCTGGAACATAAAAGCACCCAATATGTTTTTGATTTGCGTTCGGACATCGCCAACCGCAATATTATCTATTGTTTCGAAAATCGTTGCATTTTCATCCAATAACGAAGCCTGGTTTTGGGCAAAATAACCAATCTGTGAATTATGCCCAATCTCAACATTTCCTCCATTGATTTCGATTTCCTTCATGATGGCTTTAATCATGGTCGACTTTCCTTCGCCGTTTTTTCCGACGAAAGCAACTTTCTGTCCACGCTCAATAACCAAATTAGCATCCTTAAAAATCAAATGATCTCCATAGGATTTCTCCAAATCGCGTACGATTACAGGATATTGACCTGAACGAACTGACGGTGGGAATTTTAATTTCAATGCTGAAGTATCAAGCTCATCGATTTCAACAGGAACCAATTTTTCCAACATCCGTACACGCGATTGCACTTGTTCCGTTTTTGAAAAAGTCCCGCGGAAACGCTCAATAAAAGCCTGATTGTCGGCAATGAATTTCTGTTGCTCATCATAGGCTTTCTGTTGATGCACTCTCCTATCCTTTCTCAATTCAAGGTAATGGGAGTATTTGGCTTTGTAATCGTAAATCCTACCCATGGTCACCTCAATGGTACGATTGGTAATATTGTCAACAAACGCACGGTCGTGGGAAATTACCATTACCGCTTTCGCCTGGTTGACAAGGAAATCCTCCAGCCACTGGATACTATCCATATCCAAATGGTTTGTTGGCTCATCAAGCAAAATCAAATCTGGTTGTTTCAAAAGGATTTTAGCCAATTCGATACGCATTCTCCATCCACCGGAAAATTCAGAAGTTGGACGGTTAAAATCTTCACGGACAAATCCCAAACCTTTTAACACCTTTTCCACTTCGGCTTCGTAATTGACTTCTTCAATCGAATAATACTTCTCACTCAATTCCGAAACACGCTCAATCAACTTCATGTATTCATCACTTTCATAATCGGTACGAATGGTCAACTGTTCATTGATTTCATCAATTTCATCCCTCATTTTAAAAACCTCAGCGAAGGCTTTTGACGTTTCTTCCATCACGGTGCAATTGTCCGCAGCCAATAAATGCTGAGGCAGATAGGCAATGACTGCTTCTTTCGGAGCAGAAATATTTCCGCGCGTAGGCTTGTTTTCTCCGGCAACAATTTTTAAAAGTGTCGATTTTCCGGCGCCGTTTTTACCCATAAGGGCAATTTTATCGGTTTCGTTGATTGCGAAAGTTACTTCGCTAAAAAGTGTGGTGCCGCCAAATTCTACGGCTATGTCATTGACAGTAATCATGAGCTGTTTTTTTGAAGGTGCAAAGATAATACAGAAACAAGAATGGGCAATGTTTTATTTGATAATGAGAATCAACTTAAATCCTTATCTTAGTCGTATCTAAAAATTTTAGTATGAAAAAAAATCTACTTATGCTTTTTTGCTTTCTTTCGATGCTGAATCTAAATGCTCAGGAACTATGGCAAAAAGTCTCCGAAAGAGAAGCTGGATTATCTGGAAAAAAAGAAAGGGTTTCCATTCCTAAAACACAGCATTATTACAGGCTTAACCTTGATGCCCTTAAACAGGCTCTTCAAAATGCACCAATGCGGGGCCATGCCTCCACTATTATTTTACCTTTTCCTGATGGCAATGGAAATATGGGACATTTCAAGATATATGAGGCGCCAGTAATGCATCCAGATTTGGCAGCGCGGTTTCCGGATAACAAATCCTATGTCGGACAGGGAATTGAAAACCCTTCCTCGATTATTCGTTTCAGTGTAACTTTATTTGGACTCCACACCATGACATTGGCTGCCGATAATAAGACTTCATACATCGACCCTTATTCAAATCAAGGCAACTATTATGTAAGCTATTTAAAGGAAGGATTAACTACTAATCATACATTCCAATGTCATACAAATGATGTAAAACCCGAATTGAAAATAAACGAAATATACGCTCAGCCACAGGATAACGGCAATTACAGAACCTATCGTACAGGAATTGTAACTACTGTTGAATATTCGGCATTCCATATAGCAGAAGCCGGGCTCGAATTGGGTACTTTGGCCCAAAAGAAAGCAGCGGTTTTAGCAGCTGTGGCAGTCACCATTACCCGCGTTAATTCGATGTTTGAACGTGATCTTTCGGTTTTCCTTCAATTGATTCCCAATGAGGATGAAGTGATTTTTATAGATTCGGATAATTTGACCAACGACGATGTTGGTGCGCTTATTGGCGAAACCCAGGAAACACTCGATGCTGTGATTGGTACGGAAAACTATGACTTCGGGCACGGCGTTGGTACATCCGGTGGTGGACTCGGTGGCGGACAACCCTGCTCTGAAGGCGGAAAGGCATTTGGCGCAACCGGAACGGGATCACCAGTGGGAGACCCTTTCGACATTGATTATGTAGCGCACGAAATGGGACATCAATTTGGCGCAGCGCATACTTTTAACAACAGCTGCGGTGGAAATCGGGACAGCAATTGGTCCTACGAACCCGGAAGCGGTAGCTCTATTATGGCTTATGCGGGAATATGTGATCCTAACATCCAGGGGAATTCAAATGCACAGTTTTTTGCGGGCAGCATAGCGCAAATCCGAAATACCATAAACGGAGCCGGAGGCAGTTGTGCTGCTACAACTTCAAATATGAATACGCCACCTATAATTAGTGCCGGGATTGATTATAAAATACCTAAAGGGACTGCTTTTATCCTGACAGGAACTGCAACCGATGCAGACAACGATGCCTTAACCTATATGTGGGAACAATATGACCGCCAGATTTCAACACAACCACCCTTAGCGACAGCTACTGAAGGTCCGAATTTCAAGCCACAGCCCATTACAACTGTTCCTGTTCGTTATCTGCCACAGCTTTCAGATGTTTTGGCTAATAATCTTACGCCAACCTGGGAAGTGATTTCCAATGTAGGACGTGATTATAATTTTGCATTTACCGTAAGGGACAATAATATCAACGGTGGTGAATCTGTTACCGATTTTATGAAAGTTACGGTGTCCAATGTTGCCGGTCCATTTGTAATTACAGCGCCAAACTCAGCTGTCAATTGGACCGTGGCTTCAAATCAGACCATCACCTGGAATGTTGCCGGAACTACAGCAAACGGAATCAATGCCGCGAATGTAGATATTCTTCTGTCAACCAATGGTGGGCTGAATTTTTCAATTCCATTGGCTACAAATGTCCCTAATGATGGAAGCGAAATAATTACTATTCCTAATTCACCAGGAAGCACAAACCGGATTATGGTAAGGGCTCATGACAATATTTTTTATGATGTATCGAACCAAAATTTTACCATATCACCATCTGCAGCAACATTCCTGCTGGAAACCAATAGCACACAAACAGTAAGTGCCTGTTTGGGAACTGATGCAAATTATACTTTTAATTACACAACCATTTCAGGGTTTACAGGAACAACCAGTTTCTCTGTATCCGGAATTCCAGCCGGAATTACGACGTCATTTACACCAGCTTCAATCAGTACAAACGGAACTGTAACATTGGCTTTGAACAATACACAGAACGGAGCAGTTGGTTTTTATCCGCTGACCATTACCGCAACTTCGGGTGCTATTGTTAAAACGGCAAACGTTTATCTTAATTTACTCAGTAATTCTTTTCAATCTTTGGCTTTGAATTCTCCGGCAGACAATGCGACGGGAATTGGGTTTTCACCCAATTTCAACTGGTCTTCAGACAGCAATGCTTCTCAATATACTATCGAAATTGCAACCGATTCGGGATTTACCAATATTGTCAATACTGGCCTGGCTTCAACCAATTCCTATATTTTTTCCGGATTGAGCGAAGCAACTTTGTATTATTGGAGAGTGCGCGCTGAAAATGCGGCGTGTAGTGGCGATTTCAGTAACGTGTCCCAATTTACAACAGGGCAGCTTACTTGTTCCGATTTTAATTCAACGGATGTTCCCGTTGCTATATCTGATGGTGCTCCTGCCACAGTACAGTCCGGTTTAACAATTGCTGACGATTTCAATATTCAGAGCGCCACAGTTTCATTAAACATTTCCCATACGTGGATGACTGATTTGATTGTTAGATTAATCAGTCCTACAGGAACTATCATCACGCTTTTTGCCGACCAATGTGGCGATGCAGATGATGCTTCCGCAACGTTCAGTGATAGCGGCATTACTTTAACCTGTGGAGGAACACCTGTAATTTCAGGAACAGTCAAACCTACTACACCACTAAGCACCCTAATTGGTGAATCCAGCTTAGGCAATTGGCAATTAGAGGTTGAAGATCAGGCTAATCAGGATGGTGGTTTTATCAATTCATGGAGTTTGAATCTTTGCCGAATCACTCCTGCCCTTTCTGTACCAAGTTTTTCTAATGCAGATTTTACTATCTATCCAAATCCAAACAACGGAACATTCTCCGTGCAGGCAAATAATCTGTTCGGGCAATACGAATTGAAGATTTACGATATGTGTGGACGCAAAATTTACCAACGGCAACCAATTTTAAATGGCGGGAATTGGATAGACAACATCCAGCTTCAGGCTCAGGACGGAATCTATCTTGTCGAATTATCCGGTAACGGAACAAAAACCGTCAAAAAATTCATAAAGAAATAACCTCAACAAACTTAGTAAAAGGCTGCCCAAGGCAGCCTTTTATCATTTTAAAACTATTTAATAACAATAACGTTGTAATTGGTTCATAACCTTTTCAAGACTTTTTTGTCAGAAAAGAAATGGCTACCTTTAAGGTTCAATTCCGCAATATGCCATTAATAGATTATAGTTTTCTCGAACGGATTTTACCCAAAGCCAAGATTAAGAAAAGCTTCAGAAAGGCAAAGCAATCCTATCTGGTTAGGGTTCGGTTGGCAACTTCACTGTTTTTCTTCGGGATGGGATTTTGTTTTTCGACCTGGGCAAGCCGAATTCCCGACATCAAATCGATGCTGCATCTTGGCGAAGCCGAATTGGGAACCATGCTTTTTGCCCTGCCTATCGGACAGCTGTTTGCGATGCCGATTTCGGGGAAAGTCGTTACCAAATACGGAAGCAGGAATATCTCGATCTTAGGATTACTGTCATATGGAATATGCCTGACCTTATTGGGATTTGCAAAAGCCGACTGGCAGTTGGCAGCAGGATTGTTCCTCTTTGGTTTTTTTGGAAACTTCTGCAACATTGCCGTGAATACTCAAGGTGTTTATACACAGCAGTTGTTTGACAAACCCATTATTGGTTCGTTTCACGGCTCGTGGAGTCTGGCCGGATTTTGCGGCGCATTGGTCGGCTTATTGATGCTGGCATTCAAATTAAGTCCGTTGCAGCATTTTGCTGTTGCCTTAAGTTTTGTCATCATTATAGTTGCAACAAATTATAAGTTTATGATCAAAGCCAAATCCAAACAGGAAGAAGAAAAATCAAGTGCTTCCTTTTGGAAAAATCCTGATAAAACCCTGCTTTGGCTTGGAGTAATCTGTTTCTGCGGAATGGCGAGCGAAGGAATCATGTTTGACTGGAGCGGTGTTTATTTTAAGGAAATCATCAAAGCTCCGGGAGCATTGGTTGTTTTGGGCTATACAACCTTCATGATCAGCATGGCTTCGGGAAGGTTTTTGAGCGATTTTTTGGTTCATAAATTTGGCCCAAAAAAAGTATTGATCATCAGCGGATTGGTAATTTCGTCTGGCTTGTACATGGCGGTTTTATTGCCGTATTTGATTCCGTGTATGATTGCCTTTATGCTGGTTGGTTTTGGAGTTTCGAATGTAGTGCCGATTATTTTTAACGTTGCCGGAAACAATGAAAATGTTCCGCCCGGAATTGCCTTAACGATAGTAACCAGCATCAGTTTCCTTGGATTTTTGATTGGCCCGCCTTTGATTGGATTTATTGCCCAACTAACGAGCTTGAAATATTCCTTTGCTATTATTGGGGTTTTTGGAATATTTATTTCGATGTTGGTCAGTTGGCTGAAGATATTCACCCGAGCCGAAGGGCGAATTGATTGAAGATAAATAATTTTATATTTGTAACAAACACTTACAAAATGAAACAGTTATCAGCCTTATTACTTTTTTGCCTAATACTTACTTCCTGCCAAAAAAATACTCCCTATTCCGAAGCCATGAAAGCCGATTTACAGGCAATGTATGACAAGGACCAAAAAGCGCAGGAATACGATATGGCCAAGGTACAGCGAAAATCATATGGCGATTCGATGGAAGTTGAATTTAATAAGTTGTGTGTAAAGAATACCATCATCCTTAAAAAGTACTTCGCAGAAAATGGTTATCCCGGAATCAAGGAAAACGGCGAAAAGGCATCTTTGAATTTTTGGCTTTTGGCCCAACACAGCGACCACGATGTAGCCTTTCAGGAAGAGGTTTTAAAAGCTATGGAAAAAGAGCTCAAAAACAAAAATGCAAATCCATCCAATTATGCGTATTTGTACGACAGGGTTCAAAAGAATCAAAACAAACCGCAACGCTACGGAACGCAGATGGTTTGGGATTCGCACGGCGTCCACAGTCCGTACAACCTGGAATCTCCCAAAAAAGTTGATGAGCGAAGAGCTTCGATGGGATTGGGAACTTTGGCGGAATACCTGAAAGAGTTTGAAAACTAGGCTTACTCAGTTGACAGGAAATTGCTTTCTTTCAATTCAATATATCTCGTGTACTGCAATGTATATGTATCGAGTAGGAATAGATTTCCAAAATAGCATCCGAGCAGGTAACAGGAATGTAATTTCCCGGATTTACTGATCTGTATTTCAAAATTATTAAGGATTACAATGTCGTCATAGGTAATTGGGTCACCCATAAAAACTCCATTGTCGTATTGCCAGATACCATCCATTCTTCCGGGCAGGAACATAAACCTGTCTATAAGAAGCAGGAATAGCAGCAATGGCAATATCCTGAAGGTTTTTTTCATCTAAATGCTCATTCTAAATGCTTCTATCACAGGATGTGCCTTACCAAAATCAACTTCCTGGATAAACAGTTCCACTGCTTTTGAAGTTTGGATGCTGGGCAGTACATTCGCCTGATTGTTATCCCTAATCACTACGTTGATATCGGCTTCTTCCAATCTTTCCTTTAAGGTAACTGCCAGGATTTCTTCTCCTGAAAATATTTTTATCAATCCCATTTTATTTGTTATTTGTTATTCTTCATCCATCTCGAAGAAGAGCGGTTCAATCATTATTTTATCGGCAAGTGATTCGACCCTTTCGGTTATTTGCGAGCAAAAAAACAGGCGCTGTGTTTTCTCTATGCTTTGTGACAAACGAAGGACAACCGCATCCATTCGGCTCCTGAACAATATATCGGCATCATCAACAATCATCATGCGTATCGTATTGCTGTTGAATCCAGCCGAAGAAAACATAGCGTTGATTTTATTGGGCGTTCCAATCAGGATATCCAATCCCATCGACACTACATTTTTATCATAGTCGATATCGCCTTTGTCATGGACTCCTAAAATGCTCAAATCTGTGTAAGCTCCATATTTCAGGAACAACTCTTCCATTTCCAATACTTTTTCCTTGTCTTCAACAATGATCAGGCAGCGTGTACTTTCCCCTATGGTTTTTTCCAGTTTTTGGATTACGTTCAACACAATGGTTGTTGTTTTACCGGTTCCTCCAGGCGATTGGATTACAGCATCTGCGCCACTTTTGATGGTAGAAAAAGTTTCCTGCTGCATCTCATTGGCTTCGGCCAGACCGTTTTCAATGAGTGCCTTTTGAAGATTTGGGTTTATTTTTTTTAGATTCATTTTCTTGATTTTTTGGGCGTTGCCTTTGGCCGCGCTTTCCGCTCTAGTCCTCACTTCGTTCCGGGCTGCCGCTGTAATCGCTAACGCATTTATTTGCTTGCAAAAAGTTTTACATCCATTTCCGAAATTTCACTTCCTCCAAGGATTATTAAACGCTCCACTACATTTCGAAGTTCACGGATATTCCCTGTCCAATCGTATTCCTGCAATAACTTAATGGCTTCTTTTGAAAATAATTTAGCGGTATTTCCCTGCTCTTCCGCAATTTTAGAAGCAAAATGCTCAATCAACAACGGAATATCATCCCTTCTTTCATTCAAGGCCGGAACCTTAATCAAAATTACAGCGAGCCTGTGGTACAAGTCCTCACGGAAGCGGCCTTCGGCTATTTCCTTTTTCAAATCCTTATTCGTTGCAGCCACAACCCTAACATTAATCTTAATGTCTTTATCCGCGCCCACACGCTGAATCAGGCTTTCCTGCAAAGCGCGCAATACCTTGGCCTGCGCCGAAAGGCTCATGTCACCAATTTCATCAAGGAAAATAGTTCCGCCATCAGCAGCTTCAAATTTACCGGCTCTGTCTTTTACAGCTGAAGTAAAGGCTCCTTTGACGTGTCCAAACAATTCGCTTTCAATAAGTTCCGATGGTATTGCAGCGCAATTTACTTCAATCATTGGAGCTTCTGCCCTTTCGCTTTTTTCGTGCAATTGATGGGCAACCAGTTCCTTTCCGGTTCCATTTGGCCCCGTAATCAAAACCCTGGCATCGGTAAGCGCTACTTTTTCAATCATTAATTTGATTTGGTTTATGGCATCGCTTTCGCCTATGATTTCATAATTTTTGGAAACCTTTTTCTTTAAGATCTTATTTTCAACAACCAATTGCTTTTTGTCTAAGGCATTTCTAACCGTATTGAGCAATCGGTTCAAATCGGGTGGCTTTGAGATATAATCAAATGCTCCGAGACGCATGGTATTGACAGCTGTTTCCAAATCGCCGTGTCCTGAAATCATTACCATCGGAATCTCGGGCTTGATTTTCTTAACGGCTTCGAGCAATTCCTCACCGTTCATTTTTGGCATTTTGATGTCACAAAGTACCAAGTCGTAGTCTTCATTTTTGATTTTTTCAAAACCAAGTTTTCCGTCTTCAGCTTCTTCAACGGTGTAGGTGCTGCTTTCCTCAGAAAGTATTTTCACTAATACTCTTCGGATAGATAATTCGTCTTCGATTACTAATATTTTGGGCATTTATGAAATTTTGAATTATAAATTTTGAATTCTGAATTACAAATAAATCGTTTGTTTTAGCCCTGATTGCAGCAACTACCATGTAGTGCGGAAAGCAGGATAATGGTTTATTCACAGCCCGAACGATTGGCTCCTAATCAGTTTTGACAAAAGTAATATAATTTCAGATTAAGCGCCTTACTTTGTTGCATCAAAAATAGATTTAATACTTTTGTAGTTCTAAACGAACAACTATGTCTACAGCAAAAAAGGATTACAAAAGGATAACCACAAAGTCATTATTTGACATGAAGGCGAATGGCGAAAAAATTTCGATGCTTACCGCATACGATTTTACCATGGCAAAAATTGTTGATACTGCAGGTGTTGATGTAATTTTGGTTGGAGATTCCGCGAGTAATGTAATGGCTGGCCACGAAACCACACTGCCAATTACGCTGGATCAAATGATTTATCATGCTTCTTCTGTTGTGAGAGCTGTTGACCGTGCTTTGGTTGTGGTTGACCTTCCTTTTGGAAGTTACCAATCCGACCCGAAAGAAGCTTTGCGTTCGTCTATCAGGATTATGAAGGAAAGTGGCGGACATGCTGTAAAGCTTGAAGGTGGAGGCGAAATCAAGGAAAGCATCAAACGCATCCTTGCAGCGGGAATTCCGGTTATGGGGCATTTGGGACTGACACCACAATCTATTTATAAATTCGGAACCTATACCGTTCGTGCCAAGGAAGAAGCTGAAGCAGCACAATTGCTGGAAGATGCACAATTGCTGGAAAAACTCGGATGTTTTGCATTGGTTTTGGAAAAAATTCCAGCCGCACTTGCCGAAAAAGTAGCAAAGACCATTTCCATTCCTGTAATCGGGATTGGCGCCGGTGGTGGCGTTGACGGACAGGTTTTGGTAATCCACGATATGTTGGGAATGAACAATGAATTCAGCCCAAGGTTTCTGCGCCGTTATTTAGATTTGTACGAGCAAATGACCAAAGCGATTGGAAATTTTGTAACCGATGTAAAGTCGAAGGATTTCCCAAATAAGAACGAACAATACTAGTCTGCATGGCAGAGAAAATCGTTTCCACAAAAGACAATTTACAAATCCTTCACGAAGACAATCACATCATTGTCGTTAATAAACGTGTGGGTGATATTGTACAGGGTGACAAAACCGGTGACAAACCTTTGTCTGAAGTGGTCAAGGAATACATCAAGGAAAAGTATAACAAACCCGGAGAAGTGTTTCTGGGTGTGGTCCACAGGCTCGATCGTCCTACAACCGGCATTGTAGTTTTTGCACGAACTTCGAAAGCATTGGAAAGACTGAATGCAATGTTCAGCAACCGCGAAACCCAGAAAACCTATTGGGCTGTTGTTAAAAACAAACCGCCAAAAGAACAGGATACCTTAGTTCATTATCTGAAACGGAATGAAAAAAACAATACCTCCAAGGCGCATTTAAAGGAAGTTCCTGAAAGCAAAAAAGCCAGCCTCGATTATAAGATCATTAAAACGCTGGACAATTATTTTGCTTTGGAAATCAATCTTCATACCGGACGACACCACCAAATCAGGGCGCAGCTATCTGCAATTGGCAGCCCTATAAAAGGCGATTTGAAATACGGCTTCGACCGCAGTAATCCTGACGGCGGCATCCATCTGCATGCAAGGAAACTATCCTTCATACACCCTGTATCCAAAGAGCCACTTGAAATCATTGCCAATACTCCAAATGAGGTAATTTGGAATCTGATTTAATGTTAAAATTATAGAACTTTTTCTGTTAAATTTGAAAACCTCTTTATCCTAAAAATTCTATATTTACCTTTAGTTTCTAACCCTATAAATGATACCTGCTATGAAAAAATTAATTTTAACCTTCGGCCTGCTGATTGGTTTGAGCGCAACCGCGCAAGAACATTTCTCGGGAATAAGTACTTCGAACCGCGTCGGAATACTTAATGGTTCGCTAAATCCCGCAGAATTTGCAAATCTTTCTAAAAAATTTGAAATCAATTTTATCGGAGTCAGCCTTGATGTAGCCAATAATAAAGTTGGTTTCAGCGATTTGGTTTCGGGAGATGATCTTGAAACCTTAATTTTTACCGGAAACGATCCTGTCAACATGCGTTTTGACGGACAAATAATGGGTCCTGGTTTTGCCACTAAATGGTTTGGCTGGGGTTTTGCAATTACCACCAAAGCCAATGCAAAATTTGATGTTGTGGATGTTGACCCAACTATCGGACAGGCTATAGTAAACGATAATCTGATATTAAATACCACTTTATTGGACAATCCTGGTAACCAAAGGGTAAGTGGAACATCGTATGGCGAAATTGGCTTGTCTGTGGCAAAACAGCTTGTAAATACTGAAAACCATAGCTTTAACGCTGGTATTACCTTAAAGATATTATTCCCAGGTTCCTATTCGAATGCCGGTTTGAAAGATTTAAATGGTACGATTACCCAAAATGCCACCGGCGCTTATTTGACAACCAATGCTCCGGCTACCCTTAACATAGCCTATTCCGGAAACCTTGCCGACAGTTTTACCAACTTCAATGATTACAGCAAATCCATTTTTGGCGGACTCAACGGTTTTGCAGGTGACATTGGTGTAACCTACGAATGGAAGGATGGCAATAACGGTTACAAACTAAAAGCTGGTGCTTCCATCAGGAATATCGGAAGCATGACTTTTAAGGATGATAACAATTACAACACCAATTACACTTTGAATATCCCAACCACCAATCCATTGGATTTAAGCCAGTTTTCGGATGTTGATAATTTAAGTGAAGTCGAACAGATTTTATTGGACGGAGGTTATCTGACTGAAACCCGTAATAAAACCGATTTCAAGGTAAACCTGCCAACAACCTTTTCGCTATATGCCGATTTAAAGATTATCCCAAAATTTTATGTGACGGGTTATTTGCAGCAAAGAATGAAAAAAGATGACAGCGATAACCAAATCACTGCTAAGAATATCGTGTCTTTGACTCCAAGGTTTAACATAGGGATTTTTGAGGCCTATGTTCCGTTTTCACATGATGATGTTTCGGGAACGAATGTGGGTGCAGGTTTTAGATGGTTCGGATTTTATTTAGGTTCAAATTCCATCTTTACTTCGTTGGCTGATGGTAAACAAGCCGATGCTTACATCGGATACCGACTTGGTTTTTTATAAAATAATAAAGTTGAATTTTAAATGTTAAAAACGTAACTTGCTGAACCAATTCAGCCAAGTTATGACTTTTAAGACCGATGTAAATTACCGAAAACAGACTTTAATAAAATTACTGAATTGTGTTCAGGCACACGAAAAGGAAATCACAAACGCGCTTTATGCCGATTTCAAGAAACCTGAATTTGAAGCTGTTTTAAGCGAAACCGCTTATATCGTTTCAGAACTTACCCACACCATTAAAAATATCAATAAATGGGCAAAACCAAGAATGGTTTTGCCTTCTCTTTTAAATTTCCCTTCAACAGATTATATTTATAAGGAACCCTATGGAAAAGTGCTGATTATAGCACCGTGGAATTATCCGTATCAATTGGCATTATGCCCTTTGATTGCAGCTGTGGCTGCAGGAAACCAGGTTGTGGTAAAACCTTCAGAACTGACTCCAAACACTTCAAAAATTGTTGCCAAAATAATAAATGAAGTATTTGCCAAAAGCCATGTCGAGTGCATTGAAGGCGATCATAATGTAGCTCAGGAACTATTATCGCAACGTTGGGATTATATTTTTTTTACAGGAAGTGTGGCTGTCGGGAAAATTGTAGCCAAAGCTGCAGCCGAAAACCTGACTCCGGTTACACTCGAGCTCGGTGGAAAAAACCCATGCATCATCGATGAAACAGCCAATCTGAAAGTTGCAGCCAAAAGAATCGTATGGGGCAAATTCCTGAATGCCGGCCAAACCTGCATTGCTCCTGATTATCTATTGGTTTCCCAAAAAGTAAAACCTGCCTTTATTGATTTACTAAAAACGGAGATTACCAATGCCTATGGTAACCCGAAGGATTCACCCGATTTTCCGCGAATCATAAATGGGAAAAACTGGTTGCGGTTAGCCCAAATGTTGCAAAACGAAAAGATACTATGTGGTGGTGAAACCAATGAAACCGATTTTTATATTGCTCCAACACTACTGGACGAACCCAAGCCGGACAGCCTCGTTATGAAAGACGAAATCTTTGGCCCGATACTTCCAATCCTGTCATTCAAAAATGAAAAGGAACTGCAGGAGATCATTACACAATATGAAAAACCATTATCGCTTTTTATTTTTACGGAAAACCAATCATTTGCCCGGAAAATAATACGTGATTTTTCGTTTGGCGGTGGCTGCATTAACGATACCGTAATTCATTTTTCAAATAGCAGGCTGCCGTTTGGAGGTGTTGGCCATAGTGGTATCGGAGCCTATCACGGCAAACGCAGTTTTGATACTTTTTCGCATCAGAAACCTGTGGTAAAAAAAGGAAATTGGCTAGATATTCCTATAAGATATGCGCCGTATAATGGAAAACTTAAAAATTTAAGGCGATTACTAAAATGGCTAAGTTAATTTCTTTATTTTTGAATTAATCCTAAACAAAACCAAACTTAATTGAACGAATTTTTTACTTTTTCAAACACCAACAATCTGATCATCATAGCGGTTTTGCTATTGTTACTTTACGGTGCCTATTTTGCGACCAGCAATTCGTTAAAAACCAAATTAAACCTCAGGAATCAATCCGAATTAGAACCAAAAGAACAGCAATTTGAATTATACCTGCTCTTCTTTGGAATTACAATTCCGTTGGTTGAAGCCATACTCGAGATTTTCCATGTCAGGAAAGCAAGTTTTTTGGTTCCCAATGTCCTTATCGGAATGGGGCTGATTACTTTTTACCTGCTTTGCACACGGACACGGTTTTTTGCGCGTCACATCAACTCGGTTTTTTTGCTTTGCTATTTTGGTTATTTCGGGCTTATCGTTCATTATCTTTTCTTTAGGGAGTTTGAGCTGATCTGTTATGTAAGCCTTGTGCTTATTTACTTCCTCTCCTATTTCGTGCTTAAGAATATTTTGCATTACTGGCTGTTTGTCATTACCTGTCTAATGCTTCTGATAAGTTCTTATGGTTTCGAATTGATTCCGCATAGTTACACCATAATACTTATTTGTGCCCTTATCTTAACGACAACAATCCATACGGCAAGGCATTTGGCACTGATTGAGACCCGAAATAAATTCCTTTTCACCAACATGATTGTGCACAAAGGAAATTCGTTGATTATCACCACAGACCGTTCCGGTCAGGTCTCGTTTTGCAGCGAATCGATCAAGGATATTCTTGGTTATAGTGCGGATGAAGTTTTGGGAATGGGATTTTGGAAACTTACCGAAGACCCTGAATTTGTTGGGGAAGACTACCATAACGATTATGTCGACGACCGCCTTTACATTAGAAAACTCAAATGCAAAAATGGCGATTACAAATACATCCAGTGGAAGGACAAGAAATATTCCGATGATGTTGTCATCGGAATTGGCCAGGACGTTACCGAACAGGTTAACATCGAAAATCAATACCGAAGCCTTATCGAATCGGCAGCCGATTTGATTTATGAAATCGATTTGACTTCTACGATAACCTATGTCAACCAGTTTACCGAAAAAACGCTGGGTTATGCGAAAGATGAAATCCTAAACAAACATTTCTTCAAATTCATAAGGCATGACTATGTTGATTATGTAGTCGATTTTTATAAAGATATTCCAAAGCAGGCCAATGAATACAACGATTTGGTTTTTCCAATTGTCAAAAAGGACCACGATTCCATCTGGGTTTCCCAAAAAGTAACGCTAAAGAAAAACGAGAATGGCGAAGTTGTAGGTTTTTCAGCTATTGCGAGAGATATTACTTTGGTAAAAAGCCTTGAAATTGAACATTACAACCGAAGCAAAAAAGTTAGGATACACAACGAAACCTTGAAAATCCTGACCTCGCAAAGTTATTCCAACAAAGACACCTTTAACGGAATCCTTCGAAACATCCTTAAGATTGCCAGTACGAATTGCAGCATTGACCGCGTTAGTTACTGGACTTTCCACAAAGAAGGCATTCGTTGTGAAAGTATGTATTACCTGAATAGCGACCGTTTTGAAAAGAATTTTGTCATCGACAGGGAACGGCATCCTGTTTATTTTAAAACGATGGAAACCGGCGTACAGATTGTGGCTTCCAATGTATACGACAACTTAGCGACACAGGAACTTTGTTTTGAATATTTCCCAAAAAACGACATCAAATCACTGTTGGACACACCAATCCTGATTAATGGGGAAATCATCGGGATTTTGTGTTTTGAAAAAATCGAAATGGCAACAGAATGGGATAATGAAGACATCAACTTCTCGCGCTCGATTGCCGATTTGATTGCCATTGCCATCGAATCACAACTGCTTTTGGAATCGGATAAAAAGCTTTCCTATAAGAGTGAAATCCTGACTGTAATCAATAAAAACACCCAGAAGTTCCTGATGTCAAAAAACACCGAGGAAATATTCCAGGGAATTTTGGGAACCATTGGAAACGTAATACAGGTTGACCGATTGTCATTCTTTGAGAATAATGCAGCCAGTAAAGCACTAATCCAAAAATACCGCTGGTCGGGTGAAACGAAATCCCTCTCTGAACTAAATCCATTAATAATGGAAGTTCCCTACGCTCAAGTGACTGACGTAATGGAATGCATGCTTCACAACAAACCTTACTTTACGATTACACGGAAAATAAAAAATGAAGTCACAAAAGAATTCTTTGAAAGACTGGATACCAAGTCGATTTTGTTCCTGCCAATCTTTGTCAAAAAAGAATTATATGGACTAATTGTATTCGTGGTAACACAAAACGAAAGGGAATGGACAACCGATGAAGTAAGTACGTTGCAGACTTTGGCCAATAACATTTCCTATGCCATCGAAAGGAACCTCAACGAAGCCATAATTAAGGAAAGTGAGGAAAAATTCAGGCTGCTTGCCAGCAACATTCCCGGAACGGTACACCTTTCGAAATATGATGACAAATGGTCAAAAATCTATTTGAATGATGAAATCAAAAAACTGACTGGTTATCCAAAAGAGGATTTCCTGCAAGGCAAAATCTATTATATCGATTTGGTGCATCCTGATGATTTAAAAATCGTAAAGGCCAAAGCCGATGAATTATTCAAAAACAAGCAAAAAATCCATTTAATCTACCGAATCATCAATAAAGCCGGGCATTATGTTTGGGTTGAGGAATTTGGCGAGCCTATTTTCAAAGATGGAGCTATAGAATATATCGTTGGTATTTTCATCGACATTACACAAAGGATGGAAGCTGAGGAAGCCATCAAGGCAAAGAATTATGCTGAAGCTGCCAACAGGGCAAAATCGGAATTCCTTGCCAATATGAGCCACGAAATAAGAACACCGCTGAATGGCATCATCGGATTTACCGAACTTTTGATGAATTCAAACCTTGAGGAAATCCAGAAAAAGTATATGGATACCATCAATCAGTCGGCCAATTCTTTAATGGAGGTTATCAATAACATCCTTGATTTCTCAAAAATCGAATCCGGGAAATTGGAGCTCAATGTAGAGAAGGTAAATGTCATTGAGATCACAAACCAGGTTGTGGATCTGATTAAATACGAAGCCAACCTGAAAAACCTTCAGATTAATTTGGAAATCGACCAAAATGTTCCAAAATATATTGAAGTTGATTACATCCGTTTGAAACAGGTCCTGATTAATTTATTGAGCAATGCAGTGAAGTTTACCGAAAAAGGTGCAGTCGATTTGAAAGTCTCCGTTTTTGAAATGATTGACGAAAATAAAATCCAGCTGAAATTCCTGGTAAAAGACACCGGAATTGGCATCAAAAAGAAAAACCAACTCAAAATCTTTGAGGCGTTTTCACAGGAGGACAATTCGACAACCAAAAAATTTGGCGGAACCGGTTTAGGGCTTTCCATTTCCAACAAACTGCTGAGCCTGATGAACAGCCAGCTGGAACTTGCAAGCACATTTGGCGAAGGAAGCGAATTTAGTTTTGTGCTTCAGGTTGCGCATTCCCACCAACAGGCTCCGGATAAGATTAAGGATGCCGTTCAAAAAATTCCTTCGGCTGAAAACATTGTAACCAACGATGAAAAGACTATCTTTATAGTAGAAGACAACAAAATCAACATGTTCCTGGCAAAGACGTTGGTAAAGCAGATTGTGCCAAATGCTACGATTTTTGAATTGGAAAACGGGAAAGATGCCTTGGAAAAAACCCAGCAATTATTGCCCGATCTGATTCTGATGGATATTCAGATGCCAGTAATGAATGGTTATGATTCCACTCAGGAAATCAGGAAGATTCCGGATGCACAAAACATTCCAATCATCGCACTCACAGCCGGAACCATTGTTGGCGAAAAGGAAAAATGCATTGAATACGGAATGAACGATTATATTCCGAAGCCAATAGACAAAGAGCATTTGATAAGGATAATGAGTCAGTGGATCAACAACAACTAAAAAACAGCATATCATGAAATGGGACAAACAAGACAGCGGGAATTTTGAAGACCGTAGAGGAATGTCAGGAGGAAAAAAAGCACTTCTTGGCGGAGGAGCCATTGGAATAATCGTTTTACTCCTCAACATGTTTGGTGGTGAAACCGGGCAAAGCATTGGTAACATTATTGAACAAACGCAGGGAACACAAACAGAGGAACAAACCCAAACCAGGGAATTATCTGCCGAAGAAAAACAACTGGGCGATTTTGCGGAATCCTGTTTTGTGTACAATACCAAAACCTGGAACACGATTTTTAATGACAATAACATGGATTTTGAAGAACCGGGAATGGTCCTTTTCGACGACGGCGTTGAAACTGCTTGTGGCAGCGCGACTTCGGCAGCTGGTCCGTTTTATTGTCCCGGCGATAAAAAAATCTACATGGATTTACGCTTTTTTGAAGAACTGAAATCGCGTTTTGGTGCCGAAGGCGGCGACTTTGCCATTGCCTATGTAATTGCGCACGAAATGGGGCATCACATCCAGAAGCTTATGGGAACATCCGATAAAGTGCGTCAACTCCAGGCCGGAAGAAGTGAAGCTGAAGCGAACAAACTTTCTGTTTGTTTGGAACTGCAGGCCGATTTTTATGCCGGAGTTTGGGCACATTACAACAAGGACTTACTAGAAGAAGGTGATATTGACGAAGCTTTAAGTGCTGCCAATGCCGTTGGTGACGATGCCATTCAAAAAAGAATGCAGGGACATGTGGTTCCCGACAGCTTTACACACGGAACCTCAAAGCAGCGTATCGAATGGTTTATGAAGGGATATAATACCGGCGATATTTCAGAAGGAGATACTTTTAAGGCGTTGTTGGATTAACCCAACCATCCATCCCGATCCAAACTCCTATACTGTATTGCTTCAGCAATATGGCTTGAATTGACTGTTTCTGAAGCTTCCAAATCGGCGATGGTCCTAGAGACTTTCAAAATCCTGTCAAAGGCTCGTGCCGAAAGGTTCAGGCGTTCCATGGCGGTTTTTAAAAGCTGTAGCGAAATTTCATCAAGTGCGCAATATTCGCGGATGTGTTTGGTATTCATCTGTGCATTGTAATGGATGTTATCAAATTCTGCAAAGCGTTGTGACTGGATTTCCCGGGCTTTCGTAACTCGTTTTCTAATCTCAATACTGCTCTCACCTTTTCGGATTTCGGTGAGTTTGTCAAACGGAACCGGCGTAACTTCAATATGGATGTCAATACGATCCAATAAAGGCCCCGAAATCCTGCTCAGATAGCGCTGCATTTCAGCTGGTGATGAACTTACAGGTGCATCAGGGTCATTGAAATAACCTCCGGGACTCGGATTCATGCTGGCAACCAGCATAAACGACGAAGGATAGGTAATGGTAAATTTTGCCCTCGAAATGGTCACTTCCCTATCTTCCAAAGGCTGTCGCATAACTTCAAGTACTTCCCTTTTAAATTCAGGCAGTTCATCCAAAAACAAAACGCCGTTATGTGCCAAGGATATTTCTCCCGGTTGCGGAAAACTTCCTCCGCCCACCAGAGAAACAGAAGAAGCAGTATGATGTGGACTCCGAAACGGACGTTGATTCATCAAACCGATGTCTTTTACCTTTCCGGCTACGCTGTGGATTTTGGTTGTTTCCAGCGCCTCGTTCATGGTCATTGGCGGCAGGATGCTTGGCAGACGTTTTGCCAGCATTGTTTTCCCTGAACCTGGCGGACCAATAAGGATAATGTTATGTCCGCCGGAAGCTGCTATTTCCATGCAACGCTTGATACTTTCCTGCCCTTTGACATCGGCGAAATCGAACTCAGGAAAATCCAAAGTCTTATAGAACTCTTCCTGTATGTTAATTATAGTGGGTTCAATGCTTCCGTTTCCTTCAAAAAAATCAATAACCTGCAATACATTTTCCACACCGTAAACATCCAAGCCCGAAACTATGGCTGCTTCCTTGACATTCTGAATCGGCAGGAACAATCCCTTAAAGCCTTCCTCCTTTGCCTTTATGGCAATAGACAAAGCACCTTTGATAGGTTGCAATCCTCCGTCAAGCGACATTTCACCCATGATTAAATACTGGTCAACGGCATCGGATTTTATCTGACCCGAAGCAGTCAGGATTCCTATTGCCAAAGTTAAATCATAGGCTGAGCCTTCCTTTCGCAAATCGGCCGGAGCCATATTGATGGTGATTTTCTTTACCGGAAGATTGTATCCGTTATTCTTTAAGGCCGCTGCAATACGGTAGCTGCTTTCCTTTATGGCATTATCGGGCAAACCGACCAAATGATAGCCAACGCCTTTATCAATATTAACTTCTACCGTGATAGTTGTTGCTTCCACTCCAAATACGGCACTGCCAAAAACTTTTACTAACATCTATGCTATTTACCACTAAAATAGCACAATCTTTCAAAAACAAGGTGGGCAAAAACTATACATTTTCATTTGGCCTAAGCCTTATTATTATTACAAAATGTAAAACAAAACAAACTTTTTGTAAAGTTTATTTGTCGATTTGTAAAATATAATATACTTTTGATTTGAAATTAAATTCATAACATCATGAAAACAAACTTTTTATTCCCAAACAAATTCAAAACATTAGGCTGGATATTATTCATCCCGTCATTTGTCATTTCGTTATTGATTTCAGTCCTGAACATTAATACAGACAGTTATTTGAAAATTAAGGTTTTTGCCTTGGTAAATGACGAAATGTTCAACAAAAACTCCTATTTTTCGATAATAGAAAATAGCGTCTTTGACGAATTATTATTATTCGGATTAATCATTGGTGGTATTTTAATTGGTTTTTCCAAACTAAAAATCGAAGACGAGTTTACTTCAAAAATACGATATGAAAGCCTGGTATGGGCATCTTATGTAAACTACGGCTTGATTCTGCTCTTTACTATTTTTATCTTTGGAATATCTTATTTAAATGTCCTTTTCTACAACACTTTTGCAATGTTGTTCTTTTTTATCATTCGTTTTCATTACCAAATTTACAAACTCAATAAAGCATCGGACAATGACGAATAATCTCAAAGTTTTGAGAGCTATTAAAAATATCTCTCAGGAAGAACTGGCAAAACAAATCCAGGTTAGCAGGCAGACCATCAATGCAATGGAAAAAGGGAAATATGTTCCTTCAACAGTTTTGGCGTTAAAACTGGCGCGCTTTTTTGAAAAACCTGTCGAAGAAATTTTTAGTCTAGACACTGAAGATTAATACAAATCTTAAACAAATCTTAAGATATTTTTTTTTTTTAATAATTGTTCATTGATATTTTTGTTTTGTTAAACATACCACGATGATAGAAGCCAAAATGCCTCTTAATGAAGCACGCCGTTTACGAATACTTGAAGAATACCAGATTTTAGATACTGAAAATGAAGCCGATTTTGACGAGATTACCAAATTAGCTTCCGAAATCTGTGAAAGTCCAATATCAACCATTACTTTCATAAATACAGCAAGGCAATGGTTCAAATCCTATGTCGGGCTTCCTAACCGTGAAGGCCCAAGAAATTTATCTTTCTGCGCCCATGCCATCAATGAAACAGAAATGTTTTATATAGAAGATGCCCGAACAGATGAACGCTTCTATGATTCTCCATTAGTACTTGGCGATCCCAATATTGTGTTTTATGCCGGAATACCATTAATCGATAAGGAAGGATATGCTTTAGGAACGCTTTGCGTCATCGATACCAAAACCAAAAAGCTAACCGAATTTCAGGAAAAAGCATTAAAAACACTGGCACATCAGGTAATGAAACTGATTGAACTGAGAAAAGTAAATCTTAAACTCCAGGCTAAAAACGAAATCCTAAAGGAAAGCTATGCCGAATTGGAGCGCTTTTCACAAGTAGTGTCTCACGATATTAAATCGCCCTTAAACAATATACTGGGACTTACCGAAATGCTCAAGGAAGAACATTGCGGAGTTACCAATACTGAAGCTAATCTGTATATTGATTTAATAAAGGAGTCATCAGAAAAACTCAAGGAGTATATTGATGCTACACTCAGAGCTTACAAAAACGGTACATTGGCGACCGATGAAAAAGAATTCTTTTACCTGAACAGCGTTCTAAAGGAATGCATCAAAATGCTGAATCCAAAAGGGGAATATGAAATCACGCTTCCCGAAAACATTGAGATTTTCAATTTCAAATCTTATTTTGAACAAATATTCCTAAACCTCATCGGGAATGCGATAAAATATAACGATAAGGAAAAAGTCGTCATCAATATTACGGTCGAAACACGTGGCGATTATTATAAAATTATCGTAAAAGACAATGGTGTTGGAATTCCGAGCGACAAACTGAGCAAGATTTTTGAAATGTTTTACACTTTGGAACAGGAAGACCGATTCAATAATAATGGAACCGGAATTGGACTTTCATCTGTAAAAAGCCTGGTGAAAAGATGCGATGGTGAAATCAGCGTGAACTCCAATCTTGGTTTTGGAAGCGAATTTATTTTAAAATTCAACCCTTAAAATTACTGTAGGTTGTCACTCATTAACTCGCTCTTGTTTTTGGCATAATCATAGCCTTGCTGCCACCATTGCTTCATTTTTTCCTTATTGAATATCAGGGCGTTGTTGGTTAAATAAGTCGGTGTATAATACAAATTCAGCTTTACATTCTTATTCTTAGCCGCCAGTTTGCCAATGGTAATGTCGTGTTTTTCAACCTGGTTCAACAAGGTCTGAAACAAGTCAATCATTAATGAAAACGGATTTTTACCAACACTTTTGGGTGTAATTTGCGTTTCGGTTTCCAAAATGACAACATCAACTTCGGTTGCACCGCGATTAATCGCTTCACGGATTGGCACAAGGCTTGAAAAACCACCATCGCCATATTCATTGTTGTTTTTGCTAACCAAACTCATAAACGGAATGTAATTGCAGGAAATCCAAATCCAATCGCAGAATTCGGCATAATTAAAATCCTTAATCGATTTATATTCTACGTCATTTTTGGAAAGATTGGTCACCGTCACAATGACATCGCAAAATGAATCCCTGAGTTGTAAAAACTCCTCTTCGCTAAAGGTTTCCTTGATATAATTATGCAGTTTTTTGCTTTCGCCAAAAGTACGTCTTCCTTTCAAAAACTGTAAAAGCACATTGAAGTGGTTGATCGTCACCACATCAACATCATTTTTATGTTTTACCACAAACGGGTTGATATCGAAAATCTTTCCCATATCAACATTGGTATACGCTCCGTAAATTTTGTCAACCTTTCCCAAAGCCAAATGCGGAATCAGCAGGCTTCCTGTTGAGCTTCCAATCAGGATGTCGTATTTGTACATTTTTTCCTGAAGTAGGTATTGCGCAACACCGCCGCCAAAAGCACCTTTGCTTCCTCCACCTGAAATTACTAAAGCCCTCATGGTTTCTCGTCTAATAACTTTTGTAATTGCACTTTTTCGTTCTCATTCAGTGTCGGAAGCAGCGATTCAAACAAAGCCCTGTAATTGGCCTGACGCAACAATTCCCTGATTTTGTCTCTTCCAAACTTGCTGAACTGCCATTTGTAATGCGTAGTTGCATTGACCAGGTTTTTAAGCACTGTTTTATCCTTCGGATTAATAAGCAACGCGCTTACAATCGCATTTTGACGCACAGGCGATTCATATTTTGGTGAAGTATAATCTATGAGTTCAGCATAATTTGCGCTTTCTTCGTTTTGATTCTGCAACGAAAATGTCAGGTACAAAATACGCAGGCTCTTGTCGTTTGCGCCAATCCAGTCTTTGGCTTTCGCCAGATATTTAGGCCTGTCATCAGGAAAATTTTTCCAAAGGTTCATAAAGGCAATTTCTTTCGTGTCATAGGATTGATCATCCAGCAATGACTCGTAATCGGATTTGAATTCCAATGGAATATCTCCTGTAAACTCGCCAACTGCCTGGCGTGTTTTAATGTCTTTGGTTTGCAGTGCCAAAAGCAGCAACTCTTTTTTATCCTGGAACGGGACTTCTTTCATCTGATAAATGATTTCTGATTTTACAGGATAAAAGATATTGGATTGAAGCAATTCCTTATAACCTTCTTTGTTTTCAGCAAATGTCTTTTTCCGTAATTGCTGTACCCTAAAAAGCACATTCATAAAATAGTTTTTAGACAATAAATCATTAGCAGTTTCAGTCGGAAAACGATAATCTTCAAGCCAGGTTTTCTTAAAATTTTCGGTGTCGAATGCCGGTGCCACTTTTTTGATTTCAGCCAAAAAATCATCGGTTTGCACATTTTGGTATTGATACTTTTTCAGATAGGCTTTAACCGCCTTTTGGAATGTTTTGGCGCCAATGGTTTCGCGCATATAATGCAAAGCCCAGGCACCTTTCTGATAAAACGAAAGCGAACTTGCTTTTTCATTCATCACCGGAATGGTATCTGTTTTGGATGCGTTTCTAAGTTGAAGCGAATTTCGATACAACTGATGGTAAAAATAATCGTCTCCAAAAACCTCACGTTCAGCAAGTAAGGCATAATAAGTTGCGAAACCTTCCTGAAGCCAATGATGCTTTCCTGATTGGGCCGTAATCAAATCACCAAACCATTGATGCGCCAATTCGTGTGCATTAATGTTGACATAATTCCTATCGTTAAAACCAATTTTATCAACCACACAATCCTGCGTAAAAAGCGTGCAGCTTGTATTTTCCATTCCGCCATACAAAAAGTCTTCAATCGGAACCTGCTTATAAATCTGCCAAGGATATTTAAACCCAATTTCCTTTTCGAGGTAATCGAATATTTTTTTGGAATAACGATACGTCGGTTCGAATTTCGCCGTGTCTCTTGGTTGGATGAATAATTGTATCGGAATGTGTGATTTGGAAGCCACAACCTTATGTCGGAAATCGCCAATAGCAACAGCCAGCAAATAGGAACTCATCGGTTTTTGCATTTTGTACTGCCAGATCATATTTTCCTTATCGGGATATTCGTGCTGCAAAACGCCGTTTGCCAAAACCTGGAATCTTTTGTCAAAGGAAATGTTCATGTTGAAAATTACTTTCTCATTCACATCATCAAAACTCGGAAACCAATGACTCGTGTTCTTCCCTTGCCCTTGCGTCCAGACCTGTTGACTACTTATCGTCGGATTGCTGAAATCGCCATTAAAATACATCGTTTGCTTTGGATGCGCTTCATAGGTAAAAGTCAAAGTATAATTGCCTTTTTTATATCCTTCAAAAAGGATTAATTGCTTTTTGGAATTGATGAACAGCGCTTCCTTTCCGTTCATTTCAACCGCATTGAACTGCATGTTCTGCGCGTCTATCTTAATCGTATCAACATCCTGCCTCACCTCTAAAACATATTTAACCGAACCAAAAACCTTCTTCTCAGTTGGATTGATGGTAATGTTTCCCTGAGCGGTCTTAAAATCTACTTTCCGGGTTTGTTGGGCAAAAGATAAAACGGTAAAAAGAAGAAAAAATAGTAGGCGCATTAGTGTGTGTTATTTGATTACGAATATACACATTTTGCTTTTTTAATTTTTAAATTAAAAAACTATCTTCGCTATACCAATTTCAGCGAATGTCTAACAATCTCCTTCAAACTCCCATTGAATACCTTAAAGGCGTTGGGCCACAGCGTGGAGAATTGCTGCGCAAGGAATTGGGAATCCACCGTTATGAGGATTTGATCAATTTTTTTCCGAATCGTTATATTGACCGCACGCGCTATTACAAGATTAACGAACTTCAGAAAAACGAAAGCGAGGTTCAGATTATCGGCAAAATCATCAACATCAAAACGGTTGAATTTGGCAAAGCCAAAAAAAGGCTCGTGGCCACTTTCGTAGATGAAACTGGGCAAATAGAGCTCACATGGTTTCAGGGATACAAATGGATACGTGAAAGTTTGAAGCTGAACGTTCCTTATGTAATTTTTGGAAAAACCAACAACTTTGGCGGACAATACAGCATGGCGCATCCCGAAATGGAATTGTTTACCGAACACGAACAAAGCCTTCGCTCAGCAATGCAGCCTGTTTATCCATCTACTGAAACACTGGTGAACCGCGGAATTTCGAACCGTGTCATCAACAAAATGATGCAGCAGTTGTTTATCGAAACACAGGCTAAGTTTACCGAAACACTTCCTTTTTATCTTTTGGACGAATTGAAATTGATTCCGAAAAATGCAGCTTTATTTAACATTCATTTTCCAAAAAGCCAGGATTTGCTATCCAAAGCGCAGTTCAGGCTTAAGTTTGAGGAATTGTTTTTCATACAACTGCAATTAATTACCAAAAACCTAGTCCGGAAGCATAAAATCAAAGGACATGCCTTTACGGTCATTGGCGAAAATTTTAATAATTTTTTCCAAAACCATCTTCCATTTGAACTGACCAATGCACAGAAAAAAGTGCTCAAGGAAATCCGGAATGATATGGGAACCAATGCCCAAATGAATCGTTTATTGCAAGGCGACGTAGGTTCCGGAAAAACAATTGTTGCCTTAATGGCGATGTTGATTGCACTCGATAATGGTTTTCAAAGCTGCCTGATGGCTCCCACTGAAATCCTGGCTAATCAACATTTCAATGGTTTAACTGAATTAGCCAAGCATTTGAAAATCAATATAAAAATACTAACTGGCTCAACCAAAACTGCAGATAGGAAAATCATCCACGAGGAACTCGAAAACGGAAGCCTGCATATTCTTATCGGGACACATGCACTCCTTGAAGACAAGGTTCAGTTCCACAATTTGGGATTGGCCATTATTGATGAGCAGCATCGTTTTGGCGTAGAACAGCGTTCCAAACTTTGGCATAAAAATGATATCCCGCCACATGTTTTAGTCATGACCGCCACTCCTATTCCACGAACGCTGGCCATGAGCCTGTATGGCGATTTGGACATTTCCGTCATAGACGAACTGCCACCGGGACGAAAGCCAATCCAAACCGTGCATCGTTATGACAGCAACCGTTTGAAAGTCTGGAAATTCATTAAGGACGAAATTGCCAAAGGGCGCCAAATTTATATCGTATACCCATTGATCAAGGAAAGCGAAACCATGGATTACAAGGATTTGATGGATGGCTACGAGAGCATCTCCAGGGATTTTCCATTGCCACAATACAGCATTTCCATTGTTCATGGTAAAATGAAACCCGCAGATAAAGACGCTGAAATGAAACGTTTCGCCGAAGGCAAAACCAATATCATGGTAGCGACAACCGTAATTGAAGTCGGCGTCAATATCCCGAATGCGAGCGTTATGATTATTGAAAGTGCGGAACGTTTTGGCCTCTCACAACTCCATCAGCTGCGTGGTCGTGTTGGCCGTGGTGCCGAACAGAGCTACTGCATTTTAATGACTTCATTCAAATTATCGAACGATAGTAAAATCAGGCTGGAAACGATGTGCAAAACGAATGACGGTTTCGAAATTGCTGAAGTCGATTTAAAACTTCGCGGTCCGGGAGACATTATGGGAAAACAGCAAAGCGGCGTTTTGCATCTTCAGATTGCCGATTTGGTAAAAGACAAGGAAATCCTTTTGGTTGCCCGAAACGAAGCCTTAAAGCTGCTTAAAAAAGATCCTGCGATGACTTTGCCTGAGCATCAGGCAATGAGGGCTGTGTTTTTGGAATTATCCAAAAAGAAAAACATTTGGAATTACATCAGCTAAAGAAATTTGTAGGCACAACTGTTAAATAAAAATTAACGGTGACGCCACTTTCATTGGTAACGAGTAGCTTTGTAGTAAACTCTACTACAATACTACGTTTCATGAAAATAAAATACATTGTCATTTCAATTCTTGCCATTCTCCTTGGCGGAATGATTGTATACCGAATCACAAAAAACAAATCTGAAAACGAAAAAGGCGGTGACAAAAAAGACAAAAAACCACCCATTGCCGTTAGCGCAGTAGTGGTTAAACCACAGGATTTTTCAAACAGCATTTCACTTTCAGGCTCTATTGAAGCCAACGAACAGATTGAAATCCACAGTGAAGTTTCGGGAATTGTAGAAAACATATCCTTTACCGAAGGAAGCCAGGTGAGCAAAGGGCAGGTTTTGTTAAAAGTCAACGATGTTGAGTTAAGAGCGCAATTGGCACAAGCCAAAACCAAGGAAAATCTTGCTTCAGAAAATGAAAGAAGAGCAAAATTATTACTTCAGAAAGAGGCTATAAGCCAGGAAGAATACGATATTGCAAGTGCCGATTACCGAACAATGAAAGCGCAAACCCAATTAATACAGGCACAAATTGGAAAAACCAGCATACGCGCGCCTTTTTCAGGGAAAATCGGGCTCAGGAATATTTCACCCGGAACTTATGTAACACCGACAACCTTAATTGCCAATCTGGTAAGCAGCAATCAGTTGAAAATTACGTTCTCGATACCCGAAAAATACGCTTCACAAATCACCAAAGGTTCTGAAATTAAGTTTACGGTTCCAAATGTGACCGATAAATTCACAGCCAAAATCTACGCATTGGAACCCGGAATTGAAATGACAACACGAACTATGAAAATCCGTGCACTGACTGAAAACTCAAGTGGTAAATTATTGCCGGGAACCTTTGCCAACATCGAACTTGCCTTAGGCAATATTAAGGATGCGATCATCATTCCAACCGAAGCCATCATTCCAATCCAGGATGGAAAAAAAGTATTCATTGCCAATAAAGGCCATGCCAAAGAAGTAAAAGTGGAAACGCTTGCACGAACCGATAAGGACGTTGTAATCACATCCGGGCTTAAAGCCGGCGACACTGTCTTAACATCCGGAATGATGTCATTGAAGGACGAAGCGGATATCAAAGTAAAAATCAAGTAAACCATGAGTTTATCGACCTTAAGCATTAAACGACCGGTTTTTACCATTGTCATCAATCTGACCATTATCCTTTTTGGGATTATTGGCTACAGCTATCTTGGCGTACGTGAGTTTCCCTCAATTGATCCCGCACAAATATCTGTTCGAACTAATTATACTGGGGCAAACTCTGATATTATTGAATCCCAAATCACCGAACCTCTTGAAAAGGCAATCAATTCCATTGACGGAATCCGAAACATAACCTCATCAAGCAATCAGGGCTCGAGCAATATTACCATCGAATTCAAACTTGAAAAAAATCTCGAAGAAGCCGCTAATGATGTGCGTGATAAGGTTTCGCAGGCCGTTCGGAGTCTGCCTCAGGACATCGATGCTCCGCCTGTTGTTTCTAAGGCCGATGCCGATTCCGACCCCATCATAACGATGACTGTTCAGAGCGACACCAAAAATGCTTTGGAACTAAGCGATTATGCCGAAAATGTCATTGCCGAGCGTTTACAGACCATTCCCGGCGTGAGCAGTGTTCAGATTTGGGGACAGAAAAGATACTCTATGCGTATTTGGATTGACCCGATAAAATTATCCTCTTACGGAGTTACCGTTTCGGACGTCAGGACAGCTTTGGAAAAACAAAACGTCGAATTACCTTCAGGGAAATTAACCGGTGCCAATACGGAGCTTACGGTAAAAACGATGGGAAATCTTTCTGATTCAAAAGAATTCAATAACATCATTATTGTTGCTGAAGACGACAAGATTGTCCGCCTAAGCGATATTGGTTATGCCGAATTAGGCCCGGAAAATTTGGAAACGCGGTTAGTAGCCTCGGGAAAACCAATGGTTGGACTTGCTGTTATTCCACAACCCGGAACCAATTACCTCGATATTGCTGAACAATTCTACAAACAATTTGACACTTTTAAAAAGGACTTGCCTGCTGATATTAAACTTAATGTAGCACTGGATAATACCCTGTTTATCAAGAAGTCAGTTGTAGAGGTTGCAGAAACTTTATTAATCTCATTGATACTGGTAATCCTGATTATATTCCTATTCTTTAGGGATTGGGCAATTGCCTTCCGCCCATTGATTGACATTCCGGTTTCGCTGATTGCTACATTCTTCATTATGTATTTATGCGGATTCTCAGTAAATGTTTTGACACTTCTGGCTATTGTATTGGCAACAGGATTGGTGGTTGATGATGGAATCGTTGTTACCGAGAACATCTTCAAGAAAGTTGAGCAAGGCATGACTCCTATTGAAGCGGCTATCAAAGGTTCGAATGAGATTTTCTTTGCAGTCATCTCGATATCCATCACATTGGCTGCGGTATTTTTACCAATCATCTTTTTGGAAGGTTTTGTCGGGAGGTTGTTTAGGGAATTCGGAGTCGTCATTGGTTCTGCCGTATTGATTTCCGCCTTTGTATCCCTGACTTTAACCCCAATGTTGAACGCCTATTTGATGAAAGGCGGCGAACAGAAGAAAACCAGGTTTTACACGTTTACCGAGCCTTATTTTGAAAGCCTGAACAAAGGATACGCCAATTCGCTAGAAAAATTCGTTCAACGAAAATGGATCAGTTTCCCAATCATCATTATGTGTATAGGATTGATAGTGTTGTTTTTCAAAATCATTCCTAAGGAAACAGCGCCTTACGATGACCGCAACCTGATTGTTGTTGGAGTTACAACTCCTGAAGGCTCTACTTACGATTACACCGACAGGTTCATGCAGGAATTATCGAAAATGATAGACGATTCCATTCCGGAGAAAAAAATAGCATTGGTCATAACAGCGCCAGGCTTCTCTTCTTCAACCGTAAACAGCGGACGTGTGCGTCTTGCCCTGAAAGACCCTGAAGACCGTGAAAGAAAGCAGGCCGAGATTGCGGAGAAATTTACCAAATGGACCAAAAAATATTCTCAGGCAAAGGTAACGGTCACCGAGCAGCCAACCATCGCTGTAAATAAGCGTGGCGGCCTTCCGATACAGTACATCATTCAGGCGCCAAATTTTGAAAAGCTGCGCGAAAAGATTCCGGAATTTATGGATTTGGCGAATCAAAATGAGACATTCTCGAATGTGGATGTGAATTTAAAATTCAACAAACCCGAAATCAATGTGACCATCGATCGTGAAAAGGCAGAAAGCCTTGGGATTTCGGTTTTGGATGTTGCGCAGACTTTGCAATTGTCTTTGAGCGGACAACGTTTCGGTTATTTTATGAGGAACGGAAAACAGTACCAGGTTATTGGCCAGTTTGACGAAAAAGACCGTGACGAGCCTTTAGATTTGACTTCAATGTTTGTTAAAAATAACAAGGGCGAACTCATTCAATTAGACAACGTTGTGAAAGTAAATGAAGAAAGTAATCCTCCTCAATTATACCATAACAACCGTTATATGTCGGCGACCGTTTCTGCTGGTTTGGCTCCAGGAAAAAGCATCAGTGACGGAATAGACGCCATGGATGAAATCAAGGCTAAAGTTTTAGACAGCAGCTTTACAACCGATTTAGGTGGAGAATCAAGGGATTTTGTAGAAAGCAGTTCAAATACCGCTTTTGCATTTGGCTTGGCTTTACTGCTTATTTATTTGATCCTTGCAGCCCAATTTGAGAGTTTCATCGATCCCTTCATTATAATCCTGACCGTGCCAATGGCCGTTGCCGGAGCTTTATTTTCGCTTTGGTTGTTTGGACAGACCTGGAATATCTTCAGCCAGATTGGAACCGTAATGCTTATTGGCCTTGTGACAAAGAACGGAATTTTGATTGTTGAGTTTGCGAATCAACTGCGGGAACAGGGCAAACCAAAACTCCAGGCTATTTTAGAAGCTTCGGAAGCGCGTTTGCGCCCAATCCTAATGACCAGTTTAGCAATTGCTTTAGGTGCTTTGCCAATTGCCTTGTCATTGGGAGCCGCATCAACTAGTAGAATTGGAATGGGAGTTGTCATTGTAGGCGGAACGATTTTCTCACTAATCTTAACGTTGTTTGTCATTCCTTCAATTTATTTAATGTGGTCAAGGCAGAAAAAACACCGCCCTGAATTTGACAATCTTGAAGCTTTAGAGAAGTAAATTATGAAAGTGAAGTTATTATATATCATTATATTATTGGGATTTGTGTCCAAAATACAAGCTCAGGAAGTATTGACCCTTGAAGACGCCGTAAAGATTGCTTTGGAAAATAATTACGAAATCAGGATTTCAAAAAATGAACTGAACATTGACAAAACAAATGTTACTGCCGGAAATGCCGGAATGCTGCCAAAAATAGGCGCTAACGTAGTCGATAACAACAGCATTCAAAATACAACACAAACGCGCTCTGACGGAACTATAAACAAACTCAACAATGCCAAAAACAATAGCCTGGTGTATGGAGTCGGATTAGATTGGACCGTTTTTGACGGATTTAAGATGTTTGCGAAACACGATCAGTTAAAGGCTGTGCAAAAATTAGGGGAAGCCGAACTGAAGCTGACCGTCATTACCAAAATCAGTGATGTGACCTCCACCTATTATGATTTGGTCCAGCAACAACAGCAGCTTTCTGCCTTAGACAGCACACTCGTAATTTCAAATCAGCGGGTTACATTGGCACAAAACAGGTTTACGATTGGGAAAGCTTCCAAACTGGAGGTTTTGAATGCGCAGGTCGATTTGAATACCGACACTACCACTTATCTGAAGCAAAAGGAATTGTATGCCAATACCAAAACCCTGCTCAATCAAATGCTGGCGCGGGATATAAAAACTGATTTCAAAGTGGTTGATGTAATTGCCGTTGATGATAAATTATTATTGCCCGAATTGATTTCGCTTGCCGAAAAACAAAATCCGCAATTGGAAGCACAGGTCTTGAATAAGAAAATTGCCGAGTTGCAATTGAAGCAGGTCAAAGCCGATCGTTATCCTGTGATTTCGGTAAACTCAGCATATAATTTCAATGAAAGTGAATCGAGCCTTGGATTTGTGACGCAATCGTCTTCCAAAGGATTGAATTACGGATTTACTGCAACCCTGAATTTGTTTGACGGTTTCAATCAGAGACGCAATGAAAAAGTGGCCAAACTTTTAATTGACAATGCCAATATCGCCATTGAGCAACAAAACCAAACACTACAGGCTACATTGACTACTTCATATCAAACCTATCTGACCAACCTGGAATTGATGAAACTCGAGCAGAAAAATGAATCCATTGCCAAACAGAATCTTGACATTACTCTCGAAAAATATAGGATTGGAACCATAACTACAATCGAAGTCAGAACAGCGCAACTGAACTATCTGAATGCCAAAGTACGTAACAGCAATGCGCAGTTCCAGGCAAAACTATCTGAGATTTCGCTCAAGGAATTGGCTGGGAATATGAGTTTTTAATGTATTTTTGACATTATTTTTTATTTGTCAAAATGATATCCTACAACACCAAAGACTGGTTTACCTTTATTTTCCGTTTCCACAAAGCCGATACGTTCAGGACACTGCTGCCGATAATGTTTGCAATTGGCGTGTATGCTGCAATTATAGGATACTTCGAAGTTGAAATCTGGAAGCTTGCCGAAAACAGTTATGTAAAAAACATCACCATCATGCACGGTATGCTTGGTTTCGTGATTTCGTTATTGCTGGTTTTCAGGACTAATACCGCTTACGATCGTTGGTGGGAAGGCAGAAGGCAATGGGGAAGTTTGGTCAACAACAGCCGTAATTTCGCCATAAAACTGGCTGTGATTTTACAAGATGAAAAAGACAGGTCTTATTTCAGGAAAATGATTCCGAATTATGCTGCTATACTTCATAAACACCTGAACAATTCAGAGGTTACCCAACAACTCTTCGATGATGTCGATTTGGAAATTGACCATCACAAACACAAACCGAATCAGGTTGCCAAAAAGCTGTTCCAAAAAATAAATGACTTATATATTGAAAAGAAAATTTCGGGTGACCAATTGATAATCCTGAATGCCGAAATTCAGTCATTCACAGAAATCTGTGGCGCCTGTGAACGAATCAAAAACACCCCTATTCCCTACTCTTACAGCGCATTTATCAAGAAGTTCATTTTCTTTTATGTGATGACGCTGCCGTTTGGGTATTCGTTTAGTTTGGGATATTACACAGCACCGGTTGTCGTTTTTATTTTTTATGTTTTGGCTAGTTTGGAGCTGATTGCCGAAGAGATTGAAGACCCATTTGGTGGCGATGAAAATGATTTGCCAACGCATAAAATGGCAGAAAACATAAAAAAACACGTCGAAGAATTATTGTAAATAAATTGTGGACAATTTAGCTGTTTGAAATTGCCTCATACCCTAATTTTACTATCTTTGCAGTCCTTGAAAAAATCAAATAAATCGATATGAAGATATCTTACAATTGGCTTAAACAATTCATTAAAATAGATTTAAAATCAGAAGATACTGCGGCAATCCTGACCGATTTAGGTTTGGAAGTGGAAGTGGTTGAAAAATACCAATCCGTTCTTGGTGGTTTGGAAGGCATTGTTGTTGGCCACGTCCTGAGCTGCGAAAAACATCCAGATGCAGATCGATTAAGCATTACAACTGTTGACCTTGGTGATGGAACTCCGGTTCAGATTGTTTGCGGCGCAAGCAATGTTGCCAAAGGACAGAAAGTCCCTGTTGCTACAATTGGAACCAAATTATTTGACAACGAAGGAATAGAATTTGAAATCAAAAAAGGAAAAATCCGGGGACAGGAAAGCCACGGAATGATTTGTGCCGAAGACGAATTAGGATTGGGCACAAGCCATGACGGAATCATGGTTTTGGATGCAAATCTTAAACCTGGTACGCCCTGCGCAAAGGTTTTCAATATAGAAAACGACGAAGTTTTTGAAATTGGCTTAACGCCAAACCGTGCTGATGCCATGTCACACTATGGTGTGGCGCGTGACTTGCGTGCAAGCCTGTTGCAGAAAAACAGCAACATCGAGTTGATTACACCTTCTGTGAGTTCGTTCCGAATTGACAAAAGAATACTTAAGATTGATGTTGATGTTAAGGACAGTAAGTTGGCGCCAAGATATTGTGGCGTTACGATTTCCGGCCTAACCGTTAAGGAATCTCCTGATTGGTTAAAGAATCGTTTGAAAGCGATTGGGCTTACGCCAAAAAATAATGTTGTTGACGTTACCAATTATATCCTTCACGATTTAGGACAACCACTGCACGCCTTTGACGCTTCAAAAATCAACGGTAAAATCATTGTCAAAACACTTCCAAACGGAACAAAATTCACCACTCTTGACGATGTTGAGAGAACACTGCATGAAGAGGATTTGATGATTTGCGACGAAAAAGGGCCACTTTGCCTTGCTGGTGTTTTTGGTGGAAAAAATTCGGGAGTTACTGAAACTACGAATTCCATTTTCCTGGAAAGCGCATATTTCAATCCGGTGAGTATTCGAAAATCGGCAAAAAGGCATTCCTTGAATACCGATGCTTCGTTCCGTTTTGAAAGAGGAATCGATCCAAACATCACAGAATTTGCCTTAAAACGTGCTGCGCTTTTGATTAAGGAAGTTGCTGGTGGCGAAATCACTTCGGACATTGTGGATATTTACCCTAAGAAAATAGAGGATTTCCCGGTGTTTTTACATTTTGACAAAACTGCCAAATTGATCGGACAGGAATTACCTAAAGAGGCTATCAAGAAAATATTGGCTTCATTGGATATTAAAGTTAACAGTGTTTCTGATGCCGGTTTGGGATTAATCATTCCGTCATATCGTGTGGATGTGCAGCGCGAAGTTGATGTTGTTGAAGAAATCCTGCGTGTGTATGGGTACAACAATATCAATTTTACCAAAAAATTAAATGCTACGGTTGCAAATTCGGCACGAACCGAAGATTATAAAGTACAAAACATTGTGGCAACACAATTGAATTCGCTTGGTTTCCATGAAATGATGGCAAACTCGCTGACTACAGCTGAGTATGTCAAACTATCCAGCATGCTGAAGGAAGACCACAATGTGATGATGCTGAATCCGTTGAGCAATGATTTGGCTGCGATGCGCCAGTCGTTGTTGTTTTCCGGACTGGAAGCGGTTTCGTATAACATCAACCGAAGAAATGGCGATTTGAAATTATTCGAATTCGGGAAAACATACCACAAAGAGCTTAATGGCTATAACGAGCCAAAGCACTTGACTTTGTTCGTTTCCGGAAACAGAATGGCAGAAAGCTGGACGACTCCTCAAAAACCTTCGGATTTCTTTTTGTTCAAAGGTTATGTAAATTCGGTTTTGACACGATTGGGAATTGGGAAAACCCAAAATGTACCGGTTGCTTCTGATGTATTCGCAGAAGGAATTGCGATTGCTTATGGTAGTGAGATTATAGTTGAATTTGGAACCGTTAAGAAATCAATCCTCAAACATTTTGATATCAAGCAGGAAGTATTGTTTGCCGATTTTAATTGGAACCTCATCCTAAAATTAATCAACAACAAAATCAAGTTTACTGATATTCCGAAATATCCTGAAGTACGCCGGGATTTGGCGCTTTTGGTAGACAATACAGTAGCATTTGACGCTATTTATAACATTGCACGCCAAACGGAAAAATCATTGCTTAAAGAGGTAAACCTGTTTGATGTCTACGAAGGCAAAAACCTTCCGGAAGGCAAGAAATCCTACGCGGTAAGTTTCACGCTGCAGGACAATACCAAAACGCTTACAGACGAACAGATTGACAAAATCATGAACAAACTGCAGAAAAACCTCGAAGTCGAAGTTGGCGCAAGTTTAAGACAGTAACCAAATAAAAAAGTCTCCCCTAACCTAAAAAGGGAGACTTTTTCTTTTATACTTATTTCGAAGTCAAGTATAAAAACTATTACATTTTTGGTGTCACTACTTCGTCAATAACGTGGATTACACCATTCGACTGATTGACATCAGCAATTGTAGCCCGGGCACTTTTACCATTTTCATCAGTGATATATAATGCATCGCCTTTCATCCATGCGGTTAAAGTACCACCGCTAACGGTTTTCAAGGTTGCTTTTCCTCCACCTTTCTTAATTGCCGCAGCAATATTGGATGAATTCATTTTTCCGGCTACAACATGATAGGTCAGGATGGTTTGCAGCATTTTTTTGTTTTCCGGTTTCAATAAGGTTTCAACAGTTCCTTTTGGAAGCCTTTCAAAAGCGGCATTCGTTGGGGCAAAAACAGTGAACGGTCCTTTTCCCTTTAAAGTTTCTACTAATTCTGCCGCTTTAACTGCTGCAACCAAAGTAGTATGGTCTTTAGAGTTCATGGCATTTTCAATGATGTTTTTAGAAGGATACATTGGCGCTCCGCCAACGGTAACTGTTTTTTCTTTTTGTGCAAAAATGGCAGTGGTTGCAAAAAGGGTTAAAGCAAAAAATGCTGTTGCAATAAATTTTGTCGTTCTACTCACAATTCTAAAATTGTTTTCTTGGTGTTCGTGAATCTTCGATTTCATAGTTAAATTTTTTAAAAGTTATGTTCTCATTTACGCCGTAAAATTGGATGCGGTTTTAATGGATTTGATTTTTCTAAAAAATTTAACAGATAGAGCGCAACACTATTCTTCGAATATTTGTAATTTAGAGTTTCTAATTATCTTGAAGTCAAATGCTTGCCAACAAATTAAATCTTGAAAGGGAATTGCTTTCCAAACGGAAAAAATTCAAACCGGAAGCAGCAATTTTAGCAGAAGTAAAAGCTCTTTTTGCTGAAAACGATTTCGCTCGTGAAAAGATTTCCCAAAAGATTTCGGCTAAAAAAGTGGCAGAATCCAATCAGCTGCAGTTTGATTTATTGGAAACCGACAGGATTTTTCATTTGGAACAAATCAAAACGGTCTGCATTGATTACCGATTGCGTTTTTTGGACAGTAATATCTTTAAAAACAACATTCCGGAAGAAGCAATTTCCAAAATTCGAATGATGGAAAAAGAGCATAATACTTCGCTCGAAGGCTTTAAAATCATTGCGCCAAGCAAATCCTTTCATTTACTGAACTACGATGACCCGTTGCTTTTCATCCCGATTGGCAATGACTATTATTATTTGATTCATCAATGGGGAACTGAGATAAATCCTTGGCGGAAATTGTTGGTATTGCCTATTAAGAACCTTTGGAATTTTACCCTGGCGAGCATTATTGTAAGCATCATCATTACGCTTTTGGTTCCCGAAAATAATTTGAGTAAGTCGGTTCCGCTGGCTTCAATCATTATATTTCTGTTTGCATTCAAATCTATCTTTGCGGTTTTTGCCTATTACTTTTTTATGATGGGCAAAAACTTCAATGAGGAAATTTGGCAGCGTCAATACTACAATAACTAAAACAAGCGATTATTCCTTTATAAACTTAGTGCTGAAATATCCATTATCCGTTTCAATCCTGAGGAGATAAGTACCTGTTGCCAAAGCCGAAACATCAATAATACGATTATTTCCCTTAGTTTTTTCCACCACTTGTGCCAGCAAGTTATAGATGGTAACGGATTTTACTTGATAATTGGATTGATTGTCAAGATTTAAGATTGTCCTTGCCGGATTCGGATAAATTGAAAAACTGGTGTGGATTTCATTGGAATCGACTGCTAAAGCGCAATTTGAATCAACGATAACTCCACTATAGCCGAAATAGTTTATCTTATCCTGTACATATTGAAAATTCTCCTGATCAACACAAATGTATTGAAGGCTTGGCAATTCCTCAATATACAAACCCGGAAACGGCGGCATATGCGGATTGTCATCAACAAAAGTAACTCCGTTTTTGGAATATATTGCAGCAAGGTTTGGATTGTAGCCACACTCAATTCGTGGCCGTACACCCGGATACATGACTGTAGTGTCTAAATCAATCAGATTGTTAAAACGGCAATTCAAAAAGAAAACCCATGAGGTTGCCAAAGCAGATTGCCCTAAACCCGTTAAATCGATTTGTGTAAGTTGGTTATTAAAGAAATCCAACTCGTATAAACTCGGTGAGTTTAAAACGTTGAGCTGGCTTAAGAAATTATCCCCACACCTTAAAGACTCCAAATGAATCAGATTTGAAGTGTCCAGATTCGTAAGCAGGTTCCGATAGCAGGAAAGGTTTTTAAGGTTTGTGCAATTCCCAACTTCTAAACTGGTTAAATCATTTTCGCCACATTCCAAGGTTTCGAGAGCTAAATTGCTATTCAAATCGAGTGTCGTCAAAGAATTACCATTACAATATAAAGTTACAAGATTCGGTAACGCACTGACAACGCTTAGATCGGTGAGATTGTTTGCAGAACATAAAAACAGTGTCAGGTTACTAAAATTATCCAGTCCGGTTAAATCTGAAATCCCCGAACCCGGCACAACAAGTCCATAAACTGTTAGTGCCTCCGATACCTCAATCTCATTGTTATGATTGGTATCGATTGTAATGTTATTTCCCTGAGCATCTTTACCAACGCCCGCACTAGGGCTTGAATCAAGAAGCCTGGCCTTAAAATTGGCATCGGGAAAATTGATTACCTGTGCATAGCTGACAGATACCAGCAAAATGAGTAGCGACAGGAAGCAGCATTTTTTCATAGCAAAAACATTGATACTCAAAGTTATGAAAATAATCCATAAAAAAAGCCCCGATTACTCGGGGCTTTTCTATTCATAAAGAATGGAGAATTATTTTTTCTCTTTCTTTTCCATTTTTGCTTTCAATCCGGCAAGGATTTCATTGTTATCTCCTAGAGTTTGAGCTGGAGCGTTAGTAGCAGCAACAGTTTCAGTAGCAGCTTTTACGTTTTTCTCTTCTTCTTCTCTAAAGATAGCAGTGTGTGAAGCAACAACTCTTTTGAATTCTTTGTTGAACTCAATTACTTTGAATTCAGCTTCTTCACCTTTTTTCAATTTTTTGCCGTCTTCTTTTTCCAAGTGACGTGTTGGGATAAACGCAACAACATCATCTCCGAAATCTACAGTAGCACCTTTGTCAACAATTTCAGCGATTGTTCCGTTGTGGATAGTTCCTACAGCGAAAGCCTCTTCATGTTTGTCCCAAGGATTAGCGGTAGTTTGTTTGTGACCTAAAGATAATTTACGTCCTTCAACATCTAACTCTAATACAACTACTTCTAATTTGTCACCTACGTTAACAAATTCAGATGGGTGTTTGATTTTTTTCGTCCAAGACAAGTCAGAGATGTAAACTAATCCATCAATTCCTTCCTCTAATTCAACGAAAATACCAAAGTTTGTAAAGTTTCTCACGATACCTGTATGTTTAGAACCTACTGGGTATTTAGTCGTAATATCTGTCCATGGATCTTGAGTCAATTGTTTGATACCTAAAGACATTTTTCTATCATCTCTATCAAGAGTCAGGATAACTGCTTCAACAGTATCACCCACTTTTACGAAATCCTGAGCCGAACGCAAGTGCGTAGACCAAGACATTTCAGAAACGTGGATCAAACCTTCAACACCTTCAGCAACTTCGATAAATGCACCGTAATCAGCGATTACAACTACTTTACCTTTTACTTTGTCACCGATTTCTAATTTAGAATCCAATGCATCCCAAGGGTGAGCGTTTAATTGTTTCAATCCTAATTGAATTCTTGTTTTCTCATCATCGAAATCAAGGATTACAACGTTTAATTTTTGATCTAATTCAAGAACTTCACTTGGGTGGTTGATTCTTGACCAGGAAAGGTCAGTAATGTGGATTAATCCGTCAACACCACCAAGGTCGATGAACACACCATAAGAAGTAATGTTTTTCACAATACCTTCCAATACTTGTCCTTTTTCTAATTGACCAATGATTTCTTTTTTCTGAACTTCGATATCAGCTTCGATAAGAGCTTTGTGAGATACTACTACGTTTTTGAATTCGTGGTTGATTTTCACTACTTTGAACTCCATCATTTTGTTTACGTATACATCGTAATCACGGATTGGCTTCACATCAATTTGTGAACCTGGTAAGAACGCCTCGATTCCGAAAACGTCAACGATCATACCTCCTTTAGTTCTACATTTAACAAAACCTTGAACAATTTCTCCAGTTTCGTTAGCAGCAATAACCCTATCCCATGATTTGATAGTTCTTGCTTTTCTGTGAGATAATACCAATTGACCTGTTTTGTCCTCACGAACGTCAATTAATACTTCTACTTTGTCACCCACTTTTAGCCCTGGGTTGTAACGGAACTCATTCAATGAAATTACACCTTCTGATTTCGCGTTGATGTCAACAATTGCGTCTCTGTCTGTAATTCTAACAACTACTCCTTCTACAACTTCCTCTTGGTCAGTTGAAATGAAAGTTTTAGTTACTAAATTTTCAAACTCTTCTAAGTTTTTCTGGTCTACTGCGTCAATTCCTTCTGCATAATTATGCCAGTTGAACTCATTTAAAAACGCTTCTTGTTCTTTGTTTAATACAGCCATGCTGATAAAATAATTTGTATGTTATGCTCTTCGAGTTTCTTGATGCGATTAAAAACACAACAGTGTTAGTTTTAAAATGTTGATACCTAATGGAAACTCTTCTTCGCCAAAAAGGTCTGCAAAATTAAACATAATTTCTTAATTACAAAACATTTACAGAAAGAAATTAGACTAACAAAAAGTTAATTTTTCAGGAGCGATTGGCTTGGGCTTCAATGGTTTCCATTTTCCTGCTGTACGCGCTACATGGTAGCTTGCTCCCATCAGGGCTGGATTGGGATTTGTATTGAAAAAATACTACATTCGGACAATGAAAAAGGAATCGCTTTTATTCAAAATCACAACCAACCTCACCTTTTGGGTTTTAATCGCCATTGTTTGTGGGGTTTTGCTTGGGCATTTCAATCCTGAAAAAGGCCAGCAGATGAAAATTGTCGGTGATTCATTCATTCAACTTATCAAGGTTTTTATAGGTCCAATTATTTTCCTGACCATCGTTTTGGGAATTGCAGGCATGGGTGATTTGAAAAAAGTAGGCCGCATCGGAATCAAATCACTGATCTATTTTGAAGTGGTAACAACCTTTGCACTCATCATTGGCGTTCTTGCGGCATACATCATCCAACCTGGGAAAATAGATAAATCGGGTTTGGACATTGAAGATGCCAGCAAATATACTTTAGGCCCAACTTCCTTCAACTGGCTGGAATTTTTCCTCAATAACTTTACACTGCAGGTTTTGGTTTTTGCAATTATCTGTGGAATTATATTGACCTATTTCAAAAAAAGACAATCAGCCATCGAAATTTTATACAAAGCTTCAGCTATCGTTTTCAAGACATTAAAATTTGTCATGTACCTCGCTCCTCTTGGCGCTTTTGGTGGAATGGCGTACACCATTGGCAAATTCGGCCTGCACACTTTAATTCCGTTGGGAAAATTAATGCTTACCGTATATATCACCATGGCAATTTTTATATTCCTGATATTGGGAAGCATTCTCCGCTATTACAAACTCAGCATTTGGGAGTTCATCAAATACCTTAAAGCCGAATTGCTCATTGTACTCGGAACCTCATCTTCAGAACCTGCGCTTCCCAATTTGATGCACAAGCTGGAAAAAATGGGATGTAGCAAATCGGTTGTTGGATTGGTAGTTCCAACAGGTTATTCCTTTAATCTTGACGGAACAGCCATTTATCTGTCCATGGCAATTATTTTCCTGGCGCAATTGTACAATGTACACCTGACTTTTGGCGAAATCCTAACGATAGTTGGGTTGTTGATGATTACTTCAAAAGGTGCTGCGGGCGTTACCGGAAGTGGTTTTATTGTTTTGGCTTCAACATTAACAGCCATTCATAAGATTCCATTGGAAGGCTTGGCTTTCCTTTTGGGCGTTGATAAATTCATGAGCGAAGCAAGAGCCATTACCAATTTTATCGGAAACGGAGTTGCAGCGGTTGTCATTTCCAAAAATGAAAATGAATTTGTGGATCCCGAGCATCCGATGGATTTGGATTAACCTTATTCTTTTGTAAACCTGGCAGTTGCTGTGCCTTTATCTGAATTAATCTTAACGAAATAAGTACCGGTTTTTAAATCCGAGACATCAATACTGTTGAGTCCATCAGCATTTGGAACAATCAGGACTAACTGCCCTAAAACATTATACACACTCATCGAGGAAAGCTGAATGCCATTTTTAACCTGGATATTCAATGCATTCTTCACCGGATTTGGATATAGCGTGATATAATTCGACAACTCAAAATCAGAATTACCCAAAGCAGCAATAATGGTTGTTGCCGTGTTGGTAACGACTGGGAAATTATAATCAAAATAGATACTGGCTGTATTGCTAAAGGTATTTCCTAAAACCAATGTTGGTTTGGTTTTGATTTTGAATAGTACATACCCATCGTTATGCGCATCATCAAAAGGCAGGTTGATGTTTTCAAAAATAAATTCCACCTTGTTGTTTTGGGAAATCCTGGTTACAAAAGAATGGCTGCCATCAAGCGGAATCAAACTGGCAACATCAAATTTAGCAGTATCAATCACATCCTTCACCACAATATTTTGTGCATTTCCTGTACCGTTATTTTCAAAACGAATCATATAATGAACAGAATCCCCTATCCTATCAGGAGCTAATGTGGTACCTTCCAGACAGGTTATATTATTTGGATCCAATGAATTGGTCACATTTTGAAGTAAAAGCGCACTGTTATTCAATGGGGTTTCATCTGTTGCACCTGTAATGGTAAAGTAGTAATTTAAAATATCTCCACCATTTACTGCAGGTGAATCTGTTGGTGAATTTAAATTAAAGTTTACGTAAATCTCTCTGGTTTCAAATGGATGCAGATTATTAAAATTCCAATTCAGTTCCCCTAAAGATTGTGTTGGCATTATCGGCGAGGCATTTAAAAAATCCAATATCGGATCGTCATAAGTCATTGCAATTGTACCCGACTGAGTATTTGTACCATTATTTTTAAAGATAATTTTATAGGCAACCAAAAATCCTGGCCTTGCTAAGGTTAAAGGCACGACTGCAATTTCTAAATCGTTGTGGATTCCATTAGCAGTAATGCAGAAATCCTGAGTAAATGGACTGGATTGCGCTGGAAAGGAAACCGATACATTGGAAGGAGAAATACTGAAATAATCTGGATTTTCCAATACAGGAATCATTGCATGTGTCCCTGCTGCAACCGGAATTGAATAACTTCCTGAAAAATTTGATATTACAGTGCCTGAAACAGTTCCGCTTGACATATTGAACTTTAAATTTGGTAAAGCTCCATCCGAGGAATCACATCCATTTCCATTCTCATCATACCTGTTATTCCCCTGAATGGTGTAGGAAACTCCGCCCGGAGTAAAACTGCAATAGCTATTTACATTGCAATTGGTGTAACCATAATTAGTAGCTTTGGTTGTCAAGTCCTGTATCAGTGCTTCGTTGGTACAGATGTATTGAATATTTGGATTGCCGCTAAAAGTGAGGTTTATGTCGGTTCTTCCCCCTTTCATAAACAGGCTTGTCAAATTATTATTGGAAACATTGAAATATGCGGTACAACCTTCAATACATCCCTGCGGCAGAACCAAATCATTTAAATTTAAAGTGGTTATGAAATTATTGGAACAATTCAGGCCTTGTAAATTCTGACAGCCTTCCAGATTTAATTCGGTAATTTGATTATTGATACAACTAAGGGTGCCTAAATTCGTCATATTGCTTAAATTCAAAGAAGTAAGCAAATTATTGCCACAGTAAAAAATTACAGGGTTCTGCCCCGTTAAATCAAGAGAAGACAATTGATTGTTGTAGCAGTTAAACTGCTGAAGGTGTGTTCCCGAAATATTTAAATTGGTCATCATATTATTAGGGCATTCCAACAAACCTAGATTAGCAAGACCCGAAACATTAAGCGATGAGATATGATTGCTTCCACAAAACAATTGTCGTAAACTGCTAAGCCCGCTAACATTCAATGAAGTAAGATTATTTGAATTACAAGCCAAATACTCTAAACTGCTATTGGTAGAAAGATTGAGATTATCAATTGGATTGCTATTGCATTCGAGGTATTTTAAATTTACCATACCCGATAAATCCAATATTGCATACTGATTATTGGAACATCCCAGGGTTTCTAAATTCACCAGGTTTGTAAAGTCAGTTGCCGTAAGGTTATTGTTGCCACAAGTGAATTCCTTTAAGTTTGAAAAATTCTCCAATCCATCAAGGTAACTGATGCTTGCATAAGAAGCATTCAGCATACTTACCTGAAGTGCTTCAGCTACCTCAATTTCGCCATCGCTGTTGGCATCAATCTTAAAGTAATTTCCCGCCAAATTCTTAGCAACATAATTAGTAGTGGCGGACTGCAGAATCCTTGCTTTGAAATTAGCATCAGGAAAATTAATGACTTGGGCATTTAACCCTAATACGAAGCAAAATACAAAAAGAATGAAGTAGCTTTTTTTCATAAAGTTGGTTGTTTCTAAATCAAATGTATGAAAAAAGCCTCTTAAATAATTTTAAAAGGCTTTAATATTTCTAATGTCTTGTATTTTTCACTTCGTCCGGATTGTGCTCATGTTTGAACATAAAAGCAAACAGGAAGGCTATGACGGCAGCATATCCTGCAAATGAAAGCCAGATGTGGTGCCAATCCCTCACACCATCGTGGGTAAAGAATTTGTCAATAATGATTCCGCTGATCAATCCGCCAAAGAAAGCACCAAAACCGTTGGACATCATCATGAATAAACCTTGCGCCGACGAACGTATTTTAGAATCGGTAGTAGTTTCAACAAACAATGAACCCGAGATGTTGAAGAAATCAAATGCCATTCCGTAAACGATGCACGACATGATAATCATCCACAAACCATCAACCGGATTTCCGTAGGCAAACAAACCGAAACGTAAAACCCACGCCAGCATTGAAATCAGCATTACCTGTTTGATTCCGAATCGCTTTAGGAAAAACGGAATTGCAAGGATAAATAAGGTCTCAGAAATTTGCGAAATCGACATGATGATGGTAGAATATTTCACTACAAATGAGTCGGCATACTCCGGAACTTTAGCGAATTCCGAAAGATAAACATCTCCATACATATTGGTCAGCTGCAATGCTCCACCAAGAAACATTGAAAACAAAAAGAACAAAGCCATTTTGTAGGTTCCAAATAATTTGAAGGCATTCAATCCTAATTTTTCTGCTACAGAAGCATCTTCGGAGATTAATTTTTGTGGTGGGCATTTTGGTAAGGTGAAGGAATAGATTCCCAAAATAAACGCTGATATTGCCGAAATGTAAAACATAGTGGCTGATGCCTTATTTCCTGTCAGGTTGGTAATCCACATCGCCGCAATAAACCCAATAGTTCCCCAAACCCTGATTGGCGGGAATACTTTTACCACATCATAATCATTGCTTTTCAAAATATTATAAGCTACTGAATTTGACAACGAAATCGTAGGCATATAACAAAGCATAGCCCCAAAAATCACATAGTAAAAAGTAGTCGGATCTGTAACTTCAGGAATGTACAATAAAAACAATCCGCCAATGATGTGCAGGACGCCATAAAGCCTTTCAGCATTTACCCATTTATCGGCAATGATTCCGGTGATGGCAGGCATTATAATCGATGAAATTCCAAGGGTAGAAAAAATGGCGCCAAATTCGGCTCCACTCCATTGTTTTGTGGCAAACCAGTAATTACCAACAGTTATCAACCAAGCTCCCCATACAAAGAATTGGAGAAAGCTCATTAAGGTCAATCTTAGTTTTATGCTCATAAAATAATAGTTTTTGGTTTTTAGTAAAAAAATAGCCAGTAAATCTACTATTTAAATTGAGATAAACAAATATTTACAACGATTTCGTCACATCGTCCACCATTTCCAAAACGGCATTGAATTGCTCGTCTTTGGTTAGATAGGAATTGTCAATTTCGATGGCGTCATCTGCTTTGCGCAAAGGAGAATCATCCCGATGTGTATCGATATAATCACGGTTTTCAACATTTTTCAGGACTTCCTCAAAAGAAACGCTTTGGCCTTTCTCCTGCAATTCCTCAAAACGCCTTTGGGCACGTGTTTCCGAGCTTGCTGTCATGAAAACCTTGAGTTCGGCTTTTGGGAAAACTACCGTTCCAATGTCACGGCCATCCATCACAATTCCTTTCCCTTTGCCCATTTCCTGTTGCTGTTCGACCAATTTTGCCCTAACTTCGGAAACCTCAGCTATAAGGCTCACAAAATTTGAAACTTCGAGTGTCCTGATTTCCTTTTCGATATTGACATCATTGAGGTACATTTCGCCAAAACCAACTTCAGGGTTGAATACAAAATGGAGTTTGATATAAGGTAGGCTGTTAATCAGCGTCTGCTTGTCAAAAAAGTCATTGGAAATATAACCGTTCTGCATCGCAAAAAAAGTTACTGCGCGGTACATTGCACCGGTATCAACATATACATAGCCTAAATGTTTGGCAAGTTGTTTGGCTAAGGTGCTTTTCCCTGTTGATGAAAATCCGTCTATCGCAATGGTAATCTTTTTACTCACAATTTTATTTTTTTTTTTGGTGTTCGTGAACCTTGGGTTTCAAACATGATGATGTTAATATCCTCCGTCAGCGAAATCTATGGTCAGGCCAAATAAACTGGTGTTGGCTGCCAAAGTGTATCGCGAATAGGAATAATTGAATTTAAGTTTGTTCATCTTTAATCCGAAACCAACCGAAATCCCGGAGAAATTTCGCTGCTCTAAGATACGCAATTCTTCGGCTCTCCTAAAGTTGTAACCCAACCTCAAATTAAAGGATTTTTCAGGAAATAGCTCAACCCCAACAATCACGTGGCGTAGTGCATTGCCAAAAACAGAAACTTTTTCAGGGGTTGAACTCCCGTCCAAACCACCTTGAGCACGGTTTGGGTTTGAAAAGGCAAGCTGCCATTGCTGCATATTTTCCAAAGTCAGGTGCCAGCGGATTGGGACATTTTCCATCAATTGGGAAACACCAATCAACACTTCCAGAGGAAGTTTTTCACGTGTTCCGGCATAAGTTGTGATTTGGGTTCCTATATTCCTGATGGATATCGCCCAGTTGACATCGTTTCGGGTATCAATAAACATCGCGCCAATATCGACTGCAGCTCCAAAGGAATTATAGGTTTCCAGCGAAGAGGAAATCAGTTTGGCATTGGCACCTAAATAAAAATCAGAAAAAGGAATGTTATAGGCATAGCCAAAAGTCAGCGCAATATCACTTCCGGTAAAGCTTGAAGTCTCAACACCATTCTCATCATAACCATCAAATTTCCCGTAATTGACATAGTTGATTCCGCCAAAAAAAGTCTGAACGTGCCGGTCGTAGGTATAGGCATAAGAAGCTGTGCCATAGGTAACTTCACCAAATAAACTTCCGTAATTCACCGAAAGCTTGTTGTCCATTTCAGGATTGATGTTTGCGGGATTGAAATGCGCCTGATTGACGTCATTGTCGTAGAAGGTAATTACTTTCCCTCCCAAAGCTGCCTGCCTTGGCGAAGTAACCAAGTTTAAAAATTGGTATATTGACTTTCCTCCAATTTGACCAAAACTGACCAAACTGGCGAGACAAAATCCAATACAAATTACTTTTTTAAACATTAAAAATTACTTATGCTATATACTATAACGGAAATGCGAAGATATTATTTTATATGGTATGAAAAAAAGTTAAAAATAAAGGCATAAGCTTCAATTCACTTATGCCTTCTGCATTTTATTTTTGAGGTAAACTTAAAGTGTTTTAGCATTTTTAACCTTTTCATTGGTCAACGCCACTGCAATCACTTCGCTCATTTCCTTTACATAATGGAATTTCAAACCTTCAATATATTCCGCCTTGATTTCTTCGATGTCGCTTTTGTTTTCGTGGCAAAGGATAATCTCCTTGATGTTGGCTCTTTTGGCAGCCAGTATTTTTTCCTTGATTCCGCCAACAGGCAACACTTTTCCACGCAGTGTAATTTCACCCGTCATGGCAAGGTTTTTCCTGATTTTCTTTTGGGTAAGTAACGACACTAAAGAAGTCAGCATTGCAATTCCTGCGCTTGGTCCGTCTTTAGGTGTTGCACCTTCCGGAACATGCAAATGAATATTATACTTGCCTATCAATTCGTTCGTCAGGCCAAATGATTCTGCATTAGCTTTGATGTATTCGTAAGCAATCGTTGCCGATTCCTTCATTACTGTTCCTAAATTCCCTGTTAGTGTTAGGCTTCCTTTTCCTGCTGAAATTAAAGATTCTATGAATAAAATATCTCCTCCAACAGAAGTCCATGCCAAACCTGTCACTACTCCTGCAACCTCATTGCTCTCCGATTTATCACGTGTCATTTTTGGTGAACCCAAAATTTTGACAATATCCTCATCGGTAAGTTTGGTGTTGTACTCCTCTTCCATCGCTACCGATTTGGCTGCGTTTCTAATAACCTGTGAAAGTTTTTGTTCCAGATTCCTAACTCCGGATTCACGAGTGTAGCCTTCCACAATTTTTTCCAATTGCTTTTTGCCAATCGACAAATCCTTTGCCTTTAATCCGTGTTCCTTCAATTGTTTTGGCAGCAAATGTTTCCGCGCAATTTCTGTTTTCTCTTCAATGGTGTAACCCGACATTCGGATCACTTCCATCCTGTCTTTTAAGGCAGGTTGAATGGTCCCCATATTGTTGGACGTTGCAATGAACATTACTTTTGAAAGATCATATCCCAATTCAAGGAAATTGTCATAAAAGTCATTATTCTGCTCAGGATCTAAAACTTCAAGTAAAGCTGAAGAAGGATCTCCGTGATGCGAATTCGACAATTTATCTATTTCGTCTAAAACGAATACAGGATTCGAAGTTCCCGCTTTTTTAATGCTTTGGATAATTCTTCCGGGCATTGCTCCAATATAAGTTTTCCTGTGGCCGCGGATTTCAGCTTCGTCCCTCAAACCGCCAAGTGATATACGAACATATTCCCTTCCCAATGCTTCTGCAATCGATTTTCCAATCGAAGTTTTACCAACACCCGGAGGTCCTGTCAAGCAAAGGATTGGCGATTTCATATCGTTACGCAGTTTTAAAACTGCCAAATGCTCGATAATTCTTTTTTTAACATCATCAAGTCCAAAATGGTCACGGTCCAAAATCGTTTGGGCGCGTTTTAAATCGAAATTGTCTTTGGAATACTGATTCCATGGCAATTCCAAAAACAACTCCAAATAACTTCTTTGAATTCCAAAATCGGGAGCCTGCGGATTCATGCGCTGCATTTTGGAAATCTCTTTCTCAAAATGTTTCGCTGTTTTTGCATCCCAATTTTTAGCTTTCGCTTTCATACGCATTTCCTCTATTTCCTGCTCATTCGAAACGCCACCCAATTCTTCCTGGATGGTTTTCATTTGCTGGTGTAGGAAATACTCACGCTGTTGCTGGTCTAAATCAAAACGGACTTTAGACTGTATGTCGTTTTTGAGCTCCAGTTTCTGAATCTCAATATTCATATAGCGCAAAGTTTCAAGTGCGCGTTCTTTAAGTACATTCACAGCCAACAAATCCTGTTTTTCCTTAACCGTAAGATTCATATTGGATGAAACAAAATTGATAAGGAACGACTGGCTTTCAATGTTTTTGATGGCAAAGGTAGCCTCGGTTGGAATGTTTGGGCTTTCTTTTATAATCTCGATTGCCAGTTCCCTGATGGAATCAGTGATGGCGTTAAATTCGGTGTCGTGCTTGCCTGGCCTTTTTTCCTCTACTTCTTTGATTGTAGCTCTTAAATAAGGTACTTCAGCAGTAACGGCATCAATTTCAAAACGTTTTTTGCCCTGAAGGATTACTGTGATATTTCCATCAGGCATTTTTAATACACGAAGGATTTGGGCTACTGTTCCAACAGGATAGATATCGTTTTTGGTTGGATCTTCATCTTCTTCGTTTTTTTGGGCCACCACACCAATAATCTTATTTCCTGCATTGGCATCGTTGATAAGCTTTATGGATTTGTCCCTTCCTGCTGAGATTGGAATAACAACTCCGGGAAATAAAACGGTGTTGCGTAGAGGTAAAATTGGCAAAGAACTGGGAAGTTCTTCATTATTCATTTCTTCCTCATCTTCGGGCGTCAAAAGAGGAATTAAATCGGTTTCGGTATCGAATTCTTGTAGTGACAAATTGTCAAAAGAAATAATATTGCGGTTTGACATAGTGTTTGATTAGGTCAAAATGACATTAAAAAATTAGTAATGCTTAACAAATGTAGGACATCTATCTTAGGAAATAAATTAAAATCGATGTACAACAGTTGATTTTGGTTAAAATCGACATAGAATCCGATATTAACGATTAGCTACCTAATCAGTCAAGTATTGTGCCATAAAAAAACCGCCTCGTTGTCATGACGAGGCGGTTTTTTTTATGATATCATAAGACTTTTTATTGGAACACAGCGTCTTCCATTTCAAAATCGAAAGAGCCATTAGTTACCTGAAAAGGTCCTGTAGGAGGATTGGTTCCATCATCCAGCATGTATGAAAAACTGAAGGTTCCCCTGATACGTTTTGTTGTTACATTGAATTCAGTAATCGTAATAGTTCCAGCCGATTCAATTTCAATAGTTGCGATAGGATTTGTAGGAGTTGAAATTATCAAGTCCACTTCCGCAGCTACTTCAGGCGCTTCAAATGCTCCGTAAAGGGTATAGGTTCCCGGTGCCCAAAATGCCTCATTTATTCTAAGATTGATTTCAACATTATTGGCCAAAGTTGGGTCTAGCGCATTTGAATCCCCTTGAATCCACAATACTTTTGAAGGATCACTTGTAGCCAATTTTGCCTTTAAACCTGTAAACGTATAAAGGAAAGGTTTCATGCCTGTAAAAGACTGGCCATTTACGGTTGCGTTCATGTAAGCAGGTGTGCCTACCGGTCCTGTACTTACTGCAGCTACGTGTGTTGGCCCAACCCATCCGCTATTTTCAGTTGCAGAGCATTTAGCCCTTACATAAAAATCAAAATTCCCGCTGGCCGAAACACCGGTTACCGTTGCAGTAGTATTACTCGAAGTGACAGTTGTTCCTGTGCCTAGTGCAAATCCAGCTGGTCCGAATTGAATTTCCCATTGTGTTTCTGTACCTCCGGCAATCCAAAGAAGATTCACATTGGTATTTACACCCGTATCCCTAACAGCAGTCAAACCTCCAGGATTATGGCAGTTTGGATTCGTCTGAACAGCTTCTACAGTTTCAGGCCCAGCCCAATTACTGCTTGAACTCTCACTACAATTTGCCTTTACATAAAAATCATAGCTGTTATTTGAATTTAAACCAGTTACAATGCAGGTTGGATTTGAGGAAACTACAGTTGTTCCTGTACCGTGCGCAAACCCTTCAAGACCATATTCAACAGTCCATGAAGTTTCATCACTTCCAGGTTCCCAAGTTAATGTAACAGCATTGCTTGCAAAATCGCTAGCTACAAAAGCAGTAGGAGTATCACAATTGCCAAAATCATCTGGGTTTAATGCACCATCGATAGGTTCATTTTCACACGAAGTGAAAGTAAAAGATGTGAGGATTAGTAGAATTCCTGTGATGAATTTAAATTTGTTCATGATAGATTTGATAAATTATTGTCCAAATATAATTTTTTTTGAATTTACCGCAATGCTTTTTTCGGAATTCTCAATAATAATAACAAGCCTATTAAGAAAAATACGCCCAAAAATACAATTGCAAATCTCGGACTTCCAGTGATTTGGTCAATTAAGCCATACACCATCATTCCGATAACAATTCCTATTTTTTCGGAGACATCAAAAAAACTGAAAAAAGAAGCCGTGTCTTCGGTTTCCGGTAAAAGTTTGGAATAAGTCGATCTTCCCAAAGACTGAATTCCACCCATTACCAATCCGACCAAACTTGCCATAACATAAAAATGCATTGGAGTAGTCATAAAATACGCCATTCCGCAAAGCAATAGCCAAAAAGCATTTAGCGCAATCAGCACGTTTATATTCCCAAATTTCGCTGAAGCTTTTGAAGTCAGAAGTGCTCCGGCTATAGCGATTAACTGGATTAAAAGAATGCATGTTATCAATCCGGTTTGGCTTTCTTCGGGACTGCTCCACTCGATTTCCTGTGCTCCAAAATAAGTTGCGACAAGCATCACCGTCTGCACCGCCATGCTGAAAACAAAAAAACTCAGCAGATATCTTTTTAATGGAATTTCAGACTGTAGCATTTTCCAGACTTTTTTGAGTTCCCTAAAACCTTTGAAAATTATCGAAAAACTGACATCCTTATTATTGGAGTTTCCTTTTGGAAGATAGAAATAAGTGTACTTACTGAAAACAATCCACCAGATTCCAACCGTCATAAACGAATAACGCATCGCTTTCATCGCTGCTTCGCCAGGCGTTCCTGAAATGTTGAAAAGCGTTGGTTTCATTATCATTGCCAAATTGATGATCAGCAGTATGACACTTCCGATATAACCCAACGAATAACCTTTGGCGCTGACTTTATCCTGTTGTTCAGGAAAAGCGATATCGGGTAAATACGAATTATAGAAAACCAAACTTCCCCAAAAACCAATCAATCCGAAAAAGTAGAACATCAGACCCAATCCGATATTCTGAATATCGAACCAATACAGCCCTATGCATGATAAGGCACCGATATAGTTAAAGATGCGCATGAATATTTTCTTGTTCCCCATATAATCTGCAATCCCGGAAAGCAATGGTGAAAAAAGTGCCACGCACAAAAAAGCTCCGGCTGTCACAAAACTGATTAGTGCCGAGTTTTTAAAACTATAACCCATCACCGTGACATAAGGATTGTCCTTGTCAAATAAAGCATTATAAAATATTGGAAAAACTGCCGAAGCAATCACAAGGCTGTAAACCGAATTAGCCCAATCATAGAAAGCCCAGGCGTTGAGTAATTTTGGGTGACCTTTTGGAAGTATTGGCATAAAAAAGCTTTTAAATAAAAAATCCCGACTTAAATCGGGATTAAATATACTCTTTTTTTGGTATTGGCATGTTATTTAAACGTTACGCCAAATTTCAAGGCTTCTGCTTTTGCCACCGGAACCAGTTTTTTTAAGTTGGCAATCCTTGTTTGGTCTGAAGGGTGTGTACTCATAAATTCTGGCGGAGCATTTCCTCCCGAAGCTTTTGACATTCTTGACCAGAAAACAACTGCCTGCTCTGGATTGTAACCCGCGATTGCCATCAGCGTTAAACCAATCTGGTCGGCTTCTGTTTCGTGGCTTCTGCTAAAAGGCAGCATTCCTCCAATTTCTGTAGTGGCACCATAAGCGGTCATTGCAATCTGTTGGGTTTCGGCACTTTTGCCTCCTGTTGCCGCAGCAACTCCAACAGCTCCTAACTGTTGCAACATTCCGGCGCTCATCCTTTGTTGCCCATGATTGGCCAAAGCATGCGAAACCTCATGTCCTAAAACGGTAGCCAAACCTGCTTCGTCTTTTGTAATAGGAAGGATTCCTGAATAAACTACAATTTTTCCGCCAGGCATACACCAGGCATTGACTTCTTTGCTTTCAACCAGTTTGTATTCCCATTGATAATCTTTCAGATAACCCTGATGTCCATTGGCATTCAGCCACTTTTCAGCGGCATTTTTGATTTTTGTCCCAACAGTTACTACTTTATTAGCATCTGCTGTTCCTGAAATTACTTTATTTTCCTTTAAGAAAGTACCGTATTGTGCAAATGCCGAAGGCAATATTTCACTGTTCGGAACCAAGGCTAAAGTACTTTTTCCTGTAAACGGATTTTCGGCACACGATATGGCTAAGCCTATCGCAACGACACCGCATAATAAAATTCTATTTCTCATAACGTTTGGTTTTAGTAACTTCAAATTTAGGAAAATATTATGCGCCGATTATATGTAATTCTGTGAAATCTTTATATAATATCAATGTGTTGCCACCATTAAACTGAAGTGAATCCAATGATATTTTTTCGTTGTCGACTTCTATTTTCTTCACTTTGAAAGGCAGTGATTTGAGATTGATCCTGAAATTGGAATAATTGGTTTCAAAGGTTCCTTCCTTATGTTGCTGAATGATAAGCTCTTTCTCTTTTCCGTTTAAGGTAAAGGTGCGAAGTGAAAATCTTCCTTTGTTATAATCATAGCCATCCTGGGCATCTTCATAAACGGTTGATTTTTCCTTTCCTAATTTATAATACACATCCAAAGTCAATTCATCAAACTGCAATTCACCCACATATTGCTGTACCGGATATTTAGGAATGATGGCTCCTTCCTTTACAAAAATAGGAATCTGGTCAAAATCGGTTTTGATCCAAAGTTCTTTTTTGCCTTCTACTAGTTCGTTTGTCCAGTAGTTGTACCAATTTCCTTTTGGGATATACATTCTGCGTCCTTGTGCATTGGGTTCCAATATTGGGCAAACCAAAATCTGGTTACCAAAAATAAATTCATCCGTTCGGTAATGTGTGTGCATGTCATCCTGATCGAAATACACCAAAGGCTTCAGCATTGGCGTTCCTTCATTGACATACTGCCAGAACATCGTGTACAAATACGGTAGCAATTGGTAACGCAATTCAACGAATTTCCTTGTGATGTCGATTACTTCTTCGCCAAACGACCAAGGTTCCTGTTCGCCATGATCTCCCGAAGAGTGTGTCCTACAGAAGGGATGGAATACTCCAAGCTGAATCCAACGAGCATACAATTCGCCCGAAGGCTGTTCCGCAAATCCACCAATGTCAGAACCTGTGAATCCCATTCCCGAGATCGACATTCGTTGCATTTGAATGTTGGCAATCCATAAATGTTCCCAGCTTGCAACATTGTCGCCAGTCCAGGACGAAGTATATCTTTGTGCTCCCGAATAAGCCGAACGCGTGATGATAAAAGGCCTTTTCGGATACGCAAAACGTTTTACACCTTCATAGGTTGCGCGTGCCATCTGCGTTCCGTAAATATTATGTGCTTTCCTGTGGCTGCACGGATTTCCATCATAATCGTGACGGACATCATAAGGAAAAGTTTTTCCCGGAACGTCCATAACTGCGGGTTCATTCATATCGTTCCAAACGCCCTTCACGCCTATTTCCGAAATCAGTTCCTTAAACAATCCTGCCCACCATTCGCGGACTTCCGGATTGGTATAATCGGGGAAATTGCATTCACCAGGCCAGACTTTTCCTTTCATATAAGGGCCATCGGCACGTTTGCAGAAATATTCATTTTTCAAGGCTTCCTGGTACACCCAGTAATCCTTATCGATTTTGATTCCGGGATCAATAATGACCACAGTTTTGAAACCATCTTTAGCCAGTTCGGCAACCATTCGTTTTGGTTCGGGGAAGTATTCCTTGCTCCAGGTGAAGCAGCGGAAACCTTCCATATAATCAATATCGAGGTAAATGGCATCGCACGGAATTCGGAGTTCCCTAAATTTGCTGGTAACTTCCTTTACTTTACTTTCCGGATAATAACTCCATTTACATTGGTGGTAACCTAGAGTCCACATTGGCGGAAGCTCCGGTTTTCCTGTTAAATGCGTATAAGTCGTAACCACATCCGACATTTTCGGGCCATAAACAAAGTAGTAATTCATTTCGCCACCTTCTGCCCAAAAGCTCGTTACATTTCGTTTTTCCTGGCAAAAATCAAAAAAAGTCCTAAACGTATTATCAAAGAAAACGCCGTAGGCTTTGTGGTGGTGCAATCCGATGTAGAATGGAACTACTTTATACAACGGCTCCTGGTCTTTATGAAATGCGTATTGGTCGGTTGCCCAGTTTTCAACACGCTTTCCTTTTAGGTTCAAATGTGTTGGCTTGTCTCCCATTCCGTAAAAACTTTCTCCGTCTTTGGAGACTTTACTCATTTTTACAATGTTGCCGCCATATTCATAATGTTCTTCCCAATGGAAACCGATTTCATCTTCGAGAATGGTAAATCCGTCAATGTCGTGAATTGATATTTTTAAATCCTTCTTATTGACTTTACAAAATACCTTGCTGGTTTTTATCAGGTAATAGGTATTTTCTTCAACAACTTCCAATTGGTTGTAACCATGCGATTGTGTTTTGTCAATGGCATACGAAAAATCATTGCTGAAATAACCTTTGGTTGTGTACCTGAAACGGATTAAACTATCGCGGAGAATGGTAATCTTTAAAATGACATTGTTAACGGTATGAAAATAAATACTGTCAACATCTTGCTCAAAACTAATTACTTTGGAAGGAAACTGGTCTCCTTTGTATTCCAATTCTTGGTTGGTAATCATATGGATTTTTTTGTGTCGAGTGCCAAATTTACAAAGATGGAACCTAAAACCTATTAAGTTGGATGAGTAGTTTTCAACTACAACGTTTGCGATTAATGATAAAAAAACAAAGCCACGGAATGTTGAGCTTCCGTGGCGAATTAATAGAACCTTTTACGAAATTTTATAGACCGAAACTCCCAACGGTGGCAAAGTCAGTTCTGCCGAATAATCCCTGTAATTCCAAGGTGTTTTATCAATTTTGATTGGTTTGGAAGCCACAACTCCGCTTCCACCATATTCGGTGCTGTCGGAATTGAAGATTTGTGTCAGTTTTCCTTTTGTCGGCAAACCAATACGGTAATTATCACGTACAACCGGAGTAAAATTGCAAACCACGATGAGGCTTTCCTTTTCGTTGTTTCCTTTGCGGATGTAACTCAATACAGCATTTTCACTATCGGTATAATTAATCCATTCAAAACCATCTACGTGGAACTGCTTTTCATACAGCGCCGGATTGTTTTTGTACAGATTGTTTAAATCGGTGATGCACTTTTTGATACCATCGTGATAGCCAAACTGCAGCAAATGCCAATCCAGGCTTCCTTCAAAATTCCATTCAGAACTTTGCCCAAACTCAGCTCCCATAAATAATAAATTCGTTCCCGGATGTGTAAACATATAGCCATACAACAAACGAAGATTGGCAAATTTCTGCCATTCATCGCCGGTCATCCTTCCTAAAATGGAATGCTTACCATAAACCACTTCATCGTGCGAAAGCGGAAGCATAAAATTTTCCGTAAAAGCATACGTCATCGAGAAAGTCAAATCATTTTGATGGTATCTTCTGTAAACACTTTCCTTTTTGAAATATTGCAACGTATCGTGCATCCAGCCCATCATCCATTTCATTCCGAATCCAAGCCCGCCAATAAATGTTGGGCGCGAAACCATTGGAAAACTGGTACTTTCCTCGGCAATGGTTTGTGTGTCGGGGAAATTGGAATAAACTGCTTCATTGAAATCCTTTAGGAAACTAATCGTATCTAAGTTTTCCCTTCCACCGTAAATGTTCGGTTCCCATTCGCCATCTTTTCTGGAATAATCCAAATAAAGCATCGAAGCAACCGCATCAACACGTAAACCGTCAGCGTGGTATTGGCTCAGCCAAAAAATCGCATTGCTGATAAGGAACGAACGCACTTCATTTCGTCCATAATTAAAAACTAAACTTTTCCAATCAGGATGATACCCTTTTCTTCGGTCGGGATGTTCGTATAAATTGGAACCATCAAAAAATCCAAGTCCGTGAGCATCATCAGGGAAATGCGATGGAACCCAATCCAAAATCACTCCTATTCCGGCCTGATGCAGTTTGTCTACCAAAACCATAAAATCCTGTGGCTTTCCAAAACGGGAAGTCGGTGCAAAATAACCAACCAACTGATAACCCCATGATGGATCGTAAGGATATTCCATTATTGGCATAAACTCAACGTGCGTGAAACCGGTTTCCTTTACGTAATCTACCAATTGATCCGCCAATTCGAGATAAGTCAAAAACTTGCCTTCCTTATTCCTGCGCCACGAACCCAAATGTACTTCGTATACCGAAAACGGCTTGTCTAAACCATTCTTGTCCTTTCGGCTGTCCATCCATTTTTTGTCTTTCCATTTATAGTCCAAATCCCAAATGACAGAAGCCGTTTGCGGTGGATGCTCGCAATACAAAGCAAATGGATCGGCTTTTTCAGTGATGATTCCGCCGTTATTGGACTGGATTTTATATTTATAGGTCGTGCCTTTTTCAACTCCTGGAATGAATCCTTCCCAAATGCCGGAAGCGTCCCAACGCACATTCAATTGGTGCTCGCCCTGAATCCAATAATTGAAATCTCCAACCACAGAAACCGAACGTGCCGATGGTGCCCAAACCGCAAAGTAAACGCCTTTTACACCGTTCACCTCAATAAGGTGTGCGCCCATTTTTTCGTATAACTTAAAATGCTTTCCTGCCTTGAATAAATCGATATCGAAATCGGTAAAAAGCGAATGTGGCTGTACTTGGTTCATTATACTGTTGTGTTTATTGTTTTATAAATTTTTCTGTCTGTTTTCCGCCTTCATAATCCAGCTCGAGGAAATAAATTCCCGGCGTTAGGCTTTCAACATTTAGCTGCGAAACAGCTTCTTGTTCTATTATTTTTTTTCCAGTGACATCAGTGACAGTTGTTTTTTTGATAACGGCATTTCCGGCATTCTGAATATTTAAAATCGATTTTACCGGATTTGGATAAATCTTTAAACCCTTGCTTTCCGGATTGGAAATATTTAAATTTTCAAATGTATATCGTGCCAGGGCGAATTCATAATTTGGGTTTAACCCCGATAATCCTCCGACTACAATTTTCCCGTCTGGCTGGACTAATAACGCGTAAGAACCATCGGCAGTGTTGTTAAAATCAGTAAGCAGAATTCCATCTCCATCAAATGTAGTATCTAAAATACCACTTGCTGTGTACCGCAGTAAAACCATATCAATTGTTGCGTTCACAGAATATCCTGTGGCCAGTATTTTGCCATCGGGCTGCAATGCCATTTCCCAAATAGTATCGCGCATAGCAGTAGCATTTACCTGTGTGATGGTACGTCCGTTAGTTCCAAATGAAGTATCGAGATTACCATTGGCGTCGTATTTCAGGATGTCAATTTTGGTATTGTCATTTGAACCAAAACCGACAATTTCCCCTGCAACAATGCTATCATCACTATTTATGACTATAGAACCAATACCTGCAGAAGCTACAGGAAAGCTAGTGATTGTTTTCCCGTTGGTTCCAAATGCCGTATCAATTGTACCATCGGTATTCAATCGTACCAAGGCCGCATTATAAACTTCAATACTGTTCTGAGCGTCAGTGTAACCTGCCAAAATAATTTTACCGCTCGATTGTAATTTTACTGAATAAATCCCATCGATGCTGTAACTGCTGATGGAATTCGAACCAATATTAATCGAAACTTTCCCATTGGTTCCAAAACCCGAATCCAAGCTTCCATCAGTATTGTATCGGGCTATGGCGAAATTTTCGTATTGACTGCCAGTGCCATCATTACCACTGCATTCACCTCCTAAAATGATCTTTCCATCAGGCTGCAATTCGATGGAACGGACAATATTACTAGCAGTACCCGTTTCAAAATCGGTAATTACGACACCATTGTTTCCAAAACCGGAATCATACGAACCATCATTATTCAAACGCACCAGCATAAAATTATAATTGAATTCAAAATCACCTTTATTTGTTGCGATTACTATTTTCCCATCGCTTTGCAATTTCAGTTTACAATTAATTGATTCGTGAAATAGCTCATTAAACACAACTTTTCCATTGGTTCCAAAAGACGTGTCCAAGGAACCATCAGCATTATAACGGCACACCAGTGTCCGGAATTCTCCCAATTCTCTTGACATTCCGCTGGCGACAATCTTTCCATCAGGCTGCAATGCGATTGAAGTGATGGCATCCTGATCATCGCTTATATGGGTAATGACTTTTCCATTGGTGCCAAAAGTTGGATCCAGTGTTTGCGAAAACCCAGTAATGCTTGTCAATAAAAATAAAAAGGCGTGTAATTTGTTTTTCATAAAAAATTTTAAAATTTATTAGTATCCCATGATACTCTGGATCCCGCGTAACGGAATTACAGCCCAACGCGGGCGTGAGTTGAGTTCGTAGCCCAACTCGTAAACTGCTTTTTCAATCAGGCAGTATTTTAGCAGGAAGTCGATTTCGTGGTTGTAACCAATGTTCAGATTTCCGTTTTGCGCTTTCTCGACATAAGTTTCCAAAAACACTCCGACGAAATAATTAAACAGGATTTCACCTGCTGTAAAAAGCTGTTCCTGGTCAAACGGATATTTGTCCTTATTGTTGAAAATCGTTGCGTAAATCGCATAATGGAACGAGCGGAACAAACCGGCAACATCCTTTAGTGGCGGCTGTTTTACCTTTCGGTCTCGAATGGTACTTTCGGGTTCGCCTTCAAAATCCAACAAATAAAAATCATCACCATTGACCAATATTTGCCCCAAATGATAATCCCCGTGAATACGAATGCGCTCCGATTTCATTTTCGTCCAGTCGAAATCCACAAAATGCTTACGAACCAGTTTTTTGTTTTCCATAAACTGATGCGCCAATTCCAAAGCCAGTCCGTCTAATTTATGCAGGCTGTTTTCAATAATGTTCAATCGGTTTTGAAATTGATACAGCATTCTGTTCTTCAACCAAACGGTGTAATCGCCATTATAGGTTGTTGGTGTAAATGCGGTATCGTGTATGTCGCCACCAAGCGCAATGTGCATTTCGGCTGTGCGTTTGGCAAGTGTTTGTATGCGAAGGAATAAGCTGAGTCCAACCCAGTCAATGATTTCGGGCGGAATTTCGTTGATTTTCAATCTTTTGAAAAGTGGAATTGAAGGTAGTTTTTCAATTTTGATTTTCTTGGTTTTCAGGTTGGTGAAAACGCCATCAACTTCTTCGAGCATAAATTTCCACGCATCGCCCTGATTCGGAACCAATTCCTGCATCAGTCCTAATGTAATATTGCCTTCGGGCAAATCCAAATTGATGCTTCCGGTATACGCAGGCGAACTTTCAAAATGCATTCTTTCTGTTAGGAAACGGCTGATTTCATAATCGGGATTCGTACTGACATAAATGCGGCGGAATATCTTTAAAACAAAGGCATCGTTATAGATAATCGAAGTGTTGCTTTGTTCCAATCCCATGAATTTGGAACTTTTGTATTCCTTGTCTTCAAACTTGGTTCCTTTGTGGAAAACCAATTTGAATTCCTTGCTTACTTTAGATTGGACAATGTTCTCAAACAACAACTTCCTGAAATCTTCCTGATGTAATGCATCCACCAGAAAACCCTGCTGGCTGCCCATTTTTACAGGTGCAATAATCGTACTCGTATCGAGTTCCTCTTCGGCCATGAAAGCCAACGGCATAAAATAATGTTGGTAAAATGCTTCCTTGAAATTTACTTCCAAAAGTACACCATAATAGCTGTTTTTTTTAGAGGTAATCTTGAAATGGTCAACCACTTCGATATACTTCAGCGTACTTGCTTTTCCACCATACCAACGCTTATTGATGATGTAATTTTCTAAAATATCGGATGAGAATACTTTGATAAACTCTTCATCTTCAAAAGCTGTTTTCCAGTCGGTCTTGAAAATAAAGGGTGTTGAAAAAGTATCTTGGTTGGCATTTTCCATTTTAAAGTTATTTTAAAATTTTAAACAAATGAAATGGCAGCGATGGATGAAGCTCAACATAATTCCATTCCTTATCCCAAATATAACTGTTTCCTGTAATCAGCTCTACGACACGGATTGGCTGTCCAGGCTGGATTCCCAATTGTTGCAAAGGCAGCTGAACCCAGGATTGTTTGGCATAATAGGGATCGATGCTGCATACCATCAGGGTTTCGTCGAGTTTGTCGTCATCAAATTTGTAATACGCAATCACCTGATCGTTATCGGTACCGCAAAATTGGATGTTATTGGTTTGCTGCAGTGAAGGCTGTTCGTGCCTGATTTTATTCAATCTTGATATAACTGTGATGAGTTTGTTTTGAATGCTCCAATCCCAGTTCACAACTTCATATTTCTCAGAATTGTGGTATTCCTCTTTTCCCGGCATGGCTTCCGAAACCATGTATTCATAAACCGGTCCGTAAATTCCAACGCTCGAGCTCAGTGTTGCAGCTAAAAAGTACTTGTGAAGGTATACACTTTCATGTCCGCTTTGCAAAGCATAAGGCAGAATATCCGGAGTATTGGGCCAGAAGTTTGGGCGGAAAAATTCCTTTTGTTCCGTTTTGGTTAATTCGTCAAGATATTCAATCAACTCCGCTTTCGTATTCCTCCAGGTGTAATACGTATAGGATTGTGTAAAGCCTTGTTTGGCAAGCTCATGCATAATTTTAGGACGTGTGAATGCTTCTGCCAAAAACAAAACATCGGGATGCTTTTTCTTTACTTCGGAAATAAGCCAGCCCCAGAAATAGAAAGGTTTTGTATGCGGGTTATCCACCCGAAACACTCGGATGTCGCATTCCTCAACCCAGAACAAAGCCACATCCAGCAACTCTTTCCAAAGGTTTTTCCAATCACCGCTTTCAAAATAAATCGGCTGGATGTCCTGGTATTTTTTTGGTGGATTTTCGGCATACTGTACTGTTCCGTCAGGACGCCATTTGAACCATTGTGGAAAATCCTTAACATAAGGATGATCCGGTGCAGCCTGCAATGCGTAATCCATTGCGACTTCAATATTTAATTTTTTTGCGGTTTTGACCAACGATTTAAAATCGTCAATGCTTCCCAATTCAGGATGCGTGGCTTTGTGGCCGCCATGTTTGGAGCCAATTCCCCAAGGCGAGCCCACATCTCCTTTTTGTGCATTGGTAGCATTGTTTTTTCCTTTTCGGTTTACTTCTCCAATAGGATGGATTGGCGGAAAATATAAGGTATCAAATCCCATTGCGGCTACTCTTGGCAGGAGTTTTTCGCAATCCTTAAAGGTTCCGTGCTTTCCTTTTTCCTGCGAAGCTGAACGCGGGAAAAATTCATACCACGTGCTGAATAATGCTTTCTTTCTATCTACATAAATCTTTAATTCGTGAGAAGCATTTGCCAATGTCCGCGTTGGATATTGTTTGAAAATATGATGCAATTCCGCAGACAACGCTATTGCAACAGCTTTATCGTATTGTTTCGGATCTTGAAATGCTTTAATGGCGGAATTTAAATAGGTTTTCTCTTCTTTGCTCACTTCCTTTAAAATGGCTTCGCAATATTCGGCACCTTCGAGCAATTCCGATTTTACTTGTTGGTTATCTTCAATTTTTCGCTGTGTTCCGTGCTGCCAGTTCAATGCATAATCAACCCAACCTTCCACAAAATAGGAATAAAACCCTTGTTTTTCTACCTTAAATTCTGCAATCCATTCATCATTCCCGGTTTCAACCATCCTGATTTCCTGCCATTTTTTATCTTTTTCGTGTTTGAATTTCACGCTGCAGGCCACAACATCGTGACCATCTGAAAAAACATTTGCGGTAACTGTTACTCTTTGACCAACAATTCTTTTGATAAAAAAAGCTCCACCGTCAAGTTGTGGAGAAACATTTTCAATGATAATTCGGGTTTGGTTTTGCATTTTAATTGTAATTTTAGGAAGTTGTAATTTAGATAAAAATATTATAGGTTGTAAATTGCAGTATAATTTTATGGAAATGACAAAAAAAGCAGACATACCCAATCAAACATTGCAAATTCCGAAAGTAATTACACGAACTGCTAAATTTTTACAAGCTATTTCCCCAAAACTGGCGACACTTTTTGCCGCAAAACTCTTTACAACTCCGCTAAAACACAGGATTCCAAAGAGGGAATTGGATATGGAGAAAAATAGCCGTCAGGAAAAACTTTTCGTTCCAAAAATCAACAAAGAAATAAACATCTATCACTACGGCGAAACCAAGCGCAAAGTATTGTTGGTCCACGGTTGGTCAGGACGCGGGACACAGCTGGTAAAGATTGCCGACGAATTATTGAACAAAGGATTTTCAACCATTAGTTTTGATGCTCCGGCACATGGAAAATCAGGCAGTAAAACCACGCTGATGCCCGAATTCATTGCCTCTATTCTTGAAATCGAAAAACAGTTTGGCCCATTCGAATTTGCAGTCGGCCATTCGTTGGGCGGCATGTCAATCTTGAATGCGATAAAACAAGGATTAAAGATAAAAAAAGCCGTAATCATCGGAAGTGGTGATATCATTCAGGATATTTTGGATGACTTTGTCTTAAAGATGGAGCTCAAGCCTGGAATAGCTTCAATGATGAAAGCCTATTTTGAAAAAAAACACCAGGTTGCTATGGAAAGTTATTCAGCGAGCCTTGCAGCACGATCGGTGGAAATCCCGGTTCTGGTAATCCACGACGAAAATGATGAAGATATCAATCTCAAAGCGGCACATAACATCCATCAGCATCTAAAAAACAGCAAGCTGCTTATTACCAAAAAACTAGGCCATCGAAAAATCCTTGGCGATAAAAATGTCATTGAAAATATAATTAACTTTATTTCAAATTAAAACAACAGCATTATGGCAAAAGAAACCACAGATTGGGCAGAAGTTTTTAAACCATTAATCCAAAAGTATAAAAACAAAAAACATCCTTTAGATTATCAAAACCTTTATCAGTTACTGGTCATGGTGGTTTTATCGGCACAGGATTCCGATGCCAATATCAATAAAATAGCACCACCGCTTTTCGAGGCATTCCCCAATATGAAAGCATTGTCGAAAAGCTCTATTGAAGAACTCATCCCATACATATCGAAAGTTAGAAATTTTGGCACAAAAGCAAGCTGGCTAATCGAAATTGCGCAAACCCTCAAAGAGGATAAAAACATCCCAACAAAAATGGATGAATTGGTTGCCCTTAAAGGCATCGGAAGAAAATCGGCAAACGTCATCATGCGCGAAGCCGAAGTCCCTGCAGAAGGAATCGTCTGCGATTTGCATGTCATAAGAGTGGCGCCACGCATCGGAATCGTACCCGAATCCAAAGACGGAAACAAGGTCGAAAAGGAGTTGATGAAAGTGCTGCCTAAGGAAATCTGGGGCGAAATCGGAATGGCAATATCCTTTTTGGGAAGGGAAACCTGTCGTCCAACAAACCCAAAACATAGCGAATGTGTGGTAAGCGACCATTGCGAATATTGCAAACTGCATAACTCCTAATTTGTGGGCGTGCCCCTTCGGGTCGCGCTATCCGCAGTGCACGGCACTTGCTCCTATCGCTCACGCTAACTATCGATATGAAAGAAATTCCGCTTTATTCATTGGTTATTTTTCCAAATCACCCACAATCCGATTTGGTAAAATCCTATAAACAATTATTAAAAAACAAGATAGGTTGGTTTGGTAGCGCCAATGCTGCCGCTCACATTACGGTAATTCAATTTTCCAATGAAATGGAATTCCAGCTTTATATTGCGCAAATCAGGGAATATTGTAAAAGCATTGTCCCTCAAAACGTAAGGCTTAATTCGCTGGGAAGTTTTGACCAATCCGGCGCATTTTTCATCGCTCCTGACGAAGTCTCAAAATCCTATCTTGATAACATTATCATCAATATTCATGAATTTCTAGGTTTCAAAATTGATAAAAAAAACGCCAATGCCCATATGAGCATTGCAAGACAACTTCATGGAGATAAAATGAAAGTGGCCTTTGAACTTTTCAAGACTATAGCTATTGATTTGCAATTTAATTGTGATTCTATATATGTTCGTAAATTCAACGAGCAGACAAAACAATATTCAGATATAGTTGAGAAAATTAGCTTTGGCAAAACCCTATAAAACAAAAAACCCTGTCCAACTAAATGAACAGGGTTTTC
>NZ_JAKIHP010000020.1 GCF_021608265.1 Flavobacterium wongokense
CGGAATCCTTGTCGTCAGGTTGAAGGCCTCGAAATGCACCGCACCTGTGGTATCGCAGAGCGGATAATCTGCAGGCTCTGTAGCCTCTGGGGTTCGGTTGACATTCAATTTCAACTGGACATAATTGGCACATCCCGTAAGGGTATAGAACACACGTACATAAAGGATTTGTGACCATGGGTCAATATTGTTGTAAGGAATGTTCAATGGAATTGGGTTGGCGCCTATGTTGGCATCATCCGGTGTTTCATGGTAGCTTACCGAAATCCCTGAACCCGGTGCCAGTGGGCCTCCGGTAATTTCATCGGTAGCATCGTTCAGGTCAAACTCACCGAATCCGTCATTGTTAGGGTCGCAGTATTGTAATGGCTGCGGTGTAACGGCAAGAGGTCCCTGTGTCACCCTTAGCAACTGTGTCGTGGTGCTGAAACATCCTGTAGCATCATCCTGTACCCTTACATAGATAATGTCGTTATCGTTTCCAGGGTAGGTTGAAGGAGAGCCTATAGGGAAGTTTCCGCTTTGGGCATCGGCCGGAGTGGTGTACCAGCTTACCGTAAGCCCGGGAACACCATTTCGGATAGCGGCCTCATTTACCGTCAAATCAAATATGGCAGTAAGCACTGTACCGTTGCTGCACTCAAAGATGGCAGGCGGTGTAACGGCTACCGGTAAAAGGTTTACAACCAGGTTAAAGCTTCCTGTGGTGTTGCATCCTGTTACATTGTCGGCAATGTTAAACCAGATCTGCTGCGGATTGCTGGTATTGGTATAGAAATTTGGCAGTGCAGCGGTCTGTGTCTGTGCATCAGCCGGATTGTCGTAAAACGTTATGGTCACGCCCGAAAGGCCTGTTATCTGAGGAATCCAGGAACCTAAATCAAATACTTCCGCTCCGGTAGGGGCATTGTAATCACACTGCTCGAAATCAGGAATGTTTACATTTGGTATCGGAATAGGGTTCACAATCAAATGGAAC
>NZ_JAKIHP010000021.1 GCF_021608265.1 Flavobacterium wongokense
TGCTACTCAGACACAAACGATCACTGTAACAGATAATGTTGCGCCAGTATTTACAACTCCAGCAGCTAACCTAGTTGTTGAATGTGGTAACGGTACAACTGACGCGCTTCAAATTTGGTTAAATAACCATGGAGGTGCCGTAGCATCAGATAATTGTTCAGATGTAACTTGGTCTAATAACTTCAACTCAATTGGAAATGATTGTTCAGCAGCTGTAACAGTAATATTTACTGCTACTGATGCTTGCGGAAATGCTTCAACATCTTCTGCTTCATTTACAATTGAAGATACAACTGCACCTACATTCACAGCTCCTGCGAATATCGAGATATTCACAACTGCTGATTGTACTTATGATGCTTCTGTAGCCGTAACTGGTGATGTAACTAATGAAGCAGACAACTGTGCGGTTTTACAAGCTACATTTGCTGATACTGTTGCTGATGGTCAATGTGCAGGTTCACACATCATTACACGTACTTGGTCGCTTTTAGATGCTTGTGGTAACGCAGCAGCTACTCAGACACAAACGATTACTGTAACTGATAACATCGCTCCTACGTTTACAGCTCCTGCTGATATTACAATAGCTACTACTGCTGATTGTACTTATGATGCAACTGTTGCTGCGACTGGTGATGTTACTAACGAAGCTGATAACTGTTCAACTGGTCTTCAGGCTACATTTGCTGACAGCATTGCTGATGGTCAGTGTGCAGGTTCACATATCATTACACGTACATGGTCTCTTGTAGATGCTTGTGGTAACAATGCTGCGACTCAGACACAAACGATTACTGTAACAGATAACATCGTTCCTACATTCACTGCTCCTGCGAATATCGAAATATTCACAACTGCTGATTGTACTTATGATGCGTCAATTGCAATTACTGGTGATGTGACTAACGAAGCTGAC
>NZ_JAKIHP010000022.1 GCF_021608265.1 Flavobacterium wongokense
ACCGGGAACTGAGCCTGAGCAGCAGCTAGAGCAGCAGCATCGCTACACTCTACAGTTGCGTTAAGCGCACCAGCAGTAGTAGTCCATGTTGGAGCTGTTGTATCCTGAACGTTGATTACCTGAGTGAATGTTGCAGAAACATTACCACAAGCGTCAGTTACCGTCCATGTATTTGTATAAGAACCGGCATTAGCACAGTTAGCAGAAGCTACGAACTGACCAGCAACCTTCACGATGTTAGTCACATCAGCATCACATAAGTCAGAAGCTACCGGGAACTGAGCCTGAGCCGCAGCAATAGCCGCAGCATCGCTACATTCTACAGTAGCGTTAAGCGAACCTGCAGCAGTAGTCCATGTTGGAGCAGTAGTGTCCTGAACAGTGATTACCTGAGTGAATACTGCAGAAACATTACCACAAGCGTCAGTTACTGTCCAAGTGTTAGTATAAGAACCGGCATTAGCACAGTTAGCAGAAGCTACAAACTGACCAGCAACTTTCACGATGTTTGTCACATCAGCATCACATGCGTCAGCAGCTACCGGGAACTGAGCCTGAGCAATAGTAAGAGCTGCAGCATCACTACATTCTACAGTAGCGTTAAGCGCACCAGCAGCAGTAGTCCATGTTGGAGCTGTTGTATCCTGAACGTTGATTACCTGAGTAAATGTTGCAGAAACATTACCACAAGCGTCAGTTACTGTCCATGTATTTGTATAAGAACCGGCATTAGCACAGTTAGCAGAAGCTACAAACTGACCAGATACTTTTATGATGTCAGAAACATCAGCATCACATGCGTCAGCAGCTACCGGGAACTGAGCCTGAGCAGCAGCTAGAGCAGCTGGATCGCTACATTCTACAGTTGCGTTAAGCGAACCTGCAGCAGTAGTCCAAGTTGGAGCTGTT
>NZ_JAKIHP010000023.1 GCF_021608265.1 Flavobacterium wongokense
ACAATATCATCCAGGTTTACCGGTGCTATTGGGCTTGGGTTTACGTTAAGCTCTATCGGGATGATGCTCACACAGTGCGTGGTGCTGTCCTCTGCCCTTACATAGATTGTCTGGATAAAAGGATAGATGTTGGTATACGCCGTAGGGGTTGGGATTGTTGTCCCGTTAGCCTGGGCATCGGTAAGGGTCTCGTGGAAGCTTACGATGTAGGTCGTTACACCACCCAGCATTCCCGGGATAAGCGTCGTAAGGTCAAAGGTCGTGAATCCGTCCTGGTTCTGGTCACACAGCGTATAAGGCTGCGCCGGTGGAATAAGGCTCGGAAGCGGCTCCACCCTGATGTCCATCGTAGAGATGACATAACATCCGGTAGCCTGGTTGGTAATGCGGATACCCAAAGTCTGGACATACTGGATAACGTTCTCGTACATCAGGCTGGTGTTGGGAATCTGAAGCGTCCCGTTCTGTGCATCGCCAAGGCTCTGGTAGAACGTTACCTCCATGCCGGTCTGGCCTAAAAGGATGTCATCAATCTGGCTGGCCAGGTCAAAGACCTCATAACCAATACGGGTCTGGTCATTATCGCACAGCGAATACTGAGGATAGTTTGGCTGGAGTGAATTCGGAAGCGGGTTGACCACCAGGGTCAGGGTTACGATATCAAAACATCCCGTAAGGTTGTCCTCAACGCGTACATAAAGCGTTTGGGTGTCAGGCGTTGCATTGGTATAATTGGTAACATTGATAATCTCATTGGTTGGCGTCTGCGCATCCGGAAGATTAGTATAGAATCTCACCGTAACCGTTGCAGGGTTGATGGTTCCCAGTATCTC
>NZ_JAKIHP010000024.1 GCF_021608265.1 Flavobacterium wongokense
CGCCGCTTCTCGTCAGTTGCGAGCTTCGGAACTTTATATTTTCCGTTAAAGATAAAAATTCTCGCGAAACGCAAACGTGAACTTACCACAAAATTCGCAATTGCGAGAAACGGCTGTTATGCGTTCGGCTTTAATTTCTATTTGATTAATTCCATTAACTTTGAGTCATAATCAATTTGAAATTTTTAGTTACAAAGTCTAACAGTAATTCATTTATTGCAGCTCTGAGTTTTGGTCTGTCTTCATCTGAATTATTTATTACTTTTTCGGCATACTTTTTCAAATTGTCAAAATCTGACATTATAAACCAAAATGCAATACTTGACCAATTTTCAACCACTTTTTCATGTGAATACTTTCCGTTATCGGGAATTCTTTTTGCTAGAGTTGACTTTTGCAACTTTTCGCATTCATCTTTAACTTTTTCAAAATCTGTTTTCATAATCTACTATTTGTTTTTTCTATTACAGGAAACAAAGTTATAAGAAAATTTGATAGTAGGCTAATGTCATTATATAATTTATCAACAATTTCTAATTCTCAATTGTTGATTTAAGGTCTCGAATTTACGCGTTCGTGTGAAGCTGACGCATAACGTTCCGCGGCTT
>NZ_JAKIHP010000025.1 GCF_021608265.1 Flavobacterium wongokense
TGAGTAATTGGCTCGAAAACTCAACAAAAAATGAACGACTGGAATTCTTACCTGGAAGAACAAAAGAAAATCTGCAAAGAATATGATTCGTTGTGGAAACCAATTAACAAAGATTTGAAAGTTGGAATCTCAACAGACTTGAATTTAGAACCGTTGAATGGTTTGCGTCATAACTCAGAAGACGGAACAACTGGTTGGTTTATTTGGTCTGGAGAATATGAAGAAAGAGAAGATTTCTTCAAACCAATTTGCGCTGAACATTTAATAGAAAAAAAGCCAGAAGTAATTAAATATCTTGGGCTGGACGTTGGTTTCAGATTTCTACTTGGAAAAGAAAATTATGAAGATGTGTGGTTCGACAAAAAGATAAGTGAGATATAGTGAACGCCAACTACTCATAACAGCGGTTTCACGCAATAGCTGGTTTTATCTTTCTTAGCCGGAAACTACTCAAAAGGAAAATTGCATATATTTACAATTAACTATAAAGTTGCCGCTACTGCGTG
>NZ_JAKIHP010000026.1 GCF_021608265.1 Flavobacterium wongokense
TAACGTTCCGCGGCTTTGCGTCAGTAGCGGCAAGTTAAAGAAAAATGTAATAAGAAATACTGAAATTCAGAGTATTTTCCAAGAAAGACAAACGAGCTATTGCGCGAAACCGCTGTTATAGCCAGTACTTTTATTTTCCACTTTCTAATTCCAGTTTCATTTTCCACTTCTATATTCCATTAACTTTCCATTTTCCGCGTCTTGTTTAATTTTTATTCACACTCAAAAAAAACATAACAATGCCAAAAATGAACAATGCTATTCCAAGTAACAAACCTAAAGTACTGAATGTTGGTCCGGGCAATATTGTCCACGCCAAACCATTTAATATAAATCCAGATAATAATGAAGCTATTGATAAAAATATTCCTTTCCGTTTTGTCATTTACGTGTAATTTATATATAGTTTGTGAGTATTGGCTATAACGTTC
>NZ_JAKIHP010000027.1 GCF_021608265.1 Flavobacterium wongokense
CCGCTAATAGCTTGTCCAAGTTTGCCGAGAAATTTAGCTATCGAAACGACGCCGAGAATTTGACCTTACTTCGACTCTATTTTCCTGGAAAACTGAAACCGAAAATTGAAAAGCTTGCGGCAAAGGTTTGCGGCAAAGTTTGCCTGAAAATGTTGCCGAAGTTGTTGTGTTGAGCCAAGTTTGCGCAAAATGTCATTCTCAGAGAAATCGCTGAAAACAGAAACCGAAAACCAAGTTTGTCCGAAAAAGAAACTGGCAATGTTGGCGTGCTTAAGTTAGCGTCAAGCTACTAGCGGTAACAGCGGTTTCACGCAATTGCTCGTTTTTCTTTCTTGGAAAATAATCTGCTAATTCAAATTTTGTTTATCTTTCCAATAATTATTAAAGTTCCGCAACTGCGTA
>NZ_JAKIHP010000028.1 GCF_021608265.1 Flavobacterium wongokense
ATCAGCTTCATTTGTTACATCACCAGTTACGGCAACGGTAGCATCATAAGTACAATCAGCAGTAGTGAATATTTCGATATTAGCAGGAGCTGTGAATGTAGGAGCGATGTTATCAGTTACAGTAATCGTCTGTGTCTGAGTAGCCGCTGCGTTACCACAAGCATCCACAAGAGACCAGGTACGTGTAATGATATGTGAACCTGCACACTGACCATCAGCAACGCTGTCAGCAAATGTAGCCTGAAGACCAGTTGAACAGTTGTCAGCCTCATTTGTTACATCACCAGTAATTGCAATTGACGCATCATAAGTACAATCAGCAGTTGTGAATATTTCAATATTCGCAGGAGCTGTGAATGTAGGAGCAATGTTGTCTGTTACAGTGATT
>NZ_JAKIHP010000029.1 GCF_021608265.1 Flavobacterium wongokense
AGTGTGTGACGACGATAGCAATACCCAGGATACGAGAACCGCGGTAGACCTTACCCAACAGAACGCAGCAGTATTGGCACAACAGCCACCGCTGACTACAGGTACCTATATGGTTACCTACTATAATTCATTACCTGCGGCACAGGCCGGAACCGCACCGCTTATCCCTTCTAATGCACACGTAGCTACTAACGGGGATACAATATGGGTGAGGGTACAGAACAGTGCAAGCAGCTGCTTTAACATTGGCTCTTTCAGGGTTATAATCAATAAGCCGTTAGCGTTAACTACGCCAACACCGCTGAGCCTTTGTGATGACGATGCCCAGCCTAATAACCAGTTCCATGTTTTTGACCTTACG
>NZ_JAKIHP010000003.1 GCF_021608265.1 Flavobacterium wongokense
AATGTGGTAGAGTAACAGGCTGGTGCTCCAGCAAAATAAGCTCTCACATATATTATTTGATCATTTGGATAAATATTACAATATGGACTTGGAATTGGACTACCTCCCGTATCAGCATCTGTTTGAGTTTCGTGATAGGTAATCACAACTGTTGGGTCTGTAGTTACCTCAATATCTTTGGTTGTTAAGTCGAAAGCACAATAAAAACCATCATTATTCAAACTATCATCACAAACTACATAATCCGTCGGCGTGTTGATTATTGGAGCTACATTAACGGTAACAACTGCTGTACCTGTTTGTGCTTGAGAACAGGCCAATGAACTTCCTTCAGTAACACTTACTAAATCATAAGTATAGGTCCCTGCAGGTGATGTTGGTACGTTGATTACGTAGCTGTCACCAGTAATTGTTTGCACAGCTGGCTGTAGAGCTGTATTGATTGAATAGGTAAAAGTATATGGTGCTGTACCTCCAAAACCTGTAAGCACTATTTGTGGTGATGGTGAATTCAGACACGTAGCTGTAGTACCCGTTATCGTAGCAGTTGGTAAAGCATTCACCGTTACGGTTGCTGTGCCCGATTGTGCCTGTGAGCATCCAAGCGCTCCTGAATCCTGAACACTAATTAAAGTATAGGTAAATGTTCCTGCAGTAGCTGTAGAAACCGGAATGGTATAGGTATTTCCTGTACTTGCCGGGCTTGTAATGGTAGTGGTACCTCCGTCTGTACTATAGGTAAAGAAATAAGGCGCAGTACCGTTTGCTCCCGTAAAGGTAATATTTGGACTTGCTGCATTTCTACAAACAGTAGTCGTTCCAGAAATAGTAGCTGTAGGCAATGCTATAACAGTTACAGTTGCTGTACCAGCCTGAGCTTGTGAACATGCCGGTGAGCCCGAACTTTGAACACTAATTAAGGTATAGGTAAATGTTCCTACCGTAGCTGTAGAAACGGGTAAAGTATAAGTGTTTCCTGTACTTGCCGGTGTTGTAATCGTAGTTGTTCCTCCATCTGTACTATACGTAAAGAAATAAGGCGCTGTACCATTTGCTCCTGTGAAAATAATATTTGGACTTGCAGCGTCCTTACAAACCGATGTGGTTCCTGATATCGTAGCAGTTGGTAACGGATTAACAGTTACTGTAGCTGAACCTGATTGCGTTTGGGAGCAGACTGGTGAACCAGAGCCTTGAACACTAATTAAGGTATAAGTGAATGTTCCTGCAGTAGCTGTAGAAACCGGTATGGTATAGGTATTCCCTGTACTCGCTGGGCTGACAATGGTAGTGGTACCTCCGTCTGTGCTATAGGTAAAGAAATAAGGCGCTGTACCGTTTGCTCCTGTAAAGGTAATATTTGGACTAGGATCATTTCTACAAACTGTAGTTGTTCCTGAAACCGTAGCTGTTGGCAATGGATCAACCGTCACAGTCGCTGTACCTGCCTGATTTTGTGTACATGCCGGTGTTCCGGAACTTTGAACACTAATTAAGGTATAGGTAAATGTTCCTGCAGTAGCTGTAGAAACCGGAAGGTTATATACGTTCCCGGTACTTGCCGGTGTTGTAATCGTAGTTGTTCCTCCATCAGTACTATAAGTAAAGAAATAAGGCGCTGTACCATTTGCTCCTGTAAAGGTAATATTTGGACTAGGTGCATTTCTACATACTGTTGTAGTTCCGGAAATGGTCGCGGTAGGTAATGCAACGACCGTTACTGTGGCTGAACCTGACTGCACTTGGGAACATGCCGGAGTTCCTGAATCCTGAACACTTATCAATGTATAGGTAAACGTTCCCACTGTACCGGTTGCAACTGGTATGGTATAGGTATTTCCTGTACTTGCCGGGCTGACAATGGTTGTTGCACCTCCATCTGTACTGTACGTAAAGAAATAAGGCGCTGTACCATTTGCTCCTGTAAAGGTAATATTTGGACTTGCAGCATCTTTACAAACCGATGTTGTTCCCGATACGGTAGCAGTAGGCATCGGATTTACATGGAGATGGAATGTTGTGGTACCAAAAACTGTAGGATCTGCAATTTCGGTCATTCTGATTACTACCAATTGACCATCTGTACCCGGAACAGCAGTATATGGATTGATGACAGGTGTACCTGCATTGGCCTCAGCCTGTGTATTGTGAAAAGTTATGTTATAATCTGCGGCAACGTGCCCTACCAATGCGGCAGCTACCTGTGGTGTAAAATCAAAATTCTCAGTACCATCATTAGAGACATCACACAATGTCAAATCAGGTACGGTATGAGGTGTAACAGCACAATTATCTACAATCAAATCGAAAGGTTTTACAACATGGCAGTTGTAGCTAATTAGATAAATAGACGCATAAATATGATATGTTCCAAGAGCTGAACTTGGGCAATATGCTGTTGGATTTGGTATTGGATTACTTCCTGAATCGGCATCAGCCTGAGAAGTATGATATGAAATATCATAATCTGCAGGAGATAACGAACCTAAGATAACTGAATTATTAGCTGTTAAATCAAAAGCACAATTCGGAACACATAATGTAAGGTTGTTTGGCGAGCCTGTTGAATCAGGGTGCACATTTAAGGTTGTTGTTGCTGTGGCTCTTTGAGGGACTCCACATACATTATAAACAGTTTCCAATGTGTAAGTAGTGGTTGCAGTAGGACAAACAACTATATCCGGTCCGCTTCCAAGAAAGTTTCCGGCTGCAACAGGACCTTCGTACCAGTTTATGGTTTGAGATACATTCGGACCTGTTGGAGTAAACCTCCAAGCTTCAGAAACGTTATCAGTATTAGTCGGATTTCCAGGAGTTGGGTCTGTACTAAATGCAGCTGCATTTCTACCCGGCGCGGCAACAGCTTGTGAACCATCGGTATTGATTACACCTATCGTGCCTCTTCCACCATTCCAGCCAGTACATGCTACCCTTCTTTGTACATATACTTCAATTATATTGGATACTTCATACAATACGATTTGACTAGTCGACAAACCTATGGTGTTCCCACATGAAAATTGAGGACAGTTGGCAAAATTGGCAATGAACTTTCTACAAGGATAGGTACCAACTACATTATAATTAACACTTATCTGAACACCCGGAGGAGGCGTCACAGAAAAGTCGGTATCCTGATAAACTCCAAATATTGAATTTGTGATCGGGAAACCAGCACTAGGTATCGGTGTACTATAGGACCAAGGACAAAAATCGCCCGCAGCAAATAGAGCCGGATTCGGGAAATGGATTACCTGATTGGTTCCAACATTTAATTGCGTGTAATTTTGACCATAAAAACAAAAATTCATACCCGCAGGAAAACTAAATGGTGCTGACCAGTCGTCATCACCAATAGGACCTCCTGGAAGAATATTTGTCCATGATGGGTTTTCGAAAGCTGCCTGTGGACAGAAAGGAATCGAAGTTACCGAATAAGTGGTAGTCGAAGGAACGTCGGAGACGTTTGCATGCAGTGTCCTGCACTCCCCTGTTGTACACAAAGTCAAATCCAATGGTGCTGTTCCTGGTGCCGGAGTAGTCTCTACCGTAGCACATCCATTCGGAACAACATTAGCTGTTAATGTAAGTCCTACAGGAAGCAATCTTTCACATAAAGTAAAAAATCCTTTGATTTTAATAAACTGATAAATCTCTGTAGAACTCAGTGGCAAGGTAGTAAAAGTCCCTGTTCCTGCAGGTCCAATATTAACCGGAACTGTAAATGGAACCGGGTTGAGTGTACTTGCCAGCGTAACAGTTGAGTTTGGCGTTCCTGTGATTATAAAGGTCGCCGTATTTCCTGGACAGATGGTTTGAACCGCACTTGGACTGGTTACGTCCGGTAATGGATTTACCGTAATCGTAACAGAACCCGAAATCGCCGCACAACTTCCTACGGTAGATGTTACTGTATAAACTGTAGTTGCAGTTGGAGAAACTGTTGGGTTGGCAAGGTTAACATCGCCTGGAGCCAAACCGGCAGTAGCAGCTGGAGATGCAGACCAGGTATATCCTGAAGGACTTCCTGATGCATGCAGCGTAATCGAACTACCTGTACATATCGCTGAATTTAATGGGACCGAAATTTTTGGACCAATCACTACATTTGACAAAGTAGCAGTTTGAGCAGTCGGAAGTGTACTATCGGTAACTGTAATCGAATAAGTTCCCGGAGGTAAGTTTGGGAATATCCCAGTGGCATTCGTAACATTGATTGCTCCACCTGTGATGGTAAAGCTATAAGGTGCTAATCCCCCCAAGGCTGTTGCCGTTACGCTTCCGTCATTTGGTGTTGCACAGGCAGCGTTGGTAACATTATAGGTAAGCATCAAATCATCAGTCAGCATCATATCGTCAATCGCGAAATCATTCCCGTTTGCGGTTACATTATTATTCCAAAGTTCAATCTGAACCGTAGTTGCTGTAGCAGTAAATTGGTAAACTACATGCCTCCAGCTTTGTGATGGCGCAGGTGCTACAGTAGAACCAGAAATTAAAACAGGTGGAGACCCACCTGTAATCTGAATTCCGATATCTGCCGGAGAACCTAAGTTTGAAACGGACTTTATCCAGTAACCGAATCTGTAGATTGTTCCTATTGTTGCAGTAGTCACACCAGCTCCCGTTCCTCCTGCTCTCCAAAATCGCGGATTTCCTGCAGTGGTGTTACCGTCAATGATCAGCATTTTTCCGACACCTGTAGTATGGTCGCCTTCAAGAATGAAATCAGCGTTATTGATTGTAAATGGGTTATTGGTCACAGCAAAATTCCCTGTAACCGTGGTGCCTGTAAAAGGGGCTGCAAGTTGGTTATAGCCCGCTCCATTGGTCACAAAACCTACACCAGAGCTCCCAGCTTCAAACCCAGGATTGATTAATAAGTTTTGCGAATTGGCATAGTAGTTAATAAATAGTAAACTTAAAACGAGTAAAATTTTACTTTTCATAGTAGGTTGATTTTTTTTGAGGCGTAATTTACATAAATTTAACAATATGGCAAACCCAAAAATTGAATATTTTAAATATTAACACTTTAAGATTATTTTTGATTTTATTCTATATCTTTGTGCTTTCATTTTTAAAACCCAAATTAACAGAGAATTTAATGACAAATAGTGACCAAATCAGTGACGAATTAGGAGAAAATCATATCGCAACAAGTGCTCAAAATCCTGTAAGAAATGATGCGTTTAATTTGACAGATGAACAAAAGATTGAGATGATAAAAAAAGACGTTGAAAACATTCTGAACACCCTTGGAATGGATTTGACCGATGATAGTTTAAAAGGAACGCCAAACCGTGTTGCAAAAATGTTTGTCAAAGAAGTTTTTGGAGGTTTGAATCCGAATAAAAAACCTAAAGCTTCCACCTTTGCCAACAATTATAAGTATGGCGAAATGCTGGTTGAAAAGAACATAACCCTCTACTCTACCTGCGAGCATCATCTGCTTCCTATTATTGGAAAAGCACACGTTGCCTACATCTCAAACGGGACTGTGGTAGGGCTTTCAAAAATGAACCGAATTGTGGATTATTATGCCAAAAGACCTCAGGTGCAGGAACGTCTGACGATGCAGATTGTCCAGGAACTGCAAAGGGTTTTAGGAACCGAAGATGTTGCCTGCGTTATCGATGCCAAACACCTTTGCGTAAATTCGCGTGGAATCCGTGACATTGAAAGCAGTACGGTGACTTCTGAATACGGAGGGAAATTCAACGACGAAACCACCAAACGTGAGTTTCTGGATTACATCAAATTAGACACAAAATTTTAATAGCTTAATCTAACTAGCCCCGATTGCAGCAAGCTACCATGTAGCGCGGAAAGCGGGAAAAAGCTCCTAAACATTTATGGCATTATACAAAGACCATCAGTTAAAGATATACAATTCCCTTTCGGGAGAAAAAGAAGTTTTCAAGCCTGTCCACGCAGGGAATGTTGGAATGTATGTATGTGGCCCAACGGTCTACAGCAACGTGCATCTTGGAAACGTCCGTACCTTCATGTCGTTTGATATGATTTTCAGGTATTTACTGCATTTGGAATACAAAGTGCGTTATGTGCGGAACATTACCGATGTAGGCCATATTGTGGATGATGTAGATGATGGTGAAGATAAGATTGCCAAAAAAGCAAGAGTGGAACAATTGGAGCCAATGGAAATTGTACAGCGTTATACTGTGGATTTCCACGATGTGCTGAATCAATTCAATTTTCTTCCACCGAGCATTGAACCAACAGCGACAGGCCATATTATTGAGCAGATTGAAATCGTAAGCCAGATTATTGAAAAAGGGTTTGCCTACGAGAAAAATGGCTCGGTTTATTTTGATGTCGTAAAATTCAATGAGAATAACCATTACGGGAAATTAAGCGGCAGGAACATTGACGAAATGCTTGCCAATACCCGCGATACTGACGGTCAAAGCGATAAAAAGAACCCACAGGATTTTGCCCTTTGGAAAAAAGCAGAACCTGAGCATATCATGCGCTGGCCTTCGCCATGGGGAGTTGGTTTCCCAGGCTGGCATTTGGAATGTACAGCGATGAGTACCAAATACCTTGGTGAAACCTTTGACATCCACGGTGGTGGGATGGACTTGAAATTCCCGCACCACGAATGTGAAATTGCACAGAACGAAGCCTGCACAGGCCACAGTCCGGTGAATTACTGGATGCACGCCAACATGCTGAACCTGAACGGTAAGAAAATGTCGAAATCTACCGGAAACAACCTACTTCCGGGCGAAATATATTCGGGTGGAAGTCCGTTTCTGAGTAAGGCTTTTTCTCCAAATGTGGCTCGTTTCTTCATGATGCAGGCACATTACCGAAGCATTCTTGACTTTACCGATGACGGAATCCTTGCTGCTGAAAAAGGCTTTAACCGATTGATGGATGGTTTGGATATTTTGAAGAATTTACAGGCATCGAGTGCTTCTACCCTTGATATTGCAAGTTGGAAGAAGAATTGCTACGATGCGATGAATGACGATTTCAATACTCCAATCCTGATTGCAAACCTGTTTGAAGGAATACGCTTTGTCAATTTGGTAAACGATGGCAAGGAAACGCTGAATGCTGAGGATTTAAAGACACTTTCGGATACCTTGAACACCTTTACCTTTGATGTTTTAGGAATAAAAGACGAGAAAGCTTCGGCTGATAATTCAGGCAAGTTGGATGGTGTCGTTGAAATGCTGATTGGCATGAGAAACGAAGCAAGAGCCAATAAAAACTTTGCCTTGTCGGATCAAATCCGTGACCAGCTGCTGGAACTTGGAATCCAATTAAAGGACGGAAAAGACGGTACTAAATTTAGTATTTGATAACCACCCATGTTAAAAAAAATCCTGATAGCGCCACTTTTAGTACTGATTTATTTTTACAAAATAGTACTATCACCGCTCCTACCCTCAAGCTGCCGGTTTCAGCCCACGTGTTCGAGCTATTTTATTGAGGCACTGAAAATTCACGGTATTTTTAGAGGGACTTATTTGGGCGTAAGCCGAATTTTAAGATGCCATCCATGGGGAAAAAACGGCTATGATCCGGTTCCGGAAAAAAAATGCAGGCATTAAAGTTTCCTTAATTTAATAGCCATTTTAGAACAAATCACTATTTTTACAATCTAACTCACCCAACTAATCATGATTTGGAATCCCTCAGAAGGAATTAATATAGGTTTTTTTACCATCCGTTTTTACAGCTTAATGTTTGTCATTGCTTTTGGGCTTGGCTGGTACATTATGAAGCATATTTTCAATAGGGAAAAACAACCCATTGAAAAACTGGATACCTTATTTATCTGGACGGTTATAGCCACTTTGCTAGGCGCCAGATTAGGCCACGTTTTTTTCTATGATTGGGAATATTACCGAAACCACGTATTGGAAATCCTGCTGCCTTTCCGATTCTCACCAAAATTTGAATTTACAGGTTTTCAGGGCTTGGCCAGCCACGGAGCTGCCGTTGCCATCATCATCGCAATGTATTTCTACAGTACCAAAGTAATCAAAAAACCGATGCTTTGGGTTTTGGACCGGGTTGTGATTCCGGTTGCCTGCGGTGCTGTCTTTGTTAGGATTGGAAATTTCTTCAACTCAGAAATCGTGGGTAAGATAACCGACTCTCCTTTCGGAATCCGATTTATCAGGGATTATTATTCGCCTAAGGAAGCGGTGAACCTTACCAAAATATCCAATGTGAACCAGGCTTATGATGCCTTGGTAACCGACCCAAAATATGCAGCGCTTTTAGAACGCGTTCCGGCAAAACATCCGGCACAATTGTATGAAGCCGGTTTGTACGTTTTTGTATTTTTAATCCTGTTTTTCCTGTATTGGAAAACCAAAACTGCCGAAAAACACGGATTGCTTTTTGGCTATTTCCTAATCCTGCTTTGGACGGTACGTTTTGTAGTGGAATTTGTAAAGGAAAGCCAGGGCGGAATTGAAGAAACCTTTGGTTTATTTTCAACCGGGCAATGGCTCAGCATTCCGTTTATTTTATTGGGAATCTATTACCTCTTCGTTGCCGAAAAACCTATAGAAGAAGACAAAATATAAAATAAAAAGTCCCGTTTAAAACGGGACTTTTTATTATTCTTCCTCTTCAGTTAAACCCGATTTGGCATAGTTGCGCCATTTTTCAATACAGTCTTTCATGTCCTGAGGCAGTTCGGTGTCAAAACGCATGTATTCTCCTGTTCTTGGATGGACAAACCCAAGGGTTTTGGCATGCAGTGCCTGTCTTGGCAATGTCTTGAAACAATTGTCTATAAACTGCTTGTATTTGGTAAACGTGGTTCCTTTCAGAATCAAATGGCCACCATAGCGTTCGTCATTGAATAAGGTGTGCCCAATGTATTTCATGTGGACACGTATTTGATGCGTCCTTCCGGTTTCCAAAATGCAGGAAACCAAAGTCACATAACCAAAACGCTCCAGTACTTTATAATGCGTAACCGCGTGTTTTCCGATTTCCTCATCTTGAAAAACGGCCATCTGCATGCGGTCTTTTACATGCCTTGCAATGTTTCCTTCAATCGTTCCTTCGTCTTCTTTGATGTTCCCCCAAACCAGCGCAACATATTCTCGTTCGGTGGTTTTGTCTTCAAACTGTTTGGCCAGATGTGTCATCGCCAATTCTGTTTTGGCAACAACCAAAAGCCCTGAGGTGTCTTTGTCAATACGGTGTACCAATCCGGGACGGTCACTTGAATTCTTAGGAAGGTTTTCAAAATGGAAAGCCAAAGCGTTTACCAATGTTCCTGTATAATTTCCGTGTCCGGGATGCACAACCAATCCGGGTGGTTTGTTTATAATCAATAAGGATTCGTCTTCGTAAACAATGTCAAGAGGAATGTCTTCGGGAAGGATTAGGTTTTCAAATGGCGGATGCGAAAGCATCACCCGAACCACATCAAAAGGTTTTACCCTGTAATTCGATTTCACCGGAATGTCATTTACCCAGATATTCCCCTCCTCTGCGGCTTTCTGGATTTTATTCCGTGTCGCATTGGCAATCAGCTGCATCAGGAATTTATCCACACGCAGCAACGATTGTCCTTTATCGGCAACAAATCGGTGGTGTTCAAATAATTCTTCCTCTTCTAATTCGGGAGTATTATCGGGATTATTGTCCATCTATAGGAGGCATTTGCGTAGTATCTACAGTGGTAGTATCAACGGTTTCTTCATAAGTAATTTTTCCGTCACCCAGAACCAAATCAATTTTGGATGACTTAAGGACTTTTTCACCCGGCTTTAATTTCTTGCCGTTCATCCTCATTTCGAGCACCATGTCTTTACCCAAATAAGGCTTGTAGGTAATTGTTCCTTCAGCAAGACCAACAGCTTCGAGGGTTGGCACAGCCTGGCGATAGGTTTTCTCAATCAAATCGGGAACAGCCACCATCGTATATTTATCAGCGTTGATTTTGATATAAATCTTTCTTCCTTCCTTTACTTTTGAACCTGCTTTTGGCTCCTGTTCTACGATGCTCAACTTTGGGAAATCGGGCCTGAAATCAACAGTATCCAAAATGATATAATCCAAATCGATGGAAGCCAATTTTTCTTCAGCCTGTTCAGCAGAAAGCTTACTCAAATCGGGAACGGTAATTTCCTGTCCGTGATTTGTGGTATAGGTTATCCAATGAAAAAATAAATACGCAATTGCGGCAACTATTGCCATAGCGGCAAGAATCTGAAAAAAGAAAACCCGGCTTGTTAAATACGCACGTAAGCTCATAGAAAAAAATTAATTTGCACAAAGATATAAAAAACATAAGGGTATTTAGTTCGAAAAAAATTGATAATTTTGTCTAAACTAAAACTAACCTAAATGAACGTAGCAGTAGTAATGGGTGGATATTCAGATGAGTCTGTAATATCATTACGAAGTGGTCAATTAATCCTAAATCATCTTGACAAAAACAAATACCAGGCATTTGAAGTCCATATCCTTAAAGACGGATGGCACTGCCTGATTGATTCCCAAAAATATCCTATCAACAAAGCTGATTTTACGTTTACCAAGGACAATCAAATCATAAAATTCGATGTTGCCGTAAACACCATCCACGGAACTCCGGGTGAAGACGGGCACATGCAGGCGTATTGGGAATTATTGGAGCTGCCTTACACGGGTTGCAGCTTTTACCAATCGAGCCTGACGTTCAACAAAAGGGACACCTTATCCGTTTTGTCAAAATTCAATATCCCCAAAGCGAAATCCATTTATTTATCCAAAGGCAACGCTATTGATGGAAAGGCAATTGAAGCCGAATTGGGCCTGCCCTTTTTTGTGAAACCAAACCAATCCGGGAGCAGCTTAGGTGTTTCGATGGTGAGTACTTTGGAGGATCTGCCAAAAGCTTTGGATTTTGCTTTCGCAGAAGACAATGACATTTTGATTGAATCCTATCTGAACGGAAGCGAGGTTTCTGTAGGTGTGCTGAATCTTAAAGGAGAAATCAAAGTATTGGGAATTACTGAAATCCTTTCGCAGAATGATTTCTTTGATTATGAGGCTAAATATTTGGGCAAATCAGAAGAGATTACGCCAGCCAGAATCTCTAAGGAATTGGAGGGCTTGGTCATTGAGACTGCCAAAAAAGTATATCAATCCTTAGGAATGACGGGGTTTTCGCGTGCCGATTTTATCATCATGAACGGCATTCCGCATTTTATCGAGATCAATACCAATCCGGGATTGTCGCCACAAAGCATTTTCCCGCAACAGGCAGCCTACGCAAATATTCCGTTCAGCGATTTGCTGGATAACGAAATTACACTAGCTTTACAAAGGAAACCTATTTGGAAGAAGTAACATTATGAAAAGAAAAGCCGTTTTCCCAGGTTCGTTTGACCCAATCACCCTTGGGCATTATGATATCATCAAAAGAGGCGTTTCCCTTTTTGATGAAGTAATTGTTGCGATTGGAATCAACGCCGATAAAAAATACATGTTTTCTTTGGAAGACCGCAAGAAATTCATCGAAGAAGCCTTTAAGGATGAACCGAAGGTTTCTGTCATTACCTATGAAGGCCTGACGATTGATTTGTGCCGAAAACTCGGAGCCGATTTTATCCTTCGTGGCTTGAGGAATCCTGCCGATTTTGAATTTGAAAAGGCCATTGCGCATACCAACCGAAGGTTATCCAAAATTGAAACCGTCTTTCTTTTAACGGCTTCCAAAACCTCTTATATTTCTTCGAGCATTGTCCGTGATGTGATTCGCAATAATGGGGATTATACGGTGTTAGTTCCAGAGAGTGTTGTAGTAACGAAGTAAGTTCAGGTTATTGCGCAAACCTTTATTAGTGACAGTTTTTCTTTATTGTATTGCCTTAATAAATTGCTGCATTTCCTTCATGGTACCAATGGTAATTCGTGTCCATTTACCATTTTCCTCATAAATCCTAGTCCCTTCAATGTTATTGTTTTCCAATAGCTTAAAATAGTCCTTGCTGTAATTCGCCAATGAAAAGTAGATAAAATTGGTATTGGAAGCAATGCATTCGCAGTTCAGTTTTTTGAGTTCAGCAATGGTGTACTCTCTTGCCGTTTTGTTTAGAGCGTAGCAGTCGGCAATAAACTTTTCATCTTTCAAAGAGGCAATGGCTGCAAGTTTTGAAAGCACGCTCACACTATTATTGGTATTGGACTGCATCCCTGCAAGGTTCTCAATCATTTTATTATTCGCAACCGCATATCCTATGCGTGCCCCTGCCAAACCATAGATTTTAGAAAATGTTTTGGTAATAATCAGATTAGGATGTGTATCAATAAGATTGCAAAGCGATTGTTGGGTTGTAAATTCCAAATAAGCTTCATCAATGAACACCAGGGTTGTCAAAGGGATATTGGCAATAAAATTAACCAGTTCGGTCCGTTCACATAATGTTCCTGTCGGATTGTTTGGGTTACAGATGTACACCAATTTGGTGTCGTTGTTTACAGCTTCCCGCATTGCCTGCAGATTGATTTTCTTATCAGCAGTAAGCGGTATTTGATTTTTCCTTAAACCCAGGTTGTCCAATGTTACGGTCCAATAAGCATAACTTGGATCGGGAATTACATAATCCCCTTTTTCCAATGATGCAAATTTTGCAACCAAATCCAGGATTTCCGTTGAGCCGGCTCCCAATAAAATGTTTTCCTCCCTGACATTATTTTTCAACGCAATCGCAGCAATTATTTGTGCTTCAATATCCCAGTTATATCGGTTGCTGATAGCCACATTATCGGCAAATGCCTTTCTTGCCAATGGCGATGGGCCATACGGATTTTCGTTTGACCTTAATTGAATCAGGCTTTCACTTTTTTCTTCAATGACGCTTTCTGTTGATGGAATTGCAAAACCTTCCAACGGGATAATCCCTAAACCTACAATTCCTAAACCTGTTTGTTTTAACCAATCTCTTCTATTACTCATAAATATTTAATTTAAAATGTAGGCATACTGTTTTAAGATCAGATAGTATGGCGGTTTTTTTAAAAATTGTTACAGTTTTAACTTCCTTTTACAATGAAACGGCTTATTGCTTTAAACTGATGTCAGCGGTTGATGCTTGATTTTTAATAACGATTATCCTGGTCTGATTATTGTCAATTATCACGCTGTCGTACTTCCAACCCGTTGCCTGCCTTTCCAGCCACATTTTCATAATTCCGGTTTCTTTAGCTCCATTTACCGGTAAGATTATCTTTAGCGTGTTTTTATTGTTGGAATAGAAAGCTTTACCATCATAAATTTCCTGATTGGTGATGGGTTTCAAATGCCCAAACTTTTGGACGACAACCGGATTTTTATTTGCGCTGTCTAAAGCAGCCTCATAAAAGGAAGGATCCGCGTTGGCCAGCGCATAAAAATCTAAGTTTCCGTTTAAAAACATTCTTGAGGAAAATACTAAAACCCCAATAATGAATGCTGATATCAGCAACCAAAGGAGGTTCCTTTTCCACCAGGGTTTTTCAATTAGAAGTTCGTTCATTTATCTTTTTGTTTTAGTAATTCGGTGTAGGCACTTACCACTAAATTTGTGCAGCTTTATGTAGTGAAAGCATTTTATTCGTAATATTCTATTTTTCTTTCGGCTGTTAATGTAGGTTCTCCCTCTTTTTTACCTTCTAAATACATATTGCATTTAACCCAATTTTGGTGGCTGTCATATTCATAATCATAATACCTTTTTAGGGGAGCAATGTTTTGCCCAGGAAAATCCGGAATAAACTCTTTTTCAATGATATCGCCATTTTCATTAAAGGTTTTTACATACCTCTTTGTAGGATTGGAAATTTCCCCAGGGCCGGTAATATAATATCTAACTTTTTGAACATATCCCTTCATGGGATCGTATTCATAATCTTCAGAAGAGATAATCCCATTGTTTCCCCAAAAAACCGCCTGTATGACTCTTCCTTTGTTGTCGTATTTATATTTTAACTGCAAATCAGGAGAGAAACCACTTTCTGTGCCCAATGCAGCGTAAGACCCGCCATCTTGTTGATGTCCGGGAATAATCTTTTGGCTAATCAGTTGATTTTTATCGTTATACAGGAATTTTAACCTCCAAACCAGATCTTTTTCCGAAACGTTTTTTATCCTGACAGTATCCATGTTTTCATTGTAGGGCCAATATTCGTATGACTCTGTAATTCGATTATTTTCATCGGTTTTGTACACGTAATTGAATTGTGAAATTCCCAAATGTTCAACTCCATCGATGGTTTGTCCGAACTGGTATGAGTATCTGTACAAATCATAATTTACAAATAGTTCGGGATTTTGGAATATCGTAGCATTACTTAAAATTGGTTTGTACTTATTCTTTTGAACTACATCCTTAGTATCAAATTGCTGTATTTCCAGCTTTGTGGAGTCGATTGCTGTAAATTCAAATGAAGGGATATCGCCGTATTGCATTTTCAACAGTCCGTTTTGATAAAATTCCAGGCAGTTATTATTCCTCACATCATTTTTTAGCATTACCTGTTCTTTGGCATAATTACTCAGTGATGCTTTGATGCTGACATAACGGGTTTTGACCGACTTTACCTGGCCTTTAAAATTGAAATCATGGTAACCTCTGGAATTGCTGGAAAGTACTTGAATATCATTTAAATTCTCCTGCGCATGAGCAACACAGGAAAACACACCAATGGTTAGGAAGAACGTAATTTTAAATTGGGATGCTATAGTCATACTTAATTTTTGTAGAATTCTGTAAGCGTTGTTAGATGGTATTTCTATTTTCGGGTTTTATGATCTTATTAAAAATAAACTGAAGCAGTAAACAAACCGGAACCATTATGATCAGGTTTCCGGCAAATACCGCGAATTCCGGATTTAAGCATTTTACAGGCCTCGTGTGAATTGTACGGTCAATCCAAAATAGCAATAAAGGATATAAAAATATTAAAAATGCCGTAATCAAATAAGTCAGCCATTGCCCTACCAAATTCCATCTTTTATAGGAATAGGCTAAAAGCAACGGAACCGCTATATAAGGGAAAAGAATCAATATTATTATGAGCATGATTATAATTTTTCAAGGTTGCTTCGGAATATCAAATTTCATTCCCTCTTTTTTGACATTAAAATTTTTAGGTCCGAATATAAATAGGTCCCTCCAATCATAATTCCTGCAATGCAGGCCGGAATTGATTTACTTGTTACCGGATTCAGTATCCCAAAAATACCCAGGACCATGATAAACAGGCAAAAAGGATAGGCAATAAGCCGAACCAGGATTTTTTTTAAAGTCCATTCGCCGGTTTGTTTTTCAGACGGGTTTGGTGTTCTTGAATTATCCTTATTCATTTTTTAAGGGAATTTGTTTTCCAAAAAAGTGGCTTGTTAGCGACTGTTAACTGGGCGTAGCCAAAGACAGAACAGCTATTACTCCAAACGGCTGTTAGCTGGAGTGAGGATTAACAGCTACTATTCAAAATATAGTAAAAACCCTTTAGGAATTTAGGTCCTAAAGGGTTTCCTTCAACTGTAATGAAGGCCTAGTAATATTCAAACGCAAAGGAGTGCAACACCGTTCCACCCAAGCTTTGATTTGCCGTTAGAGGATAATTATCGGAATTATAGGTGTATTGATAATCTCCCTGATGATTTAAAAAATTGTGTGAAATACCGCCAATAATGGAATCTACCCAAGTCATTGCACCCTGCTTTCCGAGGACATGGGTAAGAATTATTTTGTCATATCCCGTTACGTTTTTAAAGATACTGTTTTTGGTGTCATAAGTATAGTTGTCTGTATAGGAATCAAATTCCTTTACGACCTGCAAACGAACGATTTCACCATTCTCCATAGTAATGGTTCCGGTTTTTAGTGATTCTGTTGGCTCGCCCGGAACATTGGCATTTTGTGCGAATGAAACGGTGTTATTACTATTATAGGTATAAGTTGTTACTCGCTCACCTTCAAAATCCTGGGAAGTCGTTTTGAATTGAACCAATTGGTTATTGGCGTTGTATGCGAATTGGTCTGTAGAAAGAAGCTCTCTGTCCTCACTAGGTGTACCGGCATCGTATACTGCAAACTTTTCAATTTTTGTAATCACATCCCCTGTGTATGAATAGACATCGGCATAATCATCATCCCCATCTTTAAAGATTTCGACTAGTTTATTTCCGTTATAGGTATAGTTTGTAACGGTTTGACCAAAAAGGACATCGCCTTCAGTCATTTTTTTCAATAAAAGGGGTTGCGATTCGGAAGAACCTCCATCATCGCTTGATGAGCAGGAAGAAAGTAACACTACAGAAAAACTGAGTAACAATAAGATTTTTTTCATTTGATAAAGATTTAAATTTTTACAATAATTTGTTAAAAATATTAAAGTAAATGATATAAAAAATGTTTTTTTACTATTTAGAAAAAAAATCTTTCTTAAAACTAATGGTTTAAAGCAAACAGCAGCAACAGAGCAAGACCCGGGAATGCGAAGCAGACGAACAGGGCGGCACGAGCCGAAGGCGAACTGGCGAAGCAAGCCAAAGATAAAACAGCTATTGTGTTAAACGGCTGTTAGGGGTAGTGCAAATGATTAGATTAATTATAATATCTCGAAATCACTCCCAATAAAGTATCTCGAATAATTTCGGCACTGTCGCCAAAATGAGCTTCCCGGTGATGATTTGGACAAATTCCTGCAACGTTATATATTGTGTCCGGCCCTCCTTGACTTAACGGTACAATGTGATGTGTTTCAAGAAATAGTTCACCCGATGATGTTTTAAATCCTTTAGCTCCACAAAATTCGCATTTCCCACTTGCTCGCTTTAAAACAGTTTTTCTAACTTCTGGATTTCTAAAAAAAACTTCTCCGATTACACTATGTTTTTCTGAGGGGGATGTCACATTAGAATCGATGTCAAATTGATCTATTAATTTAATCCCTCTAGAAAGTACGAATTCTCCTGAAATATTATCGTAAGATGTCACAGTCCACGGCATCGAATCAAGAAGTCTAAGATTTACCTTAGATGCTTTCTCAGTTTTTAGATCTCCTTCTCTGCGATAACCGTCGTTTATAATAACTCTCACAGTGTGATTATTTTGATAAGCACTTTGCACATGTCTATCAAATTTATTTGCTCGGCTTTTCCATATACCTTTTGTTGAACTGCTTTTACTTGTTAATCGCAAATTACTTCGAAGTAGGATTTCGTCTAATTCCTGACTAATTGAATCATACCATATATTTAGAACCGTTACACTACTATTGGAAAAAGCCCATTCGTAGCAATACTTAGGGTTTGTTCTTGCTCTTCTTATACCGCCCTGAAAATTTGCCCAATCGCTTACGTCGATTCCAGCTTCTTTAACTAAATCCATCACAAAGAGCTTATTTCGTGGCTTGAGATCTTCTATTGAATTCATTTGTTTTTATATACGTGGATTTTTAGTGCATTACCCCTAACGTTCCGCGGCTTTGCGCAGTGGCGGCAAGTTAATAATAAATGTAATAAGAAATTTTGATGTTCAGAGTATTTTCCAAGACCCGAGGCGGAACGCCGAACGGGGCGCAGCCAAAGACAAAAAAAGCTATTACGCCAAACGGCTGTTAGCGGCTGCCCTATTTTACTCTGAAAATTGAGTAAAACGTATTCCGTCAAACATGCTCAATCCCACATTTCTGGTTCCGAACCAAAGTTTTCCGGAAGCATCTTCTACTATAGTGAAAACTCCGTTGTGGACAAGGCCTTCGTTTGTAGTGTAATTTGTGAATGATTTTCCATCGTAGCGCCAGGCACCTCCACCTACATAAATGCCCCCGATTGCTTTTTCGGTAGCGAACCAAATATTCCCATTTTTATCTTCCAGCATAGAATAAACCCAATCAATACCTTCCTTTTCAGCAAAATTAATTAAGGTTATGCCATCATATTTGTACGCACCATCAGCAGTACCAAACCATATATTGCCATTCCGATCTTCCAGCATTGACATAACCCTTACATAACCAAATGGTTTAAGTGTAACATTTGGTTTAATCTGCGTTATAAATTTGCCATCGAAACGCGAGATACCTTCACTAACATAGGACCCAAACCATATATTCCCATTTTTATCTTCTAAGATGGATTCAATCGATTTAAGGGTAAGTCGGTCATTGTTTACAATTTGTTTTTTATCCAGAAAGCGTTCAAAAGATTTACCGTCGTAACAGTATACACCATCATCGGTGCCCAACCAAATAATTCCATTTCTATCCTGCATAATGCTCAGAACCCCATTCTTAGTTTTGGAAATAAAAACGCTTGTAAACTTTTTGCCGTCAAAAAGTGTAAGGTCGTTATCTGTTCCAAACCAGATGTTTCCATTTTTATCCTCTAAGATTGAGGAAATATTATTGTTACTCAAACCATCGCTTACTGTAAATTGATGGAACAGCTTTCCGTCATAACGATAAATTCCTTCTCCTGTTGTGCCAAACCATAGATTTCCTTTTTTATCGAGTAATCCGCGATGAACATTTGCTTTTGGAGTAGAGCCTTGTGTTTTTACAAGTTTGGGATTTTCGTTAATTGCCTGCGAATTACAGGTAAGAAAAATTAGCAGTCCGACAACTAGGATTAACGTTTTCATTTGGATGATAGTTCTCATTTATTTTTTAGGTTTCCATCTATCCAAACGTTTCATTCCTCTCGTAAATAACCAAGAAAAAAATCTTGAATGTCCGCCTTCCATCATTTTATGTTTACAATATTCTTGAAATTCTAAGACGTTATTGCCTTTATAAATAAATTCGCCATTTTCGTAGCAATAGGAACAATACTTTTTGCTAATGCTTTTGTCTGCATTTGTTCCACCTCCTTTTTCGTCTCTTTTTAGTGGCATTCCACAAGACTGACAGCTTTTAAATTCTTTGTCCATTTTGAATGTCTTTAGTTTTGACAAGTGTTCGTGTGTAGGGTTGCCCCTAACGTTCCGCCGATTGGCGTAGTAGCAGTAAATTTAGGAAAAATATTCTGCGTGAAGAAGGATTTCGGGACACGAGCGAAGCGAGTGGCGCAACAAACCGTTAGGTTTCCGGCGGAGCATTTAGGAGATATTGCGCCAAACGGCTGTTGGGTGCTGTTTTATTCACTTTTCTTACCATATTTTCTAAAAGCCGCAATAAATTGGAAAATAATATAAGCATTTACAAGTTTGGCGATACTATCTATCAATATTACTTTATTGGGAATCTCATATTCATTCTTATTAGCAATAACTTTAGGTAAAAATTCACTCTTTCTGATTGGATTTATAAATTCAAGAATGTAAGTAGCGTTCTCCCAAAAATAATTTTTCTCTTGTCCTGAAAAGTCTACGTAAAAGCCTAATTGCAAACAATAGAGGGTGAAGAATAATGAACTGCTTATAACCAAAGCTACAAACGCTCTAATCCAACTTTGCCCATGATAATTAGTTAGTCTATTGAGAATTAAAGTAATTTTTTCCGAGCCAAGTTTTAATGTACTCATATAGGTGTTTAATTCCTCTGCTTGATATGTTCCTGCAGTTACCATATCACCCATACTTTGATATACTTTTTTGATTTGGCTTAATGCTAATCTTTTCTGAGATTTTAAATTTTGGGCATTTTGGCTTTTAATATTTTTTGGGCCTGGAAGAAGTGCGCCTGCTAATGAAATGTCTGTAATTTTTGAACTGTCGAAAAATAAGTTTTGTTGAGAAAAATTACAATCAATAAAAGTTGTTTTACCTAAATCAGAATTTTCAAAATATAAATCTTTTGTTATCTCTATTTTAGAAATAGTAATGTTACCAAGATTTGTGAAATTTATAAATTTAAATGAATGTAGACTTATCTGGCTGAAATGATAAAAATTATCTTTATTAGAATATCGAGAGACAATTAAATCTTTTATTCTCGGTATCGAATTTTTAAATCGTGAAATATATTGGCCGGATTCAGTATCATAAGAATTATCGTCATTTGGTTTACAATGAATTTTTATAGGAGTAACACTTTTTATTTCTAAACGATCTATTTTGCCTCCAGCAATCCAAATTCCTGTAGCAAAATTGCCTCCTTCAATTTCGAATCTTTTTATTTCAAGTTCATCTGTTGCTAAAGCTTCTCCATTTTCTATTTCGTCTTTTCCATCTAATGTTCCCAACCAATGATTGAATGTACCGCCGATTAATATGAGATTTTCAATTTGTCCCCCTCTAATACTTACAAATCCGTTATAAGTTCCTCGCCTAAAAAATATTCTTTTAAAATTCCCTCCTCTGAAGATAATATTTCGGTATATGCCACCATCAAAAAATATATCTTTTGCGTAGGCTTCGCCTGGTTCAAACACTATATCCTCATGCATTTCAAAACTACCTCTAACAATTATTTTATTTTCCTCATTTAGAATAGAAATATCTGGGGCAGTCGGATGATGACCATATATATCTAATTTGGTCTTTCTACCAGATATTATTTCCTTGAAATGACTATTTGTAATTTTTTGACTCATTAAGTGGATGTTACTTGAAATAGCTGCTAACGTTCCGCCGCTTGACGTAGTAGCGGTAAATTTAAGAAAAATATTCTGCGTGAAGAAGGATTTGTGGAAACCGTTAGGTTTACGGCGGAGCATGTAGGAGCTATTACGCCAAACGGCTGTTAGGCAAAGTTTAAAGTTCTTGAGCCATTTTATTTATTAAATCAATACAAACTCCAAATAAATCTTGAGCGCTGTCTAAATCATAAGTAATCTGAGGATGTTGAGTTGGATTGCGATAAGAAATTCTAACCACATCTAAAGCGCTTAAAATAGTGTCATCAGGTTTAGGCTTTTTTTTATTCCGCAATTCATTTGTCATTGGGCCCCACATGGGTTTTGCTAATCGTTTAGTTTTTTTATATTTAAAATAATATTCTTTCAAAATATCTTCGGTGGCTCTAAGTATATGAAATGCACAGGCTGTACCTTCTCCGAAAGACAAACAGCGACAAGCAGCAGCAAAATCGTATTTTGCAATATCTGAAAGTTTTCCAAAAAGGTTTTCTTTTAACAATTTTTCAGGTTGATTAAGCAGATACCCACTATTGTATCTTCGTTCAGGAATTATATATAGATTTTTAGTTCTTGATTCAGAAAATATAATTTTTTCTAAAATTGAGAGTTGTTGTTTAAGCTGCGAGCATAATTCATCACTCATTGTAGCCTTCTCATCTAACTTTCTAATTTTCTCCATCGTTTCAGTCAACAAATTAATATTCTGCAATCCTGAAAGTGAAACGTTTAAATTAGCAGCCTCAAGTTGTGCTTCTAATGCGCCATATTGAGCTAAAACAACTTTAACTGTATTATGCTTTTCAAGATTCATCAAAAATCTTGTAATCAAACCTATCTGAATGAAGTCGTAGCTAAGAAATGTTTTCATGTGTAGTGCTTTAAATTTTGCCTAACTTATTTAAACACGAAATCGCGCATCATAAGTTTTAAGCTAATATACTACAAATTGCCTTCTGCCCTTTTCCGCTATCCAATAATTATCAACAAGTTATGTGTTTCACTTTGATTTTAAATTTCAAAGTGAAACAAAAAACGTTGCAGAATGATTTTAAATTTCAAAGTGAAACAAAAAACGTTGCAGAATGATTTTTAAAATCAAAGTGAAACACTCTGGCAGCATTTTTGTTTAGCGAAAATAAAAGAACCACCATGAAAGCAGAAAAAAACATCCGGTCGCTGTTTGGGTTTACCCAACTTGAAATGGCAATGTTGTTAAAGATTCCCCGTGGCCAATGGTCGATGTTCGAAGCGGCGAAACGCAGGCTGCCTTTACCTGCATGGCCGTTATTAACGCAGCTATTGAACGCCTCCCAAAACAAACAGCTCGAAAAATTCCCTGCGGCAGCATCACAGGAAACCATCCTGGAAACGAAGCTGCATCGCCTGCTGCGGGAAAATGAATACCAAATGGAGGAGTTAAGGCGTAAGCTGGAAGCAATGGAGCAAAAATATGCGTTAAGCATAAAGGCACTGCAGACCACGGAGCATTTAAAATCCGTACCCGGGTTCAACGAAGATCCGGTCTTATTGAAAATGATTGAACATAGGGCTTTAAAAAGCCTCAAACAAACCGGGTTGCCGGAACTCACAAAGCTTAGGATAAAACAGCAACTGCTTCAATACGAAGAAAAACTCCTCAAGGCCGAGTTGGAAAAATTATCCCAAAAATAAAAAGGCTCCTACTTTAGGAGCCTTTCTTCTTCAAACAATAATTTGATATTTTCAAAAGAGTTCTTCAATGCCTCTTTGATTTCTTCGGGTTTGAGCCACACCGCTTTTTCGATGCCTTCGTTTTCCTGCGGTTTTGGGATGCCAACAAAATCGGTCTGCATTTCAAACCAATGCGTCACTTTCAGTTTGTACTTTCCGTTGCGTTTAAAAACGTGATAGGTTTTCTGGAGTTTGCGGTTGATGGAAAGTCTTCCAACACCAGTTTCCTCCTCTACTTCACGCATCGCAGTTTCTTCGATTTCCTCGCCTTTTTCGATGCCGCCTTTGGGCAAATCCCATTTTCCATTCCTGAAAATAAACAGGACTTCGCCTTTTTGATTGTAAACCAATCCACCTCCGGCTTTGCAAACCGGGATTTTCTCCTTCATCTTTTTCAGTATCGCTTTCTCGTCAGGATAGTACAAAGAAGCTTTCTGGATTTTGTTCTGGAACATTTTGATGATGAGTTGCTCAATATCAATGCTTTCCAGCAAAAACAATTGAAAATCGGTCTCCTTGGCGATTTCGTTTGTTAAAAAAAGAGGTTTGTCGTTGACAAAAACTTTATACATTTGTACTATGATTTTTAATAAAGACACAGCCGAAAAAACAGCCGAATTGCTTTTACAAATAAATGCAATTAAATTGAATCCAAAAAATCCTTTTACATGGGCTTCGGGCTGGAACTCTCCAATTTATTGTGACAACCGACTGGTACTGTCGTTTCCGCCGATAAGAAATTTTATCCGCGAAGAGTTTTCCAAGCATATTGAGAAGGAATTTGGCAAACCTGATGTCATTGCCGGAGTCGCAACCGGAGCCATTGGCATCGGAATGCTTGTTGCCGAATACATGGGGCTGCCGTTTGTTTATGTGCGTCCTGAACCTAAAAAACACGGAAGGCAGAACCAGGTGGAAGGTTTTCTTCAAAAAGGCCAGAATGTAGTCGTTGTCGAAGATCTGATCAGTACCGGAAACAGCAGCCTGCTTGCCGTGGAAGCCTTGAAAGAAGCCGAAGTGCACGTTAAAGGCATGGTCGCTATCTTTACTTATGGCTTTGATGTTGCTACAGAGAACTTCAAAAAAGCGAATGTAGATTTACACACTTTGGCCGATTATAACCATTTATTGGATTTGGCTGTAGCCAAAAATTATATCACCGAAAAAGAACTCAAAACATTAAAGGAATGGCGTGAAAGCCCATCAACCTGGAGTGTATAATTAGAAACAAGAACGAAGAAACAAGAAGAAGGAAAATAATCTTTCAGCGAAGCGGTCTTGCCTCTTGCTTCTTTCTTCTAAAATAAAAAACAACACCATGAATTTAGAAAGCCCAAAAGTTACCGTAGCAAAATCGGCACAATACTTATTTGATTCGTTATCAGATGTAAAAAACTTTGAAAAACTTATGCCCGAAAACATTGCCAAATTTGAAGTTTTGGGTGATGATATCTTTAATTTTGGTTTAAAGGGAATGCCTGAAATCAAATTGAAGATGAAGGACAAAACGCCGCATTCCAAAGTGGTATTGGCTGCAGCCAGCGATAAACTTCCGTTTACCTTAACTGCAAATATTGACGCCCTGAATGATGCCCAAAGCGCAGTGCAATTGCATTTTGAAGGCGAATTCAACCCAATGATGGCGATGATGATTAAAGGCCCAATCTCGAAGTTTATTGAGACCTTAGCGGAAAACATGAATAAATTATAATTTACGATATTTGATTTACGATTGATATAGAATCGTATATCGTACTTCGTAAATCTTATATCATAAAAACAAAAGCGACTTAAAAGTCGCTTTTTTATTAATCCACTTTGTCATTCCCGCGAAGGCGGGAATCCACAACTATACAAAATAGATTCCCGCCTTCGCGGGAATGACAGTATTTATTTAATCGTTGTCAACCGCTTATCAATCACCCTTTCCATATAATCCTGTACAAACGCCTTGCATCGCAATTCCAGCAAATCCATAGCAGCATTTCGTTTTGAAATCAGGTTGTGTTCCATCGCTTTATCATTCTTATCATAAAAACCGATGGCTTTTTTACCGTCAAAAGTGCAGATGTAACCGCCACTCATAAACTGGTACATATTCGAGCCATATTTTACTACAAACGGCGAAACCTGCTTGTCGTTAATCAGGCTTCTACCCCAACTCCTGAATGGCTTTTGGTAGCCAATCATATCCAGAAGTGTCGGATAAATATCAATCTGCTGCGCCCAATCGGTGTTGACACCAACGTATTTTTCATCGGGTGAAAAGAACAAAATCGGAACTGTATTCTTATTGAATTCCTTTTTGTATTCGTCATACGCAATGGTGTTTCCGTGATCGGCAACCATAACGAAAATCGTGTTTTTATACCAAGGCTGTTTCTTTGCGGCAGCAAAAAATTGCTTTAGCGAATAATCGGTGTAACCAATGCTTTCGTTGATGTTGACTTTCCCTTTTGGGAATCGGCCTTTGTATTTTTCGGGAACTTTATACGGCTCGTGCGACGAAACCGAAAATAAGGTTGCCATAAAAGGCTGTTTCTTCTGCGAAAGCGTTTTGTTGAAATACTGGAAAAATGGTTCGTCCCAAATTCCCCAAACGCCATCAAAATCAGCGTCATTATTATATTCGGTTTTACCATAATAATGGTCGTAACCCAAAATATTCCCAAAGCCTAAAAACCCCATCGATCCATTCGGCGCACCATGGAAAAAGGAAGTGTCATAACCCTCACTTTTCAGCGTTGAAACCAGCGATTCTATTTTTTGTTTTGGATAAGGCGATGACGTAAATGCGTTCTGAAAAGACGGAATTCCGGCAATCACCGAAGAAACGCCATGAATCGATTTCCAGCCATTGGCATACGCATTGGTAAAAATCAAACTGTGCTGTGACAGCGAATCTACAAATGGCGTATACCCTTCATAATCAGGGATTTTAGTTCCCTTATTAAAAGCGCCATTATATTCCCGCGCAAAGCTTTCCAAGATGAAAATTACAATATTGGGTTTGCTGGGCTGATTGTTCTGATAGTGTTTTATAGGTACCAAAAGACGGTCTGCCTCTGCCTTGGAAACCAAATTCACTTTCTTGAATGTATTGGTGTTCCAGGTGCGTATGATCGCAAAGGGCGTATTCAAAACAATATCCGACTGCGACACATTCGAAACATAACGGCTGGCATCGAGGATATTGATTGGCCTTGTACTTTTCTTGAAATCACCACGTATTCCTCCAATGCAGATGGTAGCAATCAACAAAATGCTCAGTATTGAAAAACCAAAATACTTCAGGTTGGAGGTTTCGGTAACAGGCTGCACTTTGGTTTTTTTGTAAAGCCAGATCCAAAGGAACGCCAGTATAAAAAATAATAAAAACACATGCCAGTAATTAATCAGGAAGTCCAGGAACAACAAGCCTTTGTTGCTCTCGTGCTCCAAGGTATCCAAGGATGCACGCGTGCTTCTGCTGAAGGTGTAGCGGTAATAAATGAAATCAACGAAGTTGGTAGCATACGCCAACAGGTTGGGTACAAAATAAAGATAGAAAAGTACTTTCTGATAGCCTTTTTGAGTGTTTTTCAAGGCTGGGATAATCGAACCCAAAATAAATAATCCATTGATGTACAGGATGGTTGTCGTGTCAAAAGCCAGTCCGTGGTAACAGAGTTTCAGGAAATCAATCGTGCTGTCAACTTTGATGAGGGAACTGTTGTAAACGTAGAATAAAACTCGGGCAACGGAGTAAAAAACATAAGCCAGTAAAATTCTAATGGCCAGCACTTTATACTCTTGTAAACGTGGGTATCTTTTCATAAATGGTTTCAAAAGGAACAAAGCAAAACTACATATTTCAGGGGAAATGCTGCCATATTTTAAATTAATATTGTGCATCACGCTAATATTATTTAATTTGCATGAAAATTAGCATCCGAATGACTCCAATCACAAGACTTTTTGACTTTCCGTACCATCAGCTGGAAAATTATAACCTCAACGACGCATTGGTTACCAAACAAAATGGTCAGTGGATTAAAACCTCAACCAAAGAGTACATTGAAAAGGCCAATACCATTTCGAGGGCTTTGTTGCGAATGGGAATTCAGAAAAATGATAAGATTGCCATCATTTCCTCCAACAACAGGACCGAATGGCATATTATGGATATTGGGGTTTTACAGACCGGAGCACAAACGGTGCCGATTTACCCAACCATTTCAGAAACCGATTATGAGTACATCCTAAACCACTCGGAAGCAATGTATTGCTTTGTCTCTGATGACGAAGTTCTGGACAAGGTGAACCAGATTAAAGGAAATGTTCCAAAGCTGAAGGAAGTTTATTCATTTAACCAGATTGCAGGCTGTAAAAATTGGTCGGAATTGCTGGAACTTGGGAAAGACGAAAGCAATCAGAACGAAGTTGAAGAACGCAAAAACAAGGTGCAGCCATTGGAATTGGCCACGATAATTTATACTTCTGGAACAACCGGAAAACCAAAAGGCGTAATGCTTTCGCATAACAATATCGTTTCGAATGTACTGGATAGTGCCGAACGCATTCCTTTTGACGCAGGAAAAAGCCGTGCGCTGAGCTTCCTTCCCATCTGCCATATCTACGAACGGATGGTGACCTATATTTACCAATACTATGGTGTAGCAATCTATTTTGGTGAATCGATTGAAAAGATTTCCGATAATATCAAGGAAGTGAATCCAAACGTAATGACGGGCGTTCCAAGGCTTATTGAGAAAGTTTACGATAAGATTATTGCCAAAGGTTCTGAACTTACCGGAATAAAAAAGAAGCTGTTCTTTTGGGCGATTGACATCGGACTTCGATTTGAACCTTATGGTGCCAATGGTTTTTGGTATGAACTGGAATTAAAGATTGCCCGCAAACTGATTTTCAGCAAATGGAAGGAAGGTTTGGGTGGCAAACTCGATTTGATTGTTAACGGAAGTGCCGCGCTTCAGCCACGTTTGGCAAGGGTTTTCGCTGCTGCCGAAATATATGTAATGGAAGGTTACGGCCTATCTGAAACTTCACCGGTAATATCGGTGAATGACATGCGCAACAGAGGTTTCAAAATAGGAACTGCCGGAAGGATCATCCGGAATGTTGAAGTCAAAATCGCTGCCGATGGCGAAATCCTCTGCAAAGGTCCTAACGTGATGATGGGTTATTACAAAGATGAAGCCTTAACTAAAGAAGCCATTGTTGATGGTTATTTCCACACAGGTGATATTGGAGAAGTAGATGCCGAAGGCTTCCTTAGGATTACCGACCGCAAAAAAGAGATGTTCAAAACTTCAGGCGGGAAATATATTGCACCACAATTACTGGAAAACGCCATGAAGCAATCGCGTTTCATTGAGCAGATTATGGTCATTGGTGACGGACAGAAAATGCCGGCTGCCTTTATCCAGCCTAATTTCGAATTTGTAAAGGAATGGGCTAAACTACACAAAACGGATATTGGGACAACCAACGAGGAAATCATTGCCAACCCAAAAGTCATTGAGCGCATCCAACAGGAAGTGGACACGATTAATGAGAAATTTGGAAACTGGGAAAAAATCAAGAAGTTTGAACTAACTCCCGATTTATGGACTGTTCCTGCCGGGCATTTGACACCTACGATGAAACTGAAGCGCAAGATTGTAATGGAAAAATACATTAATCTGTTTCATAAAATATATGATTCAAACTAAGGTTTGTCTCAAATTGATTTTACGAAGATATAAAATGAGCTAAAGCTCATGTACCTGAAGCCCACTGGGCTTCCTCCTCTTAATATCAAATATAAGATATACGACTCTAACTAACCTTAAAACCTTTCACTATGAAAATAAAATTTATAAGCGCATTGTTAACTATACTTTTATTTTCTGGATGCAGGGAAAATAAAACCGAAGGCGCTACTTCGGCAACAGAAGAAACTTCAAAAAACAGTTACCTCGATTTTTCCAACAGGGATGACCAGGCAACCGGTGGCATCAAAATGATTCCGATTACCACGCCTGTGGGCAAGTTTAAGGTTTGGACAAAAACCGTAGGCAACAATCCCAAAATAAAAGTCCTTTTACTCCATGGTGGCCCTGGCGGAACACACGAATTCTTTGAATGCTTTGACGGGTTCTTTCCTCAGGAAAGCATTGAATACATTTATTACGATCAATTGGGTTCCTATTACAGCGACCAACCCAATGACAATCAGCTATGGACCAACGAACGTTTTGTAGAGGAAGTGGAACAGGTCCGCAAAGCCTTGAAATTGGATAATTCCAATTTTTATCTGATGGGACAATCCTGGGGTGGCATCCTTGCGATGGAATATGCATTGAAGTACCAGAAAAATTTAAAAGGCCTCATCATCGCCAACATGATGGCAAGTGCACCTGCTTATAACAAATATGCCGAAGACGTACTTGGCCCGCAGTTGGACAAACAGGTATTTGATAAAATCAAGGAATTTGAAGCCAACAAGGATTATACAAATCCACACTACACCGAATTGCTGTTCAAATATTATTACACCGAACACATCCTGAGAAAACCGATTGAGGAATGGCCTGAGTCGATTACAAGAGCGTTCAAGCATCTGAATCCTAATGTATATGTATACATGCAGGGACCAAGTGAGTTTGGCATTACCGGTGATGCAACCTTAAAGGATTGGGACGTTACGGCACGTTTGAAAACACTAACAATTCCAACGCTGGTTATTGGGGCAAAATACGATACGATGGATCCGAAACACATGGAATGGATTTCCAAAGAAGTCCAAAACGGACGTTTTTTATACTGCCCAAATGGAAGCCACTGCTCGCAGTATGATGACCAGGAACATTATTTTCCGGGTGTAATCAAATTTTTAAAGGATGTAGACAGCGGTAATTTCAAAAAAGGATAATCAATGGTTGTACTATCATATATAAGCTTCCTGCATTTCAGGAGGCTTTTTTTATGCAATATGAAATTGTAAATTTTTCATTTTTTTAGCACAAACGTTATTAACAATATTGATTTTTAAATAGTTAATAATTAATTATACTAATTTTTAACAATTGTTTAATTATATATACTTTTATTCCACTAACCATTAAACTTTTAATTATGAATGTAAAAAACTTTATTGTCGGCGGAATCGTCGGTGGAATTGTAGATTTCTTATTAGGATGGGTTGTTTATGGCATGCTGTTACATGACATGATGCCTATGGAACCAGGTGCAAAGGAAAATATGCTGCATATCTTTTTAGGCTGCATGTCTTTCGGGTTTTTAATCTCCTGGGTTTTCTCACAAGGTGAAGGCATTTCTAATGTAGGTGCCGGAATTAAAATGGCAATTGGTATTGCCCTGTTCATGGGATTGTGTTCCCATTTCTTTATGAACATGACCAGTGACACTATTGACTGTAAATACATGGCAATCGATATCTTAGGTTCGTTTGTATTGGCAGCCGGTGTTGGTGCAGCAGTGGCAACAGTTAACGGAAAAATGAAGTAAAGTAAGTAATTTTCATAGTGAGAAAACGCCTGTGGACCAGTTCCGCAGGCGTTTTTTTATTTGTGGAATCCTGTAACAATCTCCAAATATTCTGTAAGCCTGCTCTCGTCGAGATTATCAAACTTTGCATATCTACTAATTTAATTATTTAAATGCTATGAAAAAATTAATCTTTATGGTGAGCATAATTGCAGGAGCAGCTATGTTCAATTCGTGCAACGACGATGATTCGGTTGCAGGCAGTGGTGACTATACGTACAAAGTACGTATGACCGATGCGCCAGGCCCTTATGACAAAGTAAATGTTGACATCCAAAGTATCGCCATTGTTGATGGAGATGGAAACACTGTAACACTTGACGACGATTTGGGAGTTTACGACCTTTTGGAACTCAGCAACGGGAACAGCGTGGAACTGGCAGCACGTAACCTTGAGGACAATCAGGTAAGCCAGTTGAAACTAACTTTAGGAGCAAACAGCACCATCGTAGTTGACGGAACCAGTTATCCTTTAAGTTTTGCCTCTTCTGATGGAGCAGGTTTGACATTAAACGTAAACCAGACATTGGATGCAGACGGAACCAATGAAATCCTGCTTGACTTTGATGCCAACAATTCTATTGTGGCTACTGGCGCCAATACCTATAAAATTGTACCGGTAATCAGAACCATCAATGCTACTGCACAGGGAAGCATCTCGGGTGATACCAATACCTCATTAGCAGTTGTAACTGCAGTTTCGGTTTCAAACAGCAGCAACATTTATTCAACAAGTGTTAATGCTTCGGGGAATTACAAAATACAAGGTCTGCCACCGGGAGTATACAACCTGACCGTAACTCCGGTATTGCCTTTGTTGCCTGCGACTCAAACAAATATTACAGTAACAGCTAACCAAAATACCACAGCCAGCGCTATTGTTTTCTAATAGCCCTAAAAAACTATTTGTTACGAGAGAACTCCCCATATCCTGGGGAGTTCTTTTTTTAAGGAGCTCCACAATCGCTTTATCAGGATGAATCCTCCCGCTGTACGCGCTACACGGTAGCCAGCTCCCATCGGGGCTAGTGGGAACGCCTGTAGTGTATGGAAATTATGAAAATTGTTCACATAATCCTAAAACAATCCTAAACACAATTAGCAGAACTTTGTAATGCTGTGAAACCTAATTCAGAGTTTTAAATAAAATACAATGAAAAAGATAATCTATTTACTATGTGTTGCAGCCGGAATCGTACTATACTCCTGCGACAGCAGTAGTTCCGATTCAGCTGACGGAAGCTACTCGTATAAAGTCCGTATGACCGATGCTCCAGGTCCTTACGACGCCGTGAATATCGACCTGCGTGCCGTAGAAGTCAAAGGAAGCAATGGACAGACTGTAAACCTAAATACAACTGCGGGCATCTACAATCTTCTTGATTTTTCAAATGGCGTAGACACCCTAATTGCAGTGAGCACACTTGCTGATTCAAGAGTAGAGCAAATCCGATTGATATTGGGGCCAAACAATAGTGTAGTTGTTGATGGTGTCACGTATCCATTGGATACACCAAGTGCTGAGCAATCAGGTCTAAAATTGCAGGTACACCAGGATTTGGTCGCCGATATTGAGAACATGGTCCTCATTGATTTTGACGCCAATTCATCGATACACCAAACCGGAAACGGAACCTACAAATTAAAACCTGTACTGAGAACCATAGTTACAGCCACAACCGGAAACATCAAAGGAGTGATTCCTGCCGGAGTTGCCGCAAGTGTAACTGCCACTTCCTCAACAGGTATTGATTATTCAAGTGGCGTTAACGAATTTGGACAGTTCCAGATTTCGGGCTTAACACCCGGAGCCTACACCGTTACTGTTACTCCTGCTTTACCCTTATTGCCTATAATCCAAACAAATGTCATCGTAAATGCCGGAACCACAACCAATCTGGGCACGCTCACATTTTAAACGCATCACCTTTACATATCTAGCCAAAACGAAAAACCACGAGTATATTACCCGTGGTTTTTTTATTTAACGAAAATCTCCTTCAACTGACCGATAATGTTACCACTACCTGAGATGGTGATTTCACCAATCTTATCCGCGATTTTTTCAACGTATTCCATCTCTTTCAATTTCCACAACATTTCGTTTTCCTCCATCAACTTAGCGGTATTCAACATGCTTCGTACCGCTGCAGTCTCTTCACGCCTCATGATGCTGTTGGCCTGTGCTTTCTTCTCTGCCACCAACACCTGGTTCATGATCTCTTTCATATCTCCAGGCAAGATGACATCACGGATACCCGCATCGGATACAGTTAAACCCAAATCTTTTATTGTTGCAGTTACTTCTGCCAAGATATCTTTGGCAATAGTATCCTTTCTGCCCAACAATTCATCCAAGGTGTAACTACCTACAAAAGCCCTCAACGCCAACTGCATGGTGACATACAATTGTTTGTCAAAATCCTTATTGTCTACCAAGGCTTTGACAATGTCCTTTACCTGGTATTTCACAAAGAAGTTGATACGCAATGCTGCTTTGTCTTTGGTCAACAATTCCTGACCAGAAATTTCCATTTGTTGCTGACGGATATCTATATTCTTAACCTCAACTGTGATGGCGTTATTCCAAAAGTAATAAGTACCAGCTGTCAATTCCTTAACAAACATTCCGTTTACAAACAACAACCCTTTTTCATAGTTCAATACGCTGAAGCGCCTTACATAGGCCCTCAATTTGATGTTCTCGAACAAAGCCACCGGAATTTGCTCAGTGATGTACACTTTAGACAAATCCACTTTGGTAAATTCGTTTTTGGTATAACCTTTCCAGAAAGCATAACGACCCGCGGTCAACACTTCCTTGAAATTACCATTGGCATACTGCAAGGCGATTTCGGTATCAGCCACATCTACAACTTCCAACATCTCAGCCAATGCCTCATTCTGCATCAAGATATCCAATTCGATTGGAGGTTTAAACATTTGGCTCATTTCATATACCAAAACATCTTTGCTACCAAACAACCAATAACCGCTTTCGCGCAATACCTTGATTAATTTTCCATTTTCAAATACCAAACCTACCTGGAAGGCATTTATTCTAATTACTTTAAACATGATTTCATTCTTTTTTTATTATTAAATTTTAAATAAGAAAACGGTTTGGCTTTATCCTCATTCCAAAACGGAAAAGCAATCGTCAACTCAATCCTTTACAATGGTTCCGTATTATTTTTTGTGTGCCTAAAGCCCTAAAACAGCTTTTGTACACAAGCAAACAACGAAGCAAAATAAATTCTCCAGTCTCTTCCTGTTTTCTGGTTTTGGCCTAAGTGCAAAAATTGAACACTAATATTCATCATTGCCAACAAAGACAAAACCGTTTTCCTGAGCATTCAATTTTAAAGAGCAAATGCAACTCTTCTTCAACCTACATTAAAAGTGTAGTGCTCTACCAATTGAGCTAACGCATGTGACAGATGCGTACAGGAATCGAACCTGCGACAACCAACCCTATTGTTCTAACCTCTGAACTATCCCGATAATCGGGAGTGGGATTCGAACCCACGACCCATAGATCCTAATGGTAGAAAGTTATTTTGGCAAACTTCCTAAAACCTCCAAGTCGAGTTGAATGGTAAAGCATCATCCGCTTTCGCGAAAAGAATACCACAATGGTGCTATACAGAAACACCCAACAAGACCCGCTTGATACTGTGAAATATTGTTTCATAACAATACATTTTTAAATTAAACTTCTTTTTAGTGGAACAGATTAGAATCGAACTAATACCTTCGGTGCTTCAAACCGACGTGCACACCAAGTACACCACTGTTCCTTTGTTGGCCTGCCAGGGTTCGAACCTGAACAACAGGAATCAAAATCCTGTATGCTAGCCATTACATCACAGGCCTATCAGTGGAAGCAGTAGGATTCGAACCTACTCAGCTTTACAGCAACGGTTTTACAGACCGGCCCAACTCTCCAACTTTGGCGCACTTCCAATTTTAGTCTGGGAAGCAGGACTCGAACCTGCAGCCTCCTGCATCCAAAGCAGGTAAACAGCCAATCGTTATCTTCCCAGTTTTGCGGCTTATACGGGAATCGAACCCGTGTTTTCCGAGAGACAGTCGGAAAGGTTACCATTACCCCAATAAGCCGGGTCCTTTCTATTGAACTGGTGATTCCGGGAGGACTCGAACCTCCAACCCTCCCGTTAAAAGCGGGATGCTCTAACCAATTAAGCTACAAAATCTTTGAAATTAAAAGGAGGAAGCCCAGTGGGCTTCAGGTAAGCGAACTTTAGTTCGCCCAATGTGCCTATATCCATCCTTTTTTGCGATTCCGGAAGGGCTCGAACCTCCAACCTTTGGGTTAACAACCCACCGCTCTGCCATTGAGCTACGAAATCTTATTACTATTTTAAATTTTGAATTCTAAATTTTAAATTAAACCTCTTTCCATTTGAAAACTCATAATTTGTGATCCCAGAAGGATTCGAACCTCCAACCTACTGCTTAGAAGACAGTAGCTCTTCCATTTGAGCTATGAGACCTATTGTGGCCCTGAAAGGACTCGAACCTTTAACCTACTGCTTCGTACACAGCTGCTCATCCATTTGAGCTTCAGAACCAAAATTATAAGGCATAAAAAAAGCACCTCGTTAAAGGTGCTTCGTATCATTGCATAAGGAATTCTATACCCTATGGCTTATGCATTTGCACCTGTATGCTGTACCCAAAATAATCCGGGCGCACTGATTGTCCTTTATTAATAAATACTGTATTCATAGTATTTTGTTTTTGTTGTATTGCGTTATATAGTAAATCGATTGTTCTCATTTTTCCTATTTCGTGTTCTTAAATTTCTTCGGCAAAGATAAAGTCAAAAAAAACTAACTTCCAAATGTTTTTTGAATTTATTTTGTTGATTATCAATTAGTTATGTGTAATTTAAAAGCATGAGAATCCTTGTCCGCCACTTGGGGCAGAGGTTGAAATTTACCAACTGACTGTCTCTCATTCGGTTACTTTTCAAGGCTATATTTCGCTATTTGGTTTAGGCATTCATTATTTTTTTAAAACTTTTTTATTATTTTTTCATTATTTCCTTTTTTGACATAAAAAAAGCGCCCTTTTTCAAGGACGCTCATGTATGTTTTATCATTATTTGTGCTATCAAATACTATCAAAAATCATTAAAATACATGCTGCGCCCTAACACTCCACAAGGGTATTTCCCCTGAAAGCTGTCATTTCTTTCGATAAATAGTGAGCGTGTATGTACCATTTTGTTTTTCATTTCGGAAGCAAATATAGTTTTTGTTTCTTAATCTAGGTTAAGTGCCCAACTTAAACTCCCGTCCTAACTTTGTACTATCAAAATGATACTAACAATTAAAAAATAAAACAATGACAAAATCAACATGGGCAATTGACCCAACCCACTCAGAAATAGGTTTTAAGGTAAAACACATGATGTTTACCAATGTATCAGGTAAATTCGACCAATTCGATGCATTGATTGAAAACCAGGATGATGCTTTCGAAACTTCCCAAATCAGCTTTACAGCTCAGGTGAATTCCATCAATACCGGTAATGCCGATCGCGATAATCATTTGAGAAGTGCTGACTTTTTTGATGTAGAGAACTTTGCTGTACTCAATTTTAAAAGTACTTCGGTTAAAAAGATAAACGAAGGTACATTCGAAATCAATGGTGATTTGACCATTAAAGACGTGACCAAAAACATCACTTTGGAAACCGAATACAGTGGGCAAATGAAAGACCCTTGGGGAAATACCAAAATCGGGCTTTCGGTAAATGGAAAAATAAACCGTAAGGACTTTGCCCTTAGCTGGAATGCAGCCTTGGAAACTGGTGGCGTATTGGTTGGTGAAGAAATTAAACTAAGCGCTGAAATGCAGTTTGTAAAACAATGAGATTAAAAATAGAGTAATGATGTTAGGTTGATTGAAAACCGTCTGCAGCTAATCACGCAGGCGGTTTTTCATTTAATAAAAAAAGTCCCGGACATCACTCCGGGACCCAACAAAAAACCTAATCACATCCATCATCAGCATAAGCCGCCTAACCTGCGGTACAGCTTCCATAGGATATACCTTGTTTTTTAGTGTGCAGTTATCGATTTGTCAAAAAATCGTTTGCTGTATTCATTTTTATAAATATGCTTCCATCGCTTATGGCTCCACAAATAATTTTCAGGATGCGCCTGAATGGTATGCTCGAGCTTTTCGGTAAAAATGGCTGTAAGTATTCCGGTTTTATATTGTTTGGTAAAATCAAAAACCGGCGTCAGTACAAATCGGTAATGCCCCCGTTCCTCACGGATGATCTCTGCAAAAAGAAGCGGCGTCTTGTGTGAGGCTGTATACAATTCGGTGCCACTGATAAAGGCAGTACGCTGCGATAGGAAAGAAGTCCAGAAACTCTTCATGGGCTTATTCGGATTCTGATCGGCTACCAAAACCAAGATGTGCTGGTTATCGGCATAAGTTTCCATTTCCTTTTTCATATTCATGGAGGAAACCATTTTGGACCCAAACCGGCTTCTTAACTTCAGCATTAGATTATTGAATGATTTGCTTGATATGGGTTTGTAGGCAACCACAACATTGGTATTCTTGAATGCCGATGCCACATGCGCATTAGCCCATTCCCAATTGAACTGGTGTCCAAGATAAATATGGACGTTCTGATCGGTTGCCAGTATTTTTTCAAGTTCGGAATAGTCGGCTGTAATATGCTGCCTCAACTCCTGCTCTGTCATTGTTAGCAATTTTACGGTTTCAATAAAATGATCACAGAAGTTCTTATAGAACCTTTTTTCAATGTCCAGCCGTTCCGCTTCATCAAGATAATGGAACGACCGGTCAATGTTCGCCTTCACCACCTTGCGGCGGTATTTGAAAACGTGGTACAATAAATAGGCACATACATCCGATACTATGTATAAAACCCGCAACGGAATCAGTGAGACTGGGTAAAGCAATAAGTTGATCATTCTTATATATCGTTTGGATTAGCGTTTAAGAATCAATTGGCAAATACCTCATCGATATCAAACAACTGGAAATTCAGCCTTGACTCGGTATCTTCATCCTTGATTTCTTCTTGTTGGATTTCGTTTTGCTGTTCATCAGCAGTGTGGCATTCATTGCCCAATAGGCATTTGATGCGGTCGGTAAATAGTACGTTTTTCATGTCTTTATAATTTGGTATTATTTTAAATTCTGAATTTTAAATTTTAAATGATGCCTTAATTTAGAATTCAAAATTTATAATTTATAATAGTTTTTTATTCCCATCCGCCACCCAAAGCACGGTATAACTCTACATTGGATGACAATCGTTCTTTTTGGACAGTGGCAAGTTCCAATTCTGCCTGAAGCAGATTACCCTGAGCATTGTTTACCTCAAAATAGGTCGCCATGCTGCTCCTGAAAAGCAAAGTGGCATTGCTTACTGCTTTCTTAAGGGTTTCCACTCTTTCACTGGCAAGGGTGTATTGTTCTTTTTGTTTTTCAATTTTTACCAAAGCATTCGAAACTTCAGCAACGGCTGTCAAAACCGTCTGCCTGAATTGTATTGCTGCCTGGTCGCGTTCCAGTTTGGCTATTTCGTATTGGGTACGCAGTTTTTTGCCATTCAACAACGGGGCGGTCAAACCTCCTGCAACGGAACCAAAAAGTGATGCCGGCATTGTAAACCAGTTACTCGACTCAAAAGCATTTACTCCGCCAACAGCCGTAATGGTTAATGAGGGATACAGGGTTGCTTTGGTAATCCCAACTCTGGCGTTGGCTGCTTTTAAAGCCAGCTCAGCGCTTTTTACATCAGGCCTTTTGCTTAATAATTGTGACGGAATCCCAACAGCAAGGTTTTCCTTAACGATAAGTGATTCGAGTTTGCTCGCTCTTTCCTTGGCATCAGGAAAAGTCCCGGATAATACACTCAAACCATTTTCCTGCAGTTGGATATTCTTTTCCAATTCGGGAATCAACTGTGCTGCAATCAAACGCTGTGCTTCGGTTTGTTCTTTAGCCAGTAAAGTAACCTGACCTGCTTCATACTGCAGGTTTACGGCAAAAAGGGTACTGTCGTTCAATTCCAATGTTTTTTTGGCAATCGCCAATTGGGCATCCAACATCAGCAAATCGTAGAATCCTTTCGAAACATTTTCCACAATCAATGTCTGCAGTGCTTTTTTGGCTTCGGCAGTCTGCAGGTATGCTGCCTGTGCAGCTTTTTTGGTATTCCTGATTTTGCCCCAGATATCGGCTTCCCACGACAGGTTCAATCCCGCCGAAAAATCATCTGCATGGTGTTGCCCCAAGGACTGGCTAATGTTTTTCCCGTTAAGGCTGTTATCCGAAAGCCTGGTACTTGTTGCATTCGCAAACGCATTCAACTGCGGGACATTGCCCCATTTACTTTGGCTGAACTGTTTGTTGGCAATGGCAATATTTTTATCGGCAATCTGCAAATCGTTGTTTTTTGCCAATGCGGCATCGATTAGTTTTACCAAATCGGTTTCCTCAAAAAAGGATTTCCATTTAATGTCAGCTATATTGGTTGTGTCGGTCACCGTTGCATTTCGGTAAGTTCCCGGAACCTCAGCTGTTATTTTTTGTTGGGCAAATGTTGTGAAGCCGGCCATTACGGCCAACAACACTACACTTGTTTTTATATATCGTTTCATAATCTGATTATTATTTTTATTGGTATGAATTATACTTGTTCGTGTTTTTCGTTATTGATAACAGCCAAAGGTTTACCTGTTACCAATTCCTGCAAATACTGGAACGTAATGAAAAGCACCGGAATGATGAAGATTCCTAAAATCACTCCCGAAACCATTCCTCCTGCTGCTCCAATACTAATGGAGTGGTTACCCAATGCGGATGGCCCTGTGGCACGCATCATCGGCGTAAGCCCTACAACAAAGGCAAATGAAGTCATGATGATTGGTCGTAAACGAAGCTTAGCTGCTTCCAAGGCTGAAGCCAATAACGACTTACCGGCTTTCCTTCTCTGAACGGCGTATTCCACGATAAGGATGGCGTTCTTGGCCAGCAGTCCGATTAGCATGATTAAGGCAACCTGAACATAAATATTGTTCTCTATTCCTGTCAATCCAATGGCTGCAAAGACTCCGAATATTCCTGTTGGTATCGATAACAACACCGCCAGAGGAAGGATGTAGCTTTCGTATTGTGCTGCCAATAGGAAGAACACAAACAATAAACTCAATCCGAATATCATTGCCGATTGCCCTGAAGAAGTGATTTCCTCATTGGTTAAACCCGAAAATTCAATAGTGTAGCCTTTTGGCAGTTTGGTTTCGGCAACTTCCTGAACCGCTTTGATGGCAGCACCGGAACTAAACCCTGGTTTGGCGATGGCATTAATCCCAATAGAATTAAAAAGATTGTATCTCGAAGCCGTTTCAGAACCGTTGACCGGTTTCAATTTTACCAATGAAGATACCGGAACCATCTCTCCATGCCTGTTTTTGACAAAAATATTATTCATGGATTCTGCGCTGGTCCTTGACGCTACTTCCGCCTGAACCATTACACGGTAGTATTTTCCAAATCGGTTAAAATCGGATGCCTGTGCGCTTCCGTAGTAGGTCTGCATCGTCTGCAGGATGTCCCTCACATTCACGCCCAATTGTTCGGCTTTCACATCATCCACTTCCATTTCCAATTGCGGATAATCGGCTTTAAAACTGGTAAACGCTACAGCAATCTCAGGACGCTGCATCAATTCGCCAATAAACGCCTGGCTCACTCCACTAAATTTGCTGATGCTTCCTCCGGTTTTGTCTTTCAGTACAATATCCAAAGCGTCAACGTTACTAAAACCCGGAACTGTTGGAAACGTGAACACGAAGAAATTACCACCTTTTATTCCTGCAAGTTTACCACGCACATCGTTCATGATGTCATTGATATCCTGATGTTCACCACGCTCTTTCGCGGGTTTCAGCAATATGAAGGCAACTCCTGCCGAAGAACTTGTAGAGGAAGTCAGCATGTTAAAGCCCGAAATGATATTCAGTACTTTTTTCGATGGCAGGTTCCCTAAGGTTCCTTCCACTTCCTTCATTACTTCCTTAGTCCTTTCCAAAGATGCTCCCGCAGGCATTGACAGCGAAATGGCAATAAAGCCCTGGTCTTCTGATGGGATGAATCCTGTAGAAGTGTTTTTTACCATATAAGCCGTTGCCACAATTACTACTGCCAATCCACCAAAGCTTACCCATTTGTTTTTAATTAGGAAACGAAGGCTGTTCACATATTGTCTGGTCAGCTTGTCAAAACCACTGTTGAATCCAACAAAGAATTTTTCCTTGAAGTTTTTAGGCTTAACCTCATCTCCGTGGTGATGGTCATCATGAGGCACGTCTTTAAGGAATAAGGCAGCAAGAGCCGGACTCAAAGTCAATGCATTTACAGCTGAAATTACGATGGCTATTGCCAAAGTAAACGCGAACTGACGGTAGAATACACCGGTTGAGCCTTCCATGAATCCAACAGGTAAAAACACTGCCGACATTACAAGGGTTATCGAAATAATCGCTCCTGTAATTTCGCTCATCGCAGATGTTGTAGCCGCTTTTGCAGACAACCTTTTACTGTGCATTTTTTCGTGCACAGCCTCTACGACGACTATGGCATCATCCACTACAATTCCGATGGCTAACACCAGGGCAAAAAGGGTCAGTAAGTTGATTGAGAATCCAAAAACCTGCATAAAGAAGAAGGTTCCCAAAATAGAAACCGGAACCGCAATAGCCGGAATCAAGGTTGCCCTGAAATCCTGAAGAAACAGGAATACTACCAGGAATACCAATAGGAATGCCTCAATCAAAGTAGATTTTACCTGTGAAATCGACATGTCCAAAGAATCCTTGGTATTGTATAAAATCAAATGTTTTACATCCTTTGGAAAATCCTTAGACGCTTTTTCCATCATTTCCTTAATGGCAATCTGCACATCGCTTGAGTTGGAACCCGGTAATTGGAAGATACCAATATTCAATCCCGATTTTCCATCGATACGCGTGCTGCTTCCGTAAGTGTACGAACCAAATTCAACACGTGCCACATCCTTTAACCTAAGCACAGAACCGTCAGCATTGGAGTGGATTACGATGTTTTCATATTCAAGAGGCTGGTTTAGCTTCCCTTTGTATTTAATTACATATTCGAACGCTTCTTTGCTGCTTTCCCCAAATCTTCCTGGTGCTGCTTCAAGGTTTTTATCCTGAATGGCTGCCAAAACCTCCTGAGAGCTTAATCGGTAAGCGGCCATTTTTGATGGGTTTAACCAAACACGCATCGAATAATCCTTATTACCTCCAAAAATGAACGCCTGTCCTACTCCGGGAATCCTTTTAATATCCGGGATAATGTTGATCTGTGCATAATTGTTCAAAAAGGTCTGATCGTATTGTTTTTCATTCTCTGTATATAAATCTACCACCATCAAAAGGCTGTTCTGCTTTTTGGTAGTCTGTATTCCCGCCTGAACCACTTCCTGTGGCAACTGGCTGGTGGCTTGTGAAACCCTGTTCTGAACGTTCACGGCTGCCTGGTCTGGGTCGGTGCCCAATTTAAAGTTTACCGTAATCACCAGCGAACCGTCATTACTTGCCGTAGAGCTCATATAGCTCATATTTTCAACTCCGTTGATAGCTTCTTCCAATGAAGGTGCTACCGAACGTAAAACTGTTTCTGCATTGGCACCCGGATAAAGGGCAACAACCTGTACTGCCGGCGGTGCAATGTCGGGGAATTGCTGTAGCGGAAGTGTCTTTAAGCCTATTGTTCCTAGGATAACAATAAGTATAGCGATGACTGTTGACAGCACGGGTCTGTCAATAAATTTTTGTAACATGATTAAGATTTTGTTGGTTTAGATTATAATTTGGCTACTGATTTTTTAGCGTTATCCGGAATAATAGTAGCGCCGTCAGGCAGGTTTTCAAAGCCTTTCAATACGATTCGGTCTCCCGAAGCGATGCCTTCGCTGATTAAATAATCGGTACCGCTTTTTCCTGATACTACAACTGGTTGTCTGCTTACTGCATTCTTTTTATCTACAAGGAATACATACACCTTATCCTGTATTTCAACAGTAGCGTCCTGTGGAATTACAATTGCGTTTTGATGATTGATGCTGATTTTCACCTTTCCGGTATTTCCGGAACGCAGTAAACCGTTGGCATTTGGGAATTTTGCTCTTAAGGTAATCGCACCTGTTGTTTTGTCAAACTGGCCGTCAACCATATCAATCTTTCCCTGTTGCGGATAAACCGTATCATCAGAAAGCACTAAGGAAACCGGAGCCAAACCTTTTAATTTGTCATTTAATGTGTTCCCTTTGTATTGTGCCTTAAAGTTGATGAAGTCATTTTCACTCAAAGAGAAATAAGCGTATACATCCCTGGTATCCGAAAGTGTAGTCAAAGCTTCAGGGTCAGCCTGGTTGATTAAGCTTCCCTGTTTTTTTGGAAGCCTTCCAATATAACCGCTAACCGGAGCTTTGATTAAGGTGTAACCCAGATTAATCTGTGCAGTTCCTACTACGGCTCTTGATTGTGCCACAGTTGCTTTGGCTATCGCCAGATTGGCTTTGGCTGTTTTCAATTGGTAATCCGATACAACTTTGTTGGCTACCAATGGAGTCAGTTTGTCAATTTCCAACTGGGCATTGATTACTGCAGCCTCTGCAGCGTTCAAACTTGCAGTAGCATTGTTGTACTGCTGGCGGAACGGATTGTCATTGATTTTAAATAAAGGCTGCCCTGCTGTAACATAAGCACCTTCATCTACAAAGATTTTATCCAAAGTCCCACTAACCTGTGGGCGGATTTCAACGTCTGTTTTTCCTTGTATTGCTACAGGATATTCGGTGTCGGTGTTGGCCGAAGCGTAAGCAACATCCATAACAGGTAAGGTTGCCGGAGCGTTTTGTGGTGCACCGGCATTCTTATCGGCGCAGCTTGCTAAAAATAGAGCGACTAAGCTCAGAGTGATGAATTTGTACATAAGATTAGATTTTGTTGTTAGTATTGATGTTAATTGTTGATTTTGCTTTTTCATGAGATTGGATTTTGCTAGTTATTGATGTTGAGTTTTTGTTTTTAGTTTTGGAATAAACGTTCCAGAATTAATGCTGTTTGTTAAAAATTTACTGCCTCTTAACTTCTTAATTTTGAAACGTTTGTTCCAGAATTAGAGCTGTTTTTAAAAATTATTATAGTTCTTCCCGACATTTACTTTTTGAAATAAACGTTCCAGAATTGGTGTTAAAAAAAAGTATTAACGCGTAATACTTTTAATAAGGTATTCAGACATCTTTTTGATGATGATGGGATCTTGGTTTATGATAAAGGTCTGTTTCCATCCTGTAAATGTCGTCATAATGTATTCTGCAAGTAGCGAAGCATCTTCACTTCCATCCAACTCTCCATCATCTATCGCCTTTTGGATCAGGTTGGTCATCATTTGTTGATAACGCGACCCGTTTTTGCATAATAAATTCCGAACCTCTTCGTCTTCAGGTGCAATTTCAAACACGGTCTTAATACCCAGACAACCTCTTTCGCTGTCGACAACCCATGCCGCTTTATCCCTGATGATATTAATCAATGCCTTTAAAGCTGATTCCTCTTTGGCAATCTTTTCTTCCGTTTCACGAAATCCGGCTTCTACATAAGAAGTTACACATTTAATGAAAAGACAGTGTTTGTCGCCAATAGTATTATACAAACTGCTTCGGTTAATCTGCATCGCATCTACCAAATCCTGCATGGAAGTACCGTGATAGCCTTTTTCCCAAAAGACGTTCATTGCTTTTTCTATGATCTCACATTCATTAAATTCAACACTGCGTGCCATGATATTCAAATTACTGGGACAAAGATATAATTAATTTTGAAACGGTTGTTCCAGAATTAACGTTTTTTTATAATTATTTTAAAAAACGCAATGAAATCAGGGTCTCACGTATAGTGACTATAATTAAGTAGAGTGGTTGTAATGATTATTATTTTTATCATTACTTTTTTTCTTGATAAAAAAAGTAACTAAAAAATGCTGCGCCAGTTCGCTTCGCTCGTGTCAGGCCTACTTATAAAAATCTCTAAAACTACTTCGAAGTTGCGTTCCGCGTCCCAAGCCGTTCGCTTCGCTCAACTCGTGGAGCGCTGCCCCTGCGCTTCTTCATTGTTTTATTACGATTTTTATATGAGGGCGGCTTTTACCCCACTGTTCTAAGACGCAGTTTTTTAGTATTAGACCTTAGGCAAAGCCTAACGGATGAAATAATCTGGCAGGCTACCAACCGTAACCCGCATGGCAATTATACAAACCTTACCCTGCATCGTACAACAATCCCCCAAGCAATAGCACCACCTTTGTAGTGTTGTGATACCTAATTCACAACACTAAATACTAAATATGAAAAAGTTAATTTTTATTGCCGCTGTTATTGTTGTTGGATTGTCATTTAACGCCTGCAGCAGCGATTCCAACGATTCAGGCAAGTATGCGTACAAGGTGCGTATGACGGATGCTCCCGGACCTTATGACGAAGTAAACATTGATTTACAGGCTGTAGAGGTGATTGGAAGCAACGGACAGACCATCACGCTGAATACCACTGCCGGGATTTACAACCTATTGACTTTGTCGAATGGTATCAGTACCATGATTGCCACGAGCGAAATGGGCGATGTTAAGGCATCGCAGATCCGATTATTATTGGGGAACAACAATACCGTTAAACTGAATGGTATCGTATATCCTTTATCAACACCAAGTGCCGATCAATCAGGTTTAAAGATCAATGTAACGCAGACCTTGTTGGAAAATGTTGAAAACGAAATCCTAATCGATTTTGATGCCAACACTTCTATCGTGGAAACCGGAGCAGGTGTTTACAAACTGAAACCGGTATTGAGAACCATTGTTGCTTCTACATCAGGAATCATCCTGGGAAGAATCAACTCAGTGGGAACTAAAGCGGTGATTATGGCTACCTCTTCTTCAAACGTAGAGTATTCTACCAATGTAAATGCAGCCGGAATGTTCCAAATGGCAGGCCTTCCTGCAGGAACGTACACGGTAACCGCTACACCTGCATTCCCTGGTCAGGCGGTAACACAGCAAAATGTGGTAGTAACCAATAGTACCACTACCAATATTGGAGCTATAAACCTATAGTGCTATGATTTAAAAGGTTAGGTTAGTTTTTAAGCCCATAGTACTTAAAAGGAACCGTCTGCAGAGCAACCTGTGGGCGGTTTTTATTTTGAATAAGGCTTCTCGATACATTTCGTCATCACTGACGAAACACTCGAAGTGACGGATGTAATTACTCGAAATGGAAATTATGAAACCCCGTCCAAAAATCCTGTAAATGAAAAAGATAGCCCCTTTTATAATTTTGTAAAGTCAAATAAAAACAATTACGATGAAAGCCCACGAAATCCTTAACCCACTAACAGCCTGCACCAATGTATTGGAGTCGGCGCTATTAACAACAATCCACCTTATCAATGGGGACAGGATTATTACTGAAGCTGACGTTTACGAAAGCGAAACTGATTATGAACATGCTTTTGGTGAATTTTACCCTGCGGGAATTTAATAAGGCTGTATATGATTTTATTAATACTCCTTACTGCAGCGTTTGCCGCCACCAGCCTAAAGACTATCTTTAGTTACGTTACTTCGGAAATGTTCCACCAGCCTTTCCAGGAACCTTATCTTTTGGCTGCTGTCATCAGTCACTTCAATGTACTCGATACCAAGACCAACCGCAGGATTGGTTTGGGCGTACAGTACGCTATGGGCTTTTTGTTTGTCATCGTATTCCAGGCACTGCTTGCGAATGGGTGGATGACGCTTTCCTATGAAAACATATTACTTTATGGATCGCTTATCGGAATCTTCAGCATACTGTTCTGGGCATTCCTGTTTGTCAAATCCCAAAGCCGGCCACAAATGAACGCTGCGGGATATTATAGCCTGCTGTTTGCAGGGCATATCGTTTTTGCCTTTGCCATGGCAGGGTGTTATATCATTATTTAATTCTACCACAATTAAATGCGGAAACCGCCTGAACTAGTTTATAGGCGGTTTTTTTATTATCTATTACTTTTTTCCTTGATGAAAAAAGTAATCAAAAAAATCAAGCCTGCATATAAAAATCTCAAAAACTACTTTGAAGCTTCGTTCCGCGCCCCAAGCCGTTCGCTTCGCTCAACTCGTGGAGCGCTGCCACTTTGCTTCTGCATTGTTTTATTACGATTTTTATATGAGGGCGGCTTTTACCCCGCTGTTCTAAGAAGCAGTTTTTTTGGCATCAGAATCTGGCAGGCGAGTGTCAAATATTCGAAGAATCTGTAAAATGAAAAGCTGTTTGAGCATAGCGAGTTCTTTTCATTTAAGATTCGAGAATAAATTTGACCGCCGAAGATTCAAAGCCTTGACCTTTTGTTTCTTTTGGGTCAAGCCAAAAGAAAATAAAAAAATCAAACAATCGTTACTGCCCCCATATACACACTCGTCGCATACGCCTTCCCTGTCTCTGATGCAAACGTAATCCAACTTTGCACTTCAAGCCCCGAGAAATACGACGACAACGTAATCGTAACCGAACCGGCATTGCGGACTGCCGCGTTGAGCAGTGTGTAATACAGGTTTTCTGCCGGAGCATAGATTACGACTACCAGCTGGTCGGTAGCCTTGGCACTACCCTGCCCAGAATTGTCCTCCCAGGTGTAGCTGATCTTTTCGGCAGTGGTAGATGCCGCAGTTGGATTCTGTACCCCCACCAAATCTCCCTTACTAATCAGCACCTTGTTATACAGGATGTCAAAGTTGGGGTCTACGTACTCCACCGCTTCGGTCATGTGGTAGGACATCGCCTGGTTCCTGCGGCTAACGTAACCTCCACTGTGCCCAAAATACCGTGACAGCACATTGCTCATCGGTGAAAGGAATTCAGCTACCGTAGTAAACAGCTGGCGTTGGAGCTGCTGCGTCTCGGTTGGGGTGCGGTTGGTTTTCTTTGGAAGTGATCGCATCACATCCTTACCTCTCCAGTTGGCACCAACCACTGTACCAACCTTTCCTGAAAATGGGCCCAATATGCCCTTGTTATAAGTTCCCATAATTTTTTGTTTTAACGGGTTACTAAATAGTTCCTCAGCCCTAGTGGTAACTGATTGAGGACAAAGCTAGAACAGCGGTTTTAGGCTCGCAATGGCGTGAACACCTGTGAACGAAATTGAACAGTAGTGATGCATATTGAACGCTAAAGAACGCTATTGACGTTTAATGAACACTTCTTTTGCCATTTTTGATATGGTTTTTCGGATGTTGTTCGGGTGTTGGTTGGGTTTTGTTCGCAAAATGGGTGGTTTTTGTGGAGAAGACCCGAACATAATGCGAAAGAATTATGGATTTTAGTAAGTAAGTTATTAACAATTAGTTGTAAGAACTGAAAAGATTAATTACGTTAGCTAACCAATAAATCCATTGTCTTTCAAATAAATATAAAAAAGTACTTATGCCATTAGATTCAAAAAGATTAAAACAGGTTACCAACAGTCTCAAAAAAAGTTTGGATAATTGGGATTTCAAAAAAGCAATTGCAGCAAGTAAGGATGAAACCCAAACTCGTGACAACTTAATTCACACTTTTTTAAATCATTTGAATTATAGAAAAATTGACCACTATACTCATGAATATTATGCAGATATGGCGGACAAAAAAAACCGCCGTGTTGACATTGCAATTACATTAGGAAAAAAAGAACCTGTAATGTTGGTCGAATGCAAGAGTGTGACTGCCAATTTAACCGATAATCACTTCAGGCAGTTGAATGAGTACTGTTTGTATACTCCTTCTGCGAAAATTGGTATTGTCACTAATGGAATCATCTATAATTTCCATGCAGTCGATACAAAACAGAAAAAGGGATTGAATCCAAAACCTTTTTTTGCATTTAACCTTTTGGCATATGAAACTGCTGATATAGAAAAGCTGGCATTATTCAATCATCAGAATCTTGAAATAAAAGATATCCTAGCAGAAGCAGAAGATATTTATTTTCTGGATGAATTTGATAATGCTTTCTGTCAAACCTTATCAGTTCCAAGCGATGATTTAGCTAAACTTATCTATAAAAATATGGGCGGACAACGCTCTTCTGATAAGGTACTAAATCAAATAAAACTTTTGGTTAACTCAGGCTCGATTAAAACAGCCCTGGATAAAGTAATTAAAAAAGAAATTGCTGCTTCAAATTCAGGTATCATAACAACAGATGAAGAAATCAAGGCATATAATGTTGTGAAGACCATTTTAGCAATGTCATCTAAAATTAAGGAACCTCAGCTTTCCCGAATTACTTATCGTGATATGAAAAACAAATTTGCCATAATTGTTGATGAGAATCAGAACAAAAATATCTGCTCCTTTGTGTTTAAAGAAAAAGTAAAAACTGTTGAAATAAATGGATTTCGTTATGATTTAGAAGAAGTAACAGTTGCTACAATTACAAAGCTGAAAAAGGAATTATTAGAATCAGCATTGAGTAACTTATATTAATTAATTCTTTATTTTGCTGTGCTTATATGATCTTTCTCAATTACAAAACTCCTAATTGATAAACAAAAAATAAAATACATGAGCAAACGATACGCAATCACTATCGGAATTAATGATTACGAAATAAAGCCTCTGTCATTCTGCGCAAAAGATGCATCTAACATGGCACAGGTTTTTACAGAATTTTGTAATGTTGATGATGGAAATCTTAGAATTATAAAAAGTGAAAAAACGAAACCAAATGGGAATATTTGGGAAACTTTTGTAAAAACAATCGAAGCATTAAGTAATGAGTTTCAATATTCCAACGATGACATATTTTTTTACTTTTCAGGGCATGGAATACCTGCAAACGAAACGACTGTAATATTCAAGGACAAGGCTGTTACAATTTCCGAGATAATAGCCGAACTTGAAAAGCTTTCACCCAAAACAAAGATTTTAATTTTTGATAGTTGCTATTCTGGAATTGGATATCCCGAAGCAGATAAATCTGCACAATTCTTTTCGCTAAGTTCAAAAAAATCAACAGGTTATTATATAATTTCAGCCAGCTCCGCAGATGAAAAGGCAAAAGAATCAATAGATCTTCAAAATGGAAGATTTACTTATTTTTTAATTTCTGCCATTTCTGATTTAGTCTCTTATGATGAATATGAATGCCTTGATGTAAATACATTGTTTTCAAAAGTTGACTCTTTTTTTAAATCGAATCCTCATTTCGATCAAAGCCCTTTTCAACAAGTTAAAAGTATTGGCAGCTATCCTTTGGCTAATAGTTTTGAAAGCAATAACTTCTACGCAAGACATGATATTGACGACCCTTCAGACTTCAATTGGGCGAGTCTGTTGAATTCATTTAATCGCTATCTGAGTACAAAAGAATCTGTAAAAGGGGAATTTCTCAGATTGGCACGGGAACACTTTGATAATGTAGCATCATCTTCTAAAGGAAATTCAACGGTACGAAGCATTGAAGTTATGAAAAATCGTATCACATTCGTTGATGATGGCACTTATTTTAATTTATTTGATAAGAATGAAGGAGTTAAGGCCGGAGGGGGAATAAAAACTGCACAGCAATTTTTAAAAGACTTTGGTGACTTTTTCAGTTTTAAATCTTACACTGACAATGGCCTGAATTTTTATGATTTTTATTTTAAGGAATTGGGCATGAACGAAATTTGCCAGATAAATGTTAGCTGGAAAGAAGTTTATGATTTGAACAAACAAGTTTTAGATATACCTGATGAATGTGATGGTTACACAATACGATTTGAGAACTACGTTATGATGAGGAGTTTAATTAAACTTTCTATTAATAATTTTTTAAGTGAGGCTCAAAGGCATGGGAAAACCATAACACTTGAATTCAATGAAAATGATAGGTTGGTTAAAGAAACGGAATCATTTATAAGAGAATATAATGCACAAGATTGGATAAAAATCAAATTATACAAGGATTAAAAGTAGAGGGCTCAAACAGTTTCCCGTCCTCGCCCTCATATAATACTGCAAACATACAAACTATTTATCATCAAACCGCTTCGAAGGATCATCCAACTTAATAATGGTATTAAGGAATTCCTGCGTAAAGAAGTTCTTTGGATAGTAGTACTTGTTTCCAATCTTATTACAGGGTATGGTTCCGTTGGCACGGAGCCGGCGTAAGGTGGAGTCGCTGCAATTCAGCAGCTCGCGCATTTGGTAACTGTCGAGCAGTATTTCTTCGGGTTGGGTGTTTCCAATAACTTGAATAAGCGCTTCAAGTTGGTCTATTCTCTTCATGAGAATGTTAAAGTATTTTTGAGTCATAAGCAAAATAATTTAACAGACCTAGTGGCGTCAGTCCGTGAGTGCGACATAAGATTGCGATTACAAATGCCGTGCCTTTTTTCTCATTTTGCGATTCTTAAGCATTTCTTAAGTGAAATTACCGGTAGCATTATACAATTCAAATTTTGCTTATCTTTCCACTTAATTAATAAGTTCGCCATTGCTGCAGGAACCGTCGGCACCTCATAAGCAATTGCTAAAAACCCTCTATTAAAAACATTATGAAAATTTATTTATTGTTTCTTTGCTGTTTTATTTCCCAATACAATTTCAGCCAGAAGAGTGTCCCTAAAGGCTCTAAACCATTGCCATCAAGAACGGTAATAGATGCAGCCTTTCCAGGCGATATGAAACTATTTAATAAATACCTCCACTATAATTTATACTGGCCGGATAGTGAAAATGATATAACCGGAGAGATTGTGATGAGTTATACGATAGGGGTCGAGGGCTTTGTAACAGAGGCTAAACTTGTAAAAAACGACCTGGGAAATTTTGGTGAGCAGCTTGCAATTGAAGCAGCAAGAGCGCTAAGGAAATCTCCGATGTGGCAGCCGGCAACCCTTAATGGCAAGAAGGTTCCAATCACTAAATTAATTGCATTACCATATCCTAAACCCTAAACTGCAACACCTATAACAGCGTTTTGACTGAAAGTAAAATTTGTTTATATTAGGGTCATCTAACAATCCTATGACCAACTAACCAGCGTAACGATACATGACCAACCCTAACTGCCTTAACTGCGGAGACCAATTGACCAATAAATTCTGTTCGGGCTGCGGGCAGAAAGCCGACACCCACCGCATTACCTTTAAAAACTTTATCTTCCACGATGTGGTGCACGGTACGTTCCATCTTGATAAGGGAATCCTGTTTACCGCGAAGCAGGCATTGGTACGCCCGGGAAAAGCCGCACTGGAATACATTGCAGGAAAACGCAAGCGGTATTACAATGTGTTTTACCTGATCCTGATGGCTATTGGGGTGATGCTGTTCATACGTCATATCGATGAGCTGCTCTACCCTGAAGAAGTCCTCCCTCCTAAGGTTTACCTGAATGAAGCCAGCAGGAAGATGGACGAACTATTTATCCAGAAAAGCAAATTCATCCTGTTTCTGTATGTGCCCTTTGCCGCATTGAACACCTTTATTTTATTCCGAAGGAAGAAACTCAATCTAAGCGAGCATTCGATAATATCCGGAATGATATTGCTGGGGATTTTACTGTTGGGCACTTTCGCCAATCTCTATTTTCCGATAAACAATTTTTTAAATTGGAGTGGCATGGCTGCCAGCATGGTCGTAACGGTCATCATCAATGCCTATGTAATTTATGGTTATATCAATGCCTTTGGCAGTGACTATTCCAAATGGGGCATTGCCTACAGGATGGTGTTGTTTTATGCCTTAATCTGCCTTGAAATCTACATTTTGTTCGTAATCGCTTTCGGCTTTGTATCAAATTGGAAATTTGGTCCGGTGAATATTGCTCCTTTTGGGTAATACCTTAGAAACAGTTTTCATTTCATCGGTAATTCGGGTTTTTTAACGAGAGTTTATGATAGTATTATGGTGGTTTACTAGGGTTTTGTATTTTTAATTGTAACTACCCACATTAATAACATATCCATGCCAGAATGCGGTTTTTCGGAAACACAGTTTTCCTTTTGTTTTACATTCGAATTCATTCAGAAATATACCTTTTGGTGCATCATCCCTTTTTTTCCGAGCACTTATATGGAAGGCCAGCCGGGCTATGGATATGATGTACAGGTAAATAACCATTTATATTTTCAGTTCAAAAGGCCGTTCCTGGTCAGTAGGCGACGTAATCCCAATCAAGCGCAGTGGGATACTTTTGGGCGTTCGTACCTGCGTATCCACATCCATACCGATGATGAACAGCATAAACTACTACACCTGCTGAAGGCAAGGGCACCACAAAATAAAGTGTTTTACATTGCCCCTGAATTCAATAGGCAGGACGATATCTCACGGCATTATATAAATAACCAGATTGTGCCCAACAGCCTGATTGTTGCCATTGAAGATTTTCCTCCACACGGAAGCGGCCATCACAGTCTTTGTTATTTAGCAGGTGCATCCTTTGCATACCTATTTTCCCAACCCCAACAAGTCAATAAACAAAACCTAGAGGAGCTTTTGTTTTCCGGAAACCGCGAACAACAAGCGTTACCCTTGGCCGAAGAAGCTGAAAGAATAATGGGACTGTTGAATGAATTGAAGATGCCAAGGAATTTGTTTATCAATCAGCCGGAAGGCAGGGACGAAAGAGTAAACTATGTAAAGAACATATTGCTATCCCAATTCAACATCCTTTGGATGCCGGTAATTGCTGAAGGTCAGGAATTGACACTTAGGCTACGCTAAATAATACCGGACAAATTTTAATACAGCACATAATGAAATTTAAATTCAAACTTGCAAAATTTAAATACTTCCTGCTTAAAATCTTCAGGACTATACTCAGGGAGTTGTACCATTTGGATGTAATTTACAAGAACAAAATAATTAAACCGTCCAATTTAATCAAGGTAGCTGCTCCGCTTTTCCCAATTATTATAATTGCTTATCTTTTTAATAATTCCCATACAATTAGTAATCCCGATTTAAAAAAGATTTATACTGCCCTTGGTTCGTTATTTTTAATCGGCATCTCGTGGTTATTGATAAGATATCTTTCCAATAAACTACACAGTGGCGGCATTTCAAGTGATGATTTTATCTTTCCCGGAAAATATGTTATCATTAGAACTAAGGGCAGGTTTCATTTAAGAACAAGCCAGATTGATGACTCGTATTTCAAATTTCCCACACCTCAGCAAATCACAGATATTTCACAGTTAAATGTTCGGGCGTTCCGAAACAGCGTTTGGGCAGACTCGTTTGTAAATAAATATAAAAGGAACAACTCCCATTTCAAAAAAAACAAGACGGTACTTATGCTTATTGTTAATGAGGAGTCAGAACCCATAGGCTACACCCACATAATTCCCGTAAATGAAAAAAAGATAGAAGATTATTTAAACGGAGAGATAGGAGATACTGAATTTACTTCTGAGTTGGTTTCCCCATTATCAACAATATTTGAGGATGAAAAAGCAGACATGTTGCTTGTCTTCAGCATTGCTTTTGTAAAAAAGGACATTACTTTGAAAAGTAAAAATGTAAAATTTGAAATTGGGAACCTATTGGAAGCAGCTTTTGCCTACCATATAAACCACATAATAACTTCCCATGACAGTTTGAAAGACCGTAAAAGCATTAAGGTCTTGCTGCAAACAAAAGACCAGCGTTATCTAAAACATTTACGGAAAAACATATACAAGTCCGATAAAATTTCGAATGAGAATATTGAGTTTTCGCATTTCTTTATTTCGAATAAGCATTAGCAACGGATTGCATTACAATTTATTTTACATTTTATCGGTAATTCTAGTTTTTAAACGAAAGTTTTAATCGCAATTACGCTTGTTTATCATCGTTTTGTAAATTTAAGGTACTAACCAAAACAATTTATAATGGCAAAAACAAGATTCGTGCAGCAAAATGCCCAACATGATGTGACACGTAGGATAAAGGTTCCTGTACAACGCGGACATGCAATGGTTGAAAGGATTTATCCCGAAATCACTAACCCTCCCGGGAATGAGATAGAATGGCTAAATCAAGACAACGGCGAAGGAGGATATAGTATTCGTATGTATCTAAAATATGATTATTTGCAGGTAAAGGACTTTGCCTTACTGATAGCAAACATAAACGATTTGTATGAGCTGGTTTACTTTATGCTATATGAGAAGGAAGTCGGGCCAAAAGAAATGTTAGTTATCAACCACGTAAAAACAGGACAATCCATATATACCGTATTTAGTGATCTTGTCAAGAATTCGCCGAAAAAAGTAAAGATTGCCTTAGCGGTTACGGTAGGTTTGCTTATAGGGATAGATAGAAATGATCACCACAATCAGGCTGTTGCCAATAAACAGCAAACTGAACAGATAACCTCATCGCATAAAAGGATTACAGACGCAACGGAAAGAAAGTTGGATGCAGATGCGAGAAAGGCAGATGCAGAAGCAAGGAAGGCAGATGCAGAAGCAAGAAAAGCAAATGCAGAGGCTGAAAGTGTAGAGTTCAATAATCTTTTAAGAAAAAATGAAATTGACGCAGCCAACATTAAGCGGATAAATACTCCCACAAACAGGAAGAAGATTAGCCAAAAAACAGAGAACGTGACGCAAATTGTTGGGCAAACTAACTTCAATCATGTAGAGTTTAACGGGAATGTTGTTTTCAACAATGCCAATAATGTAAATAATGAAAATAACACAAATGTCAATCAAGAAAATGAGGGCAATACAAATGGGAATGAGGAATAATCTCTCTTAAACCGTCTTAAAATAATGCTCCAATACTGCAGCCAATCGAATCCCTGCGTCCAATAACTGTGTTTTGATAATCGGATACACAGCGTCTACATAACGGTCGTCTGCCTTGTTGTTCTTTACGGTGTAGGCATCCTTTAGGTAGCCTCTGGATTGTTTTGCCCAGCCGATGACGTCTATTTTCTGTACGGCTGCCAGTTCTTCGGGAGTGTATTTTTTGCTGTTGAGCACATCAGCGAGCGAGGTTGCCTTATATTCTATGATGGCGTTATCCCAGGTGGCATGCAGGTTGGTTCCGCTGCTTCCCATAAAGTTCAGCTGTACGGTATTCCCACCTTTATCCGAAGGATAGCCTACGTGCAATGGCTGGTGCAAATCGCCAATCAGGTGGAAAAGGTACAAAATCCTCTTTTTGATTTCGTCATGCGAAAGTGTTTCCTTATGGTCGAGCTCCTTTAGCGTACGGTTTAAAACTGTTACGATGTTTTCAGGGTCGGCTGCCTGCGTTGCGCCTTTTTCAAAGTCGATGTAATGCCAGGGTTTCATATAGTCGTTGGCGTGGTCGCTTTTGATGGCGTCCATCCAGTTGGCGGCTTCTGCCAGCGTCATGCCGTCAAGGTATTTCATCACGTTGCGTTTGGTAGTTTCATCCATATGGCTAAAGGCTACCTGAGCGACTAATGTATGGCCCTCGCCTCCCCATGCAAAGGATTGGGCTGTAGCCAAAAGCAATACAACGGTCAGCACCGCAGTTCTGTAAAATGCATATTTCATAAAAGTGGGATTTTATGCGGGTAAAAGTAATCTAAGTAAGGAGTGTGGAGCGTTAGCAATGTGTTAAAAAGCGGAAGAGATTCAAAAATAGTTATTCCATAAGTTACAGATTATAGTATCTTTACCGCCAAATAATGACAGGATGAGAAAATTTATAGCACTTTTACTTTTAATCGGCTTTGGCGTTTCGGCACAAACCATAACCCGTATCCCTGGACCTGTTGATTCTGGTTTGGATGCTACAGACCGTGCTATGGTTCCTATTATTGTTAAGAACAATTTTCTGTATTGCTATACGACCAAAATGATAGGCACGGTACAGCGCTACCAAGTGGTAAGGGTTAATCTTGATACTGATGAAACCTTCATTTATAATGCGCCGGGTTTAGCAGGGTCAACCTATTTCTTTGCGAGGCCAAGGGAGTTCAAGTTTTACGACAACGACATCTATTTCCTTTGTGGTACCCGACTGAATAAGATCGACACACTCACTGATACCATTACTGAGCTTGCCCAGTGGTGTGATATTGTTTATGTCTTTAAGCATTATTTGATTTACAACTATAATTCGACCAATACTTATGTCAAGAATTTAATCACTAATACTACCCTTGAACTGAAATCTGGTGGCACATCAGCAATTGGGGAAACGGTAGGTTTTTACGAATATAACGATCAGTTGTATTTCAGGTCAGGAAGGCGCCGCATTGACAAATTCCTGCCGCCTAACTCAACCACTATCATTTATGATGCACCTTATCTGGCCTCTTCTTTAACATCAAGCCGGACTATTGTAACCAAAGTCAATAATAACTTGGTATACCTGGTGATTTATAATGGGGCGTTTAAGTTTGTTTCGTTCAACCTCGATACGAATGCCATCAATACAAACTTTGCCTGGGATACGCTTGAGCAATACGATACGTCGGTTAGTTTTCCGTTTGTGCTCAACAATACAATATATCTTACGAATGATAATGGAGTGTATACATCGGATGGAGTGAGCACACCGGTTTTGACTACGCTTCCGTTTAAGACCTTCTACGGAACCTTCTACAACAATAAGATTTATGGCACGGTATACGGCACTCCTTATGGCCCTGAATTATGGAAAACCGATGGTACCAATGCAGGTTCCGAACTGGTAAAGGATATCAACGAAGGAAGCGAGGGAATGAGCCCTATTTATCCGTTGGTACATAACAATGCCCTTTTCTTTGTAGCCACCAAAAGCAATTCCCCAAGTGATGGCTGGCGCATCTATACTTCTGATGGCACTGAAGCCAATACGCTCCCTATCGTAGCACCAAACTATTTTACAACTGCCAGCGGTTATTATTCGGGACCATTATTGGCCTATAATAATTACCTCTATTTTTATGCGGTAACCGCAACCGAATCGGGATTGTACAAAATGGACATTGCTGCTTATAACCTTGCAACTTCTGACATTGCAAGACCTAAAAATACTTTTTACCCTAATCCAACAACTAACAGCATACACACTGATACCGATATGGAAAACATTGCTGTTTATTCGGTGAGAGGGGAACTTGTTTACGAGGTGAAAAATACCAAAGAAGCTAACCTTACTTCATTGCCAACCGGTGTTTATTTTGTGAAAAGCATTTCAACCGAAGGCATGACTTCTATACAGAAAATCATCAGGCAGTAAGTCAATCATACAAAGTGAAATGCCTATATTCGCAAACGCTAAATCTATAAAACAAATTACAACTATAAAAATACCATTACAATGAAACTACGCTATTTTGCTTTTTTAATCTGCCTTATGACAACTTTCCAGGGATATTCGCAAACTACAGCCAACAGGAAAAACCCTTTCCTCGTAGAGAAGAACACTGTTGTTGACTACGCTAAAGTTACTCCCGCTGACGTAGACGATTATGCTAAACATACGCTAAATGCGGTAAAGGAAATGATTACAAGAATCAAGAAAGAGCCGACTATAAGCTTTGACAATGTTTTTGGAAGCATGGATGAGATCAAGAACAAGATCTATACAACAAGCAACAACTGCTTTATGATGTATTGGGTTTCTACCGATTCGATAACCCGTGCAAAAGGACTGGCAGGTTACCAGCTGTTGGATTCGCTTTCCACCAGCATGTATTCTGACAAGGATATCTACAACAAAATGCTGAAATTTAAAGCTTCACCCGATTATGGCAAACTGAAAGAAAACAGAAAGATATTGGTTGATGATATGATCCTTGGTTTTGAACTTTCGGGAGTGAACCTGAGTGAAGATAAACTGTCACAGTATAAAACACTTTCAAAGGAAATCAACGAATTGTCTACCAATTATTCGAACAATATGAATTCTGCTAAGGATATCCTAACCCTTGACAACAAAGGTGCAGAAGGACTTCCTGAAGATTTTAAGGCGAACTACAAAGTAGGCGATCATTATGAAATACCAATTATAAACGCTACCAACGAAACGGTAATGGGAACTGCTTCGAATGAAGAAACGCGAAAAGCCTATTACACCAAGTTTTTTAATCGTGCAGCCGATAAAAACATCGACATCCTTGACCAAATGGTAAAAAAACGTGACGAACTGGCAAAGGTTATGGGCTATCCAACCTATGCGAGTTATGCTACGGTTACCAGAATGGCTAAGAATCCGCAGACTGCCTGGAGTTTTGTCAATGATTTAATCAGCAGGGTTAGGGAAAAAGCAAAAGCGGATGTTGTTTTACTGGAGAATGAGAAAAAATCGGAGTCGAAAGGCGGTGCCGCTAAGTTAGAGCCTTGGGATATTGCTTACTACAAAACCCAAATCCAGAAAAGACAATACAATGTTAACAACGAAGAACTGAGGGCTTACTTCCCAATGGAAGGATGTCTGAAAGGCATGTTCGATATCTATCAGAAATTATTGGGAATGCAGTTCAAAAAAGTTCAGAACCCATCGGTTTGGAGCCCAGAAGTTGAAATGTATGAAGTGTATGAAGGCACTAAACTTAAAGGTAAATTCTATATGGACCTTTTCCCAAGGCCAAATAAGGAAACCTGGTTTTATGGTGTAAACATCGTTTCAGGAAAAGGAAATGAATTCCCGGTTGCGATGCTTTTGGGTAACTTTACACGTCCTACAAAAACTTCGCCTTCGCTGTTGAGCCAAAAGGAATTGAAAACCTTATTCCACGAATTTGGGCACATCGTAAATATGATGTCGTACCACGGCGAGTTTTCATCACAGCAGGAATCAAAAGCCGACTTCACTGAGTCGATGTCGCAGTTGTTTGAAAACTGGATTGCCGATTACAATATGGTAAGCACTTTTGCAAAACACTATAAAACGGGTAAACCATTGCCAAAGGAAACGTTCGATAATATGCAGAAAGCAAAAAAAGTGGCTTCGGGAATTGGTACGATCCAATCATTGCAGCGTTGTGTGTATGACTTGAATTTGTATGACAAATACAATCCGGAAAAACCGCTTTCTACAGACCAATTATGGAAAGATATTGACAAGCAATTGGGTGTGATGGATTTTTATGTACCGGGCACGCATTACCAGGCAAACTGGATACACATCAATACACATCCGGTATACTATTATGGATACTTGTGGTCTGAAGTGTATGCTTTGGATATGTTTACCCAATTTGAAAAGAACGGCCTAACCGATACCAAAACAGGTATGCGCTATCGTGAACTTATCCTTGCCAACGGTACGCAGCGCGATATCGTAAAAGCAGTTGAGGAATTCCTGGGAAGGCCATCGGACAATAAGGCCTATATCAAAAGCCTGGATCTTTAAATAAAAAATACCCTATAAAAACAGGGCATTTTAATATGAAATCGAAGATGGAATCCTATATTCCATTTTCGATTTTTGTTTTTGAAATATATTGATGTATATGGTATGTAAATTTATATGGCAAACTGATAGCTGTCGCCCAAATAAATCACATCATTGGAATCATCGCTTTCGTAAACAAAATAACCATTGTCTTTTTCAAAATCTTCGGGCTCTAAAATGTAATTTTCTTCATAAAAGGATAATGTTTTGTACTGTGAAACGCTTCCTTGTTGGATGCCGTTTCGTTGGGTATTATTTTTCATGATTTCTATGATTTTATTATACCAAATTTATATTGAAAATCGCCTAAACTCCTTATACCATTGCGTTGGTATCTTATATAATTTACGAATGGACATCGTGTAAACCTGATTGATAATTATATAAATATTCAAAACGGAGCTGTTTGAGAATTTATAATCACAATATTAACCCAAAAAACCACTGGTTCCTTTTTATATAGGCTACCTTGTAAAAAAATAAAATTATGTCAGATAAAAACAAAAAGCAGTTTGGTGTTTGGATTGATTCCCATAACGCAATAATTGTAGGGAAAGAAAGTGTGGATAAAGGAGAATTTATTATTCTTGGACAGGTATCGAATCCGGGGCCGGATAATAATTCCAATGAAAAAACGGCAAATAACCAGGAAATTGGACTAACTCATAAATACTTCAAGGAAATTGCCGGCAAAATGCCTAACATTGATGAAATCCATTTAACAGGAACGGGGCAAATACAAGAACAGTTTATAAAATTCCTTTCCGATACACCTCAATATAAAAATGCGCAATCTACAGAAAGTACTTCTAATAAAATGAGTGACGAAAACCTTATTCTTTTTATTGCAAAACATTTTAATTAGAAAATCAGAAATAAGACTTTATGCAATCGCGTAAGGTCTTATTAAAACAACAGTAATCCTGCCATCCAATACTCAAGATAATGAAAGAAAAGATATTAATCCATGCCGTAATCAGCTTTGTGATATTAAACATTTGGACTCTATACCTATTCTTTGACTATTACAGCGAGAAGGATGGAATAATGCATGGATTAGGGCTATTCCTGAATTTTATATATTCCGTACTATTTGGCGTTGTGCTCGGTGGAATATTGTTACTAATCAGGCTAGCATTTCACTTTCAAAAGAAAAGCAACCCTTTGCAGACTAATTTCCTTTACCTGCTTTGTGCGATGTTTAACTTCAATGTCTTTATCATCTGGCTAACGAGCATGAGTTTGCACATGATTGAAGTCGGCAGCGGAAGGTTAGAAATCTTTGCTTTTTGTTCCTTGTTATTGTCGATTATAATATTTTCAGACATCTACCTACATACCTTTCGAACTAAAAATAAGATTGTAACTAACTAACACTGCGATGTTAAAATACATACTGCTCTGGTTTCCTATGATTATAATTGCGGTTGTAAACGGCAGTGTAAGGGATTTATGGTATAAAAATTACCTAGGCGAATTGAAGGCACAACAGTTATCCACGATAGCACTTATACTATTTTTAGGAAGCTACATCAACTTTGTCATTAAAAAATACCCGCCCCAATCGGTTAGCAAATCACTGATAATTGGATTGATATGGATGCTCTTAACTTTAGCATTTGAATTCGGTTTTGGGTTATACAGGGGAAATTCATGGCCTCAGCTTTTGAAAGCATACAATATTATGACAGGTAATATTTGGATATTGATTCCTATAGGGCTTTTTCTCGCTCCTTATTTGCTATATACATTTCCAAAAAAATAGCACTTACATACCTTGTTTATTGTAAATTCCCAATCTTACTATTTACCAGTCATTTTTTCTTCGTTCAAAAAAATTAACACATATACTATGCGTGCATAATAAAATAATTGTATCTTTGAATTCTGGATCGAGTCAGTTTCGATACATTGAAGGATATGAAAGATAAAACTATAGATTATATACTTCGTGCAACCTGGCAGGCTGTGGCCAGAATGTACAATGAAGAAGCATCCAAATTTGAAGGCTCCATGGCAATAGGTTTTGCACTGCTGAGCATCGACCGTGAAGAAGGAACCCCTTCAACAGCCATAGCCATCAAAATGGGAATGGAACCTACAAGCCTTACCCGAACCCTAAAAACATTAGAGGAAAAAGGGCTCATCATCAGGAAGAAAAATCCGGATGACGGTCGCGGCGTATTGATTTACCTGACTGATTTGGGTAAACAAATGAGGGAACAATCCAAAATCACGGTTTTGAAATTCAATGAAATCGTAAAACAAAATGTTTCAGAAGAGAAATTACAGCACTTTATCGAAGTCGCTGATACTATCAACGAGTTGATTACAGAGAAGAAAATTTTTTAAACAGAAGAAAGAAGCAAGAGGCAAGAAACAAGATTTATGAAACATAATTTTAAGAATCTCAAAATATGGTCACTATCAATGGAGATAGCAGCTGAAGTTCATAAGTTAAGTTTAGAGTTTCCAAAAAATGAAGTTTATGGATTAACAAGTCAAATGAATAGAGCAGCTGTATCAATGCCTTCGAATATTGCTGAAGGATCTAATAGAAGCGACATTCATTTCAAACATTTTTTAAATATAAGCCTTGGCTCTTCTTTCGAATTGCAAACACAATTATTAATAGCAAATCAGAATAGTTATATAACCGAAGAAAGAACAACAGAAATAGAAAGCAAGATTATCGAATTCCAAAAAATGATTACTGGTTTTATCAGTAAACTGGATAGCTAGTCTTTTTTCTTGCTTCTTGCTTCTTTTCTCTTAAAAGACAAACATGAAACGAACAATAAAAAAAGTGGCTGTAGTTGGATCCGGAATCATGGGTTCAGGGATTGCGTGCCATTTTGCCAACATCGGATTGGAAGTGTTGCTTTTGGATATTATTCCAAATGAACCCAACGAAGCCGAAACCAAAAAAGGGCTGACTCTTGAAAGCAAAGCCGTTCGCAACCGAATCGTGAATGAACATTTGGCGAATGCCTTAAAATCAAACCCTTCCCCTATTTACAGTCAGAAATTTGCAAGCCGCATCACAACCGGAAACACAACGGATGATATGGCAAAAATTGGAAACTATGACTGGGTGATTGAAGTGGTAGTGGAGCGTTTGGACATCAAGAAACTGGTTTTTGAACAAATTGATAAATTCCGTAAACCTGGAACCTTGGTCACCTCTAATACCTCTGGAATTCCAATCAAGTTTATGAGCGAAGGCCGAAGTGAAGATTTCCAGAAGCATTTCTGCGGAACGCATTTCTTTAATCCTGCGCGTTATCTGAAGTTGTTCGAAATCATTCCGGGACCACAAACTTCGCATGAAGTGTTGGATTTCCTTTTTGATTATGGCTCAAGATATTTAGGCAAGACTTCGGTTATTGCCAAAGACACTCCGGCATTTATTGGAAACCGAATTGGAATCTTCGGAATCCAGAGTTTGTTTCATTTGGTAAAGGAAATGGGATTGACCATTGAAGAAGTTGATAAATTGACTGGCCCTGTCATAGGCCGGCCAAAATCGGCAACTTTCAGGACTGTTGATGTTGTTGGTTTGGATACATTGGTTCATGTGGCCAATGGTTTGTATGAGGGTGTGCCCAATGACGAAGCGCATGATTTATTCAAGTTGCCTGATTTCATCAACAAAATGATGGAAAACAAATGGCTCGGAAGCAAAACCGGGCAAGGGTTTTATAAAAAAGTCGATAAGGATATTTTGTCTTTGGATTTGGATACAATGGAATACCGTCCGGCGAAAAAGGCTTCTTTTGCAACCCTGGAACTGACAAAAACCATCGATAAACCAATTGACAGATTTAAGGTTTTAGTAAAAGGAAAAGACAAGGCCGGCGATTTTTACAGGAAGAATTTCTCTGCCATGTTTGCTTATGTTTCAAACAGGGTTCCTGAAATAACAGACGATTTCTATAAAATTGACGATGCGATGAAAGCCGGTTTTGGCTGGGAAAACGGACCGTTTGAAATCTGGGATGCCATTGGCGTTCAAAAAGGAATCGAACTTATGGAAGCTGAAGGTTTAAAACCCGCAGCCTGGGTCAACGAAATGATCGCTTCGGGCAATACGAGCTTCTATACTGTAAAAGAAGGCGCTACGTATTTCTATAATATCGCATCAAAATCACAAACCAAAGTTCCAGGGCAGGATAGTTTCATTATCCTGAACAACATCCGCGAAAGCAAAAAAGTGTGGAGCAACAGCGGTGCGGTAATACATGACCTTGGAGACGGAATCCTAAACCTGGAATTCCAAAGTAAAATGAATACGATTGGTGGCGATGTATTAGTAGGAATCAACAAAGCAATCGATTTTGCCGAAAAAGAATACAACGGCTTGGTAATCGGAAACCAGGGAGCCAATTTCTCGGTTGGTGCCAATATCGGAATGATATTCATGATGGCGGTTGAGCAGGAATACGACGAACTGAATATGGCAATCAAAATGTTCCAGGACACGATGATGCGCGTGCGTTATTCTTCCATTCCGGTTATTGTCGCTCCTCATGGAATGACGCTTGGCGGTGGTTGCGAAATGACATTACACGCAGATAAGGTTGTGGCTGCTGCCGAAAGTTATATCGGACTTGTAGAGTTTGGTGTTGGTGTAATTCCAGGCGGTGGTGGTTCTAAGGAAATGGCATTGCGTGCTTCCGATTTGTTCCGTAAAAATGATGTGGAATTAAACGTTCTTCAGGAATATTTCTTAGCTGTCGCTATGGCAAAAGTATCAACATCTGCTTATGAAGCTTTCGACACCGGAGTATTGCAAAAAGGAAAAGACATTGTTGTGGTCAACAAAGACCGCCAGATTGCTGAAGCTAAAAAACATGCCCTGCTCATGGCAGAAGCGGGTTATACACAACCTATCCGTAGGACTGATGTAAAAGTTTTGGGCAAACAGGCATTGGGAATGTTCCTAGTCGGAACCGACCAAATGGTAGCAGGAAAATACATTTCGGAACACGATCAAAAGATTGCCAACAAACTGGCATATGTAATGGCTGGTGGCGATTTATCAGAACCAACATTCGTATCAGAACAGTACTTATTGGATATCGAACGAGAAGCATTCTTATCGCTTTGCACCGAAAGAAAAACATTGGAACGCATCCAATTTATGTTAACCAAGGGGAAACCTCTTAGAAATTAATTATTATAAATTATAAATTTTGAATTTTAAATGAAAAACTAAAAATCATTTAAAATTTAGAATTCAAAATTCAAAATAGAAAATGAAAACTGCCTATATAGTTAAAGCTTATCGCACTGCGGTAGGAAAAGCCCCTAAAGGAGTGTTTAGATTTAAGCGTCCCGACGAATTGGCTGCAGAAACCATACAGTTTATGATGAATGAACTGCCGGATTTCGACAAAACAAGAATCGACGACGTTATGGTCGGAAACGCCATGCCCGAAGCCGAACAAGGATTAAACGTGGCACGTTTGATTTCGTTAATGGGATTAAAAGTAACCGATGTTCCGGGTGTAACAGTCAACAGGTATTGTGCTTCCGGCTTGGAAACCATTGCAATGGCAACTTCCAAAATACAAAGCGGAATGGCGGATTGCATCATTGCTGGTGGTGCGGAAAGCATGAGCTTTATTCCGATGGGCGGTTACAAACCTACTCCGGATTATGCTGTTGCAGCAGAAGGCCACGAAGATTACTACTGGGGAATGGGATTGACAGCCGAAGCGGTTGCCAAACAATTCAATGTTTCGCGTGAAGACCAAGACGAGTTTGCCTTGAACTCGCATTTAAAAGCCATCAAGGCACAAGCAGAAGGTAAGTTTGACAAACAGATTGTTCCGATTACGATTGAACAAACTTTCATTAATGAAAACGGAAAGAAAGAAACCAAATCATATACAGTTACCAAAGATGAAGGCCCAAGAGCTGACACGAATATTGGAGCCTTGAATAAACTAAGGCCGGTTTTCGCCGCTGATGGAAGTGTTACCGCAGGTAACGCTTCGCAAATGAGTGACGGAGCAGCCTTCGTTCTAATCATGAGCGAAGAAATGGTAAAGGAACTAAACCTCACTCCTATCGCCCGAATGGTTAGTTATGCCGCTGCAGGTGTTGAACCAAGGATTATGGGGATTGGCCCTGTAAAAGCCATTCCGAAAGCTTTGGCTCAGGCAGGTTTAAAACTAAACGACATCAACTTAATCGAATTAAACGAAGCTTTTGCTTCCCAGGCTTTAGCCGTAACACGCGAATTAGGTATCAATCCCGATATCGTGAATGTAAACGGTGGAGCCATTGCACTTGGCCATCCGTTAGGCTGCACCGGAGCAAAATTATCCGTTCAGTTATTTGACGAAATGAAACGACGTGGTGACAAATACGGAATCGTATCGATGTGTGTCGGAACCGGCCAAGGCGCGGCTGGTGTTTATGAGTTGTTATAAACCAAACAGAAATAAGATGAGGAAAACCATTATTATAACAGCAGTTCTTTTGTATTCTTTGACCGGAAAAGCACAGGAATCATCCGCAAAGCTAAAAGTGCATGCTGCCAATATGGGGCTTGGAAGTTTTCACCTTGAGAAAGATGTTAATGGACATGATGGCGTCTGCTTTGTTGCGGATCTTACCCTTTCTTTAAACAAGAACTTGATTTCCGCATCTTATTTAGGAGGCACTTCGATTAAAATACTGGATGGACCAAATTACAATTTTGAGGAGTTTAGCTTATTGTACGGAAGAGAATGGAAGGCACTCAATTGGCTGCGTTTTGAGGGATTTGCAGGTTTAGGTCAGTTTAAACAAAGTAGTAAAGATTCTAATATTGGTGAGGATAGTACAGTTTCATTTCCGTTAAGGATTAACACTAAATTTTATTTTACCAAGAAATTTGGAATGGGATTTAACACTAACTACAGTATCAATTCAATCAATAATAATTTTTCAAACAATATAATCTTTCATTTGAGATTCAATTAAAAATTTAAAATATAAAGAAATGAGCGATATCACTCGTGGAGGACAATTCCTCGTAAAAGAAACAAAATGTGAAGACATCTTCACTCCCGAAGACTTTTCGGAAGAGCAAATCATGATGCGCGATTCTGTAAAGGAATTTGTCGATAAGGAGATTTGGCCCAACAAAGATCGTTTTGAGGCTAAGGATTATGCCTTCACCGAAGAATGCATGAAGAAAGCCGGTGAAATGGGATTCCTGAGCGTTGCCGTTCCTGAAGCTTATGGCGGAATGGGAATGGGATTCGTGGATACCTGTCTGGTTTGCGATTATATTTCGGGAGCAACGGGTTCATTTTCTACCGCTTTTGGTGCTCATACCGGAATTGGAACCATGCCAATTACCCTTTACGGTACCGAGGAACAAAAACAAAAATATGTTCCTAAACTGGCTTCAGGCGAATGGTTTGGAGCATATTGTTTAACAGAACCCGGAGCTGGATCTGATGCCAATTCGGGAAAAACCAAAGCGGTACTTTCCGCTGACGGGAAATCCTATAGTATTACAGGAGGGAAAATGTGGATTTCCAACGCAGGATTCTGTTCCTTATTTATCGTGTTTGCCCGAATCGAAGACGACAAAAACATTACCGGCTTCATTATTGAAAACGATCCGTCAAACGGAATTACCATGAACGAAGAAGAACATAAATTGGGAATCCGTGCTTCTTCAACACGCCAGGTATTTTTTAACGAGACAAAAGTTCCCGTGGAAAATATGTTGGCTGGCCGCGGTGAAGGATTCAAGATAGCGATGAACGCATTGAATGTGGGTCGTATCAAATTGGCTGCAGCCTGTTTGGATGCGCAACGTCGTGTAACATCGAATGCGGTGCATTATGCCAATGACCGAATCCAGTTCAATGTACCGATTTCAAGTTTTGGTGCAATTCGTTACAAATTGGCTGAAATGGCAACTTCGGCTTATGCCGGAGAAAGTGCCACGTATCGTGCTGCAAAAGACATTGAAACCCGAATCAAACTGCGTGAAACTGAAGGTGCTTCACATCAGGAAGCCGAATTGAAAGGTGTTGAGGAATTTGCCATCGAATGCTCTATTTTAAAGGTTGCGGTTTCTGAAGATGTTCAGAATTGTGCCGATGAAGGAATCCAGATTTATGGCGGAATGGGATTTTCAGAAGATACTCCAATGGAAAGTGCCTGGCGTGATGCCCGTATTGCCCGAATCTATGAAGGCACCAACGAAATCAACCGAATGCTTTCTGTGGGAATGCTGATCAAAAAAGCCTTTAAAGGCCATGTCGATTTATTGGGTCCGGCTCAAAAAGTGCAGGAAGAACTTATGGGGATTCCTTCATTCGATACTCCGGATTACTCCGAATTATTCTCGGAAGAAAAGGAATTGATTGGCAAACTGAAAAAAGCATTCCTGATGGTTGCCGGTGGCGCTGTGCAGAAATATGGTCCTGATTTGGAAGGACACCAACAGTTATTAACTGCTGCTGCTGATATTTTAATCGAAATCTATATGGCTGAAAGTACCTTACTGCGTACCGAAAAATTGGCCAAAAAGCAAGGTGAAGCCAATGTAAAAGAACAAATCGCAATGGCAAAACTATACCTATACAAAGCAGTTGATGTTGTTACGTTGAAAGGAAAAGAAAGCATCATTTCTTTTGCCGAAGGTGACGAACAACGCATGATGCTTATGGGATTACGCCGTTTTACAAAATACACCAACATGCCAAACATTGTTGGTTTAAGGGAAACTATTACCACCAAGTTAGTGGCGGAAAATAGTTATTGTTTTTAGTTAAGTTAATTGTTAGTTTGTAAAAAGGCGCTCTTTCCAGAGCGCCTTTTTTAATTTATTATTATTAAGTTTGTGTAAATCTGATGCAGCATGTTTGACCTGATACTTAAAAATATTGCCAAACACATTCAGCTTGATAAGGCTGAAGAAGACTTCTTCATATCAGTATTACAGCACAAGATTATTGAGCGCAAAGCCTACCTTCTTAAAGAAGGCGATATCTGCAATACTGAAAATTTCATTATAAAAGGCTGCCTGAGAACTTACACCATTGATGAAAATGGTGTTGAACATATTGTGATGTTTGGCATTGAAGATTGGTGGGTTGGCGATTTGTATAGTTTTTTATCACGGATGCCAACAGCATATTACATTGATGCCCTTGAGGACACCGAAGTTCTTCAAATCACCAAAAAAAATCTCGACATCTTATATGAAAGGGTACCCAAATTTGAACGTTTCTTTCGTTTGATTTTACAAAATGCGTTTATTGCCCAGCAAAACCGGATTAATCAGAATCTGGCTTTTACCGCAGAGCAGCGTTATGTGAATTTCATCCAAAACTATCCTCAATTGGAACAGCGCATTTCGCAAAAGCAGCTTTCCGCCTATTTAGGCATTACCCCTGTTTTTTTGAGTATGCTCCGTAAAAAACTGGTACACAGGTAATTTATTAAACTACTTTAATTTTTTTCATTTTTTCCCACCCTTACTTTGTCCCATCATTTTAAAACAAAAAATCATGGAACAAATTAAACAACACTTAGAAGAACTTAACACTATGGTACTTCAGGGTAATGCTTTGGATGCATTCAAAAAATTTTATCACGAAAATGTCGTGATGCAGGAAAATCAAAATGAGCCTACGGTTGGCAAATCTCAAAACTGGGAAAGGGAATTGGAATTCTTTTCAAACGTTACCGAATTCAGAGACGCTGCCTTATTGGAGATGGCAGTAAACGGAAACGTAAGCTTCACTATCTGGCACTACGACTACACTCACAAAGACTGGGGCGTGCGTAACTATCAGCAAGTGGCTGTACAGCATTGGGAAAATGGGTTAATCGTTAAGGAACAATTTTTCTACGGCTCGTAACTTTTAAACAAGACAAACCTAAAATATCACAAAATGAAAAATAAAATATTCAATACAAACAACGACTTCACAGGATTAATCATCCGATTAACACTTGGTTTAATCCTTTTTCCGCACGGTGCACAAAAAATGCTAGGCCTTTTTGGTGGCTTTGGTTTTAGCGGAACGATGAAATTCTTTACCGAAACGATGAACTTACCCTGGCTTGTTGCTTTTATGGTTATCGTCATAGAATTTATCGGTTCCTTATCGTTACTATTTGGTTTTGCAAGCCGCATATGGAGTGCCTTAATTATTGCCTTAATGCTGGGCATCATCTTTACATCACATATAGATAATGGCTTCTTTATGAATTGGTTTGGAAATCAAAAAGGCGAGGGTTATGAATATCATTTACTAATGATTGGATTGGCACTTGGAATAATAAGTAATGGAAGCGGAAAATATTCAATCGATCAGACAATAACAGTTTAATCAAACTTAGGGTCAGGGAAATCAAAATTCTCTGACCCTTTTTTTATCACTTTGTAAGAGACCTATCATCCTCTACTTACATTTCAATAAAAAATGAAAAAATTTTTATTATCAAAAACTGACACGAGTGTCAGTAAATATTGGCTTCGGAATCAAATCGTTAAAAAGAGCCAATAAAAAAATTTGAAAAAAAATTTGGTAGTTTAAAAATATGTCTGACATTTGCGTCAAACTTTTAAGTCAAACAATAAGGTTGAACACCAAAGTCAAACGAAATCATGTTACCGAAAGCCAACACAACAGAAGAACAAATAATGGATGCTGCTTATTCCGTTTTCATTGAAAAGGGATATGACAATGCTAAAATGCAGCACATTGCAGACAAAGCCGGTATCAAGCGTACTGCGCTTAACTACTATTTCAGGTCAAAAGATTCTTTGTACAGACAGACTTCAAAAAGAATCATCCATCAGGCATTACCAAATCTTTTAAAGATATTAAACAGCGAATTGCCTTTTGAAAAAAAGGTTAGCGATTTTGTAGAAAGCTACATAACCTTAGCGATGAAAAATCCGTTTCTGCAATTGTTTATCATCAACGAAATCTACAAAGTTGAAATGACCATTGACAGAATGGTTGAAGAATTCAAACCAGAAATACACAACTTCCTGAAACAGATAGAACAGGAAATCGCCAAAGGAAAAATCCTTAACATCAACCCAATCCAAATCCACCTACACCTCATCTCATTGTGCATTTTCCCAATAGTGGCTAAACCAATGATGATGTTTATAACTAACATGAATGAAAACCAATATAAATCAATTATCGAAGAACGAAAAAATGAAATTACAAGACTATTCCTTAAAGGCATAAAGCCATAGCTATTTTTTTGGCTCATTACTGACAAGAATGTCAAACACAACTGTTAGTAAAAATAGGCAATCCAAATAAACCATCGGTTAGAACATACCTGTAAACACGGGCAGGATAGCTTTTGCCAAAACTGAATCATTTGAACAACTTTAAAATAACAATAACTAAATTAATTAACAATGAAAAGAAAGACAACGAAACTAAATGTACTACTGTGGCTGGCCTTACTAGGCTTGGCACAAACGCCACTCATGGCGCAAACCATGTCACTGCAGCAATGCCTGGACAAAGCATTAAATCAGAATCTGCAACTTAAGGCAAACGGTTATGATTTAGAAAAAAGCAAGGCCGGTGTTAAGGAAGCTTATGGAGCTTTTTTACCAACAGTTACAGCAACAACTAACTATGAATATCAATTTGATATGACTACAACGGCTCTTCCTGCAGAAGTTTTTGGAGGAACGCCGGGAACTTACAACGTGGTGGAATTGGGTGTACCTCAAAGCAAATCAACCATTACCCAATTGGAGCAAAAAATCATCAGCCCAGCCTCTGTTTTGGCAATTAAGGCCAGCAAAGCTAAAGTCAAATTGGACATGCTTGAAATCAGAAGCAGCAAAGAGGAACTGGTTTACAATGTATCGGTAACCTATTACAACATCCAGTCGCTACAAAAACAGATTCAGTTAAACACTGAAACCCTAAAAAGCACTGAAACACTTTTAGCAATCAGCGAGTCGCAATTGAAATCGGGCTTGGTAACACAAACCGATGTGGACCGATTAACCGTTTCACGCGATAACAGCAAAGCAGGAATTGATAGTTTGAAAAACAGCCTTGAGAAATATTATAATCTGTTGAAAACCTTTATGTACATGCCATTAACGGATGTAGTAGAAGTGTTTCCATTCGATGCCGAACTTATTGATGCCGCTTCTTTGGTTGAACCAACGGTTGACCCAAAAAACAGGACCGACTTCATGCAGATCCAGGAAAGCATTACCATCGCAAACCTTCAGCGCAAGTCGATAAAATCAATCAACTACCCTACTCTTTCGTTTACCGCCAAACAAGGTTACACCGGAAGTTATACGAACGCCGATCCTTTCAAGAACATCAATGACAAGTTTTATCCGGTTAGCTCAATCGGTTTCAAGTTAAAAGTAACCGTATTTGACGGAGTGACAAGAAACCAGGTTAGACAGAAAGAATTTGAAATCAAGAAATACCAGGTTCAGGGTGAACAGGTTGTACAACAAATCAACCGTGAAGTAGCAGATGCCTTTGCTGATTTGAAAAGCAATTACATCACGTATCAAAATCAAACCAGAAACCTAACGTTGGCACAAAAAGTAATGAACGACGTTGACAAACAATACAAAAACGGAATCTCAAAATTAAGCGACGTACTCAACTCAAGAACAGAATTACTAACAGCACAAAATGCCTATACAGTTTCAATCATCAACATCAAACAAGCAGAATTAAACTTAAGAAAAGCACAAGGAAAACTAATCCTTTAAATCAACTCAATCACAATCACAATCACAATCATAAATCATAATTAAAAAACAATCTCATGAAAACAATTAACAAAAAATCAATCATCATCCTTATCAGTTCAGCCCTTATCTTATTGGTAATCGTTAAACTTTATTCTAACAAAAAAGAGGTTTCGGAAAAAGTATATACCCGAAACGTAAATTTAAAAACAGTCATCAAGGCAGAAACCGTAAAAGAATCTGACTTCAATCAATCAACGCCATTTTTAGGCGAATTTGCTCCAAACCGCGAAGTAGCCATAGCTTCAGAAACTGCCGGAAAAGTAATCCGTTCCGCAATCGAAGAAGGAAGCAATGTAAGCACCGGAACCTTAATCGCAAGATTGGACGACGGAATCCTACAGGCTCAATACGCTTCTGCCAGAGCTAACTTCAGCAACGCTTCGAACAAATTAAAAAGATACCAACAGGTACCGGAAGGCGTAACGCAATTGGAAATGGATAACGCCAAAAATCAAATGTTGACAAGCCAGGCAGAAATCCAAAGACTGCAAAGACAAATCAGCCAGTTCACAATCAAAGCCCCTTTCAGCGGAATTGTATCGATGAAGAAATTTGAATTGGGCGCAGTGGTTTCTCCAGGAAGCCCATTGGCAACGATTACTGATATCAGTGTATTGAAATTGGAAATCAGTGTTCCTGAAAAACAAATATCAAACTTCAGAAAAGGAATGAACCTTAACGTTACTACCGAAGTTTACCCTAATATGACCTTCCACGGAAAAGTAGATATGGTGGCCAGTGTTACCGATGCTTCCCATAATTATACTGTGAAGATTTTGGTTCCAAACAACAGCAAAACTCCATTAAAATCAGGCATGTACGGAAACGTTACTTTGGAAAATAATGTTGCACAGAAAACCATTACCATTCCTCGTTCGGCACTTATCGGAACGGCACTTAAACCTCAGGTATATGTTGTAAAAAGCGGTATTGCCAAATTAAGAGCTATCGAAATCGGACAAAGCAATGCCAACAACATCCAGGTTCTTTCAGGCCTTAACGAAGGCGAAGTTGTGGCAACTGCTGGATTGGTAAACTTAAATGATGGTACTGAAGTAACCATAAAAAACAACTAAACAACAACGTATAACTATAAAAGACAACTAACATGAGCTTAACAGAAATAGCAATCAAAAGACCCTCATTAATCATCGTAATCTTTACGATACTTATCGGAGGAGGTATATTTAGTTACAAACAACTGAGTTACGAATTGTTGCCGGATATGGCACAGCCAACCCTAATGGTAATGACACCTTATCCCGGTGCAGCTCCATCAAACGTAGAGCAATCGGTAACCAAAAAAATAGAAGATGTTTTAAGTGGTGTAGACGGATTGAAAAGTATCACGTCACAATCATTGGAAAGCAACTCGATCATCACTGCCGAATTCACCATGGATACGGATATTGACGACAAGCAACAGGAAGTACAGCGTAAAATCAATAACATTATGGGGGATTTACCCGATGATGTTGAAGCGCCAAGCATCAGCCAGTTGTCACCTAGTGATCAGCCAATCATGCAGCTGATGGCAACTTCCTCTTTGGACAATGCCTCTTTTTATGATGTAATGAAAAACGAAATCAAGCCACAGTTACAACAGATTTCCGGTGTTGGTGAGATAACGCTTATTGGTGGACAGGAACGTGAAATCCAGGTAAACATCAATAAGGACAAATTGGATTATTATGGTTTGTCGATCCTGAATGTTTCCCAGGCAATCAACAATGCTAACATTGAATTTCCGGCAGGAAAAATAAAATCAGACAACAGTGGGCAGATGACCGTTAGGATTTCAGGGAAATTCACTTCATTAGACCAATTGAATGACCTGGTAATTGCGCAGCCTAAAACCGGAAGCCCAATTAAATTATTGGACGTGGCCAGTGTTGGCGACGTGACAAAAGACTACTCTTCCATCTTTAGATATAACGGACAAAACGGAATTGGTTTATTGATTAAAAAACAAGGTGATGCCAATGCGGTTGCCATTAGTGGTCAGGCCAAAATGAAAATCGGTGCTATCGAGCAGCGTTTTGCCAAAGACGACGTAAAATTTTCCATCGTAGACGATACAGCCGATTATACACTGGAAGCTGCGGACGGAGTTATCCACGATTTATGGATTGCAGTATTATTGGTTGCGGCAATTATGCTGTTGTTCTTACACAGTTTCAGGGATTCGCTTATCGTATTGGTTGCCATTCCGGCTTCATTGATTTCAACTTTTATCGCAATGTACCTTTTGGGATATTCATTAAACCTGATGACTTTATTGGCTTTATCATTGGTAATCGGAATCCTTGTAGACGATAGTATTGTGGTCTTGGAGAACATCCACCGTCACCTGCATATGGGCAAGGAAAAGCGCCAGGCTGCATTGGACGGACGTAACGAAATTGGATTCTCAGCTTTGGCAATTACCATGGTAGACGTTGTGGTATTTGGTCCATTAGCTTTGGTAAACACTTCCATTTCATCAATCTTACGTCAGTACTCGTTAACAATTGTGGTGGCAACCTTAATGAGTTTATTCGTTTGTTATACGCTTACACCTTGGTTGGCTTCCCGTTTCGGAAAAGTTACCCATTTGAATAAAAGCAAAATGTTTGACCGTTTCCTTCTTGGCTTCGAAAGTCAAATTGATGGTTTGACCAATTGGTATACCAAAGCTTTGAAATGGGCATTAAGACATAAATTGACCATGTTGGGAATCGTAATCGGGCTTTTCGTAGCAACCGGAGTAATCCTAAAAGCGGGTATCATTGGTAACGAAATGGTAGCACAAACCGATAAAGGCCAGTTCCGATTGGCTTTGGAATACGACAAAGATCTGACCGTTAAACAAAACAATATGAAAACCAACGAAATCGAAAACTTCCTTCGCAAACAGCCCGATGTAATTGATGTATTCAGTAACGTTGCCGGCTCAAGTACTTCCTCAATTGTGGCCGGAGTTGGTTCCGATTACAAATCGGAGTTGACCGTAACCCTTGTGAATAAAGAGCACAGAACTGAAAACACCGAAAAAATCATGCTTAAAAAATCGGAAGCGATTGCCCAGCATTTTGGTGGTGTAAAAGTTAAACCAACTTTAGTAAGCATGGTAAACTCTGGTGAGCCAATCCAATTGGTATTGAATAGTGAAGACCAGGAATTGTTGATGAAATCTGCAAACGAATTAAAGGAAAGGATTTCAAATATTCCAGGTGCTATCAATGTAAGCATGAGTGTTGAGGAAGGAAACCCTGAAGTTGAAGTAAACATCGACCGTGAAAAAATGAGCCAGTTGGGATTGACCATCAATACCGTTGGTGCAACGCTTAAGAATGCTTATTCAGGAAACGACGATTCAAAATACCGTGTTGGTACCAACGAATATGATATCAATGTCCGTTTTGATGCCTTCAATAAGAAAAGTGTAGACGATGTGAAAAACATCACCTTTACCAACAATGAGGGAGAAGTAATCAAGCTTTCCCAATTTGCAGCTGTAGCGCAAGGAAGTGGCCCAAGTGTATTGGAACGTAAAGACCGTAGGACTTCGGTAACGATAAAAAGCAACATCCTGGGCATTACTGCCGGTGTAGTTGCTGACAGGATCAATACATCGCTTGCAGAAAAACCAATGCCTGAAGGTGTTGATGTAAAATGGAGCGGAGATATCGAGCGTCAGAAAGATTCATTCTCTGCTTTGGGTTACGCTATGTTGGCTGCACTTGTGTTAATGTATTTGGTAATGGTTGGTTTGTATAACAACTTTATCTATCCTTTTGTGGTATTGTTCTCTATTCCGGTAGCGTTCATTGGAGCCTTCCTTGCATTGGCATTGGCAAAATCATCAATGAGTATCTTTACCATTTTGGGAATGATTATGTTATTAGGGCTTGTTGCCAAAAACGCGATTTTAATTGTCGATTTTGCCAACCACAGGAAAGAAGAAGGTGTTTCAACCTGGAACGCATTGATCGAAGCAGGAAGCACACGTCTTCGTCCAATCCTGATGACGACTATGGCAATGGTTATCGGAATGCTTCCAATTGCAATGTCTACTTCAGCAGGTTCTGAATGGAAAAACGGATTGGCGTGGGTATTGGTTGGAGGATTGTTCTCAAGTTTGTGCCTTACCGTTTTCGTGGTTCCAATTGCATATTACTCAGTAGATAGAATCAAAGATAAATTACAAAGAAGATTTAGCAGCAAAACCAGTCTTGTTGAGGTTGCAGGTTAGTTAGTGGTTATGAATTGGAAGAGGCGGTGTAACGACTGGTAAATGCCCGCTTCTTCCTTTTTCTTGTTAAAAAAGTACTTAAAAATTTGGTCATGCCAAAAATAAAACTGACATTTGTGTCAAACTCACATGTCACACCCCAAATTATGTCAAAAGTAGAAGAATCAATAGAAGAACAAATCTTAGTAGCAGCCTTTAATGTTTTCGTAGAAAAAGGATTTGATAATGCCAAAATGCAGGATATTGCAGATCGCGCCGGTATCAAACGAACCGTACTGAACTATTATTTCAGGTCAAAGGATTTATTATATCAGAATATTGCCAAAACCATCATGCGCCAGGCTTTGCCTCAGATGCTTCGGATTTTGAACAGTGATCTGCCTTTTGAGCAGAAAGTAGCCGACTTTGCAAGCGAGTACATCACCGTTGCACTTAAGAATCCGTTCCTTCCTTTATTCATCATTAATGAATTGAACTCGATAGGCCCAGCCTTTATTGATAAAATGCTTGATGGCAAACGTCCGGACATTGATAATTTCCTAAAACATGTCAATGAAGAAATGGACAAGGGGAATATTATCAGGATGAATCCGCTTCATGTACCGATACACATTATTTCAATGTGTGGTTTCCCAATAATATCAAAACCGATGTTAATGCTGGTTACCGGCATTTCTGAAAAGGAATACAAAGCCTTAATGGAAGACCGTAAAAAAGAAGTCGTTCGTATGGTGATGAAAGGTTTAAAGCCGTAATAAAAAAACAAACAACTATATTCGAAAAAGCATCCTGAAAAGGGTGCTTTTTTATGTTGGTTTTGTTCGGGTTTTGTTCAGGTTTTGTTCGGGATTGTAGTACTATAGCAGGTACTTTTTGTGAACCAGGCTTGAACAAGATTAATCGTATGGATTTTAATCGGTGTAATACTGATTCCATCATTTTCATTAACTTCGTTTTCATTAAATCTGTAATAACACAAACAAATGCCATCATGAAAAAAACTGCATCAATTTGTCTTTTCATTTTTCTATTCAGTTTGGTTGTTGGTTCCTGCGACAGGCCTAACTGCACCAATACCAATCCGGTTTTTGACAAGTTTACTCCTGATTCCAAAGAATATAAAGAGGAATTGGCCAGGCAGTTAAAAAGCGTTGATCCCTCGGAATTAACCTATTGGATGAAAGATTATACAGAGCAAAACGATAAAAAATACCTCTATGTAAATGTACAGGGCGATGGACTTTGTGCTGTACTTTTTTTAAACATTCGGGATTCTGAAAAAGGAATCAGCAAACTTATCAGTAAAAAAGGGGTTTCTTATCACGGTGCAGAATTTAAGGATTTGAAGTTTGATGCCGTTAAGGAAAATGGTGAAACCCAATTCATTTTCAAAAGCATCAGCTGGATTGTAGATTAGAAATATTTGAGATTAAGAGGAGGAAGCCCAGTGGGCTTCAGGTATATGAACTTTAGTTCATTTTCAAAAGCATCAGTTCGATTGTCTATTAAATAACAATTTAATAACAAGCTAAAAAGCTCTGTAAAAGACGTTTAAAGTACTTTTACTAAAACCTCAATTCTATATTCTATGCACGCAGATTGGATTATCGTTGGAATCGTAATCGTTTTTGGCATTCTGCTCCTCATCTTTTTAATCCGCCGCAATCTTAAGGACGAAAAGGATGTTGTCGAACATTTTAATAGAAAATCATCCACATTTTCTGAAGATGATGAATCGGAAACAAACGACCATTAAAGTAATTTGTTAAAAGTTAAATAATTTGCTTACATTTAGTTCATAATCAAAGCCATGACTATGAATAAACTCTACATTTCCCTATTGCTTTTAATTTCGTATTGCTCATTCGCACAAGACTCACGAATATTTGGACAGGATTGGTACCTGACCGACCTTAATTATGACGGTACGCATTATCCTCCGCCAAGAGGGAATTTAGGAGTGAGATTTGAGTCGGGAACACAGGAAATGACCGCGTGGGCCTGCTACAGCATGTATGGTCAAATTACTTTTGCCAACAACGAAACAGAATTTTCCGGAACCAATTTTTCGCCCTGCCTGTGCTGGTGCACTGATTCTGTACTGCAAGCGTATGAGGACATTTATTTTTATCTTTTCATGGAAGGCGATGGCACAAATGACTTTACTTATGTAATTACGGAACTTGGTGATAATCAAAAATCATTAGTGATTAATTCAGCGTACAACAAACAGGCAATTTATTCTACCGTACACATGGCTACAGCTGATTTCAACAAGCCTGACTTCAGCATTGCTCCAAATCCCGCTGCGGATTGGATAGAAATTACATTGGAAAATCAAACTGAAGGAACCTCACGTATCGAATTTTATGATAGCCTTGGAAAAATCTGCAAAGCGGAACAATCCAATTCATTCCAGTTTAAAATGGATACCAGGGATTTGTCACAGGGACTTTATTTTGTAAAAATCAATAACGGGAATTCAACGGTTACCAAAAAATTCGTCAAGCTTTAAACCCTGTTTCCCAATTCGATGATTTCGAGGTTTTGGATTTTATCCCCGTCAATTTCAAAACGCAGCATGGTACGCACCTGATGAAAACCATGCGTTCCACAGGCACCGGGATTCATGTGGAGCAAACCCAGCTTTTTGTCAAACTGCACTTTGAGTATGTGTGAATGCCCACAGATAAAAATCTTTGGTGGATTACTTTCGATTTCTTCCCTGATATTTTGATTGTATTTTCCGGGATAACCGCCAATATGCGTAATCCATACATCAACATCTTCACATAAAAACCTGTTGTGCAGCGGGAATTCCATTCGGGCTTTGTCATCGTCAATATTGCCATAAACACCACGCAAAGGTTTTAGTGATTTTAAAGTATCCGTTACGGCCAAATCGCCAATATCACCCGCATGCCAAACTTCATCTGCCAGACGGACATATTTCAATATTTTTTCGTCAAGATAACTATGGGTATCTGAAAGTAGGAGTATTTTTTTCATGCACAGCAAAGTTACAAAGAATCAAACTTTTTTTATAGCTTTGAAAAACTGCTTAAAACTAACTAAATGAAACAAAACGATAACGAAGAAATCACTCGTGACGAAATCAAGAAGGAATTCCAACTTGAACGCATGATATTATTCAGCGATGCTGTTTTTGCCATCGTCATTACCTTAATGGCAATTGAAATCAAAATCCCGGAAAACATTGAACTGACTTCAGAAAATATGAGTCATGAAATTAAGCATTTACTGCCAACCTTACTTGCCTATATGGTGAGTTTCATTTTTATCGGCTCGATTTGGTATCAGCATTTAAAAATGTTCAGCCTGCTTAAGGATTATGACAGAGGCTTAGTAATCCGCAACATGCTGCTGTTATTTTTTATTGGATTATTTCCTTTTAGCGCGACCTTGATTACAAGGGCTAAAGGACAGATGCTTCCCTTTTTCATGTATCTTTTTATGATTCTTTTTTGTGTAATTGCGCAATATATTTTATACCATTATATCGTGATTGGACGGCCTTCCATACGTTTGAATACCGACCTTAGCGAGCATACGGAAGAACTTCACAAAAGGAAAATAGCAGTCATAGGGTTTTCAACTGCAGCGGTTTTGATTATGATTACTTATCAGATAATTCCGCAACCCGAATTAAAAAGCATGTCAATGCTTTGGATGTGTATCTTTCCAATAGTTTTTAAAATATACTCAAGGAAAAAGAAACCAAAAACGGAATAAAACTTTGTAACTTTGTGGTTTAAAATTTGGCACAAAGACGTCTTGAGATATTTTATCGAATTAGCATACAAAGGAACAAACTACCACGGTTGGCAATACCAGCCCGAAGCAGATTCTGTACAGGAAACTATCAATAAAGCCTTGTCAATGCTGCTAAAAACTCCCGTTGACATTGTTGGCGCAGGAAGAACCGATACCGGAGTCCATGCCAGGCAGATGTATGCCCATTTTGATTATGAGGCCGAAATTGACACGCAGCAATTGACCCACAAACTCAATTCCTTTTTACCTAAAGACATTGTGATTTTCAAAATTTTTAAAGTTGCCGATGAAGCCCATGCGCGGTTTGACGCTACCAAAAGAACTTACGAATACCATATCCATACAATGAAGGACGCTTTTGAAAATGAAGGCAGTTATCAGTTTCAGCTTCCGCTGGATGTTGACAAAATGAATCAGGCCTGCGCCATTCTTTTCAGGCATACCGATTTTGAATGTTTTTCAAAAACGAACACTGACGTCCGCACTTTCAACTGTGTGATTTTTGAAGCCAATTGGAAGAAGGACGGAACCAAAATTGTTTTCACCATTACCGCCGATCGATTCCTAAGGAATATGGTTCGCGCCATTGTGGGCACAATGATCAACATCGGAACAGGGAAAATCAGCCTTGCCGATTTTGAAAAAATAATAGAAAGCAAAAACCGGAGCGAGGCCGGATTTTCAGTTCCCGCACATGGTTTATACCTTACCAAAATCGAATACGATTTTGGTGAAATTATTTTAAATTCTAAATTTTGAATTTTAAATGAGTGCAGCAACCAAACAAGAAATAATTTAAAATTTATAATTCAACATTTAAAATAACAAACAAGTGCAGGCAAAAGCATTCGACACCAATCTGTTCAAACGTATTTTAAAATACACCAAGCCCTATAAAATGAGGTATTATGGTGTGATTTTGTTTGCATTGCTGTTGGCACTTTTCGCTTCATTGAGGCCATTCTTACTGCAGATTACCGTTGATACTTATATTAAAAACGCCAGCAAATCCGGACTCTTATTCTACGTCATCATTATGGGATGTACCTTATTGTTGGAGACTTTATCGCAATTCTATTTTGTGTATTGGGCCAACTGGCTTGGGCAGGATATCATCAAGGACATCCGTACCAAACTGTTCCGTCACATGCAGACGTTCCGAATGAAGTATTTTGACAATTCTCCGGTCGGAATGCTGGTAACACGCTCCGTTTCCGACATTGAGCAAATCGCACGCATTTTCAGCCAGGGTTTGTTCATGATTTTTAGTGACATGCTCAAAATGCTGGTCTGCCTGATTGTAATGTTTTATATGAACTGGCATTTATCAATGATTGTTGTGGTTTCAATGCCAATCCTGGTTTATGTTACCCGAATCTTTCAGCGCAAAATGCAGGTTGCCTTTGAGGAAGTACGAACGCAGGTCAACAACATGAATGTCTTCGTTCAGGAACGCGTTACCGGAATGAAAATCGTACAGCTTTTCAACCGTGAGGACATCGAATATGAAAAGTTCAAAGAAATCAACCAGAAGCATAATCAGGCCTGGATTAAAAACATCCTGTACAACTCCATCTTCTTCCCTATTGCCGATATTATTTCGTCGATAACTCTGGGAGTTGTTATTTTGTATGGTGGAATGCAGATTATCAATGGAAATCCGTTTACCACAACTGGACAAATGATTTCTTATACGATGTTCATCGGAATGTTGTTCAACCCTTTACGCCAGATTGCAGATAAATTCAATGAGATGCAGATGGGAATGATTGCGGCCAACCGTGTTTTTGATATTTTGGATACCAATGAAGATGTTCAGGACAACGGAACAAAAGAAGCCAGTCATTTCAAGGGAAATATCCGTTTTGAGAATGTGCGTTTTAGTTATATAGCCAATGAGGAAGTGCTCAAAAGCATCAACCTCAAAGTAAATGAAGGCGAAACCATTGCGATTGTTGGTGCGACTGGCGCAGGAAAATCAACGATCATCAACCTACTCAACCGTTTTTACGAAATTGATTCGGGTGCCATTTACATTGACGGCCAAAACATAAACGATTTCAAACTCGAAAGCCTGCGCAAGCAGATTGCCATTGTACTTCAGGATGTTTTCCTTTTTGCCGATACCATCCACAATAATATTACACTCAACAATCCGGAAATATCCCGTGAAGATGTAATTAATGCGGCCAAGGAAATTGGTGTTCATAAATTTATCAAAAGCCTTCCCGGAGGTTATGATTACGATGTCAAGGAACGCGGTGTGATGTTGTCTTCAGGCCAGCGCCAGTTGATTGCATTCCTTCGCGCCTATGTGAGCAATCCGAGTATTTTGATTTTGGATGAAGCGACATCTTCTATCGATACTTACAGCGAAGAACTGATTCAAAAAGCCACGATAACCATTACAAAAGGGCGTACATCGATTGTAATTGCGCATCGTTTGGCAACCATCATCAATGCCGATAAAATCATTGTGATGGACAAAGGACAGATTGTGGAAGAAGGCACACACCAGGCTTTGGTTACCAAAATGGACGGTTATTACAAAAACTTATACGATTCCCAGTTTGCTGCAGAAGTAGAATAAATAGCTGCTATTCATTCAAAAAAATTAACTTTCTCCACTGCTTTTGGTTTATAATATATATTTTTGGAGCTTACTCATTTTAAAGGCTTAGTAATAAATGAACCCAACGGAAAATGATATTTATCTGGATTTAAAAGAGGTGATTCTGGCTCATGAAAACAGGAATGCTTTTTTTATCAACGGTATTTATTACACCTATTTAGATTTTGCAAAGGCAATTTCAAATATCCGGTTCGCCCTGAAAAATAATACCGGAAAAATAATCGGAATCATTACGAATGACGATCTGGAAACTTATGCAGCGATTGTTGCCATATGGTTTGAAGGAAAAGCGTATGTGCCCATAAATCCGGATATTCCATCAGACAGAAACCAGAATATCATTAGTGAAGCCGGAATTGAAACTATAATCGATTCATCTGAAACTGCGGTTTTTCCAAATATCAAAGCAATCCAAAGCAAAAAGATTGAACCAGTTGCCATTGATTTAGAACCTAATAAAATCCCTGAAAGTGAATTGGTTTATTTGCTGTTTACTTCGGGAACTACAGGAAAACCCAAAGGTGTGCCAATATCAAAACAAAACCTTTCAGGTTTTACCAAGGCATTTTGGGATTTAGGTTACAAAATCAACGAAGATGACCGTTTCCTTCAAATGTTTGAACTGACTTTCGATTTATCGGTAATGTCTTATCTGATACCACTTCTCAAAGGTTCATGCGTTTATTTGGTTCCAAAAGACAAGATAAAATACAGCTACATTTTTGAGTTGATGGAAGATTACGAGTTAACGGTTGCCCTCATGGTTCCGTCAATATTGCATTATTTAAGGCCTTATTTTGATGAAATCGATTTGCCAAAAATGAGGTATAGCCTATTCTGCGGTGAAGCGCTTCCGCTGGATGTTACAACCGAATGGAGCAACTGCCTTCCAAACGCACAAATCACCAACGTTTATGGTCCGACTGAAGATACCATATTCTGCACTTTTTACGATTATGTCAGAAACGGGCAAAATAAATCATATAACGGAATTCTTTCTATCGGAAAATCAATGAACTATAATTCAACCATTATCATTGATGAAGAAAATAATGTATTGGAACCTGGAAATGTCGGCCAGCTTTGTTTGGGCGGAATCCAGTTAACGCCAGGCTATTGGAAGAATCCTGAAAAGAATAAGGAAGCCTTTTTCAATATCCTTTACAATAATAAAGAAGAGCGGTTTTACAAAACCGGAGATTTATGCAAAGCCGATGAAAATGGTGATTTGTTATATATTGGCCGAATTGATTTCCAGACAAAAATCCAGGGATTCCGTGTTGAGCTTTCTGAAATTGAATTTTATGCCAAAGAATTTTTGTCTAAAATCAATGTTGTAGTTTTGACTTTGCCTGATGATGTTGGAAATACTGAAGTTGCAATGGTAATCGAAAGCAAACCCTTTGATTATAAGGATACTATTGATTACATGAAAGAGAAACTTCCTTATTATATGATTCCCAAAAAGGTTAAATTTATTGATACTTTTCCGCTAAATGTCAACGGAAAAACCGACAGGAAAAAATTAGAAATCCTTTTTATTGATTAACAATGAACTACTCCATCCGAAGAGCCCGGCTTTCTGATATTCCATTTCTGGCGAAAACCGTGATGGAAGCTGAAAAAAGTGCCACAGATAAATTCAGTTTTTCAACGTTATTCAATAAAAGCGAAGCAGAAGCACTTGAGCTAATCGCCGCAATGTTTGACGAAGAAGTAGACGGTTGCGAACTTTCAGTGAGCAGTTTTTTGGTTATAGAATTTGAAGGTAAACCAGTTGCTGCTTTCAGTGGTTGGATTGAGCAGTTTGAGGGTGAATCCAATTCGGGTTTATTGAAATCAAACTTAATTGGTTATACCTTTGGCAGGGAAAGCCTTTCGTTTTTGATGACCAAAGCACATTTGGTAAAAGACATCCAGATTGAAAGAGAAGCGAATACATTACAGATAGAATATTTGTTTGTTGCGCCAGAACATCGTGGGAAAAGTTTAGCCCATCAATTGATTTCAAAACATATTGAAGAAGCCATCAAACAATTTCCTTCAATAAAAAAAGTACAGGTACAGGTTTTTAAAAATAATCTAGCCGCGCAAAAAGTATATGAAAATTGCGGATTCAGCATTGTAAAATCTGCTAAATCAAATGATACTGAAATTTTAGATTACCTGCCATCGGACGAAAAATATTTAATGGAAAAAGAATTAAACTAAACATATGAACAGAGCTGAAATATTAGAAAAAATCGGAACCATATTAAATTCGGTTTTAGGTCACAGCAATTTCGAATTGAATGAAGAATTAACTGCAAAAGATGCAGACGGCTGGGATTCATTGACACACATGATAATTATTACCGAAATCGAATCGGCTTTTGGCGTAAAATTCAAGCTGAAAGATTTAAATAAGCTGCAGAATATGGGCAACCTGATAGACTTGGTAAGTGGTAAGCTTTCCGAAAAATAACAATCGCTTATGACGTTCAATTCCATTGAATTTTTAGCATTTTTTTTATCATTCTACTTACTCTATTGGCAGATTGTTGGTAAAAGCTTAAAAATGCAGAACGCATTGCTGCTCTTGGGCAGTTATCTTTTTTATGCCTGGTTCAGCTGGAAATTCCTTGCATTGATAATCATAAGCAGCGCTTTTAGCTACTGCTGCGGACTTTCGATTTCGAAGGCCGAAAATGAGAAAAGGAAAAGTTTTTTTCTCTACTTAGCAATTTTCCAGTCACTTGGCTTACTGTTATTTTTTAAATATTTTAATTTCTTCATCACAGCTGTAGCCGATTTATTGGCAACAATCAATCTCAATCCAAATATCCACACATTAAAAATCATACTTCCGCTTGGAATCAGTTTTTACACTTTCCGATTAATCAGCTATATTTTAGATGTTTATAACGAAAAAATAGATGCGGCAAATGACTGGGTTGCATTTTTCAATTACGTTGCTTTTTTTCCCTGCCTGCTTGCCGGGCCAATTGACAGAGCTGATAATTTCATTCCGCAACTCGAAAAAAAGAGGCAATTCAGTTATGCACAAACCGTCGATGGATTTCGTCAGATTCTTTGGGGTTTATTCAAAAAAATAGTCATTGCCGATAGCTGTGCTCCCATTACAAATCAATTATTTGACCATTATCAGGATTATCCTGGAAGTTCACTTTTAATCGGCGCATTTTTATATATCATTCAGATTTACGCCGATTTTTCAGGCTATTCCGATATGGCAATCGGGATTGCTAAACTGTTGGGATTCAACATTCCGAAAAACTTCAACTATCCATTCTTCGCCCAAAATATAGCAGAATTCTGGAAGCGCTGGCACATATCCCTAACGAGTTGGATGACCGAATATGTTTATACACCGTTATCATTCATTTTCAGAAGCTCCGGAAAAAAAGGAGTCATGTTATCAATAATCATCAATTTTGTTTTAGTCGGATTGTGGCACGGAAGTAACTGGACATTCATCATTTTTGGTTTGCTCCACGGTTTATATTTTATCCCACTAATCTTAAACGGAACCTTGACTAAAAGAAATAAAACGACATCAAACCTTAAAATGTGGTTTGGCATTTTTAGCACATTTGCAATTGTAATGCTTACGGCAGTAATTTTCAGATGCGAAAGCATTTCGATGGCTTTTGAATATTACACACATATGTTTTCAAAATCATTGATTAGCAAGCCCTTGATAACTACAGGATATGTTGTATTAATGATAACACTACTTTACATTACGTTAATGTTTGTAACTGAGTGGTTTGGCAAAAACGAAAACTATGGAATTGCAGGAACTTTTATCAAAAAATCAAGGGCTTTGAGATGGAGTTTTTATATGTTTTTGGTGATTTCCATTTACTATTTTTCATTTGTTGATAAGACGCAATTATTTATGTATTTACAATTCTAACCATGAAACAGCTGCTAAAAAATATCTTTTTATTTGCCTGCGTTTTGTTGGTTGTGATTTCTGTGTTGCAGATTGCTTTGTCAATCAGGACAAAAGGTAAAAGCATTTCGGGTTATGATACTTTGGATCTTACTGCAAATGTAAATGCTGATTTGGTTTTCTTGGGAAGTTCAAGAGGTTGGGCGCACTTTGATCCTGGTTTTTTTGAAAAGAATTATCACCTGAAATCGGTAAACATCGGAATGAATGGGTTTTCAGAAATACTTGTAAGTGAATTGAGATTGAAGAATTATTTGTCCAAAAACAAAAGCCCAAAGTTTGTCATATTAAATATCGATCCCTTCATAAAAGCCGGAAACCTGAACCACAGCATAGCATTGACAAACAAAAATGATTATGCTCATTTTGCTTTCATGCCAAGCAAAGAAAATATGGAAATGGTTGATTTCTATAAATTTGACAACTTCGAAAAATATATTCCACTGTATGCCATTTTCAAGTATAAAATCCTGACTGACTGCATTACATTGAGAAACGCAAATGCTTTTCCCGAAGGTTATGAAGCCAATGTGGAAAAATGGGACACCATAAAAGATCCTGTAAACACCAAGGCAAAACAGCATTACATAAAGGATGCTGAAATTCCGAATCTAGAAAATGCCTTAAGAAAACTGAATGCCTTCTGCAAAAGCAAAAACATCAAACTGATATGCATCCAGACGCCGGTTTATAAATCGGCTTATGATGCTAAAGCTTTTGAAATCCCAAAGCAAATCTGCCAAAAACTGAATATTCCGTTTGTTGATGCTTGCGATGAAAAGATTATCAGCAACATCGATAATTTTTATAACACGATTCACCTCAATAAAAATGGTGTTGCCGAAATGAATAAACTGCTCAAGAATGGAAAAGAATTGGATACGATTTTCAAAATAAATCCATAAATTCGCAGTCTCAATTAATTTAGAAAATCATATAAAATGGCACGAGCGACAGCGACTGCATTTTGTACAAATAATAAATAAACACGAGAAAATGACACGAGCGAAGCGACTGCATTTTTTTACCAATAATAAATAAACTCGCAAAAAAATGAAATACGATATTATTGTTTTAGGAAGTGGTCCTGGCGGTTATGTTACAGCAATCCGCGCGTCACAATTGGGTTACAAAGTAGCCGTAATCGAAAAGGAAAACCTTGGTGGAATCTGTTTGAATTGGGGTTGTATCCCAACCAAGGCATTGCTAAAATCGGCTCAGGTTTTTGATTACCTAAAACATGCTTCTGATTATGGATTGACCATTAAGGAATTCGACAAGGATTTTGGTGCAGTTGTAAAACGCTCCAGAGATGTTGCCGACGGAATGAGCAAAGGCGTTCAGTTCCTGATGAAGAAAAATAAAATCGACGTAATTGATGGTTTTGGAAAATTAAAACCGGGAAAGAAAGTTGACGTTACCGACAAAGACAAAAAAGTTACCGAATATTCGGCAGACCATATCATCATCGCAACTGGTGCACGTTCGCGTGAATTGCCAAACCTGCCACAAGACGGTGTAAAGGTAATTGGTTACAGACAGGCAATGACGCTTCCAACACAGCCAAAGAAAATGATTGTGGTTGGTTCGGGTGCCATTGGTGTTGAATTTGCCCATTTCTATAATGCTATGGGAACAGAGGTTACCATCGTTGAGTTTATGCCAAATGTAGTTCCTGTCGAAGACGAAGATATCTCAAAACAATTCGAGCGTTCGCTAAAAAAAGCCGGAATTACAGTTATGACGAACTCTTCTGTTGAAAAAATCGATACTTCCGGAAAAGGCGTAAAAGCTTATGTAAAAACAGCAAAAGGTGAAGAAATCATCGAAGCTGACATTTTGCTTTCGGCAGTTGGAATCAAAACAAACATTGAAAACATTGGCCTCGAAGAAGTAGGCATCAAAACTGATAAGGACAAAATTTTGGTTGATGCTTATTCGCAGACAAACATTCCTGGTTATTATGCAATCGGAGATGTGACGCCAGGACAGGCTTTGGCACACGTTGCTTCTGCGGAAGGAATCAATTGTGTTGAAAAAATAAAAGGGCTTCATGTAGAGCCAATCGATTATGGAAACGTTCCAGGCTGTACGTATGCAACTCCTGAAATTGCTTCTGTTGGTTTAACCGAAAAACAGGCCAAGGAAAAAGGATACGAACTGAAAATTGGAAAATTCCCATTCTCAGCTTCAGGAAAAGCAAAAGCTGCAGGAACTCCGGATGGTTTCGTAAAAGTAATTTTTGATGCCAAATACGGCGAATGGCTGGGCTGCCACATGATTGGTGCTGGTGTGACCGATATGATTGCCGAAGCAGTTGTAGCCCGTAAACTGGAAACTACCGGTCATGAAATCCTAAAGGCAATCCATCCACACCCTACAATGAGTGAAGCCGTGATGGAAGCCGTTGCCGATGCTTATGGCGAAGTGATTCATTTGTAAAAAAAAAATTAAAATCATAAAGAAAATCCCGTTCGAAAGAATGGGTTTTTTTGTTATTTTATATAAATCATTATTAAAAAATAACTAAATTGTAGGCCAAATTCTGTTAATTTTTATTGACATGGCAAAAACTCAAACCGAAGTATTACGTGTTTTTCTGTCTTCCACTGCAATTGATATGGAAAAACACAGACAGGAAGTTTCAAACTCTATATTGCGTCTTAATAATTTACCCGTAAAAATGGAATCGTTTGGAGCGCAGCCTTCATCACCTGTAGCTGTATGTAAAGCAAAGCTTGAGGAAGCTAATGCAATTGTTGTTATGATTGCCAATAGATATGGATGGGTACCTACGGTCGAAGAAGGTGGCGATGGAAAAAAAAGTATTACATGGATTGAGATAGAGACCGCAATGGATAAAGGAATCCCAATATTTGCATACATATTGGATGAAAAATATATAGGCTGGAATCAGCCTTCTGAACAGGACCAACTTGAAAATGCTAAAACTCAGGAAGAAGCAATTGAAGTATATGAAAAAGTAAAAAACCTCAAGGAATTAAAAACTTTTCTCAATACCAAAGCCGGTCTTGTAAGAGAGAAATTTACAACACCTGATAATTTGGCTTCTAAAGTTACATCAGATATAGCAAACTGGTTATTGAAAGCATCCAATGCGACAATAACAGCAACAATAACTACAAAAAAACAAACATTTCGATATCATGCAGTGCATCCATTGCAACCAGCTCCTCATTTCCGAGGCAGGAAACAACTCCTTGAAGAGTTATTGCAATGGTGGGGAGAGCCCGTTACACCTGATAGAGTACGCTCGCTCGTAGCAATTGGCGGAACAGGTAAAACTGCCATAATAGAACATTTTTTAAAAACTTTAGACAAAAAAAAATTAGTTGGAAATATATTGGTATGGTCTTTTTATGACGAACCCAATACTGATGCCTTCCTCAAAGAAGCGTGTATCTTTTTTACTGGTAAGGAACCTGATGGGATCGGAGGAAAACTCGAAATATTGCAGAGGACATTAGGGGCTGAAAACAATCAGAATCTTATCGTTTTAGATGGTTTGGAACGGGTGCAATCAGAAGGAAAAGGAAATTCGATTCGCGCGAAAGGAGATCTTGAAGACCATCGCTTAAAAAATTTACTTAGGGCAATCACCATTGGGCTGGGTAACACCAGGGCATTAATTACTTCACGTTTTAAGCTAACCGATTTGGAACAATGGGAAAACGCAGGTTATAAAAGCCATGACCTCGAAGTCCTTGATCATGAGTCGGCAGTTGAAGTATTGAAGGCGTGGGAAGTAAAAGGTTCTGACGAAAAATTATTACACATTGCAGAATCCGTGGGCAGGCATGCTTTATCTGTTTCCGTATTAGGCTCATATCTCAACCACTATTGCAACTGTGACCCTGATCAGATTACCGAATTCAGCCTTGAAGAGATTTCTCCCGATGAACCACAAGCTGCAAAACTGGCGCGAATTTTAGGAGGATATGCTAAAAGCCTTCCTGACGAAGAGCGCGATTTTATAATTCGCTTATCAGCTTTCCCAAACGGTGTTACCATAAACATATTTGGATACCTGATTGATGCAGGTGGTAAAATCGCCGGTGCATTGACAGGTATCAATCAGGCTAAACTTGCCCGCATTGCTGAAAAACTAAAAAAGCAAGGGCTCATCTATTCCTATAATAAATCAGCGTCTATTGTTTATACAGCACATCCCTTCTTAAGGGACTATTTTCGAAAGCTTCTCGGAATAAAACCCGAAGACATACACAATGTTGTAAGGAATGAGCTGGCAATTGGACTTGATACAAAACCTGAAAACAAACCAACAGATTCAGAAACACTAGACAGATATGAAGCTTTAATTGAACACAATATACTGGCTGGGCATTATGAAAATGCTATATCTATCTACATAGATGTGATGAGTGGTCGTGGTGTCAATTGCCATTTATATCATGAAGTAGGCGATTATTCAAGGTTAATGCGCATAATTTCTTATTTCTGTGAAGATGGGCGTCCTGAAAATCTTTCTGATCAAATTGATGACACTATTAAAAATGCTCTTTTAAGTGAGCTTGCATTAGCATCTATTATGTTAGGGGATTTAAAATCTGGTGAATCATCCGTTAAATTGGAAATGGACATAAGCTTAAAATCCAAATTATTCCATCACCATGCTCAAGGTCTTCAAAACTATGCATTAGTTAACAGTTTACTTGGAAAATTTCCTCTTTCGAAACAATTGTTGGAAAAGTCTTTCGAGTATATTGAAATCGATATGAAAGAAAGAGGCTATAGAGAAGAAAGTAAAATGTATGTAAAAAGAAGTAGTACTGGTCATCTCAGTTATATTTATTATTGTTTGGGAGAAACACAAAAAGCAAAGGAATATTTCGATAAAGCAACAGAAATGTATGACGGGCAATTATTTTCTGCGTCATCATATTTTGAATTTGAATTTTTGCATGCGATTGGTAAAAACGAGGAAGCTGTATTAAAAGCAAAAATGTGTTTGGATACTAATATCCTGAAAGATTTAAGCATTACACACTATTATTTAGGCATTTTAGCCTTACCTGATTCCATCTCAGAAGCATATGAACATTTACAGAAAATTCAAGAATGGACAGACAGATCAGGAGAAATGTTAAGCGTTATATACTCGTATATGCTCTCTTCTGAAATTGCTTATTGCTCAGGAAATCTTCCTGCAGCTTTATCAGAAGCTACCACAGCATTAAATCATGCTGAAAACTGCGGTTATGGTAAAATCATTATTGACACTCAATTACTACTGGCTAAAATTTATCTTACTATACCCGATTACAATTCTGCTTTGGCGATGGCGAGATCTGCCTATGAAAAATCAGCACACGATGATTGCCAATATGCCTGGGGCATTGCCAACGGCCTCCATTTATGTGGTGTTTGCCATATTGGACTTGGCAACCAGGAAGATTTAGCTCGAATGCGATTGGAAAAAGCTTTGGAGATACGTGAAAAAATAAAACATCCCGAAGTTGAAGAAACCCGAAAGCTGCTATCTGAACTTTCTCCGAAAAAAAAATAGCAGTTTTGCAATGACATTAAGATTGTTAACAAGTATTTTTATTGCATTCTAATTGATAATCAGTATTTTATAAATTTAGTTTGTCAAAATTTAAACCAACTTAAACTCACCAATTATGAAAATGGAAGACGGAAAATGGAAACTGCTCCGTGACTGCTTCAATTCAGATATGCCAGCAAAATAATTACATTCCTAAACCAAGAAGAATCCCTTTCGAAAGATGGGGATTTTTTTATGGCGTGCCCCTACGGGTCGCGCTGTCCGCAGTACATGGTACTCTGCTCCCATCGCTCACGCATTCAGCGTTAATTTTAATCTTGGCTGAAAATGTCTTTTTTATGGCTAATCAGTTAGGACAATAGTTTGTATTTTTGGACTTTACAATTACCAATTATGAAAACAAAATTTGTCTTTCTGCTATTACCCGAAATCCATTTGATGGATTTGGCCGGACCAGATCAGGCGATTCACGAAGCTATTGATTTTGGTGCCGAATTTGAGATTGAACATTGCAATCTCGTTCCACAAATTACAACGACTTCAGGGTTGTCTATTGGTAAAACAAAACACTACACCGAAGTAGTGATCAATAAAGGTGATTACCTGATAATACCGGGTTCCAATGCTTCCTACCTTCTTTCGGAGGATTTCAAAAAGGAAAAAAATCTGCTCAGCTGGCTGAAGGATTTACATCAAAACGGAGTGAACATCTGCAGTATCTGTGCGGGAGCTTTTGCGTTGGCCGAATGTGGTTTGCTGGACAATATTTCTTGTACTACACATTTCAAACGAACCAGGCAACTTCAGGAATTATACCCAAAAACCAAGGTTATTGAAAATATTCTATTTACAGACAATAATGGGATTTATACCAGTGCCGGAATCGCGTCCGGAATTGACCTGAGCCTTCATATTATCGAAAAATTAAAAGGAAGCCATTTTGCCCATTTGGTAGCACGCGAATTGGTGGTTTACAACCGAAGAAGCGGCAACAGTGCTCAGGACAGCGAGCTGCTGCAATTCAGGAATCATATTCATTCGGGCATTCATAAAGCACAGGACTGGATCCTTGATAACATTCATATCAAAACCAATCTCGAGGATTTGGCTGGAATTGCGAATATGAGTGAACGGAATTTTACCCGCATCTTTAAGAAGGAAACCAATGTTACTGTAAACGATTTCATCACGATAATCCGTAAAGAAAAAAGCAGGGAACTGCTCAAGAACCCCGATTTCTCGCGTATAGAAATTGCGCAGAGAATAGGGTTGCAAAGCGAACGGCAGCTGAGCAGGATAATAAATTCTTATTAATCTAAAATAAAACAACATGAAGAAAATCATTCTTATGCTGACATTTACCATAATGTCGGCAGTGGCAGCTACGGCTCAAAACTCGACTAAATTTACACTTAAAAAACATGAAACCATGAAATCAGAAACCTTAGACATTCAACCGTCAGTAACTTCATCAGAAAAGGATTTTAATTTTCTCGAAGGAAAATGGAAAGTACACAACAAAAAGCTAAAAAGCCGTTTGAATAACAGTACAGAATGGGATGAATTTGAATCGGAACTGCACTTACGCAAAACATTGAATGGCCTTGGGAATGTAGAAAATTATTATGCCACTTTCGACGGAAATCCATTTGAAGGCATGGCGGTAAGATTATACAATCCAAAAACAAGGCTATGGAAAATTTACTGGATGGACAGCAATAATGGTACAATGGATGAAAATCCGGTTACCGGTTCATTTGAAAAAGGCATTGGTAAATTTTACACCGACGATATTTTTAACGACAAAAAAATACGCGTCATCTATCAATGGGATGCAACCAACCCTGAGCATCCAATATGGTCGCAGGCATTTTCAACAGACAATGGCAAAACCTGGGAATGGAATTGGGTAATGACCTTAAGCAAAATATAACAACAATGAAGAAATCAGAAATCAAAAAAATGCCCGAGTACTTTGACCGATACATCAATCTAACCGATGACGTAACTTATATGGAAGCACTCGAAATCAGTTTGGCAGAATTACAAAACGCACCAATCGACAAATGGAAAGCACTGGGCGAAAAAGCGTATGCTCCGGGAAAATGGACCATAAAAGACATGCTACAGCACATCATTGACACCGAGCGTGTTTTTGCCTATCGGGTTACAGCATTTGCCCGAAAAGACAGGCAGCAAATGCTTTCTTTCGATGAGGATTCCTTTGCCAAAAATGCGTTTGCCAATCGCAGGACTGTTGATGATTTGGTTGAAGAACTCATTTTAGTCAGGCAAAATTACATTGCGCTTTATAAATCCTTCACACCCGAAATGCTGCGTTTATCCGGCAAAGGTTATAATGGTGCGGAATACTGCGTCCTTTCGATGGCATTCTGCATGCCGGGACATCAGCGTTGGCATTTTAGGGTGTTAGAGGAAAAATATTATCCATTAATTGAATAAATTTGCTGGATGCAGATACATACCCTTGAAAATACATCCATAGAAGAACTTACAACTTGCTTCAATAAAGCGTTTGAAGGCTATTTTATTCCTTTAAAATTAGAGGTACAGCAGTTGCGCGATAAGATACAATCTGAAAATATTTTGCTTGAACATTCTGTCGGAGTGACTATTAACAATGAGTTGGCTGGGTTTATCCTGCTTGGGATTAACTCAAAAAAAAACATTGGCTATAATGCCGGAACAGGAATTATTCCGGATTATCGGGGAATGAAACTGACTGAGAAGATGTATCCACATGTGATTTCCAATCTGAGTAAAATTGGAATTAAAAATCATTTTCTGGAAGTCATCTGCGAAAATCAAAAGGCGTTGAAAATCTATGAAAACCTTGGCTATACCATCACAAGAAAAGTGATTTGTTATAAGGGAAAAGTAGCTGAACCTAAAAAAACCGATTATAAAATCCAGTCCATCGAATTGCCTGATGAAAGTTTGGTACAACCATTTTGGAATCATCATCCAACCTACCAAAACTCATTGGGCTGCATCAAAAGCAATAGCGAAAAGCACACAGCTTTTGGAGTTTTGAATGGGGAAAAACTGATAGGTTATATTATTTTTGATAAAAACACCTTGCGGATAAAACAATTTGGAGTGGACAAAACCCATAGAAATACAGGCATTGGAAAACAATTATTTCACACTGCTCAAAATCAGAATCCTGAAGCAGTTTTGGCTATGATCAATGTTGATGAAAATGATTTGGAGACAACTAGATTTTTAACAAACATTGGACTAAGTCCTTTCATCGCGCAATACGAAATGCAGTTAAACGATTAAATGAAAATCCTGGCTTATGGCTGGGATTTTTTTATTAAATTTATGTGCTTTTCAAAAAAAGATTTTTGAATTAAAAACCAACTTATACTTACAAACGTAAATAAAAGTACAACCTTTCAAACATCTATATCATGAAAAAAACATTATTCCTTATTTGCTGTGTAGCCACGGCATTTCTTGCAACAATTTTTACGAGTTGCAGCGACGACAATAACAACGACCCCACAGTTGTAAAACCCGATTTGGATTTTTTTGGCCTTACTTCAACTAATACTCTTGTAAGATACAATGCAAACGATTCGGAAACTGCGATAAGCACAACAGCTGTAACTGGATTGCAGGCAGGTGAAAATTTAATGGCTATCGATTTCCGTCCGGGAACTGGGCAATTATATGGTCTTGGAAGTACTAGTAGATTATATATTATCAATCAAAATACCGGTGCAGCAACTGCTGTTGGGACAGTACCATTTACACCGGCATTAACCGGTTCGTTAGCTGGTTTCGATTTTAATCCAACAGTAGACCGAATCCGAGTAGTGACTTCGAGCGGTTTAAACATCAGGTTAAATCCTGAAACTGGTGTAGTTGCAGCGACTGACACCAACCTTAATCCAGGAACTCCTAATATCAGCTCAGCTGCTTACACTAATAACACTTCAGGTGCAGCTACAACAGAGCTTTTTACAATCGATACTTCAACAGGAATGCTTTACAAGCAGGATCCTCCAAATGCAGGAACACTTACCTCAATTGGAAGCTTAAGTATATCCGGCTCAATTACTGGTGATGGCGGTTTTGATATTGCTCCGGATGGTACGGCAATTGCCAGCTTAACTGCCGGTGGCGAAAATCATTTGTACCAAATTAATCTAACTACAGGTAAGGCTACCGATTTAGGTGAATTGGCCACTTCAATCATTGGAATTGCCATACCAACAAATCCGGTTGCTTATGCCGTCGACGCCTCGAACAATCTTCATATTTTCAATTTCAACAACCCGGGGACTCCAATTTCAAAAGCGATAACCAATCTCCAGGGTGGTGATAACGTATTGGGAATTGATATGCGTCCGGTAAACGGACAGCTTTATGCCTTGGGAACCAGCGGAAGAATTTATATATTGAATACCTCAACGGGAGCTGCCACTATGCTTGGTGTTGGTCCGGTAGCTGTACTTAACGGCACCGACTTTGGGTTCGATTTCAATCCAGTTCCCGACCGAATCCGGATTGTGAGCAATACAGGGCAAAATTTACGCGTTAATCCAAACGATGGTACACTTGCTGCTACCGATACCTCACTGAATCCTGGAACACCAAACGTAACTGCGGTTGCTTACACGAATAGTTTTCCTGGCACAGCAACAACAACACTTTACGACATTGATTCCACAACAGATATGTTATACATGCAAAACCCGCCAAACAATGGAACTTTGGTCCCAGTTGGTGCATTAGGCGTAGATGTCACATCCAGCAATGGTTTTGATATTGGAGGAACGTCAAATATGGCTTATGCCATATTAACAGTTGGTGGAATAAATGGCATTTATACTATTAATACATCGACGGGAGCAGCTACCTTGCTGACTGGCTTTCCTTTAGCAGTAAAAGGTTTTGCTGTTGGGTTAGGTTTCTAAACTTCAAAAAATAAAAGCAATAAAAAACCCCGGGATATTCTCTCGGGGTTTTCTTTTATGATTAATTTATTAATTAAAAACTTCTTCTTTATCGCCGTCAAAACTGGCAAATACCATACTTGGATGTGAATCCTGATGGAAAATATTCCCTTTGGCATCAATGGCTATGGCACCTGCAAAACCGTCAAAAGGAACCAATTCGGTAAAGGTTTTTTCGAATGCTTTTTCCAAAGTAAAACCATCGGTAACACGGGTTACGATTTTGGCAGCCACTGCTCCACTTACAATATCCTCACCCACTCCGGTTAAACTGACGCCACAGAATCCGTTGGCATAATTTCCGGCAACGGTAGCTGAATCGGAGATTCTTCCCGGCATTTCAAAACCTTTTCCTCCTGTTGAAGTGGCAACGGCAATTTTTCCTTCATTGTCCAATGCTACACAGCCTACAGTTCCTATGCGGGTTGAAGCCAGCTTGGCTTCGTATTCGCTTTTGCGTTGTGGTGTTTCTGTTGAAAATTTCTCAAAACCATATTGACGGGCAAAATTTGTTGCTCCGCTTCCACCCAAAACCTTATCATCGTAATGCATCAGAACCTGGGCAACCTGAACAGGGTTTTTTACTTCTTCAATATTGATGACACCACTCATTTTCATAGTTGAGCCATCCATTAAGGAAGCACTCATCCTGATTTTTCCATCACTTTGGATTTGGGAACCAATTCCGGCATTGAACAATTCATCATCTTCCAAAAGTGACACAGCATGCACCACAGTTTCCAAAGCTGAATGTGTTTTAAGAAAATCATACGATTCCTTTACAATGCGAAGCAAAGCCTGTTGTTTGGCAACCTTTGTTTCGTGATTGGTTGATGATTCCGAGAAAAATCCGCCGTGGATGATTATTTTCATTTTAAACGTATTGCGAAGATTTGATGGTCATTTTAAACGTAGTCAAATCAAAAGTATCATTAATGCTCATAACGTGCGTAACCAAATGGTTGATTGATATTGGCTGGCCTAATTCAACCTGGGTTAAATTGGTGTCCTTGATTTCCTTTCCGTCAACCAAAATCACAAGTCCGGAACCAATGGCCTCCATCATCGAATTATTGGTAATCAGCAAACCGGTATCTTCTCCAAGCCCAATTCCTAAAACCTTCGGATTTCCAACAACAGCCTGGAACAAACGTCCAATACGGCCACGCTGTACAAAATGTGTATCGATGATTACACCGTCAATCAATCCCAAACCGCTTGTGATTTTCACTTCCCCTTTTAGCAAAGCCTCGCTGCTGCTTCCCTGATAAATCATATTGTTGGAGGCTGCAGCCGCACCAGCCGAAGTTCCTGCATAAACAAAATCGTCATTATGGTATTTGTCCAATAAAATATCATGGAAAGGAGTTCCGCCAAGGATAGAAGTCAGCCGCAATTGGTCTCCACCTGTAAACATTACAACATCCGCAGCTTTCAAACGTTCCAAAATTTCCGGTTCTGAAGCCTGCTCACGCTTGTCGATATTTAAAACATCAACATTGTTGGCTCCAAGATAGTGCAACGCCTTTACGTATTCTGGTCCAATTTCCTTTGGGATTTTAGAAGCTGTAGTAATTACTTCAATTCGGGACTCTTTTTTATGTTTTGATTCGTCAATGATTCTCTTTAAAATTCCAGCCTCAAAGAAGTTCAGATTCTTTGCTGCATTTTTATCCAAATCCGTCTCGGTAAAACTGCCTTTGTCAACAGCACCGCCGATAATTATAAGTTTTCCTTGTATATTCATGTGGGTAAAAATAACAAAAACTTAGTAGTTACAAACCTTTTTTTTACTTTTTTGAAACCATTTATTAACTTATTTATCAAGAATGGAATTTGTTTGCAATGAAATCCAAATCCTTATATTTGCTGAATGGAAATCAATCAGACACGAATCAATAAATATCTTTCCGAATCGGGCTATTGCTCGCGTCGTGAAGCCGATAAATTATTGGAAGAAGGCCGAATTACAGTCAATGGAGTCGTTCCTGAAATGGGTACGAAAGTCACCATCGATGATGAAATCCGCGTAGACGGGAAATTGGTTCGTGAAAAAAGGGAAAAACCAATTTACCTGGCTTTTAACAAACCCGTTGGAATTGAATGTACTACCAATCAAAATGTTCGTGACAATATTGTGGATTATATCAATTATCCCAAGCGTATTTTCCCTATTGGAAGATTGGATAAAGCCAGCGAAGGCCTGATTTTTATGACAGACGATGGCGATATTGTGAACAAAATCCTTCGCGCCCGAAACAATCACGAGAAGGAATATGTGGTAACTGTCAACAAACAAATTACTGATAGATTCATCCAAAAAATGAGCAACGGAGTTCCGATTTTGGATACCGTTACCCGAAAATGCAAAGTGGAGCAAATCAGCAAATATGTTTTCAAAATCATTCTGACTCAAGGACTGAACCGCCAAATCCGAAGGATGTGTGAATACCTTGGTTATGAAGTGACTGCTTTGAAAAGAACCAGGATTATCAATATTTCGCTGGATGTTCATGTTGGAAGATACCGCGAACTGACTCCCGACGAAATCAAACAACTCAACAAGCTTATCGAACCTTCGAGCAAAACCGAAGAAGCAAGTTTACCAAAAAATTCAAGCCGTAAATGATAAAAACCATTATCTATATCGCAATTGGCGGTGCCATAGGAAGCGTGCTTCGTTTTCTGATGAGTGTTTTTGTAGCTAAATTTTGGTCGAACCAATTTCCATTGGCAACATTTATTACCAATTTTATCGGTTGCCTGCTGATTGGTTTTTTTATTGGCATTCTGACCAAAAACCAATTGGAAGACAGCAACCTGAAGTGGTTTCTCGTTACCGGATTTTGCGGAGGTTTCACCACTTTTTCAGCATTCGGAATGGAAAATTACAATCTGCTGCAAAGCAACAATTCGCTGATGGCTTTTGGATATATTGCGCTGAGTGTCGTACTCGGACTTTTAGCCGTTTGGTTTGGACTTTTGCTGTCCAGATAAAACTTAAATTATGCTTAATCTGTGTAATCTTTGTTTCATTTTTTAGTACATTCGCCAACTATGAAAAAAGAAGATATTATTGCCATTCAAAATTTACTGGCAACATCTAAAAAAATTGCCATTATTCCGCATCGAAGTCCCGATGGCGATGCAATGGGTTCGACATTGGCTCTGTATCATTTTCTTTTAAAACTGAACCACAAACCGGTGGTGATTTCCCCAAATGAATTCCCAAATTTCCTAGCCTGGCTTCCAGGATCGGAAACCGTTTTGATTTATGAAAACGACAAGGAAAACTGCACCAAAATATTGAACGAAGCCGAAGTGGTTTTTACTTTGGATTTCAATGCGTTGCATCGAACAGGAGAAATGGAACAGGTTTTAAATAAGCTTACTGCTCCGATGATTATGATTGACCATCATCAAAAACCGGACACTTACGCCACGTATACTTATTCTGATACTGCCTTTGGTTCTACCTGTGAAATGATTTATAATTTTATTTCATTTTTAGGCAAAAAAGAACTGATAGACAAAACGATAGCTGCCTGTATTTACACCGGAATCACAACAGATTCAGGGTCGTTCCGCTTTCCTTCAACGACCAGCATGACACACCGAATTGTAGCCGAGCTGATTGATTTGGGCATCGACAACAGCGAGATCCACAACCTGCTTTTTGACGACAACTCCTACAACCGATTACAGCTTTTGGGCAGGGCTTTGCAGAACATGAAAGTGTTTCCTGAATATAAAACCTCCTACACTTCGCTTACGCAAAAGGAATTGGACGAATTCCATTATGAAAAAGGCGATACCGAAGGTGTTGTCAATTATGGCTTAAGCATCAAGGGAATTCATTTTGCAGCGATTTTTATCGAACACCGCGATGAAAACATCATCAAGATTTCGTTTCGTTCGCAGGGAAATTTTGATGTCAATCAATTTGCAAGGGACCATTTCAACGGTGGCGGACATGTTAATGCAGCAGGAGGAAAATCCTATGACAGCATGAAGGCCACACTTAATAAATTTGAAGATTTAATTTCTAAAATAACCATCTAAGAACATGAAAAACATTTCAAAAATAACAATGCTTTTTGTAGTCTTTATAACTTTCTTAAGTTGTAAACAACAACAGGCACGCATGCCGGTTTCACGTTCTTCTGGAACATTCATGAAAGAATCAGCAGCGAGGAATAAAAAACTGGTTGCTGGAGAAGAAGGTAAAATCGATTCGATAATCAAAAGCAATCCAAAAGTACAATACATTGCATCCAAAAAAGGATATTGGTACCATTATGTAGTTAAAAATGAAAATGACACCCTTCGTCCAAAAAAGGGAGATGTGGCACAATTTGATTATGAAATTATGGATATGAAAGGAAATGTGGTGTATTCTGAAGTTGAATTGCGCCCACAAACTTATATTGTCGACAAGCAAAATATCATGATGGGATTACGCGACGGAATAAAATTAATGCATAAAAAAGAACAGGTAACTTTCCTTTTCCCATCGCACATGGCATTTGGTTACCGTGGTGATACCAAACGCATCAAAACCAACCAGCCAATTATCGTAACGGTAACACTAAATGATTTCAAAGCAGAAGCAAAAGCTACAGCAAAACCAGTAACACCAACTGAAACTAAACCAAAAACAGAACCTAAATTAGATTAAAAATGACCCAAAAGATTTGCCTCTTATTAACTGTTTTATCAATTTGCCTGAGCTCATGCAAAGACGAACATAAAGATTTAAAAGATGGTTTATACGCCGAAATCGAAACTTCAAAAGGAACAATTATAGCCGAACTTGACTACAAAAAAGTACCTTATATGGTGGCTAATTTTGTTACTTTGGCCGAAGGGAAAAACCAATTTTGCACCGAAGACCTTAAAGGAAAACCATTCTTTGACGGATTGGAATTCCACCGTGTTATTTCAAAATCAAACGGTGATGCTGAGGATTTTATGATCCAGACTGGTGATCCTTTGGGAACAGGTTCGGGTGATGCAGGTTACAAATGCAGGGATGAAATCACCAACCTAAAGCACGACAAACCTGGTATTTTGTCTATGGCTAATTCGGGCCCAAATACGAACACAAACAGCAGCCAGTTCTTTATAACATTGGTTCCTACACCTTGGCTGGATGGCAAGCATTCAGTTTTTGGATGTGTTGTAGGTGATGGAATGACGGTTGCCAATTCCATTGTAAAAGGAGATGTTATTAAAACCGTTACTATAATCCGAAAAGGGGAAGATGTCAAAAAATTTGATGCCGTAAAGATTTTCAATGATAATTTCAAAGCTCAAAATGAGGATCAAAAGAAACAGGATGCCCTTGCTGAGCAAAAGAAAATGGAATATGACGCAAAATACAAAGCAGTTAAGGAAAAGAAAATCGCTTACTTTAATGGTTTGAAAAAATCAGCTACTAAAACCTCATCAGGATTAAAATTCACTATTACCCAAAAATCGTCCAAAGAAAAACCAAAAGACGGGGAAACAATTTACATTGCCTACGCCGGTTTTTTGGAAGACGGAACGCTTTTTGATACCAGCGAGCCAAATGTTGCCAAGGAGTTCGGAATGTATGACGAACAAAGGGCTATGGAAAATGGATATTCGGCCTTGCCTTATGTAATGGGTTCCAATAAAATGATTCCCGGTTTTGTAGAAGGTCTGAGTAAATTGAAAATTGGCGACAAAGCGGTTTTCTTCATACCGTCGAACCTCGGTTATGGCGAACAAGGTGCCGGAGGTGTTATTCCTCCAAATGCCAACCTGATTTTTGAATTAGAAGTAAAGAGTAAAATATAAATTAGTAACAAACATAAATAAGTAATAAATCATGAAAAAAATAAACATTCTTCTTTTGATTTGTATTGGCGTAATGAGTGCAAATGCTCAGAATACCAAGAAAACAGCAGGGAAACCTGCGCCTAAACCAGCAGCAACAGCTTCAGCCAATGAAGGAATATTTGCTGAGATGGAAACATCAAAAGGAAAAATCATCATTCAATTAGAATATCAAAAAACACCGGTAACTGTTGCCAACTTCATTTCGTTGGCTGAAGGGACAAACGCTTCTGTAGCCGATCCAAATTTAAAAGGAAAACCTTTTTACAACGGTTTGAAATTCCACAGGGTAATTCCTGATTTTATGATTCAGGGTGGAGACCCGCAAGGAAATGGGTCTGGTGGACCGGGTTATGCCTTTAAGGATGAATTTACCGATGCTAAATTTGACAAAGCCGGAATTTTGGCAATGGCAAATTCAGGCCCAAAAACAAACGGTTCACAGTTCTTCATCACGCATAAAGAAACATCCTGGTTAACCGGAAAACATACCATCTTTGGTTATGTTACTCAAGGACAGGACGTTGTTAATGCAATCAAACAGGATGATATAATCAACAAAATTACTATCGTTAGAAAAGGTGCTGAAGCCAAGAAATTTGATGCTGCAAAAGTTTTCGCAGATTATATGGCAAACAAGGCTGGTGATGATGCGAAGGAAGCTGCCCTTGCTGCTGAAAACAGAAAAAAACAGCAAGAACTCGAAGATCAGAAAAAAGCTGAATACAAAGCTAAATATGGTCCGGTAATGGCCGAAAAAGCAAAATACTTAACTGAAACAAAAGCTACTGCAACAGAAACTCCTAGTGGTTTGCGTTACAAAATAATTAAAGCGGGAGCAGGTAAAAAACCTACTGATGGTTCAACGGTGTACATTCACTATGCTGGCTATTTAGAAGATGGTTCTTTGTTTGACAGCAGCTACGAAGATGTCAATAAACTATGTGGAAAGTTTGATGAAAACAGGGCTAAGCAAAACGGTTATCAGCCATTCCCGTTCCAGTATGGGAAAAAAGACGGTTTGATTCCTGGATTTATCGAAGGATTGGAACACATGAACTTAGGCGATAAAGCTGTGATTTTCATCCCCTCAAAATTAGGATATGGCGAAAGAGGTGCAGGAAATGTGATTCCACCAAACTCCAACATTATTTTCGAAATTGAAATGTTGGAAACGCTTCCGGTAGCGAAACAATAATAAGATTCCATCAAATAAAAAAAGCCCCGAAAAATCGGGGCTTTTTTTATTATTCCTTTTTATGCATTGAAATGTAATAAACAGGAATTCCAATGGCGACAATAATCAGCCCCATGACTGTATTCCTCGAATCATAAATCAGCAAATCAACACAAATAAGGCTTGTGATGATTATATATAAAATAGGAACCAATGGATAACCAAAAGCCTTGTAAGGACGTTCGGCATCGGGTTCCTTTTTACGCAGGATAAACAAACCACCAATTGTAAGGATATAAAACAGCAATGATGCAAATGTTGCGTAAGTCAGCAAATCACCATAACGTCCGGTAAGGCAAAGGAAACAGGCCCAGCCACATTGAAACCATAAAGCTTTTGCAGGCACATCATAATCGTTAAGCTCCGCAGCGCCTTTAAAAAACAAACCATCTTTCGCCATGGCATAAAACAGTCTTCCGCCGGATAAAATCAACCCAATATTGCATCCAAAAGTTGACACCATAATCAGTGCCGCCATAAAAAATACCCCAATATTTCCCATGATGGCACTTGCAGCCGCTGCTCCAACCCTATCCTGACTGGCAAACATGATTCCGTGCTGCACTACAGTTCCATCGTCGCCAGGAACACCATTGAGTGGTAATAAAGCGAGATAGGCAATATTTGCCAAAATATAGATTATCGTAACAATCAGGGTTCCTAAAAACAAGCTTCTTGGAATGTTCCTTTTTGGGTCCTTGATTTCTGCGGCTATGAAAGTTACATTATTCCACGCATCGCTTGAAAACAAAGAGTTGATGATGGTTGCACCCATTGCCCCAATTAAAGCCACACCTGATAATTTGGTTATCGTAAGTGTTCCGTCTGCTTCCAAAACCGTTTTCTTTGCTTCCCACATAGTTGCGAAATTATCAGCAAAAGTATCGGTATGGAAACCTATGTAAATACCTAACACGATTAAGGCAAACAAGGCAATCAGTTTTGCTGAAGTAAAAATCACCTGGATGATTTTACCACTTCGGATTCCTTTGGTATTGATAAACGTCAGCAGCAGGATTATGAAAATGGCCAAAACCTGTTTATTAGTAACTGCAAAAGTTTCGCTAATCGTGAAAATTTTATTTTCCAATAAAGGAAAAAACACAGCGGTATAATTGGAAAAAGCTACTGCAACCGCAGCAATGGTTCCGGTTTGGATTACGGTAAACACGGTCCAGCCGTATAAAAACGAAATCAGTTTTCCATAGGCACGCTGTATATAAACGTATTGCCCGCCGGCATTAGGCATCATTCCGGCAAGCTCGCCATAACTCAATGCCGCCGACATCGTCAGCAATCCGGTCACGAGCCAGATGACCAATATCCACGCGGCCGAACCTACATCCCTTGCCATGGCTGATGTTACGATAAAAATACCGGATCCAATCATGGAACCGGCAACTAAACTGGTGGCGTCGATTAAGCCTAAAGAGCGTTTAAAATGGTGTGTTTCTGTTGACATAAAGTGGTTTTTGGAGTGGTTAGTTTTTCAAATATAGCTAAAGTTTTTTGGCCCTTTCCCAATTTGGGTAATTGAAAAATCTTCAATTTTTCAATTCCAATTTTTAGGGAAGACGCTTCGCCTCTTCCCAAAAAATATCCATTTCAGCCAAACTCATATCAGCTAAGGATTTTCCAAGCTCATTGGCTTTGCTTTCAAGGTAAATGAATCGTTTGATGAATTTTTTATTCGTGCGTTCCAAAGCATCTTCAGGATTGACTTTGAGGAAACGGGCGTAGTTGATCATGGAGAACAAAACATCGCCAAACTCGCCTTCTATCTTGTCCTGATTTCCTGCTTTGACTTCTTCCTGCAGTTCCTGCAATTCCTCCTGGACTTTGTCCCAAACCTGATGCGGTTCTTCCCAGTCGAAACCAACACCTTTTACCTTGTCCTGTATTCGGCTGGCTTTTACCAATGCAGGCAAACTTTTAGGCACACCTTCCAAAACCGACTTTTTGCCTTCCTTGAGTTTGAGTTTTTCCCAGTTTTGCTTTACTTCCTCTTCATCGGCAACAACAACATCTCCGTAAATATGCGGATGGCGGTGAATGAGTTTGTCACAGATTTCATTGCACACATCAGCCATATCAAAATCGCTGGTTTCGCTTCCTATTTTGGCATAAAAAACAATATGCAGCAACAAATCGCCAAGCTCTTTTTTGATTTCCTGCAAATCATTATCCAAAATGGCGTCACCCAATTCGTAAGTTTCCTCAATGGTTAAATGGCGAAGGCTTTCCAATGTTTGCTTTTTATCCCAGGGACATTTCTCGCGCAAATCATCCATGATGTCGAGTAATCTGTTGAAAGCGTCAAGTTGTTGCTGGCGTGTGTTCATTTATTATTTTGAATTTTAAATTATAAATTTTGATTTAAAGCATCACATTAGTAAAAATAAAAAATCCTATCACTTAAATCAGTAATAGGATTTGTATTTATAAAAAAGTAATTAACTATTTTTTTGTTTTTGGCTCTGCCTTAGCTTTAGTTTCCTTTTTTGCCTTAACTTCCTCAACAACCTGCTCTTTTACTTCTTCAGCGTTTTCAACTTTTGGCTCTTCTTTCGAAACCATTCCTTTTGCCTGAAGGATGTTGTACCAGTTCAATAATTTTTTAATGTCTGAAGCGTATACTCTGTCTTCATCATAATCCGGAAGGATTTCCTTGAAATAAGCCACAAGCTTAGCATTGTCATCTTTACCTGTAACCGGAGTTGGGCCTTCATTTTCCTTAATGGCGATGGCTCTAAGGATTTCTACCAATGGTTTTTCAGCACTGTAGGTATACATTGAAATTTCTGAAAGCAAACTAACATTGCTACGCAATCCAACAGTGATTTTCTTTCCGTCTAATAACGACTCCGCTAAAAACCCTGAGCGTGTTTGTATTTTTAATTCGAATAAACCTGGTTTCCCGGAAATGGCTAATATTTTTTCTACGTTCATTTTTTAATTTAATTTATGGGGCACAAATATATTTAATTTAAGTTCCAAATTTAAAACATCAGTTGACTAAATAAAGGAATTTAATAAAGATTTAAGAATTACCTGAAATGCAAAAGTTTATCTTCCTTTCTTATTGGCAAACTTCATTCGGTAATCGGGAAAAGCCTTGCCATCCATAATGTTCTGAAGTTTCTTTTTAATCAGTGTTTTTTTCAGCATCGAAATTTTATCGGTAAATAAAACGCCTTCAATATGGTCATATTCGTGCTGGATGACACGTGCAATCAAACCGTCAAAAACTTCTGTTTTCATAACAAAATCCTCTTCACAATACTCGATGGTGATCCTTTCGTTTCGGTATACGTCTTCGCGGACATCGGGAATGCTAAGACAGCCTTCATTAAAGCCCCATTCATCGCCTTCTTCCTTCAGCATTTTAGCGTTGATAAACGTCTTTTTGAAGTTTTTAAGCTGTTCCTGTTCTTCCTTCGATAAATCACTGCTGTCGCTGAAAGGCTCGGTATCGATGACAAACAAACGAATGGACATTCCAACCTGAGGTGCAGCCAATCCAACGCCATACGCATTGTACATCGTATCATACATATTGGCAATAACTTCCTTCAGATTAGGATAATCGGGAGAAATCTCTGCGGCAACTTGTCGCAAAACCGGTTCGCCATAGCCGTAAATAGGAATAATCATTTCTTAATTTTTTTGGGCAAAAATAATGAAATTAAATCATTTTGCGGGTTAAATAATCCTGAAGTAAGATAGTTGCAGCGATTTCATCTACAAGTGCCTTATTCTGACGCTGTTTCTTTTTGAGCCCACTGTCAATCATCGTTTGCAACGCCATTTTGGATGTAAACCTTTCGTCTACTCGTTCTATTTTCATATCGGGAAAGGCAGCCTCAAAATCGGCAACAAACTTCTCAATGACCGGAGTACTTTCAGAAGCCTGACCGTTCATTTGTTTTGGTTCACCAATCAAAACCTTTGTCACATCTTCCTTAGAAAAATAATCATTCAAAAATACAATAACTGTTTCCGAAGGAACGGTCGTCAGGCCAGAAGCGATAATCTGCAACTCGTCTGTGACTGCAATTCCGGTACGTTTGATTCCGTAATCAATGGCTAGGATTCTTGGCATTTTGATAATTTTCGGTAAAGATATAAATAAAAAATCCTCGTTGGGGACAAGGATTTTTATTCGATTGGGATTAGTTTACCGTATGGCTTCAAATTTTGCTACTGCCTTTTTACCAATGTGGAAGTGGAGCATTTTACCACCATCTTCTATCATATAATTATCGGTTTTTTGAAGGTTATTGTAAAAGTTGCGTTCATCTTCCATATCACTGCATGCCATTCGGGTTGAAATAATATTGGTAAATCCCAATTTGCCTTCGTCTTTCATAAAATAGTTTCCCGAGATTCTGTTACAACCTGCATAAGCCTTGAAGGTTCCTGTTTTAGAGTCAAAATTGATGAAATAATCACGACCGGTTTTGGCTTTAACGGGTTTTCCGTTCAACTCGACCAATCCCCATTTTGTTTCCGCCAAAGAGTATTTTCCCTTTTCTCCCGGAATCACTTTTTCTGTGGTCGAAATTTTATTGGGCAGTTTAACATCCGATTTTGCATCTTTATCTGTTGAAGGTTCTGTTGGAACTACTGCCGTATCGGTTGCATAAACTGCGGTATCGGTCATTTCCTGATCATCTTGCGAAACTGCAGAAGTGTCGATAATCGTATCTGTATCTTCATTGGCCGCATCAGCTTTTTTGCAACTTGTGAAGCTCAGGAATAAAACTGTGATGGTAAAATAAATAATTTTCATGAGGTATTTAGGTTTGGTTATACCTCACAAAATTAAGGCGCTAATCTTCGAAAAAATTATATGATTTTTAGGAATGCTTACAGAATATGCACGCTGTTAGATTGCTTCAAATCGGGCGATTACCTTTCTTCCTTCTCCAAAAAACGTAAGGATGTTTTGATCCACTTTGTAATTTACGACCTGTACAAGCATGGCTCCAAACTGGTCCTCTATTGTCATGTCGGGACAAGCCATCCTGGTCATTATTACATCCGAAAAATCGATGGTGTCAAAAGTGGGCATTACATAATTTCCGGCAATGCTGTTACAGCCTGCAAAAGCCGTAAATCGGTTGTCTTTGGAATTCAACTTTAGGAAATAAACCTTTTCGCCTTTTTGAATAATTTTCTTGTTCTTTAAGGAAACCAATTTCCATTTGGTTTCAGCCAGAGTATATTTACCAACAGCCGGATTTACTTTTTGGATAACCGTGGTCGTTGACATCCGGCTATTCAAATCAACTGTGGCTGCGTTGTGTTCTTCAACAGTTTCCAGTTTTGAAGTATCTGCGGGCTGTTTGAAAAGCTTGTATTCCTCAGCAAGTTTTCCTGTGATTTTCTTCCCGGTCAAATCGAGTTGGGTTAAGGTATTTTCACCAACAAAATATTGGTTTGGCCCATTCTTAACATCGGTAAGTATAATGGTATTTCCTTTTTTATTCCAGGTGAAATGCCCTTTCTGAACGTATAGTTTATCTCCTTTTCCCTGATATTTTGTTTTGATGCTAAAGGTCGAATTCTCATTGATGGCAATCTCAGTTTCCAATCCGTTGCAATCGGCACAAGGCAAAATTCCTTTGTACGTTCCGATATAATCAAGGGAATTTTTGGCATTATGCGTTAGCGAAGCAGCATCTTCTTTTTTAACCGTTTGCTTCTGGCAGCCAATCGTTAATACAAATAATAATAGTAAACTTTTTTTCATGGGAGTTGGAATAAGTTGACCAAAATTATCAAATCAATTCATAAGTTAAAGTTAAATATTTGAAATTAAAAGGAGGACTGCCGGTGGCAGTCAGGTATGCGAACTTTAGTTCGTCATCAATTATTAAAAACAAAAAAAACTTATCTTTGCGCTCACTCGAGTCTCGTCACATTGACGAGACGAACTGTACAAAGTAAAATTCAAAATTCATGAGCAACTTACAATCCATTATAGAAAAAGCCTGGGACAACCGCGAATTACTCAAAGACGAAACTACCTTAAAAACCATCCGTGAAGTTATTGCATTGCTTGATGCAGGAACCTTACGAGTTGCCGAGCCAACGGCAAATGGCTGGCAGGTTAACGAATGGGTGAAGAAAGCTGTAGTGATGTATTTTCCAATCCAGAAAATGGAAACCTGGGAAGCCGGAATTTTTGAATACCACGATAAAATGCTGCTGAAAACCGGTTATGCCGAAAAAGGAATCCGTGTGGTTCCGCCTGCGACAGCGCGTTATGGAGCTTATATTTCCAAAGGTGTGATTTTGATGCCAAGCTATGTCAACATCGGCGCTTATGTTGATGAAGGAACTATGGTGGATACCTGGGCAACGGTTGGAAGCTGTGCCCAAATTGGTAAAGATGTACACTTGTCCGGCGGTGTTGGAATTGGTGGCGTTTTAGAGCCATTGCAGGCTGCACCTGTCATCATTGAAGATGGAGCTTTCATTGGTTCGAGATGCATTGTTGTCGAAGGTGTACGCGTTGAAAAAGAATCGGTTCTTGGTGCGAATGTTTGTTTGACTGCATCCACCAAAATTATTGACGTTACCGGAAGTGAGCCTAAAGAATACAAAGGATTTGTCCCTGCGCGTTCGGTTGTGATTCCGGGAAGTTATACCAAAAAATTTGCTGCCGGAGATTTTCAGGTGCCTTGCGCACTAATCATAGGAACCCGCAAGCCATCAACCGATTTGAAAACTTCGCTTAACGATGCCTTGAGGGAATACGACGTAGCGGTCTAATTTATTATATTTGTTATTCACACTTACTAACTATCTATGAAACTTAAAGAATATCCACAGTCATTTTTTAACACCTTAAGGTTATTATCCATTCCGGTTAGCAAGTTGAATGATAAAACGAATACAGTTCCCGTAATTGTCTCATTGACAACTATTGAGTCGCGTTTGAATAAAGTCCACATCACGTTGAGAAGCGTTATGAACCAAACGGTAAAACCCGAAAAAATCGTGCTTTGGATAACCGAAGCCGACCGCAATAAGATTCCGGAAACCCTTCAGAAACTGACTGGAGATTTACTCGAAATCAGATATACACCTCGTACGAGTTCACATAAAAAACTATTGCCTTCTTTGGAGTTATTCCCTGATAAGGTAATCGTTACCTGTGATGACGATTTGATTTATGAAAGCCAATGGCTCGAAAAATTGTATGCAACGCATGTCAAGTATCCAAAAGATATCATTTGCAATAAGGCACGCCAGATTGCGATTGATGAAAATGGCAAAACATTGGATTATAAATTCTGGAAATACACCAAACAAAACAATCCTAAGAAGAATTTGGCGATAGGTGAAGGCGGAATCCTTTATCCTCCGGGAGCTTTGAACAGCCAGATTACCGATTACGATTTGGCTTTGAAACTCGCTCCGAAGAATGACGATTTATGGTTCAAGGCGATGGCCTTGTTAAACAATACCACCGTAAGATTATCTGAAAATCCTTCGACTGTTTTTATCCCAATTCCGGGAACGCAGAAAATTTCACTAAAGAAAATCAACGTGGTGAAAAACTTCAATGTGGATCAGTGGAATGATTTAACCGAGTTTTTTAATCTGAAGCTAAATTAGAGTCGATGCCAATTGGCGTTTTAACCACCTTATTGTTTCGCGTATTGGCGCGGATTGCGTAGTTTTTCTTCCAGGTTTCCTTATTTACATAACCGCGTTTGTGGTCCAGATGCACGCAAATTGCAGAGTATCTGATTTGCTTGGATTTCAATCCTTTGTTGAATAATCGTTCACCCAACTCACGATCCTGTCCTCCATACTGCATTTCCTGATTGAAACCATTTACCTCGACCAAATCCTTTTTCCAGCCCGAAGAATTGTGCCCGTTCCAGGAAGCATTTGTTGGCGTAATGAAATTTAATATTTTGGCGGACAAACCTGAAGTCAGGAATTTGATATTCTTGCCGCTTGCCTTCAATCCTTGCGATTTCAGCCATTGCAGGTTGAAACAATTTTGAGCGATAATGTCTTCTTTGGTAATTGCTATTGAAATGTCCATCGGAAGTTTGTAATAACCTCCGGAAAGAAAATAACCTTCTTCGCGATAATCGATATGGACCTGTACAAAATCTTCCCTTGGAATACAGTCGCCATCCGTAAAAATCAAATAATCCGAAGTCGAAGCCAAAATTGCCTTGTTCAGTATTTGCGACTTTTGAAAACCATTATCTTCCTGCCAAACGTGGATAATCGGAATGGAAATTTCCTTTCGCAGCCTGTCAATTAATTCACGCGTAGCCTCTTTTGAACCATCATCGGCAATGATAATTTCGAAGTCGGTAAAAGTCTGCACGCTAAAACCAATAATGGTTTTTTCAAGCCAGGCTTCCGAATTATACGTACTGAAAATAACCGATGCTGTCATAGATAATTTGGTATTCGTTGCAAAATTACAATTTTAATGTATTGATTCCTGTTTCTATTTTGGTAACTTTATTTTTCTTGTTAAACCTTCGGACTTCCATATTATACGCCACTTTTTCGGCATTGACATAGCCACGTGGATGATCGAGATGTACACAGATTGCCCGATATCGAATTTGTTTAGAAAGCAAACCGTTGTTGAATAATCGTTCGCCCATTTCACGATCTTCGCCGCCATAATCGAGCAATTCGTTAAACCCATTTATCGCTAAAATATCCGATTTGAATCCCGAAGAATTGTGTCCGTTCCACGAGCGTTTTGTCGGCGTAAGCCAATTCATAAACGTCGCAAAATATTTATTCCTGTTGAGTTTGGTAATTTTAAAGCTCAGCTTCAATCCCTGCTTTCGCAGCCACGAAATCTTAAAGCAGCGTTGGTGCAGGATATCATCGTCTGAAATGGCTTTGGAAATCGAAATCGGAAGTTTGAAATAACCACCGGAAAGAAAAAAACCGGCTTCCTTTTCCTTTAAATGCTGCGCCACAAAATCCTTTCGCGGAATGCAGTCACCATCGGTAAACAAAAGATAATCGGAGTTCGAAGCTAGAATAGCTGAATTGAGGATTTTGCACTTTCGGAAACCTTTGTCTTCGTGCCAGACATGAACAATAGGATGTGTGAATTTGTCCTTGAATGAAGCGATTACTTCCTTAGTTTTATCGGTTGAACCATCATCGGCGATGACAATTTCGATGTCATTTTCGGTTTGTATAGTATATCCAAGTAACACTTTGTGCAACCATTCTTCAGAATTGTATGTGGATATAATGATGGACAACTTCATACTCTACAAACATAAAGAATAATTCGGATTTTAAGCAAAAGTAACCGTATCGTTTTTGGGCAACGAAAAAAAAACTAATTTTACACAAAAATCAATTTGATGTTTAAGCATTACATAATTACCCGATTCAACCTGAGAGCCGATTATTGGGATGTTACCAAAAACAACGAGCAGCTGCTGACAGACGAATGGATGGACAACCGCATGTGGTTGTTTGAAAATTTTTGCTTTCCTACGGTCGTTGGGCAGACCAATCAGAATTTTGAATGGGTTTTGTATTTTGATACCAATACCAAGGATGTTTATAAAAACCGCATCATCGATTTAGTAGCAAATCATCAGAATATCAATGTGTTTTTTGTGGATGCGATGCCATCGTTTATGCCCGAATTGTTGAAATACATCGTGCAGCAAACCAAAGATGTTCCGTATTTGATAACGACAAGGCTCGACAATGATGACAGCATTCATGTGGATTTTATCAATGAAGTTCAAAAGCAGTTTAACCGGCAGGAATATCGTGCAATCGATTTTATAAAAGGCTATTCGCTGCAGATTGAACCGGTTTATATCCTTGGAAAAAAGGCGCAGCTTTTCAATCCGTTCATCAGTCTTATTGAGAAAAACGAAAACCCGAATACCGCTTTTTACCAAGACCACCGATTTTGGAAACGCGATAAAAAAGTAACCCAGATTGGCGAAAGGAGATTGTGGCTTTCCATCATTCATCAACGCAACAAAATCAATAAGTTTGACGGTTATGGGAATGTAAAATGGGAAGACATCAAAAATAATTTTACCATTTCGGAAGAAGCCAGCAAGCTGATTTCCGACAAAACAATTCCGCACAGCGCTTGGTTTTTTACGAGTTTAAAAAATCAGTTTAGCCAAAACTTTGAATTGAATTTCAAACTCCTAAAAAGAAAATTGGGCTTGTATAAGGCCAAATAAAGAATCAGCATGACAATTGAATTAAAGCGTAAAAAGTTTTTAAAGGAACTCAGTAACTTAATCTTCTTTTGGTTTTTTGGCGTTGCCTTTTTTACGGTATTCCGATTGGTTTTCATTGCACTTTTCCGTCAAAAAATACAGCACGAAATTGGTTTTGGCGAAATGCTCGAGGTGCTTTTAATGGGATTCCGGTTTGATTGTACTGCGGTTGCTTATTTCCTGTTATTGCCGTTTTTACTGCTATTACTTTTAGCGCCTTTCAATCAGTATCGGATAATTGAAATAACGCGAAAAGTCCATCAGGTACTTTTTATCATACTTTCAACACTGATTTGCGTGGTTACCATCAATTATTTCCAGGAATATGGCGACCAGTTCAATCACTTTCTTTTCCTGGCTTTGTATGATGACCAAAAAGCGGTTTTCAATACGATTATCGAATATTACCATCCGTTTTTGAATAGTTTCATTATCATTATAAGCGTAATTGTTGGCCTATTTTTATTTCGATATTTAGAAAATAAAAAAACCATTTACCAGGTATTCAAAAAAATCAGGTTCAAACGAAGTAAATACGTCTTCGCTCTTTTGGTGCTGATATTGTTCGTTTTCGGGATACGTGGCTCGTTTTCTTCGATTCCGGTTTTAAGGGAATATTCGGGAATTTCAACAGATAATTTTTTGAATAAAACCATTATCAATCCGTTTCGTTCCTTAAAATACGCCATCAAGGATTTCAATAGGCTGAACGCTTTGGGAGATAAGAATCCGTATATGGATGACAATGCTTTCAAAGCCGCTTTCCCACAGGAAAAGGTTACTGATGTTTTACGAAAAACGGCTCAGGGTCCAACGATGGAAAAACCAAAACAGGTATTCCTAATCGTGATGGAAAGTTACGATTCCTGGCCATTGATGGATAAATACCAGGGATTTCATTTTGCAGACAACTTATATTCCATCGCCAAAAACGGAACGCATTTCAATCATTTCCTGGCAGCAGGAAATACGACCATTGATTCCTTTGGAGCCATTATGACAAACGTTCCAAATTGCGGAATAAATTTAAGCCACATCGGAACTTCGGGGCAGCCATTTGAAACCTCAATCTTCACCCAGTTTAAAAAGTTGGGTTACGAGACCAATTTCTATTATGGTGGTTATCTTTCCTGGGAAAATATCGGCGATTTGTCAAAATATTATGGCGTGGACCGAATTTATTCAGGTGTTGATGGCGGAGGCCAAACCGATACCGGAGGTTGGGGAATTGAAGACGAAAAGCTTTTCAATCTGGTAATGAAGCATACTGATAAAAATAAATATTCGTTAAACATCATACTGACCACAAGTTACCATGCTCCTTATACCGTTGATTTGGAAGCCAAAGGTTTCCCCTATAAATCGACTGATGATTTTCCGCCAGCAATGAAAAAATATTTCGATGGCGCCATGAACATTAAGGAATTGGGGCATCTTTGGTATGGGGATAAGGCACTTGGTGATTTTGTAAAGAAGGCCGAAAAGGAATATGCAGGCAGCATTTTCAATTTTACCGGAGATCATTTTGGACGAAAGTTTATCAACAGCAAACCCAACCTTTATGAAAAGTCGTCGGTGGCTTATATCATGTACGGAAAATCAATTCCGAAATCATTGAATGCAACTCCGGGAACCCACATCGACATTATGCCAACGCTTATCGAAATGATTGCCCCAAAGGGATTTGAATATTATAGTTTTGGTGAATCGATGTTTACAAAAAACAAAAACGAGGGCATTGCGTTTGACAAAATGATTGAAGGCAACGATTTGTATTATTTTCCGAAAGGGTCCAACATCGAAAAAATTGATTTGACCAGCTTTAAGGAAACCAATCTCAAGCAAAGCAGCTTAGAGTTGAAACACAACAAACTTATGGCTTTGGCGTGGTATTACACGATGAAAGGCAACAATTTAAAAGAACCGCAAAAGCCAGTAAAAAAATAAATCATGGATATAAACGCAGAAGTTCACAAGGCATTCGAAGTCATTCAAAATGGCGGAATCATCCTCTATCCTACCGATACCGTTTGGGGAATTGGCTGTGATGCAACGAATGCTGAAGCTGTGAAAAAGATTTACGCATTGAAGCAGCGCGAAGAAAGCAAGAGCATGATTGTGCTGATGAATGGTGAAAAGATGATGTACAATGTGTTTAAGGACATTCCGGAAACCGCATGGCAAATCCTCGATTTATCAGAGAAACCTACAACCTTAATCCTTGACAATCCTAGAAATGTAGCAGCCAATATTATCGCCGAAGACAAAACTTTAGGAGTCAGAATGGTAAAGGAACCATTTTGTTTCAAACTGATGGAACGTATGAAAAAGCCGTTGGTTTCAACCTCAGCGAATATCTCAGGAAACGTTACGCCAAAATCTTTTAAAGAAATCAGCCCCGAAATTATAAAAGGTGTCGACTATGTAGTAAATTTGCATCACGAAAAAATTTGCGACAAACCCTCAACGATTATCAAGCTTACGCTGGACAATCAGGTGAAAATCATTCGCAAGTAAAGCCCAGTTAGTGTCAAAAAACTTCAAAATAGCATTAGAAAATAAAATTTTTGAAATTGTTTCAAAAGCTTCACAGGAACTTGGTCTTGAGAGTTATGTGATTGGCGGTTTTGTCCGTGATTATTTATTGCAGCGCGATTTCAAGAAAGATATTGATATTGTAGCGATTGGTTCCGGAATTGATCTGGCTTTGAAGGTTTCCGAATTATTGCCCAATAAACCAAAGGTTCAGGTTTTCAAAAATTACGGAACGGCCATGCTGCGTTACAAGGAAATCGACATTGAGTTTGTTGGCGCGCGAAAAGAAAGTTATTCTGAAAACAGCAGAAATCCGGTTGTTGAAAACGGTACACTCGAAGACGACCAAAACCGTCGTGATTTTACGATTAATGCCTTGGCTTTTTCGTTAAATCAAAATAACTACGGAGATTTAATTGACCCTTTTGATGGTTTGACCGATTTGCAAAACAAAATCCTCAGGACGCCTTTAAACCCTGATATTACTTATTCTGATGATCCTTTGCGGATGATGCGTGCGATTCGTTTTGCCACGCAGTTAAATTTCGTTATCGAAGAAGAATCCCTGAAAGCCATCGAACGGAATAAAGAAAGAATCAAGATTATTTCAGGTGAACGGATTGTTGATGAGCTGAACAAAATCTTATCGACTCCAAAACCTTCCATTGGTTTTCTGCTTTTATATAAAACCGGACTTTTAGACATCATCCTTCCCGAATTGACGGCTTTGAATAATGTTGAGGAAATCGAAGGACATACGCATAAAAATAATTTTTACCATACGCTCGAAGTCGTTGACAACATTTGCCCAAATACAGACGATGTTTGGTTACGCTGGGCTGCATTGCTTCACGATATTGGGAAAGCACCAACCAAACGTTTCAACAAAAAACAGGGCTGGACATTCCACGGACACGAATTTTTGGGCAGCAAAATGGTCAGGAAAATCTTCGAAAGGCTGCACATGCCTTTGAATCAAAAGATGAAGTTTGTGGCCAAAATGGTAATGCTGAGTTCAAGGCCGATAGTACTTTCGGAAGATATTGTTACCGATTCTGCAGTGCGCCGTTTGGTTTTTGATGCCGGCGAAGATGTTGATAACCTGATGACTTTGTGCGAAGCGGATATCACAACCAAAAACCCGGCGAAGTTTAAAAAATACCATAGCAATTTTGATATTGTACGCCGTAAGATAATTGAAGTGGAAGAACGCGATCATGTTCGCAATTTCCAGCCACCAATTACAGGTGAAGAAATTATGGAAATCTTTAATTTACAGCCTTCACGGGAAATTGGTGTTTTGAAGGAAGCCGTTAAGGAAGCAATCCTGGAAGGTGAAATTCCAAATGAATACCAGGCAGCTTATGATTTTATTTTGGCGAAAGCCGAGAAGATGGGATTAAAAAAAGTTACAAAGTAACAAAGCGGCTAAGTAGCAAAGTTAAATATACATTAAATGTGTACTGTTATCAAAATGTAACTTTGAAACTTTGTATCTCTGTAACTTTGATACTTAAAAAAATGAAAACGTTTAGAGATTTAATAATCTGGCAAAAAGCTATGATTTTAGTCACCAATTGTTATTCAATATCAAGAGGGTTACCAAAAGAAGAGCAGTTTGGTTTAATTTCTCAAATCAGGAGATGCTCGGTTTCTATTCCTAGTAATATTGCTGAAGGTTTTGATAGAGGAACAAACAAAGATTATCATCGCTTTTTAACTATGTCGTTAGGGTCTCTTTTTGAATTTCAAACTCAAGTTGAAATAGCTTACAACCTAGAATATATTTCTAACGAAAAATTTAATCAATTGTATGAAGATAGCAGGGAGTTAGAACGAATATTAACATCATTCATAAACAAAGTAAAAGAAACTTTGTAACTCTGCTACTTTGTAACTTTGCAACTAAACAAATGAAAAACCGATTTCCAAAAGCAGCCAAAATAGCCCTAATCTTTGTCTATGCAGTCATCGTTGCCGGTGCACTGGTGCGCATGACAGGCTCAGGAATGGGTTGCCCGGACTGGCCAAAATGCTTCGGGTATTATATTCCTCCAACAGACATCAAACAACTCACCTGGAGCAAAAACCGCGATTTTAAAAAGGGACAGGTTATCATTAAAGATGAAACCTTATTGGTCGCCAAAGACAATTTCAAAACTTCAACCCAATTTGACGCTTCACATTGGGAAAAATATACCAAACACGATTACGCGATTTTCAACGTTTATCATACCTGGGTTGAATATGTCAATCGATTGGTTGGCGCATTAGCCGGATTGGCGTGTTTTATCATGGCGGTATTTTCATTCTCATATTGGAACGAAAAAAGGAAAATTACCTGGCTGAGCTGGCTGGTGGTTTTTATGATGGGATTCCAGGGTTGGCTTGGAGCCAAAGTAGTGTATTCGGTTTTGAACCCAATAAAGATAACGCTGCATATGGTTGTGGCATTAATCATCGTCGCAGTAATCCTTTATATTATCAGGCTGACAGGTTTAAAAAAAGAAGCTCTAAAATTCAATTCCAACTTCAGGAAACTGATGGTTTTTTCATTAGGCCTAAGCCTTATACAGATTATTTTAGGGACTCAGGTGCGCCAGTTTGTGGATGAGCAGGTTAAAAACGGAGTGAATGCCAGCATTATGTGGCTGCAAAATCCAACGCTTGATTTTTATCTGCACCGCTCCTTTTCGATTATCGTATTGCTGGTCAATCTTTATCTGTTTAACAAAAACAGGATTGAAAATCTCGGTTTCTACAAAATGAACTGGGTGTTGTTTTTGATTGGTATCGAAATCATTACCGGAATATCCATGGCGTATTTTGATTTCCCTTTTGGAAGCCAGGCAATACATTTGATTATCGCTTCCATCTTATTTGGGCTTCAGTTTTATATGGTTTTGGAAAGCAGGAAATCGAAATCTGTTACAATATAAAAAAAGCCCCGAATGAATCGGGGCTTTTTTGTTATGCTTTTTTCTTAGCTTTTATCGAACATCCTATCGCTTTGGTAACCGAAGGTGAAGGATCTTTTCCGCTGTCCAAGGCTGCAATGGCATTTTCAAGGTATCGTTCCTTAACCGCTGAAGCATCATCGGCATTGTCATCAATGGCACCAATGTATTTCACAACCAGGTTTTTATCCAGCAAAAACACATGAGGCGTTTTGGTAGCTCCGTACTGTGGATAGATTTTTTGCCCTTCATCTACCAAATAAGGGAATGCAAAACCTTCGGCTTTGGCTTTTGCCTGCATCTTTGCGTAAGTATCGTCAGGTTGTACTTCGGGATCATTGGAATTGATGGCTAACAATACATAACCTTTGGGCTTGTATTTTTTAGCCAAAGCATTTACACGATCTTCGTATTTCACTGCAAACGGACAGGTATTACAGGTAAAAACAACAATAAAACCTTTGGCATCCTTATAATCAGACATGCTGTAGTTTTTTCCGTCAACCGATTTCAATTTGAAATCTGTGGCTTTGTCTCCAGGTTCATAACCGTTGGAAACCAATGTTTCTCCAATTATAAACGAGGAAATGGCAATGAAAAGTAGAGGGAATGCTTTCATAATAAATTATTTTAGTTGATTAGTAAATGAGTTCACATGGCTGCTGAGTTCGGCATAATTTTCAAATTCGTGCTCGGCAAATAGTTTTTTGTCACCGCTGAAAATATATGTTGCCGGAATGGAACCCGACCAGCCTTTATCAATTTTGTCAAGCCAGCTGTTGTAATCCTTATCGAATAAGGCGATGACTTGTGCCGTTATTTTCTTTTTTTGAATGAACGATTGTAGTTTCTTAGCATCCTTTGGGCTGTCGAGGCTTACCAATAGTACCTTTACATTTTTATTTTCCTGATGGAGTTTTTCAAAATAAGGCAGTTCCTTTACACAAGGTCCACACCAGGTTGCCCAAAAATTGACTACATAAACATTCCCGTCATTTTTGATAATGGCTTTTTCGAAAGCATCAAACTTGTCAAAAGTCAGGATATCCTGAGCCTGTGAACTTTGTGCAAAAACAAAAAAGAATGTTATGAGTAAAAGTTGTTTCATGTTCAAAATTAAGACCAACTAAGTTAATCAGTTAGTTTTAAGGTTGTAAACCAGTTAACAAAACTTTACCAATTTTAACATATGGGAATGTTTCGTATATTGGCTATGAAATTAGTTGCTTCAATTTAGAAAATCATGGATAATAAAAAGCCTGTATCGTTTATATTTACAATAATCGCAATCATTTTAGGAGTGGTCTTGTTTAAGCAATTCGACTTTAAGGAACTCCAATTCGAGAAACCAGCCCTGGCAATTATATACGGTATTACCTTAGCCGCTTCAATTTTTATTTTGGTAAAAAACGCTAAAAATCAAACAAAAAAATAAAATCGTTGATGCTGGTTTAACCCAACCATTCCTTAAAATCATTTACCCTTTCCCTAGCCACAATAACCTCATCGTCTTTGTAGGTTGGTAAAATGACTTTGAGTCTTGAATTGCTGTGAAGCTGGATTTCCTTAATGCCTTTCATAGGCACAATGAATTTGCGGGAAACGCGGTAAAAATCTTTTGGATCGAGTTCAGTCTCGAGTTGCTCCAGAGTGATATCAAGCAGGTAATCGCGATTGTCAAAAGTGTGCAGGTACGTTCCTTTGTTTTCGCTGTAAAAACATTCGACTTCCTCAATATTTACCATTTTAAGCTGTTGCCCCATTTTGATGGTAAAGCGTTTTCTATAATTTCGTTCTAACGGATTTACCAGCATTTTCTTGATCATTTCAAAGTCGAGCGACAAGTTGGGTGCACTGATATTCCGCGCTTTGAATTTATTGACGGCGGTTTCCAAATCGTCTTCATCAATAGGTTTCAAAAGATAATCAATACTGTTCAGTTTAAAGGCACGCAACGCGTATTCGTCATAAGCCGTGGTAAAAATTACAGCACTTTTGATGTCGATGGTTTCAAAAATTTCAAACGATAGACCATCGGATAATTGGATGTCCAGGAAAATCAAATCGGGATGCGCATTCGAATTGAACCACTGAATCGATTCTTCTACAGAATGCAGTAAAATATTCACCTGCATGCCGAGTTTTTCAACCTTGCGCTGTAGCAATCGTGCTGCGGGTTTTTCGTCTTCTATAATGATAATATTCATTACTCCCATTTATTTTGTTTTTCCTTTTCCATCAATTCCTTAATCTTTCTTTCTTCCCAATCCTTGCCCATAATGATTCCCGGCATAAAAACTGAAAATCCATGTGCGGTCAAACCAATTCCCCAAAAGAAAACGGTATTGAAAGTCTGCCATCGCCAAAAGTTTTCAGTCGAATTTGAAGTATTCACTATTATCAGCGCGGTGTTGATTACCACGTAAACCATTAAATGCGTATAAAAACCTTTGATCCGCTTAACGCGTTTTAATGCCTGTTGGTATTTGATTTCGTCTTGTGTCAGGTTGGTATTATTGTCCATTGTTTTGTTGTTTTTCTTTATCCATAAACTCCTTCATTTTCCTTTCTTCCCATTCCCTTCCCAAGAATGGCGTATAATTGAACGCTTTCATTCCGTGGAAAACCACGCCTATTCCCCATCCTAACAATGGCCAGAAGAACCAAAGATATTCTGGTGAATATTTTAAATTGATGAACATCAAAAATAAATTTACTGTAATGTACATTGCTAAATTTCCATAAAATCCCTTGATTTCATTTACCTGTTTTTGGGCTCGTTGGTATCTTTCGTATTCCTGATTAAATTGTTCCATGATTAATTCCATTTAGTCTGTTTGTCTTTATTTAAAATCTCCTGGATTTTCTTTTCCTCCCATGATTTTCCATATCCAAATGTTTCGATGGCATGAAAGCACAGTCCCATTCCCCAGCCGAACATTGGGAACCAAAACCATTGGAAAGATCCTGTAACCCTTAGATTGATGAATATCAAGACCGGAATTACGCAGCAATACGAAATTAAGTTTCCATAAAATCCTTTGAGTTTTTCAACCCGGTCTTTGGCTCTCATAAAAGCCATGTTTTCGTTGTATATGTTTTGTGTTTCCATAAAAGCAATTTGTTTTGTCAATATTGGAATTTTTACCTTGAAATAGTTTTCGTTCTGCTCAATCAGCATTTTGCGCTCGGAAATGAGTCCGTAACGGTTGACAATGTTCTGCAGCCCAACGCCTCTTCGATCCTGCAGTACTTCTTTCTTTTGAAGATTGTTTTCAACGATTAGGTAATTGTTTTCGATGTAAATCTTAATGTGCAATGGTTTTTGTTCGCTCACCACATTGTGCTTGATGGTATTTTCCAGCAAAAGCTGCAATGACAACGGGACTACTTTTGCTTCAGCATTATCAAAATCGGTTGGGATTTCATACGTAATGCTGTTTTCAAAGCGCATCTTCAAAAGGTTCATATAGGTTTTGGCGAAAGCCAATTCCTCAGAAACCGAAACCAGTTCCTTATCCTTTTGCTCCAAAACGTAGCGGTAGATTTTAGACAATGAAGTCGTAAACCGTTGTGCATTATCGGGGTTTTCCTCAATCAAAGAACTTAATACGTTCAGGCTGTTGAACAGGAAATGCGGGTCGATTTGGTTTTTAAGGCTTTCAAACTGCGCCGAAGCTGTTCCCGCTATGATTTTTTGTTCCTTTACCTTGCTGTCGTTATACGCCTTGAAGAAATAAAAAGCATAAAATGACAAGGAAACGATGAACGTAATAACCACCGATACTATGTAATTTGCAGGGCTTTCATTTTTCAGATAATTATCAAAACTCTTTTGGTTTACAATCACTTCCTCAAAAGTACGCAACAGAAAAATTACGATTAGCGTAACTGAAAACGAGCCGAAGAAACCAATGATAATCCTTTTGGTCGAAAAACGATTGGACTGAAAAATCCGGTCTAGGTAATAAAACAAACCCCAATTAGCATACGAAAGCAGAAAAGTATATAAAAAGCAATACCCAAAAGCTATTGCCAGATTGTAATTGAAATGAATTTGGTTTCCTAAAATCACATTCAGCAATTGTATGGCTATGAAAATAATAACCGTCAGTAAAAGGGTTTTTGGAAGTAGATTTTGAAAAGGTTTCATTTCCCGGATTTGTTTTATTTATTTTTTTCAGATTTGTAAAAGGCAGATACTATAAATCCGACTCCCATTCCGATTAAGGTTCCAACGGCTACATTGCCCATTGCCATTCCTATGGCAATTCCGATGAACATGCATCCAACAAAGATGGTTCCTGCAATTTTGTTATGGTCTTTTCCTTGATTTTCCATGATTCTTATGTTTAGGTTATAATTAATGGATTATTTTTTATTGCAATTTTCCAATGCCTGTTTTGCCCTGTCTGCACCCCAACTTGGATGGAACTGGCTTTCTGGCTTAAAGTTAGCAAAAAGTTCCAATGATTTGGCAATCGCCTCGCACATCGGTTTGGTATCAGTTCCCCAATATTTGGCGCCGCCAATTTCAAATTCTGCTTTAGAGAAAACCACTCTTGGGTTTTTTGGATCAATGATTAAGGCTTTGTTGTACTGCTCCATCGCCAAGGCTCCGTATTTTTGCCCGTTTGCCATTGGATCCTGAACCAGGATTGCGGTGTAAAGCATCGCCTGAACCACCATGATTTCGGTATTGTTTGGGCTGATTGCTGTGGCATTGTCAAGTGCATCCTGGGCTTTGCTAATGAGTGCTGCCGCTTTTTCCTTGTCTTTTGTTCCAAATGTTTCAATCGTGTTGATAAACGCGATGTAATAATTCGGAAGCCAATTTGTTTGTTCAACAGATGCGATGCGCTCAAATGTTGCCACGGCTTCACTGTTTTTCCCTTCTCCCCAAAGCTGCATTGCTTTTCCCATTCCTTGTTCGTACTGGGTTTGTGCCGATAAAATTGAGCAGACAAAAATTGCGATTGATGTAATAATTGTTTTCATTTTTGTAATTGTTTAGATTGATATTGAAACTTTGTTTTTAAAATTCTGATGTAAAATTATTGTTGTTGTGGTTCTTATAAAACTTATAGTTACCGAATTGTAGAATTTAGTGGATGAACTGTTAAAGGTTCTTCAACTGGTTGTCTTTCTTATTATCGCTGATGGTCCAAAAGAAACCGATAAAGAAGAATCTGTCGGCTGTTGGCGTAACTGCTTTCCTGTCGTAAAATCCACTTGGGTCTGGCTCATTGGTATAATTGTAACCATAGATATTCTGTGTTCCCAAAACATTGGAAACTGAAAAATACAGTATTTTTTGTTGCGATAATAAATAGGCCCAACTAAAGCTAAGGCTGCTGTATGATTTGGTTCTTCCATTCATAAAAGCAGGCTGATTCTTATCATTATAAGGTCGGCCTGAACTGAATTGTTGTGTTAAGCCAATTTGTGATTTCCAATCCGAAATCCAATATTTAGTCACCAATGACGCACCGTGTGTAGCCACAAAACTTGGCGTTGCCTCAACCGGGAAATTTTGGTAATCCCTTTTGGTATCGATGTAGGAATACGAAAACCAATATTCCAGATTCTTGATGCTGTATCCATCCCTCCAGAAAATGTCAATCCCTTTGGCAAAACCTTTTCCGTTATTGGAATAGTTTGAGATTGTTTCAACTTGTGGCCTGTCAGTGTCGTATTTCACCAAATCGGAATAGCCTTTATAATAAACCTCTGCACGCAATGTCCTGCTGTTTTTTGTATATTGATAATTCAGGATGTAATGCGAAGCTTTTTCATTAGTGAAATTATCAGAAAACTTTAAATACTCCTGTCTTGGTGCCTGTTCAAAATTCCCATAAGCAAACGCAAACTGTCCGTTTTTCGAAACTTTATACGCTAATGAAGCTCTTGGAGAAATACTGCTTTCATTAATGTAATCATTATTAGAAGCCCTTACCCCAAATTTGGCTGCAAACTTTTTAGAAAAGAAAATATCGGCTTCGGTGTACACTGCCGCAATGTTTGAATCATAACCAACATTCAGCACATCACTAACCTCCTCATCAAACTTTGTGATAAAATAATCCGAGCCAAAATTCAGTTTTACACGGTCTGAAAGTTTTTTGGTAAACTTCAATTTTAAATGAGACGCATGTTCAACACTGGTAATATCAAGCGCATTCAAAAAGATTTTGTTATGGCTGTAACCATAGCTCACACCAGTGAATATCTGCCAGTTTCCGCTGAAATTCCCTTTGTAGGAACTGTTGAAATAAAAATTGTTGTTGTTTAGGTTGACGCGGACCTTTTCCGTCGCATTGATATCTTCCTGGTTCAAATCAAAACGTGAAGCATCAAAAGCAGCATAGGCTTTGAAAATTCCATTGGCAAAATTATAGCGATAGACCGTTTCACCCGAAAGTGACTGATACGGTTTGTTCCAATCAACATCCTGCGGAATTGCCACCTGATAGGGAGCCAAATCAATATATGCGGTGTTGACGCTCAAAGAACTCTTTTTCCATTTCTGCGTATTGCTCAATCCCAAACCAACAGTCATAAAGGAAATATCGGTTTTGTTCTGGTCGGCTTCATCCTGCGTATTCAATAATAGAACACTTGATAAGGCTTCACCATATTCCGCAGAATAACCACCTGTTGAAAATGACATTCCGCTAAACAGGAACGGGGAAAAACGTCCTCGAGTAGGCAGATTATTGGTTGTTGCGCCATAAGGCTGCGCAACGCGGATTCCATCCACAAAAGTCTGGGTTTCGTCGGCTTCACCACCACGCACATACAACCTTCCATCTTCTCCCACGTTTTGGGTTCCGGGTAAAGTCTGCAATGCTGCGATAATATTTCCTGCCGAACCTGCTGTGGTAACAATATCCAACGGTTTCAAAACCGAAACCCTGCTTTTGTCACCCGCGTTAAAACTCCCTGCAGTAATAACTACCGCATCGAGCGTATTCACACTTTCCTTAAGCTTAAACATTTTGTCTTTACAGTTATTGGCGTCAATGGTTAATTTTAAAGTTTCAAATGTCAGGAAGCTGATTACCAGAGTCTGGTTTCCTGAAGCTGTAGTCTGAAAACTAAAGGTTCCCTTTTCGTCTGTTGATGCGCCATCGTAAGTGCCATCAATAAAAACATTAGCGCCTGCGATTGGTTTATTTTTTTCATCGACAACTGTTCCTGAAATGGTTTGCTGCGCATTGCTGATATAAGCAATCAATAAAAGTGTAAAAGTGTAAAAAGTCTTCATGTGGTTAGGTTTTGATGGAGCAAATTTCCATCAAGGACTAAAACTATGCAATTTATGTTTACCGAATTGTTATTTTTTGAGGATGAACTGCAAAAAAAAACCTGTTCGGTTAGGAACAGGTTTTTTTCAGTTTGAATTATTAATTATCTGACAGGATATTTATCTTATAAGAATTTCCTCCCTTTTAAAGTAAGTAGTTTATTCTTTTGTTTTATTAATTATCTGAGGCTAAATTACTTGTTTCATCATTTCCTGTCTAACTTAATCGATAAAATACCCCAAAACTCGATAGAGTTACAAATCTTTCAAATTCGGTGCATTTCGTCGATGTTTTTTTATGTTGCTAACAGTCACTATGTTGATAAAGCATTTGATAAATCAGATAAAATAATTCAATTTTTAACTTTAAAAAAGAATAAAAATCACTAGAATTGTGGTACCAAAACTTACCTACAATAATGAAATTTTTTAAATCGCTTTTTGCGTCTGCGAATTTATTTACATTAAATTCTGCATCAGCTAAAGCCTTTACCGAAGGCTGGCCACAAATCAAAATTTACTACGAAATTTTAGCAAAATCTTTTTATGCTTCAGAGAAAGGAAATCTCGATGTGATAAAATCGAATTCGAGGATTTTAGTTGAAAAAGCAGAGGAACTATCCATTGAAGGAATGCCGGCAGAATACCGCAATCCTAAAATACTTGAAACACTGCTTACGCTAAAGAAGCAAACCAAGCTGGTGGATTTTTTGGTACAACAGAATATCGATGACAATGAAGTAAGGCTTACGTTAACCAAATTGAATGAAGTTTTTCACTCAATTGTTGAGCTTTGCCTAAACGATAAATAGCACGTAAATCCTGCTAGTTTTTTTGAAATTTTATAACTGATTTAAGCATTTAAGTATTAATTTTCATATGTAATTGTTATATATGGAAATGCTTAGACCTATAATGATGTTTTTGCTTTTTATCCCAATGGCATTATTGGGGCAAAAAATAGACAATACTGCATCTTTCCGTGATATCAAAAGCCAAAATTATATCAGGATCAATTATGATAATGACTTTTTTACTCTATCTGATTTCGATTATACACAGGGAATCAGCTTGGAGTTAGTTGATTCCTGGCTGAAAAAAAATCCTGTCAACTATCTTCTCATTTCACCTAAACAAAGCGAAACCCGATTCGGCCTTGCAATCGAGCATATTGTTTACACACCAGATACTTTAGACACTTATCAAATTCAATACGGTCAACGCCCATTTGCGGCGGCATTTATGGTAAAAAGTTTCGCCATTGCTACCGACACCATTCATAAATCGCGGATTGTTTCATCGTTGAGTTTAGGGCTTATTGGGCAAGGTGCCGGAGGTGGCAACATGCAGAAAATAATCCATCAAATCACAGGAAGCGAAACACCCAACGGCTGGTATTACCAGATTAGGAATGATTTGGTGTTAAACTATGATTTAAGTTATGAAAAACAATTGCTTCGGTTGAATGATTTTTTCTCGCTTCAGTTCAATGGCGGTTTAAAAGTTGGGACCTTATTTACCAATGCTTCGTTGGGATTGAATGCAAGCCTGGGAATCATCAATTCACCTTTCACAGCTGCAAAAAGCAATACTAAATTTCAAGTCTATTTATACAATCAGGCACTTGTAAATGCAATTGGGTATGATGCTACACTGCAGGGCGGAATTTTTAATAATGATAGTCCGTATACAATTCCGAATAGTGATATAGAGCGGTTTACGCTTCAGGATAATTTGGGCATCGTCCTTCAGTTTAACCGATTTTACCTTGAATACGTGCAGACTTTCCTAACCCGTGAAATCAGCACTGCCAAAGCACACGATTGGGGCGGAATGCGTGTTGGATATAAATTTTAATTCAAAAGCATCGTAAACTTAACAACTCATAATTTCGTAGATGGTGTTATGAAAATACTAAAACTGCTATTATCCATTTCGCTTTTAATACCTGCCATTTCCATAGGTCAGAAAATTGACAATATGGCTTCCTTCCGGGATATAAAGAGCAACAATTATTTCCGATTTCATTATGACAATGATTATTTCACTTCAACCGATAAGGATTACACTCAAGGATATAATTTTGAATTAGTCGCTCCGGAATTAATCAAAAATCCAATTAATTATCTTTTTATCAAACCCAAAAAAAGTGAAAAGAAGTATGGCATTGCTTTGGAGCATATTGGTTTTACCGCAAATAACATAGCAAGCGATCAAATACAGTTTGGAGACAGGCCTTTTGCAGCGGTCATTATGCTGAAAAGTTTTTCCATTGCAACAGACACCATCAATAAATCACGGATTGTTTCATCGTTAAATCTCGGTATTATTGGTCCCGGAGCTTTTGGTGGTGATATGCAGACTGCAATTCATCAAGCAACAGGAAACACCATTCCATTAGGTTGGTATAACCAAATTAAAAATGACGCGGTTGTGAATTATGAGATAAGTTATGAAAAACAGCTGCTCAGGTTTCATGATTTTTTTACAGTCCAAACCAATGCAACCCTGAGATTGGGAACCTTATTCACCAATGCTTCCGTTGGCTTTAATGCTACGTTGGGAATTATCAATTCCCCTTTCACATCTGTCAGGGACAAAAACAAATTCCAGCTTTATTGTTATTCGCAGCCAATGATAAATGCAATTGGTTATGATGCTACACTTCAGGGCGGATTTTTTAACAAAAAAAGTGTTTATACCATTCCGGCCAATGAGATGGAACGGTTTACACTTCAGAATAATTTTGGAATTGTATTACAGTACCGCTGGCTTTTCCTTGAATATTCGCGATCATTGCTCACGCGCGAATTCAGTTCGGGAAGCTCTCACAAATGGGGAGGAATCCGAATAGGATTTAAATTATAAAACAGATTAAAATCTTTTCAACAATTCTCAAATCGGCATTCGAAATTACAATTTATAAATTACCTTTGCAGGCTTACAAATATTACGATTATGATTTATAAATTCAGGGCAATTCTTGACGCAGAAGAAGATATTTTCAGGGATATTGCCATTCAGGAAGAAGATACTCTAGAAGATTTGCACAATGCCATTGTAAATGCTTTTGGCTTTGACGGACTGGAAGTTGCTTCTTTTTATACTTGTGATGATACCTGGAACCAGGAAGACGAAATTCCAATGTTTGATACCGGAGATACGCCTGGCGAACAAAAAACAATGGCGGATTATCCGTTAAATCATTTGCTTGATGAGGAGCAAACCAAAATCATTTATGTATACGATTTCATCAATATGTGGACATTCCTGGTTGAATTGGCAGCCATTGAAGAAGCTGAAGCCGGAGCAACTTATCCTGCTTTGCTGTTTTCCCACGGAGAATTACCTGAGAGTGCTCCGGACAAGGAATTTGAAGCAGAGAATGATGACTTCTATTCAGAATTTGAAGACGACTTAGACGATGACGATTTGGATGGCTTTGGAGACGATAGCTTTGAAGATTACGGATTCGAGGAAAATTGGAATTAGTTTTAAGAAAATAAAGAAGGAGAAAACCACAAATGATCAACCTATTTAATACTCACATCGAGTCATTATCAATCCACAGGATTGGAAACAAAAGCCGAAATGAAAGTGTTTTCCTTTCGGAAGAACCATACAGCCTTAATGACGAAATTGTTCCACTGTTAAAGGAATTTTTCTTCAAATCGTTTCGCGAAAAGGAAGAAAACTATTTCCAGTTTGCACACGATGTGGATTTGGAATACAATGAAATGTTCAACTTTGCTTCGGAGATTTTTACTAATCCAAGTGAAATACATGAAGTTTCGAAGAAAATTACCAATCATCTTTTTGAGCAGTCAAATCATCCACACATCAAGAACGGAGAGGTTTATGTTGCTTACCTGACCAACCTTAGCATTGACAACAATGTGGTTGATGCGATTGGCGTTTTCAAAAGCGAAATCATGTCTGATTTTATGCAGTTTGAAGAAAAAGGAAAAACGCTACAGATGATTTTACAGCAGGGAATTAACCTGAACAAACTGGACAAAGGCTGCCTTATCTTTAATTACAAAAAAGAGGAAGGTTACAAAATCCTTTCGATTGACAGCAATAGATACGATACGCGTTATTGGTTGGAGCATTTCCTTTCTGTCGATGCGTTCCAGGATGAAAATTTCATTACCAAAAAGTATTTGAAATTCTGCCAGGGATTTGCAAAAGACGTAGTTTTTCCTGCAGAAGACAAAAAGGAGGAAGTAATGTTCATGAACCGTTCGGTGAATTATTTTGCCAAAAACGACCAGTTTGAGGAAAGCAATTTCCTGAATGAGGTTTTGGATAATCCTGATCTGATTCCGGAATTCAAAAACTACAAGGTCGACAAAGGTGAGAAATACAGCATCGAAGATGTGACAACTTTTCCAATTGCAAATGCAGCTGTTTCTGACGCAAGAAAATCGATTAAGAATGTGATTAATTTGGACACTAACATTCAAATCAAACTGGATTTCATCAATCCGGAAAGCGCTGAAAAGTTTGTTGAAAAAGGTTGGGACGAAGAGAAACAGATGTATTATTACTTGGTATATTTCAATAAGGAACAGAAATCGTAACCGATTCTGTTTACACAATACAATCCTCAATTGATTTTATCAACTGGGGATTTTTTCATTTCCTGGCACAAATAAAACTGTAAATTGTGTAAATTAAAATTCATAAAAGCCACTATATTTGTTTGCTATGAAAATCAAATACCGCTACTTTTTTTTATTTTTCCTTTTTGCATGCGCCATATGTGAGGCTCAGGTAAAGAACAGCGGGAATGATTCGGTGAAAGTGTACAAGAAAATTGAGAATTACTCTCAAAAAAGTGGTTTCAATAAATTCATCTACCGTTTATTATTCAAAGCCAAAAGAAGCGAAACCAAATCCCAAAAAAATGCACGAAAAGAGTTCTTTATCAAAAAGTCTTTTGACCGCAATGAAGGCAAAATCATCCGCGATATTAAAATTGAAACCTTAGATCCTTTTGGGTATTCTGTTGAAAATTATAAAGACGAGCCGGAAAAAGGGTTTGAAAAATTTGGGAATACACTACACTTAAGAACTAAAAACTGGACCATTAGGAACTTATTGCTTTTCAAGAAAAACCATCCATTAGACTCTTTGGCAGTTAAAGAATCGGAACGTTTGATCAGAAAGCAGCGTTATGTGAGAAGGGTAATTATCAAACCTGTCGACCTTCCAGGCAGTGATTCCGTTGATGTTTCCATTAGGGTTTTGGATTCCTGGAGTTTGATTCCGACTGGCGCAATCTCGGGTTCTAAAGGAAGATTTGATTTGACCGAAAGGAATTTTTTTGGTTTAGGCCATGAAATTGACAATGAATTTTCGAGAAGATTTGAAGATAATAAAAGGGCCTACACCGGAAGTTATACAATAAACAACATCCGGGACACTTATATTAAAGCGACCTTTAAATACGAAAATGATTTAAATGATAACGTGACGCGAAGTGCAAAGCTTGAGAGACGATTCTTTTCTCCATTGACAAGGCTTGCCTATGGTGCCTATTTTGAAAACAAATTTTATGTAGATTCCTTACCGGACAACAATGGTGTTTTCCAAAATCAGGATTTCAAACTGGAAACACAGCAATATTGGGCTGGTCATTCGTTTAGGATTTTTAAAGGCCGAAGTGAAGATTTTAGGACAACTAATCTGGTTACAACCTTTGGTTACAAACAGGTTTCCTATAAAGACAACCCAACTATAACTTATGACCCGCAGCATTTTTTTGCATCCGAAAAATTATATCTAACGACCATTGGTCTTAACAGCAGGAAATACCAGGAAGACAAATATTTATTCAATTTTGGGATTATTGAAGACGTTCCGTATGGACAGGTATATTCTATAACCGGAGGATTCCAGGATAAAAACAATCATAAAAGAGCTTACTTTGGTGGTCGAATCGCCTACGGAACCTATTTCCCTATTGGCTATGCAGGAATAAATATTGAAGCCGGAAGTTTTTTTGATGGTAATAAATCCCAACAGACAACGCTAAGGGTTGAAGCCAACTATTTTACGAACCTGATGTCAATTGGCAGCTGGAGAGTCAGGCAGTTTATCAAGCCCACATTGGTACTGGGAAATCATAGGGTTGATATTATAAAAGACCGGGTTACGATTAATGAACAAAACGGAATTTCTGGATTTGACAATCCTTTGATCAATGGAACGAAAAAGCTTTTCACAACTTTCCAGACCCAAACTTATGTGCCGGGAAATTGGCATGGCTTTCACTTTAGTCCATTTTTTAATATGAATGTAGGCGTCCTGGGTGATGAAAACCATAAATTATTTATTGATAAAGTATATTCCATTTTCAGCTTAGGCGTTATGATAAATAATGATTACCTCGTATTTAATAGTTTTCAGGTTTCCTTTTCCTTCTATCCATCAATACCTTATCAAGGCACTAACCTGATAAAGACCAATACTTTCAAAAATGATGATTTGGTTTTGCCCGAATTCGAAATTGGGGAGCCAACAATAGTTCCTTACAAATAAATATTTTTGTAAGTTTAACCTATTATAAATCACATAAATAGTGTATTTCAACGATTAATTTTTGCTTTTCAACGATAATGCAATAAATTTAATTCGAGAATAATCCAAACCCTATCATCATGAAAGCAAACTACTTAACTGAAGGAATGGTGAAAAAAAATTACCGCTGTTCCCTACTTGGGCACCATTATGTTGAAATTAAAAAAGTCAACAATCATTTTAGCGAATATGAATGCAGCATTTGCAAAATGCAGGCAACCAATGACACCCGAGGACATAAAATTACATTGACCTCTCAGCTAAAAGAGATCAATGAAACGCTGTTTTACCTTAATTTGAAGAAGCAATTTTTATCCAAATTTTACTTTAAAAAAGAGCAGTAACAAAAAAAGGTTTTATTCGTCCTATGTAAAAAAACCTTAAAAACTGACCTTTGGAATCTTCAATTCTTTCTATTAAAAACCTACATAAACGTTATGGCAAGATCCATGCTGTAAATAACGTTTCCCTCGAAATACAAAAAGGTAATGTCTACGGAATCCTTGGCCCGAATGGTTCAGGAAAATCTACAACTTTGGGAATTGTCCTGAATGTGGTTAATAAAACTTCTGGTGAATACAATTGGTTTGGTGGCTCAATGGAAACCCACGAAGCCTTAAAAAAAGTTGGAGCCATTATTGAGCGTCCCAATTTTTATCCCTACATGACTGCCAGGGAAAACCTGGAATTGGTCTGCAAAATCAAAAACATCGATTATTCTAAAGTAAATGAAAAACTTGACGTTGTTGGGCTTATCGACAGGAAAGACAGCAAATTCAAAACTTTCTCGTTAGGGATGAAACAACGTTTAGCGATTGCTTCTGCCCTATTGAACGACCCTGAAATCTTAATTCTGGACGAACCAACCAATGGTTTGGATCCGCAGGGAATCCATCAAATCCGGGATATTATCCGTTTGATTGCTTCACAAGGAACTACCATTCTTTTGGCTTCGCATTTATTGGACGAAGTAGAAAAAGTCTGCAGCCATGTTTTGGTTTTGCGTTTTGGACAGGTTTTATATTGTGGTACAGTGGATGGAATGACCAATCAAAATGGCTTTTTTGAACTTCAGGCTGAAAGTAACGCCCAACTGATGCTAATCCTTAAAAACCATCCTGAGGTTGACCAGGTTTTTGAACGCGAAGGAAAAGTAATAGCGCATTTCCGAAACAAATTTGATGCATGGCTTTTGAATCGTTATTTGGCAGAAAAAGGGATTTACCTCAACCATTTGGTATTCAAAAAAATGAGCCTCGAAGAACAATTCCTGGAATTAACCAATAAATAAAAGCCGAAAATGAAAAGATTACTCGCCATAGAATTGCAAAAAATCTGGAAGAATCGTGCCAGTAAAATACTAACCATCAGCTATTTTATAATACTGTGCTTTATTGCAATGATTGCTTCCATCAAATTTGATATTGGAAACTTCAAAATACATTTCGCCGAAATGGGAATCTTCAACTTCCCCTTTATCTGGCATTTCAACACTTACATTGCCGCAAGCCTTAAATTCTTTTTAGCCATTGTAATTGTTTCAATGATGGCAAACGAATACAGTTATGGGACGCTGAAGCAAAACCTTATTGATGGTATGAGCAAGAAGGAATTCATACTTTCCAAATTCCTGACAGTTGTGCTTTTTGCCTTTATCTCAACCATTTTTGTGTTCGTAATGTCGCTAATCTTAGGTCTTTGTTTTTCATCCTACACCGAATTTGGAATTGTCTTTTCAGATATGCAGTATTTGGTTGCCTACTTTGTCAAACTGGTTGGTTTCTTTGCCTTCTGTCTGTTCTTGGGAGTATTGATTAAGCGTTCCGCTTTTGCTGTTGGATTCCTGTTTGTGTGGTTTATGGGTGAAAATATATCCCACGCTATCTTGAAGTTTAATCTATTTAACCGTGCTCCTTGGGTTGATGAAGTATACAATTACATGCCGTTGGAATCGATGAGTAATTTGATTGTAGAACCCTTCACCAGGCTCAACGCAATAAAGAACATACAAATGGCCGTTGGAGAGAACAGTGTCAAGGATTACGACATTCATTTTTCATCAATCCTAATCGTATTGGTATGGACAGCCATATTCATTTTTTCTTCCTATAAAATTATACAAAAAAGGGACTTGTAGTTCAATCATTAATCATCACTCGAGGCGCAGCCGAACTGTTTGGAGCGCAGCGAAAAAAATCAAATCCTTAAAGAAAACATAAAAAGAACTTGTTCTATTTATGTTTTCTTATTTATTTGCTAATTTTAGCGAATGAAAAAGAAGTTACTTTATTCACTATTTGCCTTACTTTTTGCTTTAAATTGTTTTTCGCAATTTAGTAAAACTCATTACATTCCACCTCTTTCGGGATCAGGCAGTGTAACTTCCGAAGACCAGTTTATTTATATATCCACACCCAATACAACTCCGGTTAATTTCAGGATCATCGAACTTGGCGGAAATACCATAACCGGAACAGTAACGCGAAATATCCCTTATGTTTACAATGTTGGTTTTGGCAACGACACCCAACTGCATGTTGACGCAAGCGTAACCAGCACTGTGCTTAACAACAAAGGATACATTGTTGAAGCCGATGACCTGATTTATGTTTCAGCAAGAGTAACTGCCGGTAGTGGAAACCAGGCTGGAGAATTAGTTTCAAAAGGATTGGCAGCACTTGGATTGCGTTTCAGGGTTGGTGCCCTTACCAATAACCTGGTTTCAAATTACTCTGATATCCATTACACTTTTGTTTCTGTTTTAGCAACAGAAAACAATACGGTTGTTACTTTTAGTGGAATGAAAACTGGTGTACAGCTTATCAACAGTGCCACCGGAAGTAATCCGTTTAGTGTAACCTTAAACCGAGGCGAAAGTTACGTAATGGCCGTTCAGGGACCAAATGATCCGAACAGGGACGGACTGATTGGTTCTTTGGTGGAAGCCGATAAACCTATTGCCTTGAATTGTGGTTCCTTCGGAGGCAGTAATGCCGTAGGAAATCTTGATTTGGGTTTTGACCAGATTGTACCGGCTGAAAGGATAACGAGCAATGATTATATTTTCATAAAAAGTACCGGGATTGATTCTGTCGAAAAAATACTTTTAATTGCCGATCAGGATGCGACAACGATAACACTAAATGGCTCGGCACCAACTTTCACGATAAATGCCGGAGAATATGTTGAGCTCAACGGTAATGATTACAATGCCAACGGAAATCTATTCGTTAGCAGCGATAAAAAACTCTTTGCCTATCAGGCAATTGGTGACGATAGCGCCATTGACCAGAGGAATCAGGAATTATTTTTTGTTCCGCCATTAAGCTGTCAGACACCAAGGGTTATTGATAATATTCCGTTTATTGATTTTGTCGGAAATCGCCAGTTTGTCGGAAGGGTAACGATGGTTACCCGAACTGGTTCAACGCTAAATTTCATTATTGATGGTAACAATTATACCTTAGCTGCACTTTCCTCAATTGGTGTAAATGTAACCGGGCCAATTTCCGTTATTGGAAATCCAAATTATGAAACCTACGTAATGACTGGTGTTACGGGGAACGTTTCTGTTTATTCAACAAGTGAATTATATTTAGCAGCTTACGGTTCTGAAGCGGCAGCAACCTTTGGTGGATTTTATTCTGGTTTTACCTTCAAACCTGAAGTTTCCTTTACAAGACCCGACACAACCCAATTGGGCTGCATCCCCAATACAATTTTAAAAGTAAATGCCCTGAGCCCTTTTGATGTGTTCCAGTGGTATTTTAACAACACGCTGATTCCCGGAGCAACAAACAGTACCTATCAGCCTTTGAATGCACCTGCAGGTCTCGGTCCGGGTTATTATTACGTTTCTGCGACTATTGCGGGTTGCACCAGCCCTAAAGATTCCGACATCATTCCTGTGAGTTCCTGTCCGCTTGACAGCGATAACGATGCTGTAAATGATAATGTAGATCTTGATAATGACAACGACGGAATTACCAATTGTACCGAGTCATTCGGAAATCAATATTTCAATCTAACCAATACAACCAGCGGAACAATAGCTGTTGGGCCTTATTCCAATTCGTATACCGGAGCAATTGCTACAGCAGGAACCGGAGCTCCTTCCCTTACACCAATTGCAGGTGCTTCCGATGGCAACTTTGTTACTGAGGCTGCGGTCGGAGTTGACAATTCTGTGAGTTATACTGTGGCCAATTTTACTTCGCCCATAAGTTTGGCTGTAGAATATGCTTCTGTGGCAAATGCGGCCGATTTATTCAATTCTTCAACCGAACTCAGGATTTCATGCCCTGTGAATAAAACCCTTACCGTACTTAATCCGAATAACCAGTTATTGATTGACACCAATTATGACGGAATATTCGAAAGCGGCATCACCGAGTATTCTTCTTTCGAAGTGCGCATCCGATTGAACAATAGTGTTCCATTAGCTGCAGGAACAGGAACCTTTTCCATCAGAGGGAATTTGATCAATTCGATTATTATAACTAATATCAATCTTTCGGATACCAATACCAGCAGGCTTGCTTTGAGACTCGTGGCTACCTGTATTCCCAAGGATTCCGATGGTGATGGTATTAACGATCAAAACGATTATGATAGTGACAACGATGGAATCACCGATTTTTTAGAATCTCAGGGACAACATATAGTTGCGCTTTCAAATGTGGATGTAAACGCTGACGGAATCGATGACGCTTTTGGCACAGGCCTTTTACCCGCTGACACGGATAGCGATACAGTCCCAAACTACCTCGATTTGGATTCGGATAATGACGGAATCCATGACCTTGACGAATCGGGTTACAATATGGCTGATGCGAATAGTAATGGAGTCATTGACGGAGCAAATTTTGGCACCAACGGATTGGCCAATGCATTGGAAACAACACCTGATAGCGGAGTGTTGAATGCCACTTATGTTATTGCCGATACCGATGCCGATGGAATTTACAATTATATTGAGCTGGACAGTGATAATGATTTGTGCAACGATGTTATTGAGGCAGGCTATTTAGACAGCAACCTTGATGGACTATTAGGAGGAACTTCACCACCAGCAGTAAACCTTAACAACGGACTTGTAACAAGCGGAACCGGTTATGGAAATCCAAATTCGGATTATATTACTTCAGCACCAATAACGATTACTACCCAGCCACAGGACCGAATAGCTTGTGAAAACCAAAGCGTTACTTTTACGATCAGTAATAGTGCCGTAACAACATATCAATGGCAGTTATCCATAGATGGTGGGACAAACTGGTCTGTTTTGATTGACGATGCCACTTATTCAGGTGCGGCGACCAATACTTTAACGGTTTCGAATGTAACACCTTCAATGGTGGGTTACAAATACCGTGTCCATTTAATCAAAACCGGAAATGGCTGCGGATTGGATTCTGCTTCGGCGACGCTCACAACCTATCCTTTACCGGTTCTTACAACACCAATCACGCTAAAACAATGTGATGATGATACCGATGGGATTTCGACTTTCAACCTGACGCAGAAAAACGATGTGATTTCGGCAAACCATCTGGTGGAGACATTTACCTATTACACTACTCTGGCCGGTGCAAATACGGAAGATACCAACTTTTTAATAGCCAATCCAATTGCTTATACAACCGGAAATGGAAGTATTTATGTAAGGGTTGTAAATTCAGATGGCTGCCCTAATTTTGGCCGAATCGATTTGATTGTTGCCGTAACACAGATTCCGCCAAATTATGTGATTCCTAATCTGTACATCTGTGACGATAATCGCGATGGAATTACCGGAACGCCTTTCGATTTTACAACTATTCAAAACAATCTGGCTGCAATTTTACCGGCCAATACAACCATTAAATTTTACAAAACCGAAGCCGACTTCCTTGCTGAAACGGATGGGGCAGGAAATTCATTGGCAATTACTAATATTTCCAGCTATACCAATACCGGTTTCCCGAATTCACAGACAATCTGGGTCCGTGTTGACAGTACAATTGACAACTCCTGCTATGGCTACAAGACTTTTGATGTTGTTGTAGAACCTTTGCCAACCGCAAATCCAATCAATGCTACAAATGTCATTCGTCATTGCGATGACGACCAGGATGGAATTTATGGATTTGACACTTCGACTATACAGGGTACTGTTTTGAATGGCCAAACTGGTGTAAATGTAGAATATTTCAGGGCTGACGGAACCCCACTTTCCTCGCCGTTACCAAATCCTTTTTCGGTAAATGGTTCGGAAACGATAACAATCAGGGTCAACAATAATACTACGCAAACTGGTGGCCAACCGTGTTTTGTTACGGAAACACTGCAATTCATTGTGGATGATTTGCCCGAAGCCTTCCCTATTGCCGCAAGCCTGACAAAAATCTGTGATGATGAGGCCGATCCGATTAACCAGGATAGTTTTATCGATTTTGATACGTCAGCATTTCAGTCGACTATTTTGGGAAGCCAGACCGGAATGAATGTTTATTATTTTGACCAGAATAACAATCCGCTGCCAAGTCCGCTTCCTAATCCTTTCAGAACCGGGACTCAGGATGTAAGGGTTGTTATTGAAAACCCAATAAATACAACTTGTACTGCGCAAACCATCATTTCGTTTGTAGTCCATCCAACCCCAAAAATTGATTTGGAAAACAATGTCATCATCTGCCTTCCAAGGACAGAAGCATTGATTGATGCTGGGATTGTTGACGGTTCACCAGCTTCGGATTATCAGTTTCAATGGTATACAGACGGCATATTGATGCCTGGTGTAACTACTCCATCGCTAGTGGTATATACTCCCGGAGTTTACAGTGTTGATGTAACCAATGCTTTTGGCTGTACCAAAACAAGAGTGAATAATGTAACAGGTTCTGAGCCGGCTACAATTGATAACATAGATATTGTAGATTTGGCTGACATCAATTCAATTACGGTGAACGTAACAGGTTCGGGGCATTATGAATATGCCATTGATGATGTAAACGGTCCATATCAGGAAAGTAATTTCTTCAATAATGTCCCGATGGGGCTTCACGAAATCTATATCCGCGACATCAACAATTGTGGATCAACCGGGCCAATTACAGTTCCCGTATTGGGAATCCCGCATTATTTCACACCAAACGGAGACGGAATCAACGATTACTGGAATGCAAAAGGCGTCAGTGCCGAATTTAATTACCGCTCCATCATTTACATCTTTGACCGCTTCGGGAAATTGCTGAAACAGATTGGAACTACCGGACAAGGTTGGGACGGAACCTTTAATGGAAAAGCAATGCCTGCAGATGATTATTGGTACAACATCCAATTTGAGGATGGAAGAAGTGCCAGAGGCCATTTTACTTTAAAACGATAAAAACATGCAATACAAAATCTTAACCTCAATTTTTATGTTTGCTACACTAATGGTGAATGCCCAGGAAGCAAAAGTTACTACCGGTAAAATACAGCATTTTGCCAATTTTAAGTCGGAATATGTAGAATCCCGAAACATTGACGTTTGGGTTCCGAATGGTTATTCCAATAAAGAAAAATATGCCGTTTTATACATGCACGACGGACAAATGCTTTTTGATGCCACCACTACCTGGAACAAACAGGAATGGGAGGCAGACGAAACTGCAGGAAGATTGATTGAACAAGGAAAAACAAAAAAGTTTATCATTGTTGGGATTTCAAATATTAACGGAATGAGGCATAGTGAGTTTTTCCCTCAGAAGCCTTTTGAATCCTTGCCACAGGCTGTACAGGATACAATTTACAATATTGATAAAGACAAAGGCCGTCCACTTTTTGGAGGCAAAATCAGTTCCGACAATTACCTTAAATTCATTGTAACCGAATTAAAGCCGTTTATCGACAAGAACTTTTCTACCAAAACCGATGCAGCGAATACCGTTATTGCGGGTTCGAGCATGGGTGGATTGATTTCGATGTATGCGATTTGCGAATATCCTGATGTTTTTGGTGGTGCTGCGTGTATTTCCACGCATTGGCCGGGAACCTGGAGTTTGAAGAACAACCCGATTCCGCAGGCTTTTTTTGATTATTTTAAAAACCATCTTCCAAGCAAGGAAAACCACAAAATTTACTTTGATTGTGGAGACCAGGATTTGGACAAGATGTATCCAAGGCTGCAGAAAAGAGTTGATTATATTTTGAATGAGGCCGGATTTACCGACGAAAACTGGATGAGCAGATTCTTTGGAGGGAAAAACCATTCTGAAAAAGCGTGGGCAGAAAGGCTGCATATTCCGCTGGAGTTCCTGTTAAAGAAATAGCCCTAGCCCGGATAAAGCCGATAGCTCACGAAGTGACTAAAGGCGAAAGCCGGAAAAAGCTCCTAAAATAAAAAAACCACCAACTTTCGTTGGTGGCTCCATGAATTAGCAACTACGCCTTTCATTACTACTTATTTTATTTTGAAAAAGTCATCACGGCTTTTTTGCCATTGTGCTCGTTTGAAATAACCAGTTTATCAGCCGATAATTCGTCAACATTCATCACTTCCTCTTTTTTGGTTTTATCATCAATGATGGTCAATTTGGAATCAGCGTAAGTGTAGGTTCCTTTCATTCCCTTAACCGCAGGATTATCACCGCTCATTGTTCCGTCTTCGTTGAAAGTGAATGAAGTTTCAGCTTTCATTTTGGCCATCATTTCCTCAAATTGCTTTTCCTTGCCTTTTGGAATTTCCATTCCCATATCCATATCGGTAAGTTTCCAAACACCTACAACCGATGCTTCTTCTTTTGGTGCTTCAGCTATTGGTGCGTCAACCAAAGTACTGTCAATGCCTGCTGCATCACCTTCGGTTTTGTTTGTTTTGTCTGCGCATGAAGCAAATGCTAAAGATGCAGCTGCCATGATTGTAAAAATTGTTTTTCTCATTTGTTTAGATATTTAGTTGTTTAAAAATTACCAGCCTAATACGTTTTTGATTAGTTTTTTGCCTTTGCCTTTTTTGTCTTCAATTTCCTTTTGTTTTCTTGCCTCTTCATCGGCTTTGGCCTTTTCTTCAGCTTTTTGTGCGGCTACGATTTTATCCTGCTCTTTTTCCTTTTGTCCTTCAGTATAGAATAGGTTGTTGTCTATCGACCATGTCTGCGGTTTGATAAGGTATACCAAATCACCATATTTCTCATAACCGATTTTGTCCCTGTAACCCATAGAAAATTTAAGTTTTACAATCTTTGAACCATAGTTCTTACCTAAATATTTCAGTTTGGTTGTGATACTTTCGTCTGTGATAAGTTTGTAACTGCCAAATTCACTTTGCTTATCGCTATCACTTGGTACCGGAAAGTAGCTGTTGACATCTTCCAGGAATGACTTGATGGAATTCTGTCCGTTTTTCACAAAGTAATATTCTTCATCTATGTTCCCGTCTTCACCAACCAATTGTAAAAAAACAATCAGTTTTCCCAATCCGTAATAATCCAGTTTTTTTGGTTTGTCAAAAGCAACTTCCATTTTTTTGATGTCTTCTGCTTTGATTGTAGCCGTTTCGGCAACGGGCTTACCATTTACCTTCAATTTAAACTGCGCATTCATTGACACGCTGATTAAAATAGTCAGTAGTAATGCTATTTTTTTCATTTGTTTTGATTTAGTTGTTAGTAATGTTTTTCTAATTCGAAATCAAAAGTATAGATTAAAAAAGCCTGTAAATTGGCAAATGAATATTCGGTAGCTGCGTATGAAAGTTAGCAGGCTATGATAGAAAATTCGTTTTTAGTGAAAATTTACAGCGTGTCGATTAGCGCCAGGAACTCTTCCTTCTTGCGGATTGCAAGCGGAATCTTGTTTTTGTTTTTCATCACAATGGTATTGCCTCCATCGGTTTTAATAAAGTGGTCAAAATAGAGCATATTGATGAGATGCGACTGATGTGCCCTGAAAAACTGAAATGGTTTGAGTAGTGTTTCGTACTCTTTCAAGGTCGTTGAAACCACTAGTTTGGGAGCATTGATAAAATAAAAAGTAGTGTAATTTTTGTCTGATTCGCAGTTGACAATGTCCTGGATGTTGACGGAATATATTTTTTCGGCAGTTTTCAGAACGAGTTTCTGCAGGTTTTTTGGGCGTTCCAAATTGGAGAACAACGTATTGAGTTTGAGTTCCATTACATCTTTGCTCAGGGCTTCCTCTGCCTTGTTTACCGCTTCAACCAAGTCATCGGCATCCAAAGGTTTTAGCAAATAATCTATCGCGCTGAATCGGAATGCACGAATGGCAAAATCCTCATAACCTGTGATGAAAATGACTTTGAAATTTATGGGTTTTAGCTTCTGGAGCAAATCAAAACCGGTTCCGTCGGGCATTTCAACATCTAGGAAAACAATATCGGGAACAATCTGCCTGATTAAGGTTATGCCACTTTCTACGCTGTCTGCCTGGCCGATTATTGCAATGTTGGGGCAATTCGATTTTATAATATCGATGTTTTTGGTTCGGATGGAATCAATGTCGTCAATAACAACGGCTCGTAACATAATGGTTTTAATTTTCGTAAATATACGGTATCTCAAAAAATACTTTGGCTCCGATGGTATTTTTTTTGCTGTCGAGCCTGTTCTCTGTATGCACCTGGAAATCGTCTTTTCCTGAAATATTGACAAGCCTTTCTTTGGTGATTTTCATAGCCAGTGATTTCTTGTTCACGGGTTCGTTATTGGTAAAACCAACTCCGTTATCATTTATTTCAAACAGCAGTTTTTCCTTTTCAAGTTTGAAACTGATGTTGATTTCCCCTTTTTGCGTCGTGTTTTTTAATCCGTGTTTGATGGCATTTTCAATGAAAGGCTGCGTTAGCATTGGCGGAAGCAAAATAACTTCGGTATCAATGGCATCGTCTACCTCAATATTGAAATCAAATTTATTATTGTACAACAACTGCTGAATCGACAGGTAATTGTCAATCATCGTCAGCTCTTCGCTTAAGGCAATATAACTTTCGTTTGAATTTTCGAGTATCTGGCGTGTGAGTTTGGAGAATTTGGTCAAATAATTTACCGCTTCCTTATCCTGTTTGTTATAAATAAGGCTCTGGATGTTATCAATCGAATTGAAGATAAAATGGGGATTCATCTGGCTGAGCAACAGCTTTTGATTGAGTTCATTTTTCTCAAAATTAGCGATAGCCTGTTTTTGTTTGCTGTTTTTATACAGGAAATAACCAATCACAAACAACAGAAGGAATAAGCCCAGCAGCACAATCAATAAATTGTTTTTGCGTTCGGTTTCGAGTTTGAATTTCAGTTCCTTTTTCTCGTAGCTGTATTTAAGGTTTTGACGTCTTAATTCTTCTTTGTTATCCTGAACCTTGATCGAGTCTTCTATTTTGTGATAGAGTTCAATCATTTCAAGCGATTTTTTGTAATCGCCAGTCAGTTTGCTGATTTCATACAACAGCTGATAGGATTCCTGCTGCAAATCACTATTCCTGATTCTTTTGCCACCTTCGAGCCCAACAGTCAAATATTCTTTGGCTTTTTGATATTCCTTCTTATTGTAATAGAGTTCACCCAATCGGACGAAGACAAAACTCATAGACAAATCATTATCCGATAACTCCTTGGCCTTAATCAGTTTGGCCTCGGCTTCATCGAGTTTTTTTTCAATGATATCCATCTCAGCAAGTTTGCAGTATGCATAACTCATATAGGAACTCTGATTGGTTTTTTGGGCCAGCTTCAACGCAATATTCAGGTATTTTTTGGCTTCGCCATAATTCTTCAGCGTAACATAAGCCGCACCGATGTTATAATACATTCCACATTTCTGGAGTTCGTCTTCAAGGGTTATCTTCTGTTTTTTGATATCAATATAATAGATGGCTCTTTTCAGGAACTTTATGGCATCTGTAAATTGGTATTGTTCACCATACAAAACGCCCATATTCGAATACACATACGAAATACCATCTGCATTTTCCTGTTTGTCCTTTTCGAAATATTTTAATGCTGTATAATAACAATCAATGGCTTCCTTATATCGTTTCCTTCTGGAGAGCAACAAACCTTTGCTTACTAAAGAGGAATAATACTCATCGTCTGCATTTACTGAATGGTACAAATCCATTGATTTTTGAAGGTATGCCAATGATTTGAGGTTGCCGCTTTCCTCTAACTGTATGCTTACATTGTTGTAATAAGCTGCCAGGTACATAGTGTATTTTTTACGAAGCTCTTCGTTCAGGTTTTTTTTGTAAAGGTTTTTTTGGGCAATCTTACCCATTAAATTGGTATACTTAACCGATTCGACATTCTCATAAAGATTATCGACAATCAGGGCGATATTGGCAAGTTTAGTAGTATCGTGAAGTTTCGGATTGGCAATGATTGTTTTTAAGGAGTCCAAATTGTATTGGGCGCTGAGGCTGGCGCTCCAAAAAAATAGGGCAATGATAAGTAGTTTATCAATGGATGCAGATTTAGTCATGTTGGTTGTTTGGTTAGAAACACAAAAATAACATTTTTAAACTAACGCAATTGGTCAACTCAAATTGATAACATAAAAAAACCACCAACTTTAGGTTGATGGTTTTTGGATATATTTTGAAAACAAAAATTACATTTTGAAACGTTTTCTGTCGTTTTCATTTAAATAGATTTTACGCAGACGCAATGACTTTGGCGTAACTTCTACGTATTCATCTTTTTGGATGTATTCCAATGCTTCTTCCAAAGTAAATTTGATAGCCGGAACGATTTTATTTTTATCATCGGCACCTGCAGAACGGAAGTTGGTAAGCTGTTTCGTTTTAGTGATATTGATAGTCATGTCATCCTGACGTGAATTTTCACCTACAACCTGTCCTTCGTAAATATCCTCGTTTGGATCTACAAAGAATTTACCACGATCCTGTAATTTATTGATAGAATACGGAATTGCTTTTCCGTTTTCCATAGAAATCAATGAACCGTTGATACGCCCTGAAATTTCTCCTTTGTAAGGCTCATAACCAATAAAACGGTGCGCCATGATTGCTTCACCAGCCGTAGCAGTCAACAATTGATTTCTCAATCCGATGATACCACGTGATGGAATGTTGAATTTAATGATCATACGTTCCCCTTTTCCTTCCATGGAAAGCATTTCACCTTTACGTACTGATACAAATTCTACGGCCCTTCCCGAAACGTTTTCCGGTAAGTCGATAGTTAATTCCTCAATTGGCTCACATTTTACGCCATCAATTTCCTTGATGATAACCTGTGGCTGCCCAATCTGCATTTCATATCCTTCTCTTCTCATTGTTTCAATAAGAACTGACAAGTGCAGTACTCCACGTCCGAAAACCATGAATTTATCAGCTGAATCGGTTTCACTAACACGAAGAGCTAGGTTTTTCTCTAATTCCTTAGCCAATCTGTCTTTGATATGGCGCGATGTCACAAACTTTCCTTCCTTTCCAAAGAAAGGAGAATCGTTAATTGTAAATAACATACTCATTGTTGGTTCATCAATTGCAATGGTCTGCAATGCTTCCGGGTTTTCAAAATCGGCAACAGTATCACCAATCTCGAAACCTTCGATTCCAACAATCGCACAAATATCTCCGGCAATTACGCTTTCCACTTTCTTACGGCCAAGACCTTCAAAAGTGTGTAATTCCTTGATTCTTGATTTTATAACTTTTCCATCTCTTTTTACCAAAGAGATTGGCATTCCTTCTTTTAATTCACCTCGCTCCAAACGACCAATCGCGATACGACCTGTAAATGAAGAGAAGTCTAATGAGGTAATCAGCATTTGTGGTGTTCCCTGACCAACTTTTGGAGCAGGAACGTGTTCTACCACCATATCCAATAAAGGCTCGATATTATCAGTAACATTCCTGAAATCATCAGACATCCAGTTGTTTTTAGCCGAACCATAAACAGTTGGGAAATCCAGCTGCCATTCTTCTGCACCCAATTCAAACATCAAGTCGAAAACCTTTTCATGAACTTCTTCAGGAGTACAGTTTTCCTTATCCACTTTATTGATAACCACACAAGGCTTCAAACCTAAATCGATTGCTTTCTGCAATACGAAACGGGTTTGTGGCATTGGCCCTTCAAAGGCATCAACCAAAAGGCAAACTCCATCAGCCATGTTCAATACACGCTCTACTTCCCCACCAAAATCGGCGTGTCCCGGAGTATCGATGATGTTGATTTTTGTTCCTTTATATACAACCGAAACGTTTTTAGACGTAATTGTAATACCTCTCTCGCGCTCTAAATCGTTGTTGTCAAGAATTAAATCACCTGTGTTTTCGTTTTCGCGAAATAGCTGGCAGTGATACATAATTTTGTCAACCAACGTAGTCTTACCGTGGTCAACGTGAGCGATAATAGCAATGTTTCTAATAGATTCCATCTGTGTTTTTTTGAAGGTGCAAAGGTACACTTTATTTTCAGATAAAAAACCGAATATCACAATGATTAAATTTTCATAACATTTGCATTTTTTACAATATTTTTATATTGATATAATGTAAATTAATTTCTGTTTGTGTAAATTTGGAACAATGAAAAATAATTCCAATAAAATTACATTAATTTATGTACTTATATTAATGTTTGTGGCGGTAGTCGGTCACAAATTATTTGCCAATTATTTTTTGGAATCTGCAACTGAATCTCCGCTGGAATACAGTTACCTCAAAGACATTCTTTACATTATCTTTTCCGGAATACTTTTAAAAATCATTTTGTACCAAAACGAAATGAGGAACAAATCTGTTTTTGAAAAATTACAACTGACCAATATTGAAATCAAGGAATCCAACGAACGATACGACATAGTTGCCAAAGCAACGAGTGATACGATTTGGGATTGGAAAATGGAGGACGACAGTTTTATCTGGAATAAAGGAATACAGGGAGTTTTTGGATACAAAAAGGAAGATGTGGGTAAAACATCCAAATGGTGGTTTGACCGAATCCATCCTGAGGACAGCTTGAAAATGTCGGTGAAACTCTATTCCTTTTTGGAGCAAAAAACTGAAAAATGGCAGGATGAATATCGTTTTCAATGTGCAGACGGAAGTTATAAATATGTATTTGACAGGGGATTTTTGGTAAAGGATGCTGATGGGAAATCCATCCGAATGATTGGAGCGATTCAGGATGTTACCAAACAAAAGGAAGAGGAACAACGACTTCGATTGCTGGAAACCGTTATTACACAATCCAAGGATGCCGTAATGATTACAGACATTGACACTTCTGAAAATGAAATCCCGAACATCATCTTCGTCAACTCGGCTTTTACTGATATGACGGGTTATTCCGCAAATGAAGTCATTGGCAAATCGCCCGCAATGTTCTTTGGAAAAAGATCGGACATACTGGAATATGACAAGCTCAAAACTGCAGTCCAACAATACAAAGAGTGTTTTGTGGAAACCATTTTTTACAAAAAGAACGGAAAGGAATTTTGGGTAAATTTCTCGATGATTCCCGTTACCAACAAAGATGGTGAACATACACACTGGGTTTCCATCCAGAGGGATGTTACCGAAGAAAAGGAAAAAGAAAAAGAAAGAGAACAGCTTATCCGTGAACTAACGCAGAACAATAAGGATTTAAAACAATTCTCTTATATTACTTCGCACAACTTAAGGGCGCCACTGTCCAATTTAACCGGATTGCTGAACCTTATTGACGACATCAATATTGAAGATCCCGAATTAAAGGAAATCATCAGCGGGTTTTCAAAGTCGACGCATTTGTTGAACGAAACCATTAATGATTTGGTAAAAGTGATTATCATCAAGGACAATCCTTCCATCCAAAAAGAAAAAGTGCTTATCAAAGAAGTATTCGAAAATGTCTTCAATCAACTGAGTTTTTTAATCAGTGTACACAAGCCAATTTTGAAAATTGATTTGGAAGATGTTTCGATTTTAGAGATAAACAAGTCGTATTTAGAAAGTATTTTTTTAAATTTACTGACGAATGCCATCAAATACCGCGCACCGATAAGGCAGTTAAAAGTTACCATTGCCACCAAAGTTGAGAATGATAATTTGATTATCACATTCAAGGACAACGGAATTGGCATCGATTTGGAAAAAAATAAGGACAAGATTTTTGGACTATACCAACGTTTCCACAATTACCCAGACAGCAAAGGATTAGGTTTGTATTTGGTTAAATCACAAGTGGAAAGCATGAACGGAACCATTTCGGTTTCAAGTGTTGTTGGAAAAGGAACAACGTTTACAATCGTATTTAAGTACACTTAGGCTTATGCTGGATAAAATATTATGTATAGATGACGATCCGATTACCCTCATGCTTTGTAGAAAAGTTGTGGAGAAGGTAGAATTTGCCAAAGAAATAATTACGGTAAATAACGGAGAAGAAGCTATACACTATTTTGACAGGTTGTTTGAAGAGAAAAAAGGAAATGGTGAAGTTGCCTATCCAAAGTTGGTATTGTTGGATTTAAACATGCCTGTTATGGATGGCTGGGAATTCCTGGAAAGCTATATTACCAAGGATTACCAAAATGTATTCGATTCAACCCGATTCATAGTATTGTCGTCTTCAATCGATCCTTATGACATCAACAGGTCCAAGACCTATCCTGTAATTGGTTTCCTTTCAAAGCCGGTAACTAAAGAGATGCTCGAAAATTTAAAAACGCAATTCCCATAAATAAAAAAGTCCCGATAAATCGGGACTTTTTTAATATTATGTTCGTTACTATTATAGTTTTGTAACGTGCTTAGTTAACTTAGATTTCAAGTTAGCTGCTTTGTTATCATGAATGATATTCTTCTTAGCTAATTTATCGATCATAGAAATAACCGCTGATAATTTTGCAGAAGCATCTGATTTATCAGTTGCCAATCTCAATGCTTTGATGGCATTACGAGTTGTTTTGTGTTGGTATCTGTTTAATACCCTTTTCTTTTCGTTGCTTCTGATTCTTTTTAAAGCTGACTTATGATTTGCCATTGTCTTTTAATTTAATTGTAATTAATATTTAAACTATTAGTAAAAAAAGAAAAACCTCCCACAATTAAAAATCACTTTGGTTTTAACTAATAAAACAAAAACGAGAGACACTTCACTTTTGTTTTATAAAACTAATTTACAACTAATTGTAGCCCGTAGGGGAATCGAACCCCTCTTACCAGGATGAAAACCTGGCGTCCTAACCGATAGACGAACGGGCCGTTTTTAAGCTTTAATGTTTAGTAGCCCGTAGGGGAATCGAACCCCTCTTACCAGGATGAAAACCTGGCGTCCTAACCGATAGACGAACGGGCCATCTTTGCTTAAAAATGCGGTTGCAAAAATACAACTATTTTTCAATCCCGCAAGGCTGCAACTATTTTTTTCTGAATTTTTATTAATAGGCTTTTGCAAACAACACTCTACCAGTAGATTTGCCTCCTGAAAAAATGCATTTTCCTTCTTCTTCTACCCTGTCTAGCGGTATGCAGCGAATGGTTGCCTTGGTAATATCCTTAATTTTTTCTTCAGTTTCTGGCGTACCGTCCCAATGCGCAGAAACGAATCCGGTTTTGTTTTCCAATACGTCTTTAAATTCCTCAAATGAATTTACTTCTGTTACATGAGTGTTTCTGTAATCTAACGCACGATTGAATAAATCGCTTTGGATTTGTTCCAATAAATCAGAGATGTAAGCAACGATTCCGTCCTTAGATTTTACTTCCTTAGATAATGTATCTCTTCTTGCAATTTCAAAAGTCCCGTTTTCCAAATCTTTTGGACCAACAGCAATTCGAACCGGCACTCCTTTTAATTCCCATTCAGCAAATTTGAATCCTGGTTTTTGAGTGGTTCTATTGTCAAACTTAACAGAGATTCTTAATTTTTTGAATTGAGCTACTAAATCATTGGCCACAGCCGAAATAGTTTCAAGCTCTTCATCTGTTTTGAAAATTGGCACAATCACAACCTGGATTGGAGCCAAATTTGGAGGCAAAACCAAACCATTATCATCAGAATGTGTCATCACCAACGCTCCCATCAAACGCGTAGAAACTCCCCATGATGTTCCCCAAACATGTTCCTGTTTTCCTTCTGCATTGGCAAACTTAACATCAAATGCTTTTGCGAAATTTTGACCAAGAAAGTGTGATGTTCCGGCCTGTAATGCTTTTCCATCCTGCATCAATGCTTCAATACAGTAAGTTTCATCAGCTCCTGCGAAACGCTCTGTTTCGGTCTTGATTCCTTTTACAACAGGTATAGCCATGAAATTCTCAACAAAATCAGCATATACATTCATCATTTGCACGGTCTCACTAATAGCTTCAGTTTTTGTAGCATGAGCCGTGTGGCCTTCCTGCCATAAGAATTCTGCTGTCCTTAAAAACAAACGGGTTCTCATTTCCCAGCGAACAACATTCGCCCATTGATTAATCAATAAAGGCAAATCTCTATATGATTGAACCCAATTTTTATATGTTGACCAAATAATTGCCTCACTTGTTGGACGGACAATTAGCTCTTCTTCCAATTTAGCATTTGGGTCAACCATTAATTTTCCAGGGCGTGTTTCATCATTTTTTAAACGATAATGAGTAACGATAGCACATTCCTTAGCGAATCCTTCAGCATTTTTCTCTTCGGCTTCAAACATGCTTTTGGGTACAAAAAGAGGAAAATAGGCATTGCTGTGACCGGTTTCTTTAAACATTCTGTCTAATTCCGCCTGCATTTTTTCCCAAATAGCATAGCCATACGGCTTGATAACCATACAACCTCTAACTCCTGAATTCTCAGCCAAATCTGCCTTGACAACCAGTTCGTTATACCATTTCGAATAATCTTCTTCCCTCTTTGTTAAATTCTTACTCATATGAATACTTTGGCATAAAATTTGTTTAACTAATTTTAACTAAATAGTTCAGCAAAACTAACTATTTTTGTATAGTCCAACAATAAAAATGCTATAGATATGAAAACTTATTTTTTTACCCGTAAAAGAATATCCATTTACGCTGTATTTGGATTTCTTGCAATGGTAGTAACCTCTTGCGGTTCTTACCAAAATAGTTCTTATTATGATAATGATGGCGTATATGGAGATTCTCAATCCAACAAAAAACAAGTAGCCAACAACAGTAATTCAGAAAGCAATAAATATCAGGAATATTTTAGCGATTTAAACAAGGAATCTGAATCCTTTACTAATGTTGACAATTATAGTACAGTTACCAATGACACTGTTAATAGAACTCAAAATTACAATTCAAATAATTCAAGCTGGGGAGACAATCCACAAAGTGTGACTATCAATGTTTATGACAACAATTGGGGTTATGGGTATTGGAACAATTACTGGTACGGAAGTTACTGGGGCTGGAATAGTTGGTATGGCCCAAGCTGGGGTTGGGGCTGGAACAGCTGGTATGGTCCGGGCTTAAGCATTGGTTGGGGATGGGGTTACCCTTATTACGGAGGATACTACGGTGGTTATTATGGAGGCTATTACAATAATTGGTATGGTGGCCATTACTACAACAATTATTATTACAATGGCGGAAGAAGAGGTTCTGCATATGCTTATTCAGGTAACAGATACGGGCGCAATTCAGTATACAATGGTGTAAGTAATGGAAGAAGAGGTAACACTTATTCAACAACCAATCCTTCAAGAAATAGTTATTTTAATGGCAACACCAGATCTAATACCAGAAATACTTATTCAAATCAATCACAGCCAACAAGATCCTATTCAAATCAATCACAATCACAACCAACAAGAACTTATTCGACACAATCATCTGCGCCAGTTCGTAGCTATTCTCCTAGTTCATCACCAACCCGTTCTTCATCTTCATACGGAGGTGGAAGCTACAGCGGAGGAAGTGGCGGAGGAAGATCTTCCGGCGGTGGTGGAAGAAGATAAAAACGATTAAAATATTAATATCTATGCAATTGTAAAAAGTCGCATAGATATTTTTTTGAACTATAATAAAATTGCATCATGAAAAAACTTTTACCCATTATTATTGCCGGATTATCATTTTCAGCAATGCATGCACAAGAAACAACCGTTGATGACGCACTTCGTTATGCGGTTGAAAACCTGACTGGCTCAGCCCGATTTAGGGGTATGAGTGGGGCTTTTGGAGCAGTTGGTGGTGATTTATCTGCTATCAATCAAAATCCTGCAGGCTCCATTTTCTTTAGTAATAACTTTGCAACACTTACTGCGTCAAGTTATAATTCCCGAAATTCTTCATTATATTACGGAACAAAAGCTAGGGAAAATGACAATTCATTAGACCTTAATCAGGCTGGAGTTGTTTTTGTATTTAAGGACAATAATCCAAAAACTGACTGGAATAAATTCACTCTTGCATTTAATTACGAAAACAACAACAATTTTAATAACTCTATATATTTCAGAGGAATAAATCCTTATAATTCAATTGACCGATACTTTTTGAGATTTGCAAATGGATTGCCTCAGGAAGGTGGAATTAAATTGGGAGTACTTCAAAATGCTTTTTTTGGAGATTTGAATTTTATCGATCAACAGGCTCTTTTGGGTTACAATGCCTATATCTTTAATCCAGATGACGAAACTAACCTTGATAATACAACTTACACTTCAAATGTACCAACAGCAGGTAATTATGATCAGCAAAGCTATGTTTTATCAACAGGATATGATGGGAAATTTACAGCAAACTTTGCGACATCCTATAAAGACATCCTATTTTTAGGAATCAACCTTGATTATCATTATACTGATATTGTAAAAACAATTTCGGTCTTCGAGCAATATGACACTGCAGACACGAGCGACTTAGAATCAGTGCAGTTTGATACTGAAACCCATACCTTTGGAAATGGATTCGCTTTTAATCTTGGAGCCATTGTTAAACCTACAAAAGAATTACGACTTGGGGTAGCATATCAATCACCTACATGGTACCGACTTGAAGATGAGCAAAGACAAGCTGTCATTTCAAACAATGCGGGTGCACGTTATATTTATAATCCGGGAATCACGATGCTTTATGATGCCTATACAGTTCAAACCCCAAGTAAATGGACGGGAAGCATTGCTTATATATTTGGTAAGAGAGGAGTCTTGAGTGCTGATGTTTCTACCAAGGATTACAGCAAAACCAAATTCAGGCCAAAAGATGATTTTTCAGGCTTAAATTCTTATATGGGTTCAGCTCTTGACAATGCTATTGAAGTTCGTATTGGTGGAGAATACAAATACAAACAAGTTAGCTTTAGAGGTGGTTATCGTTTTGAACAAAGCCCTTATAAATTTGATCAAACTTACGGCGACCTTACAGGATATACCGGTGGTTTGGGTTATACATTTGGCGACAGCCGAATTGACTTAGCTTACTCTTATGACCACAGGATGATGAATCAAATGGTTCTTTCTTCGGGAATGCCAACTGACCTTGCAAGAATTGATAGGAAAAACCACAATGTAAGTGTGAGTTATTCCATAAACTTCTAATATTTCTATTACTTTATACTAAAAACCATCCTGCAATCAGGGTGGTTTTTTTATTTTAAGGAAATGCTAACATTATAATTCGGAATAAAAAGAGTAATTTTGCACTCCCAAACAACAATCGGGATTAAGTCTATGAGAACTAAGTCATTAAAGAAAAACAAAATCAATGTCATTACACTTGGATGCTCCAAAAACACTTACGATAGTGAGGTTTTAATGGGACAGCTGAAAGCCAGTGGCAAAGATGTGGTACACGAACAGGAAGGCAACATTGTAGTAATCAACACTTGTGGTTTTATTGATAATGCCAAAGCCGAATCTGTGAATATGATTCTTGAATATGCCGATAAAAAAGAAAAAGGCATCGTAGATAAGGTTTTCGTTACCGGATGCCTTTCTGAAAGATATCGTCCCGACTTAGAAAAGGAAATCCCAAATGTTGACCAGTATTTTGGGACAACTGAGCTCCCTTTATTACTTAAAGCTCTTGGAGCCGATTATAAGCATGAATTACTTGGCGAACGTTTAACAACTACTCCAAAAAACTATGCTTATCTGAAAATTGCCGAAGGCTGTGACCGACCTTGCAGTTTTTGTGCGATTCCAATCATGCGTGGCAAACACGTTTCACAATCCATTGAGAAATTGGTAAAGGAAGCTGAAGGTTTGGCAAAAAATGGAGTGAAGGAATTGATTCTTATTGCGCAGGATTTGACATATTATGGTTTGGATTTATACAAAAAAAGAAACCTTGCCGAATTGCTTGAAAACCTTGTAAAGGTTGAAGGCATTGAATGGATTCGTTTGCATTATGCATTTCCTACCGGTTTCCCTATGGATGTTTTGGATTTGATGAAACGCGAGCCAAAAATCTGTAATTATATCGATATTCCATTGCAGCATATTTCCGATAACATCCTGAAATCAATGCGACGTGGCACTACAAAAGAGAAAACAACCAAACTGCTGAAAGAATTTCGCGAAGCTGTTCCGGGTATGACTATCAGGACTACATTGATTGTTGGTTATCCTGGTGAAACTGAAGAGGATTTCCAAATCATGAAAGACTGGGTTCAGGAAATGAAATTCGAAAGATTGGGATGTTTTGCCTATTCACACGAAGAAAACACACATGCCTATTCCTTGGTAGACGATGTTCCCGAAGAAGTAAAACAAGCCCGTGCTGCTGAAATCATGGACCTGCAATCTCAAATTTCATGGGATTTGAACCAAGAGAAAATTGGGCAAACCTTCAAATGCATCATCGACAGGAAAGAAGGGCAACATTTCATCGGAAGAACCGAATTTGACAGTCCTGATGTAGATAATGAAGTATTGATTGATGCTTCAAAATTCTATGTGAAAACCGGAGATTTTGTCAATGTTAAAATCATCGATGCAACAGAGTTTGACCTTTATGGCGAACCAGCTTAATAACTAAAACTTATTCCGGCAACTAAAAAGTTCTTACCAAAAGCCTCCGTGTTTTTGGATGCTGCATTATGGATATAGTTTAACCAAAGAGGCATAGTGATGCCTTTCCCTAACTCAATCTCTTTTGTGGTTTTAATTCCCAAATTGCAAAAGGAAACCTTATCATAATCAGCCGAAGAATAATAAGCAGCTTTATTATTTAAAACAGCGCCTACAACAGGTTCTAATGCGATGCCCTGAAATGCTTTTAATGAAGATTTTTCAAAAAGTGTAAAAGTGTAACCCAACTCAAGATAGGTTGTAAAATTCTGTTTCGGATTTTCATCATTGCTGTCATAACGGAAATCATTCCCGGCAATAAGCGTACTTATCGTAGCATTAAATGGGTATCTGTATCCTTCTGAAAAATCGAAATACAAAATCGCATCAACTGTCTTGACGCCATTTTTTCCGTAATCAAAAAAACTGTTGTCAACACCTTCAACCTTTTCTACTGTTGCCCAATAGTAATCCCAAAGCTGGAACTGCAAAAAATCATTGATTTGATACGTCAGGTAAAAATCAATCTCCTGATACCCTTTATAGGCTGTTCCATCAGAATAAGCATATTCTTTTTTGAAATTTGTGGTGCCCCAAAAACCCAAAGAGAACTTTGGCGTGAATGCATATTCAATTGTCGGCTGTACCGCAACATAATTTCCTCCCCAACATTGGCCCCGCCATAAATAACGGCTGACAATGTCCAGGTTTAATTCAAGTTTTTTTTCAACTTCAAGATTTGTAGTATCGGCAACTGTTTCATTTTCCTGCGAAAATATTGGGCCCGAAATGCAAAAAAGTAAAACCAGCAGTCTAAATTTCATTATAATTTTCCTTGTCTAAATACTTATTGATCAATTCAAACAAATTGTCACGATTCAACGGTTTGGTAATATAACCATTGAATCCAGCCTCTTCAATTTTGATTTTATCATCTGATGAGGAATAAGCCGTCTGCGCAATTATTGGAAGTGCAGGACGTATTGGCCTGATTTGTTCCAATGCTTCAAAACCATTCATAATCGGCATTTTGATATCCATCAAAACCAAATCGATACCCGGATTATTGATGCAGATGTCAACAGCTTCCTGTCCATTGATGGCTCTTAGGATTTTAAAGTTTTTATGCTGCATCATTTTTTGGAACAACAGGAAATTGATGTTATCATCTTCGGCAATCAAAATCGTCTGCTCTTCCGTTTTGATAATTTCTATATTGTTAATCGGTTTTACAGTGATGTGTTCTGTTTTTGAATATTCCAACGGAATCGAGAAATAAAACGTCGAGCCTTCTCCAACCTTTGATTCCAAACTGATGCTTCCGCCAAGCAGATCGATATAAGCTTTTGAAATCGCCAATCCCAATCCGAGACCGCCAACCTTAATCGAAATATCACTGTCTACGCGCTTAAATCGGTCAAAGATGTATTTGTGATTGTCTTCATCAATTCCCAATCCGGTGTCTTTTACGGTGAAGTTAATCAGCTCTTTGGCTTCATCAATCTCAAAACCAAAACTCACCGAACCCTTTTCGGTAAACTTAATCGCGTTGGTCAGTAAGTTGATAATGACCTGCTTGAGCTTAATGTCGTCGGTAATGATATTGAACTTAGCCGGATTTTTACTCTTTATCAATTTGAAGTCGATGTCCTTATTCTGAACCGTAACCTTAACCGTTTCATAAAGTTCGGTTACCAGCGAATCCAGATTGATTATCGTCAGGTTTGGCGTAAGCTGGTTCGAATCGATTTTTGACATTTCAATCAAATCATCAATGATTCCAACCAAATTTTTACCACTTTTCTCAATTACGTTAAGGTATTCCAGCTTTTCAGTTTCACTAATCTTGGTATTCAGTATCAATTCGGTAAAACCGTTAATGGCGTTCATTGGTGTCCTGATTTCGTGCGACAGATTTGCCAGGAAGGAAGATTTCAACCTGTCGCCTTCTTCTGCCTTTATTTTGGCTTTTATCAGCTCCAGTTTCTGATTGCTGTTTTCTTCGAATAGGTTTCCAATGTAACTAAACTCACCTGTTGTTTTCTTCAGTTCCTTAATTGCTTTACGGTTGCCGGTTTCCAAAGCCCTTCTAACCAAATCCAACGGATGGTATACCAAACGGCGTGTGTAAATCAGGTTCACAATCAAATTGATGATGAATGCAACGATGATCACATATAATAAGTTAATGGCATTTTCAAAATAAACTTCGAAATTCCTTTTAAACAAAAGCTTCGCGACAAATTTATCATTGCTGTCCTTTAAGGTATACAGCGAAGTGATTTTGTGTTTTTGACTTGGAACATCCACATCCGTATCAAGCAATAATATGGTGGCATCGGTTAATTTCTCTAGGTTTTTAATGAATTTTATATCGATAAGGCGAACCACAAAAAAGTAACCTGAAGTTGGGGTCTTGTTTTTATTAGGGTCATTCGATGCGTGGATTGAAGCTCCGGTCACCTCCACAATTCCCTCAGGGATTTTCATGTAAAATTTATTGACTCCAGCTTTGTCCAGCAGTTCCATTTCCTTTTTCGGGATGAAATCGATGGTTTTTATTTTTGCAGTTGGTGTACGGATGATGAAGTTTTTGTTGGCATCATAAGCTCCCAAATAATCGGCTTCGTAAATTTCCAACTCGTTGCCAATGGTTTCATTGTACCAATTGCGGTCTTTGGTTTTGGTAAAGTTTACGAATTCATCCCAATTGGTATCATTGTTAATCGCAACCAATATGGGTTTGGAATTGACTTCAAGCAGTTTTTGGATTTCGTTGTCGAATTGCTCGATGGAAGAGTGGTAAACCTGTGTTTCTGCCTTTTTGGTATAATAAAACAAAGCAAAATAAAGTAGGATGAAAAATATGCTCGAAGAGAATATTAACCAAAGTATTTTGGGAAATGTTTTTTTGACTTTCATTATGGCAGGCTAACTTTTATTTGGGACTAAAAGTATACTAAAATTACAAAAATCCTAAACAAGTTGGAAAGATTTTAAAAAATTAACAACCCAAATTCCCTCAGTGTCAATACTGGCTTGGAATACCAAAACAATTCAAAGTCGTCAAACTGTTTTTCAAAATCGGTTTTGAGTTGGGAAAAAGTAACCGCTTTTTCATTTGACAGCGATAGTAAATCAAGGGATTTTAAAAACCAATCTGCTTTTTCCTTCTCTAATGAAATGCTGACGGTTTCTGTCCTGTCGTGAAATGTTAACTGCATCATTTCCCAGGAATTCCCTTTTTTGGATTTGGTGAAAGTTTCCGTGATTGGCTTTCCTCCTATCCAGATGATTTTTGCTGTGGGTTTTATGCTGAAATTTTCTTCCTTCTCAAGGCATAAAACAATATAATCTGACGGGATTTTGGTAGTTGGGATTTTAAAATCAAACCAGTCCTGAAGCTCATAATCAAAACAGATTCCGTGCATGTAATTAAAAAGGGATTTTTTTAATCCAAAGCTGAATTTGTCGTGATCAATTCCGGTTTTGTCCTTGAACTGTATGTCATTATTGGCAAAAGTGATGTCATTCATTTCGGGAATTACACCAAACTCTTCGGGAAACATTCCAACAGGGCTGTGTGCCGTCATCGCAAACTGATGCCAAAAACCAGACTGCAGTATTCCCAATTCAAACATCTGGCGCACCATTTCCAAACTGTCAACGGTTTCCTGCACTGTCTGCGTCGGATAACCATACATCAGGTACGCATGCACCATGATTCCCGACTCGGTGAAGTTCCGGGTTACCTGTGCAACCTGTTCAACGGTAACGCCTTTTTGGATTAAATCCAACAATCGGTCAGAAGCAACTTCAAGTCCGCCCGAAACAGCGATGCAGCCCGAAGCCTTAAACAATCTGCACAAATCGGCAGTAAAATTCTTCTCAAACCGGATATTTGTCCACCATGAAACCGTCAATTTCCTGCGAAGTATTTCCAACGCAACTTCACGCATCAAAGCTGGCGGTGCAGCTTCATCCACAAAATGAAAACCCGTTTCGCCTGTTTGGGCAATGATTTCCTCCATTCTGTCGACTAAAGTTTTGGCAGCAATGGGTTCGTAAAGTTTGATGTAATCCAATGAAATATCACAAAAAGTACATTTGCCCCAATAACAGCCATGCGCCATTGTCAGTTTGTTCCAACGTCCATCGCTCCACAAACTGTGCATCGGATTGGCAATTTCAATGACCGAAATGTATTTATCCAAAAACAAATCGGTATAATCCGGAGTTCCAACCTGGCTTTGTTTATAATCCGATTTTGTCGTGTTGTTTTTATAAACAACCTCATTATTTTCCAGAAGGAAAGTCCTTTTAAACTCATCTTCGGAATGACAAACCGATTGATGAAGTAATTCCACCGGAAGCTCACCGTCATCGAGTGTGATAAAATCAAAGAATTCAAAAACGCGTTTGTCCTTTAAATCGCGGAGTTCTGTATTTGGGAAACCACCACCCATGGAAACCTTAATTTCCGAAATGTTCTTTTTAATGAATTGCGCACAACGGAAGGCGCTGTATAAATTCCCCGGAAACGGGACGGAAATCAGTACCAATTTGGGTTGAACCTCCCGAATCCTTTTTTCGAGGATTTGTAATGAAACAGTGTCAATGTAAGTCAGTTCATGCTGCAAATGGGCATACATTTCGTCAAAGGAATTGGCGCTTCGGCCCAAGCGTTCGGCATAACGGCTGAAACCAAAGTTCTCATCAATACACTCTTTGATATAATCGGATAAATCTTCAAGATATAATGTGGCAAGATGTTTGGCCTTGTCCTGCATTCCCATCGAACCAAAAGCCCATTCCATATCATCCATTTGTTCAAAGCGTGACGCTTCCGGCAGGAAATTGCCCGAACAGATTTGACGTGCCAGCGTATGGTTTCTACCCTGAAGAAATTCAACTACGCCATCAACCGTGTTAATGTAATTCTGTTGTAATGAATGAATCCGCTGTAGGTTCTTATCATTACTTCGCAAATCACGTTCAAAAATGGCCTTCAATCCTTGTTTTGAAAAAAGTTCCAGGATCACTTCGATACCCAAATCCATTTGGAAAGAGTCAATGCTTTTGGTGTTCAAAAAACCTTTTAAGTAAGCCGTTGCCGGATAAGGTGTATTGAGCTGAGTAAATGGCGGCGTGATTAAGAGAATGTCTTTCATTGCTGGCAAAATTACTGAAATTATATACAAGTAAGGATCTTTGGTTTATTTGTAGGAAAAAAAGTTTATATTTGGTAATAGAGAGGAAATAGAGACTAAACAATGACCAAAGAAACTACTTTTTTCAGTTATTCCAGATCAGATTCAGAGTTTGTACTGAAGCTTGCGAAAGATTTGAGAAGCAAGGGAATTGAACTTTGGCTTGACCAGCTCGACATAAAAGCAGGCAATCGTTGGGATGCTTCTATTGAAGCTGCCATTACTTCTGCCTCCAGAATTGTGGTTTTCCTTTCTCCTGTATCTGTTGCTTCCAATAATGTAATGGACGAAGTTTCCTTTGCAATGGAAACAGGTAAGACAATTATACCCGTATTGTTAGATAAATGCACTATCCCTTTCAGGTTGAGAAGATTACAGCATATTGATTTTACTGGTAATTATGAAGTAGGTGTAATTCAGTTGCTTGAAGTTTTAGGGCATGATCCTTCAACTGTTGGCAGTCAAAAAGAAAAAACAATTAATAAAAAAGAAAGTAAAGAAAATCAAGAATATCATTGGAGATTGGCAAAATTTACAAATACGGAAGATGCCTATCGTCAATACCTGGAAGGATATCCTGATGCTTATTTTAAAAACCAAGCGCTTGCTGCGATACAAAAATTAGAAACAAGCAAAAATAAGAAAGCAGCCAATGTTCCTGAAAATGTAGTTGTTCCTAATCATCACCAAGATGAAGATGAAGATGATTATAGTGATATTGATATTGATGATATAGTTGACAAGGCTTCAAAACGCTTCGAATTAAATGGAAAAATCCTGAAATGGACAATAGCAGTAATCTTAATTTCAGCCATAATCTTTGCCATAATTTCAATCAGAAATAAACAACTTAAATCAACAAAGATAGAAACCGCCACAGATACTGCTGTTGCAGTGATACCGGCAACTCCTGACCAACCTGCTGATACTCTGGCAAAAGATCCCGAAAAAGAGCAAAAGCCTGCAATTTTAGTTGAAGATAGAATTAACCCAAAATGGAAAGATATAATTACAGATGAGGATTCGCAAAGAATAAACAACGCTGTAAATTTTGTCACTGTTCGACTTAATAATTTGCCCCAAAAAGGTGATTATGACGAAAACGATAAAAAAAGCGAGGTTTTAAAAATAATTCAAAGCAAAAAACTCGCTATAAACTCCGAAGATTTGGTGCAATTTAAAAGAGTGAGGTCGATACAGGGAGATGAAAATTTATTTATTTATGACTATTTTTCATGTAAGTTCAAAAAAGAAGAAGACAGGATATTTTTTAAAAAAACCACAGGATCTCAAAGAAAATCTGGGTATCTATATAAAAAAGATGAATTCAGTTATGTGTTTTTAGGAGGTTATTCATATAACAACGATCCTTTGACTTCTTATAATAGTGAAAACGGAGAAGCAGGTATTTTATATAAAATTTCGCCAGGTAAACTCATTTTAATTTTTCCACAAACCAAATATGGATATGAAATTTTAGACTTTATAAAATAACTTATCCTACCTCCCTTCCCCTTTTCTGGCAACGATAAGTTCGTTTAATTTTTTTCCATACATCGATTTGGAAACCTTTGGTGTCATTGACTTTTGGATGGTATCAAGGAACTTTAGATTGATGTCGTAAATTTCAGCCAAGGTCACATAAGGCGCAACTTCATAGTCTCCGTGATTTACCGCAAAGTTTGTGGTGTAAAGGTATTTACGCTTTAGGATTCCTTTTTGTTCTTCTTCCAACCTATTGATTTCATTATCGTTTTTAGCTTTGTATGCTTCGAATTTTTTCTGGATTAATGTCAAATCCTGATCCACATACCTTGAAATCACTTTTTTATATTCATCATAAAGTTCCTGGTTTTTAGAACCGGTAATTTTGGCATCAGCCGTAAAAAAATCCAACGATGTTTCAATGTTCAGCATTCCTTTTTCAGCAAAAAACGAAATATTATTATCCAGCGAATTGGTTACGCCACGGTCCAAAAACAGGTACAGCATTTCCGGCGATTGCAAATCAAACTCACTGGTAAAATGGGAATCCCCATCAATCTTAATGGTATCAATGGCGATTAAAGTCGTGTCTTTTATTCGTTGGATATACAAAGTACCTTTCTTCAAACCTTTGATGTTTCCGGTTATCATGAAGTTTTTGGTTTGTTCTTTTTTATCTGAACAGGATACTAAGGCTAAGATTGAAAGCAGTGCTAGGATGGATTTGCGCATTTTTTATTTTTTTGCAATACTACTAAAAAAAATCCTCAATCTGTAGTACAAATTGAGGATTTAGAATAGGTTTATTTTTTGAAAATTATCCTTTCAACCAGGCATTGTTTAACTTCTCTTTTGAAGGGTCTGAAAGTTTGTAACCTTCAACTTCAAAATAAGATAATTTTACTTTACCATTTAATACTTGCTCCTTACCTTCTCTTTTAATCTTAACGCTAATCGCATCATCAGCTTTCCATTTCTCACTTTCCATAATCATATCATAGATGTTGTCAAGATTATAAGGTTTATCATTGATAGCCAAAATAATATCTCCTCCTTTGATCCCCAGATTATTCATAAAGTCATTTAAAGGTGTGCCCGGAACAACTATAATTTCCTTGGTATTTGGATTTACCGTAATGAACGGTGTTGTTGGATCTTTCAGGAATGGATTCCCAGGTTGCTGGATTTTCTCTTTGGTCACGCCCATTTTGGCAAAATATACTTCGTACGGAATTGGTGAGTTACCTGCTACATACTTATTCAGGAACTCCCCAACTTCAGGATACGTAAGCTGCGTTATTTTTGCAAAAAGCTCATCATCATTAAATGGTTTGCTTACTCCATATTCCTGTGACAATTTTTTCATCATGTCTAAAATTCCTCTTTCTCCGTTGCTTTTCTCACGAATGATGATATCAATGCACATTCCGATAAGTGCTCCTTTTTCGTATACATTCAGGTATTGGTCTTTGTAAGGCGCTGTCAAAACATTCGCACTCATTTCTGTGAATGGCATAGTATCATTCATGTTAGCCGAATTGGTAATCTTACCGGTCATTCTTTGATAGAATTCATCTGCATCGATTAATCCCTGATTTACCTGGAATAAATTGGCAAAATATTCTGTGACTCCTTCATACATCCATAAATGCTTTGACATTTTAGGATTGGTATAATCAAAATATTGAATTTCCTTTGAGTGAATGCTCAGCGGAGTTACCGTATGGAAGAATTCATGTGAAACCACATCTTTTATTTGTTCTCCTAATGCCTCTGTTGGCATCGCTTCCGGAAAACAAACGGTTGTTGATGTATGGTGTTCCAAGGCACCAAAACCTTTTGCATCATTTCCATTCATATCCGAAAGATACAAGATGACCGTATATCTTTTGTTGGCATTTATAGAACCCAAAAATGCTTTTTGGGCACGCATTGTTTTTTCTAAAAATGGTAATAACGATTTTGCTGTGTGCGCTCCGGTTGGAGAATAAACCGCAAAAACAATTTCCATTCCGTCAACGGTAAAGGTCTCGTAATCGGGTTTAGCGTACATTATGGGATTGTCTGTCAAATCAAAATAACGCGTTGCCTTAAAATTATCAACGGTATCACTTTTATCAGTATCAATTAAAGATGTTGCACCATAAAGGTCTTTTGGATGCAGGATTGTAAGGCTGTATGGAATCTCGGTCAAAGCGGTCTTATCTTCAAAAAAACCAACGAAACCATGGTTGTTTACCATAAAGTTTTTGCCTTCAAGGATGTTAACTCCTGCCGGAGAAAAGATGTCATCCTTCCCAAAGCCACGCCCGTTTTCAGAGTCATAGGTGTCATTTACCCAATATGTAATTTTTGCCAATGATTTCCCATTCGGAATGCTCCACGAATTGTCATCGGTTTTGGTAACCACTAATTCCTTCCCGCCTTTGTCAAATGCTTTCAGGTTGTCAACCAGTTTTCCGTAATTGTCTGCCGAGTATGTTCCCGGAACTGTTTTAGGAAAGTGAAAAACAACATTGTTACCCGTAAATGCCGGTGGCGTCATGGTAACCATAACCTTGTCATTTTGCACATGATTTAAATCGATTGTTACTTTTACTTCAGAAGTTGAAGCTTTTTTTTGTGCAATTGCGGTTTGACTCAAAGCTGATAACGCGAAAAAAGCACTAAGAATTAGTTTTTTCATTACTAAAATTTATTTATTTTATTAAGTGAGTCCCCAAAAGTAACCATTAGTTACAAAGATTTTAACATTTTTAGATTTGATTAACTAAAATAATACTGCTGAAAAATAAAAAAACTCCTGCTTAGCAGGAGTTTGTATTTTAGTCAAATTTATTTTTGATATAATATTTACTGTCTAAATCATCAAAGTCGTCAATGATTGGCTTCGGCTTGGGTTTGCTTCCGCAAGCTTTCTTTTTCCAAAGTTCAAAATTATCCTTGGACAATCTTTTTCGCATTAATTCGGTAACTTCATTTTCATTAAGCCCAAATTCTTCCTTTATTACTTCAAAAGGTTTTCTTTCCTCTTGCGCCATGCTGACAACTCTTTCCAATTGTTCGCTGTCAAGTTCCATTAACTTACTTTTTTTCATTTCTGTAAAAGCATTTATAAAATAGATTCCTGTTTTAATTCGTATTTCAATATTAATAAAAAAAATAATTAGTTGGTAAACATCAATATTATTTTTTTTCAACCCTTATGGTTTAGGTGCGCGTCGTTTCTGAAAAGGGATTGCCAATAAGTTGCCTAATTTATTGTGTTCCTCGGGTTTCATATGGGTATCAACACCATACACGAGTTTATCCCTATCCAATGTCCTGAACGTTCCAAACAATCGATCCCAAACCGAAAAAATGTTGCCATAATTGCTGTCGGTATAAGGCAAAACGTAATGATGGTGGACTTTGTGCATATCGGGAGAAACAATAAAATAACTCAAAAAGTTGTCGAATTTCTTGGGCAGGACAATGTTGGCATGATTGAACTGGGTTGCAACAACAGACAAAGTCTGGTATAAAAACACCAGCCACATCGGACTTCCGACAATCAATACTCCAACTGTTGTGAAAATAAAACGTATTACACTTTCTCCCGGATGATGGCGGTTTGCCGAAGTGGTATCAATCCAGGTGTCCGTATGATGTATCAAATGGAAACGCCATAGGAATTTGACTTTGTGCTCAACAAAATGCGCGAGGTAAGCGCCAATTAAATCCAAAAGCAATAACCCAATAATGGCAAACAGCCACGCATTCATTTCAGGCAGCCAATTCAGCAATCCGAAATGGTTTATTTTGGTCCAGTCTGCGGCTTTGAGCAGAATGAAGGCAAGGCAGAAATTGACAATAATCGTCATAACCGTAAAAAAGATATTGATTCCTGCATGCTGCCATTTTTTATATTCAAATCGGATAAACGGAAAAGCGCTTTCAATCAACCAGAATAATGCAATTCCTCCAGCCAAAATCAATGCCCTGTGCGAAGACGGTATTGATGAAAAATAATTGATTATTTCATTCATAGCAAAGTATTTTATTCAAATATAACAAATCCATTATTTGATAATCCGGAATGTTAGATTTATTCTGGCACCTATGGGTTTGGCTGTTTTCGGAATCTGATGTTTCCAAAAATGCTGTGTTGCACCTTTCATAATCAACAAACTTCCGTGTTCAAGATTGATTTTTAATTTCTGTTCTTTGATGGTATTATGTTGCAGATGAAAACTGCGTTCCGCTCCAAAACTCACCGAGGCAATCACCGGATTTCTCCCCAATTCGCGCTCATTATCGGCATGCCAGCCATTGCTGTCTTTTCCGTCACGATAATAATTCAGTAAAACAGTCGTGAAATTCTCTTTGCAGTTTTCCTCAATCTCATTTTTAACAAACATCAATAAAGGATTCCACGCATTGGGCTGCATTACAATATTGGAATAACTGTATGGCTTTCCTTCGTTGCCAAAAAGTGAGGTCAGTCTTGGTTGTGGATGTGTTTTGCCAAATACTGTAATAGCATCCTGCTGCCACGGAATTTCATTCTTAAGTTTTTCAAACAATTCGTCTGCACGATTACTATCAAAGAAATTGGGATAATACTCAATTTCAGCATCGGGTAGATTGAAGATGATTTTTTCTTTGGGGAACAATGAATCCATATTCCAAAAATAAAAAAACGACGGCATTCAGCCATCGTTTTCCTCAAATAGTTATTTATTGATCTAGGTAATTTACTCAGGATTGTGTTGATGCAATAGGTTTTTATAAATAAATCCTCCAGCCAAAGCACCCGCAATTGGCGCCAGCCAAAACAACCAAACCTGGCTCAGTGGTGTTCCTCCTGCAAAAATAGCCTGTGATAACGAACGTGCCGGATTTACGGAAGTATTTGTGATTGGAATGCTGATTAAATGGATTAAAGTCAGTGCCAAACCAATGGCAATTCCCGCAAACTTTACGTGGGAGAATTTTCCGGTAGCGCCAAGGATGACAAGTAAAAAGAACATTGTCAAAATAAATTCTGCCAAAAAGCAGGACATCATCGAATATTTATCAGGGGAAAAATCATCAAATCCATTCGAAGCAAATGCTCCGGCTTTGGTATTATCAATAATGTTTCCTGCCTTGCCTGACCAAATAAAGAAAAGCGTCGCTGCAGCTGCAATGGCGCCAACACATTGGGAAACAACATAAGGCAGTAAATCCTTGGCCGAAAATCTTCCTCCAGCCCAAAGACCGATTGAAACGGCCGGATTGAAATGCCCGCCTGAAATATGGCCTACAGCATAAGCCATGGTCAAAACAGTAAGTCCAAAAGCCAGTGAAACGCCAACAAATCCGATTCCTAAATCGGGAATTCCTGCTGCGAATAAAGCACTTCCGCAACCGCCAAAGACAAGCCAGTAAGTGCCGAAAAATTCTGCGAATAGTTTTTTCATAAGTTTGGTTTTAGAATCATGAAAAGCATGATTTGGTTAGTATACTAAAATTACGAGTAAATTATTAGGTAGAAAATCAGTTAAAACAAACTTATCAACAAGGTTCTGAACTAATTACATTATCCACCAATAGCAATCATGCTTCTATTTTGGGAAAACAATTCGGGGTTTTGGAATTTGAGATCATCGTCCATTCCGGCACGCACTGCCATTTTGGAAATCAGGTTTTGATGGATTAGCGGAAGTATGGATTCTCCGGCACGCAAGGTTTCCAACAAAGATGTTTCAGAATTAGAGAACAAACAGTTTTTTAGTTTTCCGTCAGCTGTTAAACGGATTCTGTTGCAGGTTGAGCAAAACGGATTGGTAACCGAACTGATAACTGCAAAGCTTCCCATATGCGATGCAATCTTAAAGTTTTTTGCAGTATCGTTGGGCGCATCTTCCAGACGCTGTATTTCAGAAATTGCATATTCCGATTGGACAGTTTCCATGATTTCGGCATAGGAAACCAATTTTGATTGATCCCATTGATTTCCTGAAAAAGGCATGAACTCGATGAAACGGACCTGCACCTTTTTATTTTTTGTCAAAGAAATAAAATCATTTATTTCATTGTTATTGAAAGACTTAATTAAAACCACATTAAGTTTGACATTAAATTTTTTTTTAAGCAGTAAATCAATGCTTTTTTGAACGGTTTCAAAATATCCACGTCTTGTAATTGCATTGAATTTGTCTTTTACCAAACTATCAATGCTGATGTTTATCGTTTTGATTCCGGCCTGCTTAAACGTTTCAATAAAGTTTGGAACCAAGATCCCATTGGTAGTAATCGTCAGATTAACACCTAATTCCCCCAATCGTAATATGATTTCCTTTGCATCTTTACGTACCAGAGGTTCGCCACCAGTCAGCCTGATTTTATTCACACCAAGGTTAACAAAAGTCCGGGCAATGGAAACAATCTCGTCGGCAGTCATTAAATGAGGCTTTGGCGTAAGCTTAATCCCTTCTTCAGGCATACAATAGGTACATCTCAGATTACAATGTTCTGTAATCGAGATGCGCAAATAATCGTGTTTGCGTCCAAATGCGTCCTGAAGGAGATTGCTATTTCCCATGATCAAAGCCGTTTAACAATTGAAACAAGTGCAGCACAGATGGAAAAACCGCGTCGATTGATTCGGCTGCGCCGTTTGTTGAACCAGGCAAAGCCATCAACAGGGAATTTCCTTTAAAACCTACAACACTTCGCGACAGCATGGCAAAAGGCGTTCGCTGCTGTCCATACGAACGAATAGCTTCCTCAATCCCCGGAATTCGTCTTTCGATAAGCGGAATTATTGCTTCCGGAGTTACATCCTTATCGGACAAACCTGTTCCTCCTGTAAGGACAATCAAATCTGTTTTGCCATCACAAAGCCTATGGATGTTGGTTTGAATGATTTGAATATCGTCAGGAATGATATTGTAATCCGTTATTTTTAGTCCTAATTTTTCCAGCTTTTGCGTTATCGCCTTTCCTGAACTATCCTCCTTTTTACCTGAAGAAACACTATCGGAACAAACCAATACAGCTACCTTCAGGTTTATATTTTCCTTCACTCCATAATCCGATTTCCCGCCTTTTTTATGAAGCAGTTTTACCGTGGATATTTCAACATTTTTATCAATGGGCTTGAGCATATCATATATTGTCAAGGCCACAATTGACGCGCCATGCATAGCCTCAACCTCAACGCCGGTTTTATAGATTGTTTTAACCGTAACCTCAATCTTAATACAGTCTTTGAGACATTCAAATTCTATCCCTGTAAACTCAATCGGCATGGGATGACAGTCGGGAATAACACTCGCTGTATTTTTCACAGCAAACAATCCCGCAGTTCTTGACACTTCCAGCACATTGCCTTTTGGCACAGCATTATTCAAGACAGCCTTGATGGTTTCAGGCGAGCCAACTTTTACAATAGCCTGTGCAACTGCAGTTCTTAGTGTTGTGATTTTATGTGTGATGTCGACCATTTATGTATTTTTTTTCCAGGTATAACTCTCGTCTTCAAAGATTTCTTTGCCAAAAACGGCTGTTTTTTCCTTTATTGCTTCAACCAAATATTCCAATGCTTCATAAACCACTTTGCGCCTTGGCGCTGAGACAAAGACAAACAGGCAGATTTCCCCGGTTTTAACCAATCCAAGGCTATGATAAATATGCAGGCAGGACAAGTCATATTGAGCAAATGCCGCTTCACGGATTTCATAAAAACCCTGCTCCGCCATTTCTTCATAAGCCGAATATTCTATTGCCATTACAGTTTTTCCATCAATCTGATCTGCCCGAACCTGGCCCAAAAAGATATTATGCGCACCAATAGCAGTTTTGCTTTGGTGCTTCGCAATGGAATTTCCAATGAATTCTGCCGAAATAGCACCTTGTATAAAAGATGTTTTTTTTGGTTTATCTGTCGTCATTTATTTAATTTATTCTTTTGTATTTCAATAGTTTGAGCGCTATTATCTAGACTATTGTACAAATATAGGCTTCCGCTCAAAACTTCACCAAAATTTAAAACAATTTTGAGTACTTCATTGGCCTGCATTGCTCCTAAAATATTTGGCAATACGCCCAAAACTCCAGAGTTGTTGCAATTCGCAACAGTTTCCAATATTTCGTTTTCAGGAAATAAGCACCGATACGTTGGACCATTCTTATAATTAAAAACCGAAAGCTGGCCTTCGAACTTATGAACTGAAGCATAAACCATCGGAATCTCATTGGCAACAGCCACATCATTAATCAGATAGCGTGCCGAAATAGAGTCGGTGCAATCTACTATGATTTGATAATCACTACTAATTTCAGGAGCATTCTCTTTTGTAAAATAATCAGCGTAAGGAATTATTTTTATTTCAGGATTTTGGTTTGCAATGACTTCACAAGCCACATCAACCTTTTTCCTTCCGCAATCGTTCAAGGCGTAAAGATATTGTCGATGCAGATTGGTTTCCTCTACAACATCTCCATCCACAATCCCGATGGTTCCCATTCCGGCCGCAGCCAAATTCTGCAAAACAGGACATCCTAAACCTCCGGCTCCAATAATCAAAACCTTTGCTTCGGCAAGTTTGAGCTGTCCCAAAATCCCAATTTCAGGCAATATGATTTGTCTTTCGTATCGTTTCATTCCTCTAATTTTATCCACCTGCAAACGGAGGCAAAAAAGCCACTTCATCTCGGTCTTTTAATTCGGTTTCGCGATTTGCGATTTTTTTATTAATTGCAACTGAATAATTAATATCCAGTATTTTAGGATATTTTATTTCAATTTCTGATTGTAATGTTTTTAACGTATTTGAATCATTTTCCACAAAAAACAATTCTTCCTTTTTTTGCGTAATATCAGCTATGATTCCGAAATATTTCACTGTTATTTCCATTAGGTTGTGTACAATTTAAAAATAGCAATCAGCAATACTACAGCGAGTACATTTCGGAGTACAATCAGGTTCATTTTTTTACTTCCGAAATAACCTCCCAGAATTCCACCAATTAGAGCAACACCAATTAAGGATGTTGATGAAATTGGCAATGTTCCCCCTTTTGATAAAAATCCAAAAAGCCCCGAAATTGAATTTACAAAGATAAACAATGCAGAAACAGCTGCACTTTTTTTAATATCGGCCCAACCCAAAAGCAATAGTACCGGACTCAGGATAATGCCGCCTCCAATACCTATCAATCCTGATAAAAGTCCAATCAATGCGCCTATGTACAATGCTACTGGCAAATCAACCGGTTTTAGTTCTCCCTTCTGTTTTCCAAAAAAGCCCAACAGTCTTGCTACTGCAAACAGTAAAACCGTTGCCAATATGATTTTATAAATATGGGTCTCAACCGTAAGCATTCCGCCAATAAATGAAAACGGAACGGAAGTTATTGCAAACGGATAAAACAGTTTCCAATCAAACTTTTTCTCGCGATAGTAAAAATAAAACGAGATTGCCGAAACCAATATATTCAAAACCAAAGCCGTTGGTTTCATAAACGTTACCGGAAAAGCAAACAGACTCATCAATGCAAGGTAACCACTGGCGCCGCCATGGCCTACGCTGGCATATAAAAAAGCAACAAACAGTAATAAAACGAATAATAACGGAGATTGAATGAGTTCGCCTGCAAGCATATTTTTAAAGATTAACGAACCGTAAATATAGCGACAATTATGATTTTCAGATAAGATAAACCGAAACTTTGTTGCCTTTTAGCAATTGGTATTTTCCTTCCGGAACATAAACCAAGGCATTGGCGAGCGCAAAAGAGTTGAGCATTCCCGAGTCCTGATGCGATAAAATCGTAACCTCATCATCATTGATGAAGGCTTTTAAAAATTGGCTTCGCTCATTATCAACAGTAAAATCATAAGCTAAAGCCTTCATGAGTTGTGAGCCATATTTATAACTTATTCCTGAACGTTTGTGCAGCGTTGGCAACACATACACATAGAAACAGGTCAGGCTTGCCGCCGGATTACCAGGTAAGGCAAAGATGATTTTATCATTTTGCTTTCCAGCGAATAAAGGTTTTCCCGGTTTTTGGTTGACTTTGTAAAACAATGTTTCTACATTCAGGCTTTCCAGGGCTTTGCCTACAAAATCATAATCACCCACTGATATTCCGCCCGAAATCAGCACAATATCATTTTCATTGAGGGCTTTTTCAATCGTAATTCTCGTCTTTTCAAAATCATCACTAACCTGATAAAGCGAAATAGCATTGAAATTTGCATCAAATAAAGCAGTTTGCAGCATTATTGCGTTGCTTTCGTATACTTTTCCGTCTTGGAGATTTTCACCAGCAGCAACGAGCTCATTTCCGGTTACAATAATTCCTACCGAAGGCTTTTGAAAGACTTTGGCCTTCGTGAATCCTAGTCCTGTTAGAAACCCTATTGCTGCTGCGTTTAAAAAAGCACCTTCTTCAAGCGCAATATCCTCTTTCATAATCTGCGCACCAAGCTGCCGGACATTCGTTTCCGTTTTCATCCTTTCGTGAACTGACAAAACGGAATCCATAACTGTTACTTTTTCAATCTGGATAACAGCCTGTGCGGAATTGGGAACCGCAGCACCGGTAAAGATTTTAACGGCTTGACCAGGTTGAAGCTCTTTATCAAAAAAATCTCCTGCCTTGATTTCTCCAACAATTTCATAATGCAGGTCATCATGCAGCGCTAAAGCAAAACCATCCATAGTTGCCTGGCGGAATGGTGGCATATTGATGGGCGAATAAACGGTTTCAGCCAAAACATGATTGCGTGCTTCCAGTAACGAAAGCTCCACTACTCTTTTGGAATAGCCCTGTTTTTCTAGTATGGAAAAGGCTTCTGCTGTTGAAATCATCTGTTTTGGTTTTTAACGCGGATTAATTGCGCTGCTACACTAATAGCGATTTCCTGCGTTGTTTCACTTTTGATATCAATTCCGATTGGCGCATAAACGCGGGCAATTTTTTCTTTATCAAAACCTTCTTCCACCATTTTTGAAAACAGTGTTGCAATTTTTTCTTTACTGCCTAATAAGCCAATATATTTAAAATCCTTGTCGATTAGTTTCCTAATGATAATCTCATCCGTTCGATAACCAAACGACATAATCACTACATAAACGTCATTCCCTTCTGGAATATAATTATCAATTTGTTCAAAATCAACGGTTCGTTTTGAATGTGCAAAATGATTCTGCTCCATTGTATTCAGGTTATCCCGATGATCGAGAATGTGGATTTCAAAATCCAGTTTCGAAAGCGTTTCGCTTAATGCCAAACCAACGTGTCCTCCACCAACAATATAGACTTTCTGCGGAAGTGAATTGGTTTCGGTAAAACTCCATGTTGCATTTTCATGGGGAATATTAATTCCCAAATTGCTATAATTAATTTGAAAATCCTCTTCGGTAAGTATTTGATCCACCAATGGCAGAAAATCTGAATCAATATCGTAAAAAGCAATAGTCTGCCGGCCTGAACATATCATTCCCGATTGGTCTTTGGGTGCTGACTTATCGTGGATTTGATGCTTCATAAAAGGTTCAAAAGCAGGTTTGTCCAAAAGCGATTGCGCGTATTCCACCAACTTGTGCTCCATGATTCCGCCACCTATTGTACCGAACATTCCGTCTTTGGTAACCGCCATTTTGAAGCCTTTCCGTCCCGGACTGCTGCCTTCATTGGCAATCACAACCATCAGCACCAATCGCTTTTCGGATTGGAGGGTTTCGGAGAGTTTTTTATAGAAATCCTGAGTCATTATTTTGAGTGGTTCAACTTGCCAAAATTAACTTTTTATCCTTAAGTTTGTATGTTTGCCTTTCGGGTAAATCCAAAATAAAATGCAAGACAGAAAAATTTACAGCAACCGCGTTTGGGTTGAAAACAAACTACAGCCGGCAACCTTAAGTTTCAGTAACGTAACTATTACGTCCATTGATTTTGAAAGATTGAATGATGCTGTAGATTATGGCAATGCCGTGATTATGCCAGGCGTTATAGACGTTCACGTACACATTAACGAACCAGGAAGAACCGAATGGGAAGGTTTTGAAACCGCTACACAAGCTGCTGCTGCCGGTGGTTCCACCACAATAATCGATATGCCTTTGAATGCGAGTCCGGTTACGACCACTTTGGATGCGTTCAACCAAAAATTGGAAGCCTCAAAAGGCAAAATGAATGTCAATGTAGGGTTTTATGCAGGGTTGATTCCGGGAAATGCTCCCGAATTACAATCGTTGATTAAGGCTGGAGTTGTGGGTGTAAAATGCTTTTTGACACATTCAGGAATAGATGAATTCCCAAATGTTACCGAAAAGGATTTAGACGAAGCGATGCCTATTATAGCTAAATCCAATATTCCGCTTTTAGCGCACTGCGAATTATACGACACCGAAGTTGACTGTGATTTTGAAAACAATCCAACAAGCTACCAACATTACCTGGCAAGCCGTCCAAAGAAATGGGAAAACGATGCCATCGATTTGATGATCAGAATGTGCCGAAAACACAATTGCCCGGTTCATATCGTCCACGTTGCATCTGCGGAAGCGTTAGCAATGATTGAAGCAGCCAAAAAAGAAGGCCTGCCCATTACAGCCGAAACCTGTACGCAATATATTTTCTTTAATGCCGAAGACATTCCCGACGCAAACTGCATCTACAAATGTGCGCCACCAATTCGTCAAAAATCGAATAATGAGCAATTAAAGCAAGCCTTTGCAACTGGTGTTTTGGATTTTCTGACCACCGACCACTCGCCTGCTCCGCCTGATATCAAGGAAATGGAAAGCGGTAATTTGAAGAAAGCCTGGGGCGGAATTGCAGGAATCCAGTTTCTGCTTACAGCATCTTGGACCGCTTTAAAAGACACACTATCATTGGAACAATTTATCCCGTTGGTAACCTCCAAACCTGCCCATTTTATTAAGGCAGTTAAGAAAGGCGAATTCAAAATTGGAAACGATGCTGATATTGTCATTTGGAACCCAGATGAAGCTGAATTGGTAAAAGCGGAGGACATTTTTTTCAGATATAAAATAAGTCCATATATTGCGCAAAACTTAAACGGTAAAGTGCTGGAAACTATAGTCAATGGAACTACCGTTTATCACAATAAATCAATAGAAAATAAAAATAAAGGACAATGGCTTTTGCAAAAGTAACCGAGATTATAAAGGAATCACCAGCATTTACAGCATTAACCGACTTAGCCGCAGAACGACTGGGCGGAAAGGTTTTATATGCAACCGATGATTTCTTTGCTGAAAAAGAAAACCTGATTCTGCCAACACGTGGCATTTTCATTACCGATAAATATACTGACCGTGGCAAATGGATGGACGGCTGGGAAAGCCGCAGGAAAAGAACACCGGGACACGATTGGGCTGTAATCCAGTTGGGCGTTTCGGGAAAGATTACCGGATTTGATATTGACACCAATTTCTTTTTAGGGAATCATCCTCCTCATTGTTCGATTGAAGCGGTTAACCTTCCTGATGGTTACAAGGTTTCTGATTGGGAAGATGTTGATTGGAAGGAAATTTTGCCAAAATCCCATTTGGATGCCGGTTCACAGAATTTTTACGAATGCGAGAGCAATGAAATCTACACGCATTTAAGATTACATATCTATCCTGATGGTGGCGTGGCACGTTTCCGCGTTTATGGCGAAGTTTTCAAAAACTGGAATTCGGTTTCGCCTTCAGAAGAAATCGATTTGGCTGCTGCTACCAATGGTGGTCAGTCCATTGCCTGCAACGATATGTTCTTTAGCGCTATGGGCAATCTGATTATGCCAAACCGCGGCGCGAATATGGGTGACGGTTGGGAAACCAAACGCAACCGAACGCCAAATAATGTGGATTGGGTAATTGTAAAACTGGCCCACAAAGGAATTGTAGATAGAATCGTTGTGGATACCTGTCACTTCAAAGGAAATTACCCTGATAGCTGTTCGATTGAATGCTGCTCAAGCGATAATGACGATGCCGTTATCAAAAATGGTGACTGGAAAACATTGCTTCCACAGCAAAAGTTGAGCGCTGATAACGAACACGAATTTGTAAAGGAAATAAACAGCCACGAGCCTATCACTCATGTAAGATTGAACATCTTCCCTGATGGAGGCATCAGCCGTTTGAGATTGTTTGGTAAAATCAGTAAATAGTGTCGATAAGTACTTTTGTCATAGTCGTTTTGTATGTAATTGAATTCAGCGTATTAATTACGTTGGGCTATATGTCATACAAAATGCCCAACTTCCTTAAAGGAAAAAACCAGAAAAATCCCGAAGGCGATGAAGACATCCGAAATACCAGCCAGAATTATATCTACGCCGGAATATTACTGATGGTAGTCGCCATCCTGTTCAATACTTATATAGTTGTTGAAGGAACGCCTTTGGAAGCGCATTTGATGGAGTGGCTCAACATTGTCATCCGTTTGATGCACATTACATTTGGAATTGCATGGATTGGTGCTTCGTTTTATTTTGTGTTTTTGGAAAATGCCTTAAACCGAACTGAAGACGTTCGCGATGAATTGGCCGGAAACCTTTGGGCTGTTCATGGTGGCGGATTTTATTATTTGGAAAAATATAAGGTCGCGCCAAAGGTAATTCCGAAACACCTGCACTGGTTCAAATATGAAGCGTATTTTACCTGGCTTTCCGGATTTTGTTTGCTGTTTGTGGTGTATTATTTCAATGCGTCCGCTTTTCTAATAGACAAGAATGTTTTGGATATTACTGCAGCAGAAGGAATTCTGCTTGGTGTAGGCTCATTTGTAGTAGCATGGCTGATTTATGATAGGATGTGTAAATCATCCTTAATAAAAAACCAACTGTCATTTGCCTTGGTTGGCTTTGCATTCCTGATATTGTTCGCTTTCTTCTATTGCCATGTTTTTAGTGCAAGAGCTGCTTATATCCATTTTGGAGCCATGATTGGAAGCCTTATGGTGGCCAATGTGTTTTTTGTAATTATCCCGGGTCAAAAGGAAATGGTGCGTTGTGCCAAATTGGGAATCCCATTAGATCCGAGTTTGGGTAAAAAAGCCTTGGCGCGTTCGTTACACAACAACTATTTTACGCTTCCGGTTTTGTTTGTGATGGTGAGCAATCACTTTCCATCGACCTTTGGGTATGAATACCCTTGGTTGATTTTGGCAATAATCTCGTTGGGCGCAGCCGGTGTAAAACATTACCTGAACCTAAAGGAACAAAAGCACCTCAACGTATGGATTCTTCCGGTTTCGGTTGTGATACTTTTGGCGGCCTGTTTTATATCGGCACCAAGTACCAATCCGTATGAATGCAAAAAAGAAGTTACCTTTATAGAAGTTAATGAGATTATCCAGAAACGTTGTGTGCAGTGCCACTCTTCTTCGCCTACGGATGATGTTTATAAAACCGCTCCTAATGGAGTGAAATACGATACACCGCAGGACATCCTGAACAAAAAAGATTTGATCATGCAGCGTGTGGTTGTGACCAAAACGATGCCTCAGAATAACAAAACCAACATCACCGAAGAAGAACGCAACATGATTCGGTGTTGGATTGAACAAGGTGCAAGCCTGAAATAATGACGACATGAATTTATTAGCCTTTAATACCTTACCCGAAGAAACTGCAAAAAGGGAATTATTTGCCTGTTGTGGTTCGAATAAATGGGCCGATGCAATGATGAAGCATTTTCCTTTTGCTTCCGAAAAACAGTTGGTGGATTTGTCTTCCAAAATTTGGTATGACGAATGTGGAGAAGAGGATTGGCGCGAATCGTTTACGCATCATCCAAAGATTGGCGATGTAAAAAGCCTGACCGAAAAGTTTGCCGGAAAGGAGCAGGCCGGAGTTGCAGTAGCAACGCAGGCAACGATTCAACATTTGGCGAAAGCCAACACCGATTACGAAACCAAAAACGGATTCATATTCATTGTTTGCGCCACAGGAAAATCAGCGGATGAAATGTTGGCTTTATTGAATGACCGACTGCAAAACACAACCGAAGAGGAACTGCACATTGCAATGGGTGAACAGCAAAAAATTTCCATCATCCGTTTCAAAAAGATGCTTCCCGATGGCGATTTCAGTTTCCTGAAAGTAAGCCAGATTACAACCCACGTTTTAGACACTTCAACCGGAATTCCGGGAAAGGATATTTCAATTCGTTTACAAGCTTTTAGAAATGGTAAATGGCAGACCATTACACAGGGAATTACCAATGCTGATGGCAGGATTCCCGATTTATTGGCTCCTGATAAAAACCTAAAACCGGATACCTATAAAATGGTTTTCGACACCGGAAGCTATTATTCGAAAACAAACACCAAGACGTTTTATCCAATAGTGGAAATCATTTTCAGCACTTTTGACGAAATGCATTACCATGTTCCTCTGCTCGTGAATCCTTTTGGATATAGTACTTATAGAGGAAGCTGATTTCATTTAAAATTCAAAATTTATAATTCAAAATAATTAGAGATGACAATTCCTAATAACAAAAAAGAACAATTGTTCAACAGTTTAAGCAAAGCCAATTCGGCTTTCAACGAAATATATCCCGGTGACCGAAGCGACCGACAGCCGGTTCATACGCTTTATGGTGGTGCCAATCTTTTCAAATCGGACGCTCCCATCCTATTGGGGCAACGCGCTCTAGAGATATTGGAAACCTATGCACCCAACCACGAAGTTTTCGGAAAAGCTTTCGGATTGACTGGCGGAAATGATTTCAGCAAAAAAATCTATGATAAGGTCGTGGCCAAATTAAAATCGGAAGCGATTGAAGATTTCCGTATTGATTTTGAAGACGGTTACGGAAACCGGAGCAACGAAGAAGAAGATGCAACCGCTGAATCTACAGCCAAGGAAGTGGCCAAAGGCATGAAAGACGGTACGCTTTCCCCTTTTATCGGAATCCGAATCAAGCCTTTTACTGAAGATATGAGGGAAAGAGGTTTGCGGACTTTGGATATCTTCATTTCAACTTTAGTGAAAGAGACGGGCGGAAAATTACCCGATAATTTTGTGGTGATGCTGCCAAAGGTTACGATTCCTGAACAGCCTGAAACGCTGGCGAATTTCATGACAATTTTAGAAGAGGAATTAGGCCTTGCCAATGGAACCCTCAAAATGGAAATGATGGTGGAAACCACTCAGGCAATCATGGACATTGCAGGAACCAACCCATTATACCGATTCATCAAAGCCGCTCAAGGTCGTTGCATTGCGATGCATTTCGGGACTTACGATTATACCGCAAGCTGCAGCATTACGGCTAAATACCAGGAAATGGATCATCCCGTTTGCGATTTTGCACACCACGTAACCAAAGTTGCCCTTGCCCACACTGGCATCTGGCTGAGTGATGGTGCTACGAACACCATGCCTATCGGTCCGCACCGAGGTGATTTGACTCCACAGCAGGAAAAAGAGAATATGGAAGTCGTTCACAGGGCCTGGAAAAAAGGCTACGACCACATCCGCCACTCGTTATGGAATGGGTATTACCAGGGTTGGGATTTAAATCCTGCGCAGTTCCCAATGCGTTATGCGGCGGTGTATGCCTTCTTTTTGGAAAGCTATGACGATGCGGTGGACCGTTTGAAAACCTTTGTGGAAAAAGCCGCGCGTGCCACACTTATCGGAGATGTATTTGATGATGCTGCAACGGGACAAGGATTACTGAATTATTTCCTTAGAGCCTTAAATAGTGGTGCTATTACTGAGGAGGAAGTGTTAGCAACTGGCCTGACTTTAGATGAAATCAGAGGCCGTTCATTCAAGAAGATTTTGGAGAACAGGGCTGGGAAATAATCTGATTTTATATAAATAAGAAACCGCATCATAATGGTGCGGTTTTTTTATTGGTATAATAGGAACTGATTAAAGCCCACGCTATCAGGCTAAGTGTTTTTAGCTACCTTCTCAAGAATTTCCTTGACCATTAAACGTGTTTTTAATTTGGTTTCAAACTGATCCATAACAATCCTGGAAAGCTGCATCAGCATGGAGGATTCTTTGGCAGTAAGCTTTCTTGGATTTTTATCGATGATACAAAAGGTGCCCAGATTGTATCCTGCAAGGGTTCTTAAAGGAGCAGCAGCATAGAATTGTAACCCCATAATTCCGGCAACCAATGGATTTGCCATTGCCCGAGGGTCTTTTCTTGCATCTTCAACAATATAAATATCATCAGATAAAATAGCGGAGCTGCATAATCCCGGAGTTCGTGGAATTTCTTCGACATCGAGGCCATAAGCTGATTTAAACCAAATCCTATTGTGGTCAACAAGAGTGATTATTGCAATTGGGACATCAAAGATTTTTGCTGCCAACTTTGTAATTTCATCAAATGCACCATCTGCGGGAGTATCCAGTATTTCGTATTTAAGAAGGTCTTCTATTCTCTTATCCTCTACAATATTTTCCATATTTTGTAAAGGTAGTGAATTAGTTTTTGGAAATCTTATTTCTGTTAAAGCTACCAAAATCCTGCCCATTAGTGAGAAAAGTCAACTAAGCATACCCTGTAAACACTAGGCTTAAAAAACTACCGTATGTTTCGTTCGAAAGATGCGGATGTTTTGCTTAAAAGATACGGATGTTTCTGTTGAAAGATGCGGATGTTTTGAAGGAAACTACCTGATGTTTGTTGAAGCAGTAAATGTAACAAAACAGCCCAGTTGACGACTACTGTTTAAACCTTTAGCTAATAATCATGAAAATCAATATGTTCGTTATCCTAACAATAGTATTGTTTGGTTGTTCTTCAAGTGATGAACCAAAGCCGGTAAAAACGGTTATTTATTTGATCCGCCATGCTGAAAAGGCTGATTCAAGTGCTAATCCAAATCTATCTGCCGCTGGTTTGCAGCGGGCAAATAACTGGGCCATAATTTTACAGGATGTCACCTTCAGTAGTTTTTACAGTACCAATTATAACAGAACGCTGCAGACTATAGAACCTACGGCAAACAGTAACGATAAGGAGGTGGAACTCTATAACCCTGCAAATTTTTCATTAGAGGATGTGATAGCAGCCCATTCAGGCACAAATGTGATGATCGTTGGCCACAGCAATACTATTCCGCAATTAATCAATACCTATTTGGGCTCGAACATTTATCCTGAAATGGCGGAAACGGAATTTGGGAATTTGTACAAAATCACTATTGTGGACGGCGTAGTTTCACATGAAATGACTGTGCATAATTGATTGCTGTTTCTTAAGGTTTTAGTAGGAAACAAGCACGGATTACACACGACTACAATATATAATTATGCCTTTTTATACAAATCCATCAAAACCTTTTCAGGTGTATACGGAGCATTGACAGCCAAATCGGCGTTGGGGTTAAAGGCTTTTACCGCGTTACGAATGGCAAAATAGGCCCCTATTCCGTACATCAGTGGTGGCTCGCCCACAGCTTTTGATTTTTTGATGGCGAGTTCGTGGCCTTCGGTTTCCAAGTGTTGGATGTTGATTTGTTTTGGCACCGAATAAATATCGGGAACTTTGTAAGTCGACAATGCATTTGAAAGCAATCTTCCCTGGTCGTTGTAAACAATTTCCTCAAGTGTCATCCAGCCAATTCCCTGAACCAAACCGCCTTCGATTTGTCCGTTGTCAATCGTTGGATTCATACTTTTCCCAAAATCGTGCACAATGTTGATACTGTCAAATTCGTAAGTTCCTTTGAGGCAGTCCACCGTAACTTCATGTATCGAAGTTCCGTAAACGTGGTACGCAAACGGGTGCCCTTTTTCCTTGGTTTTATCGTAATGGATTGTTGGCGTAGCATAATGGGCATTTTCCGAAAGTGCAACTCTCATTACATGTGCCTTCATCACCAAATCCTTCCAGCTGATTTCCGTCGCCTTGTCATTGGCAAACAAAAATTCATCGTTAATCTGCAGCTTATCAGTATTCAATTCGGTTTCGGCTACTTTGAGCAATCTTGATAATAATGCATTACACGCCATCTGCAAAGCTTTTCCGTTAAGGTCGGCTCCTGCACTCGCAGCGGTTGGCGAGGTATTGGCAACGCGAAGTGTATTCGTAGATTCAATACGAACGCGGTTCGCCCGTATTCCAAAAGTCTCGGTTACAATCTGAAGCATTTTGGTATTCAGACCCTGCCCCATTTCAACTCCACCCGTACTTACTACAACACTTCCGTCATGATAAATGTGTACCAACGCACGTGCATGGTTCATCATCGTATTGGTAAACGAAATCCCGAAACATATCGGCTGGATTGCCAATCCTTTTTTGAATCGTTTATTGTTTTTATTGAATTCTTCTACTCTGGTTTTTTGTGCGTCGTAGTCGTAGCTTTTCATACAGGTTTCCCAGGTATTCGTAGCTTCAACCTGTTGCAGGATTTGCCCATAAGATAATTCAGAACCATCAACAACTAAATTTTTTCTCTGAATCAAAGCCGGACTTACGCCTAATGATTCTGCGGCTTTTACAATCGCAGCTTCAATTACGAATTTGCCTTGTGGGCCACCAAATCCACGGAAAGCGGTATTCGGAGGCAGGTTGGTTTTACAGCTAAACGCTTTCGCAATCACATTCGGAATAAAATACGCATTCGTCGAATGGAACAAGGTTCGTTCCATAACCGCTGGCGACAAATCGGCTGCAGCTCCTGCGTTTTGGTAATGTGTTACTTCGTAAGCGATAATTTTTAAATCGATATCCAAACCAATCTTAAAATCGGCGGAATACGGATGGCGTTTCCCGGTCATGCGCATATCGTCCATACGATGCATCGACATTTTTACGGGCTTGTGCAAAATCTGCGAAGCCAAAGCTACCATCACTGCCCAAGGTGTAGCTTGGTCTTCCTTTCCGCCAAAACCTCCACCCAAACGAACCGTATCGATTTCGACCTTGTGCATTGGAATTGCCAAAACCTGAGCCACCATTCTTTGAACGGCAGTTGGGCCTTGAGTAGATGAGGATATGATAATGCTTCCGTCTTCCTTTGGACGCGCGTAAGCACCTTGTGTTTCTATGTATAAATGTTCCTGCCCGTTGACATCGCTTCTGCCTTCAAAAATATGGGTACATTTTGCCCAGGCAGATTCGGTATCACCTAATTTAAACTGTCTTGGCGGCATGATTAATTTGCCTTTCGCCTGTGCTTCGCGTGGATCAACAATTACCGGAAGTTCTTCAAATTCGACTTTAACCAATTTGGAAGCCTGACGGCAATGATGCTCTGAAGTTCCTATAATCAAAGCGATTACCTGTCCGCGAAAGTGCACTTCGTCTTCGGCAAATAAAGGTTCGTCGGGAATGATACCACCAATCTGATTTAAGCCCGGAATATCCTTATAAGTCAAAATCCTAACAATTCCGTGGCTGTTCAAGGCGGCATCAAAATCGATGCTTTTGATTTTGGCATGAGCCACAGTTGCATCAAACGGAAGCGCATACAAGGTTCCATTCAGTTCCTGAATGTCGTCAAGGTAAATGGATTTGCCTTTTACGTGATTATGTGCGTCTATATTAATCATAGCAAATCCTCCATTTTAATGGTTTCAGGGAATAGTTCAATGAAATGCCCAAAGAATAATTGGCGTCCTAATAATCTTTTATAAGCTTCTGTCCCACGTGCATCGCTGATTGGTGACAATTCGCTTTGCAGGATTTGCTCCGCTTCTTTTATTACTGATGCCGAAATGGTTTTGTTTGCCAAAAATTCACAGGTCTTCGCCAAATATTTCGGGATTGGTCCTACTCCACCCATTGAGGCATGGGCTTCAGCAATTAGATTTCCATTTACAGAAATTGATATTGCCGAATTTACGCTGGCAATGTCTAAATATTGGCGTTTGCAGACTTTCTCGAAATTGAATTGGATTCCGTTAACGGGCAATTCAAAAGCAATTTCGGTGATGTATTCGTCTGGTTTTTTATCAAAGGTTTTATAGCCTGTATAGAAATCCTTGAGCATTAGCTTGCGGTTTTCTTTGACTTTGTTGGTCAATGTTAGTTGGGCTTTCATTGCCAAAAGGATAATCGTAAAATCGCCAATTGGTGAACCGTTGGCAATATTCCCGGCTATGGTTGCGATGTTCCGGATTGGGGTTGAGGACAATAATTTTAAATGCCTGTACCAATTGGGAATCGTTTCGAGCAATCGTTCGTTCTCCATCAAATCGGTAACCGTTGCAGATGATTTTAGTATGCAGCGATTTCCTTCAAATGTAATTCCGTTTAATACGTTTTTATCAAATAAATAATCCAAATCGTATTCGTGGATATCGTCATGTTTTTGAACATATAAATCGGTTCCGCCACCAATTGGGATCTGGCCATTTGAATTATATTCTTCGGTTTTTAGGGCTTTTACCCTTTCTTCAATGTCTAAAAAATAATTGGGTACAAACTCATTGGCAACCAGCCATTGCATTGAATTGTTTTGGTCTTTTGAAACCAATTTGCTTGCCAATTGCGCCGAGGCACGTTCAATGGTTTTATAACCCGTACAGCGACAGATATTCCCATCGATGGCACTTATGGCACTTTCCAATGTTGGTTCCGAACACGTCAATGCAAAACCGCACATCGAGTTGACAAAACCCGGCGTACAGAAACCACATTGGGTTCCTGAACAATCGACCATTGCCTGTTGTGCCTGGTTTAATTTGTCGGGCAAATTTAAACCTTCGACAGTAACCACGTGTTTTCCGTGAACGTTTGGCAAAGGTGTCAAACAGGAAGTAGCACTGATGTATTCCAGCTTTCCGTTTTTCATCGAGCCAATCAAAACCGTACACGCACCACAATCGCCTTCACGGCAACCAATTTTTGTCCCGCGCAGGTTTTCGTCATAACGCACAAAATCAAGCAAAGTGGTACTTGCCGGTTTGTCGGTTTTGATGAGTTGGTTATTTAATATAAATTGAATCATAGGGATTTCAGCAATCTAGTATTCTATTTTTCCGATGCTTTCCGACCAAAGTTTAAAAGCTTCAAGAGCTTCTTCGTTCATCATTTGAATCGTTTCCAATTTTCGGTTTTGGTAAGGAAGTTCTAATTCCTCATAAATGAATTGGTCGTCGAAGTTGATATCGGCAGCATTCTTTTTGGTATTGGCAAAATACATCCTGTCGGGTCTTGCCCAGTAAATGGCTCCAAGGCACATCGGGCATGGTTCACAGCTGGTGTAGATTTCACAACCCTCCAATTGGAAACTTCCCAAAGCCTTACACGCATTTCTTATGGCAACAACTTCAGCATGCGCTGTTGGGTCGTTTGTTGATGTTACGCTGTTTGCTCCATGTGCAATTATTTTTCCGTCCTTAACGATTACGGCACCGAATGGTCCACCTTTTCCCGATTTCACATTTTCTATAGAAAGCTGAATCGCTTCCTGCATAAACTCACTTTGTTTTGTTGAACACATATTCTGATATAATTTTTAATACAATTTTGAGGTGCTTTCAAAATTTTGAAGCCAATAAAGATACAAATTGAAATGATTTGAAAGTTCATTCCATAAAAAAAAGGAAAACTTTCGTTTTCCTTTTTTGGAGCCGGCGGAGGGACTCGAACCCACGACCTGCTGATTACAAATCAGCTGCTCTAGCCAACTGAGCTACGCTGGCGGCGTAATAGTTCTGCAAATATAGAAGTGAAAATTAATTCTCCAAAATATTTGTGAACTTTTTTCGCAAAATATTTTATTAAAGTGCGTTGATTTTTTCAACCAATTGATTAGCAGTTTGTTCTAAATCTGCATTGATTTGCTTGAAATGCGCTTTTTTATTTTCAACATTCTTAGCATTAACTTTTGCAATCAAAGCGTCAAAAGAGGTGATAGCCTCATCAATGATAGCGTTTGTTTTGTCAGATGGTTTCCCTGCAGTAGTCATTTCGTAGATGTAAACTGCTTCGATGATATCACCCAATACGAAGTTAATGTCTTTCTTTAAATTTTTAACACTTGGCATTTTCTTTATTTTTAAAATTCTCGGCAAAATTACACTAAATCTTTAGAACACCAACTACGAAATATAAATTTCTAAGATCGAGGCGTTCCCGGAGAGTTCAAAATCAGTCAGGCTTGCCGGAAGCAGAACCGTATCACCCTTTTTATAGGCATGCGTCTCTCCATGAAGATTTATCTGGAAATCACCTTCCACACACATATAAACCGTAAAGGAAGTTCCGTGTTTGTAAACCGTTATTTTTCCGTCAAGCGGAATCAGATTGGTTGTAAAGTATTTACATTCGACAACAGGATTCGAAACATTTTCGGTTTTAGAATATTTTTTCTCAGCATCAACCGTTTCATAATTGATGGCTTCCAAGGACAAATCGACGTGGAGTTCCCGTTTATTTCCATTGGCATCAACCCGGTCAAAATCATAAATACGGTAGGTAATATCCGAAGTCTGCTGGATTTCGGCTACGACAATTCCGGCTCCAATGGCATGGATGGTTCCGGTTTCCAGAAAAAAAACATCGCCCTGTTTTACTTTTTTGGTATCCAGAATATCAACAATGGTTTTATCGTGAATATGGTTCAGGTATTCTTCAGGAGAAGATTTTTGTTTGAAACCAACAATCAATCTTGCGTTATCATCAGCCTGCATGACGTACCACATTTCGGTTTTACCAAAGGAATTGTGGCGTTTTTTTGCCAGCTCATCATTGGGGTGCAACTGAATAGAAAGGTCTTCCCGGGCATCAAGGTATTTGAAAAGCAACGGGAATTGTTTTCCAAATTGGGCATAAACCTTATCTCCCAAAACCGCTTCGGGATACTCATTGATTAAATCGTTCAGGGATTTACCTTTTAAATTTCCATTTGCAATGATGCTTACATCTCCTTCTACAGTAGAAATTTCCCAACTTTCACCAGTGATATCAGAAGTTATGGGTTTGTTGAGATAGGTTTTTAATTTGGTTCCGCCCCAAATCCTTTCTTTCAAAATAGGTTCAAATTGTAACGGATATAATTTCATTACTGATAATTTTTGGTCAAACTTACATTGTTTTCAGGATTTCGAGCGCTTTTCGATATGAATTTTGCCCGAAGTACTGTCGAAAATCAATTGGACAATTCCATTTTTATCGGCAACATAAGTTGCGCGTCCCGGAATTAATCCGAAGTAATCATTGGGAACACCAAAAGCTTTCCTAATCTTTTTATCAGAATCGGAAAGCAGAATAAAAGGCAGATGATGCTTATTGGCAAACTCAATATGCGATTTCAAACTATCGCCACTAATTCCGATTACCTCAGCGCCCAAAGCCTTAAAATCCTCATATTGGTCACGGAACGAACAGGCCTGTTCAGTGCAGACCCGTGTATCATCCTTTGGATAAAAATAGATTACCGTTGGTTTTTTGCCAATGACGGTATTGCTTTCAAACAAATTACCATTAGTATCAATGGCTGAAAAATCCGGAACCCTATCTCCTACTTTCATTATTCTCCTTTAAAGGTTACAAAATTTCTCGGAGTTTCATACAAAACCACTTCCAGATCTTTGTTGGCATGAATATGCTTTCGGAGTTTTTGCCAAATAACCACAACAATATTTTCGGCAGTCGGATTCAAATCGGCAAACTCAGGAACATCAAGGTTTAGGTTTTTATGATCGAAGGCATCTTCAATATGGACTTTTATCAGATCAGATAAAATCTTGGTATCAATGACATATCCTGTTTCCGGGTCAATTTCACCCGTAACGGAAACCGTCAGCTCATAATTGTGGCCGTGAAAATTGGGATTGTTACATTTTCCAAAAACGCTGTCATTTTTTTCATTTGTCCAGTCTTTGCGGTACAAACGATGGGCAGCGTTAAAGTGGGCTTTTCGGGAAACGGTTACTCTCATGGGTTATGGTTTATGGTCTTCGAGGTAATGATAGAATTCGTCAAAAATGATTTTGAACCACACGGTGTAAAGTTCAGGATGCTGTATCATATCGGTTTTTACATCCTCAATTTTCATCCATTTCCAGCTTTCTACCTCATCATCATTAATTTTTGGTTCCTCGTTATAATAACCAATCATTACGTGGTCTAGTTCGTGTTCGGTCAAACCATTGTCAAATGGCGCTTTATAGATAAAATGAAACAATTCCTTGAGCTCGGTTTTAAAACCCATTTCTTCATACAAACGTCGTGTTCCGGCTTCGATGTTGGTCTCGCCTTTGCGTTGATGGCTGCAACAGGTATTGGTCCACAACAACGGTGAATGGTATTTGTGATGTGCGCGTTGCTGCAACATGATTTCGTTGTCTTTATTCAATATAAAAACCGAAAAGGCACGATGCAGAATGGCTTTTTCATGCGCTTCGAGTTTGTTCATCAAACCGATAGGCTCATCCTGTTCGTTCACCAGGATTACTTGTTCTTCAATCATAGCGTTTATTAATCTTTCAAAAGTACGAAAAAAAATAAGCCTTCATAATCATCCCTTTTTGAACAACCGTTAAACTTTCCTTAAAAGCCGGTAATTTGTAAACTATTTGACATTTTGGCTCGTATATCAGCCGTAAATTTGTAAAAGATTTAAATTCAATCACGATGCGAAAATCCATTTTTAATTTCTTATTTTTAGTTCCACTATTCATGCTGAATGCCTGTGGGCAATCCAACAAAAAACAAAACACAACGCAAAAATCCAATGCTATGGAAAACGTAATTTCAAAACCTGAAAATCCTTATTACTCGAATACCGATACCACAAAACTCAATGTTTCCGATGCCGAATGGAAAAAAGTCCTGTCACCCGATCTATATGCAGTGGCGCGTCAGGCTGATACCGAAAGGGCTTTTACGGGAACCATGTGGAATTCGGAAACCAAAGGAACTTATTATTGCGCGGCCTGCGGATTAAGGCTTTTTAAATCCGATCAAAAATTCACCAGCAGCTGTGGCTGGCCGAGTTTCTTTGAGCAGGACAATAAAAACAGCATTGTTTTCAAAGATGACAATTCGTACGGAATGCACCGCACTGAAGCGCTTTGCGGAAGATGTGGCAGCCATTTAGGACATTTATTTGACGATGGACCGGAACCAACCGGAAAACGTTATTGCATGAATGCCATTTCACTCGATTTTGTCCCTGATGCTGCTGAAATTAAAGGAACTACTGCTAACAAAGGAAATTTGGAAACTATCGTTATTGGCGGAGGTTGTTACTGGTGCGTTGAAGCGGTGTATGAGCAGTTGGAAGGTGTTGAAAAAGTAGTTTCCGGATTTGCCGGAGGAACGGTTGTAAATCCAAGTTATGAGCAGGTTTGTACCGGAACAACCGGAGCTGCCGAAGTAGTTGAGATTACTTATGACAAAACCAAAACCAGCCTTGACGAAATCTTTAAGGTGTTCTTTACCGTACACGACCCAACGACCTTAAACCGTCAGGGTGCCGATGTTGGAACGCAATACCGCTCAGTGATATTTTATAAAAATGACGAACAGAAGAAAGCTGCCCAAAGCATCATTGCCGATTTGAACAATGCCAAAGTTTATGATTCTAAAATTGTCACTACTTTAGAGCCTTTCAAAGCATTTTATAAAGCAAAGGATTATCATCAGAATTATTATCAAAACAATAAAAACCAGCCTTATTGTGAAATGGTAATCCAGCCCAAACTGGAAAAATTCGAAAAAATATTCAAAGACAGACTGAAAAAGAAATAATTGTTAATTCAGAAAAACCGCTTGTGAGAATGAGCGGTTTTTTGATTTTAGAAGTTTACCCTAAAAAAAATATTGGGTGTAAACCCTAAGGAATAATAATCCTGAACGCTATATTGCGGCGTTAGGAAATCGCCAATGTCGGCAAATTTTCGCTCCAGTTCCTTGCTAATGATTTCATGGCGATTATACAGATTGTAAACCGAAAAACCGATTTTGTACTGCCAGTCATCACTGCCTTTAAATTGATAAAACCCTGAAAAATCCAAACGGTGGTAATCGGGTAAGGTTTCCGAATTATAGGATGCAATTTCTCCCGAATCATTTATCAAACTATAAGGTTTTCCGGTGTGCCAAAACCAGCCCAGTGCCAAATTGAAATTCCTGATTTTTTTATAAAATGAAATCGTAAGCGAATGTTTGGTGTTGGAATTTAACTGGAAATATTCGTGATCATTGATTTCATCAAACCTGTTTTGTGAATCCTGGAAAGTATAGGTTGCCCAGGCTCGCCAGCTTGGAGCGCTTTTTTGTACCAAAACATCGACACCTTTTGTAAATCCCTGCCCTTTATGAATGTTCAAATCATATTGATTCTGGAAATCAAAAGTAAACGAAGTAATCCCAGAAATGGTTTTGTAATACAAATCCAAATCCAGCAACCAGGAACCTTTTTTATAAATTAGCCCTGTCGTAAACTGATTGGCTTTCTGAATGGGATAAGAATCCTTTGCAGACAAAACCCACACGTAATTTTCCAGGCTCAAATCATTGGCAAAATCTTCCCTAATCTGGCTAGAAACCTGGCTTTTCCTTTCATACGAAAGCTGCCATATCCATTCATCGGTAAGATGATTTTGCGCTAAAAACCTGGGTTCAAAACTATGCTGTTGTAATTGACCAAAATAATTATGACGGATTCCACCCTGGAAATCCCACTTATTGAAATCATATTTAAAAAACGAATAGCCGGCATAGGTAACATTGTAATTGTGCTCGGTGCCAAGGATTACACCAAGATTTTGATTGTAGCTGTTGAACAGGTGCGAGATGTCATTTCCAAAAACCTGGAAGCCAAAATCCCAATGCAGTTTGTCATGAAGCTGATAGCCAAAATTCATTTCCAACCCCGAATCAATGACGCGGTTCAACTTTTTGTAGCCTTCAAATTCAGATTCGGAATATTGGTGCATCTTTTCATAATCAAAATCATAGGCCGAATAAAACAGAGTCGTTTTTTGCTGGAACCGTTGGCTGTATTTTTGAGACCAATTCAGGCTAAAGCCAAAATTGGAAATCGCCATTTCCTGATTATTAATGCTGGAATCGGGTTCTTCTGTTTTGAAATCAAGATTATTGTCAATCCATAATCCCGTAAAAGACACTTCCGTTTTATCATTTGGCTTAAAATTCAATTTGGCCGAATAATCCTGAAACCCAAAATTATTCTGCTTGTCAAAATCCCCAAAATTGGTATTCTGGAATACTTTTTTGGCAAGTTGGTCAAAGGTTGGCGACTGCAGCCATTCGGTAAATGATTTTCTGCCCGAAAGCTGTAAACCCAATTTCTTTTTTATCAAAGGAAGCTGCAGATACAAATCGGCATTCAGTGCATTGATTCCTGCATTGACCTTGGTTTTATCTGAAATTTTATCTGATGTTTTGATGTCGATTACGCTCGAAATGCGTTCGCCAAATTTTGGATTGGTTGCCTTGTTATAATAATTGACCGTTTGCTCTACATTAGGATTAATAGCAGAAATCATCCCAAACAAATGCCCGGGATGATACAACCTTATTCCGTCCCACAAAATAAGGTTCTGGTCGGGTGTGCTTCCTCGAATATGCAAGCCACTCGCAGTTTCATTGGGGCTTTTGACACCAGGCAGTTGTTGCAATGTCAGTAAAATATCGGCATCGGTAACACCTGGCAATGTTTCCACTTTTTGAGGATGCAGCACTACTTTCTGACTGGTTTTGTTGATTCCTTTTGCCAAAAAACCTTCCACCAAAACATCGTCTAAGGCATAAGCCTGCAAAGGTTGGTTTTCTTCCATCGCAAGCGAATAAAAACGGTTGTCAATTTTGATTATTTTAAGCGTAGTCTGTTTTTCAATTTCGGCATTAATAGCCTCTAACGAATAAACCGATTTAGGTATTGTGATTTTTTTTCCGGTGGCAATGCTGTCAACATAGGAATATTTGATATCGAATTTTTGCTCAACATCCGCTAAAACTTTGGCAAGTTCCTGGGAATTATAGCCAAGGGTAATCTTTTCACCTTTTTGTGACCATGAAATTGGGATAAAAACAATAGTTATAAAAAGTGAAATCAGGTATTTCATTCTGAAATTATAATTTTTCCTGCGCCATTGTCCGAATATTTCAAATGCAATGGAATGCAAATCGACTTCAACGCAACAGCTCTGTTTTTATGGGTAAATGCTCCGGTAAATTTTACGTTTTCGACACTTTTAGGATAATCAATCACAACATTATATTGATTTGTAAACTGGCTCAGGACGTACTGCATTGGTACATTTTTGAAGGTCGTTTCGCCATTAATCCAGGAAGGTTTGGTTTGCATATCAGCCCAGTTTTCGGAAGTATGGTCATAAAACCGAATGCTCTCTGATGGTGTTAAAATAGCAATTTTTCCCTTAGTTTCTACCCTTACCTTCCCTTCATAACAAATAACTTCAAAGTAATCCTTATGTGAATTGACATTAAATTTGGTGCCCAAAACCGTTACGCAGCCCAAAGCGGTTTTTACCGTAAACCGGCTTCCTTTCTGCACTTCAAAAAAAGCTTCGCCTTCCAAATCCAAGGTCCTGTTGTATTGAAACAGGTTTGGGTAAGACAACTTCGATTTGGCATTCAAGGTCACTTGTGAATTATCCGGTAGTGTTACCATTTGGGTTGCCCCAAAGCCGGTTTCATTGGTATTCGAAAAATAAAATAACTGGAACAAACCGAAGAAAAGCAATACCGCCGCCGCAATAGCAGCATAGCGCCATAGTGGAAATACTCTTGCAGTCTTTTTTGATTTTTGAGTTTCGATTTTTTGCTTGATGGCACTGAAGTTTTGTTCCATATCCGGATTGGCTGTAGTGTAGCCTTCCAAAGTATTTTTTAGTTTTTGATAATCCAAAAAATCACTCTCGCCTACAAGCTGCTTCAGTTGCCCGTCCGAAATTTTTCCGGCCAGCCAATCTGACAAGTACGTCTCATTTTCATTTTCCATGATGGTCATTTTATTTTAAACATTTTTTACCACTTTCCTCAACGAAAGTAAGGCCTGATGCATTCTTTTTTCTACTGCTTTCACCGATAAATCCAATGAAGCGGCAATCTCGGTGTAGGATTGGTTGTCAAAACGGTTCATCAAAAAAACGGTCCGCTGCTTTTCGGGCAAATCGTTGATTGCCTTTTCCAATCGGTTTTTCAGCTCGGTTTCCTCCAACAAAAATTCGGGTGATTCATGATGCTCTGATTTTGGCTTAGAGACAATTTCAAAATTCTGAACAACCTTGTCGTGCTTGATTTGATTGAGCGATAAACGTATTGCCGTCGTATACAAAAAACTCTTAGCCTGTTCGGGCTTTAGTATCCCACAATTTTCCCAAAGTTTGACAAAGGCATTCTGGGCGACATCTTCAGCACGCTCAACATCCCTAAATTTATAAATTAAAAAGTTTCTCAGCAACTTAAAGTTAGTGTCAAAAACCGATTTGAAAATCGGCTCTGAGCACAAACACGGTGAAGGTTTCTGATCTACTTTATCCATACCTAAAAAAACCTGTTACCACATGCTCCTTAAAAACATGTGGTAACAAGAACTAAAATTTAATTCAAATTATTAACTAACTGATTCTTCATTAATTACAATTTTGGGCAACCAGGATTTGAAAATCAGACTGGCCTAGAACTGTTGTAGTAATTCCGTTTGTAAAAGTTATCGTTATAGGATAATTAAACGCAGGATAAGCTGATTGTGCCGGGAACCAATATTGCAATAGTTCACCATCGTTATGCACTGTTACCAAAGCTCCCTGAAACTGCACCTGAGCCGGATAATGCACCACAAAACAATGACTCAATAACTCTCCAAATGTTGGCAATGGAGCAACACCGCATTCTATGAAATCTGCAGCTGTAAATCCGTCGCACTCGGCACGGCAGGCGTTGTCATATTGAACAACTCCGGCTGAAGTCTGGACACAAACCGGTTCAAAGTTTGCAGGACACGGACATGGATTATTGGGGTCACAGCTTACAAAATCGTTTTGATCATAACCATCACAGGCGGCAAAACATTCGTTGGAATATTCTACAATTCCAGCTGGTGTTTGTACGCAAACCGGTTGGTACACTAAATCGCATAAACAATTAGAAGCACTACAGTCATTGTTCAGTTCAAAGAACTCATACAAATCGTGGATTACAATGGTTTGATTATTCTGGATTACGTTGATTGGGAAAACTATATCCAATTGGTATGTTCCTGCTGGTGATGAAACCAACTGCATTAATTCGGCCTGATTGTGCACAGTGATGGATACTTGATTGACATCGAGAACCGAAATTGGGAATTCAATGCTATAGCAGGTAAAATCAAAAACAAAATCATTTACAACCTGAATATTATCACAAGCCTGAAGTATGGCAAAAAATTCAGCTTCGTCGTGTATTGTTGTGACTGCACCTTCCTGTTGTACCTGGAATGGGAATGCAATTCCTTCAATATACAAAGCTGTATTTTCATTGGCCAATATTTCTAGTAAACCTTCAAAATTAGCAACAGTAACCTGTGTTCCGTTGTTGTACTCAAGCGTTATCGGATAAACAAAGGCGAAGCAAAATGCCTGGTCCTGTGTAGTAAGTGTGTTTTTCCCCGAAATCCCATTTACTTTTTTGATTGCGTTGAGCGTGGTTCTCAACGAGATGCTCTTAGAAGCAATGGCTTCATTTTCTACAGGATTGCTGTCTGAACAGGAATAGAATATTGCCGCAGAAACGGTAAGCAGCAATAATAGTAGTTTAAATTTTTTCATCTTACTTTATAATTTAGAGTTTAAAGGTTAGACAACGCAAAAACGCATCACCCTACTTTTTTATAAAAATAAATGAAATATAGCTTATTTTCCGAGACTTTCGGCAATTTTCAAGGCGCATTTTTCGCCGTCAATGGCTGCTGAAATGATTCCTCCTGCAAAGCCTGCGCCTTCTCCACAAGGATATAAGCCTTTGATTTGGGGATGTTCCAAAGAAAAATTGTCGCGTGGGATTCTAACGGGTGAGGATGTCCTGCTTTCAGGAGCATGAAGAATGGCATCATTGGTCATATAACCACGCATCGATTTTCCGAATTCCTTAAAACCTTGCCTCATGATTTGGGATAGGAATCCTGGGAAAACCTTCCCCATTTCCACAGAAGTTGTTCCGGGAACATAGGATGTTTTTGGTATGGATGCGGAAACTTTATTTTGGGTAAAATCAATCATTCTTTGTGCCGGAACTTTTTGGGTTTGCCCCGCCAAATACCAGGCTTTCTGTTCGATGCTTTTCTGGAATTCCATTCCGGCAAGCGCTCCAAATTTTTCAAACGGCTTGAAATCTTCCAATTTCAATTCGACCACAATTCCCGAATTGGCCGTAGCCTGATCGCGTTTTGATGGCGACCAGCCATTGGTAACCACTTCACCCGGACTTGTAGCACAAGGCGCAATTACGCCACCCGGACACATGCAGAACGAATACATTCCGCGGCCGTTAACCTGTTTCACAATCGAGTAAGGCGCTGGAGGCAAATGTTCGCCACGAAAATCACAACTGTACTGGATTTTATCAATGAGTTCCTGAGGATGCTCGGCGCGAACGCCCAATGCAAAAGGCTTGGCTTCAATCAGGATTTTTTTCCTGTCCAATAATTCGAAAATATCACGTGCTGAATGACCTGTTGCCAGTATTAATTTGTTCGCTGAAATCGCATCACCATTCTGCGTTACAACGCCTTGTATTTCGTTGTTCTTTACAATAAAATCAGTAACCCTGGTTTCGAACAAGACTTTGCCGCCACATTCGATAATCTTTTCACGGATATCCTGGATGATTTGTGGCAGTTTGTTGGTTCCGATGTGTGGATGTGCTTCAACCAAAATATCTGGTGTCGCACCAAAGCCAACCAATAGCTGAAGAATCCGATCCACATCGCCACGTTTTTTAGAACGCGTATATAACTTTCCGTCGGAATAGGTTCCGGCTCCGCCTTCGCCAAAGCAATAATTGGAATCTTCATTGACGATATGGTCTACATTGATGGCTTTCAAATCACGTCGTCTTCCACGAACATCTTTTCCACGTTCGATGACTATTGGCTTTAAGCCCATTTCAATTAGTTGTAACGCCGCAAAAAGACCGGCTGGACCGGCACCAACAATAATCACTTCCTGTTTATTGGAAACATTATTATAATCGGGAAGTCCGATTGGCTGTTCTGTATATTTTTCATCAATCAGATAGACCAAAACCTTCAGATTAAACTTTATCGCTTTTTGACGCGCATCTATCGAACGTTTAAGGATAACGACCTTATGAACCAATTTGGTGGAAACCCGAACTGATTTAGCCACATACTCCTTGAGCAAATTTTCATTTGCTGCTACTTCGGGTGAAACCTGGATTTGGAGTTCTTGTGGCATCGCTTTGTTTTTTTGGCAAAAATAAACAAATCGAAATTAGCACAAATAAAAAAGGTTCAGCTTTCGCCAAACCTTTGATATTAAGAGGAGGAAATCCTGTGGATTTCAGGTACTCGAGCTTTAGCCCGTTTTGAATTTAGTTCTTGATGAACTTATAATTTCCAACCTGGTTGTTCATGGTTACTTTTACAAAATAAACTCCAGCCTGTAACTCTGCAACTGAAATAGTCGTCAGTGCTTCAGTAGCTTTCAGGGATTTTATTTTTGAGCCATTGATTGAATAAATTTCAATTGAAGCGTTTACATCTTCAGTATTATTTTGAATGTTCAGTAAATCTGATGTTGGGTTTGGATATACTTTTATGGCAGCTGTCGTCAAAGAAACCTGACTTGTTCCAAGAGCTACAGCAGATTCAAGATAATCTGCAGTTCCGTTGGAATTGGTGTCATCATCAGAAGGATTACCGTTGTGATTGTAATCTTCCCTCCATGTCAATAAACCATCACCATCATCATCTTTATCCAAATAATTTGGAATACCATCATTATCCGTATCCAAAAGTATATTGGCACTCTGAGTAACATTGGTTTTGAAGAAAACGTACTCAACACTAGTCAGTACCAAATCGCCATCATCATCGTTATCTGAATAATTCGGAATCCCATCAAAATCGGTATCATCATTTGCCAGATTGGTATCATTATTTATATCTTCTGCCGACGTTGGAACCGAATCATTATCTGCATCAATGCTACAATCAATAACGCTTAGAGTAACTGGTCTTACAACTGAATTGATATTGGTATAAATAGTCATCGGATTTGATATATTGAGATAGGCATTTGGATTTGCAATCGGATTAACCTGAGCCTGCGCATCTACCTGAGTCTCAAAAAATGAAACAGCAGCTGGATTTGGATATAGGTCGTTTGCCGCTACTGATAAATCGAAGGTTTGAATTCCGTCAGCATTATCATCACAACGCACAAAAGAATAATTTGGAAAATATCCTGAACGGTAAAAACGCCATGCTTCCTGAGAAGCGTTCCAGTTTCCTGCATTTCTTCCAGGAGCGGCAATAGCTTGTGTAGTAGTATTAACAAGACCGATAACGCCTCTTCCCCCATTCCATCCTACAGGCTTGTCTTCCAATTATCTGAACATCTATGGAATTTGAAGTTTCACTCAAAATCATTTGGAAAGAACTAGTAGCAGTAGTACCACAGCTAAAATGAGGCTGATTGTTAAAAAAGACTACAAATTTTCTATAAGGAAATACTCCATACACTCCATAAGTTAATGTTCCTGTAGCAGCACTATTATCTAAGTCTTCATAACATCCCAAAATTGAATTTTGTATCGGAAATGAAGTTGAAGGAATTGTCGAACTAAAAGACCAAGGCGAAGTTTGAGTTGCCAAATTAGTCCTAAAATCGATGTAACCGTTGGTACTAATCACCAGCTGATTGTAAGTGTTTCCATAAAAATCAAAGCTAAACGGAAGCGTTATAACCTGGGAATACTTATCATCAGGAGTAGTCAGTGCAACCAATGTGCCTGAAAACGGCTGGAACGGAATTGCCGTTACCGAGTAATTATTTTGTGAAATTCCCTTTAAGGAAATAAAGGCGAATACGATAAAAAGAATGTATTTTTGTTTCATAATCAGGTTTTGAATAATTTTTGACAAATCTATCGAATTTTATTCAGTAAAGAACTGATGTGTAAAATTTTAACTATGTCAAGGCAAATAAAATTAATTTGGGACTTTAGAGGGGAAGCAGCTGCAAAAACGGCGGAGCATCACGAACTCCATTTGAAGGAATACATTATTCATGAAAAACTTCCACTTCATATCACTGGTTTTGAAATAAAAAATGAAATGCACGCCATCGCTTTTATGGTAGTAACCGATGACTACATGATTCCGGTTCGTGATGCGCTGAAACCTCATCGTGGCGAACTTTATACAGAATAAAAAAGAGAAGCAAAAGCTTCTCTTTTTTAATTAGCTACTTCGCTAATGAATTTTATACGCATCAGGCGGAGTTCCTCAATGTCATAATCTCCATCAAATTCCTTGAGTGCATCTTCAATTTTATCCGATTCGGAATCCATGAAATAATCGTGGATTTCTTCCTGTTGTTCTTCGTCGAGGATTTCGTTGACCCAATAATTGATATTCAATTTGGTTCCCGAATATACAATCTGTTCCATTTCCTTCAACAAAGCGTCCATATTCATACCTTTTGCCTTGGCGATATCTTCAAGTGAAAGTTTCCTGTCTATGTTTTGGATGATGTATAATTTATTTGCCGAATTGGCTCCTGTGGATTTCACAACCAAATCATCAGGCCTGATAATATCATTGTCTTCAACATAACGGGCAATGAGTTCGGCAAATTCCTTACCGTATTTTTTGGCCTTTCCTTCGCCAACGCCGTGGACATTGCTCAGCTCGTCAATGGTTATTGGATATTTCAAAGCCATATCTTCCAATGATGGATCCTGGAATACCACAAATGGTGGAACGCCCAATTTCTTGGCGACCTTTTTACGCAGATCCCGGAGCATGCTCATCAGCGCTTCGTCTGCAGTTCCTGTAGATTTTGCTGCCGTTACGATGGCGTCATCTTCGGTTTCATTGTATTCATGGTCTTCAGACATCATGAATGAAGTTGGATTTTTGATGAATTCATGCCCTTTCCCGGACACTTTCAGAATACCATAGGTCTCAATATCTTTTGTCAAAAGACCATCCACCAAAATTTGACGGATTAGGGCCATCCAATAACGTTCCTCAAAATCCTTCCCTGCACCAAAAAACGGTTGCGTATCGGTTCGGTGTGCTTTTATCATGGCGTTTACCCTTCCAATAAGTGTAAAACAGATTTCTTTGGATTTATATAAATGCTTGGTATCGCGTACGACTTCCAGAAGCAGTTTGACCTGGTTTTTGGCTTCAACTTTTGTTTTAGGATTACGGACATTGTCGTCCATATCTGCACCTTCTCCCGTCTCGCTGTCGAATTCTTCCCCAAAATAATGGAGCAGGAATTTACGTCTGGACATCGAAGTTTCGGCATAAGCCACAACTTCCTGAAGCAGCGCAAAACCAATTTCCTGTTCGGCAACCGGTTTTCCTGACATGAATTTTTCAAGCTTTTCTACATCCTTATAGGAATAATAGGCAAGGCAATGCCCTTCTCCACCATCTCTTCCTGCACGTCCGGTTTCCTGGTAATAACTTTCGAGAGATTTTGGAATATCGTGATGGATTACAAAACGGACATCGGGTTTGTCAATTCCCATCCCAAATGCAATAGTTGCCACAACGACTTCAACATCTTCCATAAGGAACATATCCTGGTGTTTGGCACGGGTTTTTGCATCCAAACCGGCATGATAGGGAACAGCAGAAATTCCGTTTACCTGCAATACTTCTGCAATTTCCTCAACCTTCTTTCGGCTTAGGCAGTAAATGATTCCGGATTTTCCTTTATTCTGTTTGATGAAACGGATGATATCCGCTTCTATATTTTTGGTTTTGGTACGTACTTCGTAAAATAAATTCGGACGGTTGAATGAAGCCTTAAATGTTTTGGCATCAGACATGTCGAGATTCTTGAGGATGTCTTCCTGGACTTTTGGTGTAGCCGTAGCCGTAAGGCCGATTACCGGAACATCCCCAATAAGTTTGATGATGGATTTCAGGTTGCGGTATTCCGGACGGAAATCGTGTCCCCATTCTGAAATACAGTGTGCCTCATCAATGGCAACGAATGATATTTTGACACTTTGAAGGAATTCCACATATTCTTCCTTGGTTAAGGATTCGGGAGCAACATATAATAATTTGGTAATTCCCGATGTGATGTCTTTTTTAACCTGGGTAATTTCGGTTTTTGTTAATGAAGAATTCAATACATGGGCTATGCCATTTTCAGACGATAAACTCCTGATGGCATCTACCTGGTTTTTCATTAAGGCAATCAAGGGAGAGACGACGATGGCGGTTCCATCCTGAATCAAAGCGGGTAATTGGTAGCATAACGATTTTCCTCCACCAGTAGGCATTATAACAAAGGTATTATTTTGCGCAATAACACTTCTAATGACTTGTTCTTGTAATCCTTTAAATTGGTTGAAACCAAAATACTTTTTTAATTCTTTGTGAATGTCAATTTCGTCTAAATTCATTCTTTGTTAATCGTATTTTTACATAAATTTGCAAACATAAAGATACGACTTTCTTTTACACACACAAATTTTATATTGTTACAATTTTGATAAATAAAGATACCATTTTAGCTTCTGCACAAAGAACAATTTTGTCTGAAAGTGAATCTATTGCAAAGCTGGTTGCCTTGCTTGATGAAGACTTTGTAAAATCTGTTGAAATCATAAACAATTCCAAAGGCCGTCTGGTCGTAACCGGAATTGGCAAAAGCGCCATTATCGCGCAAAAAATTGTAGCCACCTTAAATTCAACCGGAACTCCTTCCCTATTCCTGCACGCCTCTGAAGCAATTCATGGCGATTTGGGAATGGTGCAGCCAGGCGATGTGGTAATTTGCATTTCCAAAAGTGGAAACAGCCCCGAGATTAAGGTATTGGTTCCGTTACTAAAACGATTTGGGAACAAACTGATTGCCATAACAGGAAACACTACTTCGTTCCTTGGAAAAGAGTCGGATTATGTTTTGAATACTTATGTTGAAACAGAATCCTGTCCCAATAACCTGGCGCCAACAAACAGTACAACAGCCCAATTGGTAATGGGTGATGCCCTTGCAGTCTGCCTGATGGAAATAAAAAACTTCACCGCCGAAGATTTTGCCAAATATCATCCTGGTGGTGCTTTGGGCAAAAAATTATTGCTTCGTGTTGGAGATATGCTGGACACCACGCACCGACCTTTGGTTTCTCCTGATTCAAGCGTTAAAAGTGCCATACATGAAATCTCCGAAAAACGTTTGGGAGTTACAGCTGTTGTAGAAAATGAAAAGGTAATCGGAATCATTACTGATGGTGACATCAGAAGAATGCTGGACAAAACGGAAACCATTAGCGGATTGAAAGCAAATGATATCATGACGAAAAACCCAAAAATGATTAAATCAACGGATATGGTTGTTGATGCATTGAACATCATGGAAGACTTTTCGATAACGCAACTTGTCGTTGTAGACAATGGAGATTATAAAGGCGTGCTGCATCTGCATGATATTTTAAAAGAAGGCATCGTATAATGGCAAAAGTAAAAAAACCGAAAGGCGAAATGTCTTTTTTAGATCATCTTGAGGAATTAAGATGGGTGTTGGTAAGATGTTCGGCTGCCGTGGTAACGATGGGAATCGTTTCCTATTTCTTTGCCGATTATATCTTTACCGATTTGATTTTTGGCCCAACAGATCCGAGTTTCATTACGTATCGATTCTTTTGTGATGCCTCGCATTATCTTGGTTTTGCGGACAGTATCTGTATCACCGAACTCAATTTCATTATCCAGAATACCGAAATGGAAGGCCAGGTAAACATTTTTGTCTGGATTTGCATTACATCCGGATTCATCCTTGCTTTTCCTTATATATTATGGGAATTCTGGAAATTTATTAGTCCGGCTTTATATGAAAAGGAACGAAAAGGAGCCAAGGTTTTCATATTCGTAGCTTCAATTTTGTTTTTCCTGGGTGTGTTGTTTGGCTATTACGTAATCGTACCGATGACCGTAAATTTCCTCGCAACATTCTCCATCAGTAGCGTAGTTAAAAACCAATTCAGCATTGATTCCTATGTGAGTATGGTCAAAACGGCTGTCATTGCCAGCGGATTGTATTTTGAATTGCCAATAATCATTTACTTCCTGACCAAGTTGGGATTGGTAGGACCAGCTTTCCTGAGAAAGTATCGAAAATATGGTATTGTAATTATATTGATAATTGCTGCAATTGTAACACCTCCTGATGTGGTAAGCCAGATTACCGTTGCCTTACCGATGTGGTTCATTTATGAAGCCAGCATTTGGATTTCAGCAGTTGTAGAAAAAAATAAAAAGAAAGATGAGCAAGCTAGTAGAGGAGTTTAACGAGTATCGTTCGAAAATGAACGAAAAATTATTGGCTGACAATAATAAGATTGTAAAGCGGATTTTCAACCTGGATACCAATGCCTATGCCGAAGGTGCTCTTGATGTAAAGACCAAGGAACTGCTAGGGCTTGTGGCATCAACGGTTTTGCGTTGTGATGACTGCATCAAATACCATCTCGAAACCAGCTACAAGGAAGGAATCACCAAAGAAGAAATGATGGAAGCCATGGGAATTGCCACTTTAGTGGGCGGAACCATTGTAATTCCGCATTTGAGAAGAGCTTACGAATTTTGGGAAGCGCTTGAAGACAACAAATAATTGTTAAATCGTGGATTTGATAATTTGTTTATTCGTTAATTTGTCCAAATAAGAAGTCTGAATATGAAATTAAGAGCCGAAAATTTAGTCAAAACCTACAAAGGCAGAAGCGTTGTAAAAGGCATCTCTGTGGAAGTAAACCAAGGAGAAATCGTTGGGCTTCTGGGTCCGAATGGTGCCGGGAAAACCACTTCATTTTATATGATTGTAGGATTGGTCAAGCCCAATTCAGGAAATATCTACCTCGACGATATGAACATCACCGAATTCCCTATGTACAAACGTGCGCAAAACGGAATTGGCTATTTGGCACAGGAAGCTTCTGTTTTTAGGAAACTGAGCATTGAAGATAACATCCTAAGCGTTTTACAGCTTACCAATCATACCAAAGAAGAACAGATTGCCAAAATGGAAAGCCTGATTGCGGAATTCGGATTGGAACACATCAGAACCAACCGTGGTGATTTACTTTCCGGAGGTGAGCGTCGTAGAACCGAAATTGCACGTGCCTTGGCAACTGACCCAAAGTTTATTCTTTTGGACGAACCTTTTGCCGGAGTTGACCCTGTTGCGGTTGAAGATATCCAGCGTATTGTTGCCCAACTAAAAAACAAAAACATAGGAATCCTGATTACCGACCACAACGTTCAGGAAACATTGGCCATCACAGATAAAACTTACTTAATGTTTGAAGGAGGAATCCTGAAAGCCGGAGTTCCTGAAGAACTGGTAGAAGACGAAATCGTACGTCGCGTGTATCTTGGACAAAACTTCGAGTTGCGTAAAAAGAAACTTGACTTCCATAAACACTAATAATAAAAAAGCTTCCAAATTGGAAGCTTTTTTATTAGGCTTTTTTAGTTATTTTGAATGCATTGTCAATTACCGAAAGTAACACATACAATACGATGATTAGCGGAACTGCCAATATCTGAAGAAAAACCAGCATCAAAACTGAAACTGCCAGAAAGGAAACCTGAAGTTTGTATTTGGCAAAACTAAAATCCTTAATCTTCAATGAGAACAAAGGGATTTCGGCATTCATGACATAAGCACTCAAAAAACAAATCACCACCAAGCCAATCTGAACAGTATCAGTCAATATCAAACCAAACGGTGGATCCTGAAGCAAAATAGGAAGGCTCATCACGAATAGGCAATTCGCTGGCGTAGGCAAACCAATGAAAGAATCGGATTGTCTCGTATCTATGTTAAATTTAGCCAAGCGATAACAGGCACCAAGTGTAATTATGAAACCTAAATAAGGATATAAAGCTGCCACAGAAAAATCAAGATGGACAATCCATCCACGCAATAAAACAAACATTGTATAACCCGGGACTAATCCACTTGTAACCATATCAGCCAAAGAATCTAACTGAACGCCTAATGGTCCGGCTACATTGAACTTTCGAGCGAAGAATCCATCAAAGAAATCAAAGAAAATTCCCAGGGCAACAAAATAAAAAGCCAGGTCAAACTTATCATTCGTAACCATCACCAAAGCCACGCAGCCACAAAACAGATTTAACATCGTAAATAAATTGGGAATAAGCCTTTTGATATTCATTCGGATAAAGTTTTTTTGACGTTTGAGCAAATTTAATACAATAAGTTAAAGCTTTCTGCGTTTTATAATAGAGAATTTTATGTAATATTTGTAAAAATAAAAATTGCCTTGAGAAAAACAATTGCTATTCTACTGCTTTTTATCGGTCTGATTACTCATGCTCAATCTGTTAGGAAATATTCCAACGAGTTTATGAACATTGGTGTCGATGCTGCTGCTTTGGGTATGTCCAATGCGGTAACAGCCTTTTCCGGCGATGTGAATTCGGGCTATTGGAATCCTGCAGGATTGCTTCAGATTGAGGACAGCGAGGCGGCATTAATGCACGCCAGTTATTTTGCCAATATTGCACAATACGATTACGCGGCTTACGCCAAAAAAATAGACGACCGAAGTGCATGGGGCGTTTCCTTAATCCGTTTTGGGGTTGATGACATCTTAAATACCACCCAACTTATTGACAGCGAAGGAAACATCGACTACGACCGAATCAGCCTTTTTTCCACTGCCGATTATGGTTTGACGTTTTCATACGCGCGTCGCCCTACATTGATTGAAGGCTTGTCTTATGGTGTGAATGCCAAAGTCATCCGAAGGGTAATTGGTGAATTTGCCAGCTCTTGGGGATTCGGATTTGATTTCGGGCTGCAATATGAAAACAACGACTGGCATTACGGCATCATGCTTCGCGACATCACTACTACTTATAACGTTTGGGCCATTGATGAAGAGAAGTTCAACGAAATTAAGGATGCTGTTTCGGGACAAAACCAGGAACCGCCGGAAAGCACTGAGATTACTTTTCCAAAGGCCCAACTTGGAATTTCCAAAAAATTTGATTTCCATTATGATTATACCTTGTTGGCTGCAGTAAACCTGAACATGCAGTTTGCACAAACCAACGATATTATTTCCAACAGCGCCTTTAGTATTGACCCGGCTTTGGGATTGGAATTTGGCTATACCGATTTGGTATTTCTTCGTGCCGGTGTTGGAAATTTCCAAAACGTAGAACAAATCGATGGTTCAACGAAAGTCAATTTCCAGCCGAACATTGGTTTGGGCTTCAAATACAAAGGCATCCAGGTTGATTATGCCCTAACCGATTTGGGCGACCAGAGTGCGGCCTTGTATTCAAATATCTTTTCAGTTAAAGTTGACCTAAGCATTTTTAGATAAATACCATGTTCAAAAAATTACTTTTCCTTTGCTTATTGCTATCCGGTTCCTTTGCGTTTTCACAAATGCCACAACTTTCGCAGGATGCCAAAGTCAGTGTCTTTACCTGTGACCGTGGCGAAGAATTGTATTCGACATTTGGGCACACAGCACTGCGGATTCAGGATCCAAATAATGCATTGGACATCGTTTACAATTATGGCTGCTTTGATTTTAGGACTGAAAATTTCTATTTCAAATTTGTAAAAGGCGATTTGCAGTATTATGTAAATGTGACTTCTTTTGATGATTTCGTTTTTGAATACAAACTTGACCAAAGGGAAGTCATTGAGCAAACGCTTGACCTGCCTTTTGCAAAAAAACAGGAGTTGTTTGATGCGCTTAACAAAACACTACTTTCAGACGAAAAATATTATACCTATAAGTTTATCGACAGGAACTGCACCACCATGATTGCCGATAAAATCAATGCGTTGTATGGTACAAAAATGATTCAGAAAGTAGACGATAAAACCATCAGCTATCGAACGCTTTTATATCCGTATTTCGAGAATTATTTTTGGTATAAACTGGGGATCAATATTGTTTTTGGAGCCAAAACCGACAAGGATGCGGTTCAATTATTCCTTCCGATAGAACTGCTGCACAGTCTGGATAAAGCCTCAGTCAACGGAAAACCATTGGTTTCCAATAAACAAACCATAGTTCAGGGCGAACCGGTACAGACTAAATTTTCGTTTTTAAACAGCATTTATATAATCTGCTTGGTGCTGCTGATTTTAGTCCTTACCAATAAGAAATTTGTATTCACGACTTATTTGTTTTTTTGTGGCCTGATGGGAGTTTTCCTCTGCCTGATTGGTTTGTATTCAGAACATCAGGAATTGCTGTGGAATTACAATGCACTGCTTTTCAATCCGCTTTTTCTGTTGATTCCGTTTGCAAAAGATAATTTCCTAAAGAAGCTGAATATCGCATTATCAATATTGCTGTTGATTTACTGCATCATTATGTTCAACAAACCGCATTTGATGATTATGCTGCCCTTTATTGTGACCAATCTGTACATGCTGCTAAAATTAAACGGAAGGATTCCTTTGAAGAAAAAGGAAAAAGTGTAATTACTGCCCTTTGTAAAGCAATACGGTGCCCAGGGTTTTGAAGATGATGTTCACATCAAGGAAAAGGCTTCGGTGCTTGATATAATACAAATCATATTGAAGTTTGATAAGGCTGTCGTCAATAGTTTCCCCATACGAATAATTTACCTGTGCCCAACCCGTTAATCCGGGTTTGATAACATGGCGCGTTTCGTAGAAAGGCATGACTTCGGCGATTTCATTTACAAAAACAGGGCGTTCAGGCCTTGGCCCGATTACTGCCATATCTCCTTTCAGTATATTGATAAACTGTGGGAATTCATCCATTCTGGACTTTCGGAGGATTTTACCAAAAGGAGTAATCCTGCTGTCGTTTGTAGTGGCAAAAACAGCTCCTTCCTTTTCGGCATTTTTAACCATAGTCCTGAATTTGACAATATTAAAAACCCTGCCGTTTTTCCCCACTCTTTCCTGAGTGTAAAATAAGGCTCCGCGGTTTCCCAGTAAGTTCCCAATCAGGATTAAAGGCAAAATAACCACTCCAACAAGCAGTCCTATAATCGATAAAAGGATTTCAAAAAAACGTACCATAATCAGGTAAAAATGATTCTGGTTGCTTCTGCTGAACGGGAAATAGCGATAGAAATCACGCGAAACATACTGCATCGGGATTCTTTGCGCCAAATTTTCATAAACCTGTGTATACTCCCTGATGATGTAACCGTTTTCCAAGAGGTTTATCAGTTGGTTGTAAAGATTAACGGTAATTCCATCCGTTTTTTGGGAAGCGACCACAATCTCTGAAATCGAATTCTTAATTACAAACTGCTCGAGGTTATTGATATCGATATTCTTGATTTTCAGGTTTCCGGTACTATCGGTATTGGCACTATCCGAATTGACAAAACCCAAAACCAGGTAATGCGGATCGGCACTTTCAAGCCCGTTGACCAATTCCTTAAGCTGTTCCTTATCGCAAATAAGGATTACCTTTTTGGAAAACCGATTGGATGCAAAAAACCGCACATATATCATCCTCCAGGTAAATAATGCAAGGAAAATCGCGATGTAGAAGAAAAGGATCTGAATCCTGTTGGAAGGAAGTATCGGTGTGTAAATCGGCGTCAGCAAATAAATCAATACCGTTATGGAAGACGTGAGTATGATGCTTTTGATGACCTGAAACTGACTGCTCGCAACCTGCAGGTTGTACATTTCAAACACCGAACCGATAAAATTGAGGTAAAAAGCCAATACAATGGTCCAATAGAAATTGGTTGCTGAGATGTTGAAATAATGGAAATTAAACGTAATCCCAACCAAGTATAATGACAGCAGTACGGAAACGACATCAAAAATCCGCAAAAGAATCTTTCTTTCGGAGACTTCAAAGTGGATGTCTTTACGCTTATTCATGTTCGGTTAAATTTTGACGCCGCAAGTTACTAAATAAATGAGCATTAAACCAGTAATTCAACCCATTGCTTTTTTACGACTTCCCAATCAAAATTTTTGACAGAAGCCTTCCCTTTTTCGGATAAACTCTGAGCCAGGTTTGATTCGTTAATCAGCCTTTTTATTTGATTGGACATGTCTTCCACATCATTGTCATTTACTAAAAGTGCATTGTCGTTATGCTGTAGTAAATAAGGTATTCCGCCCACATTTGTTGATACAACAGGTAAACCTAAAGCCATGGCTTCAATCACGCTTATTGGCGTATTATCAAAATGGGTCGTATTTATAAAAACGTTATAATCCTTGGAGAGTTCAATCCAGTCTTCCTTAGACAATTTTCCGGTAAAGGTCACATCGACATTATTTTTATGGGCAAATTTTACCGTTTTCGAATAACTGTCATCTTTTTTGGGACCAACCATGCAAATTTTAGCTTCGGGAAAGCTTTCCTTTATTTTGATAAAGACTTTAACCGCCATTTCGGGATTGTATATTTTTGAAAAAGACCTTACCCAAAGCAACTTTGGTGTCTTAAACTCCTTTGGACATTGTTTATACATTTCAAGTTCGATAGTGTTTGGAATGTATTTTAAATTAGTGTAGCCACTATTTTTAAAGGTTTCATACAAATAATTGGAAGGTGCAATATTGATGTGTGCATTGTTGAAAATCAAATCGGAAAAGAATTTACTCCGAACAATCCTGTGAGGCAGATTGCCTCCGTGCAGTTTGGGGATGTATTTTACCCTCAGCATGCGGCACAATTGCGAAATGATGAAAGCGTACCAAAAATTTTTAGTGCTGTAAGTATCAATTAAAACGTAGTCTACTTTTTTGGCATGTTTGAATGTCTTGAAAATCATTTCACACATTCTCAAAAACTTGTTTTTTTTGGAAGAAGCATAGAAAACATGAAAGCCTTCATCTTCAAGAAAGCCACCCAGCGTTTCTATCGAAGTTGAAGTATACCCGTGGTTGGATAACTTATTTCCTATGTAAAGCAGGTGCTTCATCCATAAATACTTTTAGTAACGATAGCGAATATACAAAAGCTGGCGCAGCAATCCGCATTGCCGCGTGATTAATTGTAAGTAACCAAAAGAATAAAAAGCAAAACATATAGATGTGCTGCCGATTATCCAAAAATAAGAAAATAGGTGTAAAAAACACTATCAATAATGCGATAATCCCCATCGTACCATGTTCGGCAAGCGTTCGTGAAATTTCACTATGCGAGGCAATAATCAATCCACCCGACTTTTCTTCCCTGACTTCAAGGGCTTTTGCAACCCCAATTCCAAATATCGGATTGTCAAGAAAATCGTCAATTTCACTATCCCAAATCTCTTCCCTTCCCGTTAACTGGCTTTCCTTTACCCTTCCGGCAGCATCCTTATTGGCATAACGTTTATCAATTAATCCACCAGTCTGATTAGATGTATAGAGCCAGGTCATTAAAAATGCGGCCGACATAAAAAGTAAAAGCTTGTATAGATTATACCTGCCCTGCGATTTTGTATTGGCATAGATATACGCCAGGAATAACACGATCATCACAAAGCCGGTCACCATTCCACCTCTCGAAAAAGTAACCAAACCTCTATAGGTAATATTAAATAAGACAATCAGGTTTACAGCGAATATCAATTTTGATTTTGATTCTAAAATTAATCTGGAGAAGAAAACAAACATCCCGATTCCTAATAAAGTCGCCACCTGGTTGGGCCCAAATCCTCCCGAAGTTTCGTTGTTCGAACCTGTTCCGGTTAATACTTCCTTTAAATCGGGTGTGTATAAAATAAGGTAAATCGTTGTTGCGAAAACGGGCAGCGCCAATGAAAGTAATATCTTGTTCACTTCTGAAACCAGGATTTTCCTGTTGTAACAATAAATTGCAGAAACACCAAGGCATGCCGGCCCGGAAATATTAAATGCAATCGCTTTTCGGATATCGGTCTGCAGGTTCAAAGTTTCTGTCGCTACCAAAACACCGGGCAGTAACAGCAATAAATAAATCCAAAAAGGTATGGCGTTCTTCGAAAATCCACTGTAATACATCCCGAAAGCCATAAATATCATTACGGCATATTTTGAGGACTCATAGAGCAGGTTTCCGCCAGTCATCCTTAAAAACACCTCACTCCCAACAATATATGCTGAAACATACAGGACTTCATTGTTTTTGTTTCGGGTTTTAATCACATAATACAATCCCACGGCAAGCATGGCAATTGCATAAAATTTAGATAAAGGCCTTATCAGGAATATGAGGATTCCAATTAAAGCATGGGCGGCAATCAATAAAATATAATTTTTATCTTTCATATCATAGAGCTGAAACCCAGTTTAAATAATTAGCAATCACTCCTTCTTCCGAATGATTTTCAATAATGGTCTGATAAAGTGCATTACCCATTTCTTTTCTTAAATTATCCTCTTCAATAAATTTCAAAAGCTTTTTATAAAACAAATCGGAATCATCACGCTCCACAATAAACCCATTGACATTGTCCTTGATGATTAATGGAATTTCGCCAACGTTTGTGGTCACAACAGGTTTTTTTGATAATCCGTATTCAATTAATGAAACCGGCAAACCTTCAGATTTGGAGGTCAAGATAGCAATATCAGATTGATTAATGATGTTTTTTACATCATTTTTAGAACCATAAATAAAAACATTGTTTTCCAGGTTTTTGGTTGAAATCAATGCTCTTAATTGTTTTGAATAGTCATCTTCAAAGTCTTTGCCTACCAAATGGAAAGTCCAGTCGGGATTGGTTTGCTTTAGTTTTTCGGCAACTTCCAACAGGAAAAAATGGTTTTTCTGGTCCCGAAGGTTCGCCAGACATAAAATCCGTTTTCCGGCTGTTCCTTTGAGATTGGTTTCGATAATGGTTGAAGCATCAATGGCAGTAAAATTGGGCAGGTAAATAACCTTTTTGCAATTAAGTTCTTTTTCTGCCCAAGCCTTAAGCTTATAATTTACTACAATGATTCCCTTAAAAAAATGCGAAGCAACTTTTAATGCCGCAGATTTTTGCGAACTTATGAATTCGCTCAATCCGTTGTGGTCGTGCCAGATGATGTTGGCTTTTGGGTAAACCAATTTGACTAACACCGCCGTGAAATAAGAACTGCTATGCGGTTGAAGGTAATCAACCTTGTTTTCCTTACAATAATCCCTCAACCTGAAAACTGCGCCAAAATCGATAGTGGATTTTTTCCTTAGAAAAAGATACGAAACCGAATCACTCAATTGATTTTTGAGGTTCCCTTCCGCCCTTGTCGCAACCAAACCAGAGAATTCCACTCTTCCTGAAAGCGCATTGGCATAATTAATTGCCATTTTTTCGGCACCACCAATTTCCAAAGAATCAATAATTTGGACTATCCTCATCGTTGTAAAAGCAAATTAATTTCATTCTCAAAAGCATCCATTGTAAACTGCCGTGACCACTGCATTGCATTTTCAGCCATTTCCTGATACAATCCGGCATCGTTTAAAAGGGCTTCAATTTTTTCGGTATCAGCATTCAAATCTAAATCCAAAAGCAAACCTCTATCTCCGTTCCCAAGCATGTTAGGAACACAGGAAACCTTTGATGCAATGGGCAGGCAAGCCCAAAACATTCCTTCTGCAACAACCTTTGGCCAGCCTTCACTCAGCGAAGGTAAAACTACAAAATGATTTTCTATGTAAGCTTTTTTAATCGTTTCCTGGTTTTGATTTCCTTTTAGGAAGATTATTTCGTCCAACCCATTTTCCGAAATATAGTGCTCAAGCATTGCTCTTTCACTTCCATCGCCATACAGTGTCAGCTGTACATTATGCCCTTTTTGCGATAACTGTTCGACTAACTTAATGGCAAACAAAGGCTGTTTGCCGTTAGAAAGTGTCCCAATAAAAACAAACGAAATAGTTCCTTTTAATTCCCTCGGTTTGACTTCCGTTTTATCGCTTTCAAAATAACTCGCTGTAAAAAACGGTTTGATATTTTCGCTGCTGTTTTCCCATTCGCCATAAACGAGAACCTGCATGTTTTTGGTCAAAAATGCATTGCTCAAAATCCATTTTTGAAGACGATATGTCAAGGGTTGTTTTGCTTTTGGATCCCAATTGCCTGCATATTTTGCCGTTTTGGATTTGGATGGAAATAAAATCTGCACGAAACATCCCAACAATCCAATATTTCCGGGACAGCGCAAGTGAATATGGTCTGCCCTTTTCATAATCTGGTAAATCTTCCAGGTTATTCCGGGCATGACGATAAGCGAACGCAGAAGGTTTTTGAAATTGGAAATATCAAAATTGGCAACCGGAGTAAAGGTTACTTTTTGATGTTGGTAAAATTCCTGGATTGGACTTTTGGAAATAGGATGCAGAGGCGCTGCAATCAAAACTTCGGATACGTTTTTTATCCATAAGTTCATCTCGCGGACATAGGGTTCGTATCCAAAATAGCTGCCTGACTCTTTACCATGAATGACATGCGTAATTATGGCAAACTTCATCTGGTTTATCTTTTTTGCATTAGCATGGTCAAATGCATGCATTTAAATAAATGGCCGTCTGATTTTGCAGACAAATCCCAGTCTTTCTTATGCCATTTCTTTCCAATAGCCTGCTTTTTTTCGTCTGAAAGAAAGGGAATGAAATTCATAAGGAAATACCATTTGGCCTGGCCAAGAAGCCCATGGCGCTCCACTATTTTAAAGGTTTTAGCGAATTTTTTATAGGTGCTTTTGGTAAACGGCCATTCCCAATCCTTATCCGATTGAAAAGGACGGTACATTACCCTCATTAATTTTATAGGCAGGCTGGTTTCCAATGGATCGTAACTGATAATCACTCCGCCCGGTGCCAATTTTTCATTAAGCCTGGCAATCAATACATCTGGATTCTGGAAGTGGTGTAAAACACCATAAGCATAAATAATGTCAAAATCCTTATCGGGAAAATCAGCATCAGACAAAAAATCTGCGGCAACAGCTTTAGCATTTGGGTAAGGCTTTATCCTTTCTGCCAAGCGTGCGATGGCAACGTCACTCAAATCCAAACCGATAAATTCCTTGCTGTTTTCAGCCATGTATAGACTCCAGTGATTCCCTGCAAAACAACCCAAATCAAGGACTTTTTTATTGGACAGGTCTCCAAACCAGGTTTTATGGATTTCGTAAGATTCGCTAAGGATACCAATATCCTTTCGTATTTTTTTCAAGGTTTTTTCCCTGAAATAATACCAGATTTTGGTTGGCAAATTCTTTTTATCACTTTTGTAATTATAAAAATCCTTCTGTTTTTTGTTGATTTCAATAATTTCTTCCTGAGTCTTCATGCTGTATCTAACGAGGTTTATTTATAAATAAGGAAAACCAGCCAGCCATCCTTCCTGCAAATTCGGTGAAAGCTTCCTGTCTTTTCTTGGTTGTAAATATATTGCTAAATCTGATAAAAGCCAATAATAATACAATTGCATTCCATTTTAATTTTGCTTTAAATGAAGGCTTTGGATATTTTACACGCCAAACATACCAACCATTCCTGACCACCATTTTCCCATATTGGTATTTGTTAGGTCTTCCCGACTCATTGTGATAATGATAAAGTTGGGCTTTGGTTGCCACAATATTTTTACCAAACTGAAGTGCCCTCAGGCTGTAATCTGAATCCTCATACAAGCCATAACCTTCAAAATACGTGGAGAATTTGATGTTTTCGAAAACAATCCTTTTGAAATTAAAGCAGAGTCCTATGAGCACATCAACTTCATAATTTTTACCCGTTAAAGGAAAACCGCTGTTCCTTCCGTTGGAAAATTCAGGCATGCGCCACGAACCTAAATTGGATTGCAACCCCAGAATATTCCGGATGTAATTTCGGGAACCTTCAGGATAAACATAACCCTCAAATTCGTAAAACTTATTCTTATCATAGCTTTGATTTGGATTTTTTTTAATCCATTTCTGCTCGTTGATTTCAATTCCGGCCACGCTTACAATTCCGGAATCACTTTCGAAAGCCTTTAAGATTTCCTCAAAATAGTTCGGAGTTAAAACCGTGTCGTCATCAAGGAAACATAGTATTTCTGAGCTTGGTGAAATTTTGGAAATCCCAAAATTCCTTTGTTTTGTCAATCCTCTGTTTTCCTTGTCCATCTGGAAATAGCTCAGGTTTTTAAATGATTGCTCTTCAAAAATCTTCTTGGTATCATCATTTGTTGAACCATCAATAATCAGGATTTCATTGGGATAAACGGTTTGTTCCTTCACCGAATTCAATAAATTCAGCAACGGTTGCGGACGCATATAAGTGCAAATGATTAAAGTAAAATCCATTATTTGAATACTAAAGAAAACCAGGCCGTAATCCTGCCAAAAAATTCATTGATTGACGCGCTCTTTTTGGGTTTTGTAAAAACATTAGACAATAAAATGAAAGATAACAACAAAACGATTAGGTTCCATTTTACCCTTGCCTTTACTGATGGTTTTGGATATTTCACACGCCAGACATACCAACCGTTCCTAACAACCATTTGTCCATATTTAAATTTATTCGGCCTTCCGGAATTGTCGTGGTAATGTGCCAAACGCGCATTGGAATTAAAATAAAGATTTCCGGTTTTGGAAATCCTCAACGTAAAATCGGCATCTTCATACAAGCCATAACCTTCAAAATAAGGTGAAAAACTGAAGGTGTCAAACACTTCCTTTTTGAACGAGGCCACACCGCCCATGAATTGTTCAACGGGATATATTTTCCCCGATGGTGGCAAATAACTAACGCCTCTTCCGTTGGAAAACTCAGGCATAAAACCTGGGTTTTTGTCACTGTCCAACCCGAATTTTTTTCTTATCATAAAGCGCTTGCTTTCGGGTTTTTTCCAACCATCAAAATAAAATTCGTTATTTTTTGGGATATAATTTTGCCCGGTTTTTGTCCATTGAGCTATATTGGTAATATAGCCTCCGGCACCTAATGCATCAGGATATACCGAATAGGTATTCAATAAATGTTCAAAATAATCCGGTTCCAAAATAGTGTCGTCATCCAAAAAACAAACAATTTCTGAATTCTTCGCCACTTTTGAAACACCAAAATTCCGTTGCCTGGTCAGTCCTCTTTCTTCTGGCAAAACCAAAAAATAGTTCAGGTTTGGAAACTTATTCTGTTCCAAAACCGTTTTCGTTTCTTCATTGGTTGAGCCATCAATAATCAGGATTTCATTGGGATAGACGGTCTGCAATTTCACCGAATTCAATAAATTCAGCAACGGTTGCGGACGCATGTAGGTGCAGACTATCAGTGTGAAATTCATAGTTATTGTTTGTTCAGTTCATTGGCCCAAAACAAACTCCTGTCCCATTTTTGTTTAAATACCCTGATGTATTTAAACGGATTCAGGAAAAAACTTTTGTCAAGGTTTTTAAAGAACAATGTGGTTTTATAATTCGACAATTGCTCTTTTGTATCGTATAATAATCGGAACAGCATTACTGTTGGCGATGGTTTTGGTTGGATTGCATCCTGCTGCCATTGCAATGCGGGTTTGGTCCTGAAACCTCCGATTGGTGCTTTTAAATGTAAAATCTTTGAGGTCGAAATATATAAAATGTCAAAACCTTTGTTGCGCAACTGCATTCCAAAATCATTGTCTTCGCCAAAGCCAAATTCGTACCCCATATTAAATTTCAAATCTTGAAAGCAGCTCGATTTCACAAAAGCATGACCAGCTCCAAAAACAGCAAACTGCCTTGGTGGTTGTTGAATAAGCATTTGCGATTTCAAAAGACAGGCAACCAAAAATACTTCGTTCCCTGTTTGCTGAAATGTCAGCATTGCCTTTTCAATCAGGTCATTTTCAAAAACGATGTCATCATCGGCGAAAAAGGTAAATTCGCTTTCAATTAGTTGAAGCCCTATATTCCGGGCATTGCAAGCTCCGGTTTGATGGGTAAAATGATGTTTTATGCTAAAGGGCCATCGATGGTTTTCGATAAAATCAAGTTCAGATGTACTGCCTGCTTCCGGATTTTGCTCAACTATGATAATGTTTTTAGGAAGATAGGTTTGCGAAGCCAGATTGCTGAGCACATTATACAAGTATTCCTTTCGTCCGATCGTTGGAATCAGCACATCGATTGTGCCGCTTTCAATAATTTTTTTGTTTGAATCCAATGGGATTTGGTTCAATAATCCCGGATTCAGTTTTCTTTTGGAATAAAATAACGAAAACAGGAAAGGCAGCAATGGAAATTTCTTTTCAAAAATCAGTAAATTGAAAAACAAAAGAAAAATCCAACGCGTCCTATAATGCTGTTTTGTGAATTTAAATAACTCGAAAAGACTCGCTTGCTGCATTTTACAACCACTTTTCTGCAAAAGCAGTTTGGGTTCCGAATAACAAAAAAGCCCTTCAGTGATTGCTCTTCTGGCAAAGGAATTCAGGAAATAATCAAAATCATCTTCCTCCTTCAAGTCCTTACTGCAGGCATTAATCACTGAAGCATGGACTGCGCCAACACAACTGCTCATTTGCCAGCTGGCATATTTTACTTTCTTATTGATTTTTATGAATGGCGAATCCTCAATATAACCCAATCGGCTGTCAAAGTAATTGCCGGAAGGATTATAGGATAAAAGCATTTTTTTATGGTGGAACAGCTTTGGGATTTCTGCAAGATTCAGATTATTTTCCTCGTTCTGATGGCACCAAACCAAAATTCCATCCTTGAATTTATCAGCAAAATCAAGCAACACAGCCACAATATTCCTATTGATATCAGCATGGAGATTGGTTTCTTCAGTCGAAAAAACTTTGGTTACTATATTGTTGTTGTGGTAAAGGACAATCATGAAATTACTTTTTGATAAAAATCGGCGCTCTGCTGGGCAACAACTTCAATGCTGAATTTCTGCAAAACCGTTTTTCGGGCTTCAGCGCCAAACTGATTCGTCAACACTTGATTGTCGAGCAATTCCAAAATACGGTCAGCAAACAAATTATGGTCTTTCGGATGCACTAAAAATCCGTTGACGCTGTCTTCTATGACTTCGGTTGCCCAACCAATGTTTGACGCCACAATTGCTTTCTGCATTGCCATCGCTTCAATCCATGAAACAGGCAGGGCTTCTGCAAATGTTGGAAAAACACAAACCCCAGCCGAAGCAATATTTCCCTTTATCTTATCATAAGTAACGCTTCCCAGATATTCCACATTCTGCAGTGCATTTTTATCAAATAACGACTGCATCATTTGCCAGGTCGAATCGTTGCCTGAAAGAATATCCGACGCATCGCGTCCAATCAAAATCAGCCTGGCTTTATTGTTTTTCTTATAAACTTCATTAAAAATCAAAGGCAGTTCCAAAAGCCCTTTTTTGCGAATCAAAGTCCCAAAATACAGTATCGTATTTTCGTTGGTTTCAGTTGTATCTAAAGCAAATTTCGCTACATCAATGCTATTCGGGATAATCGTAAAATCGCGTTGGAGTTCGAATAATTCTTTGGTTAAATCGGCTGTATATTTACTTACTGAAAGCAACGCATCTGCATTTTGCAAAGCCTTTTTTTCGTGGAGCTTGTTGAAGAATTTAATCGGCCTGTTATCCAAATGGCAAAAATAAGTGTCTGAACCATTCAGCCTGATGACAACCGGGCATTTGGGCTTTATCTTTGAAGTAAACCCAAGCCAGTCTGGCGCTTCAAGCACTTCGACTTTATTTTCCGCAACTAATCTATTAATCAGTTTCTGGATTTTCCTTTGCGTCAAAAACCGCGAAAGACCTTTGAGTTTTACATTCCTGATTTGGTAATAGGAAATAGAATCTTCAATAAAAAAACTATCTTCCTTTTGTCCGTAAACCAATACAGAAACTTCATGTCCCTGTGCTGTCAATCCTTTGGAAAGATTCAAAATGCTCGTTCCAATGCCGCCAGACGAACCCATTTTTGGATGTGGGAATTCTGATGTTAGAAAAGCAACCTTCATATTAGTTGGAACTATTTTGAATGTAATAAGGCGACAAATCCTTATCGATGACAATCGTTTTGGAAGGCAGTATGGTCTTTCCGTCACCAATATTTTCGGTCACAACGGCATTAGCCCCAATAGTAACATGGTTTCCGATGGTAATATTTCCAAAAACACCGGCATTTGGACCAATAAAAACATGGTTGCCAATAGTGGGAACCCCTTTCTTTTCTCCATAATTGCTAATGCCAATGGTCATTCCCTGTGAGATGTTGCAGTTTTCACCAATGATAGCATCACCATGGATGACGATGCTTCCAAAATGGCCAATGTAAAATCCTTTGCCGATTTGCGTACGGTAGGAAATATCAAATCCGTATTTATATTTTAATCTTCTGAGCCACCAAAAGAAAAATACAAAAAGCAGTCTGTTTTTTCTTCTGTAATGCTGCGTCAGTCTAAAAATAGTCATGAATTTCAAGCCCGGATTCGGATGAATATAAAATGTAGAAAACAAGATTCCAAAAGATATTTTCTTGATTCCACAGCGTTTGTAATCCGATAAGATAAATTCCTTTAGCATGGCTCTTTACAAATTTCGTTTATGGCATTCCAAATTCTTTCAGACGCCAACTGTGGCGGATGCTGGTTGATTTTTTCAAACCAATCCCTGGCATTTTGGACCACATTTTCCGATTCTCTCCCCAACATTTTTTCGACAATTTTTCCAAATTCATTTGGGTCGTTGATCCAGAAGACTGCGTCTTTTGAAGGCATCGAACGGAAATGGATAAAGTTATAAATTTTTTTAACCGACCAATCCGGAAAATCAACATTAGGAACATCGTAATTTATAAAAGCGCAGGGCTTGCCAAAAGTCGCAAAATCAAAAACCATCGAAGAACCTAAATTGATGACCAATTCCGAATGATATATCGTATTCATCTGCAAAATCAAATCCCCTTTGGTTGGCAGGATTGCCTGCCACGAATCGGTTTTCATTTCCCATTTTGGATTGATGCTTTTTATCAAATCCTGGTATTTTTCCAAAACCGGGTCATACCTGTTCGAAAAATCAACAGGGCATCTTCTGAAAATGATTCCCAAATTAAGCCCTTTTTCATTAAGAGCCGTAACCGATTTGGCCAAATCTTCGAGATAAGTAGGGTCATTCGGTGAAGTCGTAACATCGTCACCAGAAAAACAGATGTATTTTTTATTGAGGTCTAAATCGTATTCCCTGCAAAAATCCTCACGTGAAATCAGGCTGTTGTCAAAATGAGATTCAAATTGCGGTGTACCGGTTATGATGATTTGACTTTCTACAATGTGTGGATAATAATACTGCAATTCCTTTTTCATGTGTTCGCTCCAGACAAAATAAAAATCGGTTTCAACGATTTTGGTTCCTTTGGGCAGATTATCCCAGGAAAAAATGAAAGTTGCCGTCGGGATTCCCAAATCCTGTGCGGCCAAAATTGGCGCTACAGCAAGCAGCATCCTTTGATTGGTACAGAAAACCATTGCCGGTTTTTCTTTTTCAAGTGTTTCCAGGCTGTCAAAGTAGAACTTGGTCTTGCGCTCATTTTCAGCAACTTTTGACCTGATTTTTTTTAAGCCATTTTTGGAATTGTTGGCAAGGATAATGCATTTTATCAGGATGTTCTTCAACCTGTCTTTTAGGCTTTTATTTTTCAGGGGAAAACGATAGGAATCGTAAACCCTGTCTCCAGATTTTTTAATATTTTGGGATAATTCGATTTGGGTTTGCGCAACTTTCAACAAACTGGTAATAGGATGTGGTTTGGCATATTTGATTGGAATTTCCTTAATTCCCAATTTGCCTAACTCAAAGGGCGTGTTGTTCCAAAAAGTGATGTCAAAACCTTTCTCTAATCCCAATTTATGGAAATTGGTAAAGGCAAAATTTCTTAAGCCAATACCATCGGGAAGTAGTATGAAAATTTTCTTTTGCTGCATCCTTATTTTTAATGAACGCCCAAATATCCTTATTTTATTGGGAATATGAAAACAATTTGGACTAAAGTGCCCTGCTTGGGAAATATTTGTCGCGGTAATTCAGGAAAAACTTTTCAATTACAAACGTCATCACAAATCCGCTTAGTATCGAAAGTGAAAAAACTATCGCAAAGGACAAAAACGTATTTTTAATCTGCAGTATGTCAACGCAGGTTATTATAAAAGAATGGATGACATAAATGGAATACGAGCAAAAACCAATTTTGCTGACAAAGTTTACAATTGGAGTTGAAAACAAGCTGTTGATTTGATGGTTTACATTTTTGTTGACCAAAAAATGAATCAAAAGGATTCCAAAAGAAAGATACAACAGGCTGAATCCAATAGTCTTGACAAAAAATGCGTGCAAAATATCATCAAAAGCTACTGTAAATGCCAACATCAGAAAAGCCAAAACCAACAATTTCGATTGATGGCTTTGGTATAAAACAATCAATTTTTCCTGTTTGAAATTATACCAATATGCGATTAAAACCCCAAATAATAGGGAATCGATACGTAAATGCGTCATCGTTACCTGACGTACAAAATCTTCCGGAAAATAAATATTGGAAGCAAATCTTAAACCCAAAACGAGGATTAAACTAAAGATCAATAGCTTTTCAAAATTGGAAACCCCAGTAGGTTTCATGTCAAAAGCCAGCAGTTTTTTGTTGAAGATAAGCCATAACAACAAAGCCAATCCAAAATAAAAATGCTCTTCAACAGCCAGCGACCAACTCGGATTATACAAATAACCCCAACCCAAAACATAATTTTGGATAAAAACAAGGTCATAGAAAACCTTTTCCAAATCCAGTTTATGCATCAGGATTCTTGGAACCATATAACCCAGCAGCGTGAGGTAATAGATTGGATAAATCTTGAATCCGCGCCTTATGAGGAAAAGTTTCGGATTGATGGAACCAAATTTTTGATATTCCTTAAATAACAATCCGGAAACCAAAAAACCACTAAGTACAAAAAACAAATCGACACCAATCCAACCCATGGTTTTTAAAAAATCAAACAGCAGCTGATGCCTGAAAATTACTAAAATAATGGCTATTCCTCTAAGGAAATCAAGCTCTCTAAGCCTGTTTTTGGGTTGCATCATAAATAGCTCTGATTAATTCCTATTGTCAATTCGCCCGACTCAAAACACCTGAAATTATAGTCTTTCAAAATTTGGTTTATGGCTTCCCTGCAGTCAAATTCGTCATGGATTTCAATCGCAATGCATTTGGTCTGCGCTAAAAAAGAAACATCTGCATAAGAACCTGTAAACACCTCTTTTTCAGAGCCTTCTATGTCAATTTTTAAGACATCTATGGTTTCAAACCTGTTTTCCTTCATTAAATGCTGAATTGAAAAAGCCTTCAAATCTCCGTCTTCGTTGGTTTCTTCCACGCGTATTGACCAGTCTTTCTGATCCCTGAAATCATTGACGATTTTAAGGTTTGTGTTCCTGCTCCAAAGACCGCCTTTGATTTTGGAAACGTTTTCAATCCCGTTGCTGTTAAGATTGAAATTGATGCTTTCGTAATTAGAGGAATCCGGCTCGACTGTAATGAAATTTGAATTCGGGAAAAATTTTGACAAATACACAGAAGTCAGGCCAATATTGCTTCCGGCGTCAATGATGTTCAATTTTTTATCATTAGGGAAATGCTTTTGAAAAGTTTCAACCAAAGGCTTGTATTCCTCATACTGATAAATCTGGGCAAAGACATTCAAATCACTTGACGGCCTTTTCCTCAGCCTGAGCGTAACTCCAAAATCAGGATAATAGGCCACAAAATTCTTGTTGTTTTCCTGTTTTAAAAACCCATTAAAGCTTATCAGGTTAAAGTAAAACTCATTGATCTGTTTTTCCTTTTCAGAGGTTTTTAAATGCAGAGCCCTTTTTAAAAGATACTTTAAAACAAGCAGTGTATTCGGAAGGTCCAGACGATGTAAGTTGGTTATTTTCTGCATTTTATTTCAATAACTGTGCGGCATTGATCCATTGCCAAATATGGAAACTACTTTGATTGTCTCCGTTAAAAAAAGCGCTTAGCTCGGTTTCCAATTCGTTTTTATTGAACCAATTATTGGCATACAATGTTTCCACTTCTGCCCTAACCCATTCCTTCAAATCTTCTGAAAGCCATTCCCTCTGCGGTGTCTGCAACGGACGTTTTGGCGCCAGAACCAAATCTTTCTGTAAAAATTGTTCTGCAATTTTTCGGAGCATCCATTTTTGGACACCGTTTTTAATCTTAAAATCCGTTGGACGGCTGAAAACATATTCGACCAATTCATAATCCAGAAAAGGTTCGCGCAATTCGGTTCCATGCATCATCGAAACGCGGTCGTTGAAACGCAGCGCACGCGGAATCTTGGTATAAAATAAATCGCGGTATTGGAGATTGAGTAAATTATCTTCGAATGGTTTTTCGTAAATCGTTTTCTGTGACTTTTGGGCAAATTCTGTATCAAGAACATTCATTCGGAAAGGCGATTTTGTTACGCCCTGAACAATGCTCTGCGAATTATTTATGTAATAATCATAACCTGCCCACGCTTCATCCGAGCCTTGTCCGTCAAGCAAAACCTTTACGCCTTTCTGCCTTGCAGCCTGGAATATTTTAGAATAGGCTATCGTTGGGATTCCGCCATAAGGTTCCATCTGATGCTGCGACATTTTAAATGACAAATCGGGAATTTCATTCGCGGAAAGCGGGCAAATATTTAAATGAAATGGCCTGTTCTCCAACATCGATTTTACCCAGAAAAGTTCATCATATCGTTCATCATTGGTTACAAATGTAAAGGCTTCAACAGCAGATTTATCTATATTTTGCTGATCAATGAGCGCCAATAAGGTGCTCGAATCCAAACCTCCGCTAAGATTAAACCCAACAGGAACATCAGCCCTAAAACGCAGGTTTATTGCTTTTAAAAGCAGGTTGGTGATATATTCCTCTTCGTTTTTTTCAAAATGGCTGAACAAGCTTTTGGTTCTTGTTTCAAACGAATACCATTTTTCAATTTGAAGCACATTATTTTTTAAGGTCAGGCTATGTCCACCAGGCAATTGATGGATGTCTTTCCAAAAGGTTTCATTGGGCAAACCATAACTTCCTTCGGTGAAAAAACTGCTCCAGACTTTTTCGTTAGGAATTTTGGCAACTCCTGAAACCAGAATCGTTTTAATCTCTGAAGCGAAATGAAAATTGGAATTGTCAAAATGATAGTAGAATGGCTTTACGCCAAATCGGTCACGGGCTGCAAACAGCGATTGCTCCTTTTTATCCCAAATCGCCAGCGCAAACATACCGTTGAGTTTTTCAAGGCATTTTTTGCCCCATTCCTTGTAGGCATTCAGCAAAACTTCAGTATCCGACTGCGTCCTGAATTGGTATTTTGGCTGAAGTTCCTTTCTCAATTCAATATAGTTATAGATTTCACCATTGAAAACCATAACATAATTGCCGTCATCACTCGTAAAAGGCTGATTGGCATTACTCGACAAATCGATAATGCTCAAACGGTTGTGGCCTAAAGCAACACTGTTCTCCTCAACAAAATAAGCTGTAAAATCCGGGCCACGATGTTTTTGGCAGTCCAGCATTTCCAAAATGTTGCTTTTGTTGGCTTTTTGACCGATAATACCTGTAATTCCACACATCTTATAAGTGGATTTGGGTAAGTAGTTTTTCGGCTTTTTCCCAATCTTTCATCGTGTCGATGTTGATGTGGAATTGTGGATTGCTTTCAATGTAAGCGATAGTATTCCCATAAAGCGAGCCGTTTTTGATGGTTTCTGTTTTGGTAATGTAAACCGAACCGTCACGATGGAAAGCCTTAGGCAGATCCTGCCTTCTCGGAATGATATGGGTTTCGCCTGTAGCAATTTTGAGCAAGCCATCTGTTGCTTCCTCAAAAGCCCAATGCGGATTGTATTCATGCGGGATTTCCAAAACACTGACCAAAGAATCGGCATTGGAAATTTTAAATTTTTCAATTGCCTTATCAATAAAACCTCTTTCCCTAAACGGATTTGTAGGCTGTAACAGACAAACAGCATCAAAGAAAATATTTTGGGATTCGAAAAAAGCAATGGCGTGCTGCACCACTTCCAGCGATGTTGAAGTGTCTTGGGCAAACTCTTCCGGACGAACAAACGATGGTTTTACACCCGAAACTTCAGCCGCAATCGCAATTTCCTCATCGTCTGTTGAGACTACAATCTGGGTCAGAAGACTGGATTCCTTTGCCGAATTGATTGTATATTCAATCAATGGCAGTTTGCCAAGCAGTTTGATATTCTTTTTGGGAACACCTTTTGAGCCGCCGCGAGCCGGAATTAAACCAAGGATTTTCATTAATAGGTAATTGTTTTATGGAATTGCAATGGAAGTTCCTTAAGCAGTTTGGCAATCTTTTCACCTGCATCGCCACCACCATAAACGTTTGATGATTTGCGGTCTTTCTTATCTAAAATCGAACTTATCGAAGCAACAATATCATTTTCGTCATAGGAAACATCAACTACATTTTCGCCGCGGTCACGGCGATTCTGACGCGAACCTATGTTCACCACAGGAACGCCTAGATAAGCGCACTCACGAATTCCGACGCTTGAATTTCCAACCAAACAAAGCGAATTGTTTAAAAGGTTTAGGAAATCATCACCTTCCATATTTTTGAAAAAGTGAACATTTTCCATTTTGAATTTTTCACGGAACGAACGGATTCCGGTTGAAGTCCCGTCAGCACCAGCATCAACATTGGGCCAAAACCATAATGTTGGTTTGTTTATTTTTTGGATGGCGCGTAAAGTTGCTTCAATATGCTTTCTCGAATCCTGGTATTCATTCGTTACCGGATGCTGCATTACAACAATATAGCCATTTTCTAAATTTGGCTGCGAACCAACACCGCCATATTTTTCATAAGGATTGAAGGTCAGTTTGGTATTTTTTGCCACTTCCTGTGCGATGTCAATTGAAGGGCAGCCTGTATTAAAAACCATATTCGGGTTTTCACCCAATTGGATTACCCTTTCCTTTGCATTTTCGGAAGCAACAAAATGATAATCTGCCAGTTTTGTTATTGAGTGGCGGACTTTCTCATCAATGTTTCCTGTTACTTCTCCTCCTTGTATGTGCGCCAAAGGAATATTCATGTATGAAGCGGAAATGGCGGTTGCCATCGTTTCAAATCGGTCGGCGACAGTGACTACAATATCAGGTCGAAGGTTATCAAAAACAGTCGATAATTCCAGGATTCCGATGCCGGTAGTTTTGGCTGCAGCAGTCAGGTTTTCCCCTTCCAAAACATTGAAGACCTTAGCGGCAATTTCAAATCCGTCTTTTTCTATATAATTCACAGCGCTTCCATATCTATCCAATAATGCTGAGGCTGCAACGATAAGCTGCAACTCGAGTTCCGGATGTTTTTTTATAGCCGTTAAAACCGTTTTAACGCGGCTGTAGGATGGTCGGGCTGTAATGACAACAGCTATTTTTCGGGTAGTACTCATGCTAAATCTTCTTCATTCAAAAAATCCCACTTCGTTTTATCATTGGCCAATTTCCTGCCAATTACATTTTTAAATTCTTTTGCCGAAATTCCGAAACCGCTTGGCTTCTTGCTTTCCAAATCGGCAAAACTTATGATATGGCCTTTTGGCAAATCCTTGTTTATGGCTAATGATTTTTCAAAGATTGATTTCAGTTCCCTGAAGCTCTCATTATTATTCTTGTCAATCGGGTTATTGAGTGCAGTGTGGATTTTGTTTACCGCTTCTGCCAAGAGTTTTGTCTGCATCAAATTCAGCGAAGCAGCAGCATCCGGGCCAAACATTTCTTTGTGGAACACCACATGGAATTCCAAAATCTCGGCACCAAGTGCCACAGCGGCAATTCCAGTTGAAGCCCAGGATGAATGGTCTGAAAAACCGATTGGAACATTGTAACGTTCCTTCAGTTCTCCAATAACATTCAGCCCGTATTGTTCGGGTTGTGTTGGGTAAGATGTCGTACACTGAAGAATCGAAAATTGGGCATTTTTACTTTTTAAAAAGCTTACGGTTTCATCCAATTCGGAAAAACTGCTCATACCGGATGAAATGATAATTGGCTTTCCGGTTTGGGTTATTTTTTCCAGAAGCAATAAATTATTCACTTCACCAGAACCAACTTTATACGTATGAACACCAACTTCTTCCAACCAATCTACAGCCCTATTGCTAAAAGGCGAACAGATAAAATCCAATCCGGCTTCATCACAATGCGCCTTGATTTCCTTCCATTGTTCCAGGGTAAATTCCATGCGCTTCCAGTAATCATAACGCGTCGCATCCTCTTTTGAAAATTTCACACGGAAAGGTTCATGGATGCTGCTTTCAGCTTCGGCTATGTGCATTTGGAATTTAATAGCCTGGACTCCGGTTTTGGCAACGGCATCTATATAGGAATGCAGTATTCCCAAACTTCCATCATGGGCTTGTGCAATTTCGGCTATCAGATAAGGTTTATTGTTCATTAAAAAGTATTGTAATGGTAGTAAAAATAACTATTTTTCCGGTTTCCAATATATTTTTGCCTCGTTTAATTTGAGGTATTCATTGTATTCTTCTAAAGTCAGCGCATTTCGGTTGGCAACCAATTTGGGCACAGCCACAAACAAATCCCAAATTGCCAAAACCAAAGGCTTTGCCACCTTGAAATTGCCTTTGAAAATCTTATTCCGGAATTGCATCCAAAGCGAATACGCCATTTTTCTTGGGATTTTTCTCCACGGAAAAAACATAAAAAAGGTATACCAATCGGCACGGATTGCTCTTCGGTAACGGAAAGCAATATTGCTGGCTGATTTTGCCCTTTCGCCCATATCAACACGGTGTTGAACCAATAATTGGGGAACATAATGCACTTCCCATTTCTTTTTGAACAGCTGGAGCGAGGCAAAATTCTCTTCGCCATAAAACTCAAACCATTCGGGATAATTGGGAATATCGCGCCAGGCTTTCATACGCCAGATATGGCCACAGCCAATGTAGCTTTTTACGGTTTGTATCGTTTCGGAACTATTGGTGTTTTCAATTGTGTCCTTTCCCCAGAAAATCCGTGCTGCAATCAAACCGCTATTAGGATTGCTTTGAAAATAATCTGTTATGATTTCAATAGGTTTTTCAGTCAGGAAATGCGCGTCATCGTCTAAGGATATGGCAAAATCTGCCTTTGTTTCATTGAGCATTTTGTTCCTGCAATAGATATAACCTTTCGATTTTTCATTCCTAAGTAAAATGACTTCAGGGAAATTCTGCTTTATTTTTTCGGAAGTATCATCAGTAGAACCATCATCAAACACCACACAATTAACATCCGGACTTAGTAAATGCTCTATTTTATGAAGTGTCAGCAATACATCTTCACAACGGTTTTTGGTAGAAATAAGGAAACTGAATTTTACCTGTTCCATAAAAACTTGATAAAAAACCTTCCCATTAAAGCCCGGATAAAAATCACAATTTTACTCTGTTTGTTTTTCATCACAATACCGTCAAAAAAGGATTTTTCAATTTTTTCCTTTGGAGCATAATCGTGATGTTGAACAACGCTGTCTATTTTGTTCCCAATATGGTATGCATGCGTTTTCAAAGTCGACAGTCGCATTAATCCATTGGCTTCAGCCAACGAATCAATAAAATATTCTTCGTAGGAGTTTTTGAATTTTAAATCGGGGAAACTATAGCAGTTCCTGAATTGTTCTGTCCTGTAGGTTGAAACCACGTGATAAGCGCCAACTACGGCTGTATAATCCTTATTTTGCAGGACGAGCTGCTTTTCACGCCAATTGTATTGGGTTTTGCGCTCTACAAGATTTGGAAGGTTTGTGCCCTGAAGATATAAATCGATGTCTTCGTCGGCGACGTATTTTCCGTATTTGATTTTGCCTTTGAGCGTATTGAATCCGAAAATATTATGATTGAAATAAAAAGTCAGGTAGGGCAATGGCATCGGGCTCACCACTCCGGCCAACGGAAACTGCTTGAAAGTCTCAAAAACCGCCTTTTCCCAACCATTATAAAATAAAATATCGGCGTCGGTGATGGTTACGAATGGTTCAAAAACACCGCGGACTTCATTCAGGACAGCATATACTTTTCCTTTATTTTCGTTATAAATAACATGCTTATCAATCAAGTGGATGTATTTATCAATAACCGCATTGATTCTTGCAGAAGAATTGTTGTTGATTAAAGTAATGTTGGTCGTTTCGGTGTTGATGGTTTGGGTTAACGTCTGTAGGCATTTGTCCAAAACCGAATCCATTTCGCGGTAAAAATCCTCATCACTGTCGGGAATATAAAACACAACCAACACGCGGTGTGGTTTCAGTATATTTTTTTCTTCCTTATTTTTTTCAGGATTATTGCCTTCTCTCATTACTTTTTTAAACTTTTATAAATGAACGAAAAAGTTCTTGAAAAATCTAATTTTCCCAAATGCAGCAGCATGACTTTTACTCCAAACTTAAACTGTTTGCGGTTGTTGAGCGCCATTCTTTCGATTCTGTCGACAACAACTTCACGTTCTTCTTTTGAGAATTTATCCAGGTTTTTAATAAGATAATCTGCAAAGGCAGCATCGGCTTTAGCCTTTTGTTTAATGAATGAACTGGAACCGGAAATACTGTTTTGCGAAACCCTAACCTGCACAATGGCATCATTAATAGAAAAAACTTCCCTAAAATCAGACAGTTCCAAAACCAACGCAATATCAGAATGCCACGCAACTGGAAAATCGATGATTCCTTTTTGCTGCAGCAGTTTTTTATTGAAAATGTATTCGCTTAGGGAGCTCCGTGACCATTCGGTGTAGAGCCTTGTCAGGAATGAAGCCGATTTTTCGATTTCGGGATGCGAATAAATATCTGAAATTATCCTCGAGTCATTGTCTATTTTCTGGGTTGCAAACCGAACGACATTGCAGCTATTCTTGTTTATCGTTTCAATCGAATCATAAAAAGCCTTCACTACGTTTTCGCCTAACACATCATCATCGCCCAATATCATTACCCAATCCTCATTTTCGGTCATTTGGAGGCAGCGTTCCCATTGTTTTGTCAGCGAAGTCGCGCCAAGGTTTTGTTCGAATCTTTTGTATTTTAAATTGAGTTTGTCAAATTTGGATAAAACCGTCGAAGGGCTTTCCGGACTGGCATCATCGCCAACATAAATATTAAAATCAGCATTGGTTTGATTGCTTAACGATTGAAGGGTTTCCTCAAAATAAGCCAGTTTATAATACGGAATTACGATTGCCAGCTTCATTATTTTTTGGTAAGCTTTTTAAGGATTCTCAAAGGTTTGTTGTAGTTGTTTTTAAGGCCTTTAGCGATTCGCATCCATTGGTTTTTGGTAACAAAAAAGATTTTCTTTTCGCCTTTCAAATACTTTTCCAAAGTATAAGCGGAACGATTTAACCGCTGCTGAAAGATTTCCCTGATTGCATCATTCTTTGAAACGGCAACCAACATGGTGAAAAGCCTGAGGTTATTTTGGATTTTTTTGAGCATTTGGGCACCGGAATAAACTCCGATTCCAAAGCGATAGACACACATTTTGTCTTCGTTATAATTGATTTTTCCGTGCTCCGCGAGCATCATGTACAGAAAATAATCAACTATGGGCGATTGTTCAAATTCAGATGGAAATTCCTTAATGATGTTTTTGAAAACCACTGAAGGCGTGTGGATGTAATTCCCGCGTTCGGCTAAAGTTTTGATTCCTTCATAGCCTTCAGGAACGTTTGTCAAAAAATCTTCAACAAATTCGCCATCCGTTTTTAGGACCGAAACTTTGTGGAAACTCAAAACATAATCGGGATTGGATTCCAAAAAATCAAGCTGTTTCTGAAGTTTGCCCGAATCCGTCCAATAGTCATCGCCTTCACACATCGCAATGTATTTTCCATGGCATTCCTGAATGGTAGCACTCCAGTTTTTGGCCATTCCGAGGTTTTTATCCCTTGGCAGAAGCCTGATTTTATCAGGATATTTATCGGCATATTCCTGGCAGATTTTAAAGGTATTATCAGTAGAGCAATCGTCGCCAATTACGATTTCGTAATCATAATCGAGAATCTGACTGACTGCTCCTTCAAGACAATCCTTGATATAATCCTGTTGGTTGTAAGTAATGATGCAGGCTGAGATTTTAACCTCTTTCATCATTTTCAGGTTTTAACTGGATTCCAACATAAATTTTCTTTCCGGTTTTTTCATCAATAAAATAAGCATTGCTGTAGCTTCCGTGAGTTAAAGCCCTTAATTTATCAATCACTTTTCCAACCGTAGTTTCTTCGCTTAAATCTAAATGAAGCAATTGGTTAAAATCCTTTTTAAGGTACAGATTGCTTTCCGATTCTGGAGCAAAAGCATTGTAATTATTTTCGAGAATTGATTCCAAATGCTCTTCCAAGAGTTCAATTTCCTTAGCAATGACTTTGTTGTATAAACTTTCTGAAGTGTCGTAAACTTCCTTATCTACAAAAGCTCTTGCGATGATATGGCCGTTATCGAGTTCTTTATCTATTTCGTGGATTGTTGCCCCGATTTGGTAATCGTTGATGATGGCAAAAACCTGTGGATACCAACCACGGTTGATTGGGTTATAACCCGGATGCACATTGATGCATTTTACTTTCTCAACTAAATCTGCCGGGAAAATCTGTTTGCAGTGGATTGAAAAAACCAAGTCGTAGTTGGCAATGATTTCGTCAATTGCATTTTGATCTTTCAGGTTGTAAACCTTTACCTCAACCTTGTCCGAAACCATAAAACTGTCTTTATTGGTAAACGGGCTTGTCGAAAAAGTAAATTTCGTTGTGCTGATTTTTTTCTTTTCAATCAGTGAGAAGAACTGTTGGCACAAAGGCAGGTTATCCGAAATGATCAGTGCGTTTTTAAACATCGTTTAACTATTTGCAATTATTTGTGAATCAATGGTTCCTCCTTTTAAGACAAAAACAAGTTCAACCAGCCACAAAACTTTTGGATGATAAGGCCTGTTTAAATCGGTGATTTCAAAAAGACGATAGCCTTTTGAATCCATATAATTGATGATTTTGAGAAAGCTGTTATCAAATGATTTATTAACAACTCCGGCTTCAACCATAAATATTTCGGTTTTGCCAAAATAATTGGATGTGCCATTCAATACCTGAATGTCCAAACCTTCAGCGTCAATTTTAATAATATCCGGTATAGGAAGATTGGTTTCCGATAATAACATATTCAATGTCACCACAGGAAGCGTAAGCTGTTTGAATCCTTTTGCCTTAGCCTCTTCTTCGGTGTATTTAAAGGAGCAGCTGTCATCGCGGTCGTGAATGGTGAACTGAAAACTGCCTTCGGTTTCACCAGCGCCAAATGCATGGAAAGTTACTTTTTTGTTGCTTTCCAAAATATCCATCATCGAATCCTTTAACCAATATTGAGGTTCAACAAGTGAATAATAAGCATTCGGAAAATAATGAAGCGCTTCCCTTGTCCAGGTTCCGTGATTGGCACCGACATCGACGATGTGTTTTGGTTCAAATTGGAATGCTTTCAAAGTCTGATAGAAATTGAAAAGTAGGTAATCCTTGTCATTCGTACTCGTCGATTTTTTGGCAATGGTCAGTCCAAATTTTGAAAGTATTTTTTTTATGATTTTTTTCATCTTCTTAATTTATGCAATAGACCAATCGAAAATTGGTTTGATGAATCCTGGTTCTTTGCCCATCCACATTCCGATGGCTCGTTCCCCTTCCTGAACGTTGAACGCCAGGATATCTTTTTCTACGAATATCGTTTTTTTGGAATCTTCAATTACGTATAATGCCAAGTAATAGGAACCAATATTCAGGAATCCTTTTGGCAGTCGGCATTTTATTTTGTTGAGTCCGTGTTTTAATTTTAATCCGCCGTGAACATGGGAAAACGTAAACAAAGGCTCGCCTACTTCATTGCTCAAAACAAAAGTCACATGAAGGTTTCGGCTGCTATCCTTTAAGGTAAAATCGCAGTTGATTTCGATTTCCTGGTATTCGTCCAAAATTTCGTTTGAGGTCTTTCCAACTGGATTGACTTCAATCTGATGGATTGCAAATTCGGGTTTGTCGTGTTGGCTCGAGAAGGTTCTTTTATTCTGTGTTTCAGTATCGCCAGTCAGGTAATAACTCACCACATTTTCAACATCACCCATTTTTTTGATTAAACCATTTTCAAGTACGATTCCTTTATTGCAAAGGCTTTTTACGGCCGCCATATTGTGGCTTACAAACAAAACAGTCCTTCCCTGACCTTTACTGATTTCACCCATTTTGCCAAGGCATTTTTTCTGGAATTCGGCATCACCAACGGCAAGGACTTCGTCCACGATCAGGATTTCACTTTCAAGATGCGCTGCAACGGCAAAAGCCAAACGCACATACATTCCGGATGAATATCTTTTTACAGGTGTATCGACATATCGTTCAACTCCCGAAAAATCAATGATTTCATCCAATTTTCGGGTGATTTCCTTTTTACGCATTCCTAGGATGGCGCCATTCAGGTAGATATTTTCCCTTCCTGACAATTCGGGATGGAAACCGGTTCCGACTTCAAGTAAACTTGCAATCCTGCCTTTTACCTTTATTTCGCCGGTTGTTGGGCTTGTAACGCGGGATAATAATTTTAATAAGGTACTTTTTCCTGCTCCGTTTTTACCAATGATTCCAACCGCTTCGCCCTGATTAATCTCGAAATTGATATCGCGTAAGGACCAAACAATATCGCTGTCGCCTTTGGTACTTCGGTCGTTGGTTTCCCCTATTTTAAGGAACGGATCATCTTTGCCTAGGACTTTGGTAATCCAAAAACGCTCGATGTCACGGGAAATGGTTCCGGTTCCGATTTGCCCAATCTGATACGCTTTTGACAAATTCTCAACATGTATGATTGGCTTACTCATTAGATGGTATCGACAAAGTTTTTCTCGGTTTTATTAAATATGATGATTCCTAAAAACAGGATTATAACAGTAAATATGGCGGAATATCCAATGCTCCACAGCGTGAATTCCCCTTTTCCAAGAAATGCATAACGGAAGCCTTCAATGATTCCCGTCATCGGATTTTTGTCGACTATCCAACCGTATCCTTTTTCTTCAGCATAACTGAGCGGATAAATTACGGTTGTACCATACATCAACAATTGTACTCCAAAGGTCACCAAAAAGGTTAAATCCCTATATTTTGTAGTCATTGCTGTGATTATCAATCCGAATCCCAATCCAAGAAATGCCATCAACATTACCAAAACCGGAAATAAAAGCAATCCGGCAGTAATCTCAAAACTGGTTCCCGGAATTGGAAAGAAATAGAAATAAACCATCGTGCAGACCATCAGCAAAAGCTGGACTCCGAAACGTACCAGATTACTCACTACGATGCTCAAAGGCATGATCAGCCTTGGAAAATATACCTTTCCAAAAATATTGGCGTTGTCCCTAAAAACCGTACTGGTTTTGGTTAAACAATCGGAGAAGTAATTCCACGCGGTTATTCCCGATAAATAGAACAGATATTGTGGCAAACCATCGGTACTGATTCCGGCCAGGTTTCCAAAAACGAAAGTGAAAACTATGGTTGTGAAAATCGGTTGGATGAAGAACCATAAAGGCCCTAAAATGGTTTGTTTGTAGAAACTTACAAAATCCCTCTTTACAAACAGGAATAGTAAATCCCTGTAGTGCCAAAGGTCCTTAAATTTTACATCAAAAAGCGAACTATGTCCTTTAATGACTAAATCCCAGTTTTGAGACTGACTACTATTATCCATTAGTGCTTATTGATTTTTGGTTTGGTTTTAACTGCCTGCAAATATATAAATTACACAAGGTGCACAAAAAGAATTGAATTGATTTATTCAGCAAACTGTTAACATTTGGATAAAATGCTTTTATTTGAGTAATTTTGTATACTAAATCCATTATTTTGATACACTTCTTTAGACAAAATAAGCCAATTCTAAGAGATACGATTCCAGATAATTTTATTGATATCCATTCTCATTTATTGCCTGGAATTGACGATGGTGCTGCTACAATTGAAGATACCACGACGCTTATTACTTCTCTGGAGGAAATTGGGTTTAAAAAGTTTATTACTACACCTCATATCATGGGTGATGTCTGGAAAAATACCCGCGAAGGAATTAATGAAAAACTTTCTGCAACCGTTTCAGATTTAACCATTCCCCAAATTGACACTCGTCTGAAGGCTGCTGCCGAATACATGATTGATGCCGAATTCTGGGAGCTTTTTAAAAGGGAAAAACTTTTGTGCTTAAAGGACAATTATGTATTGGTTGAAATATCCTATCTGCATCCGCCAATCCAATTGTATGACATTATTTTCGAGCTTCAGGTTGCAGGTTATCAACCGGTGTTGGCGCATCCTGAGCGTTACAATTTTTATCATGAAACTTCTTTGGGCCACTACAAAAAACTCAAAAAAGCTGGCTGCCTTTTTCAGCTCAACATGCTTTCTTCGACGGGTTATTATGGAGAAAGGGTTGCCAAAACTGCCGATCTGTTATTAAAAGCCGGGCTAATTGATTTTATTGGTTCCGACGTTCACCATGCCCGTCATTTAGAATACATGAATAAAAAAATTGTCTTGAAAAATCACGAATACATGACACCTATTTTTCAAAACAATTCTTTTTTCAAATTTTAATTCCCTTTTTTATTTTTTAAAGAAAGATTTTATCTTTTGTACGATTGATTTTTTTGTGCCCATATCAGCATCATAACCATAACCGTATCCATAAGCATAATTGTACTTATAGTTGTAGCCGTACGTTCCGTAACCTTTGTAGTTTGCTCCTACATTGTTAATCACATAAGCCATATTCCTTAGTTTTCCTTTGTCACTTAAGTTTACAGAGAATTCCAAGATTTTCTTAGGCGTATAATCGGCTCTTACAACATATAAGGTTGTGTCAACCAAGTGCGAAATCACAAGCGTATCAGTTACCAATAATGTTGGCGGCGTGTCAATGATAATGAAATCGTATTCTTTTTTGGCCTCAGCGATTAGTTTTTCCAAACGTCCGTTAGACAATAACTCCGCCGGATTTGGTGGAATTGTTCCCGAAAGGATAATGTCCAAATTATTGTTATCCAGATAGTTTTTATTAACTGTATTGTGCCAGTCTACTGAAACATCATGCAGATAGTCCTGAAGTCCCTGTTGGTTTTTCTTGGTATTCAGATAATTGTGCAATTGTGGATTCCTCATATCCGCACCAATTAGCAATACTTTTTTGTTCATTATCGAAAATGAAATCGACAGGTTCAAGGCTGTAAATGTTTTTCCTTCCCCTTTAATAGTTGAAGTAATCATGATTGTCTGTGCAATCTGTTCTTTCTGGAGTGGGAAAATGTATGTTAAGTTCGTCCTCAATATCCTGAAAGATTCACCCAGGATTGATCGGTCGTTTGTACCTGTCAATCGGTTTTCACCAGTGATATGCGGCACTTCGGAAAGGATTATTTTGTTTCTGGTTAATTTTAAAATATCTTCTTTCGTATGCAGTTTATCATCCAATAGGAATCCAACATATAAAATTGAGAATGGAATCAACAAACCAATCAATATTGCAGCAAGGTAATACGTTCCTTTTTTAGGTGCAACCGGACTTGAACTGGTCATGGCATAATCCACAATTTTGATGGATGAGGAAGCAATGGCTACGTTGATTGCAGCTTCTTCCCTTTTTTGCAACAGCAATAAATACAAGGTTTCCTTGATGTTCTGCTGTCTTTCGATTCCCCTTAAAACTTTCTCATTATTCGGGATTGCCCTAAACTTGCTGCTTGAAGTATTCTTGATATAATCATTTTTGGATAACGATACTTCGAGTTCTTTCTGATATGCTTTTATCGATGCAATTATATTGATTTTCAGGTTGGATAACTTATTGTTCAGTGCAACGATTATAGGGTTTTTAGACAAACCGCTAACGCCTTGTCTTTCGCGTTCTAAAACAACAGCATTGTATTCAGAAATGTACTGGTTGATTCCATTGTTGGTTAAACCGATATTTGCCGGCAATAATTCTAGGTTTTTATCGGTCTTAACTGTTTGCTCCAAAACTTTTGACAGCGCTATTTGCGTTTCCACCTGGAACACATCATTCGTAGCATCTACTTTTCCTTTGGTCGCCGTTACCGCATCTTCGGTAATGTAAGTCAGCTCATTGTTGCGTTTGTAATTGGCTTTGTTGGTTTCTACAGAATCCAACTGCCTTTCGATAGATTTGAACCTATCGTTAACGAAATCAATCGTTCTTTGTGATACCAATCTGCGGTCATTCAAACCGTCAATATCGAACTGCTTGATGATTTCATTTAGGATTACTTCGGATTTATCCCTGTTGGCACCATTTAATGAAAGTATAAGGATGTCTGAATTTTTGTTGCTGTTGGTTACACTAAGGCTGTTTGCCAAACCTGTAGCTACAGATCGCACTGAAGCATGGACAATCTGGAATTTTCTACCATTTATAGCATCAAGATTGGTTCCAACCTGTAATAACAGCTTATATGGAATTCCATTGATGTATTGTACAGAATTGAACTTATGTACGCTTGAAGAAGAACCCGAAGAAGAGCTAACTACCTTATAGCCTTTGTTGGCAATCTCAATTTCAAATGAAATGGACTTGTCATCCATCTCTGCTGAGTTATCGAGCCATTCAATCGTGAAAGGCCTCTTTTTCCAGATTTCAACATTATTCAGGTAACCAACATTATAGTATTGGTTATTAAGGTTCAGGCTTTTGCAAACCTGTTCCATAATACGATAGGATTTGATAACCTCAATTTCATTATCAAGGTTTACCTTATTTTTCCCAAACAATGCAACAGGGCTGTTTGGCAGGATGATGCTGTTCTTGGAATCGTCTATGATTTTGACTTTTGCCTTTGACTCGTAAACGGGAACAGTGTGGTTTAGGTAATATTTGATAACAAAAAAACAAACCAGTGCCGAAATCAGGAAATAATGCCAGTAGCGTACGTAAAGAAAAAACTGTTCTAAAAAGTCGAAATTATTATGCTTTTCCTGCAGTTCAAGTTGTGAATTTTCCATCAAAAATTATTTTTTAAACAATAAAACCAGCGTTGCCGCAAAAGACAAAATCCCGACAATGCTTCCGATATTACTCAAATACCCCGAAGACATTACCTTCGCTCCATTAGGATTAACGACGATTACGTCATTTTGTTTTACGTAGTAATAAGGGCTGTTGAACCAATCAGACGAAGTCAGGTCAAGTTTGACATAAGTCCGTGTTCCGTTATTCTCCCTAATCAGTAAAACATCTTTCCTTTTCCCGAAAATGGTCAAATCTCCTGCATATCCAATAGCTTGGTTCAATGAAATATTTTGCTCCTCGAAACTATAGGTTCCTGGGTTTTTTACTTCTCCCAAAACCGTCACCTTACTGTTAATCACCCTGACATTTACATTGGCGTCTTTGATATAACCATTGTCGTTTAGCATCCCAACCAACATCTTTTGCAGGTCGTTTGTGGTTTTACCGGCAACTTTCAATGTCCCAAGTATAGGAAAAACGATAGTTCCGTCCTGAGACACCAAATATCCCTGAACCTTAAACGTATCCAAATTGATAGAGGTTGAAGCATTAATATCCAGGTTGAATGGCTTAGCCGAATCCTGTATCAGGGCATCCACTTTTATATATAAAATGTCATTAATCTGAATTTCATTTGGCACATAATTGATAGAGGTTTGAGAACTATTTTGGATGTCCTGATAGTATATAAGGTCTTTTTTGTCAGCACACGAGCCAAGGAAAATGAGAACCGCTAAGGAAAAGAGTATTTTTTTAAACATTATATTTCTGTGGTTAATTTAAAATTTTACTAGTGGGCAAATCTACAATTATTTTTTAGGTTTTCCGGATTTAAATTGATGATTCAAAACAGCTTATTAATCAATATCTAAAGTTTGATATTCAGAATTCATGCTTTTGAATTCAGGCACAATCTTCTTCATTTGGGCTACCACTTCAAGGCTTGAATATTTTTTGGTGATGGTCACCAATTCGGCAATGGATTCCTTTACTTCTTCAAAATCATCCCAGCTGTCCTGAGCAATCATGATTTGGTTGTTGTGTGTTGGCAACGTTTTCGAAGCATCGTTGAGCAATTCTTCAAACAATTTTTCTCCAGGCCTCAAACCAATAATCTTGATATTGATATCCTTGTCGGGAATAAATCCGGCAAGGCGAATCATTTTTTTTGCCAAATCAATAATCTTAACAGGTTCACCCATATCGAAAATATAAATTTCGCCTCCATTACCCATTGCTCCGGCTTCTAGTACCAATTGACAGGCTTCAGGAATGGTCATGAAATATCGGATAATCTCGGGATGCGTAATGGTAATTGGTCCACCTTCCTGAATCTGCTTCGTAAACAAAGGAACTATCGAACCATTCGAACCCAGAACGTTTCCGAAACGTGTGGTAATGAATTTGGTTGCGTTTTTCTTGTTGGAGTTTACCAAATGATAATTCAGCGACTGTACATATTTTTCGGCAATTCGCTTGCTTGCTCCCATGACGCTGCTTGGGTTTACAGCCTTATCTGTAGAAACCATTACAAATTTTTCGACCAAATATTTCTTGGATAAATCTGCAAGGTTTTTGGTTCCGATTACATTGGTAAAAATAGCCTGTGACGGATTTTCTTCCATCAATGGTACATGTTTATAGGCAGCCGCATGATAAACAAAATCGGGTTTGTATTTTTCAAAAACCATTTCAAGTGCCGAAAGATCCTTGATGTCAGCCAAAACTGTCCTGATTTTGACCTTGTTTGAAATCTCAGAAATTTCAAGTTGCAGACTGTGCAGAGGCGATTCTGCCTGATCGAGGATAATGATTTTATACGGGCTGAAATTAATGATCTGCCTAACGATTTCACTTCCTATCGAACCAGCACCTCCGGTAATCATAATCGTTTTGCCTTTAATCTGGTCGGAAATCTTATTGTTATCGAGCACAATTGGCTTTCTTTCCAGTAAGTCCTCGATAGCAAAATTCTTTAACTGATTGGAGATTTGGTTTTGGTCTTCCCAGTCGGTAATCAACGGAACGGTGAAAACCTTAAAATTGTATTCAAGGCATTCTTCAACCAAAGCCCTTGTTTCTTCTTTAGTCAAACTTTTTTCAGCAATAATCAGTGCTTCGGCATTTACCGATTTCAAAATCACATGTATGCCTTTCCTCTGATTGATTATGGGCAAGTTAAGGATACTCTTATTGGTTTTTGCCTGTTCAAATTTATTGACGAATGCTACCACATTGAATCGGGCTGGTTTCTCAGTTTTTAATGCATTCGCTACCGAAATCGCATTCGCATCGGCACCATAAATCACCGCTTTTGTCAATTGATTGGTGTCGGCAACCTGAAGATAGGTTTCAAATACATTCTTGACCAAAATCCTGAAAAGGAATAATAGCAAAAACGAAATTACATAGGTGATGAACAAGCCCGTTGACAGGAAGAACCTTTCATGCAGGATGATCTGCAAACTGTAATTAAAGACCATCAAAGTCAGGTAAGCCGCAGTTGTAGCAACCAAGAGCTTAACACCGTCAATAAAAGTGGAGTGCCTTATGATTCCGCTGTAAGTCCTGAAAAATATAAATGAGAAAGCATTGATAAGCACCACAAAACCATATTGAAAATAAGGATTAAGTGTAGGATACAGCTTTACATTCAAGCTATAAACCATAATCTGGGTGATGACACAAGCCACCAAAACGATAAACACGTCAATTGCAAAGATGATCCATCTTGGCAGATAACCTATATTTTGAAATCGTTTGGTTGAGATAATTTTTCTCAGGAATGTAAAGACAACATCATGCATACTAAAAACCCAATTTCTACAAATTTATGTTAAAAAATGTTAAAAAAATTGCTTAGCGCATCAGAAATTCTCTTTTTGTCACTTTCGGTCATGTTAGAACCTGACGGCAAGCACAATCCATTTTCAAAAAGTTGTTGACAAACTTCACCACCATAATAAGGGTATTTTTCAAATATGGGCTGCAAATGCATTGGTTTCCACAAAGGCCTGCATTCAATATTTTCTTTCTCCAAAGCCAGTCTCAAATCGGTGCTTGTCTTCCCTAAAGCATTGGAATCAATGACAATGCAGCTCAACCAATGGTTTGAAAAATAATCCGAATTGGGTTCAGTAAACACTGTAACTTCTTTTACATCCTTAAAAAAATCGACATAAAAATCATGCATACCGCGTCTCAGATTGATATGCTTTTCAAGGACTTCCATCTGGCCTCTTCCAATTCCGGCGCAAATATTACTCAGTCTATAGTTATAGCCAATTTCTGAATGTTGATAATGAGGAGCCGCATCTCGTGCCTGAGTTGCCAGGAAAACTGTTTTCTCTTTTACTGCTTTTGAATGCGAAACCAAAGCACCGCCACCTGAAGTGGTGATGATTTTATTCCCATTGAATGACAAAGCGGCAATATCTCCAAATGTCCCACAGTTCCTGCCTTTGTAAGTACTTCCTAAAGCTTCGGCGCTGTCTTCGAGAATCGGGATTTGATATTTATCGGCCACAGCCTTAATTTCATTAGCCTTAAAAGGCATACCGTATAAATGAACCGGAACAATGGCTTTTGGTTTTTTGCCTTTTGAAATCCTATCCTTTATCGCTTCTTCTAAATCAGTTGGCGACATATTCCAGGTTTCAGGTTCGCTGTCTACAAAGACCGGAGTTGCTCCAAGATACAATATCGGATTGCATGATGCCGAAAAGGTAAAACTCTGGCAGATTACTTCATCGCCAGCTTCAACTCCCAACAAAACCAAGCCCAAATGAAGGGCTGCCGTTCCCGAGCTCAATGCGGCTATGTGTACATCATCTTTTAGAAATTGTTCCAAATCCTTTTCAAAACCGGTAACATTTGGACCCAAAGGTGCAACCCAATTGGTATCAAAAGCTTCTTTGATGTAGTGCTGTTCATTGCCTCCCATGTGTGGTGAGGAAAGCCAAATTTTTGTGTTGTTCATTTCTTAACCTTTAAAAATGGTTTTAAATATAATTTTGATGTCTGATAATAGACTCTGATTGTAATAATAATCGAGGTTCATTTTTACCTTATCCGGAAAAATTATCGTGTCATTGTAATGTAAGGCATCTTGCTGTTGTTCCAAGATTTCCTCTTCGTTATAATATTTTATCGAAGCTTCGCTGGTGATTCCGGGCTTTAAATCCAATACTTTCCTGTTTTCTCCTTCAAGCCTGTCATAGTAACCTTCAATATCGGGTCGTGGCCCAACGATGCTCATGTCTCCTTTCAAAACATTCAAAAACTGAGGCAGTTCATCCAATTTATATTTCCTGAAAAAGTTTCCAACTTTAGTAATATTATCTGTTTTTGGATGCATCGTTTTCAGTTTGTAAATGGTAAACAGCTTTCCATATTGCCCAACTCTTTTTTGAAAAAACAGCCCGTCGGATTGCGTGTCTATCATCAAAATCAACCATGAAACGATGATAATTGGTAACAATACAATCAATGCAATCAGTGAAACAATAATATCAAAAACTCTCTTTACGATGGCTTTCATTTGATGCTTTTTGCCGGAATGCCAACCATTACATCGGCATCTGAAACATTTGAAACCACCATTGCCTGTCCGCCAATTGTCGCATTGTCTCCAATGGTGATTCCCTGAACCGTTGAAGCGCCAATTCCCATTTCTACACAACTTCCAATTGAAGTATTTCCGCCCAGGTTCACGCCCGGAGCTAGTGATGAAAATGAATTTATGGAACAGTTGTGCCCCAAACTGCAGTTCATATTGATCACAACGAAATCTTCAATCACAGTTTCATAATTGATGGTTGTTCCCGGATAAATGATACAGCCTTTCCCAAAAGTTACCGCTTCTGAAACCCAGGCAGCTTTCGCAATGAAATTTGGGAAATCAAAGGAAAGGTTTTGGTATTTGTCAAATAATTTCTTTTTGATATTTGGAAAAGCAATTCCCCAGACAATCGCAATGCCTTTTCCTGAAAACTCCTGTAGTTTTTCAACAGGACCTAAGACCTGGAAACCTGCAATAACTGTATTGTGCTTTGAGATATCATCATCCAGGAAGCCAATTATTTCAAAGGATTCTGAAAACTGATTGATATTATAAGCGATGAATTTGCCAACGCTTCCGGCACCAATTATGAGTAATTTTTGCGTCATAGCTTCTTAATTATTTCCATTGAAAGGCTGCATTGGCCTGTCTAAAGTTTGGTTAACTCCTTCGGTTTTTACAACTTTTATAAAAGTCAGCCACAGGATTTTTATATCCAGCAAAAGCGAAAGATGGTCCACATAGTAAATGTCAAAATCAAATTTTTGTTTCCAACTGATGGAATTCCTTCCGTTGACCTGTGCCCAGCCTGTAATTCCTGGACGTACATTATGGCGTCGCAACTGCTCTTCTGAATACAGTGGAATGTATTTAAACAACAGCGGTCGCGGTCCAATCAGGCTCATATCGCCTTTCAAAACGTTGATTAATTGTGGCAATTCATCTATTGACAGCCTTCTTATGATTTTTCCGGCTTTGGTTATCCTTTGATTGTCGGGCAATAATTTTCCGTCAGCATCTTTTTCATCCGTCATAGTTTTCAGCTTGATAATCCTGAATGCTTTTTGGTTCAAACCCGGTCGTTCCTGAAAGAAAAATATCGAACCTTTATTCTGGAAACCTAGAATACAAAAAACAATAATGAGGATTGGCGAAGTAAGTATCAATACGATTATCGAAACCAAAATATCCAAAAACCTTTTCAAAAACAATCTATACATCTTATTTCAGATAAGGTTCCAGTTTAGATTTCAAGCCTTTTTTGGCAGGCAATTGCCATAATAATTTGCACCAGTCGTGATTGCCTTCAATAAAGCCCGGACCTTTTTCGGTGATGACAATATCCCAGCCAATCGAACGGTTTTCAGGATGTTCCTTTGCTGCTTTTTTAACCATTGCAACCGTTTCGTTCCAAAAAGGAAGCTGCAGTCCAACTATTTCCACTCCGGTTATCGGATGTATTTTTTCTTCGGGTTTAGTGATATCGCTGTAAACTCCGGCATCAGTAATTATTCCTGTTTGTTCATCAATTATCGCAGCCATATTTCCCGCTGCCATATTATCTACAGATGAATTTACAGAAATTCGTTGCCTGCATCCCAATAAAACAACTTCGTCATTGTCGTCCAATTGTGTAAAAATCCGAACCGTATTTACCGCTGAAGGCGATAAATTATTTAGTGTCGGATGTTGTTGGATAAACTCTTCCACCAAATCAAACTGGCTGTTTTCTATAAAATCAATGAGGCTCTTTTCGTCAAATTCTGAGGCACTCTTAATCAAAACATCAATGCCACAGTTTCCGTCGGCAACCTTAAAAACCAATTTGCCTGATGGTGTATTCAGCAGTGTCTGAAGCAATTCAGGTTTGGCTTTCAAATCGGCAATATCTGCAACGGCATGAACAAAATAATCCTTGTATGAACGGTAAAATTTAGTTTTGTCATCCAAAATGTCACGGGAACTTTTCGGATTCATCTGCAATTGGTATTCAAACATATAACCCGTTCCTGCCCAGGTTTTACGTTGTTGGTCATCCAATTCAAAAAATCGGAATTGAAAATACTCCAAAAGCGAAATATTGTATTTGAAAACGCAGGAAACAGCATCCGATAAAAGTGCGGTTTTGCTTTTGCCCGAAACTTTGGAAGCATGGTCCAGGAAAAGTTTGAACTTCTTCCAATCCATCTTCTTCAGGTAATATCCTAAATAAAGCAATCTCTTAAACATTCCTTTTATCTTTAAGGCTCATGGCCATTTCAGCAGCCGACATGAATTCAACATCAGGCCATTTTTTTACAATTTGCTGCAACAATCTTTTCAAATCAGCCAATCCTTTTTCACGGTTTTTGGGATTGATATGCCCACAAAAATTAACCCGGTGCGAACTGATGATTGCCGGTTTGTTCCAGCGAAAAGCAGTTTCAATCTGCTTCATTGTAAAATCAACCCAATCAATTCCTCGGTCTTCAGTAGGTTCAAAAACCACATTCCGAACCATGATCGTCAGGCCTTCCTTTGTTTTTTTTCCGATATAATTCAGCGACTTTTTATAAACATTAAAGCCCTGATGCTCATTACGCTGCAAAGCTAAGTCTAAAAATTGTATTCCGTTATCTTTTAACGTTTGGAAAAGCGAGTGATGGATGCTGAAAACCGGAGGCGTAAAATAAATGCTTCGATAGCCATAAACTTCCTCAAAAAGCGCTATTCCTTCTGCAAGTATTGGTTTCAAATCCTCGTTTTCCGTTACTTCCCAAAAATCCAATGCTGCAAATGCTGACATTGTTGGGTATTCCTCATCTGAAATGCTCGTGTAGGATTTGTTTTTTAAGGCGGTCAGCAATTGCGGATCACGTTTCGACAATTTATCATTGAAAACCTTGAGGTTTAAATGTTCCCTTCCATGGAACTCGGGTTTTAAAAGACCTTTATCGATTCCTTCCTTCCATAGATTCCAGGTTCCCGTGTAAGCTTCAGGTTGTTGAATTGAGAGTTTTTTATAGGTATTTGGCAAAGTTTCAAAATGGAATTCCCTAAAATCTTCGGCTTCCATCTTTTCGAAATCAATATTGCACGGAAGCACAAATGGCGTAAAAACCGCATGCCGTCCATTTTTATCCTTAACCGATGACAATACTTCGAAAAGTTGTTCCAAATCCTGAGTCGTTTCCAAAGTGTCCAAAGCATCGAAACGCGAATAGGTTTTCATTCCGGCTTCGTCCATATTATTCCTGGCCTGCGCCGAATTCAATCGGACGTTGCCATAATCATCGACCGAAAAAACAACAATTTTCCGATTGGTTTTCCAACCGATGCTGTTTTTTAAATTCGAAATAATACCTGAAACTATTTTTCTAACCATGAAGCGGATCCAAATAATAATCGACAAATTTATCGGCGTTGTCGCGACGGAACAATTGGGCTGTGGCAATCGCGTTACCCGACATAGTGTTCCATTTTTGTTTGTTCTGGCTCAAGTCTAAAATAAAATCTTTGGCTTTCGCCAAATCTTTCTCTGCAAAGCATTCGGCTGCACCATATTTGTGGGCATACGTATTTAATTCCGAATCTTCACCGGCAATGTAAACCGATGGGATTCCGTAACTCATCAGGTTGTACGATTTGCTCGGAACGCTTCCTTTGGAAGTCAGTTCGTCCAAAATCACAATTCCCAAATCGGCTGCAGAAAGCGAAAATGGGAACATTTCATCCGACTGAAACGGAAGGAAAGTACAGTTGGGCAGGCTTTTCTCTTCAACCATTTTCTGCAAAGCCGGAACTCTTGGGCCACGACCAATAATCTGGAAAATGATATCGTTATTATCTTTTAATAATTCAGCCAACTGAACCACAACCTCAACTTTGTGTGTCAGTCCGATGTTTCCTGAATACTGAATGATGAATTTATCCTGTAAGTTGTGTTCTTTGACAAATGGATTCTCCTCTTTAGAAACCCTTTCATTTGCCTGGAAAATAGACCAAATTGGCTGGATAATGATTTTGGATTTTAATACATAAACTTCGAGAAGTTCGGCCATCTTGTCACCAATCGTGAATAATCGGAAAGCGCTTTTAAATGATTTTTTATTTAAAAATGCCCATATTCGGTAAACCGGATGCGTTTCCTTCATTCCTGTAATCTTGAAAACATCGGGGTAAACATCCCAAACCACCATACTAAATCTATTAGAAACCAATAAATTCAGTAAGTATCCCATTGGTGGAATCGAAACAAAAAACACTTCGTGTTTACGGTATTTGGTCATCAAAAGCCAAAAGATTTTCCAACAGGCAATGATATAGGAAAGAAACTTTTTGCTTGCCGGACGTTCGACCCATTTATTGATATAGGTAACATCAACATCCTTATTGAGTTCTTCGCCCTGAATGTGGATGCTTCCGGTAACCAACGCTACATTTTCGAACTTTTCTGCGAAAGCGTTACAAAAACCAACAGTAAGATAATTCGAAGCCTGATTGACGACAACTATCTTTCTATCCTTAATTTTACTCATATATTATTCTGCTTGGCGCAGGATTTTGTGTCCGCCTTCAGCCAAATGGATATCCCTTTGGAACAATTTAACGTCTGAAGCGACCATTTCCTCAACCAGCATTTCAAGATTGTATTTTGGCTGCCAGCCTAATTTTGTTTTTGATTTTGAAGGATCACCAATCAACAAATCCACTTCTGTAGGGCGGAAATAACTTGGGTCAACCTTAACAATCGTACTACCGATTGCAGGAACCGAAATGTCTTTTGCTACGCAATCCTTTCCCAAAGCTGCTTGGTATCTATCAGCATCTATAGCTTCTAAAACACCTACTTCCTCTACGCCTTCTCCTTCAAATCTTAATTTAAAACCAACTTCGTTAAACGCCATTTTTATAAAATCGCGTACACGTGTTGTAATTCCTGTTGCGATTACATAATCTTCCGCAGTTTCCTGTTGCAGTATCCTCCACATGGCTTCTACATAATCTTTGGCATGACCCCAATCGCGTTGTGCGTCAAGGTTACCCATATATAAATCTTTTTGTAATCCAAGGGCAATTTTGGCAACAGCCCTTGTGATTTTCCTTGTTACAAAAGTTTCACCACGCAAAGGCGATTCGTGATTGAACAGGATTCCGTTGCAGGCAAACATATTGTAGGCTTCGCGGTAATTTACCGTAATCCAGTAGGCGTAAATTTTGGCAACAGCATAAGGCGAACGCGGATAAAACGGCGTGGTTTCCGATTGCGGAACAGCCTGAACCAAACCATACAGCTCCGAAGTTGATGCCTGGTAAATCTTGGTTTTGTTTTGCAAGCCTAACAAACGAACCGCTTCCAAAAGTCGAAGTGTTCCAATTCCGTCAGCATTTGCAGTATATTCAGGCGTATCAAAACTCACTTTTACATGTGACATCGCCGCTAAATTGTAAATCTCATCGGGCTGAACTTCCTGGATAATCCTGGTAATATTCATCGAATCGGTCATATCGCCATAATGCAGTTTCAAACGAATTCCCTTAGCATGTGGATCTTGGTACAAATGGTCAATCCTATCCGTATTAAAAAGCGACGAACGTCTTTTGATACCGTGAACCATATAGCCTTTTTCAAGAAGCAGTTCTGCCAAATAAGCTCCGTCCTGTCCTGTAATTCCTGTAATTAATGCGGTTTTCATTTCTTGATTTTTTATATGTGATAATTACATTTTGACTTCCTTGAACGAATGTTCGTGTTCCAAAAACCAGTTGTAGGTTGATTGGATTCCGTCTTCCAACGAAATTTTAGCCTTCCAGCCTTGGTTAGCCATTTTGGAAACATCCATTAATTTTCTAGGTGTCCCGTCTGGTTTTGTGCTATCCCAGATGATTTCACCTGTATGTCCAACCGTTTTCTGGATTAATTCTGCCAAAGATTTTATCGTGAGATCCACTCCGGTTCCAATGTTATACAAATTCTCGGCAAACGGATTTTCCAAAGCAAAAACTACGGCATCAGCCAAATCATGCACATGAAGGAATTCGCGCATCGGCGAACCAGAACCCCAAAGCGTTACCGATTCGTTATTGTTGAGTTTGGCCTCGTGGAATTTACGAATCATCGCCGGCAAAACGTGTGAGGTCTGCAAATCGAAATTGTCATTTGGACCGTAAAGGTTCGTTGGCATCAGACTCACAAAGTCTTTACCGAATTGTTTCCTGATAGATTCGCAGGCTTTCACTCCGGAAATTTTTGCAATCGCATACCATTCGTTTGTTGGTTCCAATGAAGAAGTCAAAAGACAGTCTTCCTTTAAAGGCTGCGGAGCCAGTTTTGGATAAATGCACGAACTTCCCAAAAAGATAAATTTGTCAACATCCTGTTGCAGGGACGTATCGATAAGGTTATTCTGAATCTGCATGTTTTCCATCAGGAACGTAAACGGATAATTATTGTTTGCCAATATTCCACCTACTCTTGCGGCAGCATCAATGACAACATCGGGTTTTTCATTGGCAAAAAATTCCTGAACTGCAGCCTGATTCCTCAAGTCGAGTTCCTTACTGGTTTTCCCGATTAGGTTTTCGTAACCTTTTGCCTTTAACGCATTCCAAATGGCACTTCCGACCATTCCTTTATGTCCTGCGATGTATATTTTTGAAGATTTGTCCATCTTATATTTTATTTAAAAACAGCCAACAACTCATAAGCAGCCGCTTTCATTCGGCTTTCATAAGAATCGTATAATTGTTTGGTATAATCCCTGTTTGGATAATTTTCCATAATCGAAACCAATTGAGCAACATTGTGTGGCTCAAAATAAGTCCCTTTTTCCTCTAATTGTTCAATATTCACATTCAGATTTGCCGCAATAACCGGAACCTGAAGTGATTTTGCGTCTTCAATAACGGTGCTCCAACCTTCGAACAAACTAGGCTGCAATATCGCTTTGCAATATTTCATCAATAATAATTGGTCGCCACGCGGTATGAGTCCCAAAAATTTAATTGAGCCTTTCAAATCGTTTTTATTGATGATATCGTGTAATTCCTGCATGTACGGCGAATCCGGTTCGTCTGGGAAACGTCCTGTAATTCCGATGGAAACTTCGATTCCTTTTTTCTTTAATTCGGCCACAGCCTCAAAAACAACCTTGTGGTTTTTGTGTTTGTGGAACTGGTTGCTGATCATATAGAAATGTTCGGGCAAATCGTATTTGGCGCGGATTTCATCAAAACTCATATCTGGCAAACCTTCAATGATGGAAACGAAATGATAAATATGCACATTCAGGTTTTTTGGAACCTTAAAAAATTTCAGGAAATCGTCTTTAACAGCCTGGCTTGAAACCACCAAATCCTTAGAGTTTTTCAATATAAGCCTTATTCTTGCATTACGCTCGATTACTTTCCTTTTGGTAAAAAACTGCGGATAATACATATGCTGTAAGTCGGCGTACCACGAAACCAATTTGGCATCAAGCTTGCTCTTTACCGGATAATCGTGCATCGGGAAAATCGCGTCCAGCTTATGATTGACAACCAAGTCGTGCACAAAAGTGTTTTTATTCTTTAAAATCGAATCAACGTAACCTTTATAAATCGATGAAAAATTATGCGGAACCAATTCGAGATAAGGATATTCAATTTCGTCTATATATTTTTTCAAAGCCGGATTGTAAAGCACCACAACTTTTGGCTTGTCTTTGTCATCAAGGAAATTTAGAATGCGGATGGCGTTGATCAGGTAGATGATTCCGCCAGTCCATTTTGGATTGAAATTGAAAAGTAAGCCTAATTTAAATCTGTCTTCCATAATTACCAGTTTTCAACCAAATCCTTAATTCCCTGGTTCAGGCTCCATTGTGGTTCCCAGCCTGTCCTTTGTTTTAATTTAGAAACATCTGCCAACAAGTGTAGTCTTTCCACTTTCCGAACTCTTGCAGGATCGACTTCTATAACGATTTTTTCGTTTAGGATTTTCTCGAATTCGGCAACAACTTCTGTTACTGCATATTCGATTCCGCGTCCTAAATTGAAGGTGTCGAAACCAACATTTTCAAGCTTAGTCAACGCCGAAACCGCATTTGCCATATCGTGTGTATGGATGAAATCGCGTTTTGGCGTTAAGTTTCCTAAAGCAATTTTGCGGCTTCCGTCCTTAATCTGTTTTTCGATTTCAGGGATAAGGTGCGGATTGGTTTCATTTGGACCAAATGCATTAAAGAATCGGCAGCAGATGGTATCAATTCCTGTTTCAAGATGGAATTTCTGCAACAATTGCTCGCCAGCCAGTTTGCTCAAACCATAAATATCCAAAGGCCTTACTTCGTCTGTTTCGGCAACGGCATTATTTGAAATTGGGTAAACCGCAGCGGTTGAGGCAAACACTATTTTTTTAAGGTTTTTTACTTTTTTGGCAGCTTCCAGAACATTCATCGTTCCGCGGATGTTAATGTCCGAAGATTCAAACGGATGCTCGTTGCAATACGGAATAAAATGTACCGCAGCCAAATGGATGATGATATCGGGTGAAATCGATTCAATAGTTTTTGAAACTGCAACTGCATCGCGGATATCGCCAAGGAAAAAATGATTATCGGTAAGATTGATAAATTCCCTGTTCCCGAAACTCAAATTGTCAAAAACAAAGACATCGTGGTTTTCACTTTGCAGTTTTGGCACTATGGCTGAACCAATAAATCCGGCGCCACCTGTTATTAAAATCTTCATATATATTATTTTCTTATGCCGACGGAAGCAAAAAATCCTGGTACTGTCCGGCTATAATTTTTAAATCGTTAGTCTGTTTAATTTTTGAAGCATTGCTGCTTATTTTATCCAATAAATCCTGATTATCAATCAGCAATTGCAATTTTTCTGCAAAAAGAGCCACATTTCCAACCGGAATCAGAAATCCGTTTTCGTTTTCCTTTATAATGTCCGACGGTCCGGCAACGCAATTGAAACTTACAGGCGCCAATCCGTTTGCCATTCCTTCAATCAATGCATTTGGATATCCTTCAATGATAGAGGTAAATCCGAATATTTTGGCTTGCGACAAATAAAAATCGACTTCTTTTTGAAAGCCGCAAAATTCGACTTTTTCTGCGATATTTAATGCCTTTGCCTGATTTTTTAAATCATCCAATAAAGGTCCGTCGCCAACTATGGCTAAAGTCCAGTTTGGAGCATTGATTTTGGCGAAAGCCTCAAGCAAAAAATGCTGCGCCTTTTCGTAGGAACAACGTCCGAGAGTGATAATCTGATTTTTTCTTTGATGCTGAAACTCCTTGATTTCCCTAAGGAAATTCGGAATCACAACAATTGGGCAGCTGTATTTTTTTTGGTACACTTCTTTAGCATAATTCGTCTGCGCGATGATTCCGTCAATCCTGAATTTGAAAACAGCATAACAGAAATTATAAAAAGCATTGAATAAAGCATTTCCGGGAAACCTTACCCTGTCCGGGCTGCTTCGTCCTGAGATAATGACTTTTGTTTTTATTCCGACCGAAGTGATGATTCCCAAAAGCATATAGCCCAAACAGAAAACCGTGTCTGGTTTTTCGGCTTTGATGCTTTTGCGCAGATACCATAATAAAATTGGGAACGATAATATTTTACCGTATTTATCCCTGAAATTATCAGGTTCCATCAACTTTACTTTAGGATGCAGTTCGTAAAATTTATCCCTTTTGAACATTACCAAAATGGTAACATCGATATTTTTTTCAACCATATAATTTGCCAAAACCACTGCAGTCCGTTCAGTTCCGCCCGGAGTAAGCTTTGGCAATACAATGACTATTTTCTTTTGCGCCATTTCTTTTTTCGTTCGTGCAGATAATAACCAAACTGCAATAAGCCTATTGCATTCAGTACTCTTTTGAGTTTACTGGTCCTGGTATTATTGGTTAAAAAATTAAACGCGTTGTTTATTTTGTCATTAGAGAATTCCGAAAACCGAAAAGGTACAATCTTTTTCAAGGTTTCTAAATCAAAGCTGGTGAACTTCTCATTTTTCCGGGTCCTTGTTCCCTGCCCGTCGTTTCCAATGTTGAACGTTTTTGTCGTATAAGGCGTAACCGCATACAAATCGTTTTTGACCATATAATGCACATAGCGGTAATCCAAAACCAAAGGTTCATTTTTATATAATTTCCGCTGGAAAGCGGTGAACAGGTCAATTCCGATTTTGTCCAGTTTCCTTACGAATTTCTTATCGTGTAAATCCTGGCTCAATTCTTCCATTGACAGTGCATGAACATCCAAAATCTTATTTCTCCAGGAAGCAAATCCCCAGGGACACCAACGGTTTGTAAAATAAACATCCGATTTTGATTTATCATCAATCTCAAAAAAAACTGAATGCGAAAATCCGGAAACCGAAAGCACTTTTGGATCGTTTTTATAAAATTCCAAACCTTCATTGACAAATTTCAGGAAATCGGGAGCTACAATAATATCATCTTCCAAAAAAATAAAAGTATCGTGTTCCTTAAAAATCAGATCAATTGCAGCGTTATAGGCACCGTTTAACCCACGGTTTTCTTTTGGAGCAATTGGTATTACTTTTTTAAATCCGGTAACGGTTTGGATGTATTCCCTAACCGCTTCTATTTTTTCAATGTCCTGATTACGATAAGCTGCATCCGAAGAAATATAAAGTTCAGACGCTTTTGCTTCTTCACATTGCTGCAAGGCTGTAATGCATTTTTTCAAACTATCCAAACGGTCATAAACCATGACCAATAACGGTGCGTAATCCTTCATTATTTCAACATCATGTCAATCATCCAGCCATACGGATTGAACCTGCCTTCGTACCAATTCATTTCTTCATCCCAATAACCCACACAATCATCATAACCTGCATTGGCAAAACCATAACTGATTTCAATCAAAAGTGGTTTGTTATTATCCAACACAAAGTCGTAGGCAATGCATTGTGCCTTTAGTTTTTTATGGATTTCAAAAGCGGCTTTTACGAAACGCTCGTCAATCGATTCCTTGTCGTACAAAATGAATCCACTTCCTGAAGCCCTGAAGTCATTTTCGCGGTTCATCCGTTTGATACCAAATGCCTTTCCGTCAATGACCACAATCCTGATATCCGAATCATTATTGGCGATAAACTCCTGAAAATAAAGGTAATTCATTTCCTTTCCCATTACTTTGGCATAACGCGGCGGATTTGCCAATCGCGCAAAACCTTTGGCTACATCAAAAAAATTGGTTTTTCCTAAACGCCATTTTCGATAGCGTTCCTTGATGCTCCCCCAACCATCATAAGCTGCAAAACCTTTACCAAATGCCTGATTGGCTAGCGCTCTGGCTTCCTGCTTTGTTTTGGCCAATTGCACATTTTGGGAACCTGCACCACCTTTGAGTTTGAATACTTTTGGAAACGAAGCCTTATCAATCCATTGATTGGCGGTTTTTTTATCGTAGAAAACCCAGGTCGGAACCAAATCGGTTTCCAAGGCTTCCAACAAATATTTCTGTGCTACCTTATCATCAAAATGCCAGGCAGTATTAAAATCAGGGAACACTTTTGTACTGCTTTGTTCCAAAGAAAAAAGTAGCGATTTCGCCATCACAATATCTGTTGGGCTTGCCTGATGGTAATGCCACATCAAAGCCGAACAGCCTTTTAACTGCTGGATAATATCGTTATCATAACAATTAACCAGTTTATAAGGAATATTGTTTTTGTCGCAATAATCCATCCATCTGAAATGGAATAAATCGGTGCTTTTATTATTGTGAATGGCTATCATTTTAATCTAAATAGTGTTGTGCCCAAAGTTCAAATCCTAGCATCAGCCAAATGGCATCCATTTGATCTGGCGACGCATTGGCAATATTATTAATCCAGGAATTCAATTCCTTTAATTCAAAAAGCCCACGTTTTTGGATTCCCGGAGCAATTTTAGCATTCCATTTTTGTTTGAAAACATCCGAAGAGAAAAATTCCCTTAACGGAATCCCAAATCCCATTTTATCACGGTATGCGAAATCTTCACCAAATTTTGAAGCACAAATATCCTTTAATAAAACCTTGTTTTCGTCTTTGCCGTTGTGTTTTGCAATTAGTAAATCTCCTGAAATATTCAATGATGTTGAAACCATGTTGTTATCCAAAAACGGAACGCGGTTTTCGATGCAGTGTGCCATCGACATCTTGTCCTGACGCATTAATAAGTCGGGCAAATAAGTCAGTAGCTCGTATTTTCTTTGTTTCAGATTGGTGTTTCCTTTGAGCCTGTTCAAGGTTTTTACCCTGTCATTAATCGCGTTATCCAATTTGAAATTGGCTTTCAGCGAATGGGCTGTAGCCAAACTGCCAAAAGCGGTTTCCATTACCATTCGCTTGTTCGGATTCAGGAAATAGCTTAAATATTCGAAAGCAAATTTTGAATTTCGTTTCAGTCCGCCTAAAAATTCACGATTGAATGGAAATCTAAGCGCACGAATAAAACGACTGTAACCGGCAAGGCATTCGTCTGCTCCTTCTCCGCTCAACAAAACGGTAACATGCTTTTTGGCTTCCTGGCTCAACAGGTAAATTCCAATGGTATTTGGATGATTCAACGGATGCTCAAAATGCCAAATGGCTTTTTCCAAAACCTCGAAATAATATTGAGCGTCCATTTCGTATTTGTGTGCCTTCAAATCCAATTGTTCAGCAACTTTGTCAATATATTTTTCTTCCGAAAAACGCTGGTCCTTAAAGATTATCGAAATGGTTTCGAGGTTCCCTTCGTTCAAAGATTCGGCAGCATAATAACTGACCAATGAAGAATCGACACCGCCGGAAAGTTGGCAACCCAATTTTACATCACTGATCATTTGGGAATCGACACTTTTCTGTAAGGCGTTTTCCAACTGGTTTTGTGCGTCTTTATTGGCGATTTTGTTATTTCCTTCCTGGTCTAATTCATAATAAGTGTTTGACTCTATTTTACCATTTTTCACACTCAAATATGTTCCCGGAGTACAGTTTGTGATATTCTTAAACAGTGTATCGTTAATCACATTCCGAAACAATAAAAACTCATCCAGCTTACTAAAATCTGGTTCAAATTTGAAGCCTGGCAATGGTTTGAAACTCTTCATTTCCGAACCAAAAGCCAACCTTCCTTCTTCCTGTAAAAGGTATAAAGGCTTGATGCCGAAACGGTCGCGTGCCAAAAACAACGTGTCCAATTCTAAGTCATAAATCGCCATGGCAAACATTCCGTTGAGCATTGAAATCATTTTTTCCATGCCATATTCAGAATATAAATGAAGTACTACTTCGGTATCGGAAGTGCTTTTGAAAACATGGCCTTTCTGTTCCAGTTCAGGTTTGAAATCAAATGCGTTGTAGATTTCGCCGTTCATCATCAGGATTACTTTCTGATTTGGGCTTACCATTGGCTGATGCCCTGCAGGAGAAAGATCTAAAATACTCAATCGGTTAAATCCAAAAATCAAATCACTTGGATTTTTGAAATTCACATCCTCAGAAATCGAAACATTTTCAAAGGTTTTTTCCTGGGTATTTATTGCCACGATTCCGGAATCGTCCGGACCGCGGTGTTTTTGTATCGAAAGCATTTGGCGGATAACTTCGTTACCCGTTGCTTTGCTGTTATCAAAATTAAAATATCCTGTAAATCCGCACATTATTTATTGGGGTTTATGGATTGTAACAATATATCGCGGTGTGCCTCACACTGAATCAGATTCGTGTAAAGCAATTTTTTTCTTTTGGTAATTATCGAAGGTAAAAGTCCTCTCTTGTAAAGGCTCGACATGATTTTCCCTTTATAAGGCTGAATCCAGGTATTCATCACCGCTTTCCAGGTTTCAGCATATTTTTGGAATTCGGCTTCCAACTTGGTATCGTCCTCAATGATGGCATTCAGTTTATACAAATGCTCGAGCATTTCATTTTTATCTTCACCTTTCAACAACGAAAGTCCAACAGCTTCGCTGTTTTGGTGTACAAATTCCATTTCGAAAGTTATCGGTTTGCTTTTTTCAAATCCCAAACGAAGAATCATTCCTTTGTTCCAAGGCTTATTGCGCAAGCCGTCCCAATCAAAACAGAAATTTCCAAGGCTGTAAAAAATTGGTGCATCATTGTAAACTTCATACCCCGAAATGATATGCGTATGATGAGCCACAACCGCATTTGCTCCGGCATCGACAAAAAAGCGGTACCATTTTTTCATTCTCGGGCTTGGCAGTTCGTAATGTTCGTGGCCGCCATGAGCAATGACTACCACAAAATCAGCCTGGTTTTTGGCTTCCCGAATCTGATAAAAAACATTCGTCAAATCTATTGGGTTGCAACCCGGAGTTTCATCGTGTGTTGTGGTCCATTCGTTTTCGGTAACATTGATAAAAGCGATAGTGATTCCGTCCTTTTTCCAATAAAAGGTTTTAGATGCTTCTTCAAAATTGGCTCCACTTCCCAACCATGAAATCTTGTGTTTTCCCAAAGCCTCATAAGTTTCCTGCATGCCTTTCCAGCCATAATCCTTAAAGTGATTGTTGGCTGTTGCCACCAATCCGCAATTCAGATGGTTCAAAATCGTTGCCGTTTCCGGATGTGATTTGATATGTGGACCGGTTTTGCTGATTCCGTTGGTTGAAGTTGTCAATGGACATTCCAAATCCAAAACATTCAAATCATTTGCCTCAAAAAAAGGTTGCACCTCTTCAAATAAAGGTTTCCAATTGTTGGCTTTGACTTCCTTTTCAACACGAAGCCAAGGGCAGAAATCGCCTGTAAAACCTACTTTAATCATATATATTTAGATAATTCGTCTGTGGTAATAAATTTTGCGTCCGGCCATTTTTTGACAATGGTTTTCAGCAATAAATCCAAATCATTTAAACCTCTTTCTCCATTTTTCGGATTGATGAAACCCACAAAATTGATTCGGTGCGAACAAATAACAGCAGGTTTTGAAAATAAAAACGCAGCCTGGATTTGTGCCAGGCAGCCATTTACCCAATCTTTTTGTGGCAGCATGCTTGGCTCAAAAAAGCAATTCCGAATGTTGTAACGCAGTCCGTTTTGCTTTTGCCCAAAACTGTGCCTTATGGCTTGGTATTCATTGAAAACTCCGGTTGGCTGCAATTGGGAACGCAGGCTTTGAATCCATTCTATTCCTTGGTCAGCTAAAAAAGATTCCAATTGGGTATCCCAATTATAGCAAGGCGCGATAAAGCTTTTTGGCTTAAATCCGAAATGCTCTTCAAAGATTTTTAATCCGTCTTGAATAATGGTCTTATGTTCATTTACATCTTCCGGTGAATCCCAATCGTAGGCTTCCATAAAGCTATAATCGCCTTTTCCGGAATAGGTAGTTTGCTGTTCAAACGAAGTCAGAATAGCTTCATCCTTTGATTGCAGCGCTTTCATCCAGCGTTTGATATTCAAATGCTCACGGCCGTGGAATTGCGGATGGAAAATTCCATTTTCGCTTCCCTGTTTCCAGAGTTGGAAATTATTCTGATGCTTAGGATAACGTTTTAAGGTTTCAGTAAAAGGCTCGAAAAAATATTCCTTGAAATCATGTGCTTTTATCTTATCAAAATCGGGATTTGCCATAATGGCGTTTGCGGTAATCACTGCTGGTTTTCCATCGCTGCCTTTGTAGGACTGCAAAACCTCAAACAGTTTTTCCAAATCATCCCGCGAGGCAAGTGCATCATTTTTATAAATGCTGTTGGCTATGTCAAATCCTTTTTGCTCAAAATAATTCAAAGCCTCTTTTGAGGGCGTTCGAATGGCACCCCAATCATCAGACTCAATGATAATCAGTTTTTCCTTTACAGTATTTCCTTTCCTGTTGATGTCGGCAGCAGCAGCAAAGGATTTTAAATACGAAATTTTAGAAGGCATTAATTCAGATGCTATTTTATGAAATCAATCAGAGGTTGATTTATATTGGTCAGAAACACAACTAACGGATTGGTAAGTGTCGTAACGTTGAAATAATCCAATGATAATCGGACTGAGATAATACAGAACAAAATCAGCAGCGGCGATAAAAACCTGACGCTTTTGGAAATAAAAATATCTTTACTGTTTGATGCAATGATGAATGAGGTTGCCAATGAAAATAGGAATGCCACATTTAAAAATCGTGCACCTGAAGGAAGCAGACTCAAAATATTCGCCACCGATAAGAACAATAATGAAAATCCCAGCAGCTTTTTGGTCTGCGCCGTAGGATTCGCTTTAAAGAATATGATGGAGATAAAAATTACCGTAAAATACGTTAGGATTTTTTTATAATACAGGACATACCAATTCACCGAAACGGCGACTTCTTCGTATCCTTCGAGATAATCTTCGTTGAAATATGTCTTGACTTTTGGAAGCAGGAAATCAGGTAAATTGGATTCTAAAGTTGTCCTGATAAAATCGACATTCAACTCCGCAATAAAGAAACTGGCAATGTAGAAAAGGTATAAAAACCTGAAATTCAATTTAACCAAACTATACGAAATCAACAGGAATACCGGCAGTACGAATGAAAAGTGGAACAGGATACTGCTTGCCGCAATCGCCAATCCTTTTTTCCTGTCCTGGAATAAATAGAGGAAACCTCCGTAGAAAAAGATGTGCGCTGCCGTCCACATACGCACTCCATTGATGGTCCAGAAACCAATAATCATACTAAAAGCAGCCAGTAATAAATGCTGCTCCCAATGCAGTTTCCCTTTAGATTGATTTAAAACCAGCCAAATATTATTGGCATAAAAATATCCGAATACCAATCCGAAAAACATAAAGAGGATATTTCCATTATCGGTAAACAATGAAAATAAAAATGTGGTCAAAGTCACATAAATATCGGCCTGACCGCCGCCTTCGCTATTATAAAAACCTGCCTGTATCGTCTCAAAATCCTTATTGCTGTTATACATCATCTCAAGATTCTGGACATATCGCGTACTGTCAACCGTATCGCTTTTAACCATTGACAATCCAAAAAAGGAAACAAACATGATTACAGTAGGCTTTGCCCAGCTACTTCTATAGTTCCTGAGGGCATTGATAAACCCCAGAAACGGAAAAAGGATAAAATAAAAAAAGGCGTTTTTCATTAAGGTATTAAAGCTATAAACTGTGAAGCAACATTCTCTATCCGGTAATTATCCTTCTCAGGCAAAAGCATTTTGTGCTTGTAATCTGCATTTAAAAATTCCTGGAAAATTTCTGGCTGCAGGTTGCCAAAGGTAACACTCAATACGGGTTTGTCAATAATTAAATAATCGATTAATTTACTTGGGGTTTGTTTGTGCCCAACATTTTCAAAGTTAACCACAAAATGCATTTTTGATAATTCATAAAGCAATTTTTCCCTCGGAACGATTGGCTGCATGACAATCCTGCCTTTACTTCCTTCTACAAATGGAGCAACAAACTGTGGCGTTGTCGTATAAATATGGAATTCAAATTTAAAACTCTCATCCAAACTATTCAGGTACGTTAGGAATTCTGATGGGTCGCGCCTTCCGGGAATAAACATTCCGGCATAGCCAAAAATGATTTTCTCCTTATTCAACGGACCGTTATATAATGCCACATCCTCAAATCGGAAACCCTGCGGAATCACTTTGATTTTGTCATGGAATTCGGGATAATAACCCGGAATCGAATTTTGTGTTGGAACTGTTATAAAGTCGGCCTTCCGGCAAAACTTTTTCTCTAGGTAGCCAAAATAAAAAGGCGGTTTGAAGGTGTCATTTTCCTGTCCCATATATGGATCTCCACAATCGGCAATCCAGGTTTTGGCAATCGGGTTTTTCTTTGACCAGATTTTGGAAACACCCCAATGTATTGGATATGGAACGGCCACAGAAATCAAGGCGTCATACCCTTTTTCATTCTTAAGCGCTTTCTTAATCAACGGAATCAACTGAATTGTTGGATATTCAAACAGCAAAGCCGAAAATCTTGCGATTATTCTTCTGACTAAAAACTCAACGCCACTTCCTTTAACAACCGGTCTTGGCCAAGTCAGTTTTCCTAAATCGATAAGCCTGAAATTATGTTGCACAGCAAACGCTTCCAAACCTTCACGGAAATGGGTACAAACGGTAACTTCGTGTCCCTTTCTTACCAATTCTTTCGCCAATTCTGTTGCCCTAAAGGAACGCGGCGAAATTTCGGGAAAGAAACCGTTGGTTACAATCAGTATTTTTTTTGAACTCATAACTTTGAGTAGTGTGTGTTTAAATAATTGGCTATTTCATCGGTGAAAATTGTTGCTCCTTTACGGTTCAAATGTGTCCTGTCGTAGAAATAGTCCTTGTTTTTATAAATCGGATTCTGATTGTTGTAATCAAAAAACGGAATCTTATTCTGGGTCAATTGCTTCAGCCTTTCCCTGAAAGCGCCATCCATTGGATCAAATAATGGCGGTTGGATTATGATTAATTGGATGTTTTTTTCCTGGCATAACGCAATTATTTTTTGGAAACATTCCAGCTTTACTTCCAACTCTTTTTTGGAATCGTATTTTGTTACAGTTGCTGCCTGAGTCCAGTCTTCACCTTCTTTCTGGAAACTGATTGGCATCGAACCATCGGCATAAAGCGTGTCCAAAGCCGTGAATTTCTTCTGCCTGATGTCAAAATTGGTTTTGTTCATTCGGCTTAGCGCAAAAAGATTGGACATGATGATATTTTTCTCATCTCTTGCCACCAATTCCTCGTTGATGTAATTGTATTTTACCAATGGATATAATCGGTCGAGCCTGAAATTCAGGATTGAATCCGGTAAAAATGCCATCGGATAATCTACAGAAAGCAGGATAACTTTGGGAGCCTTATTGAACTTCAACAAAGTCCTGGTGATGAATTCGTGAAACTCAATATCCGAACCCGGATAAGCCAGGTTGTAAGTCGAATGACCTGTTTTCTTTTCGATTTCGGAAGCGATGATGTTACGTGCTCCTCTTGATGAACCCAAGATTATAATTTCCTTGTTTATCTTTCCGTTTATCAATAATTCTAAGCGTTTGTCTGCTTCCTTTTCGGGTGAAACTGCGATGAAAAAGATGAATATTTTATCCAAAAGAAAAAATACCAATCCAAAAATCAGGATGTTTTTTAGGAACTTTTTCATACTAGAATTGGAAATAAATAAATTGCTGTTCCTTCGTTGAAAACAGGAAAATGGCAGTGATCAATAACATATAAAATCCGTGTCGGATGAATTTGGGCCAATTCAGGCCAAACTTATTCAAGGCATATTCTTCTTCACGCCCAAGCCATTCTACAACCATAAAAAACACGATAAAGAAAAATACAATATAAGGCGTGACGGTTGGCTTTGTAAAAAATGATGGTGAAAACATTTCCCTGATGTAGGCAAAGGCATTGGTAATGCTCGACGCCCTAAAAAATATCCAGGCAAAAACGGCCATCAGGAAGGTGATGATAATTGATAAAAGTTCCTTCAGGTTTGGAAAATAACTTCCTTTCGCAACGATTTCAAGATTGTTCCTGTGCGTATTGAAAATAATTGAAGGCATAATAAACAACGCATTCAAAAGTCCCCACGCGATGAACGTCCAATTGGCGCCATGCCAGAAACCGCTGACCAGGAAAATGATGAATGTGTTTCTAACTTTCATCCAGGTTCCACCTTTGCTTCCGCCAAGTGGAATATATAAATAATCCCTAAACCAGGTGGAAAGCGAAATATGCCAGCGTCGCCAAAACTCGGCTATGTCCCTTGAAAAATAAGGGAAGGCGAAGTTTCGCAATAATTCAATTCCAAATAATCGTGCTGTTCCCAAAGCAATATCTGAATATCCTGAAAAGTCACCATAAATCTGGAACGTAAAGAACAAAGCACCTAAAAACAAATTGCTTCCCGATTGATGCCCGGCGTCATTAAAAATCTGGTTGGCATAAATCGCACATTGGTCGGCGATGACAATCTTTTTGAATAATCCCCACAAAATCTGGCGCAAGCCATCAACAGCTTTGGAATAATCAAAATGCCTTTTGACTTTTATCTGTGGTAACAAATGCGTCGCACGCTCAATTGGACCGGCAACAAGCAAAGGAAAGAAACTTACGAAAACCGAATATTCGACAAAGTCCTTTTCGGCTGGAATCCTGTTTTTATAAATATCGATGACATAGGACAAACCGTGGAAGGTGTAAAATGAAATTCCAACCGGAAGTATCACTTTGAGCGTCCATGGATTTACGTGAAGTCCAAAATTGGCGATTAATTCGGCAAACGATTCCGCAAAGAAATTATAATATTTAAAGACTGCCAAAAACCCAAGATTCACGGTGACGCTGAGCCAAAACCAAAATGTTTTACCCGATTTTGTCTTTGATTCTGCCATTTTGAGTCCGGTGAAATAGTCCAAAAGTGTGGAAAAAATCAGCAGGAACATAAACCTCCAATCCCAACAGGCATAAAAGAAATAACTCGAAACCAACAGTAAAATATTCTGAAGCTTCAAATTTTTATTTGCAACAAACCAATAGAGCAGAAAAACTATCGGAAGGAATATTGCAAAATTTACAGAGTTAAAAAGCATATATGGCGTGTACTATTTTATGTGTTTAATTCGGAAACAATTGCATTTAGGGCAGCTGTTCCAAGGTTTTTATAGAGTTTGTTTTTAAAATCGGCTAGATAATTTTTCAAATGCTGTGTTTCTAAATGTTGGATGCCTGCTATAAAGTTTTCAGAATCAAAAACATGCTGATGATTCGAGTTTTTGCTAAGCAATTCATGAATCTGCAACGGCAATTCATTAATTTTAACATACAGCGGATAACAGCCATACGCTATCGATTCCAAACTTACCGTTGACGAAATGCTGACGCAATATTTCGCCTCATCAAAACTCTGGTTCAGGCTGAAATTCTTATAATCGTGCCAAATTATATTCTGAACCGATTGGTATTCCTGTTGAATATTTTGCGGAATCTCAAAATCAGGATGGCTTCTGATGATGATTTTATAATCGGGCATTTGCTTTGCCGTTTTGGCTGCAAAATGAATAAAATCCAACACATCCTGAGTGGTAATATGCTCGCCAAATTTCTTTTGGACTGCAAACAAGATTACCTTTCCTTTTTCAAAAACCTCATTGTCTTTCAGCGAAGGATGTCCACACGAAATTATATTGAGTTGTGGATTGTAAGGCTTAAAATTGGCCTCGAAAAAATCGCCCCAAACCAAAAATTTATCAAACGGCATATTCCTCCAACCTGGCTTCGTTGCGGTTTTTCCAAAGAAACCCCATTGCAGGCAATAGGTTTCAAAGTTGTTTTTGCTTCCCAATAATCCTAAAATATGCTGCGACTCCAAATCGCCTTCAATCACAATCAGCTTTTTATTTTTGAGCAAAGGCAGAAAACCGTTGGCTCTGTCAACAAGCGTTGTAAAATTGTGGTGTTCAAAATATCCTTTACTGAAAGAAGGAAAATCAGACTTTGGCAAATGTTTTTTATCGGTGTTGTTTGAATCAGCGTCGTTTTTATCCCAAAGCAGGAATTCTACTTTCTTACCCTGTTGTTCCAATGCTTCCTTTATGGGTTTGCTATAAGAGAAGAACTTTTTATTGGTAATGAAAACAAAAAAATCGGCATTTGATTTTTGTGTTTTATGAAATAACAGATGGTAGAAATACCTGAAAATATCCTGTGAAATTAATTTGAACTTATTGCTTTTTGGCTTAAAAAAACCTTCAAAATAGCGCTCGACCAAAAGCTGCATTTCATCCTCATTGGAAAGCTGTTGGATTTGATTCACCAAGGCTTTGCTGTTGATAATCGTATTGAGGTAAAACTGTATTGTCATTGGAATTACATCTACATCCTTATAAATACAAGAGCCCAATTTGGACTGCAATTCCTGATACAACGACTGATAAAATTGCTCTATCTTTTCAGTCATTAATTATTGTATTTCATTTTGAAGAGACGGCTGTAATATACAATCATGAAATGCGTAACCGACTTATTGTAGGCTTGTCCATATTTCAGGTAAATTCCGCTGCAGCCTTCCAAATCCAATTTTTTCAAACCAAGGTTTTTCAATGCTTTTATAATCTTTAAAAAATCATTGAAATTGTTGGATTTCAAACAGGAACTCAAGGGCAAAAAGACAAATTTTGCCATAACGTGGTTAATCAAACCTCGTTGTTTACTGCCATTTGTGATGGTTTTTGAGAAATCTTTTAAATCGGCTACAGCCAATAAAAATCCGTCGATTGCTTTTTTGGAAAACAATAATTTTGAGTTGGTTGCCGAACCCTGCCTGATGGTTCTCTGGTAAAATTTGGCCGATGAAAAACCAACGCGTTTGGCAACGGTAAATATTTTACCCAAAAACAAACCGTCTTCCAGAAACGGAACATTTTTAGGATAATGGATTCCGTGTTCCTTAAGCATTTCCAGCCTGTAAAGCACAGCCCAACTTCTGTCAGGGTCTTTCATTTCAACACTTCGTGGCGCAAAATAGCCTTCAACTCCATCAAAAATAATATCGTTTTTCGATTCGTAATCAGTTTCCCAAACGGAATTCCCTTCACGGTCAAAAATCTCGTAAGCTAAATATAAAACATCCAAATTCCTTGATTTGGCATTTTCATAAACCGATTTCAAAACATTGGGAACCACATAATCATCAGGGTCAATTGGCAGGATGTATTCGCCTTGTGCCTGGGCAATGGCATTATTCCGCGCCATCGAAACACCTTGGTTTTCCTGATTGATCAGTATCAGATTCGAAAACTCATTTTGCAAATCTTCCACAATTTCGCGGCAACGATCAGGCGAACCATCATTGGTAACAATGATTTCGTATTCGTCTTTTGGCAAATCCTGATTTTCAAGGCTTCGGATGCATTTTTCAATGTACCCTTCAACTTTGTATGCCGGAATGATGATGCTGAGTTTTTTCATTAAAACTAACCCAGGTTATTATTAATCGTATGTACAATCTGTTCCAATTCAGAAGCGACCAAACCTGCGTAAAGCGGTAGGCACATTACCCTTGAAGCAACATCTTCAGAAATTGGCATCGATTGCCCTTTGGTAAATTCAATGGTATTCAACGATGGATAAAAATAACGCCTTGGATAAATATCAACCTCATTTAAAGCCTGCTGCACTTCCAATAATTTTGCTTCCGATTCCAATAAAATTGGATAATAACTGTAATTCCAGCTTGCATTTTCACGGATTTTAAGCATTTGCAGTTTTCCGCAATCCAGATTGGCATTATAATATTCAACCGCTTCTTTTCGGCTGTGGATGATATCGTCAATGTAAGGCAAAACCGCTAATCCCATGGCTGCCTGCAATTCGGAAGTTTTTCCATTGACTCCTAAACCGTGAAAAGCCAACGGGCCATTGTGCCCGAAGTTGTGGCTGAAATACATTTTATGGTTCAAATCGGCGTCATTGCAGAACAATGCTCCGCCTTCGCCAGTATGGAATAATTTGGTTGCGTGAAAACTACACGTACTCACATCGCCAAAATCAAAAATCGATTTGCCTTTGTAAGTCACACCGAAACAATGCGCCGCATCATAAATCACTTTTAGGTTGTGTTTTTTGGCAATAGCCTCAATCGCTTCCACATTGCACGGATTTCCAAAAACGTGCGTAGCAAGGATTGCTGTGGTTTTTGGTGTTATGGCTGCTTCAATTTTAGTTTCATCAATGGTTAAATATTCGGGATGGATATCCACAAAAACCGGTTTGCAGTGTTCCCAAACAATCGAAGACGTTGTTGCAACATAACTAAAAGGCGTCGTAATGATTTCGCCTTCCTTTCCTAAAATCTTCAGCGCAATTTGAATTGGAATCGTTCCATTGGTCATAATGATGACATTGGAAACCGAAAGATATTTTTTAACCTTTTCCTCTAATTCTAATAATAATTCTCCTCTATTGGTCAGCCATTGATTTTTCCAAACGCGTTCTAATTGCTCCTGGTATTCTTCAATTGGCGGAAAAAAGGTTTTGGTAACGTTTATCATTTTTGAATATAGTTAACTGATTTTTTTTGAAACCGCCTTTGCATAAAAAAACGGATTGAGATAGACCGTCATCAGCTTGTAAAGGCTGACATTGACTTTTGTCTTCCTGGTAATTCCCATATTTTTAAAAAGCAAAGCGATGTTGTGCGTCCATCCTTCATCCAAAACCTGAAGTTTTGGCAAATGGGGATGCGCATATTTTTTCCTGATTTTGTAATTATTGATTTCCGATGGCTTGATCAAAACATCCTGGCCATTGTTATTCGTGGCTTTCGAATGCATACGGTAACCTACGGTTTCCTTATGGAAATAATACAGCCTGATTCCGGTTCCTGTGAGTTTGAGCCACATTGGATAATCTTCGACCAAACGGTTGGTTTCGTCATAACCTCCAACGCTGTTAATCGCCTTTTTATTCAAAAGGAACGATGGCGAGTAATGCAATCTATCTGCAATAAGTAATATTTTATATTGATCCTGAGCCGTAAAAGATGGATTCATCAGATTATCGGGAAAGGATTTCGGAATTGTTTTCAGGAAATTCTTTTCCTCAAAAGTATCCTGATACAACCGAACCTGGCTGAATACAATTTGTGCGTCTGGATTTTCTGAAATGAATTTTACATTGTCCTCGATGCAATTGGGCAGCAAGATATCATCGCCGGCAATCATCTTTACCCAATCCGATTGGCAGGCTTTGATAAACCGGTTGCAGTTGGCTGAAATTCCGGTATTGGCCGGGACTTTTATGAATTCGATTCGAACAAATCTATTGATTACGCGTTCCTGTTTTATCCATTCGTCAACCTTTTCGATAGTTCCGTCGGTAGAAAAATCATCCGAAATCAACAATTCAATTTCCTTGTAGGTTTGATTGTAGATACTTTCTAAGGTTTCTATGATAAAATCAACCGAATTGTAGGTCGCTACCGGAACAGATACTAACATCATTTTCTAGAAATGTTTTTCGTTTGGTGTGTATTTATGATGCTCCTGTTTGTGGATTTTCTTTTCTCTTGAACCACACATGATGCTAGCCTTTCTGACATCTTTTACAAAAATCTCAAATTGGTTTGTGGCCAAATCCAACGCAACACCATCAAAATGAATCCAGTCCAAATCGCCTAATTTTACATGTTTTTCAACCATTTTAGCGCCAGCCGCAACAGCCATCATACAGCCTAAGCTTCCGATATCGTGGCTGCTGTAACCCGGGAATAAATTGGGCAAACCTAAATGTTCGTAATGCCTAACGACCGAAATCTGGCAGGCTTCAGGCGGTGCAGGATAACTTGAAGTACATTGCAAAAGGAACAGGTTCCTGTTTTGGCAAAAATTATCAAGAACAAAATTCTCGTATTCCTTATCGGTGAAACCTGTTGATATTACTAAGTCGCCTTTGAATTCGTCGCCGGCTTTTTTCAAAAAGTTCCTGTGGTTCGAAATCGTAGATGGCAATTTAATTAACGGTGGATTGTATTTTTCCAAAAACAATAAGGATGGATAATCCAAAACTGAAGAGAACCAAACGATTTCGTTCTTTTCACATTCCTCAATCAGCACTTTCATCAAGGCATCATCAAGTTCGACACCATCGCGGTAATGCTTTAATTTGTTGCCAAAAGGCGAAATGTATTCGGTATTGAGTTCGTCCTGTGTGTAGAAAGTATCCACATCGCGTTTCTGGATTTTCACCATATCGGCTCCGGCATTTTTGGCCAGTTTGATCATTTTCCGAAGTCGGTCTGCATCACCAATATGGTTGTTGGTCAGCTCGGCTACGACAATCGTATAATTCTCATTCGCAACTTTTTCAAGCAGTTTTTGATATTCGGCAACATTGTCAAATTGGGATTTTGGAGCAACAACTTCTTCCTTTGCCAGCTGATTGAATTCAGAAACTGAAAGGCTGCTGAAATTGGCATTTCCAACATGCTTCAACTGAATACCCAGTTTATCCTTTAAATATTGTTGGATGAAAGCGTATTGGGAACGCTGCGTTTTGAAAAGGATTTCACGGTATAAGGCATCGTGGTTGGAATTGTCTGTTGGTGCAGATTCCTTTTCCAAATCGAAATCGAAACCAATCAGATAAATTGGCAGTTCCTTAGCTGAAGCCTGATTAATCAACCACGCCAGTTTAATTGCGGAAAGCAATAGGAAATCGGTAAGTTCAAAACTATCTTTTTCAAAAAGTGCCGCAATGTGCTCAACGCCTTCATTGGTCAGCGGATTGTAATCGGCATGAATGTACTCAGCGCTGCTTGGAAGAATCGCATCGAGTTTTTGGCTCGAAATGTAAACCTCATTCTTGAAACCATTTTTCTTGAATGATTCCAAAATCCTATCGGCATAAAAAATCGTAAAGTAACCGTTAATCAACAATTCCGAATCGTTGATATTGATAATCAGCGAACCAGAAAGCACTTCCTTATTGATTTGCTTTATGCTTTCGCCTTTACCAACGATTACGATGTTTTTAAACTCAGTTGGAAATTTTGAAACGATACTTTTCAGCGGGTTGTAAAAATTCTCCATTGTATTTTTTATTATTTACGGTAACGTCTAATCCTAATTTGTGCGCCATATTCAGTCCGGGTAAGATGTCCCAACAGCGCGCACCTTTTGGGTTTTGGAACATTTTATACCTTCCGGTCACTACGTTGAACATATTGTACATGCAGCAACCGATGATTCGGTATTCAAAGCCGGGTTCTAAATTCAGTAAGTCTTCTTTGGTAAGCGATGAGGAAATTCCGTAGATTCTGGATTCAAATTTTTCTTTTGGCAAATCATCGCTCAAAATGTAATGATTCAGTTCCGGCAAGGCAATCAAAGCCTCATGGAATTCAGAGCGTTTATAAATGCAAACACCTACACCCCATTCCATCAAGCCTGAAACAAAGTTTTCGGTTCCATCAATTGGGTCTACAACGGCAGTAAATTCAAAGGCATCCAAATCGACTTCACCAGCGGAATAGGTTTCTTCGGTAATGATTTGAACTGATGAATACGTTTTATTGATATAATCCATGCAGATTTTATCCAGCAGCAAATCGCCTTCGGAAACATAACTGTCGTCTTCCTTCTTTTTCTTGGTATTCCGAAGCTTAAGAACCGTTTCTAAATTGGCCTTAATTTCCGAAATAAGAGGCGTCAATGTACTCATTAATCAATTCTTTGTTATATTTTAAAACATTTTCCACAATCTGGAAATCAAATTCGTCATCGATATCCAAACCGCATAATTTATTGGTTACCACTGCTCCTACTTTTCTGCCAAGGAAATCATCGGTGGTGTTCTTTTGATCACTTCTGAAAACATCGGTGCTGAACACTTTGTATCTATCTCCAAAATCCTGGCGGCGCATCATCGATTTTCCATTGTCATCAAATGACGGAACCAGAATATCGCCTTTGGTCAGATATAGCCTACCTTCGCTTTCGCAAACGGTTCTTGAAGAAGTCAGGCTTGGATCATTTTTTAATTGGTCAATGCATTTTTGCACATCGGTCAGGCTTCTGAACACAAATGTTGGGCGCAGCCAAACTAAAATGTCCGGTTGCTCAATATTGTGCTCTTGAAATTTTTGATACAAATCGACCAAAATATCCTGTTCCATTGCGGTTGATGAAGCGGCATAATCCGAACGCAAAAAAGGAACTTCCGCTCCAAATTGCTTCGCGATTGCTGCATATTCCTCAGAATCTGTCGAACAAAAAACACGATCCACTCCAAGTGCTTTGGCAAACTCGATTGAATAAGCCATCAATGGTTTTCCATTTATTGGCCTGATATTTTTATTTTTTACTCCGACCGAGCCTGAGCGCGCCGGAATTATAGCGTATATCTTCATTATTTTTTGATTTTGTCTTTAACGTAGAGTAAAATCCCTTTCAGGTTTACCCTTTTATTCAATTCATATAAGCTGTATGAAATCGTGATGAGCACAATAACTGCCTGCGCATAATAGGCATTTGGGTAACCTAAAAATTTGATACAGGCAAGGCATAATGATAAGGCTGCCAATCCTTTTAGCGTAAGCGTGATTACGTCGGTTGAAAAGTTGAAATCGTATTTGGATTTCAAAACCGCTATCATAATTATCGTGAAAATAAAATAGCTTATGATGATTGAGATTCCAAGTCCGTTGAGTCCATAAAGCGAATAAAACAGCAAATTCAGGCTCAGTAAAATCACATTAGTAATGACTTCTACAGTCAGGAAAAGCTTGTTGTGGCCTTTTGCCAAAATCACGAAACCGGTAACCCAAACCAAACCTTTTAACGGAATTGAAAGTACGGCCCAAAGAATGAAATCCTGTGAAGCCAGGAACTCTTTGCTTAATAAAATCCGGATTAAGATTGGTGTTGTGGAAATCAGTAAAACTAAAACAATGCTCAGGATGATGATGACCAATTCCGATTGTTCGTTGACCAACTGTTTCCATTTTTTATCATCAGCTATAACTCCGGATAATCTTGGAAAATAGTCCGTTGCCATTGCGGTAAACACCATTCCGACATATCCTTCAACAATTGCCTGGCCTGCATTATACAATCCCAAATCTGATAAATTCCCCGTTTTTGAAATAAAGGCATTCAGCACAAAAGCTATCGCAGTTGTCATCAGATTAATCAGCGTAAGGCTCAAACCCAGCTGTACCATTGGTTTGCCAAGACTGAAAGTTTCTGCCCAACTAATATTGACTTTGTCAAATCTGACTTTGCTTCTGAAATAAAGCGAAACCAGGTAATTCCCCAAAGCCGTTAGGATAATTGCCGGAACAACTCCTTCAATTCCGTAGAAATAGAAAACCGGTAAAGCCGCAACCAAACCTGCAATCGCACCAATGATATTGGCCTGCGCCAAATAGCCAATCTGTCGTGTTCCTCTTAGAAAAGTATAAATTCCACCAGACAACGCTCCGAAAAGGAATGTAATCGAAAGCCAGATATAGGATGTCCAGTTTTTGGTCGAGCCAAAGGCTATCTTGCTTAATAAAGGCGAAAAGGCAATGGTAATTACGATTCCGAGTGCGGCTGTAATCCAAATCCAGCGGCGGAAAACGGTAAATGTTTTTCCAATATGATTGGTATCGCCCGAAGAATGCGCTTTCGAAATATCGCGTACAGCGCTTTCCGAAAGCCCTAAAGACGAAATGGTTTTAATCAGGTTCAGGCTCGACATAAACAAACCATTCAAACCCATTCCGGCAGTTCCGATAAGGATTGCCACGGCTTTGCTTCGTATCAGGGTAACCAAAATATTGAATACCTGAACGCCTCCAAAAATGGAAGTTGCTTTAAATATGGATTTGTAGCTGGTAGTTTTTTCCACTAAAACTTAGGCCTTGAAATTGTTAAGGATGCTGATGATTTTTTGGATTTCATCTTCAGTCATAACCGGGCTAATCGGCAAACTCAACACTTCGTCATGAATAGTATTGGTAAGCGGATAATCCAAATGATTCATTGCTGCGTAGGCTTGTTGTTTGTTGGGTGGAATTGGGTAGTGTATCAACGTCTGGACGTTGTTTGCGGTTAAATATTCCTGCAGTTTATCTCTTTGTTTGCATCGAATTACAAACAAATGCCAAACGTGTTCCTGATTTTTATCAAATTCAAATACCGTGTTTTCGGGAAATGGTAATGCGATATCCGGATTCTTGATTCCGTTGAGATAAAGCGAAGCCAATTGACGACGATATTGATTTTCGGCATCAATGTATTTTAGTTTGACTTCCAAAAACGCAGCCTGGATTTCATCCAAACGGCTGTTCAATCCTTGGAATTCGTTTACATATTTTTTGTTGCTTCCGTAATTCCCAAGTGCACGAATGTGTTTTGCAAGTGCGTCATCATTGGTCGTTACTGCGCCTGCATCACCCAAAGCTCCGAGGTTTTTCCCGGGATAAAAGCTGAATCCGGCTGCATCGCCAAGGTTTCCGGTTTTTGTTCCATTCCATTCTGCACCAATTGCCTGAGCATTGTCTTCAATGACTTTCAGGTTATATTTTTTGGCTAAAGCCGATAATTTTTCGTTCCACGAAACCTGTCCGTATAAATGAACCACCATAATGGCTTTGGTTTTTGGCGTGATGTGGTTTTCGATTAAATCAATGTCGAGATTAAGGCTGGAATCATTTGGCTCGACCAAAACCGGCTTCAATCGATTGTCTGTAATTGCCAAAATGGAAGCGATGTAAGTATTTGCCGGAACAATGACTTCATCACCTTCATTCATAACGCCCATATCAATATAGGCTTTTAGTATCAGGCGCAAAGCGTCCAAACCATTGGCAACACCGATGGCGTTTTTACTTCCGATGTAATTTGCGAGTTTGTTTTCAAAACTGCTTAATCTTTCGCCCATTAGGAACCAACCCGAATCGATAACTTCAGAAGCTGCCTGTTTTAGTTCGGCGGCGTATTGTGCATTTATTTTTTGTAAGTCCAAAAACTTAATCATCAACTAATTATTTTTTAAAATTTATATAAATCTCCGAACCTAAATCCGGAAAATATTTGATAAGGTTGTAAAATCCATCCAAAACTTTGGTGTCAATGATGTTGTTGTCCATCATTTTCTGCATTTGGGCGTGTGTGAAAGGTTTTATGAAATAAGAGCCTTTTTCGATAACGTTAAAATCATAATCGGTCACCAATTTTTCCAGGGAATTCAAATCAAAAACACGGTTCTGCTGAAATTGGATATTGAAATCAGACATTTCCATCTGCGATTTGATGAGTCCCATTTCCACAGCTAGTAATCTATGCAGCGAATTCCCATTGGGAACATCAATATGCACCACTGTTCCCGGTTTTACCAATTCCTTTAATCTTGTGAAAAATTTGCCCAAATCGGGAATTTCGTGAATCAATGCGCTTATGATGATTAAATCGTATTGTTTTGAATCTACAGCTTCAAGCGCATCTTCGAAGAAATTATTAAAGATTTCAACCTTTTGGCCCAAATTCAATTTGGCAATGTCCTCAACCGTTTTATCGTAAAACAATTTGGAAGGTTCCAATATCGTCAGCAGTTCAAAATTGGTAAAAAATTCGAAAAGCGGATTTACAGCACAGCCAACTTCAAGTATGGTTTTGTGTTTATTTTTTTGGATGACATCCACAACCAATCGTTTTCGGTATTCGACCTGATAGGATTCAAATGGCTGGTTGATGTATTCGTTCGAATAGCTGTGCAGATCTCTCATTAATCTAGTTTTTTGTAAAATTCATATAGCAAACTAATGGAACAGCCAATGCTTTCCTTGAACTCGCACAAGCCATGATTGGGCACAGAATCTACAGTAGAATGCCCGATGTCCAATATTTTGATGCCTTGCTCCTTATAATGTTTGAAGAGCTGATACGACAAAAAGTTCATTGTTTTGTATTCTGAAAACTTCGGCAGGTCACCCCAATAAATCACGCGGACGATAGAAGGTGCGATGTGATAAACAATAGCTGCGCCAATGCTTTCTGTGGCATTTTTTGCCAAAAAGAAATCCATTGGAATAACCGAATTGGTATTCATCAATTGCTCCCAAGTGAGTCGCAATGGAAAGCCTCTTTCTGCACGGTTTTGTGCAATTACGTCATAGGCAATCTTGCCGTTACTGATATCTAATTTTTCAAAAGTTAGTCCGAAGGAATTGGCTTTCTTTAAGTTCTTACGCGCATTGTACCAAATATCCTGTTCGTAAGTTGCCGTAAGATTTGCGGTTTGGAAATGATAGTTCAGTTCCATGTTTTTGGTTTCAAATCCGGCGCGGTACATACAGTTGGTCACTTTTGCCAGGAAATCTTCCTTATAAAAAAATGGCGGTGGAATGATTTTGATTCCGCTATATTTTTTGGCTGAAGCCCAATTAAACAAAGTCTCAAATGCTGCATCAATCTGGTACAGCTTTACATCTTCACTGGCAAACTCAAATCCACCAAAAGTTGCTGAGAATGGACTCAACAATAGTTGATCCCTCAAACCCAGGATAATTCCCAAACGGGTTTTGCTGTCCTTAAAAATCAAATAGTAAACTTTCTCAAACCGGGGTTCATTCAACTTACTGAAAGCTCCCGAATTAAAAATATGATTGGGGTTTGGAAAAGTTATGTCAAAAATTTCAGGAGTTACTTCGAGGATTTCCACAGTTTGAATTCTTCATAATTTCTAAAATAATCGGCCTCTTCATATACTTCAGAAGCCAAAACCATACAAATGGAACCGCTAGAAAAAGTATCCAAATCACGCCACAATCCCGGTGGAATCAATAATCCCTGATAAGGCTGGTATAAATGGAAACTTTGTTTGTTGTTCCCGTCATCTAAAGTAACCGTAAAACTTCCGCTCAGTGCTACCATGATTTGATATAAATCCCTATGGCCATGAGCGCCCCGCGATTCACCTCCGGGCACATCATACAAATAATAAATCCTTTTGATATCAAAAGGAACCTCTTCCTTATTGGTAATAGACGTCAGATTCCCATTGATTTGATGGTTTTTTGGAAATTCAATCAACCTGCAATCGTGTATCGTTGTCGTTTTTGCCATTTTACTTATTGATTAAATAAGAATTCAATTCTCTCATATAATCACTTTCATCAAATCCGTCGCTACATAAATGGAGTGAAACTGAATTGGTCGAAAAATTCTCCATGTGGCGCCAATGCATCGGCGGTATGTAGAGTGCAAAATAGCTTCTGTTCAGTGTGAAACGTTCCAGCGTTCCGTTGGGATGGGTAATGACCACATCAAAACTTCCGCTTAGCGAAATAATGAGTTCATGCTGCTTTTTATAGGCATGTCCGCCACGGGTTTCGCCTCCGGGAACATCATAAATCCAGAACACCCTTTTGATTTCAAAAGGAAGGTGATCGGGATGCTGTATGAATGTCAGATTTCCACGAAGATCATGGATCTTGGGAAGTTCTATTAATCGGGGTTTGTCCATTTGCGCGGTATCCATAAACGTTAGTTTTTTACACGGCTTCGCTTGGTCAGTCCCATTACGGGAACCAACAAAGCATTTTTTTTAAGGTCGAAATGACCTTAAACGGTATCTAGTGTACTGGTCATCAGTTCCTGTTCAAAAACCAATAAACCACTATTATCATGTTGATTGGTCAGATAGAAAACAACTTCCTTCTGTATCTCCAATTCAATCTTATGCGACAATTGTTTTATGTATTCTTCATTCAGATCCTTTCCTTCCAAAACCACTTCAATGCGGCCACTATCAATTCCTTTTACATAATCTCCAACAATAAACACGCGGTGCACCGGTCCCATTCGCTCTAAAACCATCTCAACGATGGTATCCAGGCCAATGTATTTGCGCACAATTTGTTGTAGTAGGATAAAGAATGGATTTTTTTGATTTGCCTTATAGGTAATCTTCTGATTGTCTTCATTTCTGGTCAGATAACCTGCTTCGGTAAGATTGTTAAGTTCTTTACGGATAGCGTTGGTAGATTCCTGCATTTCGGATGCCAAACCACGTAGATACCCTTCATTTGCTACGTTTATAAAAAACTTAACAAGAAGACGCAATCGTGTTTTTGAAGTAATTAAATTCTCAAGCATCGATAAAAATTTTCCGAGTAACAAATGTACTCATTAATTTCAATCAATGTTAAAATTCTAATAAAATAATCATGCAACTTAACAATAACTTAAGATTAAAGCTACTTTTTTTAAAATGGGAAAAAGGATAAAGCTTACTTATGTAAAATGACCTTAACACCCAGCTGTTCTAAGATTAAGGTTATCTGGCTTTTATCAACTTTATCGACTATTCCTTTTTGGCCGATGAATGGTCCTGAGGGAATCTCATATAGCGAACCTGGTTCGATGCCAACCACTTCAAATGAAACGACTTTATCCTGAAGCCATTTCTGAAGTATCTCAATTTCGGAATCTTTGATTATCGCAGGTTGACCAAGCCAATATAAATAGCGGACAACTCCGGACACCTGAAAAACCGATTCCCGATTATTGGGTTCCAAGCGGACAAATACATACGAAGGCAGCAAAGGAACTTCCACCTTTTTCTTTCGGTCCGACCATTGCCTTTCCTGGATAATCAATGGGCAGTATACTTCTATGCCGAGTTGAGCTAAACGCGAAGTTACTTTTTTTTCTTGTCTCGATTCAGTATATAAGGCATACCAAGGCATAATACTAATTTAATGGAAAGCTTCCGGGTTTAGGTTTTCAAAAATACTGAAAAAGTACGTACCAGTCTGCCTGAGTCTATTTTTAAATAACAAAAAAAAGACCCTCGATTGCTCGAAGGTCTTTTCATTATTTAAAAAGATTTGAATTATCTTTTTACAACTCTAACAGTTTCAACACTATCCTCTTGTGATACAACTACGTTGTAAACACCAGCTGGATATTGATTTCCTATTGTTGTTGTCTGCATATCCGAAACTCTTACGTCTCTTTGTTCAATCAATCTTCCGATCATGTCGTAAACTTTAATATTTACGTTTGACTCACTAGACGATTTCACATCAAGCATAAAGTTGTTCGCAAATGGGTTTGGATAAGCTGTAGCTTTAAATGGAATTGCCATTTCAGCTTTAGCTGCCGGAGGCGTGTGTAAGTCACAAGCCGTTGAGTAATCTCCAAATACGCCATTCAATTTGATTGCAACAGAAACCTGGTAGTTTTTACCTGGTTGAGCAATTGAGAACTCATTCAATTTGAAGTAAGAGTAAACAATCTCTCTCTCTTGAGAGTTAAGAACATCCTCTCCACTAACTTCCTCTAACAATACTTTGTAGTGAGGGAATCCTGGATAAGGTGTAATGTTCAACTGTTGCGTCAATGGTGTAGCCGCAACCAATCCACATTGTGATGGAACTAAACTAGTCGTTGGGAAGAACGGTGTAGTAACTTTACACTCCGGTCCATAACCCGACCATACTGTTGTAGAACCATTCAGGATGCTGTACTGTACAGAGATTGAATACGCTGTATTGTATGCCAATGTTCCAAAGGCTGTCAACGATGAGAAACGGCTCGCACTAACTGCACTATAAGTGTAAGCTGGAGTTGGTCCGTTATCTGCAAACAATCTGATACGGAATTGGTATCCTGTAGCATAAGATGCAGCTGTCGCTGAAATGTTCGCGTTCAATGTAGAAACTTGTGTTCCACATGTTGGCGAAGCCATAGTTGTCAATGGAATTGATGGTGTATTTACTGTACACTCTGCTCCATATCCTGATTGAACAGGTAAGTTGCTTACAGGATCAGTAAAGGTATACTGAACCGAAACTTTGTAGCTTGTTCCATATTGTAATGGGAATCCTGTGAATGTATTCGCTCCAACAAAACGTGTAGCTGACTGTGATGTAGCATACGTTGGTGATGGGTTAGCGTCATTCAAACGGATACGGAAAGTATAACCTGTAGCATTCAATCCCTGGTTCGCTGTAAGCGTTGAAGATAAAGAAGCTAAGGTAGCGCCACAACTAGCTGTGTTCAATGTAATCAACTGAACACTTGGTGAGAATACTGTAATCGTATTTCCTGCAAAAGGAACAATCTCTTCATTGATAACTGCAGATGCCTTAATGGTATACTGAGCTCCATGTGTATGAAGCGCTGCAGGAATCGTCACGTAACGTGAAGTTTGGATGATATCCGCAGATACTGCACCTGTAGTCACGTTTGTGATAGAGAAACGATATTTAAGATTCGTAAATGTACTATAAGTATATGGTACTGCAGGTATTGCTGTTGCCAATGATGTTAATGTAGTACCATTGTATGACGGAGTCATGTTAACAACAACCGGAGTACATCCTTGTGATAATGTAGTTGAACAGTTTTCTAGGATACCATTCCAGCAGATTTCTGCAACACCATTAACTGTATTAGTAATACTGTTACTAGTTGCATTGTCAGTTGTTCTACAAGTACCACCAGTTACTGAAATTACAACAGATACCGATTGACCATTAGTCAAACCAGAAGTTGTAAACGTATTTGATGTACTAGTTTGAACAGTTGTAGCACCTACTTTGAATGCATAAGTTACAACAACTGGTCCTGTACCATAATAGTCACCATCATTCAGACCACTTAAACTTGAAGCAGTAGCTGTGAATGTAACGCTTGTTCCAGCGCAGAAAGTGTTATCTGCATCATTGCTCGCCAATGTTACTTGTGGAGTCAATGGAGAACTTACGTCTGGATCACTATCATCACAGTCACCTGTAGTAGTAACATAACCTAATCCTGTAAGATCATTACATGACGTTTGACTATCTTCCGGAATAGTACTTCCTACTCCATCACCGTCATTATCAAAATAGTAAGTTACTAAAGTACCAACTGTCATGCTTACTGAAGCACAAGTAGTATTGTTTCCTGTACCTTCTGCACGAACATAATATGTTCCGCTGCTTGGTATTGAAACATTCGCGAATGTAGCTGTAGAAGATGTAGCAACTAACGTACCTCCGCCTTCTGTACCACAACCACCTCTATACAATTTCCATGAAGCACCAGTTCCTAAAGAACCACCTGTAACAGTGAAATTAACATTACCTGGGCCGCAAATTGTATTACCCGCAGCACTTGAAGTAATTGAAGTCGGCGCTACAGAAGGGATAATTGGAAGTTCTGAAACGCAGAATGTAAAGTCACCTTGATTGGCTACAGTTGTAGAATATACAATTACATAGTAATCTGTATTTGGAGTTAAACCTGTCCAAGTACCTGTAGTACCCGCAACAGATGCATCATTACAGCTTCCACTGTAAACGCTTCCGCAAGCTGTATATAAACCAAAGGTAATCAAACCTGTTCCACTTAAATCTGTAAACTTGTAGTTAAGTGAAGTGTTTGCACCACTGTTGAATTTATAGAATACATCATAATAAGTAGCAAATAAATCACAAGAGTTTTTAACAACTCCTGGTGAAGGTTGTGCATTAATGGTTGTTCCAGCTACTTCATTCGCAGGACAAGTACCATCAGCACCTACTGTTAAGGTAACTACACCTGAACAGTTATCATTCGCTGGAGGTAGAGGACATGCAACATCTTCGTAAATTTTGATGTTGAATGTACCAGTAGATGTAGCGCTATAAGGCCAAACCTGAACATAGTAAGTTGCTCCTGGCGTTAATGAACAGAATGATAATTCTGGCATTAAGCTGTTGAAGTCATCACTACATCCTAAAGCATTTCCGGCAACTGCAGGACAAGAATCCCATACCTGCATCACAAAATCTGTAAGTGAACCACCAATAGTAGTAATTACAACTTTGTTACCATTTGCCGGAGCAACGAATTTAACCCAACGGTCTTTTTTACTAGGGTTTCCTGTAGCATCACTACAAGTACCTGCAGGACCGTCTGAACTTACACCAGTTGATAAGATTGTATCTGGAGCAGCAGCTAAGCTGGCAGCAACAACTACAGTTCCTGCAGTTGCACAGCTTTCACCTTCAGTTAAAGTGAAAGTAGTTGGTCCAGCCCAGTTTGATGAACCATCAGTACCTGTACAATTAGTTCTTACATATAAGCTGTAAGCTACATTGACTGTCAATCCAGGAACATCATTAACAGAAGTTGCAGCAGTTGTTCCAGAGGTTTGTAAACCTGTAGCACCGCTTCCTCCTGCACCTGATGTACGGATTTCCCAATCGTAATTTGTTGCAGTTCCAATTGTTTGAGCTGTCCATGAAATATCAGCTGTAGTTAGAGTAAGATCGCTTACTGTTAAAGCTGAAGGAGTTCCACACGTTGGTGGTCCATCGATAGTCAAATCATATCCTGCAATACATGCCGGAGCAATCCAGTTGTCAACAACAAGGTAATAAGTAACACCTGCTGTTAAAGTAGGAGTCATAGTTCTTGTTAATCCTGTAGATGCCTGAACATTACCAACACAAGTACTTCCTGTTGTAAACGGACATCCTGCATATAGCTGGATACCTGCATCATCATCAGAAGTTGTTGTTAGAAGGATAGTATGCATACCTGTTTGAGTCGGAGTAAAGATATATGTTCTGTCTTCACCACCGTAGTAGTTTGTACTACCAGTTACACAAGTAACATTAGATGAAGTAACATTATTTCCGCTTCCACAAGTAGTTTGTGCAGTTGTAGCGTAAGGGATACTAGGAACCAATACTCTGTTAACTCCTAATCCTGTAGGACAAGAGTTTGGAGTAGTAAAGCTTTGTGGGCCTGCCCATGTTGATGAGCCATCTGCTCCTGTACAATTTGTTCTAACATATAAGCTATAAGTAACGTTCGCTGATAATCCAGGAACATCATTAACAGAAGTTGATGCAGTGTTTCCAGAGTTAATTAACCCTGTTGCTCCACTACCTCCGGCACCTGATGTACGGATTTCCCAGTCATAAGTTGCAGCTGTTCCTAATGATGGAGCAGTCCATGCAATATCAACACTAGTTCCTGCAGCAAAATCAGTTGTAGCCAATCCTGTTGGAACACCACAAGTTGGTGGAGGCGTAATGCTTAAGCTATACGTTCCAACACAAGCAGGTGAAGGGAAATTATCAACAACTAAATAATAAGTAATTCCAGCTGTTAAAGCTTGGTTTATTGTCCTTGTCAATCCTGTAGTTCCTATTGCACTTGTCAAACAAGTACTTCCTACAGTAAACGGACAACCTTCGTATAACATAATACCAGCATCATCATCTGTAGAAGTAGTTAAAAGGATTGTATGAACTCCTGTTACTGTTGGAGTAAAGATATAAGTTCTGTCTTGTCCACCGAAGTAGTTTCCACTTCCTGTAGGAACACAAACAACATTGGTAGAAGTAAGATTGTTTCCGCTTCCACAAGTTGTTTGTCCTGAAGTTGTGTAAGGGATGCTTCCTACTGTTACAGAGTTAACTCCCAATGATCCAGGACAAGATGCAGCAGTAACGGTAATTGCAAATTCACTTGAAACAACGTCCGCACATCCTGAGATAGAACGTGCAAATACTACATAATAAACACCAGTTGCACTAAATGAAAGGTTAGCCGGATTTGTTGTAGCACTTGCTATATTAGTATAAGGGCCTCCACTAACAGTAGAAGATTTCCATTGGAAAGTAGAACCTCCTGTACCATTTTCACTATAAGAACCTACTGCATTTACAGGTAAGCTAGATGGACCGCTTATAGTACCTGCAGTTGCAGAAGGTACAACATTGAATGTCCATGTAGGACATCCAGAAGCTGCTCCAATAGCATTAACAGGAGTTACAGACCAAGTATGTGGACCTAAAGCAAAAGGACTTGCAGGAGTATATGAAGTTGTAGTTAATCCATTGAATGGAACACCATCAACTACTAAGTTATAAGAAGTTCCTCCAGCTGGCCAAGTAAGGGTAACAGAAGCACTATCACAAGTTGAGCCTCCATCTGCAGGAGCAGTTGGACCACTCAAACAACTTGGTGCACTACCTGTAACACAAATAGTAAAGTTACCTGTTCCATAACCTGAAAGAGCATGGTAAACACGTACGAAATAAGTGTTTCCAGGGATTAATCCAGAAGTAGAAACTACTTCAGCCTCACCTCCAACACCATTGTTTTGGCAGGCAACCGTAGTTAAAGTACCCGAACATAAATTGTTAGAAGATGAGAATATCTGAACTATCGGATTAAATCCTGCAGCACCAGGTGTTACTGTAACCGTTGGATTAGCAGTTGGAGCAACAAATGAATAGTAAACATCATCGTCAGAAACACCTCCACAACCAGCTTCTGGAGAAGCAGTTGCATTTTGTGTTGTTCCACTTGTAGTTGTACAAGTTCCTGATACACTTAATGGAGTAGCATTACAAATTGCATCATTGGCAGGAGCCTCTGGAGTAGCGTTTACGATGATTGAGAAATCACCAGTAACACCATAACCCGGAGCGGCAATCTTCACAGTTGGAGTAGCCGAATAGCCAGTACCTCCTTGTGAACTTTGTAAAGCCACAGCTGAAATTGCACCACCAGTTACGGTTACTTTTGCTACAGCACCAGAACCTGTTGCGTCAGTAATGTAAACAAAAGGAGTAGCAGTAAGTCCATTACCACCATAACAGGTAACATAACCTGAACCTCCTACAAGACCAGTAAATCCGGTAATAACACCGCCAGAAACCGTTGCATTAACAGTAGCAGTAGTACCACCACCTGTATGATAAACACGTACATAGTAGTCATTACCAATAACAGTAGATACGTCAGTACCATTGATAGTTTCAGTTAATGAAGTACCTGTCATACTGTTTGCATTTTTAGATGCAACCGGAGTAGTGAAAGTTGGATCGGTAGTACCGTTAAATAATTGCATTGCTGCATCATAACCTCCTGCACCTCTCAAACTTATAGTAGTGTTTGTTGAAATAGCATTGAATTTAAACCAAACGTCATCGTCTGCATTCGTAGAAGCTATAGGTGCTGCTACTCCTGTAGTTGCAGTTGCAAATGCAGAAGAATAGAACGAACCGCATAAGTTAGCAGGCGTAGTTGGTAGTGGAGTCAAAGTAATTGCCCCAGCAGGATCATCATTCGATGGTGGTCCTGGAACGGCTGGTTGTGGATCGTTTGCACGTATTGAACCAGCTGGTGTAAAAGTATATTTACTGTTACAATCAGGCAATACAGACAATTTATTGATACCTTCATTGGTCATAATTCCACCAAGGCTGGTAAAGCTTAATGAGTTAGCTTGTTGTAATCCCATTACATCACCTGCTGCTGCAGGAGTTGCCCATGTTCCGGCAACCATACCTATAGTATAGTTATAAGCAAGTCCGTTGGTTACAGTTGCATTAACTGGATTCGTACCATCAAACCCTTGCATAACACCATAAACGTATTCAATTACGTTAGTAGTTTCGTATAATTTCACTTGGAAATTCAAACTTGGACCAGGATAATTAAATAACTCTAAGTTTTCCCATTGTACAGTCAATACTCGGTTAGGAGCAGATCCTGTAACCTCATATTTAATAAACTGCGAGTTAGGAGTACTAACATTATTCACAAATAAATCTTCCCAGAATGGAGCCAAAACATAGTTATTAGATGTAGAAGCTGTTAACCCATTATTAAAGGTAGTACTTGTATTTCCTGCATTCAATGTCATAAATCCATTGGTACATACACGGAAAGTATTAAATGTACTTCCTGCATAAGTAAATGGGAAAAATGAGAATTGTCCGTAGTTTGTATCATCAGCATTCGCTGTTGTTGAATTAACCGTAGTTGCAGTTCCTGATACTGGTGTATAAGTCGTTGAACTTCTGGCAATAGTATATTTCAATTTGTCAGCAGGAGCCGAAGAAATGCTGGTTCCTGTTGTGTTGTAGTAATAAGCCGGTGAAGTACATTTGTTACTTTCATAAGCTCTGAAATAATAAGTAGTTCCTGCAACCAATCCGGTTACAGTTACTGTTGAAGCTGTACCGTCATAAACTAATTTTTGTCCTGGAGCAGTATACACTGTACTAGCTGTTCCAGGTGAAGTGTTGTCTGTTGGATTAGTGAATGAATTCGAATCGCTGATAAATATCGAACGGTTATTTCCGTTCCCTGCAGTCCAAGTTAAAGTAATACTTGTTGCTGTAGATGCAGATACTGAAAAATTACTGATTTGTGTTGTTGGACCAACCTGACCCGAAACACTAACACTATTAGTTACATCGGAAGCACTTGCCGCCAAGCAGATAGTTCTTCTTCTGTATAATTGTGTACCACTTCCTGCTACATAAGCTGGAGTTGTATAACCTGCATTTGTAGAGGTACCTCCTGCATTTGACCAGTTTGATCCTCCATCAGTAGAAACTTCCCATTGAAAAGTTAAACCCGAAACACCTGTCTGGCTTCCGGTAACAGTAAACGCCTGAGTTGAACCAGGACAGATATTCACCGCAAGTGGTGCAGCTGATCCCGGTGCAGGTGTAGAGTTACACGGTGTCGGTGGTGTATAAGTATAAGTCATTCCATTACTTGGCATTCCAGGAGGAGAAGCAGTACTGTTTCCTGACTGAGTCGCACTATTTGATCCTCCGGCAGTTGAAGCTGTGAATAAAACACCCGCAGCGTTTGTTCTGTTAAGGAAATCTGTATTAGCAGCACCTCTCAAACCAATTTGTGGTAAACCTGAAGCCGCAGTAGAACCTACAGCATAAGAACCAGGACCATAATGTATGATTACATTATTGGTAGTCTCCTGTAATCTGATCTGGATATTTGTTCCATAAGCACTTGTAGTTGAAGTGTCAAAAGTAGGACGCAAATCCTTCCATTGGATTACGATTTCACGGTTAGGAGCAGTTCCTACCACGTCCCAACGGATTTCACCCGTTCTTCCACCTAAACTGAAAAAGCTGTTGGTATCCATACCCCATGCTGAAACAGCACCGGCATATCCCGTAGAAGCACTAATAGGTGCATAACCTGTCGTAGAACCACTCGAAGCTGGAGCAGTTGTTCCAAAAGTTATGAAACCGTTAGTACTAACTCTACATGTGGTATAACCAATTCCGTTGAACGTAAAAGTAAACGGAAATGTACCTGTTGTAAAGATAGTGTCGTCTAATGAGCCTCCAGTTGTATTGGCTGTTGCAGTCCCCAAGATTGCACCGCCTCCGGCAACAGCACCAGTTAAGAGGTTAAAAGAACTGGTACCCTGGGAAAACCCATAATTCGAAACCTGTGCCATCGCACCATTACCTCCAAAAAGGCAACAGACTAACAGCACCAAACTAACAAGCCAGGATGTAAATCCTGACTTAGTGGAAGAACTCGGCGGTGAGCCAACGTCCATTCCAACTCCACTTTTGAGTGTCGTATCCATACGCCAACTCAAAGGATTGTAATTTTGATTCATAGTTAAAATTTAAATTTAGATGTCTAATGTAGAGATATATTTTAACAAAATGTTAATGATAATCTAAATTATTTTGCATTTAATCGATAATATCGACGAAAAACATATAAAAATCGATTAAGTACGTAAGAGTTGTTTTTAGCCTATTTTTTTGTAGTAAAAAATGATTGACCAGTTCCAGTTGTTAATAACTATAAAAAAAGCTACAAAAAAAACATCATTTTTCACAGAACGGAAAACGCTGATTTTTATTGACTTAAGAGAGTTAATCGCCCAATTATTGGGGCTTCGAACAGCATTCAATCCTCAATTAATAATAGGATTGAAAAAAAGGGTCTTTGAGATAATCGGATTTATGGCTAAACTTATCGACATAATTTTTGAAATTCACATTATTTAGTTAATTTCGTGCCATATACTAAAAGTATATTCTGTCAACGTTATTAAATCATTAAAAGATAATCAAAATGAGAAAAAATTATTTTCAATCTTTTTTAAATAATATCATCCCCCATTATTGTAAAAAAAGCAATTCAAAATCAATTTTTTATACCACAATCATCGGGATAATGCTTCTGCCAATTTTTGCAGCAGCCCAAACAACAACCCATTTATCTTCCACTGTGAACAATGGGGGATTTGAAACGATGCCGCTCGGAACAGGTTGGACAACCGCACATAATACAGCAAGGAATCCATGGCATGTAAATACCGGTGCTACACCAACTGCCGGAACCTATTGTGGCTATATCTCCCAAAACTTAACAGGAACTCCGCCACCCTATCAATACAACAATAACGCGACAATTAAGGTTTCACACTTATACAGGACAATCACTGTACCCGCAGGTGAAACCATCATCAAACTGAATTTCCTTTGGAAAGCTGGGGGAACGCCTCTTGAAGACGGACTTAGGGTTTATGTATTCCCAAATACGTATACCCCTGTAAGTGGAACTCCAGTTAGTGGAGCGATGCTTAATGGTACTGGTTTAGCAGGTGGTGCTCCTTCCTATACACAACTTGGGGGTACTTTTGTAGGACAGACCGCATGGACTGCTTCGTCAACATTTACCATCCCTGCCTCATTTGCTGGAACAAGCTTTATTCTGGATTTCGAATGGTCTGATTCAACAGTAGGAACTCCTACACCAAATCCATCAGCTGCAGTGGACAACGTAACGTTAGTAAGTTATAATCCATTGGCAGATAACTGTGTTAATGCAATTCCTTTAGCAGTGACTACTGCCTGTAATACACAAACTTTAACAAACGTAGGTGCTACTGATAGTGTTGTTGCTACAGGAGCTCCGGCTGTTACTTGTGGTCTAGGTGGAGGTTATATTGGTCAGGACGTATGGGCATCAGCTACCGTAGGTGGAGACGGAACATTATCAACAACAGTATCAAGTTCAGGTGTAGGTGGAATGAACGATCCCGTCATGGCCATTTATTCGGGAACCTGTGGCGCCCTAACATTAATACAGTGCGTCGATGACGTCATTGGGTTATTTCCTCAAATCAACCTGACAGGAAGGACGCCCGGTGAGGTATTATATATTAGGATATGGCCTTATGGAACTTCCACTACTCCTTCAGGAACATTCAATATTTGTGCAACTTCACCTAGCTGTTATACCCCATCGGTTAACGCTACAACATCTATTACATCAACAACAGCAACCATTAACTGGTCTTATAACGTTGCAAACCCTGCAAACGGTTACGAATATGTTGTTTCAACAACCAATACAACACCTGCCGGAGCCGGAACAGCTGTACCAAATACTACAACCTCCGTTCCTTTAACAGGTCTGACGCAAAATACTACCTATTATGTATTTGTGAGAGATAATTGTGGTGGTGGTGATTACAGTGCCTGGGCTTCTGGTAGTTTTACAACTTTAGTAACACCTCCAGGTGCTCCAACAACTACTGGCGTAACTATCTGTCAGGGCGGTACAGGTTCACTTACGGTTACTCCTAACCTTACCCTTACAAACATTACAGGTTCGTGGAATGCGGCAACAGATCCAACCACAAAAAGACCAACTACATTAATTACCAGTGCAAGTCCATGTTCGTTTGACGGAACATTGACTGCCAATTACACTACTACTACTTTCACCGTTGGCACAACAGGAACTTATGTTTTTGAAATGACTGATAATGCCGCATATGATGCTATGGGTTATATTGTAACAGGTGCCTTCACTTATGGATCTTGTGGCTCAGGCACATGGATTGCCGGAGATGATGATACAGGTGTCGCAGGTAATGAACCGCAAATAACCGCAACTTTGACTGCTGGTGTGACTTATACCCTGGTATCAACATTATTTTCTACTTCTTCAATAACTCTTTCAGGCAGTTATATTTGGACCTTTACCGGTCCGGGATCTGTTTACAGCCCAATGCAATGGTATGTAGTAGCAGCCGGTGGCTCTCCTATATATACAGGTAATACCTTCAACCCAGTTGGGATAGTAGGATCAGGTCTTACAGATACAAATACTGCAGGAACTACTACTTATTATGCAGCATGTACCATGTATCCTAATATCAGGTCGGCTGCAACCAACTTTGTGATCAATCCTTCTCCTGCATCTGTAATTTCAGGTACAGGAAGTGCTTGTGCCAGTACTACAGTGAGCATCGCCCTATCTGGTGCATCGCCTTGGACATTTACCTATACAGACGGAACAACTCCGGTAACGGTTACTAATACATCTACAACACCATATACCTTCTCCGCTTCACCTGGAGTAGCTACAACTTATACCGTTTCAGCATTAAGCAATGCTGCCTGTGCTACAACAGTTGCGGCTTACAGAACAGGAAGTGCCTCTTTATATGTTAAGGCGTGGACGGGTGCAACGGCAAGCTGGGCAACTGCATCAAACTGGAATCCAAGCGGTATACCATCCAATACGGATTGCGTTGTAATCAATAACGTTGGAGTTGCTCCGATAATCAGCGGAACAAACTATTACGCTTATGCAAACAAACTTACCATAGGCAGCTCTGCACTATTAACAGTCAATGGCACAAACTCTCTTACAGTAACCAACGCTGTTGGAGTAGCTACTGCACCTGCAGGAAACATGATCTTAGAAGATGATGCAAGCTTGGTACAGATTACCAATGTAGGTTCAAATAATAATACAGGAAACATTACTTTCAAAAGAACAGCAAGCATCAGAAGGACTGATTATGTATACTGGTCGTCTCCACTTACTTCTTTAAATGCTTCTTCAATTTCACCTGCTACCAATCCATATTACATCTGGAAATGGAATCCTTCTATTGCCAATTCAAATGGCGGGCAAGGAAACTGGGTTGCCGGTAACGAAGCCATGGTTGTTGGTAAAGGTTATATCGTAAGGGCACCAGACTTACATCCAACAACAGTAACCGATTTCACCACTGTAGTGACAGGTGTGCCAAATAACGGAGCTATTACAACACCATTGGCAAGGGGAACCATCAATGCACCGTTAACCGGTAACAATGGTGTGACCATTACAGCTACGGATGACAACTGGAACTTAGTAGGTAATCCTTATCCATCATCTATTGATGCGATTGCGTTTTTAACTCAAAACTCCAATCTTGATGGTAACGTTAGATTATGGACACACGGTACTCCTGTAGGAAGCGCCAGTTCAAGTTTCTATAACAGTTATACTTATGGTTATGCTGATAGCTACCTGACCTATAATAGTGTTGGACCTAATCCTCCTGGATTTGGTGGGAAAATTGCTTCAGGGCAGGGATTCTTCGTTTCAGTATTGGAAGGAACTCCAACGCTTAGCGTTGCCTTCAACAATACCATGAGACAGTATGATTTTATCAATAGCGATTTCTTCAAATCATCTAATACAACCAACACTGTTGACAGAAGCCGTATCTGGTTGAGCATCCTGAATGAGGCAGATGTAAATACGACAACGATGGTAGGTTATATGGATGAAGCTACCCTTGATAAAGACAGGGAATTTGATGCTTCACACAAACCTGAAGGCGATCTTAACGTTTACTCAATGATTGGTGACGAACCAATGAACATACAAGGTCGTCCTGCATTCAATGCAAATGATATCGTACCTATTGGATATTCAGTTTCACAAAACGGAATCTACAAAATAGCCATTGCCGATGTGGACGGAGTATTTGACGGTGATGAAATCGGAATCTATTTAGAAGATACCTTATTGAATGTAACACACGATTTAAGAAGTAATTACTATTCGTTCTCAACGCAGGCAGGAACCTTCAACGACCGATTCAAACTGCTTTACACCTCATCTGCTTTAGGCACTTCAGATAATGAAGCATTGAATACGCTGAGCTATATCAACAATCATACATTGCACATCCAGTCTATCAGAAACATTGAGCATGTAGATATTTTTGATGTAACAGGTAAACTGATCAAATCGGTAAATGCTTCTGACAGAAACTTTGAAACTGATTTCAATTATCCAAATGGTGTTTACCTTCTGAAAATTAAATTAGATAATGGAATTTATGTTACGAAAAAACAGTTAAACTAAATTTCATTTAATACATATAAAAAAGTCTCTAATAATTTTAGGGACTTTTTTTATTATGTTATTACTAAGTTGGCTGTAATATTAAACACAATTGCTTAAAAATGAAGAGTGAAATTTGGAATAATGAATCTAGTAGAAAAGCATTTTCAACTGGTTATGAAGAAAATGAAATTGAGATCTTCGACGTTGAATGTGAAGCTTTTTTGCGAGAAGTTATGAGACAATCTGCTTTTCTCAATGATAGTTTTAAAGATGAAGACATAAGTCTGCACAAAGCAAATTGGTTAATATTAAATGAGATAACTTCATCTTTATATGATTGTCATCAAAATATAATTGTTGGAAATATCAGAATTGCTAGTAGAATATTTCGAGATGTATTGGAAAATATGCATATTCTGGAATTAATTAATAATTCTAACAAACCAAAATATCTTCAAGATTGGTACAACAATGAAGTGATTTCTCATAGAGAATATCGCAACTGGATTAAAACAGAAAAAACAGAAGAATTATCAGAATTGACTCGTGAAGTATATAGGCTTTATTCAAAATATTCTCATCGCACTTATAAATCTATTTTAGAGAGTTATTCCAAAGAGAATGAACAAACTCTCAGATTTCATGCCCACCTTAACAGAAAAATAGCTGATGATTTAAAATTACTTTCCACATATTATTCTCATTTATCTTACTTTGTAAAGAATACAACTTTAAATTACGGAGATTACAAAGTGCTGCAAAGTGTTCAGATGTCAATTATTGCTGAAATGTTTGTTAAGTAAAAGTACTACCCCAAACAGCATTTTCCCATAATAGCTCCTCTTGCCTATGCACCAAGCCACCAAACCGTCACAACTCAGTTTCCCCCTATTTTTACCAGCAAAGTTTAAATCAAAGTTGCAGAAAATATTAAATACAAATTTTTGACGCTGAAAAGTTGTTGCAGAATGAATTTAAAATTCAAAGTGAAACAAAAAGTGTTGCAGAATGATTTTAAAATTCAAAGTGAAACAGAATTTGTGCGAGAGTGAAAAAAAGTGTTGGAAAAAAAATAAAAATTATAAAAACCAACAAAAACAGTTGGAAAAAATTTTTTTTTGAAAATTTCAAACAGCATTAATAAAAGAAATCCCCGTCTCTCGACAGGGATATATATCAAAATGGTATGATGATTAAAATATTATCTAATAACCTTCTTCGTTACCTTTAAGCCATCTACAGTTGTAATCTGTACCAATAACACTTCATTGGTTGTGCCAATGTTAAATGTGGTTTGTGAAGCCTCTATTCCTTTCCTGTCCAATAACAATCGGCCTCTGATATCAAATACCTTAACTTCATCCATTACAAACACTCCTGTATTAATCACAAAGTCGTTGGCTGGGTTTTTATAAATCACAACCGCATTCTCATTAAACACCGGATTGCCCGTTCCTAAGGTCGTGCTGTTGTATCGCAATACAAAGCGCGTATCAAAGGTTCCCGCAATGGTTGCAAAAGTATACGGCCCCGTTTTTAAATCGTGGATGATGTTCAATTCGGTATCTTCCAGGTAAATATTCTGTTCGGTAAACAAGCCGTCAAATTCATAAAGCGAAATCGTATAATCACTCGCAATGCTCGATCTATAGCCCAAAGGAACCCTATCCATAACATCAAAAGGAACCGGCCTACCCTGGATGCTAAGCTTAGCATCATCGATTATAGAATAAAGCGTAACAGCATTTCCAACATCAAACATCTCTCCGTCATACAAACGGTCCAAGCCCATTGTCGCGCCTTCAGCATATCCAACCAAAACCTGTTTGAATGCTCCGCCTTCATTAGCAATATTAAGCCAATACCTGTGCTTTTCAGGACCACTCACATCATCAACAGCTGGTGACTGCGTCTTAAAGAAACGGTCGTTATTACCTGCAATACGCATGCTGTTTTTAAACGTAGCCGTTCCACTCGATAAACCTTTGATAAAGAATCCCTGGCCTGAAGCAATCTTACCATTAGGTGGCAAGGTGTTTACACCGGAATTCCCAGACGGCCCAGACGGCACTCCTCCTACTGTTCCACCTAAATAATTATAGATGGCATAGTCACTGGCTATATATTGTAGCGCAGCATTAAGCGGCGTGTTGTGTGTCCAGAAATACATAGTTCCACTCAAGGTTGCAGCATTGGATGCATCCAGTAAAAAGGCATCCGCAGATAATGCACTCGGATAAGGGTTACCTATTAAATTAAATTGGCTTGCACCTCCCGTTACAGGTATGGTTACAGTACCATTATTTGGAACCCCAATAAAACTTGCAACATGTACTCCCGGTGATCCTGGCCATCCAACAGCAAAACTAACCGGTGCCCTGCAGATATATCCCTTCCCAGGAGTCATAGTAGTCGTGTTTGGATTGATATACTGCCAGTTCGTAATAGCAGGATTATAGATATAGAATAAATTATACGGTGACATTGGTGAAATGGCCTGCAAATTCTGACCGGCAACTGGTGTCGACCAATAGGTATAATCGTATTTGAACATTCCTGTGGTAGCCCTTTTATAAGTAATGTTACCGCTATTGGAAAATGGAACGCCATTATTGTCTAAATAATTAACCTGAAGCAGACTCGAATTGTTATCAAAGGTCAATGCACCTCCACTCACTTTAACATCATTCTGAACTGTTAAGGTATGATTGGTATTAAAGACTACGTTTCCGGAAAGCACTTCAACCGAACACGCCTGCAAATCACCTGTCGAACTGTAATCTCCTGCAAATAATGCTCTCACTGTTGACGTTGGTATTCCATTGCTCCATGCACTTCCATTCCATGTAGTAGAATAAAAACTGATCAGCACACTTCCGGTATACGTAATCGGGCATGAACCACTCTGAAGCACTACCCTATAATATCGGTCACCGCTAAACGTTCCTATAGCAGCTGTAGACAACGTATTCGTTGTGTTGGCAATAAGCGTAAGCCCGGCAGTAAAAGTGGCATTGGTAGCATACTCCCATCGTACAATTGTACCTGTATTTCCGGTAAGGACTAAGGGAAGCGGTGCAAAACCACTGCATATCGTCTGGTTGCTCGATAGTGTTCCCAGAGTAACATTTGGTACAACCGTTATTACTGAAGTATTGCTTGTAGAGCACCCATTGGAACCTAAAGCTGTTCCTGTGTAAGTTCTTGTTGCTGTTGGCTTGGTATACACCGTAGCTGTTGGAGTTCCGGCAATGTATGGTACGGTGGCACTTGCATCAAAATACAAATCGGTTGCCGGTGACCAGCTTACTTCCAAAGCCAAAGTTCCTGTAATTTTTACATTATCAACAGCCCATCCATAATCGAAGGTCGCATCATAATAAAAACGCAGCATTACATTTGGATTTCCCAATAATGTAGAAAGATTTACTGTTGTCAATGCAAACGAATTCGCAGCACCCTGAGAAGCAATTTGTGTAAGCAGGGTCGTCCATGTAACGCCACCATCAGTTGATGATTCGACACGGGCTCTGTTTCCTCCAATATACCTTAGATACTGATAGAATGTTAAAGTGGCATTAGTATATCCCGCAAGATTGATTGAAGGAGATACCAAATAAGTCAGCGTATGGTTGGACGTTGGCCCACCCTGCGCATAAGAATCCGAAAAATAAAATTGCGAATTGTCATTACTACTGAAAGCAGTTGGCCAAACCACCCCTGGAGGCGTATACGGACTGTTTCTTAAAGTCCACGCTGCATCAGCCGAAAGCCCACCAATTGAATTATTGATTGTCGTCCAGTTATTGGTCACCCCTTCAAAGTTTTCGCTGAATATCGTTACCGGAGCAGCTGCAGCCAAACTCGCATTCAAAGCCTGTATCGTTCCCTGGCAAAGAGTAGCTGTTGCCGGAACCACAGTAATGGCTGGAGGTTCTGCATTAACGTTAACGGTATAAGTGAGCAGCTGTGCACACATTCCTCCCGAAGTTTGGGAAGCTGTCAATGAGTAAGTCGTTGTTGTTGCCGGGGTAAATGTAAATCCGGATGCCAAAGAACCACTAAGACCGGCAGTGGTAGACCAAACAAAATTATTATAGGCAGCATATCCTGAAACCGTAACAACTGGTGAGGTTTCACCAGCGCATAAAGTTGTTGTAGTTGAACTGAATGAAATAGGTGGTGCTGCTGTAATATTAGCAGTAACCGGTGTTAATAAAGATTTACAGATATTGGAAAATTTCCAGTTGTAGGCATAAATGTAAAATGTATTGTCATAATCATTACCTGTAATATCAGCTATAGATGACACATAAGGATAGGTTGCATTATCAACGTTGACAACTAATCCCGCTGCGGGCATTACGTCAAAATAAACGTAATAATTACCTGGGGTTAAATTGTAATTTAAAGCAATTGTCTGGGGCGAACTTCCTCCAGCAGCACTGGTAGTGTAATTGTACAATGCCAAAGCCGAATTGGCTGCGTTCCTGATTGTTATAACCCCACTTTGCCCGGCAACCATTGGATAGATATCCAAAGACTGGAACGTAGTATTGCTGTGAACTGTAAAGCTTAAATAAACCGGATTGGTCTGAACTCCCTGAGAACCTCCTTCAGATAAAGGAGAAAACGGTCCGACATTTACTAAACCTCCGGTTGCTTTTGACCTTGCATAATAAGTCGTAGTTGAAAATAATGCCGGCGTAACAAAACTTGTTCCCGTTCCAACCAAATTGGTACCAGCTGCATCCGAAAACCATTCAATTGTTGAACCAGCTGCTGCTGTTGCCTGAAGAGTGGCCGAACCACCTCCACACAAAGTTCCATTCACAACTGATAATAAAGCGGCAGCAGCACAGTCGGTACTGAACGTTTCTATAAGGCTCCATTCGCTTTTATCGGTAATACTACAATTACCCCTAACCCAGACATAATATAAGGTTGCCGGTGATAATCCTGTAATATTTGCAGTGGTAATTCCGGCTCCGACAGAGCCTGTAGGTGTTGCCGAAACAGCCGGTTGTACATTTGAAGTACTTACATAATATTGGTAACCATTTGTTGGTGGCGGAACACTCGCAGTCCATGTAAGTGTAGCAGTAGTAACACCAACGGTGGTGATATTGATATTTGTTGGCTCAAAACAGGTTGGAGAAACAATTACGCTAATATCGTCAAGCATGATTTTGCTTTGGCTTGCAAAACTATAGCCTTGAAACCCTAGGAAATAAGTATCGCTGGTAACTGGCGTAAAATCGACAATAGCCGTTTGATAAACTGTATTTGTAAAATTTGATAAGTTCATCAATGTGATGGTCATGCTTCCAACTAATGGGCTCGTTCCCATTCTAACCCTTAGATTTTCAGAAAATAATCCGGAATCAGTAGTATTGTATTTAAATTTTAACCTGTAGGCAACTCCTCCTGTTAACGCAAGACCAGGAAGGAAAAACCAGTCGTCTGATGCTGCAGCAGTATTGGTTCTCAAATGATAGGCATTCGGATTTGAGGAAGCCAGGGTGTTTTGAACCTGCCATGTCACACTATCCGCATTTGAATCTAAAAGAGTAAAACAGTTTGGCAATGTTGCCACTGGCGTAGTATCGAAAGTTTGATAATACGGTATCGGAAATGCACCACACAAAGTAGTTACGGTAGCTGTTGTACTGTTCAGGGCACAATTTACCCCAACAGCACGAATCCTAAAATAATAATTTGTCAAAGGAGTTAATCCTGTAATCAATAGACTTGTAGGTCCGCCAGTCAAAACGTTGTTATACGCTGGTAAAATTGCTGAAAATGCAGCATTTGTGGAAACGTCTACCCTGTAATCAGTAGCTCCTGCTACCGGATTCCATGTGGCTAAGAAAGAGTTTCCATCAATGCTTGAGGTAACTAATCCCGTTGGAGCATCAGCACAACTTCCCTGAGGAGCGGAAATCATCTGGCTGACTGCATAAAAAGGGCCTCCTTCGCAGCCTGAATTATAAGGGATTACCCAATAATAATAATCGGTATTTGGAGTCAACCCTGTTTGTGTAAAGGAAGTTGCATTTGAAATACTAACTACTGTGTAAGTTCCTGATATAATATCATTTACCGCCCAATAAACACGATTCGGAACATTAACATTTGTTGGCGCAGTATTTACGGTACTTCTAAGCACTAAATAATTTGTTGGTGCAGGTGATGCAGCCGTAAAGCTATTTCCAACAAAACTGGTTGATGTGATGCTGCCCGAACCTATCACTAAACCAGACGGCCCTGCAGTTGGACTTGTACAAGGAAGTGAAGGCGTATAAACATATAAAAGCCCATTGTTTGGATATTCATTGATGCTGGTTCTCACCGTACTGGAATTGGCAGTTCCGCTTATCGTTCTTCCAGACCATGGAAAATTGGTATTGGCTCCATTCTGCAAACGATTGTTAACATTACCCTGCAGGAAGTCATTAATGCTTCCGCGGATTCCGGCCTGTGCATTATAAACTGTAACGTCACTGGTAGAGCATGCGCCGTAAGAAATATGGATTTCATTGGTTGTTTCGTACAATTGGATTTGGAAATTAAAATTACCTGTAGTAACCTTTCTCCTAGCATTACTCCACTGGACAATAAATGTCCTGTTTGGAGCTGTTCCAATGGTTTTATAAACGATATTATCGGTTGCTGCGGCTGAAGCTGAAATTAAATCGATACCTAAAGCACTAATCGTTCCTCCGTTAGGATAGGTTGTTGCCGTACTCAAAGGCAGGTAATCCGCTGGAGCCGGTTGGGCTCCAAAAGAGATAAACCCATTTGGACTGATATAACATTGTGTTTGGGTAACTCCATCATAAACAAAATTGAATCCTATCGGAGCTAAAAAAGCAGAACCTGCAACATGGTTATCCCAAGGTGCAGCATAAGCTGTTGATGGCGTTGTTAAAGGAGTATAGGTTGAAATTGATTCACTAAAACCATAGGTGCTGACTTGAGCAAAACCTAATTGGCTAGCTAGCATAAAAAAAGTTGCTACCAAAAAAACATAGCTATGTTTTCCGGTAGACGGTTTTTTCATTAGGGCAGCGTTATTCTTCATGCGTTTGAAATATTACTTTCTTAAGGTTTTGACAGAACACTTAAATTATTGTCTTTAAATTGATTAAATCAAATTTGACAACTGGCAAATAAAGTAAATTTATATTAAATGTTAAAATAAAAGATGTCAACAAATTGAAATTTTAATGAAAATCGTCAAAATGTTAATAATATCGTTGACTCGCCAAATTATATACATACATTTCTTATAAATTCTTACAAAAAAACAGCTAAATTTTATTATAAAAACTAAAATCCCGACAAATAATTTATCGAGAAACTAAACAGTTTTTTATCTTTGGAAAAAACAACACAATGAGCCAGAATATCATCCTTAACCATCAGCAAATTGAACATAAAATAAAACGGATTGCTTATCAGATTTATGAAACCTTTGCCGATGAAAATGAAATAATTTTAGCCGGGATATCAAACAACGGTTATCTTTTGGCAGAAAAAATAAATGTGACGCTTAACTCCATTTCAGATTTAAAGGTAACTCTGTGCGAAGTGAAAATTGACAAATCAAATCCGTTTAACCAAATAACTACCTCTATCCCTTCTGAAGTTTACAGCAATAAGGGCATTGTATTGGTTGATGATGTTTTGAACTCGGGTACAACTCTGATTTATGGTGTAAAACACTTTTTGAATGTTCCGTTGAAAAAATTCAAGACCGCCGTTTTGGTCGACCGGAATCATAAGCAGTTTCCCGTAAAGGCTGATTTTAAAGGCATTTCGCTTTCAACCTCTTCCAAAGAACATGTCCATGTAGTTTTTGAGGAAAACAACGATCACGCTTATTTAGTGTAACAGCCTGATAATTTCTTCGGTAATTGCCTCGGGAGTTTTCCCATCGATTAAAATTGTAAATCCTGCCTGATTGTAGAAATAGCTTCTTTCAAATAAATGTTTGGCAACAAATTCCTTTAATTCCTCATCGGATTTACCTGCTACCAATGGACGCTCGCTTTTTGCAGATTTGAGCCTTTCCAGAATAATATCCAGCGATGCCTTCAGGTAAATTGAAGTGACATTTTCACCATTCAGCAGCAAATGATTATTGGCGTAGCACGGAGTTCCACCACCAGTGCTGATAATAAGGTTTTCTGTATTTTTCAGGGTTTCGGTGAAAAGTTCGTGCTCGATTCTCCTAAAATAAATTTCTCCTTTTTGTTTAAAAATTTCGTTGATGCTTAAGCCTGCTTTATTTTCAATTAATTTATCAAGATCAATCGCTTTAAAATTGATTTTATCAGATAATAAATCGGCTATCGTGGTCTTCCCGACAGCCATATAACCCACCAAAATAATTTTCTGCATAGCAATAAAACCTTATAAATTAAGCCCTTAAGACCTCTTGTCAAAAAAAGGTAAATTTATAATAAAATTGCTTTGAAATATTAATAATAACGCCTTATATTTGCACCCGCGTTCAAGAAAAGAAAAAAGACTCGATAGCTCAGTTGGTAGAGCACAACACTTTTAATGTTGGGGTCCTGGGTTCGAGCCCCAGTCGGGTCACAATTTCTCTTCTTAAACAGCACTAAAGACTCGATAGCTCAGTTGGTAGAGCACAACACTTTTAATGTTGGGGTCCTGGGTTCGAGCCCCAGTCGGGTCACAAAAAGTCGAACAGCAGTGTTTGGCTTTTTTTGTTTAAGGCCACGTGGAGAAACGGTAGACTTGCCATCTTGAGGGGGTGGTGCTCGTAAGGGCGTGTGGGTTCAAATCCCACCGTGGTCACAACTTAGTATTTAAACAACCTCAAAACCCCATAAAACGTATGTTTTTTGGGGTTTTTTATTTCCCAACATATCAAAATCAATCATTTATTCGCAATGCTTTAGGGGTACAATTCGGGGTATCACCATTTTGATTATCAATGTACCCCTACTTGCTCGTGAACCCCAGCAAAATCAAGCAGTTCAGAAAATGAACATCTTGTTTTGCTTTGATACTTAATGTAAATTATTAATATCAAAAAAGTCACCACTTATGGACGCGAACATCTCCAATCTCTTTTACATCAAGAGAGCGAAACCCAACAGCAAAGGACTAGTTCCAATTTTTCAACGCATAACAGTCAACAGTCAGCGAATCGAAAAGAGCACCGGAAAATACATTGATCCCGACCTATGGTCACCGACGACAGCAAAATTAAAAGGAAAAACTGATGAGGCTCGTTCAATAAATAGTCATCTCTGTAAACTGCAAAACGAAGTTCTGGAAGCGGAAAAGGATTTAACCCTGCATCGTAGGGAAGTAAACTATGTCAATATGAAAAGCGTATTGACTGGTAAAGGAGAAAAAGAAAGAACTATTGTTCCCATATTTCAGGAACATAATGATAGAATTCAGGCATTAGTTCCAGTGGGTGAATTTGCCCAGGGAACTGTCGAACGATACAAAACTACCCTCAATCATTTTAAAAGTTTCCTTGAATTAAAACTGCAGGTAAAAGATATAACTATTGATAAGATAGATTACGCTTTTATAATGGACTTTGATTTTTTTCTAAGGACACAACGGGCCTGCAAAAACAACACAAGCATAAAGTACGTTAAGAACTTTCAAAAGATATTCAACATCTGTTTGGATAACGAATGGGTAACAAAGGATGTTTTCAAAAAATACAAACCAAAGCCAACAATTGTCGATCGGGATTATTTAACCGAACCCGAGCTGCAGGAAGTGCAATCAAAAAGATTTGCGACACCACGATTGCTTTTAGTCCGGGATATTTTCCTTTTTAGCTGTTATACCGGTCTTGCCTACGTTGATGTACAGAACCTATCTCCTGCGAATATCTCTATGGGAATCGATGGCTCAAAATGGATTTTCACTAACCGTGAAAAAACAGACGGTCCTTCACATATTCCAATTTTACCTGTGGTCGAAGAGCTAATTGAAAAATATAAAAATCATCCTAACGCTGTGAACAAAAACCGCGTGATGCCAATCTTAAGCAATCAGCGTATGAATAGCTATTTAAAGGAAATTGCAGACGTTTGCGGAATAAATAAAGAGCTTACCTTTCATATAGCCCGCCATACATTTGCAACAACTGTCACGCTTTCTAATGGTGTGCCTATGGAAAGTGTGAGCAAGATGCTTGGACATAGAAGTTTAAAATCAACACAAATTTATGCGCGTGTACTAGATATTAAGGTAAGTCGGGATATGCAGAATCTAAAAAACAAATTAAATAGTGGTACTGCTAAACCGGCAGCAGATAAAACAGCATAAAATAGTAACAACTAAATATATTACAGAGCATCACCAACAATTCGTGATGCTTTTTTATTGCAAAAATATTGCAAAATCGCAGGTGTTTAATTCCCGAATGACACACTACTTTCCTTGATTGGCTTTCCTCGATTGGATAACTTCGCATCACTACAACCTACCCAAAGATGGAGAACCAAGAACAAGAATCAAGAATCCTGGCGCTTTATAAAATGCTGTTTGCAATTATAAATGGTAACCTGGATCATCGGCTTCAGGTTGATACCGAAGATGATCAATTTAATGATGTTGCCCAATCGTTAAATGACTTCGCTACCAAGCTGCAACAAGCCAACTATGTCAATCCTTTTAACAGTTCAAAAAAGCTGCAGGCTTCAGAATACAGTGAACCGGCTGTTTTGATTGAAAAAGTCCAGGAATATATTTTAAGCCATCTCGACGAAAATCTCCCGTCATCCAAAGAACTGGCGCAAATGTTCGGAACAAATGAATTTACACTAAAACATAACTTCCGGACACTGTCACAAACTAGCATCTATCAATTTTATAACAACGAACGTTTAAAAAAAGCGCATCTTCTAATCGAGCAAACCGTTACTCCCCTGACAAAAATAGCCTTACTAAGTGGCTTTAATAATTATACAAACTTCTTTAAGGCATTTAAGAAAAAGTATAATATTCCGCCCAGCGACATACTCCGGCCCACCACATCGGAAGGTCCAAATAACGATGATTCCAAGATTGTAAACTGAAATAATCCCGATTGATAATCGGTTAAAAAATTCATTTACAGAATTTTACACAACTAAATTCTCCAAGATGAAAGTTTCCTGTATCAAAAAGTACTTTATAGAAATCACATGCTATTTGTATTTGATCTTATTTACTTACGCAGCTTTCAGCAAAGTATCGACCTATGAAACCTTCATGGTTCAGTTAGGCCAGTCACCATTATTGAGTGCATTTGCCGGTCCTGTTTCTCTATTCATACCAAGCGCAGAAATAGTAATTGCAATTTTACTAATGTTCAAACGAACGCAGTTTTTTGCCTTAAATGCTTCATTTGTCCTGATGGCCATGTTCACCGCCTATATTTTTATTATTCTCAATTATAGTGAGTACGTGCCTTGTTCGTGCGGGGGTATATTGGAAAAAATGAGTTGGAGAGAGCATATGTATTTCAATATTATTTTCTGTTTCCTGGCAGTCCTGTCCATTATTTTTGCACTTCAGAAGCTTCCATTACAAGGTAGAAAGTGGAAAGTTAGATACAACTTAATAACGCTCCTGACGACCACCCTCTTTTCGATAGCAGCGGTTTACTTTCTGTTCCTGAGATCTGAGCAGATAATCCATGAAGAAAATAATTTTGTTAGGCGGTACCCACCTCATCTCTACGATAGGCTTCCCGCAATTAATTTAGATTTCGCCGGCCACTATTTTGCCGGAATGTCAAACGACACCATCTATCTCGGAAATTACCATGCCCCGTTGGTTGTAGTAGCGGTCAGTTCTGATTTAAGATATACAAAGCAATACAAAATTAAACTTTCAAATTATGATTTACCATTCCGCGCCGCGCTTCTCAGGGTTTTCAGGGATAGGTTCTTCGTAAGTGATGGTACCGTACCAACTTTATTTGCTGGTAAAACTTCCGAATGGAAAGCCAGTCAGATTACAATTCCGCCAAAGCGTTTTTCTGCTTTCGAACCGATTGCAGAAACAAAGGCAGTAATCCGGGGTAAAAAGCCTCTCAGTGGTGAAAGCACCTTGGGAGTACTGGATTTTTCCACCAAGGCGAATATAAGTTGGAACGGCAATATTCTGCAAAAGCAGATAGACGGTGTATTTGATTGCGATGGAAATCTAAGCTATAATTCTGATTTGCAAAAAATCATCTATACCTATTACTACAGGAATCTGTTTTCTGTAAGTGACAATTCGCTATCCCTTCAGTTCCGCAAAAACACTATCGATACAACTTCGCAAGCAAACATTAAGGTTGTAAAGCTGACAAATGGCGATATAAAAATGGCAAAACCGCCATTTACAGTAAATAGATTGATAACTACTGCCGGCAATCAGCTTTTTATCAATTCAACGTTACGCGGCCATTACGAATCATTAAACATGTGGAAGCAGGCAACCCCTGTCGATGTCTATAATTTACAATCGAAACAGTATGACTACAGTTTCCAGGTCTATAACATAAACAAGAAGAAACCTGATGCAATGTATGCGACAAGGGATATCGTGTTTTTCCTATTTGACCGGACATTAATAGCCTATAGAATTGATAGGAAAGTAATCAAATAAAGAGACCAGGAATTAGATCGAACACCTGTAGAAAAAAGTAGATCAAAAGTTAATCATAAAAGTATTTATTATGAAAAATGCAAAATTATTTCTTTCGGTAGCGCTTTTCAGCGCAGCAGTTGCCGGAGCATTTACAAACAATGCACCAAAAGCAGCACTGACTAATTTTCCGGGTTACATTAAACAAAATGGAACCTGTGTGTACAAAAACGAATGTTCGGACGATCCAACTTCAACACTTTGTACAGTAACTAATTCGGGAGGTGCCCGTATCTATGGTATGGATCCAGTCGATTGTACCTTGGATTTGTGGAGAGTACACTAATTCCTAAAGAAAGACAGCCTGAAAAATCAGGCTGTCTTTTTCATTTACTCCATTGCCTTCCTTATCCAGTCGGGAGCGGGCCCGCTCTTTAAAAATGTTTCAAACCATTGCTCCAGTCTTCTGTTACTTTCGGCTTCACTTTCGGGATTTGTCAGCCGGTGCCTGTTACCGGGGTAAATCAGCATTACTACCTTTTTTCCCAACCTTCGCAACGCGTTGTAAAATTCGATGCTTTGGTAATAATGTACCTGCCTGTCAAGCTCTCCGGTCCAAAGCAATATTGGAACACTAATGTTTTTTACATGAGTAATAGGCGAATTGCGCAGATAGGTTTCCATATCTGCAAATAATGATTTGGTCATGCGCCATTGGTGATCCTCGTAACGCCAAATTTCAGAACGTCCCTGGTTCCACCCAACGGAGAGGTAACTGCTTACCACGTCCGTCACAGCTGCTCCAGGAATAACCGTAGCAAAGATATCCGTCTGCGTAGCTATGAAAGCAGCTTCATAACCTCCGAAAGAATGCCCCATCAATGCAATCCTGTCGGGCTGCACTATTCCCATTCCGATCACCACTTTTGTTGCATTGACTACACATTCCGTAGCACTAAACCCGACATTGTCCAGTTTGTATTTGATATCCGGGAGCAGCACCAGATATCCTTGGGAAGTGAGATTACTAATGTTTATCACACCACCATTGTAGACAGAAGGATTCACATAATCGTGCACTTCACTACTCTTCCTTTCGTAGATGAAAACTACCATTGGATATTTTTTCCGCTTGTCATAAGCGGCCGGATAAAACAGCGCGCCCTGCAGCCTATTACCAGAGTTGTCGGTATAGGTTATCAGCTCCGAACGTCCCCATAAATAGGCAGAATGCTGTAGGTTACTTTCAAATACCACCTGCCGAATATCCGCCTTCCTGCTAATGGCCAATACCCTTCGCGGCATGTCAAAATCCTCTTCCGTGCAATAAAGTATATCATCAACCATGTTAAAACACAAATCATTGTATGCTTTATCATTATACACCAGAGGCTGCTCAACGCCATTCCACCAATAAAATCCGGATTGTTTGCTGAGCTTCCCTTTTGCCTTTAAATAGAAACCCTTATCAGGATGAAATAAAGGATACGTAAACCCATCAAAATTCGCATCTTTGTTAGTTTTTCCAAAGGGCATCACAACCCTATATATTATTTCCTTTTCACGTCCTTTGGTCAATCTGGCTGTCTTAAGGTCCGATAGCCGTATTGACCATATATCATATTCATCGCATACCAGCAATTCCTTATCTCCATTTGTCCAGCCCACCAAATTAAACCACGGTTTTATACCTGCCCTGTCATCTGATTGATCGATAAGTACTTTGGGAAAGTTCACCGTTAAATCCGTGCGCTTTTTCGCCAGCAGGTCGTAGGCTAACCAATTTTCCGCTATGCGGTATAGTATATACTTTCCACCGTAGGAAGGTGTAATTTCATCGGCCTCGGTAATTTCATCAGGTATATCAAATTTAGCCTTATCATAACGCAAATCAGTAACACTCCACCTAAATTTGTTCCATAGCGAAAATTGAGGAGTGTCACCCCTCGGATTGTAAGTAATGGCAAAATCCTTATTCCTAGTAAGCATTACATAGCTCCTGTCGTCATCCGTTAGACGAACAACTCTGTTGGCATCCGGCCACCAAGCGAACCAGTACTTATCCCTATTTTTGAATTGCAACTGATCCTGGCTGTATGTCCACGGATCGTTCCCATTCCAAACCTGCACAATCGGCTTCTTTTGATCGGGAGTAATGGTCTGGGTATAAAAAAATACCCGTTTGCTATCATCGGAAACCACTAGACTTCTAACTGCTACTTTTTCATTTGCCCCACTAAGGAACCTTGTTTCAGCGTTCGTAAGGTCAAGGGAATAAATTTTACCTTTATTCAATTGATACAGGTAAACATTAGTTCCGTTACGTGCATCTGATTCCGCGGCATATCGTTTCCTGAAAGCCAACGCATTTCCATTTTTCTGCCAGGTTATATCTTCAAACCTAACCCCTGCTTCATTGGCAATAATTTTAAAGTGTTCTGCTATTCCATCAAACAGGCAATAATGCAATGATGATTTCTCCTTTTCAATGGTATACACCATTCCTGTTTTATCAGTATTGGGGACAAAATCAGTTACGTGTTCAATTTTTGCAAAGGGTCTTCCTGAATAGGTAATTGTGAGCAGATTGTTTTCCTGCAGAACTACAATAGTTTTCCCATCATTGGCAATGTCAAACTTCCTCACGCCTACTATTTCTTCCCGTTTGCCATTTTGTAAATCCTGGATCAAAATTTTGTTCTCGGGCAAACTGCAGGCAAACCAGCGATCGCCTCCAAAAATCCCTTCCTTCCCCTTGGCAAATGCGTATACCTTTGTGGCATCTTTATTTCTGATCACAAGGGTATCATTGCCACTTTCGTATGTTAAATTATAGCTCACCCACAATCCTTTTGCAGAACTGCCTTTTATCTCCATGGTACTCCATAACGCATAGTCCTTTTCAGTTAATGCCTTTTTGTGCGACACCTGCCCCACAAGGGAGCAGGTAACAAACACAAAAAAAACAATGAAGATCAATTGTTTATTAATATCCCGCATTTTGTGGCAGTAAATTTGGGTTAATCAATAACTGCGATTCCGGCACGGGCCATAAGGCATCGGTTGTATTCCATCCCGGCTTCACTGGTGACAATTCGACGTCCAGTTTGGCGTTTCTTTGCAGGTCAAAAAATCTATGCCCAAATTCAGCGAAAAGTTCAACCCTTCGTTCCTTTAAGATGGCATCAAGTACATCCGACTGTGTTACTGCCGTGGTATTAGGCAGTCCGGCATTAGTTCTTATAAAGTTTAAATCCTGTTTGGCATTGGTTAGTTCACCCAGCTGTGCCCGGGCTTCGGCCCTAATGAGGTATTGTTCCGCCAATCGCAATACGATAGATTGCTCTGCCGTCGGTAGCGCACCAGCGCCCTGCTTGTATTTGTAGACATGCCGCCACGTATTCGGACCATTGGTTATTGTCCGTGTCCAGGCGGTTTTGCGCAGGTCCCCCGGTTCAAAGACAGTATACAATGCACTGTTAAGGGCAACTACCGGCGGCGGTCCTGCGTTAAAGATAAACAATGCACCTTCCTGAGTATTGCCGGTCGCACCTGCAGCCGAAAACTGCCAGATGGTACTCGTACACGCTTTTAGGAATACTTTATTCAAATCCGGTTCCCATACATACATGGCGCTCTGGTTAAGTACCGCCGATGCCTCGTTACTGGCTTCTGCCCAACGACCACTGTATAAATAAAGCCGCGCCAACAAAGCACTAACCGCAAATTTGTTCGGGCGTGTCCGAGAACTTGAAAGGTATGTGGCTGGCAACAAATCTCGCGCTTGCTCCAAATCGCTAATGCAAAGTGTATAGATTTGTGACTTAGGCAGCCTGCTTACGTTCAGGTTCTGCTCGTAATCGGTTGTGGTAATAAATGGGCAGGCACCATAAACTCCTGCGAGGTAAGAATGCAATAGCGCCCTCGCAAACAATGCCTCACCCGTTAACTGGTTTTTCTGATCGGCAGTAAGTGCCGTAGACGCTGCAGCACCTTTCAGAACGGCATTACAGGCATAAACCTGGCTATAGGTAGTAATCCAGATTTCCTGCGCATAAGAATGGGTAGGAATAACAGCGTTGTTATAAAACGGTGCGGCACTGCTCGCAGAGCTCTGGTACGATTGCAGTTCGTCAGCATATAGTCCCAATAAATGGGTCAGTCCAACTGGCTTGCCAGTCAGTAATCCACCATCGCGCATTTTGGTATAAACATCCTTCATGGCCGCCGATGCAGTGGTGTAATCATTAAATATAGCATCGCTGGTCAGCTGGGAATTAGGCTGCTCCACATCCACAAACGAGTCACAAGCCGATAGCGACAGTATTGCGATTCCCAGTAAGAAGGCGCTAGTCATAGTTTTTAAATTAAATATAGTTTTCATAATCGTATTTTTTAAAATTTGATTTCTGCTCCAAAGCTGATGATACGCAACGGAGGTAAATAGTTAAAACTTCTGAATTCCGGATCACCGTCTTGGTAAGGGGTAATCGTAAACAGGTTCTGCGCCTGCACGTTTAATTTGCATTGCAGTCCTTTGAGCATGTTGGGTAGGCTGTAGGTCAGCGCAATATTCTTAAGGCGAATGTATGAGGCTTCGCTTATTCCGGCATCACTGTTCACAAATTGGTCGTTGGCATTAAGGGCATCACTGTTTAATCCCGAGGTATAAATTTGTGTATTGGCAATGTCACCCGGTTGCTGCCAGCCACCAAGTGCCGAAGTCGGTTGGTTGCTAAAGTCTCCTGGTGCCGTATACTGCGAACTGGCGTTTCTGTTAAGCTGGTTTACAAACTGAAAAAGGAAGTCAAGCTGGAAATTTTTGTAGCGCACATAGTTCTGTAATCCTCCAAAATATTTAGGGCTCAGGTCCCGCGTCGTCTGCGCGTCATCGGCAAATGTAATGCTGCCGTCACCATTAACATCCTCAAATTCGTATACTCCCGTTTGCGGGTTAACACCGGCAAAATGATATAGTTTCACGATGTTTATCGACTGGCCTATTACATACTGGTTCCGGTAACTGCTGGTTGCAAGGCCAGGGAATTCCAGAAGTTTATTTTTCGACCACGAAATAGTAAAATTGGTAGTCCATTCAAAATCTTTCTTCTTTACATTTACCGTTCGCATTGTCAACTCAGTCCCTCTGTTTTCAACAGTAGCGTCAAGATTTGTCTGCATCGTTGAAAATCCCGTTGTCGATGGCAGAGGCATGCCAACCAGTTGGTTCGACGAGCGGTTGCTGTAAAAGCTTGCGGTGATAAACACCCTGTCATTCAGGAAACCGGCTTCAATGGCAGCTTCAAGTTTTTTGTTGCTTTCCCAGCTAAAGTTGGGGTTAAACAGTCGTATCGGTGTTAAACCAACCGAGCCGTCATAAACACCTGTAGACGATTGGTAGGTATCCAGGAATTGGTAGTCTCCAATCTGGTCATTACCCGCAACACCATAACTGCCGCGCAGTTTTCCAAAACTCAGGAACTTCATTTTATCCTTTACAAAATCCTCTTCCGAGAATATCCACGCTGCTCCTACAGCACCAAAATTAGAGAACTGCTTGCCTGGCCCAAATCGGCTCGACCCGTCACGTCGGCCGGTAAAGTTTAATATGTATCTATCGTTTTGCGTATAGTTTACCCTTCCAAAAAACGCCTGGTAACGGTAAACAATTTCATCATTGTTCAACACCCTTACCGTGCTGGCAGAGGCTAAATTATAAAGCAGTGAATTGCTGGCAAATCCCGAACCCTGCTGAACGAGTCTGTCAGTAACTTGGTTCTGATAGGTCGCTCCTGCCAGTACATCCACTTTCGAGGTACCAAACTGTTTTTGCCATTGCAGTTGTGGCTCGGCTATCCATGATTTTCGGTTGGTATCATTAAAATAAATCGAAGAGTTTGCCGATGTGACTCCATAGATCGGGTTATTCACTGTCGAAATATTGCTGCGCGATTCTTCATGCTTTAAATCGGTAAAGCCAAAGCTCCCTTTTGCCATAAAGCCATAAGGCAGTTGGTACGATAACGAAGTATTGGCTAAAAGGCTGTTGGTTTTGGCCAATGCTTTTGCATATAGCGTGGCAAGCGGATTATCCCAAGTGGCGTTTTCCCAATTCAGATTGCCGGCAGCATCATACAATGCCGGTGCATTAGGAGCCAGGCTGCGGGCGGTATAAGTCAAATCCCTCGATGGTTGGTCATTGTCCTGCACATCATAAGTCCCCGAAAACGAAATTTTAAACCGCTTGTCTATCGACTCGTGGCCCAAACTCACATGCGCACCACCCTTTTTATATTTAAACGCTCCCGGAAAAACAGTTCCCTGCGTAAATGAGTTAGCACTTATCAAAAAGCTGGTTTGTGCGGTTCCGCCCGATACCGATGCCTGCAACGTATGCATTTCCGCTGTGCCTCCCAACAGCTCCTTTTGCCAGTCTGTATAACGGTTCCTGTCCCATGTGCCATTTACATCATAAGCATCGTCCGGAATCGGGCTGATCCCATCATTGGCAAAAGCCTGGTCCCTCATGGCGAGGTACTGCTCGGTATTCATTAAGCTGGCAAACTTCGTTACAGTTCCTACAGCAGTACTGGCAGCCGCGGTAAACTGTGTTTTCCCGGTCTTGCCTTTTTTGGTTGTAATCAGCACTACACCGTTGGCACCTCGCGAACCATATATTGCCGTAGCATCAGCATCCTTTAGTATCTCAATGCTTTCAATATCATTAGGAGTTAAGGTATTCAGTGGGCTTGTCGGCGTAGGGATATTGGTCGAAGTCTGCACATTCCCAATCGCATCCGATGCAAATGGCACGCCATCCACAACAAACATTGGCGCGTTTCCGGCGCTTCGCAAACTGTTTATACCTCTTATTCTAATATCATAGCCGCCACCCGGCATTCCTGTCGTCTGGGTTATATCCACTCCGGCCATCCTGCCCTGCATCGCTGCAAGCACATTGGTTACAGGTTGCTTTTCAATATCCTTCGAGGTTATTTTCGAAATGCTCCCTGTACGCTCCTTATCCCTTACGGTATAATACCCGGCATTTATCGTGACTTCTTTAAGGGTTGTGGCATCGTCCGCCATCGTCAGGTTAATGTTAGTTTTACCGGCAATCGAAATTTCAGTGGTCTTAAAACCAATGTAGCTAAAGATCAGCACATCATCTTCTTTAGCAGATAAGGCATACTTTCCGGTGTTGTCAGAAATGGTGCTGTCCGCTGTCCCTTTTACGGTAATGGTTACACCCTGCAGTGGCCCGTTAGCATCACCAACGGTTCCGGTAATCTTTGTAGGTTGTCTGTTTTGGGCAAATAAGGCGTTGCAATAAACTAGGCTTATAATTAGTGCGTACAATATCGGCGCTCGTGCCTTGTACAATGAATTTTTATTCATAATATTGGTTTGGTTAAATGAAACTTTAGTTTTGTTTGCTTGGTCCTCTGGTAAAGTTTGTCGACGAGCCAGAGGGCTTTTTTGTGGGATTGATGTTGGTTTGTCTCTGCGAGGTACATTTGAAATTAAAAGTAGGACAGCCGGTGGCTGTCAGGTATTTTTAAAATCATCTCGCGTCTTTCCATAGGCGTAGCTGTGTTAGTTAATAATCTATGTTATTAAGAAAGCTGCCTCAACTTTTTAAATTCTAACTTAACCCAAATTAACTTGTCATTCCCGCGAAGGCTGGAAACTATGGCGTTGAGGCAGGCTTTGCTCTTGTCAATGGTCATGATTTACAATCCGAAAATAATGTGAAGAAAAACGCAGAGAACCTGGTGAGTTAGAGCCATAAAAAAAGCGCGGAACTCAGCTTATTGCCTTAAAGGTACTGGTATACCGAGGGAACAATAAGTGAGCCCACGCCGTTTGACGTGAGCATCAGTCTTATCATCCCGCTCCCATTAAATTACCAGTTTTTTAAGGCGAGATTCAAAGCGAATGCTTCAATATTGTATTTGAAGAATCGCAAATTTAATTAATTCGGTGCTAATATAAGAAAAATATTAAACCAAACATATATGTGTGCTTTTAATTTGCTTTAATAATAGAATTTTATGATGTGGAAAATGAACAACAAAATAAAGCTATTATAAAACTTGGTTTGACGATCAGAAAAATAAGAGAAGAGTCAACAGAGTTTTCTCAAGATAAATTAGCTTTGGAGGTCGATTTATCAGAAAATCAAATTCGTAGAATTGAAAAAGGTCAAACAAATCCAACTATAAGAACTCTTCTCAAGATAGCTAAAGCACTAAATGTCGATATCAAAGATTTATTTAGATAAAGAATAACCAACCAAATACCACAATTAAGTAAGATGCTGAGAGGCATCTTTTTTTTATCGCATAATGCCAATTTGTTATTTATCTTTGATAGTATTATTAAACAAAGAAAAAGATGAAGTTTACTATCTATTCAACTCCGGAGCAAAAAAAGCAATTGGAATACGAAATTCTTTCTCAAGAATTTTATTCTTTCATTACCCGCCACCTTATGCATTGGTCTGAAGAGCCTGAATATGCTGAATCTATTATTTTTAGAAAAAATATGATAATTAATTTATCCAATACAATTTTATCAAAAAGCATATATGTTTTGGTGTCTGACGATAATGGCAACTACGAAGAAGTAGAGTATGCGTGGCACGAAAGTAACTTCCACTTAGCTGTACGTAGATTAGATACATTACAATTCATAGAATTTATTGGCGATCTTTTGGATAAAGAAACTATAAGTTTGAATTTTATCAATAATGCATTAAAAGAAGAAGGTGCTTCATTTGAATTTATTAATAGGGGCGGCAATTTTGAGATTAAAGTATTTACAATTGGAGAACTTGAAGCGGAGAACTTTGATGAAGAACATCAAAATATCAGGCTGTTGGTGGAAAGAATGGATAACGATTTAGAAAGAAGTGATTTTTCGCAGGTGTTACATTCAAGTGCTAGCATATTTGAAACGATGGCAAAAGAAGTGATTGGAGCCGAGGGTGTCCAAGATCAAACATTGGGTGGTTTTTTTGAGAAGTATAGAAACGAATCAAAATTACCATCAGGAATTCTGGATTATATACTGGAAATCTATAAAAAAAGGAATACTGAACCCCTAGCTGGTCATGGGAGTTTGAAGATTCCAACAATCACCAATGAAGAAGCGATTGTTTTGAGCCAAATGACTAAGGCATTTGTAAAGATTGAATCCAAATTACAAAGACAATCGATAAGTCAAACCTAATTCTCTTATTCTCCAACATTCTTATGAATTCTATACTTTCAAAACAGAATTTAGAAACAGAATTTGAGTTTCTAAAAAGAACAATTATGGATTTAGAAATTTGTACTTCTAACGTGAAGTCCATAATCGCGTCTACAAATACATCAGGAGAAAAGATAAAGGTAATTGATAACTTCATTGAACATTATGCATATTTGACATATTCGTATAATTCAATTTGTATTTATAAATTGTTTCATATAAATGAGAAAAGGAGTTTTTTAAAACTATTAAATAAATTGGAACATAATCAGTACGATATTGAATTACTAAACCTTCTACATAAAAATAATTTAGAAGAAGAGAGTGAAAATTTATTTACTTCAAAAAGTCAGATAATTGATACTGTCAAAAGACTACGAATTTTAATTGGAGAAAAAGAGGAACTAATTATAAAAATTAAAAACAGAAGAAACACATTCTATGCACACAGCGATCCCGAAAAAAAATTTCCGCCGGAAACGTTAGGTGATTTAATCGAGATAAAGCAACTTGCTGTTAAATTATTTCAAATTTTATATGGCGGTCTCTTCGGATCTCATTACATGTTTGAAAATTATTATTGGTCAGTGAATCCTGTACTTGATACAAGCATCTTTATGCATGATTACTATAAAAATTTAGAAAGAACAATTGAAAAATCTTAATATAACTAAATTCTCAATTTACAAGTCTTAAACTATCTGGAATTGCTGGCACGCCTACGCGGCCTATGTATGATAAATATCTCTGACGAACTTGTTGAATATATGGGGTATTTATTTTCACATGACGATTCTGTCTGTTTGTTTCCAAATACTTTGCTTTCACAAGAGTTAATGAAAATCGAAAGTCAATCATTGCTGTTTTTTCTACATCTGCAAAAGGAAAAATTGGCAGCAAGTGTATTGCCGCAATCTCTTGATTATATGCTCTTTTTATTTCATCGTCAGAATTACAAAAAGCTTTAATATTACTTTGAAAATCATCTTTGCAAAAACATATCATTTCAACTAATCCGTTTTTTTTAATTAATTTCATCATATCACATTCTGGAGAAATTACCACCCCATAGCAGTCATCTTTCAGTAAATATACATCACCAGTCATAACAGTATCTGTGGCTAAAGTTTTTGTATAATATAATTTTGCATACAGATCTATGATAGCAGTTGCACCAGGTAATTCTTTAAAATTTTTAATTGAATAATCGGTTATTGCGGATTTCAATTCTACGTTCTGAATTAATCTTTCAGACAGTATATTTTGAAATAAATTTATTACTTCTATAGTCGGTTCTACCTCAACAGCTTTCGGAATTCCAGCTTTATCAACTCCTCTTGCAGAACTATAAAATAGTTCTTTAATCCAATACTTATCTGCAAGTTCAAGTTCAGAAAATATTTTTTGCGAAGCTTCGTTAATTGCCTTGCCCCAAACAAAAGGTACTGCTAGATGGAGATTATGGTCTTCAAAATCTTTAATTCCTTTTGTTATCTTATTGAATTCAATATCTAAATCGCTAGAGATGTCTTTTGTGTCGAAAAAAATCTTATTGGGATATAAGGCTTTAAGTTCTGTTATTGTTTCCTCTGGTATGTGCCCTTGTGAGTAAATATAAATCAAAGAATATATAGTCTTGCTTCTTAAAAAGCTTAACGGATTTTCATCAGAAGCTTTAACTCCCATTTCTTTGTCTTCTTCACTTAGTTCTTTTTTAAAATTCCAATCTAATATTATTGCTTTAAATGTTGATATGGATGAAACTGTTTTTTCTAAAACATTTAAGTTATTAATTGGCAAAATTGAATAATTACCATCTGAATTAAATTTATTAAAAAGTTTATTGACAAATTGATTGTTGTCAAAAACGTGATCATCTGCATATAAAATTACTCCTTCCATTTTGGCTATTAGTTAAAGTTTACAACAAAGTTTGCACCAGGCAAAATTTTGGCCTCGTTTCTGTTATTTATAAATATTTCACCATTAATTCTAAACAAAATTTCTTTCACAATATATAGACCTAAGCCTCTGCCATCGGTTTTCATTGAGAAAAATTCTGAGAAAATTGCGTCAGTTACATCTTCACGAACACCCGGTCCATTATCAGCGACCGTAAAGGATTTTTTGGAAGCATCGATGGCAATCGTAATCTTTTTGCTATTTGTTTCATTTTTATTAACCCAATAGATTGCATTATCTATTAAGTTTATTAGTATCTGTAAAATTAAGCCTTTGTTAGTATGAATGACCAAGTCGCTTGATTTGATAATTTCCACATCGATTTTTCCATCAATATCTCTTCTAAAATATTTCACAACCTTTTCTATACTTTCCACTAAACTGACATCTTGAGCAGCTTTACGTTGAGCTTTAAATAGTGGTTGAATAATTTGCATTTCTTCAAAAACAAAACTTAGATTTTCGTCTAATTCTGAAAGCAATGCTATCAAGTTTTCATTTTTATAATCACCTGCAGTTGCCTTAATTTTAAAATCGATGACATTCGCGCGCATTGTAGACAATAGGGTTAAAGAATCGTGTGATGCTTTTTCAACAGCCATTCCAAGTCCTGCAAGATCTTCTACAGTTTCCATTCTCTCACGCATTAACTTATTATGTTTGTGTACGGTATCAATGAAACTATTAGCCTTTTCAAGTACGTCTCTATTTTCAGTTTTCTCCAAAACCGCTTTAAATGAATTGAAGGATTTAGTAAGAGTATCCGAAGAATCCTTTATAGCAACTTTTTTATTAAGCTCAATTTTATTCTTATCAATCTTTATTTCTGTATTAAAGATCTCTGTTACCGCGGTAACCATGCTTTTAAAATCCTCTAATGCACCGTCAATGTCCATAATCCCTTGACGATTGGATGAATCCTTTAATAACTTATTGTGATCGTCGCTAATATATACAAACCCAGTTAAGTCATTGTAGCTAATAAACCATCCTGCTCGCACCGTAGACCTCAGTTTGTCAAGATTAAGCCAGTCAATACCTTTCTCTCCATAAGGATATACACGCACTCCATCTCGTAACACAAATACAAAATTATCTTTGATAAACTTTTCAATATCTTTATTCAAAATTGTCCTATCCGGTTTAGCAAGGTCAAACGCGTAGAATGTAAATTTAAACGGGCCTGATAAAGGTTTCCTTACTACCGTTTTCTTGGTCTTATCATAAAACCGTTTCTCAATAGAATAGGAAACATAATTTTCCTTAGATAACGCTTCGCGGCTAAGTACATTAACTTGCTTTGAAAAACTGCGTACCGGAGACTGAGATTTATAACTAAACTCTAAATATCCTTCGCTATCAACTTCGCCAATCATAGTGTATTGGGCACGCTCGATAACATCTTTAAATGTGGTAATGTTCTCAGCAACAAATAACTCGTCGTTATTATATAGATCAATTCCAAAATCTTGATGAAAATTAATCCCTAACTGTTTGGCATTTTCATCTGTTGGAGGAATTAGCCTTTGAATTGATTTGTATAAATCTTCTAAATCCTCAATTTTCCAGCGTTCACGTAAATTGTATATCCTAATAACTGTACCTTTTGGTTTATTAATAACTTCAGCTGGACTGTTAACATACCAATTGTTAAAAACCTTATTTAATAATTTGTAGTCATCCATTGGAGTAAAAAGGTCAGCTTTATCAGGGTCAAAATCAGTAAAGTCCATTTCAAGTTTTACTTCATCATCTTCAACTGCCTTTGTATATAGTTCTATTTTTTCTCCAAGTTTATGAATGGCGAATCTTCCAATACCCTTTTCACCTTGAATTATCCTACCTTTTGCTGTTAGGTTATCTTTTAGTTTTTTCTTGGTAATTTTGTTAGGCGTAGCTGGTCTTAGCCAAACTTTTTTTATAATCTCCAAAGTCATTCCGTCTCCATCATCTTCTATCTCAATGTAAGGTTGCTCGTTTACAGGAAGATAGTTTTTACCAAAATTATCCATGTTAAAGAATTTTACTTTAACATTTTCTGCATCTGCATCATACGAATTTTTGACAATTTCAACAACCGCAACCTTTCTATCAGTAATCAATTGATCACCCAAAATGTTCATTAGCCTTGCATAAGGCTCAAATGGTTGACTGTCTTTACGTATTATACCCATATTTAAAATCTACTATTAGTCTAAACTACTCATTAAGTCCAAATGCCTCCAAATACATATCCCTAAATTCAAATGGGATAGCAGAATCAACAGAGGTTTGATTTAACGCCCTTAATATTATTTCCGGCGTGTTTTGAATACTTACCAGATCGTTCTCATAAGATATGTAATTGGGCACCTGAGTTTTAATACTCTCAATTATCTTGATAATTGCCTGAGATGAAATTTCTATTCCGAACTGATACTTTAAGGCAGCTCTTATACTGGGGATGTTAGGCCGTTCAGTATCGTTTTTGGTTAAAGCAAATATTGCATCCAGAACTTCCTTAATTGGTCCTCTGTCAATTTGTTTATTTTTGAAATCATTGATCCACTTTGAGGTTTCTATAACTGTATGGCAATTTTCAAAAAAATCTCTCAACTGATGTAAGCCTAATTGTTTCGGACCTGCCAGTAAAACAAGGGCCATTAAGTCATTAGCTCTTAACAAATTAACTTTTGCAGCTTTCGCTTCTTTATTCACAGCAGAATTTTCATCCAATGCACCTTGAAAGTCGATGGCTACAATCGTTGCAAACTCAGCACTATAATCTGTACGATGCCTAACTACGCCGGAGATATGAGCCGTGCTTGCCATTATTCTTTCCTTACCCGTACTCTTCGCATCAAAGGTAACTTTATAATTTTCTGATGATTGCTTATGTCCTAAATAAGCAGTTGCAATTCCGTCTGGTGTACCTTTTCCGCCTATTGGAGTAGTTTCAAATCCTATAGCGGAAAATGCCTTAACTAGCGCATCTTCTAGACCATCTGCATTATTTAGGGTTGCTCTTATTAAACTTGCTACTGCCGGAGCGTTTTGTTTATCACTAGCAGTCAGCTCACGTAAAATGCTATCTCTTCGATACATTATCTCTTTTATCTGAGCTTCATCTATATTCTGCTCAACTAAAGAAACTTCTGTTAATATTTCCGTTAATCCGAAAAGCTGGAAAGGTAATGGATTCGCTACCTCAACAAAATTGGCAAAAAATGGATGTACTAAATTGATACTAGCTACTCCACTGACCAGGTCAAATTTTGCAAGTGGATCATCGGTTTGCAATGTATCCCATTTCACCTCTTTAATAATTCCGGATTCACTGGTCAAATCCTCTTCTAATTGCAGAATTATTTTATCTTTTTCTTCTTGGGATAATCCAGATGGAATATCTGTCAGTACTAATTTCGAGATTTCACCTGAGAAAAATTTCTTTGCAGCAACCAATAGTGGCCTTCTCGTCATACTGCCTGCTGCATGTGATACCTTGTAAGAAGCGCGACTATTTCTTTCATCTTCATCGACCTTAGAAAAATAATATTCTCGAGCTTCACTAAATTTCCTTTGAATGTATTTTTTTAGATCAAAGAATGGAGCACCGTCTTTAATGGATTCGCGAGTAGAAGTGATATATTCATTCAGTCCATCTGCTTCAACTACAATTCTAATTCTATTAAAAACACCATGTGTCATCGCAGGCATTCCTAAAAGGGGATCATCAACATTTATTAACCTCTTTCTAATCATCAAAAAAATACCATGACTATGTCCCCAATCGTTTGACTTTCCTTTTACTAAGGAATCATTATACAACTCTACATAACCACGAACCTTTTTTAAATTAGGCATATCAACATAAAAGCCACCATCATCTTTTCCTGATGAATAATCATCAAATTTATCAACGACCGTATCCGTTTCATCCCCAAAAATCCAAGTTTGGATAGGAGTTAGTTTCTCTTTGCTTGATTTTAGCAAATCTCCGTTGTAAAAAAGCTGAAACTTTGGATTTAAAGGTAGAGCGGTTGATAGAATCCATTTTAATCTGCCGTCTTGAATTTCGGACACCTTTGGTTTCAGATCACTCATAATGGTGAACGTCCAAGTTTTTTCAGCACCCTCGCCCCATAGCTTAAACGGAATCATTTGCTGTCCATTTACTTGTAGATATGGAGATATTAACTCGATAACTTCAGTCTCGGTCAGTTCCAACTCATCTAATTTGATTTCTTGGGTATCCTTTCTAATATCCCGATAATCCATTGTCACAGAAAAGAAACCTTCTTCGGTCTTACATATATAAGTTAACTTGTAGGTTAAAATATATGTAGCTAATTTCCCTATACCAAATTTTCCAATTAAAGGACGTTCCTTTTGTTCAGCACCGTATTTTATAGACTCGCCAATCATCCAAAGATTCTTAAGGCCAGCTTTATCCATCGAAGTTCCATTATCACAAACCCAAATGATAGATTTATCATCGAGTTTATCCAATGGTAGATATACAGCTACCTTATCTGCCATCGCATCATATGAATTACTAACTAACTCTTCAAATGCTTTATTTGGGCTTGAATACAATCCGGCTGAAAAAAGCTCGATGATTCTGTAGCTTACATAAACAGGTATATCATCTACTTTAGTACCGTATTTTTTAAAATCCATTATTTTTTCGCAATTATAATATATTCTTCGGGATAAACTTCTTTACTGTTTTTGTTGGCAGCAGTGGTGAATTTTCCAGTGTTGCAATCCCTAATTGTAGGTATCAATTTAAAGGGTATAGATCGCTTAATCACATTCTCTATTGTGAAACCACTTAATTCAAGTAATTCGCCAAATATTTCAGCGGATTCAATTTTAATATTTTTATATGTAGTATTTCCTATAACAATAAAAGCTCTACCCTCGGTTCTAAGTATTCTATGCATCTCAACTGCCACTTTTTGCATGTCGTTGAAATAGTTTGTCATTTCCTTAGCAGTACGAAGATGTTTTTCCTTTAGCTGTTCAATTATTACTTGGGCAATTTTTGAATCACATTCTAGTTTCTCGCCATAGGAATAAAATGTACCTATAAAATTCTTTCGATAGTCTATTAAATTTGAGATATAATCAAACCAATATGCTGTTAGCTGGTGTAAATCTGCATATTCATAAGATGTCACATAAGGAGGCGAAGTTATTACCGCGCTCACAGATCCTGTTGCAATACTTGTTTTTCTTGCATCTTCTAGGTGAATTGTGCAGTCCGTATTTAAATAATTTAATTTGTTGAGTTCTTTAAAAAACGCGTCATTCTTCTTTAACATCGAATTTACTTGTTTTTTGAATGCTGCAAATGGCTCAGAAGGAATTTTATCAGGGTCTATTTGAGGCTTGGTACTTGATTGTAACCATTTAGAGCAATTTTTTAGTACATTGGAAAGCGCAACCAAAAAGAAATCCTTAACTTGCTGTGATTCCTCCATTTTTAAGATTGCTTCATATAAGTACGCTATTTTGTTCCTATTTTCAGGAAAAAACCAATAATCAATCCTATCATGTTTTACTGCAGTTGAAAATACTTCTGCATTATAGTCTGTTATAACTTTCTTAATTGTAGAATAAACATTGGCTAACGTATCAGGAGTAATAGGGTTAGTCTTTACACTAGTTATTAATTGTGCAACAGGATTGATATCTACGCCTATTGAAACCCTACCATGTATCTTGGCCTCTACGAGCGTGGTTCCGCACCCCGCAAAGAGATCCGCGACAGTATCACCAACATTTGTATGAGTTTCGATGATTTTTTTAACTATATTAGGAAGAAATTTAGCAGGATATCGATGATATCCATGCGTCCAATTTTCCGAAGAACGAACACCGTTGAAAGTCCATTCGTCATTAGTTATTAAGTTATTGAATGGTAGATAGTTAGATAACAATTTCGTGTAATTTAGATTAATTATTCAAATATATTTACTTAAATCGCAATATGCAAGGAATTGTCTAAATAGTTATGGAGCCTATTTATGTCGAATAACGGAATTTATTCTAAAATTATTGAACTTTGAATCCTTAAAACGTATCCTGTTTTATCATAGAATTCATCCATTCTACGAGTATGCGCCTTATTAAATCGCGGTTGCTTTTTATTTGCAATATAAGCCCGTTTAACTGGATAGTCAGCAGCTAAGTCAGTTGCCTTAAATGCATCAATGGTGTTACGCAACTGCGCATCACCATCAGTCAGCCATTTGCGTTTATTGCCTCTTTCCTTAAGTTCAATAAAAGTTACTGTAGAATTATAAAAAATTCCGCAGTCACATCGTTTAACCTTTTTCCCTTCCACTCTTGGAAATGGTACACAAAAGTCAATAGCCACAAAACGTACATTATATCTTTGCTTATTGACTACTGTAGCAGTCCATAATTTACGGTTTGCAGTAACATTATCTACATAAGCAGGTCTTTTCCCTTCGCGGTCTCGCAATCCAAAAATTCTTTCAGAACGATTATCTTGGCACTTGCCCAAAAAAAAATTTACGCTCATAAGCCCTGTTGAATTTCTAGCAATTGGGCAAAGTATTCATTGGTTTCGCCTAATTCATAATTCAATTCATTGTCCTCTGATGGCATACCTTTATGATCTTTCAGTTTTTTGATTTCTCCTTCTCCTGTAAACTCATAGACTACTAAGTCTTTTCCATTTAGAGATGATTCTATTGGAACTATCTTATTCAACTTTTTGCGCGATTGTAAAGAATTTGTATTATCTATTAAACTATCCGCTTTAACCGCTAGCGTTAAGTAGTTTATAAGATATGGGCTATGGGTTGTAATTACAAGTTTGTTATTGACGTCTTGGTTATTAAAAGCCAATAAATTGTTTAATACTTCGCGTTGTGACGTTGGAAACAGATTCTGTTCCGGCTCTTCAACAATATTGATGAATGCGCTGTATTTAATTTCAGCAGACAGCACCTCTAACATTCCTTCCTTCACTTCGTCAGTAAGGTTAGGATTATGCATAATTTCCTGGATTCGTTTCCGTAGCTTTTGGTCTTGTTCGATACTTGAATTCTTCTTAGACTTATCGGATTTCCTGTTTAAGATATTGGAAAGAAATCCCGTTACTAAAAATAAAGGCGTAAAAGATTGAAATCCACTTGAAGCTTCAGACAATTTAATATTAAACTCATCAGATTTTAAATATACAATTTTAGAAATCCGGTCATATTCAACTTTAAAATCCTTTAGCGGAATTGTAGTTTGCCCAGATGTTAAGTCATTCAATGCATTGATGTATTCTTTCGAAAAAGTGTACAATGTGCTTGGCAATCCTTCAAGGTCATCAACATTTAGCACTGCGCTAACAAGGTTTCGCTCCGCTGGGACATACATAATTTTTGGAAAAGCATAGCCATTAGCTATATTTTTTTGTATTGAAACTTCTTTGTTAAGGTAAGTAATAAAAAACGCATCACCCTGATAGTCAATTTCAGTATCTGGCTTAAAATATGACCCAATATTCTGGTAAGCACAATGGTCTTTAAACTCTGGGCCGCTAAGGTCATTAAAATCCCCACGAACTAAAGCCTTTTCAATCCATACTAATGTAGATATAAGCTTAGCCACGGTACTTTTACCCGAACCCTGATCACCTATAAAGACGGCAACCTTTTTTATTTCAATCCAGCCGTTATTACTTTTAAGTCCTTGCTTAATAGGTCCGAAATTCTTTATTCTTATTTTGCTCATAATCGATTTAAATAATGCGGGTAAATTTAAACAAAAATTTATTAAAAATAGGGTGTTTTGGTTGGCTATGTCTTACCACTTAAGTAGGATTGTTCCTGAAATATTCCGAATACTTTGTAACATCCATATACTCGGGCAACAAGCAGTTTTCGGCTTGGTCATACGCCCGCTGAAGTTTTGCTATAACCTGCAAAAAATAGCCGAAAATGCCAAGCACAACTACGCACAGTAACAATAGGAAAACGCCTTTAAAGGAGAATAACGTCGTGGCAATTACGGTTGCTGACAATCCAACTTGTGGTTGCGTGTTAGAAACCATCGGCATAAAATGCAGCGGGTACACAACCGTTAGTAAAAATGCAATCGACTGAAGGTATATGGCGTTCTTCAATGGGATTAAATTTTTCCGCGTCGCATGCAGTCCGCTTTCCAGTTTTTTAAATTTATTGATTAGGGTGTGGCTTTCAATTTCAATTTGGTCTATCAGTTCACGTTCTTCACTGAGATTATCCCATAATCCGTTTGGTGCAAGCGCCATGTGGTAGCTGGCTTGCTTAAGGCTTTTTCCGTTACCTATCGGAAAATAAATAGGCTCCATTGCTTTCAGTCGTTTATCTAATTCTTCCTCACAAGCCAGAGTACGATAGAGTATTGGCATTATTTCATATAGTTTTTCAAGCCGCTGTTCCTTAGTCAGGCCTTCAAACGCTTCTTCTTCAATAGCTTTCGTTAACTTGCTGCTGTATTCAATTTGTCGCCTGTCGTACCACTCAAAACTCCTGATTGCTGCTTTGCTTTTAAGATGGTTGTATTTTATTACAAGCCGGTCAATCGCATCCGTCTGGTTTTCAAGTTTCTCATTTTCTCCCAATATTTTAGAAATAAGGAAAGCCGCGATAATCCCAATTATGGCAGCAGCACTTTGTGAAAAGGCAGAAAAAAACGAATTCCAGTCCATGCTATCCATTGCTAAAATTATTTAATAAAGTCCGTTTTTGAAATCGGGCCATACCAACACATCCGTTCAGATGGGTAATCAGCTGGTGTACCCCAACCTGGTAAAAATCGCGGTTGGTTGCATCCGCCGGCGGTTTGGCGCAAAGTGATATTTTGTGCCATTTCAGTTCCCGGCACCACGCCTGTATAGGTTCGTTGTCAAAGCTAACAGACATATCATGTGCAAATTTATTGCGCACTTTCCGCACATAGTTAAGATCGTCCTTAATTACTTTATCAATAAGGCCCAAACAGTAGCACATGGTTATCTTATTGCTAAAGTTGCCAAGTGGCTGGTTAACTTCCATCATTTTGGCAACTTCCTTTTCATCCTCAGGCAAAAATGCCATGAGGATGTGGTCGATTACCATTTCAAGAAAGGTGGCGCCAACTATGGCAATATTTCGATCGCTCGGATCGGTATAGGTAAAAAGTTCCGAAAATTCCAATAAGGCATTATGCAGGTCAAAATAGCGTTCTGCGGCCTTGCCGGTTATTAAACTGCTGTTAGTGTTATTTTCCATCAATCATTGTTTTTATTTTTATGTGATGTACTAATGCTTCCATCTTAAATGGGTGTTTATTAGTATATTTACATGGTCAAAATATACAAAATTATGGATGCATTAGCTAATTTATTGTCAAAGGCCTTAAAAATTCCGGTCGATCGCGGTATCGACTATGGTACATTTGCAGAGGTACTATACCAGGATAAGAATTTGGGAACCGTAGCCATAACACACACACCTGGAAATGTAATTGTGGATACACACCCAAGTTCTGTTGCTAACCTACGATGGGATGTTGTGTACTTTGATAACCAATCTGAAATCAACAATTTAATTGCGGTTCACTATAATACAAATGTAGATGAGCTGGCAATTACAATCGGAACTTTCCGGCAGCTCTATGTTCGCAATGCTCAGAACGACTTGCTCGGAAATGTCACAGCCTCATTTGTAGATAGCCGGTGGCTTATTGACCCATAGTAATTAATAAGCTGAAAAATATGATTAAGGATAGGAACACCAATTTTGAGGAACACTCCATTTTTCTTGCAGAGATTGCAAAGAATATTTTAGATGGAAATGACAGTTTTCTCGCGATACCTGGTGTGCGTGAAATAATTGCAATGTATTTACTCATTCCCTACACAACTAATGATCAATTGGATGCTGGAATGACTTCAAAAACCCCGCAGCTCGATTTATCGGAGGAATTTATGAGTGGAGTTAATTTGCGGAATCTGCGGGATACAATTTGTCATTCGTTTGTTTCGGTTGAGGAAAGCAGCCCGGCACGATTAGGACGCATAATTATTGATGATCGGGCACAGATGGACCGCAAAACGCATAATCAGCAGGTCATTAAATCGAAAACAGCGACAGTAACTATAGCGCACGCACATCAGAAATTAAGTGAATTACATACCAAAGTGATAAATTCAATTTAATAAAGTTGTACTATTCATAAATTCAAACAGAATGGACGATTCAATTTCATGGACAGATAAACTTTTTAAGGGAAGTTGGTTAATGGACCTCGGGTATCGCGATTACATTGCTGCTCGCGTGTTGCTCAATAATCATTTAGTAGTCCAGGGACTAACGCTTGCGAGCACTGCGGTAGAAAAATATCTGAAAGCGCTGATTGTATTCAATCTTCAGGAAAAGGAAAGATACCATTACCATTTCGACAGATTTGAATTACTGAAAAATCTGCTGTCTAAAGTCAAAAGCGATGTAACGGAAGAATTTGATCCCGTCTTCTTGGAAATATTGGAAAATGCTTTTAAAATTAGGTACTACGACAAAATTGAAAAACCATTGTTTATGGGCTTTTACATAAATCAGTTTATTGGTGAACTGGATTACACTGTTGATTACCTTGAAAGATTTATTGCCGATACACAAAATGGCGGTCAGTCAATGTCAGCGTACTCCAGGTCAATTAAGAGTAAGGAGCCTCATCTTTATGACAACAACTTTATCCTAAGCAAAGAGAATAAAAAAGACTTTATGGAAAAGCCCGATATTGGCTTTTCTATCCACATCAGGATTGGATCTGTGGTTCAGGACGAAAAGATTGTAAAGGGTGGAAGCACTAAAAATATATATGAAGGTCAAATTGCAAGGTCCACAGAATTTAGTGAAAATTTATTTTTATAGTAGTCGATAAGCTATTTCGGCTGTTCTTTTAAAAACCGCTCCACTTCCCTTAGGATATGCTCATTGTCAGATTGCCGTTTCTTTTCAAACTTCTTTCGGTCCGACTGGACTTCACGGCAAAAAAGGAAAACAAAAACAATAAATAAAACTGATAGCCAAAAAAATGTCATAGTGCATGTTTTTGGACGCAATTATAAGACTTAATAATGTCTTATGCTATTTCTATAGTATGTCATTCGGGAATTACACACTGCATTTTAGAGTGGCAATCTTTGGCAAAATAAATTTTGTGCCAAAGGTAAAAAGTATTGCTCTAGGTGATTCCTATTTAGTTGACATTCGGCAATCGCTTTAGTTCGCACATACTACAGTATTCAATTCGGATCTGAAATTAAAGGGAGGGACTGCCAGTATGCGAACTTTAGTTCCTAAAAACTTACTATGCAATTCTGGAATGACAGGTAGTTAATTCGGGAATCCCACACTTTACCCCTTGCAACCAACCACCTACTCCGATAGATTTGCCCGTCAAATCAACCATCCCTACATGAAATCGCTTTCCCAAAAACTATTGGCAGAACTTCAGGAACGCTTGCATAACATTCACGCTGATACAGCTGAACCGCTTGAATATGCAGAACTCGGAATCAAGGCATCTGTCGCAGTGCTTGAAAAGTTAAAAACCAAATTTATTGCCCATCAGTTTATGAACAAGGCAGAAGAAATTGATTTTTTCCGGAATTCAAAACCGCAGTTAGCTTCCAAACTCATATACTACAACGAGATTTATACCATTGTTTCAAACAAACCGATTGGTTCCAAAAAAGCAATCCGCAACTACTACAGGTCCGAACTCAGCAAGCTTGAATCCTTTTTTAATGAGAACCTCGAATTCTACCGGTACTACCGAACCGGGAACCAGGCCTTGGATAACAAATATTTTTTGCGCGGTAAGCACGACGTAAGGCTCACTTTAGATAGCTTCTATTTCCAGGCCGACCAGCGGTTTTCAACCTCCCACGATTATAAAGTAGCTAAAATTTTGGCAAACGATGCCATCAAGGTTTTCCTGGAATCAGAAATACAGGATCTCGACAACAAAACAGACAGTATAATTGGTTCTAACGGCCATAAGAATCAAACTTGGACTGGTTCCAAAGTAGCATTGATAGAACTTATTTATGCCCTGCACGCTGAGGGTGTTATAAATAATGGGCATACAGAACTTAAGGAAGTGGTTAACTTTTTCGAAACGGCATTCAGCGTCGATCTCGGGCAGTTCAACAGGGTATTTCTCGAAATACGCGCCAGGAAATCCGAAAGGACAAAGTTCCTGAACGTCCTAAAGGAAAAATTGATCTTGCGGATGGATGATGCCGATGAGGTGTAGGAAAGTCCCTCTCGTCAGAGGGACTTTTTAAATTTACTTGTTGGAAACAATTCCGGTTACTAAACCTTCAACAATAGCTTTCGCCATGTTTTCTTCAGCACCTTCCTCGGTTCCGAAGGCGTGCCCAACTGATATAATCCAATCTGGATCGGTATTCTTTTTAGGCCTCTTTTTAGCCCTGTAAGAACTATATCGCACTATCGATGTAGTAGTCAAAAGTATGCGCTTGTCATTTTCCGGCAATAACGTGCTACCAATAATACTGTCCTCATACTTTATCACTGCATTAAACATGCTTATAGCGTCTGCATCTGATTCATATAAGGCCACAAATGAAATCAGGAAGTTGGCAAAGCTGGTCTTACCATGTGGTGATAGAGAACTTGCTCCGATAATGGCACCTATATCCGAGTTTCGCTTTTCGGCTAGGTAATTTATGCGTTCAACACTTAAAGGCGCGTATCCTCCAGTAGCAATAGAAAGAAATGAACTGCTGCCTTGGGCAATAGTCTCAACTTGATTGATTACAGACTGCGCATTGTTTAGCCGCACGGTTCCATCATAATAGGTGCTGAATAACTCGTCATAAACCTGCCCGGCATTATCATATGGATTAGCGTTATACGCTGGCATTACAGAACCAATGCCTTTACTGATCGCTGTATTGAGTTCCTGTCCCATTTTTTCATCTTGGGTGCAGGAAGTAAAAAAAGTCAAAATAATTAAGCATGAATATAATTTTTTCATGGTTGTTAAATGTTAAAATGTTACTGATTACTTTTTTCATCAGTTCATTTCGCCCGGGGTAATCTGAACAGTGGATTTTTGATTTTGCTCATAACAAAACCATTTGAATTCGGAGGCAAATCTATAGTGCCTTTTCGCGCTCCACAAGGCAATGACTATGGCGTTCGGGAACCACATTGTAGGTGATTCCCGAACCGCATACTCTAGTTTTTGTTTTAATTAGCCACAGGCCAGTAACTTAGAGAGTAGTAAGGTTATTCATCGACTTTTAATTATTTTGAACCGTCCTATTCCAATAATTTTTTTACATTTATTCGCAAATTGCCACGATTCTCACATGTGCTGCGATTATATAGGAATGTCAACATTTACAAATGATTCAAAAGGGATATGTAGTTATTTTACTATTGGTGGTGCAGTGTGTTTTTCCAAAGCGCGCTGTTGATACACCTTTAGACACACTTACTGGTAAAAGCTTTGAGTACCTGCACAGTCAGTTTGGAAATAGTATATACAATCCTGCAAAATCAAAAATCTACGTTAGTGCACTGCTTAAAAAGGCGAAGAACGAAAAGGTAAATTATGAGCACTTAGCATTGGCCTATAAAGCGTGCATCATAAACGCAGACCAATCAGCGCGGCTGATTTATGCAGACAGCATGATCAATTATGCCTTACTAAACAAAGGCGACGAACTTATCGGATCATCCTATCTCACAAAAGGAATTATTCATTACAGCCGAATGGAACATATTAAGGCGCTTGACAATTACATAATTGCTGACCGTTTTATTTCCAGGGTTGATAATCCCCTACTGTCAAGTAAGACAAAATATGAGATTGCAAAAATTAAATACTATTTGGGTTTCTACGATGAGGCAATTGCCTTGCTAACAGAGTGCGTAGCATATTTTAAGGAGGAAAATGATCGTGCGTATCTAAATTCCTTGCACATGCTGGGGCTGTGTTATACAAAAAATGGAAAATATGATTGGGCATCACAGACAAATGATTTGGGTATCAATGAAGGCAGGATGTTTGACGACACAAGCATGGAAAGCTATTTTGAACATTCCAGGGGAATCAATTTCTGTTATCAAGGAAATTATAAAGTAGCGATTAAAGGCCTGAAAACTGCACTGCCCGAAATTATTGCGCTCAAGGATTATGCAAACGAAGCCATCGCCTATTTTCATATCGGAAAGTCCTATTGGGCATTAAAGCGGTATAGTGATGCGGTAACCTATTTTAAGAAGGTTGACGATATTTTTCAGAAAAAAGGATATATGCTGCCCGATCTCAGGAAAGGCTATGAATATTTAATCGACTTCTATAAAGAAAGGAATGACACCCAATCGCAGCTTTTTTATATCAATCAGTTACTGAAAATTGACAGGATACTGGCGCAGGATTACAAATACCTTTTAAGGAAAATCGTTAAGGAATATGATACTAAGGAATTGATCAAAGCCAAAAATGCAATCGAGAATACCGTGCTATTGACCCGGATTGCAGCCTGCGTAGTTGTTTTAATTTTGATAGTTGTTATTATCTATTTAATACACAGAAACCGGCGTAACCAGAAACTGTTTGAAGAACTGATGAACCGCGACACAGCGAAGCATACGGTACCAAGAGTCATTGTATTTAATGAATCTGAAGTCGGACTGGGCATCAGCGAACCGGCGAAGCAGGTTCCTCAGACTTTTGACGCAAAAGATAAACCGGCTCGCACTATAAGCCCCGACATTGAGGCTGCCATTGTCAAAAAACTGGAGAAATTCGAAGGTAACAAGAAGTACCTGGAAAAAGACATGACCGTTCGAAAAATGGCTGCCCTGCTTCATACCAACGATAAATATGTAACAAAAATTATCGCAAAACACCGCGGAAAAGGCACAATAGAATACATCACCGATTTAAAGTTGGATTATATTGTTGAAATGCTCAAAACCGAAGGCAGGTATAGGAATTATACCCACAAGGCATTAGGTGAAGAAGCCGGATTTCGTACTACCCAACATTTCACCAATGCTTTCAAATCATACACAGGGATAACGCCAACCTACTTCATTTACAAATTAAAGAAAGCAATGGCGGCGGACAATTCCCAATAAATTGTGCTTTTTTCTTTCACAACTTGTGAACGGCTTGTGATTTAAACTCAAGCAATCCCCACAATTTTGCACCATAACAATCTAAAACATACGTTATGGCAATCGAAGTCGTTACCCGCGAAGATTTAAATGAATTCCGCACCCTGCTCCTATCCGACCTGAAGGAACTACTCAAAATCAATGCACAGCAGCCCAAACAGTGGCTCAAATCCGGTGAAGTCCGAAAGCTTTTAAACATTTCTCCCGGAACATTGCAGACATTAAGGATCAATAAAACACTATCCTATACCAAAATTGGCGGCATCATTTATTATGCCCAAAAGGATATCGACAAAATCCTCGAAGAAAACAAGGTCAGTTCAGAAAGAACATTGTTCAACTCAAAGTAATTCAAATCATGAATTACATTAAACACCTTACCGGCTTTTTCGATAAGGTTGCAGCCGACAGGCAGTTGAATCCGACACATATAAGTTTGTACATGTCCCTTTTTCAGTTCTGGAACTGCAACCGATTCAAAAACCCAATCAGCATTTCGCGGGATGAAATCATGCGCATCAGCAAAATCAGTTCAAAGGCAACCTATCATAAATGCCTGAAAGCGCTGCATGCCCAGGGCTACATCAAGTACGAACCGTCATACAACCCGTTTAAGGGCAGCCATGTATTCCTGTTCAATTTTTCAGATAACCTGAAGCCATTGTCTAAATCAGACAAGCCAGCCAGTCCAATTTTTGAACCTGTCGATGAACAGCCTGCGAACAAGTTACAGGCTGGTGATAGTACAGCCACTGAACAAGTTGATAAACAGGTCGTAGTACCTTATATAAACAATACAAACACTATAAACAATTCAAACAATCCAAACAGTTCAAACTTGGGGGAACCCGAACAAAAAATCGAAGAAGAGAAACAGTTCATTTTTAGAAAAAATTTAAAAGAAGAAAAAAGTTCCGCTAAAAAAGAAGAAATGTTTGCAACATTCGCCGACTCCCCTAATAATGAAACAAGGAGGCAAAGGGAACCTCCTGAATTTCCAGAAGTACTCCATTACTTCCAAATGCAGAACTTTCCCGAACTCGAAGCAAACAAGTTTTTCAATTATTTCAAAAGCATCGGCTGGCGGGTAGGAGGCAAAACGCCAATGGCCGACTGGCAGGCTGCTGCCAATAACTGGATGTTAAATGCACCAAAATTCATTGCAAATGAACGAACAGACCGCACACAACAACTCGATAATTCAGCAGGAAAGGATTATTCAGAGCCACTTTAACTACGATGATATAATACAATGGATCGAAAAAAAGGGTATCGAATTATATGGGAACCATTTCAGGATAATTGAGAATGATTATTCGGTAATCTATCGTTTGATTGCATACTTCCTCAAAGATCAGGAAACCGCGTACAGGTACAATTTGGATCTTGATAAAGGAATAATACTGTCAGGTCCGGTCGGTTGCGGTAAGACATCCTTATTAAATATAATGAAGCACTTAACACCGGCAGGTCATAAATTTTCCGTAAAACCCTGCCGTGATATAAGCTTTGAATTTATTAAGGACGGTTACGAAGTCATACATCGCTATGCCAATGGAAAGCTCTACATCTCCGAACCAAAAATCTACTGCTTCGATGATCTGGGTGTTGAGAATAATTTAAAATACTACGGCAACGAATGCAACGTAATGGCAGAGGTCTTACTCAGTCGCTATGACATTTTTATTGCCAAACGCATACCAACTCATATCACCACAAATCTGTCAGCATCCGAGATCGAGCAGCACTATGGTGTTCGTGTGCGAAGCCGCTTAAGGCAGATGATGAACTTAATAGCATATGAAAAAAATACTAGCGATAAACGATAGGGCCAAGTGCTAAGAAACAGTCCTGCGGACTGTTTTAGCGATAGAGCCAGGCGGCGTAATGACGTTTTCAATTAAAACTTTAAAAAATAACAACAATGAAAAATAAAACAAAACACTTTTGGAAATGGTTCCTGGAACATAAAAGCAAATTGAAGAACCTCACAACTTTAAATCACAAAGAGCAAAGGCATTATACATTTTGGCTCGATTGGCACCTTCAGTTCTACTTCCCGGGATTGGAGTATATAATTGTATTTCCCAAAGTGAAGAAAAAAAAGACAAAGCTGATACTATCGGCAAGAGGAAAGCAGGAACTTTTCTCTATGGCCATCGAGCTGGAAAAAACGGCTCCGCGCTTATGGGATTGGAAATTCACCGCGCTTATCCAGCCACGGCAGGATATCGACGATATCGAGGCAGGCAAGGATGAACCCTACATTTTTCAGGATATCATCCTAAAGGCAAGCGAGCTTAAATTTATTCCTTTCGAATATGACGGTGAGAAAAAAATAGACATGATTGTCTACCTGAAAAACTATACCATCTTCTCCCACAATAAAAATCTGCCCACCCTAATCAATATTATGATGCAGGATCTACTGGGCGAAAAAGTAATGGCCGAGAACATCAACTTTGTCCAGCTGGCTCAAATGCCATCTGAGGAAAATGACGAACTGATATACCTTTACGACCTGCAGTTCTACCTCGACGACATAAATAAAAACAGGAAATCGGATTAGGAATACCTTGTCCTTATATGACGCATCCTTGTCATTTAAGCAGGGTAAACAGCAGCCTATCTTTGCCACGTCAAAATAAGAACGGTTTAATCTAAAAATGAAAAAATGACAGCAATTATCATCGGAATCACAGTAGCGCTATTGCAAATAATAGCTTTCGAAATCTTAAAACAATTTAATAAAAATTATATCTACGCGCTCACGCTTGCAGGAATTGGCTTCCTGTATGTTGGCTATACCTGGACTGACACAGCAACAGTCATTGTTACATCAATTCAGGCAATTGTTTTTGTCCTGATAGCGTATTACGGGCTTACAAAAAATACATATATTTTGGCGGTCGGGTATTTTTTACATGGTCTTTGGGACATTCTCTATATTTTTTGGTTCGACGCTGCACTACTACCTCCCCATTATGATTGGTTTTGTTCTTCCCTTGATTTTGTCGTAGGCATATATCTTGTCCTGAAGGTACTTAGGCAAAAGGAGTTTAATCCAACTACTATTTAATGATTACCGATATGATTGAAGTGTTTAAGACAAATGTCAGATCGAAGCAGGATGCTGCCCGCATAGTAAAAAACCTTAAGGAAGTTATGGTTGCCAGCAAAATCAACTTTGATTTAGAGGACTGCGACAAAATCCTCCGGATAGAGCGCACAAGCAATGCCAAAAACAATTACATTTTAAGGTATATGAAGCAACTGGGTTACAATTGTGAAATTCTTGAATGAGGTAGGTGTTTATTTCTTAAATTTATTCTTGATTAAAACAATTAGTGAAAGTGTTTAAAGCACAACCTGGGCACTTAACTGATCAATTTGTCAGTATCTGACGTAGATTTGTCCAGCAGCGTATGAAGTAGCCGGCTACTTTTACATCATTACATGAAAGTACACTTATGAAAAAAATTGCCTTTATAATTCCTCCAGCTGTTGAGATTTTAGATCTTGCGGGGCCACTGCAGGTCTTCACTGAAGCTAAATATTATGGTTTAGAGGTTGAACTTGAATTTTACGCCTATACTCCGGAAACTATCAGTAACTCAGGCTTAGCGTTTGCAAAAGTAGCAGGCTATACAGAAGCCGCTTTAAAGGAAGGCGATTATATCTTCATGCCGGGAATGAGTTTTGATTATGTCGACAGTATGCCTTTTAGGGCAGAAAAGGATTTTTTCAACTGGCTTAAGGAAATGTCCGCCAAAAAAGTGTTGGTTTGTTCGGTATGCAATGGTGCCTTTGCATTAGGCCACGCAGGTTTGCTCACTGATACAGAATGCACTACGCATTGGCGAAGGATAGACCAGTTGAAGGCAATGTTCCCAAAGGCAAAAGTGCTGACCGATATTCTTTTCAAAAAGAGCAACAACATATATACCAGTGCCGGGATTAGTTCAGGCATTGACCTGGCACTGTTTATTCTCGAAGAATTAAAGGGTGCATTCTTTACCCATAAGGTAGCAAGGGGTTTGGTAGTCTATTACAGGAGAAACGATAACCATACACAGAAAAGCATTTACCTCGATTACAGGAACCACATCCATCCAAAAATTCACGAAGTACAGGATCACATGATCAATAATCTATCGGCAGACAATAGTGTCGAAGATTTAGCCGATCTTGTCGCCATGAGTCCCCGCAATCTTAGTCGTGTCTTTAAGGAGAAAACAGGCACAACCATCATTGAATACCTTACTTTGTTAAGGGTAGAGTTTGCAAAAACATTGGTAAACAATCCCGAATACACTATTGAGTATATAGCTTCCCAATGCGGTTTCAAATCAGCACGTCAGCTGCAGCGCATCCTCAAAAATCAAAACCAGGCCTAAACCTAAGCAGGAAAACCAATTATAAGGATTCCTTTTTTGTCTCTCATCTGAGCGGACGGGAATATTCATGTGCTAAAATTACAACCTGATAATTAGTGATAACCAATTGTTTATCTGTCCTTTTTTGACGCTTTATTGTCACGCAGGCACCAAATGCCCACCATACATTTGCCCTGTTAAACAAGTAAAAGGTTTTACCAAAACAAATAACAAAACATAAAAAGTAAAAAAATGAAAGTTAAAAAAAGATTTTGGATCATAGTACCAATACTGATCCTTTCGGCAATGGTATACACAAGCTGCCAGCCATTGCGTGAATTTTACAAGGTGCCGGTATATAATGGAACTGACCAACAAAATTTAAATCCGGTTAAATACGACAGGGCTAAAAAAACGATTGTCGTCCTGGCTCATAATGACGGTACCGAAATTTTCGATTTGATGGCGCCCTACTACCTCTTCAATACTACCGGCAGGGCAAACGTATATGTAATAGCTGAAAGGAAATCGCCAATCGTCCTGCTAAGTGGTCTGTTCATTTACCCGGACATTACCTTTGCAGAATTGGATTCCCTGAAAATAAAGCCCGATGTCATAGTTATTCCGGCTATGGTTCAGGTTTTTACCGATCCTAAATCAACCATCGTAAAATGGATTAAGGAAAAAAATACTGCCGATACAAAAATCCTGTCAGTTTGTGCCGGTTCCCTGGTCGGGGCAGCAACTGGTCTGTATGATGGCAGGCCGCTTACTACACATGCTTCTATGTTTGAGGAAAGCAGGGAAGTCTTCAAAAACCCTCAGTGGATCCAGGATGTTTCAGTCACCAAAAGCGATAATCTTTACAGCACCGCTGGAGTGTCAAATGCAGTAGAAGGCAGCCTGACCATCATCAATGAAATGTTTGGGGAAGCAACTGTACAAAAAGTAATGCAGGATATTCACTATCCCCACAATCAAATTAAAGATAAGCATAAAAGTGTGGCCATCAAAACAGCTAATAAATTCACCATTGCAAATAAATTGTTCTTTAGGAAGAACAGAAAGGTAGGCGTGCTGCTTCAGGATGGCATTAGCGAACTCAGGCTCGCTGCCGTACTGGATTCCTATCACCGTACATTTCCATCCGCACTGGGTACAGTTACAGCCAATGGCAATCCAATAACCTCAAAATACGGCTTGACGATTATTCCAACAAATAGGCTGAGCGACCAGGAACTCGACGAACTCCACATTTTAGTTCCTGAAAAACTTACGGGTTCAGACAATAGTTTGTTAAAAGGCATACCCCTAATCAAATACAGTCCGGCCGCAAATCAGTATATAATCAATGAATGCCTCCAAAGGATTCAGGAGCAGTACGGTCAGAAGTTTGAAAATATCACAAGGCTGCTTCTGGATTATAATTAAACCTGTCTGACTATAAAATCCGAAGTTTCAATTATCAATCACTAATCATAACCCTAAAAAATTAACTAAACATTGTTAAAATTATAACAAAGAATAATTAATTTTGTACCAGTTTGTTTTACAAATGAAAAAAATATACATCATAACATTCATAACACTCTGTTTCTTCCTGATGCCGTCAGCAACATTTGCTTGTGGCAGCGGTAAGGATTCCTGTAAAAAAGAGATGTCCTCCAAAAAGGCAGAAAAAAAGAATTGTTGCGGTAACGATAAAGATTCCAAAAATAAGGACCATAAAGGATGTAAAGGCAATTGCGGCCATTCCCAATGTAATTGTTCGTCAATTTGTTCTGTTACACCCTTAACTTTATTCACAGAATTCGTTTTTGAAAACAACACGCCCAACGATGCTGTAATTAAAAGAACAAGATTCTCCTATACGGCACCATCAATCTCCGAGGGCTACTATTCAATTTGGCTGATTCCCAAAATAAGCTAAATTCAATTTCTTGACAGCCATAGGTGTGTCAAATCCGTAGCGGTTCCGCTATTCAATTACACGGTTTAATATTGTTTATCGATGACATTGTTCAAGGTGTTATAACATCGCTATCTGCATTAAGCTGTTTATTAAAATCAAATTATTTTATCAATCAATCAAAGTGCATCACTTTGGTTACAAACATTATTTAAAAATGAAAAATTCATTTATGAAAATAGTGATGGCAATTACTGTATTGCTGTCAACAACAATCAATGCACAAATCAAAAACGCAACTACCGAACAGGTAAAGATATACGGCAACTGCGGAATGTGCAAAGCAAAAATCGAAAAGGCAGGCAGCATCAAAAAAATTGCAAATGTCGATTGGAACCATGACACCCAAATGGCTACGCTAACCTACGATTCGAAAAAGACAAATCAGGACGAAATACTCAAAAGGATCGCCTTGGCGGGTTACGACAGTGATAAATTCCTCGCTCCCGACGATGTTTACAGTAATCTCCACGGTTGTTGCCAATATGATAGGGTAGCAAAAACATCGGCAAATAAAGAAGCAGATGCTGCTGCAGCTAGTGAAGACCATTCAAACCACGACCATTCAGGAACAACAGCAACAGAAACGCAAAAGGAAAACCAATTGGAAGCTGTTTTCGATAAATACTTCGGGGTAAAGGATGCGCTAATCGCTTCCGATGGCAGCAAAGCAGCCATAGTTTCAAAAGAACTTTTAACCGCAGTCAATGCTGTAAAAATGGACAAACTTGATATGGAAGTTCATACGGTATGGATGAAAGTATTAAATACAATAAAGGAAGATGCCGAACACATTTCAGACACTAAGGATGTAAAGCATCAGCGCGATCATTTCGCAACATTGTCCAAAGACATGTATACACTGATAAAAGCTTCCAGGTATGAAACACCGGTATATTTTCAATTCTGCCCGATGTTCAATGATGGTAAAGGCGCTAACTGGTTGAGTAAGGAAGCTGCTGTTAAAAATCCATACTACGGCGCAGCGATGCTGAGCTGTGGTAAAATAGTCGAAACAATCAAATAGGAAAAATGAGGACAATACTTTTTATAATCCTTTTACTGGCAAACACTTCAATTGTCACTGCCCAGCTTAAGATTGGCGATGCTCTACCGGAGGTTGCATTGAAAAATCAAAACAATGAGGTCGTGGGCATCAGCCAACCCCAGGGGAAACTCTTACTAATCGATTTCTGGGCATCATGGTGCGCCCCGTGCAGGTTGGCAAATAAAAAATTAGTGAAGTTTCACAACAGCTTGAGTGCAGATAAAATCCAGATCTTCGGAATTTCAATTGACACCGATAAATCGAAGTGGATAAAAGCAATAGAAAAAGACAATCTGAAATTCACCCAGCTGATAGATCCTAGTGGCTTTGATGCAGGCACAGCCATACGGTTTGGTGTAGAAGCATTGCCTGCTAAATTTCTATTTACCGAAAAAGGGATTTTAATAGCCATTAATCCAACAGAAGAAGAAATAATCAAATATTTAAATTAAAAAAAATGAAAATCATCAATAATCTATACACACTTGTAGCGACCCTGCTTTTACTGACAGGTCTTGATGCAAATGCACAAATTTCAAAAGCAGAAATCAGGGCAACTGGGCTTACGTGTTCCATGTGTTCCAATGCCATAAACAAACAGCTTAAAAGCCTTCCCGAAGTCGTGGAGGTAGCAACAGATTTAAACACCAATACGTTTGTGGTAACCCTTACCCCGGGCAATACCTTAAGTCCAAAGGTATTTAAGGACAAAGTCGAAAAGGCAGGGTTCTTTATTGGGTCTTTGGTTTTAACGACAAAATCAGATACGGTTAAACAGCCTGCCTATGTTTTGGTCAATAAGGCTTCAGCTGGTGATGCCGATATCCAGATCCAGGTTCTCGATAAAGGGTATGTAACCGAAAAGGAATTCAAAAAATTATCCAAATCATTCAAAAATGTTGAGACCTATGCAGTAAGCAATGAGGATGATTTTCACATTAAGGTGCTCAACCAATGAAAAAGATAGTCCTCCTCCTACTCGTTTTTGTATTTCAAAACAGCTATAGCCAGGAATTATTTGTGGTCACCGACCCGGCAAGTAATGTTCCCGCAAATACCCTCAGTGTTAGAATTGCACAATCCCGCTTCAAGGAAGAATTCGAAACTGGTTTTAATTATCACTTAATACCAGAAATCACCTATGGCGTAAACAAAAATCTGATGTTTAGGGCATCTGCATTTTTAAGCGATCGTTCAAAAAGCCTGAAGACCGAAGGCGCAAGTTTATATACCAAATACCGTTTCTATTCCACAGACGATCTGAACAGTCACTTCCGCCTGGCAGCTTTTGGAAGATATAGTATCAACAACTCTGACATCCACCAGGAACAAATTGAAATCAACGGGCACAATACCGGGTTCGAAACAGGTCTGGTTGCTACCAAACTGATTAAAAAAGTAGCAATCAGCGCTTCAGTCAGTTTTGAAAAAGCATTGGATAATAAACCCGACTATCAGTTCCCTGATGAATTTGGCAACAATGCCACAAATTATACTTTGTCTTTCGGTAAGTTGATGTATCCAAAAAAATACAATAACTTTAAGCAGACAAACATTAACCTGATGGTTGAATTTGTCGGACAGACAATTAATGAAAATGGTAAATCATCTTTAGACGTTGTCCCTGCAATTCAATTTATTTTCAACAGCCAGGCACGCTTAGACCTTGCCTACAGGCGTGAATTGATGAGTTCAATGCTGCGTTCGGCGCCAAACGGATTTTACCTTAATATCGAATACAATTTCTTCAATTTTTTACAGGCAAATAAAAAAGAAGAAGGAAAATAAGTCACAATTATAGAAGACACTTTAACGATTGCCATGCTCATTGCCGCGGCGTAATCAAAATACTAATTTAAAAAATACAAAATCATGAAAAATTTAATGTTCTTATCAGTAATTCTATTAGTAATCGTAGGTTGCAATTCCAAAACAAAAACGGAAACAACCGATAATGCACCAACATTACAAACCGTTGATACCACAACGGCCGATACGGCTGCCATCCAAAAACCCGTAGCAGAACAATTGTATGCCTGCCCAATGCACCCTGAAGTACAGGGAAAAAAAGGGGAAGAATGTTCAAAATGCGGTATGGAACTTACCGAACCTGTAAAGTAAAACGGTTATGGAAAATCACATGAACCACAGTAACGGCGGAATGCATCATTATGGCAGGCTGCTTATAATGATTGTCCTTTCATTTGTAGCGATGTACATTTTAATGTACTCCATGGTAGACCGGTTTGAAAATGTCATCCCGAATGTCAATCAAATATATATGGCAGGCTTGATGACCATGCCAATGGTGATAATTGAACTTCTGGTTATGGGTGCAATGTATAAAAATAAAAAAGCCAATTTAGGCATTATGGCAATCAGTGCAGTCGCACTGGTTGCTTTCTTTTTTGCAATACGCTCGCAGGTCGCAGTCGGTGACAAACAATTTTTGAAATCAATGATTCCACACCACGCGGCGGCGGTCCTAATGGTAAAAGAGGCGAATCTGAGCGATCCGGAAATAAAGGAATTGGCCACGAAGATCATTACGAGTCAGGAGGCTGAAATAGCACAGATGAAAGCCAAAATCGAGGAACTTGAAAATGCAAAACCATGATGATAAAGAAGCTCCTTTTAATAGTCACCTTTGTGCTGTGCGCACCTCTGGCGCAGGCGCAAACCATTAGCTACACCTGTTCCATGCATCCCGAAATCCATTCTCCAAAACCGGGAAAATGTCCCAAATGCGGAATGGCACTGATAAAGGAAAAACCAAAGGCCGCTAAACCCGCTAAACCAAAAGTGGCAGCGCCTGCAAAAAAGGCAGCAACCGAAAAAGCGAAAGCTACATCTTCAGATAACATAAATCCGGAGAAGGGACATGATATGAAAACCATGGAGAAGGTAACAGTGAATCCACCACTCAGGAAAAGAGTGATAAAGGATGAGCCTCCCAAAGTTGTCCGTTACGACTTATATGTTCGCGATACGGTTGTGAATTTTTCCGGAAAATCACGAAGGGCAATTGCCGTGAACGGACAAATACCAATGCCTACCCTAACATTTACTGAAGGCGATACCGCAGAGATTTATGTCCATAACGAACTTGATGAAGAAACATCATTACACTGGCACGGTCTCTTTTTACCCAATAAGGAAGATGGCGTGCCCAACCTTACCCAAATGCCAATAAAACCAAACAGTACCTACAAATATTCCTTTCCAATCCGCCAGCATGGCACGCATTGGTACCACAGCCATTCCGAATTGCAGGAGCAAATCGGTATGTACGGTTCATTTGTAATGAACAAACGAAACTCCGATCCTAATTTCCGTGAAGGTATCGATGACCTTCCAACCATTCCGATTGTGTTAAGCGAATGGACAGATATTAAACCCGAAAATGTACATAGGATGCTGCACAATGCTTCCGATTGGTTTGCCATAAAAAAAGGAACGACCCAAAGCTATGGCGAAGCTATTGCACAGGGGTATTTCAAAACCAAGGTCATCAACGAATGGAAGCGCATGAACGCAATGGATGTAAGTGATGTTTACTATGAGAAGTTTCTAATCAACGGTAAAAATGAAAGCCAGCTTTCGCAATTCAAGGCAGGAGATAAAGTAAGGTTACGGGTATCCAATGGAGGCGCTTCCAGTAATTTCTGGCTTACCTATGCCGGAGGCAAAATTACCGTTGTCGCCAGTGATGGTAATGATGTCGAGCCTGTTGAAGTAGACCGTTTACTTATTGCGGTCTCCGAAACCTATGACGTTATACTTAGCATTCCGGCAGAAAACACTTCCTATGAGTTTTTGGCAACACCCGAAGACAGGACAAAATCTACTTCACTCTATATTGGTAGTGGTATAAAACAGCTCACCTCACCCTTACCCAAACTAAAATACTTTGAAGGAATGCAGATGATGAACGATATGATGAAGATGAATGGCGACCTCGACGATATGGGAATGCAGATGTCGTTGAACCAGATGGACATGAACGCCGTAATGTATCCTGAGATTACAGGCCCACAGGAAAAAGGTTCCAAAAAAATGCCAATGCAAATGGACAAAGGAAAAACGCAAGAAACCTCCGATAAGACCCACGACATGCACAACATGGATAACAAGTACAAACCCAATGCGCTTGCCGATATAGTGACATTAAATTATGCAATGCTGAAATCCCCAACAAGCACGGCGCTTTCAAAAGATGCTCCGGTTAGGGAACTCAAATTTGAGCTTACGGGAAATATGAACCGCTATGTCTGGAGCCTCGATAATAAAGTGGTTTCCGAATCCGACAAGATCCTGATTAAAAAGGGAGAGATTTTACGCATTGTATTACATAATAATTCCATGATGCGGCACCCAATGCATTTGCATGGCCATGATTTCAGGGTCATCAACGGTCAGGGTGATTTCGCTCCTCTCAAAAATATTATTGACATCATGCCAATGGAGACCGATACCATTGAATTCGCAGCGAGTGAAGACGGAGGCGACTGGTTCTTTCACTGTCATATCCTCTACCACATGATGGCGGGAATGGGCAGGATTTTTTCCTATGAAAATTCACCACCCAATCCTGAAATACCAAACCCAAAATTAGCGCAACGTAAATTATTTGCAGATGACAGGGAATTCCATTTTATGGCAGAAAATGATTTTGCCACAAACGGAAATGATGGTATGGCTATGTTAAGCAACACACGCTGGAGTATCGGTACGGAGTGGCGATTGGGTTATAACAATATGCACGGTTACGAAACAGAAACGCATATCGGGCGGTACATTGGTAAAATGCAATGGCTGATGCCTTTCATAGGCTTCGATTGGCGCTACAGGGAAATGGAAGAAGGTGAAATGGAAGAAAATATTTTCGGCCAGTCAAATACCAAAGACAAACGTTCCGTTTTCAGTGCAGGATTAGAGTATACCCTGCCAATGCTGATAAAGGCACAGGCTGAGGTATTTACCGATGGCAATTTCAGGTTCCAGTTAGAAAGAATGGACATACCGGTTTCTAAAAGAATCAGAATGGACTTGATGTGGAATACCGATAAGGAATACATGGCAGGATTACGCTACATTATCGAAAGGAATTTTAGCGCCCGGACACATTACGACAGCGATATGGGATTTGGCGTAGGTGTAAACCTTAATTATTAAAAAAAATCAATATATTAGCTAACTATCTAATAATTAATAAAAATTAAAAAGATGAAATATAAAATAGCCTCACTTATTTTAGCAGGAGTTACGGGCCTGTTTATTGCAAGCTGCAATAATTCCGACAATCCCGAAACTGAAAATTTAGAAGCAGCAACAATTATGGCGGAATCTACCAATAAAATGGTAAACGCAAATGCAATGCTGACGATACATCATTCCGGGCCGTTGTACCACCATCATGACAGCATTTACCATCACCATGATTCAGTTTATGTGCACCATCATACAATTTACCATCACGGCGATACAATTCATCATCACTCCGGTGCACACCATACGGAAGTGCATCATCACCAACATGATTCAATAGTGGTGTCGCATCATCATATTGCTCATTAATTTACTTAGGAAGTAAAATTAAAAACCGCACGATGTGCGGTTTTTTTTGTGACAGACCAGGGATTCGAACCCCGCCATCCCAGTTGGCCATTTGTTTTACTGCCTGCATTTTGATACCAGGTTAGACTAGAATCTGTCGATGGTGATGGTCTGTCCGCCAACGAGGAAGGCCAAACATTCTAATTGTGTTAATACAAACGACAAGAATAAGTGTAAAGCGATTTTTAAGGTGAACTCTTTCATAATTTCAGGTTTTAAATTAATAAAAATGATTTCTGACAGAAGGACAACTAATATCTCGTGCAGGTGCAGTGATTCATAAGAACCCAAACAACCTGAATTTTAATTCCAGGAAGTAACAAATTTAAGGATTTCTTTCGAAAGAAAATTAATTTAAAACCAAATATTTGTTGCTGTTTAGGTGAGGACAACAATCATTACTTTCTCTGATTAAACTCTGTCCTCAAAGCCGTAAAATCATTTCTGAGGCCCTGCATCACATCCTTGACACTCAGTAAACTTAAATCATCGTGCTCAAATTCCTGTGTGGCAATACTACAGGCATAACGCCATACTTCGAGTACTTCTGAAGCTTTTACCTCATAGGGCTCATAGATGGTATTGTCTGATTTGGCCTCTATCACATTCTCCCCTTTCCTGCTAAGGCGCTTATAGGCGATTCCGTTCGTTCTGGTAACCAGGATGTAGGTCTTTCCATTTACGATGTTGTCAAGTTTTTCTACATACTCCCCAACTACAAACGAACCTTCCTTATGGGGCGGCATTGAATCACCGGTAACAGGGAACGCCCTGTATTTTCCATTTCTTAAAAACGGCAGTGAAATATGCTGCAGTGCTTCTATAAATTCCGGATCGCTGTAGCCGGCAAGATACCCTGCCTGGGCTTTTGCCGGTATAATCTCAATCCTGTTTTCGCCATTGCTGTCAACGGTTATGGGTAGCAGTATCCGGTTTTCTTCCAATTGCAGCAGATTCTCATAGGGAACACGCCTGATATCGAATGATAACAGCAAGTCAATACTCACATGATAATAACGCGAAATCTTTTGAAGACAGTCCAAAGGGGGGTCCGTTGATGCTTCATATTTTCTGTAGCGGTCAGCCGGAATTAAGAGTGCATCGGCAATCATTTGCTGCGTCAAACCATTTTTGACACGCAGGTACCTAAGATTATCGGAAAATGTTGACATATGTTAATAGGAATTTAATTCCATACAAATATAATAATCTTGCGGAATTAGATTCCTAATTTTGTAAAATATATTTTCACTAAAAATCTCAAGATAATATGACACGCGCCATCGTACACATGGATTTAGACACGTTTTTCGTCTCTTGCGCAAGGTTGGAAAACCCGCAATTAAACGGGATTCCCCTTATCGTTGGCGGCGGCGAAAGAGGTGTTGTGGCTTCCTGTTCCTACGAGGCAAGGTATTTTGGTGTTCGCTCGGCAATGCCAATAAGAATGGCCATGCAATTGTGCCCACAGGCTAAAATCATAAAAGGCGACATGGAACTGTTTTCAAAGAAATCCCACGAAGTAACCCAGATTATTGAAGAGAATTCCCCCTTGGTAGAAAAAGCAAGCATTGACGAATTCTATCTCGACATTACCGGTATGGATAAATTTTACGGCTGCTACAAATGGACAAATGAACTCATCCATACCATTACAAAAGAAACCGGCTTACCAATAAGCTTTGCCTTATCGGTAAATAAAACAGTTTCCAAAATCGCAACTGGCGAAGGGAAACCAAAAGGCAACCTCGAAATCCCCCAAAATAAGGTGCAGTCTTTTTTGAACCCGTTATCAATCCGTAAAATCCCAATGGTTGGCGAAGTCACTTTTAACCTGCTCTCCAGGTTAGGGATCAGGAACATTGAAAAATTATCCGAAACTCCGGCTGAGGTACTGCAGAGCATGATTGGTAAAAACGGAATCGAATTATGGAAAAAAGCAAACGGGATCGATAATAATCCGGTAGAACCCTATACCGAAAGGAAATCCCTCTCTACAGAACATACCTATCTCCAGGATACTATCGATATCAGACAGGTTCACTCCCTTATTTTGGGTATGGTTGAAAAACTGGCATATCAGGCTCGTTCTGAGCAATGGCTCGTTTCAACGCTGGTGATAAAACTAAGGTATGCCAATTTTGATACGGAAAACCTGCAAAGAAAGATTGCCTATACATCCTGTGATCACATCTTAGGCAAACTGGCAGTAGAGTTATTCAACAAACTATACAATCGCCGTATGCGGATAAGGTTGGTAGGGGTAACATTTACAGGTTTGGTAAGAGGTACCTATCAAATCAATATGTTCGAAGACACCGAAGAAATGATTGCATTATACCAGGCTATGGATAAAATTAAAAATCGCTTCGGCTATGATGCAGTAACACGTTGCGGAGGCAGGAACCTTAAGTCAAAGACAGGCAATATCATTTCAAATCCCCGGGCTCAAAATATAAATCCAAATCATAATTCGTAATTATCATGTACCTCAACTGCCATTCTTTCCATTCCCTGCGTTACGGCACCATTCCATTAAATGAATTGGTCAGACAGGCAGCATTGTTTGGCATTACAGCAATGGCTTTAACAGATATCAATACAGTAACAGGCATTTACGAATTTATAAAAGCTTGTGAACGTGTTTCAATAAAACCATTGGTTGGAATTGATTTCCGAAATAGTGGAAAGCAGCTTTATATTGGCTTGGCAAAAAACAGGAAAGGGATTGCAGAAATGAACTGCTTTTTGACCAGGCATAATTTTGAAAACACACCACTACCGCAACAGGCTCCCGATTTTGAAAACAATTTTGTCATCTACCCATTTGATAATGTCCCGGATACTTTAAAGGAAAATGAATTTATCGGGATTACTCCTGAACAATTGTCCAAGTTGTATAATTACGCTTGGAAAAGAAAGATAGACAAAATGGTAGTGCTGCAGTCTGTAACGTATCGCACCAAACAGGAATTCAACCTGCATAAAATACTAAGGGCAATCGACCTGAATATTATCGGTTCCAAATTAACCGAAGAAGATCACTGCAAAGTTTCCGAAGTAATGATTCCTTTGGAAAACCTTAATGAGAAATTCAGTGACTATCCTAAGATTATACAAAATACCGAATCTATAATCGTAGCATGCAATTTCGAATTCGATTTCAATACCCCAAAAAATAAAAAGAACTACACCGCCGACAAACACGACGATATAGCATTACTGACTAAACTCGCTTACGAAGGAATGATTCGCCGTTATGGCCCTAATAATGGTCAAGCTAAAGCAAGGGTTGAAAAGGAATTGAAAGTAATCAATGAATTGGAGTTTAGCGGTTACTTCCTCATCACATGGGATATTGTACGTTATAGCATCAGTCGTGGTTTCTTGCACATTGGGCGTGGTAGCGGCGCCAACAGCATTATTGCGTACTGCCTTGATATTACAGATATTTGCCCGTTGGAACTCGATCTGTACTTCGAACGTTTTCTGAATGTCAATCGAAAAACGCCACCCGATTTTGATATTGATTGGTCCTGGCGCGAACGCGATACAATGCTGGAATACATTTTTAAAAAATACGGTGCCGATCACGTGGCTTTTTGTGGCACCAATGTCGAATTCAAATACCGTTCTATTTTCCGTGAAGTAGGCAAAGTCTTTGGTTTGCCTAAAGAGGAGCTCGACGAGCTTGCCAAAAACCCAATCAAAAGCCATCACAAAAATGCAGTAGTCAAAATGGTCCAGGAATATGGCATTATGTTAGAGAAATATCCCAATCAACGAAGCATGCACTCCTGCGGAATCCTCATTTCAGAAGAACCCATTACTAATTTCACGGCTCTGGAAATGCCCCCAAAAGGGTTTCCCATAGTGCAGTTTGATATGCATGTGGCTGAAGATATTGGTTTTGATAAATTTGATATTCTAAGCCAGCGTGGTATTGGCCATATTGACGATACCGTAAAGCTGATTAGGAAAAATCAGGGCATCGATGTCAATATCCGCGACACTTCCATTTCTAAAGATGAAGCAAAATGCAATGAACTGCTGAGCCAGGGCAAAACCATTGGGTGTTTCTACATTGAAAGCCCCGCGATGCGTGGATTATTGAGAAGGTTGAAATGTGACAATTACAAAGTATTGGTTGCTGCATCCTCCATTATCCGTCCCGGAGTAGCCCAATCAGGAATGATGAAGGAATATATCTTCAGGCATAATTATCCGGATAAATTTGAGTACTTCCACGATGTTTTTAAACAACAATTGGGCGAAACCTATGGCATTATGGTATATCAGGAAGATGTAATAAAAATTGCTTTGCATTACGGAGGGCTTCCGGCAGCCGATGGCGATATATTGCGGCGTGCTATGAGCGGCAAAGGACGGTCAAAAGCAGCATTACAGAAAGTAAAGGACAACTTCTTTGCCTCCTGTCAAAGGCAAGGCCATCCATTGCAGTTAAGCCAGGAAATTTACCGCCAGATAGAATCCTTTGCCGGATACTCCTTTTGCAAGGCGCACTCTGCATCCTATGCGGTAGAAAGTTATCAGAGCCTTTACTTAAAAACATACTATCCCATTGAATTCATGACAGCGGTAATCAACAATTTCGGAGGATTTTACCGCACAGAAGTATACATACATGAAGCAAAAATGTCGGGAGCAAAAATCCACAACCCCTGCGTAAATAAAAGTGATTTTCAGACAAATGTATATGGCCGCAATATTTACTTGGGGTTCCAGCACTTAAAAAGCCTCGAATCGAAAATTGGTGAACTGATTGTGGAGGAACGTAATCTAAATGGTCTATACCAATCCTTAGAGGATTTCATAAACCGGGTACCCATCGGAATTGAAGGCATACAGATATTGATTTTCATAGGTGCTTTTCGTTTCACGGGAAAAAGGAAAAACGAACTTTTGATAACAGCACGCTTGATAGTGATAAATTTCAAGCCCGAAAACCGTACACTTCTGCTGCTTCAGGAACCGGTCAGGGATTATAAATTGCCGGTACTGGACCGCTCTCCCTTTGAAGATGCATTTGATGAAATTGAATTGCTGGGCTTTCCGGTATCGGTTACACCATTCAATTTGTTGCAGACTTCATTTCGCGGAGATATAATGGCAAAGGATTTGACTATACACCATAAGAAAACAGTAAGGATGCTGGCTTACCTCATTTCACGAAAACACGTTCCCACTAAACGGGGCGATATGTATTTCGGAACCTGGATAGATGCACAAGGAGAATTTTTCGATACAGCCCATTTCGCAGACTGCCTTCAAAAATATCCGTTTCAGGGCGGTGGCTGTTACCTTTTGCTCGGTCAGGTCGAAGTCGATTATCATTTCCCAACCATTACCATCTCAAAAATGACAAAGATGCCATTCATTCCCGATCCCCGCTATTCAGCAACCGATGAAAAACGTTTCCAGGCACAGCAGCAAATCCGGGAAGACGTTAGCATGACCCATCGGGCACCTTATCCACAGGAACATGAATACAATATGCCTCGAAATAAAATGGAGTCGAGCGTTTAAACCCAAGGCTGAAGGCCGAACTGAGCGAAGCTAAAGAGTCCGGCGGACTCTTTTAGCGATGAGGTCAAGACGTCGCTGAGGCCAAAATCAAGATTATATTCTATTTAGGTTTTAAAAAGACTAAATTTGCACACTAACTTTTCATATGCTGACAGATATATTTTTACAGCTCGTAAATAAATACTCCAATAATACAGGATTGGCAACAAATCTTTGGTTGGAAATATTTACTAAATATTCTGAACCCAAAAGGCATTATCATACTATTAGCCACTTAGAAGCAATTATCAATGATTTGAATCCCATAAAGGAAAATATCGAGGATTGGGATACTACATTGTTTGCTGTTTTTTATCATGACATAATTTACAAAGCATCGAGCAGTACCAATGAAGCTGACAGTGCAAAATTAGCAATGCAGAAGCTCTCTGAAATTGGATATCCTGCTGTAAAAATAGCAAAATGCGCCAATATGATTCTGGCAACCAAATCACACGAACGATCTGAAGACAGCGATACAAATTACCTTACGGATGCTGATTTGGCAATTTTGGGCAGCAGTCAATATGATTATCAAAAATATACAGAACAGATACGGGAAGAATATTCAATCTACCCTGATTTCATGTTCAACACTGGCAGAAAAAAAGCATTACAGCATTTTCTTGAGATGGAGACAATATATAAAACAGAACCTTTTTCCGTAAAATATGAGAAACAGGCCAGGATAAATATTAACGAAGAGTTAGCCGCCATTTAAGCGGCATTACAACCAGTCACATACACAGGACTATGGCAGGGAAAAAGAATATATTTGTGATTGTTGGTAGTGCAAGTGAGGACTCTGCAAACCATAAAATTATTAATCTTTTTGCAGAACTGGCTAAAAATGACTTTAACGTATCAGTATATAAGGAATTAAAAGCGCTCCCTCATTTCGACCCTCAAGTATCGATTGAAGGCCCACCAGAGAAAATTACGGAAGTGCGAAACGAAATTCAAAAAGCAGACGGAATTGTAATCTGTACCCCCGAATACATTTTTAGCATTCCAAGCGGACTGAAGAATGTTATCGAATGGTGTGTGTCTACCGATGTATTTGACAACAAGCCTACCGCGCTTATTACCGCCTCCGCCAATGGAGAAAAAGGACATGAGCAGCTGAAGTTAATAATGCAAACCGTTATGGCAAAAGTTACTGACCAGACAAACCTGTTAATACCGGGAATCAAAGGAAAGATAAACGGTCAGGGTGAAATCACAAATCCAAAAACTATTGAGGATTTAATGTCGCTGATAATTAATTTTAAGATACTGCTCAAAAGTTGAAGCAAGACACCTAAGCGAATAAAAGTAAAGGCAGGAAAAATAATTCCCGCCCTCACCTACTAATCAACCTACCTAACTTTTATTTTACCGATCAAGCCATCTGCGGAACTCGACCGTTTTATTGAGGCTCGAAATTATTTCATTCTCTGACGCCGGTAGCATTTCAATTTTAATCCGGCTTCTTGACCATAGGATCATTTCATCAATGGCATCATAACCTATAATGAACTGGCGGTTTACCCTGAAAAACAGCTGTGGGTCTACTCGCTGGCCAATGGCATCAAGCGAATAATCCAACAAGTGCTTTTCATTATTCTTGGTTACAAGCCTGACATAGCGCCCGTCAGCAACAAAATAGGCAATTCTATTGCTGGGTATACTCTTTATCTTTCTCCCTGATACAATCAGAAAACGTTCCTGGTAACCGGTCGCTGTTAATGAGGGTGTTGACATTTCCAAACGCTGTTATGATTGGTTTATATTTGGGTAGTGTAAAAAATAGGGAACCGCAAATTTTTAGTTTTTGCACAATTCCTATTTATATTCTAAAAATTTATACCACAAAGATATCCTGGGCACATAACAATAAAAATGATGTAGCGTAAGAATTTGACTTGATCCATGTTAAGTTTAAAGCGATTCAATGGTATCCACTAAGTACTGTTTTTAGGTACTTACTTAGCCTGCATCAGGAAATCACGACTTCAGTAATTTACTTTTAAGCCTGCTTAGAGATTCTGGAGAAATGCCAAGATAGGATGCAATCCACTTCTGGCTTAACTTTTGGCTGACCTGAGGATATTTATTGCAAAAATCTACATACCGCTCTTCAGCAGACATACTCAAATTATTCAATGTCCTTGCCTGGAAACTGGCAAAAGCGTTCTGCGTAATCGCTAAAAAATAACTTTGAAACGAGGGAGCTTTCTCAAACGCCTCGCTGATGGCTTCTGACGAGAATTCATAAACCAAAGTATCTTCAATGGCTTGTACATTCAATAGTGCAGGAGTTCCTTTCAAAAAGCTGCTGATGTCACTAATCCACCAACCGTCAAAACCAAATTGGATAAGGTATTCTTCTCCTTTGGTGTCTATAAAATAGCCTACGGCAGTACCCGAAGATATAAAGCAGGTTTTTTTCGCAACGGTTCCGTTGTGAATAATGTATTGTCCCTTTTTTACTCTTCTTTCAATTCCCAAACTCCAGACGGAATCAATCTCTTCATCGGTAATGCCAACATGCCTGCGTATGCTTTCAGTAAATAATTCTTTTCCCATTCTTAATCTAAATCAAGATAATAAATTGATCCACATCATTTCCAAGATACAGGCCATTCATGAAATTTGCCCTGATATAAAAACAAATGCGTGAGTCAAATTTATCAATTAATTTTTTTATTATGAAACGTATTCTTTTAATGGATTTTCTGGACAGTAACAAACATGTCCAAAGTGCCGGTTTATTTATTTTGAGGTTTACTGCTTTTATCGTAGTCTTTCCACATGGGGCACAACTTTTATTGGGCTTGTTTGGCGGCTACGGGTTTAACCAGACTATGGATTATTTTACCGGGACTGTCAAATTACCCTGGATCATTGGATTATTTGTGATATTTATCCAGTTTTTCGGCGCCATGCTATTGCTTCTGGGATGGTATACAAGGCTCAACGCTATGGCCATGCTGGCTATCTTCGCTGGGATGATTTTTACAAACCATATCGAACATGGGTTCTTTATGAATTGGTTCGGTAACAATAGCGGTGAAGGATTTGAGTATCATTTACTGATTATAGGCATTATGCTCGGCCTTGTATTTATGGGCGCCGGAAAATACTCATTAGACAACAACCCCTAATCGATTATGCGACTTTATATTCTCCTCCTCATTTTGCCCCTAAGCTCATATGGTCAGTTTCAGGTCGAAGTAATGGCTGGTTGGCATCACTATCGGTATCAACAAAATTATAACGCAAAAATTCAAAACACTAGTTGGGGATTTTCACATGTTGCTTCGCAACTTAAGTTATATGAAGACAATCTAAAAAAACCAGAGGTAATGACCCAGTCCTACATCACATACAGCAGCCTGCCGTTTATGAAACTAGGACTCGGAACCTATTATACAGGCAAAGCCGGGTTCTCCCTATCGGCAAATGTCCAGCTAACAAAAAAAACAAAGAACTTCTTCATTTCGGCAATACCAAGGATTGATCTCAAACCCAACCCTGCGTGGGATATTTTGCTTGTAATAGAACTCCGGAAGGAATTAAATGCAAATGCCAACTGGTATTTTCGTTCGCAGTCACTGGGAAATTTCACAGGGCTAAATCACAACCGCAGTTATCAGTATTTAAAATTCGGGATTGAAAGGTTAAAAACGCAATTTGGCATTGCAGCAGATTTGGACACCTATGGCCCAAATGCCAATTCCATAGTAAATTTCGGAGGCTTTCTAAGAACAGTATTATGAATAAGGTCCAGTGTTATAAATTCACTTTTTTCAACAAACCATCTTTCGATTTCACCACAATCTCTTTAAGTTCTATGTCTTTTAAAATAGACGGGTTAGTTACTAATTGACAAATGTCATAATTTTCAAAATTGATACCGTTCACTTCGATAATCTGATCTCCCGTGAAAATTTTATCCTTAAGCTGATCGTCCCATACAATCCCAACACAAATCTTATCATTGATGATGGTAGGAATAAAACTTCGTTGCGTTTTATCGAGGTCGATACTTTCAGCACCATCAAAATAGAATTTCTGCTTGATAAAGTCTAAGGTAACCACTCCTTTCTCAAAAAACTCAGAACCTACCTTTGAGTTATTGTCATTTGTAGTAACAGTGGTAACATTCAGGAATCGTGAAGTTGAAATCGTTACAGATGGGATTTTTATGCGTACCTGCTCGTTGCTCTTAGAATTCCCAAAAAGGCCAATATCCTTCGAACCCGTACTTCTGCCAGAAATTATAAAACTGGCCTCGCTTTTCAATAATTGATAATTCCTTCCCGAAATATCATAAAATCCATTCATCCCGGTATCCAATAACACCTTGTCTGTTGTGGTTCCTTTTTCATTAAGGCTGATGGTTATGTAAGGGCTCCCCTGTTCATCCATCACTCCCATTTTGACACTGTTCTTCTTACTGAGCTTTAATTTGTCCCCTTGGTCGGTAATCCGCAGGATTCTGTTTGGAATGTCAATCTGCACTATCGAATGCATCAGTAAATTGCTTCCTATAAAGCCATCAATCTTAAAGCAGTCAAAAATCAGGTTACGTGCCTCGCTCGAAGCTAAAGCAATCGTATTCTGAAAAACAACATTCCCAATAGACAATTCATCAACGGAAACTATATCCATAAAGGATGCATTATTATTGGCATCTGTTACTTGAACCCGTTGAAGGAGCTGAGGATTTAGGGAAGCTTTTAATTCCTTGGTGATGCAATTGGTTGCGCCGGTGTCCAATAGGAACTTATACTCCTTGTTTTGAATGGTAACAGGGATAATGATCTTCCCGTTGATATACTCAAATTTTACTTCAGTAAAATAATCTTTATCCCTGGCTTTACCCCTGCTGAAGTCTATAGTTTGGGATATAAGCATACCGGGAAATAGTAGGAGCAGATAGGCGATTGCTTTTCTCATTATTAATTTGAATTTTCTGTGTTCGGACTGGTAGTATTATAGCTCTGGATTCACTATCGTTTAGTAAAAATACAATTTATTCCTTTAGACCAAAAGCCGACATTCCTGCCGGCTTTCCCAATCAAAACTACCTAATAAACCTCATCATCAAATTTTAGAAAGGTATCCGTTTTTTAGCAGGTAACCATAACTCCCCGCAACATATAGCGTTTTATTGACTCTTATGATTTTTGTGAAAGCACCATCTGGTTCAGGATGCTCATAAATCGATTGCCAATTGGTACCTCCGTCTGAAGACTTAAGGAGCTGACCATCAAGATTGGTGACAAAGATTTGCTTCTCATTCACATACAGTAAACTTGTATTACCCCCATTATGGTAAGGTGCGTAAGGAACCCTTGCTATCATTGTCCAGGTAACACCACCATCCGTAGTTTTTAAGAATTCGCTGTTATGGTTGACCATAAAGCCAACCTCTTTGTCAAGGAATTGCATGGCTTTGATCTCACTTGTCTGTATTGACATTTCAGTCCAATTATTTCCGCCATCAGTTGTTTTAAAAAGAACGGCACCGGAAAGCCCCTCACGTGTATCTCCGCCCCAGGCATAGATAACATTTTGCGATGCATAGCAAAGCCCTTTTATATAAATGCTTTCTTCGAAATTTATCCCCCAGCTGTTTCCAGCGTCTGTAGATTTAAGAACTGTTGAACCCTTCAAAGCAAAGCCGGTAGTTGCAGTATAAAAATGAATGTCATTGATAGTTCCTATATCCTGACCAAGATCTCCCCGGGCAATCATAGCATTATTCTCATTCATTTTATAAAAATCCCTCCTTCCGGCATAAACAGTACTAGGATTAAACATGAAAACACTGGAGTAAGTCGCATCCGTACCAGTCATCGAAGTCCAGGTCAATCCCCCATCATTCGTCTTAATAATAGTGCCCGAGGATCCACCCATCACACCATTCGCTTCATCACAAAAAGAAATATCGTCAAACGTAATTCCACCAAACGGCGAACCTACATCAACGCGGACTCTCGTAAAGCTTTCACTCAATAACTGTTTTGATGAATCTACTTCATCGCTGTCACTACACGAATAAAAAGTAGCTACGGCTACCACCAGATAAATTGCTTTTTTCATAATATTTTTTTTGCACAAACTTAACGGGTAAATAATACCACCCAATCATTCGAAGTTATGAGCGTGAAGATTAATGTTATGGATACGTCATAAAAAAGCATAACTTACTATTCATAAACCAATTGCATCAATTAAAAAATTATACACATTTTTTCTTGAATTGTGCAAGCAAAAAATAAAAGGTACTGGTAATTTTGTCGCGCCAACAGTAATGTCGAGATTTACAGGACGCATCCAAAACAAATGAACTATGGTTTACGGGCAACTTTTTACGGCGATTGAAAAACATGTGAAGCTAACAGAGGTAGAAAAAGATATCATCCGTTCCTGCAGTTCAGTTAAAAAACTTCGCAAGCACCAATACCTATTACAGGAGGGTAACATAGCCCATACCGAGAATTTTGTCATAAAAGGATGCCTGCGGTCTTATGAAGTAAATGAAAAAGGCCAGGAACATGTTATCCAGTTCAGCGTTGAAGAATGGTGGGTAGGTGATTTGCTTAGCTTCCTTACAGAACAGCCTTCAAACTATAATATCGATTGCCTGGAAGACTGCGAACTTATCCAATTTACTAAAGCTGATTTAAATCGCCTTTACGATGAAGTCCCAAAAGTAGAACGGTACTTCCGCATACTCCTCCAAAATGCTTACATAGCAACCAGCCAACGGCTGCTTTCGGCAATGTCTAAAACTGCCGTAGAGCAATATGCAGCATTCATTAAAAAATATCCGCATATCGAACGCCGTATAACCAATAAGCAGATAGCAAGTTACCTTGGCATAACTCCCGAAAGCCTCAGCAGGGTACGCAAACAATATATTGCTCCTTCCAAAACTTAACATAGGTCAAGTAAATTACTTATCCTGCATCATTGTCCACAGCCTACACCCGTCTGTAAATTTGCAGTGTAAATACTTAACATATGCAAAATCTTCAAATTACAATCGTTTACCACAGTGGCTTCGGGCATACAAAACAGGTCGCCACGGTATTGGCCGAGGCAATGCAATCGCATTCAGCACTGGTAGAGATTCGGCTTCTTACTGTCGACGAAGCCATCAAAAGTCCTGAGTTGCTGCATAACTCAGATACTATCGTATTTGGTTCTCCAACCTATTTTGGCAATGTGAGTGCCGAGTTTAAAAAATTTATGGAAACTACAGGAGGCTTCTGGTTCTCGCAAAAGTGGAAAGACAAGCTTGCGGCCGGCTTCACAAATTCCTCTACAACCGGAGGCGACAAGCTGGCAACACTAAGTTCCCTGTCGCTATTTGCTGCACAGCACAGTATGATCTGGATCAGTCAGGGTGTCATGCCCCGTTTCCTATGCGACCAGCAAACCGACGGGCAAAATCGTTTGGGAAGTTATCTGGGCCTTATGGTACAGTCCGATAATAATCTACAGGAAGTAAACCCAATGCAGTCAGGTGATTTACTTACAACAGAATTGTTTGCAAAACGAATTGTCGATATCACATTACAATATGGTAAAGTACTGGGAACTTAAAGACATCTTTTGAAAATTATAGAAATAGTATCCATAATTGAGCAAAAACGAACAAAATAAGCGCCAATATCTTTGCTAAGACCCTAAAGCGTACAATCAAAAATCATAAAGTTTCAACATCAATCAATCCGTGAGAAAGACTCACAAAAATTAAATCATCATCATCATCTAAAATCAAAAATCATGAAAAAATTCATTTTCACCGTGGCAATGGTCACAATCAGCTTTCTGTCGAAAGCACAGGTATCAGAAACAAGAAATGTTTCTTCATTCTCAAAAATTCAAGCTGCGGATGGCTTGGAAATAATTTACAGTAAAGGCAATACAACATCCGTTATTGTAGAAAGCACCGGTGATACTCCATTAAACACCATAAAGACAAAAGTGAAGAACAACACGCTTTTCGTTTCCGGGGCAAAGGGCTCGTCTGCAAAAATTTATTTGAGTACACCCGAAGTAAAGGCAGTGGTCCTTAAATCCAATTCAAAATTCAGGATTGTGGATGAGCTTACAGCACCTTCTGTTACAGTAAAAGTATCTTCCGGAGCCTACCTGTTAGGTCACATTAAATCAGAAAATTTAGTGATATCGGCTACTTCAAATGCTAAACTGATACTTACAGCTACCTCGTCTTCTGTTTCAGCATATTGTAGTGAAGGTGCCAAAGCAAGGGTTTCAGGTACTACTAAAGAGTTAGACTTGCGGTTAAATTCAAACGCATATTGGAATTCCTCCAATTTAGAATCTGAAGATATTACCGTAAAGGCGTCAAATAATGCTGATGCCGTACTATGTGGGTTGGCCAATTTAAATCTAAGCCTGGAAGATGAGGCTAAAGTAACCTATTTTGGAACGCCTTCAAACTTGTACGTAGCTGAAGGTTTGACAGTAACCGAAAAAAAATCTTCAGGAGAGAATTCCAAAATTGTAATGGTGCAAAATCCTGAAACCAGAAATTTATAATTAAGTCAAAATAAGTATAAATTCTAATATCATGAAGACAGATCTCTTTAAAAGGATAAATATTACGATGGCGTTGTTACGCATAATGCTGGCGCTTGCACTATTTCCTCACGGTGCACAGAAAATGATGGGTTGGTATGGCGGATACGGATTTGAGGGCACGATGGGGTACTTTACCGAAACCATGAAAATACCTTACATCATTGCCTTATTAGTAATCATTATCGAATTTATTGGCCCGATACTGCTGATGTTGGGTGTTTTTACCAGGACGACCTCCGCTCTGATTTTCGCCCTCTTTATGGGAATCATTTTCACATCACATGCCACTAACGGGTTTTTTATGAACTGGTTTGGAACACAAACTGGCGAAGGATACGAATACCATTTACTAATCCTTACCATCAGTTTAGCAATAACAATTATGGGGCCAGGCAATTTAAAACTCGCCAAACTATACAGAAAACAAACTCCTAAATCAAACTAAAATGAGAAAAATAATCGTAACGATAATCACATTACTATCAATACAAAGTGTCACAAGGGCACAAGTAGCCAGTTATACCTTCCAACACGAAGCACATGCATTTCCTTACCTCGCCGCTATACCTTCGGCCACAATAAATCATCATGACATAACTGATGATTTCGTACTTCCCACCGAAGCAGGTATACCGTTTAACTTCAGATTTGGAAACACCTATTACAATACTGTCAATATTTCAGAGAATGGATTCGTTTGGTTTGGTTCAGCTACCACGTCCGATATAACACAATGGAACCCAATTACAAACCCCCAACCGGCTAATCTTACCGGAATTATTTCGGCGATAGGTGTCGACCTTCATCCGCAATATACTGGAAGTGATTTCACCCGAATCAGATCAGGTTACTTTGGCGATTCTCCCAATCAGGTTTTTGTTATAGAGTGGTATCATACCTCGCGCATCTCCGTAATTAATGAAGCTGCCGGTCCGGATGAACTGGATTTTCAAATAAGGCTGCATGAAACTTCTAATAAAGTAGAGATTATCTATGGGAGGTTCCGAATGAATCCCCTGTATTTTGAATCAGTACAGGTAGGATTAAAAACCACAAATTCCGATTTCAGCTTACGCTCCACCGCCAATGCCCAATGGAACGCAACGGTCAATGGCGCTACGCTGAACAGTTCCTGTTTCCTTAGTAATACTTTCAAGCCTGCCAATGGTCAGTTTATGGTTTGGACGCCACAGTCGCTATCCGTTAACGACGGACAACTCAACAATGTTTCATTATATCCTATTCCCGCCTCAGCTTCACTTCATATCCATGGACTAGAAACAGCATCATTGACTTATAGGGTTATCGATCTAACGGGACGTATAATCGCTCAGGGAATTACTGACGATTACAGTATACCTGTAGATAACCTGCAAAGCGGAACATTTCTATTGGAACTAAAAAGCGACGACAATGTTGCCTATCACAAATTTGTTAAAATGTAATATCATGAAAGTAAATGTTAATGCCATAAGTGCCTTTACAGTAGACGGAAAAGGAGGAAATATTGCCGGGCTTGTTCTTGATGCAGGCCAATATACTTCACAGCAGAAGCAACAGATTGCCACACAATCCAATTTTTCTGAAACAGCCTTTGTATCACACTCACAAATTGCCGAATTTAAATTGGACTTTTACACACCTGTTAAACAGATTCCGCATTGCGGACATGCTACCATCGCTACATTCAGTTACCTAAAGAGCCAGGGCCTAATTGACGGTGAAACCTCTTCAAAGGAAACTATTGATGGCGTCCGTCAGATATTTTTTGATGGTGATATGGCTTTCATGGAGCAAAAGCCCGGAAAGTGGAGCTACACCGATGATGAATTAGAAATTGCCAACGCTCTAAATATCGAAACAAAAAAATTTAAGTCAAGTCCAGTTATAGTTAATACAGGCAACTCTTTCGTATTGGTCGAACTGGGCTCCATTAAGGAACTACAGGATTTGGCTCCCAATTTCGATTTGGTAAGGGAAATTTCAGAGAAGTACCTGTTAATAGGGTTCTATGTTTACGTACGGACTCCCAATGCTACAACCATTGCAACAACGCGTATGTTTGCACCATTATACGGTATACAGGAAGAATCTGCAACAGGTATGGCCGCGGGCCCATTAGCCTGGTGGCTCAACACTAAAGATCCCGGCATCGGAACAACATTCATGATCCGTCAGGGTGACTTTATGGACGTCCCTTCTTCCAGCAATCTTCATGCAATGATAAGTAAAGGTGAAAAGGTATCCAATATTTTCGTCGGAGGATCCGGTTCTTTTCTTCATAAACTCGAAATAACCATTTAAAATTCCCTCATTGAATACAATTAAAAATTTAAAATCTACAATTGCAATGAAAAAACTATTGCTCTTAAGCTTACTGATAGCAAATCAGTTTGAGGCACAAAGCCAGGCCGCAAACGTTCCTTATTCTTACGGATTTGAGAATTTCACCGAAGGATGGGACATCGTAAATTTAGGGACAGGAACAGCCACATGGTTTTTTTGGGAAAATGGTGATAATGGGGTGACCTCTGCAGAGGGAAATAATTACGCGGGTTACTTCTTCTCCGATACCGATGCCAATTCCTGGATTCTGTCACGAAAAATAAATATGTCGGCCGGGATCACCTATGCAATCTCCTTTCAATACAGGGGACAGGTGCCCGAGTACACCGAATGCCTCAAAGTAACAATCGGGAACAATAATACGGTAGCCGCACAAATAGCAGGTACGCTCTTGTTCGAAAATAACCAAATCCAAAGTGACCAATGGGTTACCAAAACGGTTTACTACACTCCGGCAGCCTCAGGTAACTATGCGCTGGGCTTCAATGTCTGTTCAATAGCATGGCAGGCGCTGCTTGCAGTTGATGATATCCGAATAAACATTGCAACGCTTTCAAATGAGGATTATGCAACACCACAGTTTAGTGTCGCTCCTAACCCTGTAAATAATTTACTGACCATTGAAAATCCGCACGGACTACTAATTGGAAAAATAAATATTAGTGACAATTTAGGAAGGATAATGAAGCAAATCGTTAATCAATCCAGCACTTCTGTCGTACTTGACATCGCCAACGTACCGGCTGGAATGTATATACTCCTCATTGAGACTGAAAACGGGATAACCCGAAAAAAAATTATAAAAGAATAATTCTAGCAAGGTAATTTGCAATAACAATCAAAAAAACGTGACTATGAAAGCTATAACTCTTGAAAAATTTGGAGGCGTTGAAAATTTTAAAATCCAAAATTTACCAATGCCTACTATTTCCGAAAATGAAGTATTGGTGAAGGTCAAAGCTTTTAGTGTTAATCCTGTCGATGTAAAAACCCGTGTAGGAGGATCTTTGGCAAAAGAACTTGAAAATGACCCTCCTATAATTCTCGGATGGGATATTTCAGGAACCATTGAAGAAGTAGGCGCCAATGTTACAAATTTTAAGGTAGGAGATGAAGTCTTTGGAATGGTTAAATTTGGCCAAAGTGCAAAGGCTTATGCCGAATATGTTGCAGCTCCCGCCGATCACCTGGCACTCAAACCGGCAAATATCACCCATCCACAAGCGGCAGCAAGTACCCTGGCAGCACTTACGGCATGGCAGGCACTCACCTATTTCGGAAAACTAAAACAAAATGATACTATTTTAATACATGCAGCTGCCGGAGGTGTCGGTCACTTTGCCGTACAAATTGCAAAACATCTCGGAGCTAATGTAATTGGGACCTCATCTGAAAAGAATAAGGAATTTGTCCTAAGTTTAGGAGCCAATGAGCATATAGACTACCGCAGTACAAAATTTGAAGACGTGGTTTCGGATATCGACTTTGTTTTGGAAACCATGGGCTACGAAAATTTTGGCCGTTCCATCGATGTGCTGAAACCTACAGGAACTATAATCAATTTGCCTTCAGGCCTGTCAGACGAAGTAAAAGCAAAAGCGATCCAAAAGGGAGTAAATGCCAACTTTTTCATGACAGTGTTTTCAGATAGTCATGACATCAATACTATTGCCTCCCTCTTGCAAAGTAATATCCTAACACCATACATCTCACATCAATATTCATTTGAGGAAATTGGTGCTGCCCATACACAAATGGAAAGTGGCTCAACAGTTGGAAAAATTGTGGTTTTAGTCTAAATTAGTGCTTTGTAAATAATCAATAACATCACACCGGTTTAGTTCAAAGAATAAAGTATGCCTATCCGGTGTACTTTACTTTTATATAGATACCGGCTCTAATATTAGCGTTTAATTTTATCATCAATAACATGAATACTAACCTTAAAAAAGATGCTGCCAACCTGGCGACTATACTAAAAAAAGTAAGCGAGCAAGGAGCGGAATATCTCGATGGTATCGCGGAAAGGCCTACCTCAACAACAGCTACAATACAAAAAGAACATACCCTGTCCGAGCAAGGGATTGGCACATTGGCCACCCTGGAAAATTTCAACGAAAGATTCGAACCATTGATGGTTGCCTCTTCAGGACCAAAATACTGGGGTTTTGTAACTGGGGGCTCAACCCCGGCTGCTATCGCCGGAGATTGGCTGACTACAATTTACGACCAAAATACCCAGGCTGAAAAAGGGTCAGGAGACAATTCCGCTCAAATTGAACTCGAAACAATTCAATTACTCCTGGATCTGTTTGACCTGCCTAAAGATTATTTAGGTGGATTTGTTACCGGTGCAACACTTTCCAACTTTACATCACTGGCAGTGGCCAGGCAATGGCTCGGAAAACAAAAAGGGTATGATATCGCAAAGGAAGGTAGTATCGCCGGATTAAAATTTTTAACGGCAACACCCCATTCGTCGGCATTAAAGTCAATGGCAATGTTAGGGGTCGGTAGTAACAACTTTACTAAAATCAGAGTCCTTGAGGGCAATCGTGAAGCGATGGACACAAAAGATTTAGAGCAAAAAATAATAGCGCTTAATGGCGAACCATTTGTACTTATTTCAAGTGGTGGAACGGTCAACACTGTAGATTTTGATGACTTTCAGGCCATTTCAGAACTAAAAAAACAATACAGCTTTTGGTGGCATATAGACGCAGCATTCGGTGGTTTCGCAGCTTGCTCTCCTATTTACAGGCACTTGGTGAAAGGTTGGGAAAATGCTGATAGCATCACAATAGATTGCCATAAATGGCTGAATGTTCCATATGAAAGTGCTGTCTATTTTATCAAGGACCAGCATCGTAATTTACAGGTAGAAACGTTTCAAAATTCCAATGCGCCTTACTTAGGTGACCCTTTGGAAAATTTTACTTACCTCAACTTCCTGCCCGAAAATTCAAGGCGGCTTAAAGCATTACCGGCTTGGTTTTCCCTTAAAGCCTATGGAAAAAAAGGATACCGCGATATAGTGGAAAATAATATCGAAAACGCAAAACAATTTGGAGATTACATCGATAAGGATAGTGCTTTTGAATTGCTGGCCCAGGTAAGGCTCAACACCGTTTGCTTTACATTAGAAGGCGCGGAAAATCAGGAAAAAGTTATTCTTTTCCTGAAGTCATTGAACGATACAGGAAAAGTATTTATGACCCCAACGGTTTATAATGGTAAAAAAGCAATCAGGGCGGCATTTGTGAACTGGAGGACCAACAGCACAGACATTAATGATGTAACACAACTTATGAAAGGGTTGGCAGATAAACTATAAGTAATCCGAGCACATTAAATTAAATGCACTTTAAAATATGTAGACATGAAAAAAATAAAACCCCAATACAATGTATTGGGGTTTTGCTTACACAGGAATCAAAAATGAACTATAAACAATTGAGTTCTTAAAAACGATATCCAACCGAAAATTGCGCACCCGAAGTCCTTACCTTCGAAGAACCTATCCCAGCTTCGCTTTGTCCGTTATTGATATTAGGGATTCCTTTGTTTAATCGTAATTGTAAATAGATATTTTCGCTGATGTTATAGGTTGAACCAAGCACTGCATCAAGATTAAATTGGTGAAAATTGTCCTTTACATCTTCTGTTCCTGAAGTATTAACCGGTGCTCCTTCAACTATTCCCTTCATCTCATAACTGTCTTTTGCAGCAATAAGATAGCCAACTTGCGGTCCACCTTCAATACTCCACTTTTTTGAAAGTGACCATTTCAGTAGAACCGGTAAGCTAACATAATGCAGCCTAAGTTTCTCACTCACGTCAAATTCCGAAGTATCATCCTCATTGTGGAAAGAGGTCTTGGCTCCCTCGCCTCTCAGAAGTAATTCAGGTTGTAGGGCAAGTGTACTGGTCAACGGTATCTCAGCTTGAACTCCTAAACTGTAAGACAGCAAAGGTTTGAACCGATCATCATCATCCCCATACAAAGGGAGGGTAAAATTAGAGACGCCCAGGCCTACTTTTCCGCTCCAGTTAATTTTTTGTGAGTTTGCGAATTGCGCGGCAAGGAGTAGCAATGCCGGAAAAATGATTTTCTTCATGTTTTAATAATTTTAATTGATAATTAATTGTCCCTTTTCTCGCTTCCTGAAGTCCTTTCCTACTTCAAAAATCCAGGACTTGATGATTTTTTTTGCAAAATTAGGTAAGGCATTTTGCAGGGAAAATGATGTAGGATAAGTAATGCGATTGACTTATGTTAAGTTTTGCAATAGCCTAACCTTCAAACTCCGTTAAAAACAAAACCCTACAAAGCAACTGTAGCACTTCATAGGGCTTTGAATCATATAATTTACGAAATCGGTTCTGCAGTAAACCCTGCCTCATTTACGATATCTACCACCTCTTTTTGGGTTAAATCACCTGGAGAGACAGTCAGTGTTTTTTTCAGTGTCATCACGTCAACCTCCCACTTTCCTTCTCCAATTTTCTCGTTTAAGGTAGGTGTTGCTTTAGCGATACAGCCGGCACATTTAATGTTTGTTTTGAATTGTAAAGTATTCATGTTAAAAATTTTTTTAATTAATTATTTGGATTTTTATTTTGTTGTTTTAATTGTAAAGATGGTCAGTAGGGTTGCCAGCGCACTCAATACCGCTGCAGCTGTAAAGGCAGTCTGAAAACCTGCAACCAATCCATTCTGCGGTGTGGCAACCAAAGCCGTCACGGCTTCTGTTTTCGCTGCTGCTATTACAACAATAATTGCCAATCCTAATGCCGAACCTATTTGGTAACTGGTGTTTACCAGTCCAGAAGCCAGTCCCATTTCTTCAGGCTTGGCACCCGACATAGCAGCCATGGTACTCGGTATATAAGCCAACGACATTCCAATCGCTCCCAATATAGATGCCGGTAAAACATTTCCTATAAAGGTACCGTCCGCAGGAGCCATGCTAAACAGGACTAAGGAAGCTGTCAGGAACAGTAATCCTGCAATTAAATTGGCTTTAAAACCAAATTTCACAACCAGTTTTCCAGTAAAGCCAACCATAACTATCATAATAACAAGTGTCATCGGAAGCAACGCCAGTCCGCTGTTAAATGCAGAATAATTAAGCACTTGCTGCAAATACAGGTTCAGGTAAAACCACAACGGAATCCAGGATCCTGCCAACAAAGCGGTTATAATATTGCCCGCAGATAAATTTGGCACCTTGAAGATGCTTAAGGGAAGAAGGGGCTCTTTCTTTTTATTTTGAGATACCAGGAAAATTGAGAATAAGATTGCTGAAACCAATAGCAAGCCTATGGTTTGTAAAGACATCCATCCGGCAGATTCTGCAGAAACAATGGCATAAACCGTTAGGACTAATGCCGTGGTAGCCATAATTGCTCCCGAAATATCCACACTTCCTTTTCTCGTTATCCCTTTTTGTAGTACACCTGGTGTTTGGAATAGTACCAGCAAACCTATCGGAATGTTGATTAAAAATATCCATTCCCATGACAGCCATTCTGTAATAACACCACCTAAAAATACCCCGGCAGAACCACCTGCTGCGGCAGCCGCACCCCAAAAACCAAACGCTTTACCCAACTCCTTCGGATCGGTGAACATCGTCATAACCATAGTAAGTGCTGCAGGTGCTATAAAAGCAGAACCTAAGCCTTGTAGGGCCCTTGCAGTATTTAAAGCTGAATCAGACCAGGCTACCCCTGCAAATAAGGAGGCCAATGTGAGTATAGCAAAACCCCACATAAAGATTTTGCGTGCTCCAAACACATCGGATAGCTTACCTCCTAAGAGTAAGAATCCGCCAAAGAAAATCACATACGCATTGAAAATCCATTGCAGCCCGGTTTGACTATAACCTAGATCGGCCTTGATAGCCGGTAATGCCACTCCAATAATGGAGGTATCCATAATCACTATAAATTGTGCAACACACAATAAGAATAAGGCTGACCATCTCAATGGATAAGGAGCCGGAGCCGTTGTTGTTTTAGTATCTTTCATATCTAAATTATTATTAAGCAAAATTATCACGGGTGTCTAATCCAAACTTTGCACTTTTTACTGTTGTTTTACTATAATTTTCTAAAATCTGGTATTATTGTAATAACCCTAAAGCCTTTTCGTAAGCTACCGTCAGGATCTTCAACTCATAAACCGCCATCAGATAATTGACCTGGGCCATATTATAAGCCAATTCAGCATCGTTTACTTCCAACATCGAACTCAGGTTATTCAGGTATCTGTTGTTATTAATCGTGTAATTCATTTCGGCGGCTTCTACGGTTTTCTTCTGAATGTCTAACTGAGCTTTGGCATTTTTCCAATTACTGGCCGTAGTGCTCAACTCTAAGTTGACTTCTTCCTTCAAATCCTCCAGAACCAGTTTTTCCTGTTGGATCTTTAGTTTACCCTGTCGTGCTTGTGCAGTAAATGTGCCGCCGCTAAAAAGAGGCACAGTAACCTGGAGGCCTACGAAGCTTGTTTTAGGGAATGTGTATTGGGACACTTTTACATCGTCGGCCTGCGCCTGAAGCTGGTATTGGCCAATTAAAGATACCTGCGGCAATTGGCTGCCTTTTATCACCAATAATTTTCGCTCTTCTTTTTCAATAGTTAAAACCTGAAGTTGGATATCTTTTCGCTTCGATGTGGCACTTTCAGCTTTATTTTCCAATAGGAGGAACTTTTCACTTTCATCTTCCAAAGCCAAACGGTCAGTTAGTTCAATCGGTAAAGTGCTATCCATTCCGATAAGTTTTTTAAATCTGGCCGTTACGATGTCAATATTGTTTTTCAGATAGGATATAGAAGATTTTAAATTTTCCACCGCAATATAACTTCTCAGCGTATCAACCTTTAAGGCTCGTCCTTCGGCAAATAGCGACTTCGCGTCCTGCAAAGCCTTTTGGTTTCGGGACATGCTTTTCGCCTGCAGTTCTAACTGGCCTTTCATCAGTTGAATAGTGTAATACTCTTTTGTAACCTGCAGCAACAACTGACTTTTCATCTCTTCGGTCGTTTCCTTTTCAATCTTCTCATCCACTTTCGCGACTTCTTTTTGGCGGCTGATATTTTTCGAAATCAGAGGTTGTTGCAGTGTGACTGCAGTATTCAAAGTATTCAAACCACCTACGCTTACATCCTGTACCGGATTCTGGGTACCGGCAAAAGTACCAGGCAAAAAGATGACTTGCCTGTCAAAATAATGGGACACAGTTCCGTTTAAGGCTACTGTAGGCAGTTGCTTTCCCCTCATCTCGTTGGTAATTTCCTTTTGTCTTTGCTCTTCAAGTTTTTGAACTGATAGGGTTTTATTGTTATTAGAGGCCAATTCTATAGCTTCCTTTAATGAAACCTGAGTTGTTTGTGCCTTCAGAAAATGTGTTGAAAGCAAAGCCAGAACAAGCCAGGCTGTTTTATAAATGACTGTTTTCATAATCAACATTTTAAAATTCGTTAGTATTTTCAAAGGATAATGCATCAGGATCTTCGACGATAGCGTTGGTTTTGCTGGCTGAAAGATAGGAGTACACCGCAGGGATAATGAATAAAGTCAGGATACCGGCAAAAAGAAGCCCTCCCACAATTACGATTCCTAATGATTGCCTGCTGTTCAGTGTCAGCGCAATTGGCAGAGCGCCAAATATCATCGCCAGGGAAGTCATCAGGATCGGTCTGAAACGCTGCACTGCCGCATGGGTTACCGCTTCAAATTTCGACATGCCCTTTGCCTTCAAATCATTGGCAAACTCTACGATTAAGATCCCGTTTTTGGTAATCAATCCGACTAGCGTGATGATTCCAATTTGACTAAATACGTTCAAACTTTGATCAAACCAGTATAGGCTTATCAGCGCACCGGTTACTGCCATCGGAACGGTCAGCATAATGATTAGCGGATCGCGCAAACTTTCAAATTGTGCAGCTAAAATCAAATAGATGAGAAGCAGCGCCAATACCAACGTGAATAAAATATTTCCCTGGCTTTCTTCGTAATCACGTGCCTGGCCCGATAAAGAGGTTTTAAAATTTTCGCCTAAAACACTTTTCCTGATACTTTCCATTTCACGGATGCCTTCTTCCAAGCTTACGCCTGGAGCCAGTCCTGCCGAAACCGTGGCAGAAGTATATTGATCGTAACGATAAATTGCCGCCGGACTAATATCTTCCTCAAGCGTAACTAAATTGTCCAAAGAAATCATATCGCCATTACTTGACCTGACATTAATGGATTTTAAATCACTCAAATCATTTCGTTGTTCTTTCTCTACCTGTCCAATCACCTCATATTGGCGGTCGTCTTTCAAGAAATATCCATAGCGCTGTCCCGATAATGACAATTGCAGGGCTCTCGAAACTTCCTGGATTGAAACCCCCATCAAGGCCGCTTTTTGACGGTCGATATTGATTTTGATTTCGGGTTTATTCATTTTTAAATCCGAATCCACAAACATCAATTTTTTGCTTTGGCGGGCGGCATTAAGGAACTTTGGCAGTACCTTATTGAGCGAATCCAGATTCTGCGCCTGCAAAACATACTGCACCGGCATACCACCACCATATCGTGTCCCAATTGTTGGGGGCATATAAGGGAACAGAAGGAATTTTCTAAAATTACCCGAAGCAGCTCCATATTTATTATAAATATCCTGAACAGAAGATTTCCGCTCTTTAGGATCTTTTAGGTATATGGTTTGTACAGCCACGTTCACCGGCGCAGGGGCAGGAATAAAAGAAATAGCGACCATAGAATACGTTTGGTATAGCCCATCAGTAGAATCGTTGACAAATTTGCCCACTTCCAACATATTTTTCTTCATATAGTCATAGGAAACGCCTTCCGGGGCCACTGCAATCAGATTCAGGTTAGAACGGTCTTCTACAGGCGCCAGCTCCGACGGCAGTGCTTTTCCTAAAAAGTAAATAAGTCCACCTGCAGCTACCAGGAACACCCACGCGAGCCATCTTCGCTTCATGAAAGAAGTTAACAGGTTCTCGTAGCCTTTATTCAGCTTAAGAAAAAACGGTTCTGTTTTGAGGTAGAGCCAATTGTGCTTATCTTGTTTTTTTAATAGATAGGCACTCAGCATTGGCGACAAAGTCAAGGCAACAAAAGCGGACACCAATACCGAACCCGAAACCACTATTGCAAATTCTTTAAATAACTGCCCGCTGATACCGCCCATAAAGACGATAGGCATAAATACGGCTGCCAATGTAATGGTAGTAGAAATTACCGCAAAGTAAATTTCTTTGGATCCCTTGAAAGCAGCCTCCCTTGGAGTCATGCCTTCCTCTACTTTTTTATAAATGTTTTCCAGCACTACGATAGCATCATCTACCACTAATCCAATGGCCAATACCAACCCCAACAATGTCAGGACATTGATGGAAAAACCTGCTACATACATAATGAAGAAAGCTGACAGGATCGAAACCGGAATTGCCAGTACGGGGATAATGGTTGAACGCCAGTCCCTTAAAAATAAAAAGATAATCAGCACTACCAGCCCAAATGCGATAAACAATGTTTCTTCCACTTCCTTAATCGATTCCCTAACCGGTTTAGTAAAGTCAAAACCAACTATTAACCGGTAATCCTTAGGTACTTCTTTGCGTAACTGATCTAATCTTTTATAGAATTCGTCCACTACTTCAATGGCATTGGCACCTCTTTGGATTTGAATAGCTACTCCAACTCCAATCCTGTTGGCATTATCAGTTCCGTTGATGATTGCATTGCGTTCATTCATTTCTCCTAATTCTGCAAAACCGACGTCTTTTAAACGGATAATAGCGTTTTCGGTTTGCTTGATAATCATGTTGTTAAAATCGGCAACCGAAGTCAGTCTTCCAATCGATCTCACACTCAGCTCGTTACTGTTCCCTTCAATTCTTCCTGAAGGCAGATCAATGTTTTCTCTTAGCAATGCCTGTCGTATATCTTCTGGAGTCAGTTTTACGGCTGCCAATCTGATAGGGTCAAAGCGCAATCGCATAGCGTATTTATGGTCACCCACTATCGCTACCTTGTTGATTCCCGGAATGGATTGAATCCTGTCTTTGATAACGGTCGAAGCCAAATGACTTACTTCCTTGATGTCCTTGGTATCGCTTTCCACTTCAAGAAAAGCAACCAAATTATCAGGTGAAGAAGCTTTTTCAACTATCGGCGGATCAACATCAGCCGGAATCTGATTTTTAGATTTCGCCACTTTATCGCGCACATCGTTGAGCGCATCCTCTAAATTAATATCGCGGTTAAATTCAACCGATATAATACTTACCTGCTCCCTCGATTCTGACGAAATGGTTCTGAGTCCATTGGCTTCTGCAATAGATTCCTCCATAGGCTTTGTAATTTTTGAAGCAATTACATCTGGGCTTGCACCGGGATAAAAAGTAACAACAGATATCACCGGAGGTTCGGTTAGCGGAAATTCCCTGACACCAAGGTACTTCCATCCCACTAATCCCATGATGGCTATGATTACCGAAAATACGCCAGCCAATACGGGCTTTTTAATACTTAATGATGGTAAATTCATGATTTCTTTTACTAAATGTTATTTTGAAGTAATTGCATTAACGGGCATACCATCCCCTAAACGGAGAATATTGGTAACCACAACAGCATCTCCATTATTGATTCCGGAAGTAATAGTGGCCTCTGATTCAGAGCGGTTGGAAATGGTAACAGATGTTAATTTGGCTTTACCGTCAACAAGGATATAAACATTATATCCTTTCTCTCCCGGTATCAATGCTTCTGATGGTATTGTAATGCCTTTGGCACCAGCTCTGCCCACCTTAAAGTGGATTTTTGCCGACATACCGCCTTTAAATTCTCCCTTCGGATTAACGGCAACTGCCTGCACTTTTAAGTTTCTGTTGGCTTCCTCCAATCCTGATTCACTGGCTTTTATAATCGCCGTATGCTGTTGGTCCGTAAGCTGTGTACTGAATCCAATCTTACTACCATTTTTAACTAGTGAAAGATATTTTTCAGGTAAGGAAAAATTGATTTTCACGGTAGATTGATCTTGTAGGTTTACCAAGTCTAGGCCCGGTGTAACATAAGAACCTAAATCCACTTTCGAAATGCCAATCCTGCCCGAAAAAGGCGCCCTGATTTCGGTTTTACTCAATTGAAATTGGACAAATTCCTGCTGGGCTTCCAAAGTTTGCAGCTTAACGGCAGCTTCATCATATTCCTGCTTTCTGACAGATTCCATCTTTAATAACCTACCTAAGCGCAGCTCGTTAAGCCTGGCCAATTTGAGTTCGGCCTGCAGTTCTTTTAATTTTGCTTTCAGGTCAGTATCGTTCAACTTATAAAGCAGTTGTCCTTTGCTTACATTCGAACCATCACTAAAAGCGATGCGTGTGATCTTTTGGGCAATTTCACTTACTATCGCAACCTCTTGGTAAGGAAGAATGGTGCCCACTACAACTTCCTCCTGGTCTAAATCAGTCTCCTGCGCTACGATAAAATCTACAGGAAGTTTACTTACTGCAGCAGCAGTATCACTGCCTTTTTTGGCCTCAGCGTCGCCATTCTGGCAGGAATTCAGAGTTAGGATCAGTATTCCCAATACAAGGAATATTTTGCCGATTTTTAAAACTTGTAACATATTAAATGATTTTAAATTAATAATATGGTACAAATTTATGGCGGGGCTTATGCAGGCTTTTTGCACTATTCAGAGGAAGATGTCTAAAATTTTAAACCAAAAAAAATGCCCGGTATAACCGGACATTCTGTAAATTATATTCAAACAAGCTTTACAGCTTCAACGCTTTTAATCTAAGGCTATTCCCTACTACCGACACAGAACTTAAGGCCATCGCTGCTCCTGCAATCATCGGGTCCAGTAAAAATCCGTTGATAGGATATAGTAATCCGGCAGCAACTGGGATACCAATTAAATTATAAATAAAGGCCCAAAAGAGGTTTTGCTTGATGGTATTGATGGTCCTGCCCGACAACTTCAGGGCTTTAGGTACCATATTCAAATCGGAGGTAATCAGGGTCATTTTGGCAACATCCATAGCTATGTCCGATCCTTTACCCATAGCAATGCTCACGTCAGCCTGAGCCAGGGCATGGCTGTCATTAATACCGTCTCCTACCATCGCCACAACTTTCCCCTGCGCTTGTAATTCTTTAATAAAGGAAGCTTTATCAGCGGGCATTACTTCAGCTTTATAGTGTCTCAGTCCAACTTCTTTTGCCACCGCGTGGGCGGTCTGCTGATTATCACCGGTCAGCATAAACACTTCAATACCGCTGTCCTGCAATGTTTTGATAGCCTCTTTAGAAGTCGCTTTCACTTTATCCGCTATTGCTATGACAGCTAAAGTTTCCATTTCATCAGCGAAATACACCACGGTTTTGGCTTCCTTTTGCCATTTTTCAGCAAAAGAGGATACCAGCGCACCTACTTTGATGCCATGCTCCGACATTAGGTTTCTATTTCCCACTAAGTACGTTTTCCCATCACTGGACGCTTTAACACCCCTGCCTGTGATACTTACAAATTGCCCTAACTGTAAAGACTGAAGGCCTTCGGTCTGCAAAATGGCAGTGACAGCTTCAGCCAATGGATGCTCAGACTGTTTTTCAATACTGTATAGGATTTGTTTTAGCAATGCATTATCACTTTGCTCATCCTTCCAAACCAATTCGGTAACTACTGGATTTCCTTCAGTGATGGTCCCTGTTTTATCCAGTATAATGGCATTCACCTTATGTGCCAGTTCCAGGCTTTCGGCATCTTTAATTAATATATTGTTTTCTGCACCTTTACCTATTCCCACCATGATGGCTGTTGGAGTGGCTAAACCAAGCGCACAAGGACATGCAATAACCAAAACAGATACCGATGTAAGCAACGCATGGGTCAGGGCATTATCAACCCCAAAAACCATCCATACAATAAAAGTCAGTAGCGCTATTCCAATAACTATAGGAACAAAAATCCCTGCAATCTTATCAACAAGCTTCTGGACCGGCGGTTTGCTGCCTTGGGCATCCTGCACCATTTTAATGATATGGGCCAAAATAGTGTCACCACCCACTTTTTCAGCTTTGAATTCAAAACTGCCCTTCTGGTTGATTGTTCCTGCAAAAACCTTTTCTCCTTTTATTTTTTCAACAGGTATAGGTTCTCCGCTTATCATACTTTCATCTACAAAAGACTGCCCCTGTGTAACTTCCCCGTCTACCGCTATTTTATCTCCCGGTTTCACAATAATAATGTCTCCCATGGCAACATCAGCAATAGGAACTTCCCTTTCAACACCGTCAGTTATAATGCTTACTGTTGTAGGCTGCAGTCCAATCAGTTTCTTCAAGGCTGAGGAGGTGTTGGATTTAGCCTTTTCTTCCAGTAATTTCCCAATAGAAATAAAAGCCACAATTACAGCTGCCGCTTCAAAGTATACATGGGCGTGTAAACCTCTCTCGTGCCAAAATTCAGGAAAAAAAGTATTAAAAACACTGAACAGGTAAGCTATTCCTGTACTCAAAGCTACCAGCGTATCCATATTGGCTTTACCGTGTTTGGCCTGTCTGTAGGCATTTATAAAAAAGCCGCTGCCCAAATAAAACACTACAGGAGTGGCTAACGCCATCATAATATAATTGCCAAAGGGCATATCCATGAAGAACATTCCAATAACAACGATCGGAATAGACAGCAGCACCGCTAAGGCCGTTCTTTTTTTCAGTGCTTCATAGTGTTTTTGCTGCTGCTCCTGTTGCACCTGAAAGGGATCTTCCGCATCTACGATCAAATCATAACCTATCGAGCGGGTTCTGTTTTGAATTTCTTCTATACTTACGGCATCTGAATACTCAATCCATGCCGATTGGTTGGCATAGTTCACACCGGCATCCTTTACACCTTCAGTCGATTTAATGATGCTTTCCACGCTTATGGCACAGGCAGCACACGTCATACCGGTAACCGGAAAAGTGTGCTTTGCAAAAATATTTTTTTCAGTTTTATTCTGGACTAAAGTTTCCATGATATTAAATTTTAATTAGTGGTATTCGTTTTTATGCCGTTGTTAAGCCATGTGCATAGCAGCAGACAATAAATTATTTTTTCTAAGGTTCTTAAAATGATAGGTATCAAAGCCTGTATAGGTTTTTAATTGCCTTGATAGATGAGAGACACTACTATAACCCCACTCATCAGAGATTTCAGTAAGTGATTTGTCGGTCTGTATTAGCTGCTCCTTTACTTTATTGATTCGTTGCTGGATAATAAATTTTTCCAAAGTAATGCCTTCGTAATCTGAAAACACCGAACTCAAGTAAGCGTAATCTCTTCTCAACTGCGTACTCAAATACTCTGAGAATTTAGGAGTGGTTTTGTTTTCGGATTGTAAATCGATAGCGTTTTTAACGCAATCCTTAATTTGTGACACAAGCGCTAACTTTTTATCGCTTAAAAGAGCAAAGCCGTACTTATGAAGTAATGACTGAATCTGATCTTCGCTAATATGACCTGGTAAATCTCCCTTAAAAAAAACTTCCCCCAGGTTTATCGATGTGACCTCTAATCCTATAAGGGATAATTCGTCGAATATAATGGTGATGCATCTCGTACATACCATTCCTTTTATCTGAAGTCTGTTAGTGCCTTGCATGTCCTTTTAAATTTTATAGGACAAAATTAGGGTATGCAGGTTGCAGCGCTATTGTAAAATTCCTGAATAGATGTGCAAAATTTTACAATTGGTCAAGTGACTTCCGCTTGTTTTCCTTTATCGATTTGAAATGAGATGGTGTAAGGCCGGTAATTTTTTTAAATTGGGTAGACAAATGCTGTACATTACTGTAACCCAGTTTGTAGGCTATTTCACTAAGCGAAAGTTCATTATACACAAGGAGTTCTTTTACCCGCTCTATCCTTTGCAGGATAATAAATTGTTCAATCGTAATGCCTTCCGTAGTAGAAAATATAGAACTGATATAGTTGTAATCAATTGGGATCTGGTCTGCAATCAGTGTTGAGAAATTTTTCTTAATATCAATATCATCAGAGCCATGGATCAGGGTGACAACGATGTTTTTCACCTTTTCAATAATCATCGCCTTTTTGTCATCTAGTAATTCAAACCCATGCTCAGCTAAGCCATTTTTTAACTGTTCCAATTGCTCATCAGGTAAATCCTCCCTAAAACTGATTTCCCCTAAATGAACAATCTCCGCCTCCAAATTATGCTTTTCCAACACTTGCTTTACCACCAGGATGCATCGTTGGCAGACCATATTTTTTATCGATAATTTCATTTTTGACTATTTGTTAATTCTAAATGAAGATAACAAAGTTATAAAAACTCTTTGAATCAAATCCTGGGAAAGGATTGCTAATGATAGTTGTTATCATTCCTGTGTAAAGCTACTCCAATGATTTTGGGATTGCCTTGCATAATTTTATAAATAGTGTATAAAATTTATTAATCCAATTATTGTGTCATGCTTGGCGCAATGCACGTATTCATAACACAAACCTGCGCCCTCATTACATTCGTTCCAATAGCTACTCATCATAAAGTATAATTTTATCTTACTAAAACAATTCATTTTGTGAAAAAGGATATTGACCAAATAGTATTTCCCTGTTCCGTCTCCTTCTCACAATGGAAGTATTTTGAAATTAAAGATTCTGCATGAAATACCATTCAAATGTAAACGTTTCGCTTCTTCTGATTCCAATTTTCATGTGTTGCAATTGTTCAGATGAGAAGCAGTACAACTATGCTGTAAAGAAGCCCGATCTTTTGTTGTCCCTGCGAAAACAGCTCCTTTTTAAGTATAGTTCTCCACTAAATAATGAAATAAAGTTTTTTTTTCAACACGAATTGAAAGTCCTCAAAACCCATTGCCGATGAAAGAAGTTTGGGAGGTTGAGGAAAAAATAAAACATAATAATCTTTTGCTTGGTTGTTATTATTTTTAAATCTACTATAAAAAATGGAAAAAAAAATTGGTTTATACTGGTATGGAACAATAGTTCTTGTATTATTATCAGGGTTTTTACCAATTCAGATAGCATCATTATCCTACTTCCAACAGCTGCATTTTAAGCGGATAGGCAGAAAACCTTAGAGTAACTCGTTCAATTAATTAATCCATAATTATAAAACGCCGCAGTTTGCGGCAATAACTTTAAAAAAACAAATATGAAAAAAAGAACACACTTTTAATTGAACTCGTGACAATTCAATGTATGTTTAATTTAGCGAATGCACAAACAATGCAATGGACCGGAATCTAGGGCGGTGACGGTGAAGATGTAGTAATAGTAGGCATGTATACAGAGAGCAATGGTAGTACCTACACAACCGGATACTTTACCAATAACTGCGGTTTTAAATATTAGCGACGCTTCATCAGTCATTCAGCATGAAAACGTTTTTCAAACATTCATAGCCAAATACAATACAAATGGAGAATTAGTTTGGCCAAAGTATATCGGAGGAGATACAAGTGAAAATGGTACCGCCATAATTGTAAAACAATAATCAAATAAATAGGTCTGTAACTAAACTTGGATAGTTTCAAGTTTAGTTACAGACCTATTCTATATAACCCAATTCTCACGATTAACAGTTATACATCACATAATAGATAAAGCAACGCTATTATTAAACTTCAGCTCGTTATAATAAACATTAAATAAATATAAAGTTGTTATACTTATTTTAATTTTAAAATAAAAAAACTACTTTTACAATTGTGAAACTTTTAAATTACATATTATCAATCTATTTGATAGCGCTATCGTGTTTGCCTTGCGCGGATATGGAAGTAAGTAGCGCAGCGCATAAAGTTACTGAAGTCGCTGCTAATCACGATGAAAAATCCCATAACCACAATAAAGAAAAGGATTTATGTTCTCCTTTTTGCAGTTGCAATTGTTGTGGCTCTCAAATAGTAAGCTATTTCAAGATCTTAACTGTAAATTTTGCAGTAGTTTCCAAAAATATTAAAACACAGTTGCCTTCATATACATCTAAATTCACTTCCAATTTCTACGGAAGTATTTGGCAACCCCCTCAGATAGCATAATGAACCCGTCCCGACAATTCGGGATTCGGGCTAGAGAGTTGTGGAATTTCCACAGTATTTAAAGGACAGCTCTGTCCATTTTTCTCATTCATTATTCTATTAAAATGTTAGATAAAATTATACAATTCAGTATAAAGAACAAGTTCATTATACTACTGTTTACCTTAGTACTTATAGCTTGGGGTGGCTATTCAGTAAAAAATTTACCCCTCGATGCTTTGCCTGATGTAACCAACAATCAGGTACAAATCATTACTACTGCACCGACATTAGCAAGTCAGGAAGTAGAACAATTAATTACCTATCCCTTAGAACAATCTGTAAAAACCATCCCAAAAGTAATTGAACTTCGCAGTATATCGCGTTTCGGATTATCAGTAGTGACAGTGGTTTTCAAAGATGATGTAGATATTTTTTGGGCAAGAGAACAAATTTTTCAACGGCTTAATCAAGCAAAAGAAAACATTCCGGCTTATGCAGGTTCTCCGGAATTAGCCCCTATTTCAACAGGCCTTGGTGAAATATTTCAATATGATGTATATGCTAAAAAAGGATATGAAGACAAATATGATGCTATCAAATTAAGAACAATTCAAGACTGGATAATTATTCCACAATTGCAAGGTATTGAAGGTGTTGCCGAAGTTAGTACCTGGGGAGGCAAACTAAAGCAATATGAAATTGCTGTCGATCCAAACAAACTTAATAGCTTGGGAGTTACCATTACTGATATTTTTGATGCACTCGAAAAAAACAACCAAAATACCGGTGGTGCTTATATTGAAAAAGACCAATACGCCTATTTCATCAGAGGTGTCGGTATGGCAACAGGCATCAAGGATTTGGAAAATGTTGTTGTTGCTAATAAAAATGGCTCTCCAATTTTAGTCCGCAATGTAGCCGAAGTTCGAGAAGGTGTATCATTGCGATATGGAGCTTCAACCAAAGACGGTAAAGGAGAAATCGTATGCGGATTAGTATTAATGCTTAAAGGTGAAAATTCCAACGCCGTTGTTGACAGGGTTAAGACCAAAATGGAGCAAATCAACAAAACATTGCCTGAAGGGGTTGTTGCAGAGCCCTTTATTGACCGTGGAAAATTAGTGGATAGCGCCATAGGAACTGTGACTAAAAACCTATTGGAGGGTGCGTTAATTGTAATTTTTGTATTGATTCTATTTCTTGGAAATCTTCGCGCCGGATTAATAGTCGCTTCTGTAATTCCACTGTCAATGCTTTTCGCAGTCATATTAATGAATGCTTTTGGTGTAAGTGGTAATTTAATGAGTTTAGGGGCTATCGATTTCGGAATTATAGTCGATGGTGCTGTTATTATTGTCGAAGCAACGTTACATTATTTACAAAAACTAAAAAAGGAGAAGTTATCACAACATGAAATGGATAGTGAAGTGCAAAAATCGGCCTCTAAAATTATGAGTAGCGCTGCATTTGGAACTATAATTATTCTGATAGTATATCTTCCAATATTAGCATTGGTAGGAACAGAAGGAAAAATGTTCAGACCGATGGCTATGACGGTTGGTTTTGCTATTGTTGGTGCTTTTTTACTTTCACTTACCTATGTGCCGGTTATGAGTACCCTATTTCTATCCAAAAAAACACAGCATAAAGAAAATATTAGCGACAGAATGATGTCATGGGTTTATTCCAAATATTCCCGACTGCTAAATAAAGCCTTGCAATTCAAAAAAACAGTTCTCGGCATTGCTGTGGGGATATTTGTATTGGCACTAGTAGTTTTTCAAAATATGGGCGGTGAATTTATTCCAACAATTGAAGAAGGAGATTTAGCCATTAATGCAACAATAATGACAGGGAGTTCGCTTTCGCAAATGGTAAAAACCACCACCGAATATGAAAAAATGCTTAAAGCCAAATTCCCAGAAATAAAAACTATAGTAGCAAAAATTGGTAGTGGTGAAATCCCAACCGACCCAATGCCTATAGAAAGTGCCGATATGATTATAGTACTAAAAGGAAAAAGCGAATGGTCAGGGAAATATCATAATTGGGAAGATTTGGCCAATGCTATGAAAGAAGAAATGGAACGAATTCCAGGCGCCAATATCGAAATCTCACAACCTATTCAGATGCGTTTTAATGAGTTAATGACGGGCAGCCGAAGTGATATTGCCATTAAGATATTTGGTGATGATTTAGATGTCTTAGATGCCAAAGCCAACGAGCTAATTTCAAAAGTCAATAACATTGAAGGAGTTGGTGATTTAAAAGCCGATAAAGTAACAGGTTTGCCACAAATAACGGTAAAGTATGATTACAATAAAATAGCATTATATGGTTTAAATATTTCAGATCTAAACCAAATTCTGCGTTCCTCATTTGCTGGAGAAAGTGCCGGGAAAATCTATGAAGAAAGTAAACGTTTTGATGTAGTGGTCAGAATGGACAAAGACAATAGAACAGACATTACCGATGTAAGTAATTTGTTTATTCCATTACCAAGCGGGCAACAAGTGCCTCTTTCCCAAGTGGCAACTGTAGCCTACGAACAAGGACCGGTCCAGGTGAGCCGTGAAGATGGAAAAAGAAGAATTACAGTTGGTTTAAATGTTCGCGGGCGTGATATTAAAAGTGTAGTAGAAGAAATACAGGAAAAACTCGACAAGGATTTTAAACTTCCTGCCGGCTATTATGTAACCTATGGCGGACAATTTGAAAACTTAGTCGAAGCTTCAAAAAGATTGTCCATTGCCTTACCAATTGCTTTGGGATTAATTATTATTCTCCTGTTCTTTACTTTTAATAGTTTCAAACAGGCAGGACTAATCTTCACTGCTATTCCGCTATCTGCTATCGGAGGTGTTTTTGCATTATGGGTTCGTGGCATGCCTTTTAGTATTTCGGCAGGAATCGGGTTTATAGCACTATTTGGAATTGCAGTATTAAACGGTATTGTACTGATATCTTATTTCAATCAACTCAAAGCCGATGGAATTTCAGACCCATTGCAACGGGTAATACAGGGCACAAAAACACGACTGCGACCGGTTCTAATGACTGCCGCGGTAGCTTCTTTCGGATTTATGCCTATGGCATTATCTACCAGCGGTGGAGCCGAAGTGCAAAAACCATTGGCAACAGTAGTTATAGGCGGTTTGCTATCGGCAACATTACTAACGCTTATAGTACTGCCTATTCTATATTTACTATTTGAAAAAGGAATTAAAAGAAGAAAAAAAATGACAACATCAACTATAACTGTGATTGCCTTATTGATTAGTACCTTTTCTTTCGCACAAACTGGTCAACCCATTACACTGCAGAAAGCAATTGAAATAGCAAAATCAAATAATATTGATTTGAAAATTGCTGACAAAGAAATTGAAAAGCAAACCGTACTCAAAAAGACTGCATTTCAAGCTGACCCTTTACAAGTTCAATACCAGGGCGGACAATTCAACAGTAAGGATTACGACAGCAATGTGTCAGTACAGCAATATTTCCCTATCGGAAGAATTACAAAAGCAAACAGGCAATTGCAGGAAGAATTGGTAAAACTGGCAGAAAAGCGAAAAGCACTGTCCGAATATGAAATTGAAAAAGCAGTTTCCATCGCATACTATCAATATTTGTATGGTGTCTCTATTCAAAAGCTTAATACTGAATTGTTAGATATTTATGCAAAATTCCTGAAAAATGCTGAGCTTCGTTTTGAAACTGGCGAAAGCGGTAAAATCGAAGTTATTAGTGCCAAGGCCAAATCAAAAGAAATCGAAACACAAAAAGCCCAACTCGAATTTGACTTAGCCATTTATCAAAAGCAATTACAATTTTTTCTTCAAACAGAAGACAATGTTGTACCGGATACTACAACACCAATGAAGTTTTCGATGCTGACAGATACTAATAAATCAAAAGTAGAAAGTTTGGTGAACGATTATTATACACAACAAATTTCGGTGTATCAAAAAGAAGCCAATACTTTCAAAGCTATGCGAACGCCAAAATTGGGATTGGGCTATTTTGCGCAAACAATTGATACCAAATCATTATTTCAGGGCTTTACTGCTGGCTTGCAAATCCCATTATTTGGAGGCGTAAATACAGCTAAGGCAAAAGCATCAGCAATTAGTATTTCACAATCTCAATTAGAATTGGATAAAAGTAAGTTAGCTTTAAAATTGCAGATACAGGAATTGAAAAGCGATTATGATAAGCAACAAAAAGCGTTAGATTATTATCAAAACGAAGGATTACAATATGCTGACCAAATTATAACTACAGCGCAAAAAAGCTATGCAAATGGCGATATGAGTTACTGGTCATACATTAGTTTTCTTAATCAGGCGATTGACATTAAAAAACAAAATGCCGAAGCCATAAATGATTACAATCAGAGTGCTATACAATTGCAATATCCATCTTTCAATACTAATTAATATACAACATCATGAAATACACAATAAAAAATACATATCTAAAAATTAAGAATAAATCAGCGCTGTTACTTTTGGCTTCTTGCCTAATGCTTTTATCATCTTGTAATGAAAAAGTAGCTGAAGAGGCTGGCCACGAAGAAGAAAAATCAGAAAATGAAGTGGCATTAACCGAAGCACAATTTAATACTGTTGGGATTGAAACAGGAACTGTAGAAAACAGAAACTTGAATCTAGTGATTAAAGCCAACGGATATACAGCGGTTCCACCGCAAAACATGGCAAATATTTCAACCTTAATAGGCGGAACGGTTAAAGATATTTTGGTCTTGGAAGGTACTTTCGTAAACAAAGGAAAAGTACTGGCAACCATTCAAAATTTAGAAGTGGTAGAAATGCAGGAAGACTATAATTCGGCTGTGGCGAACATTGAATACTTGCAATTAGAATACAACCGCCAGAAAACTTTAAGTGATGAAAATGTCAATCCACGAAAGACTTTTCAGGAAGTAAAATCAAAATTAGCGGTAGAAAGAGCACGCGCACAGGCAGCTAAAAACAAATTGCAGGCATTGCATGTCAGTACAAACGGTGCCAATGCTTTAGTACCTATCGTTTCTCCTATTTCCGGATATGTTGGTAAAATCAGTATTGCCAAAGGCGCTTATGCAGAAACTGGAACCATACTTTTCGAAGTGGTTGATAATAGTCAAATGCACTTGGATTTAAACGTATATGAAAAAGATTTAGGATCCATTTCTATAGGTCAGGAAGTCGATTTCGTATTGACAAATCAATCTAATAAAGCAATTAAAGGAAAAATATTTGGTATCAATAAATCCTTTTCTAACGAAAGTAAAACCGTAGCGGTACATGCCAAAATCAATCCGGCAGATGCCAAAGATTTAATCTCAGGTATGTATGTTTCTGCCAATATCAATATAAAAAATGCTACCGTTCCCGCTTTGCCAAAAGATGCTGTTGTTAGAAATGGTGATAAGTATTTTGTTTACATACAAGAAGAGCATCGGGATAAAGTGACTAAAGAAAAAACTGAAGCACACGAGCACAAAGAAGATGAAGCCCATTCTGAACATGCAGCTGGCGAAGAGGAAGGTCATAATGAAGTACATTTCAAAGCCATTGAAGTAATTCCGGGAACAACCGATTTAGGTTATACCGAAGTAAAATTTGTAGAAAAAATTCCCGCCGATGCGAAAATCGTTATCAAAGGAGCATTCTATTTACTTTCTGCCATGAAAGGTGGTGGCGAACATGAACATTAAGAAACAATTATAAACTTTAAATTATATCACAATGAAAAATCTATTAAAATCAGCATTCTTAGTACTTACAGTATTTTTAATGACTAATACAGCGATCGCGCAAAAAACAAATCAGAAAGCAGTAATAAAAACCACTTTGCATTGCGACCATTGCAAAGAATGTGAAACTTGCGGATTGAAATTTAAAACCGAAATGCTCAAAATAAAGGGAGTAAAAATGTATGAGCTTGACGATAAAAAGATGACGTTTACAATTTATTACAATCCAAAAAAGACAACATTACAGGCAATTAAGGAAGGTATTGCTAAATTGGGTTATGATGCCGACGAAGTAAAAGCAACTTCAGAGGGAATTGCCTCTTTGGACGGTTGCTGTAAAGCATAGCAATTATGAAAGAACAAAATAAAAAGAAAGCTACTGATAAGAAAGTCAATCCTCCGTCGGACAAAAGAAAAGCCACTTCAAAAAAAGAGAATTGTTGTGCAACTGATGAGGAGGAAATTCATTCAGAAGATGACGGTCATGATCATGGAGGAATAGAAGATTCCGGTTGGAGAAGCCATTGGCAATTACTTCTGGCAATAGCAATTTTATTTGTTATGTTGACAATGGAATTTGGTTTTAAATACATTCCCGAATTTCCAATTAATCTCATTGTTTTTAGCGTCGCCTATCTATTGGCGGGGTACAATGTACTTTACTTAGCTTGGCGCAAAGCAATTCGGTTTGATTTCTTCAACGAATTTTTCCTGATGAGCGTTGCGACTATTGGTGCATTCGCTATTGGTTCTTACAGCGAAGGTGTAGCGGTAATGGCATTCTATTCCATTGGGGAATGGTTTCAGGATGCCGCAGTCAATCGGGCAAAAAGAAGTATTAAGGCATTACTCGATATCAGGCCAGATGAAGTTTCAGTGGTCCGCAAAGGTAATGTCGAAGTGATAAATCCTAAAGATGTTGCATTAAATGAAATTATCCGGGTGAAACCTGGCGAAAAGGTAGCATTAGATGGAGAATTGCTTTCAGAAAAAGCTTCTTTCAACACCGCAGCGCTTACAGGCGAAAGTAGACCCGACACAAAAGGAAAAGGTGACCCAGTTTATGCAGGAATGATTAACCTAAACACCGTTACCGAAATTAAAGTAACTTCATTGTTTACCGACAGCAAATTGAGTAAGATACTCGAAATGGTGCAGGATGCAACTGCCCGTAAATCACAAACACAATTATTCATCAGCCGTTTTGCAAAAATTTATACACCAATAGTATTTGCCTTGGCAGTCGCCGTTTGTTTTGTGCCATATTTCTTCGTAAGTGATTACAATTTCAATGATTGGTTTTACCGTTCGTTGGTATTTCTTGTAATAAGTTGCCCATGCGCTTTAGTCGTGTCAATTCCTTTAGGGTATTTTGGAGGTATTGGTCTGGCTTCGCGAAATGGAATTTTGTTCAAAGGCTCTAATTTTCTAGATGTAATGACGGGTATAGATACCGTTGTAATGGACAAAACCGGCACCCTCACCGAAGGCGTTTTCAAGGTTCAGGAAATTGTTACTAAAGATATTGAAGAACCCTATTTGGTTAAGCTTGCTGCGGCCATCGAAAGCCAGTCAACCCACCCAATCGGAATGGCAATAGTAGAACATGCTGGCAAAGAAAAAGGCAAAGAGTTAAGTATTGCTGAGGTTGAGGAGATTTCAGGACATGGCTTAAAAGGCAAAATCGACGGCAAAGAAGTACTTGCAGGAAATACAAAGCTGATGAAGAAATTCAACATCGAATATCCTGCCGAAATTGATAACATTGTTTATACGATTGTAGTGGTAGCTGTCGATAAAAAATACAAAGGACACATCACAATTGCCGATAAAATAAAGGAAGATGCAGTTCAGGCAATTAACAGCATGCATGCCTTAAATATCAAAACTGTCATGCTTTCGGGTGACAAGCAAAGTGTTGTTGATGAGGTTGCCAAAAAGTTAGGTATCGATAATGCTTATGGTGATTTATTACCCGAAGGAAAAGTCGAGAAAGTTCAGGCATTAAAAGACCAGGGCAAACACATTGCTTTTGTCGGTGATGGTGTAAATGATGCGCCTGTTGTCGCTCTTGCTGATGCAGGAATAGCAATGGGTGGTTTAGGCAGTGATGCTACGATTGAAACCGCTGATATTGTAATCCAGAATGATCAGCCATCAAAAATTGTTACCGCTATCAAAGTCGGAAAACTGACCAAACAGGTTGTGTGGCAAAACATCATAATGGCAATGGTTGTAAAACTTATAGTTTTAGGATTAGGTGCAGGCGGCATCGCCACTTTATGGGAGGCTGTAATTGCTGATGTAGGTGTAGCCTTGCTTGCAATTCTCAATGCGGTCAGAATACAGAGAATGAAACTGTAGCGTTAATTATTATTCAATAAGTAAAGGATGTTTGTATTTAATAACAAGCATCCTTTTTTGTTTGGTGGAGAAAATACTGTTCTAAGTGCATGTCCTAATATGTCGTTTAGTTGTCTTTTGCACTGACTATTACCGATTTAAATTTGCAGTGTAAAACAATAACAACAAACATTAAATAAAAATTAAAAAACAATACGACATGAAATCAAAATTTATTCAATTTGGAATTTTAGCAGTACTGATCAGTAATTCAGTTTTTGCAAACGGTTTGACAAACGAAAAAAACGATTTGACAGGTATTCAGTTAATAGTATCTGATACAACGATTTTGACAAAACCAACATTAGACCCCGATTCTGATACAATTGTAACATTAGTTGCAGGCTACAGAAAAACAATGGAGGAAATTATTAAGGAAGACAATCTGATAATTGAAAGCAACATTACGGATGAAATTTATCCTCTAAACATTGGCAGCATCTATGACGCGGATGTTGATACAATAGCGATGAGTTATAAAAAACCAGTAGAAGAGGTAATTAAGGAAGACAATCTTATTATTGAAAGTAATATAACAAACGAGGTATCTCCATTGAACTTTAAGAGCCTTAATAAAAAGACTTCTAAACCAAGAAAAATAATTCCGTCTCATTGCTTCTTAAACAAATGTTGTATAAAATCATAAGTTTAAATGACGAACTTACTTTTATACTGCAAGGTATTTAGTCCTAAATGAAAAATTTAAATAATTTTGTTCGTATGCGAATTGCAAACTCTCATTAATAATGAAAAAAAACTTTATACTATTCTTACTGATATGCGCAGCATCACTCTCTTCAACAAACCTACAGGCACAAAGTTGTGGGAATCGACAGTTAAATCCTGACATAGCTTATTTCTTGAAAATGATTGGCTATCAGGATTTGTCTTTAGAACAACTTCGCAAAATGCCAATCGAGCAAATTAAGTTTGCTGGTCCACCAGCAATTACTTATCCGTCAAATGATGTTAAAAGAATCAAAATAAGTGCTGACAGCATTCCTGTTTTAGTTTTTAATCCTACACACGGTAAAAACCTTCCCATTATTATCAATTATCATGGTGGTGGATTCATTTCTCCCCTATTACCTGGTTTAGAGCATTCTCTTTGGCTTGAAGCCAAAAACTATGAAGCAATTGTTTTTGCAATTGACTACAGAGTAGCACCAGAACATAAGTTCCCTGCAGCAGTAAATGATAGTTATTCAGCATTCAAATGGATAGCCGAACATGGCAGCGAATTTGGAGGTGATACAAATAAGATAGTTGTTGAAGGTAATAGTGCAGGTGCAAATTTAGTTGCCGTTATCGCTCAAAAGGCAAAAAAAGATGGAATCAGCAACAAAATTAAACTGCAGGTAATGAACGGACTTCCTATAGACCTGAGACCAAAAAATATGGAAACCTCTGTATCATATCAGGAAAATGCTGTTGGCTATTTTCAAACAAAGGCTGCTTGTTATTTTGCAGTCGAAACGTATGCTCCAAATCAATTCGACAACCCAGAAGTTTCCCCTATACTTAATGACAACTTAAAAGGTTTGCCACCCGCAGTAATTATTAATGCAGAATTTGATCCACTTAGAGATGATGGAGTATTATATGCAGCTAAATTGCGGAAATCTGGTGTCAAAGTCTGGGAAAAATGCTTCCCTGGTCAAATACATTGCCTGATTGGTTTACTTCCCGATTCAAAGGTGCAAAAGGAATACGAAGCTTTTATTAAGGACGCTATGAATGACTGCTTTAAAAAGTAGTTGCTTGTTTTCTTTGCCACTCCTTCCCCACGCTCTTAAAAAATTACCGTCACAGTTATTGATGCAATAACACGTACACTCCGTGACTTGCGCCGGTAATTTTTTCTCCCAAGCTTCTTTACATAATGTGGCATTATAATGCGGAGCACTATAATAACATTATGTAAAAAAGCCGCGCACCCCAAAAGCGGTATTGAGTTTGCATTGCTTTTGTAAGTGCTGCCATTGTCTTAGGAATTTAGTTCTCCTGCCCATTGTTAAAGCCAATTGCAGCACCCACAAAACCAAATACCCGGCAAGAGTGCCACTTTTCATTTGCCAATACTATAACAAGCTTGCTTCCTCAACAGCCAATGCATACCGTTTCAGGTGTGCATATTTTGTTTACAATTCAATTCGGCTGCTAACAATATCAGGCATCGGCTATTGACAAAGCAATCACAACCTTTTCTTCAGCAAATAAAAAATGGCACACTTGCCCGCGCTGCTGCCCCGTCTCACTAGGTAGTATCATGCATTGTTTTTTGAAGATGCTTCCCATCTTCAATTGCTCTTTTATTTTAGCCCGAAAATCACCTTTTTGTTAGCCGTCCTGGCATCCTCAAAAATCAACCCCAAGAAAGAGTGTAAAATTTCCGTGCCTAATAAAAAGAAGTTTAATGGGTCTGTTGGCAATTTTATCAGGCCCAAAAAATTTTACACCCTTTCCCCGGACAAATAGTCAATTTATCCAAAATAAAAAAGAGATAAAAAAGACTGCAAAACTAAGTTCCAGGTATTCAAAAAAGCAAGTTCAGGCCTCCGGTTCTTTGAATTTTTTTTCACCCCATTGTTCAATTAACCCTTACTCCCGATGAAAAAAATTTCAAAAAAACTTGCTTTTTTGAAACCCTCCACTTCAACTGATGGCTTTCTTTTTTCTCTTTTTTTCTTTTGAAAAATTATGTGTGCGAAATGTAGCGAAGCGGAATTCGCGAACACCGAGAAAACAGATATAAAAGCTGTGAGCAATTGTAGCGACGCACCTCACGTTAAATCGAAGCCATGAAGAATTACATTATCAAGACCCATAAAAAAGGCATTAGCTATCTGAAACCGCATTTGTTTATTCTGAACAAAGGGCTAAACAGCGGAAAGCCTTGTAAAGAGCCATTCACCAACAGCTTTGTTGTCATTTTTGAAAACGAACAGGATTGCGAAAGCATTTTTTGGATAACCTACAGCCTTTGGCAGTCCAAATTTTGGCACCGCAACCTTGTCGGTTCTGTGATTCCATTTTTGCGAATCCATGATTTCATACAAGAGTTTTCAAGTAAAGTCGATGAAATGCTAGCCGATTTTGAGCAGCATCAAAAAGATGTTAAAGCCTTGCAGTTGCTTGAACAGCAGGCTAACAATTTTCAACAGAACATCAATCTAATTAATGATATGCGCAGGGTTATCCTGCACCGGTACTGCAAATAATAATTTAAACGCCAAATATTATGACACTATTTATTCTCTACCAAACAGACCAATGGAAAACCAAATCTTCAAGGGTTTTCTTCGGAGTATTCGACAGCCGTAGCAAAGCAACTGATTGTGCAAAGTACCACGATTTGTACTCTAATAATTCAAAAGTAGTCATCGAAGAAGTTACCTTAAATCAATGTCAATGCTAATCTGATGCGCCATGGAAAACAAAGACCCATTCAAAGAAGCCGTCAAAGGATACTTAGAGCAATTGGCATCACACGATGATTTATTTGCCAAAACAATGGAAAAACCAAATAAAAACATCGACGACTGTGCCACCTATATTTTAAATACTGTAAAGAAAAGCGGTCGGCAGGGTTTTGCCGATGATGAAATCTACAGCATGGCAATCCACTACTACGATGAAGATACGATTGTAGTAGGTGAAAAGATTTCCGCCCGTGTTTTCATCAATCAGCCACTTGCAGCTCCTGTTCAAAAAGCAGTTTCAAATCCTAAATGCGCTTCCAAAAATATCGATGCCAATCAAACAACCTTATTTATATGAAACCAAAATCTCAATTAGAACATGCAATCGTTACGGTTAGCGATAGCCTTCCGGCTATAACGAAGAAACAACACCAGCTTGCCTTTAGCAAATGCTTTTCAGACTGTGCAGTATTATCAAGAAATACTATTTTTTGCTTGGAATGTGGACATAGTTGGAAAGACTTGAACCGTCATCAAAATCCAAAAGTAACCTGTCCAAATTGTTCTCGAAAATTGCAACTTACGGATAGGTATGCTAACGGTCTAAAAGAAACAGACTATTATCAGATTGTAACAACAGAACAGGATTTTCAAATTGTGCGAATGGTTTGCGTTAGTAAAACGATGAAGAAGTTGCAAAAACCTTCGTATTTTGCCCATGAGGTAATGCAGATGTTTATAATGTCTGACGGAAGCATGCGCTATATGTCAAAAAATGTTATGGGGCTGTCAATGTATATAGACCAATGGGTTATCAGTAGTGATTTGTCTCTAAAACCAAATTATGATACGCCACGATTGAGATTAACACCGTCTTTCGTTCAGCCCAAACTAAAAGTGCTGCCAATAATCAAGCGGAATGGTTTTAATGGCAAATTTCATGGAATCGCACCGCAAATCCTACTTTGTGAACTTCTTAATGATAACGTTGCAGAAACCTTGCTTAAATGCAATCAGATAGATTTATTATATTATCATATCCGCAACAATCCAATTAAGAAGGACGGCAAAATCTGGGGTGCCTTAAAAATCTGCATTCGTAACAATTATATTGTTACCGATGCCAAACTATGGGTTGACTACCTTGAATTATTGGAATACTATTGGAAGGACTTAAAAAGCGCTAAATACGTTTGTCCGATAGATTTGAGAAAGGCGCACGATAAACTGATGTCAAGGAAGCAAAAGGAAATTATGAAAATGACCTTTGAGGAAAATAAAAAGCAAATTGGCAAAAATCAAAAACATTACTTAAAAGCCAAACAGCACTTTTTCGGGCTTATTTTTAGCGAAAAGAATATTTCTATAAGTGTAATCGAATCTGTTAAAGAATTTCTAGAAGAGGGATGTTACCACAATCATTGCGTGTTTACCAATGAATACTATAAAAAACAAAACTCGCTCATATTGTCTGCAAAGGTCGATGGCATACCAACAGAAACAATTCAGCTCTCGCTTGAAAATTTTGAAGTGCTTCAGTCAAGGGGAAGAGGCAATAAGGCATCCAAACACAACAAACAAATCCTCTCAATTATGAAGAGGAATTTGCACCAAGTCCAAAATCGGATGAAAGCCGCTTAAAATGAAGAAAGCCAGGTCTCACGACTTGGCTTTCTAATTTTTCGGGATTCAATCCCGAATTACTTTTTATGCTTTTTAATCAAGCACTTTAAGATCAATGAAATCGAGAAACTTACAACCGCCCCGACGGCAGCCAAAACGATTGTCTTAACGATATCGGCAGACTGGATATTTGGAACAATACTTAAAAATGTTCCACCAACCGTGCCGAAGAAGGTTTCGTTATTCGATGACATTTTTCTCGGTTGTTAATTGGCTGACTGCAGAGGCGACACCACCAGCGACTATCAGATAACCTCCAACGGTTGTAACTGCAACAGGTAAGGCTACAGGAGCAGCTAAGATAGTTCCGCCGACCGCGGCCAAAACCAAACCAATGTTGCGAAGCACCTTAAAAAATTTAGGCGTAGGTGCTTTCACTTGCTCGACAATTTTCATTGCCTCGTTTTAGTTTAGGGCACTAAGACACGCATAAGATTCGGGAACTTCGCCTGTCGTTCCGCTTGAACCCCTGCCGCCGGTATCATCATCATCATCATTGTCATCTCCATAATCTCCAGTTGTTGATGTTCCGCGACCATTTCGTCCACCTGTATCAGCGACTGTTATCTGACCTAAACCTGTATCAGAACTTTTCCCGCCTCCAATATCAGCACTTTGATTGTTTAGCAATCCACCACCGGAATCACGTCCGCCAGTATCAACCAAGCATCCTACACCCGGAATGTACTCCAACGAAAGTTCAGGTCTGCCAATAACTACACCGCCATTTCCACCGGTATCCATGGGATTGGTATAGGTTGGATCAGTTCTTTGTCCTGTATCTGAAGAAGTTCCTCTCCCACCTCCGGTGTCAGTCAGTAATGCGAATTCTCCTGTACCTGTTCCCGTGTTAGTACCTCGTCCACCAATATCGTAGGGATCAACGTCGTCATTTAATTGACCGGTATCTCCGCCAGTGTTAGTTCCTTTCCCCCCACCACCAATATCATTTGGATAAGCAAATATGCATTGTGTTTTTTGTGATAGGACAATCATCCCACCCGCTGTATCACGTGGCGCTCCTTGTGAACCTCCAATATCTAATATTTGACCAAATGGATCTGTACTTGGAGTTTTACTTCCTCCAATCGACGGATTTTGTGTGGACTGTGAATAGCCAACAAATGCGCCTAATACGGCGAGAGTAATAAACGCATAGCGTTTCAAATTTGATATAAAATTTGTTTTCATGTTTAATAAAAATTAAGATTGATTAAATAATGTATTCCAGTTATCGGACAGTGGGCCCAACTGTTACCGACTTAACTGACCTAAAAGACGTTTTAGGATTTTACTTTTGGTTAATGATAACCGTTAAACGCCACTGTCAACTTTTGAGATTGACAATGGGTTGAATGCACCGTTTTTAAGTGGATACATCTGACCATTGACTTCCTGATAGAACTCAATTCCCAACGCAAGGAATAAAGGTTTGGTGCTCGCTGCCGTAACTTGGTTTGTATGTGCTATCGCAACAGTGGCGTTCGCATCCCAAGGTAAAATAGCAGTCTCCGAAGTTTCAACAACAAAGGTTTCTGCTTCAAAGTCAATTTCCGCACCTCCCGAAATAATCTTAAAATGTGTAGTACCCGATGGAGCAGCAATCATGTTAACAGGAACAAACGATGGAACATCCACAGTTATCTCTCCCGAAACACGGTCAATTGCACTGGTAAAAGGAGCATAAAGGCTTGTGCCTAATTTACCCCTGATGTTGAACTCAAATCCAACCAGCAATTCTGCTTCACCGTCAATTACGTTTCTCAAACCACGCTCACTGACTAAATCAGCCTGGATCACTTTTACCATTTCTTTGGTTAATCGACTAACCATTCTGCCATCGGCAGAATTCAACAGTAAAGCCCTCAATGCAGTCCTAAGCAATTTTCCGGCCTTCCCAGCCCTTCCAAACTCAGAACCGTTTTCACGCGTTCTTTGAAACGCAGGATCACTTTCAATCCTACTTTTTTCGATACCTCCTTTCTCGCGGGCAAGATGCCCGTCTTGCGAAGTCTTGTAAAAGGTAATACCACCGATAGTACCTTTTAATTTAATTATGCCTTTCTGTCTTGCCATAATTTCTAAACTTTTGATTAATACTCATTTTCACGTTTCACTTTCATTTCGTTAATCGTTGCAACTAAATCCCGAATGATTTAATCAAAGGTTCAGACATTAAAATCACAATTCAAATAGTGGGCGTTGGTAACCATACATAACCGCACATATTCGACTATTTTAGCCTACGTGGATTTGCAAAAAATGCATAGATTTGTATCACTCCTTTGCTCCGTATCAAAGACTAGGCAAAGGCATACTTAAAGTATAAAAAGGGGATAATTATGATTCCGAACAGCGTCAGGGTATGTATCTATCCAAAAGACGTGCAGCGCATCATGGGAAAGGAATATGCACAGGCCAGAATGTATTTAGTGAAGATTAAAAAGCATTTAAACAAAGAACCCCACCATCTGATCTCGATAGAGGAGTTCTGTGAATATACCGGTCTTAAAATAGAGCATGTAGTGCGTTGCATAGTTGGATAAAAAAATGAGCAGCGAAAAGACTGCAGCACTTCTAAAAATTTACTCAACCAGTTCAATAATTAGCCCGATTATTTAATGAATTACTTTGTAGTTATCATTGGATTTTGTACTTTTATGAAGTCAAAAAAGCATAAAACGAATTAAGCTGATAGGGGTATAATTCGGGGTACATCAAAAATATGACATTGTGAAGCCTATAAAACAAAGGCACTACAGATAAGGTTCAAATCCCACCGTGGTCACATTTGAAATTAAAAGGAGGAAGCCCAGTGGGCTTCAGGTACAAAACCATCAAGCAAGCTTGATGGTTTTTATTTTCAAACCTGGTTCAATACTTGCTTTTCATTTTGAAGGAAATCAAAACGTCCCAATAGCCCCGACAGCAGCAAACTACCATGTAGTGCGGATGGCGGGAGCAATGGTGTAAAAACGCAAAAGGTTCCGCTCCTAATCCCTATTAAAAACCTATTACTGCTGTTAAAATAATTTTGCTAATTTTGTTTAACTAGTTTCAGCAAACGATGAACAATATTAAAAGTGTTTTCAGCATTAAGGACCTCGAAAATCTTTCGGGAATCAAAGCGCATACGATCCGTATTTGGGAAAAGCGCTATAAGGTTTTGGAGCCAATGCGTACTGAAACCAATATCCGTTTGTATGACATTGCTAATCTTCAAAAGCTCTTAAACATTACTTTACTGCACAAACATGGTTATAAAATTTCGAATATTGCCAAACTATCCAAAGAGCGAATTCCTGAGTTGGTCAATGAGATTATAACTGACAAAAGCTTTAAAAACCAGGCAATCAGTTCGTTTAAAATGGCAATGATCAATTTTGACCAAACGCTGTTCATGACAACTTACAATAATTTGCTTGCTGAAAAGTCATTTCGGGAAGTTTTTTACGAAGTTTTCCTTCCGCTAGTCAATGAAATGGGGCTGCTTTGGCAGACAGATACAATTAGTCCGGCGCATGAACATTTCATTTCCTATCTGATTAAACAAAAAATTTTATCGGAAACGGAGAAAGTCCAGGTTAGGGAACATTATAAAACAAACCGGATTTTTGTGCTTTACCTTCCTTTGCATGAAATCCACGAACTGGGCCTGATGTTTATCAACTACGAAATCCTCAGCCAAGGTTACAAGACAATTTACCTTGGCAGCAACATTCCGATATTCTGCCTGAAAGATTTGAAGCGGTATTTTGACAACATAACCTACATCAGTTACATGACTGTAGAGCCCAAGATAAGTGAGATCAACAATTATATCAAAAAAGTGGAAGAGGAGATCCTCGATGAAACCTCGCAACTTTGGACCATTGGAAGGGCTACGCAATACATTGAGAGCCATCTTTTCTCGTCAAAAATCACTACATTTAATTCCATCAAAGGGTTAGTGGATAATTTATGATTTAATATCATTTTTGTTTAACTTTTTTGTATTTTTGTTAAACACTATGAAAAAAGAAATCAAAATAATCGGTTCCGGATTTGCTTCACTTGCCGCTGCATGTTATTTGGCTCAGCAAGGGAATGAAGTTACCGTTTATGAAAAAAACGCTACCATTGGTGGAAGGGCGAGGCAGTTAAAGCGTGACGGATTTACTTTTGACATTGGTCCAACCTGGTATTGGATGCCCGATGTGTTTGAACGTTTCTTTGCCGATTTTGGCAAAAAGCCATCAGACTATTATGAACTCAAAAAGCTGTCACCTGCATATCAGGTGTATTTTGGTGTAAATGATTTTGTGACCATTGCCGACAATCTTCCTGAAATCATAACGACATTTGAGAGCATCGAGAAAGGAAGTGGTTATAAACTCGCCAGTTTTATGGCAGAAGCCCAGAGTAATTACGAAATTGCCATTAAAGACTTGGTTTACCGGCCTGGAATTTCTGCACTGGAATTGGTTACCCTTGAGACCATAAAAAAAATGAATCAGTTCTTTGGGAACATATCGAAAGACATTCGCAGGAAATTTAACAACCCGAAGCTAATCCAAATCCTAGAATTCCCCGTACTTTTCTTAGGAGCAAAACCTTCTGACACACCTTCATTTTATAATTTTATGAATTTTGCTGATTTTGGTTTGGGAACCTGGCATCCAAAAAAAGGAATGTACAGTGTTATTTTGGCAATGGAAAAGTTGGCCAAAGGACTTGGTGTTATGATAAACACCAACTCTACTATTGAAAAAATAATCATTGAAAATGGAGTTGCCAATGCGCTGGTTGTAAATGGTGAAATTGTCAAAGGCGATATTATCCTGAGCGGTGCCGATTATCATCACAGTGAAAGTTTAATGGATCAGAAATACCGCGTTTATTCTGAAAGCTATTGGGAGAATCGGACCTTTGCACCTTCTTCACTCCTATTTTATGTTGGTTTTGATTCGGAAATAAAAAACGTAGAACATCATAGTTTGTTTTTTGATGTTGATTTTGACCTGCATGCGCGTGCAATTTATGACGACCCACAATGGCCAAAGGAGCCTTTATTCTATGCCAGTTTTCCATCAAAAACTGATGCAGATGCTGCTCCTGAAGGAAAGGAAGCAGCAATATTCCTAATTCCTTTAGCTCCTGGACTAGAAGATACTTCAGCACTAAGGGAGGAATATTTTGAAAAAATCATTTCCCGATTTGAAAGACTGACACAACAATCGGTGAGGGATAAAATCCTTTTTAAGGAATCATTTTGTGTAAATGATTTTATAAAGGAATACAATTCGTATAAAGGGAACGCATACGGTTTGGCCAATACCTTACTGCAGACCGCTTTTTTAAGGCCCAAATTGAAAAGCGGGAAGGTTAAGAATCTTTTTTTTACAGGGCAGTTAACCGTTCCTGGCCCTGGTGTTCCGCCAGCATTAATATCAGGAAAACTCGTATCCGAACTTATAAACAAAACTTAATTTTACAAGGCATGAAATCACTTTTTGACAAAATATCATTTGATTGTAGCAGGAATGTAACGCAATCCTATAGTACATCGTTTTCTGTCGCTGTAAAAATGTTGGCACCAAACATCCGGCAGGATATTTATAACATTTATGGATTTGTGCGTTTTGCTGACGAAATTGTAGATACGTTCCATGATTATGACAAGGAAAAGTTATTCGAAATGTTTGAGAAAGATCTGGAAAGTGCTTTGGAGAAAAAAATCAGCTTAAATCCTGTGCTTAATTCTTTTCAGCATACGGTCCATAAATACAATATCCCAAAAACCATGATTGATTCTTTTATGGGTAGCATGAAATTGGATTTACAAAAAACGGAATATAAATCGTTTGAGGAATACAATGAGTATATTTATGGCTCGGCTGATGTTGTAGGCCTGATGTGCTTAAAGGTTTTTGTAAATGGCGATGATACTAAATTTAGCGAATTAAAACACGCCGCAATGCGATTGGGTTCTGCATTCCAGAAAGTAAATTTTCTGCGTGACCTGAAAACGGATTATGAGGAACTGAACCGGACTTACTTTCCCAACACCGATTTATCATGTTTGGATGAATGTTCGAAACAAGACATCATCAGGGAAATTGAAGCCGATTTTGAAGCGGGTTTCCAGGGAATATTAAAACTACCTTTGGAAGCAAAATTTGGGGTTTATACAGCTTATGTTTATTATAAAAAATTATTGTCCAAATTAAAAAAGACACCATCGGTTGAAATCAAGAACACCCGGATCCGTGTTCCGGATTATGAAAAGTTTGGGCTTTTGGCTAAGTGTTATGTTAACTATCGTTTGAATTTATTGTAAAGTCATGCTTCTGAATATATTCGTTTTTATACTTACCTTCTGCATTATGGAATTCATGGCGTGGTTTAGCCATAAATATGTGATGCATGGCTTTTTGTGGAACCTGCACGCCGACCATCATAAAAAAGACCATGATTCGTGGTTTGAGCGTAACGATGCCTTTTTTATATTTTATGCTGTCGTAAGCATTGGGTTCTTTTTACTTTGGCAGAATGACATTTTGGAAATAGGGCTGGCAATTGGGTTGGGAATATTTGCTTACGGCTTGGCCTATTTTACAGTTCATGACATCTTTATCCATCAGCGTTTTAAATTGTTTCGTAATGCGAACAATCGTTATGCAAGAGCAGTTAGAAGAGCTCACAAAATGCACCATAAACATTTGGGTAAGGAAGAAGGTGAATGCTTTGGAATGCTTGTAGTACCGTGGAAATACTTTAAAAAATAAAAAGCCCTGAATTTCTTCAGGACTTTCTTTTTAAAATAACTACCTCTAATAAAATTATTTAATCAAACCTTGTAGTGGTTTTAATTGTTCCATATCCAATTTTGAATCTTTCAATAAGGAAATCATGTTCATAATGTTATTCGGATTCATATCATCGCCTAAAATCCTAATGACTGCAAATCCGTTTTCTTTCTTTTTAGCATAAAACACAAACTCGTTGATATGGTCCATATCTCCCACAAAACTCACGGAAGCAGCATCTTTACCTGAACCAAACTTCATCAGTTCCTGATAGTCTTTCCCTTTAAGTATTTGAGTTACTTTTTGGCTTTCGGCTTCAAATTGCGCTTTATTTTTGTCATCCAGTTTGAATGCTAAAATATTCATTTTGTCAAAAGATTCTAAAGCGGTTTTTTGTTCAGCTGTTAGCTTTGTTTTGTCCATGTTGATGATACTTGGAGAAACATCGACACTAATGAAATCTTTCTTTTCAGAGCTTTCTACAAAATACTTCTGAAGTGATGGCTCGCTATTACAACCTGAAAGGAATAATGAAACCAATACAACCGTGTAAAATGCTATCCTCATGATTTCTTATTTTTGACCTTTAGGCCCTTTGGAGCCTTTTGATGCTTTTTTCAAATCGTCACCACCAGGTAAATTCATTTTATCGGTTAAAACCGAAAGCTCATTCAGGTCAAAATCACCCGTTAATGACATTAAAACCGATTGGGATTTTGGTCCAGCTCCATCAACAAACATCAATAATTCCTTGATTTGTGATTCAGAAGCTCCCGATTTCACATAGATTTTTACGCTTTTACCTTTTTCGGTCATACGCATCAATTCGTCCAATGCGGATGATTTGATGTATTTATCTGAAACAGCTCTCATTTCGTCTGCTTTCTTATCGCTTTCCGTAACAAATACCCTAAGGTTGTCCAATTTCTTGATAAGATTCACGTATTGTTGTGTCTCTTTGTCTTTAGCCTCCATTTTGCCAAGCATCGTAAACATTTTCTTGTTGACAATTACAGTTGCAATATCGTCCTGTCCGTCAAATTTGTCAAAAACGCTTTGAGCAAAAAAGGTATTTGCAGTTAAAACCAATACTAATGTTAAAAATATTTTCTTCATGATTTCCAATTAATTTATTTTTTAAAAATTTTGTTTTTTGATTGTTCGTATTCATTTAAATAACCCATACTTCCGATACCTTTATTTACGCTTTCCGAAATCATTGCCAGTGCTTTTTGTGTTTCCCTGAAAGCTATCTCGGGATCATTGATCGTGCCTAAATTTTCCTGCTCAGGCTGATTGTAATGATTGAAAGTAAATAAACCCACGCCAAGTAAAACTGCCACAGATGCGGCAACAGATAACCAAACTACGCTTTTGCGTTTATTAGTTTTTAATGGAATCGTTGCGGTAAACTGCTCTTGTTTTGCCTGGACGGCATAAACAAACATTGGCTTGTATTGTTCCAAATGCTGCGCAACATCCGGCGAATTAAAATAATCCTTTAATTCCTTTTCTTCAGCAATGCTGGTTTGTGCCTCGAAGTATTTTTCCAGTATTTTTTCTATTCTATCCAATGCCATAATGATGTGTTTTTATCATTTTTTCTCTTATCGATTTTCGTGCTCTTGATAATGCCGTACGTATAGCCTGCTCATTCATTTCTAAGACTTTGCTCATTTCCTCAAACTCCATTTCCTCAATGTCCCTCATTTGAACAATCAGCTTTTGCTGTTCCGGTAAATCATTCATTATTCTTTCAACCCAACTCCAGGTGTCGCTGTCTTCAACCTTTTGCTGTAGGCTTGCTTCCCTGTCAGTGAAATTATTGTGGACAATTTTCATATTGCCTGCGCGCTTCGATTTTAATTGATCCAAACAATAATTTTTGGTCATTGTCATCGCTACCGCTTCCACACTCTTATATTCATCCAAACTTTCATTTCGGTTCCACAATTTCACCAAAACTTCCTGAGTTGCATCTTCTGCTTCCTCAGTGCTCACAAGCAATCGCTTTGCTACCCGAAAAAGCTTATCCTTAAAAGGATTTACAAGTTGCATAAACTCATTTTGGTTCATTGAAACTACTTTTGGTTATTGGTTGTAAGGTCTAGACGAAAGACATTTTTATTTGTTACAAACAAAATACATTTATCCATCTAAACTTAGTAAATTTACGTTTATTAAAATAAAATGCCGTTATGAAAAAGATTATAGTTTCATCGCTACTCCTGTTGCTGTTTGCAATTTCTTATGGCTGTGATGACAAAGATGACAATGATGTTCCTGCTGCTCTCGAGATAAATGATTTTGTTTGGAAAGGAATGAATCTGTATTATTTATGGCAGGAAGATGTTCCTGATTTAGCCGATGACCGCTTTGCCAATCAAACCCAACTGAATACTTTTTTGGAAGCATATGCATCTCCGGTCGACTTATTCAACCATCTTCGTGTTGCATCAGCCATCGATCGTTTTAGCGTGATTTACAGCGATTATACTGTGCTTGAAGGAGTGCTTTCGGGAAATACATTAAACAACGGAATGGATTACGGTTTAAAGTATACCGATACCAGTCAGACCACGGTATTTGGCTGGGTACGTTATATTATTCCAAATTCTGATGCTGCAACCAAAGATATTCATCGTGGAGATATTTTTTATGCCATTGATGGAGTTCCATTGACAAACGACAATTACAAAACGCTATTAGCAGCCAATACTTACACCATAAACTTGGCAGATTACAGCATTAATGCAGGTGTTGTTACCCTAACACCAAATGGGCAATCAGTAACTTTGACCAAAACCAATCTGGCCGAAAATCCTATTTTAATGAGCACCGTTATCAATCAGGGAACGCACAATATTGGCTATCTGATGTATAATGGATTCTATTCGAGTTATGATGGACAGTTAAATACTGCTTTTGGTTCCCTGGTGTCGCAAAACGTAACTGATTTGGTTTTGGATCTGCGTTATAATTCCGGTGGTTCTGTAGCCACGGCAACCAAACTGGCAAGTATGATTACCGGACAGTTCACAGGCCAATTATTTGCCAAAGAACAATGGAATGATAAGGCGCAGTCCTATTTTCTAGCCAATAGTCCGGGTTCGTTGGAAAATAAATTTTTTTCAGGCTTAAACGGACTGCATCTCAACAAGGTTTATATTTTGACTACAAAAGCCACTGCTTCTGCCAGCGAATTAGTGGTTAATTGTTTAAAACCCTATATAGATGTAGTGCAGATTGGGGACTTGACAACTGGTAAAAATGTAGGTTCGATAACCATGTATGACTCACCAACTTATACCAAAACTAATGTGAATCCGCACCACAAATATGCAATGCAGCCCATAGTACTGAAAGTTGTAGACAAAAATGGTTTTGGCGATTACACAGCCGGAATCGCACCAACAATCCTTTTACCGGAAAACCTAAATGATTTAGGGATTTTGGGCGATGTAAATGAGCCTTTACTGAATGCAGCCATAAACCAGATTATTGCCAGCGGAAAAATGCTGCCTCAGGTTCCTGCTGTAATTAACAGGGACTTTACGGATGCCAAATCAATCAATCCGTTGCGAAGTGAAATGTATGTTGAGCATCGATAGCAACTTTTTATAGTATGAAATACCTACTGCTTTTAATTACCGCCAGCTTTCTGATTTGTTGCAGCAAATCGACTTTCAATCCTGAATGGACTAAGCAAACTGCGCCTCCAACCTTTGTTGCCCGTTTTGAAACTTCGAAAGGGAACTTTGATATCGAAGTAACACGGGAATGGTCTCCATTGGCTGCAGATCGCCTGCATCAATTACTGACGCATCATTTTTATGACAATGTCCTTTTTTATAGGGTTGTGCCCAATTTTGTGGTGCAGTTTGGCAATATTGATACGACAGTTACCAAGAAATGGGAAAAGTTTAAAGTGCCCGATGAACCTGTTCTGAAAAGCAATCTCAAGGGTTATGTGAGTTTTGCACGGGCAGGAAAGGAAACCCGCGGAAATGATTTATTCGTCAATCTTAAGGACAATTCACGTTTGGATACGGTACATTATAGTGATGTTACCGGATTTCCTGTCCTTGGAAAGGTAATAAATGGTATGGAAGTCGTGGAAAAACTTTATCCTGAATACGGCAATAAACCATTGGACGCTTATGATTCGGTAAGTCCAAACCGCAAAAAATATTTAGCGTTATTCCCAAAGTTGGACTCTATAAAAAAGGCTTATATCTTAAAAGGCAAATGATTATTTTAAAGTCTTAACAACCGATTCAATCAAACCAAGCGCTACCTCAGCCATGGTGTTTTTTTTGTCATCCAGGCACGGATTCACCTCAACCACTTCGATGCAAACCGTTTTAGGATTTTTTGCCAAAGCCACCAAAATTTCTTCCGCTTCCTGAGGCGACAAACCATCTTTAACCGGAGTTCCTGTTCCGTAAGAAGTTAAATCAGGATCCATCGAATCCACATCAAATGAAACATAAATAATATCACAAGTATTAAGTTTTAAGCTTATTTCATCAATGACTGCTGAAACTCCTTTTTGACGTAATTCTGCAACAGGATAATTTTTGATTCCGAGTTCCCGGATAATGCAGTCTTCCTGTTCTTCTGTATCGCGAACCGCAATGTATACAATATCTTCAGGTAAAATTTTAGGGGAAATATTACCAATATTTTTTAATTGATTCCAAAGCAAAACCGTTTCTTCACAAACATCATTTACCCTGCATTCCAAATTATCGATATTCAAGGCTGTAGCCAAAGGCATTCCGTGCATGTTGCCTGTTGGTGTCGTGTAGGGTGTATGAATGTCGGCATGCGCATCAATCCAGATTACGCCTAATCGCTTATCCGGAAAGGCTGATTTTATTCCGGCTATGGTTCCACCTGCCGAACCGTGGTCTGCCGCTAATAGTATTGGGAAATCATCATTGGATAAAAGCGAAGAAACCTTTTTGTGAATCTCCTGGTAAATGGTAATTAAACCATCAATTCTTTTGGCAAATTTATGCCTTGCAGGAAAATCTAAAAGATGATTGGCATTCTCAATTTTTTGGGTTTGATTTTCACCAAAAATGGCACTTTCTTTTCTTCTTGCTGCTGTTATTATGGCTTCGGGGCCAAGAGATGCGCCGCGTGAGCCTGCTGTAATTTCGGATTTGTTGATTAAGAAAACAATATTCTTATGCATAAAAGTTTGATTCGAACCGGAAGTACATTTTCAGTACTACAACGATTTCATAATGGACAAATATAAAAAAGCTTCCCAATTATGAGAAGCTTTGTTTATAAGTATTTATTAAAATTATGCGATGCCCAAACCTGCAAAAGTAATTATCTCATTTCCCCTAAAAGTCACAGTCTTATAAGGATAATTCATTTTCCTGAAAAACTCCTCAACTTTGATGTAAGTCGGTGCTCCATTTACAATATGATAGGACGCAATGGCAAAATTGGGTTTGAATTGTTTTATCACTTCTACACAACCATCCAAAGCTTCAATTTCGGCACCTTCGATATCCATTTTAATGAAATTCAATTGGGATAGTTTCAATTTTTCTGCCCAGCTGTCAAGGGTCACTGCCTGCTTTTTTACGACATTGGCATTATCTGAAAACCAAACTGCAGAAGAGCCAACAGTTCCAGCTTCCTCAAAATCGACCAAAATATTTTCATTCCACAATAACAAATCTTCGATTAAGATATTATCGAATAAATCGGTGTTGAGCTGCCTGTTGCTGTTTAAACGTTCTACATTGAATTTGTCCGGTTCAAAGCAGTATACTTTTCCATTTGCTCCTACTTGTTTGGAAAGAAAGATAGCGATGTGACCAAAATTGGCTCCGGCATCAACGACAATGTCATTCTCTTTGGTTTTGTAAAAATGTTGGTAATAATTAAAATCATCTGCTATGGGATACAACGCTTCATTCGTCAATAAAGTGGTTTTGCCAAAAGTCGTCTTGTAAATTACCTTATCCTTACTTTTCTTGATGATTTCAAAAGAAATTCCTTTTTTTTGGAATAAACCATAAAAAAACAGTTTTATCCTTTCCTTTGCATATCCTTTGGGAACAATATAACTCAGCGTTTTTTTGACTTTTTTCTTTAAGGACATAAACCATTTGAATTGAATGAAAGGCAAATATAAAAAAGCTTCCCCATTAGGAGAAGCTTTCTTTCATTAAAAACGATTAACTAAACTAACTAATTTTTAATTAACTTTTTCGTGTATAGTTTTCCGTCGTCAGAGGTAACATTTATGATATAGATGCCATTCGCATAACGACCAACATCGATTTGGGTTTTATCTGTTTTCTCAATATTATACTCATCAACTATTTTTCCGTCAATCGTAACTACGCTCACCTTACCAAACTGACCGTCTTTCATTACAATTTGGGTCAGGCCATTTGTAGGATTGGGAATGATAGCAAAGTCGCGGCTCACTCTGATTAAGTTGACTGTTTCTTCTATGATTTTTGGCTGGTTTGCTGCCACAATCTGTGGTGCTCCTTTATAGACATAGTTTGATGTACAGCCTTCAGGATATGCCATAAACTGTGCTCCAGCAAGTGCTTCAAATCCCGGATTGAGTTCTACATAATTTTCGGCATGGTACACTACTCCATTCGACAATGCATTATCACCAACGGATACAATGTTCGCGGCCTTAATCCAATTCGATCGTTCCCGTTTCTTGACAACAGTAGAAGCTAAATTATTGACATCATCGGCAGGTGAAGCCAGCGATAATATAGGCTGGCAGCAATTATCAAAGGTTACATCGGGGCCAATGTTTGCAGAATTATCGGATATCGTATAAACAAATGTTCCGGCCGGACAGTTGACATTGAAATTGGCATCAATCTGGAATTCAAAATTCCCGCTTGGATTTGCCCCCAACTGACTCGGTAAAACGGTAAAACAGAATGTACTTGGCGTAAGTGTTGTTGGTGCATTAATGGTTCCGATGATGACATCATGCTGTATTATGTTTAATACAATCGAGCTTAATGTTGCATTAACCGGTGGTTGATAGGTACCACAAACCTGGATTGGTGTGTTACCCACTACATCGGGACAATCAATATTTGTTGGCTCTGTGTTAAGTGCTCCCAATTGTGGCGTGGCGCAAACGCTTCCGCAGATATTGTCAATATAAACTGTTCCAAAGTGTGCTGAAGGCTGGCAGTCACTTACGGTGAATTCGATAGTTCCGGGTTGATTCAAGATTTCCCCAACATTCAATCGGGCACAAATCCAATCGGTGTAAAGAACCCTACGCCTGTCGCTAACATAAATAACATTAAACAAACAGTTATCGGGATTTGCAATGATACAGATTTCGTCCACTACATTATTAAACTGATCCAACACACGAACCCTGAAAAAAGGCTGAATAGGCTGGCCATGTGCCGGTTTGTTATCCATTACCAACGAAAAATTAAAATCAATCGTAGACTGGTTTATGTTTGGAAAATATCGCGAAACCGTCGTTTGGTCAGAAGAACCTAAACCTGCTTCATTATTCAGTTTGATACATTTATTGCCTCCAAAAGAGGGAAAAATAGTTGGAACATTTACACCCAAACCGGCCAACGTTGGGTCATACTGTTGGTATCCCGGAGCTGTATTATCCAAATAGGTTATCGTGGCATTCATATCATTGACTGCCGGCGTAACCATATTGGTTGCCGTTTGCGAAGTTGGTGTCGCACACGAAAGGAAAAAAGCTTCTCCAGACGCGGGTTGCGGATGCGGATCAGACCAGAAGGAATATCCCGCGGTTCCGTTTTCAAAATCACCATTAACACAGGTTTGTTGCAATGTTGGCGGAATTGGACGTGCAAAATAACTGTCCTTTTTATCCGGATTTTGGATAAAGAATAATTTCCTCAACTCCACAATCTTGGTGTTGCGAATGGCGTTTTTAAGTTCAGAGTCCGTGAAATCTTCCTCGCTTTTCAAATGCTGGATTACCTCATCGGTAATTTCCTGGGATAATTCATAATCATTGAAATTATCGGCAATGAATTTGTTGACCTCAACCTCAATCTTAGCTGCATTTGAAATCCTACTGTTTTCAGAATTCAAATACTCATTAATTTGTGCTGATATGATACCCGAATGAAAACAAATAGCACAAACTATCAGTGTTTTTAATACCTTGTTCATATCAATCTTGATTAGCGGTTAATGCTTGTATTTGCTTTTTTAATTCTAGTATATCTTTAGTATTTTGTTCAATTGCCTTATTTTGCTGGATAATGTATAATGTCAATTCTTCAATTTTAGCCATGTGTTTGGCCTGCATTTCTGCTAAATCCAATCCATTTTTAGATAAATCGGCAGCCGAATTGATTCCAGGTAAATGTTTGTGTGTATTGATATACTCCTCAACGTTTTTCAATGGCATCAAATCGTAATTTTTTTCAAAAACATAATCTGCCCAGTTTGCTGTACTTCTTAGCGCTACCTTAACTTTTTCAGTCAATATTCCGCCTTCTACAAACAATCTGTAATTTCCTGTGGTGTTTGGATAAGTCGCAGTTGAACCAATGTAAACTTTTCCGTTGGATTCACTGCTCGCACCATTAAACCAAAGGTTGCTGTTGTTCATATAAACAATTCTATTGCCACTGATTGTTGTAGCAGCATTGATGGTTCCGTTATCAGCATAGATGCTTTTATCTGTTGAACTCACCTGATAAGGTGTCGCAGCAGAACCGTTTCCTGTAACCGTTACATTTGTTCCGGCAACAACGCTGGTTGTTGGCATTGTGAAGGAACCTCCACCGTTAGAAAGTGTGATTGTATTTCCGGTCTGTGACAGTGTTTGAGGTGTTTGGGTTGGAAGCGTAAATGAACCTCCACCTTGCGAAAGCGTTACGGTGTTTCCGGTTTGTGAAAGCGTCTGAGGGATGTTTGCAGGAAGCGTCACGCTGTTTCCATTCGATATTGATAAAACGTTACCTGCCAATGCTAAAGATTGTCCGTCATTATCTGTAAATGTTGGTAATGTAAAAGAACCTCCATTGTTGGAAAGCGAAACCGTATTTCCGGTTTGTGTTAGTGTTTGTGATGGAAGTGTTACACTATTTCCATTTGAAATGGTTAACACATTTCCTGCCAATGTTAAAGACTGGCTATCAGTATCGTTGAAAGTTGGCAGTACTATGGAGCCACCTCCTTGAGAAAGCGTTACTGTGTTTCCAGACTGTGAAATGGTTTGTATCTGAGATGGTAAAGTAACCGGAGCACTTGCAACACCATTTACAGTAGTAATCAATTGGCGGCTTGGTGTAATTGTGTTGGAAATCGAATTAACGATGTTTGCAGTATCTATAATATCATTTACATTACTGGTCATGATGTTGGCATTGGATGTCAATGTATTTGTTTCAACAGCATTCGAAACTTTTTGCAAAACAACATCACCATTGGCATTCACGCTTAGGAATTTATTCCCCTGCTGAACGGTAACATTATTAAAACTACTCGTTAAATTGGTAAATCTAAGCCCAGAGCTGCCATTTGCTCCTGATGCAACTTCCAACCTATTGTGTGGTGAAGATGTACCAATCCCAACATTACCTTCAACTAACAATCCACTGTTAGGAGCAATTGCTCCCGGAGCTGAACCATTTGGGGTAAAACTTTTACCAATGACAACACCACCTTTTACATCGAGTTTGTTTGATGGAATTATATTGTTCCCTAAGCCAATGCCCATATTACCGGTTCTGCCAATAAAAATTCTTTGGTCTCCGGTACCGTCGGCAATGATGATTGATTTATTAGTGTCGTTCCCAGCGAAAAAAGGAGTAGATGGGTTTCTGTCCACAGCTACCCTATTTCCAATAAATACATTATTGCTTGCGTGTTGCAGGTTAATGGCCGATTCTGTTCCCAGGAAAATATTGCTGTCTCCTGTTAATAAATTCCTTGGTGTAGCACTTCCGATAGAAACATTGCTGCTTCCGACGTTGAACAATAATGAACCATAACCAACAGCCGTGTTATTGCTTCCATCTACATTTGCCTCTAAAGTCCTATGCCCGAAAGCAATATTCCTTGAACCTGTAATATTATTTACCAATGTCCTGGTTCCGTACGCGGAATTTAACTGTCCTTCTCTATTGGAGGCCAAAGATCCATTTCCTAAAGCGCAGTTAAAACCACCGGAAGAAAAACTCTGTACGCCAATACCAATACCAATATTGCTATTGCCACTGTTTTCGCTAAGTGCATTTTTTCCGATTCCTAAGCTAAAGCTTCCTGTGTTTTCCGTTCCAGCATTGTCTCCTAAGAAGATGTTATCTGTTTGCGCGTTTGATGAAAAAGTAATTGCAAGAAGAGCTGCAATTGTAAAAAGGTAAGTAGTTTTCATTTTCATAACAGAACATTTAAAAATTAAAAAATCAATTAAAGACTCCTATAATTTTTTGATTTTTGTTCTGCTACTTTGACAAATCAAATGTATATTGTTTTTTTATAAAAATCTACAAAATACATATATAATCGATGAAATACCAATTTTCACATTTTGCATAAGATATTATCCTACATTTTAAAATTCCCTTTACAGTAGCTTAACCCTTTATTTACGGGAAACCGTAATTTCTGTAAACAAAAAACTCCTTGCCGAAAGCAAGGAGTTAAGTTTAAAATATTGAATCGTAAATACTTATCTTTTATCCATTGAAACAAAATCACGCAATGGGTAGCCTGTATAAATTTGCCTTGGCCTTCCGATTGGTTCTTTATTGATACGCATTTCCTTCCATTGTGCAATCCATCCAGGTAGACGCCCAATGGCAAACATAACGGTAAACATATCGGTTGGAATTCCTAAAGCACGGTAAATAATCCCTGAATAGAAATCAACATTTGGATATAATTTTCTTGATACGAAGTAGTCGTCAACCAAAGCTGCTTCTTCCAATTCTTTAGCAATCCTTAAAATTGGATCGTCTACGCCAAGGTTTTTCAAAACCTCATCTGCAGCTTTCTTAATAATCCTTGCTCTTGGATCAAAGTTTTTGTAAACCCTGTGACCAAATCCCATTAAACGGAATGGATCATCCTTATCTTTTGCTTTTGCCATGTATTTGGCAGAATCTCCACCATCCTTTTGAATCGCTTCAAGCATTTCCAATACTGCCTGATTAGCTCCTCCGTGTAATGGTCCCCAAAGTGCTGAAACACCAGCCGAAATCGAAGCAAATAATCCTGCGTGGGAAGAACCAACGATTCTTACTGTTGATGTTGAACAGTTTTGTTCGTGGTCTGCGTGAAGGATAAATAATTTATCCAAAGCATCGACTACAACCGGGTTTGAAGCGTAAGGTCCTGTTGGGAGTTTAAACATCAACTGCATGAAATTTTCAACATAACCAATAGTATTGTCATAATAATTTAAAGGATATCCCATCATCTTTCTGTAAGTCCAGGTTGCAATTACAAGGAATTTACCCATGGTTTTGCAAATGGCTTCATACATCTCAGCGTCGTTTTCCACATTTACCACTTTCGGGTTGAAAGCTGTCAAGGCCGAAGTCAATGCAGACAATACTCCCATTGGATGTGCCGTTTTTGGGAAACCATCAATGATGTTCTTCATTTCCTCGTTAACCAACGTATACTTCCTGATATCGGTTTCAAATTGTGTCAACTGCGTTTTTGTTGGCAGTTCACCAAAAATAACCAGATAAGAGATTTCAAGGAAATTTCCTTTTTCGGCTAAATCTTCAATGGCATAACCTCTGTAACGAAGAATTCCTTCTTCACCGTCAAGGAAAGTGATGTCACTTTTACAGGAACCCGAGTTCTTATAACCAGGATCAAGAGTGATTGCGCCGGTCAGAGCACGTAATTTGTCAATATCGATAGCTGCTTCATTTTCGCTTCCTACGATTACCGGAAACTCATATTTGTTGCCATCAAATTCTAATATTGCTGTTTTAGACATGATATAAAATGGGAATAAATCTTAATAAAATCATTAATTCGACAAAATTAACGAATTGGGAACGAAATAAAAAAGAATTATGACAACGTTTTCGTTAATTATTTGATAAATATTGCAGGTCAACGCCTTCGCTAATTTTAAGAATAAAAAAAACTCACGATGGCATGTCGTGAGTTCTTCAATTTAAATTTACTAACTTATTCTCTAACTATTTTCTTCACTCCCATTCCTTTATCAGAAATGATTTTCAGGAAGTAAACCCCAACAGATTGATTTGAAATGTCAATTACTGCCTGATTTTCGTTGATTAAACTGGTTTGCAATAGTCGTCCCTGAACATCGTACAGCTGAACTGATTTAATCATATTGCTGCAATTGATGTTGACAGTTCCTTTACTTGGGTTTGGATAAATTGAAATTGATGCATCATCTTCTACATCAGAATTGCTCAACGATCGGAAAGTGGTGTTTTCCAATGCGGTATCGACAGGGAAATTATAATCAAAATAGATGCTGGCTTTTTTGCTTACTGTATTTCCTTCGACAAGGGTATTCTTGGTTTTCATTTTCAACAGGATGTTTCCATGGCCTCCTGAATGCAGGTTGATGTTTTGGAAGATGAACTCGGCAACATTCCCTGTAAGCCTTGCAGTAACGGGCGCAGAGCTATTCATTAGTTGCAATGAATTCAAATCAAACTGATTGACATCAATGACATCGCGAACGACAATATTTTCGGCATCCGCTGTTCCTGTATTTTCAAAATTAATAATGTAATGCAGGTAATTCCCAATTTGAGCAGGCGAAACAATGTCTCCTTCAATACAGGTAATATCATTCGGGTCAAAAGCACCACTTACCGTTTGTTGAAACTGGAATGCGTTGTCTGATGGATTTTCATCGCCGTCAACCGGATCGACTGTTCCTGAAAAAACCAAATGGTCACCAATATTTACAGCTGGTGAATCTGTTGGAGCATTCACATGCAACGCAATGTAAAAACTCCTGTTTTCAAAAGGTAGTAAATTAGTATAATTATAATTTAGTGTACCAAACGATTGGGAAGTTGGAGGTACATCTGAAGAAACGAAATCCAAAACCGAATCATCGTAATTGAAGGTTACATTTCCTGACAGCGTTTGATTTCCCTTATTCTTGAATACTACTTTATAGTAGGCATTGAAACCCGGTCTTGCATTCCCTGCAGGAGCAACAACAACCTCAACATCAGGATGGATGCCATTCGCACTGAGGCAGAAGTCTTGGGTTACATTATTATTATTGGTATTGCCAAACGGAATCACTGCCGAAGCCGGAGTAAAGTTAAACCATGCCGGATTTTCTATGTTTGGCGTAATCGTGAAACTTCCGGTTAAGGCATAAAATATATAATTTCCATTGTTGCTTGTAAAACTTGCCCCTGAATTTGGTCCGTTGGTAATGCCTACTCTTATGTTCGGCTGGAAGATATCATTCGAATCACATCCGTTGTTATTTGCATCAAAGGTTACAGTTCCGTTAATGGTATTATGGTTTCCTCCTGGCTCAAATGAGCAATAGGAATTGCATACCGTGTTCACATAACCAAAAGAATTCAATTGCGTTTGAAGGCTCGCTATGTTTGACTCCTCAGTACATATAAATCGAAGGTTGGGATTGCTTCCTGCAAAAGAGATGAAAACATTTTGTCCATTTTTTAGATTAATATATTCCACTGGATTATTAGAAAGGTAAAGATGATACAAAATGGGGTCACTGGATAAGTCAAGGTTTGTTATCAGAGTATCCATTATGTATAGGATTCCAATCCTGGAGCCATTGACATTAAACGCTGTTAAAGGATTACGGCTACAGTTAAGATCACTCATACCGTTATTATTTCCTAATAGTATTTCAGTCAAAAGATTGTTGCTGCAATTAACACTTATTAAAGAATTCAGGTTTCTTAAATCTAAATTGGTAAGCTGGCCATTCTGACAAGTCAGATTCCTCAAATTTAAATTTCCTACTAAATTTAAGGAGGCTAAATTTGGATTATCATAACAACTCAAAGTAGTCAATGCAGTCAAATTACCTGCATCTAAACTAGTAAGCTGATTGTTGCTACAATAAATGGTTTGCAGGCTGGCATCACCAATTACATTCAATGACGCAAGCTGATTAGCATTGCAGGATAAACTATATAGAACCGGTAAATTACTAACGTCTAAGCTGGTCAAAAAATTATTGCTACAGGTCAAACCCTGAAGCGCTGTCAAATTACTCACATCCAATGAAGTCAATCCATTTGCAAATACCGACAACGATTGCAGATTCGTATTGGCACTGACGTCAAGGCTGTTCAGGTTATTAGTATCGCAGTTTAATATCAAAAGATTGCTAAAAGCGGAAATTCCTGTAAGATCAGAGATATTGGAATTCGTTAACTGCAGTTGGGCAACTGTCAAAGCTTCCGATACCTGGATTTCGCCGTCATTGTCAGTATCAATCTTAATGGCAATTCCACCCGTATTTCGCGCAATCGAATTGATCGTATCAGCCTGTAAAAGCTTTGCCTTAAAATTGGCGTCGGGAATGGTGACAATCTGTGCGTTGGCAACAGCTGTGAATAACGCTAAAATGTAAAATACTTTTTTCATGATTCGGTTTTGTTTTATTCCGCTTCGCTCCATACAGTTCGGCTGCGCCTCGGGTTGATTGACTTTGACATTTACCCCAAAACCTGCTTCATTGTGAAGCAGGTTTTAAGGACTAACCTTTAATAACTTTATTCCTTAACAATTTTCTTAACTCCCATTCCTTTATCTGAAATGATTTTCACGAAGTATACTCCGTTGGCTTGATTTGAAATATCAATGCTTGTTTCGTTTTTATCTATTAGGCTCGTTTGCAATAATCTTCCCTGGATATCATACAACTGAATCGATTTGATAGTATTGTTGCAGTTGATGTTTACATTCCCTCTGGTTGGATTTGGATAAATCGATATCGATGCATCAACCGGAACATCCGGATTGCTTAAGGATTGGAATACTGTATTCTCTGGCAATGTTTCAACCGGAAGATTATAATCAAAATAGATATTGGCTCTTTTGCTTACCGAATCACCTTCAACCAACGTATTGTTAGACCTAACTTTCAGCAGGATATTACCATGTCCACCCGAGTGCAGATTGATATTTGGAAAAATAAACTCAACAACATTTCCTGTAATCCTTGCTGTTACCAAAGCCGAACTATCGAGCAGTCGTAACGAATTGATATCAAATTGTGCCGTGTCAATTACATCGCGCACTACAATATTTTCAGCATCAGCAGTTCCTGTATTTTCAAAATTGATAGCATAGTGCAGATAATTTCCAATTTCAAGCGGTGAAACTATGTTTCCTTCAAGACAGATAATTTCATTTGGATCAAACGAACCCACTGCAATCTGGTTCAGTGAAAAGTTATTGTCCGTCGGATTTTCATCATCTGCTATTGGCGTTACGTGTGCATCAAAATGCAGTATATCTCCATTATTCACCGGCGTGATCTCCGTTGGTGCATGCACGTACATCGTAAGTACAAAACTCCTGCTTTCAAAAGGCATCAAATCCAAAATATCCCAATACAAATCTCCAGGACTTCCAATATGGGTAGCCAAACCTGCTGACACATAATCCATTTTTGTGGTATCATACATTACTTCAACTCCGTTTAACTGTGTAACCCTAAAGTTACCCTTGTTTCTGAATACAACTTTATACAAAGCCTGGAATCCGGGACGTGCAGTAGTTAAAGGCGCTATCACAACCTCCAGGTCACGATGCGAACCTACAGGAGCAATACAGAAATTTTGACTGGCTGTATTATTGTTATTATTGGCAAACGGAATGTTTATTGTTGCCGGAGAAATAGTAAACCATGATGGGTTTTCAATAGACGGGCTGACATCAAAACTTCCTGCCTGAGTATAAAATTGGGCTAAACCACTGGCATCTGTAAAAGCTGCTCCCGAAGTTGTCTGGTCAAAGATATTGAACCTTAAATTCTTAATCGGATCATCATTTATATTACAGCCATTATTATCTTCGTCAAATTGAGTAGTGGCAGAGATTGTATTATAATCTCCTCCTGGTGTAAATGAACAATAAGTATTCACGCTCACACTGGTGTTTCCTCCTGCAGCCAGAATAGTATTGACCATATCGATTTCCCCTTCATCGGCACAAACATAAGTAAGCTGCGGAAGATTGGCCCAGGAATCGTTTAAGAATGGATTTTGGTCTGGATTTCCGTTTTTGATAATGATGGTTTCCAATAACGGATTGTTGTCACATTGAAGGAATTGAAACAATGGGTTTGTGGAAAAATCAAGTGATGTAAGTTGGTTGTTATTACATTGAACTCCGGTAAGTGCCGGATGGTTCGTAAAATCAAGCGTGCTAATTGAATTGTTCCAGCAGATAAGGTAATTCAATGCAGGCATTCCCGATATGTCAAGGCTTGTGAGGTTATTGTTCCCGCAAGTCAGATACTGTAGATTTAAACCTGATAAATCTAGAGTATTTAATGGATTGTAAGAGCAACCCAACCAATTTAAGTTAGCAAGTCCTGTGACATTGAGGCTGGTCATGCCATTATCCATGCAGTTTAAATCCTGCAGCCCGGAGGCTCCACTAGCATTCAGAGTGGTAATCGCATTGCCATGACAATCTAGATGATTTAGGTTAGGAATCGAACCAATATTCAAAGACGAGAGGTTGTTAAATATACACTGCAGGTTCTTAAGGGATGGAACGCCGCTTACGTCCAGGGAAGTAAAATCATTATAGTTAAGATGCAGTTCCTCAAGGCTGTTAAGTCCGGTAAAATCCAAGCTTGTCAAATGATTTCCTTCTGCGTGCAGCACCTTGAAGTTTGCAAGCCCCGAAAGGTTAATTGAAGTAATCGTATTGTTGAGTGAACAGTCAACAGTCACCAAATTGGTAAGTCCGCTAAGATTTAACGATAGGATTTGATTGTTTGCCACATTCAATGTCTGCAACGCATGGAAACTTTGTATCCCATTCATATCGGCAATGCCAAGGTTGTTGAGATCGATTGCAGTTGGAACATCCGCTTCAGCAAACTGGATTTCGCCGTCAGAATCAGTATCGACACCATCAGCAATAAGTTTTGCCTTAAAATTTGGATCCGGAATATACACAACGCCAACCCGAATTACAGCTACATTAAAATAGGTAATTGAAAAACAACCTGTGGTCAGATTCTGTACCCTAACCCAAATTTTCTGAGGGCTTACAGTATTGGTAAAACTTGAAGGATCAGTCAGCGGAGCAATACCAGCTGCCGCATCTGCCTCTGTCATATAATAGGAAAGTATCATTCCGGTTGCTCCACCAGTAATTGTACTTTCATTAGCAGTCAAATCAAATATAGCTATGCCGTCAAACGGATTTTCTGAAACAACCATATCCGGAGCCAATATTGCTGTAGGCAGCGGATTTACAATAAGCTGCAACGTCGTCATAGCAAAATTGGACGGAGCGGCAATTTCGAAAACCCTAACATACACTGTTTGTGTGTTTGGAGTGATATTAGTATAGTAAAATGGGGACAAACTATTGGTCGAATTTTGGGCATCTGTAAGTGTTTCATAATAGTTAACCCAGTACAAAGACGGATTGAGTGCTCCCAAAATTTCCGAGTCTTTAGTGTTTAAATTAAATTCCGCAAAGCCATCATTATTGAGGCCATCGCATACTTCCAAAGGTGTTGGGTTTTGTATAACTGGTGGTGGGGCTGCCATTGCAGTAACCGAACAAAGCAACAATAAATAATATAGTTTTTTCATAACGTTGGTTTTTATTTGACTGATTTCTTATTTCTTTAGTAAAGATATATCGGTTGTTGGTGTCTATTTTTAGTATTTGAGAATTCGATTGGTTTGAGTTAGAATTCGTTATAATGTCTTCAGAATCTCCTGCAGACGATCCCTTTTCCGCTGTGAAATTGGGAGGTTGCTGTTGTCTGACATCACCACATAACCGCCGTCTTTCTTGATATAAGACTTCAAATAAGCCAGATTGATCAAATGCGATTGATGGATGCGTTCAAATCCGTGTTCGGTCAATAAATCTTCATACTCTTTTAATGTTTTTGAAATCAAAATTGGTTTGCTGTTCTTGATATAAAACTTGGTATAATTGTCTTCGCTTTCGCAGCGAATGATATCGCTGATTTCAAAAAGATGGATTCCTTCAGAAGTTGACAAAGCGATTCTTTTGAAATTGTCAACTTTCTTGCGGATGTTTTCCAATAGCAGGTCAATGTGTGCGACACTGTCATTCTTAACCAAAACATTTTTAATCTTCCCGATTACTTTTTCAAGTTCGTCCGGGTCAACTGGTTTTAGCAAAAAATCCAAGGCACTAAAACGGAATGCCTTTATGGCATATTGCTCGTGTGCCGTGATGAAAACAATCTGGGAATTCAGTTTTCCCATTCGGTTGACTTCTTCCAGCAAATCAAAACCCGAACCGTCACCAAGATGGATGTCCAGGAAAACCACTTGCGGCGGATTTTGCAATAACAATTCGGTTCCGGTCTTAACACTGTCGGCTTCGCCTATGATTTGTATTTCCGGTGCGTAACGGCTCAAAAGCGTTTTCATTCCGCCTCTTAAATTATTGTCGTCGTCAATGAGTATGGCTGTTATCATTTTTCTGTATACTGTATTGGCAGGTTCAAAACTACTTTGGTACCGGTAATTTCGCCTGAGGCATTTTTTAATTCTTCAATTTCTACATTAGCTTTACGCGATGTGGATGCTTCCATCATTTCCAATCGCTTTTTGGTAATGTCAAGCGCCATTGATTTGTGGACCGAAACCAGGTTTTCCTTTAGTTCCTTGGATTTATCAAATCCAATTCCGTTGTCTTCGATGGTGCAGATCAGGTTTTCTTTTTCAATGGAGAAATCTATAGCAATATTTCCCTTTTCGTTTTTCGGAATCAATCCGTGTATGATGGCATTTTCAACAAATGGCTGCAGCAACAAAGGTGGCAATGCCATATCGTCTTCTATTTCCCTGCTTTTGGTAATGGAAAAGTCAAATTTTTGGTTGAACCTCAACTGCTCGAGTTCCAGATAATTTTGCAGGCTTTCCATTTCCTTATCAATCGGAATCAGTGATTCTTTGGAATATTCCAATGTCAGACGCATCAGTTTGGAGAATTTCGACAAATATTTTATCGCCGAATCGGTTCCGTTCTGCACGATAAAACTTGAAATTGAACCCAGGCAGTTGAATACAAAATGCGGATTCATCTGTAAGTGCAACGCTTTTTGTTCGTATTCGGCAAGCTCCTTCTGCAGTGTCAACGTTTTCTTCAATTGCAATCTGTTATAGATTAGGAATATGATTCCGAATGCCAACAAAATGAATAATATCACAAAAAAGATTTGCTGTTGGTGCCTTTTGGATGCTTCGCTGTAAATCAGTTCGCGTTTTTCCTGTTCTTTCTTTTGCAATGCCTCTTTCTTGTCAAACTCAAAATTCATTTCGGCACGCACACTGCTTCGGATGTTTTCGGCATTGGCAACGCTGTCTTTAGCAATGTTGTACAATTTGAAATGCTTTAATGACTCGGCAGTATTGTTCTGTTTTTCATAGATTTCACTCAATCTTTTTTCAGCATTCTGAACCTGTTCGATAATTTCGAGTTCTTTGGCTAAAGCCAATGATTTATTGGTTGCAACCAAAGATTCCGCCAACTTATTTTGTTCAAAATAAATCTCGCCCATATAAAAATAAGTGTCCGAAATCCCAAACTTATCTTCAATGGAAGTAAAGGCTGTAATTGCTTTTTCAAAGGTTTTCAAAGCTTCCGAAGGATTGTTGGTCATCTTATGATACAAACCGATGTTATTATACAATTCCCCTAAACCACGCGGATTTGGATATCTGGCAAACAACTTTTGCGCTTTATCATAATATTCCATCGCCTTTGCGAAATTTTTCTGGTGGAGGTAAATATTACCGATGTTGGTTGTAGTAATCCCAACGGTTTCGTCTCCAATCTTTTCCTGGATTTTCAAGCATTTTATAAAGTAGCTCAGTGCCTTGAAATCTTCATCCTGAGCTTTGTAAACAATCCCAATGTTGTTGTACAAACGCGCACATTTTTCAAGGTTTTTGGTTTCCTCGTATATCTTTAATGCTTTAAGCTCATATTGCAATGCCTTGGCATAGCTGCTTTGCTCCGAAAAAACAATCCCGATGCTTCCATAAGCACGAGCCAGGCTGTTCTTAAGTTCTTTGGTGTTTTCTGAATTGGTTTCCAGTTCTTTTTCAAAAACCGTTTGTGCGTTAGAAAAATGCTGCAATGCCAGAGGATAATTTCCAAGGATGATGTTGGCGTTTCCCAAATTAAGATAGGCATTCCCTTCGGCTTCCCTGAATTTGATTTTGGCAGAAAGCTGCAGTGCCTGATTGGCGTACTGCATCATTAATTTGGGGTCAATCGACTTATATTCGTCGGCAATGGCATTCAGGAGTTTTGCCTTATCAATATCGTTTTTGGTTTTTTGCAAAACCGAAACTAAACTATCCGCAGTTTGATTTTGTGACCAACATGCCAATGAAAAAATCAGCAGAAAACATAAGGTGAGATTTTTGACTATTTTCATAAAAAACATATTAACTAATGTCAGGAACAAAAATAGCATTCGTCACTTAGTTATAATTGGTAAATGAGTATTCGCTCGTTTTGACTTAGAATTTGAAACAACCGCATTTTAAGATACCCGTTTCGCAATGCAGAATGTGCTGACACCAAACGGAAAATTTGCTACTTTGAGCAGTTTGTTTTCAAAAATGATCAACTGCAGCAAGGCGCTGTTGACAAAGGGATTTCCAATGGAAATATCGCTTTCGCCCTTTTTGTTTTTCTGAAAGGCCGCGGTTAATTTCCTAAAGGCATAAACCGGTAAAAAAAGGAAAAAATTCCAATAACCTGCTTTTTGGATTTCGAGGTTTTCGGCGTTGATTTTAGATTTCAATTCCGGATTCGTATATCTTCGATAATGCATGTTTACCTCATCGTGGTAACTCCACAACGACATGAATGCCGGGACAAACACATACATTTTTCCTCCAATCTTGAGCAGGTTTTTCCAATTTTGCAATGCTTTTTTATCATCTTCCAAATGCTCGAGGCAATCCGAAGCAATGATAATATCAAAGGTTTCCTGAAGTGTAATATTTTGGGCATCCATAACAAAACTGTTTTGAATTCCGTTGGCTCTGCAATTTTCTATTGCCTTGTCACTGATGTCGATTCCGTAAAGGTTATCGAGCTTGAAACCTAAGTTTTCAAGGTCCTTCAAAAAAATCCCGGACGAACATCCAATGTCGAGTATTTTACTGTCTTTGGGTGCATCCTTCAATAAATCGAGTAAATATTTCCTGCGTGATTTGAACCACCAATGGTCGGTTTCAACATCGTGATATTTCTTTTCGAAATCTTTTTCCATAATCGTTAATCTACTCTTTTATCAATAAAATAGCGCGGTCTTTGTTTTACTTCTGAATAAATCTTGCCAATATATTCGCCTAGGATTCCGAAACAAAACAATTGAACACCTCCTAAAAAATACATTGGTAAAACCGTAGAAAGCCAACCCGGGACAACATCTCCTGTGTAAATTGCAAATAAGGCATATCCTGTCATCAATACACAAACAAAAAAGATGGCAAACCCAATGATGGTTACCAGTTTCAGAGGATAATTACTGAATGAGGTAACGCCATTCCAGGCAAAAGCTGCCATTTTACGGAAAGGGTATTTGGATTCTCCTGCAAAGCGTTCCAATCGGTCATAATATACTACATCCTTGCTAAAGCCAATGCTTGGAATGATTCCGCGCAGGAATAAATTAACTTCATTAAACTCAGACAAAGCCTTTAAAACCCTTTGGCTGCATAATCGGTAATCAGCATGGTTGTGTACGATATTGACCTTCATCATTTTCATCAGATTGTAAAAAAGCAGTGCTGTATTGCGCTTGAACGAAGTATCGGTTGTTCTTTCCTTTCGGACACCGTAAACCACATCGGTTCCCGATTTGAATTTCAAAATCATTTCTTCAATGACACGGACATCATCCTGTAAATCGGCATCAATGGATATCAGAGCATCAGCTTCATCCTTATAACTCAGTAATCCTGCCAGCAACGCTTTTTGGTGGCCTACATTCCCGGCTAACTTTAATCCTTTGATATGAATGAGTTGGGAAGCTTTCGCTTCAATAATCTGCCAGGTTTCATCCTTGCTTCCATCATCAACAAAAACGGCAAAACTCTTTTCCGAAATAATATTCCGCGCAACCAAATCCTGCAGAATGGCATTGAGCTGCATTGAAGTTTCATTCAACACCATCGCTTCATTATAACAGGGAGAAACTATTCCAATTGTTGGTTTTTGATTGGTTTCCATCAGTTGATTGGTTGTTTGTTAGGAAAAACAAATTTAGCAATAAAGTTGACTTTTCGCTGTATCCATTTTATTTGGTATAAACCTGCTGCGCCCATCAGGCATAATGCTATCCTTGACGGGAACATATACCGCGGTTCCATATACATCATTCCATGGAAAAGCAATAATCCCAGAACCATGCACCAAAGCGGCCAGTATTTAAGAAGGTCTTTAGTTTTGAATAAAAATACCAGGCTTCCAATGATAATCAGGATGTTGATCAGGTTGACCACAAACAAAAATGCCCAATAGAAAAATGGTCCTTTGAGTGGCCCTAAATGAAAGTTCTGTGGAGCAATGCTGTTGACAATATACACCTGTCCAAAAAACGATTTTACAAAAAACTGCCTTGCGGTAATAAAAGGATGCCCAAGAATGTCGTTGATTAAATATTCCTTATAAACATCCGAATTGGTTTTTCCAGATTTAACACGGTAATCTTCCAATTCCTTTGCCTTTAATTTCCAGTTTTGATAATCCTTACTGTCCGGACGGATATCATCGTCCCAAAATCTAAAATCAAGAGGCTCTTCCCTAAACTGATACCTTCCCTGATGTGCCACGAAATAAAATAAGCCTTCCTGATCGTAAACTTTTTTATTGGCATTCACCAGGTTTGCCAGCTTTAAAGTCGCGAAGCACGATAGCCCGCATAAAAGCAAAGTGAAAAAGGTTTTTTTGCCAAACTGAAGGAAGAAATCTTTCCTTTTAAAAAATGAGTAGGCCAAAACCAGAAATCCAAGTCCAAGTATCAATAATGCATTAGGCCGGCACATAATCAATAACCAGAGCCCAAAACCAAACAGCAACCAATTGGAAAATTTTGAAGAGTCCAGATAAACTTTAGACCAGGCAAAACCAACAACCGAAGCGGCAAAAAAAGCGGGAACTTCGGCAGTTATGCCAAAAACATAGTAAAAATGAATCGGAAATAAAAACAGCAATATGACCGAAACCAATCCAACTTTTTCATCAAAGAAATTACGCGTTGCCCTGTAAATCAACAGTAGGCTGATTGTTATTAAAATAAAATTTATTGCCACGCCACGATACCACAAATCCATATCTGTGGGATTGGCAGAAGTAAGCAGGAACGTTGGTGCGTAAATAAAAACCGGAGCTGGTGCTTTGGCGAGGACTACCTGTTCAAAACCTATTTTACCTTTAAAGAAAAACGACATTGTTTTGGCTTCATCAAAAAAGGAAGCTTCGTCGCCAAAGGGATGTGCCTTGAACGGAAGGCTTAATACCACCAACATCATTAGCGATGAAACCAGGATAATCAGCAGGTCAATCCTTTTGGAAAAAAAAGTAATTTTATTCATTTAGTTCTGATAAATAGCGTCGAAAAATAATAAAAAATCCCGAGTAAAACTCGGGATTTAAATAGTATTTGAATTTTAAACTTTTATGATAATGCGGCTTTCACCTGATCGGCAGCTTCCTGGAATTGAGTAGCAGATAAGATTGGCATTCCTGAATTATCGATTAATTCTTTTGCAATCTCTGCATTGGTTCCCTGAAGACGCACAATGATTGGCACTTTTATCGCGTCACCCATATTTTTGTAAGCGTCAACAACTCCCTGCGCCACACGGTCACAACGAACGATTCCACCAAAGATGTTAATCAAAATTGCTTTTACGTTTGGATCTTTAAGGATGATTCTGAACGCAGTTTCGACACGTTTTGCATCGGCTGTACCACCAACGTCAAGGAAATTTGCCGGTTCAAAACCTGCATATTTAATCAAATCCATTGTTGCCATTGCCAATCCTGCTCCGTTAACCATACAACCTACGGTTCCGTCAAGGTCAACATAGTTCAGCCCAACTTCCTTAGCCTCAACCTCAATTGGATTTTCCTCACGGATGTCACGCATGTCTGCATATTTTGGCTGACGGTATAAAGCGTTGTCATCAATATTTACTTTGGCATCAACTGCCATAATTTTATTGTCAGATGTTTTCAACACCGGATTGATTTCAAACATGGATGCATCCGAACCGATGTAAGCGTTGTATAAGGAATCCACAAACTTCACCATTTCCTTGAACGCATTTCCTGAAAGACCAAGGTTAAAGGCAATCCTACGTGCCTGGAAACCTTGTAATCCTACGGCTGGATCGATTTCTTCGGTAAAAATCAAATGAGGTGTATGCTCGGCAACTTCTTCGATATCCATTCCACCTTCGGTAGAATACATAATCATATTTCTTCCTTTGGCCCTGTTCAAAAGCACCGACATATAGAACTCAGAAGTTTCACTTTCTCCAGGATAATAAACATCTTCAGCAACCAAAACCTTGTTCACTCTTTTTCCTTCCGGTGGAGTTTGAGGGGTTTTCAGCATCATCCCAATGATTTGTTCCGATAGCTCTTCAACCTGCTGTAAATTCTTAGCCAATTTTACGCCACCGCCTTTTCCTCTTCCACCTGCGTGGATTTGGGCTTTGATTACGTGCCAGCCCGTTCCTGTTTCAGCAGTCAATTGCTTTGCTGCAGCCACAGCTTCTACCGGACTATTAGCAACAATGCCACGTTGAACGCGAACGCCATAACTTGCTAAAATTTCTTTTCCTTGATATTCGTGTATGTTCATAATAATAAGTTAGTTTGATGAGATGCTGAAAATAAATTCAGCAAAATGTGCCACAAAAGTAATTAATTTAGCTTCAAAGAAAAAGAAATATTTCTCAATTTAGTGTTTTATCGAATTCTAATTTCCTAACCTGGTTACGCAACCATTTTTAGGGCAGAGTATCTCTTTTAAAAAACAAAACTTATGAAAAAACATCTCACAATCTTAGGCATTTTATTGGCGCTTATAGTTTCGGGCTGTAGCAGTGATTCTAATTCATCACACGCCAGTATTGTTGATGGACAATGGAAACTTGTCCATGTAAGCGGTTCTTTTGCAGGTATCAGCAGTGATTTTGCACCTGGCGTGATTACATGGGATTTTAACCCAACAACCCAAATGGTAACAGTGGTAAACAACAACACTGATGCTAATCTTACAGACATTTTTGAAACTGGTGTGTATAATTACCAGATAGTAGCAAATCCAGATCCGCAAACCTGTTCGCAAATCATCAAGATTGACAATGTAGAAATGGGTTGCTTTTCGATAGTGAATGGTAACTTAGAGATTGACCAGGCATTTGCTGATGGGTTTACGGTTACACTTGAGCCTTAACTAATAAAGCATTTTTATTTCCTTGACTTCATAGTGGCCTATGTTGTCATCATCTGACAAGACCTCAAGCTTTCCATCGGAAGTAACTTTTTTGATGATTCCCATAAAACGATTACCCATTTTGTCTTCAAAGGCTGATGGGTAATTTATTTTAAATAAATGCTGATGGTAGGTTTCCCAAAGGAATTCAGGATTTTGGGCTAATACCTTAACGTACTCCTTCAGCTTTTCCGTTATCAGTATCGCAATGGCTTCGGGCTCATAAACTTCGCCAGTGATGCATCTCAGTGAAGTTGCCTGTGGCAGGTTTTCGAAATTCGTCTGATTCAAATTCAAACCTATTCCCACCACTGAAGTAAAACTTCCGTCAGGTTTACGCCTATTTTCAATTAATATCCCTGCCACTTTTTTGGCATCTGACATAATGTCGTTGGGCCATTTTATTGAAATATTGGGGATGTTGATATTTTTTAAAACTTTTAAAACCGAAAGTGCCACAGCAATATTCAAGTCGAACATAAGCTCATTCTTTAACGCAATATCTTTAACTAAAATACTAACAGTTAGATTTTTACCTTTTTCAGAAACCCACTTCGCTCCCATTTGCCCTTTACCTTTGGTCTGCTCATCTGCCATGACAATCGTGTAGTTTTCCAGGTCAGATTCTTTGGATAATTGCTTTAAGTAGTCGTTGGTGGAATCTATGGCATCGAGTTTGATTATAGGCATGATAGAATATGAATTTTAAACTTTTGTTAAGCAAAAATAAAGACAAAAAGTAATACCTTTGCAAAACATACATAATAATAAATGACGAAGAAAGCGGTTAACACAGATGTTCTTTTGGCAAACATCATCAAAGGAATTGAAGAAGTAAAGGGAAATGATATTGACATCTTGGATTTGAGAGAAATAGATACAGCAGTATGCGACTATTTTATCATCTGTAACGGAAATTCCAACACTCAGGTTAACGCTATCGTTAACTCTATCCAAAAATTAGTTTCTAAAGAATTAAAAGATAAACCTTGGCACGTTGAAGGAACGGATAATGCCGAATGGGTACTGATGGATTATGTAAACATCGTTGTGCATGTTTTCCAGAAACAAATCCGTGAGTTCTACAACATAGAAGGACTTTGGGGTGATGCCAAAATAACCACCATTCAAAATAAATATTAAAAATATAGTTCACCGAATAAAAAATGGCTAACGAAAAAAATTCCAATAATTTCAAAATAAGTCCGTGGTTCATTTATGTAATTGTAATCGCCGGATTTATTGCACTAAACTACTTTGGAGGTTCCGGTTTTCAGGACACTACCAAAATATCGTACTCAAAATTCAATGAGTACCTAAACAAAGGTCAGATTGAAAAAGTAATCATTTACAACAAAACCGAAGGAGAAGCTTATTTAACCAAAGCTGCGCTTAAGGATAAGGCAAATGCTAAAGTTGCCAAAGATATGCTGGGTGGTGAAAACAAAGGACCACACTACTCTTTTGATATTGGTAACGATGAAGTATTCCAAAACAATATTGAAAAAGCAAAGCAGGAAGGAAAAATCAAGGATTTTGATTTCAAGGCTAAAAGCAACTGGTCGGAACTTTTAATCACATTGCTGCCATTTGTAATCATCATCGGCCTTTGGGTGTTGATCATGCGAAGAATGTCGGGTGGCGCTGGTGGTGGCGGAGGTCAAATCTTCAACATCGGAAAATCGAGAGCCAAGCTTTTTGACGAAAAAACCGAAGTTAAAACAACCTTCAAGGATGTAGCCGGATTGGAAGGTGCGAAAGAAGAAATACAGGAAATCGTAGAATTTCTTAAAACCCCGGAAAAATATACCATTTTAGGTGGTAAAATTCCAAAAGGAGCACTTTTGGTTGGTCCTCCGGGAACAGGAAAAACATTATTGGCGAAAGCCGTTGCAGGGGAAGCAAAAGTCCCTTTCTTCTCATTGTCAGGTTCTGATTTTGTGGAAATGTTCGTTGGTGTAGGAGCTTCACGTGTTAGGGATTTATTCAAACAGGCTAAAGACAAAGCGCCATCAATCATCTTTATCGACGAGATTGACGCAGTTGGAAGAGCGCGTGGAAAAAATAATTTCTCTGGCGGAAATGACGAACGTGAAAATACGTTGAACCAGTTACTGACCGAAATGGACGGTTTTGGTACCAACACACACGTAATCGTAATTGCTGCAACCAACAGGGCTGATGTCTTGGACAAAGCCTTACTTCGTGCCGGTCGTTTTGACCGACAGATTTATGTAGACTTACCGGACATTCGTGAAAGAAAGGAAATCTTTGAAGTGCATTTGGCTCCGCTTAAAAAAGTAGCCGATTTGGATACCGATTTCCTTGCCAAACAAACTCCGGGATTCTCTGGTGCTGATATCGCAAACGTATGTAATGAAGCAGCATTAATCGCTGCCCGAAATAACAAAGCAGCCGTTGACAAACAAGACTTCTTGGATGCTGTTGACCGAATTGTTGGCGGATTGGAAAAGAAAAATAAAATCGTCACTACCGAAGAAAAACGTGCCATTGCGGTTCACGAAGCCGGACATGCTACTGTAAGCTGGATGTTGGAACACGCAGCACCATTGGTTAAGGTTACGATTGTTCCAAGAGGACAAAGTTTGGGTGCAGCCTGGTATTTACCGGAAGAACGATTAATCGTTCGACCAGATCAAATGCTGGATGAAATGTGTGCTACCATGGGCGGAAGAGCTGCTGAGAAAGTGATGTTTGACAAAATTTCAACCGGAGCCTTGAGTGATTTGGAAAAAGTTACCAAACAGGCTCGTGCAATGGTTACGATTTATGGATTGAATGATAAATTAGGGAATATTACTTACTATGATTCAACCGGACAAAGTGAGTATAACTTCTCAAAACCATATTCAGAAGAAACCGCTTTGGTGATTGACAAGGAAATTTCATTGCTTATTGAGGAGCAATATCAAAGAGCTATCAAAATCCTACAGGAAAATAAAGATAAATTAGAACAATTAGCCAATATTTTGATTGAGAAAGAAGTCATTTTCAAAGATGATTTGGAAACCATTTTTGGTAAAAGACCTTTCGAAATTCCGGCTGAAGAAACCGATATCGTCTAAGCGACAGGTTTTTTAACAATTTTTTAAAATCTTAATTCAAAAATAAGTTTTGAATTAAGATTTTTTTATCTTTGAGGGATTTCAATTTACAACCACAGATTATACCAAAACAAGCATGAGTCTTTTCAGAAAAATTTTTGGCACCGGTAATGATGCCAATGACGAAGAAAGTCAAAGCGAATTCAATAGTGCTCCTTCCAGCTTTTCTCTGCTTCCTGTAGATGAAAAGTTCACCTATAATTTCAAAAAAAACGGCGGCAAGTTTTTGTATTGCGAAAACTTAAATGAGGTAAAAGATCAATTCCTGAATATCTTAGAGGAAAACGACTGGTTTGAGTGCGAAGCCTTATGCTATGAGCCAAAACTGTTCAGCATGTTGGACGAAAACAAACTTTCCTACGACAAGCCTACCGATCCAAAGTTTTTATTTGCTACCTGTGAAAATTTGATTGCCGATGAAGGTTCGGTACTTTTTTCTTCAAACCAAATCAAGCAGAACAAGCCCAATGATTTGCCAAACAATATCATCATACTGGCAACTACCAGCCAGATTTTAGAAGCAAAAAGCGATGGCCTTCGTGTAATTAAAAAGAAATACGATAAGGATTATCCAACCAACATTACAACCATCAAGTATTTTGAGAAAGCAAAAGACGAAGACTTTCTTCAATACGGAAGTACTGCCAAAAATTTATACCTGCTGCTTCTAGAAGATTTATAAAATGAACGAATCGCTAAAGAGATTATTATCAGGTGTAGTTTATGTCGCACTTCTTATAATTGCCACTTCATACTCTGTCACCAGTTTTTATATTCTCTTTGGGATATTTATGCTGATTGCCGTTTACGAGTTTTGCCAGCTGGCTGATTTAAACAAAATCTTTCCGCTACTTTTTGGTGCTTTTACCTATACTTTGGCAACCTATTTCAAACGAGGCTTTACTTATGGCCCGGAACACACCAACGACATCCTGCTTTTGGCTGCTACGCTCTTTGTTTCTGCAAAATGCCTTCACCTGCTTTTTTCCCAGATAACACGGATTGATACGCTTTCGAAATACATTTATGTGATTGGCTATGTGATTTTCCCATTCATTTTAATTACCAAAATCCCTTTCGGAGTCAAAGGGTTCAACCCAAAGATTATCATCAGCATTTTTATCCTAATCTGGACCAACGATACCTTTGCGTACATTGTTGGAAAATCAATCGGGAAACACAAACTCATCGAGAAAATATCGCCCAAGAAAACCATTGAAGGCTTTATTGGCGGAGTTGTATTTTCGGTCATAGCCGGAATTTTAATTTCAAAATTTTACATCCAGCCCAAACCAAACCACGAAAATCTTTCACTGATGATTTGGACAATTAGCGCCGTAATCATTAGCATTTTCAGCACTTTGGGAGATTTAATAGAGTCCAAATTCAAAAGGATTGCCGGTGTAAAAGACAGCGGAAATATAATGCCAGGCCATGGTGGTATCCTAGATCGGCTAGATAGTATTATATTTGTAGCACCATTTGTTTATTTGTTTTATCAAATCTTATATTATGTTTCATAAAGAAGGCGGAAAAATCATCCTAATAGCAACTTCAGCAACTGTGGTAATCTTTCTTTTATCACACAAACTTGTCACAACTCCATCCATGCTTTGGGTTGAAAAATCCATCCAAATCATTACTTTGATTTTCCTTATATTGATTTTACAATTTTTTAGGAATCCGAACAGAAAAATCGTTCCAAACGAAAAAGTAGTTTTGGCTCCGGTTGACGGTAAAGTTGTAGTTATTGAAGAAGTATACGAAGAGGAATATTTCAAGGACAAACGCCTGCAGGTTTCCATTTTCATGTCGCCAATAAATGTTCACGTAACGCGTTATTGTGTGAGTGGTAAAATAAAATTCAGCAAATACCATCCTGGAAAATATTTGGTTGCCTGGCATCCAAAGGCGAGTACCGAAAACGAAAGAACCACTGTTGTAATTGAAAGCAAAGAGTTCGGAGAAATCCTGTACCGCCAGATTGCAGGAGCCTTGGCACGAAGGATTGTAAATTATGCCGTTGAAGGAACTCAGGTCACGCAGGGCGATGATGCAGGTTTTATCAAATTTGGCTCAAGAGTCGATATGTTTTTCCCGTTGGGAACCAAAATAGATGTCCAACTCCAACAAAATGCTGTTGGAAACCAAACAGTCATTACATCAAAAGCATAGTGTAAATGGACGAAAAAGAATTAGATATTCGATTTCAGGAAGCGGTGGAAATTGCTTCTAAAATGACACAATCTGACCTTCCTCAAGATGTGCAGCTGCGCTTGTATGCTTATTACAAACAAGCGACTATCGGTACAATGGCCTACAATTTTTCTCCCGATTTTGATTTGAGGACCGCCTTCAAAACCAATGCGTGGATGCAGATTAGCCATTTATCAGTTGACGAAGCCAAAGAATTATATATAGAAGCAATCCATGAGATTGCAAATGCAAATAAGTAGATTATGAACAAGATTCTTTCGATAGTTTTATGCCTTTCGCTTACGCTGCTTTTACCTTCCTGTAAAAGAAAAAAACTGACCGAAGTAGTTGAAGTCCCATTGCCATCAGCCGAAGAAAAAATCACTATTGGGCAACCTGATGATGTAACTGCAGCCGAAGGACAATTTTCATTGGCTAAATTACCTTATCAGTACAACGAACTTCAGCCAAGCATTGACATCCTTACGATGGAAGTGCATTATTCCAAACATTACCTTACGTATACCAACAACCTGAATAAATTGGTCGCTGCAGATGCAACGCTAACCGATTTAACGATAGAAGACATTCTTAAAAAATGTGATGGTTCCAATGCCGATTTAAAAAACAATGCCGGAGGTTATTACAATCATGGCTTCTTTTGGGAAGGAATGGCACCAAAATCAGGCGGACAGCCAAAGGATACCTTAGCAACAGTCATTACAAAAGATTTTGGAAGCTTTGAAAACTTTAAAACCCAATTTACCGATGCCGCTGAAAAGCAATTCGGTTCGGGCTGGGCTTGGCTGGTTTTAGACAAAACCGGAAAACTGCAGGTTACCAGTACACCAAATCAGGATAATCCTTTGATGCCAAAGCAAACAATTCCGGGAACGCCATTGTTAAACCTGGATGTATGGGAACATGCTTATTATTTGGATTATCAATACAAACGCAAAAGATACATTGATAACTTCTTTAAAGTGATTAACTGGAAGAAAGTCTCCGAAAGGTATGAAGAAGCAATCGCCAAGAAATAATTTAAAATCCCTGTCTAATCCTGATAGGGTTTTTTTTTGAAGCTTTCTTAACATTACTTCGCAAAGAAATCGTTTACTTTGCATAATATTTGAATTTTGCAAAATGGAAGCTGTAACAATAAAAGAATTCTACAAAGACGTATTTGGCGGATGCTGTCCGGTTATTGATGATTTCCTGGACGAAAACAACAGTAATGACATTGGTCATTTTAATGTATTTGACATTAAGGATCTGTACAAATCCTGTACAGCAAAACCAACGATGCCTTATAACCGCAGGACGTATTACAAAATAAGCCTGATACAAGGCAAAAACAAGGTAGAATATGCCGACAAGGTAATTGACATTGATGAGTATGCAATTCTGTTTGCCACTCCAAAAATCCCCTATAAATATACACCGCTTGACAATAATCAGAGTGGGCATTTTTGTGTTTTTACCAAAGAGTTCATAACCAAATCCAATAGCGGTTTGATTGTCGATGACATTCCGATATTTAATTCAAACAGCGATTTCATTTATCAGATTACTGAAGAACAGGCAAAGGAATTCGAACATACTTTTGACAAAATGCATTCTGAAATAGGTTCTGACTATACTTTTAAATATGACCTGTTGCGCAATTATGTCATCGAACTGATTCATTACGGGCAAAAGTTAAAGCCCATTGTTGCTTCTAAAAACAATCAGAATGCTGCTTCACGGATTTCCACTTTATTCATCGAACTAATCGAAAGGCAGTTCCCTATTGAATCGCCAACACAAATACTCCAACTGCGGACTGCAAAGGATTATGCCGACATGCTGCAGGTTCATGTCAACCATTTGAACAAAGTCCTCAAAGACATGACCGGAAAAACTACAACTGAAATCATATCCAGCAGGATAATCCAGGAAGCTAAAGTACTGTTAAGGCAGACCAGCTGGAACATTTCGGAAATTGCATACAGCCTCGGATTTGAAGAGGTTGCCCATTTTTCAAACTTCTTCAAAAAACAGACAGCAACTTCCCCATTAAACTTCAGGGATAAATTATTTGAAATTTACAAATAATACATTGATAATCGCAACAAGCAGGTTTTAGTTAATTGCCAACTTTGCATTGTAATTTAAAACAATCAAAAATGACAACTAATTCAAAAATTGCCTTAGTTACTGGTGGAAGCCGCGGACTAGGGAAAGACATGGCAGTACAATTAGCCAAAAAAGGAAACAATGTAATCATAACCTACCACAGCCGTCTTGACGAAGCTCAAAACGTAGTTTCAGAAATAGAAAAACTTGGGCAGAAAGCCGTTGCTTTACAACTAGATGTAGCCGATTCAAAATCATTTGACAGGTTTGTAAGCGAAGTGAAATCGGTATTGGAGCTAACTTTTAAAACCGATAAGATTGATTACCTGGTAAACAATGCCGGTATTGGCCTGCATGCCAACTTTGGTGAAACTACTGAAGAAGGTTTTGATAATATGGTAAATGTACATTTAAAAGCGCCATTTTTCCTTACCCAAAAACTATTGCCAATCTTCAATAATGGTGGTGGAATCGTAAATATTGCCTCAGGATTGACCCGATTTTCATTCACAGGTTATGATGCCTATGCAACCATGAAAGGTGGTGTGGAAACGCTTTCGAAATACCAGGCTAAATTCCTTGGCGATAGAGGAATCCGTGTAAATATTGTTGCTCCTGGTGCCATTGAAACCGATTTTGGTGGTGGTGCGGTAAGGGATAACAAAGATTTGAACGATATGATTTCTTCATTAACAGCCTTGGGAAGAGTTGGCTTGCCAGATGATATTGGAGGCGTAGTTGCTTTCCTTTGTTCGGATGATGCCAAATGGGTCAACGGCCAGCGAATTGAAGTTGCCGGCGGAATATTTTTATAATCCTGTTTTCATAAAAAAATCCCTATCGTTTGATAGGGATTTTTTGTTTTTAGTTATTACCAAATGACAACTCTGTCTTTTTCCGGTAAATACATTTTATTGCCTTCTTTTACATTGAATGCCTTGTAGAATTCAGGAATGTTCATCAATGGGCCGTTGATTCTGAATTGCGCCGGTGAGTGAACATCAGACATGATCTGCCTTGCCAATGATTCGTCTTTCGCCTGAACCATCCATGCATAACCATACGATAAGAAGTATCTTTGATCCGGAGTAAAACCACTGATCTTTTCCTGTTTTTTATATTGCTCCGTTTTCTTGAAAGCTTCATAGCCCATCACAACTCCACCTAAATCGGCAATGTTTTCACCTTGGGTTGCATCTCCATTTACAAATTTGCCTTTCAATGCCTCAAACTTGCTGAACTGAGCTACAATCGCTTTTGTTTTTTGAGTGAATTTAGCTTTGTCCTCAGCAGTCCACCAATCTTTCAGGTTTCCTTTGTCGTCATACTGGCTTCCCTGATCATCGAATCCGTGAGTGATTTCGTGGCCAAAAGTGGAACCTCCAATGATACCATACAAAATAGCATCATCCGGCATTCTACCTTCAAAGCCCGGAACTAAGATATTACAGGCCGGAACACAGATTTCATTGTTGCTTGGATTGTAATACGCATTATAGGTTTGTGGATACATTCCCCATTCTGTGCGGTCAACAGGTTTGCCGTATTTTTTGATCATGTCGTTATAAGACCATTTGTTGACAACCATAACATTTGCACAATAGGCATTCCTTTCAATGGAAACACTGCTCATGTCTTTCCATTTGTCAGGATATCCAACCTTCATTACAATTTTACTCAATTTGAAAAGCGCTTTTTTCTTGGTTTCCTCGCTCATCCAATCGAGTTTTTTAATATGTTCGGCATATACATCACGGATGTTATTCCCGATTTCCAAAAGCTTTTCCTTAGAGCCTTTTGGCAAATAATCGGCAACATAAACCTGGCCTATCAGTTCACCTAAAGAACCGTCAGTCTGCTCTACAATTCTTTTCCATCTTGGCTTTTGTTCTTTCACTCCATTCATGATTGTAGAATAGAAATAGAAGTTTTGTTTTTCGATGGCATTATTCAAATAAGGAGCATAAGTGTTCATGAAGTCCCATTTCAAATAGGTTTTCCAGTCTTCGATGGAATATGAGGTAAGCAGTTTATCCAAACCTTTATAGAATTCAGGCTGCCCAACAATAACCGTATCAGCTTTTGTGATCCCTAATTGCGGCAAAACATTTTCCCACGCTACAGAAGGTGTTGTGGTCTTGAATTGCGCCAACGACATCTTGTTATAATTCTTTTGAGGGTCGCGAAGTGCTTCCAGTTTCCTGCTGTTTTTAGCCAAATCCGTTTCCAACTTCATAATCGTTGCCGCCGCTTTTTCTGCTGTAGATGGATCGCTTCCGGTAAGCTCCATCATTTTTTGAACATGCTTTACATATTCAGTCCTGATTTTTACCGTTTCAGGGTCTGTATTAAAATAATAATCCCTTTGGCCCAATCCTAATCCACCTTGCCCGAAGAACAATGCATTTTTAGAGCTTATCTTATCGTCCTGTCCAACACCAAAAGAGAATGCCGGTCCGGCACCAATTGTATGAAGATACCCAATGGTATTCATTAACGCCGGTAAATCCTTAACTGCTGCTATTTTGGCAAAGGTTGCAGTTAAAGGTTTCAATCCTGCCTTTTCAAGGGATAAGGTATCCATTCCCGAAGCGTAGAAATCTCCAATTTTCTGTTCGTTACTTCCTTTGGCTGCGTCTTTGTTGGCTGCAGACTTTTCACAAATGTCTTTGATTTGTGCGTTTATCGTATCTCCGATTGTCCTGAAAATACCATTGCTGCTTTCGCTGCTTGGAATTGGATGTTGCTTAAACCATCCACCATTGGCGTAATGGAAAAAATCATCGCCCGGAACTATTGTAGTATCTCTGTTGGTAACTAATGGATCTTCGTATTGAATTTCTTTTTTGTTGCAGCTTATCGCTAATAATGCCGACAGCATGCTGATAGTAAGTTTGGTTTTAAATTGCATGAGTTTATTTTTTGATATGTCAAATAGGTCTACAAAAATTAAAAATGTTACCAAATGTAGGGCATTTGTCTAATTTTCAAACTATAAAACAAAAAAAGTGCTTGATTTCTCAAGCACTTTCCAAATAATATAAGTGAAATTATTTTTTATCTTCTGCTTTCTTAGCAGCGCAGCAAGATTTTTTCTCTCCAGAAGCGCAGGACTTCTTTTCTGCAGCAGTACATGATTTCTCTGTTTTAGCTGCTTTCTTTTTGTCTTTTGGTTCTGTGTTGGCGTTAGCATTTACTGTGAATAAAAAGGCTGCAATCGCCATCATTGAAATTACTTTTTTCATGATCTTATGTTTTTAAGTTATTTGTTTTTATTTATTAAAGTTGGATTGATGATTGATTCTCGTTTGGTTGATGATTTTTTGGCATTAACCTATAAACTCTGGTGGCTGCCAAATCACAACCCTAAAATTAGGGATTAGGATATTATTGTAAACGGTACTTTCCTTTTCTAAAGAATCCAAAAAAGCTTCCTGGAAATTATAATCTGATTCAAAAACCAAAAATGGAGCCGTATTGAAATTGAGGTTCATCAGGCATTTTTCCTTTTGGCAGCCGTTTGGAATTCCAACTTTAGCCTTGCCACAACAAGCATCATGGCATTTTAATTCCATAGTCATTTTGACTACTCTTACCGTAGGGATTACAGCCAGGAAATTGACATAAAAACACAGTATGATGGCTAGGAATTTCAAGTTGGTTTTTTTAAATAGCTGAACCAAATGTAATTAATATTGAATACGCCGGGCATACTTTAACATTCTTTTGACTGTTAAAATTTAATTTGAACATTTTATAATAATTTTAATAATAGTACGTTTTATAATGTAGAAATTTGCGTTAAACAATATAACAATATGGATCCTATCAAAATACTTTGGGTTGACGATGAAATTGATTTACTGAAACCGCACATCCTGTTTCTGGAGAAGAAAAACTATAAGGTAACTACATTTAACAATGGCCGTGACGCTGTCGATGCTTTTGAGGATGGGAATTATGATATTGTTTTCCTTGATGAGAATATGCCGGGAATGAGCGGCTTGGAGACACTTTCGGAAATGAAGGAGAAAAAATCATCAACACCGATGATTATGATTACCAAAAGTGAGGAAGAATACATTATGGAAGAAGCCATTGGCTCTAAGATTGCAGATTATCTGATAAAACCGGTAAATCCAAACCAGATATTGTTGAGTTTAAAGAAAAACCTCGACCATTCCAGACTGGTTTCCGAAAAAACTACCCTGGATTATCAAAAGGAATTCAGAAAAATTGCCATGGAAATGGCAATGGTCAATTCTTATGAAGATTGGGTTGAACTTTATAAAAAATTGCTTTTCTGGGAATTGGAACTGGAAGACATTACCGACCAAAGCATGGTTGAAATCCTCGAAAGCCAGAAAGTTGAAGCCAATGCCCAATTCAGCAAATTCATCGAACGGAATTATGAAGACTGGTTTGAGCCAAAAGCTGACAAACCAGTACAGTCACACACTTTATTCCGCGAATTGGTGGTTCCCGAATTGGTTAAAAAAGACAAATCTGTATTATTCGTAGTAATTGACAACCTTCGTTACGACCAGTGGAAAGCCATGGAAAGCGTGGTTTCCAATCACTATAAATTGGAAAAGGAAATTCCGTATTACGCCATTCTGCCAACCGCAACACAGTATGCCCGAAATGCAATTTTCTCAGGTTTACTCCCATTGGAAATGGAAAAACAATTTCCACAATATTGGAAAAACGATGTTGAGGATGGAGGAAAAAACCTTTATGAAGCCGAGTTTTTAACGGCACATTTGAAAAGATTGGGCTTAAACATCAAACAGGATTATTTCAAGATTACCAATTTGAGCAGTGGGAAAAAATTAGCTGAAAATTTTAAAGGACTAAAAGACAATAATCTTGTTACTGTAGTTTACAACTTTGTCGACATGCTTTCGCATGCCAAAACCGAAATGGATGTGGTTAAGGAATTGGCTTCCGATGACAAAGCTTATCGCTCATTAACCTTGAGCTGGTTCAAGAATTCACCACTTTTGGAAATCATCCAGCAGGCTCAAAAATTAGGCTTTAAACTGATCATCACTACGGACCACGGAACGATAAACGTAAAAAACCCATCAAAGGTTATTGGCGACAAAAACACCAGTTTGAACCTGCGTTACAAAACCGGAAGAAGCTTAACCTATGAAGACCGCGACGTATATGCTGTCCGTGACCCAAAGAGAATTGGGCTTCCAACCATCAACATGAGCAGCTCGTATATATTCGCAAAAAACGATTTGTTCCTGGCGTATGTCAATAATTACAATCACTATGTGAGTTATTATAGAAATACGTATCAGCATGGAGGAATTTCCCTTGAGGAGATGATTGTCCCGTTTTTAGTTTTTAATCCAAAGTAGGGCCAAGCATTAAAATAATTGAATAATGGAAATCATATTTTCTCTGGACGAACTAAAACAGGTTGCCAAAAAAATCCTTGCCGAAAAACCGCATAAAGTAATCCTTTTCCACGGCGTTATGGGGGTTGGAAAAACCACACTAATTAAGGCTTTGGCTAAGGAATTGGGCGTGAATGACGCTACAAGCAGCCCAACATTTTCTATAGTAAACGAATATCAGGCAGACGACAATCTGATGGTATACCATTTTGACATGTATCGGTTAAAGTCAGAAATCGAAGCACTTGACATGGGAATTGATGATTATCTGTATTCCGGAAACTGGTGCTTTATCGAATGGGCAGAAAAAATTCCGAATCTGCTTCCCGACGAATATTCCACAATTCATTTATCACAAACCGCCGACGGTAAAAGAAATCTCAGATTGACATAATTGAATATTTTTTTGTAATTTGGAGCAAAATTCAATTGTCATTATGGCTATTACCCCTTTTACTAAGCAACAACTTTTACCCCAAGAGGAAAAATTAGAAGTATATCGTCATAAAAGTGAACTCTTTATCGGAATTCCAAAAGAAACTTCATACCAGGAAAGACGTATCTGCCTAACACCTGATGCAGTAAACTCACTGACTTCCCACGGACACAAAGTGATGATTGAATCTGGTGCCGGATTAAGCTCAAGCTATACCGACAAGGAGTTTAGTGATGCAGGAGCTACTATTTCCAAAGACACTAAAAAAGTTTTGAGCTGTCCAATAATCCTAAAGGTGGAACCTTTAACCATGGAAGAAATCGCTTTAGTCAATACCAATGCCATTGTAATTTCAGCCATTCAGTTAAAGACCCGAAAAAAGGAATATTTTGAAGCCTTATCCAAGAAAAAAATCACCGCATTAGCATTTGAATATATTAAAGACGAAGATGGTTCTTATCCTGCTGTAAAATCGCTGAGCGAAATTGCAGGAACAGCCTCCGTATTGATTGCAGCCGAACTGATGATCAACAACCAATTCGGAAAAGGCTTATTATTAGGAAACATTACAGGTGTTCCTCCTACTGATGTGGTTATTTTGGGCGCAGGAACAGTAGGCGAATTTGCAGCCAAGACTGCTCTGGGCTTAGGTGCCAATGTCAAGGTTTTTGACAACTCGATTACCAAACTACGTCGACTACAGAATAATTTAAACCAGCGCATTTTTACTTCAACCATTCAGCCAAAAGGAATACTGAAGGCATTGCGTCGTTGTGATGTGGCAATCGGAGCCATGCGTGGCAAAGACCGCTGCCCTGTTGTGGTAACTGAAACCATGGTTGAACACATGAAAAAAGGCGCTGTGATTGTAGACGTGAGCATTGATACCGGTGGCTGCTTCGAAACTTCCGAAGTGACTACGCACGAAAATCCTACATTCATCAAAAATAATATCATACACTATTGTGTACCAAATATCCCTTCGCGGTATTCCAAAACCGCTTCGCTTTCCATCAGCAATATCATTACACCCTACTTACTCCAGATTGCCGAAGACGGTGGATTGGAAAGTGCCATTCGCTGCAACAAAGGTTTAAAAAACGGAGTATACCTCTATCACGGAATCCTGACCAACAAAGCCATTGGCGATTGGTTCAATCTTCCCGATAATGATATTAATTTGATTGTTTTCTAAAAATCATTTCGTCGTCACTTCGAGTGATTTTGCGAAGCAAAATTGTATCGAGAAGTATTAATCAAAAACCACTCAAACTAACCTAAAAATTAATATATAATTAATGGCTATAGTAAAACATTGATTACTTTTGCAAAAATTAATCTACTATGAAGTTTTACCAACGTTTTGCCTACTATTTAGTCGGTTTGGTTATGGGATGTTTTGTCGTTGCGATTGTCCTTAGCGGAAAAGATACGCGTTGCAATTATTTTCCAAATGCAAGGGTTTTAAATGACCTCCGTACAAAACCATTTTTATATGACATTGAAGCTTCCAGGAGGCTTTCAGAAGACTGGGTCGACACCATCGATATCAAAAACACGCTTACCAATGGCGACGTCGATTTTGACAAAAGCAATATCAAGGAAGAAGGTGGAAAAAAATACATCATTTACGGACAAACCAAACAGGGAAAGGAAATCACCTTAGAAGTCATCAATTATCCCGAAAAAGCCGTCCTCAAAAATATTATCAAAAATGATAAACCGAACTGAAAAGTTCGGTTTTTTTATGGTTAATTTAGATAATGTACAATTATTCACTAAATTTAGAAATATTTACATTTATTAGTAAGTCAGCTGCAGACATTTATGAAGTACTTCTTGGATACGAACATTTATAGAAACCTCGTTCACGAACTTTCTTTGAATGAAGTAAATTCTCTTGCTAAGAAAATCCAAAAAGAAGAATCAAATCTCGGTGTAACTTCAGGTTTCCCAATCGTAGTTGCAATGGAACTTATTAAACACCTAGAACAAACTGATCCAGAACGCGAAGAATGTTTTAGAGCACTTTGTTTATTATTCGATCATTCAAAAAAATATGACGCACAAATGGACATGTTTCATGGTGCTTTTTTCCCACCATTAAATGTCATTTTACCAAAGTATTTTTTTAATGAAGACGGTCCGTTTCTCAACGCTTACAAAACCATAATTATTCTGACGAAAGAATTGACCGATAATCATGATTTCAAAAATATTTACAAACATCAAGCGGAAATCAAGGTGGTAAAAGATCAAGTCAATTTTGAAAAAAAAGAATTGTTTGATAATGTTGTAGAGCATTTAAAAGAACTTAATGAGGGTGTATTAGATTGGGAATATTTCACGAAAAATAAAACTCAAAAGGATAAATGGTTTAGAGAGATGCGATCTGGAAAGACGTTTGCATTTTTAGCTGAGGGCTTTATGATGCGTGCTTATGGAATAGTTGGCAAAGATTATAAGCGAACTGAAGAAAATTTTAAGCAGTTTTTTAATTTTCATAATGAATTTTTTCCCGCTATTGCGATGACAAGTTTAATTCTTGAACAACTTGGACACGGAACACTCGCTATTTCTAGCATTTCAGATCGCCGCTGGAACACTGTGCTTGACATTTCAATGATGTTTGGCGCTATATTTAATTCCAAACGGGATAACATAATTTTCGTTACTGAAGAGAAAAAGATGCATGAGTTTTTCAAAATTAATAATATGCAAGATCAAATTATCAAACTTGAAGAATTCAAAAAGAGATTTTCAATATAGAAACTCACACCGATAGCGCGGATTTATAATCCGTGCCAGTAATCATTTTACTTTAAACAAATCTTAACCAAACCTTAAGCTTTCTCCTACTAATACTGGCATCATAATTGGCTCGCGGTTTTATGTGAAATAGTTCACATACAATCTTAAAAACGAGAAATCATGAGATCACATTCAGAAACAAGTTACGGAGCAAGAATCGGTAACGCAGAGAAACTGGTAGCAGCATTACAAAACTTTAACGGCTACCTGCCAATTAAACCAGAGTTCAGCATCACCAGCTACACCGGTTTAATCAACACCACAAAAGGATTCAACACCACAGTTGCCGACAAAAAACAGGCTCATTCACTGGCGGTAGAAAACCGAATCCAAATCTTTGATAAAAGGGAAGACGCAATTAAAAAGACGCTTCCGTCAATAAACGGAGCAGTCAAAGTCTTCTTCGGTAGAACCAGCAAGGAAGCTAAGGACGTAGCAGCTATCATCGCAAAGATTACAGGAAATAATATCAAAAGAGGGACTATTAATGTCAACGAAAATTTGGTAAGTCAGTCATACCAGTCGTACCAGTCAAAAACACAGTTCTTTGCAGACTTAGTAGAATACCTAACCAATTTTGGCACAGATTACGATCCTGCAAACAGCGCAATCAAGGTAATCGCATTAAACGGAATATACGCAAATGCCGTTACAGCAAACAACGAAGTAATGAACACCTTCACCCAGTTTGCCCAAAACAATGCGATACGAATTGAAAGTTACAATCAGTTATCACAAACAGCAATCCGCATCAAAGACAGCGTAAAAGCACAATACGGAGTGCAATCAACAGAATACCGATTGATAAAAGGATTAAAAATATAATGAGATGGATAAAAAACTACTTTAACAAACCTGATAGCAAAACTATCAGGTTTTTTTATGCAAATAACCAAACTATGTTATCAAACTCCTATCTTGAATTATGTTGAAAGTCTCTTATGTTCTGTTGGGTCTTTCCTGTCTTACATTGAATCTTATTTACCTTACATTAAGTCTATATTGTTCTACGCTGAAGCTATCTTGTTTTATATTGAACCATCGTTGTTTTACATTGAACCTATCTTGCCATACGTTGAAGCTCACTTACCGTATGTTGAACCTATCTTGCTTTACATTGGCTCACCTGAATCAACATAAAACAAAAAACCCTGTCCAACTAAATGAACAGGGTTTTCA
>NZ_JAKIHP010000030.1 GCF_021608265.1 Flavobacterium wongokense
GGTATGTGATTATGATACTGCTACCCAGGATGCATCCACCACCGTTGACCTGACCCAGCAGACCCCAGTGGTACTGGCACAACAGCCTGCAGGCACTTACCTGGTGACCTATTATAATTCATTACCTGCGGCACAGGCCGGAACCGCACCGCTTATCCCTTCGACAAGCCATACCGCACATGATGGAGATCCAATATGGGTACGCGTTGAAAACACGGTTACCGGCTGTTTCAACATCGGTACCTTCCACATACAGGTTAATGCACCGCTATTGCTGACCACGCCAACCCCACTGAGCCTTTGCGATGACGATGCACTGCCAAACGACCAGTTCCATGTCTTTGACCTTACA
>NZ_JAKIHP010000031.1 GCF_021608265.1 Flavobacterium wongokense
CGAAAAAGTGAAGATGAAAAGTAAAATCTTGAAAATGTTTGCGCGCAAAATTTGCCTGGAAAAGATCGCGTTGAAAAGTTTGGCGCTGAAAAGAAACTGGAGAATGTTTGCGTTGAAACCTTTCTTAGAAAATGAACGGAAAGTTGAAACTGGAAACTAAAGTTGCGCCGAAAATGGAAACTGGCAAAGTTTGCTTGCTCTAGTTGGTAGGAAAACCGAAGCGGTAACAGCCGTTTGGCGCAATAGCTCGTTTGCTTTTCTTGGAAAATACTCCGAACTTCAGTATTTCTTATTGCATTTTTCTTTAACTTGCCGCTACTACGCCAAGCGGC
>NZ_JAKIHP010000032.1 GCF_021608265.1 Flavobacterium wongokense
CGGGGTCGGGTTGATCACAACCGTTACCGTAGCCGGTTGGCTCGGGCAGGTTGATGTTGTATTGGTGGCTGTTACGCTGTACACTCCCGGTGTCGTTGTGGTGAACGTTGCCACGTTGCCCGGATTCGTAGCTCCTACCGGAACGGTCCATACATAGCTGTAAGTGCCCGCAGGGGACGGCGTAGCCGTTACCGTGGCAGGTGTGCCCTGGCATACCGGAGCACTGGTTACCGTTACTGTCGGGGTCGGGTTGATCACAACCGTTACCGAAGCCGGTTGGCTCGGGCAGGTTGATGTTGTATTGGTG
>NZ_JAKIHP010000004.1 GCF_021608265.1 Flavobacterium wongokense
CTAATTGGGTATCGTCGCAGTCGGAAGCATTAAGAACTCCGCAAGCTACTACAGGTGTTGTTCCAAATCCGTCACCATCGTTATCGGTATATTGCAATTGGTTGTCATTGCAATCTATATTATTCAAAACTCCACAGGCAACCTGTGTAGTTGAACCGAAACCATCGCCATCGGCATCTAAATATTCTAATTGTGTATCATCGCAGTCAGAAACGTTGGTAACCCCACAAGCTACTAATGGTAAAGCTCCAAAAGTATCGCCATCAGCATCTGAATATTGCCATTGATTATCATTACAATCTGAATGATCGGCTATACCACAGGCAACCTGCGTATTCGATCCGAATCCATCTCCATCTGCATCCAGATACAGAATCTGATTATCGTTACAGTCAGACGCGTTGGTAACACCGCAGGCAACTAATGGTAAAGCTCCAAAAGTATCGCCATCGGCATCGCTATATTGCCATTGATTATCATTACAATCGGAATGATCGGTTATACCACAGGCAACCTGTGTAAGCGAACCAAATCCATCACCATCAGCATCTAAATACTGAATCTGATTATCATTACAGTCAGAAGCATTGGTAACACCGCATGGCACTAATGGTAAAGCACCAAAAGTATCACCATCCGCATCGGTATATTGCCATTGGTTATCATTACAATCAGTATGGTTTGTTAAACCACAAGCAACCAACGTAAGTGAACCAAATCCATCACCGTCGGCATCTAAATATTGCAATTGATTATCATTACAGTCAGAAGCGTTGGTAACACCACAGGCAACCTGAACATTTGAACCAAATCCGTCACTATCCAAATCCTGATATTGAATCTGGTTATCATTACAATCGGTATTGTTGGTAATAGTACCGCAGGCTAGTTTAGGCAAAGCGCCAAATCCGTCTCCATCAGCATCCGTATAATAGGTTATTGCATCATTGCAATCAGTACTATTAGTAACAGTTCCACAAGGTAATTTAGGCAAAACTCCAAATCCGTCACCATCTGCATCTGTATAATAAGTTACACCATCATTACAATCGGAATTGTTGGTAACATATCCCGAAGGGACACCTGTACAGCTCAACTGCGTTACACTTGGGTTTCCAAAACCATCATTGTCCGCATCTTCATAATAAGTTATAGCCGCCGGCAATGTTGTTGAGAAATTTGCTCCAAAACTATCATCATAACGCAATACCGCAAGTGAACGATCTGTTTCTGAATCGGCATTTATTTGAGATAAGGTACGTGTGCTTGTATACACAAAATAATAAAGCGTGGTTCCACAGCTTTGCGAAGGCAATGTAGCTGTCCATGATGTTCCCGAACCTGTAGCCTGAACTACCGATGTACTGGCGGTAAAGTCATTGGTTCCAACGCGGTAACGCACATAGATATTTTCTCCGGTTGAAGGAGCGGCACTACTTGTAATAGAAATCACAGGCTGGGTTCCTGTGTAAGATTGGCTGGTTCTTGAAACCGTTATTGGGTCATTGGCTGTATAGCCTACATAAAATTTAGCATTAGTTGCTGTATAGCCTGCATCATTAAATACAAAAGTATAACGGCCTGTTGTACCCATATTCAACCCCATATCGTTACCTGAATTATAGGTTAGATTGGTATTGATTGAGTTTAAGCCTCCTTGCCCTACTCCGCTAAAAGCCCATTTGTTTTGGAAGCGGTTTCCGCTTGGCCCTGAAATAAACAGGAATCCGCCACCACCACCGCCAGGCATGTTGCTGTTAAGGACATCACCACCTGATGCCTGCGCATTATAGGTTTTTGTCCATTGTCCTCTTCCGTCAGTAGGATTGCCTGTAGCTACAGATACTCTTCTGAAAATTGAATTTGCAGCAGAACCTGTATTAAAACCATTCATTGTCCCTACAACCTGAACAGGCTCGCCACCAAAAATATTCTGGGCAACAGCGTCTGCAGAAAAAGACAGCAGGAACAAATAAAATAAACAGCTTAGTGCTTTCTGTAATTGTTTTTTCATAATTAAAAAATTAAAAATTGAATTAAAAAACTTTAATAGATACACTGTAAAACGGTACAATGTAAAAACATAAACACAGGGCATGTTACGTTTGAAGCAGACTTGGGAGTATAAAAGTATTAAATAATAATATTGTTAAACAACGACAAAAGCCTAAGCATTCGAACGAAAACGTTTGCGTGTTGATAAATTGTTAAATTTAAGTTAACAAAATAAAGATTTTAGAATAATTCCTATCTGAAATTGCCAACATTCAAATTTCTTAAGATTAGTGCAAAAAAAATATACGTCATCTGACGTATATTTTAATTTATTCGAAATGGGAATATTTCTTAATGATATTGCTTTTCGTAGTAAGCCTGGTATTCTCCTGAAGTTACGCTTTTAAGCCACTCTTCATTTGACAGATACCAATCGATTGTTTTTTCCAATCCCTGCTCAAAAGTAACGGAAGGTTTCCAGCCTAGTTCTTTATTGATTTTTGAAGCATCGATGGCATAACGCAAATCGTGTCCCGGCCTGTCTTTTACATAGGTAATCAACTTTTCGGATTCGCCTTCAGGCCTTCCCAATTTAACATCCATCTGACGGCAAAGCAGTTTTACCAAATCAATATTCTGCCATTCGTTAAAACCTCCAATATTATAGGTCTCATGATTTTTCCCTTCATGGAAAACCAAATCAATAGCGATGGCGTGGTCAATTACAAACAACCAGTCACGCGTATATTTTCCATCACCATAAACCGGCAATGCTTTATTATTGATGATATTGTGGATGAATAAGGGAACCAATTTCTCAGGGAAATGATTTGGCCCATAGTTATTTGAGCAATTCGTAATCACATAAGGCAACCCATAGGTTTCGCCATACGCCCTTACAAAATGGTCTGAGCTGGCTTTAGAAGCCGAATATGGGGAATTCGGGTCATAAGGAGTCGTTTCAGTAAACAGCCCTTCTGCGCCTAAACTTCCATAAACCTCATCGGTAGAAATGTGATAAAAACGCTTGCCTTCAAAATTGTCCTTCCAAATCGTTTTAGCCGCATTCAACAGATTCATGGTTCCAATGACATTCGTTTTCACAAACGCCAAAGGATCGGTGATGGAACGGTCTACATGCGATTCCGCAGCCAAATGCAATACGCCGTCAAACTGATGTTTCTGAAATAAATCATTGATAAAATCGGCATCAACGATATCTCCCTTTACAAAAGTATAGTTTGGAGACTGGTCGATATCGGCAATATTTTCAAGATTGCCCGCATACGTCAGTGCATCCAGGTTAAAAATCTGGTAATTTGGATATTTTGTTACAAATCGTCTCACCACATGAGAACCAATAAATCCTGCTCCGCCTGTAATTAAAATCTTCTTCATATTATTATAATCTTCCGTCAGCTGTTTCGGTTAAAACTCCTTTTACATCAAACAGTACTCCGTTTGATTTTTTCAATTTGGATAAATCGATAGTTGTAAATTCCTTGTGTGCCACGCCTAAAACGATGGCGTCAAAAGTGTCCGAAGGCAATTCAGTGCTGGTAATCAATTTATATTCGTGCTCTACTTCTGAAGGTTTTGCCCAAGGATCAAAAATCGTCACCTGGATTCCGTAATCCGCCAAAGCATGAACCACATCGACTATTTTGGTATTCCTAACATCAGGACAGTTTTCCTTAAAGGTAATTCCCAACATCAATAATTTGGCTCCATTGATTGTTACGCCTTTCTTGATCATTAGTTTCACAACCTGTGACGCAACATATTCGCCCATGCTGTCATTCAAACGCCTTCCGGCCAAAATGATTTCAGGATGGTATCCTTTTTCCTGTGCTTTTTGTGCCAGATAATAAGGGTCTACCCCAATGCAGTGCCCTCCAACCAACCCTGGTTTGAATGGCAGAAAGTTCCATTTTGTTCCCGCTGCTTCCAAAACGGCATGCGTATCGATTTCCAATAAATTGAAAATCTTGGCCAATTCGTTTACGAAAGCAATGTTGATATCACGCTGGGAATTCTCAATCACTTTTGCTGCTTCGGCAACCTTTATCGATGGTGCCAAATGCGTTCCGGCTGTGATAACCGATTTGTATAAATCGTTTACTTTCTGGCCGATTTCAGGTGTTGAACCCGAAGTTACTTTTAGGATTTTCTCTACGGTGTGTTCCTTGTCTCCCGGATTGATTCTTTCCGGTGAATAACCCGCAAAGAAATCGATATTGAATTTCAATCCGCTTACTTTTTCAAGAACAGGAATGCATTCTTCCTCAGTTACACCAGGATAAACTGTAGACTCATAAATTACGATATCTCCTTTTTTCAATACTTTCCCAACAGTTTCACTAGACTTGTACAACGGAGTCAGATCGGGACGGTTATTTTTGTCAACCGGTGTTGGAACCGTTACCACATAATAATTGCAATCGCGGATATCCTCTAAGGTACTGCTGCAGAACAGTCCATTGGAATTGCTGCTTGAGCTTACCAAAACACTTTTCAAAGTAGCTTCATCTATTTCTAAGGTAGAATCATTCCCGGCATTCAATTCCTGAATCCTGTTCTGATTGATATCAAAACCGACCACAGGATATTTGGTTGCAAATAATCGTGCCAGCGGTAATCCTACATATCCTAATCCAATAACTGCTATTTTAATGTTCATGAGATTTCTTTAACTTATTATCTAAAAAGGGATGCAAATATACTTATTTAATTAAACTCCGATAGATTGGTAAACAAATCCAATAGACTTCAATTTATCTCCATCTAACAGATTCCTTCCGTCAAAAACAAAAGCAGGTTTTAACATGCTGTCGTATATTTTCTGCCAGTCATAATCCCTAAATTCATCCCATTCGGTCAATACTGCAATCGCGTGAGCATTTTTACACGCATCATAAGCATTGTCAAATGATGAAATATGTTTTTCGTTTTCGGCTGGTTTTCTGCTGTCAAGGTAATTCAAATCTGAAAGCACCTGCTCCTGTCCAACCTTTGGGTCAAACAAAGCAATTTTCGCCTGCTCGTTGATTAAATCATCGGCAACATAAATTGCAGCTGATTCCCTGGTATCATTAGTATCTTTTTTGAATGCCCAACCCAGGAAAGTGATTTTCTTCCCCGAAACGGTGTTGTAAAGTGTCTGTACAATATTTTTGGAGAAACGACGCTTTTGGTGGTCGTTCATGATGATGACCTGTTCCCAATAATCGGCAACTTCGTTTAATCCGAATGCCTTTGAAATGTATACCAGGTTCAGGATGTCTTTTTGGAAACAAGAACCTCCAAATCCAACCGAAGCTTTTAGGAATTTTGGCCCAATCCTACTATCCATACCAATTGCCTTAGCTACTTCATTGACATTTGCCTCTGTTTTTTCACACAATTCGGAAATGGCATTTATAGAAGAAACCCTTTGTGCCAAAAATGCATTGGCGACTAATTTTGACAATTCAGATGACCAGACATTTGTGGTTAAAATCCTCTCTTTCGGAACCCAATTTGCATAAACATCAACCAAGGCCTTAATGGCATTTTGCCCTTCGGGAGAAGATTCCCCACCAATCAAAACCCTGTCAGGGCTTAACAAATCGGCCACTGCTGTTCCTTCCGCAAGGAATTCAGGATTGGAAAGTATTTGAAACTGGACCCCATTTCCGGTATTGTCCAATATGCTTTTTATTGCTTCAGCAGTCCGAACCGGCAATGTTGATTTTTCAACAATGATTTTGTTGTTCTTGGCAACCCTTGCAATCTGCCTTGCGCAAAGTTCGATGTGCTTTAAATCGGCAGCCATTCCTTTACCTGTACCATAAGTTTTGGTAGGCGTATTTACCGATATAAAAATCAAATCTGCTTCATCTATGGCGTTGTCAACTTCGGTAGTAAAGAACAAATTCTTCCCACGGACATTGCCTACGATTTCGTTTAGTCCAGGCTCGTATATCGGAATGTTATTAACATCCTTATCATTCCACGCCGCGATGCGGGCTTCATTCAAATCGACTACTGTAACTTTAATGTCCGGGCATTTCTGAGCTATGACCGCCATCGTTGGCCCACCAACATATCCTGCACCAATACAACAAATGTTTTTAATTTTCATGCTAAATATTCTATTTTAAATTGTCCCAATACCATTTCACGGCTTCTTTCAAACCATCCTGAAAGGAATATTGAGGAGTATAGTTTAATAATTTTTTTGCTTTGTCAATACTTGCCAACGAATGCGGGATATCTCCTGCCCTGTTGGGTCCGTGCACCACCTTTACATTCGAAATTTCTGAATCAAATTCCGAAAGGTATTCCTTTAACGAACCCACCATTTCATTAAGCGTAGTCCGGTCTCCATAAGCGGTATTGTAAACCGTATTAACCGCTTCCGGGTTTTGGGTCAGCATCGCCAGCTCATTCATTTGAATCACATTATCTATATAGGTAAAATCCCTTGAATAATTCCCATCGCCATTGATAACAGGGCTTTCGTGCTGCATCAGCTGCATCACAAATTTTGGAATCACTGCCGCATACGCTCCATTCGGGTCCTGTTTTCTTCCAAAAACATTGAAATAACGCAACCCGATTGTTTCCAAACCATACGTATTGCTGAAAATATCAGCATACAATTCGTTTACATATTTGGTGATGGCATAAGGTGAAAGCGGTTTCCCAATTTTGTCTTCAACCTTTGGAAGGCTTTCGGAATCGCCATAGGTCGATGAACTCGCTGCATAAATAAAACGTTTCACTCCGGCATCCTTTGATGCAATCAGCATGTTTAAAAAACCGGAAACATTTACATCGTTACTCGTAACCGGGTCTTTTATAGAACGGGGCACTGAACCCAAAGCTGCCTGATGCAGTACATAATCAACATTGATTACGGCCTTTCGGCATTCTTCAAGATTTCGGATGTCGCCTTCGATTAATTTGAAATTCCCGTTGTTTAGAAAATCAGTGATATTATGCCTGAAGCCTGTAGAAAAATTGTCAAAACAAATAACGAAATATCCTTTCGACAAAAAATATTCACACAGGTTAGTACCTATAAATCCGGCACCTCCAGTAATCAATACAGCTGTTTTATTCCCTATCATTTACCCATCTTTTTTAACAAACGATACCTCCATTTTGCAAAGAATTCTTTTGGCTCTTCCTCTTCGTGGTAACCACTTCCGTAACCATAACCATAACTATAGCCATAGCCGTAGCCATAGCCATATCCAACACCGTATTTCGCTTTGTTTTCATAACCGTTAAAGATGATGCTCACGTTGTTAAGCTCTCCTCTTTTGGTTCGGTTGTTAAGCAGGGTCAACATTTCCTTTTTGGTAAAATTCTGGCGCACCACATATAAGGTAACATCACAATATTGCGACAATTCCAATGCATCAGACACCAATCCAACTGGTGGTGTATCTAGAACAATGTAATCGTAAGTTTTCTTTAGTTCATTAATCATTTCCTTCATCGAATCCCCAAGGATCAACTCGGAAGGGTTTGGTGGAATTGGCCCCGATGTAATTACATCAAGGAAAGGAATGTGCGTTTTTTGAATCACATCTTCCAGTTTTCGTTCCCCTATCAGATAATTGACAGCTCCAAGTTCGTTCTGGATATTGAAATCATCAAAGATTTTTGGCTTTCTTAAATCGAGACCCAATATGATGGTTTTCTTTTCGCTCAGGGCAAATACCGTAGCGATGTTCAGCGAACAGAAAGTTTTTCCTTCACCGCTGACCGAAGACGTAAGCATCAGTGTTTTTGCACCATCAACACTTTGTTTTTTATACAGGAACTGCAGTGACGAACGAATTGCCCTGAAAGACTCTGAAAGTGCCGATTTAGGCCGTTCAAATACCGATAGATTGCTTTCGGAATGTTTAACCCCAACGATACCAATTAATGGAAGTTGTGTCTGCGCCGAAATATCTTCGATGTTCTGGACCGAGTTGCTGATGAAGAATATAAAGAATACCAAAATCAATGGAATGATGAGTCCCATAAAGAAAGCCAGGACATAATTCACGCTCGTTTTTGGCCCCAATAATCCACCACCAACATCTTTCGCAGGATCAATGAATACAATATCCGGAAGGTTGGCTGCCTTTACAATCGAAGCTTCGCTTCTTTTTTGAAGGAAGGTGTTATAGATATTGTCACTAAGATTATATTTTCTCGAAAGCTTTAACCATTCCTGTTTGTTTTCAGGAAGCTTGCTGATTTCGCCTTCCACTTTTCCAATTTTTTGGTTGGCCAGGTTCAGGTCGTACATCAAAGCATTTTTATACGAATTGGCATTTTCAAGCAACACTTTTTTCACCGAAGAAATTTCGTTGTCGATTCTTTCATAATACACATCGCCTTTGATGGAATATGACAACTCCGATCTTTCGATGGAAAGCGCAATCAATTTGGAAACGTTGGTATTGATGTTAGGTTCTTCTATTCCGGCTACTGTTGGCGCAGGAAGTTTTGAAAAATCTACACTGTTTTTCAAATAATTCTTTAAGGTATTCAGATAGGAAATTTTTCGTTCCACCTGATCCTTTTCCTCGTCGTACTGTAATAATTGTGCCTTGTAGCTTTGGCCTCCTGCTTCAATATCAAGTATGTTGTTATTTTTACCGAAATCCTTTAACTCATCACCTGAATCCTTCAGCTGTTTTTCCATCGAACCTAAAGTTTCGTCAATGAAATTGATGGTGTTTTCGGCAAATTTGTTTTTATTCTCAAGTTGTCTCCTGATTAAGATTTCAACAGTAGTATTCAAAAAATCGACCATTCGGTTTTTATTGTTGCCCTGGATTCCCAGTTTTAGGATAGAACCTGCTTTTTCATCAATTACAACATTGATTCCCATACAGGCTGTAACGGTTGAATCAAAATTATCACAACGCACCAAAATTTCCTCATTTGCGTTTTCACCAGTATACGAAGGAACCGAATTTACTGTCCAGTGAAGGAAAGGCAGGTTCACAGGTTCGCCAATCTTATAAATCTTTTTGAATTCCCTTTCCTCAACATTGATGAAGGATTTCTTGGCATCAACATATCGGATTACCTCAACCCTGTTTGACGGTAATGCAACGGTTAACTGGTACGAATCTTTAGAAACCATCTTTACCTTGACAAACTGATCCAACAACTGAGGCTGGGTTTTGTCTACCGTAACCTTAAACGGAATCTCACCATAAACATCCTTAAGGAAATATTTGGTTTGCTTAAAATAGTCAATGTAAAACTGTAACTTATCAACTACCAATTCGTTGTGCGACCTCGATTTAAGCGTGGTTGAGATCATCTGGACCTTGTCGGATGTTCCACCCCAATTGAAGACCAAACTGGTATTGGAAGTAAAAAAAGGATTGTTTTCCTCCTGAACGGCGATAGTGGTTTCAACGCCATAAATCTTCTGCTTTCTGACATTTACCTGATGTGCTATAGAAAAAGCGATAATCAATCCAACCGCAAACCATTTCCAATAACTTATGGTTTTAATCAAAAACCCCTTAAAGTCAAAGCTATTCTGTTTATCAAAAAAAGTAAAATCTTTTACGTCTAACATGAAAAATGGGATTAGTTTTTAAGTAACAAATAGGTTGTTGTTGCCAAAGAAAGCAATGTAATAATGGTTGACAAAGATTCTATCCCTGTTTTTCCTGTTCCCCAGGTTTTTTGTTTTAATGGCTTCACATAGATGTAATCATTCGGCTGAAGATAAAAAACAGGTGAACTTGTTGCCTTGCTGTCGGTTAAATCGATGCTGAACGTTTCACTTCCCTGAGGATACCTTCTGATGATTTTTACATCTTTTCTATCTCCGGTAACGGTAATATCTCCAGCATTGGCAATGGCTTCCATAATATTTACCTTGTCCTGGTAAAGCGTTTTGGTTCCTGTACTTCCAACTTCGCCGTTAATAGTGTATCGAAAACCTGCCAATTTTACTGTAACAAAAATACCGGCTTCGCTCTTAAAGTATTTTTCGTTAAGTTGTTTCTCAATTTTAATACGCACATCCTCTGTGGTAAAACCAAGCACATTGATTTCACCAAGAATTGGCAGCCTTATGTTTCCATGGTCATCCACCGAATTCCCGTTAAAATAAGTTCCCTGTTCCGAATTTCCCTGAGTTCCTACTCCGTCGCTACGGAATACCTCAACTAACTTTGGGTCAATGGCTTTTATGGAAATGCTTAAGATGTCGTTGGTCTGGAGTCGATAGGGTTTTTGATTTACCTGTTCAACAGGTTGTGCATTGGAATCATCCTTCTTTTGCAGATAAATCAAATCCTTGCTTGGTATGCAGGATGTCAATAGAACGCTAAAAAGAAGTAATAAATATATTTTGGATTGGTTCATTATTTTAAATAAAAATTTAGCAAACAAAGATAGTTTTTCAATTCTAATTACAAAAAAGTATTTGCTATATGTTTTTTAAGGTGTTTTCAAATGGAATCCTATTTAAAATGCTTCGTCCCAAAGTCACTTCATCGGCATATTCCAATTCGTCACCAACGGCAATTCCACGCGCGATGGTTGATGTTTTTATATTGAAGTCCTTGATCTGCCTGAAGATGTAGAAATTCGTGGTATCGCCTTCCATTGTTGAGCTCAGCGCAAAAATCAATTCTTCCGTTTCACCCGATTTCACTTTTTCGACCAACGAAACGATGTTCAGTTGGCTTGGCCCAATGCCGTCAATTGGGGAAATTTTTCCTCCCAAAACATGGTAAATCCCCTTAAACTGATTGGTGTTTTCTATCGCCATTACATCGCGGACATCTTCTACAACGCAGATAATTTTGTGATTTCTCTTAGGATTATTGCAGATTTCACACACGTCGACATCGGAAATATTGTGACAATTCGCGCAAAATTTTATCTCATCGCGCATCGTTGTCAGTGCCTGTGATAAAAATTGGGTCTGTTCTGAAGGCTGTTTCAGCAAATGCAGCACCAGGCGCAAAGCCGTACGCTTTCCGATTCCGGGCAACTGTGCCATCTCATTTACAGCCTTTTCAAGCAATTTTGAAGAAAATTCCATGGGGCAAAAATAGCAAAATAGCTGGTTGGACAATAGCTTTTTAGAAAGTTAACATTCGGTGCTGTTATTAACATTGCTTTCTTCACAAATTCGCAAACGACGCAACAAACACATTCACATTTTTTAGTATTTTGGCTAACTGTAAAACCTAATGTATGTCGCCAACCACCATCCTAATCATCATCGTTATTTATTTCGGCTTATTGATACTGATTTCAAATCTGGTCAGTAAAAAAAGCTCGGATAACGACACTTTTTTCAAAGCCAATAAAAACTCCAAATGGTATTTGGTTGCCTTCGGGATGATAGGAACTGCGCTCTCCGGCGTGACTTTTATTTCGGTTCCTGGCGAGGTTGGGAATCCCGACCTGCAGTTCAAGTATTTCCAGTTTGTGCTGGGAAATGCGATTGGTTTTTTGATCATTGCCAAAGTCCTGCTTCCGTTGTATTACCGTATGAACCTGACTTCAATTTATGGTTATATCGAACAGCGTCTTGGTTTGGTAAGTTATAAAACTGCGGCCACCATTTTCCTAATCAGCCGAACGATTGGCTCGGCGTTTCGATTGTATTTGGTGGTAATTGTATTGCAGCGTTATGTTTTTGATGCGTTCCATGTGCCGTTTGCACTTACGGTGTTGATTTCATTGGGATTGATCTTTGCCTACACCTATCGTGGCGGTTTGAAAACCATCATCATTACCGATACGCTGCAGACATTCTTTCTTGTTTCATCGGTATTTTTAACCATCTATTTCATTTGTGACAGTCTGGATTTATCATTTTTCCAGGCATTTGAAACCGTGAAGGAAAGTAATTATTCGAAAGTTTTCTTCTTTGAGGATTACCTGAAAGGAAACTATTTTTGGAAACAAATTTTAGGCGGAATCTTCGTAACCATTGCTATGGTTGGGCTCGATCAGGATTTGATGCAGAAAAACCTCAGCTGTAAAAACATTGGCGAAGCCCAGAAAAACATGTTCACCTTTACAGGGATTTTTGTCTTGATCAATATTTTCTTTTTAAGCGTTGGAGCCTTATTATATATGTTTTCCGAGAAAAATGGGATTGCAGTTCCAATGGTTGATGGTGTGGCGAGAACCGACTTTTTGTTCCCCGAAATTGCGCTGAAATCATTAGGAATTGTTCCTGCTGTGGTATTCTTATTGGGATTGACCGCAGCAACATTTGCCACAACCGATTCGGCTTTGACCGCTTTAACCACTTCGTTTTGCGTTGATTTCCTTGGAATGGACAAAACCGAAAACCAGAACAAACCCAATATTGTCCGCACCAGGCATATGGTTCACATTGCGTTTTCGTTCCTGATGTTTTTGGTGATTGTGATTTTTAATTCGGTCAACGATGCTTCGGTAGTGAAGATGATTTTCAAGATTGCGTCCTATACCTATGGACCGCTTTTAGGGTTGTATGCTTTTGGCTTATTTATGAAATCAAAAACAGTACACGACAAACTCGTTCCTTTTATTTGCGTGGTTTCTCCAGCAATCTGCTTCTTTATAAGCAAGTATTCTACGGAGCTATTTGGGGATTATGTTTTTGACAACGAGCTAATTATCGTAAACGGATTGATTACGTTTATTGGATTACTAATCATCAGCAAACCCGCTACTGAAAACACGAGGTATTAATACTGATTGGTAGCCAATAAAACCAAAGTACAGGCAACCTCTACCTGTATTCCGTTGCTTTGTAGCAATTGGTAAAACTGTGGGTTTTCGGTTCCCGGATTGAAGATGACGCGTTTGGGCTTGGTTTCGATAATGTAGTTGTAATAATCCCTTTGATTTGCAGGATTCAGATACAAAGTCACCGTATCAATATTGGTTAGCGGAATTTGTTTGGTATTGATTTTTATTCCGGCAGCTTCTCCCTGCTGCTTGCCGATTGCAATGACCGAATGGCCTTTGTCTACTAACCGATTGATGGCAATATTGGCATATTTATCGGGTCTTGGCGTTGCTCCAAGCACCAAAGTTTTCTTATTTTTCATAGCTTTTCTTTCTTCTTAACAAAGATAATGCTAACTTTATAAACCCGAAGGTTTATTTAACTTCTATTTAATACTAAAAGCAAACCTGCGGATTTATCTTTGCCAAAAAACTATGGATCTTTTTATTTTTCTATTTGCAGCGTTATTTTCAGTTCTGAATCCCATTGGAACTGTACCTATTTTTGTAGGATTGACGCAGGATTACACCAAAAAGGAGCGCTCGAGGGTTGCGCTCTGGACAGGCTTTAATGTTTTCGTCATTTTAATTATTTCCTTTTTTGTTGGGCAGTATGTTTTGGAGTTTTTTGGAATTACCATAACCGCGCTTCGAATTGCAGGTGGAATCATAATTGCAAGTTCGGGATTTGGTTTATTGAATGGGAATTTCAGCAAGAATAAGGGAATCAACAAAAAAGTACAGGAAGATATTGAAAGGCGCAACGACATTGCGCTTACGCCTTTGGCGATGCCAATGCTTGCAGGTCCGGGTTCTATTTCGCTGTTGATTGCCTTTTACCAGGAACATCATTCGACCAATGATATTATTTCGTCCTCTTTGGCAATTGCTGTTGTCAGCCTACTGATTTTTATCATTTTAAGAAGTGCCCATTATTTAGCAAAGTATCTTGGAGCTTCCGGAATCGTAGCCATTTCGAGGATTGTTGGATTCCTGACCATTGCCATTGGGATTCAATACATCATCAGCTCGGTTTTGAGCATTATCAGAGGGATATAAACTATTCTAAATTTTGAATTTTAAATTATAAATTAAGCCCAGATTCAGGATTGAATTTGGGCTTTCTTATTGTTGTTGCAAAATTGATTATTCTTTCGGGAGGAAAATCTCAGCCATCATGCAGCGCGCGCTTCCGCCACCACAGGCTTCAATGGTATCCAGGCTTGAATGTATTATTTCAACATGGGCTTCCAATTGCGAGATTTGTTTTTTGGTCAGGCATTTGTATGCTGATTCACTCATTACCAAAAATCGTTCGTCTTTTTTGCCTTTAACCTCAAGCATGTTCCCGGCAAAATTATCCAGTTGTTCTTCAGTAATCAAAATGACTTCCTTATCATCACCACGAAGGCTGTCGAGCACCATTTTGCGTTCTTTTTTGTCATCGATGCAGTCGGCACAAATCACCGCAAAAGTATCACCTAAGGTCATCATGACATTGGTATGGTAAATCAGTTCGCGTTTGCCGTTCACAGTATGGAATGCCTCAAAAATAACTGGTGTAAATTCGAAATCCTCACAAAATTCTATCATGATTTCTTCCTCTGCCCTTGGCGAAAGCGCACAATAGGCTTTGCCGTTTTCACGGTCCAATACCAAACTTCCGGTTCCTTCCAGGAAAACCCCATCATCTTCTGCCTGGGTATAATCCATGATTTCCTTGATGACAAAACCATCGCCCTCCAAAACATCAAGGATGTCTTCCCTTCTTTCGGAGCGTCGGTTTTCGGCAAACATTGGATACAAAACCACATCGCCATTTTCGTGAAACGAAATCCAGTTGTTAGGGAAAAGGCTGTCAGGCGTGCTTGGTTCTAAGGTATCTTCAATCACCGTAACGTTGACACCAGCCTTTCGCAATTTGGCCACAAAAGTGTCAAATTCCTGCTGGGCTTTGGCATTTACGGTTTCGGGTGAAAGCCCGTCAAGGACTTTTTGGTAATAATTATTTACGGCTGTCTGCTCATTCATTCGGAAAGCAACAGGACGAATCATCAGTATGGCATTGGTAGTTTGTTTCATTGTAATTTCATTTAAATTAGGGAACTGATCCTTTTCGTCCTCTCAAAGGTAACAAAACCCAACCAATAAAAAAGCACCCTTTCGGATGCTTCTTTATCTAAATTTAAATTTTAACACACGTCAAAATTAATATCTCATATTGTGTGCTGATGTTCTTGGCGGTTTTCCTGTACCGTTTGTAGCTCCGTTTGTCCCGGTCCTATCACTGGATGTTCCTCTATTGGAATATTGCGATGCGCAGGAAATAAACAACAAGGCTATCATTAGCAATAACCAGGTTCGGATGTTGAGTAAAGTTTTCATAATCAGTAATTTTTGGTATTATAAATTTACTTCCTTCTCAACTCACATCACTTATAAACTTATGGTTTATTGTTATACAATTCCAACCAGCATAAAACAAAAAAGCCTCCGCAATGCGAAGGCTTTTTCTACCAAAAATTACAAAATAATGTTTAAACCTATTTTGAAATTCCTTCCGCGGGTTGAATAACCCACTGTTTCTACAAATTCCTCATTAAGAATATTGGTTGCTGCCCCAAAAACAGTCAGCCTGTTTTTTAATAATTCGTATTTGGCTGTAGCGTTCAACAATTGGTATGAACCTAACTTTGTCGTCACTACCGCAAAGGTGTTTCCGTCAAAAAAGGCATCGTTACGCGCGTCAAAATACTGGTAATCCACACTTAGGAATGTTCTTGTTGTTGGCTGGAAGCCCAAACCTGCATTAACCTTATGTTTTGGAATCAAACGATCCAAAGCTTTGTCAACCTGAGTAAAGGTATAGTTTCCGTTCAATTGTAACTTTGAAGTCAGGTCAATCGTCAACGAAGTTTCCACTCCTTTTGCTTTGGTTTCTCCGTTTACATTAATATAATAGGCTTCAAAAGTATTTGGGTCAAAATAAAAATCGATGGCGTTGTCCTGGTCACGGTAAAAAGCTACTGCATTCAGCCTTACTTTTTTGTTTACCAATTCGGTTTCGAAACCAGCTTCAATAGTTGCATTTTTTTCCGGAGTCAAATCGGCATTCCCATATTCAGAATACAATTGGTATAAACTTGGTGTGATGTAAGCCGTGCTGTAAGAAGCCAAAACCTTCAAAGGAAATGAAGTCTTGAAATTGTATGACGGATTGATATTATAGACAAAGTTATTGCCATAAGCACTGTGATTGTTCAATCGCGCTCCTGCATTTATATTCAAACCAAAATTAGAATTATACACTGCAGTCGTGTACCCATCGATGATGTTGAATTTGGTTCCTTCTTCAGCAATAGTACTGAAAGGCGTGCTGCTTTTCATATCATTGAACTGATAATTGGCACCCAAAATCACAAATAACTGCTTGCTGAAATTGTATTTATTGAAACCGTCCAAAACAATGCTTCTTGAATCATAAACCGAATAATCCATCGTACTTGAGAAGGTGTTGAATTCCGTATACTCACGGGTGATTTTGGTAAAACCGGAATTCAGTACAAACTCGCCCTTGTTGTATTTGTATTTTGGGCTGAAGCCAAAACGGATTTGCTCCGAAGTCGTAACATTCGCATCGGTATCATTGAAACCGGTATTGTCAAAAGTAAAATCGTAGTCGTTTTTGATTCGGTCATAACCTCCAAAAAAGTCCAATGAAATTTTATCTGTTGCCTTAAATCCGATTTTACCCAAAAGGTTCTGCCTTGAAAAACTATCCTCTTCATAATTTGAAGTCGATGTTGGCTGGGCAATCTGTGACATTCCTTTGGTTTCAGTACTGTTCAATCCGGCAAAATAATTTACCTTTTTGTAATCACCACTTACCGAAAGTCCCTGATTGAAATCCTGTCCGTTATAATGGTGGTTGTCTGCAGTATTGTTCGAACCAATGTTTACGTAGGCATTTCCCTGAATGTCTTTTTTAGCCGATTTTTTCAGGGTGATGTTAATTACTCCGGTTGCAGCTCCGGTTCCGTATAAAGTACTGGCTGCGCCCTTCATGATTTCGATTTTATCAACCTGCTCTACAGGCAGTAACCTCAAATCGTATTCAAAACTTATTCCCGAAGCATCCGTTACCGGAATCCCATCAATCATAACCAAAACCTGGCGGTTTTTTCCACCACGAATATAATAGCCTAAGTTTTTCCCGTTAGCCGATTGGTTTCCATTGATTTCCAATCCAGCTACCTGAGACAAAACTGTTGCCAAGCTCTGACCCGATTTTTTGTTCAAATCCTCAGCGGTGATTACTTCGATAACTTTTCCTGATTTTTCTTTGCTTTGAGCAAATTTGGTATCCGAAAGGACTACTTCCTTCAACGGATTCACTTTGGTGGAATCCACTTCCTGCGCATAGGCACAAGTGTTTAGCAATGCCAAAATAGCAACTGCCTTAACTGTTTTTTTCATTTTAATTCAACAATAATTTAATAATTGTGGGAGAAAAGCATAGAATTTACCCATACCCAAACCTTTTTTCCCGAAAGTTTGTTACTCAATGTGAACTAGGCAGGTCTCCTGGCTTGCGTCTTGTTGTTTACCTTCTCATCCTGAAAATACCGGACAATGGTTTTGCAGATAACAACAAGCTTTGTAGCTTACAGTTGCGGGAACAGCTTTGGAATTGAACCAAATTCCCTTTTAATGCGATTTTGAAAAAACAGAAATCGCAACCTCAATTCGGGTGCAAATATAACACACAAAATTCATTTAATCAGAAAATATTTTTATAGCTTTACAATCATTTTAACTGCCAGATTATGAAAAAGTTATTACTCCTTTTATTGATTTCGAATTTTGCATTTTCACAAAATGCCATTGATGTTAGATTAGTTGATGAAAATGTTGGCCGCCCAATATATGTTTGGGATGAAAATTATATCCACAGTACAAATACTTCGAATGATGACGGACTGAATGCCATTTTGACGGCGTATGGCTTTTTATCCTATGAAGACAATAACTTCCATCCGTATCCGCCTTTCATGTCAAAAACCAAACAACTCCGTGGTAATATTTCTCAGGGACTTTTGGATGCGCTTAACGCCTATTCTTCCGTTATTGCTTTCGCAAGATTTACCGACAATTATGAATATACTGATGCCACGATGATAAAACTGCTAAATGTAAATACAGGAATTCCCATTGGAACTTCAAATAATATCGTTGTCACGAATGATGCCGGCCTGAATGCCATTTTTGAAAACTTCCACGTTTTCTTTTATGCCAAAGCCTACCCTTCTGCACCTGTGGGTAACCCTTTACTTAATTATTACAATGCGGTTTGCGACTGTGATAAAAACCTTTTGAATACCGCTTTGTTGAATTATCCGGCAGTTGTTCAGGCGGTAGAGAGTGTACAAGGTGGTGTGATGCTTTCCAACAGCCAGTTCGAAAAACCAAAAGCGGTCATTTCCCCGAATCCATTTTCAAGTAATTTCAATATCGAAACCGAGCAAACCATTGCCAATTATTCCATCATAGACATTACAGGAAAAACCATAGTTTCAACTTCATCAAAAGCAGCATTAGACAATCAATCGTCACAATTAAGCACAGGTATGTACATCCTGAACCTCGATTTTGACAACGGGCAAAAGGCCAATTACAAATTGGTAAAAAAATAAAAATTATTTTTTATGCGTTTAGCTATAACTTTGCACCACGTGCAAAAAAGCTATATGAAATCTATTGTGACCAAATTTTTATTGTCGCTGAGCCTCTTGTTTCTTTTCAGCTGCAAAAGCGAAACAAAGACAGCAACAGCAGTCTCTTCTGAAAATACTGTTCATTACGCCAAGGGTTTTTCGATTCAGAATTACGAAGGATATTCGGTTGTAACCGTCAGCAATCCGTGGCCAAAAGCAACCAAAACCTATACTTACATCCTAAAGGAAAAAGATGGAATTGTTCCTGACAGCCTGAAACAAAATCTTGTTATTCCGATTCCAATAAAAACCATAGTGGTAACTTCAACAACCCACATTCCTTCATTGGAAATGCTTAACGAAGTGAATTCGCTGGTTGGTTTTCCGCATTGTGATTATATTTCTTCTGAAAAAGTCCGAGCCCAAATTGACGCCGGAAAAATTAAGGAACTGGGCAATAACCAGGATTTGAATACGGAAGTAATCCTCGATTTACAGCCCGACATTATCATTGGCTATGGCATTGACAACAAAAATCCAACTCTGGACAACCTGCAGAAAAGTGGTTTGAAAGTGATGCTCAACGGTGACTGGAACGAAGAAACCGCTTTGGGCAAAGCCGAATGGGTTAAGTTTTTTGGCGCTTTGTATGGCAAACAAAAAGAAGCCGGCGAATTGTTCACCAAAATAGAAAAAGACTATGTCAATACTCTGGAAATTGCCAAACTTGCCAAGACCACTCCAACCATTTTGGCCGGAGACATGTTTGAAGACCGATGGTATTTACCAAAAGGAACGAGTTGGGGAAGCCTGCTTTTGAAACAGGCCAACGGCAATTATTTATGGCAGGAAACCAGCGGAACGGGAAGTTTATCGTTGTCGTTTGAAACGGTTTTTGAAAAAGCCAAAAATGCAGACCTTTGGATTACTTCGGGGCAGTTTTCCACCTTAAAGGAAATGACAGATATGAATCCGCATTACGCCAAATTTGACGCTTTTACCAATAAAAATGTCTACACTTTCAGCAGGAAAAAAGGAAAAACCGGCGGAATCCTGTATTATGAATTGGCACCCAACCGACCGGATTTGGTTTTGAAGGATTTGGTAAAAATCCTGCATCCCGAATTGCTGGTGGGCTACAAACCTTTTTTCTTTGAAAAATTACAATAATTGAAAAACAGGAACTCCATATTATTTTCAGGATTGTCATTGCTGTTGCTGGCAGTATTCGTTTTGAACATTTCCTTTGGCCAGGTTGCCATTCCGATGAAGGAAGTTTTCAGAAGCCTGCTTGGAGGTGAGTCGTCTAAGGAAACCTGGGAATACATCATCATTAATTTCCGTCTGCCTAAAGCCATTACCGCGGTACTGGTTGGTGTTGGGCTTTCGATTTCGGGATTGCTGATGCAGACGTTGTTCCGGAATCCGCTTGCCGGTCCTTATGTGTTGGGATTGAGTTCGGGTTCGAGCCTTGGTGTTGCTTTTGTCATTCTTGGCGCAGGATTACTGCCTGCTGTTTTTTCACAGTTTTTATTGTCATCCTACGGAATAATACTCGCATCCTGTATAGGAAGTTCTTTGGTTTTGCTGATGATATTGGTGGTCTCACAACGGCTGCGCGATACGATGTCCATCCTTATTGTGGGCTTGATGTTCAGTAGTTTTACGAGTGCGATTGTCAGCGTTTTTTCGTATTTCAGTACGGCCGAACAATTACAGAAATATACATTTTGGTCGATGGGAAGCATCGGTAATATTTCGTGGACAAACATAGCAATTTTAGCGATTTGTGTTTTTATCGGATTACTTCTGAGCCTGCTTTCCTTAAAGTCTTTAGACGCTTTGCTTTTGGGTGAAAATTATGCCAAGAGTATGGGGTTGAACATTTCAAAAGCACGTTACATCATTATTTTTGCGACCAGCATTTTGGCGGGAAGCATTACAGCATTTGCCGGGCCAATAGCATTTATCGGGCTTGCGGTTCCGCATTTGGGAAAATTATTATTCAAAACCAGCAATCACAAAATCCTGTTTGCCGGAACGTTTTTCATAGGCTCGATAATTATGTTGCTTTGCGATACGGTTTCGCAAATGCCGGGTTTTGATTTTACGTTACCCATCAATGCGATAACCTCTATAATTGGAGCACCAATGGTGATTTGGCTGATAGTCAGCAGAAAAAATAAAAATAGTGTCATATAGCTTTGGAACAGCCTAAAAAAATACTAAACGCTTCCGGACTGAGCATTGGTTACAAATCCAAAAGCCATCAGATTGTCATTGCCCAAAATTTAAACATTGATTTAGAAAACGGGAAACTCATAGCATTGGTTGGCGCCAACGGCATTGGAAAATCTACGCTTTTGCGGACGCTTACCGGAATCCAGAAGCCTTTGGGCGGAACAGTTGCGCTGAATGGCAGGGACATTTTTTCGTATCAGCCTTTGGATTTGGCACAGAACCTGAGTTTGGTTTTGACCGAAAGCCTTCCTCCAAGCAATCTTACCGTTTTTGAGCTCATCGCTTTGGGAAGACAACCTTATACGAATTGGCTTGGCAAATTATCGAATGACGATTTGGAGAAAGTAAATGAGGCAATTGCCCTTACGCATATCGAACATCTGATTGATAAAAGGCATTACGAAATCAGCGATGGCCAATTGCAGGTTGTTTTGATTGCAAGAGCATTGGCACAGGATACGCCCTTAATTATTCTGGACGAACCAACCACTCACCTGGATTTGTTTCACAAGGTTTCGGTTTTTAAACTGCTGAAAAAACTCTCGAAGGAAACCAACAAATGCATATTGTTTTCGACCCACGACATCGATTTGGCGATACAGCTTTCGGATGAAATGATTGTAATGACCGAAGATTTTGTCGAACAGGATCAGCCGTGTAATTTAATCCGCAAAGGAGTTTTCGATAACATCTTCAAGGATGAATCGCTTTTTTTTGACAAAGAAAAGGGGAAATTCAGCTTCAAAAACCTGTAAATAATTGTTATCTTTGAAAGACCGCTAAATCTTTCAAGATGAAACACCTTCTTCAAATAAGCCTGTTACTTTTCTTTACAATCTGTTCGGCACAACCCAAATTGGAATTAACGCCTCAGGGTTTTCAGCCTTTGGAAATGCCAACTCCCAACCGACCTTTGGATCAATTGATGGAAGGTTCCAAAAACTGGGCTCCTTATTTCAATAAAAAAACCTATGATATTTTTGATGTGACTGAAAATTCACTTTCCATCGAAGCCCGTGTTGAGAATGGATACTATTATTATAATGTGGGTGTAAAATACAATTGCGATATTGTGTATACGCTTAAAATTGAATTTAGGCCGGATAAAAAATATACCTTGGCTATTGCCGTCAAGGAAATTTATGCCAAGAATGTGCTGACCAAAACTACGGTAGCCGATTTTTTTACCGCCGATGGAAAGTTAAAGGATGATTTTCGGGATGCCAAGCCTTCGTTGGAAAACACAATAAATAAGATTGTAAAATCCTATGTGAATTTTATCAATCAGTAATTAGCCTTGATTATTCAATCGAATCTGCCTTTTGGCTTCGCCAACTACAAAAGCCACCGAATTCGCGATATTGTAACTTCGGATTAAATTGGACATTGGAATTGTCAGATGATTGTCAAACAGCGCCAAAAATTCCTTACTCAAACCCACACTTTCCTTCCCAAAAACCAGCCAGTCTCCATCCTGGAACTCTGCGTCATAAATCGATTTTTCTGCGTGGGAACTCATCAGGAAAACCCGTGATTTGTCCTTTATCTGTTTCATCCATTCGGCCACATTTTGGTATTCGGTGACATCCAAATGCACCCAATAATCTAAACCCGAACGCTTTAGGTTTTTGTCATTGATGACAAATCCAAAAGGATGAATCAGGTGCAGTCGGCTTTCGGTACCTACGCTAAGCCTTCCTATGTTACCTGTGTTGTTTGGGATTTCGGGTTCTACTAAAACGATGTTGAGCATTTTTGATTTGTAGTTTATGGTTTATGGGTGAAAAAATTTTCTACTTCAATAACTTCTCCTGCGTTAAGCTGCAAAGATAAAGTACCAACACGGATTCTGATCAATCTTAAGGTTGGAAATCCGACAGCTGCAGTCATTTTACGAACCTGCCGGAACTTACCTTCGGTTATCGTTATTGAAACCCAGCTTGTTGGCCCGTGACGCTCATCGCGAATTTTCCTGCCTTCACCAATGCAATCCGGAAGTTCGGATATTATTCGGGCTTCGCACTTTTTGGTGGTGTATTTTATTCCTTTAAAACCAATTTCGACTCCGTTTTTCAAAAGCTGAACCGCTTCTTCGGTAATGCGTCCGTCGACCTGCGCATAATATTCCTTTTCGACAGTTTTGCTGCGTACCATTTCGCTCACTTTTCCGTCTGTTGTAAGCAGGAGCAATCCTTCCGAATCCTCATCCAAACGTCCAATTGCCATGGTTCCTTCGGGAAAATCATAGAGTTCGCCCAGCAGTTTTTTATGCCTTTTTTTTTCATAAATAAACTGGCTCAGGTAACCATGAGGTTTGTGCAGAATGAAGTTTCGGATTCGAATCATATTAACATAAAAATCATATAATGAAATGTTAAAATCATATAAAAAGGTTGGTCAAATTTAAGGCTAATTTTAACAAACTAATTTAAACCTTTATGATATGAAAACTATTTTTACACTTCTGGCTAATTTGGCATCACTGGCTTTTGGATATGTATTTGTATCTAACTTAAAACAATCTGCTGACTTTGGATATTTAATCTATATGTCACTATTAGTTATACTGTTTTTCATCTTCATTATTTTGGGTGTCCTGAGCTTTCCTAAAAAAGGAAAATCCAGAAGATTGTTCTATAACAGTTATTCCGACCGAAGAACAAAAGATGACAAATTTTATTCTTTTATGCATGAATAATTAACCCATTTGTTTCATATATTTACTTTCAAATAAGTTATATATGAACGCCACCATTCTTTCCATTTTAATATTTATAATCGCTTTATTTCTAGGCATTTACTTCGGAAAAATATTTTTTTCCGTCAATTCAAAATCCGAAAAAGCTTCACTCGAAGAAAAAATAAACGGTTTGCTGCAGCAAATTGAGCAATTCAAAAACCAATTGAACCAAACCGTCCAGGAACGCGAAAATATCCGTACCGAAAAAGAGGCTCTTGCCATTCAGTTATCCAAAAAAGAGACCGATTTTGAGAATCTTTGGGAACGCAACAAAGAGCAAAAGGACGAAGTGGAAAAACTACAGGAAAAATTCACCAAGGAATTTGAAAACCTGGCCAATAAAATCCTTGAGGAAAAGACCAATAAATTTACCGAACAAAACAAGGAAAACCTCAAAACCATCCTGTCACCACTAAGCGAAAAAATCCAACTTTTCGAAAAGAAAGTCGAAGACACACACAAGGAAAGCATCGATTACCATGCCGCTTTGCGCCAACAGATTTTGGGCCTCCGCGAAATGAATGAGCAGATGAGCAAGGAAACCCTGAATCTGACCAAAGCCCTTAAAGGCGATAGTAAAATGCAGGGAAACTGGGGCGAATTGATATTGGAACGCGTGTTGGAAAAATCGGGTTTGGAAAAAGGACGCGAATATGAAGTACAGCAGAGTTTTACTGCCGAAGACGGCAATCGCGTTTTCCCTGATGTTGTAATAAACCTTCCTGACGGAAAGAAAATGGTGGTGGATTCTAAGGTAACCCTAACGGCTTATGAGCGTTATGTTAACGAAGAAGACGATGTTGAAAAAGCACAATATCTTAAAGAACATGTTTTGTCCATCAGGCGTCATGTGGAGCAATTAAGTGGCAAGAACTATCACGATTTATACCAAATGGAAAGCCCGGATTTTGTGCTGCTTTTCATCCCAATTGAATCGGCTTTTGCTTTGGCATTGAATGAAGATACTTCGCTTTACAACAAAGCATTCGAAAAAAATATTGTCATTGTAACGCCGTCAACATTGTTGGCAACGCTTCGAACGATTGACAGCATGTGGACCAACCAGAAACAGCAGGAAAATGCGCTTGAAATTGCACGTCAGGCCGGAGCTTTATACGATAAATTTGAAGGTTTTGTTTCCGATTTGGTAAAAGTGGGCAATAAAATAAAAGACTCAAAATCGGAATATGATAATGCAATGAACAAGTTGGTTGAAGGAAGTGGAAATCTTATCAACAGAGTGGAAAACCTTAAAAAAATGGGAGCTAAAGCCAAAAAATCCTTACCCGAAAATATCCTTCAGCGTGCCAATGCGGAGGAATCGGAATCCTAAAAAATTAAAGTGTTCTCATGTTAAATTAGGAAGTTTTTAAACTTTTACTTAAACTATTCTTATAAATAGTTAACAATTTTTATTAGTAATCAAATAATTGGTAGGATATTACAAAATATTTACTATTTTTGGTTGCGATTTGAAAAAAATATGAAAAAAAGTTACCTTGCATTTGCCCTGTGCATGCTTCTTACAGCCTTATACATCTCATGTTCAGACACTGATGATGAGTATGTTCCAGTGTCACCGGTTAACGTTGACCTAACTTTGGTTCCATACCAAAAATTATCCGAATACAAATTTTTTGAAGGAGGAGCAATGAAGGACATGGTTCCTTCGCTGAATGTCATTCCGTATGAGCCTGCGAGTTCGTTATTCACGGATTATGCCTCAAAAAAGAGATTCATCTGGATGCCTCCGGGAGTTAGTGCCAGCTTTGTAGCGGGCAATAAAATCCTGGATTTTCCTGTTGGGACCGTTTTGATAAAATCATTTTATTACACCACAATCCAACCGGGAAATGTGACCAAAATCATCGAAACCCGTTTGATGGTCAGAAAAGAGGACAAATGGCATTTCTATGAATACTTATGGAATGATGAGCAGACTGATGCCGATTTGGTTTCAGGAACCGACTTTACAACCGGTGGTTTTAAAACAATTACCTTTACAAAACCGAGTGGTGAAGAAATAACTACCGACTACAGAATCCCTTCGGATGCTGAGTGCTTTGCCTGCCATAAAATCAATGAAATTGGAACTCCAATTGGGGTTAAGCCACAAAACCTGAATCACAGCCACATGTATGGCAATACCAATAAAAACATTTTGGCCAAATTGGTGGAACAGGGTTATTTGGATACTTATCCGGCCAACATCCTTTCGACAGTTGATTATCACGATACGACACAACCAATAAATTTAAGGCTGCGTTCTTATCTGGATGCCAATTGCTCGCACTGCCATCAGGATGAAGCGCGTTGCTATTACAGGCCAATCCGATTCCCATTCAGCCAGACCGATGTTGATTCGAACATTGGAATCTGCCTATTGGCGGACGAGCCTATCAGCCCAACTTTAACCAAGGTAATTGCGCCAGGAAACTATAACAAATCAATCATGCATTTCCGTTTGAGCTCCAATGACGAGAGCGAAAGAATGCCATTATTGGGAAGAACCATTGTGCACGACGAAGGCGTTCAGCTTTTGGAAGAATACATTTCATCGCTGACGCAAAGCTGTAATTAGAAACATTCAAACTAAATTATAATTAATCACAACAAACACCTTATGAAAAAAACTTTACTCTTAATTGTTTTGATTTTCAGCGCTACAATTGCTGAAGCTCAGACAAATTGTGGTACTGCAGTAGAAGTCCTTTTGGGCTCTACGACAACTGCACCGACTTTTACCGGTGAAACAGGTAGTACCGTTCCGTCACCATTGTGTGGCCTTGCATCGGGATCAGGCTCTAAAGGGAAATGGTACAAATATGTTGCAACAGCTACTCAGTCAGTAACTGTTTCTACGCTTTTACCACAAAACAATAATGTTGATACCCGTGTGATTGTTTATTCAGGAGCTTGTGGTTCATTGACTTGTGTAGGCTCTAATGACGATTACAATGGAACAAATTCATCTTATTTGTCTTTTAATGCTGTTGCAGGAACTACTTATACCATAGCTTTTGACAATCGTTTCAGCAATTCTGGTTTTGATTTCACAGTTATGGTGACACCACCACCAGCACCGGACAGATTATCATTTACACTTACATCAGTTCCTGGTATTACCGGAGGTTATGACAACTGTATTGTAGATATGAACGGTGACTTTTTGGATGATATCGTTTCAGCTGTAAGCAATACCCAATTGGTAATCACTTACCAAGGAGATAACCACGTGTTTTCTACAACTGCTTATACTGTTGCAAATACTTCTGTTTTACCTTCATGGAGCATCGCTGCAGGAGATTATGACAACAACGGATATAATGATTTGATTTATGGGTCTGGAAGTGGTATCTGCTTTTTAAAGGCAAATGCTGACGGGACAGGTTATACGACTGATAGAAAAACACAGTCTTATTTGGTACAAAGAACCAACTTTGTAGACATCAATAACGATGGAAAGCTTGATGCATTTGCATGCGATGACAATGCTCCTAACAGATATTATATGAATGATGGCGTTGCGATGAACCACGTACAGGGTGGAATTGGTGACTTCCCATCAGGAGGAAATTATGCTTCATGCTGGACCGATTATGATAATGATGGCGACATCGATATGGTACTTGCCAAATGTGGACAAGGTGGATCGGGTGTTGGAGGAAATATCGACCAATTATTCAAAAACAATGGTGACGGAACTTACACTGACGTAGCTGCTTCGGCAAATATGGCAGCTCCGGAGCAAAGCTGGTCTTGTGCTGTTGGTGATTTCAACAATGATGGATGGATGGATGTTATTGAAGGTGTAAACTCAGCTTCAGATGGCCGTACCAATGTAAAAAGAAATAATGGTGACGGAACTTTTACAAGCGTTTCCGTAGGTTCTGGTTATGATACCGATTTGACTATGGGTAGGGAATTTGTTGCCCAGGATTTTGATAATGATGGATTCCTTGACGTACTAAGCTCAGGAAACAATATCATGTTTGGTGATGGAGCCTTCCATTTCACTCCAAATCCAAATACGTACAATATGTCAACTGTTGACCGTCCTGTAGGTGATTTGAATAATGATGGATTCCTTGATATCCAAAACGGAACCAACGTTTTGTTCAACAATGGAAATACCAACAAATGGCTGGCTGTTAATTTACGTGGAATTGAAAGTAACAGAAACGGAATCGGTGCCAGAATCGAAATTTATGGTTCTTGGGGAAAACAAATCAGGGATGTACAAAGTGGAACCGGATTCCAAAACATGAGCACCATTACAGCTCATTTCGGAATTGGACAGGCTACAACCATTACACAGGTAATCATCAGATGGCCTTCGGGAGTTGTTGATACGCTTAACAATGTTAATCCAAACCAAAAACTATTGGTAGTTGAAGGCTCAACTTTGGGTATCGATTCATTCAACAACGGAGTATTCTCTGTTTATCCAAATCCTGCAAAAGATGTGGTTAACATTCAGTTAAAAGACAATTTGAACGTTACGTTAAAATCGGCTATGGTGTATGACCTGAACGGAAGAGTTGTACTTACGACAAGTAATTTGACGCAGCCAATCAATGTTGATAAATTGGCTACCGGAACTTATATTTTGTCAATCTCTGATTCTCAAAACAGAAATTATACTCAAAAATTCATCAAAGAGTAATTTTTAGAAATAAACATCATCAGAAAAACGCTCCAAAATGGAGCGTTTTTTTTATCTACAATACCAAAGCAAAATATGGTTTTAATAGATAATGCCGTGATTCCTTAGCATATTCTAATGAAATGGATTTGGTACATAGATAATCTGTTAATTTTTAATAAATTATGAAATATTTATTTATATTTGGACTGCGTTTTAAAAATTATATGAAGAAATATTACTATCTGTTTTTTGCAGTATTCTTATCTTTTATCATTTTTATTTCTTGCTCTGATAAAGGTGAGGAATACATACCTGTTCCTGTATCACCGGTTACAGTTAATTTGAGCCAGGTACCTTATCCAAAATTATCAGATTATCATTTTTTTGAGGGTGAATTGAAAAATCAGATTCCGTCCTTAAATGTGTTGCCTTATGAGCCTGCATCGTCGCTTTTTTCCGACTATGCCCATAAAAAGAGATTTGTATGGATGCCGCTAGGAACAAAGGCAACTTTTGTCTCCGACAGCAAAGTTTTGGAACTTCCTGTTGGTGCTGTATTGATTAAAACATTTTATTACGAAAATGTTCAGAATATTGCTCCGGTTGGAGGTACAAGAATTGTTGAAACACGCCTTATGATTAGAAAAGATACAGGTTGGATATTTGCAAATTACGTCTGGAATGAAGCTCAGACCGATGCTGACTTTGACCTGGCCGGAAGTTTTACTGATATTTCCTGGGAAGATGAAAACAATGTAATCAAAAGTACGAGTTACAGGATTCCAACCGAAGTTCAATGCATGATCTGCCACAAAAACAAGCAAGTGATTGGCCCTACTGAAATTGACACTTACATTCCTATTGGCATCAAACCCCAAAACCTTAATTTTGCTTACACTTATGCTTCGGGTACTAAAAACCAGCTTACCAAATGGGTGGAACAGGGATATCTCGACAGCAATTTTACACTGCCTACTGCCGAAAACACCGTAATTAATTATAACGACAATACCAGGCCTTTAGAATTGAGGGTTCGCTCCTATCTGGACAGCAACTGCTCGCACTGCCATGCCATTGACAGGCATTGTGATTATAGACCGATGCGTTTTCCATTTAATATGACTGGTGGCCCAAATGGACAAACCAATATGGGAGTCTGCGTAGATACAGAAGACTACAGCTTTGCTCCTGCTTTGACAAAGATCATAAAACCCGGAAATGTAAACAGGTCGATGCTTTATTACCGACTAAATACAACAGAAGAATCATTTAGAATGCCGCTTCATGGAAGAACTGTAATCCATGAGGAAGGTGTCGAACTAATAGGACAATGGATCAATTCATTGGCACCTTGTCCATAAACAAAGAAAACTAGCAAACTTTAAAAATCAGAAACATGAAAAAAATTACTCTAATTATTACATTGCTCTTTATGGTGCAATTATCGAAAGCACAGGATTCTTGTGCTTCCCCAACAGCAATTCCAGGACCTGGAACGTATACTGTTGGTGTAATCAACGGAACTGCCCCAACACTTTTTTGTGCTGACAACGGTGCAATCCAGCAGGCAATTCCTGGAGGCGAATGGTATATCTATACGCCAACAGCTGCCCATACAGTAACTGTATCAACAGACATTACTGCCAACACTCCAAGAACAGATACCCGTGTTCACGTTTATACCGGAACTTGTGATGCATTGACTTGTTTTGCAGGTGATGATGATGCCGGCGCGGACTATTCTTCGGTGGTAACCTTCAATGTAACTGCAGGCACATCTTACATCATTGTTTTTGATAACAGATGGCTGGACGCTGCACACAACAATGGTTTTAGTTTCCGATTAACGGAAGCTCCTGTTGTAGTTCCTCCTACTTTGCCGGTGACTTACAATTCGACTTCATTAGCAACGATTAACAGCACTTTCAATATTTGTGTTGTTGACGTAGATGGTGACCATAAAGATGATATTGTTGGAGTAAGCAATAATAATTTAAGGGTACACTACCAAGGCGCTGGTGGGATAACCACACCAACTGATTATCCTGTTGCAGGAACGCATTTCATGCCAAACTGGAGTATGGCTGCGGGAGATTATAATAGAGATGGTAAAATGGACTTTATTTTAGGAGCGGGTTCTGGTTTGTCTGTTTGGAAATCAAACGGAACAAGCTATACTAATATCACTCCTGGAGATTATATCTTCTGCCAAAGAACCAATTTTGCTGACTTGAATGATGATGGAAACCTGGATATTTTTTCCTGCCACGACATTGCACCTAACTGCTATTACCTCAATGGTGGTGGTACAGATAATGCCTTAACTTTCTACCAATCAAATGTAACGCCAGGTGCTATGAAATTTGGTACTATTGGTGGTAACTACTCAACATTATTTACTGATTTTGATAATGATGGAGATACCGACGTTTTCATTTCAAAATGTTCAGGGCCACCATGTGAATTGCATAGAAATGATGGTAATGGTGTTTATACAGATATTTCTGCTATCGCAGGAATCAATGTTACACCTATCCAAACCTGGTCTTCTGCAATTGGTGATTTTGACAATGATGGTGATATGGATGTTATCATTACAGCAAGCTCCGGAACACACAAATATTTCAGGAATAACCTTGACACTACCAACACTACTGAAGAAGCATTTACTAACATAACTGCCGGTTCTGGTTGGGACACTAACACTTCAACCAACATTGACAACGTTACTTATGATTTCGATAACGATGGATTCCTTGACGTTTTAGGTGGTGGTAACAAAATTATGTACAATCAGCACAACAGCACTTTTGCCCCTGTTTCATATCCTGGATTGATGATTGGTGCAATTGGTGATTTAAATGACGACGGCTTCCTTGACATTCTAAATGGAAGTACTATCCGTTATGCTACGCCTAACACCAATAAATGGATTAAAGTGGCATTACAAGGTGTACAAAGTAACAGAAACGGTATTGGTGCCCGTATTGAAATCCACGGTGCATGGGGCATTCAAATCAGGGACATCCGAAGTGGTGAAGGATTTGAATTCATGAGTTCATTGAATGCTCATTTTGGAATTGGACAGGCTACAACTATCGACCAGGTAATCATTAGATGGCCATCTGGCCTTGTGGATACTTACAACAATGTAACTCCAAACCAAAGGCTTTTGGTTGTAGAAGGTGCAACATTGGCTGCCAGTGCATTTACCAACGGAGTATTCTCAGTGTATCCAAACCCTACAAAAGATGTGATTAATATTCAGTTGAAAGATAATTTAAGCGTAACGCTTAAATCTGCTGCGGTATATGATTTAATGGGTAGGGTTGTTTTGACTACAACCGATTTGGATCGTCCAATCAATGTAGCAAGCCTTGCGACTGGAACTTATATCCTGTCAATCACAGATTCAAATAATAAAAACTACGGACAAAAATTCGTTAAAGAATAAACACCAAAACCTTTATAATAGAAAAGCGTCCCGGATTTCGGGACGCTTTTTTTATGTCTTATTTAAATATTTAGAAAACCCTCAACAAATTAAATCCAAAGAAGATATCGCCTTTGCTCCAGTCTCCTGTTGTATTGCCCAAAAATCCAGCTTCGTGCATTCCCTGAGAACTGCTGAAATGCATTTGGAAAACGTGTCCTCCGGTATCCAAATCAACACCAATGGAAAGTGGATCTTTATAAGGCGAAGTACTGGAACGGTTTAAATGTGCTGCATACTCAACATTCACTGACCAGCGTTTAGCAAATTTATACCTTCCTCCCATTCCAATCGCATACTGGCTATTATCCTGATTGTCATCGGTTACAAAGTTTTCATGGAAAAATGTCGGAGCAAGTTCTAATGACAGTTTGCTGTTGATTTTTCTTGAAACCAATAATTGGGCAACATAAATCAATCGGTCCTCAAATTTCATTTTTGGATAAATATTCTCTTTCAGGGTATTATTGAAGCCCAAGCTGGTAAATCCGGCAATCGCAACCGGGAAACCATTATCTTCCTGGGATTTCAATAAATATTTGCCGGAAAAATCATAAGCCAGCTCACTTCGGGCAGCACTAATCGTAAACCAATTCGTAACTCCGTACAGGAACTTTAGTTGGGTAACTGCATTGTCAAGTCCGTATGCGCCTTCAAATCCATCTTTAAGCGAACCGAACCTGTGGGCAACTATAAAATAAAAATCGCCTTTAGAAGCCAATTTTGTGGATTCGATATTGACAATCTTCAAAGCCTTGAAAGCAGCTTCAACTTTCGTTTTTTCGGATGGCGTAGAGTCTACTTCCTTTAGTAAATCTTCCTGGGCAGACATTGCAAATGGAAGTAATAATAGTAGGGTAATTTTTTTCATAGATGTTTTCATTTTAGTTTTCTATTTTTTGATTGTGCATTGGTCCATTTGAATCTCGCCAAGTAAATCGTCATAACCAACGACCCTTCCTTTCAAAATTACAGAATTCTGGGGCTTTAAATTGTTCGGTATACTATTTGTACACTTCGCGGAAAGCTTTTCATCCACTGTAATTAGTTTATTTTGTGGGTCAATATTTGTGATATTACCAGATATTTCAATGGTTTTGTCCAAATATTTTGCGTTGGCTTTTTGAGCGTCTTTTTGAAATGCATCAAAAACCTGGACTACCGTTTCAGTATAGGTAACATCTTCGGAAGCAATATCCCTATGTTCTTTATAAAGAAATTTATAAACCGCGAATGCCGCAACAATGAGAATTAGTAGAACAATAATTATTTTCTTTTTCATAACTGGAGATTTTAATTGTTACAAATTTAATTATTTATCAATACGTCAGAATTTTTACTAACTTTATTAAAAAAAGAAATTTACTATGAAAAGATTTGCATACACATTTTTATTGGCATCTTTTGTCCTGTCGCAATACGGCTGTACGAATGATTCTACGTCTGACCTAATTGACAATACAGCTGCCGGCGACATCACTTACACCAATACCGTTAAAGGTGTCGTTGAGAACAATTGCCTTTTTTGTCATACTTCTCCTCCACAAAATGGAGCCCCAATGCAACTGACAACTTATACCGATGTTAAAAATGCAGTAATGACCCGTGGCCTGCTCGACAGGATTTCAAGAGCACAAGGTTCGGCCGGTATGATGCCAAACGGTGGTACACGATTGCCACAGGCCACAATCGATAAAATTTTCCAATGGGCACAAAACGGATTTCCAGAATAAATAAACTAAAAGCTATGAAGACTAAATTATTAAGCCTACTTATTATTGTAAGCATGAGCAGTTTTGCTCAAACCAAAATGGTTACCAAAACCGGGAAAATTACTTTCGAAGCATCGGTTCCTGCTTTTGAAGAAATAAAAGCCAAAAACGAATCGACTACAGTGGTCCTAAATCCGGCTACAGGCGAAATTGCCAGTTTGGCATTGATTAAGGGTTTCCGTTTCAAAGTGGCGCTGATGGAGGAACATTTCAACGAAAATTATATGGAAAGTGATACATATCCAAAAGCGACATTTAAAGGGAAAATTGAGAATTTTGATGTTTCCAAATTAACTGCAGCCGCACAAAGCTATACGATAAAAGGCAAAATGGAAATGCACGGAAAAACAAAGGACATAACCATTACGGCAAGTATCAAGAAATCGGGTGACGGAGTGGACATCGATTCCAACTTCACCTTAAATACCGATGATTACGGAATTGACATTCCAAGTGTCGTGAGTAAGAAAGTCTCCAAAAAAGTATCGGTCAAATTGGATGCGACCTTAAAATAAAAATAAAGCTGTAAAGAAATTTACAGCTTTATTTTTTCAAACGAATTGAGCTTGTCAATATGAAGCACCGTTTTGTTCTGGTTATCGCTTCGGGAATACATTGGCAGGAATTTGGCCCCAAAAACAATCTCATCAAACGCATATGATGAACGTTTTACAACCGTAGTACTAAACATATCGTCAAAAACCTTTAGGAACACCAAAACTTCCCCATCGATATTCTCGAAATCCTCTTTCGTCAAATTGTACAACGGACTGCTTTCGGTTATAGGATGTACTAAAGTCCAGCTCAGATTCAGCGCATTGATTTTGGACATTTCCAAATCAAGGCTGTAGAATTTATTGGTCAGCGTTCCTTTTTCATCGAGCTTCATTCCCAAGGTCATTTTGACTTCGGCATCGGTCAGATTGGTATTTTTAAAAGGTGTCAGGCGAAGCATCAATGCCGTTCCGTCTTTATATGGAGCAATCAATGCATTGTGCGAAAATTTAATGTGCGCTTTTGGTTTACTGAATCTTCCATAAAACAAACCCGTTGCAATCGCAAAACTCAACAAACCAAAAAGTGCTTCAACAGCCGCAACAAAACTGGTAAGAAATCCACTCGGGCTCACATGCCCATAACCCACAGTGGTAAAGGTTTGAACACTAAAGAAAAAAGCCTGCCCAAATTTGTCAATAGCCTTAACAGCCGTAACTCCGTTCAAGTGTTCAACGCCAACTCCGTAATAAATGCTGGCAAAAATAAAATTGACCAAAAAATAAAACGTCACAATGATGACAAAGAATTTCCATCGCGGAATGTTCACCATCGTGTGGTACCAGCTGATTCCTTCAAAGAAATCGATTCCTGCTTTTTTGACATTAGCATTTCCATTTTTGGTAACAAACCTGCCACCATAACTGGATGCGTTGGTTCCGAAACCCGTATTGGAATCAGATTTTGCTTTGCTGTTGATTTTTTTGAGAAACTGCATTCGTGTTGTTTTAAATCGATTTTTCCATCACATAATCATCCATAACATAACCATTGCCAATGTCAATGACTTCGTCAAGGACAATGTCAAAACCCAATTTTTTATAAAAATGCTGGGCAATATTATTTTTATTGACGTTCAAAAGTAAGGCTTTCTGGTTGTTTTTGCGTGCCGATTCGGTAATGTAATCAATCAGTATCCTTCCGGTTCCTTTGCCTTGTTGGTTGGATAATATATAGATTTTATGGATTTTGGTTTTTGGTTCCTGATTGTAATTAAATTCATAGGAAGCAAATCCAACTGCCGCTTCCTCTTCAATCGCCAGGATAAAATGATGCCCTTTTTCATTGAATTGCGTTTGAAGCGCCTCAACGCTGTACATCATTTCCATCATGTAATCCAATTGCTCCTGGCTCAAAATGGCGCCGTAAGCTATCGGCCAGACTTCCTTGGCAATTGCCCTGATTTGACTAAAATTAGGGTCTGTGTTATTTTGAATGGTAATCATTAGTTTTAAGTTTTGCCTCTCAAAAATAGAAATAAATTTAATAGCTTTACATTTTGATTTTATAACTATTGCCTATGTCCAGAAGTCCTTTAAGAAAAGACAAAACCTGCCTGAATTGTAATTATGTTGTAGAAAATAGATTTTGCCCAAATTGTGGCCAGGAAAACACCGACACCCGAAAAACCTTCCACCATTTATTTATCCATTTTTTCGAAGATTTGACCCACTACGAAAATGCCTTTTGGAAAACCATAAAAAACCTTCTGATCAAACCGGCTTCGCTTACCAAGGAATACCTTTCGGGAAAGCGTCTTTCCTATCTGGCTCCGGTTCGCTTATACATTTTTATCAGTTTTGTTACCTTTTTCCTGATTTCGGTTTTCCCTAAAGGTGAAAATCATGCAGCAGACGATATGATTGACCTCGACCAAACCTATTCCGTTAAGGTTCCTGATGCCAATGGCAAACTCAAGGACAGCTTGCTTACAAAGAAAAAAATAAAGGTGTCGGAATTATTGGAAGCAGCAGACAAAGCCCAAAAGAAAAAGAAACTCAGCAATGAAGAACAAAATAAAGGCTTCCTGAATTTTGGATATGATAATCTCAGGGAATTGGATTCGCTGCAGAAATATGGCCCAAAGGAGGATAAGCTGAGTGATTGGGAATATGATATCATTAAAAGGACACTAACTGTAAAGGCAAAGTACAATAAAACAGAAATGTGGGAGAAATTCGGGGAAGAAGCCTGGCACAATATCCCCAAGACCTTATTCATTTACATGCCATTGTTTGCCTTCATATTATGGATTTTCCATGGTAAAAAACGTTGGTTTTATTTTGACCACGGAATATTCACGCTGCATTATTTCTCATTTTTATTATTGATAATATTGCTGATTTTCTTCCTGAACAGGTTGATAGAATGCTTCCCGGAAAATATGGTAACGAGTACTATTGGATCGATAGCGCGTACGATTGCCATGATTTGGATGTTCTACTATTTTTTTCCGGCACATCATCGCTTTTATGGAGAAACAAGATGGATATCATTCATAAAAAGTGTTGCCATGTTTTTCATCAATATGATCCTGATGACAATCGTACTTTTAGCATTCTTAATATATACTTTTATAAATATCCATTAAAAACGATGATTAAAAAAACTGCATTATTGGCATTCACGTTTGCATTTCTGAGCTGTTCGAGCCACAAAGCTGTAGTTGCCAAAAAACCGTTTGACGCTTCCAAAACAGATTACCTTGATTTCATTTCAAAGGAGAGCCTGAAGCAAAACCTTGAAATCATTGCTTCAGACAAAATGGAAGGACGAGAAACAGGAAGCGAAGGCCAAAAAAGAGCCGGACGTTACATGATTGATTGGTACATGAGCCATGGTGTTGGTTTCCCAAAAGGTGCCACTGATTATTACCAGCACATTCCCGCTTCCTATCTGAACGCCAAACGAAACGAAGGTTTGAATGATTCCGAAAATATCTGGGCTTTTATTGAAGGCTCTGAAAAACCTGAAGAAATTGTAGTTGTTTCTGCCCATTATGACCATGTTGGAATCCAGAATGGCAAAATTTATAATGGAGCAGATGATGATGGTTCGGGAACAGTCGCGATTATGGAAATTGCTGCTGCATTCCAAAAGGCAAAAGACGAAGGCCACGGACCAAAGCGTTCGATACTAATCCTACACATGACGGGTGAAGAACACGGTTTGCACGGTTCACGATTCTATTCCGAAAACCCTTTGTTCCCTTTGGCAAATACTGTTGCCGATGTGAATATAGATATGATTGGGCGTCGCGATAAATTCCATAAAGAAACCAACAACTATGTTTACCTTATCGGTTCAGATTATCTTTCAAGCGATTTATACAACATTTGTGAAGATGTAAACAAAAAATACAACCTGCTGAATTTAGATTATAAATACAACGACAAAAGCGATCCAAACCGTTTTTATTATCGTTCCGACCATTACAATTTTGCCAAAAACGGAATTCCGGTGGTGTTCCTTTTCAACGGTACACACGAAGACTATCATCAGCCAACGGATAAAGTAGAGAAAATAGAATTTGATGCGCTGCAAACCAGGGCAAAATATGCTTTTGCCATTGCCTTGGAAATAGCCAACCGAAAAGACAAATTGGTGGTTGACAAAACCGACGGAAGATAAAATAAAGATTATCTAGGCTTTGTATTGATTATTATGGAAGGCTTGATTTGTGCTCCATCAGCCTTAGGTTTCAGCACAAGTACTTCTACCATTGCAATGCTCTTTGGGTCTATGGTAAAATCCTGTAAATCTTTTATCAGTACATCGTTTACCATCACGTTTACACTTTCCACATTTTTTATGGATTCATTCTTTTGCTTGATATTCTCAACAACATTTTGCAGTGTGGTAAGATTCGATTTATCTACAGTTTGTGAAAAACCGTTCAGCGAAACTAAAATGAATAGTAAGGAAAGTATATTCTGGAGTTGAGATTGCGTTTTCATTTTTCATCTATTTAGTTACTCAAAGATAATTCCTTCCAAAAAGAAAGAGCTTACACTATTTGCCGATTTTATTATGATATTAGCATTTTGTCCGGTAAAATCAATCGAAAGGTAATAAATCTGGTTTAATAAATCTCCTTTTTGCTTTTGCGGAATTGAAAATATCGGTAGTGTAATGTTGGTTCAGCAGTTCCTTGAAGCTGGTTGTAAGTCTTTGATTTTCTGCAATGAAATCCTGAAAATTATCTGTTCCCGATTTTAACTTAAAATGATAAACAGCCCTAACCGCAGCAATGGTAACCGTTTCATTGTATTTATCAGAAACTCCCAAAAACTCTACAAAGGATTTTAGTTGGGAACAAACATTGGCAACCGCTGCATCAATGCCATAGTTATCAATATGAATCCAGGCAAGCCTTAAATGCGCTTCGTGGCTAAACAAAGCCGGTGGAATTTTACAATCCGCAAATTGTTGTTCAAACTCCCAATCGGTTAATTCCAGATGATTATCCATAGTTTCACTTTTTGAAATCGAAGGTAATATAACAAAAAAAGTCCTGAATCATCAGGACTTTTTGATTAAGGGTGGCTGACCGGGTTCGAACCGGCGACCCTCGGCACCACAAACCAATACTCTAACCAGCTGAGCTACAACCACCATTTAATGTGCAATAAAGCCTAAGCTTCTTTTGCGAGTGCAAATATAGTGCAAAAGTTTACTCTTGCAAAGATTTTTTATATTTTTTAAATCAAATCCCCTAAGCTCTTCACCGCCAAATATCTTTCAACGGTAAATCCTTCGGCATGGTCTACGCCAATGATCCGGCCAAAATCCTGAGAGCGGTAATGGATGCTTTCCAGGAAATTTTTGGTCGCAATCGGGGTTACCGGTTCTTTGGAATCCTCTGAATAAAACTGCGAGCTGTAGGCAAGGATTGAAGCTGCTTTCTTCTCTGTAAAACCCGTAATATCAACGACAAAATCGGGTTCAATGTTTTCCCATTGTATGTAATGATAAACCACTTTTGGCCTCCATGCTTCCTGATTTTTTCCGTCTAATGCAGTTTCAATTTTTCGCAAACCCGACAAAAAGCAGGCGTCCGAAACCAATTTGCTTCCTTTTCCGTGGTCAATGTGACGGTCGCGAATGGCATTGCAGAGCACGATTTCCGGTTGGTATTTCCGAATCATCTGAATGATTTTCATTTGGTGTGCTTCGTCGTTTACAAAAAACCCATCGCGCATATCCAGGTTTTCCCTTGCTGAAACTCCCAGTATTTCTGAAGCTTTCGCAGATTCGGCGTTCCTGATTTCAACAGAGCCACGCGTTCCCAATTCGCCACGGGTCAAATCGATGATGCCTACTTTCTTCCCAAGCGAAATTTCCTTGGCTATCGTTCCGCTGCAGCCTAATTCTACATCATCGGGATGCGCTCCAAACGCAAGTATATCTAGTTTCATATAAATCTATTTTAAATTCTAAATTTTAAATTTTGAATTCTGTGTTCTATTTTTATTGTCAATTTTTAACTAATGATTTTCTTCATCGTCATCGATTTGTTGACCGTCTCAATGTATTCATCTTCCGGATTACTGTCTTTGGTGATCCCGCAGCCAATAAAGAGCTGCGCCCTATTTCCGAGTACTTTCATACAGCGCAGGTTGACAAACAAATCGGTCTGCAATGTTTTAAAGGTGACCAAATCGATATTCAGTTCGCCCAGGTAACCCGAATAATATTCGCGGTTGTAGCCTTCATTTTTTTGGATGAACTGTTTTGCTTCCTGCTTTGGCAGGCCACAAACAGCTGACGTTGGGTGCAAGGCCGTTATGACTTTCTTTAGGAATTTCTTCGACTTCAAAGTTGCAGAAATATCCGTTTTTATATGCCACAAATTTCCCGCCTTAACCGAATACGGACTCGAAAGGGTAATTTCCTTAACCAAATCCTCAAGGCTGTCTACTATGAAATCGGTGACCAATTGCTGCTCGGTTTTTTCCTTATCCTGCCAAACCACATTTTTAGAAGCTGTTTCCAATTGTGTCCCGGCAAGTGCAACCGTTTTTATCGAATTCGCATTGGTCTTCAGGAACTGTTCGGGTGTTGCGCCAATCCAGGTTCCAATCTTTGGATGCGAAAAACAATATTTAAAGGCATTGGGATATTGATAAATCATTCGGCGCATCGTTGCCTGGATGTCAAAATCAGTCAGTGCCACTTCTTCTTTCCTCGACAAAACCACTTTTAGGAATTCCTTGTCGTTTATGGCATCAACGCCTTTGGCAACCAATTCTTCAAAGAAATCTTTTCCTATGATATTGTTTGGCGCAATGGGCTTGGATTCAAAATAGTAATTTTTGCTATGGACCATTTCAACATACACATCCGAATGCTCCAACGGAATATAAGGGACTTCCTCAGCATCAAAGGGAGCAAAAGCAAAACCTTTTTCCTCAAAACTTTCCAAAAAATACAAGTGGTCATTCCTTTGAAACACACCTACAACCTTATTGGAATCGGGTTTGCAGAACAAGACAAACGGCAGATTCTGCCCTTGCTGGATTTTGACTTTTAGGAATAAATCGGTCATTAGCGTCTTGGTAAAATCATGTTAGTCAATTTGCAAAGCGATATTAATTTTCCTTCTTCATCGGTGATTTTTATTTCCCAAAGATGGATGCTCCTGCCTTTATGGATGATCCTTGCGGTGCAAAAAACGGTTCCTTCACGCTTTGCCTTTAAATGATTCGCAGAAATTTCGATGCCGCGTACTTCCTGTTTTTCGGTATTGATGAACAAAAAGGAAGCCGCACTTCCAACACTCTCTGCCAATGCCACAGTGGCACCGCCATGAAGCAATCCCATAGGTTGATGCACTCTTGAATTTACAGGCATTTTGGCCGTAAGGAAATCTTCGCCGGCATCGATGTATTCGATTTCCAAAGTTTCCATCAGGGTGTTTTTGCACCAATTATTGCAAAGTTGGAGCATTTTATCTTTATCAAATGACATAGCTATTTTTATTTTTTACGGTTTGACCTAAAGGTACCGAGTGTAAAAATACTACTTATTTACAAGAATTTAAAACCGAAATGACACGGATTTGAATACTTTTGGCAATAAATTCTATTTTTTGACGTTATATCATTAGATTTTTAGATTTTCAAATTAATACTTACATTTACCAAAATTCATACTGCAAATGCGTAAACTCATTATTCTATTTTTTGTTGGTTTAGCTATCACCGTTAGTTCCTGTCGTCAGGATTTTGTATTCGAACCAAGTAAGGGCGAGTTGGTTTTTTCTAAAGACACCATTTACCTCGACACGGTTTTTACCAATATCGGTTCCAGCACTTATACCTTGAAAGTTTATAACCGAAGCGACAAAGACATCAAAATTCCATCCATCAGATTGGCAAAAGGAGTTGGTTCAAAATACAGGATGACGGTTGATGGAATGGTCGGTTTTGAAAACAGGGTTTTCCGCGACGTCGAATTATTGGCAAAGGACAGTATGTATATTTTCATAGAAACCACAGCGGGTATTGGTGATGCCAACCCAGACGATTTCCTATATACCGACCAGATTGAATTTGACAGCGGCGATAACCTGCAAAAAGTGGAATTGGTAACACTAATCCAGGATGCTTATTTTATTTTCCCTAATAATACCAACGGTGTTATCGACCAGATTCCAATTGGTTTTGGCGAAAACGGGGAAGTATTGGAAACCAACGGCCGAAACCTGAGCCACAATCATCCCGACAATCAGGATGAATATACGTTCCATACCGACAAACCTTATGTCGTCTACGGTTATGCGAGTGTGCCCAATGGAGAAACGCTCACCATTCCACAAGGAGCAAGGGTTCATTTCCACGATGGATCAGGTTTGGTGGTTCAACAAGGCGGAACGCTCAATATAGAAGGAGACATATCCACAAATCAGGAAACTTTGGAAAACGAAGTTATTTTTGAAGGCGACCGTTTGGAACCCGATTTTTCAGATGTTCCGGGACAATGGCAGGCCGTTTACCTGCGTCAGGGAAGCCATGCAAACATTAAGAATCTAACACTTAAAAATGCCATCGTAGGATTGCTTATTGAAGACAATGCAGGTTTGGTTAGAATAGAAAACACCCAGATTTACGATTGTTCCAACTACGGGATACTTTCGTATAACGGGAACATTGAAGGCAAAAAAGTAGTCATCAACAGTTGCGGTCAATACTGTGTGGCTGCTGTTTATGGAGGAGATTATGCGTTTACCAATTGTACGTTCAACAACAACTGGAGCAGTTCCAAACAACTGGCGGTGTATGCTTCTGATTATTTAGGAGAGGAAACGCCATTGGCACTAAATGCAGCTTTCACGAATTGCATCATTTATGGTTCAAACAGCAATGAAATTATCCTGGACAAAAAAGGAACTACATTCAACAGCTCTTTCCAAAACTGCCTCGTGAAGATTAATGTTTCATCGGGTTCTGTCGCTGTGGCAAATCCGCTTTTATATGATGTGCTGCGATTGGAACAAAACGGAAATAAGATAAATAAATCACCTGATTTCGTAGAAATTGCTAAAAACAACCTACGCCTTGATGAGGATTCCTTTGCAATAGGAATGGGAATTGAAGCCGGAGTTTTGTTTGACATATTAGGCAATCCAAGGGTAAATCCTTTTGATGTGGGCGCCTATAATTTTATTCCTTAGAATTAAATTAAAAGCTCTTTTAGGTTTCAGATTTTTAGCCTAAATTTGCACCACAACAACACAAAACAACAACACAATGATTCATTTCTTCGGAAACGAAAGCAATACCGTTTTTGCCGTTCAGTCGCAAAACGAACTTTCGGCAGAAACTATCTCAAAACTAAATTGGTTATTCGCTAACGCATATAAAATAGAAAAATCCGTCCTGACGGATTTTTTTATTGGCCCACGTGCCGCAATGATTACGCCCTGGAGCACCAACGCTGTTGAAATTACCCAAAACATGGGAATTGACGGCATCATACGAATTGAGGAGTTCTTAAAAATTTCTGAGGATTTCAATGATTTTGACCCGATGCTTTCGCAGAAATACAGCGAGCTGAACCAGGATATTTTTACCATCAACATCAAGCCGGAACCAATCCTGGAAATTGCCGACATTGCTGCCTATAACAAACAGGAAGGCTTGGCTTTAAGCGATGAAGAGGTACAATACCTTGAAAACCTTTCCAAAAAACTCAATAGAAAATTAACGGATTCGGAAGTCTTCGGATTCTCGCAGGTAAATTCGGAACACTGCCGTCATAAAATCTTCAACGGAACTTTCGTTATTGATGGTGTAGAGAAAAACATGTCCTTGTTCAAAATGATCAGGAAAACTTCCGAACTCAATCCGAATGATATCGTTTCGGCCTATAAAGACAATGTGGCTTTCATCAAAGGCCCGAAAGTGACTCAGTTCGCTCCAAAAAAGGGGGACAAAGCCGATTTTTACCAGGAAAAGGAATTCAATTCAGTAATATCCATCAAAGCCGAAACCCACAATTTCCCAACAACCGTAGAACCTTTTAATGGTGCGGCTACAGGTTCTGGTGGAGAAATCCGGGACCGTTTGGCAGGCGGACAAGGTTCATTGCCTTTGGCAGGAACAGCGGTTTACATGACTGCTTATTCAAGATTGGAAAAAAATCGTGAATGGGAAAACGGAATGCAGGAAAGAAAATGGTTGTACCAAACTCCGATGGACATTTTGATAAAAGCCTCGAATGGTGCTTCCGATTTTGGAAATAAATTTGGACAACCCTTAATCACAGGTTCTGTACTAACATTTGAGCATGAAGAAAACAACCGAAAGTTAGGTTTCGATAAAGTAATCATGTTAGCCGGTGGAATTGGTTATGGAAAAGAAGAACAGGCCAAAAAACACAAACCAAAAAAAGGCGATAAAATTGTAGTACTTGGTGGTGAAAATTACAGAATCGGAATGGGCGGCGCTGCAGTTTCTTCTGCAGATACCGGTGCTTTTGGTTCCGGAATTGAATTAAACGCCATCCAACGTTCGAACCCGGAAATGCAGAAAAGGGCTGCCAATGCCATCCGTGCTTTTGTGGAAAGCGATACGAATCCGATCGTTTCAATCCATGATCACGGTGCAGGCGGGCATTTGAACTGCCTTTCTGAATTGGTTGAAGAGACCGGTGGATTGATCAATCTGGACAAACTTCCTGTTGGCGATCCAACATTATCTGCCAAAGAAATCATTGGTAACGAATCACAGGAACGCATGGGATTGGTAATTGGAAAGGATGACATTGAAATCCTGAGAGCAATTGCCGAGCGTGAGCGTGCCCCAATGTACGAAGTGGGCGAAGTAACCGATGACCACCGCTTTACTTTTGAAAGCAAAACTACTGGCGAAAAACCTATGGATTTTGCGCTGGAAGATATGTTTGGAAGTTCGCCTAAAGTGATCATGACCGATTCAACATCCACTATAAAATATACTGAAGTTCCATATTCACAAGATAAAATCCACAGCTATTTGGAGCAGGTTTTACAGCTTGAAGCAGTTGCCTGTAAAGACTGGCTGACCAATAAAGTCGACCGCTGCGTTGGTGGAAAAGTAGCCAAACAACAATGCGCAGGACCGTTACAATTACCATTGAACAATGTTGGTGTTATGGCATTGGATTTTAACGGAAAGGAAGGAATTGCCACAACCATAGGGCATTCTCCAATTTCAGCTTTGATAAATCCAAGTGCAGGTTCGCGGAATTCTATTGGCGAAGCCTTATCGAATATTATTTTTGCGCCGTTAAAGGATGGTTTGAAAAGTGTTTCCCTTTCGGCCAACTGGATGTGGGCATGCAAAAATGAAGGCGAAGATGCCCGTTTGTACGAAGCGGTAAAAGCGTGTTCTGATTTTGCCATCGAATTGGGAATCAATATTCCAACCGGAAAGGATTCGCTGTCAATGAAGCAAAAATATCCGAATGATGAAGTGATTGCGCCGGGAACGGTTATTATTTCAGCTGCCGGAAATTGTTCCAATATTACAAAAGTCGTTGAACCGGTTTTACAAAGAAATGGCGGTTCGATTTATTATATCAATTTGTCTCAGGACGAATTTAAATTGGGCGGAAGTTCATTTGCCCAAACCCAGAATAAGGTCGGAAATGATACGCCAACCATCAAGAATGCTGATTTCTTTAAAAAAGCATTCAATGCCATTCAAAATCTAATCAAGGACAGGCAGATTGTTGCAGGGCACGACATTGGTTCGGGTGGTTTGATTACAACTTTATTGGAGCTGTGTTTTGCAGATATAAATTTGGGAGCCAAAATCGACTTTAGTTCATTTGCCGAAAAAGATTTGGTAAAGATTTTATTTTCTGAAAACATCGGTTTGGTACTTCAGGCAAAAGACGACGCTGCATTTGAAAAAGCATTGAGCGGAATCGAGTTCTTCAAAATCGGAAACGCTGTGGAGTCAGGCGAATTGACAATTAATGATTTGAAATTCAACATTCAAAACTTAAGAGACATTTGGTTCAAAACCTCTTTCCTACTCGACCAGAAACAAAGCAAAAACAATAAAGCCAAAGAACGTTTTGACAATTATAAAAACCAACCTTTACACTATAAATTCCCTGCTCAGTTTACAGGGAAAAAACCTGAGATTGACAATACGAAACCGCGTCCAAAGGCAGCCATAATCAGGGAAAAAGGAAGTAATTCCGAACGTGAAATGGCGAATGCCCTATACATAGCAGGCTTTGACGTTAAGGACATCCACATGACCGATTTGATTTCGGGGCGTGAAAACCTGGAAGATATAAAGTTTATTGGCGCTGTGGGAGGATTTTCGAATTCGGATGTTTTGGGTTCGGCAAAAGGCTGGGCCGGAGCATTCAAATACAACGAAAAGGCAAACAATTCGCTTAAGAATTTCTTCAAAAGAGAAGACACTTTATCCGTTGGAATCTGTAATGGATGCCAGTTGTTTATGGAATTGGAAGTCATCCATCCGGAACATAAGGTCCATGGAAAGATGCTGCACAATGATAGTAACAAACACGAAAGCATTTTCACATCGGTAAAAGTTGCCGAAAACAATTCGGTGATGCTGAAAACCTTAGCCGGAAGCACGCTTGGGGTTTGGGTTTCGCACGGAGAAGGAAAATTCCAACTTCCGGAAGCAGAGAATCAGTACAATATTGTAGCCAAATACGCTTACGAAGGCTATCCTGCAAATCCGAATGGTTCGGGTTACAACACCGCAATGATGTGTGACAAGACCGGTCGTCATTTGGTGATGATGCCACATATTGAGCGCTCTGCCTTCCCATGGAACTGGGCATACTATCCAACGGATAAAAAGGATGAAGTTTCCCCATGGATTGAGGCATTTGTAAATGCTAGAATTTGGTTAGAGAAAAAATAAAAAAAAGGAGCATTAGCTCCTTTTTTTATCTGTAGAAAAGTTAAACCTTATTTTTTCATTACGATATAAACTCCACTTATCAACAATACTAAACCAATAATCCTTGTAAAGTTGATAGAACGTGGTACAACATTAAAAAGCCCAAAGTGATCAATGATTACTGCAAAAATCACCTGCCCTGTCAATATAAAGGCAATGGAGGTTCCAACGCCAATGCGAGGCACTAACACCGAAATCATAATCACATAAATTACTACAATCACACCACCCAGATAGCTGTAAAGTGGCGCGCTGATTACCTGTTGTGTAGTTGGCATGGCTGTCCCCGATATAACGATAAATGCCACCATTCCTATCAAACCCACAATAAAAACCATCAAACCTGTAAGGAAGGGATTGCCCACACTTTTACTGAACGCAGCATTTGTAGAAGCCTGAATCGGAATCAGCGCCCCTGTTATCAATGCCATTGCCAGATAGATTAAATTACTTTTCATGTTTTCTATTTGTTTTTAGATAAGGATATATTCGGTTTTTATATTCCCTTTTGTGGCTTTTGAATAGGGACAGCTTTCTTGTGCAATCCCGATAATGCTTTTCGCAATTCCCTTATCAACTCCGGGTAAGTTTATATATAAACGCGCCTGAAGTGTATAACCGTTTTCACTTAATACCAAATCGACTTCTGTATTCACATAATGATCTTCGGGAATTGCCGCTTTTAGATTTCTTGCTGCGATTTCCATGGCGCCTATAAAACAGGCTGACCATCCGGCTGCAAATAGTTGTTCAGGATTAGTGCCGGAACGTTTAGAACCGGGAGAGGAAAGTAGGATATCCAACTCACCATCTGAACTTTTGGATTTACCAGTTCTGCCTCCTGTAGTATGGGTCACTCCGGTATAAAGTACTTTTTCATTTATTGTTTCCATTTTGTATTGTATTTAAAATTACAGTACAAAGTTCAGGAAGAATAAAAATCCGGTTACGTGATGTAGGTCACATTCGAAAAAATCAGGCTTTTAGATTGCTAAAATAATCTTCTGTTTCTTGTATTAACGAAGCCATCAAAGCAGCAGCTTTGGTGTGTTTAAGAATTGGCGCAATCTGTCCTCCCCAAAACAATACCATATCCCATTTCCCCTGTTCAAGGGCAGCTTTTCGCAAGGATGCTATTAGAGTTGTCTGTAGCGGAAAAGGGAGGATTTGTTTTTCCTTACCTATCATTTCCCTGGCAATCCTGCTGGTAATTCCACGGCCTAAACGGCCAGTATAAGCTCGGGAAAGTGTAGTGTATTTGGCTGCATCCGAAAACAACATTTGACGATGGATTGGCAAAGCATTCGATTCATCTGTAGCCAAAAAAGCGGTACCTATTTGTGCGGCACTCGCTCCTAGAGCCAGAGCAGCCGCTACTCCTTTCCCATTAGCAATGCCACCAGCAGCAATAATGGGAACTTTTACTTTTTCCTTAATGAGTTGCATTAATACAAATGAGCCTGTTATGGAGGTTTCAGCTGAAGCCAAAAAAGAAGGCCTGTGCCCGCCTGCTTCAAAACCTGAGGCAATGATCATGTCAACTCCGGCCGCTTCAAGGTAAATGGCTTCATCCAAAGTGGTGGCTGCTCCAATTGTTACAATGCCTCGTCTACGGCTTTCCTCCAATATATCTGCAGAAGGAACGCCAAACATAAAACTGAATACTTTTGGTTTAAGATCCAGGATTACTTCTACCTGGTTTTCAAATCGGGATTGAAAGGGTGCGGGTTTTTCAGGAAAAGGAATTCCAAGCTCGTCAAAATAGACCTGGAATACTTTTTTTATTTCTGCATAGTATTCATCACTTATGCCCGAATTAGGAACATCGCTGTCAGCAATCCAAAGGTTGAGATTGTAAGGTTTATCAGTAGCTGCTTTTAGCTGCTTATCGACATCGATGATTTCCTGTGGGCTCAAGGTATAGGCTCCAAATCCGCCAAGGCCACCAGCATTGGATACTGTAGCGGTTAATGCTACTGAAGACAAATTACCGCCAAACGGGCCCTGCATAATCGGATATTGTATGCCTAATAATTCTGTTGCTTTTGTATGATACCACATAACTTTATCATTTATTGGTTGGTGTCGGTAAGCATTTTATTGACGATAACCCAATTCCCGTTGATTTTATGAAACGATAGGATATCATGGTAAATGAAGTCGTACATAGTCACTTTGGCTTCAGCTACCGCGATAGAGTTTACGATATGTAAAGATAAAACTTCTCCTCGAAATGGCCTGCCGGAATCCTTAGGACTTTGACGGTTTTTAACTCCGTCTAAATATTGTTCGAGCGTTTTGGCGTAAGGCGTTCCTTTAATATCGCCAAATAATAAAGTATCATGATGGAATGCACTGCCCAATAAGGCTACATTGCCTTCATAAATCCCTTTGAAATAATTGTCTTCCAATACTTTTGTAAGGGCTGCTTTGTCTGAATCCTGATTTTTCATGGTGCTGTTGTTTTGTGCTTTCATTCCCTGTACATTATAGAGCATGAAAGCGGTTACTAAGATTGCTTTTATTACTGTTGGATTTTGTGGTTTCATTGTGTTGTGATTTAATTACACTACAAATTTCAAAAGAAACAGCGGGCTGACTGTGTGATGTAAATCACATTAAAACAAAAGCAGTATTATTTCCTCGATTTTAACCTGGGATCGTATTCCTTATCGAGGTATTCCAAACCCAGAGGGCCAATGGCATAGACCTGGGTAACATATTCTCCAGATTTCGCCCAATGAAAATGTGGTGTATTTCCAGGCAATATGATTACCGAACCTGGAGCATAGGCCTTAAGTTTGGTTTCGTCAAATTTCTCTCCAATGCCTATATAAAACACTCCTGAAATTACAGTATAGATTCGATCTTCAGGATGTACGTGGGGCATTATTTTTTCACCATCCGGTACTTTTACCCTAACTATGAAGGGTTCTGTTTTAGCAGGATTCCCTACCAAAACAGCCAGTTTTACTTTATCCGGAAAAGCAGGGAAAGATTTCCATGTTATCTTTTCGGGGTTTATAGAATTGAATTCTTTGGAACTCATGCCTTGTGCGCTGCTGCTCTCGGCAACCCAAAAAATAAGGGTCAGCATTAAGGATATATTCGATTTCATAATAAACATATTTAAGGTATAAAAAGATTTGGCATAGCTTCATTTTCAAACTATGCCAAATCACTTGTTGGAGATAATTGAATTAGTTTATTTTAGACAATAACTTAGAAGCCACTTCTTCTGAAGATTGAGGATTTTGACCTGTCAGCAATAAGCCATCTTCCACTACATAAGAACTCCAATCAGCGCCTTGGGAATATTTTCCTCCGTGTTCTTTTAATCTATCTTCCAACAAAAAAGGAACTACTTTGGTTAATCCTACAGCTGCTTCTTCAGTATTGCTGAAACCTGTTACTTTTTTACCGGCAATAAGATAGTTCCCGTTTTTATCCTTAACATTTGCCAAAGCGGCCGGCGCATGACATACAAAAGCTATTGGTTTGCTGTTATTGTAAAATTCCATTATCAGTTTCATCGAATTCTTATCCGTTGCAAGATCCCACATTGGGCCATGGCCACCTGGGTAAAATACTGCCTTGAAGTCTTCTTGTTTAACTGTTGTGATTTTCACTGTAGTGCTCAATGCTTTTTGTGCATTTTTATCGGCATAAAAACGTTTGGTTGCCGGAGTCTGGAAAGATGGGTCGTTACTTTTTGGGTCAATGGGAGCCTGTCCTCCTTTTGGGGTTGCAATCACTACTTCAATTCCTTTGTCCAAAAAGAAAAAATAAGGGGTTGCAAATTCTTCAATCCAGGAACCTGTTAATTCTCCTGTATCCCCTAATTTATCATGGGAAGTTAAAACAAAAAGCACTTTTGTTTTTTGTGATTTCTGAGCTGTAGCAATAACGCCAGTCATTACCAACATAGCTACAAATACTGATTTAATTATATTTTTCATCTTTATTTAATTTGTGCCCTGAGGCGGTTATTATTATTTTAATTAATTTAAATTATGCCCGGCTCCTTTTCCTCCATCTACATTGATGATCGAGCCTGTGATAAAATTGCTTTTGGCAACAGTATAAACCATCTCTGCAACGTCTTCAATTTCGCCAACCCTATCCAGCAGGTGAAGTCCAGCATTGGAATCCGCTTTATCACCATGCATTGGGGTGCGGATAACTCCCGGAGCAATTGTATTGAAACGTATGTTTTGTTTTCCAAATTCGGCGGCAAGCTGAACGGTTAAGGCATGGATGGCGCCTTTACTCGATACCGGAGCTGATGCCGGCCACCCACCTAATCCATGGTTTACCAATGGTGTCCCGATGTTGATTACCACACCTCCTTTTTGTTTCAGCATTTGTGGAATGACTGTTTGTGTAGTGAAATAAGTTCCTTTCAGGTTAGTAGTTAGGAATTTATCCAGATAAGCTTCATCTACTTCTAAAAAAGGCTTACTATCAAAAATACCTGCATTGTTAACCAATATATCTACGGAACCGAATCTTTCAATGGCTGTAGCCACCAATTGTTCGCCTGTTTTTTTATTGCTGATATTACCCGCGACGAATGCAAGATTATCCGTTGCTCCAAATTCCTGGTAAACTGCTTCCAATTTATCAGCCGTACCCGAAGTGATGACTACATTATCGCCACGATCCAAAAAGTATTTCGCTATTCCTTTTCCTATACCCGAAGAAGCTCCGGTAACAATTATAGTTTGCTTTTTCATCGCATTATTTTTTATCTGCTGTTATTCCTTTTTCACGCAATACTGATATCTGTTCACCTGCATAACCCCAATTGTCGGTATCTATTTCCTGTATGGCTATGTGGGTTAAGTGTGGGTCTTTGTTAAGGACTTCTGTAATTAAGTCGGTGACTCCTTTGATTAGCTGCTGTTTTTGACCGCGGGTTACGCCCTCGCGGGTCAATTCAATTTTTACGAATGGCATGGCTTAGTTTTTTAAGTTGGCAGTTACATTAACATCAAGTTCAAAATCATTGTAGATTAGCGTATCGCCCAAATCCCTAAAGAAGTTTCCTGAACGGAATTTGATGCCATATTTGGTACGGTCTACGATAAGTTTCCCAACCAGGTTTAGCGTAGCTGCACTGCTTTCAACAGTTGCATCAAAAGCAGCTGCATGAGTAATTCCTTTGATCGTTAAATTCCCTTCAAAATGATATTGATTGCCTGATATTGCATTTACCGATACAATTTCGAAAGACGCCTCTGGGAATTTTTCAATTGAGAAAAAGTCATCAGAAGCAAGGTGTCCTGCAAATTGGGTATTCGTAGCTGCATCCGTTACATCGAGGATCATAATGCTCGACATGTCAATGATGACCTTACCTTCGGTTATCCTTCCGTCATTCAAAGTGAAGGAACCTTCTTTTACTTCAATCGTACCGTTATGTGCGCCGGTTACTTTTTTTCCTATCCAATCGATGCGGCTTTTTGCGCTTTCGATTTTAAATTCTTTTGTTTCCATTTTTAAATTTGTTTTAAAATTATGGTACAAAGGAAGAACAGAATACGAAGTTGGTTACGTGACCTACATCACATTCGAAAAAAGTATCAGTGTGCCGAATAAAGCCGGCTCAAAGTTTCCCTGGAAACCCCGAGATAAGCTGCAATTAAATGCTTTGGGACTAAATTGTACAGTTGGGGATAAAGCGCCAATAATTCCTCATAGCGCTTTTTGGTATCATTATTCATAAAGGAAAGCAGCCTTTTTTGCGAAGCAATGTAACCCCGATTCGTCCTCCAACGGAAAAAGTGTTCCGCTTCGTGGAGTTCGCTACACAGTTTCTCCCTATCGGCATTGGAAAGGCAAAGTACTTCTGCATCAGTGATACAGTCTACATTTATGGTAGCGCGGGTATTATTATACAATGCCGCATAATCAGAGGTCCACCAGGTTGGCATGGCAAACTGAAGGATATACATCTTGATTTCATCATTAATATAAAAAGCCTTCAAACAACCCGAAAGCACAAAGTATTCGCAATCTACGGTATCGCCTTCCCCAATAATCGTCTGTCCTTTGCTGAAGGACATCGGTTTAAAATAAGAGAAAAAATGGGCAAATTGCTCCTCACTTAACGATATGGTCTTGGCTATGTGTTGTTGTAGGATTGCTTTGGCTTCCATGCTGATACTTATTTGTCATTCCACACAAAGTTACATAATTAACTAAAATGAACATTTCCACAATCAATCTGTTCATAACTAATTTCCACATATCGACGACTGGAATTGAATAGTTTTTATTTTTAGTACAAACTAAACCTAACGTTATGAAACCTCAAAAATTACTCCTAGTCTTGTTATTGATTGGAACCAAGAGCTTTGCCCAGCTCTGGGATAAGATTGAAACCAAAGACGGCCCGCATTACATTTCGCATTATATGGACAATATCAACCTGGATATCCTGGGCAAATATTTATTCAACGGAAAGGAACCTGTGGTGGAACTCAATCAATACGGAATGGGTTTTTACCAGCTGCACGACCAGCTCAAACGGCCAATGATTTGGGGATTGGAATGCGACGAAAAGGGTGCTTTACTCTTTAAAAAGGGATTTGACAATGCCAAATACATCCTTTGGTACCAATATACTACCCGCACCGAAGAAGACACGGATGAAGACATGGAATGGAAACCGGTTGAATTTACCATGCATTTCAATACCCTGAAAATGTTCATCCAGGGTGAGCGTAGTAAGGATTATAAGGAGACAGCTTCGAAATAAGCTAAATGGCCTGCTTCCCTTTATCGGAACAATCTATCTAAAAAAAAAGAACAATACATTCTTAAAACAGCAATTGCGCCAGTCTAAGACAGCGATATTTGAATCGGGAATTTGATTTATTGAAACAAAATAACGGTACTAAATTAACGGCCTTTTGTAAATTATTCATATTAAAAGACTTAAAACCAATTATTAAGACTATCTTCACCGCTTAATAATTTATTTTTATGAACGAAGGAACGATTAAATTTTTCAATGAAGCCAAAGGCTTCGGTTTCATTACACCAAGTAATGGCGGACAGGACTTATTTGTACATGTAACAGGCCTTAATGGGCAGGTGCAGGAAAACGACAAAGTGTCCTATAATGTAACAGACGGCCAAAAAGGGCCAACTGCAACCAATGTAAACGTTATCTAAGATATATTTTACCAATGTTATTAAAAGCCAATCCTAAGGATTGGCTTTTTTTTGTTACTACAAAGTCAATCTCAAGGTTGGGGCTGAAAAATTTTAACATTTCTGTGCTAAAACTGTTTTGTTTTTAAAGTTTAGCACAAAAAGTGTGGTAAAAATATTTTTTCGAACGATTTTGACACAGAAATGTTAAAATTCAGAGTGAAAAAATCTACTACCGAGACCACAAATCATAAACTACAAACCCTAAATCCATTTTGAACACTCATTTTACCAAAATGGATACTTTTTAGAAGATGCATAGTGTGAATTTTGTCTTATCAAATTATAACACAATTTTTAAAACAAAAATCATGAAGACAATCTTTATCACTGGCGCCTCTTCCGGACTTGGGAAAGCAGCCGCACAATTATTCCACAACAATGGATGGAATGTAATCGCAACAATGAGAAATCCTGAAAAGGAAACCGAACTCTCCAAACTCCAAAATGTAACACTGCTTCCTTTGGATGTCACCAACCTGGCACAGATTCAGGAAACGGTTCAAAAAGCACTGGCACTAAGCCCAATTGATGTAGTGTATAACAATGCGGGGTATGGGCTGATTGGTCCATTGGAAAGCCTTACTGACGAACAGATTACCAAACAAATTGACACGAACCTGTTGGGAGTTATCCGTGTCACCAATGCCTTTATTCCGTATTTCAGGGAAAGGCAAAATGGGTTGTTCCTTACTACAACTTCAATTGGAGGTTTGCTTACTTTTCCTTTAGGTTCTGTTTACCACGCTACTAAATGGGCTTTGGAAGGCTGGAGCGAAAGCCTGGCTTTTGAGCTGAATCCTTTTGGAATCAACATCAAAACCATTTCTCCTGGCGGGATTAAAACCGACTTTATGACGCGTTCGTTGGATGCCGGTTCAGCACCAGCCTATCAGGAAATGGTCGAAAGCATGTTTGCCGGCGCTGAAGCAATGTTTGCCAATGCCTCTACACCTGAGCAGATTGCGGAAGTGGTTTATGAAGCCGCTACTGATGGAAAAACCAAACTACGTTATGTAGCCGGTGAAGACGCCAAAGAACTTTACAGGCAACGATTGGAACAGGGCGATGAAGTGTTCCGTGCCCAATTTGGCAAACAATTCATTGGAGCTTAAATCCATTTAGGCTGATACTGTTTGGGAATCAAATCCTGTTCGGTATCAGCCTTAAATTTTCTTATATTTAAACCATGGAAAAGAAAAACACACCACACAAAGTTTCCTCCATATCGGAACTGCATCAGATACTGCAGCTTCCAAAACCACTGCATCCGTTGCTGAGCATTGTTGACAATAGTAAGATTGCCATGGATGCTACGCTGATACCCGATTCGGTACTGCTTGATTTTTATAAGATATCGTACAAAATTTCCACTACTGGCAAAATGGGATACGGCCAGGGTTATTATGACTTTAACGAAGGCGGAATGATGTTTACCTCTCCCAACCAGCTCATCTATATTGATGATAAGGAAGCGGAATACAAGGGCTATACCCTATTCTTCCATCCCGATTTTATCCGGAATTATCCATTGGGGAAAAACATCAGGAAATATGGTTTCTTTTCGTATGATACCAATGAAGCACTGCATCTTTCCGAAATTGAAAAAAACACCATTATAGGCCTGATGGAAAGCATCAACAATGAACTTCACACCGCGATTGACGAAATGAGCCAGGATGTAATTGTTTCCTACATTGATGTGATGCTGAACTACAGCAATCGTTTTTACAAACGCCAGTTCATTACCCGAAAAGCGGTAAGCAATGATTTGCTGATGAAGGTGGAGCAAACGCTTGACAGCTATTTTGATAATGCCGATACACTAAAAACAGGATTGCCCACAGTAGATTTACTGGCTTCCAAGGTAAATGTTTCGAGCCATTACCTTAGCGACCTTCTCAGGAACCTAACCGGGCAGAATGCGCAACAGCACATCCATTCCAAACTAATTGAAAAAGCCAAGGATTTTTTGATTTCCAGTGATTTGTCTGTGGCGGAAATTGCCTATCAATTGGGCTTTGAATATCCACAATCCTTTAGCAAGCTGTTTAAGAACAAAACCTGCTTAACGCCTTTGGAATTCAAAAATTCACTTAATTAAACTAAGACTATGATTATATTTATAAGCATAGCAGCAGTATTGCTATTGTTTGGCTTTTGGTTCCTGAACCGTCCGATGTTTGGGAAAGCCCCTTCGGGTGAACGGCTGAAAAGGATTCAACAATCCCCACAATACAAGGATGGAAAGTTTCAGAACTTCCATTTTACACCAACATTAACGGAAGGCTATTCGATGCCCGGGCTTTTGTACCAACAGCTTTTTGGCAGCTTTCCGAATCGTAAGCCTAACCGGGAAATCCCTTCTGATAAAACTGATTTGAAGAATTTGAATCCTAATGAAAATATATTGGTTTGGTTTGGGCACTCTTCCTATTTCCTACAGGTTGATGGCAAAAAGTTCCTTATCGATCCTGTTTTCAGTGGCAATGCCTCACCGATTCCGGGAAGCGTAAAAGCCTTTCCCGGCAGTAATGACTATCAGGCGGATGATTTTCCCGATATTGATTATCTGTTGATTTCGCACGACCATTATGATCATTTGGATTATAAAACCATATTGGAATTAAAACCTAAAGTCAAAACTATTATTTGTGGACTTGGAGTGGGTTCCCATTTTGAACATTGGGGCTTTGATCCGGCAATCATCATTGAAAAAGACTGGCATGAAACAGAAGTGCTGACCGACACACTCACAATCCATACTACACCTGCGAGGCATTTTTCAGGACGTGGGCTGGTGCGCAATAATACGCTTTGGTTGTCCTTTGTTTTGGAAGCCAAAAGCCTAAAACTATTTTTGGGTGGTGATAGTGGTTATGATACCCATTTTGCTGAAATAGGTAAAAAATACGGCCCATTCGATTTGGCGTTAATTGAAAACGGCCAGTACAACCTGGCCTGGGAAGCCATTCATTTATTGCCGGAGCAATTTGGAAAGGCCGCAGCGGAATTGAAAGCGAAAAGGGTATTTCCTGTACATTCGGGGAAATTCACCCTGGCGCAACATCCTTGGGATGAACCTTTGGACAAGGTTACTGAATATCATAAAACCGATGGTTACGGTTATTCGCTGATCACACCCACAATAGGCGAAAAAGTTTTTCTTGATGACAGTAATCAGGAGTTTAGAGAATGGTGGAAGTAGTCTTTAGCCCCGACTGCAGCAAGCTACCATGTAGCGCGGAAGGCGGGAGCATAAGTGTTAAGAAAGAAAATGTGCCGCTCCTAAAATGGATTCCCGCCTTCGCGGGAATGACAAATTGAATTATTATATTTGTAGAAAATCTAATTAAAATGCAACACATCATCGACCGCTTTGTAAGCTACGTTACTATCGATACCGAATCGGATCCAAATTCGGACACTACTCCAAGTACCAAAAAACAATTTGACCTTGCCAATAACCTGGTGAAGGAACTTAAAGCCATTGGCTTAAAGGAAGTTACCATTGACAAACACGGTTATATCATGGCGACGCTGCCTTCGAATGTGGAGCATGAAGTTCCGACAATCGGATTCATTTCGCATTTTGATACCACTCCCGATTTTACCGGAAAGGATGTAAAACCACAGATTATCCCGAATTACGATGGCGGTGATATTGTATTGAACAAAGAGCAGAACATCATTTTGTCTCCGAATTATTTCAAGGATTTATTGTTGTACAAAGGACAGACTTTGATTACGACAAATGGACTGACGTTGCTTGGCGCCGACGACAAAGCGGGGATTACCGAGATTGTTACGGCCATGGAATATTTGGTTCAGAATCCGCAAATCAAACATGGGAAAATCCGCGTTGGGTTTACACCTGATGAGGAAATTGGTCGTGGTGCCGATTTGTTTGATGTGGAAAAATTTGGAGCCGACTGGGCTTACACAATGGACGGAAGCCAGATTGGCGAATTGGAATACGAGAACTTCAATGCGGCTGGCGTTAAGATTACCTTCAAAGGAAAGAGCGTGCATCCGGGTTATGCCAAAGGAAAAATGATTAATTCGATGCTGATTGCCAACGACTTTATCAACGAATTGCCAAAAGGTGAAACCCCACAGGAAACCAAAGGTTACGAAGGATTCTTCCACGTGACAGGGATTTCGGGAAGTATTGAGGAAACGAAACTGGATTTGATCATCCGTGACCACGATATGAAGAAATTCAGGAAGCGTAAGGAACTGGTTCACGACATCACGAAAAAATTCAATAAGAAATTCAAGAAACAGTTTGGTGAAGACATCGTAATCACAACGATTAAAGACCAATATTACAATATGAAGGAAAAGGTGGAACCGGTAATGTTTATTGTGGATTTGGCTGAAAAAGCAATGAAATCCTTAGACATCAAACCGTTAATCAAACCGATTCGCGGTGGAACTGACGGTTGTCGATTGTCTTATATGGGATTGCCTTGCCCAAATATCTTTGCAGGTGGACATAACTTCCACGGAAAATACGAATATGTTCCTGTGGAAAGCATGCAGAAAGCCATTGATGTGATCATTAAGATTGCAGAGCTTACCGCGACTACCGATTTTTCGAAATCTAACAAAAAGGATAAGAAGACCCGAGGCAAAGCCGAACGGAGCGGAGCTAAAAAGAAAAAATAGAACCGTCACTTCGAGTGTTTTGGCAAAGCCAAAATGTATCGAGAAGCTTTAAATAATAATAGTTCTCGATACATTCGCTTCGCGAACACTCGAACTGACGTATTGATTCAGCATATGGAAGAAAAGAAAACCTGGGACAAAGTCAATCAATGGGAGAATGAGTTGGTGCTGTTGCGCGAAATCATACAGAAAACCGAATTGGTTGAAACGCATAAATGGGGCGGCGAAGTGTATACGGTGAACAACAAAAATGTGTTGGGCATTGGTGGCTTCAAGAACTATTTTGTCATTTGGTTCTGGAATGGTGTCTTCCTAAAAGATGATGCGAAAGTATTGGTAAATGCCAACGAAGGTGTGACCAAAGGTTTGCGCCAATGGCGTTTTACTTCGGCTAAGGAGCTCAACGAAAAGTTGATCCTGCATTACATAAACGAAGCGATTGCCAATGAAAAAGCCGGGCTTTCAATTAAACCCGAAAAGAAAGAAGCCATGAAATGTGATTTTTTTGAAGATGCGCTTCAAAAAGACAAAACATTAAAGGCAGCCTTGGAAAAATTTACTCCAGGCAAGCAAAAGGAGTTTTGGGAATTTATGGCGACAGCCAAACAGGAAAAAACAAAAGTTACCCGATTGGAAAAAATCAGGCCTATGATTATGGACCACATCGGATTGAATGATAAATACAGAAAATAACTAATGAAGAATGGTTTTCTTATTGTACGCAACAACAAAATGAAGACCATTTTCTTTTCATTGATATTGTGTTACCTTATTTTTTGCCAGTCCTGCATGCGGATGCGGATGACACCAAAGGAAACCAAGACCTTTTTCAAAACTTCCAAAACGGCCTATGTCGATTCGTCCATTGACATCAATGGCTATACCATCCATTACATCGAAACCGGGAAAAAAGACGCTTCTACCCTATTTTTTGTCCACGGTTCGCCCGGAAGCTGGGATGCCTATAAAGACTATCTGAAAGACAGCCTGCTGCTTTCCAAATACCGAATGATTGCCATTGACCGGATTGGTTTTGGCTATAGTAATTTTGGCAAAGCCGAAAACCTTAAAACCAACACGTTCATCATTGAAAAATTCGTAAAACAAACTTCCAATGGAAAACCAATTTACCTTATTGGGCATTCTTTGGGTGGCCCAACGATAGTACAGATGGCGGCTGAACAGCCTGCGGATTATGCAGGTTTGATTATTTTGGCTGGTTCGGTTGACCCGAAAGCCGAAACACCCGAAAACTGGCGTCCCATCATTATGGCAAAACCACTGCGTTATTTTATTCCCGGTGCGCTCCGCCCTTCAAATGACGAATGCTGGTGGCTGAAAAGTTCATTATATGAGCTGGAACCAAAATTGGAAAACATTACTTCAAAAGTGATTATCATTCACGGCACCAAAGACCAACTGGTTCCCTACAGCAATGTGGGTTTCCTGCGACGCGAACTGGTAAATGCCAAAACGCTAAAGGTAATTTCGATTAAGGATGCGAATCATTTTATTCCATGGACGCATTTTAAGGAAATACGCGATGTGCTGTATCAATTGGAATAAAAAAATCCCAAACTCCTGAGGAATTTGGGATTCGTGTTTTTGTTTTGAAAGCCTAAGCTTTTTTGTTCAAGGCTGCTGTTAGTTCCAATGAAATGGCAGAGCGCTCAATCTTAAGTTTTCCCGACATGGTTTCGATTACTACTGAAGTTTCCGTCAACTCGGCTATCTTTCCGTGGAAACCACTTTTAGTAATGATTTTATCGCCAACCTTAAGTCCGGCTTCGAATTCTTTTTCCTGTTTGATTTTCTTTTGTTGTGGTCGGATCATAAAGAAATAGATCACCACAAACATTAGTATAAACGGTAAAAACTGACTTATTTGTCCCATAATGATTAATTTATTTTGCCTTTTCAGGCACTTCTATAGTTGCTTTAATTTTTAATATTTCGATACTGTCTTTCGTATTGCAGAAAAGTGTAACGGTTTTTTGGGTTTCTCCGTGTTTGCCTGTCGAATTAAACGATACTTTTATCGTTCCGCTTTCGCCCGATTTGATTGCTTCCTTCGGATATTCGGGCACAGTGCAGCCACAAGAACCTTTTGCTTTGGAAATAAGCAGATCTGCCTTACCGGTATTGGTAAACTTAAAATCATGAACCACTTTGTCGCCTTGGTTGATGGTTCCGAAATCGTATTCCGATTCGCTAAAAGTCATTTCTGCATCCTTGTGCTCACAAGATGCCAAAAACAATACTGCAAAAAATACTAGACTTACTTTTCTGATTGCATTCATATTACATTAAACCTCTTCCGGTTTTTTGGATTTTATTTTCGTTTTGGAATTCCTTGATAAGGTTATCCAGGATTCCGTTGATAAAGATGCTGCTTTTTGGTGTTGAATATTCCTTGGCAATTTCCAGGTATTCATTGATGGTAACCTTAAGCGGAATTGACGGGAATTTCAGGAACTCACAGATAGCCATTTTCAAAATAATCGTATCGAGTTCGGCTATTCTTTCTGCATCCCAGTTTGGGGTTTTGTCGATGTATTCTTTGGCCAAATCCACTTCGTTAAGAACCGTTTTCCTAAACAAGTTACCTACAAATTCCTGGTCTTCCTGGTCTTTGTATAATTTGGTTACCCTAAATTCGTCTTTTTCATTAAGCTGTTTCAGTTGCTTTACAATTTGGGTATTGACCAACGGAATGTCATCAATCCACGTTAGTTTATTGTCCTCAAGGTAATCATACAATTTTTCGTTTGGCGCAATGATTTCGGTAAACACATCGGCAACAAAATCCTTGTCTTCCTGATAGGTGTTTTTCCTGTTAACCATATACTTTTGATACAAAGCACTTTGTTTGATTTCATTCAATAAAATCAAGATATAGGTATCATCGAGAGTCCAATTGTTGATTTTCCTTTTTTCAAGGGCAATGCTCAACGAGTTGCTTTCCTCCAATTGCTGGAGTACGGCATTATCGACAAATTTTCTGTTGGGATTTTTTTCTTCCGGTGTTGCTAAATGTTTTTTGCTCGAAGTCTCAAGAAAGACCACTTCCTTCTTTCTGATTTCAATCAATGAAGACAGCATGATTAAATACAAATCCTGAATACTATCGATACTATGAAGCAAAAACTTTTCTTCTTTCTCAATATCGTCAGAGCTTTTTTGGTGTAATGCATAAATAGATTGCATCACTTTCACCCGAATATGTCTTCTGTTTAACACCTGTAAGAACTTTTAAAAATTAACAAGGCGAAAGAAATTCTTTCGCCCTGCAAAAATAGGAAATATTTTTAAACGACTTTTTATTTAGCGTTTTCTTTTTTTCTTTCAGCAATACGGTTTTCTGCGATTTGCATTGCAGCCTGTTGCGTGGTCATGTTTTTCTCGTCAGCAAACTTGAAGATTTCAAGAGTCGTGTTATAGATATTCTCTGTTCTTCTGATTGCTTCACCATCGCTGTATTTTACCAATTCTCCGTAAACATTGATGATTCCACCAGCGTTAATCAGGAAATCCGGTGCATAAGCAATGCCTCTGTCCCTTAAGATTTTCCCGTGAACCGCTTCAACAGCCAATTGGTTGTTTGCAGCTCCGGCAATTACCTTAGCGTTTATTTTATATACAGTCTCATCGTTGATGGTTGCTCCTAAAGCACAAGGAGAATAAATGTCAACATCAGCAGCATATAAATCTGGGCCAGTAAAAATCTGTGCACCATATTTTGCCACCATGTTTTCCATTTTGTCCTGGTGGATATCTGAAACGATAACGACAGCGCCTTCATTAGTCAAATGACTAATCAAAGTTTCTCCAACGTGTCCGTTTCCTTGTACCAATACTCTTTTTCCTGCTAAGCTGTCTGAACCAAACTGATATTTGGCAGCAGCCTTCATTCCCATATAAACACCATAAGCAGTTACAGGAGAAGGATTTCCTGAACCACCTTTTTCAACAGAAATACCGGTAACGTGTTTGGTTACTTCGTGGATCCTGTCCATATCTTCAGTCGTTGTCCCTACATCTTCAGCAGTAATATATTTTCCGCTTAAGGAATTTACAAACTGACCGAAACGTGTAATCAATTCCGGAGTTTTATCCGTTTTAGCATCACCAATGATGACTGCTTTTCCTCCACCAAGATTTAATCCGGTAATGGCCGATTTATAAGTCATTCCGCGGGAAAGACGCAAAACATCATTCAATGCTTCCCATTCATTAGCATAATTCCACATTCGTGTTCCGCCAAGTGCTGGTCCCATAACTGTGTTATGAATTCCAATAATTGCTTTTAATCCTGTATCTTTGTCATTACAAAAAACAATTTGTTCGTGATTATCAAAAGATAACTGACCAAAAACGGGATCCATTTTTTTAAGCTCTGCTGGCGTTGTGATTTCTGATGTCATTTTGTAAAAGTTAATTATTAATGCTTTTTAAAAAAGCCCTACAAAATTAAAACTTTATTCAACAAAACTCACTTAAATCGGGAATAATCGACAATTTGTTAATAAAATCAATTTATACCAAGAATATAATAATTTGATTATTTTTAACGTTTTAACACTAATCTGTTTTTAAAACCCATTTCTGCCGAATTTCAATGAAAGAACTTCAATATTTAAACAAATACTTTGTAAAATATAAATTCCATTTTTTATTAGGAATTATCATCACAATCGTAGCCCAGATTTTTTTCGTTTATGTTGCCAAACTGGTAAGCAAATCGTTTACTGACATTGACCATTACCTAAAAAAAGAGATAACTTATGATGTTGTAAAAACTGCCTTAATCCACAATCTTTTTTGGATTTTGGCTACGGCATTGATTGCAGGCATTTTAACTTTTTTGATGCGTCAAACGCTTATCGTGATGTCGCGTCATGTGGAGTTTGATTTGAAAAATGAAGTCTTCAGGCATTACGAAGTGCTGGATCAAAATTTTTACAAACGCAATCGTACCGGAGATTTGATGAACCGCATCAGCGAAGACGTTGGCAAAGTCCGCCAGTATGTTGGGCCGGCCGTAATGTATACCATTAATACCTGCATCCGTTTTACGGTTGTCATTATATATATGTATAATGTTTCGCCTCGTCTGACCTTATACACCATATTGCCTTTACCAATTGTTGCCTACATCATTTTCAAATTAAGCCAGGAAATCAATAAGCGCAGTACCATTTTTCAGCAATATCTATCAAAGGTATTTACTTTTACTCAGGAAATTTTCTCCGGAATCCGTGTGGTAAAAGCCTATGGCCTGGAAAAACAGTATCAGGATAATTATGATGGGATTGCAAAAGAAAGCAAAGCCAAAAGCATGAGCCTGGCGCGGATACAATCGCTTTTTGGCCCGTTGATGATTGGGCTGATTGGCGTGAGCAACCTGATTGTAATTTATTTTGGCGGCATTATGGTCATTGACGGAACAATCAAGGATATTGGCACCATAGCCGAATTTATCATGTATGTCAACATGCTTACTTTCCCTGTGGCAACTATTGGCTGGGTTTCTTCGTTGGTTCAGGAAGCAGAAGCTTCACAGAAACGCATCAACGAATTCCTGAAAATAGAACCTGAAATCAAAAATAAAACGATTGGAACTATTGCCATTGAAGGCGAAATCGAATTCAAAAATGTGACTTTCACGTATGACGACACCAATATCACGGCCTTAGAAAATATTTCATTCAAGGTAAAAAAGGGAGAAACACTGGCAATCCTTGGCAAAACAGGTTCCGGTAAATCGAGTATTTTATCCTTGATTACCCGGTTGTATGATATTAAGGAAGGTATGATTACCATTGACGGAACAAAAATAGACGAAGTCAATTTGTATGACCTGCGCAACAGCATTGGGATTGTGCCTCAGGATGCGTTCCTTTTCTCGGACACAATCCGCAATAACATTAAATTCGGGAAGGAAAATGCTTCTGAAGAAGAAGTCATCAATGCGGCGCGAAAAGCTGTTGTACATGACAACATCATGAATTTCAACAAACAATATGATACGGTTTTAGGCGAGCGCGGCATTACACTTTCAGGTGGGCAAAAGCAACGGGTTTCGATTGCGCGCGCCATCATCAAAGAACCTAAAATATTATTGTTTGACGACTGCCTTTCTGCTGTTGATACCGAAACCGAAGAACAGATTCTGAATAATCTGTTGGAAATATCAAAAGACAAGACCACGATTATTGTAAGCCACAGGGTTTCTTCTGCCAAAAATGCCGACAAAATCATCATCCTAGATGAAGGACAAATCATCCAAGAAGGTTCTCATAATCAATTAGTAAACCAGACAGGCTATTACGCCGAGTTGTATGCAAAGCAACTTTCAGAAAAAGAATTAAATTAAAATGTTGTTTGGTAACAAAAAATTTACCATTTTTGAACTGTATAGAAACACTACTAATTGACTGAAAGAAAATGAGAGAAAACGATATGTTAGAAAAAGATGAGATTTTTTCTAAAGTTTTAAGAGCAGGAAGAAGAACCTATTTCTTCGATGTAAGAGCTACAAAAGCTGATGATTACTACATAACCATTACAGAAAGTAAAAAATTCACTGAAGAAGATGGTTCCTTTCACTTTAAAAAACACAAAATTTATTTGTACAAAGAGGACTTCGCAGCGTTCACCGAAATTTTAGAGGAAATGACTGCTTATGTTTTGAATAACAAAGGCGAAGAAGTAATCTCAGAAAGACACCAAAAAGATTTCAAAAGGGAATTCCAACAGGAAACCGCGCTCGAAGATGCAAGCGTAAAGCCAGCTTCTGAAAAGAGTTTCACCGATATTGATTTTGACGATATTTAATCAACAATAAAAAAGCCCAAAACAATGTTTTGGGCTTTTAAATTAAAATTTACATGCAAAAAATTATAGCTTATTTAAATAAACACAGCCTTATTATCAATTCTGTTTGCATTGCCTTTTGGTTATGGATCATTTATGAAAATTACCAGACATCTCAGGCAGAAAATTCATTTGAACAACGAAAATACTATTTTATAGTTCCGGTGCTATTCATCCTTTTGTCTGCATTCAATATGTACATGGCGCAAAAAAGGAAAAATCGCGCTTAGCCAATCCTCAAGCCATTTTCCACTTTAAGATCAGAAGACAATAAAACAATGTCATCCTGATTTACCGAACCCAAAACCAAACATTCACTCATGAAAGTTCCGATTTGTTTTTTGGGGAAATTGACCACGGCTACAATCTGCTTTCCTATCAAATCCTCCTTATTGTATCGCTTCGTAATTTGGGCTGATGATTTCCGGATTCCGATTTCGGTTCCAAAATCGATTGTCAGTTGGTAAGCAGGTTTTCGCGCTTCGGGAAAATCCCTGACTTCAAGGATGGTTCCAATCCGCATTTCCACCTTTTCAAAATCGGGCCACGAAAGTATATGTTCCATAGTTGTAGCATAAAAAATCCCGACGAATCGGGATTTACTATTAGTTCATTGTTAGATAATTGTAGATTTTTTGTCCCTGCATATCATCAAGATGTGCTTTTTTCTGCATACGGTCAACAATCGGTTTCCATTCTTCTGCAGAATATTCCTTCGGTCCATAAAGCCTGTGGCATTTGGCACAATTGTTATCATAAAGCTCTTTTCCCTGAGCCAGTTCGGGCGTCATGACCGTTGCTGTAGATTCTCTGGTTCCGCTTGTTGCAACGGGTGTAGATGCAGCTGCAGGAGCATTTGATTTTGAAGCACACGAATAAATCATTAGGGCTAAAATGGCAAGGGCAGTTACTTTGTATTTCATGGTTGATTTTTTTGTTTGGTTGAAGGGTAAATATATAAAAAATCCCAACAGCGGACTATTGGGATTTTAATTTTAACCAAATCTTTAGATTTAGTGCTATATTTTAGGAGCACACGTTATGCTCATTGCTAGACTAATCTTCCCGCTTTCCACACTACATGGTAGTTTGCTGCAATCGGGGCTAGCCTTGACATTCCTGCTTCTTACTTAACGTCCATCAATTCAACGTCAAATACCAAAGTAGCATCTGGCGGAATTACACCTCCGGCACCACTTGAACCGTAACCTAAATAAGATGGGATGACAAAACGTGCTTTATCGCCAACATGCAACAATTGGATTCCTTCGTCCCAACCTTCGATAACATGGCCTTTTCCTAATGGAAATTCAATTGGTTTTTTTCTTGGATATGAAGAATCAAATGTCTTTCCGTTTTCCAATTGTCCTGTATAATGAACCGAAACCGTTTTACCCGCTTCTGCTTTTTTACCGTTTCCTTTTTGGATGATTTTATAACGTAAACCGCTTTCCGTCTGATCAAAACCTGCAGCCAGTTTTTCCATAGCTCCTTCAGCCTGTTTTTTGGCTTCTTCAATTCTTTTCAAACGAGAACCTTCAAAAGTCCTGAACGCCTCAATGGCATTCCATTTTTGAGCTTCATCTCCTACTCTCACGATTTCCAAGCTTTCGATTAAATCTCCCTGAGCAACAGCATCAACAACATCCTGTCCTTCAACAACGTGGCCAAAAACAGTATGCTTTCCGTCCAACCAGTTTGTTGGAACATGCGTGATGAAGAATTGCGAACCATTGGTTCCTGGACCGGCATTTGCCATAGATAAAACTCCGGGTTTGTCGTGTTTTAAACTTGGATGGAATTCATCATCAAAGTTGTAACCGGGACCACCTGATCCAATCCCTTGTGGGCAGCCACCCTGAATCATAAAATCTGGAATTACCCTGTGGAATTTTAATCCGTCATAATAAGGTTTTCCCATTGGTTTTGCTGAATTTTCCAATTGACCTTCGGCTAATCCAACAAAATTACCTACAGTTCCAGGTGTCAAATCGTGTGTTAGTTTTACTAAAATCGAACCTTTTGAGGTATTGAATTTAGCGTATATTCCGTTTTCCATTATCTGTGTTTTTTAAATGTGGCGCAAAATTACGAATTATAACGCTAAAAAAATCTAAAATAAAAGTCAAAAATCTACTATTGAAAATTGTAAAACTTGCTAAATTTGTTTGGACAAATAAACAAGTGAATGCCCGCAATAATAATCCCTTACAAGCCCGAATACAAAGCGTTTTTCATTTCATTGAACAAAGCCTGGCTTGAAGAATTTTTTTATGTGGAACCGCATGACATTGATGCTTTTGAAAAACTGGAGGAAATCATCCTCAATCCTGGCGGTGAAATTTTCTTCTGCCTTGTCGATAATGAAGTTGCCGGAACGGTTGCCATGCAGAAAGTGAATGACGTTACTTATGAACTCGCAAAACTGGCAGTGGATAAAAAATTCCAGGGACAAAAGCTGAGCAACCTATTGATGGATGCCTGCATTGCTTTTGCCAAACAAAAGAACGCAGAAAAAATCATGCTGGTATCGAGCACGAAACTGGATACCGCTTTGAATTTATACCGAAAATATAATTTTAAGGAAGTTCCGTTGGACGAAACCGATTATGATCGTGCCGACATTCAGATGGAACTGGAATTATTATAAATTTTGAATTATAAATTTTAAATGAACACTGACATTCCCAATCAAGAGAAATAAAACAACAAATTCAAAATTCAAAATTCAAAATAATATTATGAGCTCAATTTACAACAAAGCAGACAACGAAATCATTATTTCACGAATCAACAAACTTACACCGGAAAGCCAGGGACAATGGGGAAAAATGACGGTAGACCAAATGCTGTCACACTGCCAGGCACCGATGGATTTTGCTTTTGGAAAAACTCCGATGAAAGCGAATTTCCTGATGCAGCTTTTGGGTAAAATGATAAAAGGTAAGATGCTTAAATCAAAGGAATTCAAAAAAAACAGCCCAACTGCTCCTGCTTTTATCAGGACCGAAAAATATGATTTTGAGGATACCAAAAACGGACTGATTGAAAGAATCAACTATTTTTCTGATTTGGGCCAAGGTGCCATTAAAACTACCAAACATCCTTTCTTTGGCGAAATGACTTATGACGAATGGAGCCAGCTGCACACGATGCATTTGGATCATCATTTAAGGCAGTTTGGGGTTTAAAAAAATAAACCTTAGCCCAGATTGAAACGGCATCCTTTTGTTTCGTTCCATGAACGAAACAAAAGATATAGTGGAAAGCTGGAAATAGCTCCTAAAAATTATTTTATCTTTGCGCCATGCGAATAGATATCATCACCATTTTACCGGAATTACTGAGAAGCCCTTTTGAAGCGTCGATTATGAAACGCGCTATTGAAAAGGGATTGGTGGAAGTCCATTTTCACAATTTGAGGGATTACACGACCAACAAACAGAAAAGCGTTGACGATTATCCTTTTGGTGGCGGTGCCGGAATGGTCATGATGGTGCAGCCGATTGACGCCTGCATTTCGCATTTAAAGAACCAGCGCAACTACGATGAAGTCATTTATATGTCACCTGATGGTGAAACGCTGAACCAGAAAATGGCAAACACGGCTTCGATGTATGAGAATATTATCATACTTTGCGGGCATTATAAAGGTGTGGACCAACGTGTCCGCGATCATTTTATTACCAAGGAAATTTCGATTGGTGATTATGTTTTGAGTGGCGGTGAAATTGGTGCCATTGTCTTTTGTGATGCTATCATTCGTTTGATTCCCGGAGTTTTATCGGATGAAACCTCAGCCTTGACGGATAGTTTTCAGGATAATCTATTATCGGGACCAATTTATACAAGGCCTGCAGATTACAAAGGCTGGAAAGTCCCCGAAGTTTTGACCAGTGGCCATTTTGCAAAAATTGACAAATGGCGTGAGGATATGGCGTATGAACATACTAAAAAGAGACGTCCTGATTTACTTGACGAATAAGTTTTTTATTCTAAATTTTGAATTTTGAATTTTAAATTAATATCCCCTTAACTATAATTCGTTGATAACAAATAGTTTATGGGTTTTATTTTTCTCTAAAATAATTCAAAATTTATAATTCAAAATTCAAAATAATTATATAAATTTGCCCCCACTTTGACCAACCTCTGGCGAGAACCGTGAATGTTGCTCAGATTTAAAACCATAATATTTAGAAAAAATGGCAAATTTAGTAGATTTCGTTAACAACGAATTATCGACAAGAAAAGATTTCCCTGTATTCGGAGCTGGAGATACCATCACAGTTTACTACGAAATTAAAGAGGGTGAAAAAACAAGAACACAGTTTTTCAAAGGAGTTGTAATCCAAAGAAAAGGTGCTGGAATGACTGAAACTTTTACAATCCGTAAAATGTCTGGAGCAGTTGGTGTAGAGCGTATCTTCCCAGTTAACATGCCAGCTTTGCAAAAAGTAGAAGTTAACCAAAGAGGTAAAGTTAGAAGAGCTCGTATCTACTACTTTAGAGAACTTACCGGTAAAAAAGCAAAAATCAAAGAAAGAAGAAGATAATCCGAATCTTTCTGATCATAAAAAAAGTCCCGATACAATCGGGACTTTTTTTATTCCGTCAATTTAAAACCTTCAATTTTATCAAATCAATATTTTTTCAAAGGTAAAATGACAATTTGATAATTCAATCGATTTCGTAGTGCATATCGGCAAAATTTCTATCATATTAATTATCTTTGCTATCGCAAAATTTAAACTAACTAAAGCATATGGCAAAAATTAAAGTGGCCAATCCGGTCGTAGAATTGGATGGCGATGAGATGACACGAATTATCTGGAGTTTCATTAAAGAACAACTAATCCTTCCTTATTTAGATTTAGATATCAAATATTACGACCTTGGCATTGAGCACAGAGAAGCTACCAAAGACCAGGTTACCATAGACTCTGCAGAAGCAATCAAGAAATACAATGTAGGTATCAAATGTGCTACCATTACTCCTGACGAAGAAAGAGTAAAGGAATTCAACCTTTCTGAAATGTGGAAATCCCCAAACGGAACCATCCGTAACATTGTTGGAGGAACCGTTTTCCGTGAGCCCATCATTATGAGCAACGTTCCGCGTTATGTTCAGGGTTGGACAAAACCAATCGTAATCGGTCGTCATGCTTTTGGAGATCAGTACAAAGCAACAGATAAGGTTATCAAAGGAAAAGGAACTTTAACGATGTCATTTACTAATGAAGCCGGAGAAACTACTGAGTGGAAAGTCTTCGATTTTAAAGGTGACGGTGTGGCGATGTCGATGTACAATACTGACGAAAGCATTTATGGTTTTGCACATTCTTCTTTCCAAATGGCATTGACCAAAAAATGGCCTTTATACCTTTCTACCAAAAACACCATCCTAAAAGCTTACGACGGAAGGTTCAAGGATATTTTTGAGGAAGTTTACCAGCAACATTACAAAGCTGATTTTGATAAAAACGGAATGGTTTACGAACACCGATTAATCGATGACATGGTGGCTTCGGCAATGAAATGGAATGGCGGATTTGTATGGGCTTGTAAAAATTATGACGGAGACGTTCAGTCGGACACTGTTGCACAAGGATTTGGTTCTTTGGGATTAATGACTTCTGTATTGGTAACACCAGACGGAAAAACCGTTGAAGCAGAAGCTGCACACGGAACCGTTACACGTCATTACAGAATGCACCAACAGGGAAAAGCAACTTCTACCAATCCAATCGCTTCGATCTTTGCATGGACTCGTGGTTTGGAACATCGAGGTAAATTGGACAACAATCAGCCATTGATTGATTTTTGTCTGAAACTGGAGCAGGTTTGCATTGATACTGTTGAATCAGGGAAAATGACCAAAGATTTAGCCATGCTTGTAAAACCGGAAGGTCTGACAGAAGCTGATTATTTAACTACAGAAGGTTTCCTTGCTGCAATTAAAGAGAATTTAGATAAAAAATTGGGATAACAAACTGATTTCAATACAATAAAAAAAGACGGCCTATTGGTCGTCTTTTTTGTTTTGGTCTTTTAATTTAAGCTCTACTCCGGTCATTCTATAAACCTTGAAGATTCCCTTATAACCTGTATTCAAACCCCAATATTGATTGGTAATTAGTTTTTCATTTCCGTCAAAGAAATTAAACTGTCCTGTATTTGGGAATAACTGACCGGTGTTCAAGGCTTCAATCTGTATAATATTCAGCCCAACCTTTAAATTAAACTCATATCTTTTGAAACCCGATTCCAGCCCAATAAGAGGAATGACTTTTTCCCCATTTAAATAAATGGTAATCATATCGCCGTCAATGGCGCCATAATCCCTGCAGCCAATGAATATATTCTCAGTAAAAACTTTGTATTCACCATAAAAATAATCCTTGTTTTCAACTACGCTGGTCAGCCCTTCTGACTTCAGCTGCTCATTCATTTTTTCGGTTTTCTCCTGTGCCGGGCTTGCAAACTGCTCTTTTTCAAATACACTTTTGGGTTCTTCTTCCTTCTTTTTAAGTAATGAAACGCCCGAAAGCAATTTGTCTTTCTTGTCAAAAATGCTCGGATAGGTAATTGATTTGGAACTTGATGGCGCAATGCTTCCTTTAGGATCGGAAACCGGGGCAATATTAATGGTCCTTTTAGGTGTTTCAAATTGTGAAAATCCCTTAAAGGAAACCAATATCAATAATAAAAAAGCATAAACTGCTTTCATGTGCCATTTATTTAGGTTGTAAAAGTATTTAAATTTTGCGCAAAAATTGTTCCAAATTAACCATAGATTAACAATGTCGATTTTGTTAAAATTCTAATAAAAAAATGTAGCTTTACACTCGAGACCTTAGTTCGAATTGAACGAAGTAAAAAAGAGATTTGAAACATCTAGTCGACATAGTCATTTATTTATCATCGGGTTCCTCATTATTGCTGGGCTTTTTGCTTATTTCCAATCCGCAGAAAGTCAACGTAAAGGCGAACCTATGGTTTGGGACATCTGTATTATGCATATTCTGCCTGCTTTTTGTCGATGCTTTGATGAATGCTAAGCTGGCGCCTGAACAAGGAATTCTGACCTTCATCCTGAATTTTCCTAATTTTATCCTCGCTCCCATTTTTTATCTCAGCGTTACCTATTATATCAACCCCACACGTAAATGGAGAAATAAAGACTTCCTGCTTTTTGGGTTTGGTTTTTTTATGATTGCATTATTGATTTTTACCTTATTGGTCAAACCACCGGAAATGAGCGACCAGGACTTCTTTCCGAAGTGGTTCCAGGTTTCTTTCGGAATTATCTTTACAGCACAATTGCTCCCATATTTCTATCTTTCGTACCGCAAAATCATCAAACACCAGAAAAATGTTCGTTTATTTTCGTCAACACTTGAAAATGTCGACCTGAAATGGCTCGAATACATGATTATCGGAGCCGTAGTAATGGCTTTTTTCTGGATTGTCAATATCCTTTTCCAATCTTCTTTTGGTGGTGTTTATTTAAATTTCATCACGTATTCGATTTATCTTTTGGGCTTCTTCTTTATTGCTTACCATTCCGTAAAGCAAAAGGAAATCTATCCGTTTAAGGAAGAACAGACGGAAGAGATTAACGAAATCATTACCGAAACAGAGATTGCCGAAGAGAACAGGAAAAAGCTACTTACGGATGAAAAATTAGCCGAATCAAAAGAAGAGTTAATCGAATTGATGGAAGCCGAAAAACCGTTCCTGGATAGCGAATTAAGTTTGGTAAAATTGGCATCTTTGATGGATGTTTCGACACATATTTTATCCTATATCATAAATAATGGCTTTGATGAGAACTTTTATCAGTTCATCAACCGTTACCGCATTGAAGAAGCCAAAAAGCAAATCCTAAACCCTCAGATGAATCACCTCAGCCTTCTGGGAATAGGCTTTGAGGTTGGGTTCAACTCCAAAACCGTATTCAATACTACCTTCAAAAAATACACAGGGCAAACCCCTAGTGAATTTAAAAAAGCAGCCTAATAGGTTCTGATTTATAAACAAAGGCGTTCGGATTTATAAATCTGAACAATACACCCTTGTTTCGTCCTGACATTTGCATCAGAATTTTAACCAATTCTAACATTCGGTTGGTAACACTAAAATGTTCCAATCGTCAATCGCAAAAAAAATCATTAATCAAATTAAATCAAATGAATCAATTATTAGTCGACAATTCGCCCCAACATCTACTACAGTTCAGCCGGAAACAGCTTTTTGACATCGCATTTCAGCAGTCAATTTGCTACACTTCGACAACAAAGCCTTTTAATTGCTTGGGCCTGGGTAAAATGTGACATTACATTTGCCTCATCAATATCGATATTAATTAAAAACAAATCATTAATCATTAAAATCAAAAATCAATTCAATGAAAAAGCTACTCTTAATCACAGTACTTCTAGTTGCGGCGATGACAAAATCAAAAACAATCTTATCTGCATCAAAAATCCTGGTAAGGAATTTTCAGAAAAGAAGAGCAACTAATTTAAATTTTTAATCAAAAACAAAATCAAAAAAAATCGCCCGAGGCGTAGCCGAATTGTTGGAGCGAAGCGGAAAAATTATTAATCATTAAATCAATCACAAAATGCAAAAATTACTTTTAATCACAGTACTCTTAGTTCTATCAGTAACTAAGTCTTTAGCACAAGTAAAAAATGCTATCGAAATTCAAAATCTTGAAACCGAGTTTTCAAAAAAGGAAAACAACGAATTCAAAATTGTAGCCCACGAAGATGTGGATGTAAACCTGAAATTCAAGCTTAAAAAAGAAGATGCTTTCGATGTATTGATCTTGGATGCAGACAAAAACATCGTATTCTCGAAAGGATACTGTAAGGAAGGTGAAAATAAAATCGCCTTTACCATGGACCAGGATGAGCAATACACTGTAAAGCTTTCCAATCCAAAACTACTCACTAATGTTAGTGTTACGACAGTAGAAGAATAAAATAAAAATCATCACCCGAGGCGAAGCCGAATTGTTTGGAGCGTAGCGGAAAAAATCACAATCACACAAAAATCACAATCACACAAAAATCACAATCACAATCAAAATGCAAAACAAAATCATTCTGTTGTTGCTCTTGTTAGCAACGACCCTTTCCTTCGCGCAAGGAGGAGACAGTTTCGGTGAACCCGAAAAGCAAAAAGTAACCCTTAGTGGTACAATTTCTGACCTGAAAACCAATGAAACCCTTATTGGTGTTAACCTATTCATCCCGGAAATAAAGGCGGGAATCGTTACCAATGAATATGGCTTTTATTCTCTTACAATCCCAAAAGGAACGTACACCATCCAAATTAGTTATATGGGGTATGAAACCATGACGGAAACCATCGAATTAACGAAAGACACCAAGAAAAACATTTCGTTAAACGAAACCGGACAGGCACTGGAGGAAGTTGTCATCAATACCGAAAAAACAGCAACCAACATCCGTAAACCTGAAATGAGCGTTAACAGGCTTTCGACAGCAACCATCAAAAAAATCCCAGTGGTTTTAGGTGAAGTCGATGTTTTGAAAGCAATCCTGACTTTACCAGGCGTTACCAATGCCGGAGAAGGACAATCGGGTTTCAACGTTCGTGGCGGTGGTGCTGACCAGAATTTAATCCTGCTGGATGAAGCCACAATCTTTAATTCATCGCACGTTTTCGGATTCTTCTCAGTGTTCAATCCGGATGCGATTAAAGACTTAAAACTGTACAAAGGTGGAATTCCGGCACGTTATGGCGGAAGGGTTTCTTCGGTTCTGGATATTTACCAGAAAGACGGAAACAGCAACAAATTCAGCATGAACGGTGGTATCGGATTAATCTCGAGCCGTTTGCTTGCCGAAGGCCCAATTGCAAAAGGCAAAGGTTCTTTCCTTTTGGCTGGTAGAGGTTCTTACGCGCATTTATTCATGAAACTTGCTGACGAACCAAACTCGGCTTACTTTTATGATTTGAATACCAAGGTTAGCTACAAACTGAATCCAAACAACAATTTATTCCTTTCGGGATATTTTGGAAGGGATGTGTTCAGCCTGAATAAAAGTTTTATCAACACTTACGGAAACGCAACCTTAAACCTGCGTTGGAACCACTTGTTCTCAGACAAATTGTTCTCTAACCTTTCAACTATTTATTCTGACTATTATTATGGTTTAGATTTAAATCTGTTAGGTTTTGAATGGAAATCGGGTATCAGGAATTACAACATCAAATACGATTTAAGACATTATGTATCTGATAAGATAAAGCTGAATTATGGTGTAAACGGAATTTACTATGACTTTAATCCCGGAGTTATCGAGCCTTCGAATGAAAATTCAGGTATCAATTACAAACAGCTGGAGAAAAAGCATGCTTATGAATCGGCTTTCTACATTGATGCGGAACAAAAAGTTACCAAAAACCTTACCCTTTCTTATGGATTGCGTTTCAGCAAGTTCTACCGTTTAGGAAGCGGAAACGTTAACCTTTACGACAACAATCAGGCTGTAGTCTTTAATGAAGAATTACAGATATATGAAAAAGGAACGCCAATCGGAACAAGGCATTACGGTGAGGAAGACGTTATTAAGAAGTTTGCCAATCTGGAACCACGCTTTGCTGCATCGTATCAGTTGAATGAAGACCAATCAATCAAAGCAAGCTATAACCGCACAACGCAATACCTGCAATTGGTTTCCAATACAGCTTCGCCAACGCCTTTGGATGTTTGGACACCAAGTGACAATTATATTCAACCACAGATTGCAGACCAGGTTGCTTTGGGTTATTTCAAGAATTTTAAGGACGATGAATACTCTTTGGAAGTGGAAACCTTTTACAAAAAAATCAAAAACCGTCTTGATTACATCGATGGTGCCGATTTGATTGCCAATGAAGCTTTGGAGCAAGTCGTATTGAATGGCCAAATGAGGTCTTACGGATTGGAAGTTTTACTGAGAAAAAATACAGGAAAATTAACAGGATGGGTTTCTTATACGCTTTCTAAATCGGAGCAAAGAACTCCAGGAAGGACAGCCGCAGAAACCGGAATCAACAACGGGGAATGGTATAGTTCAGGACATGACAAACTGCACAACCTGTCGGTTACGAGTTCATATGCTTTCAACAAGAAATGGACATTTGGTGCCAACTTTGTATTGCAGTCAGGGCAACCGGTAACGTATCCAAACGGATATTACGAATATGAAGGAATCAATGTGCCTAGCTATGGCTCGCGTAACGCTGACCGTTTACCAGCTTACCATCACTTGGATTTATCGGCTACGTTTACTCCGAAACCAAATAAGAAAAAAGGATATCAAAGCGAATGGGTTTTCAGTCTTTACAACGTCTACGGACGTCAGAATGCCGCATCGATTTCGTTCGGGCAGAATGAAACCACAGGTGTTAATGAAGCTACCCGTTTATCCATATTCGGTATAGTGCCGGGTGTTAGTTATAATTTTAAATTTTAATATCATGAAATCTAGTATACAATATAATTCAAACAAAATAGCCATGAGTAAATCATTCCTATACATATTCTCAATTATTGCAATTGTTTTATTAACATTAACCAGCTGTGAAGAAGTGGTCCACGTCGATTTAGATACTGCAGCACCACGATTGGTAATCAATGGTTCGATCCAATGGCAGAAAGGAACTGCCGGAAACGAACAGAAAATAAAATTAACGACCACTACAGGTTTTTACGACCCGAATATCCCAACAGTTTCAGGAGCTGTGGTATTTGTAACCAATAGTGATAACGTAGCTTTCAATTTTACTGAGGAAGTACCCAATTCAGGAATTTACCTGTGTCATAACTTCATTCCCGAAATTGATGAAACTTATGTAATGACAGTTTCGCTAAACGGCGAAACCTACACGGCAACAGAAACCTTAAAAAGTGTGGCTCCGATTACGCATATCGAGCAAAACAATGAAGGCGGATTTAGTGGTGATGAAATCGAAATCAAAACCTATTACAACGATCCTGCTCTGGTAAACAATTATTACCTGTACAAATACAAAGCAAGCAGCCTGTCTATTCCGTACTTCGGAGTGGATGAAGATGAGTTTTTCCAAGGTAACGAGTTCTTCGCTTATTTTTCGCATGAAGATGTAAAAAGCGGTGACAACTTAGACATTACCATTTACGGTGTTTCCAAACGCTATTATGAATATATGAATAAGCTGATCCTTATTGCCGAAGGTGGTGGCGGTCCATTCTCTACTCCACCGGCAACTGTCCGCGGAAATATTATCAATCAGACAAATCAAAATAATTATGCTTTAGGTTATTTCAATGTATCTGAAACGGATTTTAGAAATTATCTAATACAATAATTTTGTGATTGGCGATGTACGGTTTACGAGACGGTTTATTTATATTTACCAATCGTAAATCGTATATCCAATGTCATCACACCACATCGTTCGCGACGACCAGGAACCAGCCTTGATTATTGCCAATGGTGAAGCCTGCAGCTCCGAATTATTAGGACAGCTTCTCGAATGGTCACCTCTGGTCATAGTTTTGGATTCTGCCATAGAACGGGTTCTCGAACTCGGAATAAAAGTTGATGTTTTACTGGGCGATTTCGACCGCGGTTTTGATGCCGGTCATTACAAGGAAAAACAATATCCTATCGAAATTATTCATACGCCAAATCAGGATAAAACCGATTTGGAAAAAGCCTTTGATTATCTTATCGAAAAAGGGCACAAAGCAGCCAATGTCATTTGGGCTACCGGAAGGCGTGCCGACCATACCATTACCAATCTTACCAACATCGTTGCCTATCGCAACAAATTGAAAATCGTCATCCTTGACGACCATTCCAAAGTGTATCTGCTTCCTCCAACTTTTGAGAAATGGTACACAGCCAATACCATCCTTTCCCTAATCCCTATCGGAAAAGTTACCGGCATCCATACTAAAAACCTTTTTTATTCGTTAACTAATGAAGATTTAACCATTGGTTACCGAACCGGAAGCAGCAACCACGTTACTGAAGACGGCATCGTTTCCATAACCCACAAAGACGGCGATTTATTGCTGATGGAATGCTGGGACTAACTTAATTTAATCAAATGATAAACCCTAAAATTGAAATCCTTAAGACTGAAGTGCTTTCGGATAATTGGTATATGCTCCGAAAAATCACTTATAATTATCAAAAAAAAGACGGCACTTGGGAAACGCAATCCCGAGAAGCCTACGATCGTGGAAATGGCGCCACAATTTTATTGTACAACAAAATCAACAAAACCATAATCCTGACAAGGCAGTTCAGGATGCCGACTTACCTTAACGGAAACGCAACCGGAATGCTGATTGAAGCCTGCGCCGGATTATTGGACAAGGACAACGCCGAAGAAGCCATCAGAAGGGAAACCGAAGAGGAAACGGGTTATAAGATTTCCTCAGTCCAAAAACTATTTGAAGTGTATATGTCGCCAGGTTCGGTAACCGAAATTGTGCATTTTTTTGCTGCCGAATACACGAAGGACATGAAGGTCGGCGAAGGTGGCGGCGTAGCAGGCGAACATGAAAATATTGAGGTGTTGGAATTTGATTTTGACAGCGCTTATGCGATGATTGCATCTGGCGAAATCAAAGACGCCAAAACAATCATGTTGTTGCAATATGCAAAAATCAGCAACCTGATTTAGAATCATGAAAAATTAACCAGTCTTAACGGAATCTTAAGCCCAAAAAAAGGAACTTCAAAATTAATATACTACTTTTATTCTAATGTTTTAATCATTTGTTTTATGAAATTTTCAGCATTTATCCTTTTCGTATTGCTAAGCTTGCCATTGCATTCACAACCGGCAGCAACATTAAATCAATCTTTGAGCAAAGCCAAAGAAGAACATAAAAAAGTATTGTTCTATTTCTCGGGTTCAGATTGGTGCTCCCCTTGCGTGAGGTTTAAGAAAAATTATATTGACAATCCAACTTTCAAAGATTTTTCAGAAAAAAATCTACTTTTATTTAATGCCGATTTTCCAAGACAGAAAAAGAACGCTTTACCAGCTGAACAAACATTGGAAAATGAAAGGCTTGCAGAAAAATATAATCCAAAAGGGCTTTTCCCTCTGATAATCCTTTTTAATGAAAACGGGAATATCATCAAAAAATGGGAAGAACTGCCATCTGAATCTGTTGAAGAATTTATCAGTCAATTGAAATAATTTTGCAATATGCATTTTAAGAAAAATATTCGGTTAATGGGGAATCAGTTTGAGTTCACGCTCATTGATGAAACTGAAGCCAATGCCGAAGCCCGTTTTGAAATTGCCATACAGGAAATAAAGAGAATTGAAGCGTTATTGACCACTTTCTCAGAAACCAGCATAACTTATAAAATAAATGAAAATGCCGGACTTACTCCGGTTGAGGTTGATGACGAAGTGTTCCAGTTGATTAAAAGATGCCAGTTTATTTCAAAGATAACGCAAGGAGCCTTCGACATCAGTTATGGAAGCCTCGATAAAAGATTTTGGAATTTTGATTTGAACATGACCTCGCTTCCCGAACCGGAAACAGCCAGGAAAACAGTGCAATTAATCAATTATGAGAATATCATATTAGATGAAAAACGCAAAACCATTTTTCTGAAAAACAAAGGAATGCGGATTGGTTTTGGCGGAATTGGCAAAGGTTATGCCGCCGAAATGGCCAAAAAAAAACTGATTGAAAATAATGTCTTAAACGGTATTGTCAATGCTTCCGGAGATTTGACTGCCTGGGGATTCCAGGAAAATGGTAACGCCTGGACTATTGGTGTTGCCGATCCCAATCAAAGAAATTCGCTCTTTTCATCATTTAAGATTACAGATAAGGCCGTTGCAACCTCGGGAAACTACGAAAAGTTTGTAATGATAAATAACAAACGCTATTCGCATACCATAGATCCTAAAACAGGTTATCCGATATCGGGAATAAAAAGTGTCACGATCCTGGCGGAAAATGCAGAGATTGCCGATGCTTTGGCAACTCCGGTAACCGTAATGGGCATAGATGTCGGAATGGATTTTATTAACCAGTTAAAAACAATAGGATGCATCATCATTGATGATAACGACAAAACCTATTTTTCAAAAAATATAACAATAAACCAAACGCTATGAAAAAACTCATGATTGCCCTTGCTCTGTTTTCCCTTTGCGCCTGTACTTCGGTAAAGGAATACCAGAAATCAAAAATCAACGATGCCGAAATGGCGCTTACCGCCAAAAAAACAGAGAAATTTGAAAACACCTTCCAGCTTTACAGGGAAGCCAGTTCAGGAGCCAACGGTGGAAAAACCGGAGGTGGATGTGGTTGTAATTAAAAGTCAGCAAAAAAATGAAAAAAAGGATTATTACAGCCGCATGTTTAGCTTTTTTGTTTGCACACCAAAGCAAGGCCCAAACGGATAGTGTTGCGACAAATTATAAAAAACAAAAATTAAAAATTGAGGAAATCAATTTTATCTCAAGCTACTACACCCAGGACGGAAACCATTCAGCAGTAACTGGTGGAGAAGGAACGGAAAAGCTTACAGATATTGCAGCCAACTTTGAGATTATATTGTCCAAAAAAAACAAAGACAACAATACACATCGCCTGGATTTAAATCTCGGTATCGACAGTTATACATCTGCTTCTTCGGATAAAATCGACCCTAGTTCGGTGAGTTCAGCTTCTTATCAGGATATCCGCATTTATCCTTCGGCAAATTACAGTTTTGAAAACGAAAAAAAGAAAACGATTTATAACGGAGGTGTTTCCTTCTCAGCAGAATTCGATTACACCTCAATAGGTGCTAATGTTGGGTTTACCAAAACTTCAAAGGATAATAACAGGGAGTTTTCAGTCAAGGGAATGGCATTTTTCGACACCTGGAAAGTCATCCTGCCCATCGAACTCAGGGATAACCCTTCTGATAATGATGCCAAACATTTAGATACCAAACCTAGGAATTCTTATAATCTTGGCTTCACCTTATCGCAGGTAATCAACAAAAATTTCCAAATTGCATTTCTGGCCGATATTGGCTACCAGGAAGGATTATTGGCAACAAAATTCAACCGCGTTTATTTTGAAGATCTTTCAGTCCGTTCTGAAAAACTTCCGGACACACGCTTTAAAATTCCTGTTGGAATCAGAGCAAATTATTTCCTAAACGACAAAATCGTATTAAGAACCTTTTACAGGTATTATTACGACAATTGGAATATAAACTCACACACTATAAGTTTTGAGCCCAGTTATAAGCTGACTCCATTCTCAACCTTATCAATTCCATACCGATTTTATCATCAGAGCCAGGCAAAATATTTTGATGCAAAAAACCAGCACCGACTCGCAGATGATTATTACACCAGCGATTATGATTTATCAAAATTCTCCAGCAATATGATTGGCTTGGAATACCATCTCGTAGACAGCGACAAAGGCATTTTTAATATCAAAAGAATTCACAGCCTTGACCTTAGATACGGATTCTACACAAGGAATGACGGATTGGATTCCCATATTATTACGTTGGCATTACAGTTCAAGTAAGTCAGGATTTTATACAAAGCCAAAGTTAAAAGTATTGAAATTTGTACTTTTAACTTTGTAACTTTGTAGCTAAGCCAATCAAAAATGAAATTCCAAGTCGTATCCGATTATAAACCTACAGGTGACCAACCGCAAGCCATTGAGAAACTCTCTGCCGGAATTATCAATGGTGAAAAATACCAAACACTGCTTGGGGTTACAGGCTCCGGAAAGACCTTTACCGTTGCCAATGTCGTACAGAATGTCGACAAACCTACTTTGGTTTTAGCGCACAACAAGACTTTGGCAGCCCAATTATACTCTGAGTTCAAACAGTTTTTTCCAAACAATTCGGTGCAGTATTTTGTTTCGTATTACGACTATTACCAACCCGAAGCGTTTATCCCGGTTACGGGAACGTATATCGAAAAAGATTTATCCATCAATGAGGAATTGGAAAAACTTCGTTTGAGTACCACTTCTGCCTTGCTTTCAGGACGCCGCGACATTATTGTGGTTTCTTCGGTTTCGTGTTTGTACGGAATTGGAAACCCGGTGGAATTCCAGAAAAATGTGGTTTCGATTGCCAAAAACGAAATCATTTCGCGAACCAAATTATTACACCGATTGGTACAAAGTTTATACTCAAGGACCGAAGCCGATTTTACTCCGGGAACCTTCCGGATTAAAGGCGATACTGTGGATGTTTTTCCTAGTTATGGTGATGAACCCTACCGGATTCATTTTTTTGGAGATGAGATCGAAGACATCGAAGCATTCGATAAAAAGACCTCAAAGGTTTTAGAAAAATACAATAAACTGAATATCTATCCCGCCAATATGTTTGTCACTTCTCCCGAAGTTTTGCAATCCGCAATTTGGGACATTCAACAGGATTTGGTCAAACAAGTCGATTATTTTAAGGAAATCGGAAAACATCTTGAAGCAAAACGTTTGGAAGAACGTACCAATTTCGATTTGGAAATGATACGCGAATTGGGCTATTGCTCGGGAATTGAAAATTACTCGCGCTATCTTGACCGACGTCTTCCGGGAACACGGCCATTCTGCCTTTTGGATTACTTCCCAAAAGATTACCTGATGGTTGTGGACGAAAGCCACGTTACCATTTCACAGGTCCATGCGATGTATGGCGGCGACAGGAGCAGAAAGGAAAATTTAGTTGAATATGGTTTCCGATTACCAGCCGCGATGGACAACCGTCCGTTGAAATTTGAGGAATTCGAAGGCATGCAGAACCAGGTGATTTATGTTTCGGCAACACCCGCTGATTATGAACTCGAAAAAAGCGAAGGGATTTATGTGGAACAGGTTATCCGGCCAACAGGATTGTTGGACCCAATCATAGAAGTACGCCCGAGTTTAAACCAAATTGACGATTTGATTGAGGAAATCCAGGTACGCTGTGAAGCCGACGAACGTGTTTTGGTTACAACCTTAACCAAACGTATGGCAGAAGAACTGACTAAATATTTGACAAAAGTTTCGATTCGCTGTCGTTACATCCATTCTGATGTGGATACTTTGGAACGTGTAGAAATCATGCAGGATTTACGTAAAGGTCTGTTTGACGTTTTGATTGGCGTTAACTTACTGCGTGAAGGTTTGGATTTACCCGAAGTGTCTTTGGTTGCCATTTTGGATGCCGACAAGGAAGGTTTCCTTCGAAGCCATCGTTCCTTGGTGCAGACTGTAGGAAGAGCTGCAAGGAATGTAAACGGAAAGGCAATCATGTATGCAGATAAGATAACGGCTTCGATGCAAAAAACGATTGATGATACGAATTACCGTCGCGAAAAGCAAATGGCTTATAATACAGAACACAAATTGGAACCAAAAGCGTTGAACAAAAGTTTGGGAAGTGCCTTGGGGAACAATTCGGTTTCTACACAATATTTTGAAGATAAAATCGCAAAAGCGGCTGAGCCCGAAAGCCTGTATTTATCCAAACCTGAAATTGAAAAGAAAATCCGTGATGCCCGAAAAGCAATGGAAAAGGCAGCAAAGGAACTCGACTTTATACAGGCGGCAAAACTACGTGATGAAATAAAGGTTTTACAGGAAAAGATTTAATTTATGGCTATTATCTGGAAAAAAGGACGCGGGAAATTGGGTGTTTTTGACCCATTGATTGGAAAATGGATTTGCAACAAAGGCAGCAAAGACCGAATGAATCCCGAATGCACAAGAACATTCCGATACGATCTTGGCAACAATTATATTATTGAAGAAGTGAGCTGGAACCTTGGCGATAAAAATTACGACGACCATACAGTTATTGGGTTGGACAGTTCAAAAGTGATTACGTTTTGGTCTTTTACTTCGGATGGAAAAAATTCGACCGGGCAATTTGCCGATGTGAGTGATATCCACCAACAGGCAATCGGATTTGAAGCTACAATGCCTGCAGGAATTGCAAGACAGGTTTTCTGGCCTGATGAAAACGAAGGTTTTCACTGGGTTGTAGAATCCAAAACAAAAAAGGGCTGGAACCGGTTTGTACACCAACATTATACACCGATGCAATAGGATTATGGAAAAACAAAATCTCAAAGATGGCGAAAATTGCACCGTAATTGGTGGAACCCATAAAGGAAAATCAGGGACAATCGCCGATATTAACACCAGTAAAACAGGGCATATTACCATTACGGTGGTACAAAGGGATGGAACCCGTTTTAAAACCTTGGGCAAAAATGTCATCACAAATTAATTTATATGAATAAAAAAACATTACTCATTGTACTAACCATACTCAATTTTGTGGTTTTGCTTGGGCAGTTGTGGCCTGAAGAAGCACCACCCTTCGCATCGACAGTTAACATTCTTTTCCTGGTTTTTAGCCTGCTGTTCTTTATTGGCGAATTGGTAAGAAAACCAAAGCAATAGTATGGATGCAACGCAATTTATAATCCGGAACGCTAAACCTGAAGAGTTTGAGGCTATAGGAAAACTAATGGTAGCGGTGTATTCCCAACTTGAGGGCTTTCCGAAACCATTAGAGCAACCCGCTTATTATAATTTGCTTTTAAATATTGGCGATTTTACCCACAAACCCAGTACCGAACTTTTAGTCGCTGTTACTTCCGAAAATGTTTTGCTTGGCGGAGTTGTTTATTTTGGCGACATGCAATACTATGGTTCAGGCGGAACTGCAACACAGGAAAAAAATGCTGCCGGATTCCGGTTGTTGGCAGTAAGTCCGGATGCCCGAGGAATGGGAATAGGAAAACTACTGACTGAAGCCTGCATTCAAAAAGCGAAAGAAAGCAAGCTTTCACAAATGATTATCCACAGCACCAAAGCCATGCAGACTGCCTGGAAAATGTATGAGAATATGGGTTTTAAAAGAGCTGAAGATTTGGATTTCCTTCAGGGCGAACTTCCTGTTTTTGGATTCAGGCTGTATTTTTAATTCAGTTGTTCCTGGAAGACTTCCAATAAAAATTCGGCAGGAATCATTTTGGTTGGCGAAGCTTCCATAGCCTTCAGCACGCGTTTGATTGCATGGGGATTCAGTCCCATATTGATTCCAATTTCATGGATCTTATTCTGCTCGCGTTCGTGCAAAACACCATCACAGTGCATCAGTAAGGCCAAACGGTAAAATTGCTGGATGCGTTCGAATTCAGATTTAATGACAACCGGATATTCTTCCTGATGGAACAAGCTTTTAAATTCTTCCTTTTCCACCTGAAGTTCTTCTGCTATCATCTTGAGGAAAAGGTATTCCCGTTCGTGCAATTTTCCATCAATGACAGAAAAAGCAATCATTTCAGACAATAGAGCGAGTTTTTCCTGGTATTTGTTCATCAAATATTTTTTTTTTAGCTAAAATATAATTTTTATGAATATGATAATCATTTATTTTTTAACATTGATACTGAGCAATTTTATATAATTTTACTCCCTTAATCTGAATCATTATGAAGGTTTTCAAAATATTTCTTTTTGCTTTAATGCTTTCTTCCTGCAGCGTTTTTTCGCAGTACTACAATAATGGCTACGGCACTGATTACCGTCGTTATAGTTTAGACCGTAGCATGACTGGAATGGATAACAAACAGAAAGAACCTTCGCCAGAGGAAATCGAAAAAATGCGTTCGGAGCAGATTGACAAGTACATGGTTATCATGAAAGAAAAGCTGATGCTTGACGAATTGCAGTTTATTGCAATCAAGAATGAAATCACAAGCAACAGTAAAAATGTTGACATTGTGATGAAAAAGGAAAGTTCACAGGAAGAAAAAAATACGGAATCCAAAGCACTTCTTGACAAAATGGACATTCGCATTAAATCCTATCTGAATAAAACCCAAAAAGAAAAATACGATGTTTTCCTTGAAGAAATGAAAAACAACAAGAACATCAGGAAGGACAAAAAAGATAAAAAAAGTAAAAAGGAAGACAAACCAAGTGACGAATAATCTTAATCAGGATCTATTTTGAAATATTTTTTCAGCCTTCTTACGCTATTCATCCTTAGCAGCCTTAATGCCCAGCAAAGTACTACAGGCAAACAGGTTTCGACTTTCTCTATTGAAGCGCCACAACTAAAATCAAGCAAAAAAATCTGGGTTTACCTCCCAAAAGGGTATTCCACTTCGTCAAAAAGGTATCCTGTCATTTACATGCATGATGCCCAAAATCTGTTTGATGCCAAAACATCTTACGTAGGTGAATGGAATGTTGATGAAACCCTTGACAGCATTAATGCCAAAGTTATCGTCATCGGGATTGAACATGGCGGTGACAAGCGGATTGAAGAATTAACGCCTTTCAGGCATGAAAAATATGGCGGTGGCAAAGCTGATGATTATCTCGATTTCATTGTCAACACCCTAAAACCTAAAGTGGATGCCACATACAGGACCAAAACCGATGCAAAAAACACCGCAATTTTTGGCAGTTCATTGGGTGGATTGGTTTCGTTTTATGCAGCAATAAAATACCCAACTGTTTTTGGAAAAGTGGGTTGTTTTTCGCCTTCCTTTTGGTTTGGCAGAAATGATATGAACGAATTATTGGCTAAAACCAAAGACTTCGATGCCAAAGTATATTTCTTATGCGGTGATAATGAAGGCGATGGAGATGTGATTCCCGACATGAGGAATGTAGAACATTGGGTTAATACCAAACGCTGTCCCTGCAAGAAACTCAATAAGGAGGTAATCGTAAAAGGCGGACAGCACAATGAAAAATTGTGGAGGGAAAGCTTTAAAAAGGCGTACCTTTGGCTATTCTAAAAAAGCAAGCTATGAATAACAACGATATATTTAAAAAACTCCGTGTTGCACTGCAATTGCGTGATGACCAAATTGTAGAGATTATGAAATTGGTCGATTTTCGGATTTCAGCAGCGGAACTTGGTGCTTTTTTTAGAAATGCCGATCATCCAAAATATATGGATTGTGGCGACCAAGTGTTGCGTAATTTCCTAAACGGATTGGTAATCCATTTACGTGGTACGAAAGAGGAACCAAAAAATGCCATGGATGTGATTAAGCAAAACCAGGAAGCTGTTAAAAAGAACATCAGTGCAAAACCAAAAACTGAATTAAAGTCGAAGACAGAATTCAAGCCAAAAACAGAAACCAAAAAAAAGCCATTCAACCCAAAGGATAAAAAACCTGTACAAAAAGTGCAGATTGTTGAAAAGGTGCAATACAAAAACGGCAAAAACAAAAAGTAATCCCAAACAATCTGATTAAAATGTAATTAGTAAAGATATTTTTATATTTTTATCGCAAATCTGTGATAATGAACAAAAAAATACTCTCGCTGCTAATAATGGTTCCTATGTTGATGTTTTCTCAGGACCAGGACATGAATGGAAATTTCATTCAGAATGGGAATCTTTCCAAAAACAACATCCAACAAAATTATGCGCCTCTTTCGGTAGATGCTTTCGAAAATCAAAGGGCATTGACCGAATTGAATACGAACAATATGGCGGAAGCCTATCCTTGGATTTCCCCGGACGGATTAAGATTGTATTTCACTCAAGGCCTTTCTAATACCGCTACCCTAAAGTTTACAAGCAGGCCGAATGTATTGAGTAATTTTGCAACACCGGTTGCGGTTGGTATAAATTATCCCGTGGGCTTTGACTGGATAAGATCGGGTTGGTTATCTCCAGACGAATTAGACATTTACATTTCAGCTGTAGGGGAAGATGTGGTATACTACAGCCATAGATCCTCTGCATCAGGGACCTTTACATCGCTTACACCATTAACCCTGAATGGTGCGCCTTCGATGACCTTTAGTTCCGGAGCATTTTTGGATAGTACACTGAATAATCTTTATTTGTTTGCAAACCTAACCGCTGGCGGAAGGGGGCTGCTCAAATTCACAAGAACCTCTACAACGGCGTTCAATTATGTTGGAATACTGGAATCAACTTCACCCTACACAATTCAGCCCGGCCAGTTTTCGAAAGACGACCTGACTTTTGTGTTTGCGGCAAACTATGCGAGCAATGATTTCAGATTGTCACAACTGGCACGCACCTCTACGGGTACTGACTTTGCCCTAACCACTTTTTCGGAATTACAAGGTGTGAACAATCTAAGGCCAATAAATTCTCAGCCTACAGTATCCAACAATATGGAATGGATTGTTTTTGTAAAAAATACCACTGGTCTTTGGGACGATAATGATTTATACATTGCTCACAATGATGCAATTCCATTAGGTAACAGCGAATATACAATGCACAATCTCTCTATTTATCCGAATCCGTCAAATGGAAAATTCAACATCCAGTTTACGCAGCCGGAAAATGGTATGATGGAAGTCTACAATGCTATCGGCCAAAAAATCATCGAACAGGAATTCCGCAGCGAATTAGATCTTTCGGGATATTCCAAAGGCGTTTACCTGCTAAAATTCACTGCAGGAAATTATTCAACCACCAAGAAAGTTGTTGTAGAATAATCTAGCTTTTCAATCGTTTCTGTTCTCGTGCCAACAAAGTATTTTTGAGCAGCATTGCAATGGTCATTGGTCCTACTCCACCTGGAACCGGAGTGATGTGTGATGCTTTTTTGGAAACATTTTCAAAATCTACGTCACCTGTAATGCGGTAACCTCTGGCATCGTTTTCATCGGCTACACGTGTAATTCCAACATCAATGACTACGGCTCCGTCTTTTACCATTTCGGCTTTCAGGTAATTGGGTACACCCAAAGCAGTGATGATGATATCTGCCTGTGTTGTTATTTGGGCAATGTTTTTGGTGTAACTGTGTGTAAGCGTTACTGTTGAATTTCCGGGAAAACCTTTTCTACCCATTAAGATGCTCATAGGCCTTCCAACAATATGGCTTCTGCCAATGACAACGGTGTGCTTCCCTTTGGTTTCTACATTATAGCGTTCCAATAATTCCAAAATCCCGAAAGGTGTAGCCGGTATGAAAGTCGTCATATCCAACGCCATCTTTCCGAAATTTTCCGGGTGAAAACCATCAACATCCTTGCTTGGGTCAATTGCCATCAATACTTTCTGGGTATCAATCTGATCGGGCAACGGAAGTTGGACAATGAATCCATCGATGTCGTCATTTTCATTAAGTTCCGCAATTTTTTTGAGCAGTTCGGTTTCAGAAGTAGTGCTTGGCATTTTGATCAAAGTCGATTCAAAACCAACCAATTCGCAGGCTTTTACTTTGCTTCCAACATAGGTTAAACTTGCGCCATCATTCCCTACAATTACGGCCGCCAGATGAGGGACTTTTTCGTTGTCTGCCTTCATCTTCTTAACCTCAGCTGTGATTTCAGCTTTGATGTCATTCGAAGTTTTTTTCCCGTCTAATAATTTCATGTTTGTGTTGTTGTAGTTTATAAAAAAAGACGCGATTCCTCGCGCCTTTACTATTCTTATCTCATGCCGCCTGCGCCGCCCATCATCTTCATCAGGTTCTTCGCTCCGCCACCCTGCATCATTTTCATCATCTTGCTCATTTGGTCGAATTGTTTCATCAGCTGATTCACTTCCTCTATTTTCCTTCCCGAACCTTTAGCGATCCTGGTTTTTCTTTTCATATCAATGATTGATGGTTTGCTTCTTTCCTTTGGTGTCATCGAGTAAATAATTGCTTCAATGTGTTTGAAAGCATCATCTTCAATCTCTACATCCTTCAAAGCTTTACCTGCTCCGGGAATCATCCCGACAAGGTCTTTCATGTTACCCATCTTTTTCACCTGCTGGATCTGCGTTAGGAAATCATCAAAACCAAATTCGTTTTTAGCGATTTTCTTTTGGATTTTTCTTGCTTCTTCTTCGTCATATTGCTCCTGAGCTCTTTCTACTAAGGAAACAACGTCACCCATTCCGAGGATTCTTTCCGCCATACGCGACGGATAGAACACATCAATGGCTTCCATTTTCTCTCCTGTTCCTATGAATTTGATAGGTTTGTCTACAACCGATTTAATCGAAATTGCAGCTCCACCACGGGTATCACCATCTAATTTGGTTAAAATAACTCCGTCAAAATTCAATCGGTCGTTGAATGCTTTTGCAGTATTCACAGCATCCTGCCCTGTCATTGCGTCTACAACAAACAAGGTTTCCTGTGGTTTGATAGCCGCATGAACATTGGCAATCTCGTTCATCATTTCTTCGTCAATTGCCAAACGACCGGCCGTATCGACAATGACAACATTGAATCCTTTTGATTTTGCGTATTGGATTGCATTTTGTGCAATGCTTACTGCATTTTTATTTTCCGGTTCTGAATAAACTTCAACTCCTATTTGATCTCCAACTACATGCAGCTGGTTAATCGCCGCAGGACGATAGATATCACAGGCAACCAAAAGAGGCTTTTTATTTTTCTTGGTTTTTAGGTAATTGGCCAACTTTCCTGAGAAAGTGGTTTTACCGGAACCTTGTAAACCCGACATCAAAATTACGGTTGGATTTCCGGAAAGATTGATTCCTGTTGCATCACCACCCATTAATTCGGTTAATTCATCTTTTACGATTTTAACCAATAACTGCCCCGGTTGTAATGTCGTCAATACATTTTCACCAATGGCTTTTTCCTTAACTTTTGTGGTAAAATCCTTTGCGATTTTAAAATTAACATCGGCGTCAAGCAAGGCACGACGGACTTCCTTCAAAGTTTCGGCTACATTGACTTCGGTAATTTTCCCGTGTCCTTTCAGGATGTGGAATGCTTTATCTAGTTTATCACTTAAATTATTGAACATGATGGTATGCTTGTTTTTTTATGAAGTGCAAATTTAAGGATTTGATTTCGAACTTCTATGATTGAACAAATAAAAAAACCACCCTTTTTATCGGGTGGTTTTCAGGCATATTAACAATATTAAACAAAAACTCAGTTTTTCGTGAAGACCAAAGTATCGGTTCCACCATTTCCGCCACTGACATGCCTCAATGAAATGGTAGTTGAAGAATAGGAAACGATGTGCCAGTCTTCTGTTAAATCGGCAAAATCAGCCGGAGAAGTAAATAAAATATTAAAATCTACATCCCCACTCGGATTATCATCATTGCTGTCGTCAGTTGTAACAGTCCAGGAACCAGAATAGGTGTTGGTTCCGTTGGTTGCGGTCAGGACATTTCCTGCGGCAAACGTAAAATTGTAACCCGTAAAATGATTGGTTTCATCATTCCCGGAATCAATAAAACTGGTAATCTTCCAGGTTCCTGCCGTAGCGGCGTTGATCACCTGTGTTGGATTTGTGGAGGAATTGTCATCAGACGAACTGCATTTTACATTCAGTAATAAAAGACAGATTAAGGACGGAATTAAAAACAATTTTTTCATAGCTAAAGGTTTATGTAAGTATTAATATTTAAAAAATTTATGATGAACCAGAGTATACAAATAATGAAAATCCATATCAAAAGCTGGTTCAGGAAATAGTGAATCCTGGATGTCTGCTTTGACGGAAAGCCATGCAACCTCTCTTTACCTTCATTTTCATGGGTAAACATTTTTTTGTGTAAAAGTTTCATGATTGCTATTGATTTTTAGTAAAAGTCAGATAGTCATTATTATTGCTGTTCTGTTTTTTGAGCTTAATGACGGTATCACTATACTCAACAACCCTCCAATTCGTTTCAATGTCATGCAAATCAGAACCATCAAAATTGAGGCTCAGCCGCTGAAAACCATTATCATCGTTTATATCCCAGTCACCTTGAGTGGTAATGGAATTTTTTTGTGCAGTAACGGTTCCGTTACCGTTATAATCAAAATCGTATCCCTGATAATAAGCTGTTTTATCAACTCCATAATACAAACAATAGGTAATATGCCAATTGTTATTAACCAAAAGCTGATTCAGATCCATTGGGGAATTTCCTCCCATATCTTCACATTCGTCAATAGAATTTTCAATAAAATCCATCAGTTCGGCATTGGAGTTGAGAACGATGGTTTGCGAATTTGCATCGATTGCAGAAATAGGATAATCAATGCCTACATAAGTGCTGTTATTAAGATTCGCAAGGAAATTAAAAAGATTGCTGTTCCCTTCCATCGTAAAGGTATTGGCAATTTGATTATCCGTATCGTAAACATTAACCCTAATTGGATAAACCAATGATATGCAGGCTATTTCATCAAAATGATCGTCTTCTCCACAGCCCTGGATGGCATCGTGCATCTGAGTGTAATTGTAAACGGTTTGAGTGGAATAATTCTGGAATTCAATCACCATTGGAAAATGACAATGTACAATATCGTCGTCTGTAGGGTAAGCATCAATCGCATCCTGAACCAATTGGTAATCTGCCGAAGTATTCACCGTAATATCATTACCATTTACTGTGACTGTAGCCGGCAATTGCATCTTAATCATGCTTGAATTATCCAATACATTGTCAAGGGCTGTCGGATTTTGAGAAGTCCTTGATAAAAGGCCTGCGATTGGTGAGCTTTTCAGGAAAGCATTTGTATCTTGCTGCGTAACGCTGTTTTCTTCTATTTGGCAGGCTGCCAAAAGAAAAAATACAAAGATCGTAATTAAGTATCGCAATGTTTTCATGAGTTGTATCATGTTGGTTTGATTTAAAAACAGACAATTATTTTTTTACCCTACTTTACTTGAAAAAAATAATTATTTTTACCCAAGGCTAAGGTAATAAATTGTATGTCAAAAGAAGAATTATTGGGTATTTGTAGGGAAAGTATTTTTTCAGGTTTTTTTAAAAGCCATGCCAAAGGTTTACGCAATTATCTTTATTACAAATTTGGAAACGAAAACCAGGCAGAGGACATTACACAGGAAGCCTTCATAAAATTGTGGCAGAATTGTGCCGATGTTCCTATTGAAAAAGCCAAATCCTATATTTATACCATTGCCAATAATGCTTCGTTAAATGTCATAGCCCATCAGAAAGTGGTTCTGAATTATGCCAAAAGTGCTGCAAAAAAAGAGAGCACCAATGAAAGCCCCGAATTTTTGCTTGAAGAAGACGAATTCAAAACCAAACTATTATCTGCCATTCAGAACCTAAACGAAACCCAGCGTGTTGCCTTTTTGATGCACCGCATTGACGGTAAGAAATATGCTGAAATTGCTGCCGAACTGGAGATTTCGGTAAAGGCTGTCGAAAAACGCATCCATTTGGCCTTGGTGGAGTTACGCAAGGAGTTTGACCACTTTAAGTAGGGTATAATAAGGTAAATCTGTTTTAAATCGAAATGCAGTAGAATCATGGAAGAAAATTACAAATTAGCAAAATGGCTTTCCGGCGAAATGAGCCAGGAAGAATTGAAAGCTTTTCAATCAGAGCCCGATTTTGCTATTTATGAAAAAATTAAAAATCATTCGGCCCAATTGGAAGTGCCTACCCTTGAAGAACAGGCAATGCTTTCAAAAATAGTGAACACACCAAAGAAAGAGGTTAAAACCGTTTCACTTACTAAAAGCTGGCTGTTTAAGGTGGCTGCGATTTTGGTTATTGGACTAGGGCTTTTTTATACGTACACCACCTTTCAGACTTCAACAGAATTGGCAGGCGATGGAACCCAAAAAGCTTTCCTTTTACCCGATAATTCAGAGGTTGTCCTGAATTCGGGTTCTGAAATTGAATACAAAAAAATGAATTGGGACAACAACCGTACGCTTGAACTTCATGGGGAAGCTTATTTTAAAGTTGCTAAAGGAAAGAAATTTGAAGTGAATACACCTCTTGGAAAAGTAACTGTCCTTGGAACCCAATTCAATGTAAAACAGCGTGGCGGCCGATTTGAAGTCACTTGTTACGAAGGCCGTGTAAAAGTAAATTACAGCAACACCGAACAGATCATCACAAAAGGAATGGGTGTCGCTTTTGAAAATGGCAAACCACTGGAAACTCCTCAAATTCTGGCTCAAAGCCCTGAATGGCTTACTAATGAAATGGTTTTTAACAAAGCCGATTTAACATCCATTTTAGGTGAGTTTGAAAGACATTTCAATGTAACTTTGGAAGCTGATAAGGTTATCGGCAACGGACAATTATTTACCGGGACAATTCCTGGCGAAAATATTGATGTTGCATTACAGGTTTTGTCAACAAGCTATCATTTAAAGCCTGTAAAAGTGAATAAAAATAAAATCATATTAACGATGATTAATGATCAAAAATAGGTTACTCTATTCACTTTTCATTTTCCTTTTTTCTTTTATCCATTGTATGGCACAAAGGGGAAAGGCTGTAATTCCATTGAAAAATATTTTAACCCAAATCAGCCAGCAGCATCAGGTAAAATTCAATTATCTCGAAGATGAAATCGTAGTTTATGCCGTAGCTGAACCAGACCAAAACTGGACATTAGAGCAAAAAATAGATTACTTAAAGCAGGAAACCCGGCTCCAGTTTAAGCTGATTGACAAAAAATATTACACCATTTATAACGATAAAAACCTCGACAAACCACTCTGTGGTTTTTTGCTTGATGCAGAAACCGGTCAGGGCATTGAAAATGCAGTCATCAGCATCGATAAAATGGCGATTTCAGTATTCACCAATGAAAAGGGTTATTTTGAACTGCCGAAAGTCTCTTCGGATGTGATTAAGGTACAGCATCAAAGCTATCAGTCTTTTAGCATCAATCCGGTGGATTTGTATGTGACGGGTTGTCCAAAATTCAATCTGCAATCCATCAGCCAGTCACTGGATGAAGTTGTGACCCAACGTTATCTTGCGACAGGAATTAGCAAGGAGATTGATGGCTCGATTGTCGTAAAGCCTAAGAAATTTGGAATCCTGCCCGGACTCATTGAACCTGATGTTTTGCAGACCATGCAGCAAATTCCGGGTATCATAAGCATTGACGAAACGGTTTCAAACATCAATGTTCGTGGTGGAACGCATGACCAGAATCTGTTCCTGTGGAATGGAATCAGGATGTTTCAAACCGGTCATTTTTTTGGCCTGATTTCGGCTTTCAATCCTTCACTGGCGCAAAATATTTCGATAACAAAAAACGGGAGCTCTGCCTTTTATGGCGAAAGTGTTTCGAGTCTGGTGGATATTTCCTCGTTTACCAATTCGGTCGAAAAAACCAATTCGAGCATCAGCGCCAATATGATTAGTGCCGAATTTTATACCAAAGTAAAAGTATCCGATAAAGCGAAACTGACCTTGTCGGGAAGACGTTCCTTAACCGATTTCTTTGAATCGCCAACCTATAAAAATTACAGCGACCGTGTTTTTCAGAATACAGTCATTACCAATTTGAGTACGAATGAGATAGTGAATTATCAAAATAACCTCGATTTTTATTTTTATGACATTACGGCTCAATACGAACAAAAAATTGATGCACGGCACGAATTGAGCATCGATTTGATTGCCATTGAAAATTCCTTGGATTTTAATCAGTCGACAACCGATTTGAACAAAATGAGCGATTTGAGGCAGGAGAATTTTGGTGGAAGCGTACAATGGAAATCCAATTGGAATTCAAAACATTTTACCGAATTTGAAGCCTATCTTTCGAATTACGAATTGAATTCATTAAACGAAACTTTAGAAAGCAGCCAGGTCTTGAATCAGAAAAACAGGGTTTTGGACACCGGATTCAGGATAAAAAATTCCAACACTATTTCGAAAACCCTAACCCTGAATACCGGTTATCAGTTCAATGAAACCGGCGTTACCAATTTTGACGAAATCAACATTCCTGTTTTCTCAAGGATAATCACAACTGTATTGCGTTCGAATGCCGGAATTGTTGAAGGGATTTACGAAACCGAAGACAAAAACACACTGCTCAAAGCGGGTTTGCGCGCCAATTATTTTGACCGTTTCAAGACTTTCCTGTTAGAACCGCGAGTACAGTTCAATCAGGCTTTCAGTCCAAATTTGAGGTTGGAAATTTTGGGGGAACGAAAAAGCCAGACACTTTCACAAGTCATCGACCTGCAACAGGATTTCCTAGGGATAGAAAAGCGTAGATGGACTTTGGCAGACAATGAAGGGATTCCTATTCAGAAAAGCCTTCAGGTATCAATGGGAATGACGTTCGACAAAAACAACTGGCTTTTGACGATTGACAATTTTTACAAAAAAGTAACCGGGATTACAACAAGTGGCCAGGGATTCCTGAACCAATTTGAATCGGTTAAATCTACCGGAAGTTACACCGCTATTGGTGCGGAATTTTTGGTACAGAAATCGTTCCATCGATTTTATACGTGGCTGAGTTATTCCTTCAATGACAATGAATATGAATTTGACAGTTTGAATATGACTTCTTTTCCCAATAATTATGAGATTACGCATGCCATTTCCTGGGCAGGAATTTATGAATGGGAGAAATTAAAGCTGGCTTTAGGTGCGAAATGGCACAGCGGAAGACCGATTACAACACCAACATCGTTTACGGTCAGCGAAACTAATCCTGTGATTGTCTACAATTCGCCCAACAACACCAAACTCAAGGATTATTTCCAGGTGAATTTTTCGGCTTCAAAAGATTGGAAACTGGATTCAAAAGTAAACCTTGAGGCTGCTGTTTCGATACTAAACCTATTGAATGCCAAAAACAGCCTTAACAGGTTTTACCGCGTAAACACGACCAATTTTACAGTAGAAAGTGTGGATATCTCTTCGCTGGAAATGACTCCAAACGTCAGTGTAAAAGTAAGCTTCTAAGGATTTACATTCGCTCTGGAACCTCAATTCCTAGTAGTTGGAATGCCGATTTTATCGTTTCTGCCACTTTTTTCGAAAGCAAAACCCTGAATACTTTTTTATCCTTATTTTCTTCCCCTAAAATGGAAACCGTTTGGTAAAACGAATTGTATTCCTTCACCAATTCATAAGTATAATTGGCAACCAAAGCCGGAGAATGGTTGTTAGCGGCATTTTGGATTACTTCCGGGAAAAGTTCAATCTGCTTTAATAATTCCTTCTCTTTTGGATGCAATTCAACTTCAATAGTGTTAGTATTCAAATCGAAATCTGCTTTTCGCAAAATGGACTGAATCCTTGCATAGGTATATTGAATAAATGGCCCTGTGTTTCCTGCAAAATCAACAGATTCTTCAGGGTTGAAGAGGATTTGTTTCTTTGGGTCAACTTTCAGGATGTAATATTTCAAGGCTCCAAGACCGATGGTTTTAAATAATTTGGCTTTTTCAGCTTCGGTATAACCTTCCAGTTTTCCTAATTCGGTAGATATTTTTCCGGCAGTTGCAGTCATTTCTTCCATCAAATCGTCGGCATCAACAACAGTTCCTTCTCTCGATTTCATTTTTCCGGATGGCAGTTCCACCATTCCGTAAGACAAATGGAATAAGTCTGAAGCCCAGTCGAAACCAAGTTTTTTCAGTATCAGAAACAACACTTTAAAATGATAATCCTGTTCGTTACCAACGGTGTAAACCATTCCGCCAACGTCCGGAAAATCCTTTACACGCTGAATTGCCGTTCCGATATCCTGCGTCATGTAAACTGCAGTCCCGTCAGAACGCAAGACAATTTTTCGGTCTAAACCATCAGGCGTTAGATCAATCCAAACGGAACCATCAGGATCTTTTTCAAAAATCCCTTTTTCCAATCCGAACTGCACTACTTCCTTACCCAATAAATAGGTATTGCTCTCGTAATAATAGCAATCGAAATCAACACCAAGATTTTTGTAAGTCTCGTTGAAACCATCGTAAACCCAATGATTCATGGTTTTCCAAAGCTCGATGGTTTGAGGTTTTCCGGCTTCCCAATCCAACAGCATTTGCTGGGCTTCCAATAAGATTGGTGCCTGTTTTTTGGCTTCATCCTCGGTTTTGCCCTGAGCCATCAAATCCTTGATTTCGGACTTGTAGTATTTATCAAATTCCACATAAAAATTCCCAACCAGTTTATCACCTTTCAAGCCTGTATTTTCGGGAGTCTGGCCGTTGCCAAATTTTTGCCAGGCCAGCATCGATTTACAGATATGGATTCCCCTATCGTTGATGATTTGGGTTTTGTATACTTTTTTCCCTGAAGCTTTGATGATTTCGGAAACAGCATATCCCAAAAGATTATTACGAACGTGCCCAAGATGCAGTGGCTTATTGGTATTTGGTGAAGAATATTCCACCATAATTGCCTTGTCATTTGGCGAAGCCGCAACAAAACCAAAGTTTGGATTGCCTTTTATTTCATTGAAAAAATTAAGGTAATAGCTGTCCGAAACAACAATGTTCAGGAATCCTGAAACTACGTTAAAGCGAATTACTTCCTCTACATTTTCAACCAGATAACTTCCTATTTTGTTTCCGATTTCAACAGGATTCCCTTTGATAACTTTGAGTAACGGGAAAATCACCATCGTAATATCACCTTCGAATTCCTTACGTGTAATTTGAAATTCAATTTTATCAATTGAGATATCAAACAGTTCCTGTACTGCTTTTTGAATAGGTGAAGTAAGAATTTGCGAAAGCTTCATGGTATTTTATTTTGAGTTGGCAAAGATAAACATTACTGTAGAATTTCAATAATAAGTCCAATTATATAAAAAAGTAAGGCAAAACTCTACAGAAAAAAATACATTTTGTAAGTATATTACCTAAATAACAATTATTTTTATGCATTTCATCGATTTTATTTGCGTTTTAACGATGATTCTTTCAATATTTGTCTTGTCAAAATCCCCAAATTATGAAAAAGACAATACTATTAGTTGCTGTCCTACTCAGCGCCATTGGTTTTTCACAACCAATTTCTGTTAGTTCTACGAACTACACTGTGCCTCAATTGGTAAATAACGTACTTATTAATTCTCCATGTGTTTCGGCGACGAACATTACCTGGAGAACCGGAACCAATTTTAGTTCATCAAACGGACTGGGTTATTTCCAGAACACAAATCCTAATTTCCCAATGCAGAGTGGAGTTGTTTTGAGTACCGGAAATATTTTAAATACTCCGGGACCAAACAGTTCCTTATTGAATGATGGTGCAGCCGGATGGCCAGGTGATACCGATTTGGAAAACACATTGGCTGCAGCCGGAATCAGCATGGTGTCTAAAAACGCCACTGTATTAGAATTTGACTTTACGCCTATTTCTCCGAATTTCAGCTTTGATTTTATCTTTGCTTCGGAAGAGTATGGTAACTTTCAATGTTTGTATTCTGATGCATTTGCATTCTTATTGACCAATGTAAATACTGGTGTGACTACAAATTTAGCGGTAGTTCCAAGTACAAACCTGCCAATTTCTGTAGTGACCATCAGGGATTTTCTTTACAATTCCTCATGTCCATCAGTGAATCCACAATATTTTGGAAGCTTTAATGGAGGTTCAGGAGCTGCAAACTCGGCTACAAACTTTAATGGACAAACCAAAGTGTTGACCGCTGCTTCTGTTTTGACACCAAATATCCCTTACCATATTAAACTAGTAATTGCAGATAGAGCTGACCCGCAATCGGATTCGGCTATTTTCCTTTCTTCTGATAGTTTCAACATCGGACAGGACGTTTTAGGTCCGGATCTTACCCTTGCTAATAATACCGCTTTATGTTATGGTGCGAATCATACAATTTCAACTGGTTTGAGCCCGACAAATTATTCATTTGTATGGACACAGGGAGAAAGTGTAATGACTGGGCAAACCGGTCCAAGCATCAACGTTACCCAACCTGGGACTTATACAGTAACTTATAGAAATATATTTAGTACTTGTGATCCGGTTAGTGATTCTGTTGTGATTGAATTCAGCCCGGAAATAAATTCACCAAATCCAAACACATTGTACCGATGTGATATGGGAACGGCGACGTATACTTATAATTTGGCGCAAAATACTCCTGTTGTGACTCAGGGCTTACCTGCCGGGACAACCGTTAGTTATTTTGCAACCCAAAATGACGCAGATAATAATACAGGTGCTTTGCCATTGAATTACAACAGTGCGAGTGGAGCTACTGTTTACGCTAGAATTCAATTACCGGGAAGTCAATGCTTCACGACAAAATCATTCCAGTTGCAGGTATCACCTCCACCTGTGGCACATCAGGCACCTAATTTGTTGAGATGTACCAATACCAGTGGACAGAATACAGCCTATTTCAACTTTAATCCACAAACACCAATAGTATTAGGAACTCAGTCTCCAAGCATTTATAGTGTTAGTTATTATACTTCATCAGCAAATGCCAATAGCGGAACAAGCCCAATCGCTGATCCTTCTTATGGTTTGTATGGAAATACGACTATTTATGTAAGGGTTCAAAACATTAGTGATCCAAGCTGCTTTAGTGTTTCAAGCTTTAATTTGATTGTTAACCAAACGCCGGTTGTTGATGTGTTGCAAAATGTAATTGTTTGTGACCACTATACGTTATTGCCTTTAACAAATGGAAATTATTTTTCTGAAATCGGTGGCGGTGGTATTCCAATGTTTGCAGGTGATGACCTAACTGAGACTCAAACAGTTTATATATTCAATCAGCCAGGCGGACCTGGAACTTGTGCAGCGAATAGCTCTTTCAGGGTAGTTATCGTTGATGAAGATGAATTAACTCCGGATGACATTTCAAGCTGTGGAAGCTATTCTTTGCCATCATTAACCTATGGAAAATACTATACACTTCCTGGTGGACCAGCTGGTGGCGGAGTTGAAATCCCATTTGGAACGGTAATCACCACTTCGCAATTGATTTATTATTATTTCCAGACTACTACTCCACCTATTTGTACGGTAGATTCTAGTTTCCAGGTAAATATTATCAACAATTTAAATGTTGGTGACCGTCAGGACGTTTTCCATTGTACATCTTATGTGCTGCCTCCGTTGACTTTAGGAAATTATTTTACCGAGTCGGGTGGAAATGGAACTCAATTAGCCGCAGGAACACCAATAACAACCAGCCAGACAATTTATGTTTATGCTGCAACAACTGCTGCAACTGTATGTTCGGATGAAGACAGCTTTAATGTTGTGATTGGAATTGACCAACCTGCAGATATCAATCAGTGTAATGGGTATACTTTGCCTGCATTACCGATTGGAAATTATTTTACAGAACCAATGGGAGCTGGAACGATGATTCCGGCAGGAACTGTAATCAATGATAATTCAACAATTTATATCTATGCACCAATGACTGGTGAAGGAACAAATTGTACCAATAATTTACATTTCACATTGACATTTGCCCAGCCTCATGTTGATACACTACAAGACGTTACCGTATGTGAAACCTATACCTTGCCAATATTGGTAAACGGTGAATATTTCACTGGTGACCAAGGTACCGGAACACAATTGTATGCCGGCGATGTTATCCTTTCAACACAGATGATTTATATTTTCAAAAGACTGGATGCAACTTGTGCAAATCAGACCAGTTTTACCGTAACTGTAAATCCGCTCCCTGCAATTGATTCGCGTTCTGACATTGACATTTGCGATCAATATGTATTGACACCGCTAACTGTGGGTGATTATTATACAGGTCCAAACGGAACCGGAACTATAATTCCAGGAAATACTGTAATCACAACATCTCAATTGATATACATTTATGCTGTTTCAAACACCACGCCTGCGTGTAGCGCACAAAACAGTTTCCAAATCAATATCTTTAGTACGACAGCAGATTCGTCACCAAACATCTCAGCATGTGACACCTATACCTTGCCTACCTTGACTGCAAACAATAAGTACTACACACAATCTGGCGGTCCACTTGGTACAGGAACGGAAATAGCTCCTGGAACTGCAATTACAACAACACAGACTATTTTCATTTTCAAGGAATCAACCATTAGGACTTCGTTCTCTTGTATTGATGAAACTTCGTTTGTTGTAACGATAAACAATACGCCAACGATTGCTCCGATTGCTAATGTAACGGCTTGTAACTCGTATGCTTTACCTGCTTTGACTGTTGGAAATTATTATACGGGAACAAATGCGTCGGGGAATTTATTAAATGCTGGTGACCTTATCACTACAAACCAAACGGTTTACGTATATGCGCACTCGGCAACTACTCCTGATTGCAGTAGCGAAAGAAATTTCAATGTTACCATTTTCAATGTTGACAATGTATCAAATGTTACAACCTGTGAGAATTATACATTACCGGCATTGACTATCGGAAGGTATTATACAGGCCCAAATGGAACAGGTACACAACTATCCTCTGGTTCAGTGATCAATACTTCAACGACAGTTTATATTTATGCAACTTCTCCATTTAGTCCGGCGTGTACTGATGAAAGTTCATTTACAGTGACTATTATCGATACTCCGGTTGCCAATACAGTTCCGGCTGGATTGAGAACTGTTTGTGATGAGGACGGAACAAACGATGGCGTAACATCATTCGATTTAACAACATTATCTGCAACGGTTCTTGGAACACAAACTACAAGTGAATTTGAAGTTACCTATTATGAAAGTTTGGCGAATGCTGCAACAGGGACAAATCCGGTAACGGCATCAAACCTGGCAGTAGTTTATGTTCGGGTTAAAAATAATCTGACAGCGAACTGTTTCGATATAAAACCAATAATCATCATTGTAAATAAACTGCCAATGCCAACTCCGGTTGACGGAATCGTTTGTATTGACAGCGAAACAGGAACACTTTTGAATCCGTATATGATTTACAGCAACCTAACTTCTTCAGGCCATCACTTCGTATGGACCGACGAAGCCGGAAATACCGTTGCAACTACTCCAAACTATCAGGCTACTTTGCCGGGAGTTTATACTGTAGTAGCTACAAATATTGCCACAGGTTGTGCATCAGATCCGGTATCAGTGACTGTTACTCCTTCCGAGCCAGCGCTTGTGACCTACGAAGTAAGTGAAGATTTTGCAGACAGTCAGTCGATTACAGTAACTGCAACGGGTCAGGGAAATAATTTTGAATATCAATTGGATAATGGACCATTCCAGGACAGCAATGTTTTTGAAAACGTTCCATCGGGAATGCATACTGTAACTGTAAGGGATAAATATGGTTGTGGAAGCACTACTATTCAGGCTTTGGTGGTAAACTATCCTAAATTTTTCAGTCCTAATGGTGACGGATACAATGATTCTTGGAACATCAGGGATTTATCTACCGAAACCAATGCAAAAATCATCATCTATGACCGATATGGAAAAATGCTTTCCCAAATCAGGCCAAGTACAGGTGGTTGGGACGGAACCTATAATGGAAAACTAATGCCATCGGATGACTACTGGTTCAGTGTTTCTTATACAGACGAGCATCAAATGCCACAAGAATTTAGAGCCCATTTCGCTATGAAGCGATAACCTACATAATGATTATGTTATGAAAACTCCTGAGAATATCAGGAGTTTTTTTGTGTTAAATTTTGTAACAAATCGCTAGCTTTGGGGTCTAAGAATAAAAAACCATACAAACATCAATCTCACCATGCGACTTAAAATTTTACTCCTTTGCTTTTTTAGCACTATTACTTTCGTACAGGCCCAAAATCCTGCACCGGTTGCCAATCCGGGAAGCGTTTCGGGGAAAGTAATCGACAAGAATTCAAAACAGCCCATTCCTTACGTTAACATCAGCATCAAAAAAGATGACAAGTTAATTACCGGAGGAATTACACAGGATAATGGAAATTTTGCCATTAAAAATTTAGCTCTGGATAACTATACTGTGGAAATCCTGTTCATGGGTTACAAGAAAGAAACAAAAACAATCAGCCTTACAGCGGCTGACAAAAACATCAATTTAAACACAATTTCACTCGAGGAAGAAGCGGTTCAGCTTAAAGGTGTGGATATTGTGAGCGAACGTTCAACGATGGTTCAGAAGATTGACCGAAAGGTAATCAACATCGGGAAAGATTTGATTGCTTCAGGAAATACGGCTTCCGAAATCATGAACAATATTCCAACCGTGAGCATTGACCCGCAGACAAAGGAAATCAGTATGAGGGGAAACACCAACGTGAGAATCCTCATCGACGGAAAGCCATCCAACATTGATGCGACGCAGTTGTTACAGCAAATTCCGTCTTCTTCGATAAAACAAATCGAACTGATTACCAATCCTTCGGCAAAATACAACCCGGAAGGAATGAGCGGAATCATCAATATCATTTTGAACAAAAATGCGAACGAAGGCTTTAACGGAAGTGTGAACTCGGGCGTGACCTTTTCGAAAACACCAAAAGTAAATACTTCATTGAACCTAAATTACAAAGTTGGGAAAGTAAATTTCTATACCAATTACGGTTTGAATCACGGGAAAAACCAAAATCACGGAAACATCACGAGTGAGCGTCCAAATTTGGAAAACGAACAGCGATTTGAATTCGATAACCTGAACACTTCGCATTTGGTAAAAGTTGGTATGGATTATTTGGCGAACGAAAACAACACCTTCTCGTTTTACACCAACCTGAATTTTAATTATGGCGGTGGAAACGGTGTAACCTTAATCAATTATTTGGATCCGGCCAATCCCGACTCTCAGCAGCTTTTTGATTCCAATACCGACAACAACACTCAGACTTACGATTTTGTTTACAAGCACAATTTCAAGAAAGCTGGTGAAAACATCGAATTCCAGGCGGATTATTCCAAAACCAACAATCCGGAAGCCACCGATTACGATTTTACAACCACAGCGCCTTCAGAAAGACTGACGACCAATGACATTGCGCGTGATATCGATTATTTACAATTTAACCTGGATTATGTCAACCCGATTACGGAATCGATAAAACTGGAATTGGGTGCAGAAAGCAGAATCCAGAAAATCACTAATGATTTACTTGAAAATGCAGACGAAACCACTGGTTATGAAAGAGATGGACATTCCAATTTTGTTTTCCGAAGAAATATCCATTCGGTGTATTCCAATATCGGAAAGCAATGGAAAAAATGGAGCGCGCAGCTTGGAGTACGTTTAGAGCACTTCAATATTGATGGGGATTTTTCGAATGTAGTAACTTCAACCAATTCCACAGAAAACATCAATGATCATAAAAAGCTCAATGACAATATCTTTTCTGTTTACCCATCGTTGTTTTTCAATTACAAGGCCAATGAAAAGGATTCCTGGAATTTTAATTTCTCCAGAAGGGTTGACCGTCCAAGCGTAGGCCAGATAAGCCCTATCCGTGAGTGGACAACACCATTGGTGGAATCAAGGGGAAATCCAAATCTGAAACCACAATTCACCAATTCGTTTGAGGTAAATTATACCAGAACCCTGAAAATTGGAAGCATGACAGCCGGAGTTTTCTACCGAAATATCAATGACGAAATCATCCGAACACTTTACAAAAACCCTGAAAACATCAACCAGGATATCATTTCATTCGACAATTTCAAAAACAACAACGCTTACGGAGTTGAAATTTCAGGAAACCTGAAAGCTACCAAATGGTGGGCAATCAATGCCAGCTCGGATGCCTATTTCAAAAAAGTAAAAGGAACGGTTGAGAATGCCAACACCGGTCTTCAGGAATATGGCGAAGCCGATGTAACAACCTTCAACGTTCGTATGAACAATAACTTCACGGCAACAAAAAAATTGCGTTTCAACCTATTCGGAATGTACCGTGGAAAGGATTTGGGATTGCAATTCGTCAGAAAGCCAATGTACAAAACCGATTTTGGTTCGACTTACACCGTACTAAAAGGCAAAGGAAGCATCACTGCGAGGGTAAATGATATTTTCAACACCATGCATTTTGCGTTTGACGGAAGTATTCCTTACCGTCAGGAAGGTGCATTTTACTGGGAAAGCCGCGGATTTTATTTAGGCTTTAACCTAACTTTTGGAGGTGCCAAAAACAGCGCCGTGCAAAGAAAACAACGTGACAACAACGAAACGCAGAGCGGCGGCGGATTATTATAAGAGTTTTATTTGAATTTAGTTATGACGAAAAAAGCCATCTTGTGCAGGATGGCTTTTTTTATTTTTATGTTTTAGGAGCACAGCATCTATTTTTCTAAGACTTCCTGACCCGCTTTCCGCGCTACATGGTAGCTAGCTGCAAATGCGAAGCATTCACCGAACACTTATAAAAATAAAATTTTGTGAGGTAATCGGGGCTAAAGTCGACGTTACCATTTAATAATCGCGCTTGCCCAGGTAAATCCACTGCCAAAAGCTGCCAAAACCACCGTATCCCCTTTTTTGATTTTTCCTTCTTCCCAGGCTTCGGTCAGCGCAATCGGAATCGAAGCCGCGGTAGTATTCCCGTATTTCTGGATGTTATTAAAAACCTGGTCATCATTCAAGCCAAATTTCTTTTGGATAAACTGTGAAATCCTCAAATTCGCCTGATGCGGAATCAGCATATCAATATCGGAAACCTGCAGGTTATTGGCCTGCAAACCTTCCATAATCACTTCACTAAAACGGACTACAGCATGCTTGAACACAAACTGCCCGTTCATGTACGGAAAATAACTTTCGTCTTCCGGATTGTTTTCGGCAATAATATCAGTCACCCATCTTCCTCCCATTCCCGGTGCCAAAACCGCTAATTCCTTCGCATGCTCCCCTTCTGAATGCAAATGCGTAGAAAGGATGCCGCTGCCGTCATCGCTTCTGGTAACAACGACTGCTCCTGCCCCATCTCCAAAAATTACAGAAACGGCACGGCCTCGTGTTGTCATGTCCAGTCCCAGCGACTGCACTTCGGAAGCCACAACCAGGATATTTTTATACATGCCGGTTTTGATGAATTGATCTGCAACAGACAAGGCATACACAAAACCCGAACACTGATTGCGTACGTCCAAAGCACCTACGGTTTTCAATCCTAACTCTTTCTGCAGTTCCACTCCGGGACCAGGGAAATAATAGTCGGGTGAAATGGTGGCAAACACAATAAAATCAATGTCATCCTTTACCACTCCTGAGCGTTCGATGGCAATATTTGCCGCCTTAACTCCCATAGATAGTGTCGTATCCTGGCCCCGCACAATGTGCCTTCTCTGTTGTATTCCGGTTCTTTCCTGAATCCATTCGTCATTGGTATCCATTATTTTTGACAAGTCTTCATTGGTAACAACATTGTCCGGAACATAAAATCCTAAGCCTGATATTTTGGATTGATACATATCGTGTTTTATTAAATTATCAAAATGCGAAAAACAAAATTAAACATTTTTGAATGGAAAGATTTTATTTTAGGATTTAATAAATTTGTAACAAGTCCGATTTATTTCCGACATACTAAAAACCAAAAACCAACTTTATATGAAACGTATTTTACTCCTGCTGATTTTCTGCTTTTCGATAACAATTGCTGTCGCTCAGGAAAACCTCACCTATCAAAAACCTTCTGCTACCATTTTGGCTTTAGCCGATTATGAAAGGGCTCCAAATGTAAGTATGGACTCCAAAAAGGAATACATGCTTTTCTCCTATCGCCCTACTTATAAATCGCTCGACGATTTGAATCAGGAAGAAATGCGTTTGGGAGGTTTGCGTATCAATCCGGTTACCAATATTTCGAGTTCAGCGAATTATATCTCCAACTTAAAAATTAGGAAAATCACCGATAAGACTGAAACCCAAATCAGCGGCCTGCCTGAAAATGCACACATTACGTATATCAACTGGTCGCCTAACGAAAAGAAAATCGCTTTTACCAATACCGTTGCAACCGGAGTGGAATTATGGGTAATTGATGTGGCTTCGGCTTCCGCCAAAAAACTTACTGCAGCCAATCTGAATGCGAATTTCGGAACTCCGTACAGCTGGATGAAAGACAATGAAACTTTATTAATCTGTACACTGCTAAAAAACCGTCCTGCATTAATTGACAGCAAAAAAGACCTTCCAAAAGGGGCAACGGTTTCTACAAGTGATGGTTCGAAATCGCAGAACAGGACTTATCCCGATTTGTTGAAAAACAAAACTGACGAAACCAATTTTGAAACCTTAATGACTTCTGAATTATATAAAGTCAATCTTTCCGGAAAATTGGATTTCTTTCTGGGAAGCAGCCTATATGCAGGCACAAGCTTTTCCCCTGACGGAAATTATTTAATGGCTACTACGGTTCAAAAACCATTTTCCTATATTGTTCCTTACAATCGTTTCCCTTTGAAAACCGTAGTTTACGACCTCACAGGAAAAGAGATAAAAGTTGTAAATGAAGTTCCTTTGAATGAGGTAATCCCAAAAGGGTTTTCATCGGTCAGAAAAGGAAAAAGGAGCTTGGGCTGGAGAGGTGACAAACCGGCTACCTGGGCCTATGTTGTGGCACTTGACGAAGGTGACCAGGCTGTAAAAGCCGATTACAGGGATGAAGTTTTTTCATGGGACGCTCCATTTACTACTAATCCGGTTTCCTTGCTAAAAACCCAGCAACGTTTTTCGGGTGTGACCTGGGGCAATGAAACTACTGCTGTTGTTTCAGATGAATGGTATGACACGAGGAACACCAAAACTTATTTGATTAATCCATCAAATCCTGCTCAGGCTTCCAAAATAATTTTTGACCGGAATTCGCAGGACATTTATTCCGACCCAGGAAATTTTGAAACCAAAAGAAATGAATACAACCGTTATGTCCTGGCTATAGAAAACAATAATGCCTACCTTATTGGTGACGGATTTACCAAAGACGGGCAGTTTCCTTTTATTGATGAATTCAATTTGGGCACCTTAAAACCAAAGCGTCTTTATACCTCAACATTCAAGGACAAAAAAGAAGATTTATTATCGATTGAGGATTTTAAAAAAGGGGATGTTTTGGTACAAATCCAATCCAAAAATGAATTCCCTAATTACTACTTCAGAAACCTGAAATCTAAAAAGCTGACCCAACTTACAGCATTCAAAAATCCTTTTGAAAGCATCAAAAATGTGTACAAGGAAGTAATCAAATACAAACGTAAGGACGGTGTCGATTTATCGGGAACCTTATATTTACCTGATGGTTACGACAGGACTAAAAAAACGGAGAAACTCCCATTGCTCATTTGGGCTTACCCAGAAGAATTCAAGGATAAAAGCTCAGCAGGGCAAAGCAATAAAAACCCGAATGAATTTACATTCCCATATTATGGTTCATTCGTTTATTGGGTAACCAAAGGCTATGCAGTGCTTGACGATGCTTCGTTCCCAATCATTGGCGAAGGAACAACCGAACCCAACGACACTTTCATGACACAATTGGTGGATGACGCTGCGGCCGCAATTGACGCGGTAGATAAATTGGGTTACATCAACAGGAAAAAATGTGCTATTGGAGGCCATTCGTATGGGGCGTTTATGACAGCAAATTTGTTGACGCATTCCAATCTTTTTGCTTGTGGAATTGCACGAAGTGGAGCCTATAACCGGACTTTAACACCGTTTGGTTTCCAAAGCGAGCAGCGTAATTACTGGGATGTTCCGGCTATTTACAATGAAATGTCGCCATTCATGAATGCAGATAAAATGAAAACACCTTTGCTTTTGGTGCATGGTGATGCCGATAACAATCCGGGGACATTTACACTACAATCGGAGCGTTATTTCCAGGCTTTGAAAAATTTGGGTGCGCCAGTCAGGTTAGTATTATTGCCAAAAGAACAACACAGTTATGTAGCCAAGGAAAACATTTTCCACCTGCTTTGGGAACAGGATCAGTTCCTGGAGAAATACCTGAAAAACTAAACAGAAAACCCTGAAGTCAAATGATTTCAGGGTTTTTTATTTAAATGGATTTTCTCACCTATTGGGATTTGTTTTTCGTTTTCAAAAAAGACTGATTTGCCATTATAGCTGGCTTCTATCAGATAATGATTCCCCAGGAAATAAGAATTTACAACTTCAACATTGAGATTCGATTTTTCGACAATCTCTAACTGATGCGGATAAATAAATTCGGTTTTACCGTCGATTTCGAGTTCGTTTACATCACCAAAAAGAGAGGCTGTGTATTTGGTTTTTGGATTGTCGTAAATCGATTTTGGGTTTCCTTCCTCAATGATTTTACCATTTTTTAAAACCAAAACCGCATCTGCGAAAGACAATACATCAGAGCTGTCATGCGTCGCAAAAATGGTGGTAATCTGTTGCTCTTTTAGATAACCGAACAACTTTCTCCGCAAACTGTTTTTCCTGAAGTTATCAATGTGGCTGAAAGGTTCGTCCAATAACAAAACCTCGGGTTCCAACGCCAAAACCCTTGCCAATGCTACGCGCTGCATTTGCCCGCCACTAAGATTTTTGGCTTTGATATTGGCGTATTCGGTCATTTCAACAATTTCCAAAAGCTCGGAAATGCGCTGATTTTTCTTTTCAGGGTAAATGTTGGAAAGGTATTTACCTACATTTTCGGCGACGGTTATAAAAGGCATCAAATCGAAATCCTGAGCCAGGTATTTCATAAAATCCATTCCCGGAATAAGGTTAAACTTCGGTCCAAGCACTTCATTATCATTCCAAAAAATATGGCCTTCATCCAAATCATGGAGGCCATAAATCAGTTTGAGCAAGGTGCTTTTACCACAACCGCTTTCACCGATAACAGCAACGCTTCTACCTTTTTCCAATTCAAAAGAAAGGGAATTGATGGTTGGTTTTTCCTGATAGGAAAATGAAATGTTTCCGACTTTTAGCATCACAAAAATTGAAATACAAAATTCAGCATTCTAAGATGAATTAAAAAATATATTTAGGAAACTATTTATAACTATAACGTTGTAGCTCCATAACTAGCGGATTTTGAAGGTATTTTTTTAGGAATTTGTTAAATTAGATATACATTTGTCCTGTATATCAGATTGATTTATGAAATTGAAAACCTACATAGCCTCACTTTTACTATTGGTAATCGCTTCATCGCATGCCCAGGTCGGTATCGGAACCACTGTGCCTGATGCTTCATCTATCTTGGATATTACGTCAACAAACAGCGGGCTTTTAATTCCCAGAGTTGCTTTAACAAGTACTTCAGATGTTACCACTATTGCATCACCTGTAACTTCGTTATTGATTTATAATTCCGGGTTTTCACCCAATGGTTATTATTACTGGAATGGATCGGTTTGGGTTCAGTTGACAACCTCGTCCAATGGCTGGCTGCTGAGCGGGAATTCAGGAACCGTTCCGAATACCAATTTCCTTGGAACTACTGATGATGTGGATATCGTGTTTAAACGATTCAATGTAAGATCCGGATTTATCGGTAACCCGAGTATTGCCAGTGGAAATAAAAATACCTCTTTTGGAGCCAATTCGCTTAATGCATTAGGAACAGGAATAAGGAATACTGCCATTGGAACCAATGTGATGCCATCAAACACAACAGGACAACTCAATGTTGCCATTGGTGACCAAACGATGTTTTCAAATCAAGGTGGAAGCACCAATACTGCAATAGGAGTTGGCGCATTATATTCAAACAGTTCCGGAAACAGTAACGTTGCCATAGGTAGAAATGCCCTTACGAGTGCCAATGCCAGTAATAACACAGCAATAGGATTTGGTGCCTTACGTCAAAACGCAACAGGTAATTATAATGTAGCTATCGGGAATCAGGCTGCATACAATGAAACGGGCAGCAATAAATTATATATTGAAATGTCTACAGTAACATCTCCGGTTGCAGGGTCAGATTCGAGTGTGAACAATGCACTGATTTATGGAGAGTTTGACAACAGGATTGTAAGGACTAATGGTACCATTCAGATAGGAAACCCTGCTACAACAGGTTTTTCACTACCAACAATAAGAGGAAATGCCGGACAGGTTTTACAAACCAATGGAGCAGGAAGCACATCCTGGACAAATGACAACAGTACGATGTCGGTAACAAGGACAAATCTTAGTGCCAATCAGGCACTTACCAATACCGGCTGGCAAAAAATAAATTTCAATACTGTAGTTTTTGATTTGAATTCGGAGTTTAGCGCCGGAAGATTCACTGCTACCAAAGCAGGTTATTATGAGGTTAATGCAGGGTTTCACACCGACAATCAAAGTAATTTGCAGTTCTACTCCATTGGTGTTTATAAAAACGGAGCACTCTACCAACAAACTTCAGCCAACCATACTAATCTTGGACCTGTACCAAGGAACATTACCTGTATTGTTTCCCTTGGCGTTGGAGACTACATTGAAATCTATGCCGAGAACTATCAAGCCGGCGTAAATATAGATTCCTATTTTGGGAAAACATTTTTTGAAGTAAAACAAATTCGATAAAAAAAAAGCTGCCTTTCCCAAGACAGCTTTTTTTCCTTTTTCATAGCATTGAATTATTGTTTGGCCTGCTTTTGAGCATCCTCAACCATTTTCTCGTTTGCAGTAATCGCGAACTCTACACGACGGTTCTGGCTTCTTCCATCCGGAGTGTCGTTGGTAGCAATAGGATCGGCAATACCCATACCTGTTGTGGTAAATCTTGAATTTTTTATTCCTTTTCCATTCAAATAACTTCTAACGGTAGCAGCTCTTTGATCGGATAATTTTAAATTGTATTCCGCTGTACCTGTACTATCGGTATATCCAAAAATCTGGATATTGGTATCTGGATACTGATTGAAAATTGGAACCAATTTATCCAAATTTGCTTTTGCTCCGGCAGTCAGTGTTGATTTATTAGTATCAAAACGAACCGCATTTTCACCAAGTGTCAATTTGATTCCTTCTCCAACTCTTTCAACCTGTGCACCAGGAACGGCAGTTTCAATCTCACGTGCCTGTTTGTCCATTTTGTTACCAATAACACCACCGGCAACACCACCAACAACACCTCCGATTACAGCTCCAAGAGCTCCTTTTCCACCTTTGCCAAGATTGTTTCCTAAAACTCCTCCTAACACAGCTCCACCTACAGCTCCAATGGCTGCACCTCGCTGAGTGTTATTTGTATTTTTTACAGCCTCGCAGCTTGTGAATATATTTCCTAAAAAGAAAAGACTTGCTAAAGCAACTATTTTTATATTTTTCATAATGGTTAGATTTAATTTCTATTGAATTGGTATACTACATCTGTTGCTTTTCCAACAACGTCAATCTGGTCAATTAGCTGGAAAGAATTGTCGGTTACATTAGCAACTCTCAATACATAACCATCTTTGACTTTCTTAGCTTTAGCAGCATCAAGGATTTTCATAACAAACTGCCCATCCTTATTAATAAACCAGGTTATTGGCGTACTATAAGCAGTACAACTTGGACTGTTTAAGGAAAAATTTCCTTTGTTATTGTTTGAAATAAATTTCCATGTACTTCCAACAAAACATTTTGAATCGGCCAAATCAAAAGAAGTGACTTTGATAACATTTGAATTGGGATAAGTGACAGAAGTAACTGTCCAATTGCCTTTCATGGCTACCTGTGTTTTGGAGTCCAACTTGGTAGCTGTAGCAGATTTTGATTTACAGGATAAAATCAAAACTGACAGGGCACAGAATAAAACAAATTTTTTCATGCTGATTTTTAATTTATGATTAGATAAGGCAAATATACGCCGATTTTAACATTTGGTCTTACAATATATCGTAGAATTGTTTCAGAATTAATGTAGAATTGTTACTACGCCAATTTGTCATAAACCAAATGATTGGTATCAGTTTTGACTACTCTGTTTTCAAAATCGTTTAAACTAAAAAAATATAAGTATGACAACAGGAAAAATTAATGTATCCGTAGAGAACATCTTTCCACTGATAAAGAAGTTTTTATACAATGACCACGAAATTTTCTTGCGTGAATTGGTGTCGAATGCAACTGATGCAACTTTAAAATTAAAACACCTGACCAGCATTGGTGATGCCAAAATAGAATATTGCAATCCGATCATCGAAATCAAAGCTGACAAGGAAGGTAAAAAATTGCACATCATCGACCAAGGTTTGGGAATGACGGCCGAGGAAGTTGAGAAATACATCAACCAAATCGCTTTTTCCGGTGCTGAGGAATTCCTTGAAAAATATAAGGATACTGCCAAAGATTCCGGTATCATTGGCCACTTTGGCCTTGGTTTCTATTCTGCCTTTATGGTAGCTTCAAAAGTGGAAATCATCACAAAATCTTACAAAGACGAACCAGCTGCGCATTGGAGCTGCGACGGAAGCCCGGAATTTACTTTGGAGCCTTCTGACAAAACTGAGCGTGGAACCGAGATCATCCTGCACATTGCGGATGATTCTTTGGAGTTTTTGGAAGATTACAAAATCAATGAGTTGTTGACCAAATACAACAAGTTCATGCCGATTCCGATTAAATTTGGCACCAAAAAGGAACAAAAAGCTTTTGGCGTTGGCGAAGAGGAAAAAATGGAAGAAGTTGAAGTGGATAACTTCATCAACAATCCAAATCCCGCGTGGACCAAACAACCGGTAGATCTGACTGATGAGGATTATAAAAATTTCTACCACGAATTATATCCTATGCAATTTGAGGAGCCATTATTCAACATTCATCTGAATGTGGATTATCCATTCAACCTGACCGGGATTTTATATTTCCCTAAAATGTCTGCAGATATCCAGATGCAGAAAGACAAAATCCAACTTTACCAAAACCAGGTTTTTGTTACCGATAATGTAGAAGGTATTGTTCCCGAGTTTTTGGTGATGCTGAAAGGCGTTATCGATTCGCCTGATATTCCTCTGAATGTTTCGCGTTCGGGTCTACAGGCTGATAATAATGTGAAAAAAATATCGAATTATATCACGCGTAAAGTCGCCGACAAACTGAAATCACTATTCACGGAAAACCGTGAAGATTTTGAAAAAAAATGGAACGATATCAAAATCGTATTGGAATACGGAATGTTGTCGGAGCCTAAATTCTATGAAAAGGCAGGAGATTTTGTTTTGTATCCTTCTGTTGATGGCAAATATTACACTTTGGCTGAATTGAAAGAAGCCATTGCTGCAAACCAAACCGACAAAAACGGAAAAACGGTTGTATTGTATGCATCGAATAAGGAAGCACAGCACAGCTATATCGAAATCGCAAAAGAAAAAGGATATGAAGTTTTATTGTTGGATTCGCCTATCGTTTCGCACTTAATCCAGAAATTGGAAAGCGACAATGATAACCTTGCTTTCGTTCGTGTAGACTCGGATCACATAGACAAACTGATTCAAAAAGAGGAAACCCAGATTTCCAAGCTTTCTGAAGAGGAATCAACCCAATTGAAAACGGTTGTGGAGGAAATTATACCCAAAGCAAACTATTCGGTTCAATTGGAAGCCATGGACAGTTCCGCAGCGCCATTCATCATCACACAGCCCGAATTTATGCGCCGTATGAAGGAAATGAGCCAGACTGGCGGTGGTGGAATGTTCGGAATGGGCAACTTCCCAGAAATGTATAATTTGGTGGTAAACACCAACTCCGAATTGGCTACAACCATTTTGACTACTTCGGATAAATCTGTTCAGGAAGGTTTGGTAAAACAAGCTCTGGATTTGGCCAAAATTTCACAAGGACTCTTAAAAGGTGAAGAACTTACGGCTTTTGTAAAGCGTAGTTTTGAGCTTATCAAATAAGATTAGTTAGTATTGGATAAAAGGAAAAAACCTGCAAGTCAAACTTGCGGGTTTTTTTATATATTAGCCTAGCTAAATAAATAAAAAATGAAAAAAGCATTCTTTCTTTTTATCCTCATTCCTTTTTTGTCATTTGCCAAATATTACAAAGGCGTTGTAAATTACAATGACGGCACTACCAAAAATGGTTTCATCGAGCTGCCCGATAATCCGACTGAACAAAAACTAAAATTCAGGAGCGAGGAAAACGGCAAGACCGAAAAACTGAGCATTGATGAAATTGCCGGGTTTGATATTGTAAATGACAAAAATGTCACCTTTAATTTTATATCGATTTACCTTGCTTCGGGAAGATTGTTTTCGGGAAAGAATTATAAAATCGATACCAAAAAATCATGGGTTCGGGTTGAAAAGGTTGGAAAGAAAATAGAATTGGTTTCTGCTTATTATACTTCCTATGGCGTGATGGGCGCAGCAGGACAATCGTCATCGTCGTCGGGAAGAATGCTGTATTTACACCGTCTTGAAAAGAATTTCGCGCTGATTTTGGTTCCGATAAATGAATATGGATTAGGAGTGGATGTAAGCTACTATCCTACTGTCATGAAAATTTTAGGCTATCATTTTGAAGACGACTGTCCAAATGTACTGCCTTTAATCACCAAAGAAAGACTCAAAAACGAAGGTTTGGGTGTCATAGTCGATTTATTCGACGAAAACTGCGGAACCAAGTAATTCTTTTTACCATGACACTCCACATCGAAACTCCGGCACTGCTATTTTCTGCAACATCATTGATTTTGCTGGCGTATACCAATCGTTTCCTGACGATCGCCCAAATCGTGCGCAGCCTGAAAAAACATTACGATGAGAATCATACCAAGAGCATTTTACTCCAAATCAAAAATCTTAATTTAAGGTTATCGTTGATTCGGTATATGCAGCTTTTTGGTGTTTTGTGCCTCTTCCTTTCGGTGTTTGCGATGCTGTCGTTGTTTCTGGAACAGGAAGTGATGGGCATTTACCTTTTTGGAGCAAGCCTGTTTACGTTGTTGATTTCACTTGGGATTTCCTTTTGGGAAATCAGTATTTCGGTCACGGCACTTCGACTGCATTTGAGCGATTTGATGGAAGAGGAAGAAAAATAAATCCGAAACATAAAAAAAACCTCTCTTTATTGAGAGGTTTTCATCGTATTCGCTTAGTAATAAAGATAATGTGTCATGGTCGGCGGAAGGCCTGGTTCCGAAACATAACTTTCTGCAGCCGTTAAAGGAAAATCCAGGTCGTTATAGGTATAAGTCACGGTTATCGCATTACTACCGTTAATTTCCTGAGTGGATATAATATTATGTAAATGACGTAGTTGATCAAAACTAAATACACATTCTTCGGCTAAAAAAATCTGATTGTAACCTATCACATTCTTAAAGGGATTATTTTTAGTATCATAATTGTAGTTAATCGTGTAACTATAGCCAAGATTTCCTCCTGCATCATATAACGAAATATCTTCACTGGCTATCCTCGTTCCTGATAAATGAATTATCCTTGTTTCTTCAAGCCGGGTAATTCCTACGTCTGTATACTCATGCATTTTTGTAGTTGAAACCGTATTAGCGGAGTTGTAAACAAAAGTTGTTGTAATAACATCAATGATATTAATGGCATCGGGAGTAAATTTAAAAATATGCTCAATCAACCTTCCGTTTGTATCATAGGTGAAAATATCTTCCGTCCTTAACCCATAAGGCAGACCATTACCATTACCAAAAGTTTGGATTTTTGTAATCAGGTCACCTGTATAAGTATAATACCTGTCTTCATAAGGATGGCTGGCACTAACGATTTTTTTCCCATCGTAGATGAAATGAATAGGATCGGTATCACTATCTGACCAAACTTCATTTACCAATACATCATCCTGAGGTGCTGATGTAGTAGTATCTGAGGAACAAGAACTTAAGAACAATAGGGTCAGGAACAGCAAACAAGTAATTTTTTTCATAGTAATCTGGTTTTGGTCTAGTTAAGCTTCGTTTTGGCAAATGAATTTTGGCTTTTCATTAACAATAATTATACCAGTACTCTATCCTAATGAATAAAAGATAATTTTACTATTTTTGACTACAACCTTTTAAACTACAGCCATGAAATTCCAATTAGAACGCATACTCCTTTTTAGCGACGCAGTGTTTGCGATTGCAATTACACTGATGATTATCGAAATAAAACCTCCGCATCTGGAACACGGAAGTACCTTTTTACAAGGCCTGAATGCTTTCCTAATCATGAGCCCGACAATTATCGGAACGGTGTTGAGTTTCTACCTGATTGGGTTGTTTTGGTACCGCCATCACGACCTGATGAAGCATTTGGTAGGTTGTGACAAGAAATTTATAAACCTCAATTTGAGTTTGCTGCTTTCAATCGCTTTCCTTCCGTTTTCAACAGCCTTTGTATTCGAAAATGAGCCTGCTCCTTTCCCGTTGCTGATTTACAATATGAATTATGCCATTGCCACTTATTTCAATTACAAAATATATGCGTATGCCTTCAACCCGAAACATAATTTGACAAGCTCTGATGTTTCGCATGAAATAATTAAGATCAGAAGGGAATCGATATTTTCGACCGGAATTTATGTCCTTACTTCTACGCTTGCTTTCTTTACACCTTTAGCACCTATTGGATATAGCCTTTTTGCTTTGCAGCAAAAATTTGCCAACCGCAAAACCGCTGTTACAGTAACAGAAGAGTCATAAAAAAAACCCGTCTCGTTATTTCGAGACGGGTTTTTTATTGTTTGAATACAAATTAATTATAAGTATACACAGTAGTAATCTCCGATGAAGCATCTGTACCTTCAATCTCAGAAACAGATGTTGGGAAATTCATTGAGTTATAAGTATAGGTACTTGTAGTTATAATATTTCCGGAAAAATCAGTATAACTGTCTGTCAGGATGTTGTGGTGAATCCCAATAGCTTCTGAATCCACAAATGCAATTTTGTCAAAACCGGTTACATTCATAAAAGGCTCGTTCTTGGTGTCATAGGTATAAGTACGAGTTGTAATAAAAGCTCCTAAATCCATTTCTATCAAACTTACTTCACTTCCTGAAAAATGAATGGTGCTTGAACCTACATCATCTGTTTGTGTAGTTGCATCTCCTGAATAGTTTGATGAAGTTACAGTACCATTTCCATTATAAACATAAGTTTCCTTATATCCAATATCGTCCATTATTTCTGCTCTTACATAAGACGTAACCTGATTACTGCCATTATAGGTAAACGTTTCCGTTTGCTCAAGTTCATCATCTGGGTTATAATATTTGATTTGGGTTAGCAAATCACCTGTATAGGTATAGGTTTCATAATAACCGTCTGAATCTTCAGATTTTACGGCTTTCCTCCCATTGTAAGTATAATTGGTTGTGACTACAGAACCGTCATTGGCATAGGTTTCAACGCTTTTTCTTACCAATACATCGCTTTCATTCGTAGTTGATGAATCATCATCGCTTGACGAACATGAAGTTAGCAGCAACGAGGAAAATGCCAGTATGCATAAAATTTTTTTCATTATAATTTTCTTTTAGGTTTATCGTTACAATGATAGGGAATAAAATGATTGAAAAAACCTTAGAAGTTAATAATAGATATATTCCGTAGTAAAAATCAAATCAGTTCCTTCACTCCTTGTTACTGTCATTGGGTAATTTGCAGTGTTATAGATGTAAGCGAAATTATATACATATCCCGAAGAATCGTTATCTGTTAAGATATTATGTTGAACACCACCGGTAGCAACTCCTCCGATAACCATAATTTTATCAAAACCTGTTATATTCTTAAAAGGATTGTTTTTGGTATCATAGGTATAGGTATGCATAGCTCCTCCGGAAGATGTCTGCATAACGACTTCACCACCTGAAATTGCAATGGTACCTGTGCCTGTTAAGGTAACCTGCGAAGTGGCATCTCCAGAAAAAGTAGCAGTAGTAACCGTATCGTCAAGATTGTAAACATAGGTTTGCTTCACTCCTGTATTGGCAGCCACATTTGCTCTTACATACGACACAAGTTTTGTGTCGGAATTATAGGTAAATGTTTCAGTATCTACAAGTACGTCGGAAGAATTATAGTTCCTAACCTGTGTTATCAGGTCACCTGTGTAAGTGTACAATTCGTAATTCCCATTTGAATCGATAGATTTGACAGCTTTCCTACCATTATAAGTATGGTCAACGGTAGTTACTGAACCGCCATTTGCATAGGTTCTGATGCTGCGTTTTACCAAAACATCATTTTCATTTATAGTTGAATTATCATCACTTGATGAACAGGAAGTCACAAGCATTGCTACAAATCCAATCAGGCAAATTATTTTTTTACTCATAATCTTAAAATTGTTTTTTTGGAATTCTTGAATCTTCGATTTCATTATAATTTAATTTTTAGGTTTTAAGGTTACAATGATAGGGAATAAAATGATTGAAAAAACTTAAAATAAAAAAACCGCAACATTTGTTACGGTTTCCTATTCTGTTGCAACTTACTTGCTCAAATACATTTTCCTTCTTGAGTACAATTCGTAAAACTGGTCGTCCTTCAAGTCGTCTATGAACAAAATGCTTTCACCTGTTGATTTCATCTCGGGTCCCAATGCCTTATTTACATTGTGGAATTTTGAAAAGGAGAACACCGGTTGTTTAATCGCAAAACCATTCAGCTTTGGTTCGTATTTAAAGTCGGTTACCTTATTCTCTCCAAGCATTACCTTGGTCGCATAATTCACATAAGGTTCGCCATAGGCTTTTGCAATGAAAGGTACGGTTCTCGATGCTCTTGGATTGGCTTCGATAATGTAAACAATATCATTTTTGATGGCAAACTGAATGTTGATCAATCCAACGGTTCTGAGTGCTAAGGCGATTTTCTTTGTGTGGTCCTTAATCTGCTGCATTACAAATTCGCCCAAATTGAATGGCGGTAAAGTGGCATTACTATCTCCCGAATGGATTCCGCATGGCTCAATGTGCTCCATAATTCCAATGATATAGACATTCTCACCGTCACAAATTGCATCGGCTTCGGCTTCAATGGCTCCGTCCAAATAATTATCCAAAAGCAGTTTGTTGCCCGGAATATTTTTAAGCAAATCAATTACGTGTTCTTCGAGTTCTTGTTTGTTGATGACAATCTTCATTCCCTGCCCACCCAAAACATAAGAAGGACGCACCAATAAAGGGAAATCCAACACATCGGCTAATTGTGAAGCCTGATCGGCATTTTCGGCCACGCCAAATTTTGGGAACGGAATCTTTAATTCTTCCAGTAATTCTGAGAATCTTCCACGGTCTTCGGCTAAATCCAAAGCATCGAAAGAGGTTCCCAATATTTTAATATCGTATTTTGATAATTTTTCAGCAAGTTTCAAGGCAGTCTGTCCACCAAGCTGCACAATTACACCCTCAGGTTTTTCGTGACGGATGATGTCATAGATGTGTTCCCAGAAAACAGGCTCAAAATACAATTTGTCTGCCGTATCAAAATCGGTCGAAACCGTTTCCGGATTGCAGTTGATCATGATGGTTTCATAACCACATTCCTTGGCTGCTAAAACTCCGTGTACGCAGGAGTAGTCGAACTCAATTCCCTGTCCGATTCGGTTTGGCCCCGAACCTAAAACCACAACTTTCTTTCTATTCGATACAATGCTTTCGTTATGCACATAAGGCTGTCCACCTGCTGTTTCAATTTCAGCTTCAAAAGTCGAATAATAATATGGGGTTTGTGCCTTAAACTCGGCGGCACAGGTATCCACCAATTTATAAACACGCTTGATATTCATATCATCGCGCAGTTTGTAAACCTGGCTTTCCAAACATTTAAGCATGTGTGCGATTTGACGGTCACCATACCCTTTTTGCTTGGCTTCCAATAACAATTCCTTTGGAAGATTGGTAATATCGTATTTGGAAATCTCCTTTTCTATAGTATATAATTCCTCGTACTGCTTCAAAAACCACATGTCAATCTTTGTGATTTCATGGATTCTGCTCAATGGGATTCCCATCGCAATCGCATCATAGATTACGAAAACGCGATCCCAACTTGCATAAGTCAGTTTTTCGATAATCTGTTCGTAGTTCTTGTATCCTTTTCCGTCAGCTCCTAAACCATTTCTTTTGATTTCCAATGATTGTGTTGCTTTGTGCAACGCTTCCTGGAACGAACGCCCGATTCCCATTACTTCGCCTACTGATTTCATCTGCAATCCTAAAGTTCGGTCAGCACCTTCGAATTTATCGAAGTTCCAACGCGGGATTTTTACGATTACGTAATCCAGGGTTGGTTCGAATAGTGCTGAAGTCGATTTGGTGATTTGGTTCTGAAGTTCATCCAAATGATAACCCAAAGCCAGTTTGGATGCAATTTTTGCAATCGGATAACCCGTTGCTTTTGATGCCAAAGCTGAGGAACGCGAAACTCTCGGGTTGATTTCAATCGCAACGATATCCTCCTTTTCGTCTGGTGAAACGGCAAATTGTACGTTACAACCTCCGGCAAAATTCCCTATGGAGCGCATCATCAGAATCGCCATGTCACGCATTTTCTGGAAAGTCGTATCTGAAAGCGTCATTGCCGGCGCAACGGTAATCGAATCTCCGGTGTGGATTCCCATTGGGTCCATATTTTCGATGGAACAGATGATGACTACGTTGTCGTTTTTATCTCTAAGTAATTCTAATTCATATTCCTTCCAGCCTAGTAAAGCTTTGTCAATCAGTACTTCGTGGATTGGCGACATTTCCAAACCATAAGTCAGTTTTTCGTCAAACTCCTCTTTGCTGTGAACGAAAGCTGCTCCGGTTCCACCCAAAGTAAACGATGGACGGATTACTAACGGAAAACCAAATTCCTGCGCAATTTCCTTTCCCTGCAAAAACGAGGTTGCGGTTTTGGCTGGCGCTGTTGGCACATTTATCCTTTCGAGCAATTGCTTGAACTGCTCACGGTCTTCAGTAATGTTAATGGCGTTGATGTCAACTCCGATCAGCTTTACCCCAAAATCTTCCCAGATTCCTTTTTCGTCAGCTTCCAGGCAAAGGTTTAGTGCTGTCTGACCTCCCATGGTTGGAAGTACGGCATCAATCTGCGGATGCTCTTTTAGGATTTGGATGATGGATTTGGTTGTAAGCGGCAATAAGTAAACATGGTCGGCCATGCTTGGATCGGTCATGATGGTTGCCGGATTGGAATTGATGAGGATTACTTCGATTCCTTCTTCGCGGATGGAACGCGCCGATTGTGAACCCGCATAATCAAATTCGCATGCCTGCCCGATTACGATTGGACCTGAACCTATGATTAAAACCGATTTTATGGAATTGTCTTTTGGCATTTTTAGTTTGTTGTTTGTAGTTTATTGTTTGTAGTTGTATTTATGCTTTTGTTTTTAGCCCCGATGGTAGTGGAAATCCTTTTTATTTTCCTAAAATAAAAAGATTGCAGCGAACAGCGGGAAATAGCTCCTAAATCTTATCAAAATTTATGAACAGATTACAAAAAAAGCCGTTACTAAATAAAAGTAACGGCTTGATATTGATTAATTGCTAATCATTATTTTTTGTGTCTTGGTTCAGAAGATACAGTTAATTTATGTCTTCCTTTAGCTCTACGACGCGCAAGGACTTTTCTTCCATTTGCAGAAGCCATTCTGTCCATAAATCCGTGTTTATTTCTTCTCTTTCTTTTCGATGGTTGAAACGTTCTTTTGCTCATTGCTTTATATCTTTAAAATCGTGTATTATTCTTGTTGATGATGGTTCTTTCAAAACCGAGTGCAAATATACAAACCTTTTTTTTTCTGGCAAGTAGTTTTATAAAAATATTTTCAATTCATTTTATTACCTTTGCCGCACTTAAAAATATTACACATGTTTCACAGATTTATCAAATTAATTATAGCGGCTTTATTAGTGATAACAGCCATTTGGCAGTTTACTGAAGGAAATGTTGGTAACGGAATCTTTTTGATTTTGCTTACGGCAATTCCGATTTTTCTTTATTTCAAAAACGAATATATCCTTTTGGCTTTCCTTAAATTGAGAAAACAGGACTTTGCCGGAGCGAAAACCTGGCTGGACAAAATCAAGAATCCCGAAACGGCTTTGGTTAGAAAACAGCAGGGTTATTACAATTACCTTCACGGATTGATGACTTCGCAAACCAACCTGCACCAATCGGAGAAATATTTCAAGAAAGCAGTGGAATTGGGATTGAGTATGGATATGGATTTGGCTGTTGCCAAATTAAACTTAGCCGGAATCGCCATGTCAAAAAGACGTAAAATGGAAGCTACAGCCTTGTTGAACGAAGCCAAAAAGCTGGACAAGCAAAACATGCTGAAAGACCAGATCATGATGATGAAGGAGCAGATGAAGAAAATCTAATCCTGAAAATACAAAAAAAAAAGCCCCGGAATTCCGGGGCTTTTTTTTTTAATATCCTGACAAAGGAATCTTGATTTCGTATTTCTTTTTGCTTGGATTCAATAATTTTTTATCGCGCAGCCAGGGATTGTGGATTTTCAAAATCTTATAATTGATTCCCTGTGATTGTGCAAATCCGGTCAAATCATTCAGTGTGCTGTCGACTTCAACATTTTTCGTTGGGATTACAGGATATAAATCCTCTGGCAGGATATTGAATCCGTACAAAGCCGGATTTTTCATGATTTCCTTAAGTGCCAAAATTCGGAATACATAACGCGATGTTTCGTCGGTTAAGCCCAAATCGTAATAATTGGAAACTTTTTGTTCTTCAATCCTTTTGCCCAAACCGCTCATGCCACCATTATAGGAAGCTGCGGCCATGGTCCAGGAACCAAATCTTGCTTTCGCAGCCAACAAATATTTACAGGCTGCTTCGGTAGATTTTTCCAAATGGTAACGTTCATCAACAAGTTCGTTGACTTCCATTCCCCTTTCGCGCGCGGTATCGGGCATGAACTGCCAGAATCCTTTTGCTCCTGAAGGAGAAGTTACATTCATCAGGTTACTTTCGATAACTGACAAATATTTAAAATCGTCGGGAACGCCGTTTTGAGCCAAAATTGGTTCAATAATCGGGAAGTAACGGTTGGCTCTTCTAATGATTAAAACGGTAGTCGCGTCGAGATTGGCATTAATCAATAATTCCCTGTCAAGCCTTTCCCTGACATCACTTATTTGAAGTGGCGCAGGTTCTCCTGCAAAATCAACTGCAGTTGGAAAATACATTGGAGTGCCTTCGCGCAATATTTTTACTTTATTGTCTCCGGAAATGCCAAATACAAGGATTCCCGAGACTAAAATCACTAACAGTGTCGATATGAGGGCTTTATTCGTTTTCATAATCATTTTCATATTGGTTATATGGGTAAAGCTACAAAAATCAGCCTAGTTTCAAAAACTATCTAACATAATTTTAGGCAGATTATCGCTTAGCCAGCGGTACTTTGTAAGTATCATAATGTGCGTTCCGCCTTTAACAACGATGCAGTTTTTGATGTGTTTTATTGGAAAGACTTCGTCCTTATCTCCGTGTATGTGAATGACTTCCGGATCAATTTCCGTACGCTTCCAATTGATGATTTTTTCGATTGCCCAATCGAGATAATTCTTATCGCGCACCGACAAAAATTTTTCATATAATTTCAATCTTTGTTTGATTATGGAAGAGCCAAAGGTAAATTTGGCCAGATTGTCGATATTTTCTAAAAGTTGGGTTGGAACCAGTTTGTAAGCCTTGGTAGTCTTGGCAATCTTCATCCTTCTTGGCAGTTCTGCATTGCATTTCACGCTCGAAATGATGATTACTTTTTTAGGTTTTACAAAAGCTTTCATTTCCTGTACCAAAATCCCACCAAAAGAAACACCTATCAAAATAACATTATCATGTGTTATGTTTTTGGCTACCCTTTGTGCGTAATGCTCTATAGTTTCCTCTTTTTCAGGAACCAGCCATTCGAGTAAATGCATTTCAAAAGTGTCCGAAGGCAGTTGAATCCTTTCAAAAATAGTGGGGCTCGCAGCCATTCCCGGCATGAAATAAACATGAATTTTAGTCATTATTTAACTGTAAAACCGTTAATTATTAGTAACTTTGCCTAAAAATAATCCTTTTTGTTTATAATCACATGGAAGCAACTGCAATTTTAGAAAAAATCGAGATTAAAGACAATACTTTTGCTCGTCAGTTTGAAACTTTGGTCGATGGGAAATTAATTTCTGTGGAGTATTCCTTCCAGGAAAAGAAAATATTCCTTACCCGAATTAATGTATTTGATGGATTTGATAATGAAGAGTTTATCAATGATTTATTGAAAAACATTATGGAAATCGCTTACGAGCGTAAATTAAAGGTCGTTCCGATTTTACCAAAAATCGCACTTTTCTTTAAGAAAAACACGTGTTACAGGGATTTACTTCCTCCGGGAATTAAGATATAAGCCTTAACTTGAGGAGTTTCAATTGAAACTCCTTTTTTTATTCCTTTTTGTTATATTTATCAAATGGAAACAGAAGCATTACGCCAGGGAATCATCAGCTTCTTTGAAGACATTACCAAATACTACGGCTGTAAAACAGAAATCACACAGGGTTTGGTTTCTGAGCTGGATAATCTTGATGCCAATCTGACGGCGTGGAATTTATCTGAATTTGATTTGGTTCGCTCTGCTTATAGAAACACCGGAGATAAATTCATGCTCGAAGGCAAAGGAACTTATTATGAGATTTCCGCCGAACGCATTGTTGATTTCAAAAAGCCCGGCAGGAACAAATTTGAATTTGTGGAGCAATACAGTGAAACCGTTTTCAGGATTACGAAAATCAGGTTTCACTATAAATATTAAACTTCTACGTTTAGAAATTCCACTCGCACACTTCCGTCTTCGTCAATTTTGGTCAGGTTGATTTCGTGCAAAGTATTCGCCAATTCAGGATTCCAAGGTGTTTTTACCTTTACGTAATTTTCGGTAAAACCGTGAATATAACCTTCCTTGTTTTCGCTTTCAAAAAGTACTGTCCTGTTGGTTCCAATCTGGCTTTCGTAAAAGGCACGGCGTTTTTTAACGGACAAACCGCGAAGCATCTTGCTTCGTTTGTTACGCACATTCATCGGAACCACATTTGGCATTTCGGCAGCTTCGGTGTTATCCCTTTCCGAATAAGTGAAAACATGTAAATACGAAATATCCATTTCGTTCAGGAAATTATAAGTCTCAAGGAAGTTTTCATCGGTTTCACCCGGAAAGCCAACAATCACATCAACACCAATACAGGCATGAGGCATCACTTCACGGATTTTATTTACACGGTCTGTATACACTTCACGCAGGTAACGCCGTTTCATTTTCTTCAAAATCTCGTTGCTTCCACTTTGCAATGGAATATGGAAATGCGGTACAAATGTTCGGCTTTGCGATACAAATTCGATGGTTTCGTTTTTCAAAAGATTTGGTTCTATCGAAGAAATCCGAAGCCTTTCAATACCATCAACTTCATCTAATGCCTTTACCAGATCCAGAAAAGTGTGTTCGTGTTTTTTATTCCCGAATTCGCCTTTTCCGTAATCCCCAATATTGACTCCGGTCAAAACGATTTCCTTAATATTTTGTTTTGAAATATCAGCGGCGTTTTTCAATACGTTTTCCAAAGCATCGCTTCTTGAAATTCCACGCGCCAACGGAATCGTACAGTAGGTGCATTTATAATCACAGCCATCCTGGACTTTCAGGAAAGCCCGCGTCCTGTCGCCAATGGAGTAACTTCCGACATAAAAATCGGCTTCCTCAATTTCGCAGGAATGCACTTCGCCCATATCATTTTTGGACAAGTCATTGATGTAATCGGTAATCTTGAATTTTTCTGTAGCACCCAAAACCAAATCAACTCCATCGACTGCAGCTAATTCTTCGGGCTTTAATTGTGCATAACAACCAACGGCAGCAACAAATGCCTTATCGTTGAGCTTCATGGCTTTCTTTACAATCTGTTTGAATTGTTTATCAGCATTTTCAGTAACCGAACAGGTATTTATCACATAAATATCGGCAACTTCCTCAAAATCGACGCGGTCAAAACCTTCGTCCTGGAAATTTCTCGCGATGGTAGAAGTTTCGGAGAAATTCAATTTGCAGCCCAATGTATAAAAGGCAACTTTCTTTTTGTTTTCCATAAGCTTGCTCAATTAATGAAATCGTTGTCAAAAAATTGAGAGCGCAAAAATACATACAAGTTTTTGATTTATAAAATTTTGGGGTACCAATCATATAATAATATGATTTAATTGTGTAAGTAGGTTTGTGAAGGATTTAGGAATTTTGATGTATTAAAACTATACAATCATGTCAAAGGAAAATTTATTCAATGCAAAGGCAATTGAAAAGCTGAAAGAGCTATCGGGAAAAGCAAAAACTTGTATGTTCATCACAAATCTTAGCGACAAATCACCACATAATTCCAGGCCAATGGGCTTACAGGAATGCGACGGCGAAGGCAATTTTTGGTTTATCAGCAGCAAGGAAAGTGGGAAAAACATTCAAATCGAGAAAGATAATGAGGTCCAATTATATTTTATGAATAATAGCGATCACGAATATTTATCGATTCTGGGCAAAGCCTATATTTATGATGACCGGAAAACCATTGAAGAAAAATGGTCGGTTGTTGCCAATGCCTGGTTTGATGGTAAAGATGATCCGGATGTGAGCATTATCAGAGTAACACCTGAGGAAGCCTATTATTGGGACACTAAATTCGGAAAATTTGTTTCGATGATCAATTTCATATCGGTTATTATCGGAGGAAAAAATACCGACAACAGCGACGGCGTTGAAGGAAAAATAAAGTTGACCAAACCTTAAAATACCTATGGAAACAAAAAACATTTTTGCATTTTTATTGCTTTTCGCTGCAATGACAATGAGTGCTCAGAAAAAAATCGATCCTTCTGAACTACCGCCTGCTTCAATCAATTTTTTACGGGAACACTTTCCCAGCACTACAGTAACTAAAGCCAAAAAGGATGCTGAACACGGAGAAAAAGGCTATGAAGTGATATTGTCAGACGGAACAGAAGTCGAATTTTGGAAAGATGGGAAATGGCGTGAAGTTGACGGGAAAGACAATCCCATTCCAACAGCTTACATCGACAGGAAAATTGTGGATTATGTTGCCAAAAATTATCCAAAAAACAAAATCACGCACATTGATTACGGACACAAAGACGTGGATGTGGATTTGACCGGGAAAATCGATTTGGAGTTTACCAAAGAGGGAACTTTTATAAAATGAGATAAATAAAAAAGCACCAATCTGGTGCTTTTTTATGTTTATTCCTTTCGGTATTTTTTAGTGATTTCAAAAACATGCTCGAGGATTTTGGCATCCTCCTCAGAAAATTCCACCTGACGGCGCGCCATCACAATTTTGGCCGTTTGAAATGCTTTTGAAGTCAGATAGGTTGTAAATCCTGAGCTTCCGCCCCAGGAATAGCTTGGAACAAAATTCCGCGGAAAGCCAGAGCCAAATATATTTGCCGAAACTCCAACCACAGTTCCGGTATTGAACATCGTGTTGATGCCACATTTGCTGTGGTCTCCCATCATCAGTCCGCAGAACTGCAGCCCTGTTCGGGCAAAACCTTCGGTTTCATAACTCCACAAACGCACTTCTTCGTAGTTATTTTTCAAATTAGAATTATTGCTGTCGGCGCCAATGTTGCACCACTCTCCCAAAACGGAATTCCCTAAAAAACCATCATGCCCTTTGTTGGAATAACCCATCAAAACCGAATTGCTTACTTCTCCTCCAATAACCGAATGAGGTCCAACAGTTGTTGCTCCATAAACTTTTGCTGCCAATTTCACTCTTCCCGATTCGCATAAGGCAAATGGTCCACGAATTACGGAACCTTCCATAATTTCGGCATTTTTTCCGATGTAAATTGGCCCGGTTGAAGCGTTCAAAGTCACAAATTCAAGCTTTGCGCCTTCTTCGATAAAAATGTTTTCGGGCGAAAGTACATTGACACTTTTCGGGATGGGCTGTGAATCCCTTCCTTCGGTAATCAATTCAAAATCTTCGCGCAACGCTGCATCATTTTTGGCAAAAATATCCCAGGTATTCTGGACTTTCAAACATTCTTCGTTGAATTCAATTATCTCATAACTGTCAAAATCGACTTCTTCCTGAGTATCATTGGTATAAAACGCTATAACTTCATCACCTTGGAAAATTGCCTGGTTCTTCTCGAGGCTTTTAACCATTTCCGACAAAATATCATTTGGCAAAAAAGAAGCGTTGATCATCACATTGTCCTCCATTTCGACCATTGGAAATTTCTCGGAAAGATATTCTTCAGTTAAGGTTGTTGTGGTGTAGCCTAAATATTTCTCCCATTTTTCACGTATGGTCAAAATCCCAATACGGATATCGGCAACCGGTCTTGTAAAAGTAAATGGCAAAAGCGCGTTGCGAACCGTTCCGTCAAAAAGTATGTAGTTCATTTTGTCTGTTATGAGTTGTGAGCCAAAGTTACAAAGTTTATCAGAATTTAAACCATAAAAAAACCACTCACTTTCGTGAATGGTTTTGATAAAATTGAAACACTTAAATAATTATTTCGCGTGTTTAGCGTATTTAGTTTTGAATTTATCAATACGTCCTGCAGTATCGATAAGTTTAGATTTACCTGTGTAAAAAGGGTGTGAAGTTCTTGAAATCTCCATTTTGTAAACTGGGTATTCAACACCTTCGTGAGTAATAGTTTCTTTTGTTTCTACTGTTGATTTAGTGATAAAAACGTCGTCATTTGACATGTCTTTAAAAGCAACTAATCTGTAATTTTCTGGGTGAAGTCCTTTTTTCATGATAAATCTTTTTATTGTTATGGAGTAGTTTCGTTTCGAAGCTTTCGCTCTGAAAGGTGTAAACGCCGCTACAACTTTTATTATTCTAATTTTTAATTTGAGTGTGCAAAAATACAACTTTTTTGCAATAAACAAAGCCTTATGTAACTTTTTTTAAATAAACTGAACATACCTGTAGTATTTATGGAATTACTATATTTGTTGATTAATTAAAACCTAAACAATCATGAATGAAATTATTAAGAAAAACGGAATAACTTTTGGAATTGTAACCGGATTAGTTTCAGTTCTTATTACGACCTTAATTTACATTATCGACTTAAAACTTTTCACCGCTTGGTGGCTTGGTGTGTTAAACATCATCATCTATATTTCCATTGGGGTTTTTCTTTTGGTTAAAACCAAAAAAGAGTTACACGGGGTTTTTCCTTTTAAGGATGCTTTCACAACGTATTTTATTTCGGCTGTTGTTGGAATCATAATATCGGTAGCGTTTAATATCATTTTATTTAATTTCATCGATCCGGGTGCAAAAGAAACCATCAAGGAATTAACCATAAAGTTTGCTGTAGAGATGATGGAAAAATTTGATGCCCCAAAAGACGCCATAAACCAAGCCATCAAAGACATGCAGGCAAACGACCAGTTTTCCATCGGGCAATTATTAAAAGGTTCTGTTTTCAGTATTTTATTCAGCGCTATTTTTGGATTAATCCTGGCAGCAATTTTCAAATCTAAATCACCTTCATCACAAGGACTATAAATGAATTTATCGATAGTAATTCCGCTTCTCAACGAGCAGGAATCTTTACCCGAATTACATCAGTGGATTGTCAAAGTCATGACAGCCAACAGCTATTCTTATGAAGTTATTTTCATAGATGACGGCAGCACTGATGATTCGTGGAAAATTATTGAACAACTCTCAACCGAAAATCCAAATGTAAAAGGAATCCGTTTCCTTAGGAATTTTGGAAAATCACAGGCATTGCACGCAGGTTTCGCCAAGGCAAAAGGCGATGTAATCATTACAATGGATGCCGATTTACAGGACAGTCCGGAGGAAATCCCTGATTTGTACAATATGGTTTTGAACCAGGATTACGACTTGGTTTCAGGCTGGAAAAAGAAACGCTACGATTCGGTTGTGGGTAAAAATTTGCCATCGAAATTATTCAATTGGGCTGCACGAAAAACTTCGGGAGTTCAACTGAACGATTTCAACTGCGGATTGAAAGCCTATAAAAATACTGTCATCAAAAACATCGAAGTTTCGGGTGAAATGCACCGTTACATTCCGGTTTTGGCCAAGAATGCAGGTTTCGGGAAAATTGGCGAAAAAGTCGTAATCCATCAGGCTCGGAAATATGGCGAATCCAAATTTGGAATGAACCGCTTTATCAATGGTTTCCTCGATTTGATTACGATTTGGTTCCTGTCGAAATACGGAAAACGCCCAATGCACCTTTTTGGAGCACTTGGTGTAGTGATGTTTATTATCGGATTTTTATCGACCTTTTTGATTATCGGAATCAAATTACTCAAACTATTTGTGTTGGATGTCCCAACCATTTTAGTAACCGAAAACCCTCTTTTCTATATCGCCTTAACCGCTATGATTATTGGTTCGCAATTATTTTTAGCCGGGTTTTTGGGCGAAATAATCTTACGGACAAAAAACAACGAAGAACGTTATAAAATTTCTAAGGAAGTGAATCTTTAGAATCAGGATAAAATTAAGAATATGCATATCGAACAAAATATATTAGACAAGGTCAACGAATGGCTTACGCCGAATTTTGATCAAAAAACACAGGACGAAATCACAGCAATGATGACTTCATCCCCAAAAGACCTACAAGAGAGTTTTTATAAAAACCTCGAGTTTGGAACCGGAGGAATGCGTGGAATAATGGGCGTTGGAACCAACCGCATCAACAAATATACTCTCGGAAAAAACACTCAGGGTTTATCCGATTATCTTAAAAAATCATTTCCGGGCGAACAATTAAAAGTTGCCATTGCCTACGATTGCCGTCATAACAGTGATACTTTGGCCAAAGTGGTTGCCGATGTTTTTTCGGCTAACGGAATTCAGGTTTACCTATTTTCGGAAATGCGCCCAACACCCGAATTGTCTTTCACAGTGAGATACCTGAACTGCCATGCGGGAATTGTTCTAACCGCTTCACACAATCCGCCTGAATACAATGGATACAAAGTATATTGGCAGGACGGCGGACAATTGGTTCCGCCAAATGACGCTGAAATTGTACAGGTTATTGAAAATTTACGATACGATGAAGTCAAATTTGAGGCTAACGAAAGTTTGATTAAATATATTGACGCCGACATTGACGAGGCTTTCGCCAAATCAACGGTTGAAAATGCCAGTTTTAATACTTCGGCTGCTGCAAGGCAGAATCTAAAGATTGCCTACACTTCATTACACGGAACTTCCATCAAAATGGTTCCGAAAGTTTTGGAAAAGGCAGGTTACACCGATGTAAACGTTGTTCCCGAACAGGCTGAACCCAATGGCGATTTCCCAACAGTTATTTCTCCAAATCCCGAAGAACCGGAAGCTTTGACGATGGCAATGGCTTTGGCAGAAAAAATCAACGCAGACATTGTTTTTGGAACCGATCCTGATAGTGACCGACTTGGTGTTGCCGTTCGAAATAACAAAGGTGAGATGCAGTTGCTGAACGGAAACCAAACGATGGTTGTGATGACGCATTATCTGTTGGAACAATGGAAAAAAGCAGGCAAAATCAATGGAAAACAATTCATCGGTTCGACTATCGTTTCAACGCCTATGATGCTTGAACTGGCTTCGGCTTATGATGTGGAATGCAAAGTTGGTTTAACCGGATTCAAATGGATTGCCAAATTCATCCGCGATTTCCCTGAACTGAAATTCATTGGCGGTGGCGAAGAAAGTTTCGGATTTATGGTTGGTGACGCTGTACGCGATAAGGATGCTGTAGGCGCCATTTTACTGATGTGTGAAATCGCAGCTCAGGCCAAAGAAAAAGGAAGTTCGGTTTATAAGGAATTGGAACAGATGTATGTTGACTTTGGTTTTTACAAGGAACATTTGATTTCACTGACCAAAAAAGGAATTGAAGGCGCCAACGAAATCAAACAGATGATGGTGGATTTACGTGACAAACCCGTTTCTGAAATCAATGGGCAACGCGTTATTATGGTTGAGGATTACCAAAATTCTACTGCAAAAAATTTATTGACGGATGAAGTCGAAACTTTGTCTGTACCAAAATCAAATGTGCTGATTTATTATTTGGAAGACGGTTCGAAGATTTGCGCGCGTCCAAGTGGAACGGAACCAAAAATCAAATTCTATTTCAGTGTGAATACTGCGATTGAAGGTTTGGACGAAATTCCGGCTGCAGAAGCATTTTTGGATACCAAAATCAAAAATATAATTTCTGAAATGCAATTAAACTAATGGATGCTAATTTAAAAAAGCTGTTACCTTTTGCGTTAAAATACAAGAACCACATTTATATGAATGTGTTCTTCAACATATTCTATGCCTTGTTTTCAACATTATTGATGGTTTCAATGATACCAACATTAAACGTTCTTTTTGGCCTGACCAAAAAAGTCTACAAAGAACCAACTTATGAAGGCATTGGACATATCAAAGCGTACGCAGAAGAGTTCCTGAATTACAAGATAACAATCCTAACCGAAGAAAACGGACTCAAATGGGCGTTGCTATTTGTAATTTCAATCATTATTACCACAGCTTTTTTAAAGAACATCACCAATTATTTTGCTTCCTACCACGTTACCCGATTACGAACCGGAGTGCTTCGCGATATCAGGCAAAAATTGTATCACAAGATTATCAACCTTCCGGTTTCCTATTATTCCGAAAGAAGGAAAGGAGACGTTATGGCCCGAATGCTGGGCGATATCAACGAAGTGCAGAATTCATTTTTCCAGATTTTGGAGCTTGTGGTGCGTGAACCGTTGACGATTTTATTCTCTATTATTACAATGTTCATCATCAGCCCGAAACTGACGCTTTTTGTTTTTGCCTTCATTCCGATTTCGGGATTCATTATTTCGCGTGTTGGAAAAAACCTCAAGGCAAAATCAGTAAAGGCACAGAATGAAAATGGTATTTTTATTTCAATTTTGGACGAAACCCTTGGCGGATTGAAAGTCGTAAAGGGCTACAACGCTGAGGAATCCTTTATTAAAAAATTCAACGATTCCATCAACCGTCTTTTAAATCTCAGCAACAGTATTGGAAACAAAAACAACCTCGCTTCGCCTTTGAGTGAATTTTTGGGGATTGTAACCATCGCTGTCCTGCTCTGGTTTGGCGCGCAATTGGTTGTGGAGGAACACGCATTATCATCGGCAACATTCATCACTTACATTGCTTTAGCTTATACTATTTTGACTCCGGCAAAGGCAATTTCAAAAGCTTCGTATCAGGTAAAAACCGGTTTGGCTGCAGCTGAAAGAGTGTTTACTTTGATGGAACAGGAAAATACGATTACCGACACTCGCGAATCGGTTGACAAACCTTCATTTGACGATAAAATCACTTTGGAAAACATCAATTTCCGATATGAAAATGAAAATGTATTAAAAGACTTTTCACTCACCATTCCAAAAGGAAAAACCGTCGCTTTGGTTGGACAGTCTGGTTCCGGGAAAAGTACCATTGCCAATCTGCTGACGCGTTTTTATGATGTCAATGAAGGCGTTGTGCGTATTGATAATGTAGATGTACGGGACATCAAACTGCAGTCACTTCGTAATTTAATGGGCTTGGTAACCCAGGATTCCATTTTGTTCAACGACACTATCAAAGGCAATATTGCTTTGGGAAAACCCAATGCTACTGACGATGAAATCATCGATGCGTTGAAGATTGCCAATGCTTACGAATTTGTAAAAGATCTGCCTGAAGGAATCCACACCAACATTGGCGACAGCGGAAACAAACTTTCCGGTGGTCAAAAGCAACGGTTATCGATTGCGCGTGCCGTTTTGAAAAATCCTCCTATTATGATCCTGGATGAAGCGACTTCGGCATTGGATACCGAAAGCGAAAGATTGGTTCAGGTAGCTTTGGAAAATATGATGCAGAACCGTACTTCAATTGTGATTGCGCACAGGCTTTCCACAATTCAAAAAGCGGATGTCATTGTCGTGATGCAAAAAGGAAAAATTGTAGAACAGGGCAACCACGATGAGCTTTTATCCAAAAATGGAACCTATTCCAAATTGGTTTCGATGCAGTCCTTTGAAAGTTAAATTGGTTTATAAGCCACAACTTTCCAATCCTTATCCAATAGATTTACAAAATGGTACTGTAGCTTGTCTTCTGTGTCAAATTCCCCATTTTTATTGGTGTCTTCAATGGTTTTGAAATACAGCATATTTTTGGATTCAATGATTTTCCAATCGATTAATTCCTGTAAATCCGGAGAAAGTTTGGTAAACTTTTGACCCGAAATGGTGCTTATATACAAGGATTTGATGTCGTTGCTGTCCAGTTTTCCGTCCTTATTGGTATCCATATCAGCCAACGAGTAAACCAGAAATTGCTGTTTGCTTTTATCGGCAAATGTTTTAAGATAGGTCGCCGTTTCAATCAGCACCTGTTTATCGGTCAACGCATAAATGCTGTCTTTCCCTATTTCCTGGAATTTTAGGTTTTTCAGGTAGCCTGTAATTTGGTATTCGCCATAATTGGAAACTGTAAAACTCTGCTCCGAATCTGAAGACGATTTAATTCCTTTGCCACTTCCCGAAACAACGCCAATTGGATGAATCAAAAAGTTGGTTCCTTCCATATTGATTGGCAAATCGGCAACTTCAATCTGAGTTGTGTCTATTGGTGCCGTTGGCTTTGATTTGGCAGTGTCTTCGTAAATAACTTTGGGTTTATCGGCTTCTTCTTTTTTGCAGGCTGCAAAAAGAACCACTAAAATTATTGCTATGTAGGAAAGGTAATTTTTCATTTTCATAAAATTAGACACTAAAATTAGTGAATTATTTCTACAATCTCGCCGTCAGTTTAATATTGAAAACCCGCGTCGTCATGTAATTTGGAATTCCGTATTGATTTTTGGTATAAACATCACGAACCCAGGTATTGGTAATGGCGTTTTGATTATTGAATAAATTGAAAATCTCAAAACCGGCAGACAAATCCTTGAATTTCTTTAACCAGTGCCCAACCGGCCTTTCGTTATTCTTTTCGGTGAAGACATAAGAGAATCCAACATCGGCACGACGGTAATCACGCAAACGGTTTTGATACGTATAGGAATCAGCATAAGAAGGCGAACCTCCAGGCAAACCGGTATTGTAAACCAAATTCAGGTACAATTTCATGTTTGGAATATTAGGCATATAATCCTGGAACAATATCCCGAATTTCAAACGTTGGTCTGTTGGACGCGCTATATAACCCCGATCGTTCTGATTTTCTTCGGTTTTCATATAACCAAAACTCAACCAGGATTCTGTTCCCGGAACGAATTCCCCATTCAGACGCATATCCAAACCATAGGCATAAGCAACCGCATCGTTATTGGCACGGTAACGAATCCTCACGTTTTCGAGCGTATAGCTATTGACATCGGTCATGGTTTTGTAATAGGCTTCGGTTACAAATTTGAATGGACGGTTGTACATCTTAAAGTTATAATCATTACTCAATACAAAATGTATGGATTGCTGCGCTTTTACATTTGGCCGAACAACACCCAACGAATCCCTTAGCTCACGATAAAATGGCGGTTGGTGATAATACCCCATAGACAATCGGAAAATCATGTCCTTATCCCAATCGGGTTTTAAGGCTAACTGTGCTCTTGGGCTGATAACTGTCTGTTGTTTTGCTCCGGTAATTCCATCACCGGAAACTTTCCATGTATGGAAACGCGAACCCGCAGTAATCCACAATTGGTGGCTACCTATGCTGGTTTTAGTGCTCCATTGTGCATAACCGGAAAAACGGTTAATGTCAATAAAATTGGTTGCCCTCACATTTTGATACGGAACCAATGGCCCTGTATAAGGGTTATAAGGCTGCTCATGTGGTACATCAATGATTGGCGGATTAATCTGGAAACCTGCCGAATCTATTACTTCCCATTCCACAATACGGTCACGGATGTTTTCTCGGGTATATTTGAATCCCCAATCCAACTGGTGTTTTTTATTGTTGAATTGATGCGTTCCTTTGACTTCAGCATTTACAATCAACGCATCCAAATCATTTCGGGCGTGATTCAACTGCGAGCCAATTCCACGATTAAAGGTTACTTCTCCCAAAGTTTCCGAACCAATATTGGTATCAACTTCCCCTAAAAAATATTCTGCAAGGATATCAAAATACTCCTGCTCCTGTGTGTGGTAAATTGACCCGATTAATTTGAAGGTGTTATTTTCGTTCGGAGCAAAATTGGTTTTGAACGCACCAAAAAGTGTTTGGTATTTATCTTTTTCCTGACCTTCATAAAAAACCTGTAACGCTATTGGCTCGTCAATGGTACCAAAATTAGTCTGGCGTGTTAACGGCTGGTAATTGTATTTGTTTTGCGAAATGTTACCAAGGAAACTAAACTGCCATTTCTCATTCGGATTAAAATTCACATTCGTCTGCACATCGGCGTAAGTTGGACGGTAATTGGTCTGCGTTTCCTGGCTGTTGACTAAAAGTGAATTATCGCGGTAACGGATTCCTGTGATGGCGGACCATTTTTTGTTTTTTGATGCATCTTCAACCATAAGGCTTCCACCAAGGAAACTGGCTTCGGCAGCTGCACCAAATTTGGTTGGCTTTCTATAGGTAATATCCAAAACCGAAGATAATTTGTCGCCATATTTTGCCTGGAATCCTCCTGCAGAAAAGTCGACATTCTGGGTCATATCGGTATTGGTAAAACTCAAACCTTCCTGTTGACCTGAACGGATCAGAAACGGACGGTAAACTTCAATTTCATTGACATAAACCAGGTTTTCGTCATAATTCCCACCACGAACCGAATAAGTTGTACTCAATTCACTGTTAGAATTTACTCCGGCAAAAGTTTTTAAAACACTCTCAATCCCGGCATTCGCACTCGGATTTTTACGAATGGTTTCAGGTTCAATTGAGGTAATTCCCTGAACTCTTCTTTTACTGCTGGTAATGACAACATCGCTCAACTGCTCTGCCTTATCGGTCATCACGACATGGTATTCAAAGTTTTCGCCAGGCTTTAACTGCAAGGTTGCTGTAATGCTTTTTAAGGCGGTATGGGTAAATACCAAAACGATTTTTTGGTTGGCCGGAACGGTCAATTCATAAAATCCGTCAGCATTTGTTTTTGCTGATTTGGTTTGGTAACTGATATTAACATCTTCAACAGGTTTGTTGTTTTCATCGAGCACAATTCCGGCTACTTTAGCTGTTTGGTTTTGCGCAAAAGCGATGATGCTTATCGTAAAAAATAAGAGCGTGAAAAGGAATCTATTTGTTTTCAAATTATATCGTTATGGTTTTTGACTTCTAAAAAATTGTGTTTCAAAGATAGTAGAATTTCCAACATTATCAGTAACTACTACTTTTAAATCATTTTTTCCTTCGGCAACAATGCCATCCGAAAAACGATGAATCAGCTTTTTGGTTTTCGATTCATACTCCAGCAAAATCCATTTTCCATTCAAATAACCATCATAGCTTTTTATACCCGATAAATTGTCTGAAATTGTGAATTTCAGTTCGTTCAAATTGCTAATCCATTTGCCTCCAATGCTTTTATCGGGTTTAATTTTTGGTGGCGTTCCATCCTTAAACAACTTGTATTCGCCAAAATATTTGGTATAGATGGTAAACGAATTTTTATAGCGTTTAGTATTATAGTAGTTTACTTTTTTGCCATCAATCAGTCCAATAAACATTAAATCACGGTCTTTTTGAGTCGAAATACTGTCTTCAAAAGTGATTGAAAAATTGGTATGTGCAGGGACAATGTCTTCGTGGAGCTGGAGAATTCCTTTCTTTACTTCAAAATTCATATAAAAGTCATCGTAAAAGGTATTCGCCGGAAAATTAACCGTTACATTTTCCAGTGAAAACATATTTTCCTTTTTGGATTTTATAAAATATTTTGAGGTTATGGGGACTTCGGCAACTTTGGCAGGCAAATCTGAATATTGTATTGGAATAAAAATTTTGGAAATATTTTCACTAAAATCGGCCACTTCGATGCGATAGGTTTGTGAAATATTGTTGGAAACCGTAATCACGCCATTTTCAATTCCGGGTTTAATGACACTCAATGGGTACGGATTTTTCATGAATAATTTCTGAACGCGCTGACCCAGTTTTTTATAGCGTTCATAATCAATAAGGGCATTGACATAGCGTGTTTCATCAAATGAAAAAGTATCAAACTGATACCCAAAATCGGCTTTACCATTGAGATAGGTTTGTGTCCGAAAAGTTCCATTGGCATTCCAGGAAACATCATCAAAATCGGTTGCTGTGATTCCGAAACCAATTTTTCCGGTAGCCGAAACTTTTTCAGCAAGATAGCTTCCATCGTCCTGAAGTGATAAACTAACAGAAATTGGGCGTTTGGATTGGTTTACAATGGAGTTTTCATCCAAAGGATAAACCCAAAGGCTGTTGATATTAGGACGTTTGAAATCGGTGATTACAGTATCAAATCCGAAATACATAGGATTGATGATTTTTTCAGATTGCGTATCGCGGATTTCAAAATGCAGATGCGGACCATCAGAACCGCCAGTATTTCCTGAGATTGCAATTGTGTCGCCTTTTTTAACCAATAAATCATTTGGATTTAAATTGACATCAATCTCATAGGATTTCGCTTTGTATTGTTCGTTTTTGATAAACTTTTCGACTGGACCAAAACCCGATTGCAGATGTCCGTAAACAGAAGTAAAACCATTGGGATGCGTAATGTAAACAGCTTTGCCATAACCCACTTCAGAAATTTTGATTCGGGAAACATAACCATCGGCAGCGGCGTAAACATTGAAACCTTCCTTTTTCTGGGTTTTGAAATCAAAGCCCGAATGAATGTGATTGGGCCTAAATTCACCAAAATTTCCCGAAAGCTGTAACGGAATGTCCAATGGCGAACGAAAATAGTCTTTTGGATATTGATTTTGCCCAAAAGCCACTATCGAAAACAATAAAAGAAACCCCAAACTTTTCATAAAAAACCGTTTCAGCTAAGGTAATGAAAAGGATTAGCAAAAAATTACAACAAATGTGTATTTTATAATATGTTAAAAAACAAATTATTACCGCATAAGTTCGAAAGAGAAAGAAATAATTGTCAAAACTATTGTACAACCGAAATAGAATCCTAACTTTGTGAAGTAAGTAATGAATAAAAATTCATGAGTGAAATTGCAGAAATAATTGATTCCCTTGAAGGAAGAATTGGCAAACTTTTTACTAAAATAGAAGGTTTAGAACGCCAATCCGCCTCAGCAAAAAGTGAATTGGAAAACGCTGCAACCCTGATTAAGAAACAAGCTGATGAAATTGCACAATTGAAATCAGATTGCGAATCACTCCGAATGGCAAATTCATTATTAGGCGGTGAAGAAAATAAACGAGATACAAAGCTTAAAATAAATTCATTAATCCGAGAGATAGACTATTGCATAGCGCAGTTATCAGACTAAAAATATGGATGAAAAGCTTAAAATAAAATTATCAATTGCAGACAGGGTTTATCCGTTAACGGTAGATTTGTCACAAGAGGAAGGACTGCGAAGTGCTTCCAAAAAAATTGATGCAATGATTAAGCAATTCGAGGAAAACTATGCGGTTCGCGACAAACAGGATGTATTGGCCATGTGTGCCCTGCAGTTTGCATCACAAGTAGAACAAAAGCAGGTCGAAAGCTCCATAGACGGAAAAGATTTGGAAAGATTGAAAAAAATCAATGATTTATTATTCGATTATCTCGAAAAAAAATAACGTTCTTATCACATAGGATTACAATACCGCCTACATTAGATTTTAATTGGTAAACTCAACACTAACAATTTAGAATGAGCCAGTCGATGCTACTAAAGCAAGCCACCCTGAGTGGATCCTTGACCAGCGCGTTAGCTCAAAACTTGTCTTTACGAGTTTATGCATTCACCTAATGTAGGCTTTTTTTATATATAAACACAAACAAAACAATGGGAACTACACTAATTATAATTGCGCTTATTGCGGGAATTGCAGGAGGTTTTGGAGTTGCAAAATTCCTTGAAAAAAGCAATATTTCCAATATGGTTAAAAATGCCAAGAAGGAAGCTGCATCGATTTTAAAGGATGCCAATCTTGAAGCAGAAAACATCAAGAAAGACAAATTACTTCAGGCAAAAGAGAAATTTTTGGAACTAAAATCCGAACACGAACAGGAGATTTTAGGCAAGGATAAAAGAATCGCTGAAATTGAAAAAAGAACGCGTGACAAGGAATCACAGGTTTCGAGCGAATTGGCAAAAGCCAAAAAAATCAACGACGATTTTGAAGCAAAAACCAACGAATATACTGCGAAAATTGAAACATTAAACAAAAAACAGCAGGAACTTGAAAGGCTTCACAAAAGCCAGGTTGAGCAACTTGAAGTTATCTCCGGATTATCTGCTGAAGACGCTAAGGAACAATTGGTGGAAAGCCTGAAAGCTGAGGCCAAAACCAAAGCCATGTCGCACATTCAGGACACTATTGAAGAGGCTAAATTAACTGCACAGCAGGAAGCCAAAAAAGTGATCATCAACACCATTCAACGTGTTGGAACAGAAGAAGCAGTGGAGAACTGCGTGTCTGTTTTCAACATTGAATCAGATGACGTTAAAGGAAGAATCATTGGGCGTGAAGGAAGGAATATCCGTGCGCTTGAAGCTGCAACCGGAGTTGAAATCATTGTTGACGATACACCGGAAGCAATTATCCTATCGTGCTTTGATCCGGTTAGAAGGGAAATCGCACGTCTTTCGTTACACAAATTAGTAACAGACGGAAGGATTCACCCGGCAAGAATTGAGGAAGTTGTTGCCAAAACAACCAAACAGATTGACGACGAAATCATCGAAGTTGGTAAACGTACCGTAATTGATTTGGGAATCCACGGTTTGCATCCGGAACTTATTAAAGTTGTGGGAAGAATGAAATACCGTTCGTCTTACGGACAAAATTTATTGCAACACTCGCGTGAGGTTTCTAAGCTTTGCGGAATCATGGCAGCAGAATTGGGATTGAATGTGAAATTGGCGAAAAGAGCCGGTTTACTTCACGATATTGGAAAAGTGCCTGATACAGAAAGTGATTTGCCACACGCATTATTAGGTATGCAATGGGCAGAGAAATATGGTGAGAAAGAAGAAGTTTGCAACGCGATTGGAGCACACCACGACGAGATTGAGATGAAATATTTAATTTCTCCTATCATCCAGGTTTGTGATGCCATTTCGGGTGCAAGGCCAGGTGCAAGACGCCAGGTTTTGGATTCATACATCCAAAGATTGAAAGATTTGGAAAACATCGCATTTGGATTCAATGGTGTTAAAAATGCTTATGCAATCCAGGCCGGACGTGAACTGCGTGTTATCGTAGAAAGCGAAAAAGTAAGCGATGAAAATGCAGCAAGCCTTTCTTTTGAGATTTCACAAAAAATCCAAACAGAAATGACGTATCCCGGACAGGTAAAAATTACCGTAATCAGGGAGACCAGAGCAGTGAACATTGCGAAATAAGAAAAATATAATAAACGAAAAAGGCGGCCAAATGGCTGCCTTTTTTTATCTTGAAAAGATTGATTTTAATCCGTCGACGGTAATGGGTTTAAGATAATAATCCTTGATTTCATCCTTAAAATCATTCGCCCTGTTTCGGTCAACTGTATTATCAGAAGAACTGATGATGTAAATGCAGATTTCTTTTTGGATCAGATCCTTTAGCTTTTTGAATTCTTCCAAAAATTGCCAGCCATCCAGTATTGGCATGTTGATATCCAATAAAATCAAATCGGGCGGAGACTCCTGCCTGTCGAGTTTACTTTTGATTCCTTCAATGGCCAGAAGGCCGTTTTCGAAAAATTCAGGTTCAACATTTATGTTATTGCTAACTAATAATTTCTTGATGATAAAATGGAATATCTTATCATCATCTACAACAAAAACGTCGTTAAATTTCATTCGTTATAAAAGTGGTTTGTGGTATTGGTTAATTTGTTTAATCTATGCTAAAATAAATAAAAATATCACATTTTACATTTTTCTTGGATGAAATGTATTGATGACCTGCGTTAAATGTTTGCGGTCTAAATGAACATAGATTTCAGTAGTGGTAATCGATTCGTGTCCCAGCATCATTTGTATCGAACGAAGGTCAGCTCCATTCTCCAAAAGGTGTGTAGCAAAGGAATGTCGAAGTGTGTGCGGACTTATATTCTTCTGCAAATTAATTTTAACAGCCAGGCTCTTGATGATGGTAAAAATCATCGCGCGTGTAAGTTGGTTTCCCCTTCTGTTAAGGAACAAGGTGTCTTCAGCGCCTTTTGCAACCGTCATGTGGTTGCGAATGGCATTTTTATAAAGCTCAATGTATTTCTGTGTCGATTTTGCTATGGGAACAAAGCGTTGTTTATTGCCTTTCCCTGTAATTTTTATAAATCCTTCGTCAAAAAATAAATCGGAAATCCTTAAGCTTACTATTTCGGAAACCCGAAGCCCGCAACCGTATAAAGTCTCAAGTATGGCGCGGTTTCTTTCCCCTTCCGGAGTTGATAAGTCAACAGCCGCAATAAGATTGTCAACATCTTCCAGCGAAAGCGTATCGGGCAATTTCCTGCCTATTTTGGGCGCATCAATCAGTTCCATTGGATTGTCGGTGCGGTAATCCTCAAAAACCATATAGGAGAAAAAACTTTTGAGCCCCGAAATAATCCTTGCCTGGGAACGCGCATTGAGTTCTTTGGAAACAGCATAAATGAATTGCTGAATTGTTTCTTCGCTTATCTTTTCCGGCGCAACAGAAATATTGTTTTCACTTAAAAAGCCACACAACCGTTCTAAATCAAACGTATAATTGGCTACGGTATTCTTGGATAAGCCACGTTCGATTTTGAGATAGGATTGAAAGCTTTTGATGTAGTTACTCCAGTTCATGGATACAAGATAATGAAATATTTAAATAAAAAAACCGCGCCAATGGCGCGGTTTAAATGTTTATGGTCTTAAACTGATTACAGTTTGTAGATCACACCAAAGTTGATAGCAGACAAATCAACACCTAAGTTGAAAGATGTAGTTTTATCAGCTCCGTTTCCACCGTTATCGTTAGATGAGTAACCGAAACCACCCCACTCAGCAGTAAGAGCGAAGTCATCAGAAACGAAATAGTTCATTCCTAGAGGTACGTTAACACCAATGATTTTGCTAGTAGAATCTCCTAAACCAGTGATATCTCTTTTTACTGAATCGTAAGATAAGTTACCTCCGATAGAAAGAGAGAATTTGCTTGCTGGAGTCCAGAAGTATTTTACTCCTGCAGCAATACCGAATCCTGTAGTTTTAACTTCGTAAAGATCTCCATCATTGAAAACATCTTCGTAGTTTTTTCCACCCATAATGTTTAATTTTCCTTCAATAGCAAGGTTATCAGCAATGAAGTAACCAACACCTGGAGATAATTCCCATCCGTCAGCTTTGAAATCACCTACTTTAGTGCTGTTGAAACCAACAGTACCTGTTAAGTAAAGATCTCCGTTAGAAAATCCTTCCCCAGTGCTTTCTTTTTTGTCTTGTGCATTAGCAAACGTCAAAGCGAATACTGCTGCTACTGTTAAAATAATTTTTTTCATGTTTGTTTAATTTTAAAATTAATATGAACAAATTTATAAGTAATCCTTTTCTATCATCCTACCCCTATATTACAGTTATTAACAATGTTATCAACAAGATGTTGACAACAATTGACTCCATATCAAGTATTTATAGGAAATATCAACACAAAAACATCTTGTTCAAAAAAACGTCAAGGCCTGTAATTAGGGCAAAACAGCGACTTTACTGCCTTTTTCCTTCCAAAAAATACTATTTGAAATGCCTTTTAATATTCCGAAGTTTATCATACTTTTACTAAAAACATCATTCATTATGAAAATCATCATCATAAACGGACCAAACCTTAACCTGCTGGGCAAACGCGAACCAGAAGTGTATGGCAGCACCACTTTCCCTGATTACTTCCTGCAATTACAGCAGGCTTACCCTCAAATTGATTTGGAATATTATCAAAGCAACATCGAGGGCGAACTCATTGATAAGATTCAGGAAGTGGGATTCTCTTATGATGGCATTCTACTGAATGCTGCAGCTTACACCCATACCTCTGTAGGTATTGGTGATGCGGTCAAAGCCATTTCGAGTCCGGTGATTGAAGTTCACATATCCAATACCTTTTCGCGGGAAGCTTTTCGCCATCAATCATTTATTTCAGCAAATGCCAAAGGAATTATCATCGGGTTCGGAATGAAAAGCTACGAATTGGCACTGCAATCTTTTCTATAACCATTATACCTATATATGTTACCTAAAAAACTCCTGCCTCTTTTATTGCTTTTAATCGCTTTCAAATCCTTTGCACAAATAAAAGGAACCGTTATTGATGACAAAGGAAATCCGCTGCCGTTTGTAAATATCTTTGAAGAGAATACCTATAACGGAACTACGACAAATGATATGGGTAAGTTCATCCTCAATGTAAAAACCGAGAATCCAACCATCGTTTTTCAATACCTGGGGTATAAAACCGTAAAAAAGACAATCAGCAAAAATCAGTTTGCGGAAAGCGTGACCATTACCCTGGTTGAAGAAAACATCACGCTGAAGGAAGTAGTGATTAACCCGAAAGATAATCCGGCGAACGAAATCATTCGAAACGCCATTAAGCACAAAAAGGAAAACTCAGAGAAGACAGCACGCTTCAAGGCCGATTTTTATTCACGCGGAATCATTCGCTTGAAAGACGCGCCAAAAACAATAATGGGGCAAAAATTTGATTTCTTTGACGAAATACTCGACTCCACCCGAAGCGGAATCATTTATCTCTCGGAAACAGTTTCCAAAATTACCTTTCAAAAACCCGATAAAATGAAGGAAACCATTGTGGCTTCCAAAGTAAGCGGAAAGGACAATGGCTTTAGCTTTAACAATGCTGCTTCGGTAAACTTTGATTTCTATGAAAATTACCTTCCGTTTGAAATTAACGTGGTTTCACCAATTGCTGACAATGCCTTCAATTATTATAAATACAAATTCGAAGGTTCATTTTACAATGAAAACAGGCAGCAGATTAATAAAATAAAAGTGATTCCGCGTAGGAATAACGAACCTGTAATGGAAGGCTACATTTATATTGTAGACGACTCCCACTCTATTTATGCTACAGATTTGTCAATTACCGGAAACCAAATGCAGTCTCCGGCTATTGACAAACTGACTTTGAAGCAAAGTTATAGTTACAATTCACTGAACAAAATCTGGGTCCAGAATACACAGACACTCGACTTTGTCGCGGGCTTTCTGAGCATCAAAGTCAATGGACGTTTTACGTATGTTTATTCCAATTTTGAATTTGAAAAGCAATTTGATAAAAAAACCTTTAGCCGTGAAATCATTTCTTTTGAAGAGAATGCCAACAAAAAGGAAGATACTTTTTGGAACACCATTCGCCCTGTTCCGTTGACCGAAGAAGAATCTACAGATTATACAAAGAAAGACATATTACAGACCAAAAAGAAATCGAAAACCTATCTGGATTCCATCGATGCCAAGCACAACAAGTTTAAGGTAATGGACATTCTTTCCGGCTACAGCTATAAAAACTCCTTTAAGAAATGGTCACTTGATTATGATGGACCGCTCACTTCGGTAGCATTCAATACGGTTCAGGGCTGGAATCTCAATGCTGGGTTATCGTACACCAAACGAGACGAAGACACGCGAACCTACACGCGCATTGGCTCGAGGTTTGAATATGGTTTTTCGGAAGAAAAAATTAGGGGAACCGGATATTACATGCATAAATTCAATAACACCAACAATAGTTTGTTAACCCTTCAGGGCGGAAGTTCGGCCGATCAATTTAATGCCAATAATCCCATTTCGAATATTGTAAATACTGTCAGCACGCTATTTTTCAAGAACAATTTCATGAAGTTGTATGAGAAAAATTTTGCTTCAGCAGCTTTCGCAAGGGAGGTTGTCAATGGGATTTACATGAATGTGGGTGCAGAATATTCGGAAAGGAAACCTTTATACAACACTACCGATTATACCGTCATCAAAAACGATGATTTGTATACTTCCAACAATCCTCTTGATCCAAACGATGAAACTTCGGCAGCAATAACAAAACACAACCTCGTAAAAACCAATATTGGCGTGCGGTTTAATTTTGGCCAAAAATACATCACACGTCCTGACGGAAAGTACAATATCACAAACGACGATTATCCTTCGCTTTCTATCGGTTATGAAAAAACTTTTGCAGCAACCGATAAAAATTATGAATATGATTTTCTTGCAGCAAGAGTCAATTACGATGTTACTTTGGGTAATAAAGGAAACCTGCAGTCTGTTTTCAAAGGCGGTAAATTCTTTAACGGGGATAATATCTCTTTTGTAGATTACAGGCATTTCAACGGAAACCAAACGCATATTGGGCAGGCTGATAATTACACCAATGTCTTTAACTTACTGCCTTATTATGCTGCAAGTACCAACGACAGTTATTTTGAAACCCACATTGAGCATAATGACAAAGGGTATTTTATGAATAAGATTCCGTTGCTGAAATACCTGCAGTCCCAACTGGTTTTAGGTTTTCACAACTTAGCCGTTCCCGACCGAAAGCCATATCAGGAATTCTCGGTTGGATTGGATAATCTAGGTTTTGGAAAATACCGATTGTTCCGCGTTGATTATGTCCGAGCCTATCAGGATGGCTATCAGGGCGATGGTGTTATTTTCGGGTTGAAGTTTCTGAATGTTTTGGAATAATAAAATCTGGTTTTATGCGTTATGATACTAACACTAAAACCAAAATCATGAAAAAAGTAATCTATATTATCATCGCCATCATTATTGGCTGTGTTATTATTGCATCAACAGCTATAGATACATCGATGGAAAATTCCGTTAAGGTTTCGGGAAAAGTGAAATTAGTGTATGAAGGCGGCGTTAAGGATGTGGTTTTTGTATTGGAAAACAACAAGGCTGTTTATTACATCAACCGCGGATTTGAAAACGGGTTCAATCTGGCGAAAGCCAAAAAAGATTTTGAAGGAAAAAAAATCAAATTATTTTATGCCAAATCCTGGACTCCGTTAGCGCCTTTCGGAAGGCGTTGCAAACATATTACACACGCGGCAGTTAACGACAGTGTGATTTTTAGTGAGTGGTAATTAAAAAATCCCAATTGGTTTCATTCCAATTGGGATTCTGTTATTTCTTCTTTTTATAAGGGATGTATTCGTCTTCCCATTTTTTCCATATAATTCCCTGGAATTTTCCATCAGTTCCGAGCCAAATCCTAACTTCATTTAAAAAATCGTTTTTTTCAAAATTGGCTTTGTACCTATAGATCTTGGAATTACTTGTAAAAGTATCATCTATGACTTCGATAAGTGTCATATCGATAAACTTTCCGTTTCTTTTTGCTATCACATCACAAAAGTGCTGCATTTCTTCAAGTGAAAGTGTGGCAAGGCTTTTAGTAACTTCTCTTTCGCTTAACTGAACAAATTGCCGCGTTTCACAAGTTTTAATATTCTTTATCCCGAAATTATAAACCTTATTTTTTTCTGCTTCAGAAATAGAATTGATATCCGCCCTGCGATAAGTCGTTTTGCACGACACCAACAGCAACAGCAGGCAAAAACTCAGGATTCTCATCGGATTATACCCTTACGATATTGGCTCCAAGTGCACGAAGCCTTTCGTCTATGCGTTCGTAACCTCTGTCAATTTGCTCGATATTTTGAATGGTAGAAGTCCCTTTTGCCGAAAGCGCAGCAATCAGCAATGAAATTCCCGCACGGATATCAGGCGAACTCATAATCGTAGCTTTCAACTGCGATTTGAAATCGTGGCCCATAACTACGGCTCTGTGCGGATCACACAACATGATTTTGGCACCCATATCAATTAGTTTGTCCACAAAGAACAAACGGCTTTCAAACATTTTCTGGTGGATCAATACATCTCCGTTGGCTTGGGTTGCGACAACCAAAACAATGCTCAATAAATCGGGTGTAAATCCAGGCCAAGGCGCATCGGCTATGGTTAGGATGGAACCGTCGATATCGGTTTTTACGGTGTATCCTTTGGTATGGGCCGGAATATAAATATCGTCTCCTTTTTTTTCTAAAGTGATTCCCAGTTTTCTGAATACACTCGGAATGACACCAAGATTTTCCCAGCTTACATTTTTGATCGTGATTTCACTTCTTGTCATCGCCGCAAGGCCAATCCATGAACCAATCTCAATCATATCCGGAAGGATTCGGTGCTCACATCCTCCTAATTTTTCAACTCCTTCAATCGTTAACAGATTAGAACCAACTCCGGTGATTTTGGCACCCATTGAGTTTAGCATTTTACAAAGCTGTTGCAGATACGGTTCGCAGGCAGCATTATAAATTGTAGTTGTTCCTTCGGCTAAAACAGCTGCCATAACAATGTTTGCCGTTCCGGTTACAGAAGCTTCATCCAATAACATGTGTGCTCCTTTTAACCTTCCTTTAGTTTCAACGCCATAAAAATGGTCTTCTCTTTCGTAACGGAATTTGGCACCGAGATTAATGAATCCTTCAAAGTGCGTATCCAAACGACGACGCCCAATTTTATCTCCACCAGGTTTCGGAATGTAGCCACAACCAAATCGTGCTAAAAGTGGTCCAACAATCATGATGGAACCTCTTAAACTTCCGCCCTCTTTTTTGAATGCTTCGGTTTTTAAATAATCAACATTGACTTCATCAGCCTGGAAAGTGTAATCCCCAACTCCGTTTTTTTGAATCTTAACACCCAAATTTCCAAGTAGGACTATTAGTTTATTAACATCGATAATATCCGGAATATTGGTAACCCTGACTTTTTCTGAAGTTAATAATGCAGGACACAAAACTTGCAATGCTTCATTTTTTGCACCTTGTGGTTGTACGTCTCCTTTAAGTTGGATGCCTCCTTCTATTTTAAAAGTTCCCATTTCTTCTAATTATGAATTATGAGTTATGAATTATGAGTTTAATAGTCAGAAAATGAATTCATAACTTATAACTTATAACTCATAACTATTTTTGGTTATTATTTTTTTTTACAAATGGCTTTTTGCCATTTTTATTGTTTTTGGGTTTGTTGCTTATTGGCATGCTTTTATTTGACATCTTTTTATTGGTACGCATCAAATCGTTTGTAGTCAACAGTTCTTCTGTACTTTGCAGTAAATTCAGTTTTCCGTCGGAAAGCTCATAAAGATGTTCAAAAATAACGGCATCGGTAACCGTATCCTTATTCCAGCTTAGATAGGATTTTTTCATGTGATTGGCAATGACTTTCACCAAGGCACTTTTCATTTCACCTTCTTCCCAGCTGTTGGCAACATCAATCATATACTTGATATTATTGCCATAAAAACGGTATTTCGGATTTTTTTGTGGATAGGCCAATCGCTCCGGTTTGAGATGGATTACATCACGGGTTGGAATTGGATACGGTGAATCGACATCCAGTTTAAAATCGGACATAATGAAAATCTGGTCCCATAATTTGTGCTGAAAATCAAGTACGTCACGCAGGTGCGGATTCAAACTTCCCATTACCTGAATGATATATTTGGCAGCTTTATTACGAGTTTCCCTGTCTTCAATCATCGTTGCCTGGTCAATCAGTTTCTGTAAATGACGGCCATACTCCGGAATGATTAAATGCGGACGTTCTGCGTTGTATTCCAAATTGAATACAACCTCATTGGCATTTTCTTTTATATACTTTTCAGCCATTATAATGAAATTATTCCTTCAATTGTAGACACTTCAACGTATTTTTCAATCACGCTTTCAGGGCTTTCCATTGTTACGTTTACCGAAATACTGGTGTATTTTGCTGTTTTTGATTGTGTAGTCTGAATTACAGCGCCCAGATTATCAAAAGCATTTTCAACTTCCTCAATCTTTTTTGGATCTGTTGGCACAATGAACTTGTATAGGTATTCACTTGGCCAGGTTGAAGTATTGTTCAACTCCTCTCGCAATCTTGCATAAAATTCTTCTGTCTTCTTATCCATTCCTTATAAAATAAAAGCAAATATACAGTATTGATTTCAGATTTTGGAAATAGCAATAATATTAATTTCATTGGTATTATTTTGAATCCGGGCATACTTTTTTTTCATTATTTACGTTTAGATAAATAAGTCAATCATTCTTCATCTTAATCAAATGAAAAAAATTATCATACTACTCTTAATCATTGCCGCCACTGCGTTTGGATATACTAAATACAACAGGGCTGTTGCCAAAAACCACAAGCCAAAAATCAATGTTTCAGCTATTGACGAAAAAGCAAAAGAAGCATTGTCTTTTTGCAAAAAGAACGGTTACAATCAGGATTTCTGCATACTCATTGATATGAGCATTCATTCGGGATTGAACCGCTTTTTCCTTTATGATTTCAAAAAAGATACTATTTCGATGAAAATGCTCGTTGGGCATGGATGCGGAAATTATCCGTGGAGCCAGGACTGGTCAAAGGAAAAGCCAGGTTTTAGCAATGAAGATGGAAGCCATAAATCGTCTTTGGGAAAATATAAAATCGGTCAAAGAGCCTGGAGCGATTGGGGAATCAATGTTAAATATGTTTTGCACGGATTGGAAAAAACCAACAGCAACGCGCAGAGCCGTTACATTGTTTTCCATTCCTGGGAAAAAGTTTCAGAAAAAGAGGTTTATCCTGACGGAACTGCTGAAGGCTGGGGATGCCCAACAATATCGAATGAGAATATGAAACTAATCGATCCGATGCTCAAGGCAAGCAAAAAGCCAGTTTTGATGTGGATTTACAATTAAAAACCCTTTCCAATCGGAAAGGGTTTTGTTTTTAAATTCCGGCTACAGCCTTTATCTCGTCTATGATCCGCAATGCCAAATCATCGGCTAATTGCTGTGTCTGCGCTTCGGTATAAATTCGGATAATCGGCTCTGTGTTTGACTTTCTCAAATGAACCCAATTTTCAGCAAAGTCAATTTTCACTCCGTCAATCGTATTGATTTCCTCATTTTTATATTTTTCGGTCATCGCGGCCAAAATGGCGTCCACGTCAATTTGTGGCGTCAATTCGATTTTATTTTTGCTCATGTAATATTGAGGATAGGATGCTCTTAATTCGGCCACAGTCATATCAAGGTTTGCCAAATGGGTAAGGAATAAAGCCACTCCAACCAAACTATCCCTTCCATAATGCGATTCAGGATAAATGATTCCTCCATTTCCTTCACCACCTATGATTGCATTGGTTTTTTTCATCAATTCCACCACATTGACTTCTCCAACGGCACTTGCCTGATAGCTTCCGTTGTGTTTGTTGGTAATGTCCCGCAACGCACGTGAAGACGACATATTGGAAACCGTATTACCCGGAGTTTTACTGAGCACATAATCGGCGCAGGCAACCAAAGTATATTCTTCGCCAAACATTTCGCCGTCATTGGAAATAAACGCCAAACGATCAACATCAGGGTCAACTACAATTCCGAAATCGGCTTTTTCATCTACAACCAATTTGCAGATATCACCCAAATGTTCTTTCAAAGGTTCGGGATTATGTGGAAAATGCCCATTGGGTTCGCAGTATAATTTTACGCATTCCACTCCCATTTGCTCCAATAATTTTGGGATAATGATGCCACCCGAAGAATTCACACCATCAACGACAACCTTGAATTTCCTTTTGGCCACAGTCGCTGCATCCACCAAAGGCAATTCCAAAACCTCATCAATATGGATGTCCATATACGCATCATTCACGGTAATTTCTCCCAAAGAATCCACATCTGAAAAATCAAAAGCTTCTGATTCTGCAATTTCCAAAATCATTTCGCCTTCTTTACCACTTAGGAATTCTCCTTTGGCATTCAGTAATTTCAAAGCATTCCATTGTTTCGGATTGTGTGAAGCTGTCAGTATGATTCCACCATCAGATTTTTCTAAAGGCACGGCAATCTCAACTGTTGGAGTTGTCGACAAACCTAAATCAATCACATCAATCCCCAATCCGATTAAGGTATTTATCACCAAATTATGAATCATTGGCCCGGAAATACGCGCATCACGGCCAATTACAACGGTCAGTTTCTCTTTTTTAATATTGTTTTTCAGGAAGGTTCCATAAGCCGAAGCAAATTTTACAGCGTCAACAGGCGTTAGGTTATCGCCCACTTTACCGCCAATGGTTCCACGAATTCCCGATATGGATTTGATTAAAGTCATTTTTATTATTTTGAATTTTGAATTATAAATTTTAAATGGTTTACAAATATAAAGAATGCCAATTTTCAATTCTAATTTAAAATTCAAAATTTATAATTTAAAATTCCTAAATTAGGCACATGAACTTCCTTGCACACATTTATCTTTCCGGTGATAACGATTTAATAAAAATCGGGAATTTTATGGCGGACAGCATTCGCGGGCATAGTTATGATGTGTATCCTGAGGAAATCCAAAAAGGGATTTTACTGCATCGTTCCATCGACAGTTTTACCGATATGCATCCTGTTTACAGGCAGAGCAAACATCGCCTACACGAAAAATACGGGCATTATTCGGGTGTAATTATGGATATTTTCTACGATCATTTTTTGGCCAAAAACTGGAGCAGCTATTCCGATGAAAACCTGGAAGATTATGCGGATAATTTCTATCATTTATTAAAGGAACACTACGATGTGCTTACCGAAAGGGTCAAAGGCATGATGCCGTATATGGTCGCCCGGAACTGGCTTGTAAGTTACAGTACCATAGCAGGTTTGGAAATGATTATGTTCCAAATGGACCATCGCACCAAAAACCGAGTTGACATGCATGAATCAATGGTGGAACTGCAACAATATTATTCTGAATTTGAAACAGAATTCAAACTTTTTTTCGAAGAATTGCGCCAGCATTGCATTGAAAAATTAAAAGAGCTGAATGCATGAAAAAGTACCTGGTTCTATTTTTACTGATTCCTTTTTTTCTTTATTCCCAAAAAGGCCTCGTTACCGAAAAAGCAATGGTCGTTTCCGCACGTGAGGAAGCTTCCAAAATTGGCATCGAAATTATCAAAAAAGGCGGAAATGCCTTTGATGCCATGATTGCAACCCAACTCGCTTTGGCGGTGGCCTATCCTTATGCAGGAAATATTTCCGGTGGCGGATTTATGGTGTATCGCAAAGCCAACGGCGATTTCGGCTCACTTGATTTTCGGGAAAAAGCTCCACAAAAAGCATCCAAAAACATGTATTTAGACAAAAATGGCAATGTGATTCCAAATCTGAGTACCGATGGTGCTTTATCTGTAGGCGTTCCGGGAAGTATTGCCGGGATTTTTGAAGTCCATAAAAAATTAGGAACATTACCACTGAAAGATTTATTTCAACCCGCCATCGATTTAGCCCAGAAAGGGGTAATCGTATCCGCAAAGCAAAAAGAAAAACTCGATGAATACCGCAATATTATTGTCACCCTTAGTGGAGACCAAACACTTTACAACAAAAACTTTCAGGTTGGTGATACAATAAAATACCTTGCTTTATCCAGCACGCTGAAACAAATCCTAAAAAACGGAAAAGACGAATTCTACAAAGGAAAAACCGCTAAAAAATTGGTGGCGTTCCTAAAACAAAAAGGCGGCATCATTTCGATGAAGGATTTAGCCGATTACAAAGTCGTTTGGCGCAAGCCGATAACTTTCAACTACAGGGAATTAAAGATAATTTCAATGGCGCCACCATCAAGCGGTGGAATTACATTGGCGCAAATCATGAAAATGATTGAACCTTATGAGGTTTCAAAACTGGGGCACAATTCCACTCAATACCTACAGCTTTTGGCGGAAGCCGAAAGAAGGGCGTATGCCGACAGGAATTATTTTTTGGGTGACCCCGATTTTGTCAAAATCCCACAAAAGCAATTGCTCGATGATTCTTATTTGAGAGACCGTATGAAAAACTTTTCCTTTGAAAAAGCAACGCAGTCTTCAGAAGTCAGCCACGGGAATGTTGCCGTTTATGAAAGCAATGAAACCACCCACTACTCTATTGTTGATGCCGAAGGCAATGCTGTTGCGGTAACCACGACTTTAAATGGTCCTTATGGCTCGCGATTGTATTGTGACGAATTGGGATTCTTTTTAAATAACCAGATGGACGATTTTTCATCAAAACCCGGTGTGCCAAATTATTATGGGTTGGTTGGTGCCGAAGCCAATAGCATTGCGCCACAAAAAAGAATGCTCAGCTCCATGACGCCAACTATTGTCGAAAAAAACGGCAAACTGCTGATGCTTTTGGGTTCTCCTGGTGGTTCAACAATTATCACTTCGGTGTTGCAGACAATTTTAAATGTTTATGAATTTGACATGGATATGCAGCACGCGGTTGATTCTCCAAGATTCCACAATCAATGGCTGCCCGATGACATTATGGTGGAGCCCGGGAAATTTGACAAGCCAACCCTTGACAGCCTAAATGCGAAAAACTATAAAATCAATGAAAAATTTGCACCGGTTCTTGGAAAAGTCGACGCGATTTTGGTCCAGCCCAATGGCAAACTCGAAGGTGGTGCCGATTATCGTGGAGATGACAAAGCTGCCGGATTTTAAAGATTCCCTTAATTTATGAGTTTAATGTTGTGAAATACTATTTTTAAGGAGTATTTTAGCAGATTCAAAGATTGAATAAATGTCAAAGAACAAAGCTTCCAGTTTTAAAATTATTTTAAGGAGTATTCTCAGAAGAGCCGAGAATTTAATTTTCCTTTTGAAAGACAAGGTAAGCGAACGGAACTTCATCTACTTTGCAAGTGTCGTAGTAGCAATCACCTGCGCTTTTGCCGTAATCATCCTTAAAAGTTTTGCCCACAATATTTTCCTTTGGGCCAATGATATCAACGCATTTTTAAAATTGCCTTATATCAACAGTTTGCTTCCGATTGCCGGGATTTTGCTGACGGTATTTGTCATTCGGAATTTCCTTGGGAACAGCCTCGAAAAAGGGAGTTCCAAAATCCTTTATGCCGTTGCCCGAAAAGGTGGAATAGTTCCCAAAAAGCAAATGTATGCGCAAATCGTGACAAGTTCCTTAACCGTTGGACTTGGTGGTTCAGCCGGATTGGAAAGCCCGATTGTGATTACCGGAGCAGCCTTTGGTTCCAATTTTGCCCAAAAATACCATCTCTCGCAAAAAGATCGGATACTTCTTTTGGCCTGTGGTGTCGCAGCCGGAATTGGAGCTGCGTTTAATGCACCCATTGCCGGAGTTTTATTTGCCATTGAAGTCGTTCTGACCGATGTTTCGATTTCAGCTTTTATCCCAATCATCATATCGGCTGCAACTGGCGCCTTAATTTCAAAAGTATCACTAAGTTCGGACACAATACTTAATTTCGAACAAACTTTAAAATTTGATTATCACAATACTCCTTACTATATTTTACTTGGAATTTTAGCTGGTTTAGCTTCTATTTACCATGCCCGCAATTTTCAAAAAGTGGAAAAGTTTTTCGGAACCTTCAAAAACAAAGGGTATCGGAGAGCCTTATTTGGCGCTACGATTTTAGCCGTCCTGATTTTCTTTTTCCCAACACTTTTTGGTGAAGGTTATGAAAGCATCAAAATATTGGCATCCAAAAACCCCGGAGTTTTAATGGACAATACCATGCTCGAACAATTCAAAAGCGAATGGGTTTTGCTCGCGTTTGTTGGAGTTACGATGTTGCTCAAAGCATTTGCAACCGGACTGACTTTAGGAAGTGGCGGAAACGGTGGCAACTTTGCGCCTTCGCTTTTTGTGGGTTCATATCTTGGTTTTTTTGTAGCCAAAACAGTAAACCTGCTCAATTTCACCCATCATTTACCGATTGCCAATTTTACGATTGTTGGCATGGCCGGAATCCTGAGTGGTTTATTTCATGCACCCTTGACCGCGATTTTCCTTATTGGCGAAATTACCGGCGGTTATGATTTGATGGTTCCGTTAATGATTGTTTCTTCTGTGAGTTATGCGGTTTCGAAGCAATTTGAAAAACACTCGATGGATGTAAAGGCACTGGCGGACAAAGGCGATGTTTTCACCAGCGACAAAGACAAGAACATCCTGCAGAGTATCAATTTTTATAAATTGGTGCAGCAGAATTATAAAACATTAGCACCGGAATCTTCCATCGAAAGCATCGTAGAGATTTTTTCAACAACCGAACAGAAAGTCATTCCGATTATTGATAACAATAAAAATCTGGTGGGTATTGTAGCTTTTGAAGAAGTCCGGGCATTTATCTTCAATCCGCTTAAGATAAAATTCATGACCATTCCTGAGATAATGCATCAGCCCAAAGAGCTCATCCTGTTTGAAGACAAACCCGAAAAAATAATGGCGCTATTCGAAAAATCAAAAGCGTCGATTCTTCCTGTAATCTACAAGGGAAAATATTTTGGTTTTCTTTCCAAAATCGATGTCCTGGAAAGCTACCGCCAGCGATTGAAAGAGATGATAATTGATTAGCATCTTTTAACAATAACTTCTGAACCCTGTATTTAAAAACTCGCTGTAAAACACTACCTTTGCGTTTTGCAAAATTGCTATGTTAGATACCGAAAATACAATTGAAGTTCTTGGTGCACGGGTTCACAATCTGAAGAATATTGACATTACGATTCCGAGGGAAAAACTGGTCGTTATTACCGGTCTTTCCGGCTCGGGAAAATCCTCTTTGGCATTCGATACGATTTATGCCGAAGGCCAGCGTCGATACATTGAAACCTTCTCGGCTTATGCGCGTCAATTCCTTGGCGGGCTCGAACGCCCTGATGTTGATAAAATCGACGGATTATCTCCGGTAATTGCCATCGAGCAAAAAACCACAAGTAAAAGTCCGCGCTCTACCGTTGGGACCATCACTGAAATTTATGATTTCCTGCGTTTGCTGTATGCTCGTGCCGGTGAAGCCTATAGTTATGTGACTGGTGAAAAAATGGTTTCGTATTCCGATGACCAAATCAGGGAATTGATCATCCAGAATTTCAAAGGAAAACGCATTAATATCCTTGCGCCAATCATCCGTGCGCGTAAAGGGCATTATGCCGAATTATTCCAGCAAATTACCAAACAGGGATTCCTGAAAGTACGCGTCAATGGCGAGGTACAGGATTTATTGCCAGGAATGAAACTCGACCGTTACAAAACCCACGATATCGAAATTGTCATCGACCGAATGGTGATTGAGGACAATGAAGAAAATGAAAAACGTTTGGCCGAAAGCATCAAAACCGCAATGTACCATGGCGAAGATGTATTGATGATTTTGGATCAGGACACGAATGAAGTGCGTTATTTCAGTAGGAACTTAATGTGCCCAACTTCAGGGATATCCTATCAAAATCCGGAACCGAATCTGTTTTCGTTCAACTCGCCAAAAGGTGCGTGCGAACACTGCAAAGGTTTGGGAACAGTACACGAAATCAATCTGAAAAAGATAATCCCAAATCCGAAACTGTCTATCAGAAATGGAGGTTTTGCTCCATTGGGTGAATACAAAAGTTCCTGGATTTTCAAGCAGTTGGAAATCATTGGCGAAAAATTTGGCTTTGCCCTGACAGATCCTATTGAGGCCATTTCCGAAGAAGCAATGCAGATTATCCTGTATGGCGGAAAGGAAAAATTTTCAGTGGAATCCAAAACATTGGGCATTACCAAAGAATACAAAATTGAATTTGAAGGGATTTCGCATTTCATCAAAAACCAATACGATGAAAGTCCGTCTACATCCATAAAACGCTGGGCAAAGGAATTCATGGACGAAGTGGAATGCCCGGAATGCCATGGTTCGCGTTTGAAAAAAGAGGCAATGTATTTCAGGATTTATGAAAAAAACATCTTCGAATTATCGACTATGGATATTTCTGAATTGTCGAATTGGTTTGAGGATTTGGACCATCATTTAAATGAAAAACAAAAAATAATCGCCACCGAAATTGTCAAGGAAATCAAAGACCGTTTGCGCTTTTTGGTCAATGTTGGCCTGAATTACCTTTCGATTGCCCGAAGTTCAAAATCGCTTTCCGGCGGTGAAGCACAGCGCATCCGTTTGGCAACACAAATCGGTTCGCAATTGGTTGGTGTGCTTTATATTTTGGACGAACCAAGCATTGGTTTGCACCAAAGAGATAATGAGAAATTGATTCATTCGTTGGAGCAATTACGCGATATCGGAAATTCGGTTTTGGTTGTGGAACACGATAAAGACATGATAGAACGTGCCGATTATGTGATTGACATTGGCCCAAAAGCCGGAAAATATGGTGGCCAGATTATCAGTAAAGGAACACCAAAAGAATTACTGAAAGAAGATACGATTACAGCCCAATACCTTAACGGAAAAATGAAAATCGAAGTTCCCAAAAAACGCCGTGAAGGCAACGGAAAGTTTATGAAACTGACTGGCGCAACGGGAAACAACCTCAAAAATGTCTCGATTGAATTGCCCTTGGGCAAACTGATTTGCGTAACCGGAGTTTCGGGAAGCGGTAAATCGACATTGATTAATGAAACTTTATATCCAATACTAAACGCCTATTATTTTAACGGTGTCAAAAAACCACAACCTTATAAAAAAATTGAAGGTTTGGAACATATCGACAAAGTAATCGACATCGACCAAAGCCCGATTGGAAGAACGCCACGTTCAAATCCTGCAACTTATACCGATGTGTTTTCGGAAATCAGGAGTTTGTATACGCAGACTCCCGAAGCCATGATCCGCGGTTACAAAGCAGGTCGTTTTAGCTTTAATGTTTCGGGCGGAAGATGCGAAGCCTGCGAAGGTTCTGGTGTTCGTACTATTGAAATGAGTTTCCTTCCTGATGTTTATGTGGAATGTGAAACCTGTCAGGGCAAGCGTTTCAACAGGGAAACTTTGGAAATCCGTTACAAAGGAAAATCGATTTCAGATGTATTGAATATGACCGTTGACGAAGCAGTTCCGTTTTTTGAAAACATTCCGAAAATCTACAGAAAAGTAAAAACGATTCAGGATGTTGGTTTGGGTTATATCACTTTGGGACAGCAAAGCACAACGCTTTCCGGTGGTGAAGCACAGCGTATCAAACTTGCTACCGAATTATCCAAAAAAGATACCGGAAACACCTTCTACATCATGGATGAACCTACGACCGGATTGCATTTTGAAGACATTCGGGTATTGATGGACGTTATCAACAAATTGGTTGACAAAGGCAACACCATTTTGATTATTGAACACAATATGGACGTAATCAAACTGGCAGATTATATCATCGATATTGGTCCGGAAGGCGGAAAAGGCGGCGGTGAAGTTGTAGCCAAAGGAACTCCTGAAGAAATTGCAAAAAATAAAAAGAGCTACACTGCGCCGTTTTTAAAGAAGGAATTGGAGTAAATCCTATTTTGAATCCTAAATTTTGAATCCTAAATGAAACCCAATAATTTAAAATTTATAATTCAAAATTTAAAATAATAACTACTTTAGCGCGCTTAAAATTTTTGAAATGAAAGAACAGTACACCAATGATGATGACAGGATTCAGGATAAATTAATCCAAAAGCCCTGGAATGAAATACGAACCAACGATTCCTGGGCAATTTTTAAAATCATGTCGGAGTTTGTAAATGGTTACGAAACGATGGCCCGAATTGGTCCGTGTGTTTCCATTTTTGGTTCGGCTCGAACAAAGCCCGACACAAAATATTATTTATTGGCTGAGAAAATTGCCTATAAAATCAGTAAGGCCGGATATGGAGTGATTACTGGCGGTGGTCCCGGAATCATGGAAGCCGGAAACAAAGGTGCCCATAATGGCGCAGGAACTTCGGTTGGACTGAACATCGAACTGCCTTTTGAGCAGCATTATAATCCGTATATCGATAAGGATAAAAACCTGAATTTTGACTATTTCTTTGTCCGCAAAGTAATGTTTGTAAAATACTCTCAGGGATTTGTAGTAATGCCTGGTGGTTTTGGAACACTAGATGAATTATTCGAAGCGGTAACCCTAATCCAAACCAAAAAAATTGGAAAATTCCCTATCATCCTTGTAGGCTCTGAATTTTGGGCAGGATTATTCGACTGGATTAAAGCCGTGATGATTGACAAGGAACACAATGCCAATCCCGACGATTTGAACCTGATTAAAATTGTAGACACCGAAGACGAAGTGGTTGAAGTTTTGGATAACTTCTACAAAAAGTACAATCTGAGTCCGAACTTCTAGAACCAAATCATAAACCAATATGTTTTTTAACTCACTACAATTTGCGTATTTTCTGCCTGTGGTGTTTTTGGCATATTGGTTTATTCCCAATAAATCCAAGACTTCCCAAAATATTGTTCTAACGGTAGCGAGTTATTATTTTTATTCGTGCTGGGATTGGAGGTTTATGTTTTTACTGCTTTTTTCAACTTTGCTGGTCTATTTTTCCGGACTCAAATTAGAAGAAAGCAAAGCCGAATTTTCACGCAAATTTTGGCTTTGGATGACAGTAATCATCAGCCTTGCCTTTCTTGGGATTTTCAAATATTACGACTTCTTTGCGGTTTCGTTTGCCGAATTGGCCAGCGGTTTCGGATTGCACCTCGACCCTCTTCTTCTCAAACTGATACTTCCCGTTGGGATTTCGTTTTATACATTCCATGGCTTGTCGTACATCATCGATATTTATTTTAAACGAATTGAAGCGGAGAAAAATTTTATCGATTATTTCCTGTTCGTAAGTTATTTCCCTTTGCTTGTTGCCGGTCCAATTGAAAGGGCAACACATCTTTTACCCCAATTAAAGGTCAAACGCGAATTCGATTTTGAAAAAGCCAAAGAAGGAATCTACCAGATTATTTGGGGTTTGGTCAAAAAAGTGGTCGTTGCCGATACCTGCGCGATGTATGCGAATGCGGTTTTTGACAATTATAATTCGATGAATTCGCTGTCGCTGGTTTTGGGCGCAGTTTATTTTGCATTCCAAATTTATGGTGACTTTTCGGGTTACTCCGATATTGCTTTGGGAACGTCCAAACTCTTCGGAATCGACTTATTGAAAAACTTCGACTTTCCTTATTTCTCAAGGGATATCGCCGAGTTTTGGCGCAAGTGGCACATTTCCTTAACAACCTGGTTCCGCGATTATATCTATATTCCGCTTGGCGGAAGCAGAGGATCCAAATTGTTCCAAATCCGGAACGTGTTCATCATTTTCCTGGTCAGCGGATTTTGGCATGGTGCCAATTGGACCTTCATCGCCTGGGGATTGATCAATGCCTTGTATTTTATTCCTTTATTGGTATTGAACCGAAGCCGAAACAATCTTGAGGCTTTCAAAATTTCTTTTAATTTGGAATCGTTGCGGATACTTTTTAATATCCTCATCACGTTTACGATAACCTGTCTTGCCTGGATATTTTTCAGGGCAAAAACAATACACGATGCCATTGCCTACATCCAGCGAATGGTGACTGATTTGCATTTTGCTCCTCAATATTTCAGCTTCGAGCGTTACAACTACGAAATCATCATTATGATACTTCTGTTTGTAATGGTCGAATGGAACAACCGCTATAAAATTGAGCCGCTTTCGGGGAAATATTCCTGGCTGAAAGTGAGTTTGAGCATTATGGCAATTGTCGCATTGGGAATTTTCACTGATTATAAAAACTTTATATACTTTCAATTCTAATGAAAAAGTTTGTTGTTTTTATAGCCAAATTATTAGTCATAGTTGTGCTTTCGGCAGTTGTGCTTGACGTTTTGTATACCATGATTTATGTGAATTCGTCTAAGCGCAACAAAATAGAATACGTTTACAATTCCAAAGGCAAAAACTTTGACGTGGTTTTTATGGGTTCGTCGCGGACACAAAACCACATGATGGCGAAACTCTTTGACGAAAAAGGAATCAAGGCTTATAATTTTGGAATGAGTGGCTCTAAATTAGACGAGACTGCATTGCTTTTGAAACTGATGCTCGAGCGCAATTACAAAATAAAAAACATCTTCCTTGATGTCGATTTGAACCTGAACAGCAACTCCAAATCCGAAGGTACCAAAGCTTTGTACATGCCTTACCTTCATTGCTCTGAAACGATACGCAACCATTACAAAACCGAAGCATCGTACAATAAATTATTGTACATTCCGTTTTATAGGTACATTGAAGGCGACGCCAAGATTGGGTTTAGGGAAATGTTCTTCTCTTTGACCAATAAAAAATCGAATGCATTGGATAATTTTGGTTATTTCCCATTACAAGGCGAAGGACGGAATATGAAATATGACCTTTCGGATTATAAACCAAAACGCAATTTTGCCTACGAGGAAATCAAGGCAATCTGTAAAAAGAATAATATCCATTTGATTGCCATTGCAACGCCTATGTGCCCGGAATGCCAATCTGATGCCTATTTTAACAGCATCAAATCGGTTTATCCCGAAGTGTATAATTATGAAAACAAAGTAACCGATGACAAAGATTTTGCTTCCTGTGGCCACATGAATGTTGATGGCGCACGATTATTTACAAGCATTATTTTAAACGATTTTATCCAAAATAAATTCCATTGAAAAAAGCCTTAATTCTTTTATTGCTTGCTAGCCAGGCCATATTTTCGCAACACAATTCCAAAATGGTTGTGAATGTCGACCTTGAGCAAAAGGTTTTAAAGGTTCAACAGGAATTGACTTATTTTAATCAGACGAATGACACTTTAACCCAAATCGTTTTAAACGACTGGATGAATGGTTATTCGTCAAAAAACACAGCAATGGCTGCGCGGTTTTCGGATGAGTTTGAAAGGAGTTTTCATTTGGCAAAAGAAAAAGAACGCGGAAGAACCAGCGCTATTTCAGTTAATGACCAAACCAATACAGCATTGACATGGGAAAGGGATTCAAATATTCCTGATGTAATCCTGATCCAATTAAAGGAAAAATTACTGCCCAATCAAAAAATCAAGATTTCCTTAAATTATACCGTAAAAATCCCAAGTGATAAATTCACGAAATACGGTTATGGCGAGAATGGGAAAATGTACTTAAAGAATTTTTTTCTTATTCCTGCACGCTATGAAAACAAAGGCTTTATAAAATACAACAACCTGAATCTTGACGATGCTGCCAATGCGGTTTCCGATTATGAAGTTGATGTTACGGTTCCTCAAAATTTCAATTTGTATTCCGATTTGAATGAGGTCGGAAAAGATGCTAATGTTTATCATCTTTCGGGGAAAAACCGTTTGGATTTCAACCTTTTCATTGATACAAAAAAAGATTTCGAAGTCTATAAAAATGGTGACCTTGAAGTAATTTCAGATATAAAAGGCAATAAGCTGAATGACATCCAAAGAGCGATTGTTGTGGATAAAATCGTCACTTACGTCAATGAAAACCTGGGTAAATATCCCAACCAGAAAATAACGGTTTCGCAAACCGATTACGACCGGAATCCGTTTTACGGACTGAATCAGCTGCCGTTATTCATGAGTCCGTTTTCAGATGAGTTTTTGTATGAAATTAAATTTTTGAAGACTTATGTCAATAACTACCTGCATACTTCGTTGCAACTGGACCAGCGCAGGGACAGTTGGGTTTACGATGGAATCCAGACGTATTTAATGATGAAATACATGGAGGAATTCCATCCCGACAGCAAGATGATGGGAAGTGTGGCCAAGCTGAAACTTTTGAAAGGCTACAATTTGGTTTCGCTCGATTTTAATGGGCAGTATAGTTATTTTTCCATGCTGATGGCTCGAAAAAATTTGGACCAACCTTTGACAAATCCTAAAAATACTTTGATAAAGTTCAATGAAAAAATTGCTTCAAAATACAAGGCCGGACTCAGCCTGAACTATTTGGATCATTACCTTGAAAATAATGTCGTTCAAAAAAGCATCCAGCAATTTTATACTTTGAACAAAACCCGGCAAACCAATAGCTCCGATTTTGAAAACATCCTGACGGCAAATTCCCCTAAGAAAATCAATTGGTTTTTTGACAAAATGATTGCTTCACGCGACATCATTGATTACAAATTTGACAAGGTTACCCAAACAAAGGACAGCGTTGGTTTTTCGATAAAAAACAAAACCCAAACCGATGTTCCTATTTCAGTTTATGGAATAAAAGGTAAGGAAGTCGTTTTCAAAAAATGGTATGATACCATTGCTGCCGACAGCATTTACAAGCTTCCGAGAAATAATGCCGACAAAATTGTCATCAATTACAACAATGAAGTTCCCGAATTTAACCGAAGGAACAACTGGCGTTCTTTGCGTAATTTTCATTTGAACCGGCCTGTAAAGTTTAATTTCTTTAAGGATTTGGAAGATCCCTATTACAATCAGGTGATTTACATTCCGACGCTGGAATACAATTTATACGACGGCTTTTTGCCGGGAATGCGTTTTCACAACAAGACGCTTTTGGACAAACCGTTCAACTTTGACATTAATCCAACAATTTCCACCAAAACGCAGAATCTGTCCGGTAAAGCAGCCTTATTGTACAATCAGTATAATCGGGAAAGCAATCTGTATTCGATAAAATACATCATGAGCGGGCATTATCTGCATTATGCGCCAGACGCGTATTACACCAAACTGGCACCGACAATTTTCATGTTCTTCAGGCCTGATAATTTTAGGGACAACCGAAAGCAAACACTTGTTTTTAAGGAAATCGTTGTGAGCAAAGAAAAGACTGCTTTTACGGTTTCTGAAAATAGCGAAAATTATTCGGTTTTCAATGCCAAATACTACAATACTAAAACAGAATTTACCAACCATATTCAGTTTTTAGGTGATTTTCAGTATGAAAAGAACTTTGGGAAATTAGCCGCCGAAGTGCAGTACCGCAAGCTTTTTGACAATAACCGCACCTTAAACCTTCGTGTTTTTGCCGGAACTTTTCTGCACAATAAAACCACTTCCAGCTATTTTGATTTTGGCCTTGACCGACCTTCGGATTATCTTTTTGAAAGTGAATACATAGGACGTTCAGAAACTTCGGGAGTTTTCAGCCAGCAGTTGATTATGTCTGATGGTTTTTTCAAATCAATGCTCGAAACCCGAACTGCAAACCGTTGGATGACGACAGTCAATGCATGCTATACTATTTGGAACTGGATAGATGCTTATGGCGATGCCGGCTTAATGAAAAACAAGGGTATTCCAACAAAGTTTGTTTACGATAGCGGAATCCGTTTGAACCTGGTAACCGATTATTTCGAGTTATTTTTTCCTGTCTATTCCGGAAATGGGTGGGAAATTGGCCAACAAAATTATGCGGAACGAATCCGATTTATTGCCACATTCCGACCGGAAACACTCATCAATCTTTTCACAAGAAAATGGTTTTAAAAAGAGCATAATCTTTACTTATTTTAAATTTTTCTCTGCAAAATTTAATTTTTGTTGAATATATCTCAACACAACTTCTATATCTCACAAATAAATTACAGATACTTAAATATTTATTTTGCATCTGTGATGCAGTTTGTTACTACTTTTTATTTAAATTTGTTACTTCATGAAATAATTTACCACTATGTCAGAGGCTACATCTAAAACAGAAATCACATTTGAAGACTTCAAGCAGGAAGTTTTAAACGATTACAAAATTGCCACAATTAGTAGAGAATGTAGTCTGTTGGGACGAAAGGAAGTGCTAACCGGAAAAGCCAAATTCGGAATCTTTGGTGATGGAAAGGAAATACCGCAGTTGGCTATGGCGAAAGCCTTCCAAAATGGTGATTTCCGCTCGGGTTACTACCGCGACCAAACCTTTATGATGGCTATTGGCCAATTGACTATAGAACAGTTTTTTGCCGGATTATATGGCCATTCCGATTTGGAACACGACCCAATGAGTGCCGGAAGGCAGATGGGCGGCCATTTCATGACACATTCCATTGATGAAAACGGGAATTGGAAAAACCTGACCCAACAAAAGAATTCAAGTGCCGACATCTCTCCTACTGCAGGTCAAATGCCGAGATTGTTAGGATTGGCTCAGGCATCCAAAATATATAGAAACGTTCGTGGTTTGGAAGGATTTTCAAATTTTTCCAACGACGGTAATGAAATTGCCTGGGGAACAATCGGTAACGCTTCCACTTCGGAAGGATTATTTTTTGAAACCATCAACGCGGCAGGAGTTTTACAGGTTCCAATGGTAATCAGCGTTTGGGATGACGAATACGGAATTTCGGTCCACGCCAGGCATCAGACCACCAAGGAAAATATATCGGAAATATTAAAAGGTTTCCAAAGAGACGAAAATGTTAAAGGTTACGAAATTCTTACCGTAAAAGGCTGGGATTACCCTGCATTGGTGGCAACCTATGAAAAAGCTGCCGAAATTGCACGCGAAGAGCACGTTCCGGTTTTGATACACGTTTATGAATTAACGCAGCCTCAGGGACACTCGACTTCGGGTTCGCACGAGCGTTATAAAAATGCTGAGAGATTGGGTTGGGAAGCTGAATTTGATTGTGTTGCCCAAATGAGAACTTGGCTAATCCAAAATGATTTGGCTACAGCCGAAGAATTGGAAGCCATTGAAACCAGCTCTAAAAAGGAAGTCCTGGAAGGCAAAAAAGCAGCGTGGGCAGCTTTTGTCGCGCCAATGAAAGAAGAACAAAGCGAATTGGTTTCGTTATTGAATTCGATTGCGGCTTCAAGTGATAAAAAGGCTTTCATTGAAAAAGAAGCCACAGATTTAGCATCCATAAAAGAACCAATCCGCAAAGAGATTCTAACGGTTGCGCGTAAAGTTTTGCGTTTGATAGTCAATGAAAATGGCAGGCTACAATTAGCAGACTGGATTACCAATTACACTGAAAAAATCCAGCCAAAATTCAGCTCACACTTATTTTCGCAATCAGGCAAAAATGTTTTGAAAGCAACTGAAACTGCCGCAACTTATGATGATTCGGCTGAAGAGGTTGATGCGCGTTTGGTATTGCGTGATAACTTTGACGCCATATTTTCAAAGTATCCTGAAGCATTGGTTTTTGGTGAAGATGCCGGAAATATTGGCGATGTAAACCAAGGTTTGGAAGGCATGCAGGAAAAATACGGAGAACTTCGTGTTGCCGATGCCGGAATCCGTGAAGCTACAATTTTGGGACAGGGAATCGGAATGGCCATGCGTGGATTACGTCCAATTGCCGAAATTCAATATTTGGATTATTTATTATATGCCATTCAGATCATGAGTGATGATTTGGCAACGCTACAATACAGAACCAAAGGTCGACAAAAAGCGCCTTTGATCATCAGAACACGCGGACACAGGCTGGAAGGAATCTGGCATTCGGGTTCACCAATGGGAATGATCATCAACGCCATTCGTGGAATCCACGTTTTGGTTCCGAGGAATATGACCAAAGCTGCAGGTTTTTACAATACATTATTGGAAACCGACGAGCCGGCATTGGTAATCGAATGTTTGAACGGCTATCGTTTGAAGGAAAAAATGCCAACCAATCTTGGCGAATTCAAAACTCCGATTGGCGTAGTGGAAACCATCAAAACCGGAAGCGACATCACTATTGTTTCTTATGGTTCAACCTTGAGGATTATTGAACAGGCTGCAAAGGAATTACAGGAAGTGGGCATTGATGTTGAAATCATCGATGCACAATCGTTACTGCCTTTTGACATCAATCATGATTGTGTAAAAAGCATTATGAAAACCAACCGATTATTGGTAATCGACGAAGATGTTCCTGGTGGAGCAAGTGCTTATATCCTGCAGCAAATCATCGATGAACAAAAAGGATATAATCATTTGGACAGCCAGCCGCAAACACTGACCGCAAAAGCACATCGTCCGGCATATGGAACTGATGGTGATTATTTCTCTAAACCTTCTGCAGAGGACGTTTTTGAAAAAGTATATGCAATTATGCATGAGGCAAAACCAAATCAGTTTCCAAGTTTATACTAGATTCATGAAGAAAATAATCTTATTGCTTTTAATTTCAGTAACGGCATTTTCAGTTAATTCATGTTCTAGCGATGACAGTAAATCAGATAAGGCAACCGGAACAATATCCTTTAAGATTAATGGAAACCTGGAAACATTTACAGGGCTTCATTTTCATGAAACGGTTTTTTTCAAAGGAACTCCGGATGAATATACTGCGGTAAACATCCATTCCGATTCCAACGAGCATTTTAACTGGTGTCAATTTAGTTACATCAAAGGAATTACAGGCGGAAATAGCATCTATTTTAATTATGTAAACCAAGGCGATATGGGTTATGAAACCGAAGATAATTTTACAGTCAATGTTGCGTCAAATGGCAACGACAACAAATTTATCGGAACCTTTGAAGGCGATATGATTAGCCCTGTTGGTACAATAACTATAACTGAAGGAACTTTCAACATTCAATACTAAATCTTATGAAAAAAATATTTTTATTAGTTGTTTTAACGCTTACTGCTTTTTCGTTTAATTCCTGTTCAAGCAGTTCAGATGACACCAATCCTGTAATTGGAGGAACCATAAGTTTTAAAGTTGACGGTGTCCAAAAAACCTTTGATAACATTTATGTGAGTGAAAATGTTATCAATCCCGGGACAGCTGATGAATTCACGGATTTGGGGGTGTATTCCATGCCGCAAAACACATCGGAACATATAGAATTCTTTACTGAGAAAAACCATATGGAAGACATTGTCAGCGTATTCTATACTGCTGATGGCGTACAATGGACAAGGCTTCCGGGAGTTTTTACAGTTCATTTAACATCCAATGGAAACAACAATAAATTAGTTGGAACTTTCGCCGGGCAAATGGGCGATGACGAAATCCAGCCACAGAATTTTATCAACATCACCGAAGGAACCTTTAACATCCAATACTAAATGCAACCTAAAGAGCTACTTGACCTTGCGGAAACTTTTGGAAATCCGTTATACGTTTATGACGCCGATAAAATCGCGTTTCAGTATAAGCGTTTGACCAATGCATTTAAGGTAGAGAAGCTTCGCATCAATTATGCGATGAAAGCCTTGTCGAATGTTTCCATCCTTAGGCTATTGAAAAATATGGGTTCGGGATTGGATACCGTTTCCATCCAGGAAGTAAAGCTCGGCCTTCATGCGGGTTTTACCCCGGATAAAATCATTTTCACACCCAATGGTGTTTCCTTTGAAGAGATTGAAGCTGTAGCGCATTTGGGCGTCCAAATCAACATAGATAATCTTTCGATTCTGGAACATTTTGGCGCCAAATATCCAAAAACCCCGGTTTGCATCCGAATCAATCCGCATGTGATGGCTGGTGGTAATGAAAATATTTCTGTAGGCCACATCGACAGTAAATTTGGGATTTCAATTTACCAGATTCCGCATGTTTTAAGGATAGTGGAGAATACCAAAATGAACATCAACGGCATCCACATGCATACGGGCTCGGACATTCTGGACGTTGAAGTGTTTTTATATGCTTCCGAAATCCTGTTTGATACAGCCAAACAATTCAAAAATCTGGAATTCCTGGACTTTGGTTCGGGATTTAAGGTTCCTTACAAAAAGGACGATATCGAAACCAATGTAGAGGAATTGGGCAAAAAACTAACCAAACGTTTTAAGGAATTTGAAAAGGAATACGGCCGTGAACTGACGCTGGCTTTTGAACCCGGAAAATTTTTGGTAAGCGAAGCTGGTTATTTCCTTGCAAAGGTAAATGTGGTAAAACAAACTACTTCCACTGTTTTTGCCGGAATTGACAGCGGTTTCAATCATTTGATCCGGCCAATGTTTTATGGTTCGCAGCACAGCATTGAAAACATTTCCAATCCAAAAGGCAAAGAACGTTTTTATACCGTTGTGGGATACATCTGCGAAACCGATACCTTTGCGAACAACCGTCGAATTGCAGAAATCCACGAAGGTGACACGCTTTGTTTCAGGAATGCCGGAGCGTATTGCTTTTCGATGGCTTCCAACTACAACTCACGTTACAAACCGGCTGAAGTTTTGTGGAAAGACGGCAAAGGCCATTTGATTCGTGAACGCGAGAGTTTTGAAGATTTGCTGCAGAACCAGATTATGGTCGATTTATAAAATACAATCCTGCTTTGGCGGGATTTTTTTATGGTTGATGATATGAAAAATACTTACATTTGGATGCATCTAAATCCGGCGTTTACCAAATGATTGATAAAGAAAATAATTTCGATTTTTTAAGATTGCTCTTTTCGGCATTGGTCATTGTTTCGCATTCCTATTCGCTCACCGACAATAATAAGGATGAAATCTTCCTGGTAATCAGCAACGGTCAGATTGCTTTGGGAACTTTTTCGGTGAAGTGTTTTTTTATCATCAGCGGTTACCTGATTTTCATCAGCCTGAAGCGGAGTAAAAACCTTTTGGAATACATCTGGAAAAGAATCGTCAGGATATTTCCTGCCTTGGTTGTGGTTTTGCTGCTTACAATGTTGTTCCTTCCATTGATTTATACCGGAGAAGGAAGCATTTTCAGCCATTGGGATTACTGGAGTTATTTTTACCGGAATTTAGGACTGTATCATTTGCAATATAATGTTGAAGGCATATTCGAGGACAATCCGTACCTGAAATCCATAAACGGAAGTTTGTGGACGATACGCTACGAATTTACAATGTATTTGTCGCTATTGTTGTTCTTTTTCTTTCAAAGGAAACTATCGCAGATTGTATTGCTGTTAACCTTTGGCGGTTTATTCGTTTTAGCCAATTTTGCGCCGCATTTCCTGAATTCAGCCATCTTCTCCAAATTCTTTTTGGACACAAAAGATTTATATGATTTGGGATGTTATTTCATTGCAGGCTCGTTTTTGGCTTCGGTAAATTTTGAGAATTTCAAATACCAAAAGGCTTTACTGATTGCCTGCCCAATCCTGTTGATAGCTGCAACAAAAATGGGATATTTTCATTACGCAGGATATTTTCTGCTTCCGGTGATTATCCTAAGTTTTGGGCTATCCAAAACACCATATCTAAAGAGCATCGGACAAAATTTTGGCGACATCTCGTATGGCGTTTACATTTACGGATTTGTGGTACAGCAATCGTTGTTGAACTTCTTCGATTTGGGAATTTACGGCCTGATGTTTTCCAGCCTTGCAATCACGATGGTCTTTGCGTATTTCTCCTGGCACCTTATTGAAAAAAGAGCCTTAAAACTGAAGACGACTTTTAAAGCTTAGCCAATTCTATTTCTCCAAAACTTCAGTCAGGACTTGCGATTCGGTTCCGTTTGGAAGTGTAATCTTTAGTTTTTGGGATAAGGTTGGCGCAATCTGTGTGATTACTTTTTTCTCGTGGCATTCTCCTTTTTTGATATTCCAGCCATAAAACAATAACGGCACATTGGTATCATAGCTATACGTCGTTCCGTGTGAAGTTCCTGTGGGGCCATATTCAATAAAACCAGGTTTGTCCAACACAATCATGTCACCATTCTGCGTGGCGTCATAACCTTTGGCAATACAGTTCAAATGATAATCCGCTCCTGAATTTGCCAAAATCTCTTCTTCGGTATAAACCCTTTTTACATAATCCTGCGTCATCAGGAAATCCTTGAATGCCTGTTTTACCTTTGCCAAATCTAGGTTTTTTGCTTTAATTTTCGCCTTGTCGAAAAACAAATTGAAACTGTCATAATGCAAAACCAAATCCTCTCCAAAAGTATCGGTTGAGAATTTGGAAAGATTTTTATCCAATTCCTTATTGTCAAGATTCGTTACTTCATATTTGTGATCTTTTAGGAATCGGGCATTTTCAGCTCCGGCGTGATCTGCAGTCAGGAAAACCAAATAGTTTCCTTTGCCAACGGTTTTATCCAAATAATTTAGGAAATCGGCAATCGTCAAATCGAGGCGCAGGTAAGTGTCCTGCAATTCCATGGAACGTGGCCCAAGAATATGTCCCACATAATCGGTGGAAGAAAAACTCACCGCAAGGAAATCGGTGACATTGTCTTTGCCTAATGATTCGTTCTCTATGGCAGCTTTTGCAAAATCGGCAACATAATTATTCCCATAAGGCGTAACGCGCAAAACACCTGCATCATTCTTATCGTACATCGCTTTCAAATCATAAGGAAAAACAGGTTTGTCGACTTTGTATAATTTGCCTTCATACGGATTATCATCGGCCAAACTTTCATCGTAAACCGATGCCGGTTTTAACAAATTCCAACCCTGATTGATATAATTCATATAGCCTTTCTTCGCGTTGAATTCGGTTACCCAATTTGGTAATTTATCACCATAAAAAGTACTCGAAATGAAGTTGCCGGTTTTGCTGTACCAAAATGCCCAATTGGCAAAATGCCCTGCAGGAAGTATCGCGCCACGATCCTTAATACTAATCCCGATTACCTTTCCCTTAAAATTGGTTGACAAACGAAGTTCATCGGTAATGGTTGTCACCTGAAGGTTTTTAGGGGACATTTCGCCTTCGCCTTTGGCACTTTCACCCAAACCTGTCACTGATGCATCATCAGTGCAGTAAACCTCTTTCGCAGCGCTTCTACTGTACCATTCATTGCTTACGATTCCGTGCATTGCCGGTGTTGTTCCGGTATAAATGGATGCATGTCCCGGCGCAGTATAGGTTGGCATATAATTGTAGTGCATATTGTAAAAAGTGTAACCCTCATTCATCATGCGTTTAAAACCATTTTCAGAAAAATCACTTTGAAAACGATAGAGGTATTCCATTTTCATTTGGTCCACCACAATTCCAACCACCAATTTTGGTCGTTGTTGTGCTGACAGATTTGAAACGGCAAATAGGAAAACGAAAGGAAGGAGCTTCTTCATAACTATAATTATTTACACAAAAGTACAGATTCAGCTTGAATTGCAGCCAAAAAAAATGCACACCCTAAGGTGTGCACTCATTCAAAATTCAAATTCTAACTATAACAACACTAACTAACTCTTTATTTCAAAATCATGAAGGTACATCTACGGTTGGCAGCGTGCTCCGCTTCGGTACAGTCATTTTTAGGACAGATGATCAATGGTTTGGTTTCACCATAACCGATTGAGCGCAGCCTTTTTCTATCGATACCGTTCTGAACAAGGTATTCTAAAGCCGAAGCCGCCCTTTTGTTCGACAATCTCAGGTTATACATATCCGATGCTCGTGAATCGGTATGTGAACCAATTTCGATTTCCATGTATGGATATTTTTTAAGGATGCCCAACAGCACATTCAACACTTCGGCTGCCTGTGGCTTGATGTTCCATTTGTCCAAATCAAAATAGATGTTTTCCAACTCAATAAGTACCGTTCCGTCATCTTTCTTGTTAATGATATCTTCGGCATCATAGTATGATTCGACCTTCATTTGTAAATCTATGTACACTTTCCCTTTTTGGCTGGTGTCAAATGTTGCTTCGGCAGGAATGTAGAAATCCTTGAAAGCCATGATTTTGTATTTCTTGTTAGGTTCGGTATTGAAGGTAAAACTTCCGTCTTTACCCACAACCACTTCTTCCAGAAGTTCACCGGCTTCGTTAAATAATTTTACGGTAGAACCCGGCAAAAGCTGCATCGATTTCATGTCGCGGACTTCACCTTCAACCAAATACTGCAGTTTGTTTTCTTCTTGTGTAAAAGTGTATAGGTTGTCATCGCCGGTTCGGTTGGAAGCAAAATATCCTTTTCCTGTTTTTTCATCAAGGATGAAATTGAAATCGTCCATTTCGCTGTTGATGGTAGAACCTAAGTTAAGCGGTTTGTCAAATTCGGTGTCGCTCAATTTCATCGCCATGAAAACATCGAGGTTTCCATTGCCCTGATGTCCATCAGAAGCAAAATACAAGGTTCCGTCTTCGGTCAAAAATGGGAATTGTTCCCTTTGATTGGTATTGATGGTTTCGCCCAGATTTCTTGGCTGGCTGTAAGTTCCGTCTTCATTTACATCGACCACATAAATATCAAACGAACCTAAACTTCCAGGCATGTCGCTGGCAAAATAAAGTTTCTTCCCGTCCTTAGTCAGGAATGGATGTTCTACAGAATAGCTGTCGCTTGAAAATGGCAGCATCGTAACATTTGCCCATTTTCCGTTTACCAACTCTGCTTTATAGATTTTGATCATCGCAACTTTTTCATCGCCAATCTTGTTCTGCTTTTCACCACTTCTGTTGAAATACATGGTTTTCAAATCGGCACTAAACGTAGCATTGCTTTCGTGTTTTTTGGTGTTGATGACATCTGAAAAAGGTTCCACCTTAGTCAATTGCCCATCGCTACTAACAGTTGCAGAGAACAAATCAAGGTAAGGCCTGTCGTTCCAACCGTAGGCATTCTTTTCGCCTCCATTCCTAAGCGAAGCAAAAGTCACCTTATCGCCATAGAACGAAATCCCGAAATCGCCATTCGTTTTATTTTTGGACATCATCTGCAGTTTGAAACTGTTTGGAGTATTCCTTGTGATGTTCTTCATGAACTTAGGCGTGTTTTGCTCAAACCCGATATATTCGGTCATGATGGCATCGCCTTTGTCAAAGTCCTTAGTTCCTTTTAAGGCATTTGCATACCTAAAGAAAACGTCTTTTTTTACACTGTCTTTGTGGGAGAAAAACAATTGGCCATAAGCTTTAACGGCGCTGGTCATTTGAAAATTGTAATAGTAACTGTCTCCCAGGTTTTGCAGTACCTGCTTCGACTGCGGTAGCTGTTCATAAGCTTCCGCAGCTTTAACGTAAGATCGGCTTTTGAACAATGCATCAGCCTGCTTTACACTAACTTTTTTTTGGGCAAAAAGAGTGGTGATACTGCAAAAAACAAAAAGTATGTAGTATATTTTTTTCATCATTTTCATTTTAAAAGAATCGTGGTGATTTGTCATATCCTTTACCGTTAGATGAAAGTTTATTTAAATCTAAATCAAATAATAAAAACACTTCGTGCGAACCCGAATTGAAGGCATCCAGGTTGGTAAGCGTATAATCGTAAGCATAACCAATCCTCAGTTGCGGCGTAATGTAAAAACTTGCCAAACCGCTCACGGAGTCACCCATTCGGTAACCTGCGCCTAATTCGAATTTGTTATTGATTAGGATGTTGGTTGTTACGTCCAATGATAATGGCGCACCTTCAACCCCTTTTGCCATAAAGGCTGGTTTGAGTTTGAAGTTGTCGTTCCCATTGAAGGTAAACACATAACCACCAGTCATGAAAAAGTGGACGGCTTCCACACCACTTCCCGGATGGCCGTTTATGGTTTCAATGTGTCTTGAAGTCATCATGTTTGGTGCTGAAAAACCTGCATAATAATTTGGCCCAAACAAATACAAACCGGCTCCAATATTTGGGAACGTCTGGCTGATATTATTTTGGAATGCCGGGTCAGGTAATGGATCGGTTAAAACAAAACCATTGAAATTAGTATCAAATAAGGTAACTCCGGCTTTTAATCCAAGTGAGAATTTAACCGTTTCGCTTACAGGGATAACATAGGCAAAGTCGGCATAAATATTATTCTCCTTAACCACATCGCCAATCTCATCGTGAACTACCGAAAGCCCAACCTCTACCCTTTTTGACAAAGGTTTATGTGCAAAGAACGATTGCGTCGTTGGCGCTCCTTTTACCCCAACCCACTGTGCACGGTAAAAACCTCCAAGGTTTATTACATCTGCATTATCTGTGGCATAGGCAGGATTCATTACACTCATATTATACATATAATGAGTAAACTGTGGATCTTGTTGTGCCCGTAATTTTGAAGTCAAAAATACAACAAGCAGTACTAAGAGATATTTTATAATTTTATGTTTCATAGTTACACTCATTTCTTCATTATCTGTTTAGATATACTCTACCTTGAATTGCTTTTTTAATTCCGTCCCTAAAGTCAAGAATATAGAAATACACTCCAGTTGGCAGTAATTTGTCGCCTAGGTTTATTCCACCTACTGTGGTTGTTCCGTCCCAATTTGGCACATTGATGTTTCCTTTATAAACCAGGTTTCCATAGCGGTTAAAGATCTCTATTTTGAAATTAGGATATTGGATAGCAAGGTTTGGAATTTCAAACGTATCATTGATGCCGTCATTGTTAGGTGAGAACCCATCAGGGATTATGATATCACAAACGGTTAAATCTACCGTAACAGGAAGACGTACACTTTCGCATCCATTAGCAGAGACTACAGCTCCATAATAGGTTGTCCCGTTTACTAATAAATCGGTTGGGCTGTATGCATTTCCTCCCGTTAAGGCATCGTACCAGATTATGTTTGGCGTTCCCACAACATTAGCAGATAAATCGGCAATGGTTGGAGCCGGAACATTGGTTCCACAGAAAAGGTTTCCTCTTTCAATTAACTCCGGCATTGGCTCTGAAGTTACATTGAAATTGGTTATCAGCGCACCAGCTCCACTAACCCCACATGGATTGCTTGGAGAAGTAAGGTTCGTGATTTGAACTGTCGTTTGTCCATTGTTTATAATGTCCGCACCAGGAATGGTAAATGTTGTACCTCCATTTGTAAAGGTTACTGTGATGGTTGCAGTTCCTGAATTTGCTCCCGACAATTGGTATTCCAATGAATAAATACCATCAGGTAAATTGCTGATTCCTGTAATGGTTACATTACTGTCTGAATTAGGACAGGTATCCTGAGCTGAAACCGTAGCTCCGTTTATATTTGGAATTGGAATAAGTGTGAAGTTCGCGGTTGCATTTTCACTCGCATTGCTACAACCTGTAGTTGCTGTTATTCCTGTAATCGTTAATACATAATTGCCGGATGTTGGAAACGATGATGATGGAATCGTAAACTGACCTGCTCCAGATGTTATTGTTACGTTTCCTGAGTTTCCGGTTACCGGACTTGCATTCGGAATAGAGTAATTAAATTGATAGACATCGTCAGGAAGATTGGTTGCACCTGCAATATTTACTACCACATCTGTCCCAAAGCATACATTTGCAATGGTCAAATTGGCATTATCAATATCAGCCAATGGACGGATTATTATTTGCGCTGCAACATTGGTCAACGTATTGGCACAAGTTGTTGCATTATTGACAATGCTGGTAAATGTAATCACTGTTGTTCCTGCATTCGGGATTGAAGCTGCCGGAATGGTAAAGTTTCCTATATTACCCGCAATGGTAACCACAACCGATTGACCGGTTAAGGTATTACTTCCCGATAAATCATAATTCAAGGTATACGTTCCATCAACCATATTAATCAGGTTCACAACTGCACCAGCACCAATACATATTGGAGTAGTGTTAATATTGACTGCAGTCAATTGTGGCGTATCCAAAACTGTAAACTGAACTACTGTGTTGGAGCTTCCACAAGCATTGGTAACCGTATAAGTATAACTGTAAGTTCCGGCTAAAAATGAAATAATATTGATTGGTGATGTTACTACTGTTGAAGCACTATCGGTCCAAACTCCACCCGGACTTTGACCTGTCAATAACAAATCTAAATCTACTGTTCCGACTGATGCGCAATACGATGGTGAAGGCGTAACTGCTGTTCCTACTGTTAATGGGTCAACAACTGTGAAAGTGATGTTGGCATCTTCAGCTGTGTTCGAACAACCTGTTGTTGTTGTAATGGTATTGATTGTCAATGTATAAGTCCCCGAAGTTGCAAAAACTGAGGCTGGAATCGCAAATTGACCTACTCCACCTGTAATGGTTACATCTCCTGAATTTCCTGTAGTTGGCGTTCCTGTTGGAATAGTGTAATCAAACTGATAGGTTCCATCTGGAAGATTGGTTGCATTTGTAATATCTACCACAACATTAGAACCAACACAAACAGAGGAAACCGCTAAGTTGGTATTGTCAATTTGTACAATAGGATTGATTGTGATTGATCCAGCAACGTTTGTCAATGTAGACTGGCAGGTTGAATTCGCATCCTGAATTGTATTGAATGTAATGATTGTAATTCCTGTATTCGGAATACTAGCAGCCGGTATTGTAAAGCTTCCTGTGGTTCCGGAAATTGTCACGGTTGCTGTTTGGTTTGCCAATACATTGCTTCCGCTTAAATCATAATTCAAAGTGTAAGTTCCATCAACCATTCCGGTCAGGTTCACCACAGCACCCACTCCGATACAGGCTATTGTATTGGTAACATTTGAAGATGCCATTACCGGATTCGGCAAAATGATAAACTGTACATCTGTATCAAATGTTCCGCAGGCATTGGTTACTGTATAAGTGTAAGTGTATGTTGCCGGAGCAAATACACTAACGTCAATTGGAGAAGTTACTACAGTTGACGTACTATCTGTCCAAACTCCTCCTGAATCGGCTCCTGTTAGTAAAGAATCCAAATCTACTGTTCCCACAGCATTACAATAAGATGGTGCAGTAACCGCTGTTCCCGGATTTAATGGCGTAACAACGCTAAAAGTAATGCTTGCATCCTCAGCTGTGTTTGAACAACCCGTTGTTATAGTAATTCCGTTGATGGTAATAGTATAAGTTCCCGCTGTAGCGAATACCGTTCCCGGGATTGTAAACTGCCCAATACCTCCAGTAATGGTTACATTTCCGGAGTTTCCTGTCGTCGGCGTTCCTGTTGGAATGGTGTAATCAAATTGATAAACTCCGTCAGGAAGATTGGTTGCATTTGTAATATCTACTGTAGCATCAGAACCAAGGCAGATGGATGAAACTGCGATGTTAGTATTGTCAATTTGTACTAACGGATTTACAGTAATCGTTGCAATGATATTTGCCAAAGTTACCTGGCATGTTGTTGAAGTATCCTGAATTGTATCAAAAGTAATCGTTGTAGTTCCTGTATTAGGAAGGCTGGCTGCAGGAATTATAAAACTTCCTGTTGTTCCTGAAATAGTCACGGTAGCCGTTTGATTTGCCAAAGTGTTGCTTCCCGTAAGACTATAATTCAAAGTGTACGTTCCATCAATCATTCCCGATAAATTAACCACTGCATCTGTTCCGACACAAACTGCTGTATTGGCAATGTTGGTAGATGTTAAGACAGGATTCGGTAAAACCGTAAACTGAACATCTGTGGTATCAGTTCCGCATGAATTCGTGACAGAATAAGTATAAGTATAGGTGCCTCCGACAAAGTTTGAAATATCAACCGGTGTTGGTACCGACCATGTTCCTCCGGCATCCTGGCCTGTTATCAAAGTATTTAAATCTACTGTTCCAACCGAAGTACAAACCGGCGGAATAGTAACTGCCGTTCCCGGATTTGGCAATGGATTAACTATTACTGTAACTGTTGACGCCGCATCTGAACAAGGAGTTGTACCCAATACTGTATAGGTAAAATGATAAGTTCCTGGGCCAATTACTGTTGGATTGAAACTATTTCCACTCAAAGCTCCTGTAGCATCATCATCATTCCAACTTCCTGTATCCTGTGTACCATCTAAGCCTGTTGTCAAGTCTACTGAGATTACATCTGCACAAGTAGTTAATGTTTGCCCTGCTCCTCCACTATTTGGAGCAGTAATTATGTTTACTGTTACTGTAGCAAATGAAGGTGTAATACAAGTACTTCCTACAGTATAAGTATAAGTTCCTGCAGCATCAACTGACGGATCAAATGTTCCATTTCCACTTGCCAATGTCGGCGACCAGATTCCTCCTGCTTGTGGTGTACCACCAAGATAAAGGAATAAGTCTTCTGGTGTTCCATTCGAACAAAAAGTTTTAGTTCCATTTGTTCCCGCATCCGGAATTGGATTTACAGTTACCGAAACAGTGGCAAAGTCATTCGAACAAGGTGCAGTTCCTGATAACGTATAAATATAATTTCCTTGCGGATCAACTGCTGGGTCAAATACACCTGTTCCACTTGCCATTGCCGGTGACCAGGTTCCTCCTGTTTGCGCAGTTGGTCCTAATAATAAGAATAAATCCTGTGGTGGGTTGTTAACGCAAATTACAAGCGAACTATCTGCTCCAGCTTCTGGTCCAGGCGTTACAGAAACTGTAACCGTAGCTTGATCATCAACACAAGGTGCAATTCCTGTAATAGTATAGGTATAAACTCCAGATATATCAACCGCCGGATTAAACATTCCCGTTCCACTTGCTAATGCTGGCGACCATGTTCCGCCTGCTTGTGGTGTTCCTTGTAACGAATCGAATAAATCTATAGGATTTTGATTCGAACAAATATCTAATGTTCCATCAGTACCAGCATCTGGTATAGGATTAATAACCACCGTTACTTGTGCAGGCTGACTTGGACACGTACTAGTCGTATCTGTTATAATTACGCTGTACACTCCCGGTGTCGTTGTGGTGAACGTTGCCACATTGCCCGGATTCGTAGCT
>NZ_JAKIHP010000005.1 GCF_021608265.1 Flavobacterium wongokense
CGCTCCCGCAGGAACGGTCCATACATAACTGTAAGTACCTGCAGGGGTTGGCGTAGCCGTTACCGTGGCAGGTGTGCCCTGGCATACCGGAGCACTGGTTACCGTAACCGTAGGGTTTGGATTAATCGTAATGGTAACAGTAGCGGTATCGGTTGCACATAGGGCTGACGATACTGTATAAGTAAATACATAAGGACTTCCTGCCAAAGTCATGGTAGAAGGATCAATTGTTCCCTGAAACCCATTTGTTGTAGGCATTGGACCTGTCCAAACTCCCGTCGTATCTGGTGTTCCTCCTAATAAATCGAATAAGTCAATTGGATTTGTGGTTGGTATTTGGCTGACACAAATCCCTCTGGCTCCATCAGAACCGGCATCATTTGGTTCATAAATATTAACGAGCACATCCAACCTATCGCTACTTTCACAAGGCGGGTCGACAGTTGTAGCATAATAATGCTGGCCATTTACCAAAGGAGTCGATAAGTCCAACGGAACGCCAAAAGTTGACGTCAAATACCAATTATTGTCACCTGAAGCCACCAAATCACCTACTGTTGGAGGAGTTCCGGTATTACAAAACTCTTGTGTTGCTGGTCCGGTTGGAACAGGTACGATACCAACATTCACAAACAGCTGTAATCTTGAAGTCTGGCAACCTGTAGAAGGATTAGTCTGCGCTATATAATATATAGTATTATCATTAAGTATTGTGGAATTTGAAATGGGTGTACCGCCATTAGGCACGGTATACCACTGTAATCCAACTCCATTTATTACGAATTGTGGATTGGAAGGCGTGGCTAAACTTGCATTGGTAACACAAACCCCTTGGAAATTAGCTCCCGTAGGTGCCGAGTAAACTGTAACGGTAACACTTTGCCTGGTTCCGCAAGTGCCCGTGTTATCATCTGCGAAATAATCCTCTCCATTAACTAATCCTGTAGAATTTGCTAACGCAGTTGTAGAAGTTGCAGTCGCATACCATCTAATACCTCCTCCATTATTGGTAGCAACAAGATTTGCAACCGTTGGTGATTGAATATCACAAAATGACTGAGCAGAATTTGTAACAGTAGGACATTGAGAATATACTATTTCATTACATGTCAAAAGCGACACAAATAAAATTAAGTAAGCAAAATGGTTTTTAATAAGAGTAATTATCCTCATAAGCAATTCAGTTTTTGAACTATTTTTTACTCTGGATGTGATACTCTTCCTCTTAATATTTTGTTAAAAAAATAAGTTGGAATTCGACAGTATACACCTAAGCAAAAAAAGCTTCCACTATATTACTCATTATAATAGTCAGAGGTTTTCACTTATTAAAATGTTATAAACAAAATAATCAACATTATTAACAATAAACTTGCAAATAAAAATAATTTTAATTTATTGATTTACAATTATTTAAATTAAATAAAATAACAAACCAGAAGTTTTCAATAATTTTTCAAGCTTCTTAAAAATAAAAAATTGTTAATAAGTCTAAATCGAAATTTAGACCCATTAACAATAAAATGTTAAAATTTTTAAGAAATTAAAATTTCAAATCGCGAATTTCATTTCGGGAAAATTCGAATTCTGAAATGACTTCATTGATGATATCCGTAACTGATTTAATTTCATGGATTAAACCTGCAATCTGACCTATTTCAAGCTCTCCTTCTACCAAATCTCCTTCAAACATCCCCTTCTTTGCCCTGGCTCTTCCTAAAAGTGCTTTCAAATCCTCAGTCGTTGGGCATTCCGAATACAATTCCTGAATATCATTGTAAAATTTGTTTTTAATTAACCGCACCGGAGCAAGCTCTTTCAGGGTAAGTTGCGTGTCCCCTTCTTTTACATCTACTATTGTCTGCTTAAAATTATCGTGTGACGAACTTTCAAAGGATGCCGCAAAACGGGAACCCATCTGAACCCCATCCGCACCTAAAACCATAGCAGCCAACATTCCTTTTCCGGTAGCTATACCGCCGGCAGCTATTAACGGAATATTTATCTGTTCCTTAACCATTGGAATCAAGGTTAGTGTTGTGGTCTCTTCCCTCCCATTATGCCCACCGGCCTCAAAACCTTCGGCAACAACAGCATCTACTCCGGCTTCCTGAGCTTTCAGGGCAAACTTGGAACTGCTTACAACATGTACAACAGTAATTCCTTTTTCCTTTAAATAAGCCGTCCAGGTTTTTGGGTTTCCAGCCGAAGTAAAAACAATTTTCACCTCTTCTTCAATGATAATCTGGATGATTTCTTCAATATTGGGATATAACATTGGGACATTTACCCCAAACGGTTTGTCAGTTGCTTTTTTGCATTTTTGGATATGCCCGCGTAAAACATCAGGATACATTGATCCTGCTCCTATTAAACCTAAACCTCCTGCATTACTAACTGCACTTGCTAATTTATAACCACTATTCCAAATCATTCCTCCCTGAACAATTGGATATTTTATATTGAAAAGTTGGGTAATTTTATTCATTAATTTTTAATGATTTTTCCGGATTGAACAAAGGAATTGCTCTCTATTTTATAAAGGTAAACACCTATATTTAGGTTTTCCAATGAAACTGATTCAGTTGCATCGATTGTTTTTTCAAAAACACTTTGACCCAAAGCATTGCACAAAGTTACTTTAGCCTGATCAAAATTATCAGGAAAAGAAACATGCAGATTGTCATGCGCCGGATTGGGATATACTAAAAATTTCGCTTTGCTGATATCATTTACTGAAAGGGCATTATTCAGCGCCAATTGAAAATCCGGAATCCCATAACCAAATTGATTGTTAGGATTGGCAAATCTATCTGCCGATTGCTTTACAAAATCGATTACCTGTTGGTTTGTTAAATCAGGAACTGCCTGCCAAAAGCTTGCAATCATTCCGGCCATAATCGGACACGAAAAGGAAGTGCCGCTTGCTGTTTGAACATTACCATTTATATTGGCCACAACAGAAGCCTGTCCCTGAGCCATTACATCGGGCTTTATCCTGCCGTCAAATGTAGGCCCTACTGAACTGAAGGTGGCAAAGGTTTCATCTGATTTTACGGCACCAACAGCCAATACATGTGAAGCTTCAGCCGGTGAACCCGGATGGTTTAACGGCGCAGGGCTTGCGCCAGAATTGCCTGCACTGCCAACAATAATCATCCCTTTGCTAAAAGCAATATTAGCTCCTTTTGAAGCGAATGCATCGTCACCTGTGAATTCGTCATAAACATGCCCATAATTCGGATTATCAAATTCATAATAGCTGAGCGATGTAGAAATGACATCTGCACCAAGCCTGTCAGCCTCTTCTGCTCCTTCAACCCAATAACTTTCTTCAACAGGATTTTCCTGAGAAACATCTTCAGTAACAAATAAATAATATTGAGCATCAGGTGCAGTTCCCACCAATTGGCCGTCGACATAACCTCCCATACAGGAAAGCGTCATTGTTCCGTGATTGTGCAAAGAATAAACATTGGTGTCCTGAGTTACAAAATTGTAACCTCCCAAAATTAGATTATTATCAAACAAACGTTGGAATGGCGCAGTCGAATCGACATTGATAAACCCCGAATCCAAAACGGCTATTATTTTACCTGCACCTGTATAATTAGCCTGATGCAGTAAATGACCATTAAGCATTTGAATCTGATTGTCGGAATTCCCATAATTAAAAATGGTCGCTACATCCATTTGCTTGTTTACCGGAACTATAGTTCTTGGAATTGGTTTTTTCAGATTTAACGAAGCATCTGCAAAACGAATGTGGTCTACAAATGACAATTGCGTTAGCGAATTAATATCATCAACACTTCCGCGCACATGGACACAATTCATCCATTTGGATTTGGCCATTACTTCAATCCCTGTAGTCGCCATCACACCATCTATGTAAGGTTGGTAAACAGGGACATCATTTACATTTAATGCAATTCCCTGGTTGGCTCTTCTGTCGAGCGCTCTTTGGGTAAGAAAATTTAATGGCGTTGCCAATTGTGTAGCGGCATCGGGTTTATCAGTAAAGAAAACCCAGGCATCTTCCTGAGAATATCCAAAATAACCCAGAAGGACAAATAGAGTAACGAAGAGTTTGTTCATAGCATTGATTCGTTAGAAAAAGCTAATTTATGAAATTACTCCTGAACCAACTAATTCATCGTCAATATTCCAGGCTACGAACTGTCCTTCAGTAATAGCAGATTGTGGTTCGTCAAAGCATACATACAAACCGCTTTCGAATTGGTAAAGGGTAGCTTTCTGTAAAGCCTGACGGTATCTGATTCGTGCCATGACTTCCATTGTTTCTCCATTTTTTAAAGCCAAATCTTCTCTTATCCAATGGATTTCAGAAGGCTGAACGCGAAGCGTTTTTCTTAATAAACCTGGATGGTTTGGACCTTGTCCGGTATAAATTGCATTCGACTGTACATCGGTAGCGATTATAAAAAGTGCTTCTTTGGTTCCGCCCACATTCAGGCCTTTACGTTGTCCGATGGTAAAATAGTGCGCACCCTGATGTTTGCCAACAATTTTTCCATCTTCAGGTGAATAGGCAATCCCTTGGGAGTCAAAAGCCAATTGTTCTTCCAGTGAATTAAACGTTGGCTGCTCTTGATTATATATTGGGCTATTGGCATCAATTTCATAAATCAAACCTTCTTTTGGCTGCAATTGTTGCTGCAAAAATTCTGGCAAACGAACCTTTCCAATAAAACATAATCCTTGTGAATCTTTCTTTTCGGCAGTAACCAAATCCAACTGGGTTGCAATTTCACGAACTTCAGGTTTGGTCAATTCACCTATCGGGAATAAGGATTTTGCCAATTGTTCCTGCGATAACTGGCATAAAAAATACGACTGGTCTTTATTTCCATCTTTTCCGGCAAGTAATTGATAAACCGGATTTCCATTTACCTCAACCTCTCCTTTTCTGCAATAATGACCTGTTGCAACATAATCCGCGCCAAGCGACAAGGCAATTTTCATAAAAACATCAAACTTGATTTCGCGATTGCACAATACGTCGGGATTCGGAGTTCTTCCCTGCTCATATTCGTTGAACATATAGTCCACGATTTTCTCTTTGTACTGTTCGCTTAAATCAACTGTCTGGAAAGGAATCCCAAGTTTTTCGGCTACAAGTAGTGCATCATTGCTGTCTTCAAGCCATGGGCATTCATTGGAAATGGTAACCGAATCATCGTGCCAGTTTTTCATAAAAAGACCAATGACTTCATAGCCCTGCTCCTTTAAAAGATAAGCAGCAACGCTCGAATCAACACCACCAGAAAGTCCAACAACAACTCGTTTCATATCAATCTATAAACAAAAAAAATTTGCGGCAAAGTTACCGCAAATTCTGTAAAATTATGTGTTTCAATATCAGTTATAATAATCCGAAAGTAGACAAAAGTTATTTGGTCATTTTCCGACCCATTTTTTCATCGATGTTATCCTGTGGAATTTTGGTTTCGTCCTTAACTTCAACCCTCACATCGCCTTGTTTTGGCATCACAGGTTTTTTGAAGTTTTTATTTTGATAATTCATGTTCACGTCTTTCAACTTTCCTTTCTGGAGCATTTTCCACATGCCAACTTTCTTGCCGTTTTTATACATTCCCTGCCCTGAAACCTGCCCATCAACATTCCTGTAAATCGTCTGCCCATCATAGACTCCGTTTTTATAAACCGATTCTTCAAGAACGATTCCGTTTTCGGCAGTACTTTTATAAGGCCCGTTTTTAATTCCGTCCTTATAGCTCGTCTCTTCTGCTATTTCGCCACTTTTATAAAAAACTTTCCGAATGCCATTCAATTTACCATTCACATATATTTCAGAAGTCATTACCGACGGCAGGTCTTCATGATAATATTTCCACTCGCCTTCAAATTGCTTGTTTACCAATTTACCTTCACTTACCTTATGTTTATTCTGATTGTAAAAAATTGTATAACAGGAATTATCCTTTGCGTTGAATTCTCTAGTCGCTATTACAGTTCCGGCTTTGGTATCATCAAAAAATTTGAACATCCCAACTTCTTTACCGTGCTCAAAAGTTCCTTCATAACGCGGTCGTTTTGACTCTTCGTAAACGCCTTTCCAAAGTCCGTGTTTCTGCCCGTTTTCATCCAGTTTATTAATGTTTTGGGCAAAACCAACAGTGGTTAAAAACAATAAGGCAATAATGTATTTACTCACGTGGGTTAATTTTTTTTGGTGTTCGTGAACCTGTGGTTTCATGATTTTAATTTTTATATAAACGAAAAAAATTCGGTTTTAGTATTCAAAAATGGTTCCAAAATTTAAGATCCCAATTCCAGTGCCCTGTCGTTGGCAGCTTTGACAGCTTGCACAATTGTTTTTTCCAAAACTCCTTTTTCAAAAACCTGCAACGCCCTTTCGGTAGTTCCGCCTTTTGAAGCCACCTTTGCAATCCATTCTTCGTTGGATATTGAATAGCTGTTCTGAATGGCAACCGAACCCATAAATGTTTGGTTTACCAATAATTCTGCTTCCGATTCATTGAATCCCAAATCGACTGCGGCCTTTATCATCGATTGCATAAAATAAAAGACATAGGCTGGTCCGCTTCCCGAAATGGCTGTAGCGGCATCAATCAGTTTTTCATTCTCGACATAAACCGATTTCCCGGTTGTATTGATAAGGTTCTGGATGATGAATAATTCCTTTCGATCCACATTTGCCGAAGCGGAAAACACTGTCATTCCCATTCCGATTTGGGTTGGGATATTAGGCATCGACCGCACTATTTTGGAACAGGAAAGTGCCAACTCTAATTTGGCTAATGTTATACCGGCCATGACCGAAAAAATAATCTGGTTGTCTTTCAGGAATGGCTTTATTGATTGTGCCAACACATCAAAATCCTGTGGTTTTACAGCCAAAATCACGATGTCAAAATCGCTGATCCTGTTAGTGGCAACCTGCGAAAAATTGACTCTTGGAATGCTGGTTTCTGCCATAGCGGAATTCTCATTCCGAACCAAAACAAAAATATCTTCCGGCTTGATGAATCGCGAGCTGATAAAACTATTTGCATAGGTTTTACCCATGTTCCCGTAACCTACAATTAAAACTTTCATGGCTGTTATAAATTAAAAAACCCTGTTTAAAGATAGGTGTTTAAACAGAGTTTTGAAAATGTATCGTTGAAATATTATTTCTTTTTGTTTTGGATTTGCTTTTGGGCTTCAGCCTGTTCCATCATTTCGCGCATCTTCTTTTGGAATTTGCCTTCGGTTTTTGGCTTAGCTTTATTTTCCTGGATTTGGGCATGGATTTTTTCGCTGTCGATAAAATATCTTTTGATAACCAACATAATTCCGATGGTAATCAAATTGGAAATGAAGTTATACAAACTCAATCCCGAACCATAGCTGTTGAAGAAAATCAACATCATTACCGGTGAAACATAAATCATGATTTTCATGATTTTAGCCATATCCGGCATTCCGTCCTGTTGTGGTTGTGCCATTGCCTGATCGCCCGAAGTCATTTTCATATAGAAGAAAATCGCTATTGCAGCCAAAATTGGGAACAAACTGATATGGTCTCCATACAACGGAATATGGAACGGCAACTTGGCTATCTGGTCAAATGAGGATAAATCGTTTGCCCAAAGGAACCCTTTCTGCCTTAATTCAAACGCCGATGGAAAGAACTGGAACGAGGCATACATAAACGGAATCTGTATCAATGCCGGAATACAACCCGCCATTGGATTTACGCCCGCTTTGTTGTAAAGCTTCATTGTTTCCTGTTGTTTTTTCATTGGGTCTTTTTTGAACTTTTCCCCTATTTCCATAATCTCAGGACGCAATACTTTCATCTTTGCCTGCGACAGGAATGACTTGAATGTAATTGGCGACATAGCCAGTTTTATCAAAATCGTAAAGACAATGATTGCAATTCCCAATCCCATAAACGAGCTCAAAAATCCGAATAGAGGAATGAATATGAATTTGTTAATCCATCCAAAAATTCCCCAGCCAAGCGGAACAATTTTTTCCATGTTTCGGTCATAAGCCTTCAGGGTTTTATAATCTGTTGGGCCATAATACCAGTTCATTTTATAATCCAATTCGCCGTTGGTGTAGGCTAATGGCATTGTGGCTTTGTACTGTTTCGTGAAAATCGTATCTTTCTTTTCGTCGTGAACCAAATTTTGGGAATGCAGTTTTGCTTTCTCAAAAGGGGTTTTGGTTAATAAAATACTTGTAAAGAAGTGTTGCTTGTAGGCAATGAAAGTAGTTTTCTCTGGCTCTTCTTCCTTGTTATCGCCTTGCCCTACGTAATCAATTTTACCGTCATTGTGCTCAAAATAAATCTCGGCATAACGGTTTTCATAGGAAATGCTTTTCTCATTCCTGTAAGTTTTCAAATCCCATTGCAGGTCGGCAGGCTTAGCCGTATTCAAAACAGTATTCAATCCTTGCGAATGAATGTCAAAATCAACCAGATATTGGTTTGGCGCCAAAACATATTTATACTCCAGGTATTGATCTGCTCCGGCTTTTAATTTCATCGAAAGGATTTGGTTCGCTCCTACTTTGGTTAAAGTCGGCTCAAAATATAAATCCTTAGTATTTAAAAGTCGGTTATCCTTTGTCTGCAATTGAAGATTAAAACTGGCATTGTTGTCTTTAACAAGTTCAACCAATTTTCCTGAATTCTTTTGGAATTTTTCGTAATTCTTTAAAACAGCTTCAACGATATAACCTCCTTTGTTGGCAATCTTGAGGCTTACGAATTCGTTTTCTAAAGTCGTGATATTCTCTTTGGCAGAAGGCAGCGTTGCCGAGTAAGCAAAGCTTCCCAAAGTTCCTTTTAGTTTTTGGATTTGTACTGAATCAGTTGCAGTGGTATCTATTATGGGAGTTGCAGTTACTTTCGGAGCTGCGGCTGCAGCAGCCTTTGCTGCTTTTTCGGTTTTGGCTTTTTCCAGTTGCTCTTTTTGTTCTGTTTTACTGTTGTTATACATCATCCACATGATGATAACGAATATCAAACCAAAGCCAATAATTGTATTAAAATCTAATTTCTTTTTTTCTTCCATAATAATGCTGAACCTCTATCAGTATGTTAATGTTTCTTATGTTTTACCATTGCGGCCACAAAGCTAACAAAAATTGGGTGTGGATTCGCAACGGTACTCTTATATTCGGGATGGTATTGTACCCCTATAAAAAACGGATGATCCTTCAATTCGATGATTTCCACCAAACCGGTTTCCGGGTTTATTCCAGAGCAAACCAATCCTGCTTTTTCTAATTCTTTTCTGTATTCGTTATTGAATTCGTAACGGTGACGGTGACGTTCCTCAATTTGGTCTTTCCCATAAATCTGATGTGCCAAAGTCCCTTCAGCGATATCACATTTCCAGGCACCCAAACGCATCGTTCCACCTTTGTCTGTAATTGTTTTTTGGTCTTCCATGATCGAGATTACCGGATTCTTGGTTTCCTCATTCATCTCAGTTGAATTGGCTTCCTCCAATCCCAAAACATTTCTTGAATATTCGATAACAGCCATCTGCATTCCCAAACAAATCCCAAAAAACGGAATTCCTTTTTCACGCGCATAACGGACCGTATCAATCTTCCCTTCAATTCCACGACCGCCAAATCCCGGAGCAACTAATATGCCATCCAAATCCTGAAGCTGTTCTTCTGCCGTTTTGGCATCCAAATACTCCGAATGAATCGAAATTACATTCACTTTGGTTTGATTTGCTGCACCAGCATGAATAAATGACTCTAAAATTGATTTATAGGAATCCTGTAATTCTACGTATTTTCCAACCAAACCAACATTCACAGTCTGCTTTGGATGTTTTAATCTATGCAAAAAGGTGTTCCAGTTTTTCAAATCCGGAGCCGCCTTTTTAGGAAGGTTTAATTTCTTCAAGGCTACTATATCCAAACCTTCATCAAGCATTAAATTCGGAACTTCATAAATCGTTGAAGCATCGATGGATTGGATTACCGCTTCGCGTTTTACATTGCAGAATAACGCCAGTTTCTGGCGTAAATCATCAGACAAATCGTGTTCTGTACGGCACACTAAAATGTCTGCCTGGATTCCGCTTTCCATCAAAGTTTTTACCGAGTGCTGTGTTGGTTTTGTTTTCAATTCTCCGGCTGCAGCCAAATACGGAATCAAGGTCAAATGAACCACAATGCTGTTATGTTCACCCAATTCCCAAACCAGTTGACGCACCGATTCGATATAAGGCAACGATTCAATATCTCCGACCGTTCCACCAATTTCAGTAATTACAATATCAAAATCGCCAGACTTGCCCAGCAATTGCATACGTTCCTTAATTTCGTTGGTAATATGAGGGACAACCTGAACCGTTTTCCCCAAAAATTCCCCTCTTCGCTCCTTTTCAATTACAGAAAGATAAACCCTTCCCGTAGTAACATTATTTGCCTGCGATGTAGGAACATTTAAAAATCGTTCGTAATGACCTAAATCCAAATCGGTTTCAGCACCATCATCAGTCACAAAACATTCTCCGTGTTCATACGGATTTAGTGTTCCCGGATCCACATTGATGTAGGGATCAAATTTCTGAATGGTCGTTCGATAACCTCTGGCCTGTAGTAACTTGGCCAAAGACGCTGCGATGATTCCTTTTCCCAAAGAAGAAGTCACACCGCCAGTAACAAAAATGTATTTTGTTTGATTCATTTTCTTAGTAGTTGTTGTGTTGTAGTTGTTGTAAAAAACGAGGCAAAAATACAATTAAAATTGGATTGTTAGATTGTTAGATCGTTAGATTTTTAGAAAAAAGAATCTGTTAATCCAATTATGCATGAAGTCTAATAATCTTTATTCGGATATTGTTTTTTAATATTCCGAACCAATTCCTCCAAACCGTTCAATTTGAGTTCATAAACCAATTGCAGTTGCTCGCCAAGCTGTCCTTTTGGAAAGCCTTTATTGCTGTACCAAACCACATAATATTCGGGAAGATCAATAAGATACCAGCCCTCGTATTTCCCGAAGGGCATTTTTGTATGTGCAAGTTTGATAAGGAGTTTCTGCTGATTATCCAAACTATTGGTATTTTTTGTAGTTATTCATCCAATAGTTCTCCATATAATTCCATTTATTGTTTTTGCCTTCGATTTCAAAATTAGGATCGGGCTTTTGGTCAATTTTGAGTATTTTATCTAGAGTCACAATTTTGTAAAAAGTTATGCCGTCATCCTCATCATTGCAATCATGGGCTTCCATCCAGCCAATGGTTATTTCTTCAAAGTTTTCAATTTTAATCAAATGGCTTTCCCAGTTCATATCGGCACATCCTGCACGATTATAGGAATAATATAAATTAGCATTTGGAAGGCGTTTGATGTCTAAGTCACTTCCTTTAATTTTCCTGAATAGTTTTTCTTTTGGATCGAAAAAAAAGTTTTGGCATTGATTCGGTGTATTTGAAACTTCAAAAATCCGGATGTCCTTGAAACCGTCTTCGTTGATGTCTAAAATTTCAATATTGACGTAATAATCTGCGGGCTCGATGATAACTTTTCCATCAAGGGTTTCCAGTGAATAGAGCCTTTCCTTTTCCGGATCGATTTTAGCCCTTAACAGTATATTATTTACCTTAAATACAGAATCATTGGTTGCCTTAATTGTGTCCTTGAAAACAACAGCTTTGGCCTGTTTATCCTTTACCGATTTATTACATGAGACCAACAGTATTAAAACCAAAAAGGAAACAAGTGATCTCATATAAATTACTTCCAATTAAAAGTAATCTTCTTTTTGATATCAGGATGCAGGCTGAAATGGACAGGACACTGCATTGCAACTCTTTCCAAAATGGTTTTGGTTTTGGCATCTGCTGCGTGGTTCATTTCAAAGTGAACGTGGATTTCCCCAATTCTTCTTGGTTCCTGAGCCATGATTTTGGTTACTTCTGCAGTAGTTCCTTTTAACTCGATATCCATATCCTGCGCTTTGATTGCCATAATGGAAATCATGCAGGTTGCCAAAGAATTTGCAACCATGTCTGTTGGAGAAAAAGCTTCCCCTTTTCCGTGATTGTCTGTTGGTGCATCGGTAAGGATTTCTGTTCCGGATTGCATGTGCATTGACGAAGTGCGTAATTCGCCTAAATACCTAACTATTGATGTTGCCATTACAATGCTTCTTTTATGGTTAAATCGGTGTCGTAATACAAAATGTAAATTCCGTTGTTGGAATAACCATAAGTTAGATTCTGAACGTAATCAAATTTGTTTTCTATTTGTTCTGACGAAGAAGCCTGAACGGTTTCCTCAAACGTTTTATCCTGCGATAACCTAACCAAGGTATCAAAGGTTACATCAAAGCCGCGAATGGCATATTGATTGGGCAGGATTTTATTCAGCTTTTTATATTTTGCGTCAAACTGATTGGCTTCGTCTGTTTCGTTTGGCCTTGAAAGCGATGGGTATAAAAGTTTGAGTTTGGTCAAACGGGTTAATGATATTTCTTCAAAATCCAACGTTTCATTGGGCTCCAAAATAACCAACTGCACCTGGTATTCCTTTTGGGCTGCGAGCATCGCCGAAGTAGTTGCCAGTATCATTCCCGTACTTTCTGAAGCCAGGACGACATAATTCATTTTATCCTTTTGGAGCAATACTTTGAGGCTGTCGGCGACAACAGTTCCTTTTTCGCTCAAACCCACAATCCTGGTTTCTTTCTGCATTTCCTGAACGTACTGCCTGACGCTTCCTTTTTTGTTATCTATGACAGCTAGGATATTACCACCTTTTGTTTTCATGAAATCAAAAATCGAAGTACGCAAAAGCTCCGTTGAAGGCATTGATTGGAATAAATTGGAATACTTTTTCCCGCTTTCTTTTGATAAGGGAGAAATAACCGGCGTTTTTGTAGGCTCAACCAATTCGGCCAGTTTTTCAACATTTGCCTGATAGAATGGCCCAACAATCGCATCCATGGTTTGAAGGTTGTTTTGCTGTACCAAAGCCGCTACATTCGAAGTGTTTTTGGTTTCCTGAGAATCAAGGATTTTGATGTCTACATTCATTCCCAAAACCTTAGCAGAATCAATTGCCATCAAAGCACCGGAATAGAAATCCAAAGTCAGGTTCAGGAATTTATCTTTCTTTAAACGGGCCTGAGTTGAGTTAACTGTGTCACTTTCAATCTTTGAGATATTAAATGGAAAAAGTAATGCGAGTTGTTTCCTCGCATTAGTGTTGATTGATTTCATTAAATTTCCCTGTTCCTTTTTGACAGGTTCTTTCCGTTGACCTTTCGGAACCCGGAGAATCATTCCAAGCTTCACGCCTTTCTTTAATTCGGGATTGAGGGAAATCAGTTCTTTTTCAGTAATGCCATAATCGCTGGCAATTGTTGCTATTGTTTCGTTAGGCTTAACGACATATTCCTCCAAATATTTTTTGGTGCTTGATGCCGGAGCACTATCAGCGGATGGTTTTTCAGCAACCGGCTTTTCAGCGGCAGGTTTTGTTTCCGCTACAGTTGCCGTAGAAGGCGTATTTCCTGAAACCACAAGTTTAAGCCCAATAGGAAAATCATTTGCTATTGCCGGATTCAAACGCTCGAGCTCAGCAATGGTCATTCCGTATTTTTTGGAAATGCCATACTTGGTTTCTTTAGGTTCAATGATGTGGTAAGTAGTCCCGGCTGAAGAAACTTCAGGTTTGGATTCAACTTTTGGCGTTTCCTTTACTACTGGCTTTGGAGCTTCTACAGGTTTACTAACCGCCGCAACCGGCATTCCGCCTGAAGCTGGGATTTTAATATTCATCCCTATTTTCAATCCGTTGTTCAACAAATCTCCATTGGCCGCCTTCAACTCGTCGATGGTAATGCCGTATTGTTTTGAAAGGCTGTATAAAGTTTCCTTTGGCTGAACCAAATGTGTCGTTGGATTGGTTTGTGCTGCATTCGTTGTAGTTGGAACAGCACTTGTCGTAGTTGGCGCTGCAGTAGCTGCAACTTCTCCTGTTGATGGAATGAGCAGCACGCTGTCTAACTGAATACCGTTTTGGGAATCTGGGTTTATCTTGTAAATATCATAGGGTGTAACCTTATATTTCTGGGCAATAATATTAATAGTTTCCCCTTTAACAACAGTATGTTTGATGTATTTCTCTTGCTTCGCTGAAACAGTAAAAACAAAAGAAAATACTGTTAGAAATATTGAGAAAAGAATACGGTTTTTCATCTACTTATTATTTATTTAACGTCTAAAGTTAACAATTCTTTTTAAATGCAATTCAAATGTTAAATTTTTTCTTTAACTTTTTTTTGTTAACAAAAACTATTCCCACTCAATTGTAGCTGGTGGTTTTGAGCTGATATCGTACACTACCCGATTGACCCCTTTTACCTTATTGATGATTTCGTTCGAGATTTTCATCAAAAACTCATAAGGCAGATGAACCCAGTCTGCCGTCATTCCATCCGTTGATTCAACAGCACGAAGCGCTACCACTTTTTCATAAGTACGCTCATCGCCCATAACTCCAACACTATTTACAGGAAGCAGAATGGCTCCGGCCTGCCAAACTTTATCATACAAACCGTGCTCTTTCAAACCATTAATAAAAACTGCGTCAACTTCCTGCAGGATCCTAACTTTTTCCGGAGTAATCGCTCCCAAAATCCTGATGGATAATCCTGGCCCAGGAAAAGGATGCCTTCCTAAAAGTTCAGGGTCGATGCCCAATGTTTTGCCAACTTTTCGCACTTCATCCTTGAACAGCATTCGTAAAGGCTCAACAATCTGCAGTTTCATATAATCCGGAAGACCGCCTACATTATGGTGTGATTTGATGGTTGCCGATGGTCCTTTGACCGAAACCGATTCGATAACATCGGGATAAATAGTTCCCTGAGCCAGCCATTTTACATCTTCAATGCGATGCGCCTCATCATCAAAAACTTCGATAAAGACACGACCGATTGCTTTTCTTTTTGCTTCGGGTTCTTCAATGCCATCCAAAGCAGCCAGGAAACGGTCAGAAGCGTCAACTCCTTTTACGTTCAATCCCATGTCTTTGTATTGGTGCAGAACATTTTCAAATTCATTTTTACGGAGCAAACCATTATTTACAAAAATGCAATACAGGTTTTTTCTAATGGCTTTGTGCAATAGCACTGCTGCTACTGTCGAGTCAACGCCGCCCGAAAGCCCGAGAACGACTTTGTCGTCTTTTACCTTTTCTTTCAGTTCCTTGACACAATCTTCAACAAAGGCATTTGGCGTGAAATTTTGTGGGACTTCTGCAATCTTTACTAAAAAATTCTCCAGTATTTGTTTTCCATCGGTTGAATGATAAACTTCCGGATGAAACTGGATTGCATAGGTTGTTTCGCCTTCAATTCGGAATGCCGCGTTTTCAACATCCTTGGTACTCGCAAGGCGAATGCCGTTTGTTGGCAATTTTTTAATGGTATCACTGTGGCTCATCCAAACCTGGGAATTCAGGGCGACTTCGTCAAGGAAACTCTCATCGTCTTTGATGAAAGACAGGTTCGCCCTTCCATACTCACGAATATTACTCGGAGCTACTTCGCCTCCATTGAAATGTGCCAGGTATTGGGCACCATAACAAACCGCAAGCAAAGGAAATTTTCCACGAATTTGGGATAAATCAGGATGAGGAGCATCTTCGGCTCTCACAGAATAAGGGCTGCCCGAAAGGATAACCGCTTTGTAGGACGATAAATCATCTGGAAAATGATTAAAAGGGAAGATTTCACAAAAGATATTCAATTCCCTTACACGGCGCGCAATTAGTTGTGTGTATTGCGAGCCAAAATCTAAAATCAGTACGTTGTGTTGCATGTGCAAAAGTACAATTCCCGATTGAAAATAAAAACTGCTAAAGCATTATTCTTTTACTATTTTCTCTGTTTTCATTCCCGCTTCCGTTGTTATTTTCAAGAAATAGATTCCTTTGCTATAATCGGAAAACGGCACAACCTCTTCTAAACCAGCACTAATCTTAGTCAATAAAATCCTGCCATTGATGTCAAAAAGCTGTATGGATTTGATGGTATTCTGGCTATTGATATTGATATGGTCTTTTGCCGGATTTGGGTAAATGGTTACGGTATGGTCCATTTCGTTTTCATTTAATCCTAAAGCCTGGAAGCTAGTGGTAGCGGTATTGGTAACAATAGGTAAATTATAGTCAAAATAAATATCGGCTTTATTGGTCACAAAATTCCCGGCAACCAAATTGCTTTTTGTCTTTACCTTAAACACCACATTGCCATGTCCGCCTGCAGCCAAATTAATTCCTTCAAAAGCGAATTCCACTTTACTTAGGTTTTGATTAATCTTTGTAACAACCGGATGCGAACTGTGCATCACCTGAAACGTAGTCAGGTTAAATTTGGCTGTATCGATTACATCATTTACCACAATATTTTCAGCTGCTGCTGTTCCTGTATTTTCAAAGTTTATCGTGTAATGCAGGTAATCTCCAATTTTAATTGTGGAAACCAAGGTTCCTTCAACGCATGTCTTATTATTTGGGTCAAACGAACCAACAACAATTTGGTTCAGCTCTGCTCCATTATCACCTGGTGTTTCATCTCCCACAATCGGGTTAATTGTAGCAGCAAAATGCAATACGTCGCCAATTGAAACTGGAGGCGTTGCATTAGGTGCATTGACATTGAAAGTTATGGTAAAACTACGCTCCTCAAAAGGACGTAAATTGCCAAATGTCCATTGCAGGCTTCCAGCGCCTTGAGAATTTGGGTTTACTGTTGCTGAAACATAATCGGTTAAATCTTCATCATAAGTAAAGGCAATATCTCCTGAAAGTATCTGATTCCCTTTATTTTTATAAACGACCTGATAAACTGCCTGAAAACCAGGACGGGCCGGAATTGAAGGAACAATCAATACCTCCAAATCGGGATGCACGCCATTGGCCGTAAGGCAGAAATTGCGGGTTTCAATATTGTTATTGTGGTCATCAAAATGAATGCTGGCGGTTGTTGGTGAAAAATTAAACCAAGCCGCATTTTCTACAGTTGGTGTGATGGTAAAATCGCCTTCCTGGGTATAAAAGTTATAAGTCCCGTCTGTTTCGGTAAAATTCGACTCCGAGATTGTCCCGTCGTTTATCCTAACCCTTGTGTTTGGAAACGATAAATCTCCGGCACCACAACCATCATTTGCAGCATCAAAAACAAGCGAACCTGTAATGGTGTTATAACTACCTCCGGGAGTGAAGGTACAATAGGTAGTTGAAATCAAATTATTTTCAAAAATACTGCGCCAGTAATTGATTTCGAATTCATCGGCACAAATAATCTGGAGTGGTGTATGCTCATTATCAATTGGGCCTGTTCCCGTTTCGATTCCTGTAGGATATTGTTGGAACCTGCCATTTTTCATCATTACGATTTCCAATGGATTAGTCATAAAATTGACAAAAACCAAGTTGATATTATTATTCAAATCAAGGCTGGTCAGCAAATTATCATTACAGTACAAATTATCCAGGTTGGTTAAAGTAGACACATCCAGCGAAGTAAGCTGATTTTCCTGGCATCCTACATAGGCCAGTTGTGGAGTATTATGAAAGCTTAAGGAAGTAAGCAGATTATCGGAACAGGCAAAAGTCCTTAAATGCGTTTGATTATCCACATTGATTGATGTCAACTGGTTTGCTGCGCAACTAAACTGAACCAGGTTTGGGTTGCCACTAACATCGAGTGAAGTCAGTGAATTACTGTCGCAATGCAAATATTGAAGATTTGTTAATCCGGTTAAATCCAAAGTTGAAAGATGATTTTGGTAACAAAGCAGGATTTCAAGATTGGTAAGCCCGTTTAAATTTATGTTTGTCAGCTGATTATCGGTAAACCGCAATTCAACCAAGTTGGTAAGGCCTGTTACATTTAAGGATGTTAATTCGTTCTCATTACAAGTGAAGGTATGCAGATTTGTCAATCCGGAAACATTTACAGATGTAAAACTGTTATAGTCACAATAAGCAGTCACAAGATTGTGTAATGGTGACAAATCCAAAGTTGTTAGTAATTGGTTTCCACCTAAAAAAATATAATTAAGGTTCGCCAGGCTGTTTAGTGGCAGGTTTGTGATTTGGGTTCCTCCCAAACTCAGCCTTGTCAATTCCACAAAGGCCTCTAGACCGGTAATATTTGCTATTTGTTGTTGTGAAATTTCAAGCGACCTGATGACTAATGCCTCACTTACCTGAATCTCACCATCATTATTGGTATCGATAGCGACGTAATTCCCATTGATATCTTTTGCAACCTGATATTCAGCCGGACGCAATAACAGGGTTTTAAAATTCGCATCGGGGATATTTACGATTTGAGCATTAGCGAAGGCGGTCAAAAACAATAAAAAGAGTAATGGTTTTTTCATGGCTTGTATTTTTGATGGTAGGTTTAAATTTGCCAAGTAAAAATAACAAAAAAACCTGACAGTAGTATTTGCCAGGTTTAATATAATGTTACTTTAACGTTTTACTTCTGTTTGAATGCTTTCAATCCAGGAAAATAAGCGGTATCAGCCAACTCCTCTTCTATCCTGAGCAATTGATTGTATTTTGCCATACGGTCTGAACGCGAAGCCGAACCTGTTTTGATTTGCCCACAGTTCAATGCTACGGCCAAATCGGCAATGGTATTGTCTTCGGTTTCACCTGAACGGTGTGACATTACCGAAGTATATCCTGCATTATGTGCCATGTTTACAGCTGCAATGGTTTCTGTCAAAGTCCCAATCTGGTTTACTTTTACCAAAATTGAATTGGCAATCCCTTTTTCAATTCCTGTGGAAAGGCGCTCTACATTGGTTACAAATAAATCGTCCCCAACCAACTGTGTTTTGTTTCCAACCAATTCAGTTAGGTAAGCCCAGCCATCCCAGTCATTTTCCTGCATTCCGTCTTCGATGGATATGATTGGATATTTTTCAACTAATGAAGCCAGATATTCTGCCTGCTCTTTTGACGACCTTACTTTTCCGGCCTTGCCTTCAAATTTGGTATAGTCGTATTTTCCGTCCACGTAAAACTCAGATGCCGCACAATCAAGCGCAATCATGATTTCGTCGCCAAATTTATATCCTGCATTTTCAACTGCCGTTTTGATGGTATCCAAAGCATCTTCAGTTCCTCCAGCAAGGTTTGGTGCAAATCCACCTTCATCACCTACTGCAGTGGAAAGGTTTCTGTCGTGTAGTACTTTTTTAAGGTTGTGGAAAACTTCCGTTCCCATTTGCATTGCATGGGTAAACGTAGTTGCCTTTACCGGCATGATCATAAATTCCTGGAATGCAATCGGAGCATCGGAATGCGAACCACCATTGATGATGTTCATCATAGGAACCGGTAAGGTATTGGCAGAAACGCCTCCAACGTATCTATATAAAGGAAGGCCTAATTCATTTGCAGCTGCTTTGGCCACAGCCAGTGAAACCCCTAAAATAGCATTGGCTCCAAGTTCTGATTTGTTTGGTGTTGCATCCAATTCAATCATTAAGTTGTCAATATGGTTTTGTTCAAACACAGAAACGCCCATCAATTCAGGAGCGATTTTAGTATTTACATTGGCAACAGCTTTTGAAACTCCCTTACCCATGTATTTTTTTCCTCCATCACGTAATTCAACCGCTTCGTGTTCTCCTGTAGAAGCTCCTGATGGAACTGCTGCTCTTCCTAAAACACCGTTTTCGGTTACTACATCTACTTCAATTGTTGGATTTCCTCTTGAGTCAAGGATTTGTCTTGCATGAACTTTAATGATTATACTCATTTTGCTATAGTTTAAGATTTAAAATAGGTTCACAAATTTAAGGAATTTGGAAAAATTTCCTCTAATTATTTAGAGAACTTATAAACGCAATCGATTTAGCCTATATAAAATTATCATCCGATACGGGTTTTTAATGAATTGAATATTGTGGTGTTTATAGAATCGTAAATAATGGTTATAGAATTTACATGTTTTGACAAATTTATAAATTTGCCAATACCAGTAAAATAAGGGGTTGTGCGAATTATATAATCATTTTATTTTTTCTTATAACAAATCCAGAGCATCGTGGAGCTAATTTTACATCATCAAAATAAAACAATTGCGCCATGAAAAATTCTACTATTACAAACAGTCCTAAAAGCAACCTAAAAAAAGTTGGTTTACTTTTATTCGTTAGTCTTCTGTCAACAGTTTTACATGCCCAAAATTACAGAACGATTGATGCCTACCTTGAAGATTTTGGAAAAAATGAAATGTTCATTAAAAAAGCATTGATGGATTATACTGTTACTATTGTTGAGTCTCAATTGGATTCGAGATCTAAAGTGACTTCTCAAAGAATTGTTGAAAAAATAGAAAACATCAATAGAATCCTAAAAACTACCGACAAAGGATTTCAAGGCAATACTTCACTTAGGGACAGCTTTATCAAAATGAACGAGAGAACGGTTGAGTCTTTGAAAAATGGAAGCCTTATCTTAACTGACTATGATTACCAAAGCAGCCTGTCATTACCTGAAATTGGGGAAAACCTTAATAGAAAGGAACAGGAAATGATGACCTATTACCAAGCGCTTGAAAACTATGAAAAAGACAAAAAATATTTTGGGTCATGCCATAGATACCACTTTAAAAGCCCAGTTGGAAAAAATATTCTGGAATATAATGCGCAACAAAATATCATGTTCTACAAATTGAATGTAATGGATGAAAAACTTACCAAAGTTATTGCTGCCATGGATAGAAAAGGGTTTACCGAATGTATGAACATGATTGCTTTGATGCACGAACAAATTATGTTGAAAACAGCACAATACAACAATTACTTCAGAGACAATTCACTTAATGAAGCAAACATCCAATATTCGACATTCATCAATAACCAACAAGATCAACTTAGCAGCTTATTCGAAGAATATGTAACAGAATACGAAGCGCTACAAGCCTTGAAAAAATCAAATAATGCTGAAACTGCTGAAAATGTGGCCCGTTACAATGAAACAGTAAGAAGCTACAACGCTAAAAAGAATGCGTTCTATTCAGTTTTCAACAGCCTTCAGTCTACTAAAGATAATATGTACAACAATTGGTATGTTACCAATGCAGAGTTCCTAAAACACAATGGAGAATTCGAGGCACTTCACGGAAAATTTGCCTACAACGATTAATCCAATCAATAAAGGTTTAGAAGCCAAATCGGCGGAAAGTTATACTTCGAGTAAGCTTTTCGCCTTTTTTATGTTGGTAATAAAATCATCAAAAAGATACGATGAATCGTGTGGTCCCGGACTTGCTTCTGGATGGTATTGCACCGAAAACACATTTTTAGATTTCATCCGCATTCCGGCCACCGTATTGTCATTGATGTGGTAATGCGTAACCTCTAAATCGGGATGGTTTTCCAATTCTTCCCTATTGACTGCAAATCCATGATTTTGCGAAGTGATTTCTCCTTTTCCGGTTAGCACATTCATTACAGGATGATTGATTCCCCTGTGCCCGTTAAACATTTTATAGGTTGAAATCCCGTTAGCCAATCCAATCATTTGATGCCCAAGGCAGATTCCGAATAACGGTTTATCGGCTGCAATTATTTTTTTGGCAATCTCGATTCCTTCGGTTAATGGTTCAGGATCTCCAGGACCATTGGACAGGAAATAACCGTCTGGATTGAAAGCCTGCATTTCTTCAAAGCTTGCGTTATAGGGAAACACTTTGATGTAGCAGTCCCTTTTGGCAAGGTTTCGCAGGATGTTTCTTTTAATCCCTAAATCCAAAGCTGAGATTTTATATTTTGAATTTTCATTTCCAAAGAAATAAGGTTCTTTAGTGGAAACTTTGGAAGCCAGTTCCAAACCTTTCATATCGGGAACGTTTCCTAAAAGCTGTTTCAATTCGGAAACCGCTGTTCCGTCAGTACAAATCACTGCGTTTTGCGCGCCGTGATCGCGGATATAGCTTACCAAGGCACGTGTATCCACATCAGAGATGCAGATTAGGTTTTGTTTTTCGAAATAATCATAAAGATTTGATTCAGAATCGGGGCGTGAATGGTTAAAGCTAAAGTTTTTACAAACCAATCCGGATATCATGATTTTTTCAGATTCCACTTCCTGAGCGTTTACTCCGTAGTTTCCAATGTGTGGATTGGTTGCTACCATGATTTGCCCAAAGTAAGAAGGATCAGTAAAGATTTCCTGGTAACCGGTCATTCCGGTATTGAAGCAGACTTCGCCAAAGGTTTTGCCTGAGATTCCGATGGATTTGCCGTGGAAGATGGTTCCGTCGGCTAGTAATAAAATGGCTTTTGATCTTGTTGTGTGTTGCATAGTGTAGTTGTGTTGTGCAAATTTATTTATTTCCTTAGAAATATTTTAGAAAGAATTATTAAAGTTTATAAACATTTCGCTTAGCCCCGATTGCAGCAAGCTACCATGTAGCGCGGAAAGCGGGACTGAACTTGTTTAGAAAGGAAAACGTGTGCTTCAAAAAATCCAAAAAAAAAGGATAAACAAAAATGTTTATCCTTTTAATATTTGAGTTGGCAGTCATTATGCCTCTTCGTCTTTTTTGTCCTCTTCAGTAGCTGGTGCTTCTGGAGTTTCTGGTGCTTCGTCAGCTGGAGTCTCTTCCACTTCTGCAACTGCAGGAGCTTCTTCTACAACTTCAGGAGTTTCTACTTCAGCAACCGGAGTTTCCTCAACTGCTGGAGTTTCTACAACCTCTGCAGCAGGAGTTTCAACAACTTCTTCTACAATTGGAGCTACTTCTTCTACAACTGGTGCAGCAGCAACCGGAGCTTTAGGAGCAGCAGGAGTTTCAGTCGTTTTCTTAGCACGACGTGTTCTACCTTTTTTCTCTTCTTTTTTACCTCCGTTGTATAGTTCGTTGAAGTCAACCAATTCGATCATGGCCATATCAGCGTTATCTCCAAGACGGTTACCCATCTTAATGATACGTGTATATCCACCTGGACGGTCACCAACTTTTGCAGCTACTTCCCTGAAAAGTTCAGTAACTCCGTATTTGTTTCTCAAGTAAGCGAAAACAATACGACGGTTGTGGGTTGTATCCTCTTTTGATTTTGTAATAAGCGGCTCAATGAATTGTTTCAACGCTTTTGCTTTAGCAACAGTAGTGTTGATACGTTTGTGCTCGATAAGAGAACAAGCCATGTTAGCCAACATAGATTTTCTATGTCCAGTCTGTCTGCTTAAGTGATTTACTTTTTTTCCGTGTCTCATGACGTGTTTTTTTAACCTTCATCTTGCTCAATCCTCTTTGGAGAGCAAAATATGAAGTAATTTATTCTTTATCTAATTTGTATTTACCTAAGTCCATTCCGAAAGTAAGATTCTTGTTGGCAACCAATTCGTCTAACTCAGTTAGCGATTTTTTACCGAAGTTACGGAACTTCATTAAGTCATTTTTGTTGAAAGATACTAGATCTCCAAGTGTATCAACTTCTGCTGCTTTCAAACAGTTTAGTGCACGAACTGAAAGATCCATGTCAACTAATTTTGTTTTAAGCAATTGTCTCATGTGTAATGATTCCTCATCATAAGACTCAGTTTGAGCAATTTCATCAGCTTCAAGCGTGATTCTCTCATCAGAGAATAACATAAAGTGGTGAATTAAAACTTTGGCAGCTTCTGTTAGGGCATCTTTTGGATTGATAGAACCATCAGTCTTGATTTCGAAAACCAATTTTTCATAATCTGTTTTTTGCTCTACACGGAAGTTTTCAATAGCATATTTTACATTCTTTACCGGAGTAAAGATTGAGTCTGTAAAGATAGTACCGATTGCTGCGTTTTGTTTTTTGTTCTCTTCTGCAGGAACATAACCACGACCTTTCTCGATAGTCAGTTCCATATTAAGATTTACTTTGCTATCTAAGTTACAGATAACCAATTCCGGATTCAACACCTGGAAACCAGAGATGAATTTTTGGAAATCACCAGCTGTAATCTGATCTTTTCCTGAGATAGAAATCGAAACTGTTTCGTTATCCACATCCTCAATCTGACGTTTGAAACGCACTTGTTTAAGGTTTAGGATAATTTCAGTAACGTCCTCTACAACACCAGAAATAGTTGAGAATTCATGCTCTACTCCATCAATTCTGATAGATGTAATCGCATAACCTTCCAAAGCAGAAAGTAAAACTCTTCTTAGTGCGTTACCAACAGTCAATCCGTATCCTGGTTCTAAAGGTCTGAATTCAAACTTACCTTCAAAATCGGTTGAATCGATCATGATAACTTTATCGGGCTTCTGAAAATTAAATATTGCCATAATTTAGACTAATGTCAATTATTATTTGTTGTACAACTCTACGATTAATTGTTCTTTAATGTTTTCTGGAATTTGAAGTCTTTGAGGAACAGAAACGAAAGTTCCTTCCTTAGTGTCATTATTCCAAGTAATCCACTCATAAACCTGAGATGAATTTGATAATGAACGCTCGATAGCTTCAACAGATTTTGATTTTTCACGAACTGCTACTTTATCACCTGGCTTTAAGTGGTAAGAAGGAATGTTTACTACTTCTCCGTTTACGGTAATGTGTCTGTGAGAAACGATTTGCCTTGCACCTCTACGAGATGGAGCAATTCCCATTCTGTAAACAACATTATCCAAACGAGCTTCACATAATTGCAAAAGGATTTCACCTGTTACACCGTGGGAAGCAGCTGCTTTTTCATACATTTTACGGAACTGGCGCTCTAATATTCCATAAGAATATTTAGCTTTCTGCTTTTCCATCAACTGTACAGCGTACTCTGATTTTTTACCTCTTTTTTTAGCCATCCCGTGTTGTCCAGGAGGATAATTTCTTTTTTCGAAGGCTTTGTCTTCTCCGAAGATTGCTTCGCCAAATTTACGAGCAATTTTTGTTTGTGGACCAGTATATCTTGCCATTTTAAATTGTTTTTAGACAGCGGTTATGAATTCAGGTCAATAAATCCTCCGATAACCGTAACTCTGCCTGTGTTATACTATAATTATACTCTTCGTCTTTTAGGAGGACGACATCCATTATGCGGCATTGGAGTAACGTCAATGATTTCTGTTACTTCAATTCCTGAGTTATGAATAGAACGGATTGCAGACTCACGTCCGTTTCCTGGTCCTTTTACATAAACTTTTACTTTTTTAAGTCCTGCTTCTAATGCAATTTTTCCACAGTCTTCTGCTGCCATCTGAGCTGCATACGGAGTGTTCTTTTTAGAACCTCTAAAGCCCATTTTACCAGCTGATGACCAAGAAATAACTTCACCTTTTTTGTTTGTTAACGAAATAATGATGTTGTTAAAGGTTGCATTAATATGCGCTTCGCCCGTTGATTCAACGATAACTTTACGTTTTTTTGTAGTCGCTTTAGCCATATTACTTATTATTTAGTTGCTTTTTTCTTGTTAGCAACAGTTTTTCTTTTACCTTTTCTTGTTCTAGAGTTGTTCTTAGTTCTTTGTCCTCTTAACGGAAGACCAGATCTGTGACGGATACCTCTATAACATCCAATGTCCATTAAACGTTTGATGTGTAATGAAACTTCTGAACGAAGCTCACCTTCAATTTTGTAATACGACACAGCATCACGGATTGCTCCGATTTGCTCATCATTCCAATCTTGAACTTTTGTATCTTGGCTTACTTGAGCTTTTTCTAAAATCTCAATAGCTCTACTTTTACCAATTCCGAAGATGTAGGTTAAAGCGATAACTCCTCTTTTGTTTTTAGGTATATCTACCCCTGCTATTCTTGCCATAACTATCCTTGTCTTTGTTTAAATCTAGGATTCTTTTTGTTGATTACGTATAATCTGCCTTTTCTGCGTACAATAATACACTCGGCACTTCTTTTCTTAACTGATGCTCTTACTTTCATTGTAATACTTTTAATATCTATAAGTAATTCTTGCTTTGGATAAATCGTAAGGGCTCATTTCCAGTTTCACTTTGTCACCAGGTAACAATTTGATGTAATGCATACGCATTTTTCCAGAGATGTGAGCAATCACGACGTGTCCGTTTTCTAATTCTACTCGGAACATTGCATTTGACAATGCTTCAATTATTGATCCGTCTTGTTCTATTGCTGATTGTTTTGCCATAAAAATTAAGCTACTGCTTTTCTATTTTTACCACTTTTCATCAATCCATCATAGTGCTTATTCAATAAATAAGAATTTATTTGTTGAATAGTATCGATAGCAACACCAACCATAATGATCAATGAGGTACCACCATAGAACATTGCCCAAGATTGTTGAACACCAAGACCTACTACAAGAGCTGGGAACACAGCAATCAAAGCAAGAAATAATGAACCAGGGAATGTTATTAAAGACATGATTCTATCTAAGAAATCAGCCGTTTCGATTCCAGGTTTAACACCAGGAATAAATCCGCCGCTTCTTTTCAAATCATCAGCCATTTTATTTGTAGGGACAGTAATTGCTGTATAAAAGAATGTAAAAATTACAATCAATGAAGCAAAAACCACACAATACCATAGACCAAACATATTACTGAAAGTACTTGCAATAGATTGCGATGTTTCAGATTTTGAAAGTCCTGCAACTGCAGCTGGTATGAACATGATTGCCTGTGCAAAGATGATTGGCATAACTCCGGCAGAATTCAGTTTCAATGGAATCCATTGTCTGTTTCCTCCCATCATGTCTTGTTCGAAATCTCCTGTTGTTGTACGACGGGCGTATTGTACCGGGATTTTTCTAACAGCCATTACTAACAATACACATGCAATAATTACCAATAACCAAACTATGATTTCAAGTACCAACAACATTGGTCCACCATTATTATTGGTAACCTTTGAAGTAAATTCCTGGAATAATGCTTGTGGAAGCCTTGCCAAGATACCCACCATAATCAATAGTGAAATACCATTACCAATACCTTTATCCGTAATTTTTTCTCCTAACCACATTGCAAAAATAGTTCCCGTTGTAAGGATCAAAACAGATGAGAATAAGAATGAGAATGAATCAAATCCTAAAAGGAATGCACTACTTGGTAAAGTTCTGTACAAGTTATAGATATAACCTGGACCTTGTACCAAAGTAATAGCGATGGTTAACCATCTTGTAATTTGATTTAATTTCTTTCTACCGCTTTCTCCGTCTTTTTGTAATTTTTGCAAATAAGGAATAGCAATACCCATCAACTGAACAACGATTGAAGCAGAAATGTACGGCATGATACCCAACGCAAATACTGACGCTTTTGAGAAAGCTCCTCCGGTAAACATGTCAAGGATCGATCCGATACCTTTATCTGTCTGACCAGCTAAGCTGTGCAATTGAGTAGCATCAATACCTGGTAGCGTTACGTGCGCTCCAAATCTGTAAACTAATAATAGTCCTAGAGTTACTAAGATTCTATTCTTTAGCTCTTCTATTTTCCAAACATTCAAAAATGATTCAAAAAATTTCTTCATTGTTCTTATGATTATAGTTCTACAGCTTCTCCACCAGCAGCTTCGATAGCAGCTTTTGCAGTAGCAGTAAATTTATGTGCAGATACTTTTAATTTTGCTTTTAATTCTCCTCTACCAAGGATTTTAACTACTTCGTTTTTAGTAGCCAAACGGTTTTCAACAAATACTGTAAAATCTACAGTATCGGTAACAATTCCGTTGTCAACCAATAATTGAAGAGCGTCAAGATTTACGCCTTGATATTCTACACGATTAACGTTTTTGAAACCAAACTTAGGCACACGTCTTTGAAGTGGCATCTGACCTCCTTCAAAACCAATCTTTTTAGAATAACCAGAACGAGACTTAGCTCCTTTGTGACCTCTTGCAGAAGTACCACCTTTACCAGAACCTTCTCCTCTACCTAATCTTTTATTTTGATTATGCGTCGAACCTTCAGCAGGTTGTAAGTTACTTAAATTCATAACTATGATTGTTATTTAACTTCCTCTACGGAAACTAAGTGTTTAACTTTATTTATCATTCCAAGGATCGCAGGATTTGAATCATGCTCTACAACCTGGCCCATTTTACGAAGACCTAAAGCCTCTAATCCTCTTTTTTGTGTAAGTGGACAGTTGATTTTGCTTCTAACTTGTTTTACTAATAATTTTGCCATGTTTTCCTTGAATTATCCTTTAAAAACTTTTTCTAAAGAAATACCTCTTTGTTTTGCAACAGTAACGGCACTTCTCATTTGTAATAAAGCATCGAAAGTTGCTTTTACCACGTTGTGAGGGTTTGATGAACCTTGAGATTTTGACAATACATCGTGAATACCTACTGACTCAAGTACCGCACGTACCGCACCACCGGCGATAACTCCTGTACCATGAGAAGCTGGCATCAAAAATACTGCTGCTCCACCAAATTTTCCTTTTTGTTCGTGAGGTACTGATTGTCCGCTCAAAGGAATTCTAACCAAGTTTTTCTTTGCATCTTCCACCGCTTTTGCGATTGCTTCAGAAACGTCTTTAGATTTTCCTAATCCGTGACCCACAACACCGTTTTCATCACCTACAACAACAATTGCAGAAAAACCGAAAGCTCTTCCTCCTTTTGTTACTTTGGTAACACGATTTACACTTACCAAACGATCTTTCAATTCAAGACCGCTAGGTTTTACTATTTCTACGTTTTTATATCCGTTATACATAATTTCTTAGAATTTTAATCCGGCCTCTCTTGCGCCTTCAGCTAATGATTTAATACGACCGTGATATAAATAACCTCCTCTATCGAAAGTTACTTCTGTGATTCCAGCCTTTAAAGCTTTCTCAGCAACCAGTTTTCCAACTGCAGTCGCAACTTCAATACTTGTTCCTTTTGTATCTACTCCTTTATCTCTCGATGAAGCAGCCAATAAAGTAACTCCATTCACATCATCAATAAGTTGTGTATAGATTTCTTTATTACTTCTGAATACAGAAAGCCTTGGTCTAGCAGCAGTACCGCTAACAATCTTTCTGATTCTATACTGGATTCTCTGTCTTCTTTCAGTTTTTGTTAATGACATAATACTACTTTTTACGCTGATTTACCTGCTTTTCTTCTCAATACTTCACCAACAAACTTAACTCCTTTACCTTTGTAAGGCTCTGGCTTACGGAAACCTCTGATTTTCGCAGCGATAGCTCCAATAAGTTGTTTGTCATGAGATGTTAACTTCACGATTGGGTTTTTACCTTTCTCAGAGATTGTTTCCAATTTAACTTCTGGAGCTAATTCTAAAACAATGTTGTGGGAGAAACCTAATGCTAAGTCTAATTTTTGTCCTTGGTTTGAAGCTCTGTAACCTACTCCAACCAATTCTAGTTCTTTTGTAAAACCTTCAGATACACCAGTAACCATATTGCTGATTAATGATCTGTATAATCCGTGTTTTGCTCTGTGATCTTTACTATCAGATGGTCTTTCAACAGTGATTTGACCTTCTTCAACTTTAATAGCTACGTCTGCGTAGTCTTGTGTAAGTTGACCTAATTTTCCTTTTACGGTAACTGTAGTTTCGTTTACTTCAACAGTTACACCTGCAGGAATTGAAATTGGATTTTTACCTATTCTTGACATGTTTAACTATTTTTTAGTATACGTAACAAATTACTTCTCCACCAACATTTAATTGCTTAGCTTGTTTCCCAGTCATAAGACCTTTTGAAGTTGAAACAATAGCAATTCCTAAACCGTTAAGGATTCTAGGTAATTTTGAAGCACCTGCGTACTTACGTAAACCTGGTTTACTAATTCTTTGGATATCTTTGATTACTGAGTCTTTAGTATCTTTATCATACTTAAGAGCGATTTTGATGGTACCTTGTACGGTAGCGTCATCAAACTTGTAACTCAAAATATACCCTTGATCGAATAAAATTTTTGTGATTTCTTTTTTTAGATTAGATGCTGGGATCTCAACCACTTTGTGGTTAGCTCTCACTGCATTCCTAATTCTAGTCAGAAAATCTGCAATAGGATCTGTATACATATTTATTAAATTGCGGCAACGGTTTTCAAAAGAACTATTCTATTGAACCTGAAGCCATTAAACTCTACTTTAAAGCAGATAATTGCACGGTTCCCGGCAAAAATCCGGCAAATGTACAATTATCTGCTGAAATACCAACTATTACCAGCTGGCTTTTTTTACTCCTGGTATCAATCCTTGATTGGCCATTTCACGGAATGTAACACGTGAAATACCGAATTGACGCATATAACCTCTTGGTCTTCCAGTTAATTTACAACGATTGTGCATACGAACTGGTGAAGCATTTTTTGGTAATTTTTGTAACCCTTCGTAATCTCCAGCTTCTAATAAAGCCTTTCTTTTCTCAGCGTACTTTGCTACCGTTTTAGCTCTTTTAACCTCACGGGCCTTCATTGATTCTTTAGCCATGTCTTAATTCTTTTTAAAAGGTAAACCTAATTCTGCTAATAATGATTGAGCTTCTTTATCTGTGTTTGCAGACGTTACGAATGTAATATCCAAACCTGATATTTTGTTTACTTTGTCAATATCAATTTCAGGGAAAATGATTTGCTCAGTAACACCAAGGTTGTAATTACCTCTTCCGTCAAAACCAGTAGCTTTGATACCATTAAAATCTCTAACACGTGGTAAAGATGATGTGATAAGTCTGTCTAAAAACTCATACATTCTTTCTCCTCTAAGAGTAACTTTTGCTCCAATCGGCATGCCTTTTCTCAATTTGAAAGACGCAACGTCTTTCTTAGAGATTGTAGCAACTGCTTTTTGTCCAGTAACTTTTGTCAACTCTTCAACTGCATAGTCAACTAGTTTTTTATCAGATACTGCAGCTCCAACTCCACGGCTCAAAACGATTTTTTCCAATTTAGGAACTTCCATTACGTTTTTGTAACCGAACTCTTCTTTAAGGGCAGCAATTACTCTGTCCTTATATTCTTGCTTAAGTCTTGGGATATATGCCATAACTATGCTTTATTAGCTTTTTTTGAATCTTTTTTCGCTCCGCCTTTAGCTGTATCTGCACCACTAACCAATGAAAGGTTTGAGATGTGGATAGGAGCTTCCATCTTAACGATTCCTCCTTGAGGGTTTTTAGCACTTGGTTTTGTATGTTTCGAAACCATGTTTACACCTTCAACGATCGCTTTGTTTTTCTCTCTGTAAACACGCGTAATTTTACCTGTAGTACCTTTGTGGTCTCCAGCGATAACTTTTACTGTATCTCCAGTTTTTACTTTTAACTTTATCATCTTACTATGAATTAAAGCACCTCAGGCGCTAATGATACAATTTTCATGAATTGTTTTTCACGAAGCTCTCTTGCAACCGGACCAAAAACACGAGTTCCTCTCATTTCCCCTGCAGCGTTCAAAAGAACACATGCATTGTCATCGAAACGGATATAAGAACCATCAGCTCTTCTCACTTCTTTTTTGGTACGTACAACAACTGCAGTCGATACAGCACCTTTCTTAACGTTTCCGTTTGGTGTTGCGTCTTTAATTGAAACTACAATTTTATCTCCAACAGAGGCATAACGACGTTTCGTTCCTCCTAAAACACGGATAGTCAAAACTTCTTTTGCTCCTGTGTTATCTGCTACTTTTAATCTCGATTCCTGTTGTACCATAATTACTTAGCTCTTTCAATGATTTCAACTAATCTCCAACATTTAGTTTTTGATAAAGGTCTTGTTTCCATGATCTTTACTGTATCACCAATGTTACAGTCATTTGTTTCGTCGTGTGCATGAAACTTTTTAGTTTTCAATACGAACTTACCATATAATGGGTGTTTTACTCTTGTTACCTGTGCCACAACAATAGACTTATCCATTTTGTTTGACGTAACAACACCAATTCTTTCTTTTCTTAAATTTCTTTTTTCCATCTTTTGCTAGTGTACAATTATTGTAACTCTCTTTTAGTTAGTTCAGTTGCTACTCTAGCAACTGCTCTTCTAGCACTTCTAATTTGAAGTGGATTGGCAATAGGCGAAATAGCGTGAGCATTTCTTAAGTCAGCATACGCTTTTCTTAATTGACTAAGTTTTTCTTGTAACTCAGCTACAGATAGATTTATAATTTCTGATTGTTTCATAATTAATTTTAGATTATGCTTCGAAATCTCTAGCAACGACAAACTTAGTTTTTACCGGAAGTTTTTGAGCAGCAAGACGCAAAGCCTCTTTTGCTACAGAAAGTGGTACTCCACCAACTTCAAACATGATTCTTCCTGGTTTTACAACTGCAGCCCAATATTCGACTGCACCTTTACCTTTACCCATACGTACCTCAAGAGGTTTCTTTGTAATTGGTTTGTCCGGGAAAATATTGATCCATAACTGACCTTCTCTTTTCATGTAACGGGTTGCAGCGATACGCGCAGCCTCGATTTGACGAGATGTCATGAACATTCCTGTTTCATGTACAGATTTAATTCCAAACATTCCACTTGAAAGTTCGTGCCCTCTTTGAGCATTCCCTTTCATTCTACCCTTTTGTACCTTACGGTATTTTGTTCTTTTAGGCTGTAACATTTTTCTTTACTTTTTAAAAAATTACTTTCTTTTACGGTCTCCCGCAGGTTTTCTGTCCTTGTTAAAAGGTTTTCTGTCACCTCTTGGAGAATCTCCACCTTTTCCACCACCTTGACCAGCTTGTTTTTTGTCCATGCCTACAAGTGGAGAAAGATCTCTTTTTCCATAAACCTCACCTTTCATGATCCATACTTTGATACCCATTCTACCATAAGTAGTATGTGCTTCAGCCAAAGCATAATCAATATCGGCTCTGAAAGTTGATAGAGGAATCCTTCCTTCTTTGAATTGCTCAGAACGTGCCATTTCAGCTCCGTTCAAACGACCAGAAATCAATACTTTAATACCTTCAGCATTCATACGCATTGCAGCCGCAATTGCCATCTTAATAGCTCTTCTGTAAGAAATTCTACTTTCGATCTGACGCGCGATAGAAGTACCTACTAAGTAAGCATCCAGTTCAGGTCTTTTAATTTCAAAGATGTTGATTTGAACCTCTTTGTCAGTAACTTTCTTAAGTTCCTCTTTCAACTTGTCTACCTCTTGGCCACCTTTCCCGATAATGATACCAGGTCTTGCAGTAGTGATAGTAACGGTTACAAGTTTCAAAGTTCTCTCGATGATTACTTTTGATACACTAGCTTTTGATAAACGAGCGTGGATATACTTTCTGATTTTGTAATCTTCAGCGATTTTGTCACCGTAGTCATTTCCACCATACCAGTTTGAATCCCATCCTCTGATGATCCCAAGTCTGTTTCCTATTGGATTTGTCTTTTGTCCCATCTTAATTAATTTGCTTGTGTGTTATCTAATTGTCCTAATACGATTGTAACGTGGTTAGAACGTTTTCTAATTCTGTGTGCTCTTCCTTGTGGAGCTGGACGAAGTCTTTTCAACATCATTCCACCGTCTACACGGATTTCTTTTACAATTAAGCCTGCTTCAGCTACATTACCTTCTGCGTTTTTCTGCTCCCAGTTGTTGATTGCAGATAACAAAAGTTTCTCTAGTTTTCTTGAAGCTTCTTTAGAGCTAAATCTTAATATATTTAAAGCTCTTTCCACTTTCTGACCTCTTACCAAGTCCGCTACTAAGCGCATTTTTCTAGGTGAAGTAGGGCAGTTATTCAATTTCGCGAAAGCAATAGACTTATTAGCCTCTTTTCTCGCATCTGCTGTTTCTCTTTTACGAACTCCCATTGCTTCTTATTTTTTACCTTTATTTTTTGCTCCAGCGTGACCTCTAAAAGATCTAGTTGGTGAAAACTCTCCTAATTTGTGTCCTACCATGTTCTCAGTTACATAAACCGGAACAAATTGACGACCATTGTGAACTGCGATAGTTTGTCCAACGAAATCTGGTGTAATCATTGAAGCTCTAGACCAGGTCTTAACAACTCCTTTATTTCCTCCAGCGATATTCTCCTGAACTTTCTTATCTAATTTATAGTGAACAAATGGTCCTTTTTTTAATGAACGTGCCATGTCTATCTAATTATTTCTTTCTGCGTTCTACAATATACTTGTTGCTCGGGTTAACTTTAGAACGAGTTCTGTAACCTTTAGCTGGTAAACCTTTTCTAGAACGTGGGTGACCTCCAGATGAACGTCCTTCACCACCTCCCATAGGGTGATCAACCGGGTTCATTGCTACTGGTCTTGTTCTTGGTCTTCTTCCTAACCATCTTGTTCTACCTGCTTTACCAGATACGATCAATTGGTGGTCAGAGTTAGAAACAGCTCCAATTGTTGCTGAACAGGTAAGCAAGATCAATCTTGTTTCACCTGATGGCATTTTGATTGTAGCATATTTTCCGTCTCTTGCCATTAATTGAGCAAACGTTCCAGCCGAACGAGCAATTACAGCTCCCTGACCTGGACGTAACTCGATGCAGGAGATTACAGTTCCCAATGGAATCTTGCTCAATGGCAAAGTGTTTCCAATTTCAGGAGCTGCATCTTCTCCAGATACAACAGTTTGTCCTACTTGCAGACCATTTTGAGCAACGATGTACGTTTTCTCTCCATCTACATACCACAATAATGCGATAAAAGCAGTTCTGTTTGGATCATATTCAATTGATTTCACTGTAGCTGGAATTCCAACTTTAGTTCTTTTGAAATCAATCATACGATACCTTTGCTTGTGACCACCGCCTGTATAACGCATGGTCATTTTTCCTTGACTATTTCTACCTCCTGAGTTTTTTATCGGTGCTAATAATGAACGCTCCGGCTTATCAGTCGTGATGGCGTCAAAACCATTCACAACTCTAAAACGCTGACCAGGGGTAATAGGTTTTAATTTTCTAACTGACATTGTTATTAGATATTATTATAAAAATCTATTGTTTCTCCTTCTTTTACTTGTACTACAGCTTTCTTGTAACTGTTAGTTTTTCCGCTGATTAAACCACTTTTTGTATATTTAGTAGTTCTATCAGCTCTATAGTTCATCGTGTTAACGGTAACAACTGAAATTCCGTAAGCAGCTTCGATAGCTTTCTTAATCTGAACTTTGTTTGCTTTTTTGTCAACAACAAAACCAAAACGATTGAAAACTTCACCTTCTTTGGTGATTTTTTCCGTGATGATAGGCTTAATTATGATACTCATGGTCTAATTATTTGCTTAAATTTTCAACAATTCCTTCCAAAGAACCCTCTAAAAGAACTAAATTGTTAGCATTTAAAATTTCGTAAGTGCTTAATTCTGAATTAGTTACAACACTAGACGCTTTCAAATTACGTGACGACAAATATACATTTTTATTTGAATCACCCAACACAAACAAAGATTTTTTGTTTTCTAACCCTAATGCTTTCAAAACATTAATGAAATTTTTAGTGTTTGGTGTCTCAAAATTGAAGTCTTCAACAACTACTAAATTTGATTCTTTTGCTTTGATAGAGAAAGCCGATTTACGAGCTAATCTCTTAACAGTTTTGTTCAATTTGAAAGAGTAGCTTCTTGGACGTGGTCCGAAAACTGTACCTCCACCTTTGAACAATGGACTTTTCTTAGATCCTGCACGAGCAGTACCTGTACCTTTTTGTTTTTTAATCTTACGCGTTGAACCTGCAACTTCAGCTCTTTCTTTAGCTTTGTGCGTTCCTTGTCTTTGATTAGCTAAGTATTGCTTAACATCAAGATATACTGCGTGATTATTTGGCTCAATGCCGAATACTGAATCAGAAAGCTGTACTTTTCTTCCAGTATCTTTTCCTGTGATATCTAAAACTTTTACTTCCATTACTTCTGAATGATTACATAAGAGTTTTTGTGTCCAGGAATTGCTCCTTTAACAACAAGTAGGTTCTTTTCAGCAACTACTTTCAAAACTCTAAGATTTTGTACTTTTACATTATCTCCTCCCATTCTTCCTGCCATACGCATTCCTTTGAATACACGTGATGGATAAGAAGATGCTCCTACAGAACCTGGCGCTCTCAAACGGTTGTGCTGACCATGTGTTGCTTGTCCAACACCACCAAAACCGTGACGTTTTACAACACCTTGAAAACCTTTACCTTTTGATACACCTTGTACATCAACAAATTCTCCTTCGCTGAATACTTCCACAGTGATATTATCACCTAATTTGTAATCTTCTTCAAATCCTTGGAATTCAACGACTTTTTTCTTAGCAGATGTTCCCGCTTTTTTAAAGTGACCTAAGTCCGCTTTAGTAGCGTGTTTTTCTGCTTTGTCATCGAAACCAAGCTGAAGAGCTGCATACCCGTCAACCTCATTGGTTCTGACTTGGGTAACGACACATGGACCAGCTTCGATTACTGTACAAGGAATGTTTTTCCCGTTTTCATCAAAGATGCTTGTCATGCCGATTTTTTTTCCAATTAACCCAGACATATTAAACTATTTATAATTATTACTTGTTTACTTTTTTAATAAAGAAATAAGTATCAGAAATAAATTTACTTCTGATACTCATTTCAGAAACTTGTTTCGTTATACTTTGATTTCTACTTCAACTCCACTTGGCAATTCAAGTTTCATTAAAGCATCGATAGTTTTCGAAGAAGAACTATAGATATCTAGTAATCTTTTGTATGAACTTACCTCAAACTGCTCTCTCGCTTTTTTGTTAACGTGTGGAGAACGTAATACGGTAAATATTTTTTTGTGAGTTGGTAACGGAATTGGACCTGTTACAACAGCACCTGTGCTTTTCACAGTTTTTACGATTTTCTCAGCTGATTTATCCACCAACATGTGATCGTAAGATTTTAATTTTATTCTAATTTTTTGACTCATCTTGTTAAAAATTAAGCGTTACCTTTTGCTTTTTTGATTACTTCTTCAGAGATGTTAGAAGGAGTTTGCTCGTAGTGAGAGAATTCCATTGTAGACGTAGCTCTACCTGAAGATAATGTTCTTAATGTTGTAACATAACCAAACATTTCAGATAAAGGCACATTAGCCTTAATGGTTTTCGCGCCATTTCTGTCACCCATGTCATTCACCTGACCTCTACGACGGTTGATATCACCTACGATATCTCCCATGTTTTCTTCTGGTGTAATAACTTCCATTTTCATGATAGGCTCAAGAATTACAGCTCCTGCTGCTTTTGCAACTTCTCTATAACCCATTCTTGCTGCCAATTCGAAAGAAAGAGCATCAGAATCCACAGGGTGGAAAGATCCGTCCAATAAAGTAACTTTCAAACTATCAACCTGATATCCAGCTAATGGACCAGTTTTCATAGCTTCTCTAAATCCTTTTTCTACAGATGGGATATATTCTTTAGGAACGTTACCACCTTTTACTTCGTTAACGAACTGTAAACCTACCGGTACTTTTCCGTCAACTTCGTCAGCTGGCTCCAATCTAAATACGATATCACCAAATTTACCACGACCTCCAGATTGTTTTTTGTAAACCTCTCTGTGTTGTGCCGATTTTGTGAAAGCTTCTTTGTACTCAACCTGTGGCTCACCTTGGTTAACCTCAACTTTGAATTCACGTTTCATACGATCTACAAGGATGTCTAAGTGTAACTCACCCATACCTGAAATGATCGTTTGACCTGAAGCCTCGTCTGTTCTTACTGTAAATGTTGGATCCTCTTCAGCTAATTTTGCCAAAGCCATACCCATTTTATCAACGTCAGCTTTAGTTTTTGGCTCGATAGCGATACCAATTACCGGTGCTGGGAATTTCATTGACTCAAGAATGATTGGGTGTTTTTCGTCACACATTGTATCTCCAGTCTTGATATCCTTAAATCCAACTGCAGCTCCAATATCTCCTGCCTCGATGTACTCGATTGGGTTTTGTTTGTTAGCGTGCATTTGGTAGATACGGGAAATTCTTTCTTTGTTTCCTGAACGAGTGTTTAGGATGTATGAACCTGCATCCAAACGACCTGAGTAAGCACGGAAGAAAGCCAAACGACCAACATAAGGGTCAGTAGCAATCTTAAATGCCAAAGCTGCGAACGGCTCTTTTACATCAGGACGACGTAAGATTTTCTTTTGATCTTCTTCTAATAATTCAGCATCATCAGGGTGAATACCTTCGATACCTTCCTTATCCAAAGGAGATGGCAAATACTTACATACAGCATCCAACATGAACTGAACTCCTTTGTTTTTGAAAGAAGAACCGGCAATCATCGGGATGATAGCCATGTCAATTGTAGCTGCTCTTAAAGCGTTGTTGATTTCTTCCTCAGTGATAGAGTCTGGATCTTCCATGTACTTATCAAGTAGGTTTTCATCATAATCAGCAACTGCTTCAATAAGGATGTCTCTGTATTGTTTTACCTCTGCAACCATATCAGCAGGAATGTCAACGATATCAAAAGTTGCCCCTTGAGTTGCATCATGCCATACGATAGCTTGGTTTTTTACTAAATCTACAACTCCTTTAAAGTCATTTTCCTCACCAATTGGCAAAGTAATGGCAACAGCGTTAGATTTTAGCATATCCCTAACTTGTTGACAAACCATTAAGAAGTTAGAACCCTGACGGTCCATTTTGTTTACGAATCCCATACGTGGAACTCTATATTGATCAGCAAGCCTCCAGTTAGTTTCTGATTGTGGCTCAACACCATCAACAGCAGAAAACAAGAAAACCAATCCGTCCAATACACGTAACGAACGGTTTACCTCTACGGTAAAGTCAACGTGTCCTGGGGTATCAATAATGTTAAAGTGGTAATCCTGAGAAGTTGGTAATGGTTTACCCTGCTCAGTTGGAAAACTCCATTCACAAGTTGTTGCAGCAGAAGTAATGGTAATACCTCTTTCCTGCTCTTGTGCCATCCAGTCCATTGTTGCAGCACCATCGTGCACCTCACCAATTTTGTGTGATTTTCCAGTATAGAATAATATACGCTCAGTTGTTGTTGTTTTACCAGCATCAATGTGAGCCGCGATTCCGATGTTTCTTGTAAATTTTAGATCTCTAGCCATTTCTTAAATATTAAAATCTGAAGTGAGAGAATGCTTTGTTTGCTTCTGCCATTTTGTGAGTATCCATTCTCTTTTTAACAGCAGCACCTTCTTCTTTAGCCGCAGCTAAGATTTCTGAAGCTAATTTACCTGACATTGATTTTTCATTTCTTTTTCTTGCATAAAGTATCATCCACTTCATGGCCATAGAAATTTTTCTGTCTGGTCTGATTTGCATTGGGATTTGGAATGTAGCTCCACCTACTCTACGACTACGTACTTCTACGTGAGGCATAACGTTTGTTAAAGCATCTTTCCAAACTTCTAATGATGATTTTTCATCATTGTTCTTTTTTGTTTCTACAATTTCCATAGCATCATAAAATACTTTGAAAGCTGTTGATTTCTTACCATCCCACATTAAGTTGTTTACAAAACGTGTTACTAACTGATCGTTGAATTTCGGATCTGGTAAAAGTGGTCTTTTCTTTGCCGCTCTTTTTCTCATGTCTTTACTTTAAAGTTTTTAGATTACTTTTTTGCTTCTTTTGGGCGTTTAGCACCGTACTTAGATCTTCTTTGTGTTCTTCCTGCTACACCTGATGTGTCAAGCGCACCACGCACAATGTGGTATCTAACTCCTGGTAAATCTTTTACCCTTCCGCCTCGCACTAATACTATCGAGTGCTCTTGTAGATTGTGTCCTTCTCCTGGGATGTAAGCATTCACCTCATTTCCATTAGTCAAACGTACACGCGCTACTTTACGCATTGCAGAGTTTGGTTTTTTTGGAGTAGTAGTGTAAACACGCGTACAAACACCTCTTCTTTGAGGACAAGAATCTAAAGCAACCGATTTACTCTTCTTAGTGATCTGAGTTCTTCCTGTTCTTACTAATTGTTGAATTGTTGGCATAATTAAATACTAATTTTTCTTTATTTATTAAATTCCCGCTTTTTTAGGGGTTGCAAATGTAGTAATTATTTTCAATGAAACAAATCGTAATTAATTAATTTTCAAACAAATTCTATTTAGATTCGATTAACAACAATAAAAACAGATTTTTTGCGTTATTTTGAAGCAAACAACTAACCGATTTGAAAAAGATTTTCGTCCTTTTTTTGCTAATTATCAACTTTTGGAATTCCGTTGCACAGGAATTTCAGCTGAAAATTGTCGGCAAAAATGAAACTGAAAACAAAATTATTGACAGTATTGGATATGTTTCAAAACACAAAAACACCAAATCCATCATTGACGAGAACAATTCCTTTTATGAAAAACTCACTAAAAAGGGATATGCCGAAAGCGAATTCCTGGAAAACTTCAAGCAAAATGACTCTGTTTTCATCTTCAAATACAGCCTCGGAAAAAGGATAAATTATGCACGCATATATATAGGTAGAAATTTTCAGGAAAATGTCGCTGCAAATTACACGGTTAAAAAAGATACTTTGATTCTCGCGTATGAAGAAATTGAAGGGTTTTTAACTGCCACTTTAAAAAAACTGGAAACCAATGGTTTTTCAATGGCCAAAGTCAAACTGGTCAATATCCAAAAATCAAAAGATTTCATTATCGCCGACCTATCGATTACTACCGAGATCAAGAGACAGGTTAACGACATTGTGATTAATGGTTATGACAAATTCCCATTCAGCCACAAAAAGAATATCCTCCGCTTATACCGCAATAAAGTTTTCAATCAAAAAAACCTGGACCGGCTTTACAATGATTTTGAGAAATTCCGATTTGTCAAACAAAGCAAATACCCTGAAATCCTTTTTACCAAAGATTCCACAAAAATTTATGTCTACCTCGAAAAAACAAAACCCAATACTTTTGATGGTTATGTTGGCTTTACCAATGATGAAAATAAAAAAGTGGTTTTTAGCGGCTATGTTGATTTGACCCTGAACAACATACTGAATTCGGGAGAAAAATTTGCCTTATACTGGAAAAGTGACGGACAGGACCAAAAGACATTCAATTTAGGGGTTGAACTGCCTTATATATTCAAAAGCCCGCTTGGCCTAAAAGCCCAATTGAATATTTTCAAACAGGACAGCACTTTTCAGAATACAAAGACGGCAATAGACTTAGGTTACTATTTCAATTACAACACCCGTTTATATTTGGGCTATCAATCTACTGAATCGAGCGATATCCAAAATGCAAACACGGCAAGCCTGAGCGATTTTGAAAATTCCTTTATCACAACCGCATTTGAATTTGTCGATTTTAAGAACGATGATTTTCTTTTCCCCGAGAAAACGTATTTTGATTTAAAAATCGGAACCGGAAAAAGAGATTCCAAACTCCTTTCCGACAGCCAATTTTTTGGAAGCCTGTTTTTAAAGCACAATTTCTATCTGAACGACAAAAACATTGTCAATATTAAAACGCAAAATTTTTACCTGCAAAGCAGCAATTACATTGTTAACGAACTCCAGCGGTTTGGCGGGATAAATTCAATACGAGGTTTTAACGAAAACAGCCTGCAGGGAAATTTATTCGGTTCCATTCTTTCCGAATACCGCTATGTACTTTCTCCAGGATTGTACGTCCACAGCATTATTGACTATGGATACCTTCAGGACAAAACATCAGAAAGCAATCAAAACCTTCTTGGTCTTGGTTTTGGCTTTGGCCTTTTTACCAAAAACGGATTATTCAATCTTGTTTATGCCAATGGAAGCACGAATAATCAAGCCATCAAACTCTCCAATTCCATTGTCCACATTAGTTTTAAAGCTAATTTCTAAAAACCGACAATGTATGCACGCATACAAATGTTAAAAAAACGTGTAGTTCGTCGATTCTTTATTGCGGATTTCGGACATTTTTTGATGATTTTTTAAGCATTTTTAACTAGCTTCTAGCTGTTTATAAACTTTAACAGCGAATTTTAACTTTTCATTAGGATTTTTAATAATTTTTTAGCAATTTTGGAACACTAATTATAACCAAAATAAATAATGAAAACAAAGTTAAACGGATTCCTAACGTTATTCATAGCGTTATTGGTGCAAATTTCTTTTGCACAAGACAGGGTAGTTTCTGGTGTTGTTTCAGACAACAGCGGTTTACCACTTCCTGGAGTAAATGTCCTTGTTAAAGGAACTGCGATGGGTACCCAAACCGATATTGACGGTAAGTACTCCATCAAGGCAGAAGCAACTCAAACACTGGTGTTCAATTTTGTCGGGATGAAATCGCAAGAAGTCTCAGCTGCTTCAACCACTGTCAATGTGACAATGAAGGAAGATGCTGTTGAACTTGAAGGTGTTGTTGTGACCGCTTTAGGTGTTAAAAGGGATAAGAAATCCCTGGGTTACGCCACGCAAGAAGTTAAGGCTGCCGATTTAAAATCAGGAACAGCGGGAGGAAACTTCATTAACGACTTGTCTGGAAAAGTTGCCGGAGTTCAGGTTAGAAGAAACAACAACTTTGGAGGTTCAACCAACTTGGTTTCCAGAGGGGTTAAAAGTTTAACCGGAAACAACCAGATGCTTATCGTAGTTGATGGGGTTCCAGTAAACAACTCTAACACCAACTCAAAAGCACAAACCAATGGTAGAGGTACCACTTTCGATTATGGAAACACTGCAACCGACATCAATCCTGAAGACATTGAATCAGTAAACGTTTTAAAAGGAGCTGCTGCGAGTGCCTTGTATGGTTATCAGGCAGGTAATGGTGTTTTAATGATTACCACCAAAAAAGGAAAAGCCGGCAAAAAAGGTTTAGGAGTTACTTTTACTACTGAAGCCGTTGTTGGAAGCATTGATAAAAGCACTTTTATCGAATATCAGAAAAAATATGGAGCAGGTTATGGATTGTACTATGGTCCGGACGAAGATGCCTATTTTAACCAGGATGATATTGATGGAGACGGAACACAGGATCTTTTAGTTCCATTCTACGAAGATGCTTCGTTTGGAGCTCCATTTGATGGACAAATGGTTTATCAGTGGGATGCGTTTACCCCTTATTCTCCAAACTTTGGTCAAAAAACCGAATGGAGAGCAGCTAAAAATGGCCCGATTGAATTTTTTGAAACTCCGCTTTCATTAAACAATTCCATTTCCTTAGAAGACGGAAATGAAAAATCAAACTTTGTTTTCAACTACAGTAATTTGAAGCAAACTGGGCTTATGCCAAATAGTGAAATCAAGAAAAACAATTTCAGTATTAAGTTAAACCACAACCTAACTGACAGGTTTACACTTTCTGTTTTTGCAAATTACAATGTTCAAAAAGCGGTTGGTAGAAACTCTACCGGATACAATGACAACATTATGTCCAACTTCCGTCAATGGTGGCAGACTAACGTGGATATCAAATCACAACAGCAGGTTTACAATGCTTCAGGAGGACAAAACGTTACCTGGAACATTAAATCGCCAACCGATTTATCTCCGGCTTACTGGGATAACCCATATTTCCAACGTTACCAAAACTATCAAAATGACAGCAGGGACCGATTCTTAGGTTATGCTAAATTGGATTATAAAGTAAACAATTGGTTAACTGCAACAGCTCGTATTTCTACTGATACCTATTCAGAAATCCAGGAAGAAAGAAGAGCTATTGGTTCGGTTGCAGCAGAATTTGGTGTGCCAAATGCTGACAACGTACGTTTTGATCAAGGTTCAGGATACCAAAGATTCAACAAAACGTATCGTGAAAATAACTATGATTTGATTTTCAATTTCAAAAAAGATTTTGGAAAAATCAACTTAACCGGTTTATTAGGAGGATCTATCAACAGAATTGACAACAACAGTATCTTTGCTTCTACCAATGGTGGTCTTATCGTTCCTGGAGTATACAGTTTACTGAACTCTCAACAACCTATTTCCGATCCTTTGGAATTAAGAGTTCCTGAAGGAATCAACAGTTACTACGGTCAGGTGTCTTTTGGGTATGACGATTTCCTTTTCCTTGATGGAACAGTGAGACGTGATGCTTACTCTACACTACCTGAAGACGATAACGTAAGTACATATCCTTCTATCTCAGGAAGTTTATTATTCTCTAATCTAATCAAACAAAGCTGGTTGTCATTTGGTAAATTCAGATTAAACTGGGCGCAGGTAGGAAATGGTGCTCCAGCACAATCTTTGGCTGACAGCTATGCTAAATTCCCTGCTTTTGACGGTAACGGTTTATTCTCTGTAAACTCAATCAAAAACAATCCTGATTTGAGACCAACAGTAACATCAAGTTATGAAGCTGGTTTGGAAATGCAGATGTTTGACAGAAGATTCGGTTTTGACATCAGTTACTATCGTTCTTTGAGTGATGACCAAATTTTCAGGGTTCCTTACTCTGAAGCAACAGGTATTACTTCAAGATTGGTAAACGCAGGTTCTATCGAAAACAAAGGTATCGAGTTACAATTGAATGGTACTCCGGTTAAAACGGCTAATTTCCAATGGGACATTAACGTGAACTGGGCAAGAAACAGAAATGAGGTAGTTTCATTAGCTGATGGAATTGACAACTTACAGTTAGGTAGTTTCCAAGGTGGTGTTACCATTAACGCTTCTGTTGGTCAGCCTTACGGTATCATCAAAGGTTCTGATTTCACTTATTTGAATGGTGAAAAAATCGTTGGTGCTAATGGCCGTTATGTATTGAACAACAGTTCTAACAACAACATTGGTGACATCAACCCTGATTGGACTGGTGGTGTTAGAAACAAATTCACTTACAAAGATTTTGCATTCAGTTTCTTAATTGACATGCAAAAAGGAGGAGACATCTTCTCATTAGACAGATACTATGGTTTGGCTACAGGTTTACCTAACGAAACTGCTGAACTTAACGACCTTGGAAATCCAATCAGAAACCCTATAACTGGTGGTCCTGATTCAGGAGGTATCATCCTTCCGGGTGTTTTTGCTGACGGAACTCCAAATGACGTAAGAGCTCCTGGACCAGAATTCTTCGGAAACAGCTACGGTTACAGAAGACAGCCTAACAGAGCATTCGTATATGATGCTTCTTACATCAAGTTAAGAGAGGTTTCTATATCATACAGCTTCCCTAAAAAATGGGTAGACAGTTTGAAGTTAGAAAATATGAAATTCAGTTTAGTTGGTACCAACTTATGGATCATTCATAAAAATCTACCAGACGCAGACCCGGAAAGTGGATTAGGTTCAGGTAACTTATCATCTGGTTATTCTGTTGGATCATTACCAACTACTAGAAACATTGGATGTAACTTAACACTTAAATTTTAATTTATGAAAAAGATATTTTTATTTCTGTTTGTCTTTGCCGGATTATATTCTTGCTCTGACGATATTACAGATCTTAATGAGGACACCGTTAATCCAACAGAGGTTCCTGCTGAGTTTTTGTTTACCAATGCTCAGAAAAACATGGTTGACCAAATGGTCAGTACCAGTGTAAACTTTAATGTTTTCAGATTGTTTACCCAACAATGGACTGAAACAACTTACACTGACGAAAGTAACTATGACGTTGCTACAAGAACAATTCCTGACAATCACTGGCAGGTTATTTACAGAGACGTTCTAAGGGATTTAAAAGAATCAAGAACCGTTTTGGCTGAAGAAGTATACACTGGTACTCCTGCAGAAATTGCTACTCAGGAAGCTGAAAGAATCAACAAAGGACACGTTATCGACATCATGAGTGCTTATGCATATTATGTATTGGTAGACACTTTTGGAGATGTTCCTTACACAGAAGCTTTAGATCCGCTTGAGCATCCGCTTCCTAAATATGATGATGGTGAAACGATCTACAAAGATCTGATTGCTAAGTTAACTGCGGCTTCTCATGGCCTTGATACTAATTTCGGAAGTTTTGGTTCACAGGATTTAATGTATGGTGGTGATACTGCTCAATGGCAGAAATTTGCAAACTCTGTACGTCTGCAAATGGCTATCAACTTAGATGACATCGATCACACTTATGCTTCAGCTCAGGCACTTGCTGCTGTAACTGACGGTGTGATTGTAGACAACGCAGACAATGCAAGCCTTACTTATTTGTCAGCTCAACCAAATACAAATCCAATTTATGTAGACGTAGTTGCCAGCGGAAGGGATGATTTTGTTCCTACTGCTACAATTATTGAACAAATGAACAATTTGAATGACCCAAGAAGAGCAATGTATTTTACTCAAATTGGTGGAATCTACGAAGGTGGAGAACCAGGATCAAGTAACAACTTCGCCAACTTCTCTCACATTGGACCTATGATTTTAGAGCCAACATTTGAAGGTTTGATTATGGATGCAGCACAAGTTGAATTCCTTTTAGCTGAGGCTGTTGAAAGAGGAATCGCTGTTGGCGGTTCTGCAGAATCTCACTACAATGCTGCAATTACAGCATCTATGGATTACTGGGGTGTATCTGGTGCCGATCAGGCAGCTTACTTAGCGCAAACAGATGTTGCTTACACAACAGCAACAGGAACATGGCAGCAAAAAATTGGAGAACAGGCTTACCTTGGTCTTTACAATAGAGGTTTCGAATCATGGACATCTTTCAGAAGATTGGATTTCCCTGTATTGATTGCTCCTGCTGATGCTAATGAGACTGAAGTCCCAACAAGATTAACCTATCCTGCAAGAGAGGAAACTTTAAATGCAACGAATGTTGAAGCTGCTATCACTGCAATTGGTGGAAATACGTTAACAACTAAATTATTCTGGGATATCCATTAATCCTTAAAATACTTTATAAACTATAAAACCATCCCAAAACGGGATGGTTTTTTTATATCTTTGCGCCATGGAAAAAGAACATCAAATCTTCGGGATTAGGGCAATTATCGAAGGAATACAATCGGGTGCAGCTATTGATAAAGTGTTTATCCAATCAGATACACAAGGTGATTTAATGAAGGAACTTATGAAGGTGATGAAACAAAAAAGCATCAACTTCTCCTATGTTCCTGTTGAAAAACTTAACCGATTAACCTCGAATAACCATCAGGGTGCTGTAGCCACCATATCCCCCATTGCTTTTCATGATTTGGAAACATTAATTGAAAAAGTATTGGAAAGTGGAAAACCTCCTTTGTTCTTAATTTTGGACCAACTAAGCGATGCCCGAAATTTTGGTGCCATTATCCGTACTGCTGAATGTACCGGGGTTGACGGAATCATTGTTCAAAAAGCAGGTTCTGCTCCTGTGAATGGCGATACCGTCAAAACATCTGCAGGTGCTGTCTTCAATGTTCCCATCTGTAAAGTGGAACACATTAAGGATGCAATTTTCCATCTTCAGGGAAGCGGAATAAAAACTGTAGCCGCTACCGAAAAAACGGACCAAAACATTTATGATATTTCACTCAACGAGCCCGTGGCAATTATCATGGGGAGTGAGGACCGCGGAATCAATCCATCAGTATTGAAAATTGTAGATGAAAAAGCCAAACTTCCTATGTTTGGAACCATTGGCTCACTAAATGTTTCTGTTGCGTGCGGTGCTTTCTTATATGAAACCGTAAGACAAAGACAATAATTACTCTTTAGGTGTTTGATTTGAGTTGTAAAAATACTTTACTTCAATTGGGGTAATTTCCTCAATTACCTCTTCTGGCGGTGGCGGATTTACAAAGTTCCCATTTTCATCAAAACGTTTCATGAATGGATCATCCTGTGGATCAAAATCGGGTTTTTCCCAAGGGTATTGTATAGCCTTGACATAATCGGGAGTCTTGAAATATCTGGCAAATAGGTAACCTGTTATTAATCCTCCTAAATGGCCTTCCCAGGAAATATTATTCCCAACCTGTGGAAAGACATACCAAATCATTCCCCCATAAAATGTCACGACAGTCAATGACAATGCTATCAAACGAAAGTATTTTGACATTATTCCTTTAAAAAAGATAAAGGAAACCAAAACATAAATCAGGCTGCTTGCACCAATATGATAGGAGTTTCTTCCAATAACCCAGGTTATCAGCCCAGAAAGCAGTATGCCAAAGAATATAACCTTAAGCGAAATATCCCTGTAAAAATAAATCAGCGCTGTGGAGAGTATAAAAAGGGGTAGCGTGTTATTGGCAATATGCTTTAAGTCTCCATGCAGAAAAGGGCTAAAGAGAATTCCCTTTAAACCTGAAACAGTTCTTGGCAAAATACCAAACATCGTCAAATCGACATTGAAAATGTTTTCAAATAGAAAAACAGCCCAAATCACAACAATCAATAAAGAAGGAACAAGCCAAACCGATGGTGTAAACTTAAAATGATGGTAATCATTATACATACCTAAAAATTTAAATGCATTCTGCCCTGCTCAAAAATGCAGCCAAAGTTAAAAATAATGATATTTTGGCAGAAATAGCTATTTTTACAACATGGAAGCACCACTAGCCGAGCGCATCAGGCCACAACGTTTAGAAGATTATATCAGCCAGTTACACCTCGTTGGCGAGAATGGTTCACTGACGCAGCAAATTGTCCGTGGCGTAATTCCTTCGATGATTTTTTGGGGTTCTCCGGGAACCGGAAAAACCACTTTGGCCCAGATTATTGCCAAACAGAGCAATCGCCCATTTTATGAGCTGAGCGCCATAAACAGCGGTGTAAAAGACATTCGCGACGTTATTGACAAAGCCAAAATGAGCGGTGGTTTGTTTACCGCAAAAAATCCGATTTTGTTTATTGATGAGATTCACCGGTTCAGCAAATCACAGCAGGATTCGCTTTTGGCCGCGGTTGAAAAAGGCTGGATCACACTCATTGGTGCCACAACAGAAAATCCAAGTTTTGAAGTCATTCCTGCGCTTTTGTCACGTTGTCAGGTTTATGTGCTCAATCCGTTTTCAAAGGAAGATTTGCTTGCTTTATTGAATAGGGCGATGAAGCAGGACGCCTTTATGGCATCCAAAAAAATCAAGCTAAAGGAAACCGAAGCCTTGCTCAGGCTTTCGGGCGGTGATGGACGCAAACTATTAAATATCTTTGAACTTGTTGTAAACGCAAGCCCTGAAGGCCAAATTACCATTACCAACGATAAGGTAATGGAATTGGTTCAGCAAAATACGGTGCTTTATGACAAAACCGGTGAACAGCATTACGATATTATTTCGGCTTTCATAAAATCAATCCGCGGAAGCGATCCAAACGGAGCTGTATATTGGCTGGCGCGAATGATTGAAGGTGGCGAAGATGTGAAATTCATTGCCCGACGCATGTTGGTTTTATCCAGTGAAGATATTGGAAACGCAAACCCGACAGCTTTCATTATGGCCAACAACACGTTTCAGGCGGTTTCAGCCATTGGAAATCCCGAAAGCAGGATAATCCTAAGCCAATGTGCGGTATATCTGGCAACCTCTGCTAAAAGCAATGCAAGCTATATGGCGATTAGCGAAGCGCAGCAAACCGTAAAACAAACCGGTGATTTATCGGTTCCCATTCATTTGCGGAATGCGCCAACCAAATTGATGAAGGAATTGGGTTATGGCGAAGAATACCTGTATTCGCATAATTATGCCAACAATTTTACCGAACAGGAATATTTACCCGACGAAATCAAAAGCACGGCCTTTTACAAACCCGGAAATAATGCGCGGGAAAATGAGCTTCGCAATTTCCTTAAAAATCGCTGGAAAGATAAATACGGCTATTAGAATTTCAGGTTCAGGGATTCTGAAACGAGTTTTCCATTGGCATAAAATTCAAAAAACCACTGCCCTTCTTTGTTAATCACAACCCCGTTTACAGCATCCTTATTGGCAATGAATACATTTTTTTGTGAAGTGTTGAACAAACGCATAATGACTCTTGGTTCGTTGTTTACAACCTGAAAACCATTTGCAGTTGGTTGGGCAAAATAAAAAGTTTCCGGATTTTTTGTTGCAGCTGAAGTTGGCGTTGCTTCTATTATTTCAAGGCTTTGTGCTTTGTTTGCCAATTTCTCTGAAAGATTAGTCTCGGTGACACTTCCATTTTTCCCATTGTATTTGTAATTCAGGCTTTCAAACGATTTCCCAGCCTCACGCAATGCCTGATTGAAAGCTATCGCAAGATCTTTCTCGTTACTTTTTCCAAAAGCAGTTTCGTAAAGGACTTTTTCACTGCAATCCTTGAGCACCACTTTTATTTTGGTAGCAAAAACGTTGCTTTCCTTAACCAAGTCGGCATGGAGTTTATTGCAATTGGAGTTTATAATTTCAAAAGGAAGCGTTTCTGTTTCAAGATAAGACTTGAAACCATATTTCTGCAACAACATCTTAACACTATTATTCAGGTTGAACTTATTGCTTTCGCTGAAAATACTGAATTTCTGAGGCACAACTACGTATTGATAGTCATTAACACTTTGCGAAAAGGCATGGCTTGATATCAAAAGCAATAGCAGGACAATCTTCTTCATTATAATATGTTTTTTAGTTCCAACAAATGATTTATTTTTCTAATGCCGCCAACATCATGGATTCCCTTTTCGTCAAATAATATGGCTTCCATGCCAAATTCAATTGCTCCGCGCACGTCAGCATCGATGCAGTCTCCAATCATTATGGCGTTTTCCTTTTTGACGTTAGCCAAAGATAAAGCAAATTCAAATATATTGCGGTGTGGCTTCTTTACGCCTGCCATTTCCGAATTGGTAATGGTTTTGAAATAATTCCCCAAACCCGAATTGTTTATTTTCTTTCCCTGTACCTCAGCAAATCCATTAGTAATGATGTGCAGATTGTATTTTGGTTGCAAATATTTTAAAATTTCTATTGCTCCGTCGAACAATTGGTTGTTGTCTGGCAGGAATTCAATGTAATCATGCGAAATCCGATTGATTTCCTCATCGGAAATATTATAATCCATAGCATCGAATGACTGCCTCAAGCGATTATAACGCAATTCCTCGTGGGTGATTTTATCAACCTGATACAATTTCCAGCATGCCTGGTTTATCGGCGCGTAGATTTCGATGAACTTTTGGGTGTCAATGGTTGGATAATGCTGCCTGAATATTTTGTCAAAGGCCAAAATCGAATTTCTGTCAAAATCCCAAAGCGTGTGGTCTAAGTCAAAAAAAATGTCTGTTATGTTTTTCATTTTAAAAAATGCCTTCGTCCTGAAAACTGAAATAACCTGTTTCGGTAATAATGACATGGTCAAGGATTTTGATGTCCAATTGATCTCCTGCCAGTTTTAGTTTTTTGGTTATTTCCCTGTCGGCGTCACTTGCCAGCAATTTTCCCGAAGGATGGTTATGCGACAAAATTACGGAAGTAGCATTATGTTCCAATGCGGTTTTGAAAATTAATCGCACATCTACCACTGTTCCTGTAATGCCACCTTTTGATAGTTGGGATTTGTAAATTACCTTATTGGAATTATTTAAATAAAGTACCCAAAATTCCTCATGCGGCAGTTCGCCGATAAGAGGCTGCATGATTTCGAAAACGGCTTTGCTTGAAGTTATTTTTTGGAGTTCAACAGATTCTTCCGCCCTGCGCCTTCTCCCCAATTCCATTGCTGCGGTAATTGAAATGGCTTTCGCCTCTCCTATTCCTTTGAATTCCATTAGTTGCTTTAATGATAATTTTCCCAAAGCATTGAGGTTATTGTCTACGCTCGACAAAATCCGTTTGCTCAAACCCACAGCACTTTCGTTCCTGCTTCCCGAACCTATGAGAATGGCAATGAGTTCGGCATCGCTCAAAGCTGTTTTACCTTTGAGCATTAGTTTTTCGCGGGGCTTATCATCTTCTGCCCAGTGTTTTATGGAAAAATTCTGATCCAAAACAAATACTTTATCAGATTCAAATCTAAACACTTAAAAAATGGAAACCGTCTACTTTTTGTTCATATTTGCAAAGTAATTTCCATCAGCAGCATTTTTGATTACATTTGCCAAAAAACTCACTATGAGAAAGATATACTTCCTTTTATTCTTATTTATCATCAATAAAGCAATGCCACAGGCTGGTGAACTTGATCCTAACTTTGGGGTTGCCGGTTTTTTCATCAGTGATGATGAAGAATTGGATACCGGTGATGGCATGGCCATTTTGCCGGATAATTCCATCATCATGATTGGAGGGCATGACCATTTTAGCTGTATCAAACTATCGCCAAACGGAGTTTTGGATACCTCTTTTGATACTGACGGAAAAGCGTATGTGACTTTTGAAGGCCTTAATGCAGGAGCCTACGATATTGCAATACAACCTGATGGAAAGATTATCCTTGCAGGCTGTACCTACCTTGTTGGTGGAGAATACCATACTACCATTGCCAGGCTGAATGCCGATGGTTCATTAGATACTACTTTTAATGGAACCGGAAGCCTGACTTTTGATTATAACGCGCAAGAAAAAAATTATTGTTACTCTGTGGCGTTGCAAACTGATGGGAAAATTGTTGTTGCCGGCCATACCGGAAGTTCGGGCGCCACCGATTTTGCTATGGCACGCATCAATCCCGATGGTACGTTCGATAACAACTTTGGTAACAATGGAAAACTGACGTTAAACATCCTTGGTTCCGATTATGCCAAAAGTGTTTTGATACAACCTGATGGCAAAATCTTAGTCTGTGGGTATTCCTATCCAGGTCCTGTTTGTTCGTTTGCGGTTGTAAGGCTGACCAGCACAGGAGACCTTGACAACACCTTTAACGGAGACGGAATCATGACTACCAAAGTAGCCAGCAGCTATGGCAATGATACGGTGCAGGATATGGCTTTACAGGCTGATGGTAAAATTGTGGTATTGTCGGATTGTTATATTGGTTCCCACCAAATCATTGGTGCGATACGATTGACGACCGCAGGCGAATTGGATACTACTTTTAGTGGTGACGGTAAATTCAGCACCACGATGAACAATACGAGTGACTTCCCGAAAGGAGTTGCCATTCAGCCTGATGGAAAAATCATTTTGGCTGGGTCTTACTATAACGGTAATGGAAGCGGCACATCCATCTTTGCCATACGATTGACAACAGGCGGTGATTTAGATACGAGTTTTAGCGGCGATGGAAAAGCAAATTTTTTACCCCCAAACGGCAATGGCCCGGTGGTGTATGATACCAAACTTCAATCAACAGGGCAGATTTTGATTAGCGGTTATTCTGGAGGTAATAATTTTATGATAGCCCGTATCTTTACCGGAAACGAATTGGGACTTACGGAATTGGAAAGCAACACTGTTGGTTTCTACCCCAATCCTGTTGCACAGACCATCAATTTTACGGAAGACATTGCTGAGGCGTCCATCTTTTCTTTAGATGGAAAACTTGTGGCCAAACAAAAAAATACCTTCGGGCAAATGGATGTTTCCAATTTGCAGGAAGGCATTTATATCATTGAGACCAAAACCACTGAGGATAAAATCAACCAGCAGCAATTGGTTATAAAACGATAAGATTACATTAACTGTTTAACTTCGTCAAAATTCAATCCGCCGTAATTACCCGAACTCATCAACAGCAAAGCTGAATTGTTCAAATCATAATTAAACAGGAAATCCTTGAATTCTGCCGGATTGGTATAGATAATCAAATCATCGCGTTTGAATGACGCTGCAATCTGTTCATAGGTTATTTCCTCAAGCTGCTTGATCTTAACCGCATCAGGCGAATAGAACACCACAGCAACATCGGCAGCATTGAGTGCTCCTTCGTATTCTTTTAGGAATTCGGGATTGAGGCTGCTGTAGGTATGCAGTTCGAGGCAGGCGACCAATTTCCTATCGGGATATTGCGATTTTACAGCCTTAGTCGTTGCGGAAACCTTACTTGGCGAATGCGCAAAATCCTTGTACGCGACTTTTCCTTTTCCTTCGGCTATTTTCTCCAAACGTTTGCTGGCACCTTTGAAACTGGCAATGGCTTCATAGAAATCGGCTTCGTCGACACCCATGTTTTGGCAGATCCATTTGGCTCCGGCCAGATTGTTCAGGTTGTGTGCACCAAAAACTTCAATTGGCATTGGACCTTCGGGAGTATCGAGTAAGGTTGTTCCGTCTTCAACGCTGTAACTTGGTGTTTTATAAGGAAGCCTACGAATGGTATTGGTGGTTTCTTCGGCTACTTTCTTAACGGTTTCGTCCTCTTCGTTATACACCAAAATACCGCCTTTGGTGATTTGGTTTACAAAGATTTCAAACTGCTCCACATAATTTTCAAAGGTCGGAAACACATTGATATGGTCCCACGCAATCCCGGAAAGCAAGGCAATATTAGGTTGGTATAAATGAAACTTCGGTCTTCTGTCAATGGGTGACGAAAGGTATTCATCGCCTTCCAAAACAATGAAGTCATTTTCGTGTGTTAGATGTACCATCGTGTCAAAGCCTTCCAATTGGGCACCCACCATATAATCCACTTCGATGTTGTGGTAATGCATCACGTGCAGTATCATTGAAGTAATTGTGGTTTTTCCGTGTGAACCACCAATAACCACGCGGGTTTTGTTTTTGGATTGTTCGTATAGGAATTCGGGATAGGAATAGATTTTCAAACCCAATTCCTGTGCCTTCAGCAACTCGGGATTGTCTGCTTTGGCGTGCATTCCGAGGATGATGGCTTCGATATCTGAAGTGATTTTTTCGGGAAACCAGCCAAATTCTACGGGCAGTAATCCTTTCTTTTCCAATCGTGATTTTGAAGGTTCGAATATGGCGTCATCGCTTCCGGTGACCTGATATCCTTTATTGTGTAATGCCAAAGCTAAGTTGTGCATGGCTGCGCCACCAATGGCAATGAAATGAGTCCTCATTATGATTTATTTCTTTCTTGATAATTTTCTAATACGGTTCGGGCTTTTTCAGGCTGGTTCATTTTATTTTTATATAAATCAGCCAGTTTTTGATAGGTAGTTTTAGAGCCACTAACGGCAATGGCGTTGCTGTACTGCTTTTCGGCATCCTTATACCTTTTGAAATATTCAGCAATATGGCCTTTGGCAAGATAACCGTCGACAGGAGAAATCCTGAGCAGTTCGTTGGCATACCTTTCGGCTTTGCGTTCGCTTCCGCCAACGATTCCGGGTAACTGGAGGTATAATTCTATTAACGCCCAACGTGCTTCGATGTGTTTTGGATTGAGCTGGATTGCTTTTTCAAAAGAAGCTTTGATGTCGCCTATCATTCCGAGTGCCTTTAACTTATTGGAGTCTTTGGCCTTCATGCCGAGGCAGCCACCATACTTATAATGGTAATTGGCGTTAGCTGGATTGAGGGTTTTTAGCCTGCTGTAATAGGACATTGCCTTGTCCCAGGATTTACTGTAGCCTTCGATGTCGCCTAGATATTCTAAGGCTTTAAGGTTTTTGGGATTCTCAACGATTATGTTTTCGAAGATTGGCTTTGCTGCATAGTAATTCCCCTGACTGAACAGCTTTTCCGCTTTCTCGAAACTGGTTTGGGAGAAAGCCATTATTGGCAGTGCTAAAAGAATGAGGAAGAATTTTGTCATTGGGTCACCTTCTATAAAGCAAATGTAGTTTTATTATTGGGATTTTGAAATATCCCCGCAGGAAAAAGAGTAGTGAGCCAAAGTTCTGATTGAAAAATTTTAACATTTCTGTGTCAAAATATCTTTTTTTTTAAAGTTTGCCACAAAAAGTGTGTCAAAATTATTTTTGCGAACAAATTTGACACAGAAATGTTAAAATTTACATTGGAATGGTCCAGAAATACCAGGTGCCGAAGCCACCGTAATGTGGGGTTTTCTTATTATTGGGGATTATTTTATATATTAGCGTGTAACTAAGTTAGCGGTAATCGAAAACCAACTCAATCATGAAATACGAAACTCTAATTGTAAATGATTCTTCAGCAGGGGAAATGATGAAAGAATGTTATGATTTCTCATATAATATTCACAATTACAGAGATTTTATCGATACTCACAATGACTTCCCAGCTGAGAAACCTCCGATTTGGATTAAGTTATATAAAGAGAAAGAATTTAATTCAGTCAATGATTTTGTTCATTCAGTTTATGATTTTATAATAAATGATAAGGTTAAAAATATATTAGAAAAATATAACCTACCTATTCATGATTTTGTTCCCGTTGAAGTTTACAGAAAAGAAAAAACTCTTTTTAACAGCAAATTAGTGAGATACGAATATCACTGGTTTAATCATAACGCTGATAATATTTCCAACTATTATGACTATATAGATTTTTCGAAAAGCGAAATAGGTTTTTCACGAAATGAAAATATAATTGATTTAAAAATAAATTCTATATCAGACATTTATTCTATAAAAGAATCAAATAAAATAATTACATCCGAAATAAATGAATTGTATAAAACTCATTTAGGTGAGACTTCAATCATCAACAAAATGATTAGAGAAAAAGATTTGTATGCTATTAGTTGGCGGGCTGAAAAAATTGTGTTCAAAGAGAATTTTGATAAAGAACTGGATCTTTTTTCTTTGCCTTTATTCTCAAGCAGAACTTATATTTCTCCAAGATTGAAAGAAGCGTTGATAGAAAATCAGGTTAAGGATATCTTGTTTAAGGAAACCGGAAACAATCCAGACAGAAGACATATTTTAAATCCAAAAATTGAAATCAGCGACTGCTACTAACAGCGATTTAAAGTAATATTTCATTTATCTTTACCCTAAAACAAAAAAATCCGTCCCAACATACATCAGGACGGATTTCATTAACCTTAAATAATCACTATTTTACCAATGTCATTTCGTCTACGATGTTTTTGGCTCCCGATAAATTCTCGATAATCCAAAGCACGTAGCGGATATCAACGTTGATGGTTCTTTGCAGTTTTTTGTCAAAGATTACGTCACCAGCCATCGCTTCGATGTTTCCGTCGAAAGCCACTCCGATTAGTTCCCCTTTTCCGTTCAGTACCGGTGAACCCGAGTTTCCACCTGTAATGTCGTTATCAGTTAGGAAATTCACGTGAAGCGAACCGTCCTTGTCAGCAAATCGTCCGTAGTCCTTGTTTTTTGCCATTTCCAAAACCTTTACCGGCAAATCGAATTCCTCGTCGCCTTTTTTATATTTTTTCACCTGTCCGTCAAGGGTTGTGTAGTTGTTGATTTTGGCATCATTTTTTTTGTCAGCAGGCAACGAACGTACCTTTCCGTAAGTCAGACGTAGTGTTGAATTGGCATCAGGATATTTGATGTCGCCAATTTTTGACTCCCTCAAACCTTCCACCAATAAACGGAAAGCTGCTGTGTAATCGTTTTGCGCTTTCGCTATTTCGTCTGATTTAGAAGTAAAATGGTTGAACAAATCATTGGACAATACATATAACGGGTCGTTGTCTAACATTCCCTGGCTTGGGTATTCTACGAATGCCTTTACCCTATCCAACGAAGAGAACATACTCATGTTCATCACAGCATCCACATAATTCTTGAATCCCTGACCTTTATTCTCGCCATTCAATTTTACGATTGAAGGTGCCAAAGGATATCCTTTTGCCTTAGCCACATACAAATCGAGTTGTGCAGCTAGAATGTCTTTTTCTGCAGGCAGGTACGTATCCTTGAAAAACTGCTCAGCTGCATCAAGGACATCCGCTTTCATAGCCGCACGTTTCGTCGCATCAGCTTTGGTATAAACATCCAGCGATCTTCCTAATGTCCTTCCAATATTACCCGAAGCACTGGTCCTGAATAACTGTTGCAGGTAATTATCGTGTCTTGATTTTTCGTTGGTAATGCTGTAGAACTTATTGATATTGGTTACAACATTTCCGTATTTCGCTTTGTTTTCGGCTTTGTTTGCCCAGGCATTGAATTTGGCTTCCTGGACTGCTTTGGTTTTGGCTGTGCCAAATTTGCTCAAAGCATCAATCATTCCCTGGCGGTTTTTCCAGTAGTTGGCTGTAGAAGCGTATTTTGAAGCATAAACCAGGTTCAACGCCTCGCTTTGCTCCATGTATTTTTTCATATTGTCCATTCCTGTTTTTGCACCTTCAACCCATGCCGGATAAGCAAACTTTACGTTTTGCTCGATTCCGCCTGCAGGCATCCAACGGTTGGTTCTTCCCGGATATCCTAAAATCATCGCAAAGTCATTTTCCTTAACTCCGCTTAAATTTACAGGCAGGTAATGTTTCGGTTTCAACGGAACATTGTTTGGAGAATAGGCAGCAGGATTTCCGTCCTTATCAGCATACACACGGAACATAGAGAAATCTCCGGTGTGGCGTGGCCAAACCCAGTTGTCGGTATCGCCACCAAATTTTCCGATGCTTTCAGAAGGAACTCCAACCAAACGCACATCGCGGTAATCCTGGTATACAAAATAGTAGTATTCATTTCCTTGGAAAAACGGCCTTACGTTAACCGTATATTTTCCGCCTTCGCTGTTTTCCTTTTCGATAAGCGCGATTTCAGTGGCGATTGCTTTTTCTCTTTCAGCTTCGGTCATCGAAGGATTTACTTTTGACAGTATCCTTTTGGAAACATCATCCATACGCACAAAGAAACGCACGAACAAACTGGTTTCAGGATGTTTTTCTGCGGCTTTATCTTTTGCCCAGAAACCATTTTTCAGGATATTGTCATTGGCAGATGAAAGTTCGGCAACCGCATCGTAACCGCAGTGGTGGTTGGTTAGGACCAAACCTTCTTTTGATACGATTTCTGCGGTACAACCTCCGTTGAACTGAACGATGGCATCTTTCAAACTGTGGTGGTTGATGCTGTAGATTTCCTCAGCGGTAAGTTGTAAACCCATTTTTTGCATATCGCGGTGGTTTAAACGTTCGATAAACATTAGGAACCACATTCCTTCGTCGGCTTTCATGCTCATTGGCATCAATAGTATACCGGCGATAAGGGATAAAATAATCTTCTTCATTTTTGTGTTATAAGTTATTAGGTTGAATGCTAGTAGTCTGTCATTATTTGGAATTGTTACAATGACACCCTTTAAAATCGTTGCGAATATAATTTTTTTGATATGTCAACAAAAGAAATTTAACATATTACTCCGGATGGAAGTTATGTAACAGCCGTTTTTAGAAAAAACTTTATCTTTATGGAAGTAATTTCTTCTGCAATGAAAAACTCAAAAACACAGGTCGTAATTGTCGGTGCCGGTCCAACCGGGTTGAGTATGGCGGCCCAATTAATCCGCTATAACATTGATTTCATCATTATTGAAAAAAATGAGAAAACCACTCATTTATCCAAAGCGATAGTGCTGCAGGCAAGGTCACTTGAGATTTTCCAGGAATTGGGGATTGTAGAGGAAGCAATTAGAAGAGGCCAGATGACAACCGGAATGAATTTGTTCCGGAATGGCAAACAAAAAGCCGCTGTAGATTTGGCCGATTTGGGAAAAGGATTGAGTGATTTTGCGTTTGCGCTTTCCTTGGAACAAAGCAAAACCGAAAAACTTTTGGCTGAGTTTGTAGCAAATAATCGAAAACAGGTTGAATGGGGTTCTGAGCTTAGCCGTTTTGAACAGCATGAAAATGGAGTAACAGTTTACTATAAGGACAAAACCGGAACCGAGCATAAAATAGAAGCCGATTATCTGGTTGGTTGTGATGGTGCAGGCAGTGTTGTGCGGCATCAATTAGACTTGACATTTGAAGGCAGTACGGAATCCAAATTATTTTATGTTGCGGATGTTGTCCTCCAAAGTCCGGTTATCAATAAAAACAGGTTGTACATGCATTTGATTCCGAAAGGCTTTGTACTCTTCTTCCCGATGGAAGGTGCAGGGCATTACCGTATCATAGGTGTCCTTCCCGAACATACCGATGACAGCCATGAATATTCGTTCGCTGAAATTGAACCGAATATAAAAAAAGGCATCATTACGCCCGTTGATTTTGAAGAACTGCGATGGTTTTCCACTTATAAGGTACATAGCCGCAAAGCCGATTCTTTTAGGAAAGGCAACTGCTTTATAGCCGGTGATGCCGCACACATCCATACGCCTGCCGGCGGACAGGGAATGAATACCGGAATCCAGGATGCCTATAACCTGGCATGGAAAATGGCTTACACACTAAGAGGTGAAGTGAATGACACCGTTTTGGAAACCTACAATACCGAACGCACCGAAAATGCCAAACGATTGCTGAATACCACAGACCGAATGTTTGATGTCATGTCGGGCGTGAATGCATTCTGGAATATTATAAGGCTTGCCTTCTTCCCTATTTTCCTGATAGTGCTTTCGACCAGCAATTTTGTAAAACGCAAAATTTTCCCTTTGCTTTCGCAGATTGGAATTGCCTATCCTGATAGTTATCTGACCCAACAAAGTTCCGTTGGCAAAGTAAAAGCCGGCGACCGAATGCATTATTTCATTTTTGCAAATGGCAGGACGATATTCAGTTACCTGAACGAACCGGTTTTCAAATTGCTTTATTTCGGAAGCAAGCCTGTTGAAAATCCTGTTGGAGAAATTGGGATTACCATGAGCTTTCAGTCCTTTACTGAAATTCCGGCTTCAGTTTTTGGAAACAATTCGGAGTTTTATATCCTATTGCGTCCTGACAACCATGTTTCCTATATTGGAAATGATGTTAAGGAATGCCGAAACTTCCTCAATAAAATCAAACTTTCAGAGAAAAAATAAATTTGAGCCATTTATTTAACAGAATATATTTCATCAACCGTAATTATCTTCCTATATTTACCCTACCACAGTTTAGTTTTTAATTTTTCAAATGCCACGGCCGGAAGAAGCTGAAACAGCGGCTAATGACTGAAAGTAAGCAAAAATTAAAAACTTTATCTTTATGAGATTATTTAGTAAACTGATGGTAGCAATTTTTTTATTGTCCATCCAATTTGTCAATGCACAATCGTGTAACACGTGGATAACCATTATCGACGAATCCACAGGAAATGTAGTCCAGGAAATTAAAAACGGAACCGTTTATTCTTCAAGAGGATGTGTCACGGGTCCGGAAGCCACCATTCGGATCAAAATCCAGGAAGATTGTTCCAACAGCCCCGATGGAAGCGGCTGTCAAACCACTCCACATTTTACCGTAACCAATTTTCACGGCAATTATGATTTTCCGGTAGCGGGCTCAGAAGTTTATACCAATGGCTTTCTTACCGAGTTTGTAACCAACATCCTTGGAGGGCCGATTACAATTTCGGGTATCCAGTGTAATGGGTTAAGGGTGAAAGCAGCTATCAACATGTGTAGTGGTGATGGTCCTGGTCCTGTTAACCCTATTGACCCTTGTGCATTTTGTCCACCGGGAACCGAAAACTGTTTAGGATACGACATTAAAAAATGTTGTGATATGAACTGCCTGATCCTAACTGTAAAAGATCCAAAAAAATGCCCAGGCTGTTATTTGGTTACAGTTGTATTTGATGATGGAACCTCAACGGTTATAAACGTTAGTTTTAACGGTAATGATCGTTTAATGTACTGTTATTCCAAAAAAATCGCACACGTCCTGTCCATAGTCCCTTATGACTGCCCGAATGGTTGCGGCGACACTGGTAGTGGGGAAAATAAAGTTGGCGTCAAGGAAATTCAAAAAGCGCCAGAAAGAAAATCTGAAGTCCAAAAAGACCGGATTATTTTATCGCCTAACCCTACAAAAACAGTAGTAACTTTTGAAGGCAGCAAGCTTAACGATTATTCAATTGCGGTATATGATGAGGCTGGAAAGCAGGTTTTAACCCAAACCGGCATCAACACTTCTTTAAGCCTTGAAAAATTGAGTAACGGCATTTACATTTATATGATAAACGGAAAAGATGGTTATAAACAAACCGGAAAAATAATCAAGGAATAATTTCTTTGAATTCCAATTAAAAAAATCCCGCTCTTAAGCGGGATTTTGTTTTATATGCCACGGCTGTTTTAAGGCTGCTGTGCATCAATATGGAGCATTTCCCAGAGTCTTTTATCCAATTCGGCTAAGCCTTGATGCTCCCTCGTTAGGGCATAATTAACATAATTTTGTTCATTAGTTCCTTTTTATCAGACATTTATCTTGAAAAAAAGTATTATATTTATCTTGAATAAAATTGTGGCATGTGACCTATGCCAAAACAGTAACCCAAAATTAAATAGTTATGGAAGCAAATCAAACCGTAGGAAAACGTATTTCAGGATTTATACAGAAGGAAATAAAGAAACCTGCTTTCAGAAAGGCATTACTGGTCTTTTTTGTCTGTGCGCTATTGGGAACTGTCATAGGTTTTATCTTTGACATGCTGCAGCTTGGTGCCGGTGGAGGAATAGGCTTTGGGCTTATATGGATGGGAGCTGCCTATTTTGGACAAGAAGATGAGGACAAATAAAAATTCAAACAAAATCCCGCTCATAAGCGGGATTTACTATTTATATACCATGACTGTTTTCAGGCTCTTCGGTGTCTACATTGAGCATTTCCCAAAGTTTATCTTTTAGTTCCGTCAATCCTTGATTGGCCACAGATGAAATGAACATATACGGTATTCCTTTGAATTCCTTGTCTAATTGTGCAGCCAATTCGGCTTTTAGTTCCTCATCGAGCATGTCGCTTTTGGAAACCACAATCAGTCGGTCTTTGTCTAACATTTCAGGATTGTAACGACGCAATTCATCCAACAGGATTTCATACTCTTTCTTGATATCATCGGCATCAGCAGGAACCAAAAATAATAAGGTCGAATTACGTTCAATATGCCTTAGGAAATAATGCCCCAGACCTTTTCCTTCGGCTGCGCCTTCAATGATTCCGGGGATATCAGCCATTACAAACGATTTGAATTCACGATACGCCACAATTCCCAGATTGGGTTTTAAGGTCGTAAACGGATAATCGGCAATTTTGGGTTTAGCCGAAGTGAGCACCGAAAGCAAAGTCGATTTTCCTGCATTTGGGAAACCTACCAAACCTACATCGGCAAGAACTTTTAATTCCAAAATCACATCCATCTCTTCAGCTGGCATTCCGGGCTGTGCATAACGCGGCGTTTGGTTGGTAGAACTTCTGAAGTGCCAGTTTCCTAATCCTCCTTTTCCGCCTTTTATCAAGATTACTTCTTCACCATGTTCGGTAATTTCAAACAGGACTTCTTCGGTTTCCTTATCACGGACAACTGTTCCCAACGGAACTTCGATTACCTTATCTTCACCATCATGACCCGTACTTCTTGAACTTCCTCCGTCACCACCATGGCCTGCTTTGACGTGACGCGCAAATTTTAGATGAAACAACGTCCAAAGGCTTTTATTCCCTTTTAGGATTACGTGTCCACCGCGACCTCCATCACCTCCATCAGGGCCACCTTTTTCAATAAATTTCTCGCGGTGTAAATGCGAAGAACCCTTTCCTCCCTTTCCGGAAGAAACATATATTTTTACGTAGTCTACGAAATTGCCTTCTGTCATAATCCTATTCTTTTAATGCCTTAACCAGCACTTTATCTATTTTCACGCCATCCATGTCAATGACTTCAAGTTCCAATCGGTTCCAAACCAGTTTTTCTCCCTGTGTTGGAATTTTACCCATTTCGGTCATAATCAATCCACTCACGGTAGTCACTTCATAATCGTTGGTAAGATCATCCATGTCGAAATACGTCAGGAAATCATGCAGCGAATACAAGCCATCAACCAACCACGTTCCGTCTTCACGGGCAATCAATTGGTATTCATCTTCATCAAAATCGGCAGCATCGCCAACCAAAGCTTCGAGGATGTCATTCAGTGTAATGATTCCCTGAAACACACCATATTCATCGGTAACAAAAGCATAATGCACTTTTGATTTCTTGAAATTTTCCAATGCCTTGTAAGCCGAAGTATGTTCAATAAGGTAAACCGGAGTTTTGGTAATCGACTTTAAGTTGAATTTCCCTTTTTCAAAACTCGCAAACAAATCCTTTAGCAAAACCACGCCTTCCACATCATCCATATTGTTTTCTTTGCAAACCGGATAAAACGAATGCAGTTCCTCCAACATTTTCTCTTTCAAATCCTCAACTTTATCATCAAGTGAAAGATAGACTATATGCTGGCGGTGTGTCATCAACGAATTGATTTTTCGGTCACCAATATGGAAAACACGTTCCACAATATCCTGCTCTATTTCCTGGACTTCACCAACTTCGGTTCCTTCCTTGATAATCGCCTTGATTTCCTCTTCGGTCACTTTTCCGTCGGCAGTTGGTTTGATGTTGAATAACTTCAGTATTCCTTCGGTGGAAATGGTCAGCAGCCAGATAAAAGGTGCCGTAGCAATCGAAACCATTTTCATCGGAACAGCAACTGCTTTGGCAATGGCTTCCGGATAATTCAACCCTATTCTTTTAGGCAGTAATTCACCCAAAACCAACGAAAAGAATGTCAATACCACTACCACAATCCCAACACCGATTGAATCGGCATAAGGTTTTAAAACTGCAAAACCCGAAACAAAAGTTTGGACATCGGTGGTGATTTTTTCACCCGAATAAATACCGGTCAAAATTCCGATAAGCGTAATCCCGATCTGAACCGTTGAAAGGAATTTATTTGGCGAATTGGCCAGATCCAATGCTACTTTTGCATTATTGTGCCCTTTTTTGGCTGCAGTTTCCAGACGGTTTTTACGCGCCGAAATCAGCGCAATCTCCGACATCGAAAAAACCCCATTTATTAGGATTAAAAAAAAGATTATAAGTATTTCCATTTTGAGTTATAAGTTATGAGTTATGAGTTGTGATAACCGATAACAAAAAATTGTTTTTTAAAATTTGTCGAAAACGCTGGTCAGCCTTTCCGTTACTTCAGCAATGCTCCCGATTCCGTCAACCGCATGGAATTTGCCCTGCGCTTTGTAATAGTCCATCAAAGGTGCCGTTTTTTGGTTGTATTCGTCATAACGGTTCCTGATTTTTTCTTCGTCCTGATCATCAGGCCTTCCCGAAGTTTTTCCTCTTTCCAGCAAACGGGCAACCAAAATATTATCATCTGCTTCCAAAGCTACAGTTGCCGTAATGCTTTCATTTTTCGATTCCAAAAATGCATCCAAAGCTTCAGCCTGCGCAATAGTCCTTGGGAAACCATCAAAAAGGAAACCGGCAGAATAAGGATGTTTACCCACTTCGCCTTCCAGCATTTTTATTGTAACCTCATCCGGAACCAAATCGCCTTTATCCATGTAGGATTTGGCCAGTTTACCCAATTCAGTATTATTTTGGATGTTGTATCTGAAAATATCTCCGGTTGAAAGATGGGTCAGATTGTATTTCTCTTTTAAAAATTCAGCTTGTGTACCTTTACCTGCGCCAGGTTTTCCGAAAAGAACGATGATAATCATTAGTTATTTTAAATTTTGAATTATAAATTTTGAATTATTGGGCTAACTGATAAATGTCCGGTAAATTCCTTCCCAATCCATCGTAGTCTAAACCATAACCAACAATGAATTTGTTTGGGATCCGGATACCGATATAATCTAGTTTAATATCTTTTTTATACGCTTCGGGCTTGAAGAAAAGCGTTGCGATTTTCAAATGCTTTACCTTTTTTTCCTTGAAGATGGCTTTCAATTCCTCAACCGTATTCCCGGTGTCAACAATGTCTTCAACAACCACAACGGTTCTTCCTTCCAAATCCTGGTTCAAACCGATCAATTGTTTCATGTTGTTGCTGGACTGCGTTCCTTCATACGAAGCCATTTTCACAAAACTCACTTCACACATGCCCCGGTATTGTTTCATTAAATCAGACAATACCATGAATGCCCCATTCAAAACGCCAATGAATACCGGCACTTCATCAAAAAAATCATCATCCATCTGCTTAGCCATATTCTTGATGGCAAAATCAATTTCTTCAGAAGAAATAAACGGCTCGAAAGTTTTGTCGTGAAGATGTATCATGTCGTTTTGGTTTTAAAATAAGGTGCAAAGATAAGAACTTGAAGCTTAGAAGTTAGCCCTTGTAAGTGAAAATCTCAAATAAAATGTATTTTTTATATTTACCGAATGGATATGTTTTTTTTTGACCGAATCAGCAAAAGCAACGCCGGTACCGCTACCCGAAATGGTATCCGCGATTTTGTATTGCAAAATCCTGGGCTTCTTCCTGAATTGGTTGCATTCGGAACAGACCTGAACAACAAAAATCAATACAAAGCCGTTTGGATTATAGAAATGCTTGCCGAAACACATCCTCAGTTACTAATCCCTTTTATAGATTCAATCGCTGATGTTGCCGGAAAATACAAACACGAATCCGCCATCAGAGGCATTTCACGAACGATACTTTTCCTGGCCAAATCTCCAAAAATTGCGCTAACCGAAACGCAGCAGGAAAAATTTATCGAAATCAGTTTGGACCGATTGATTGGCGATGATAAGGTAGCACCCAAAGTATTTGCCATGTACGCCCTGTCGCATTTTTCAAAACAGCACGAATGGATTAAGGACGAATTACACATTATCATCAACAAGGATTTTGCGCAACAGTCCGCTGGATATAAAGCTGCCGCAAGGGAAGTTTTAAGAAAAATATAAGGCTGTTTTTTTGATTTGAAATAGTATCTTTGTGCCAACAACTACAACAACAAATAATGAATTATTTCTCTTCCGATTTCAAACTGGGAATCCTTGGTGGCGGCCAGCTTGGCAAAATGCTTTTAGCCGAAACCCGAAAATTTGATATTCAAACCTATGTTTTCGACCCAAGCATGGATGCGCCGTGCCAGTTTGGCGCCACGCATTTCTTTATTGGCGATTTGATGGATTATGATACGGTTTACGAATTTGGCAAGAAAGTCGATTTGCTGACCATCGAAATTGAAAACATCAATCTGGATGCCTTGGAGAAATTGGAAGCCGAAGGACTCAAAGTTTATCCTTCACCAAAAACGCTAAGGCTAATCCAGAACAAAGGCGTTCAAAAGGACTTTTATGTCCAGAACCAAATTCCAACTGCAGCTTTCAAAAGATTTCCATCCATAAACGGACTAAGGACTGAAATGGAAAACGGCATGATTGAAATGCCTTTTGTATGGAAATGCGCCCAGTTTGGCTACGACGGAAATGGCGTAAAAGTAGTGCGCTCGATGTCGGATATTGAGAATTTACCCAATGTGGAATGCATCGCCGAACAAATGGTTCCGTTCAAAAATGAATTGGCGGTAATTGTTGCACGTTCTGCTTCAGGTGAAGTAAAAACCTATCCTGTGGTCGAAATGGAATTCCATCCCGAAGCCAATCAGGTGGAATATGTAATCTGCCCGGCACGCATCGATTTTAACATCGCCAAAAAAGCCAATAAGATTGCACTTCAGGTTTCAGAAGCCTACAACCACGTTGGTCTGCTCGCGGTAGAAATGTTCCAAACGCACGACGAAGGGATTTTGGTAAACGAAGTAGCACCAAGGCCTCACAATTCGGGTCATTACAGCATCGAAGCGAGTTATACCTCGCAGTTCGAAAACCATCTGCGTGCCATTTTGGATTTGCCTTTGGGAAGTACTGCCAGCAAAGTCGTCGGAATTATGGTAAATTTGGTGGGCGCCGAAGGATATTCCGGAAACGTAATTTATCAAAACATCGAAAAAATCATGGCGATTGATGGCGTAACGCCGCACATTTACGGCAAAAAGGAAACACGTCCTTTCCGCAAAATGGGACACGTAACCATTGTAAATGAGAATATGGACACAGCCCGCAAAATTGCCGAAGAAGTAAAGAATACAATAAAAGTCATTTCAAATTAAATCAGTGATGGTAAAGAAAATATTAAAAGCTGTCCTGAACTCCATGATATTATTTTGTGTGGTTTCCTTCCTGTCCTTTTTATTTTCCTTTATCAGCAACCATTTAAACGAAACTGTTCCTAATTTGAGGATCGGATTTCCTTTAAATTATTATTACCAATATGCTGTCGCCGACAATTGTGATGGCCTTGATTTATTGCATGGCTCCAATGTTGGCTATTTCATCCTTAATTATTTAATTTGCCTTATCGTTGTTATATTGACAAACTACAAACATTTGATTATTAAAAGAAAATAATATGAGCAAAGTAGCCATCATCATGGGAAGCCAAAGCGACCTGCCGGTTATGCAGGAAGCCATTGACATCCTGAAAAGTTTTGACATCGAAACCGAAGTCGACATTGTTTCGGCACACCGAACTCCCGAAAAATTATTTGATTTCAGCAAAAAAGCACACACCCGAGGCATTTCGGTAATCATTGCCGGTGCTGGCGGCGCTGCGCATTTACCGGGAATGGTTGCCTCCATGTCGCCATTACCCGTAATCGGTGTACCGGTAAAATCGAGCAATTCCATCGATGGCTGGGATTCGGTTTTGTCCATATTACAAATGCCTGGCGGCGTTCCTGTAGCGACTGTCGCTTTGAACGGTGCCAAAAATGCCGGCATATTGGCTGCGCAAATCATCGGAAGCCATGACAGGCTGGTACTTGACAAAATCATTGTATACAAGGAATCCCTGAAAGACGCGGTGAACAAGTCATCGGATGAAATGAAGAAATAATTAGGTATTCCTGTGAAAACAACTGTTAGAAATATAATCCTGCTTTTGCATTTGTTTACGGCAATTGCTGCTTATTCCCAACCAAAAGATCAGAATAAGGAAATTGAAGCTGTGTTCTATAACTACATACACGCATCTAAAAGCGATAATGAAGAGGAGGAACTTAAATTTTTATATGAGGAGCAGTTTGATGAATACCCTAAAACCCTTTTCATGTCAATGCATGAAACCCGGAAGTCGATAACGACAATTGATGAAAAAATATACAGGATTTCTAAAACACTTGAAAAAGCGAATATCAAATATGTAAAAATCTCATACAAAGTCAATTGGATATTTGATTTTAAAGAGAATAAAGACCCTGACAATGTTAATTATTTTATCGAAAGATTAGAATACGGATTTGGTAAAGACAGTGTAACTGTTGACAAAAAGAATTTTAAGGCTATTGCCAAATATGTCAATTATGTATATGCTGCTTTTAATCCGAAATACAATGGGTGGAAAATTGTTTTACCCGAAATTGTTGGCGATGGCAGTACAGAGGGCACTAAATGGGACGCAATTCCACAAGAAATATTACAAAAATTAATAGAGATGTAAATACATTTTGAATTATACCATGAAAATCTTAACAGAAACATTTACTACAAAACACAATACGGCACCTTTCAGCCAGATTAAATTAGAGGATTACCAAGCTGCTTTCGAGGAAAATATCGCCAAAGCACGCGCTGAAGTAGATGCCATTACCAACAATCCTGAAACGCCAACATTTGAAAACACCATCGAAGCATTGGACTTTTCTGGTGAAGCGTTGGATAGGCTTTCGTCTATTTTCTTCAACCTGAATTCGGCTGAAACCAGTGACGCAATGCAGAAAATTGCGCAGGATGTTTCTCCACTGCTAACGGCTTTCAGCAATGATATTGCACTAAACGAAGAGTTGTTCAAACGCGTAAAAGCGGTTTACGAACAAAGGGATTCGTTAAAACTAAGTCCGGAACAAGCTACTTTATTGGACAAAAAATTCAAAAGCTTTTCAAGAAATGGAGCCTTGCTTTCAAACGATAAAAAGTCCCGCTTACGTGAAATTGATACCGAACTCGCCAAACTCAAACTGACGTATGGCGAAAATGTTTTGGCCGAAACCAACAACTACCAATTGCACATCAACGATGAATTGCAATTAAAAGGCCTGCCCGAAGGAACCATCGAAGCTGCTGCAAGCCTGGCAAAATCAAAAAACCTCGAAGGCTGGGTGTTTACTTTGGATTACCCAAGCTATATTCCGTTTGTGACCTATGCCGACAATCGTGAATTGCGCAAGGAACTCGCCATTGCCAACGGAAAAAAAGCATTTCAAAGCAACGAATTCGACAACCAGGAAATCACATTAAGGATTGCCAAACTGCGTTTTGAACGCGCCAATCTGTTAGGCTATAAAACGCATTCCGATTTTGTTTTGGAAGAGCGCATGGCGCAGACTCCCGAAAAAGTAAAATCGTTCCTGAATGATTTACTGGCTAAGGCTAAACCTGCAGCGCAAAAGGAATTTGCACAACTGACTGCCTTTGCCAAAGAACTTGATGGAATTGACCAACTCGAAAAATGGGATGGCGCATACTATTCGGAAAAGCTGAAACAAAAATTATTCGACTTTGATGACGAAAAACTAAAACCGTATTTCAAGCTTGAAAATGTTTTGAACGGAGCATTCACAGTTGCCGAAAAATTATTCGGAATCACGTTCAAGGAAGTTTTTGACATTGAAAAATACCATGAAGATGTGCAGACTTTTGAGGTTTTGGACTTCGAAGGAAAACTGGTTGCGATTTTCTACGCCGATTTCTTCCCAAGAAAAGGAAAACGAAACGGTGCCTGGATGACCTCGTTCAAACCACAATATATCAAGGATGGTGTTAACGAAAGACCGCATGTTTCAATCGTCTGCAACTTTACGCCACCGACCGACAGCAAACCTTCGCTCCTAACCTTTAATGAAGTGACAACCTTATTCCACGAATTTGGCCACGCCTTACACGGAATGTTAGCCAATACAACGTATCCAAGTTTATCGGGAACTTCGGTGTATTGGGACTTTGTCGAATTGCCAAGCCAGGTTATGGAAAACTGGTGCTACGAACCGGAAGCTTTGGCTATTTTTGCCAAACATTACGAGACGGGAGAAATCATCCCACAGGAATTTGTCAATAAAATCAAGGAAAGTGCAAGCTTTCTGGAAGGCATGGCAACCTTGCGCCAATTGAGTTTTGGAATCCTTGACATGGCTTTCCACAGCAACAATCCAAACACGATTACCGATGTAAAGGCATTTGAAAAAACAGCTTTTGAAGGCACCAATTTATATCCTGATGTAGAAGAAAACTGCATGAGCGTTTCGTTTTCGCATATTTTCCAAGGCGGCTATTCCTCAGGATATTACAGCTACAAATGGGCTGAAGTATTGGACGCCGATGCCTTTGCCTATTTTCAGGAAAAAGGGATTTTCAACAAGGAAGTGGCTACAAAATTCAAGGAAAATGTATTGTCAAAAGGCGGAACAGAACTGCCAATGAAACTTTACAAGCGTTTCCGTGGACAGGAACCAAAACCGGAAGCTTTATTAAAAAGAGCGGGATTGATTTAGCTTACTGTTTGACAAACTTTGCCTGGAATTTTTGTTCTCCGGCAAAGGCCTGGATAATATAAATTCCCGAAGCCAGCATCCCAACGTTTACCTTTTTGGCATTGGTATTTTCGTTCAAAACGATTTTGCCGGTCATGTCGGTAATGATTAATCTGTCCAGATTGATATCCGATTGTATTTCGAGGATTTGCGTTGCCGGATTGGGAGCAATGGCCATCGTATTTGAATTCCATTGTGCATTCGACAACGAATTCACAGTAAGTTTATAATCCTCTATTTCACCACTAAAAATGTAGCAGGGCTCAATATGGTTTACCGTATTGGTCAAAATTGCCCGAATCCTGTAATCTCCTATCGCAACATCTGAAGGAATTTGAAAACTTCCGGAAACCCCAAGTGGCGAAGAGCCACTTGCGAAAAGCAATTCTCCAGCATCATCAAAATCATAATCCCGATTCCAATCGGCATACAAATTAACTACTACTGCAAACACGCCTCCTGTTGTTGCAGCACGGGAACTGACAGTAAAATCGAGTGTTTCGCCTGTAGCTACCGGTGCTGAAAAAGCATTGTAATAATCTGCTATTCCACCTTCTGAACAACCGGAATTCAGGTTTTGCATTAGTATATCCCCACTTCTGAACAACGTAAAATCGTCTATGACCAATGCCGGGATTTGCGGTGCAGGCATACTGCAGGATTGCGCCGAATAATTGGCACAATAGAAATCGGAAACTACTGCATTGGAAACCGTAGAATAACTGTTTATTGAATTTGACGGCCTGATCCTGTAAAAGTTCTGCTCTCCGGAAACTGCAGGGACATGTTCGAGCATCGTTTCATTTTCTGCAGTACCGGCAACAACTCTATAAGGACCTCCAACAGCCGAAGCACGCTCAATCATATAACCTGTTTCAAGGTTGGAATTGTCTGTCCAGGTAAGGGTTACGCCATAAGCATCGGCGATAGCTGTTAAATTGGATGGTGCGGGTTGTAAAGTCTCAGGAGCATCAAGCGTATACGTATTGGATGGATTGTGCAAAAGCAACGTTCCGTCGCGCATTCGCGCGTATTGTCCCTCGGTAAAGATATAAGGCACACAGGTATTGTACGCCATATAATTGGTTAAATCGGGAGTGAATGTATCGCCATTGGCATCAGTAGCCGTGCCCGAATAAATACAAAAATTCATATCGGTATTGGGGCTTCCGTACGCATCGGCAGGCGTATCACAAAGGAAATCGCCTTTCAAATCGCAATTCGCCGCAATACGCGGCGCTACTTCATCAAAATCACGCGTTACCAATTCACGGTTGGCAATCACCGGATTTGCCGAATTATAAAAGGTATGCTGCAACCCGAAAAAATGCCCAAACTCATGAACAAAGGACTTGCCGTTCATAACCGATGTATTGCGGTACCATATCCTGTTCTGGCTCTGCTGTGTTGGAGACACCGGAGAAAGTCCTCCCGCAGTAGTACCATTTACCAGCAGCACCCTTGTAAAATAAACATTAATCGCATTGTTATGCCCATTGCTATTGGAGAAGTTGGCATTGTCGGTAAAAGTAGTATCACCATCATTCAAATCGCTGTTTGGATATCGGTTAAAGTCGGTACCACTAAAATAAAACTGGACATTTATCTCATAAAATTCATTATTCAAACGGGCAAGTGCCTTATTAATACTGCCCGAATCAAGATAGCCCGAACCGTCATCCTCTCCAATCAAATGGGCTTTGATTGGAACATAAGTAATGCCATTCCCATTGACCTGATTGGGCGCCGCCTTTAGTTGTTCGAGGGTTTGCCTGCGAAGGAGTTCATCATTAATATCTGAAACACTGCTGACACCACATTCTAGGACTTGTGAAAAGGACGTTAGCGAGGTGAGCAATAACAATAGGTAAATCTTTTTCATAGTAATTGATCATTAGTATCCAAATTTAAATAAAATATTTGATATATCAATAATCACCCAAAAACCACCACAACCAAAACCCACCAAAGTATAGGAATGCTCTCTGCCCAAAAGGAAGTGTAATATTTAGACCGTTCCTCATTGGCACAAAGAAGAAAAAGAAAGGTAGTAATTGCAATGCCAATCCTGACATACGTTGCCGGAGCAGGAAACGTTGTGATAAAAAAAGGAGCCACCACAAAAACCAATAAAAGGATGCTTCCAACGATTTTAGTATTCTTCACTCCTATCTGTTGCGGAACGGTTTTTAAATTCAGGTCGTCCACCTTCAAATCAATGATTTCAAAAATCAATATCAATACAAAAATCAGTATAAACCGCTGCAAACCCACCATGAACATGACAAAGCTAATCGGGATGCCGGCGTCAATCACAGGCAGGAACAAGGTAATCCCAACCCAGCAAAGCGCTACCATATAAATTTTGACACCAGTCCAGTTCCGTGCATTTTTCCTATTGGGAAAGAACGGGAGCGTATACAGCATCGTCAATACCAGGAATGCAAATGCAATGATTTTAGTAGTTTGCGATAATTGGAAAAAGAAATATGCAGCAGCTAAAAAAGAAACGAAACTCAGGCCTGCGATCAACTTTAATTCGGTACGCATCTGCTGTTTCTGCCTTCGGGCAAGTGCATCGTATTTGACAAAATTATAAGCGACTATGGTTCCGAAAAAAGCAAACAGCGCAGACGGATGGATATCGTTTATCCCAAACATAAATCCGGTCATCCTTACCATAGCATAGACCGCCAGCGACACATGGATGCTGCTGTTGATATAAAAGTCGAGAAGCCTCTTAAATATACCCATCCAACAAAAATACGCATTATGTTAACAAGCCATCCTTTTAGTTGAAAAAAACCAAAAAAATGCATCCTTTTTAACCTAAAATTTAGACTTTAATAATTACTTTTGTTGGCGTTAAAAACAACACACTTATTTACACTAAGAACTTATCATTTAATGAGAACAGACGCATTTGCATTACGCCACATAGGTCCACGTGAGAGCGACCTTAACCACATGTTCAAAACCATAGGAGTTGAAACTTTTGACCAGCTGATTTATGAAACCATTCCGGACGACATCCGTTTGAAAAACGATCTGCAGTTGGAACCGGCAATGACCGAATATGAGTATTCACAGCACATACATGAACTGGGCAAAAAGAATAAGGTATTCAAATCGTACATCGGTTTGGGTTACCACCCAACGATTGTCCCTGCGGTAATCCAAAGGAATATTTTTGAAAACCCGGGTTGGTATACTGCCTACACACCTTATCAGGCAGAAATTGCACAAGGACGATTGGAAGCGATTCTGAATTTCCAAACCACGGTAATTGAATTGACAGGAATGGAAATCGCAAACGCATCCTTACTGGACGAAGGAACTGCTGCTGCTGAGGCAATGGCATTGTTATTCGACGTTCGTTCGCGTGACCAGAAGAAAAACAACATAAGCAAGTTCTTCGTTTCAGAAGAGATTTTACCACAAACACTTTCCATATTACAAACCCGTTCCACTCCGCTAAACATTGAATTAGTGGTAGGAAACCATGAGGATTTCGACTTCTCTACCGATTTCTTCGGGGCTATTTTACAGTATCCTGGGAAATACGGACAGGTAAATGACTACAGCGCATTTATCGCTAAAGCAAATCAAAACGAAATCAGGGTTGCTGTTGCTGCCGATATCTTATCATTGGTGAAATTGACTTCACCAGGTGAAATGGGAGCTTCAGTAGTGGTGGGAACTACTCAGCGTTTTGGTGTCCCAATGGGTTACGGCGGACCGCACGCAGGATATTTTGCGACCAAAGAAGAATACAAACGTTCGATGCCGGGAAGGATCATCGGTGTCTCCATCGATGCCAACGGAAAGCGTGCACTACGTATGGCTTTAGGAACCCGTGAGCAGCATATCAAACGTGAAAAAGCAACCTCAAATATTTGTACCGCTCAGGTTTTATTGGCTGTTATGGCGGGAATGTACGCAGTGTACCACGGTCCAAAAGGACTGAAATACATTGCCGATAAAGTACACGCTTCGGCAGTAACCTTGGCGGATGCCTTGAATAAATTGGGCGTATACCAAACCAACACCGCTTTCTTTGATACGATTTCAGTGAAAGCGGATGCAAATAAAGTAAAGGCAATTGCCGAGAAAAACGAAGTGAATTTCTTTTATGCGGATGCCGAAACGATTTCTATTTCGCTAAACGAAACGACTTCGACTGCCGACATCAACCAAATCATTGCCATCTTTGCGGAAGCAACCGGAAAAGAAGCTTTCAAGGTTACGGCTTTGGCAGCAAACAATAATATCCCTGTTGCGTCTATCAGGACTTCTGATTTCCTGACGCATGAAGTATTCAACAACCATCATTCGGAATCCCAATTGATGCGTTATATCAAAAAACTCGAGCGTCGCGACTTGTCGTTAAACCACTCGATGATTTCGTTAGGTTCGTGTACGATGAAACTAAATGCTGCTGCCGAAATGCTGCCGTTATCTATGGCAAACTGGAACAGCATCCACCCATTCGCACCTATCGAGCAGGTGGAAGGCTACCAAATCATGCTTAAAAAACTAGAGCAACAACTGAATGTAGTAACCGGTTTCCAAGGGACTACATTGCAGCCTAATTCTGGTGCGCAGGGCGAATATGCCGGTTTAATGGCAATCCGTGCGTATCATTTATCCCGTGGCGACAACCACCGAAATGTATGCCTGATTCCATCTTCGGCTCACGGAACCAATCCGGCTTCTGCGGCGATGGCAGGAATGCACATCATCGTAACCAAAACCATGGAAAACGGGAACATCGATGTGGAAGATTTAAGGGCAAAAGCGATTGAGCACAAAGACGACTTGTCTTGTTTGATGGTAACCTATCCTTCTACTCACGGGGTTTTCGAAAGTGCTATCTGTGAAATTACCAAAATCATCCACGACAATGGCGGTTTGGTGTATATGGACGGTGCCAATATGAATGCACAGGTTGGTTTGACCAATCCGGCTACGATTGGTGCTGACGTGTGCCACTTAAACCTTCACAAAACCTTCGCCATTCCACACGGTGGTGGTGGACCTGGAGTTGGACCTATCTGCGTAAACGACAAACTGGTTCCGTTTTTACCAACAAACCCTGTGATTCAGGTGGGTGGTGAAAAAGCAATCACAGCGATTTCTTCTGCGCCTTATGGCTCTGCTTTGGTTTGTCTGATTTCGTATGGTTACATCACGATGCTGGGTGCCGAAGGTTTGAAAAGCTCCACACAACACGCCATTTTGAATGCAAATTATATCAAAGCCCGATTGGAAGAACATTATCCTGTTTTATACTCAGGGGAAATGGGGCGCGCAGCACACGAAATGATTTTGGACTGCCGTTCGTTCAAACAAAACGGAATTGAAGTTACCGATATCGCAAAACGTTTGATGGACTATGGTTTCCACGCACCAACGGTTTCATTCCCGGTAGCAGGAACGCTTATGGTAGAACCAACAGAGTCAGAAGACTTGGCGGAATTGGACCGTTTTTGTGACGCGATGATTTCCATCAGGAAGGAAATTAACGCAGCCACTGCCGAAGACGCCAACAACGTATTGAAAAACGCTCCGCACACTCTAGCAATGCTGACGTCAAACGACTGGAACATGCCATACACCCGTGAACAGGCAGCCTATCCGTTGGATTACATTGCCGACAACAAATTCTGGCCAAGCGTACGCCGTGTAGACGATGCCTATGGCGATAGGAATTTGATTTGTTCCTGTGCTCCGATTGAAGCGTATATGTAAAATAACTAATAAGGCATTAGCCAAAAGATAATAAGCCTCGGGATTAACCGGGGCTTTTTTTATTGCTACAAATTGTTTAGAAAAATTTTATCTTTGGTAGTCGACTTGTCTATAATCGACAAGTTACTACACATTTTCTTGGAAAATCATCAAAATCACCAACTTATAATGAGCCAATTAATTTTGTTTCCATTGTTTTGAAATTTGACTTTGTATTTTTAAAATGTTTATTAATTATTTTTTCTCTATTTTTTGAATAAAATAAACTCAATACAAATTTGCAAAAAAGATCTTTATTAGATAAATCCTTTAAATCAGAATAAGATTGAACTTCAGAAAGATCAAAATAGTCTTCCAACTTTGTATTATTTTTTCCTTCGATTAAATCCAACGTCATAAATTTTCTGCCTTCAACTTCTCCAAAAAGTTCAACGGCTTTTTTTAATCTAGCCCTACCTTCAGAATCGTTATCCCATAATGCTAAATATTTTTTCCCTAAAAATATCATATAAGGAATTTGATTAAGTACAGAAGATGCACTGACGCAAGGGAAGTAAGTAAGTTTATCTCCTGTAAACATCTTAAAACAATAATAATCATAAATTCCTTCTAACAGAACGATATTATTATAATCAAATTCGATTAATGGCGGGCGAACCTCTAGAGCATCAAATATTGATTGGTAAGCAGAATTATTTTTCGGCCTTACTATTCCTTTATGATTTAATCTATCTAAAACAATTTTTCCATCTTTATTCTTTTCTGCTAATCGAATGGAATTAATTGGAACAAATTCCGGATTTAATAAATTATGTGAGTGAGTACAATATATGACTTTATTTTTTATAGAAAGATTTTTAAGCTGTTCAACTAATTTATTTAGGGCAAAAGTATGTAGATATGATCCTGGTTCATCAAGTAAATAAACTGTATCCTTATCGTCTTCCTCACGTTTATCATGATTGTAGTGAAGTTTAATCATAAAGTTAATATACCAATAGAATCCCTTACTCCTATGTGAAATCTTAAAATGTCTGTCTCTTGGTTTCCCATCCACCAAAATAATCTCTACAATATTGAAAATTAAATGAGGTACATTTTCCTTAAGAAGATAATCGATTTTAACACTTATATTTTCTGTTTTCTCAAATTTATATTTACTCCACTCCTCTAGTAATTTACTATTTAGTTCTTGTTGAACATCGCTAATAATACTATACCTAACACTTTGTTCTCTATTTGGTAAATCATAGACACTATAAGATGCGTCAGTTTGCTTAAAAAGTTCTTCTATATATTCAATCCAATCGCTATCACCATCTTCATTAATGGGAAGTTCTTCGGGTAGTCGATCATGAAAATCATCGAAATATAGAACATAAGGTAATTTACGAACAATTTCTCTACAAATTTTATCAGCTACATCCTCTGATATTTGTCCCTCAAACGATTTTATAGAATACTTTTTTGTTTTCAAATCTCTATCAATAACCAAGTTATTTGAAGAACTTATTTGTTTAAGTATTTTTAATCCTTTTACTTCTTCCCAATTTTCTAATTTTACACTATCATCATTAAAGTCGATTTTTTCTAAACTAAATTTAGCGTCAAAGGTTTCAGAATATAAATTTGTAAACTTTTTTAACGATTCCTCAAAAATGTTTTCAATTTTTTTAAACCCATTATATTCTATTTCCGCTGAAACTATAACAGGTTTTATTGCGGTTGAATATAAATTTGTGACATTATCTAGATGTCTTCCTCCATTTCTAGAATCATTGAAGTGATCGAAAGCAAAAACTGCTTCTAAAAACGTAGTTTTCCCACTTTCGTTTTTTCCAATTATAGGAATTAGGGACTCTTTAGAAATGTCAATTTCTGTAATCTCACTGATACCTCGATAACCATTAATAATAAACTTCTTAAATTTCATCTGGATAGATTTTGAAATAATATATGTTACAATTTATAACAAAATTGCTTCAAGAATCTAATTTTCAACCTAATATTTTCCACCTATTTAAAAAAAAAACGATAGCGCGGATTTGCAACCCGGACAGCGCGGATTTGTAATCCGTGCCTATAGATTTTTTCTCCCCTACACCACCCCCGTAAACACCACCTGCACCGGGTTAAACTGTTTACTATTACAATAATTCTTATCCCCCAGCACCGTGCGGTGGTCCCATAACAGCAGCTGTGCCGCTACGATAACGCGGGTACCTTCCGGGAACGGCTGGGTTTCCAGCGTGATGTTAGTAGGACCATGCGATTGCAGCTCAAAACCAAAGACCTCGGTCATCACATTCCTTCCGCCTTCCGCAGGAAAGCCTACGACCAATATTGCCAGCTCAGCGCCTATATAGTGCATTGGTATTGAATGAGGAATTATCGGTGCTATCGCCACTTCGGGCAGTTGCACAGTATCATTTTCGGTAATGGTAAAAGGCAGTGCCATCGGCAGGCAGTCCTGCAGCCTGGTGTTAGCATTGAATTCAAACCCCACCAACTCCGACAAGTCCGCCGAGAACAACGTCAGGTGTTCCTGGTATCCCTGTGGGAAATGAAAGGCTTTGTGCAGGGCTCCGGTAAGGCGTTGGCTGGCATACGGGTCGGTGCCCACCAGCAGCAAAGGACGCAACGCATTCCGAATTGCTTTTGATTGCGCCACCGCATATTTAAAATTCGTGGAACTCGCCCGCGTACCCTGGCTTTGCTTCGGGTTGACCGCGCGGGTCTGCACTATCGATTTGCCATTCAGGCTGCGCACATACAGCGGGCCAATCAGTCCCTGCAGTTGTTGTTTGTGGTGTAGGTTTGCCATAATCCCGTTCGGTTTAAATTAAACAATGGTTGCTGCCTAACTGCCTTGGTTAAGGCTGTAGTGTGGTTTTTCTCATAAACTGTGCCAGTCTTGGTCAACATGTGTTCGGGATGCCTTCGGGTTGTGTGCGATGTGTGTCCGATTAAAACCCCCTTTACATCGGACACACATCGCACACACATCGGACACACATCGGACACACCCTGGATAAAACCACTTGGAAACACACCCTATTACAAATAAAAAAGGCTTCCGGAAATGATCCGAAAGCCTTCTTTGCTCTAACTAAAACTTATTTTATTTCAATCAGCCTTTTTGGTTTTGGCAACGCTTCCTCGCGCTTAGGCAGGGAAATGTTTAAGACACCATTGTCATAGCTGGCCTCGATGGCGTCGTAATTAACCGTTTCAGGCAGGTTGAAAGTCCTTTTGAACGAGGTGGAAGCGAATTCCTTTCTGGAATACTGCTCTTCATTCACCTCATTTTCAAATTGCTTTTCACTGGAAACCGTTAAGGTCTTTTGGCTAATCTCTACCTTGAAATCTTCTTTTGCAAGTCCGGGAGCATACACCTCCAGTTTAAAAGTGGTGTCGTTTTCCTTGATGTTTACTGCTGGGAGCGTGTTGTAATAATTTTGGCTTCCGCCATTCCAGTCAGTCTTAAAAATTTCATCCAATAGAGATGGAAAAGCTGAATTGTTGCTTCTTTTCACTAAGTCCATGATATATAAAATTTAAAGTTAAACATGATTCTCTTTCCTCAAAAAAAATACCAGAGGCAAAAACCAGGGTTTAAGCATCCTCAAAATGTCAGATTGACAGCGGATGACTGAAAAAATTTCAGGATTGACGCCTATAAATTAATTACTTTTGACACACAAACCAGGCACAGCATGCACGACATCCAAAACCAGGACGATTTATATTTACTCGTAGACGAATTCTACAAAAAACTATTGGCGGACGACGCCATCAGCTACATCTTTACCGATGTGGTGAAAATCCATATTGAGGAACATTTACCTATTTTGGTTACGTTCTGGTCACAGGCTATATTAGGGACTGGCGGTTATACGCGGAACCTCACGCAAATCCATTTGGATATCAACGCTAAAGAGCACCTGACTCCCGAGCTGTTCAAAATCTGGCTCGGCCATTTCTACCAAACGGTTGACGAGCACTTCAAAGGTGAAAAAGCGGAACAAATCAAAACGCAGGCACTGAGCATTGCCACCATTATGCAGATAAAAATCGCACAGGAAAAAGATAAATAATTGTTAGTTCAACAATAATATTCCTCGTTTTTTAAATTATTCACAATATTTTTCAATTAATTGCAAATTGCTCAAAGAATAATTATTTTTATTAATAATTTGGCAACGAAATATTGAAAATAATGAATATCAAAATAACGGGCTCCGGAAGTTACATTCCAACAGAAATAGTATCCAACAAGGATTTTGCACAACATGTTTTTTTGAATGATGACGGAACGCCTTTTCCACATCCGAACGATATTGTTGCCGAGAAATTCCTTGAAATTACCGGAATCCAGGAACGAAGATATGTTACCGATGATTTGCTGACTTCAGACATCGCCACCATTGCTGCCAAAAAGGCGATTGAAGACGCTAATATCGATCCCGAAACCTTAGACTATATCATCTTTGCCCACAACTTTGGGAACGTCCGTAAAGGTGCCATTCAAACCGATTTGGTTCCGAGCCTCGCTACAAGGGTTAAGTTTGATTTGCGTATAAAAAACCCAAAATGCGTGGCTTATGATATGCTTTTTGGCTGTCCGGGTTGGGTGGAAGGCGTCATTCAGGCACAGGCGTTTATCAAAGCCGGAATGGCAAAAAAATGTTTGGTGATTGGCGCAGAAACGCTTTCCCGTGTCGTTGACCTGCACGACCGCGACAGCATGATTTATTCTGATGGTGCCGGTGCAACAATTATAGAAACCACAGAGGATGATGCCGGAATATTGGCACACGAAACTGCCAGCTTTACCTATGATGAAGCCTATTATCTGTATTTTGGGAATTCTTTCAACAAGACCCATGACCCTGATGTTCGTTACATCAAAATGCAGGGAAGGAAAATCTATGAATTTGCCTTGAGCAATGTACCCAAAGCGATGAAGGAATGCCTTGACAAAAGTGGTGTTGACATCAAAGACATCAAAAAGGTATTGATCCATCAGGCCAATGAAAAAATGGACGAAGCCATAATTCACCGTTTTTACAAATTATACGGCCAGACACCGCCGGAAGGCATCATGCCGATGAGCATCCATAAATTGGGGAATTCGAGTGTCGCAACAGTTCCCACTTTGTACGATTCCTTAGTCAGAGGCCAGATTGAAAACCAAAGCCTGCATAAAGGCGATGTTATTCTTTTTGCATCTGTAGGTGCCGGAATGAATATCAATGCCATCGTTTATAAAATGTAATAAACTTTGTAACTTTGCAACTTTGTAACTTTGCAACTCATGTACGAGAAGACCTATCCAAGCAAACGCTTCAATTTAACGTTAGCCTTTTTAAAGAAACACATCAAAACCTCTGAGACCATTTTTGACCTTGGAGTTCCCAATCCGTTTTCCAAAATCATGGAAGAAAATGGGTTTACCGTTATCAATACCAAAGGCGAGGATCTGGACAATGACCAAACGGCTTTGCAGAATGAAAGTTATGAAGTGTTTACCGCATTCGAAATCTTTGAGCATTTGTTGAACCCGTATACGGTTTTGGAAAATGTAAAATGCGATAAACTGCTTATATCCATTCCACTTCGTTTATGGTTTTCTTCGGCTTACCGAAGCAAAACCGACAAATGGGACCGACATTACCACGAATTCGAAGACTGGCAGCTCGACTGGCTTTTGGAAAAGACCGGCTGGAAAATCATCGACAGGCAGCAATTTACCCATCCTGTAAAGAAATTAGGCATACGCCCTTTGCTGCGATATTTCACACCAAGATATTATATGATTTATGCTGAAAAGGTGAAATAGTTCCATCTTTTAGTTTTTTATCTAAAACCATCTGAATCAGGTGGTTTTTTTATGCTTTTTTTAGAGCTTTTTCGTAATTATTTGATTTTCAGAATCCTGATGTTCCTGCCGTAAAAGTAGACTTACAGGATTGTTAATTTTTTGAGTAAAATGCAGTTTTTTAAGAAATCGCAATCTGTACCAAAAACTGTTAAAATTAGAAATTAGAATATATAACTCTTGTAAGTTTTTTATATAATGAATTCTTACTTTTTAACAAATATAGTGCATTTCATCGATTTTATTTGTCATTTTGTCGACAATACCTGTATGTTTGACTCGAAATAAAACATAACCCTAAAATCTATTATTATGAAGAAATTATTTACTTTTTCAATGTTGACTGTAGTCACTTTCTCTTTCGGTCAAAAGTTGTTTATTGTTAAATCTGATGAAAAATTCGGAATTATAAATGAGTCCGGAGTAGAAGTTATTCCGCCAAAATATAATGCAATTGATGACTTTGACAAAATGCACCCAAATTGGGCTAAAGTAGAGTTGGAAAACCTATACGGTTTCGTTGATAAAAGTGGCAAAATTGTGGTGGAACCAAAATACCAGACTATCGACAATTACGATGAGTACAATTCGGGTTGGGCCATGATCATCAAGGATGGAAAATATGGTTTCATGAACGAAGCCGGAAAAGAAATCGTTCCGCCTATTTATGACAAAGTTGGACGATTTGGCGATTATGCCAAAGAATGGATACTTGTAGAAAGCCAGGGTTTAAAAGGATTTATTGACAAAGACGGGAATATCGCGGTTCCGGTGCAATATACTGAAGTATCCAAATTTGACGGTGTCAGGAAAAATTGGGCATTGGTAAAAAACAGAAAAGAGAAACTTGGATTTATCGACAAAACCGGTAAAGAGGTTATTCCGGTAATCTATGACAATATTGAAGCCTTTACAGGCAAAAAGAAAGCGACTGAAGTGGCAAATGCCGAGTAAGTTGGTAGTTTTTAGAATTTGAATTTAGAAAGGATTTCTTAACGGAAATCCTTTTTTTATGTTTCAAATTTATACTTTTACACAACCTATAAGGCACTAATGAATTATCAGATAATCATCCCGGCACATAACGAAGAAAAGGATATCGACTTTACCCTTCATTCCCTTACAGTCCAAAGTGTTTTGCCCAAAAATGTACTGATTGTCAATGACAATTCCATAGATGGTACGCAGCTGGTTATCGACAAATACATTCAACGGTTCCCCAATCTGTTTTCATCGATACGCCTACAATCAGAAGCCAAGCATTTACCGGGAAGCAAGGTGATTAATGCTTTTAATCATGGATATAAAACGATTGATACCGATTTCGATATTATCGTAAAAGCTGATGCCGACCTTATCTTTCCAACCAATTATTTTGAAACCATTATAAAACATTTTGAATCTGACGATACCATCGGAATGGTGGGCGGATTTGCCTATATTCATAAAAACGGTGACTGGATTTTGGAAAACCTGACTGATAAAGACCATATCCGTGGTGCTTTCAAAGCTTACCGAAAGGAATGCTTTGAGCAGATTGGCGGTTTGAAACCCGCTATGGGTTGGGATACTGTTGACGAATTATTATGCAAATTCTACAATTGGAAAGTGGTTACCGATGAATCCTTAAAGGTAAAGCACCTGAAACCAACAGGAGCCAATTACAACAAAGAAGCGCGTTACAAACAAGGCGAGGCGTTTTACAGTTTGGGTTACGGATTTTTAATTACTTCCATCGCATCCTTAAAATTGGCGATGCGAAAAGGAAAACCAATGCTTTTCCTGGATTACCTCAACGGATTCCGAAAAGCCCAATCGGCAAAAAAGCCACTTTTGGTTACTAAAGAGCAGGCACAATTCATCAGGAACTACCGTTGGAAAAAGATGAAGGAAAAGCTGTTCTAATTTCCAAAAAACTCATAACTCATAACCCATAACTGCTTCGTCAATTCAAAAAATAAAGGGTTTTTATTTTTCTCGGGTCATAACTTATAGCTATTTTTGACATTATTTTAAACCTATGATGCTCGTTCGTTATTTATCGCAAATCGGAAGATACTTTTTAATGCTTGCTGAAATTTTCAGGAAGCCTACAAAATGGTCGGTGATGCGAAGCTTAATCTTTAAGGAAATCGATGATTTAATTATTGACTCACTTGGAATCGTAGCATTCATTTCGTTTTTCGTAGGTGGCGTTGTGGCCATCCAGACTGCGTTGAACCTTACCAATCCGTTAATCCCGAAATACCTTATCGGTTTTGCGACCAGGCAGTCAATCATCCTCGAATTTGCACCTACATTCATTTCGATAATCATGGCAGGGAAAATGGGTTCGTTCATTACGTCAAGTATAGGAACCATGCGCGTTACCGAGCAAATTGATGCACTTGAGGTAATGGGTGTCAATTCCTTGAATTATTTGGTTTTTCCAAAACTGATAGCATTGCTGCTCTACCCTTTTGTGATTGGAATTGCAATGTTTCTGGGAATTTCCGGTGGTTTCATTGCCAGCGTTTATGGCGGTTTCGGAAACAGTACCGATTTTATAAGCGGGCTTCAGATGGAATTTATTCCGTTTCACATTACGTATGCTTTTATCAAAACCTTTGTTTTTGCCTTGATTTTGGCAACCATTCCTTCCTTTCACGGTTATTATATGAAGGGCGGAGCGCTCGAGGTTGGTAAGGCAAGTACGGTTTCATTCGTGTGGACATCGGTTACGATAATTTTAGTGAATTATATATTAACGCAATTACTTTTAACCTAATGATAGAAGTAAAAAATGTTGAGAAATCATTTGGCGATGCCAAAGTCCTAAAAGGGATTACCACCACTTTTGAGACCGGGAAAACCAATCTTATCATCGGGCAGAGTGGTTCGGGAAAAACGGTTTTGCTTAAAAGCCTGCTGGGAATCCATACTCCGGACAAAGGAACCATTGCCTTTGACGGAAGGATTTATACAGAGCTTTCTGATGCCGATAAAAGGGAACTGCGTACCGAAATCGGGATGGTTTTTCAGGGAAGTGCCTTGTTTGACAGCATGACTGTTGAAGAAAATGTGGGTTTCCCGTTGAAGATGTTCACTACCAAATCGGCTGCGGAAATTAAGGAACGCGTCAATTTTGTTATCAATAGGGTTAACCTTCAAAATGCAAACCTAAAGAAACCATCTGAACTTTCCGGAGGAATGCAGAAACGTGTTGCCATAGCGCGCGCCATTGTAAACAATCCGAAATACCTATTTTGTGACGAACCCAATTCGGGGCTTGACCCAAAAACGGCAATTGTGATTGACAACCTTATCCAGGAAATTACCAAAGAATACAATATCACAACTGTTATCAACACCCACGACATGAACTCGGTGATGGAAATTGGTGAAAAGATTGTTTTCCTCAAAGAAGGGATTCTGGCCTGGGAAGGAAGCAAAAAAGAGATTTTCAAAACCGATAATGAAGCGGTTGTAGATTTTGTCTACTCTTCCAATCTTTTCAAAAAAATCAGGAAAGCACAGAACAAGGAAGACGAATAAATTATCCCCTTCCTACGAAAATCCAACCGTGCTTTTCAACCCCATTCCTTAATCGGACAATATAATAATAGGTCGAATCCGGAAGGTATCCACCATGCATGTTCTGTCCGTACCATCCATTGGTATAATTGTTTTCCTCATACACCAACCTTCCCCATCTGCTATAGATTTCTAAACGGTCAACATCATAATTGGTCAGGTCAAAGCCATCATTAGCCCCATCATTATTAGGCGTTATCACATTAGGAAAATCACAGAATGTGCTGGTTATATTTATGGTTTGTGGAAAAGAACATCCCTCATTGTTGGTCACAACTACACTATAATCTCCTGTTGGCTGATTGGTGATGATCAATGGATTGGCAGTGCTGGTAAAATTGTTTGGCCCACTCCATAAATACGTTGCTGTATTTGGGTCAAATGAAGAGCCTTCGGCCGGAATTATCCTTACCGTGTAAGCTCCTCCCGATTCACATAATTCTTCATGGGTATAATCCGGTGCCGGTTTTATCGTTACAACAATGCTTGCAGGCGACTGACAGTTTCCTATTATCGCATTCACCGAATAGGTTCCGGCATTCGCAGCAGTGATATCCGCTATTATCGGATTTTGCAATGATGACGAAAAGTTATCAGGACCACTCCATTGATAGGTTGCATTTGGGATGGACTGGACAAACAACTCAATATCTTCACCTATGCAATACGATGTATTTCCGGTAATAACAGGAACTTCTGGTGCAGGCAGTAATGTAATGGTAACCGTTGCATCATCGACAGCACCACAAAAACCATTGACGGTGTATCTAAAAATATAGGTTCCAAGAGGAACACCTGAAGAAAGCCAATTGCTTCCTACCAACATTCCGCTTGAGGTTATTTCCTCCCAGTCTCCTCCGGTATCAAAAGGAGTTCCCAGTATCGTAAATAAATTGACGGTTGAAGCGTTGCTACAGATAGTCCTGTTGGCGTCAATACCGGCATTGGGTGGTACGCTTGGAGCTATTGTATAATTAAGGATCCTATCGACGCAGGAGTTTGTTGTTGTAGAATAAATCCTCACGTGATACACGCCAATATTGGCATTTGTAAACGGAGTAAAATTCAACGTATTGGTGGTACTCAAAATCGTAGCGGTATCGTTATCCTTCCACCATTCATAATTCAGGAAAGAGAATGGCTGAACCGAAAGCTGTCCGTTTTGGCCCTGGCATAAATTGTTAGGCGTTATCTCAGGTTGCTGTAACGTATTGATATCAAACAGCCTGTTTACAACATTTCCACAAACATCCTGAACCCTGAAATTATAGATTCCCGGCTGCAAACCTGCAAATGAGTTGGATGTGCCGTTATTGACAATAAATGAAACCCCATTCCAGGAGGTAATCCTATAATTCAGTGGCGCTGCACCATTAGCGATGATGTAAACCTGTGAACCACCATTTACACAGGGAATCCCGTATGCGTTTATGATTTCCAAATCGCCTGAATGGATAAATGTTTTGATGGTATGGACACAATTCTCTGATGAATAACCATTACCGAAATAATTATACTTGATTAGAATCCTGAATGTACCTGTAGCGGCAATATTGTAATTCATAGCCGGATTGCTTAGGCTGAAAGAATTACTCGCATTTGGAACTGATCCGAGTGGATAAGCAACGCCCGTTAATGGATGCCCCCATTGATTGGTTACCGGATCAAGTCTTTGCAACCAGTAACTCGGCAGCTGCGTCGGTATGATATTGTCAGTAAAATTCATATTCACATCAAACGAACCACAATTGGTAATAACGTCAATGCCATCTACTCCCTGATGGTAACCGATTAGGTTGTATGTTGTAGTTTTCTCCACATCACAAATGTCCTTGGTGTAAAAGGTATAGCTTCCTTCAGGAAACGAATTCATATAAAATTGGCCATCACCTCCAATATTAAATGAAACATCATAAGGCAGTGGATGCGGAAATGAAGGTGGCGCAGCAATAATCCTGACTATGGTCAGGATATCATTTGGTGTTACCAAGGCAATAGAATCATAATTCTCGCCGCAACCCTTCATCTCAAAGAAAAGCAACGGGTCTTGTGAAATTGTATGGCCTACATTGACTACCATAATATGATGTATGCCGCAAATATCGGTTATATCTAAACCATAATCTCCCGTAATCAAATCAGGAATTGTCATAGTACTACCAACTGTCGTAGGGATCAGGAAGGAAACATCGTAGGGCATCGGATGGTTGTAGCCTGTTGGTGCACTGGTAATAATGGCAGAGGTTATTGTGCCAGTAATCTTAATATTGCCAAGATGAAGACCTGCACAGCCCGCTTCCGGAGTCGAATTTACAATTACTGCTTCAGGTTTGGGGGGCATTTCAAAAGTATAACTAAAAGGATTGCCACAGGTATCCATTCCCTGTATGGTATAAGTTCCGGGAGGAAGCTGCATTTGCAATACTCCTCCACTGATCAATCCTGTAACATTGTAAGGGATTGGATGCCCCAAATCATTGGTTGATGCGGTGATAATTGCTGAGGTAATGAATGGCCCAAAATTTTCATCAGCGGGAATCTGTACTGATTCGAAAATATCACATGGGTTGGCTAATTTAAAGATGTATCCTGGCCCAAAATCGTGCATCACTATCTGCCTGGTAACCGATCTGCCACAGCCATCTGTTACCTGAACAGTGTAATTCCCATTCGGAATCTGATTTCCGGTGATTGAATAATAATTTGTTCCTCCACCAGCAAAAGGTCCCGGATGACCACTATTATAAGTTGTTGGATTAAACCCTGGAGGTGCTGAAAGGAAGTTAACCGTAAAAGGAGGCACATAGTTACATAAACCAATACTTATAACCTTCAAACAATTAATATAGGTTGGCTGTACAACTGCCTGAAGTTGTAAATTAATCTGATTGTTATTCCTCACATATACGTTACCACAAGCGTCTGTAACCCTGATATTGTAGCTGTAGCCCTGCGCATGGTAAAAAGGAATGATATTAGAGATTCCCTGAAGCGTAGGATTTCCTGAAGTTAAGGTTTGAGTTAGTATTATAGGAGTTCCTCCAGATGGTGGAAAAACAGTTATCTGTATTGTTAAAGGATAACGAATCGTAGTAGTAGGATCTGATGCGATGTTATGACTGACCTCAATGGTATTACAGGATTCCAATTCGCAAGGTGTACTAGGAGGACCTATATTCAGATTAAGTGGATTATAAAAGGTTACGGTATAGGTTTGTACTACCCCTTCTCCGCAATTATCATTAACCCTTACATTGTATGTTCCTGCCGGAAGGTTGGGAAAAGAATTCGACGCCTGAGGAGGCACCGTAATGGGTCCACTAATAATTTCATAGCTTACAGGATTCCCGGTGAGCACATTTACATTTATCGTTCCTGTATCACAATTTATTGCCGTATGGCTTAAGGAATAAGTGATATAAACCCGTGTATCCAGAATTGTGATATCCTGCTGCTGGGTACCGCTTGCAGCACCTAAGGTTTGGGTGGCAACAACCCTGTAAGTTCCCGAAGTCAAGCCACCAAAGGTATTGGCAGACGTAACTGCTATCGAATTGACGACATCGGGCAATCGGTAAATCCTGTAGATGAATGTTGAACCCGGAGTGGTATTGGTTACATTAAATGTTAACGAGGCATTACCTGTACATGATTCATCAGTTTTGGTAAGGGTCAACACAAAGTTGGATAACTGACCATAAGTGGCCTGTCCAACACATAAAAAAAGAAAAATTACAAGGTATAATTTTTTCATGGCTTAGATTTTGACTTTCAAATATACTTATAAAAATTCCATCTTTAATAGCTCATTTATTAAAACCTGCTTTTTACTTATTATTCTTTAACAATGAAAGAGAATCAATTAGCCTCGGTGAAGGAAAATCCAGCCGGTCTTGGTTTCCTCAGTTGCCAATTTAATGATGTAGTAATAAGTCGAGTCGGGAAGCAGGCCTCCATCCATGTTTTGACCATGCCATTCATCCAGATAATTGTTTTTCTCATAAACTTTTCTACCCCAACGACTGTATATTTCAAGCTTTACTACATCAAATCCTGTCAAATCAAAACTCTCGTTAGCATTATCATTATTTGGCGTAATTACGTTGGGTATAAAACAATTGGTTCGGGGAACATCGATTACATTTGTAGTTTCACAGCCAAATTCGTTGGTAATCGTTAGCGAATAAATTCCTGTTTCTGCACCGGTAATCGTTATTACCTGTTGATTGCCTGTAAAATTATTTGGGCCTGTCCAGCTGAATGTTGAATTATTTTCATCAAAGGAAGTTTCATTCAATTTGGTAACCCAAACCTGGTATTCGCGGTTCACGCAATCCTGATTCAGAACAAAGTCCGGCAAAGGATTTACCAAGACAGCCACACTGGAATCACCGGATTGACAGCCATTGTCCGTTGCGTAAACGGTATACGTTCCGTTTTGGTTTGAAGAAATTGCATTCAGGATTGGATTTTGAACATTCGATGTAAATCCGTTTGGGCCGGTCCAATGATAAACAGCATTCGTTACTGTTGTTGCAAACAGGTTTAAATCCTGGGTTTCACAAATAATCGGATCTGCGCTTGCTGTTGGTATTTGCGGAATCTCTTTTATGGTAATGCTTATCGAGGCGTCATCCGACAGGTTGCAGGAACCGGCAACATTATAATTAAACTGATACGTTCCAAAAGAAATAGTCGAGGAATCCCATAAATTATTGGTCAGCATATTGCTTGAAGTGGTTTCCGACCAGGTTCCGGTAGTGTCAAAACTTCCGGTTAACAAAACATTCAAATCCATAATACCCTGTCTTCCACAATAAGAGACTGCGTTGTCGTTTCCTGCATTTGGAGTATCATCACCAATATTTACGCTATAATCCAAAACCTGGTTAAGGCATGAATTTGGGTTTCCCAAATAGGTAATCCTTACGTGATACGTTCCATTGTCTGTAGCCGGATTAAAAACCGGAAAGTTCAGCGAATTGGCGTTACTCAATATGTCTGCCGTGTTACTGCCTTTCCACCATTGATACGTCAGAAATGAAAAATTGGGAGCTGTCAAAGAGAAAGAACCACCGTTACACGGGATTGCGCTGGGCGTTATCAACATCGGATTGGGACTGTCAACATCATACTCACTATTTAGCCTATTCCCACAGGCATCTTCAACTTGAAAATTATAGGTAGCCGGTGCAAGCCCCGAAAAGAGGTTTGAATTACCATTTTCAATTAAAAACGGCTGTCCGTCTTTGGTAGTAATCCTGTAAGTTAGGGTCGAATTTCCTTCAGCCTGCACAACCGCTTCGTAAGTATTCCCACAGCTGATGGTAAAGACATCAACAATCCGTGGCGTATCAAAAAAATCAAATTCGTGAATGACTTTTATACATGTAACATATGAGGTGTCATCCCCGTAAGACCTAGATACTTTCACTATACGAAAATGGCCTGTGTAGGCAAAATTATAATTGATGGCATTATTGGTTACGGGAATTGCAACTGACGAGTAAAAAATACCTCCATCGGGATAATCAATATTCGTTAAGGGGTTAAACCATTGATTGGTTTGTGGATTAAATTCCTGAAACCAATATTGCGAAACGGATGAATTATTGCTGGTATGTTCCAAATAAAAATCGAATGAGCCACAGTGCGGGGTAATTTCAACATTGGTACTTTCCTGATAGCCCGAAATAGTTGCGTTCACCGTTTGGATAAGACCACAGCTATCGGTTGCTTCAAATACATAGTCACCTGCCGGTAAATAACCTACGCTAAATGCTGATCCTGAAACAATTCCTGAGGTATAATCATAAGGCAGTGTTCCCGTAAAGGTCGTTGGTGCAGAAACCAGTCTAATAGCAGCTAAGTCTCCTACGATTTCTACCGACCCTTCTCCAGTATCACAACCTTCCAAAACATCTGCAAAAGGTATTATCGGGTTTGGAGAAATACTCATTGTCAATATTGAGGGGTTCCCACATGAATCCAGTATATTGAACACAAAGGTTCCTACAGGAAAGTTTGAAAGCGTTATAAAACCACCTGGTGGTCCCGAATATTCATGAGGCAATGGAGTTCCAAAATCGGGTGGTGCTGAAACCAATATGAGTTGGCTGACATTAAAAACAAAAGCTGTTGCTCCGCTGCAGGTACGGTTAAAAAGCGAATAATAAGGTGGCGTAGCCTGACTAGCTGTTATCTCAATCGTAATGTGCTGCACTACCCCACACAGATCTGCCGCATCAAAAGTATAAGTCCCCACTGGCAAACTATAAATCGTGTAACTTTGAGAAGATGCCTGCACCAAATAGGTTTGTGGAACCACGCCAGTATAACTTGATGGAGCAGTAACCATAGTCAAGGCAGTTATATTACTAAAAATAACATCTTGATGGGTACAATCTACATTGATTTGGGAATGGGCTACGTTAGGCACTGACAGATTTTGAATAATACCACTGTAAGTGTAAACATCCCCGCAGGCATCTGTTATTGAAATGGTATAGTTGTAAGGCTGATTGACATAAAAAGGTATCATCTGAATAAACTGATTTGTTGGCCCAGAAAAAAAATTTATTGTCTGGGTTGAAACCACAGGAGAACCAGACTGTGGGTAAGTCGTAGCAGTCACCTGAAGCGGGTATTTTATTACCCCTACAGGAGCAGCAGATAATGTCTCTACCTTTACCCTCAACCTTATTTCAGTACACGAAATCACCTGGGCATTTACCAGTGATACTGCAATACGCGTATCCCGCCTTAATACGGTAAAGGTTTGTACCACAGCTTCTCCACAGGCATCAATGACCCTTACCTGGTACGCTCCTGCCGTCAAGCCGGTAAAAATATTTGATGGTTGCAACGGCCTAATCATTGGCCCCGAAAAAAGCTCATAACTTACGGCATTCCCAGTCACTACATTGACCTGTATTACCGCATCATTTCCACAAGTTTCGCTCAGTGAGCCTGTATTTAATTGGTAGGTCAAAACACCTCTTAAGTCATCAATCGTAACAGTCTGCTCCTGAAAACCGCTATCACTGCCCAATGATTGGGTTGCCCTTACCATATAGGTTCCCGAAGACAAACCTGAAATACTGGTAGCCGATAAAACCGATACAGGCGTCGTCACATCGGGAAGAAGGAACACGGAATAAATTATCGTAGCACCAGCAGTCGTATTCGAAACTGAAAAAGTAAGGCTGCCATTCGCAGTACAGGTTTCATCTGTTTTGGTAACAGTAAGCGTAAAATTGGATAGCTGTCCTTGGACAAACTGTGCAAAAAGGATAACGAAAAATAGGCACAGTTTTTTACCAAACATTATTGTTGCTTTTAGATATTAAGAATAAGTATAATAAATTCGTTTTAGTTGCGTAAAACCTGAATCATTTTGTGTTTTATAATTCGTTTGCCAATGCAGTAATCCGCTTGATTTCCTGCTCCTTGCTTTTGGGATAGATCATCAACACATTTTCATTGTCCACAATAATGTAATCATCCAAACCATCAATGACAACAAGTTTTTTGGCTTCGGAACGAATGATGTTATTGGATGCATTTTCCAAAATCACAGTCGCATTCACAACCGTGTTATTGTTATCATCCTTATCCAGTTTATCGTGGAGTGAACCCCAGGTTCCCAAATCATTCCAATCAAAAGTAGCAGGAAGCACGTAAACATTTTCTGCCTTTTCCATTACTGCATAATCAATAGAAACATTCTCAGCCTTTTGATAATTCTGATCTATGAATTGTTTTTCATTTGAAGTATTATAACTTTCTGAACCCTGCTGAAACAAGGCATTCATTTGAGGCTGGAATTTCTCGAATGCTTCTGCAATCGATTTTACGCTCCAAATGAAAATACCTCCATTCCAAAGGAAATTTCCAGCTTCCAGGAATGCTTTGGCGGTTTTGTAATCCGGTTTTTCACGAAACTGATTTACTTTCTTAATCGGATTCGGATCCGCCTTATCAAATTCGATATAACCAAAACCTGTATTAGGGTAAGTCGGCTGGATTCCCAAAGTCATCAAGGCGTTTTCCTTTTGGCAGAAATCGAAGCATTGCTGTAAATTCCTAGAAAACTCATCCTCATCCTCAATCCAGTGGTCGCTTGGTGCAACAACCATAACCGCATTAGGGTTTTGTTTTTGGATTTTTAACGAAGCGTACAAAATGCAGGGCGCTGTATTGCGCATCGCTGGTTCCAATAAAACCTGCTCCTGTTTTACCATCGGCAGTTGTTTTAAAACCAAATCATTGTAACGTTCGTTGGTGAGTATCAGGATGTTTTCTACCGGAATCAATTTGGACAAACGGCTGAAAGTCTTTTGTATCAAGGTATCGCCCGAACCAAGCATATCGTGGAATTGCTTTGGAAAATCGGTTGTGCTTACAGGCCAAAATCGCGAACCAACGCCACCAGCCATCAATATTGCGTAATAATTTTTATTCATATGCTCTGTCATTATCTATTTTAAGCAGGCCGTTATCCCTAAAATTGGTAAGGTGGCCTTTTATGGAACTGTAAATTCCTGTTATGGTGCTGTTCTTTTTTGTTGCTTTATTATAAATCTCAATTCCGGTGTCAAAATCGTTTTCTTCCGAATAATAACTCTGATAAATCGTGTATTCGTAATTCCCAATTTCAAAAATCACCTTATCCAGATCCATTGCCAGGTTTTGAACTCCGCCTCCTCTGCTGTAATACGCAAAGGTAAACTTATTCCAACTCTCTTTATTCTTTTCAGGGTATTCTAATTCGATTTTTTTGGAAGTTCCAAATCTATAAATAATATACTTGTCGTTTTTATCTTTTGCCAACACCATTTTTTTGCCTTTTTTGGTTTCAAATGAAAAAAGGATTTCTTCATTGGGCAACAGGTAAGCCTGTCCAAAACCTATTTTGGAAACCAGCAGGAAAAATAAAATGATGTACTGTTTTTTCATAAAATCTTAACTCGGAATTATTTCAACTTCAGCGTTGGCGTTAAACAAATACAATCTTCCTGTTTTTACTTCAAGGCATTCATAACGTTTTACCCGCAGTCCTTTCTTTTGGAAAACCCTGCCGTTTTTGATTCGGAATAAGCTGCCGCTAGGCACTTCGTGTATAAAATATACATCGGGTTTCCTTTCGTCAAATTGTTTCAATGCAAAAGCCAATCGGGCATCAGTATCACTGCTCGCAGTTGGATTCCTGAAATGATTCGCAACCAACGGCAGCACCGAATGCGGGAAAATCTCAGGACGGATAAACGGAACCATCAAGCGCTGAAAGGTTATTTTCCATTCATTGCCATGCGGCTTGATAAACCGCCCATACTTTTCATAGGCAACCAAATGCGCAATTTCATGTACCAAGGTAATCAGGAAACGGTATTTATTCAAATTGGCATTGACTGTGATTTCGTGTTTGCCACCAACCGCACGACGGTAATCCCCATGGCGGGTTTGCCGCTCGTTGACGATTTTGAGGTGCACATTATTTTCCTTAATCAATTCAAAACAAGGAATTACTGCATGTTCGGGTAAATATTTGGATAAGACTTCGCTCAATGAGTTATGAGTTATAAATTATGAGTTATGAATTTTCTTTTGACGTTAAAATTATACTTCTGATGATTTTTAACACTTCTTCACATTCAGGGTAAATAGTTTTGAATTCGTCATTTGAAATATAATTTGTTTCTTTTAAAAGTTCAAGCCAATACATGCTTTCATCACATTCTTTCTGGGAAATAGACAACTTATGAATGAAATCAGCTTTACTCTGGGCATTTAGAGCTTCTCTAACATTTGCTCCTATTGAAGTAATGGAACGTAAAAACTGCTTACTCATTACGAACTCCTTTTTATCCGAAACTAAACTTTTATAAAAATTAACTCCAGAAATAGCCAATTCAAAACTCTTATTCTTAATAATACTTTCACTCATAACTTATAACTCATAATTCATAACTACGGAGTGCTCGATGAAACCTGTATTACTTTTCCGTTTTGGTATTTGTTTCCCGTTAGGGCAAAATTGAAAATATAGTCCGCCATTTCCTTAGCAGAAATTGGTGCCTGATAACCCGGAAACGCTTCATTCAGCATTTCGGTGTTCACCGCTCCGATTGCCAACACATTGAAAGCAATTCCCTGCTCTTTATATTCCTCAGCCAATAATTCTGACAAAGTAATCAAGGCCCCTTTGCTCGAACTATAAGCTGAAAGCCCGGCAAATTTCATGCTGCCCTGTATGCCTCCCATCGAACTGATGGAAACTACGTGGCTTCCGTTTTGCAGAAAAGACAGACAAATGCGGGTTAGATTGGCAACACCAAAAACATTGACTTTATACACATTTTCAAAATCTTCAATCGAGGTTTGTGCAAAAGGCTTGTTGACCAAACTTCCTGCATTATGGATGATAATGTCTACTTTTTTCCAGGTTTGGGATAAAAAATCCTCGACATTTTTCAAGTCCGATTCTTTAGACAAATCAACCGAAAGACAAGTTATGTTCGGGTTTTCAATTAAAGCTTGTGGAGTTTTACGGGAAATCGCCAAAACCTGATGGCCTGCTTTTGCAAACTGTAGTGCCAATTCATAGCCAATGCCTCGCGATGTTCCTGTGATGATAACGTTCTTCATTTGCAATTTTAAGTCTGGTAAATATACTAAAAGTTGAAATGAAACAATTGAAATTTAACGGTAATACTTTCGGTAAAACTTAATTCCCTGAAAAATTCCAAGTCCGAGAAAGACTAATGGAATGATGAGTTGCATTAGGTATTTTGACAAAAATTCGACATTGCTTGCAAAATAATGAAGCGAAAGAATCAATGTCAGCATTCCGCAGAAAGTTCCTGTAACCGTTCCCAAAACATAAAAATACTTTCTTGTTTTTGAAACTTCAATATACTTTCCATTCAGCAGGTACAAATTCCAGCCTGTCCAAAACGGAATCTGGACAAAATTTAGGCAGCTCAATACAATTCCCAACACAAACGGGGAATAATCTAAAGAAGCCATTTCAGTTTTTGATTTGGAACTGAAGTAAAAAACGGCTGCAAGTATAAACATAAACAAGACTGAAAATCCTTCGATGTATTTGGTCAGTTTTTCATTCTTTGCCAATCTATCGGCAAAAACCAACGTAAAATAAATGACCAAAAACTCAATACAGATGACGCCCAATAAGAAGAAAATCGTTGGTCGGAATCCTTCTTTGTTATAAACTTCAAAACCTACAACATTCAAATATCCCAACGGAATGGAACCGAGGAAACTGACCAAAAAACCAACCGCTATGTTTTTGAGGTTTTGCATTAAAAATGTACTATTTTGTTGGATTGCTCCAAATGTAAGCGATACTGTTCCATTCCGTCCTTGTGTGGCAAATAAGGAAAGCCTCGTTTGTGGTTTTCAACGCTGATTTCAAACATATATCGGATGTGCCTTGCCAATTCCTTCCATGCAAAAAACAACGAATGTTTTGGGTCGTAAATGTGTGTGGGTTCGCTTGCAGCGCCATTCAATTCGACAACTGAGAAATTTTTGCCCTGCTCCAATTCTTCCCAGGTGTTGTACATCAAATCCATTCTTCCAAAATAAAACTCAGGAACCTGAAGGCACATTTCGTCAATGACCTGGGTCAATTCTGCCGAAATCAAATGGCTGTAATCCAAAAATTTTGCGCCTCGGGCATGGTTGCCATACGGCACCAGATTTTTCTTTTCATCTTTTGCCAAAATGGTTTTCAGCTGAGTTCCATATTCCTTCTCTAGTGCCTTTAACTGGAACTCAAAACGTGGATTTGTTTTTAGTAATTCTTCTATGGTCGAACAGCCATCACCTTCAATGATGAGGAATTCCTTGGCAACAATCCCGGTAATCTTTCCGTGTTTTTGATGCGGGAAACGAACATAAAAAATCCCAACTTCCTTTTCAAACGGAATCAAATCCTGTACTAAATAATCAAAATCGGCTTTGCTGTGATAGTTTTTTAATTCTTCTTCATTGGTAATCTTTTTAACCGCAGAACCACGCAGCCCAATATCGGGTTTAGCTATAAAAGGAAAATTGATTTTTGAATTTTCGAGGATATCTTCAACAGCATCAAACTGTATTTTTTCCTTGATTAATTTGGTTTTTGGATAATATTGAGGCGGAATCAAATTATAGATTTCCATTTTGCTTTCCATCATGAATCCTCCGTTTTTGATGGTTGGATTGCAGGCATTGAAAAAGAAAATCGACCTCGCTTTTAACGCATAATAAGCCCATAAAAAATAAATAGGAATATAGACAACCTGAAATGGCCAGTATTCCCAATGGAATAATTTATGGAGAAATAGTCTCAAATTTATTTTGAATTTAAACGGATATGAAGGTATTGCTAAAATCCCGTTCCGTAATCAAATCGTTGTAATGGATTGCAACTTTGTTCTTTTCGATTACGGTTTGCGTGATGCTCAAGGTTTTCAACGCCTCATTCCTATTGATAACCAAACCGTGTTCGGTGTTTTCTGTTTCGGTGTACCGATGGAAATTGAAGAGTTCGGTTTCATTGACTTCGGGCTTGGTATCGAGGAAAGTATAAAACCATTTGGCGCGTTTTTCCCTGATTTCCTTTGGATATAAAGTCGATGACGACCAGATATGGCTTTGTGTTGTATCCAATTCAATCGTGCTTTTTTCAACTTCATTCCAGCGCAGCTGATACAACTTTCCGTTTTCAAAAAGCACTAAAGTAAAGGGTTCAATATGGTCTAAATCGATAGCTTTCCATGCTATAATTACCGAATTGCTGCTGATTAGATCGAGGACAATCAAGCCACGGCTTTTTCGATAATTATCTTTTATAAGATGTCTTTCTTCAGCACCATTCAACAAAACCAAAACAGTGGAATGCTCATTAATGGCATACCAGGTTCCTCCTGCCTTTTGATCTTTTGGAAAGATTATTTTTTTGTTATTGATGCTATAATTTTTGGGTTCAATGGCGTTGGGCCTGAGTGTTTTTTCATCACGGTTGGAAGTGATGATTATTTTGCCATTGGCATTTACAAAACTTACTGTGCACATTGTTTTCGGTATTCTATAGTAGAGCGCGCTACGCCAAAATCTTCGTCAATCTGTAAATGTTCCAATTGTAAAACTGCCACTTTGATCAAAGCCTGATGATGGATGCAATGTTCCAGGTTATATAACAACTCCCTGAAATAATTACTGTCAATGCGCAATTCTTCGCCATCAACGATTTGCTGCAATACAAGTGTTTTATCTCCTTTTTCTAATTTATTCTTAACCTCGTCGATGGTCTGCAAAGCAAAATGGGTATCGGACTGGATTCGGTAATCGCGGTTTCTTTTGTCGTAATTCACGATGCCGCTTTCGTATTGATTTTCCAGGCACTGGAACATTTCGATGATATGGCGTGTGTGTTCACCAATGGTCGAATTGCTTAGTCCTTTGCAGGGTGACGTAAAATCATCATTTGAAAGTTGGTTCAGCAACGAAACCAATTCATTTAATGCCTTGTGTAAAGAGGGTATCAGCATATCTTTTGATGTTTCTAATCAGTTACGGATTTTAGCCTTGTTCAGTTTTAGATTTTAAAGTGCAATAAATCGGGTATCTTATTTTTATTTTGGAAAATTAAGATCGCACAACAAAGTAACGTAATTATTGCTAAAGTAAATAATTCTCCTCCATCATTTTTCACAACTATCCCCAACACAAATAAGTGCGAAAAAATAGCGCCAAGCATCGTCCCGAATCCGATTAGTGCGCCAAGTAAAGTCGTTCTTGGAATCAGTATTAAAATAGATGCAATCAATTCGACTATTCCTGAACCAATCCTTCCAAAAGGTTCTATCCCTAATTTGGTGAAGATATAAACGCTTTCTTCTGCTCCGGTAAATTTAAAAAATAAAGTCTGCACAAGGATGATAACAGCGATCAGCTTTACAATCCATATAAATATAGTCTTTCCCATTTTAGTTGATGATTTTTTTCCAGTTAGCATCCGCTTTTTTCTTCAGATTGACTTCGTCTTTGTTCCAGCTTTTCAAAGTATTATTGAAAAACGCATTGTAATACAAATTCAGTTTCCCATCTACGATTTTGAAGGTTTCCGGATTGATTTCCACTTTTTCACCATTGGCTCCCATCGCATAAGCACACCAACCACCATATTGCGGTTCGTAGCCCGCAGGATTTTTTAGAAACGCTTCTTTATTTGCCTGAGTCGAAAAATTATATGTCACGCCTTCATATGTTGTGGCAATGGTTGATTTCCCTTTTACGGCTTTTTTTTGTGTAAAGTAGGCAACAGGATCATAACCCTGAATAGCAAGTTTATTTTCCAGGTTGAAATTGGATACCCTTGTATTTTGGGCAAATGTTGTTGCTGAAAGAAAAGCAACGAAAAGGATTAAAATTTGTTTCTTCATGTCGAATGTTGTTTTGATTATGAAGCAAAATTATAGCGTACTGAAAAAGCAAATTGTCGGATAGTTTACATTTGGGCGCAAATAATTTTTACTCCTTAATTTTCCCGTAATAAATCAAATCTACGACTTCTCCTTTTGTGGTTTTATAATCTTTACGGATTCTGCCTTCGATTTGAAAACCGGCTTTCTCAGCAAGCTTTTGGGCAGCAAAATTACTTTCGTGCGTTCTTAAAAAGAGTTTGGTAAAGCCAAAATGTTCAAAGCAATACTTTACAAATAATGAAAATGCCTTTGATGTAATACCTCTTCCGGCATATTTTTCATCAGTATAACTTCCTAATTCGGCTTTTGGGATATTCCAGTCGATGTTCTTGACGTCGATGAATCCCGCTAATTCATTATTTTCCACATTTACAATCACAAATGGATAATACAGTTTGTCTTCGCGTTTTTGGATTATTTCATTCAGGAAAACTGCTGTATCTTCAAATGTCTTTGTCCGGGAAACAGTTCCGGTAAAGAAATCCTCGAGCCTTTTGCGGTTATTTTCTACCAACGAAAAATAGTTTTGCAAATCACTAAGTTCTAACGGACGAATCCTGAAATGGTCAAAGTTTATCATACTAATTTTAAAATATCCTCAATAATAATTTCTTTCCTTCCGTAATGCATCAGTCCGTTTTCTTCGAGTTCGTTGAGCAATGAGGTCGCCGTCTGCCTCGAAGTGCAGATGATTTGGGCAATGTCATTCTGCGTGAGGTAATTTTCGATTATTACGCGGTTTCCTTCCATTTTCCCATCGCGTTCGGCCCATTCCTTTATAAAGGTAAGCAACCGGGTTTTGGCATCTTTGGAAATCAGATTGGCATAATTGTTTTTGAGGCGTTTCATTTTAAGCCCAACAAATTTGGTATACGATAGCGCCAGGTTTGGATTGCGCAACAGCAAATCTTCAAAATCAGAAAGTGTAAAACTGCAGATGGAGACTTCGCTAGTAAGCGCCTTTGCATATTCGTTGGAATTGCGGTCGTTTTCCAGTTCCAGTTCGCCAAACAAATCACCTTCCTGGATAATATCCTTAATGGTTTCGTTGCCCTCTTCATCGATGGAGACAATTTTAATGTTTCCCCTTTTGAGCAGGAAAACCCGAGGCACATCTGACGAGGAAAAATAAATGATATCGCCTTTTTTGGCTTTCTTAAATCCAACAATGATGCACAACTGCCTGATTTGAGACATGCTCAAAGTCCGAAAAAGCTTGTGGTCACGGAGATACCAGTATTTTAGTTCTTCATACATAAGGTAAATGTAGCAATTTTTCCAAATCAAAAAGCCCTTTCATTTCTGAAAGGGCTTGATGAGTATTAATTTTAAATTTTAAAAGTAGTTCTTCAAAGATATAAAAAAATATTATACCAAACCACGCGAAATTACAATTCTTTGAATTTCTGAAGTTCCTTCATAAATCTGTGTGATTTTGGAGTCACGCATCATACGTTCTACGTGGTATTCCGCCACATATCCATTTCCTCCGTGAATCTGAACCGCGTCATTTGCCACTTCCAAAGCGATTTCAGAAGCGTATAATTTTGCCATTGAACCGGAATGTGCAATATCTTTTCCTTCGTCTTTTTCGCAGGCAGCTTTCATAATCAAAAGTTTTGCCGCTGTAATTTTCACAAACATATCAGCCAATTTGAATGAAATTGCCTGGTGTTTGAAAATTTCCTTTCCGAATGCTTTTCTTTCGTGAGCATATTTCAAAGCCAATTCATAAGCACCTGTTGCAATTCCTAAAGCCTGGGAAGCAATCCCGATCCGTCCACCGTTTAGTACGTTCATCGCAAAATTAAATCCGAAACCGTCAGCACCAATCCTGTTTTCCTTTGGAACCTTAACATCGGTGAACATTAAGGAATGTGTGTCGCTTCCGCGGATTCCCATTTTCTTTTCTTTTGGCCCAATCTCAAATCCTGCCCAACCTTTTTCAACGATAAAAGCGTTGATTCCTTTGTGCCCTTTTTCGATATCGGTTTGTGCAATTACCAAATACGTCGAAGCGGTTCCACCATTGGTAATCCAGTTTTTGGTTCCGTTTAACAAATAGTAATCGCCCATATCCTTTGCGGTTGTTTTTTGCGAACTTGCATCACTACCTGCCTCAGGTTCCGACAAACAAAATGCCCCGATAACCTCACCTTTTGCCAAAGGCACCAAATATTTCATTTTTTGCTCTTCCGAACAGTATTTTTCCATTCCGGCACAAACCAAAGAGTTGTTAACTGACATGATTACAGCTGCAGAAGCATCTACTTTTGCAATTTCGGTCATTGCCAAAACATAGGAAACGCTGTCCAATCCGGCACCGCCATATTTTGGATCTACCATCATTCCCAGGAATCCTAATTCCGCCATCATTTTTACCTGTTCTGTTGGGAACTTCGAATGTTCGTCCCTTTCAATTACGCCAGGCAATAATTCAGCTTGAGCAAAATCTCTCGCTGCTTGTTGAATCATTAACTGTTCTTCGGTTAAATTAAAATCCATAGTATGAAAATTATGTGTTTCTATTCTTTAATTTTGGTGCCCAAAAGTATAATAATAAAGTTAAAATTTCAAACGTTTTCGTAAATTTAGCCAATGCACAAAGAAACTTATAATGTTATTGGAGTTATGTCGGGCACTTCGCTCGACGGTATTGATTTGGCCCACATTCACTTTTCAATTGCGGATGCCAAATGGAGTTTCGAAATCCTGGAAGCGGAAACGGTTTCCTATGACAATGATTGGCTGGAAAAATTCAAAAATGCCGTTGATTTTTCAAAAGAGGATTTGACAAAACTGAATCAGGATTATACGGTGCTTTTAGCAAATGCCATCAAAACATTTATCGAAAAGCATCAAATCGGAAATCTCGATGCGGTTTGTTCGCACGGACACACGATACTACATCAACCTCAGAAGGGTTTCACTTTACAAATTGGTAATTTGCCCGAAATTGCCGAAACCCTGAATCAAACCGTCGTTTGCGATTTTCGGGTTCAGGATGTTGAATTGGGCGGACAGGGCGCACCTTTGGTTCCGATTGGTGATAGGATTCTTTTTTCCGATTATGATTACTGCCTGAATCTTGGCGGATTTTCGAATGTTTCGTTTGAACAGGATGGAAAACGGATTGCGTTTGACATTTCGCCTGTGAATACGGTTTTGAATTTTTATGCCAATAAATTGGGATTGGATTATGATGATAAAGGAATTATTTCAAAATCGGGAACACTCAATGAGGATTTGCTGAATGAATTAAATGCTTTGGATTATTACAAAAAACCATTCCCAAAATCACTTGGATTTGAATATGTCAAGGAAATTGTTTTACCATTGATTGAAAAGCACAGCATTTCGACTGAAGACCAAATGCATACTTTCACAGAGCATCTTGCCTTTCAGGTTTCGCAGGCTTTGCCCAATAAAACGGGAAAACTTTTAGCAACAGGTGGTGGTGCCTACAATGATTTTTTAATCGCACGAATAAAATTTTGGTTACCCAATTTGGAAATCATAATTCCCGATAAGAAAACACTTGAGTTTAAGGAAGCCTTGATTTTTGCGTTGCTTGGCGTATTAAAGCTCCGAAACGAAATCAATGTTTTGAGTAGTGTTACCGGAGCCAAACAGGACCATTCTTCGGGGGTTGTTTTTTTAAGTTGAATTTAAGAAAAGTGCTTTTTGCTTTTTCATACATTAGCTTTTCAAACCAAAAAATTTTTAATACTATGAGAAAACTACTATTTGCTGTAATAGCATTATTAGGATTGACTTTGAGTGTAAATGCTCAGGATAAATCAAAAAAAGCGGCTGCAAAACCAGCTACCGAAACAAAAGCACCTTTGAAAAAGGACGGAACTCCGGACAAACGCTATAAGGAGAATCAGGCTCCAAAGGCTCCACTTAAAAAAGACGGTACGCCGGACAAACGTTACAAGGAAAACAAAGCTCCGAAAGCGCCTGTAAAAAAAGACGGAACTCCGGACAAAAGATATAAAGAGAACAAAAAATAATTATAAAAAACGCCACTCAATAAGTGGCGTTTTTAACTTAACTAATTTAAATCACTACAATCACTCCTTTATTATCTTTATTGTTTTACTGCCATTTTTGGTAGCTGCTTTTACAAAATATACACCGCTGCTCAATGTCGACAAATCTATTTTTTGGATTGGGGTCTCTGATTTTTCTGAAAATACAATTTGTCCACTAATCGTATAGACAGAAACTGAGATTATTGAATCCATCGCCGTTAGATTTAAAATATCCCTGACAGGATTTGGGAAAACACTTACATGCGCCATGCCAGGATTACTGGTTCCTAAACTGTCGGGCAATTGAACACGGAAAGTAAAAAGTTCACCCCATTCACTGGCATCAAAATCAACGCCCCATCCTACAATATACCTACCATTTTCCGACATCGAATTCGGAATGAAAATCAATTTATTCCCCAAATCCGTTGCCAATGCATTCTCTACGTAAGCATTAAATTCCTGAAGTCCACCGGTTGGTGTCCATATAAAAGGAACAGTAGGATCAAAGGGACCAATGTCAAACCATCCGATGACCATAGTTCCGTCATGATTTATCGAAGCCACATAACCTGTGCCATTTCCTCCTGTCAGGCTGCCCAAATTAATGACTCCAGTGCTCTGGCTCCATATCCAAGGCTCATTATTATTTGCATAATCCCCGATACCGCCAATCCAGTTACCATCACTGGAAACAGCGCTACATTCCCCTAATTGATTGTATTCGTCCGTAGCACTTCCATTGGGATTGATTAATAAGAACTCATTTGGAAAATATCCTCCAGCTGGATTTTTTCTCCATACTGCCGATTTCCATGGACCATTAAGGTCCTGCCATCCTACAACCACATTTCCGTCATGGCTGACAGCATTAGCCCTTGTACTCCTGTTTGTGCTATCATAAAGACTCCCAAGATCCATAAATCCTTCAGCTGCTGACCATGCCACAGAATGACCGAATAGGGTTGTCCCGTTACCAACCGCAGGATTTGCCCAGGAAAGGCCAACCAGCGTATTTCCATCCCCAGAGATATCAAAACCACCACTTACATTGCCATCTACGTTAATGCCCAGGCTGCCTAAATTTGTCCATTGGTTATTGGTAATATCGTAGCGGGCCATTTCGGTTCTTGTGCTATTTGGAATCAATGATTTTTTATAAAAATTCCCCTGAGAACCACAAACATGGATATCAGTACCCGTAACCGCAATGTCATATAAGGCGGGTTCAGCATTGAACAATGTTTCATTTGCCCAGTTCCAGGTTGTGCCACCATCGTTAGATTCAAATATTAAATCTGGTGTTCCAACAAGTATAAGATTGTTTGCTGTTGTCCAGGCAACGTCTCTCCAAATCATCCCTTCAGTCATTGGAGATATACTTGATTGTGTCCAGGTTTCGCCACCATCAATGGTTTTAAGGATATAAGTTTCACACGTTACTATTGCCGTCATTTCATCATAAAAATTAATCCCCACCAATAAATTGGCCGGATTGTTATAAATCGTTGTCCAGCTCAAGCCTAAATCAGTTGATTTTTGAATAGTACCACCATTAGTAATTAAAAAATAAACACCTCCTATATGCGTTATCTTATAAGGGATTCCTTCAAGTCCTGTTGCGGTTGTCCAGGTATCACCCCCATCATTCGTTATATAAAGAGCGGGGCTGTCGTCCAATTGAGCTCCAACAATTCCGTTGCTTTCATCCATAAAATCAATACTGGTGTAGATGTAAACAGAATCACTACCTCCTGGAGTTAACGCTGTCCATGACATTCCCGAATTGATCGTTTTGGCGCAATATTGATTCCAGCCACAAACATAGCCTGTAGAAAAATTGACAAAGCTCATCGATTCAATGCCTCTGTGAGAGTTGTCTGTCCAAACAGGAGTCCAGGTTTCACCACCGTTTATGGTCCTCAATACAATGCCGTTCCCATTAGACGTGTATTGTTGACCAGCAGCAAAACCAACCCTATCCTGGTTGTCCGGAAAAGCAATGCTTCTGTAAATGTACTGATTCGACGCCAATACATTCCTTTGCCATTCCATTGATAAAGGAGTAACAATATTATTGGTCCCTGAAAGCAAATTACCATTTGAGGAAAATTCGGCACTACCACCGATACCGAATCCAGGGGCTGCACCACCTATCTGTTGTACAGTATTTGTTTCAGGGAACCATAATGAGTAAGGACCAGCCTGAGCTTCATAACCGGATACCGTTCCCTGATTGGAAACACCACAGGTTTCATAAAAAGTGTCCTTAATTAAAAATTGGGCAAATAAATTATTGGCAAAAAGAAAGCATGCCAATAGCATCATAGAAGTAGTTTTTTTCATAGTTGTCATAGATTTAGTAAACTTATGAGACAAACTTATCTCAAATGACACTATGAAAAAAGACAAAGACTTTTCAAATTCACGAAATTCGATACAGCAAAACAACAATTAAACAATTGAAAAACAAATACTTATGGCATTTAAAAAAATACTATTATGGATTTCTATTTTCGAGTTCTTTTCTTTCTATTTCCAGTTTTTTGAGTTTAAAATGAAGAGTCCTTGTTTCAAAAAACAGGAATAACAGGAGTAATATAAGCAGTATTATAAATGCTATTTTGTAGCAAATTGTCTTTGTTTTTATTTGGCCTGTTGCTGTTTCACCATTCTTTTTAATCTGGAAAAGCAGCTTATTGATGGATTGGCTCTCGGTCGCATTGATTGTTTTGATGGTTTGCTGGCATTTTGTAGCATATAAATGGTGTTTTTCACTATTATTTTGTGCCAGGTAATTATCAGATAATCCCTGATAAATGCCTTGATTTAAAATCAGGTCATTGCTATCGGTGGATGTTTTTAAGGCTTGCGTTAGTTGGTTAATGGACTCATCGTAATTGCCTTCAAGCGTATTGACTTCACCCAGGCCTTTATATCCGTAAGCCACCAAGGTTTTGGCATCAATTATCTTACCATATCTTATGGCCTGTGTGTAACAGATTTTGGCTGAATCCAACTGATTGGAATTCGTAAAACAATTAGCTTTATTACTGCATATCACGCTCAAATTAGCATTTATTAAAGGATCATCGAGTGACTTCTTATAATAATAAAGCGCCTTGTTAAAGTAATCATTGGCAATATCACAACTCATCTGTTCACGGTAAATGAATGCCCTTGATGCATAGTTGAATCCAAGTAATTTATCAAATGATTTGGTTTGCCTGGATTTGGTTGCTATCTGCAATCCTTTATCAAGATAAATCAATGCCTTGTCGTATAATTTTAACTGCTGGTACTGCAGCCCAATTCGATTGTAAATCCTGGCCTTAAAAAAGTCATCTTCCACTTTAGGCAATAATCTTAATGCCTTGGTAGCGTAATACAAGGATTTTGTATAATTCCTTTTGGAAGAATAAGCCGTAGAAATCAGTATTGAAAACTGTATTTTGTTTTCTGTTGTAATATTGTCAGATTCGATGATTCTTTCTGCCTGAGCAATGACTTTGTCGGGGTTCTTGTATAAATCGTAATTAATGACTTTCAAAAGGCTGTCAATTTCCTTCTGTCCATACATTGAGGTACAGCAACATGCTAACATTAAAACCAAGAAGCGAATATGCAATTTTTTACTTTTCATACTGGTTTAATTTAGGCTAAAAACATTGTTCTCCTCTATTTTGTCCTGAGTCAGGAACTGGATAAAAACATTAGGTGTAATCCCGGTAATGTTCTTAAATACTGTCGAAAAACTACTGTGCGTAGAAAAACCGCATTCTTCTGCCAAATAACTGACTTTATAAGAAAGATAAATTGGGTCGGTTTTGAGTTTGTTAACGATATAGTGAATTCGCAACTCATTAATATAGACATTGAAATTCTTCTCTTTGTACTGATTGATAACCTCCGAAAGATATTTAGTATTGGTATCAAACTGCGAAGCCAACTGCGCCAACGATATATCCTTGCTTAAGTATTTATTGCCGGTTTCAAATTTGGCCAACTTACTCAACAATAATTCATCGGTTTCCTTGGGTCTCTGATTGCTTTTCAGAATAAGTTTTTCAGGTGCATCAGGCTTAATTTCTGTAGCCTTGATTAGTTTGAGGTAATTGACTATATTAGAAGTGTAATTAATACGTGTTTGGTATTGCCATCTGATAAAAAGCCATACAAATGCGACAATAACTACAGCAATTCCTAAAACCCAAAGAAGGCGGTTTTCATGTTCCTGGACTAATGTTACATTTTCAGATTCCTCATTCTGCAGTTTGTCAAAAGCAGCATTGACAGCCAACGTTTTTTCGGTGTTTAATAAGTTGTTTGCTACCGAAGCCTTTAGGCTAAACTCACGATACTTTTCCTTGTCTTTTAACGCCAGGTAATTTTTGGCCCACTTTTCGTAAATCGCTGCATCAAAGTAAGGATTTTTGAATATTGTGGCTCTTTCAAATGCTGCTTTTAGTGCCTTTACAGCATTCTGATAATTCCCAGTTTTAAAATCACAATCACTGTAATGAAGATCGGCAATCATTTCCCAATAAATATTTTTTGCATTATTTGTAATGTCCCGGCTAAAATAGAACGCCGCGGAATCTACTTTTTCGTTTTCAAGATATTTTTCAGCTAATTGGGTGGTTATAGTGCCTTTTGCCAAAGACGCATAATCGTTGATTTGATTTGGATTGGTTTCTTTTAGTAAACGGAGGTAGGTGTCAATACCTGTATAGGATTTTGCATATAAGAGTTCGTAGTTTTTTATTTTCTTCTCCCATTTAATATCGCCATTTGCCATTTTTTTTGCAATGGCAATGTATTCCGACGATGCTTCATATAGGTCTAAAAAACTAAAAATTTCTGCTGCCTGGAGTAAGGTCTCAATTTTAATGCTTTTGTCGTCAATTTGCGATAACTGTTTCACAGCTAACATAACATTATCTACAGCCAAGGCATACTTTCCTGTAACGAAATAATAATTGGCCAATAACGAATTGCATTGAACAAGCACCTTATTCGAATAATCATAATTGTGAAGAATGTATTCTGTTATTTTTAGGCTTTGACCCGGATTGATATACAATTCAATTTTCGCTTTTTGTATCAGCGTACTTGTCTCTTCTCCTTTTTGCGAAAACAAAAAAGATGTCCCAATTAGAAAAGTTGCCATACAGACTAAAAACTTGCGCATAAGTTGAGTGGTTGTATAACAAAAATAAATTATTTCACCCAATAAACGAGGCTCTCGCCACGCTTTTTTAACAGTTATTTATTTAAGTGAAAATAATTTTTAAATCACTAAAAAACAGTCGTTTATGCAATTTTTTTCAATGCCAAATTTCACGAATTTCAAAAGACAATCATTATTATAATCGCAACATTTACAATAGCTTGCACCGAATTAAAACAACTAAACCAGAATGTTATGGAATATAATTATGCCTTTTTGCTGATTGAAGATAATGTAATTGACCAGATTATATCCAGCCATATTTTAAAAATGGCATTTTCATCCCCAAAAATAAGTATTGTCAACAATGGTAAAGAGGCAATTTATTGGTTAAAAGCAAATAGGGAAAAATTGAATAAACCGCTTATTATCCTGTCAGATATTACGATGCCGGTAATGGATGGATTCCAGTTCCTTGCCAAATATGACAAACTTCCGGATGAAATTAAAAAAGGAACGCAAATCTTCATGCTTTCGTCAACACTTTGCATAAAGGAAATTAAAAAAGGCAGGAACAATCCTTATGTCAAGGACGTGTTGTGCAAACCGCTGCCGATAGAAAATTTTCTTGGAATGATCCATCCTGAACACAAACATATATCCACAAGTTCTGTTTTCCCTAATTAATAAAAAAACGCCACTCAATAAGTGGCGTTTTTAATTCTACAAATCTTTACACTATTCCTTTACAAAACGTTTTACAACGATTTGACCATTCTTTTCAATTTCCAGCAAATACATATTGGTCGTCAATCCTGAAACAGAAATCTGCCCATTCTGAACGGTTCCTTTGGCAATTTGCTGCCCTAATGCATTCAGGATTCTATAGCTTGCATTTTCTGAATCTGAAATGTTCAGGTAATCTCCTTTAACAGGGTTAGGGTATAATTTGACATTGTTCATGTTAGCCGAAGCATCACTTGGACGGCTGTTCAATCCGCCACAAGTATCGGTTGCAAACGAATCCCATTCGCCAGCCAAATTGAAGGTTGTATTTGGAGATAAAACAGTAGTTTTTCTTCTCAAGGTAACGTCAATTGCAAAGTTGGCTGTTCCTCCGTCAAAAGTCCCGATGATATCAATCAAAACTCCGTTTTTAAATAATCCAACAGCATCGTTACCATTAAAAGTCATCTCATTACCAGCTGTAGAAATATTGGCACTCGCCGAATTGTAACAAGCCAAAGCGATTGAGCTGTTTACCATGACAAATTTGGCTCCGTTATTCAATGTTCCCGAAAGTGTAATCCCTGTTGACCAAGCTCCTGCTCCATTGGTTTGTTTTTTAACCGTATAGATTGATAAACTCACCGCTGCACCGGTATTGTTTGCAATTTCCAGTGCTTTATTGTTTGATGAACCTTCAATATATTCAGAGAACATCAAATCGGTTGCATTACTGGAATTTGCCAATGTTGTAACGTTGGCCGTATTACTATCTGCAGAAACATTTGAAGCTGCATCTTTTGCTCTTACTGTAAAAGTATAAGCTGTTGAAGCTGTCAATCCCGTTACTGCATAAGTTGTGGCAGTTGTGGTTGAACCAATCAATGAACCTCCTTGGTACACATCATAACCTGTTACAGCTACATTGTCTGTTGAGGCTGTCCATGACAAATTGGTGGTAGTCTGTGTCGTTCCCGAAGCGGTTAAACTTGTTGGAGCTGTTGGAGCTGTAGTGTCTGGTGGCGTAAGCGTAGTTACGTTAGCAGTATTACTCGCAGCTGAAATATTCCCAGCAGCATCTTTCGCTTTTACCGTAAAGGCATAAGCCGTTGATGCTGTCAATCCGGTTACAGCGTAAGTTGTAGCTGTAGTAGTTGAACCTATCAAAGAAGCTCCTTGGTAAACATCGTAACCCGTAACTGCTACATTATCAGTTGAAGCAGTCCATGATAAATTGGTGGTCGTTTGTGTTGTCCCCGATGCCGTTAAACTTGTTGGAGCTGTTGGAGCCGTAGTATCAGCCACTGCAGCCTGAATGTTTACCGTGTAATCTTCAACCTGTCCGTAAGAGAACGCTTCGCAGGAAGTTGGTACTCCATTATATTTCATCGAAACCCTCATTCTGGTAGTTCCTAAAGTTGCCGTTGCCGGAATCGTGATAGAACCTGAAACCGGAGTTGTAGTTGAAGCAGCGTTAGTCCAAACAGTTTCTCCGCTGTCAGTAAATACCCCATTTTGATTGTAGTCGATAAAAACTGCATAACCTTCCGGGTAGGCAGTGCTGGTCCATGATGGAGTTACTGTGATTGTATAAGCACTTCCTCTTGTAGCATTTGTAGTTTGCGCCGTAAAATTTTCATAACCTGTAGTTCCGGTTGAAGTATTATCAATAGTTCCAAAAACAACTCTTCCAATTTTCTCATCAGCTGTGCTGTTTCCTTGTGAAGAACAATAAGAAATCGGAGCTGCTGGTGTCGTTACATTGGCTGTATTGCTTGCAGCAGAAATGTTTCCGGCTGCATCTTTTGCTTTTACTGTAAAAGCGTAAGCTGTTGAACCCGACAATCCGGTTACAGCGTAAGTTGTAGCAGTTGTAGTCGAACCTAATAAAGTTGCCCCTTGATAAACATCATAACCCGTAACCGCAACATTATCTGTAGAAGCTGTCCACGATAAGTTAGTAGAATTATATGTTGTGCCTGATGCTGTCAAACTTGTTGGTGCGCTTGGTGCAGTCGTATCAGAAGAACCTGCTGTAATCGTAAAATTCGCATTGGAAACATCAAAGAAAATATGATTGGTTCCTTTGACCATGATCCTGTTGGTTGTTCCCGGTGTATTCGGAATTGTTACTGCCTGCGTTCCATCATTTGGCGTAGCCGCCAATAAAGTTGTCCAGGTTGAACCCGCATTTGTTGAAATCAAAATATCAACATTGGCACAATTTACACCATTAGCTGTTGTTCCGGCTACTGCCCAGGTAACGGTTTGTGTGCTTCCGCCTACATACGAAACAGCAGTATTTGGTGCGGTTACACTAAATGGCCCCGCAGTTCCATTAACTGAAATAACCGTATCGTCGCTATTATTTCCCGAACCACCGGCTCTGTTGTCCCGAACCGTCAATCTGAAATTTAAGGTTCTTGCTACAGATGATAAGGCTTCAACCGTAATTTCGCTTCCAGCTGTAGTCGTTGCTCCTGTCAATACAGAAGACATTTTTGGAAAATAACGCGTTGGCGAAGTTGTTGGAGTGTAAGACCTATAATTTACTCCGGTAGTTTTAGTCGCGCTTGGCGCAGCTGCAGTACTTTGTGAGTTCATTTGTTCCCAGCAATAAGTCAATGTATCTCCATTGGCATCTGTTCCGCTTCCGGTCAACATAAACGGAGTGCTTTTTGGGATAGTATAATCCAATCCTGCATTGGCAGTTGGAATAGAATTCCCTGTTGCTGTATTTGTCTGGCAGGTTGTTGTTTTAATAAAATTGGTTACCTGCTGAATGCTTACTGCATGGAAATAAGGATCGGAATGCGCCTGAATGTCCAAGTCCGTAATTCCTGCATACCCCATAATTGTTGACCCTGAACCTGGCTCCATTTGAACACCGGTTCCCTCATTGCTATGTGTAAAAGTATGGTTCGCTCCAAATTGGTGCCCCATTTCGTGCGCTACGTAATCAATGTCAAAATTATCACCTGATGGCACACCGTCATTTGGGGAGGTGTATCCGCTTCCTTTATAATTGGATGGCGTTGTAATTCCGTCTACAACTTCTGTAGACATATCATTGCTACAAACACAACCGATACAGCCTGCGTTTCCTCCGCCTCCTGTTGCTCCAAAAAGGTGTCCGATATCAAAATTGGCATTGCCAATCACAGAACTCAAGGTATTCATCAATTGCAGGTTCCAGTTGTCCAAACCTGAAGCTGGAGAATAAGGGTCTGTAGAAGCGCTGGTGTAAATTACTGCATCCGTATTGGAAATCAATACCATCCTGGTGGCAAAATCTTTTTCAAAAACACCATTCACACGAGTCATAGTGTTATTTATTGCTGCCAAAGCCAAAGCTTTTGTTCCACCAAAATAAGCAGTATATTCACCAGTAACCGACATTGCTAAACGATAGGTTCTTAAGGTAGAATCATCCGCATTTGGACGTGCAAAGGCTGTATTTGCCAAATCCTGATGAGCCGTTTCAATAATTTTACATTCAAACCTGTTTAATGATGCAGCCTTATCTGCTTTTCGATATACAGTATAAGTACTTAAGTTTGTAGTGTAGGGTTCAATGAACTCGGCACTTTGGTCTGCTCTGACCACCATCGTCTGCAAGCCCAGTGGTGACAAACTAAAATATATTGTCGAAGTTGGATTTTCAACTCCCTGTCCGATATAGGATTTGATTTCCGGATAACGCGCAGCTAATGCCGGATCCATGTTTGAGGATTCCTGAATGCGGTAACTTTCCATTTGCCCATCAGCATTTGGGAAAGCTACAACCACATTTGATTTTCCCGAAGAAAACCTTTTAGGCGCATTGCTTAAAGACTGCCGCAATGCGTTTGTGTCTAATGCAAATAAATTGGGATTTCGAATTGATTGCTTGTTAGCGACCACCACATCATTGGCTTTTTCGGTGGTTCTGGTCCAAGCTGTTCTTCCGTTTTGGGCAAAGGAAAAACCTGAGATTGCCAAGGCAGCAATCAGGAGTAATTTGTTTTTCATAAATTTGGTTGGTTAATTATTAGACGCCAAATATATTAATTTCCCATTACCGTTGACAGAATGTTGATAATACTTTAATTTATTAACAATTTCATTATAATAAATTAAACATATAACCTAAAATACGAAGTTATAACCCACAAAAAAAAGCGAAACACTCCCGTCTTTCGCTTTTTTGGATAACCTAAATATTTTACGATTATTTCTTATGATAAATTTACTAACTTATTCTTCAGGAGTCAATCATTTTAACATTACTTTAATCGAAATAAGTTTCTTCACAAGGCAACAAATTCATGTTTTGAATTATTATATTTGCACCAAAATAATACAACTAAACCCTAATGAAAGATTTACTTAAAAAATTCGAAAATAAAACACCTGAAATAGTATTTAACTGGAAAGATGCTGAAACTGAGGCTGAAGGATGGACCGTAATCAACTCCCTTCGCGGAGGTGCTGCCGGTGGCGGAACGAGGATGAGAAAAGGACTTGATATGAACGAAGTACTTTCGTTGGCTAAAACCATGGAGGTTAAATTCTCGGTTTCAGGACCAGCGATTGGTGGGGCAAAATCGGGTATTAATTTCGACCCAAATGACCCACGCAAAAAAGGCGTTTTGCAACGTTGGTATAAAGCGGTTTCTCCTTTATTGAAAAGCTATTACGGAACCGGAGGCGATTTAAATGTGGACGAAATCCATGAGGTGATTCCGTTTACGGAAGAATGTGGTGTGTGGCATCCGCAGGAAGGTGTTTTTAACGGGCACTTCAAACCGACCGAAGCTGATAAAATTAACCGAATTGGCCAATTGCGCCAAGGTGTTATCAAGGTGATCGAAAATCCAAAATTCTCTCCGGATGTTTTGCGGAAATATACTGTTGCCGACATGATTACAGGTTATGGCGTTGCCGAAGCTGTCCGTCATTATTACCATATTTATGGTGGTGATGTCCACGGCAAAAAAGCAATCGTTCAGGGATTTGGAAATGTAGGTTCTGCCGCAGCTTTTTATTTGGCAGAAATGGGTGCGAAAGTTGTCGGAATCATTGACCGCGATGGTGGTGTTATCAATGAAAACGGATTTACATTTGAAGAAATCAAAATGTTGTTCCTAAATAAGGACGGAAACAAACTGGTGGCACAAAACATGATTCCATTTGCTGAAATCAATGAAAAAATCTGGACCTTGGGCGCTGACATTTTTGCTCCTTGTGCAGCTTCGCGTTTGGTAACCAAAGAACAGGTTGACAACTTAATCAACAACGGCCTGGAAGTAATTTCGTGTGGTGCCAACGTGCCATTTGCCGACAAGGAAATTTTCTTTGGCCCAATCATGGAAGAAACCGACAGCAAAGTGAGTTTAATTCCCGACTTTATTTCCAACTGTGGAATGGCGAGGGTTTTTGCTTATTTTATGGAGGCTAAAGTCCAAATGACCGACGAAGCTATTTTCTATGACATTTCAGAAACCATCAAGAAGGCATTGGAAAAGGCACACAATTTGCATGCTGACAAAAAAAATATCAGCGCAACAGCTTTTGAAATTGCTCTGAAACAATTGGTATAATAGAAAATACCAACTATATTACACAATAATTTGTATTTTTAAGCGTTATAGTAGTAACTACAAATAAGACTCTTATGGCTTTCGAACTATCAGATGAAGACAAAAAATCATTAGGTATTACTACTGTAGTATATGCTCTGCTGATTCTTTTACTTTTCTTATTGCGTTTTTGGCCTCCGGCTGACATGAAAATCATGGGCGGCGGTGGCGGTGGCGGCATCGAGATGAACTTTGGCGACAGCGATTTTGGAATGGGCGACAATTACAAAAGCGAAGTCCTGAATGTTAAGGATGAAACCAAAACCGTAAAAGCAGTTACTCCTGATGAAGATGTCATTTCAGATGATAACTCCGAAGACAATGTAGTGGTTCCCAAAAAAGTAAACGTTAAGACTCCGGTTCCAATAAAAAAAGATATCAAACCTGTACCTGAAAAACCTAAGGTTTCCAAAAATGCCAATGATGCCTTATCGAGCATTCTTGGAAATAAAGGTGGTGATGGTAATGATACCCGAAGTGGAAACAAAGGAAACGCCAACGGAAACCTGAATTCAAGCGGATACTATGGCAACGGTAGCGGAAATGGTACTGGTGGCGGAAATGGTTCCGGCAACGGAACTGGTACCGGAACCGGAACCGGACCAGGAAATGGTGGCGGAAGCGGCGGTGGTTCTGGATATTCTTTAGGGAATAGAAAAGCTCTAAGCAAACCTCAACCCGATTATACCTGCCAGGAACAAGGACGTGTTGCCGTTCAGGTTACAGTTGACCGAAGCGGAAACACCGTTAGCGTAACAGCCGGTGTTCAGGGAACAACCAACACCGCAAAATGCTTGTTGGACCAGGCTCGTATTGCTGCGCAAAATACCAAATGGCAGGCTGATGCCAATGCTCCTGAAAAGCAGGTTGGAAAGATTATCTACACGTTCAGCCTGAACTAAAATGAAATCACTAATCACAGCTGTATTATTGGTTTTCAGTATTGGGTGTTTCGCCCAGCTTAAAACCAAACTTTACAACGAAAAAACTCCAGAAGGATACAATGTCCTGGTTGATAATGATGAGTTTTGCCCTATTTCGATGAAAATTGATTTGGAGCTGACCAATATGTCATCGTCAAACGGAAACCATAAGATTTTTGTGATTCCGGCAAAAACCAAAGGATTTATCATAACAAAACTTCAGGCAATCAGGCCAAATGGCGGTGGAGGTTTTAAAACACAATCAGCTGCCAATTATGGCGATGCTACTGCCACTCCAACAGAATTCATATATTCACTTCCCTTTCAAAAAGGGAAATCCTTTGCAGTGCATCAGGGATACAACGGAAGTTTTTCGCATCAGGGGGAAAACGCTCTGGATTTTACGATGCCCATTGGCACTGAAGTCGTTGCAGCACGAGATGGAGTTGTGGTAAAGGTTGTAGAAAATAACAATCAGGCTTGTCCTGAAAGAAGCTGCACGCAATTCAATAATTACATTTTACTTTACCATAACGACGGGACCTTTTCAAATTATGTCCATCTGAAACAAAATGGCGCTGTGGTTCAGGAGGGTGATGTCGTGAAGCAGGATGAATTAATTGGCTACAGCGGATTTACCGGTTTTGCAAATGGTCCTCATTTGCATTTTATGGTATTCGTGCAACGAATTGACAAACAGGAAACTTTGCGGACAAGATTTAAGGTTGATGATGGAAAGCAATCCGAGTTTTTAAATGAAAGGGTTGATTACTCCAAGAATTATTAGGCATAAAAAAACCCAATCGATAGATTGGGTTTTTTGTTTTAATATTTTAAAAGCTTACCAGTTTTCGGCTTTCTTCTTTTTATCCATAAACGTAACCAGGTCTTTATTCAAGCCATTGAAAAGCGTTTCATAAGCCGCAGGAACATCATCCTTGTACTTTTTCAAACTTCCATCCTTATCATAATATTCCGAAAAGTCATCCAGATTGTGAACCGTAACGTTTGTTGCGTTATTCGGTTTTTCACTTAAGCCGACAGCGGTAAATTTATATTTCCCATCCTTAAACCCGATTTCAATGGTAAAAGTTGCCTGAGTACAAACATTGGTTCCGCCGGCTTTACTACAAAGGAAATTATCCCTAGTTCCCTGTATTGTCATCTTCTCATTCTCTACCGACGAAGTGATGGTATAACCTTTCTTGGCATTCTCTTTTACCCATGCTGAAGCCAATTTATAAGTATTGGCAGCTGAACCTTCATAATTGGTCACGATAAAATCGGTTAATCCTTCTTTTGAAAATTTAAATTCGGTGTCTTGTGCAAATGTTGATGTGGTAATGAACGCCATCAACAGTAATGTTTTTAGTTTCATATGCTAACTTTTAATTATAATCTATTAACCCGGACTCGTAGCAATCACAAATTTGAGTTTGTTCTTCACGCCTATCTGCAAAACATCAACCAAATCCTGAACCTGCATTGTAGCCGGAATTCGGATGACAACGGTCTGTTGTTTTGAAGGATCCATTTTGGATAATAACGTGGCTTCCAATTGCCCAAAATCAACTTCTTCCTTATCAACAAAAAAACGTTTGTCTTCGGTTACAGACAACGTAATGAGCTGTTTGTTGGTCTTCTCATTTGTTTTCGATTTTGGCAATGTCATTCGGATAACGTTCGGATTTGCCAAAGTTGATATGATTAAGAAAAACAACAACAGGAAGAACATGATGTCGCTCAGGGATGATGTGGCGACTTCTGCGTGGAATCGTTTATTTCGCTTTATTGCCATGAGGTCTCTGTATGATATTTACAAATTCTAATACTTGTTTTTGGATGGATAACGAGAAAGCATCAATCTTCCCATTGAATAAGTGGTAAGCACTATACGCAATGATACCTACGATCAAACCAGCTCCTGAACTGATCATTTTTTCATACAATCCGCCGGAAATATTTCCGATACTGATATCTTCGGTTACCGAAATGCTGTAGAAAATCTTGATAACTCCCGAAATCGTCCCAATAAATCCAAGTGTTGGCGCAATACCGGCAATCAGACCCAATTGGCCTAATTTCTTTTCCATATAACCAATTTCGATATTGGCAGCACGCTCCATATTCCCTTCAATTTCACCTATGTGACGTCCTATCGTAAGAACACCTTCCTTAATAATATTACCTTGTGCATTACCACTTCTCTCAGCCGAATTAACGGCCAATTCGATATTGGCATTATTCAAGTGGTTACGGATGTCCTTCATCAAATGGGTGTCAATTTTGGCAGCCTTGTGGATGTACAGATAACGTTCAAAAATAAGATACAGCGTATAGAACAATAAAATTGCAATCGGAATTAAGAATAAACCTCCCTTAAAAATAAATTCTAAAACAGAAACTTCATTGGTTAATGCAGCATTGGCTTTTTCTGCGGTTGGAAGTGCTTGAGCTAAAGTGTCGGCTTGTACTTGTAAAAATGTACTAATCATATTTATCTAATTTTTCGCTATTAATTCTGAAAATAATTTCAATTTTGTATTCCTGAAATATGCTTCACAATATAAACGAAAAAAAATGTATTAAAGTATATAGGACGCCAAATTTTTTCCCAAAATTATGAACTACAAAGAAACCCTGGATTGGATGTTTAACAAATTGCCAATGTATCAAACACAAGGGGCAACGGCGTATCGGAAAGACATTATCAATACTGTTTTGCTGGCCAATCATTTAGGGAATCCTGAGCAGGATATAAAATGCATCCACGTTGCCGGAACTAACGGAAAAGGATCCACTTCGCATCTTTTGGCATCGGTTTTACAGGAAGCAGGATATAAGGTTGGCCTCTACACTTCTCCGCACTTAAAGGATTATCGGGAACGGATTGCCATTAACGGCGAACCAATTCCTGAAGAGTATGTTGTCAGTTTCATCAACAAAAACAAATCTTTTTTCGAAGCCAATCAGTTGAGTTTTTTTGAAATGAGTGTTGGACTGGCTTTCGAATATTTTGTAGCATCAGGAACAGACATTAATGTGATAGAAGTTGGCATGGGTGGAAGATTGGATTCTACAAATATCATTACACCATTGGTCTCTGTTATCACCAACATCGGATTGGATCATACGCAATTTTTGGGAGATACTTTGGCAGCCATTGCTTCCGAAAAAGCCGGAATCATAAAGCCAAACATCCCTGTTGTCATTGGCGAATATGTCGATGAAACCAAACCTGTATTTTTGGCAAAGGCCAACGAAACCCATTCTGAAATTTATTTCGCTTCCGACTTGGTTCACAAATCTTATCCTTCAGCCTTACTTGGCGATTATCAGTATCAGAATAAGAAAACCGTATTGCAAACGATAAAGGTTTTGCAGGGGCAAAAACAACTTACAATTACAGAGGAAGCCATTAAAAACGGATTTTTGAATGTTGTTAAAAATACCCATTTAATGGGAAGATGGCAGCAATTGGGAGAAAATCCAAAAATTATCTGTGATACGGCACATAATGCCCACGGATTGAAAATTGTTTTAAATCAGTTAAAAAATGAAAGCTTTGACCAGTTACATATAGTTTTGGGTGTCGTAAATGACAAAAACCTGGATGAAATCCTGCCCTTGTTCCCAAAAAATGCAAAATATTATTTCTGCAAACCTGATATTCCACGCGGACTGGATGCTGAAATTTTAAAACAAAAAGCAACTGAATACAATCTTGAGGGCGAAACATATCATTCAGTTTCAAATGCTTATCAGCAAGCAAAAGAAAATGCCTCTCCAAAAGACTTTATATACATTGGTGGCAGCACCTTTGTAGTTGCAGAAATTTTATAATTTTTTTTGAAATTAGTTTGCAGAATCAAAAAACTAGTCTATATTTGCACTCGCAATCAAGCGCAACACGGGTGATTAGCTCAGTTGGTTCAGAGCATCTCGTTTACACCGAGAGGGTCGGGGGTTCGAATCCCTCATTACCCACAAAGGAAAGCCGAAACTTATGTTTCGGCTTTTTTTATTTTATAGCCGCGTCAAAAGCTTGCTTTTGTAAGTGGATAGAAAATAAAAAAAGCAACTTGCAAAGCAAGTTGGCTTTCTTTGTGCCAAGGTTCCCCAAAAGGGCTCAGCGCAGCTAATCCCAAAAAAATAAAATGCCGAATGTCCACCGGACATTCTCCTCTTAATATCAAATTCTTCATCTCAAATCCGAAAAACAATCGTGTCATTAGCCCCGACAGGAACGGCATCCTAGCGAAGCTAGATACAGTGGATGGCGGGAGCAATACTGTAAAGGAGCAGGAAGTTCCGCTCCTGTTAATCGACACAATTAGTTCCTCTTTAATTTTTTCACATCCGCAAACCCCTTTATTTCCTGCATTCTGCTGTTAACAAAATCATAAATTTTATAGTCACATTTTTTTGACTAATTGACTGGTATTGTAGTGCTTAATAATTTTGTCCTGTATAATTTAAATACTTAAAACAATGGAAACTCAATTAAAAAACGCTACAGAAATCAGTAGTACAAAAACAGTAAAATCAATTCATTTTTTAACCTTCCCACAGGTTAGCGAACAGGATCTTCTTGCCGCATGGGAACTAATGCGCTCCTTAGCATGGACATTGTCCTTTCAGGGACAGGAATTACAGGTAACATTTGGCGGTTTTGATGAAGGATCAATTCCAACACACATGGGCGCAACCCTGGAAGGGCAAAGAGTCATCACAGCAAGCGACCGTTTTGATGTGCTTTACATTCCGGGTGGTATTGGCGGAGGTGTTGCCTCAAAAGACAAACGCATTCTTAATCTTATCCAGGCACACCATAATGAAGGACTTTGGGTAGCTGCCAATTGCTCGGGTGTTGGTATTTTACATCGTGCAGGAATATTGCAAGGCCTTGAAGTTTCAAGCACCGGTATCCTTGCGCGTCGTTTACAACAACTGGGTACTGCTGTAACCTCTCCCCGATTGGCATGGCGAATTGATGATGATAAAAAGATCATGACTTCCGGAGGAGCGGGAACAGTTCACCCAAGTACAATAGCTTTGGTATGGAAACTTTTTGGGGAAGAAGCAGCAAAAGGCCTTTCTGCAGCATGGGATTCACTTCCTTTACACGGAAACAGCCTATTCTCAGCAGATGGACCAGTAATGAATGATATTCCTGAATTATTATCGGGCGTACAGGATCAGTTTGAAATGATTTTTCTACCTGATTAATCCTTAGTAAAAAACAAAAGCTGTCCCGACGGCAGCTTTTGTTTTTATAGAAAACTTTCCAATTTGTAAAACACGGAAGTTAATTCTTTACCTTTTTCAGTCAATTCATATTCTACATGCAGCGGTTTGAGTCGGATTACTTTTCGTTCCAAAAGTCCATCCTGCTCCATTTCCTTCAAAGAGCTTGCAATCGACTGTTTATTGGAACCTTCAATATCCCTTAACAGGCTGCTGAATCGTAATGTATTATCAACTGCCAAACGAAAAATTTGTGGCTTCCATTTTCCGGTGAAAAGTTTCAAAATCTCTTCGGCTGGACAGTTGTCGATATTCTTATTGGCATCCATAAATGTAAAATTATTTAAAAAAATCAAACATTGATAAAAAACATCCATCAGATTATACCTAAACCAGTAACCTTATTCATTTTAACACTATTATTTATTAACTGCAAAAACAATTTAACAATGAAACAAGAAAACAACAATCCGTTATTATGCAATCCTGAGATCGGGGTTTGCGAAATGCCCCTGAACGATGACGTTCAAAAAAAGGAAGCAACCATTACTACTGAAAAAACCATTAAAATAGTTTATTTCACTGACCCTATTTGTTCCTCCTGTTGGGGAATCGAGCCACAATTGCGAAAACTGAAACTGGAATATGGAACCAATTTTGAAATAGAATACCGTATGGGTGGTCTTTTAAAAGACTGGTCCTACAACAGTGGCGGCATCAGCAAGCCTAGTGATGTGGCACATCACTGGGATGAAGTAAGCAAATATTATGGAATGCCGATTGTTGGTGATGTATGGATGGAAGATCCTTTATCCTCTTCGTATCCACCATCAATAGCATTTAAGGCTGCAGAGCTGCAAAGCAAGGAAAAAGCCATTCTCTTTTTAAGACGAATCAGGGAAATGGTGTTTTTGGAAAAGAAAAACATTGCCAAATGGGAACACTTACAACAGGCCGCCATTGAAGTTGGGTTAAATCCAGACAAATTAAAATTGGACTACGAAGGCAAAGCTCAGGATTTATTCTATGAGGATTTGGCACTGGCAAGAGACTATGGCGTTCGTGGATTCCCAACTTTTTTCTTTAGTAATTCAAATGAGCAACTAGTGCTTAATGGCTTTAAGCAGTATGAAGTTTTTGAAGATACTTTGCTGCAATTGAATCCAAATGCAAAGAAAACAACAACAGACACCGACTACAAATCGTTATTTGCACATTATCCGACCTTGACAACAAAGGAATTCGCCACTTTATCCAACGTATCCTTCATAGAAGCAGAAACTATTTTGAGCAAACTAGCTTCATCCGATAAACTAAAAAGAATGACGACCAAAAATGGCAGCATTTGGCAATTAGCTCAACGTTAATTAATAAATTTGCGATAGTCCTTCTCCTTTTAATCAAGACAAAATGAGCGAAATCATAGATTTAAGCCAGGAATTATTTGACGGAATGCCCATTTTCAATGGACTTCCTGAAGTAAAGATTACTATTCACGCCACACATGAGGAATGGGACGGAATTGAAAATCCAACCACAAAAACACCTAGTCTATTAAAGCTGGAACTAGGTGAACATACCGGAACCCATGTTGACGCCTTAAACCACATGGGCAAAGAATATGTTGGGCAGTCCATTGACGTTATGCCACTTTCAATGTTTTATACCGAAGGAATCTGCCTCGATTTTACCCATAAAGACCTTGGCGAACTGATTAGTTCTGATGAAATAGCCATTTCTCTGCAAAATGAAGGTTTAACCATTAAGAAAGGAGATACTGTTTTACTCTGTACCAATCATTACAAAAAATATTTTGGAACAGAAGACTGGAAGAATGGACCCGGAATTACCGCCGAAGCGGCACGTTGGCTTGGCGAACACAAAATTGCAGCTTTTGGCGTAGAAACAATGTCTCCGGGCATACCTAAGATATCTAATAATGAAGTGCATAAAATTTGTGGCGAGCTCGGTTTTACGCATTACGAAAACATGGTAAACCTTGACAAGTTACTGCGTCGGGGACGATTCAGGTTTATTGCATTACCGCTTAAGATAAGAGGCGGTACCGGATCTCCGGTAAGGGCTGTGGCTGTTTTTGAATGAGTGAAGCAAAAATCCTGTCAAGTTTTTTATCTTTAGGATATAAATAACAATGTTATGAGCGACAAACTGATACAAATAATAAAGGCCATCGGCTCTTTTACGGATGATGAAATTGATTTTTTTGTCAGCAGGCTAAAGGAACAATTCATACCCAAAGGAGAACATTTCCTAACCGAAGGACAGGTAAGCCGCCATTTAGGATTTATCGTTTCGGGAATTGGAATGCATTACAGAAATTATGAAGGCGTTGAGATACCGACCGACTTTACTATTGAAAATGAATGGTTGGGCTATTTGAACAGTTTTACCAATAAAACAGTTTCGGATATGAATATTAAGGTTTTAGAAGATACACAACTACTGACATTGTCAGCCGAGGATTTTGAAAAAGTTTATCTATTCCAGCCAAAATTCATCCTGCTGAAAGATTATTATACCGAGCTTTCCTTTATCAATCATACACGCCACACAGCAGACCTTGCCATGCTGGATGCCAAACAACGTTATTATAAATTCATGAAGGAAAAGCCACACCTTGTCAATCGCGTTCCGCAATATTATATCGCGGCTTATTTAGGAATTAAACCGCAGTCGCTCAGCAGGATAAGAAAATAAAATCGGCAGTTCGTTATTAACAAATGTGAACGATATTGTTTGGAGCAGTTGCCAACTTTGCATCATAATTTAAAAACAAAAGATTATGATACATTTAAAAAAGCAACTATTAAAAATGACGGCTGTAGTTATGGCCGTAACATTACAAAGCCAGGCACAAACACAGGACTGGAAAACAGAAAAAAGGGTTAATCTCTTATTCGGAGTAGCCCAAACCGCAATTGCAAAAGGCTATAATGTAGAAGTAAATTACATCCACAACCGCTTCATTTTTGACTATTCACACGGCGCTTCGTTGGATTTTTCCGGGAATTTACTTCCCGATGATTTGAAAAGGCAGCAGCTCGCAATTCATGAACCTTATACGACAGGATTCGGGATTGGTTACCGTTTGAAGGAGTGGATCAATATTAGGGTGGAACCAAAATGGCACCGGTTTGAATTTTATTATGAAGGCAGTCCGCAGAACAAAAGTACCGAGATTACCGCGTACAATGCCTTCAGCCTTGGACTTGGAGTATACGGAAGTTATATTCCGTTTAAAAAGAAGGATAATTTTTTGAAAGGTTTTATCATCGCGCCAAGCATCCGTTTTTGGCCAACCGTCAGTTCTAGTTTAAAAGGGAACAAATTCTCTTATTTTAACACTGTTACAGGTCAAAATGAAGAAATCAAAACGCTCGATTCGGGTTCCAAATTCACACCTTGGGTAGCAAATGTAAGCATTGGTTATTCCTTTCAATTCAAAAAGAAGCACTAATGCCCGAAATCAAAGCAGTCGTTTTTAAAACACCCGAGCTCAAAACAACACGGTTGTTTTTTGAAAACACACTGAAATTCAACATAGAGGAATCATCTGTAAGGCATTTTGTCATTTATTCAAAAGGCTTACGATTGATTTTCATTGCATCGCAAAAGGATTTTGAAATCGAATTATACCTGAGCGAAGCTGCCGGCAGTAATCAAACGTCTTTTAAAATAGACAACGATCCCAATGGGATCAACATAATACGAGTTTTCAATCATCAAAAAAATAATTAAAAAACAAAACAATGAAATCATTTAAAACATCGCAGTGGTTAAGCTTATTGGTCGCTGCCGCATTCTGTATCATTGCCCCAATTATGGGCTACATCAAAATTGGGCTTCCGCCAATAATTATCATTGGAGGCGCAGCCCTTATTGGATTTATCTTTTGGTATTTTACCTATTTTAAAGAGCCAACAGATCCAAAAATAATCCTTCCGCTTTTTGTATTAACCGTAGCTGCGCTGCAAATCCACATTATTGAGGAATATGTGACGGGCTTTGGTCCTGCGATGAGCAGATTGTTTAATATTCCGTGGAGCGAAAGAAGCTTCATTATGGTCTTTGCGCTGGTAGGCCCAACAATTTACACCTTAACAACTCTTGGACTTTACTATAGGATAAGACTTGCGGGATTTGTAGCCTGGTTTATTTTTATTGGTCCGGGTGTTGCCGAATTTACGCATTTCATATTTCCACTGCTTCAGCCACATCTGGAACCGGATAACATCAATGCGATTACAAGGACAATCAATGGTAGTGAAATAGCCAATATGCCAAATTATTATGTAAAAACTACAGCCGAATATTATTTTTCGGGAATGTACACAGCGATTCTTCCAATGATTCCTGGTATTTATGCCATTTTCCGATTGACTAAAGCACATCGGATGAATAAGCAGGATTAATATTCAGATTTTGTAATTTAGATACCTGTAAAACTGTACACAATGAAATATTATCACGTTGACGTTTTTTCAAACAAACCTTTTTCAGGAAACGGGCTCACTATTTTTATTAATCCGAATATTTTAGAGAAGCCGCTGATGCAATTGATTACTCAGGAGATGAGGCAGTTTGAAAGTATCTTTTTAAGCGAAATAAGCCCCAATACTTTTAGGGCACACATATTTACCATGGAGGAAGAATTGGATTTTGCGGGACATCCCATAATTGGTGCAGCTGCAATGATTCACGATATCAATGCAAAAACTGCAGATGAATATACCTGTACTTTTGAGCTTAATGAAAAGTCGGTCGTAGTGCAAACGATAAAACATGATAAGTATTATTCCGCTAAAATGAATCAGGGAAAACCTCAATTCTTAAATACCCTAAGTAAAGAACAGGAACTATCATTCCTCAGTTATTTCAATCTTACCGAAGCAGATAAATTTGAGGATTTGCCGTTGCAGACGATTTCAACCGGACTTCCCTATCTAATTATACCTATAAAAAAAGAATCGCTATCAAAAATAAAAGTTACCATTCCCAACTTAGAGGAAAAGCTGGAAGAAGTAAACGCAAAGTTTTTTTATATTTTGGATGTAGCATCACTTGAAGGAAGAACCTGGGATAATTTTGGACTTGTGGAAGATATCGCAACGGGAAGTGCGGCTGGTCCTGTAGGTGCCTATTTAGTTTCAAATAAGCTGGCGGTTACCAATACCGAAATCATCTTGAAACAAGGCAGTTTTTTAGGAAGGCCGAGTGAACTAAAAATAATAGTAAGTGGCTCCGAAAATGAAATCGGAGCTATTTATGTTACGGGTGATGTTTATAAAATGGGAACTGGAGAGCTATTAGATTTGTAATAGTCCGATTTCTGGTTTTATTCTTTTACGAATCTGCCAAATTTGCCGTCAGCTTTTAGAATATAAATCCCCGAAGGCAATGAACTTACGTTAACCGTATTGGCATTCATTCTTCCGCAATGCATTTCCCTTCCAGTCACATCATAAATCTGTAGTATTGCATTGTTTTCCAGTTGAGTTGTATCCAACCTTAATTCATTATGCACCGGATTTGGAGAAATTGTCAAGGCGTTGAATGCATACTGTTGATTTGCAAGTGTGCTAAATTGCAACGTGGCGCTTACCGGCAAATGATCTGAAGTAGTGTTGTAATAATTACTGATACCCGGAGGCACAGTCACTTCCTGTGCAGCACTGTTCGAAACATAATTCCCGGACAATTCATTGGAAAGGATAATATTCTCAATAAGTGGATGATTCCAATGCGCATCATTTATAAATTGGGTAATCCCGGTGTAATCCGTTGGATCATCCATGAAGTTTTTATAAGGGGAATCAGTACATGCGCAGGCATTGCTCGATGTTCCAATAAGATAATCATTGAAATCGCCAATCAGCAGTAGGTTTTTTGTATTGAAACCTGCTCCGTCAAGTATGGTTTTCAAGGCCTCAGAACCACCTAATCTTCGGGTATAACTCATGGCGTCTCCATCTTCTGATTTTCCATGAATGTTAACTATAGATAACGGTACTACATTGGCACCCGAAATAAGGTTTACATTATACGCAGTAGGATATCTTCCGCTTGACCAATTATAGTAATAGGAATTGCCTTGTGCTGCAGCTCCATTATTTAATTGTGAAGCGCCAGCAAACTGTACTCTTGATTTTTTATAAATAATTGCCTGCCTTTGTTCGCAGTCATTTGTAGTCGACGGAATAATCCTGCCATCCCACTGATCACTTCCCAAAAGTGATATCAAGGTTGAAATAGAAGGATACGAAACGGAGTTGGTAACTTCCTGTATGCAGTAAATATCGGAATTCATCGCAAGCATAGCCGAAGCTATGTTATTGATCTGCAAGGTTTCGTCGGTAGGCCCAAAAGTGGTGCAGCCCAGCCATTCCAGATTCCAGTTGGTAATCTTAAAAAGGCTGGTATTTGGATTTACAGGTATTTCACCGGTAACCTTTACATTCTTTATTTCCCAGGTTGCACTTACAACAGCACTGCTTAAATAACGAAATGCAATTCGGGAGTTTTCTGATTTTGCCGCTTCGGGAATAATTAAATCTCCAGAAGAAACATACTGCCACGCCGTTGGAATATTTTGATTGAATCCCGTCAGCTCAGTCCATTGCGTTGTTGCCGGATTTCCGGTAAAATTGGCCGTGGCGAATACTTTGTACCAACCTTCTGCCACACCGGCATTTAGTACATTGGCGCTTCCACGAGTATGGTTAAAGGTAAGTTTGACGTTATTTATCTGAGCCAGGTTCATTGCCGGGCTTACAAACCAATCCTCATTTTCATAGTTCTGCCCAGCTGTATATCCGCTGCATACTGCACCATAGCTGGAACTAAAATGCCAATTTTGAGTACCCGTAACATTGATTGATGTAAACGTGTCAAAACTTGCCTGGCTGAGCAGGCTTTGTTCAAAAATTGTGGTTTGTGCATTTGACAGGTTTATACCATATATCAAAACAACAAACAGAACCAGGTGTCTGAAGTATTTTTGCATTTAATTGTGGGATCGGTCTGGACTATTTCAAAATCCTAAATGAGTTTAGTCCAGAATGTTAATTGGCGCAAACATACAAATAAAACAAACAATATAATATACTAGAGTAAGACAAGCATCTTTATAGCCCCGATAGCAGCAACTACCGCGTAGTGCGGATAGCGGGAGCATAAGTGAAAGAATGCAGAGAGTGCCGCTTCAAAAATTATTTACAACAAAAATACCAATCGGTATATTTTTTATTTATATTTGTGTGGTTAAAAGAAAAATCTACATGTCAAAAGCAGAAAGAACCAGGCAATTCATCATTGAAAAAACCGCTCCGGTATTCAATGCTAAAGGATATGCCGGTACTTCTATAAATGATTTGACCGAAGCGACGGGACTGACCAAAGGAAGCATTTATGGCAATTTTGAAAACAAGGATGAAGTCGCTTTGGCGGCATTTGACTACAACTTTGAACGCGTCATTACTTTTATCAAAAGTAAAATGGACGAGCATACCACTTCAATTGACAAATTACTGGTTTATCCCGAAACCTACCGCAATTTTTTGAAACTTCCTATTTTACAAACGGGTTGTCCAATAAACAACACCGCAGCAGAATCGGACGACACCCATCCTTTACTAAAGGACAAAGTGGCAAAAGCACTGCAGTTTTGGAGGGAAAGACTTGAAAATAGGGTTCTGATTGGGATTGAAAATGGAGAAATCAAGGAAGATGTTGATGTAAATGAATTTGTTTCGGTTTTGATTTCCTTAATTCAAGGTAGTGTAATTCAGGTAAAAGTAACCGGTAAAATTGCGCCGCTTAATACCACTATGGATTATCTGGAGAAAATGATCAAAGACCTTAAAAAATAATTTTTTTTGAATATTAATATACCGATTGGTATTTTTTATAAAATCTAACCTTTTAAAAAAGAAAAAATGAAATCGAAAATCATCCTATTGCCTTTTACTGTATTGATGCTGAATATCTTTAATACCTCAGCCCAAATCACAAAAACCATTACCGGTTTTCACCATGTGGAAAGTGTTGCAACTGATGGAAAATACATTTATGCTGCTGATATCGGAAACGAACTCAATCCGGCTGCAAAAGACGGAGACGGACAAATCGTCAAGCTTGACAAAAAAGGGAATATCCTGGAAGCTTCATTTGTAAAGGAAAAATTAAACGCTCCAAAAGGATTGGCCATCAACAAAGGAATCCTTTTTTTAAACGATATCGACCGCCTTGTGGCTGTCGATTTGAATTTGGGGACCAAATTATACGAAATTGACTTTAGCAAAGACTCTTCGTTCCTGAATGACATTGCAGTTTGGGACAACAACACCTTGTATGTTTCAGCGACAGATAAAAGCAAGTTGTTCAAGGTTAATCTGATGGATAAAAATTACACAGAAATCAAAACGGATATCACCATTTCGGGCATCAATGGCCTGTATTGCACCAGGAACGCCAATCGTTTATACGTCAACGGATTTGGAAGCGATGACAAACCAAACGGTATCATTGGTTACATCAATCTGAAGGATAATAAATTCACCAAGGTAACTTCGCTCGAAGGTTATTTTGATGGGATTTACATTAACAGGGACGTTTTATATGTAAGTAATTGGGTTGCTTTTGAAAAGAAGGGAGTACTAATGGCAATAAGCCTTTACACCGGAAAATGCATCAAGGTCAAAGAAATTGAACCCATTTCAGGACCGGCAGATTTCGCAATCTATAACGATGAGTTGATCCTTCCGGCAATGATGAGTGGTGAAATCCATTTTATCAAACTGGACAGCAGTTTAACCTTAAAATTATAATCATGGAAAAGAAGCCGAACTCCGTTTACAAAGTCCGTTTTAGTGACTGCGATTTATTTGGCCATCTGAATAATGCGCGATACATTGATTATTTTATGAATGCCCGTGAAGATCATTTGAAGGATTACTACAATTTAAAGTTGACGGATTATTACCAGAAAGGGATTTCGTGGGTTGTTACGAGCCATGAAATAGCATATCTACGCTCGGCTGTTTATGATGAAATGGTCAACATTGAATCGAGTCTGTTATTAGCTGAAGCCGATGGACTTTATGTTGAACTCATCATGGCTGATGAAACGAAAACCCATTTAAAAGCTGTGATGCGTACCAAGTTCACTCCGATAAATCCTAAGACAGGAAAAAAGGAAATCCATACGGCTGAATTTATGGAATGGGCAAAAAGCATCGAAAACACAAGTGCAGGAAACACCAAAAACCTTCAGGACAGGATTAAGGAACTGCGCTATATGAAAAAGGAAAAAGAGACGGTTTAACTCTTGTTTGGAGTAAAAGTTTGGTTTAGCTTTTACTAAAAAACCCTTCTTAATCATAAGAAGGGTTTTGTTTTTATTTTTTTGCAATTCGGTAGAGCTTGCCACTATCGGTAATGGCATACAAAGCACCATCTTTTCCCTGGGCAACATCCCTGAATCGTTCTCCTTCACTTTCAAGCAGCCTTTCTTCGCCAATAACTTTATTATCCTGAATGACCAAACGAACAATGTGCTGACTGCTCAATCCACCAATGAAAAGATTATTTTCCCATTCCGGAATTGCATTTCCGCTATAAAACGTCATTCCACTTGGGGAAACTACAGGATCCCAATAATAAACAGGCTGCTCCATTCCTTCCATTTGGGTTTTACCTTCTCCAATAGTGTTGCCATCGTATTCTATTCCGTAAGTAATTGTGGGCCATCCATAATTTTTTCCGGGAACAATGCGGTTTACTTCATCACCACCACGAGGGCCAAATTCACATTCCCACAAATCTCCTGTAACCGGATGCAACGCCAAGCCCTGTACATTGCGATGCCCGTAAGAATACAATTCGGGACGGGCTTTGGCATTCCCTTCAAATGGATTGCCAGGAGCGGGTTTTCCATCAACAGTTATGCGTATCGTTTTTCCAAGAGAGGAATTGAGGAGTTGTGCCTGAGGCCGTGTTTCAAGATCCGAGCGTTCGCCAGTGCTAAAGATGAGATTACCCGTTTTATCAAAAAGAATCCTGGAGCCATAATGCAAAACACCATCATAGGCTGGTGTTGCACGATAGATCACGGTAGCATTCTCTACTTTCTTTTCGTTATTTGCCAAACGTCCTTTTGCTACTGCTGTTAAATTTCCTTTATCGGATTTTTCAGAAAACGTCCAATAGATTATCCTGTTTTGCAAAAAATCAGGGTCAATAGCGATATCCAAAAGTCCGCCCTGTCCTTTATCATTTACTTCGGGAATACCTGTGATTTCTTCCGTAAGCTTTCCTGAAATATCAGCAATCAAGAGTGTTCCGCCTTTTTGTGTAATTAGCAAACGACCATCCGGAAGTGGCGTTACTGCCCAAGGCTTTTTTAACGAAGTATTCAAAACCTCGGTTACAATTGGTGTTTTTGTTTTGATGCCCGGAATACGGGATTGTCCCTCAAATGCAGGTTTGTATTTAGTATTCGGTGCTTTTCTTTCAACAGGCGAACCTTCAGGAGTCTGTACAACCTGCTGTCGTTCCTGTTTCTTGTTACATGTTGCCAACAGAATCGATACAGAAATACTTAAGACGGAAGTAACTAATCTCATAGCTGTTACCTTTATTTTGTTTTCGCCTTTTCCTTAGCTTCCATATCCTTTTTGATTTCAGCTTGCCTAAGCTCTGCCTCTTTCCTCCTTATTTGTTCTTCCTTTTGCTCAGCTTCTTTTTGTTTGACATCTGTTTGCTGTTTTTTTGCATCACGTGCAGCGGCTCTTTCTACCTCAACCTGAATTTCCCTTGGTGCCTGTTGCTGTAACTGGTCGTCATTGTTTCGTTGTGCCGTTGCCCCAAGGCTGAAAGCAAAAAACACAAACGGTATTACTAACTTTTTCATAACGCTTATTTTAGTTTATGCAAAATTAGGTTCTGATGCCTTCAACGAAGTTATAGATTTTCTGTAAATTATTGTAGAATTTAAAGCTACAGATATTCTAAGGTTCGTTCAAGCGCCATTCCACGCGAGCCTTTTATCAGCAGTGTTTTATTTTCCATTTTTACGCCGGACAGGTATTGGGTAAAGTCCTCAAAGGTTTTATAAAAATGGAAATTGGGTTTTTGAATTGCATTGGCATAAAAATCCTTCCCAACAAAATGGCAGTCAAAACTGGCGTTTTTATCTAAAAAATCAACTATGCCTTTGTGTTCGTCAAGGCTTTCTTCTCCAAGTTCATACATATCGCCAATGATGACACATTCATTGCTTTTATCTAACTGGATAAAATTCTCCAACGCGACCATCATGCTGCTTGGATTGGCATTATAAGCGTCCAATATGATTTCGTTGGAACCTTTGGTCAAAAGCTGGGAACGATTATTCTCAGGAATATAACTTTCAATAGCATCTTTTATATCGTTTACTGGAACTTCCAGATTATGCCCGATGGTAATTGCTGCATTGATATTATTGGCGTTGTACAAACCAATCAAATGCGAATTGATTTCAATGCCAAGTGTTTTGATTTTAACAAAAGGATTTGCAGTAACCTCATCTATAAAGACATTGGTACTTTGGTCTTTTTGGCTGAAAGTGATCCTTCTGATGTCAGTGGTTTTCTCGTTTTGGATTTTATCGTCATGATTAATGAAAACCGTTTTATGATTCGCCTTCAGATAAGCATACATTTCGCTTTTTCCTTTAATCACACCTTCTACTCCGCCAAATCCTTCAAGATGTGCTTTCCCAAAATTGGTAATATAACCATAATCAGGCTGCGCGATTTCGCAAAGGAATTCGATTTCCTTTTGGTGATTGGCACCCATTTCCACAATTCCGATTTGGGTTTCTGTAGTAAATGACAATAAGGTCAGCGGAACACCAATATGATTGTTCAGGTTACCAATGGTTGCTTTGGTATTGTATGTTTTCGACAACACCGCATTGATTAATTCCTTTGTAGTCGTTTTTCCGTTGCTTCCCGTTAAGGCAATAATCGGAAGCTTCAGATACTGCCTGTGGAATTTGGCAAGTTCCTGTAGCGTTTCCAAACTGTCATTGACCAAAATAGTCCGCTCATCAATAAAATAGGAAGGATTGTCAATGATGACATGCCTTGCGCCTTTTTCCAAAGCTTCTTTGGCAAAAGTGTTGGCATCAAACCGCTCGCCTTTAATAGCTACAAAAAAAGAATTGGGTTCGATTTTCCGCGTATCGATGGAAACCTTGTTACTCTTTATAAATAAATCGTGGATGTTTTGAATGGTCATTGGAAAAAATAATTACAATAAAAAAAGCCCTTAAAATTAGGGCTTTTTTGTTATTTATCATAAAACTAAAAATTAGTTTCTTGCTCTTTTCTTTTTGTCAGCTTTTGGACCAACTCTAGACATTGCGCATCTGAATCCGATGAAGTCAGTAGCGATATCCTGTGGGAAGTATCTTCTTTGAGCTGGGTCTAACCAATATGCTCTGTCTCTCCATGAACCTCCTTTGTAAACCCTTACGTCATCATTTACCAAAGTTGTTCTTTTGTTAGACTTGTCATATCTTTTAACCATGTTACCTAAACTGTCTGTAGAAACATTGTGTTTAGGAGAATCGTACATTCTTTGGTCGTCTCTTAGTTTTCCTTTTTCGTCACCATCTTCAGAAGCTCCGAATTTGAAATATCTTGTTGACTGTTTGTCACCATCTCTGTAGTTTCTGTTATCCGATTTGTCAAAGTTCTGTCTCAAATAAGTTTCCTTATCATCAACCGGAACCTGAGCAATCTGGCCTGGGAAGTTTCTTGAAACGATTTTACCGTTAGCCAAAGTATCAAACTGTTGTGTTTCAGGAGTAACCAATTCTACTTTACCGTCTTCACCAATTTTATCTTTCATATAAACGTTACCTCTGTAGTAGTTGAAGTCATTTGCTTCATCGTCTACGATTGGTCTGTAAACATCGGCAACCCATTCTGCAACGTTTCCTGCCATGTCATACAATCCGAAATCGTTTGGAGGATATGATTTAACTTTGTTGGTAATATCAGCACCGTCATCAGACCAACCTGCCAATCCGCCGTAATCTCCTTTTCCTTGTTTGAAGTTAGCCAATTGGTCACCTCTAACCTGTCTTTTCCCTGAACGGGTGTAAGCTCCAGACCAAGGATATTTCTTTTGTCCTTTGTAAGCGTTATACTCTCTTTGACCTACGTCAGCAGCAGCAGCATATTCCCACTCCGCTTCAGTTGGAAGTCTGTACTCAGGTAAAATCAAACCGGAAGTTCTTTGAGCGTAAACATTCTTAGCGCTGTTACCAGCGGTATTGTTAGCACCTGCAGCAGCATCTTTACTTGCTTTTGGAGCAGTTCCTCTTCCTTTGCCTTTTTTCAAAACCAATTTTTCGTCTCCACCTTTAGCAGTAGAAGGCGAAGCAAGATATGCCTCAGTACTGAAAACTTTATCAGCAGTCATATCCGTAACTTTAGAATCCTTTTTCAAATATTTTTGTTCTTCAAGGATTTTCTCATTCACACGGTCTGTTCTCCATTTTGCAAATTCGGTAGCCTGAATCCAGTTAACACCAACTACAGGATATTCAGCATAAGCCGGATGTCTTAAGTAGTTATTGGTCATTGTTTCATTATAACCCAATCTGTTTCTCCATACTAATGTATCAGGAGAAGCACCTTCGTAGATGTTTTTATAATTTTCCTGGTCTGGTGGGAAAACCGTTTTTAACCAGTTTAAGTACTCCATGTACATCATATTGGTTACTTCCGTTTCATCCATATAGAAAGACATAACGTGTTGTTGATTTGGAGTATTATTCCAATCGTGCATCACATCATCCTGAACCTTACCCATGGTAAATGTTCCACCTTCAACCATAACCAAACCTGGTCCGGTTGCCTGTTTCTTGAATTTAGAAGCATATTGGAAACCACCTTTTTTGTCGTTGATTTTCCATCCAGTAGCTCTAGAACCGCCTTTATTGGAGTCTTTTTTGCTACAGCTAGCAAATCCAACCATTATTACCAGGGATAGTAATAATCTAACAGCAATAATTTTGTTTACTTTCATATTCATAAGTAGGTATAAATTTCGAGGCGCAATATAACTATTTACCGTTACATTGCAACAACTTTTTTAAATTAATACTAAATTCGCCCTTTGTAGGCGCATTTTATACATAACGCAAAAATACTAGTTTTATTGTATTTTGTCTAAAAAAATATTTTTTTTTAGTTATTTATACTATTTTGGACAATATTACGTTTACACTAATACTATGAAAAAGATTATTACTTTTTGCATCCTTATAACGAATGCCTTCTTTGCCATTTCACAAGAGCAGGGAACTGTTTCATTGAAGTGGACCGATAAAAAAAACTTTTCCTACGGTAATTACTCTTATATAGTTCCTCAGTTTAATTTTGAAAATTATCAATTTGATGCCTATTCCAGGACATTGAATTATTCGCTTGCCATTAAGCTCAACAGCAGGCTCAATGAGGCTTCACTTCAAATAACGAACCCAGTTTTTGAAACAATCCCGAATAGCCAGCTTGGCGATATTGATGCAAAAAAAATTCCTGTTGCCTTAAAATATTCCTTTAGAAATTACACCGCTCGTGATTCCCATTTTGGGAAAATCACGGTCTCTCCTATTATTAAGGAAGGAAATTCATTTAAAAAATTGGTTTCATTCAGCTACTCGTTCGCGCAAAACGCTAACAAAACCCAGCCTTTGACCAATACGGTCAATGCTATAGAAAATTCTGTCTTAAGCTCAGGAAACTGGTATCGTTTTTATGTCGAAAAATCAGGTGTCTTTAAGGTGACCAAAAGCTTTCTAAGCGGTTTGGGATTAGACACGAATGTCGACCCGAGAAAAATAAAGATTTATGGCAATGGCGGACGCATGCTTCCGCTTTTGAATTCGGATGATTATCCTATGGATTTGACCGAAAATGCAATCCAGTTCGTGGGCGAAAGCGATGGTGTATTTGACAGCCAGGATTACATTCTTTTTTATGCCGAAGGAATGGATCAATGGAACAACGACTACAAAAGCAACTTAAATGTATATGCCAACCGGTCTTACTATTATGTAAATGCCCAGGGCGAGAATGGCAAAAGGATTCCCGATATGATTCAGCCGACGGACAGTCCAACAACCAACATAACAACATTTGACGATTATAAATTCCATGAAATTGATGAAGTCAATATTGAAAAATTGGGTAGGATTTGGTTTGGCGAAAGTTTTAGCGTTGATACCGATCAGGAATTTGATTTTGATTTCCCCAACCTTGTAACTACTGCACCTATAATAACCGAAACACATGTTGCCGCCGTAACTTCAGCGACAAATATATTCACCATCCAGTTTAATGGACAGCCTCTTGGAACCATTACGGCTACATCGCCACCAAACTCCGATGTTTCGGTTTTGGAACGGACATTAGTTGCTCCTGCGACCTCAAGCTCTGCTAACGTTACCATTAAGATTAGTTATGACAATGGGGGCGTTCCCAATTCGAAAGGCTATTTAAATTATATAAGGCTCAAGGCCAAAAGAAACCTTCAGGGTTATGGCAAGCAATTCCCTTTTCAGTTTGACCAGGCTTCTTCGCTAATGAATGTTGGGGAATACCAGCTTTCGAATGCTTCTTCAATTTCACAGGTTTGGGATGTTACCGATATCTTTAATGTGAGCAAGGTGGAGAACAATCAGGCTACATTTTCTTTTAAGGCAATGATGGGAAGCGTCCGAAAATATGTTGCCCTCGACAATTCCGATTTTTATACTCCGTCAAAGGAATCCAAAACAAAAGTTGACAATCAAAATTTAAAAGGAACCATTTTCAATGATGCGCAGGGTGCTTTCAGGGATATTGACTATTTAATCATCACGCCAAAATTCCTAAACGCACAAGCCGAAAAATTGGCTGCTTTCCACAGGAGTTATTCCAACCTGAATGTAAAAGTCGTTAACCTTGAAACCATTTATCCCGAATTTTCATCGGGTAAACAAGATATTGGCGCCATCAGGAATTTTGTGAAATATGTTTACAACAATGCATCAGCATTAGACAAAAGGGTTAAATACCTGAATATGTTTGGAGACGCTTCCTATGATTTCAAGGATAGGGTTTCCAACAACACCAACATTGTTCCGATTTACCAGGCTTTAAATAGTTATACTGAAGGTGAAGGCTCTTTTGCCTCAGACGACTATTTCGGTATGATGGATGACGACGAAGGACGTTTGGATTATGGCAATTCGCCGATAGCCGGCCCTACCAATTTCTCCTATGACATTGGCGGAATTGATATTGCCGTTGGAAGGATGATTGTGAGCACCACAGCACAGGCTGATGAAATGGTAAACAAAGTGTTGGAATACCACGATATAAAATCGTATGGCAGCTGGAGGAATAATTATGTTGCCATTGCCGATGACCCTTCGAGCGACCCGACACACCTTGCCGATAATCAGCTGCAGTTTTATCAAAACAGGCTGGCGGACAGGATTGTTCAGGAAAAACCTTTTATCAATGCAACGAAAGTCCTTATGGATTCCTATCAGCAGCAAAGTTCGGCTGGAGGAAAACGTTATCCAAAAGCAAGGGAAGATATTTTTTCAGCTTTCGAAAAGGGTGCATTGGTCTTTAATTATCTAGGCCATGGCGGTGAAGACGGATTATCTGAGGAACGTATCTGGGAAAAAGCAGACGGGCAAAACCTGAACAACCGATTTAAATATCCTTTATTCATTACCATCACCTGTGACTTTTCAAGATTCGACAATCCGTATCGTCCAACTGCTGGCGAATACACTTATTGGAACCCAAGAGGCGGAGCAATTTCGATGATTACCACAGTGCGTTCCATCGGTCAAGGTCCGGCTCAGGATTTTAACGACAAACTTGCAGAATATTTATTTTCATACGGAAGCAACACCTACACCTCTATTGCGGAAGCATTGCGCGAGGCAAAGAATTACAATCCGGGAACGGCTACAAACGTGGTTTTTTACTTGGGTGATCCTGCAATCATGTTAGCCATTCCTAAACCACAGGTTGTATTAACCAAGGTCAACGGAGCACCAATTACAGGTCCTATCGATGACTTCCAATCTTTAGATTATATCACACTGACTGGTGAAGTACACGACGAAAACAACAATATGTTATCCAGTTATAACGGAGAATTATCGGCAAATATTTTTGACAAAAACATCCTTACTGAAACCATGCGTAATGATAATGTTGATGCGGTAATCAATGCCAGTTTCCAAACGGCACCAAAAATGCCTTTTACTACATTGGGCGAAACCATTTTTAGAGGAAATACTCCCGTTACCAATGGTAATTTTGAATTTAGCTTTTATGTTCCAAGAGACATCAGGATTCCGGTTGACAATGGCCGAATCAGTTTTTATACCAAAAGGAACCAGATTCTTTTGGACAAGACGGGAGTCAATACCGACATTAAGGTTGGAGGAATCAATACCAGCGCTATAGAAGACACTACAGGCCCAACCGTAAAATTATACATGAACGACGAAACTTTTGTGAATGGTGGCATTACCAATGAATCTCCATTTTTCCTGGCCGTTCTTCAGGACGAACACGGAATTAACACCGCAAGCGGAATTGGTCATGACATCATCGGGATTCTTGACGGAGACGAAAGCAAGCCTTATATCATGAACGATTATTATGAAGCAGATACAACTGGTTATCAAACAGGACGGGTTTATTTTCCGTTCCGAAACTTAGCTGTTGGCCTGCATACCATTACGTTCAGGGCTTATGACGTTTACAATAATTCGATAACTGCCGAAATACAATTTGTTGTGGTAGGCGACGAAAGCGTTACGCTAAGCCATGTTTTGAATTATCCAAATCCGTTTGTGAGTTATACCGAATTTTGGTTTTCACACAACCGCCCTTTTGAACCTTTGGAGGTACAGGTACAGGTAATGACGATAACCGGTAAAATCGTTTGGACCAAAAACCAGACGGTAACTACAGATGGTTTCCTTTCAAGGGAAATAACCTGGGATGGAAAAGACGACTTTGGTGACCGGATTGGAAAAGGTGTTTATGTCTACAAACTGACGGTAAAGTCCACTTTATCGAATAAAAAGGCAGAAAAAATAGAAAAACTTGTAATCCTTTAGGAAAATACTATATTTGTTAACTTTTATTAAAATGAAGATGAAAAAAATTGCCCTCTTATTTATACTAACCACACAATTTATAAGCGCACAAATAAAGGACAGCCGTGTAATTACGACTGGTGTCCCTTTCCTTTTGATTGCAGCCGATGCCCGCGCAGCTGGTATGGCCGATCAGGGAGTTGCGACCACAACTGACGCTTTTTCTCAACAGTGGAATCCGGCAAAATATGCATTTGCATTGGACAAACAGGGATTCACCGCTAGTTATACTCCTTATTTAACAGATTTGGTTAACGACATTTCCTTAGGCCAGGCTACATATTATAATAGGTTTGGTGCTGAAGGAAGAAGTGCTTTTGCAGTAAGTTTGCGTTACTTTGGTTTGGGTGAAATCGAGTTAAGGCAAAATGCCGAAGACGAGGCACAGATTGTGAAACCAAATGAATTGGCATTAGACGGTTCATATGCCTTGCAGCTAAGTGAGCGTTTCTCTATGGCTGTTGCCGGAAGATACATTCGTTCTGCCTTAAGGATTCCAACCGGAACTTCAGGAGATTCAAAACCAGCGAGCTCTTTTGCAGTCGATATTGCAGGATTCTATCAAGGTGAAGAAGCTGCTTTCAGTGATTTCAACGGTCGTTTGCGTCTTGGATTCAACTTCCAGAATTTAGGTCCAAAAATCAACTATGATGCTGGTGCTTCCGATGATGACAGTGCTAACTTCCTTCCTGCCAACATGAGGCTTGGTGGTGGTTATGACTTCATCCTTGACGATTACAACAGGGTATCGGTTAACCTGGAGTTTGCCAAACTTTTGGTGCCAACACCGCAGAGTGCCGACTTAGATGGTGACGGATTTATTTCAACCGATGAGGAAATCGCGTTAAGAGACCAGAACAATGCTGATTACAACAAAATCAACTGGGTTTCGGGAATTTTCAAATCATTCAATGATGCTCCCGGAGGTTTCAGCGAAGAACTTAAAGAGTTTACCTATTCTGTAGGTGCAGAATATTTATACCAGGATTCGTTTGCAATGCGTTTGGGATATTTCCATGAAAGCCCTGAAAAAGGAGCCCGAAAATTCTATTCCCTTGGAGCCGGATTTAAATACAACATTGTTAAAGTAGATGTATCGTATCTGTTCTCTGCCTCAAAAGTGAAAAACCCATTGGAAAACACACTTCGTTTCTCATTATCGTTTAACTTTGGTGATAAATACGAAGAATATTAGTAGATAGTAAATGATAAAAATAACATCCAAATTTCAACAATGAGATTTGGATTTTTTTTCCTCGATATTTAAATGAAAAAAATAGAAATCAATACCTCATTCACGGCTTATGAATCTGTTGAAGAACTTCCACAGGACGTTCAGGATTTAATGCACAAAGCCATTGAAGTCAGAAAAAATGCTTATGCTCCCTATTCAAAATTCCGGGTTGGAGCTGCTCTTCTTTTAGATAACGGAAAAATAACATTGGGTTCCAATCAGGAAAATGCCGCCTATCCTTCCGGGCTTTGCGCCGAAAGGACCGCAATCTTTCATTCCAACTCCATTTATCCCGATGCCAAAATTGTGAAAATGGCAATTTCTGCAACATCAGACACCAATCCTACTTTGTCTCCTACTCCGCCCTGCGGTGCCTGCAGGCAATCGATATCTGAATACGAATTCAAGCAAAACACCCCAATAGAAATCTATTTCATGGGTGAAAGTGGTGAAGTTTACAAATCGGATTCGATTAAAAATTTATTGCCTTTAACCTTCGATAAAAACTTCCTGTAAGAGCAAAAAATTACCCCTTTAAATTTTACTTCTTAGTCGGAATGTTTTACTTTTGCCTTTCGCAAATTTGTGAGTGAGTGAACTATTTTGCGTTGAAATATATTTTACAACTTAATAACACTTTAGTAAAAAGTAAAAAATGAGAGAGGTAACAAAAGAGGTTTATTTAAAATGGTATGAAGACATGCTGTTTTGGAGAAAGTTTGAAGACAAACTTGCAGCACTTTATATTCAACAAAAGGTAAGAGGATTTCTTCACTTATATAATGGTCAGGAAGCCGTTCTGGCAGGTGCTTTGCACGTTATGAACTTAGGCGGAAAAGACAAAATGATTACAGCTTACCGTAATCACGTACAGCCAATCGGAATGGGTGTTGACCCAAAGAAAGTAATGGCTGAGTTGCTTGGAAAAGTAACCGGAACATCCAAAGGAATGGGTGGTTCGATGCACATCTTCTCAAAAGAACACGGATTTTATGGTGGTCATGGTATCGTTGGAGCTCAGATTCCTGTTGGTGCCGGTATGGCTTTCGCCGATAAATATTTCAATACTGGCGGTGTAACCCTTACCTATTTTGGTGATGGAGCAGCACGTCAGGGTTCGTTGCATGAAGCTTTCAACATGGCAATGCTTTGGAAACTGCCTGTAGTCTTCATTTGTGAAAACAATGGATATGCGATGGGAACTTCTGTTGAAAGGACTGCAAATCACACAGACATCTGGAAACTTGGTTTGGGCTATGAAATGCCATGCGGACCTGTAGATGGAATGAATCCCGTAAAAGTTGCCGAAGCCATGCATGAAGCTATGGAAAGGGCACGTCGCGGAGACGGACCAACTTTCCTTGAAATGAAAACATACCGATACAGAGGACACTCAATGTCGGATGCACAATTATACCGTTCGAAAGAAGAGGTAGAAGAATACAAAAAAATCGACCCTATCACACAAGTGCTGGATATTATCATGGAGAAAAGTTACGCTACCAAAGAAGCTATTGAAGCTATCGATGAGCGTGTAAAGGATCTAGTGGAAGAATGCGCAACATTTGCCGAAGAATCTGATTTCCCTGAAGCACAACAATTGTATGATGTGGTTTACGAACAAGAAAACTATCCTTTCATCCCTCACAGACTATAATTATGGCAACAAAAATCACAATGCCGCGTTTGAGCGATACGATGACCGAAGGAACCGTTGCCACTTGGTTGAAAAAAGTAGGTGACACTGTAAAGGAAGGTGATATCCTTGCCGAAATCGAAACCGATAAAGCGACGATGGAATTTGAATCCTTCAACGCGGGTACTTTATTATATATCGGAATTAAAGAAGGTGAAACTGCAGCCGTAGATTCACTTTTGGCAATTATCGGAAAGGAAGGCGAAGATATTTCAGGAATGATTTCTGGCGGAAATGCCCCTGCAACCAATGAAGCAAAAGCTGAAGCTCCGGCTGAAGCAAAAGCTGAAGTTAAATCAGAATCACAACCAGCAACCAGCAACCAGCAATCGGCAACTTCTTTACCAAAAGGCGTTGTTGTAGTAACTATGCCTCGTTTGAGTGATACCATGACCGAAGGAACGGTAGCAACCTGGTTGAAAAAAGTAGGTGATGAAGTAAAGGAAGGTGATATCCTTGCCGAAATCGAAACCGACAAAGCGACAATGGAGTTTGAATCTTTCAACGCTGGTACTTTATTGTCAATCGGGATTCAGGAAGGACAATCAGCGCCTGTTGACAGTGTTTTAGCAATCATTGGCCCGGCTGGAACTGACGTTTCAGGCATAGCCGAAAACTATAAAAAAGGAGGTTCGGCACCAGCGGCTCCGGCTACAGCTGAACAGGCGACTACAGTTACGCCAGCTGCCGAAACTGTTCAAACAACTACTGATGGCGGAAGAATCTTTGCTTCCCCATTGGCTAAACAGATTGCAAAAGATAAAGGAATCAACTTATCCCAAATAAAAGGCTCGGGAGAAAACGGACGCATTACCAAAAGTGATGTCGAAAACTTTACTCCAGGTGCTCCAGCTCAGGCTTCACAAACACAGCCAGCAAGCAGCGAACCACAAGCTCAGGCTCCAGCTGTGAGACCATTTGTTCCTGCAGGAGAAAAAGACACCGAGATTGTGAAGAATTCACAAATGCGTAAAACTATTGCCATTCGACTTTCAGAATCAATTTTTACAGCGCCACATTTCTATTTGACCATAGAAGTTGCTATGGACGAAGCTATGAAATCACGTGCAGCCATCAATAACATCCCAGACACCAAAGTATCTTTCAACGATATGGTAATAAAGGCTTGTGCCATGGCATTAAAAAGACATCCAAAAGTAAACACGCAATGGCAGGCTGATGCAATCATCATCAATCACCATGTAAACATTGGAGTTGCCGTTGCCGTTGAAGACGGATTGGTTGTACCTGTATTGCCTTTCACAGATCAAATGACATTAACCCAAATTGGTGGAAACGTTAAGGATTTAGCCGGAAAAGCAAAATCCAAAAAATTACAGCCATCAGAGATGGAAGGAAGCACATTCACGGTTTCCAACTTAGGAATGTTTGGCATCCAGTCATTCACTTCTATCATCAACCAGCCAAACTCGGCGATTTTATCGGTTGGTGCCATTGAGGAAAAACCGGTTGTCAGAAACGGTCAGATTGTTGTTGGAAATACCATGATGCTTACCTTAGCTTGTGATCACCGTACGGTTGATGGTGCTACAGGAGCTCAATTCCTTCAGACATTGAGGCAATATTTGGAAAATCCGGTTACGATGCTTGCATAAGCCAATCGAAATATTATAAAAAACCCATTCTGATTAGAATGGGTTTTTTGTTTTTTATTCTTTAATGATCCTTATCGTTTTTTGTCCTATTTCGCCTTGTGCCTTTAGGATATAATTTCCTGTTGCCAGTCTGGATAGGTCTACGTTTATATTAGTATCATCATAATCCTGTTCAAATACTTTTTGCCCTAAAATTGTATAAACGCTGACTGATTTTATAACCACGGTTGATTGCAATGTCAAAATATCCTTTACTGGATTTGGCGCAAATCGGATTGGAAGAATTTCATTATCGCCTGTTCCTAAGGTCAGGTGAACCGTCACCGGCAGCCTTGAAGCACTTTCAATACCACCAACAGTTTGTGTTGCATAATAAGTTGCACCTTCTACTAAAACCGTATTTAATGGTAATGGAACCGCGTTGGTGGTCAAATTCGTTTTATTGGATGCAGAAGCATACCACTGAATATTGCTTCCGGTAACGATAATATTGGCCAAAGTAGAGCCTGCAGTTAAGGATTGATTGGTCATTCCAATAGGAGCTGGCACACCATTCGATTGAAGTACTGTAAAAAGAGATGACGTATTGTAACATCCGGTAACGTTATTTTCTACATAGACCGTATAGAACCTACTTGCATTGCCAGGCGACGCAGTATCCACTAAATAAGTAGCACCTGTCCCAACTACATTTGCGCCTTCATACCATTCGTAAGAGTAATTGCCTGTTACCGAAGAATCCAACAAAAGAGGCCTTACTACTGCACTATTGCCAGCATCAACATAAACAGTATTTGAGCTATCGTCAGAAGTAATTATAGGATTTGGCAACGGATTAACCCTTAATGGCTGCTCTACCAAAACATAACAATGATTACCCTGAAAGTCAATAGGAATATTGTCGACCCTAATCCAAACATTTCCTCCGACTACCGCTGCAGTTGGAGTCAATATTTCATTTACATTATTTTCTGCTTCCACTATACTTTCAAAAAAGTGGAATGTCAGGGTCGGGTCTCCATTAGCAATGTAAGCCACATTTAATGTCAAATCAAAAACCTCCATCAAATCACCAGGATTGTTTACATCACATTTTGGCACCAATGCAGGCGGATTTGTATTTGGTGTTGGTATCGGCATCACTCTTATGTCTAAGGTAGTGATGCTTTGACAACCCATTGGCGCAGCTCCGTAAACCACAACTCCCAATGTTTGTACCGTAGCAACCGAATTCACATAGCTTGTCGGGTCAGCAATGGCATTGGTTCCCGTTTGTGCATTGATAAGGCTTGGGTAATAAACCACAGTATAATCCGGATGGCCTTGTGTTATCTCTGTGTTTTTGACTGTAAGATCAAAGTGTGCAAAGTGATCATTCGGATTGGCATCACTGTCACAAACCTGTAAAGGTGTTGGTGTCGTTAGCAATGGTGGACTGGTTACAGCCAAACTAAAGCTTCCGATAGCAAAACAGTGCGTTGTATTCAATTCTACCCTAAACCAAATCGTATCTCCATTATGCCCAACATAAGCTGTTGCCGGAGCAATGACTGGAGTTCCTGTAAGAGCTGAAGCTTGATTTGTATAATAGCTCACCATATAATTTGAAGCTGGTGACGGTTGCTGTGCCAGGATATCTGGAGTCATAACTGTTAAATCAAACAAAGTCGCACCGTTTTGTGGATTGGCATCATTATCACAAACAGAAATTGGAGCTACCATAGCTGCAATTGGAGACGGATTTACCTGGATTTGAATAGGCAATATTGAAACGCAATGGGTAATATTGTCTTCTGCTCTTACATAAATAGTCTGGACAAATGGATAAATGTTCAAATAATTCGATGGTGATGGTATTGTTGTTCCATTAACTTCAGCGTCCATTAGTGTTTCGTGGAAAGTCACGGTATAATTGCCTCCTTGGGTTAAATCGGGAATCAATGAGGTCAAATCAAACTGACCAATTCCATCCTGATTTGAATCACAAATTGCATAAGGAGCTGAGGGCGCTATCAATTGGGGTAATGGTTCGACCCTGATGTCCATAGTTGACACGGTGTAACATCCTGTAACATTATTGGTTATACGGATTCCCAGAGTCTGGACATATATTATTGTATTCGTATAACTTGAAGGATTGGTAATTGGATTTGTTCCATTTTGGGCAGCAGCCAAACTTGGGTAAAAAGTCACACTCATCCCGGTTTGACCCATTAAAATCGAATTGATCTGCGAGGTCAAATCAAAACTTTCCATACCTGTTGGCGCGCTGAAATCGCATAGCGAATAGGGAGGATAATTGGGCTGCAAAGCCTGTGGCAATGGATCAACAACCAGATGCATCGGAACAACATCATAACAACCTGTTGCATTAATTTCCACCCTTACATAAAGCACCTCATTCCATGGCGTAACATTCCAATAAAGCGTTGGAAGCGGGCTAAAATCGTCCTGTGCATCCAATTGGGAATGATGGAAACTTACGGTAGCAGTTGAAGGATTGATAGCTCCTAATACTTGCGGAATGACAGTAGTCAAATCAAAAAGCTCTGCGGTTGTTGGACCGTTAACATCACATAAATGATAATCTACAGGAGTTGTGGCTTCCGGTTTGGGATTGACATTTAATTTTAATTGTCCCGTTGCAACCGCATTAGTATTTGTATTCCTAATCCTGTAATAAACAATCTGGCTCCATGGATTTATATTGGTATAAGGACTTGACAACGGACTTGTTCCGGTATCTGCATCAGCTTGTGTTTCATGATAACTAACTACATAAAGCGAAGCATTTCCCGATTGGGCAGCAAGGATTAGTGAAGTTGCCGATGTTAGATCAAATTCACCAAATCCATCATTATTGGGATCACAATACTGCAAGGGTTGAATAGTTGGCGCAACCGGATCTACAATGATTTTGGCAGATGAAATTTGGAATGCTAAAAAGGCGAATACGAAGAGTAGCTTTGCTTTCATGGTTAAGATTTTTCCCAAAGCTACAAAAACATTTTAGATAATACTTTCAAGACAAATAATTGATTTAAATTTACATTTGAAAAAACATTGCCTTAACATGAAAAATATCTTTGCCGTTGTTGTCATTTTCTTATTAATAAGCTGTCAAAAAAAAGAGGCCACACCACAACACCAAATCACAAAAGACGAACATTCATTCTCCAACCCAAATCAAGCCATTGCCAAACACCTGGACCTGGATATCAAGGTCGATTTTGATACCCAGACCATTTCAGGAAAAGCATCATGGACCATCGAAAACACTTCTAAAGGAAACGAAATCATCTTTGATGAAAATACCTTGAACATTACAAAAGTTACTTTAGGCGATGACGAAAAGGAAACCAAATTCGAACTTGGAAACGAAATCGAATTCCATGGAAAACCGCTTCATATTACAATCGTACCTAATACAACCAAAGTCAATATTTATTATAACACTACAAAAGACGCGGTAGCACTACAATGGTTAAAACCTGAACAGACTGCCGACAAAAAATATCCTTTTGTGTTTTCGCAGGGCGAAAGCATCTGGTCACGTACCTGGATTCCGTGCCAGGATTCGCCTAGCGTTCGCTTTACTTATAACGCCAAAGTCACGGTTCCAAAAGACTTGATGGCTTTAATGAGTGCTGTAAATCCGCAACAAAAAAACAACACTGGTGTTTATACCTTCAAACAGGACAAAGCAATTCCTTCCTACCTTATGGCAATTGCCGTGGGTGATGTCGAGTTCAAATCCATTGACAACCGAACGGGAGTTTATGCCGAGCATTCGGTTATTGATAAGGCCAAATGGGAATTTGCCGAATTGGGAAAAATGGTAGTTGCTGCCGAAAAACTATTTGGGCCTTACCGTTGGGGACGTTACGACGTAATTGTACTGCCGCCAAGTTTCCCTTTTGGAGGAATGGAAAACCCAAATCTAACCTTTCTTACACCAACAGTTTTAGCGGGTGACCGTTCGTTGACCAATCTACTGGCGCACGAGTTAGGGCACAGTTGGAGTGGAAATCTGGTTACCAATGCAACCTGGGATGATGTCTGGCTCAATGAAGGTTTCACAACTTATGTCGAACACCGGATTGGAGAAGCCGTATTTGGCGTAAATGAGGCTCAGATGCAGACGGTTTTAAGCCGCAAGGTACTCGAAAACAACCTGGCGGAAATGGGGAATGACAGCCCTGACACGCGATTAAAGGTAAACTCAACCGGCAAAAATCCAGATGAAGCCATGAGTGACATTCCATACGAAAAAGGATATGCCTTCCTGCAAACCATCGAAGCTGCTGTTGGTCGTGAACGATTTGACAAATTCATCACTGATTATTTCAATGCACATGCTTTCCAATCGATAACTACTGAAGATTTTGTAGACTATTTCAATAAGAATTTAATCAAAGGAGATAAGGCACTCGCAGCTAAAATAAAATTGGACGACTGGATTTACAAACCTGGAGTTCCATCCAATGTAATCAATCCCGTTTCAGAAGATTTTAATGCAATCGATGCCATTCAGAAAACCTGGAGGAAGAGCGGAGTAAAAGGCTTAAGCCAAAAGATAAAATCGACCAACGAAAAACAGCACTTCATTGATTACCTTCCAAAGGATTTAACTGTTGAGGAAATGACCGCAATTGACAAGGAATTCAACTTTACCAACGGAGGGAATTTTGTAGTGCGTCGCCAGTGGTTCATTATTGCAATCCAGCATCAATACAAAGCGGCTTATCCGGCAATCGAGCAGTTTTTAAACTCCTACAGCCGAACCTATTCGCTTACGCCATTATACAAGGAAATGATAAAAACCCCTGAAGGTAAAATCTGGGCAAAACAAATTTACGCAAAGGCAAAACCAGGTTACCATGCTACAACGGTAGAAGCAATTGATGGGTTATTGAAATAGTGATGGGAATTAAAAAGCCTCAACAGCACATTTGACATTAAAATCAAATTCATTTCCATACCAAAAACCCCAATAATCCACATCGCCATAAGCACCGATCACCTGCAGGTTATCATTGGTAATCATAAGGAACAATGGATATAATTTGGTTGTTATGGTTTCAATAAGCTGGTAACTGCTGTTGAATTTGTGTATCTTTTTCTCACCCTGAACCGAGGCATAAATATTCCCTGCGCTGTCATACGCAAACTGGAAATATTGCTTTCCGGTAATCGAATTTAATTTAAATTCCGGCTGCAATGTAGCCATATCCATCACCCAGCCTTCATAAGAGGTAATGAATTTTTGTTTGGTTGGATTCCATGCGAAAATATTTGGGTCCATTTTGTAAACCGGTATTGCACCCGGGTTTGTAGGACCTATCGTATAATCAGGAAAACAATCTGAGGAGTTGCAATTTGCCGGTGAAAAGCCATTAATATTAAACCCATAAGAACCTTGTTGCGCAAAAAGGAACAAAAATCTGTTGCTGTCCATAGTTTCTGCATAATCCATCTGTGTTACAATGTGCCCATTGGTGGAAACCCCGGTTGAAATGGTGTAGTAATTCCAAATGTTCTCATCCTGATAGTAAATCCTGTCTCCATCGACTGCAAAAGCATTAAGATTGTCGCTTATCACCGTGTTATAAGTTGCGATAGTGTGATAATCATTGGCACTCAACCTTGAAATTTTACCTGCAGTATCGGCAAGGTAAATTTCATTGTTAAGAATATGGAACCTGTTATTCATTCTCCATCCATTGGTAAACGTAGTGCTTGCAGTAATTGCTTTTTGTGAAGCACTGTATTTTTTCAGGTAACCCGTACCGTTCTTGTCAAGGATGTGGAAAAAATTTGGATCTAAGGGATCCTGCTTCACCTGAAACGGAACCTGTTCAAAGGTTGGAAAATCTCTCAAAAATACTTGTGGCTCTGCATCCATGCTCAGCATTTCGTGTTGAAGATCATTGTTTCGGGTATAATAAATCCTTACATAATAAGTCACCTGGAGGTTATAAGGCACATCCATGTCCGTAAAAGTAGTCTCATTCGAAGGCAGGTTGGCTATCAGTTCCCAATTTAAAAATCCTCCCGAATCATTTGTAGCAGTTCGATAAACATGCAACGACTCTATGGTGATGCCGCCGGGACGCTCCAGCTTCCATTTTAGCGCAACCTGATTGTAGGAAGGCTGAAAATCGGTAACTACCAAAGACAAATTTGACGAACCTTCATCAGAGCTGCATCCAACAAGGCTAATCAGGAATAGTACCAATAGCAGGTATGTTTTTTTAAAGTAATCCATTTAATATTGATGATCTTAATTTTTGAGTGTAATAGGTATTTTGGTAATACTCTGTCCAACTGTTTTTGATGTAATACACCTGATTATTGATAGTGAAAAATGAACCCGACCATCCAATCAGATCCTGTTGCGGATTCATAGAGGCATTGGTGGCAATGTTATACAAATAGGGGCTTGTCAGATTACCATACCTACCAATTACTGCATTTTGGTAACCACACATAAGGCTGTAATTGTATTCCGTAACCCCAAGTGAAGGAGTGATTTTATAGGTTTTGAAATTGATGCCGTAACTCAGGTAAATGTTATTGCCATGGTGCAAATACTGGCAGGAACCAGAACCTTGCGGGTCAACCAATGGCATACCGGGAAAAGCAGAAGACGAAAGTAAAGTCCAGCTGTTGGTAGCTTCTGAATAACTATATTTTTCGGTTCGCGAAGTTACTACAGTCCCATTATGGTCATCCAATCCGCTAAGCAGGTACAAATGGCTGTCATATGCAAACAATATAGGCCATCTTATCTTATTATCGGGTAAAGTAATCGATGATTGTGCAAACGAATTCATATCGAGTTTCGTCAGGGCAAATGTTCCTGTTGAAGAAGCCTTATAAATATACAGACTGTTGCTGCCGTCGTAAACCGCATCATCTATCCTTCCGTTATAACTAAATGAGGACAACTGTGTCCATTTCTCAGTAACTGGTGAAAATTCCATCAGTACATAATCTGCATTTCCTCCAAAAGGCGATGAGCTAAAAGTCGTCAAAGCATAGGCTTTGTTATTGTGCACAAAGATTTTATTGAAAGCTGCTGCACTATGGTCCACCATTATCGCATCATTGCCTATCGGGACATTGGTATTGAAATTTGCCGTTAATCCTGCCGTCTTATAAGTAATATTGGTAACCTGGAAATCACTAAAAGGGCCAGGTGGCATGTCAATGCTTAGTTGGTTTGTTGATGCTGAAAAATAACACTGTACACCATTCACCCAAACTTCGCCATATTCATAATTGGGATTAAAATTATCTCCGGTAACGACCAATTGGCCTCTTATCCAGGCTGTCGGTGATGCCACAGCCGAAATCACAGGGTTCCTCAATTGCAAGCCAATCGTTGACACCACATCCTGGCGTTGGGCATTCACCTTAATCTGTATATTGGAACTCGTAATATTGGTAGGCAGCATCACCTGGATTTCATTATAGTTGGTACTGATAATTTGGGCAGGTTGATTATTGGCATACACCTTTACATCATTGGAAAGTTCATCAAAATTCTCCCCATAAATACTAAAAACAGTATTATAGCTCACCTGGTTTTGACTGTATCCATTAATGACAGGTGTTTTTAATGAAATCGTTTCGTCAAGTATGGTTTCGTTGGTAACCAAATCAATTATTTTCAACCTCGGTGTGTGGTTAGTAATTGTCCTTGGGATAACTGCCTTGATTTCTGTATGGGAAACATAGGTTACCTGCGCCTCCTCGAGGTCGAAAAACACCTGTAAATCACCAAAATGCACGTAGTTCAATTCAATAGTTACTTCTTTCCCAAGCAAACCCGTTTCCGGATAAGTAACCACTGTGGTCGCCATCCCATCATCCGTTGAACAGGATTGTAGCATGAGGATTCCAAAAAGAAAAACCAGACGAATGATTCGTAAAAATTGCTTCATAATATCTATTTATAAAGTAAATATAACAATGTTTTTAACTTTTCCCAAAATGAACTTAAATACGGTATCTGTTATTCGAAAAATATCCAAAGTGTTATGGCGCGTCCCTTCGGGTCGGGCTGTACGGGTTACACGGTAACCTCTCCCATCCCTCGCGCGGTTTCAATTTCATTACATTTATATGCACCGCACCGCAAAATATCGAGGCTGCGTCGACAAAATGTTCAAGCCACGTCAACAAAATATCGAGGCTGCGTCGACAAAATGTTGAGGCTGCTCCGACAAAATATTGAAGCCTTATCAATAAAATGTTCAAGTCGGTATAAGGACGAAAGCCGGCATAGGAATCTGATTTGAGATTAAGAGGAGCAAGCCCTGTGGGCTTGAGGTAGTTTTGATTTATCAAAATCCTATAAAACAAAAAAGCCGATTCTTTCGAATCGGCTTTCTAAAAAAAAGGCGGCGGCCCGAGTCTCGCGACTGCGCCGCACCTATAAAAAAAATGAGTCCTGACTATAA
>NZ_JAKIHP010000006.1 GCF_021608265.1 Flavobacterium wongokense
CGACTGTAACGATAATCAATTGCAATATTTAGATGCCGATGGTGACGGATTTGGTTCGACTACACAGGTTGCCTGTGGAGTATCAAATAATATTGACTGCAATGATAATCAAAATCAATATACCGATGCTGATGGAGACGGATTTGGAACCTTACCTTTAGTAGCTTGTGGAGTTACTAATAATTCAGACTGTAATGATGCAGCAACCTATTACACCGATAACGATGGTGACGGATTTGGAACATTGCCTAAAATAGCTTGTGGTTCTGTTACTAATGGAACTGATTGTAATGATAATGACAATAGCGTTTGGCAAAATGGCCTGTTCTATGCTGATGCTGATGGCGATGGTTATTCGGCAACACCTGGAGCAACTCAAACACTGTGTTATGGAGCGTCAGGATTTGGAGGATTCAGCTTAGCATTGCACCCTGAAACAGATTGTAACGACAGCAATGCAGCGATTTATCCTGGTGCTGCAGAAATCTGCTGGAATGGTATCCTTGAAAATTGTACGGGTACGATGTCACAAGGATGTGCTCCTGTGGTGGTTAACATGACTGCTTCTTACCACAATACCACTTTGACTTCTTTATCTCAGGCCATTCCTGCGGTTGCTTATTCTTATGGTGGATATACGAATATCAAATATCGTTTCTCTATCAAAAACGTAACAACCAATACTACAGCTCCGGATATTATCCAGACTTCACGTTATGTGACGATTCCTGCTGCCATCCATACTCATGGTGCAGCTTACGATATCAAAGTGTCTGCGGTTATCAATGAAGAGATTGTTCCGTTTGCCGGAAATACAATCAGGGTTAATGGACCAACGGTTCAGCTGATTACATTGAACACAGCCAGTTGTGGTGCAACTTTAGCATCTTTGGCTTCAACACTTACAGCAAACCAGGGATTGAATGCTACAGGTTATACTTTCCGTATCCGCCTGAATGACGCTAACCCATCACCAACGTATGCTACATCACAGTCAGCTACACGTTTCGTGGGAGCGAATACATTCACAGGATTCCCATTACAATATGGGACAAGCTATAAAGTTTCAGTTCAGTATACCTTCAATGATCCTGTAACGAGTTTACCGGTTCAATCAGGATATGGAGCAGAGTGTACGGTAAATACACCATCAATTCCGTTGACAACTATGGCTTCGCCAACATGTGGAACACAAGTTTCTACATTGAACGCGAACATTTCAGCGACAGCTGCATCGTATGCTACAGGATACCAATTCCGTATCAGATTGTTTGCAGACAACGGACCAACTCCAGCTTACACTTATAGTGCAGTTAGTGCGAGCCGTTTCTCATCGTTGACAGCCTTTGGAACATTGGCTTACAATACAGCGTATTCAATCTCTGTACAGTACAGCATCCTAAATGGTGCTACAACAGTATGGTCAGGTTATGGACCGGAGTGTAAAGTTACTACACCGTTCTTCCCAACGACTAGTTTGGTTCCATCGCAATGTGGATTGGCTACACCAACATCATTGACACAGCAATTGAACATTACACCTTATCCAGGATTCCCTCACTACAAAGTATTGTTGGAGGAAGTAAGCGGAGAAGATGTTCTTAACTCACAGGAAAGAGAGATCGTTTACTCTTACTTCAAACTGAGTGAGTTCTCAATTGCACAACCAGGTAAAAACTACCAGGTTTCTGTTGCAATCAAACAGAATGGAGTGTTCGGAGATTACTCAACAGCTTGTGACTTATTCACAGCTCCATTAGGCAAAACAATAGCTGCGGTTTCATTTAAGGCTACAGCATATCCAAACCCATTTGCGAACAACTTTATGCTTGATGTGAAATCGTCTAGCGAATCAAACGTAAATATTAAAGTTTACGATATGGTTGGAAGATTGATTGAACAAAGAAATGCAAACGTTTCAGATATGCAGAACTTAACTATTGGAAACGAGTATCCAGCAGGTGTTTACAACGTAGTTGTATCACAAGAGGATAGTGTTGAAACTGTTAGAGTGGTGAAAAGATAATTTTTTAGAAAATAATTAGAATTTTTGTAAGACCCTTGAGCAATCAAGGGTCTTTTTTTGTAAGTATATCACAGGTTTGCAAATAAATGAATTGTTTTTTTTGTAGGAAATAATATCTTAAGTTAAGAAAATGTTAACAGTTCTATGTTTTTCATCGATGAAAGAAAGCAGTTTGACTGATATTGAAGAACTGTTCAAAAAAACTTGGCATATCAATATTTTTATTGGAAACATCTTATCTATTTTTAATGTTCAATTTTAAAGAAAAGATATGTATAAACATTACGCTTCTATGGATGTGGGTAGGGATGCCCAACATGGGAAAGAAAAAACCACTGGGATGTGGTTATTTAGTTTTACGCTTTTATTCAGTATATTTTTTACTGGTGTAATGAAAGCGCAGAGTACGGCAAATTATTTGCCTACACCAACAACGGTGACAACAGGTGTAAATGCTTCGTTGGCTCTTGATATGAATGGGAATGCCGTTGATTTAACAACAGGATCGACTTCAGTTGTTGCAGCCAGTTCAGATGACACTCAGTCATCTTTGGCGAACATCGGGTTTGATTTCTATTTAATGGGAACAAGGTACACTCAGTTTTCAGGATCTGATAATGGTATCATTGGATTGGGTGCCCAACCGGGAACAGGTGTGTATACACTGCCTAACAGTGTAACTGCTACCGTTGCTACAATTGCACCATTTGGTAACGATATGAGAGTCGGAACGAATGGAATTGTGAGAAGCAAGGTGGTAGGAACAGCACCAAATCGTTGCCTTGTCGTGGAATGGAGCAATAACATGATTAGATATATAAGCACGGCTGCTGCTGGTACAGGAACTTTCCAGTTAAGATTATACGAAAGTACAGGAGTTATTGAATTTGTTTATGGAGGAATGACTACCAATGCTGCGGCTCCTACGGTATATTATGTTGGTTTTTCAACCAATTCAACTGCAAATAACATTGTAACTATAAATACTACTGGTAATGCGGCGAGTACTTCTGCAACTCCAACCAGTAATACTTATACAGCAAGTTCTACTATAACTCAGTTAAACTCAGCTTCTAACGGAAACAGAAGATACTATCGTTTTATACCGCCAACAACTTCTTCGCCTACAGGACTGAATTTTACGAGCGTTGCACAAACAACGTATACATTAAATTGGACCAATGCAGGATCAAACAGGTTAGGTACCGCTATTTATTATTCTACAGATAATGTAACCTATACTTATCTTACTACAACTACTGCTGCGGCAACTTCCCAGAATATTAATGGGATGGCACCTGCTACTACTTATTTCTGGAAATTGTATTCCTTAAGTGAAGGATATACAGGTTCAACCCCATTGGCAGGAAGCCAGGCAACCACTGCGTTGGTACCACTTACTGGAACTAAAACCATTGACAATACTCTGCCTACTTCAGGAAGTAATTATGCAAGTTTTACGGCTGCTGTAAATGATTTGAATACGAATGGTGTTGGTGCAGGAGGAGTTACATTTAATGTAACAGCTGGCCAAACATTTAGTGAGACTGTTCCAACGATAACTGCAACAGGTACATTGGCGAACCAAATCATTTTCCAGAAAAATGGAGCTGGGGCAAACCCAATATTAACTTCAACAGGTGCAGCGTCAATTGAGGCAGCTATACTTATCAATGGAGGTGATTATTTTACTTTTGACGGTATTAATATTGCAACTACAGGAACATTGCTTGAATACGGTTATTATCTGCAAAATTCAACCGCTACAAATGGTGCGCAAAATAATACATTCAAGAATTTTACGGTTACATTAAACAGGTCAAATGGAGCTTCTCTTGGAGTTTTGCAAATACAATCTTCCACAACTCCAGCGACTTCTGCTGCGGGTGCAAATTCAAACAACAAATATTATAATTTCACAATCAAAAATGCCAACTCTGGTATCCTACTTACAGGAACAGCCGGATTCCCTGATTTGAATTGCGAAATTGGAACTACTGCTTGTGCAACAAGAAACACGATTGGAGACTCAGCAACTACAGATGATATATTGTACAATGGTGCTGCTGCCGGAAATGGTTTTGGTATCAGGACTACCAACCAGGGTTCGGTAAAAGTCTTTAATAATGATGTAACTAATATTAGTACCAACGTTAATAACTCAACTGTTGATGGTATCTTTATTGATAACTCGGCGGCAACTGTTGCGGTAGGTACTAGTGAGGTTTATAATAACAAAATCAATGCAATTTCGAATACATCAACGGGTGCTAATACGAATAGTGTTGTTCGAGGAATCCGTGTAAACGGAAATGCTTTTGCAGCAACAATAACAAGGGTTTACAATAACTTTATAACGAATCTTCAGAGTGGGAATACCAATACCACTTTAACAATAAGAAGAATTATTGGTATTTCACTGCAACCTGCAGGTAGTGGTTCAGGTTCTGGTATTTATGCTGAATTTAACAGTGTAAGAATCGGAGCGGCAAACCTGACTGTTTCAAATGCATGTTTGGAAATGGGTACAGGTTCAGGACCTGCTTACAGAGTACGTAACAACATCTTGGCTAACGTTACAGCGGCTCAGACAGGTGGTGCGAAGCACTACTGCTGGGTAAGTACACAGACTGCCGGAGTTGGTAATACAGGTTCATTGTCTAATTACAATGACTTATATGTTACTGGTACAAACGGTTTTGTTGGTTTGGGTAACGCAACCGATTATGCAACGTTGACCAACTGGCAATTAGGGGTTTCCCAAGATGGAAATTCAGTTTCTACTGATCCAACTTTTACCTCTGCTACCGATTTGCACGCTTCGTCTGCAGCCTTGAATGGTGCAGCGGATCCGTCATTTGCTACAAATACAGCTTGGGCTTCTCTGGATATTGACTGTGCTTCACGTCCAACTCCTACAGATATTGGAGCCGATGAGTATAATGTGAATAGTAATGATGCTGGTGTAACGGCAATCGTAATACCAACGCTTTGTGCAGGTTCACAAACAGTTCAGGCGACAATTAAAAATTATGGTGCGGTAACTTTGACAAGTGTTAAAGTAGATTGGACTGTTAACGGAAATGCGCAAACTCAGGCTTCGCCAACAGTAAATATTGCTCCTGGAGCATCAGCAACAGTAACTATAGGAACTTTCACTTTTGTTGCGGGTACTACCTATAGTATTGTGGCTACAACTAGTTTACCTAATGGATCTGCAGATGCAAATACAGCTAACGATGGCTTCACGCAAGGAAGTATTGCAACAGGGCTTTCAGGAAGCTATACTGTAGGAGCTGGTGGTTCGTTTACAACGTTAACGGCGGCTGTTGCGGCTTATAATGCCAGAGCGATTTGCGGTCCGGTAACATTCACGCTTACCGATGCTGCTTATGGTTCGGAAACATTTCCAATCACTATCAATGCCAATGCAGGCGCGAATGCAACGAACACTTTGCTTATCAAACCAAGTACAACCGCTTCGATTACAGGATCCAATAATACAGCTATCATCTTGTTGAATGGAGCAGATTATGTAACCATCAATGGATCAACAGGCGCTACTACCAATACAATTTGTCCAGCTTCTGCGGCTTCACGCGATTTGACACTTACAAATAATAGTGCCAATGCAACAAGTGCGGTGGTTTGGTTACAGACTGCTACAGCAGATGGTGCTACCAATAATAACGTGATTAACTGTAACCTTGTGGGTTCAGGTGCGAATCAGACATTTGCCGGTATCGGTTCTGGTTCGTCTACTATGAGTACTGCAACATTGGGAACAGGTAATAACAACAACTCATTCATCAATAATAATATCAGCAAAGCTACTTTCGGTATTGTTTCTATTGGAGCTTCGGCTTCAAATAAAAACACCGGAACTGTCATCAACCAAAACGTTATGACTGCAGCTTCACCTAACCAAATCAGCCGTGGAGGTATCTTAGTTGGTTTTGAAAATGGAGTTGTAATTTCTGGCAATAACATTGCAAATCTTTCAGGTGCTTCATCTAATGATGCGCTTGCAATTTCATTGGGAATCAGTGATATGAACACTACTATTGCCGGTAACGAGGTTACTTCAGCAACAATAACTAAAAATACGATAAGTGCTATCCGTTCAGCGAGTACTTATTCAACAGGAGGAATTGTATTGGCACCGACAGCAAATTCGGGCACCAATACCATCGCGAATAACTTGTTAAATGATGTTATAGGAAATAGTACATTCGGTGATTTTAGCGCCAGCATCCTGATAGGTGGAGGTACAGCAGCTACAAATGTATACCACAATACCATTAATATGACTGCTGCCTTGACTGGTGGATCGTTTGATAATTTCGGTATTGCAATAGGTGGCACAAACCCAACAGTGAATTTAAGAAACAACATCGTTGTAAATACTGCTACCAATGGTACGGGATCTTCTTATGCATTAGGGCTTGCTTATTCAACAGTTACAAATCTGACTTCAAATTATAATGACTTTTACGTAACCGGTACAACCAAAATGGTAAGAACAGTTACACTTTCGAATACTGGAGGTACAGATTACGGAACATTGGCAACTTGGAATACGGCTTCTACAAAAGACGCCAACTCCAAAAATGTCTTACCTGCATTCGCATCTGCATCCGATGTTCGTTTAAATGCATCAAGTTCAAACAATAATGCTTTAAACGCAGCGGCTGTTTCAGGAACAGGAATTACTGATGATATAGACTGTGAGGCAAGGAACGGTTCTACTCCTGATATTGGAGCAGACGAGTTTACACCACCGGTTGTATTTGACCTTTCTGTAACAGCTCTTACGGCTCCGGCAGTTGTTAATTGCTACAGTGCTTCTGAGAATGTTACTTTCCAAATTACCAACTCGGGTAACCAGACTTGGGATTTCAGTACATTGCCAAGAACGATTTCAGCTACGGCAACCAATGGGTTACCGGCAAGCTTCGGACCTGTTGCATTAACCGGAACTTTGGCTCCAGGCGCAACAACAACTGTTACAGTTGGAACTTTTGGCGATATGAGAGTACCACAAACGTATTCATTTACGGGTACCCTTAACAACGCTAACGAATCTGGGGCAGGTTCAGGAACGGCTAACGATTCATTCTCGGCATCAAGAACAAGTTACAACCCGTCAGCGTCATTAAGTTCTAACTCACCAATTTGCTCGGGAACTTCACTTACTTTGACAGCCACCAATTCAGGAGGGTATAACAATACGCCATTTGCGGGTAATAAAACAGAGAGCCCTGCTTTAGCTATTCCGGATAATTCAACTACCGGAGCTTCTTCAACAATCGCGTTAAGCGGTGCTATAGGAAGCAATAATGCAGTTTCGGGTTCTAGTGTAATCAATGTTACCCTAAATATTGCCCACAGCTTCTTGCCAGATTTAGATATTTATCTTGTAGGTCCTGGAAACTGTGGTACATTGGAATTGTCTACAGACAATGGAGCGTCTTCTTCAGCAGCGACCAATTACTCAGGTACCGTTCTGACTACTACTGCAGGAACTAATATCAGCACCATTACAACTTCGCCAATTGGCGCAGGTCCATACACTGTTGAAGGATCACTTACAGGAGCTCCTTCTATCGGAAGTTACATCATTCCGGCAACAGCCCTTAGTGGTTGTCCGATTAACGGAAACTGGACCTTGCGTATATTTGATGATGTTAATGCAGATTCAGGAACATTATCAAGCTGGAGCTTATCTGTTGCGCCAACTGCGGCTGCATCAGGAAACTACTCGAACTCATTCTCGGGAGCTGGTACGATAGGAAGCATTTCATATAGTGGTACCAATAATACTACTGCTACGGTAAGCGTTACGAATCCTACAACTTCAACTTATTCAGTTAGCGTAACTGATGCAAGTGGTTGTTCTTCAGCGCCGGCTACTACATCAGTAACTGTAAATCCACTTCCAACATTAAATGTTAGCGGACCAATTAATCCGATTTGTGGAGCTACTACAGCTGATTTAACCAGTATAGTTACTTCTAACGGTACGGTTACCTATTTCAGTGATAATACCTATACTACTTCGGTTGGAACTCCAACTGCGGTAACTGCAGCTGGTACTTACTATGTAAGAGCTACTTCTGCTGCAGGATGTATTACTGATGGTACAGTCACAGTAAATGCTTTCAAACCGTTCCCAACATTAAATGTTAGTGGTGCTATTGATCCGGCTTGTGGAGCTACTACAGCTGATTTGACAAGTGTGGTTACTTCTAACGGTACCGTTACTTATTTCAGTGATAACACCTACACGACTTCGGTTGGAACACCAACAGCTGTAACTACAGCAGGTACTTATTACGTAAGAGCGACTTCAGCTGCAGGATGTACTACAGATGGTACGATCACAGTAAATGCTTTCAAACCATTCCCAACTTTGAATGTAAGTGGAACTATTGATCCGATTTGTGGAGCTACTACGGCTGATTTAACTAGCGTAGTTACTTCAAATGGTACGGTTACTTATTTCAGTGATAACACTTATACAACTTCAGTTGGAACACCAAGCGCAGTTACTGCTGCTGGTACTTATTATGTAAGAGCCACTTCAGCTGCAGGATGTACTACAGATGGTACAATCACAGTAAATGCTTTCAAACCGTTCCCAACATTAAATGTTAGCGGAGCTATTACTCCGGCTTGTGGAGCTACTACTGCTGATTTGACAAGTGTTGTTACTTCAAATGGAACACTTACTTATTTCAGTGATAATACCTACACGACTTCGGTTGGAACACCAACTGCGGTAACTGCTGCTGGTACTTATTATGTAAGAGCGACTTCAGCTGCAGGATGTACTACAGATGGTACGATTACAGTAAATGCTTTCAGGGCAAATCCAATTGTAACTGCTGCTGACGTAAGTGGATGCTCAGGTACGCCAATTCCTTTGTCTGGTTCGCCGGCTGGAGGTTCATTCAGCGTAACCAATCCTTATGTTGGAACAAGCAGTACTACTTATACCTATACCTATACAGCTCCAAATGGCTGTACAGTTACAAGTGCACCGGCTAATATTACCATTACTCCTCAGCCATTATGGTATTTGGATGCTGATGGTGACCATTATTATACAGGTTCAGGAATTCCTTCCTGTACTTCGCCAGGTGCAAATTATACAATGTCAGTTCTGGGTGGTGGCGATTGCGATGATGCAAGTGCTACAGTTTATCCTGGTGCTCCTGAGATTTGTTACAACAATATCCTTGAGAATTGTTCAAGCACTATGTCAGCAGGATGTGCTCCGGTTGTGGTTAACATGACTCCGTCATACCACAATACAACGTTGACATCCTTGTCTCAGGCTATACCAGCTGTGGCTTATACGTATGCGCCTTATACAAACCTTAAATATCGTTTTTCTATCAAAAACGTGACAACAGGTGTAACGGCTGCTGATATCATCCAAACATCACGTTACGTGACAATTCCGGCTTCAATCCATACTCATGGTGCAGCTTATGATATCAAAGCATCTGCAGTTATCAATGAAGAGATTGTTCCGTTTGCCGGAAATACAATCAGGGTAAATTCGCCAGCGGTTCAATTGATTACTTTGAACACAGCTACATGTGGTGCTACCTTAGCTTCATTGACATCAACGCTTACAGCCAACCAGGGATTGAATGCTACAGGTTATACTTTCCGTATCCGTTTGAATGATGCTAACCCATCACCAACGTATGCTACATCACAGTCAGCTACACGTTTCGTGAGTGCTAATTCATTCACAGGTTTCCCATTACAATATGGAACAAGCTACAAAGTTTCGGTTCAGTATACCTTTACTGATCCTGTAAGCAGCTTACCTGTTCAATCAGGATATGGAGCAGAGTGTACAGTAAATACACCATCAATTCCGTTGACAACTATGGCTTCGCCTACATGTGGTTCTCAAGTGGCTACTTTGAATGCGAATATTTCAGCGACAGCTGCATCTTATGCTACAGGATACCAATTCCGTATCAGATTGTTTGCAGATAACGGACCAACTCCAGCTTACACTTATAGTGCAGTTAGTGCGAGCCGTTTCTCATCGTTGACAGCCTTTGGAACATTGGCATACAATACAGCGTACTCAATCTCTGTACAGTACAGCATCCTAAACGGTGCTACAACAGTATGGTCGGGTTATGGACCGGAGTGTAAAGTTACTACACCGTTCTTCCCAACGACCAGTTTGGTTCCATCACAATGTGGATTGGCTACACCAACATCGTTGACACAACAGTTGAACATTACACCTTACCCAGGATTCCCTCACTACAAAGTATTGTTGGAGGAAGTTAGTGGAGAGGATGTTGTGAACTCACAGGAAAGAGAGATTACCTATTCTTACTTCAAACTGAGTGATTTCTCAATCGCGCAGCCAGGTAAAAATTACAATGTCTCTGTTGCTATCAAACTGAATGGAGTGTTCGGGGATTACTCAACAGCCTGCGACTTGTTCACAGCACCATTGGGCAAAACAATAACTGTAGTTCCATTTAAGGCTACAGCATATCCAAACCCATTTGCGAACAACTTTATGCTTGATGTGAAATCATCTAGTGAATCAAACGTAAATATTAAAGTTTACGATATGATTGGAAGATTGATTGAACAAAGAGACATAAGAGTTTCAGATATGCAGACAACAACAATAGGTAACCAATATCCATCAGGTGTTTACAACGTAGTTGTATCACAAGAGGATAGTGTTGAAACTGTTAGAGTTGTTAAAAGATAAATCTAAATCTTTTTAATAATGAAAAGCCTTCGAGAAATCGAAGGCTTTTTTGTTTTGTAAGAAATAATCTTTAAATCACATCAACTACATCGATTAAGTACGCATAAAAACGATTAAATGCATCTGCAGAATAGGTTAACAATTAGTTAATGTATTTTGAGTTTTTTTACTATTTTTATCTATATTTTTGTGTCTGTCAAATAAACAAATTAAACAATTATTATCATGGTAAAACAGTACGTTAAGCTTCTATCGCCATTATTTTCTACTTCGCGTAAAGAAGCAAAATCAGGTAAAAGATTTCTTCCTGGACTACTAATCCTATTCTTTTTGATGGGGTTGAATGCAAGTTGGGGACAATTACTGACTGATGACTTTTCAGGAACAGTTGGTTCTAACTTAACTGCGAATGGATGGGTTGCCCACAGTGGAGGAGGAACGGGGCCAATGAGTATTGCAAGTCCTGGATTGACTTATTCAGGTTATGCAGGTTCAGGTGTCGGAAATGCTACATCGGCATCAGGAAATAGCGAAGACGTTAACAAAGCATTTACATCAACCAATTCAGGAAGTGTATATTGTGCTTTTATGGTATCTACAGCCACAACGGTCAATACAACAGATTATTGCATTCACTTTTGCCAGAGTTCAGGTGCTGCTGCAGCAGGTTTTTTTGGAAGGTTCTCTATCCAAAAAGATGCGACAAATGCGGTTCGCTTTACTTTGAGTAAAGGTACTGAGACTGCTGTGAATACTCCTTATTCTTACACATTAAATACAACTTACCTAGTTGTTTTGAAATATACATTTAATGCCGGTGCTACGAATGACCAGGTATTCCTTTATGTAAACCCGGTACCTGGAGGAACAGAGCCTGTTACACCGGATCTATCTTCTTTGACTACAGGAACAGATGCTACAGCTTTAGCGGCAATTGCAATCAGACAGTTTGCAGCAACAACTTTGGCTCGTTTTGATGGTTTCCGTGTTGGAACCACATGGGCTTCGGTAACACCATCAGGAATTTCAGTTTCTGGTTCTGGATCACCAGCTTCTTTAACTACAACTTACGGAACTGCATCGACAACTACCAGTTTTAGTGTTTCAGGTACAGGCTTAACGGCTGCTACAGGTATAACAATTACACCACCAGTAGGTTTTGAGGTGGCTACAACCAGTAATTTCTCAACTACTATAGGAACAAATGCTTCTCCTTTAAATGTTGGAGGACCAGGTAATGTTAGCAGTACGACCATTCACTTAAGGTTAGCTGCAAATGCTACAGCTGGGCCACATTCGGGCAGTATAGGAATAACAAGTGCCGGAGCTTCAGCTGCAAGTGTGAATACAAATGCTACAAATACAGTTAATGCTAAAGTATTGACCATTTCAGGATTGACGGTTCAGGATAAGACTTTTGATAATACCACTACGGCAACTCTAGTAGGAACTCCGGTATTGAACGGAATAGAAAGTGTAGGTCCTGCCGTAACTTTAGGAGGAAGCCCTTCAGCTAATTTTGATACTCCTGCAGTTGGTAATAATAAACCGGTTACAGTTTTAGGATATACATTAAACGGTGCTGATTCAGGTAATTATACTTTGACACAGCCATCATTGACAGGAAACATCATATCTTCGGGATTACAGGATCAGATAATTACTTTTGGTCCTTTGACGGCTGTGACTTATGGAGTTGCTCCATTTGCATTGACTGCAACATCGGACTCAGGTTTGACAGTTTCATACTCAAGCAACAATACCGATGTAGCTACTATTTCAGGAAGTACCATTACTATTGTTGGTGCTGGTTCAGTTACGATTACAGCAACACAGGCAGGAAATGGAAGCTTCAATCCTGCAACTCCAGTACAACAGGTTTTGGTTGTAAATCAAAAAGAACTTACGGTTACAGGAGCTGTTGCAAGTGATAAAATATACAATGCAGATCCTACAACAAATATCACAGGAGGTTCTTTAGTTGGAATTATTAATTCTGACTTAGTATCACTTTCCGGAACAGGTAGCTTTGATGATGCTAATGTTGGAGATGATAAGCCTGTTACACCAGCTTTATTTTTGACAGGTGACGATAACGCCAATTACTTTTTGACACAACCAAGTGGTTTGACTGCAGATATTACGCCAAAAGAACTTACGATTACAGGAATTTCTATATCAAACAAAGAGTATGACACTACAACAGCTGCAACAATCCTTGGAACTCCGGTTTTGTTTGGTGTTGAATTCGCCGACTTTTTTAGCGTAACCTTAGGCGGAAGCGGTGTAGCTAATTTCAATGATGCATCAGTTGGTAACGGTAAACCGGTAACGGTTTCAGGATACTCATTTTCGGGTTCTTCAAATTACTACCTGACACAGCCAACAGGGCTTACAGCTAACATTACTTTAAAAACATTAACTATTGTTGGCTTAACAGCTCAAAATAAAGAATACGACAGGACCTTGGCTGCAACAGTTACCGGAACTGCTTCGTTATCGGGGATTATTCCTGGTGATGAGCCAAATGTTAGTTTATCCGGAACTCCATCAGCCAGCTTCCTTACTGCTACTGCAGGAAACGGAAAAACAGTTTCCGTAACAGGATACAGTTTATCAGGTACTGCTTTAGCTAATTATACTTTAGGAGCATTGAATTTAACTGCAAACATCACTAAAAAAGATGTTACTATTTCTGGAGCTTCCGTTGCGGATAAACTTTATGACGGAACTACCACAGCTAGTTTGTCAGGAACATTGAGCGGGCTTATTTCGCCAGATACGGCAACCCTAAATTTAATAGCCAATTTTGCTGACGCTAATGTTGGAAACAACAAACCAGTGACTTCTACAAGTACTATTACAGGAGGACAATCTGCAAATTATAATTTGGTACAACCAACCGGGCTTACAGCTTCGATTACAGCTTCTGCCTGTTCTGCAGGTAATAGCGGATTGGTAACCTGGGATTTTACAACTGCGTCTCCATCAAGTAATGCAACAACAGGACTTACGATTTCTGCTTTAGCAAGTGCCAACAATTTGGGTACTGCTACATTGATCAGCAATACCAGCGTTTCAAACAATGCAGGTGCTTCTGGAGGAAACAATGCAGGAGCGGCAGCAGTAGGAGCAGCGTTTAATTCAGGAACATCAACCTATTTTGAATTTACAATAACACCTCTTAATGGTAACAACGTAAGTTTAACAGCTATAAGCTTCGGTTCAAGAAGTACGGGAACAGGACCACAAGGATATGCGTTGAGATCGAGTTTAGATAATTATGGAAGCAATATCAATACTGCTGCCGGTACTTTTAGTGCCAACAGTACATGGGTAGGACACACTCCGGCTATAACAGCTACAACAAGTTCATCAGCGCCGGTTACTTTCAGATTGTATGGATTTGGCGGAACTGCTACTGTTCCTAACACAGTTACATGGAGAATTGATGATTTAAAATTGACTTTGGCAGTAGCACTTAACCCTGCTTTAAGCAGCCCAACTACAGCATCTGCTTGTTCTGGAGTTAACTTTGCATATACTCCTACTACCAATTATACAGGATCTACCATCACATGGACCAGAGCCGCTGTTGCAGGTATCAGCAATGCTGCTGTAACAACACCTCAGACAGGAAGTGTAAGTGAATCTTTGGTAAACACTACTAATGCACCAGTTGCGGTAGTGTATTCATTTAAAGTTACCGGAACTACATGTTATGTTACTCAGGATGTTACTGTAACTGTAAATCCTGCGCCAATTGTTACAGCTTCAGATGTTAGTGGTTGTTCAGGAACGCCAATTGCATTGTCGGGTTCTCCGGCTGGAGGTTCATTCAGCGTAACAAACCCATATGTTGGAACCAGCAGCACTACTTATACGTACACTTATACTGATGGAAACGGATGCCCTGGAACAAGTGCACCGGCAAATATTACGATTACTCCACAACCAGTATGGTATTTAGATGCTGATGGAGATCATTACTATACAGGTTCAGGAACATCTTCATGTACTTCACCAGGCGCAAATTATACTACTTCAGTATTGGGCGGTGGCGATTGCGACGATTCAAACAATACTATTTATCCTGGTGCACCAGAAATCTGCTGGAATGGTATCCTTGAGAATTGTACGGGTACTATGTCACAAGGATGTGCTCCTGTGGTGGTTAACATGACTCCGTCATACCACAATACAACTTTAGCATCTTTATCCCAGGCTATTCCTGCGGTTGCTTATTCTTATGGTGGATTCACGAATATCAAATATCGTTTCTCTATCAAAAACGTAACAACCAATACTACAGCTCCGGATATTATCCAGACTTCACGTTATGTGACGATTCCTGCTGCCATCCATACTCATGGTGCAGCTTACGATATCAAAGTGTCTGCGGTTATCAATGAAGAAATTGTTCCGTTTGCCGGAAATACAATCAGGGTAAATTCGCCTACAGTTCAATTGATTACATTAAACACATCGACCTGTGGAGCGACTTTGGCTTCTTTATCTTCGACACTTACAGCCAACCAGGCATTGAATGCTACAGGTTATACTTTCCGTATCCGTTTGAATGATGCTAACCCATCACCAACGTATGCTACATCACAGTCAGCTACACGTTTTGTGGGAGCCAATACATTCACAGGATTCCCATTACAATACGGAACAAGCTACAAAGTTTCAGTTCAGTATACATTTAACGACCCTGTAACCAGTTTGCCTGTAGATTCAGGATATGGAGCAGAGTGTACGGTAAATACACCATCAATTCCGTTGACAACTATGGCTTCGCCAACATGTGGTTCTCAAGTGGCTACATTGAATGCGAACATTGCAGCAGCTGCGGCATCTTATGCTACAGGATATCAATTCCGTATCAGATTGTTTGCAGACAACGGACCAACTCCAGCTTACACTTATAGTGCAGTTAGTGCGAGCCGTTTCTCATCGTTGACAGCCTTTGGAACATTGGCTTACAATACAGCGTATTCAATCTCTGTACAGTACAGCATCCTAAATGGTTCAACAACAGTATGGTCAGGTTATGGACCGGAGTGTAAAGTTACTACGCCGTTCTTCCCAACGACTAGTTTGGTTCCATCGCAATGTGGATTATCGACAGCAACATCGTTGACGCAACAGTTGAACATTACACCTTACCCAGGATTCCCTAACTACAAAGTATTGTTGGAGGAAGTTAGTGGAGAGGATGTAGTTACTTCACAGGAAATCATCGTTACTTATGCTCACTTTACGCTGAGCCAGTTCTCAATAGCCCAGAATAATAAAAACTATCAGGTTTCTGTTGCCATCAAACTGAATGGTGTGTTTGGTGATTACTCAACAGCTTGTGATATTAATACTCAGGGCAATGGAGAAGGAGGAGGTATTGTAAAAACAATGTTGCCATTTAAAGCTACAGCGTATCCAAACCCATTTGCGAACAACTTTATGCTTGATGTAAAATCTTCAAGCCAGTCTAACGTAACTATTAAAGTTTACGATATGGTTGGAAGATTGATTGAGCAGAGAAATGCAAGTGTTTCAGACATGCAGAATGTAACTATTGGAAACGAATATCCTACAGGAGTTTACAACGTAATCGTGTCACAGGATGACAGCGTTGAAACCGTTAGGGTTATCAAAAGATAATTTCAATCTTTAGTCAATAAACAAAAAAGCCCTCGAATACTCGAGGGCTTTTTATTTGGTTAAAAATTATTCGTCAGAACCTGTTTCCCATTCGATGTCATCCAAATCCCTTCTGTCTTTTTTGGTAGGCCTTCCGGTTCCTGTTTTGCGATAATGTTCTTTAGACAGTTTGATTAATTCCAAATGGGCAAAAGTTTCAGGAGGTGTATCGTCTTTTCGGTAAATATCAACTAATTTGGCACCAACACGATTTTCCGGAATATCCAAAACAGTAATCTGATAAGTAATCTGATCTTTTCTGAAAGTAACTTTATCCAATGGAAAAACCTCTTTTGATGGTTTTGCAATTTGACCATTAACGGTGATATGATTCTTTTTACAGGCTTCGGTTACCATGTTTCGGGTTTTGTAATAACGAACACACCATAAATATTTATCTACTCTCATTTTTTTTCCAAAATCAACGTTAAATAGTTCACAAAAATAAATCAATATTGTATCTTGCGCGCTTAAAATTCAAACAAAAATGAATAACTTTTTCAAATTTATATTGCTTTTTTCAATAGGCCTAACAATTGTTTCCTGTTCAAAAAGTGATAGTCAGACACCTTTGCGCGATTACACCGAACAGTATACAAAAGACATTACCAATATTGAAACCTTTTTGAATACCCATTATCTTGTAGTAGAGCATCATCCGGGTGAAACAGAGGATCTGGATGTTTCCTATCCTTTGATAGATGCTGGGCAGACTTCTATAATGAACCAATTGGATTATCCTATCCAAACCAGATTGGTAACTGTAAAGCAAAATGATGTTGACATCACCTATAAAATATATTATTTGAAACTAAGGGAAGGTTCTGGCCCTGATAGTAAATCACCTTGTAATGTAGACAGAGTATTGACTTCCTATAGAGGAGAATATATTTACAGCAGTACTGAAACTGTTGGCGGTACTTCTGTGACTACCATAAAATCAACGCAGTTTGAAGAATTAATCAATCCGCAAAGTTATTTCAACTTAACGGGAGTAATCAGAGGCTGGAGTGAAATATTCCCACAATTCAAAACAGGAACCTATGTTGGAAACCCTGACGGAACAGTGACTTTCGACAATTTTGGAGCAGGGGTGATGTTCATTCCTTCTGGATTAGCTTATTTTGGTGGTTCAACAGCAGGAGTTCCTGCTTATTCACCATTAATCTTCAGTATCAAATTGTATGAAGTTCAAAGAGTAGACCATGATTCAGATGGAATTGATTCCTATTTGGAAGATATTAGCAGTCCGGATAATCCGGGTGTGGCTGATGGATATGTATATTCAATGGAAGAAGGTGTTGTAAATCCTGATGATACTGATGGTGATGAAAAGCCGGATTTCCTGGATACTGATGACGACGGGGATTTCTTTACGACTGCCAGCGAAATCAAAAATCCTATCACCGGACAAGCTTATCCTTTTGCGAATATTCCAACCTGTGGAGGAACAGGGAATGGTAAGAAGAATTATTTAGATCCTAGCTGCCACGGTGCTAATTAAAACTAAAAAAAATCCCGTTCACTGAACGGGATTTTTTTTGGATAAAATAAGGAGATTATTTTCTCTTGATTACTTTTTCTACAGCTTCAACAATCGCCTGGTTGTTTAACTTGTATTTCTCCATCAATTGTTCCGGAGTTCCGCTTTCGCCAAAACTATCCTGCACCGCAACAAATTCCTGTGGTTTTGGATTGTTAAGTGCTAAAACCCTTGAAACGCTTTCGCCTAAACCTCCAAGGAAATTATGCTCTTCTGCAGTAACCACACAGCCTGTTTTTGCCACAGATTTCAAAATAGCCTCTTCGTCTAATGGCTTAATCGTATGGATGTTGATTACTTCTGCCGATATTCCTTTTGCTTCTAATTTTTCAGCAGCTATCAAAGCTTCCCAAACTAAATGGCCTGTCGCAATGATTGTAACATCTGTCCCTTCGTTCAGCATAATTGCTTTTCCAATTACAAATGGCTGGTCAGCCGGAGTAAAGTTAGGCACAACCGGACGTCCAAATCGTAAATAAGCAGGGCCATGGTGTTCTGCCAAAGCAATGGTTGCAGCTTTGGTCTGGTTGTAATCGCAGGTATTGATTACCGTCATTCCCGGAAGCATTTTCATCAAACCGATGTCTTCCAAAATTTGGTGTGTTGCTCCATCTTCTCCCAAAGTCAAGCCGGCATGCGAAGCGCAAATTTTCACATTCTTATCTGAGTAGGCAACTGACTGACGGATTTGGTCATAAACCCTTCCGGTCGAAAAGTTAGCGAAAGTTCCGGTAAACGGAATCTTTCCGCCAATGGTCAAACCGGCTGCAATTCCAATCATGTTTGCTTCTGCAATTCCAATTTGGAAAAAACGTTCCGGATGGTTCTTTTTAAAATCGTCAAATTTCAATGAACCAATCAAGTCTGCACAAAGCGCAACTACATTTTCATTTTTTTGTCCCAATTCGGTCATTCCTGCTCCGAATCCTGAACGCGTATCTTTACTTCCTGTGTTTTCGTATTTTTTCATTTTTCTTAGTAGTCAGTTTCTCCTCCAGTGTTATAGTTTTGTGCCAATCCAATTGCCAGCTGATCATCATTTGGCGCTTTTCCGTGCCAAGCGTGCGTGTGCATCATGAAATCAACGCCATGTCCCATTACCGTATGCAGCAATACACAAACCGGTTTTCCTTTTCCGGTTCTGGTTTTAGCTTCTTCCATACCTTTAATAATGGCATCAATGTCATTCCCTTCCTTGATTTCCATAACATCCCAATCAAAGGCTTCAAACTTGGCTTTTAAATTACCCATATTCAGAACTTCATCCGTTGGACCGTCAATCTGCTGCCCATTTAAGTCGATGGTAGCAATCAGGTTGTCGATTTTTTTGGCAGAAGCATACATGATGGCTTCCCAGTTTTGACCTTCCTGTAACTCTCCGTCACCGTGAAGCGAATAAATCAAATGATTGTCGTTGTTTAGTTTTTTAGCCTGAGCCGCACCAATGGCAACAGACATTCCCTGTCCCAAAGAACCCGAAGCCATTCGAACTCCAGGCAAACCTTCATGAGTAGTTGGATGTCCCTGCAAACGCGAATTCAGTTTTCTAAACGTAGCCAATTCTGAAATCGGGAAATAACCGCTTCTTGCCAAAACACTGTAGAAAACCGGAGAAATATGCCCGTTTGACAAGAAGAATAAATCTTCGCCAATTCCGTCCATATTGAAACCTGGCTTTCTATCCATCAAATGTTGGTAAAGCACTGTAAAAAATTCCGTACAGCCAAGCGAACCTCCGGGATGTCCCGAATTAACAGCATGTACCATACGAAGAATGTCTCTTCGGACTTGTGTAGAAAAATCTTGTAAATGTTGTGTGTTAGACATTTTTTGTAGTTAAAAATTAGATGTGGTCAAAAGTAATTCTAATTTTTACCAATGGCAAAAGTTTTATAAATTAGTTATTAAGTGGTTGTTAAGAAAATAAATCAGCCATGTCAGTTGTCGATATTAACACGAAATTATATAAGTATTTTGCAATATTTTGTAATTTGACCTAAAAATTATTCGTTTAACTTGACCTCATCAAAAATCTACCACCATGAAAAAGAAAAAAACAATCTACTATTTAGATGATGACCATGAAGATTTAGATTTCTTTAAGGAGATCACCGAAGAGTTGGGACATACTGTAAAAGTGTTCTCAGATGGACGAAAGATGCTGCTGGTTTTGGAAATCCAGGCTCAAAAACCGGATGTTGTTTTCCTCGACATTCACATGCCGGTATTGAATGGTGAAGAGATTTTGGAAATCATTAAAAAATCAGATGATATGAAGGACATTCCGGTAGTTATGGTGTCTGGTGCCTATCCTAAAAAGCTGCTTCAGTATTGTGCCGATTTGGGGGTTTCATGCCTGGTTAAAAGACATAATTTCCAGGAATTCAAACAAAATATCCATGAAGTACTGACCACTTTGGATGCAGCCAAAAAAGCCGGCTGATTTTAACTCCTTGTTTTTTGTCTTTCTAAACTCACATTTGTTGAGCGGATTCCTTATGTTAAATAAATCAATAACACTTAAGCCGTAACTCATAATTCTTTTATCTTTGCCGACTATTAAAAGAAGAAAATGCAATTTGATTTATTAGCTAAAGATCCTAACTCAAAAGCGCGTGCCGGTAGTATTACGATGGACCACGGCGTAATTGAGACTCCTATATTTATGCCTGTTGGTACCGTTGCTTCTGTAAAAGGAGTGCATCAGCGTGAACTTAAGGAAGAGATTAACCCGGATATCATTCTTGGAAATACCTATCATTTATACCTGCGTCCCCAAACTGAAATCCTTGAAAAGGCCGGAGGTTTGCATAAATTCATGAATTGGGATCGGAATATTTTGACCGATAGTGGAGGTTATCAGGTGTATTCACTTTCATCAAACAGGAAAATCAAGGAGGAAGGTGTAAAATTCAAATCGCATATTGATGGTTCGTTTCACTTTTTCACTCCCGAAAATGTGATGGAAATCCAGCGTACGATTGGTGCCGATATTATCATGGCTTTTGATGAATGTACTCCGTATCCGTGTGATTACAGATATGCACAACGTTCGATGCACATGACACACCGTTGGTTGGACCGATGCATCAATCATTTGGAAAAACTACCTTTTAAATATGGTTACGAACAAACACTTTTCCCGATAGTTCAGGGAAGTACCTATAAGGATTTGCGCCAGCAGTCGGCAGAATATATTGCCAATACGAACCAGCTTGGAAATGCTATTGGCGGACTTTCCGTTGGTGAGCCTGCTGAAGAAATGTACGCAATGACTGAAGTGGTTTGTGAAATCCTTCCCGAAGATAAGCCAAGATACTTAATGGGCGTAGGAACACCAATCAACATTTTAGAGAACATTGCTTTAGGGATTGATATGTTTGATTGTGTAATGCCAACCCGAAATGCCCGAAACGGAATGTTGTTTACGGCAAACGGTACCATTAACATCAAAAATAAAAAGTGGGAAGATGATTTTTCTCCAATTGATGAAATGGGTTATACTTTTGTTGACACCGAATATACCAAAGCCTATTTACGACACTTGTTTGCAGCCAATGAATATTTAGGGAAACAAATTGCAACAATTCACAATTTGGGCTTCTATATGTGGTTGGTTCGTGAAGCAAGAAAACATATCTTAGCAGGAGATTTCAGAACCTGGAAAGACATGATGGTAAAAAATATGAGCCAACGATTATAATCTATGCTTAGAATAATTGACAGATACATTCTCAAACGTTATTTAGGAACATTTATCGTGATGTTACTGATGTTCATTCCTATTGGGATTGTCATCGATGTTTCGGAAAAAGTCAATAAAATGATCGAAAATAAAGTGCCATTTAAGGAAATTGCACAATATTACCTTGACTTTACGATTTATTTCGCCAATCTGTTATTCCCGATATTTCTATTCCTGTCAGTAATTTGGTTTACATCGAAACTGGCCAATAATACCGAAATCATTGCCATATTGAGTTCGGGGATTTCCTTCACCCGATTTTTACGTCCTTACCTTATTGGCGCTACAATTGTATCGCTTTTTGCTTTAGTAATGACTATATTTTTGGTTCCCAAAGCGAGTGCCGGATTTAAAAGTTTTAGGTATACGTACCTGACCAATAGCGGACCTGAAGGCATGCGTGAAAACTCCGATGTGTTCCGCCAGATCAGCAAGGACGAATATATTTTTGTGAGTAATTACCAAAATGTTTCCAAAATGGCGTTCAATTTTTCGATGGAAAAATTCGAAGGTGATAAATTAAAATACAAACTAATCGCCAGCCGAATCAAATGGAATGCCAAGGACAGCACTTATACGTTGTACAATTACAACAAGCGAAAAGTTGGGCCCTTTGGGGATATCATTGAATCGGGTGAAGTTAAGGATACGGTTTTCAAATTTGATTTGGAAGATTTGACTCCGGTTGTTTACATAGCCGAAACCCTGCCTTTAAATGAACTCAATAAGTTCATCGAAAAGGAAACAGCGCGTGGTTCTTCGAATATCAATGTGTACCTGGTTGTGCTTTATAAAAAGTATAGCATTCCGGTTTCAGCCTTTATCTTAACGATTATTGCTGTGGCGGTTTCGTCTATGAAACGTCGTGGCGGAATGGGAGTGAACCTCGCCATCGGAATCATACTTGCATTTGCCTTTGTATTCCTCGATAAGGTTTTTGGTGTTCTTGCCGAAAAATCAACAGCACCACCATTAATTGCTGTCTGGATACCTAATATTGTCTTCGGGATTCTGGCTATTTATCTTCTGAGAAATGCCAAACGATAACCTCAAAAGTTATTTGCATCTCCATCTTATCGTATTCATTTGGGGATTTACCGCTGTTTTAGGTGCGTTGATTTCGCTTGATGCCTTGCCTTTGGTTTGGTTCCGAATGTTATTCGCAGTTGGGTTTATTGGGATTTATATCTATTTCAAAAAATTATCAATCCGGATTACGCCCAAAGTCTTTTTGCAGTTTATTTGTTCCGGATTTATCATCGCTTTGCATTGGTTTACTTTTTTCCATGCGATTAAGATTTCCAATATTTCAATCACGCTTGCATGCCTCTCAACTGGAGCTTTTTTTGCGTCTCTGTTGGAGCCGATTTTATACGGGAAGAAAATAGTGTATTACGAAGTTTTCTTCGGATTGCTTGTCATTATTGGGCTTTATATTATTTTCAATGTCGAAGGTAATTACTTTTGGGGCATGTTGACCGCTTTGTCATCAGCTTTCCTTTCTGCTTTGTTTGCTGTAATCAATAGTAAATTGGTACAAAAACACGAGGCCACGGTAATCTCATTTTACGAATTAAGTGGCGGCGTAATTTTCTTTACTTTACTATTATTGGCTACACAAAGTTTTTCAAGCGATTTCTTCATGCTTGATGCCAAAGATTTTATGTACCTGATGGTACTAAGTTCGGTTTGCACGGCGTATGCCTTTATCGCTTCAACATCAGTCATGAAATTTTTGAGTCCCTATACAGTAATGCTTACCATCAATCTGGAGCCCATTTATGGAATCATTTTAGCCGTGCTTATCTTTGAGGAAAAGGAAAAAATGAGCTTCGAATTCTACATTGGTGCTTTTGTCATTTTATTGACGGTTATTCTAAACGGCATCCTAAAATCGCGTAAAAAATTGACCTAAAGTTGTTTACAATTAATCTGTAAAAAGTGCAATTTTTCACAATTTAAAATTTTATATTTGCTATTCGATTTATACAAAATAATGACCCTATGGAATATTTAGATTTTGAACTTCCAATCAAGGAATTAGAAGATCAACTCGATAAATGCCAAATCATTGGTGCCGAATCAAATGTAGATGTTACTGCAACCTGCAAGCAAATTGAAAAGAAATTAGAGGAAACCAAAAGACAGATTTACAAAAACCTTACTGCCTGGCAGCGTGTACAATTATCACGTCATCCCAACAGACCTTATACTTTAGAGCATATTACCAACTTAACCAAAGGAACATTTTTGGAACTTTTCGGTGACCGGAATTTCAAGGATGACAAAGCAATGGTTGGTGGTTTAGGCCAAATTGACGGTCAGTCGTTTATGCTAATCGGACAACAAAAAGGAATCAATACCAAAATGCGCCAGTTGCGTAATTTCGGTATGGCAAATCCTGAAGGGTATCGTAAAGCACTGCGTTTGATGAAGATGGCTGAAAAATTCAATATTCCTGTTGTAACCCTAATTGACACTCCGGGAGCCTATCCTGGTTTGGAAGCTGAAGAGCGTGGACAGGGTGAGGCAATCGCCAGAAACATTCTGGAAATGGTTCGTTTGAAGGTGCCAATCATCTGTGTTATCATTGGTGAAGGAGCCTCTGGTGGAGCATTGGGCATTGGCGTTGGAGACCGCGTTTTGATGATGGAAAACACTTGGTATTCTGTTATTTCTCCAGAATCGTGTTCCTCAATTTTATGGAAAAGCTGGGAATATAAAGAGCAGGCTGCTGAAGCATTGAAACTGACTTCAACCGATATGAAAAAATTGAAACTGGTTGATGATATTATCCCGGAACCGCTTGGTGGAGCGCATTATGACAAAGCAACTGCCTTCAAAACTGTTGAGCAGTATATCATGAAAGCCTTTAACGAATTGAAAGATTTATCAACAGAAGAATTAGTCTCGCAAAGGATGGATAAATACAGTAAAATGGGCGAATACAAAGAATAAATTCTTACAAAATATATCTAAATCCGAAGCCCTACAGTTTCGGATTTTTTTTTGGTTGTTAACAAAAAAAAGAAACTTATAAACACAACTGTAAGATAACTTAATCCCAAAAATCTGCTAAATTAATTTACTTTCGTTCCATGGAAAACATAAGAAATATAAGCCCTATTAAAGTAGATAAAACTACCATAATAAACCTTGAAAAAGGAAAGCTGCCACCACAGGTTCTCGACTTAGAGGAAGCGGTGCTGGGCGCTATGATGATTGATAAAAAAGGGGTTGACGAAGTAATCGATATATTACAACCGGATGCTTTTTACAAAGAAGCACACAAGCATATTTTTGAAGCAATTTTTCAGTTGTTCACAGATTCTCAGCCTATTGACTTATTAACAGTTTCGGCGCAGCTTAAAAAGAACGCCAAATTGGATTTGGCTGGTGGCGATTTTTACCTGATCCAGCTTACGCAGAAAATATCTTCTTCGGCACATATTGAGTTCCATTCAAGAATCATTTTGCAAAAATATATCCAGCGAAGTTTAATCAAAATCTCTTCTGAAATCATTGAAGAGTCTTATGATGAAACTACCGATGTTTTCGATTTATTGGACAAAGCGGAATCAAAATTATACGAAGTAACGCAGGGAAACATCAAACGTAGTTCGGAAACAGCTCAGAGTTTGGTAATTCAGGCGAAAAAGAGAATCGAGGAAATTGCTAATAAGGAAGGTTTAAGCGGAATTGCAACCGGATTTGATAAACTGGATAAAGTAACTTCGGGCTGGCAGCCTTCTGATTTAATTATTATTGCGGCTCGTCCGGGTATGGGTAAAACCGCATTCGTATTGTCAATGGCACGAAATATTGCCATCGATTTCAATCAGCCGGTTGCCTTATTTTCGCTGGAGATGTCCTCAGTACAGTTAATCACGCGTTTGATTTCCTCAGAAACTGGTTTGTCATCGGAAAAATTAAGAACCGGAAAACTCGAAAAACACGAATGGGAACAGCTTTCCACCAAAGTAAAGGATTTGGAAAAAGCCCCTTTATATATTGATGATACACCATCGCTTTCCATTTTTGATTTAAGGGCAAAAGCGCGCCGGTTGTCTTCGCAACACGGAATCAAAATGATTATCGTCGATTACCTTCAGTTGATGACTGCCGGTGGAAGCAACGGAAAAGGCGGAGGAAACCGTGAGCAGGAAATCTCAACCATTTCACGTAACCTTAAAGCTTTGGCCAAGGAATTGGAAGTTCCGGTAATTGCATTGTCACAGTTGTCGCGTGCTGTTGAAACGCGTGGTTCGAGTAAACGTCCTTTGCTTTCCGACCTTCGTGAATCGGGTGCAATTGAGCAGGATGCCGATATCGTTTCGTTTATTTATCGTCCTGAATATTACAAAATTGATGAGTGGGATGATGAAGAACAAACGCCAACCGCAGGGCAGGCCGAATTTATCATCGCCAAGCACCGAAATGGTTCTTTGGAAAACATCCGACTGAAATTCATTGGAAACCTTGGTAAGTTTGATAATCTTGAAGAATACGGCAGCGCATTCGACGATTTGCCATCAAAAATGAACCACGACGACAATCCGTTCATGACCAAAAATCTGCCTTCGGCCAACGAAGCTTTTGGAAGCAATATCAATTCCAATGACGACGACAGCGATGTCCCGTTTTAAAAATATAAATCCCGCTTGTGCGGGATTTTTTTATGATTTAGTTCACAGTAAAACTGTTATCTTTGGTTTATTATTTTTTTGAAAAATGTTTAAAAAGCCACTCTATATCTTCCTTTTGCTTGTTTCCATTTCCATGAAGGCAAATTTTATTTTGCTTCCAATGGATGACACGACGCAAAAAAACCACCTGAAGGCTTACGGAATTACATATTGGGCTTTGGATAAACAATACAAAGCGAGCTGGCTTCTGAATTATCGTGGTGGCTCGTTCCTGTTGCCCGATGTTCCTGAAATTAGGAAGGAATGCCAGATTCGTGGGGTTAGTTTTGAAGTCTTATCCGACGCTGAAGAACAATCCATTTTAGCCGACATTTCGAGTCCGTCACAAAATATGGAAAGCGTAGTTTTGGAAAAAGCGCCAAAGATTGCAGTCTATTCACCTCCGGGAAAACAGCCTTGGGATGATGCCGTTACGATGGTGCTGACTTATGCAGAAATTCCGTTTAAGATAGTATATGACGAAGAAGTTTTAGGTGACCAGTTGGTGTTGTACGACTGGCTTCATTTGCATCACGAGGATTTTACCGGGCAATACGGTAAGTTTTATGGAGCCTACAGAAATGCGCCTTGGTACATTGAGCAGAAGAGGGACGCTGAGGCATTAGCCACAAAATTGGGCTTTGCCAAAGTTTCCACTGAGAAATTGGCTGTTGCCAAAAAGATCCGCGACTTTGTGATTGGCGGTGGATTCATGTTTGCGATGTGTTCTGCAACGGATAGTTTCGACATTGCTTTGTCGGCTGAAGGTGTTGATATCTGCGAGCCAATGTTTGATGGCGATGACAGCGAGGCCAATTACCAATCCAAAATCGATTACAACAAAACCTTTGCCTTCAAGAATTTTATTTTAGACAGAAAGCCTGATCATTATGAGTTTTCCGATATTGACATGACCGAAAAACGCCGTATTCCTTTTGAAAAGGATTATTTTACCTTGATGGAATTCTCGGCAAAATGGGACGTCATTCCGAGTATGTTGTGTCAAAACCACACACAATTGGTAAAAGGTTTCATGGGACAAACCACAGCCTTTGACAGCGAATTGATAAAATCAAACGTATTGGTTTTAGGGAAAAACGAACTCAACGATGAAGCGCGTTATATCCATGGGCAAAAAGGAAAAGGCTTCTTTACTTTCTACGGTGGCCACGATCCTGAGGATTACCAGCACAGGGTAGGAGATGAACCAACGGTTTTGGATCTGCATCCCAACTCTCCTGGATTCCGCTTGATATTGAACAACGTCTTATTTCCAGCAGCAAGGAAAAAACCTCAGAAAACCTAAGGGCGTATGATTAAAAAACTAATCTTTCTTCTATGGCTCTTTGGATTCTCTTTTACATATTCACAAAGTGAAAGGACCATCGACAGCCTGCAAAGCGAGATTATTAAGTTTGATCGTCAAAAGGAAAAATCAGGAAGAACCCAATTCACTTTACAGGATTCCACAAAATGCAATTTATGGATTGAGCTGGCTATGGTTTTCAACGAAACCAATCCTCAAAAAGCACTTTTAATTACCCAAAACGCACTTGATTTAAGCTCTAAAATCAACTACAGAAAAGGGATTGCACTTTCGCATAACACTTTTGGGAAAATTTACAATGGCAAAGCCGATTTCAATCTGGCCATCAAAAATATCACTCGTGCTATAAAAATCAATGCCGCAATCAACGCCGAAGAAAATTTGGCGGACAGTTATTTTACTTTGGGTCAGAGTTATTTATTCCTGAACAATTATACGCTTTCGCTCAAAAACCTAAATATTGCTCTGGGCAAGTTTCAAAAGTTGGGAAAGACTTCCAAAGAAGCCCGAATCTATAACAACATAGCCATTTTATTTGGCAAATTGGACAATCGGAAAGAGGAGCTGCGGTATTACAACAAAGCCTTGGGCAAACTCAAAAATGACAATTCCAACTATGGGCAAAACCTGAAAAATACGGTCAATACCAATATTGGAAATGTATATTCAGATTATAAAGAGTTTGAAAAATCCAATGAAATCCTGAGAGAGAACATTGATTATGTGGTAAAGCATGATAAAATCAATGGTTTGGGACTGATTTATTTGAGAATGGGCGTGAATTATATGGGTTTGAAGGATTATGGCAATTCGTTGGCCTATCTTAATAATGCACTGACGTGTTTCAATACAGTCTCCAATAAATCGGGAGAAGGAGATGCTTTGCGAACTATTGGAGAGGCATATTACACTATGGGTCAATTGGGCAAAGCCGAAGAATTTACCAAAAAAGGACTGCAGTTATCCGAACAGATTGGCGAATTGGAATCGATAAAATTTGCCTACGAAATCCTGGCTAAGATTTACAGCAAAAGAGGCGATTACCAAAAAGCTTATGAAAGCCAGGTGCAATACAAAAAGGTGAGCGACCAAATGTTTAACGAGCAAATCAGTTCCAAACTTACCCAAATCCAATTATCGCATGAATTTGAGCGAAGACAGCAAGCCAATAAGGAAAAACAGGAAAAGAAAGATGCCATACTCAAAAAAATGGCCGTCAGGGAAAAGAGGATTCGGTATATTGTGATACTTTCATTATTTGTTTTGAGCATAGTCACCTTGGGCGTTTATGTCAATTTGAAACGCTATAAAAAACAGCGTAACATTATCGAAAAACAAAAAGGGCAAATCCAAAACTCCTTACAGGAAAAGGAAACCTTATTGCGTGAAATCCATCACCGTGTAAAAAACAATCTTCAAATCATTACGAGTTTGCTGAACATGCAGTCGGAAAATATAAAGGATGCAACGGTTTTGGCCTCATTGCAGGAAGGGCAGAGCAGGGTTCAGGCAATGAGTCTGATCCATCAGAATTTATACCAGTCGGATGAAATTGACAAAGTCGATGTAGAAAATTACCTCAGGGAATTAGCCGATTACCTCACTAAAATGTTTGTCGGGAATTCCAAAAATGTGAAAGTGCGGATTCAGACTTCCAATATAAAATTTGATTTTGACACTGCAATTCCGCTAGGCTTGATTGTAAACGAACTAGTTTCCAATGCCTTTAAATATGGGTTTCAAACCAAGGAAGAAGGCAACATCTGGATTAAAATAAGAGCCCTAAACGAATTGGATTATGAACTCAAAATAGAAGATGATGGCGATGGACTGCCAAAGGATTTCAACATCAAAAACTCAAAATCACTTGGCTTGAAACTGGTTACGATTTTGAGCAAACAATTAAGAGGGAATTTTTCTGTTGCTACTAAAGAAGGAAAAACTATATTTACAGTGGCATTCAAGGATTTAAAAGTGTATCAGTCAGCTTAATATAAAATTATGGTCAAGATTTTAATAGTGGAAGACGAGTTGATTATTGCCGAAGATGTGAGCAATATGCTGACCAAAATGGGTTATGACATTGTAGGCAATGCTATGGATTATGATGAAGCGCTTTCGATTTTAGCATCGGTTACGCCCGATTTGATTTTGCTTGATGTCAACCTTCACGGAAAAAAAGACGGAATTGATTTGGCAAACACCATTAACGAAAAGTACAAAGTCCCGTTTGTTTATACGACTTCCTATTCTGATTCTGCAACCTTGCAACGCGCGAAGGCAACCAATCCGATAAATTATCTGGTGAAACCATTTAAGGAGGAACAATTGTTTACAGCGATTGAACTCGCCTTGCATAAATTAACCGAAAACGAACAGGCTGAAGAAAACAAAGACGCAGTAATTATCAAGGATGCTTTGTTTATCAAAGACAAATTCAAGTATACCAAACTCAACATCAACGATATCCTTTGGATCAAATCCGACGGAAATTACCTTGAAATCCAGACGACGCAAAAGGAAGAATTGATCCGTGCTACGCTTTCCAATTTCATTGAAAAACTCAACAGCGATATTTTTTTCAAAACGCACAAATCCTATATCGTCAATCTGGAGCATCTGACCAAATTGGAAACCCATACTGTAACCATTGCCGATAAAGCGATTCCGATTTCCAAAAATTATTACGAGGATTTGATTAAGAAGCTGAATGTGGTTTAAATAATATCACAGCCAGACTGGCTTTCGTACCAAACTTCCCACAGTTCGTCACATTTATTTTTATAAAAGCTTTATTTTCAGTTATTTTAATGGAGTGCTTACCTCATTAAACTATACGGTTATGAAAAGAAGTCTAGTCTACAGAAGCAGGTATTTATTGGAGAAAAATTTAAAATCAGTTGCGTTTTTAGCAGTCACTGCTTTGATTGTCTGCCTGGTTTATCTTATCATCCTCATTGCTGAATATACATCGGATATAGGATGATGATTTCAAGTTTAAAATTTTAGTTTTTTTGGTAAATAGGTTTGAGACTCCATTGCCAAAACGAAGAACCATCTGTTAGTAGATGGTTCTGTCTGTTTATAGCTTAGCCATTGATATCCCTGATTATTTTTAGGTGATGATTGGTATGCAGTTTCAAAAACCAAATCGTTCTCTTCAAATTCAAATCTCCAAAAAAAGGATGTGTAAAATAGGAGTTAGCAGCAAGCGTTGCCATCGCATCAATATTCCTTTTTGCAAGTTCGAGTTTTGAAGTTAAATCTTCAGCTGTTGCGATATCAATGGGTTTCACTACTTTTGGAACCCTAACTTTTCCTCTTGGAATTTTATTTGTGATTTGGATTAAAAGCCGGATCTTATTGAACTTCCATTTATAATTTTCAGGATTGGAATTTTTCAGTTCATCAATCACGCCATTAATAACCAACAAACTATGGTCAATCTGCCAGCCAATGGTAGATTGTGAAACTGTTGGATTGGACTTTTCAAGATTCGGAATATGGGATTCCAGTTCCTGGATGAGATTTTTAAGTTTGTTCATGATGGTAATGTTGCACTAAGCTAAAGTATGAAAATTAAAAACCCTTTCTGTTTCCAAAAAGGGTTTTTGTTATTAGTCATCGTGGTGTTTGTGTTTTTTATGTTTTTTTCCGTGACCGTGTTTGTGATGATGATGGTCGTTGCATTCATAAGCATAGTGATAATGGGGTTCTTCAACATATCGCCTGTATTCTACCACATGCACTTCGTTGTAGCGATAAGGATCATAACCGTTATAATTAAGCTGGATTTGTGCGGCATTTCCAAGATTAACACCTACAAAAATACTCGGCAATGCAGCACTAACAGACCAATGCCCTCCATTGAGGTACAGGTATGAACTTCGGTTCATATCGTAATACATATTATACTGTGGGAAATAGATGTGCCTTGTTTTTGCACGGTATCCGTGAGCTGGCGCCCATGGTGGTGGGCCTTGAGCCCAAGTCGATTCCGGAATTGTGAGTAACAAAAATAATGCTACAGCGGTTGTTTTGAGGATTGTTTTCATGATTGTAAAATTTGGGTTGTAACTCAGTTTACTGGTCTGCCAACCAATTTTACAAGAAATGTGCCAAAGCGGTTTTCTTTTTTACTTTATCGCGTTCCCCATTCCCACAAACCAAACTGTGTCTTTTGATCTACAGCGTGCCCCGATTGTTTTAAGGCTAGCATAATCTGTCCGCGGTGATGGCTTTCGTGCGAAATCAAATACCCCAGAAATGCCGTTGGATGGGGTTTGAATCCTTTTATTTTGCCTTCGGCAATGCCTTTTTCCAAAAGTTTGGCAATGGCTTCAGCGCTTTTATTCAATTCCAGTTCCAATATTGATTTAGTGATGATTGTTTCCTTGTCTAGTTTGTTCAATCCTTCCAATAATTCAGGAAAGGAAGCTTTAAGCCACATCATGCGAACGTTGTGTAAGTGTGCGAACTGGTCGCCAACTTTGCGTCCTTTGGAAGCCGAAATATCGTTTAAATGACTTTCGTCAATCGCATCAAGCAAATACAGGTTGATGCGATTGTTGATAAGCCAGGTATCGATGAGTTCCGTCATTAGTTACAGTTTTGATATTCTTGTGCAATCTTAACCAGGTTTTCTTCAATCTTTAAATCGAATTCATTCTTTTTAATGTCTTCCGATAACCCTTTACAAGCCTTTAAGTAATCGGCCAATTGAACGCTTAAGTTTTCGGAACTTCTGCGGTCTAACATTTGTCCTTTGGCTTCGGTAGCAATTTTGATAATGTATTTTTCAATTTCTACAGGATCGTGTAATACCATGATTTTATCTTCCTTGTGGATCATTTGGAAGAAAAAGGCATTATCAAAAGCAAAGTTTCCAATGTTCTGAATCTTTTTCATTGCTTCTCCCTTGATTGCCATTCCGTAATAAAAAGTCTCTTTGTTGTTTTCAGTAATGCAGAAATAGGCATTGCTGCTCGCTTTAAAGGTTTTGGTACGTTCCTGGTTTTTTTCATTCCTATACTTGATGCTGACTCTTTTTCCAAAGTTATCGGCAGCATCTTCGGGTAAAACCTGTCCGGTTTCGTTAAGGTCCAACATTTGGAAATAAATGCTGATAACACCATCATAACGTTTGCCGTCTCCATCAATCAGATAGCCTCTTTTATTATAGATATTGGCACTTCTTTCTTTGGCAAGAGCCACTTTAGCTGCAAGTAATTTGGCATTTTCATCGCGGATTTGATGCCCAAATGTATATCCATGGGATACAGCATCCCATAGGAATTCGTTAAGAAAGGTCGTGTTCCCTTCAGAGTACATGCTTTTTGTCACAAACTCGTAACTTTTACCGTCAAATCCTGTTATTTTAAAATTTGATCCCAAACTAACAAAGCCTAAAGACACTGCTTTATTACCATCAATATCATAAATATAGGCATAGTCACGTGCACCGCCACCAACAATGTAAGGTTCGGTAACCAAACGCCCGACAATTACCAATTTTCCTCCTTGAGTAAACGTAATGCTCTTGTCGTTTTGAATTTGAGGATTGTATCTTGATTTTATTTCCTGTACTTTTTTCTTTTGTGCATCGCCTTCGATTTTGGCTGACGCAACGGTTTTACCATATTTATCACTCAGGCTTTCGCGTTCGGTTTCAAAGAAGGTTTTTAAGGCTGCGTCATTAATCCCCGAAGCATCAAGTAAATTATATTTCACCGATAAATTGTGGGCAATGATACGTTTTACATCAAACGCCGTTATCAGCACATCATGAGGGATTTCGGTTTTTATTTTTCCATCGGCACTGGTCACTTCCAACCATTGGTAAAATTGAGTGTCATTAACAGATAAACCTTTGAAATCAACAGAAAATTTCTTTTCACCACTTAGTGTTGAGAAATCATAATGATTGCGGAATGGTTCGGTGATGATAGCAATTTCAGCTTTGTCGTAAAGGATTTTATCTTTTTTGATTTGGATTTTTTGAGCAAAGGCAAAACCGGTAAGCAGGAATGCACAAATGACGAAGTTTATTTTTTTCATTTTTTCATTTTTTAGAATGACAAATGTAGAGCATTAGATTTATATTTTTCTGATTAACAGTCGTTTTTAAGCTAATTTAAAGTTTTAGGCATAAAAAAATCCCAAACCTGTAAGTTTGGGATTTGATACTATTTTATTCTTCGCTTTCCTTGTCCAAATATTCCTGGACAATTTCAATGGCGTTGGTTACCACATCGCTTAGAGCTGTAATAAAGCTTCCGTCTTCAACTGTATCAATTGCATGCTTAATGGCCTCAACTTCTTTTTTGATGATTTCGGTTGTAACGCTTTTTCCTGATTCTTTTATCCCTTCCATAATGAGCCCGATGATTTCCTCTTCGGTTCTTCCACGCAGGTGTTTTTCCTGACGTATTATGATGTGGTCAAACATTCTTGCTGCAATCATAGCACATTCCTTGATGTCCTCATCGCGACGGTCACCAACACCGGCAATAATCCCGATTTTTTTAGTAGCCTCGACCGAACTTAGATATTCTTCAACACCTTTATATCCGGCAGGATTGTGTGCAAAGTCAATCAACACCTTAAATTTCTTGAATTCAAATACGTTCATTCTTCCTGGTGTTTGTGCCGCACTTGGAATAAATGTCTGCAATGACAAACTGATATCTTCTGTTTTGAACCCTTGTAAATAAGCTGCGAGGGTTGCAGCCAATACATTGGCAATCATGAATCGTGCTTTTCCACCCATAGTCAATGGAACATGTGTAGCTCTTTCGACCCTCATTTTCCATTCACCTTTTTTGATGGTGATGAATCCGTTTTCGTAAACTGCTACAATTTTTCCTTCTTTAGAAAACTGTTTTACTTTCGGATTATTTTCATCCATACTGAAGTATGCCACGTTACAGCTTAATTCATTGGCGATTTTCAAACACTGCTCGTCTTCAGCATTCAAAATTGCCCAGCCATCTTTTTTGACACTTTTGACAACGGTGCTTTTTACCCTTGCCAAATCATCCAATGTATGGATATCGCTTAAACCTAAATGGTCTTCCTGGATATTGGTTATGATTCCGATGTCGCAACGGCTGAAACCTAAACCTGAACGAAGGATTCCTCCACGTGCTGTTTCCAAAACCGCAAACTCAACCGTCGGGTCTTTTAGGATATATTCGGCAGAAATTGGTCCGGTTGTATCTCCTTTTTCCATCATGTGGTTTTGAACATAAATTCCGTCTGAGGTTGTGAAACCAACTTTATAGCCGTTATTTTTTACAATATGCGCCATCAATCGGGTAGTGGTGGTTTTTCCATTGGTTCCGGTAACCGCAATAATCGGAATACGACTTGGTTTTCCCGGAGGATAAAGCATGTCAATCACCGGAGCTGCTACGTTTCTTGGTAATCCTTCGGAAGGAGCGAGGTGCATACGGAATCCAGGCGCGGCATTTACTTCCAAAATACAGCCTCCATTTTCCTTAAGTGGCTGTGTTAGGTTTTCGGCCATGATATCAACACCACAAACGTCCAATCCGATTACCCTTGAAATCCTTTCGCAGAGGAAAATATTTTCCGGATGCATCATATCGGTAACATCTATCGAAGTTCCACCTGTACTCAAATTAGCAGTAGATTTAAGGTAAACCACTTCGTCTTTCTTTGGAACAGTTTCCAACGTATAATTTAATTTTTCCAATAAATCGGTGGTATCCCTGTCGACGTCAATTTGGGTAAGGACATTTTCGTGCCCATAACCACGGCGCGGATCCAAATTTGTTTCGTCGATTAATTGCTGTATCGTTTGCTTTCCGTCACCTTTGACGTGAGCCGGTTCGCGTTTTGCTGCAGCTACGAGTTTGTTATCAATTATTAAAACCCTAAAGTCATAACCCGTAATGAATTTTTCAACAATAACACGATGGCTGTATTTTTTGGCATAAGCCAAACCTTCAACCGCATCTTCCCTGGTTTTTACATTGATGGAAGCACCTTTTCCGTGGTTTCCATCCAAAGGTTTTATAACTATTGGATAACCAATTTTCCGGATTACATCATCTAAATCTTCTTCGTCAACGCAGATTCCGCCATTCGCAACCGGAATGGAATTGGCATCCAACATTTTTTTGGTTTGTTCCTTATTACAGGCAATGTCAACCGCAATGCTGCTGGTTTTGCAGGTAATTGTTGCCTGGAAACGCATTTGATTGATTCCGTAACCTAATTGTACCAATGAATTTGTTCCTAATCGAATCCATGGAATATCCCTTGCTACTGCTTCCTCAACGATGCTTCCTGTAGAAGGTCCAAGACGAACACGTTCCCTAATCTCACGCATTTTCTGGATATCGGCCTCAACATCATAATCGGTTCCGGCTATAAGTGCTTCGGCAATGGCAACGGCGCTTTCGGCAGCAAACATTCCGACATTTTCTTCGGTGTAACTAAAAACTACATTATATATTCCGGGAGTTTTGGTTTCACGGGTTCTTCCGAAACCGGTTTCCATTCCTGCGAGGGATTGAATCTCCAAAGCGATATGCTCAATCACATGCCCCATCCACGTTCCGCGTTCAACACGGGAAAAGAATCCGCCACGGACTCCTTCTGAGCAACGGTGCTCAATCATTGTGGGAAACATTGCTTCTATCCTTTCACGAAAACCGTCAATTTTATTGGTTGGAAATTGTTCCATTTCTTCCAAATCAAGACGCATTTGGATTAATTTTTTACGTTGGACACTCCAAATATTAGGACCGCGAAGTGCCTGAATCTTATCTATTTTCATGATTAGGAATAATTAGTAAAAGTAATTAGTAATGATTTTGTTAAAAATAGGAAATTTTTATTGTTGGATTGTAATTTTTTTGGAGAAATGACAAAAAAGTAAAGTTGGATTTGAAGTTGCCTTGATTTTCAGAATTTTAAGAGTGGCTTGAATAGGCCTGAAACGGGGAAAACGAATTCGCCAGCCCCGATTGGAGCTGGCTACCATGTAGCGCGGAAAGCGGGAGCATGTGCACTAAAAAGCAGAGAGTTCCTGCTCCTTAAAAATTAAATAAAATTGATTATTTGCTGATAAAGCCCTGCATCGTGCATGCTGTGCCCTAAGCCATTTGTTTCGATGTAGATGGCATTTTTCCAGGCAGAAGCATATTTTCGGCCTTCGTCAACAAGGACAACGTTGTCTTCCCTGTCGTGGGCGATGAGTGCTTTCTGGGCGAAGCTTTGAGCAAATTTGTGCCCGGCAAAATCGTCGAGGCTGATTTCAAACCTCTGGATGAAATAATCTTCGAGCCTCAGTTTGATTCTGTCATTCAGGCTCAATAGTTTTACAAAATTATTACTGACAATCTTAAAGTCGGAAGGTGCTCCGAGCAAAATGATTTTTTCGATTGCCGGGTTTGGCTCCGCCCCGTTCGGCTTCGCCTCGGGTTTATATTTATTAAGGTAAAACGAAATTGCTGCGCCGCCTACAGAATGCCCGATGAGGATTTTGGGTTGGTATTTTTTGATTACAACATTGAGGAATTCGGCATATTTTGGAGTGCTGAATTCGGAACCACCGCTCAAGCCATGCGCTGGGCCATCAATTGCGATGATTGTTTTGCCCAAAGGTTTTAAGTGATGCAGGAGTTTTTTCCAGCGCGAAGCATTGCTTTCCCAGCCATGGACCAAAAGAATGATGTCTTCGTTTCCCTTCCAAACATACGTTTGAATTACTTCCTTATTATATTCAAAGGTTTCGAGCGTGGCAGTTTGCAGGATTTTGGGTAATTCAGCCTTGTTCAGCTTTCCTTTCCTTGGGCTGGTGAAAAGCTGGTATGCTTTGCTTTTGGCACTTTCCAGGTTGATATAACTCAGCAGGTTGAGGTACATCCCAATGGATTTGGTGATAATAAAGAATTGAATTTTCTGCATAAAAAAATCCCGAATGAATCGGGATTAGATATATTATAGATTAGCAAATAAGGATTGCATTTTCTCTCTTTCTTCTTCGGCTAAAGTAGCGTCAACCAAGATTCTTCCGGAATGCTCATCGGTGATGATTTTCTTTCTTGCTGCAATTTCAACCTGAGTTTGTGGTGGAATCGTAAAGAATGAACCGGCAGAAGCGCCACGCTCAATTGATACAACCGCTAAACCATTTCGAACGCTTGAACGGATTCTTTTGTAAGCCGCCAATAATCTTTCTTCGATTTGAGCTTCATACTCAGCTGATTTTTCCATCAAGAAGTTTTCCTCTTTTTGAGTTTCCGACATGATATCGCTTAACTCCGCTTTTTTGTGTTTTAAGTGAGATGATTTTTGGTCTAATTTCTCTTTTGAATTAGCAATCACTTCTTTTTTGTGCTCAATTGAAGCTTTCAATTCCTTGATTTGTTTTTCAGCCAATTGGATTTCCAATTCCTGGAATTCCACTTCTTTGGTCAATGAATTGAATTCTCTGTTGTTACGAACATCTTTTTGTTGAGCCGTATATTTTTTTATTGCTGCCTGATGCTCTTCAATAGCGCTTTTCTTAGCTTTAATTTGCTCTTCAATTGAAACCAAATCAGATTTTAATTTATCTAAACGAGTGCTTAGACCAGTAACTTCATCTTCTAAATCTTCCACTTCCAAAGGCAGTTCACCTCGTACATTTCTGATTTCATCGATTCTGGAATCTATGATCTGTAAGTCATAGATAGCTCTTAATTTGTCTTCAACATTTAGTTCTTTTGTAGCCGCCATATTTTATAAGTACTTAACTGGATTTGTATTTTCTTCCGAAAAATTGACTGCAAAATTAGGAATTTTTTTCTTAAGAAAATCAACAATATAATTTTTTGTAAATCTTTCACTCTCAAAATGACCAATATCGGCTAAAACAATCTGATTTTCAGCTTCATAAAAGTTGTGGTACTTCAAATCGGAAGTCAAAAAAACATCGGCTTTTGCCTGGATTGCATTTTTGATGGCAAAACTTCCTGAACCGCCAAGCACAGCGACTTTCTGTATTGATTTTCCAAGCAGCGCACTATGGCGGATTCCGCCGCACTGCATTTTGTTTTTGACAAAGGCCAGGAACTCGGTTTCGCTCATTGGTTTTTCAAGTTCGCCAACCATGCCAAGGCCTATATTTTGGTGCGTATTCTGCAGATCATAAATCTCATAAGCCACTTCTTCATAAACATGGTTGGTGAATAAGGCTTTGAGGATTTTGGATTGTAGGTGTTTTTCAAAAACAACTTCAATTTTGATTTCGTTGGTTTGGGTCAATTCGCCTTTATTGCCAACGGTTGGATTGCTCTCTTCATTTCCCTGATAGGTACTGAATCCTTCCGAATTGAAACTGCAGTTTTCGTAATTGCCGATAGTTCCTGCACCAGCTTCACCTAAGGCAAGACGGACTTTCTCAGCATTTTCGGGAACGGTGTAAGTCACCAGTTTCTGAATGAAATTCTGTTTTGGAACCAGGATTTTGGTATTGATCAATCCCAAAGCATCAGAGAAAATTTTGTTCACACCATTTTTATGGTTATCCAAAGCCGTATGGACTGCATAAATGGCAATGTCATTTTTGATGGCTTTCAGAATGGAACGCTCTACATAATTCTTTCCGGTAATTTTCTTCAAACCTGAAAAAATAATAGGATGGAAGCAAACTACCAGGTTGCATTTTTTGGCAATGGCTTCGTCAATCACGCTTTCCAAAGCATCGTGGCACACCAGGATTCCGGTTGCATCTGCATTGGCATCGCCAACAAGCAGGCCTACGTTGTCAAAATCTTCAGCGTAAGCCAAAGGTGCCATTTCTTCAAGGACTGAGAGTATTTCTTTTATCTTCATAAAAATTAATCACATGGAATTCCAAACAAATCTAAGCAATATCCCCAAATCCTGTTTGCTTTTCCTTTGTTGTTAATGTTATAAATCGTTCTACCCGGAAAGCTTAGTCCGTCAGGATCATCCCTTTTTCGCGAAAAATCATCCTCATACGCAAAATAATTGGAGCCTATGTTGGCAAATACAGTTCCGGTTCCCGGTGGATTCATATAATCGGCGCCACCTTCGTTGGCTTTTTCTGCCCGTTCAATCGCTTTTTCAGCCTTACTGTAATTAGTTCCGTAAACCAAATCAACAATCGGTTTTTCAGAACAAATTAAAGGACGTCCGTATTTGTTTTTGTCATAACCAATAATTTTTACCGCCACTATATTGGAATAACACTCATGGATCGTAAAATACACTTCGCCGAGTGTTACTCTTGTAAAGCCTTTGGTTCCGTATACATAATAAGAGGATTTGAGTTTGGCCTTAATGCGCTCTTCCAATTTTTTACTCCTAAAGATATTGAATGTTCCGCTGCTGTCAATAAGGATTGAATTTATCGGCCGCAACCTGCTTTCAAAAGCAAACAGTGTATCCTCTTTTTCTACCTTATTATAGATTTTGTAAAAATGATCTTTCTCATCATATTCATTCAGTTCAAATGTAATGGCGTCAATCTCTTTCGAAATGTTGTAAACAGGAAATCCGTCAAAGTGAAAATCGTTATTGGATATTTGTTTTGGTACAGGCTTAATTTTAGCGTCCTCTTTGGAATTGCATCCAATCAGCGAAATCAGGATTATTGGTAAAAGGAGTCTTATTTTCATAAGCTAGGTCGCCCATTCGTTAAGAGTTTCCTTAACCGTCCAAACGCCGTTTACTTTTTCAAATAGGAAAAAGCAGCCATTGTTGTGCTCTATGTTTCGATAGAAGGCAATTTTCACCAACGCGAAATTATTATTGGCAAAATAAATAGGTTTGTTGACAATCATCAAGCGCTGGTTGTTTTCGCCATAACGATCGGAAACCACTTTATATTCCTCAAAGGAAAGACAGGCATTTACCTTGCTTTTCAGGTATTGGTTTTGATTGTCAAACAGGATGTTATAGGCAGCAGACCAGTCTTCATCGATGTTGATGACGATTTGCTTTTTGATTTCGTCTGCGTTCTTTTTGAGCAAATCGCTTTTCGAAATTACTTCAAGCACTTCCTCATTATTGGGTGCCTTTTTGCAAAAGAAACTCAACAACTGCAATCTTCCTTTGGCGATTACTTTTTCGTTTTTATAATATTTGGTAAAAATAATTTTCAGCAGCGCAGCATTCTCTGTTTCCTGTGCCAAAACTACCGGAGAAACCAGCAGGAATAAGAAGAGCATTTTTATGCAATAGTGTTTCATTTGTTGACTATGACCAGATAATTTTCATTCAAAGATAAAAAATCGTTACTTTCGTTTTATGAATTTGTTGCGAAAATTACTCTTTCCTTTTGCCATATTGTATGGTTTTATCACTTCCTTAAGAAATTATCTTTACGATAAAGGTATTCTAAAATCCTATTCTTTTGACATTCCGGTAATCGCTGTTGGAAATCTGAGTGTGGGTGGAACCGGAAAAACGCCACAGATTGAGTATTTAATCCGTTTGCTTTCCCCTAATTATAAGGTAGCAACCTTAAGCCGTGGTTACAAAAGGAAATCAGAAGGTTTTATCCTGGCTGATGCCAATGCCAATGCCGAAATCCTTGGCGATGAACCTTTTCAATATTTTAAAAAATTCCCGAACATCCAGGTTGCTGTAGATGCTGATCGGAAAAATGGAATCGAACAATTATTGGTACAAACTAAACCTGATATAATATTGCTTGACGATGCTTTCCAGCACCGAAAAGTCAAAGCAGGATTTTATATTTTACTAACGTCTTACAATGATTTGTTTTGCGATGACTTTATGCTTCCAACCGGAAATCTTCGCGAAAGTAGAAACGGCGCTAAAAGAGCTGATGTGATTATTGTTACCAAATGTCCGTCAGGCATTACTCATTCAGAACAGGAAACTATTAAAAAGAAAATAGGTCGAGATGTTCCCATCTTTTTCAGTTATGTCGCTTATGATGATAAAATCTACAACGATGCTGAAAGTTTGGATGTAAACGATATTAAATCAACGCCAAAACTACTACTTGCCGGAATTGCGAAACCAAAACCGTTCTTTGATTATCTGCAGTCGGGTTCGGATCATATTATTGAGTTTCCTGACCACCATCATTTCAGCGAAAGCGAAATTTTAGACATTAAAAACAAAGCCAATGACAAAATCATCATTACAACTGAAAAAGATTTTGTACGTTTGGAAGCTAAAATTTTAAAAAAGCAATTATACTATTTACCAATAAGAAGCCAAATCCTTGAAAATCAAGAGGCTTTTGACCAAACCATTTTAGATTATGTTCGAACTTGTACAAGACACGGTTAACTATATTAAAGACAAAACCAATTTTTCTCCTGAATACGGAATCATCCTTGGTTCAGGATTAGGAAACTTCACTGAAGATATCACTATCGAATTTACATTGCCTTATAGTGAAATCCCGAATTTCCCGGTGTCAACGGTTCACGGTCATAAAGGAGCCCTTATTTTTGGTGCCATAGGCGATAAGAAAGTGATGGCAATGGCTGGCCGTTTCCATTTCTATGAAGGATACGATATGAAACAGGTTACGTTTCCGGTGCGTGTGATGAAACACCTTGGTATTTCAAAATTAATCGTTTCAAATGCTTCTGGTGGCGTAAATTCTGATTATGAAGTAGGTTCGGTTGTAATCATCAAAGATCATATCAATATGTTCCCTGAACATCCATTGCGAGGAAAAAACGACGAGCGTTTTGGCCCACGTTTCCTAAACATGAACGAAGCCTACAATAAGTCGATGATTGCGAAAGCTAAAGCAATAGCGAAAGAAAATAACATTACTGTTTTTGACGGAGTATACCTTGGTTTACAAGGGCCAACATTTGAAACCTTTGCCGAATACAAAATGGTCAAAATCCTTGGCGCAGATTGCGTGGGAATGTCAACAGTTCCTGAAGTGATTGTGGCGCGGCACATGGATATTGAATGTTTTGGTTTGTCTGTCATTACCGATATGGGCGATGTGGAAACCGCAATGGAAGATGTAAGCCATGAAGAGGTTTTGAAAGCTGCCGCAAAAGCTGAGCCTCACGTTCGAAAGTTAATCAGGGAATTGATTATGCAGTTTTAAGCTAAGTTATTGGCAATAACCCTATAGAAATTTTCCGGTTCAAATGGTTTGGTGATCACATCGGTCATCCCAAACGACAACAGCATTTCCCTATTTTCATTCAGCGAAATGGCGGTTAGTGCGATGATTGGTTTTTTCTCGTCAAACTCTCGTATTTTCTGGGTGGCAATGGTTCCGTTGATTCCCGGTAAATGTACGTCCATTAGCACCAAATCAAAGCTGTTTTCCCTGCTCAGCATCTCAACCGCTTCTTCACCATTATCGATGATAAAGCATTTGATTTCTTTTTTCTCAAGCATTTTCTTGGTGACCATCTGGTTGATTTTGTTGTCTTCAACCACCAATATGCTTTTGCCTTTCAGTACTTCATCCGAGTAAAGATTCTCTTTTTCAAGTACTACTTCTTTCTTGCCGTTGAAAAGGTTTAGTTCAAAATCAAAAGTAGTTCCGCTGCCCACTTCACTTTTCAGGTTGATTTCTCCGCCCAATAAATCGACAATTTTCTTAACGATGGTCAACCCCAAACCGGTCCCGCCATATTTCCTATTGATTTCTATCGAACCTTGTGAGAAGCTTTCAAAGATGGTTTCCTGTTTGTCTTCGGGAATCCCAATTCCGGTATCGCTTACGGCAAAATTGATGCGTGTGTAATCATCACCGGTTTCCACCACTTTGGCAACAACCTTTACTTCGCCATTTTGGGTAAACTTCAAAGCGTTATTGATAAGGTTGATGAATATCTGCGAAAGCTTTGTTGGATCACCTAACAGCATTTCAGGAACGTCGTCGTGGATTTCCAATACAAACCTATTATTGTTGTTGGTGGCGATTTCGGTCATCGAATTTTTGATATCCAATAGCAATTGTTTGATGTTGAAATCGATGTATTCAATTTCGATATTATTCGATTCAATACGGTTGATTTCCAAAATCTCATTGATGAACGTCAACAGGTAATTCCCCGAAAACTTTAATGAATTTAAATAATGAAGCTGGTTTTCCTTCGGATTGTCTTCAATCAGTAAGTGCGTGATTCCGTTAATCGCATTCAAAGGCGTACGCAGCTCGTGGCTTACCGTTGATAAAAATTCGGCTCTGGCTTTTGATGCTTTTTCTGCATTGTCTTTGGCAATCTGCAATTCAAAATTCTTTTCCTTTAAGGTGTTATTCGACTGCGTTCTGATGATGTTATTCTTGTATAATGACAAACTCAAAAGCGAAAGGATAGTAATTAGCGCAATCGCCAGGATACTGATCAGCTTGGCAAACTTGTTGGTTTTCTGCTGCGCCTCATTTTCCTTAGTCATTTGATCAATTTCCTTCAAACGCTCGCTTTCCTTAAAATCGACATAATCATTGACGTCGAGTTTTTTATTGTTCAAATGGGCAATGCTGTCCTTCAGTTCCAAATGTGCCTTCAGGTAGTTGTGGGATTTTTTAAGGTCCAAAAGCTTTTCATAAGTCACACTCAATTCCAACAGGATTTTTGCCTTCTGGTCTAAATTCTTGTCTGCTGTACTCAATGTCAAAGCCCTGCTAAGATAGTTTACCGCTAAATTATTGTGATTCAGTTTTTGCTCAATGGTTCCCAATTGGTACAAAGCTTCCGCTTTGGTTTTGAATATGTCCTTCGAATCATCTTTGGAAATGATGACGTTGAATAATTTGTAGGCTTGTTCAATTTTGCCATTGTTTTTATAAAGTATCCCTTTTTGAAGATTCAGGAACTGCGAGGTGTCGATTTTGAGTACATCATAAATCGATTGTGATTTATCGAAATTGGCTTCCGCTTTTGTAAATTCTTCCAAACTCATATAACAAAGACCAATGTTGTAATAACACAAAGCATAGTCGGTCGACGGATGCAACTGGCTATAGGCATCGGCACTTTTGGTAAAGGTTTCTATGGCATCGTTCATTTTCTTCAGGTCAAAATAGGTTGTGCCTAAAGAAAATAAAGCATCGCCCTGACCTTTGATGTTGTTTTTGGCCTTGGCATAATTGTATGCCTTTTGGGAAAATGCTAGGGAAGATTTATAGTTATCCGCTTTTTTATTGAAGTTGGCCAACTGAATGAAATAGGCAGTGCTGTCAACTTTTGAAGCTGATTTTTTTTGCCCGAAAAAGACAAAAGGCATGCACATGAAAATCCAAATCCATTTCATTTGAGAGTGTCCAATAAAAGTTAGGGATGCTAAAAATAGGGAAATTATTGTTTTAACAAAACAATTAAGTCGATTATTCGGGAAGAATATCCAATTTCGTTGTCATACCAACCAACGACTTTTACCATTTTTCCAATAACAGAAGTCAGTTGCGCATCAAAAAGGCAGGAATTCCTATTACCCAGAATATCAACAGAAACGATAGGGTCTTCAGTGTAATCAAGTATTCCCTTAAGGTTTGATACAGAAGCAGTTTTAAAGGCAGCATTGATTTCAGCAATCGAAACCTCTTTCTTTACGTAGCAGGTAATGTCGGTTAACGAGCCATCAGGAACGGGAACACGAATGCCGCTTCCACCGATTTTTCCTTCCATTTCAGGGAATATCTTTGTCAGTGCCTTCGCTGCACCGGTTGTTGTCGGAACGATTGACTGGCTTGCACCACGGGCACGGCGTAAGTCTTTATGCGGCTGATCGTGTAAACTTTGGTCGGTGGTGTAGGAGTGAACCGTAGTGATATAAGCCTGCTCAATGCCGCAAAGTTCGTTGATAATCTTAATCATTGGCGCCGCATTGTTGGTCGTACAGCTCGCATTGGAAACTATATTTTCGCTTCCGTCGAGTATGTTTTCGTTTACGCCAAGCACAACGGTTTTGATTTCGGGAACTTCTGATGGAGCTGAAAGGATTACTTTTTTGGCCCCAGCCAGGATATGCTTATTGATGTCTTCAAACTTATTGTATTTACCGGTACTTTCAATTACGAAGTCGATGCCGTCCCAGTTCAGATCGCTTATTTCCCTTTCGTGGTAAAACAGATACCCTTTGCCGTCAACAATTATCGATTGGTCGTCATACGAAACCCCGTAAGGCAAAACACCGTGAATGCTGTCGTATTTTATCAGGTGTGCCATGGTCTTATTGTCGGCAATATCATTGATGGCGACAACTTCAATAGATGGATGATTGATCAGCAATCGGAAAAGATTCCTTCCGATTCTTCCAAAACCATTGATGGCAACACGAGTTTTTTTCATTTAAAATTTAGAATTCAAAATTTAGAATAATTATAAAATGTGTTTCTCAGCGTGATAGGAAGAACGCACCAAAGCACCACTTTCTACATGGCGGAACCCCATTTCCTTTCCTAGTTTTTCGTATTTTTCGAATTGTTCCGGAGTGATGAATTCTTTTACAGGCAGGTGTTTTTTACTTGGCTGCAGATATTGGCCAATGGTTACAATATCTACATTTTGCTCACGCAGGTCTTTCATCGTTTGGATAACCTCTTCCTCAGTTTCGCCAAGCCCAAGCATAATTCCCGATTTGGTCCTACGGATTCCTTTATCTTTTAAGTATTTCAAAACAGCGAGGCTTCGGTCGTATTTCGCCTGGATACGTACTTCACGGGTCAAACGGCGCACGGTTTCCACATTGTGTGAAACCACTTCCGGATTTGCTTCTACAATCCTGTCGATGATTCTTTCCACGCCCTGAAAGTCGGGAATCAAGGTTTCCAACGTGGTTTCAGGATTCATTCGGCGGATTGCCTGAACGGTTTCCAACCAAATGATGGAACCCATATCCTTCAAATCATCGCGGTCAACGCTGGTAATTACGGCATGTTTGATTTTCATGATTTTGATGGAACGCGCTACTTTCTCTGGTTCATCCCAATCTACCGTTTCGGGTCTTCCGGTTTTTACACCACAAAAACCACACGAACGCGTACAGATGTTCCCCAGTATCATAAAGGTTGCTGTTCCTTCGCCCCAGCATTCACCCATATTTGGGCAGCTTCCTGAGGTGCAAATGGTGTTGAGCTTGTATTTATCAACAAGCCCTCGAAGTTCGGTATATTTTTGTCCAATAGGAAGTTTTACCTTTAGCCATTTTGGCTTGCCTACTGGTAACGAAGTATCAATAACAGATTCCATGCATCATTTTTTTGCGATACAAAGATACAAAGGTAAATGTTAGAATGGCGTTAAGAAAGTTTGGATTTTTTAGCTTTTACTTTCCGGCGCTTTCCCGCTTTTGTTGTTCGGCTAGGATTTTAGGCAAAAAGGGTTTTACTTCTCTTTCGATGTCACTTTCAGAAAGGTTTAATGCCTTCGGTTTTTTTGCCAATTGGGACCACGGTTTTGGTGCATCAAAATCATAGCTTCCGAAAACCACAACCGGAGTACCGTTGAACTTAACTGTTTGATCATTCACCAATATCCATTGGTCAGCCCAATCGTAAAGATATTTGGCGTCGCGTTCCTGTAACCTCAAACAGGAGTGAGATGCAGGATAACCCGGCAATTCATATTGGTGGAAACCCACACCCAATTTATTGGCGATGTTAAAATTCCATCTCAAATCCCACTCATCGTTAAACGTGCTGGTGGTTTTTTCGGCTTTCCAGTTGCAGAAGAACAGGCCTGTTGGGGTTTTGTCAGCGCGTCGGCCCATGTTTGTTGGTCCGGTCCGAATCAACTCACCATATTCATAAGCGGCAAAGGTTTGTGTTGCATACGAAAAGAGGATTATTTTTTTTACATCGCTCAGCGCATCCACCTCAAACGGGAACGGCAGGTAGTAGGCCATGTCTCCGCTCAAATCTTTTGGAACTATAATAGAGTCCATTTTGACAATATTCGCCCTATCAGTTCTATTTACAGCAAGTACAATCCATATTTTGGAGCTGTCGCTTGTGGTGGCAAGAAAGCTTTTGGTTTTTTCAAAATGATAGCCAAATGATTTGGGTTTCACCCTTGTTGGTACTGTTTTTTTATGGGTTGAAGGAGTTTTATTTTCATGTTTACACGAAACAAGAGCCATAAAAAAGCTGAGGATAACAATGTATTTTTTCATAACAGTAGATTTGTTACGGTAAAATTGCCGATTTCCCAAGCCTGGTGCGTTATATAATTTTGGAGATTTGTTATGGATTAAAAAATATTATTTTCCACTTTCATTGATAAGCTGCCGGTAAATGTCTTTAGCATTTTCATAATCCTTTTTGGCGGCTTCAATTTCATTAGGGGCAATTTTTGCTTTCTTTTGCTCCCAACAGGCATCGACCGCTTTCAAACACCATTCAGCGCTTTTCTTTTCAGCCCTGATGGGTTTTTTATCAACCAAAACAAAAATAGGGTTGGAGTGTGAAGAGGGTAAAATCCGCAGGGCAACCCAACTACTTTTGTCGATATTGGTTTCAAACTTAAGGTCTGTCAATTTTCCATCGGCGGTAATTTCCTTTTTAGCTACGGCAATGCCGTTTACAATCAATTCGACAAAAACATTCCTCGATGTCCCTAAACGGGCACGTTCAATATTCCAAAAAGGTTTTTGCGCCCAGACATTGCCTTCGAGGTCGAGTTTTTTAATATTGGGATCAATTTCCTCATTAAGGTAAGCGGCCACTTTTGCTGTTACGGTTACCTTTGAAGGTTTCGACAGGTTCAATTCGCTGTTGTCTTTGCCCATCTCACTTTGGTTTACCTTAAAATCGAATATATGGCTCTTGCCTTCGGAAGTATAAGTCCGTCCCTGCTTCAATCCTTCAATCCAGCTGTCAAAGGTCAGGGTGTTGTCTAATTTTACATAACTCCTGCCATGTGCTACCTTATCATCACTCATACAGGGAAAGTCGGTCTCGCCACTTATTCTTGTCCGAAAGCCACAATTCAGTGTATGGTACCAAATGTTGAGTTCCCAACTGGGCGGAGTATCCATGGTCGATATAAAGTCAACCAGGTTCTGTGTTACCGCGACTATGTATTCATTGGCACCGATGCCGTCAAAACGCGGCATTTCATAATTGGGCAGTGAATCATTTCGAACATCCAACCCCAAGCCACTGTGTGCATACCCTGTTATGGCATTTTGGGCTTTTGCCCATCTTAGGATTGGCAGGGTATAAGTGGGCCATTCGTTCAGGCTGTTGGCATTTGGGTAATACTGGTCCTTCAAACGCAATAAAACCAAATGGCCGGCGTGGCTGCTTGGGAATCCGGAAATCTCTAAATCATACCGGAGCAGATTGTCTTTGGTGGAAAGTTTGTTGTCCTTCCCTTCGAAAAATTGCTTTTGATGGTCATAACCTGGCCCCCAGGTCAAAACACATCCTACGTTTACGCCTTCGCCCAGTATGTGCCGCATCATATCCTGAGGATCTACGCCCTGAGTGGGAGAAGTGTAATGCGAACATCCTGCGGCATGAATGTGGTGGTCGCCGCTAAACCAGCCGTATAGTGTTGGGTCAATCCATCTTTCTAAATTAGCCGAAAACGTTTGACTGGCCTTGTTTTCAACGTTTAGGATTTTGGTTCTGGAATGGTATTCTGGGCCTTTGCCATACGTTATGCTGTATTCCCCAACAGGTAGTTCAATGAATTCATTATCAGCTCTGTAAACCTGTGGCTGGAAAAAGAAATCGGGTGCCAGCCTTTTTGCCTGGCTTGGATAAATGTGTCCTTGTTTGTCTTTTATGATAAATGAAGCTGTTGTGGGTAGCTGTTTTTCGTCTTTGACTGTCAATTTTATTTTTTGTGAAGGGATGCAGGTAAAAAGGATATTTACTTCGTTCCTAAATCCAATATCCTGTGTAGATTTACCGCAGTCGAATTCAAATTTGGCCGCGCGTTTCCCCGAATCCCTGCTGTACAGCTGAACGATAAAGTATTCCGTTTCCAGCCCTGAAAGCGAAGGCTTCATAGGTTCGTTGGTGTATAAACCCAAGTCGAGCCAGCGGTCATTGATGTTTTGTCGGGTAACCACCGTTCCTTTTCCTGCACCAGCCATTCCGTAAATCCGTTCTCCGCCATCATACGTTCGTTTTGCCTGTTCGCTTTGTATGTTGAGGCCTGCTGTAATACCTGCCTTGTTTTGTATTTTTATTAAAAATGTTTTCCATCCGTTTTGGAATAAAACAGCTTTAGCATTTCCCTGCCCAACCTTAACACGGCTTTCCGCATTTATTTCAATATTAAACAAAACATAACCATCAATGATTTTTTGGATGGTTTCAACACCGGCATCGCTTTCAACAGCGGTTTTAATGGCTTTTTTATCGCCGGCTTCGAGTGGAGTTCCTGTGAATTCCAGGGCTTCAATAAGGTTGTTTACATGGAAATAAAAAGGCTGTTGGTCTTGTGCGTTGCCATTTAAAAAGCTTAGGCTTAGTAAAATAAGAAACAAAAAACGCGTCATAGCATTGATGATTTAAAAGATGGGTTGTTTTGACTGTTGATGAGCAATAAAGGTATCAAAAAAAGTCAGAACCAATCGAAGTGAAGTTTTAAAGTATGGTTTTCTCCACTTTTGCCCAGCTGTTGTTCGCAACTTCTTCGCAAAAACAGCCTCTTTTGCGAACAAAACCCGAACATCACCCGAACAACATCCGAACAACCACAATAAAAGTGGCGAAAGAAGTGTTCATTAAACGTCAATAGCGTTCATTAGCGTTCAAAACGCGTAACAAGTGTTCATTACCATTCATTAGTGTTCAATTGTTTTCCAATAAAAAAATAGGGATGGTTTTCGTAAGCCTTATTCCACGTAGTCCAGATTGGTGTCATGGGTTTCCTTAATCGTCAGCGTGGCATAAATCCCGAAACCAAAGGCAACAGCACCAATTAAAGCTGCAGAGATGATTATGGTTTGGCTCAGTTTTAAATAATCAAATGCTACAAGCATAACAGGAACACTTCCCCGTACCATATTTGGAACGCTGGTGGTTGCTGTGCTTCGCATATTGGTTCCAAACTGTTCTGCCGAAACGGTCACAAACATTGCCCAAAAACCACAACCAAGCCCAATCCAGCCACAATAGAAATAATACATATTTTCGGTTTTATTCCCGCTGAAGAGAAGCAATCCCACACCTACAAGCGTGAAAAGCAGCATATATAAAATCGTTTTCTTTCGGGAACGCAATGCATGCGAAACAAAACCACATGAGAAATCACCCACAGAGGTTGAAATGTATGTCCACATAATTGCCTTTCCGGGGTTGATGGAGCTAATTCCCATTTCGGGCGCAAATTGATTTGCCATAAAGACCAAAATCCCGATGCAGTACCAAATCGGAACGCCAATCAAAACGCATTTCAGGTATTTGACAAATAGTTTCTTGGTAGTAAAAAAAGCCAGGAAATCGCCTCTCTTGATGTTGGTATTTTCTTTGACGCTTTCAAACATGCCGCTTTCAGCAACGCTGATACGCAATACCAACAGTACTAATCCTAAAGCTCCGCCAATGATGTACGCTGTCGTCCAGCTTCCGGCCAGCTCGACTGTAAATTGGGCTACAACCGCACCTAAAACGCCAAAACCAGCTACGATGGAACATCCTATGGCGCGCAATTCCTTTGGCAAAGTTTCAGAAACCAAAGTGATTCCGGCACCAAGTTCGCCCGCCAAACCAATTCCGGCTATGAATCGAAGCAAAGCGTAGGCTGTTGCCTTGTCCATAAAGTTGATTTGGGGTAAAAAACCACAGGCAATATTGGCGAGGGAATAGACCAGAATAGAACCAAAAAGTACTGAAAGCCTTCCTTTCTTATCGCCAAAAATCCCCCAAAGAATTCCGCCGAGAACCATACCGATCATTTGGCAATTGATAATAGTAGTCCCCACTTTGTCAGCATCTAAGCCTAAATCATTTAAACTTTGAATCCTTACAATCCCAAACAGCAGTAAATCATAAATATCCACAAAATAACCAAGCGAGGCTATGATTACAGGAAAGCTGAGAAGTATCTGGATTTTTTGTCTGCCGGTAAAGTGTTCCATTTCTAAAGTTTATGGGATAAATATAGAAATAAAAACAAAAAACCTGCAAGAAATTGCTTCCTGCAGGCTGTATATTACTTTTGTCCAACGGCAGTTTTGGGTTTAAACCCTCAAGGCAGATTTGGTCTTTTTGGTCAGGCCGTCTTTGCTGAGCATTACTGAAATGGCTTTTAGTTTGACATAAGGAACGCTCATGTAAAAATAACCGTCTCTTCCTGCTTTGGTTCCCCATGAGTTTTTTACTTTGTAATACTGGTTTCCTTTTTGGTCGGCAACCTTTCCAACGATGTGCATCAGGTGGTCATCCTGGGTGTCGTAATTTTCAAATTCGGCCTGGCGGTATTCGGGTGTAATGATTTTTTCAGGCTTGATTTCGGTCAGGATTGATTTGGAATCATCAGCGTTTTCCGGAATGACTGCAATGCCTTTATCCTTTGAAAAAGTCTTCTCGCTTACGTCGGTATCCAACGCTAGTGTAAATCCTTTATCCAGCGCATTGTCAATATTTTGAATAAATTCATCTAAAGGTAAATTGTATAAACTTCCGTTAGCAAAATTATCAGGAATGCTTAGGATAAATTTAGAATAATAAGGTTCATTGGTAAACGAAGTTATCGTAACATAGTCATCAAGATTCAATTTGGTTGTTGCCAAAAACTGAGTTGGAGTCAACGGCTTTTCAGCTGCATTTGATTTTGAATTGTCAATGGTAAACTGCGGGGAAACTATCTTTCCGTCTTCATTGAATTTGCCCATGTAATTATCCAGGATGGCTGCATAATCGGCTTTCCAGTTTGGGTAATTTTTAGGGGTTTGGGCAACGGCTTTTTTGATTACGGCTTCCAGTTCGGAAACCATTTTGTCGTGGTCGAACTTTGAATCAGGGTCTGTTTTTCCGATAAAGTTTTTCTCAGGCACGACGCCATATTTTCGGGCACTGTTAATCACGTCGTGGCTTAAGCCGCCTTCACCAAATTGGGCTTTTCCCTGACGCATAACATAATTTTCCGCCTTGTCAAGATAGGTGTTGCGTACGTTGTACATTTCCGAAAGGTCAACTTTCTTTCCGGTTAGGCGGATGATTTCAGCTTCAAGGAAAGATGTGGTGGAAAAACTCCAGCAGGTACCGGTCTGGTCTTGCGAAATTACAGGCAAAGCCTCAATATCCTTAATCGTGTGGAATTCATAAGTTTGTGAAAATCCGGCAAAGCTCAATAATGTAAAGCCAAGGCATAATATCGATTTGTTCATAAGAATTTACTATTTGTTTTTGTCGGTAAGACTAAAAAATGCTTTATTTTTACGCTAAAATAGAGCAATTTATTTTTTCAAATTTTATTTTAACAAATTTTAGCATTTACATGAGTTCAATTAATTGGAAAACAGTTAAGGATTTTGAAGACATCACTTATAAAAAATGCAATGGTGTTGCGAGAATAGCCTTTAACCGCCCTGACATTCGCAACGCATTCCGTCCTAAAACAACCTCAGAATTATTACAGGCTTTTCACGATGCACAGGAAGATACTTCCATAGGCGTGGTTTTGCTTTCTGCTGAAGGCCCAAGTTCTAAGGATGGCGTTTGGTCTTTCTGCTCCGGCGGTGATCAAAAAGCCCGCGGGCACCAGGGTTATGTTGGAGATGACGGTTACCATCGATTGAATATCCTGGACGTGCAGCGCTTAATCCGTTTTATGCCAAAAGCGGTCATCTGCGTGGTTCCGGGCTGGGCTGTTGGCGGTGGGCACAGCCTTCATGTGGTTTGTGATTTGACGCTTGCCAGTAAGGAACATGCAATTTTTAAACAGACTGATGCTGATGTAACCAGCTTTGACGGTGGTTACGGTTCTGCCTATCTTGCTAAAATGGTTGGGCAGAAGAAAGCACGTGAAATCTTCTTTTTAGGCCGGAATTATTCGGCTCAGGAAGCCTTTGAAATGGGGATGGTAAATGCGGTCATTCCGCACTCAGAACTTGAAGATACCGCCTATGAATGGGCTCAGGAAATACTGGCAAAATCACCAACATCGATCAAAATGCTGAAATTTGCCATGAATCTTACGGATGACGGAATGGTAGGGCAGCAGGTTTTTGCCGGAGAAGCCACCAGGCTGGCGTATATGACCGACGAGGCCAAAGAAGGAAGAGATGCCTTTCTGGAAAAAAGAAAGCCTAATTTTGATAAAAAATGGCTGCCGTAATTTGTGGATTTGTTAATTTGGTTATTTGAATTGCAAAAACTGCATAACCGAATAACCGCATAACCGAATAAACTTAAAAAAATATGAAACACTGGATTGAAGCCGCAAGGGTTCGTACACTACCACTTTCGGTATCCGGAATTATAGTCGGAAGTTTTTATGCAATGTCACAGGCAATGTTCAACTGGAATATTGTATTCTTTGCATTGCTTACAACTTTGGGGCTGCAGATACTTTCGAATTTTGCCAATGACTATGGAGACGGAATCAAAGGCACTGATAATGAGGACAGGGTTGGGCCAAAACGTTCGATTCAAAAAGGAACGATTACACCTTCGGCAATGAAAAACGCAATGATTTTAATGTCGGTTGTCACCTTGTGTTTTGCAGGTTTACTGATTTATTACGCATTCAAGGAAAGCTATTTGCTGTATTCCTTCATTTTCTTCTTTTTAGGGATTTTAGCGGTTGCTTCAGCGATTCGCTATACTGTTGGAAAAGGCGCTTATGGGTACCGTGGTTATGGCGATGTGTTTGTATTTATTTTCTTTGGATTGGTCAGTACCTTTGGGGTTTATTTTATGTTTTCAAAACAGATAGACTGGCTGCTATTACTGCCTGCGACAGCAATTGGGTTCCTGAGTGTTGGAGTTTTAAACCTGAATAACATGCGGGATGAGGAAAGCGACAGAAAGGCCGAAAAAAATACCATTGTAGTACAGAAAGGTGGTGCCTGGGCCAAACAGTATCATTATTTCCTGATTATCTCCGCTATGGTTTTGGTCGTTTTGTTTGCAATTCTGAATGGTTTTCATTTCGACCAATATTTGTTCCTTGCGGCTTATTTTCCGCTAACATCGCATCTTTTGACGGTTCGCAGGAATAAAAATCCAAAGCTTTTGGACCCCGAATTGAAGAAACTCGCCTTAAGTACATTTTTCCTGTCTATATTGCTGGCATTGAGCCTGATATATTTTGTTTCGGATATCATTGTAAATGTTTTTCTGGGAGGAAGGTAAAAGAGTAGAATCGCTAACATAAAAAATATACAAATGAAAATCACATTCTACGGACACGCCTGTATTGGAATTGAAGTTAGTGGAAAGCACATCATTGTCGATCCTTACATTACAGCAAACCCAAAGGCCTCACATATCGATATCTATAGCCTGAAGGCAGATTATATTTTGCTTACACATGCCCATAATGACCATACTTTGGACGTTGAGGCGATTGCCACGAATACCAATGCTGTAATCGTTTCGGGCTATGAAACAGCGGCTTATTACGGAAATAAAGGCTTTCAATACCATCCAATGAATCATGGCGGAAGCTGGCAATTTGATTTTGGAAAAGTGAAATATGTTTCGGCTATCCATTCAAGTTCCTTTGCTGACGGGACTTACGGAGGAAATCCCGGTGGTTTTGTAATCGAAGGCGAGCATAAAAATATTTACATTGCCGGCGATACAGCGCTTACCATGGATATGAAACTGATTCCGATGCGGACCAAGCTCGATTTGGCTATTTTTCCAATAGGAAGTAATTTTACAATGGATGTTGAAGACGCAATAATAGCCGCAGATTTTGTGGCTTGTGACAAGATTTTAGGTTGTCATTACGATACTTTTGGCTTTATCATCGTGAACCACGAGGAAGCAATCAAAAAGTTCTTTGATGCAGGAAAAGACCTGATGCTTTTGGATATCGGAGAGAGCATTTCGCTTTAAAATGAAAGCTTCGTATTTCAAATACATACTACATTTCAAACAAGCTTCGGGAACTTCACGAGGCATTTTAACCGACAAGGAAACCTGGTTTATCATTCTGGAAAAAGAGGGAAAAAGAGGTATAGGCGAGTGCGGAATCCTTCGTGGATTGAGTGCGGATGACCGGCCTGATTATAAAGAAAAATTACTTTGGGCTTGTCAAAATATCCATCTTGGAGAGCAAAAACTTTGGGAGGAATTGATCGAATTTCCATCCATTCAATTTGGAATTGAGATGGCTTTCCTGTCGTTAAAAAGTGAAAATCCATTCGTTTTATTCCCTTCAGATTTTACAAAAAACAGCAAAAGCATTCCGATAAACGGATTGGTTTGGATGGGCGATGAGGCGTTCATGAAAGCCCAGATTGAGGACAAAATCGCGCAGGGTTTTAGCTGTATAAAAATGAAAATCGGAGCCATAGATTTTGACAAGGAAATGGAATTATTGCGCTTTATACGCGATAATTTTGATGAAAAAACTATTGAAATACGTGTTGATGCAAACGGTGCATTTGATAAAAATGAAGCTTTAGATAAAATAAATCAAATATCTGGTTTTAAATTGCATAGCATAGAGCAGCCCATTAAAAAAAACAATACTGACATGATGTCAGTATTGTGTAAAAACACGAAAATTCCTATAGCTTTGGACGAGGAGCTGATTGGAGTATTTTCAAAAGCAGAAAAGGAAAAACTGCTGCAAAAAATCAAGCCGCAATACATCGTTTTGAAGCCAAGTTTCATTGGTGGATTCCGAGGGACTTTGGAATGGATTTCGATTGCCGAAAAATTAAATATCGGTTGGTGGATTACTTCCGCTTTGGAAAGCAATGTTGGTTTGAACGCAATTGCCCAATTTACTTTCCTGCAAAATAATTTGATGCCTCAGGGTTTAGGAACGGGAAGTTTGTACACGAACAATTTTGATTGTCCCTTGACGGTTTCCAACGGAGAACTTTGGTATGATAAAAACAAGGATTGGAATTTCAGTTTATAAAAAAGCCTGTTCAAAATGAACAGGCTTTTTTGTCTTATTGCTGATGTAAATCCAGCTCTTTGATTTGGGTTTTGTACTCGGATGGAAGCAATGCGTTTTTGAGCAATCCATCCATTTTTAAAACCCTGCTGATTTTGTAAACCGGAATGGCAATCGAGAGCAATGAGAAGCTATTAAAATGCAATAGCTTTTTAACGTGTTGCGGAATTACCAACTTCTGTGCATCTATCAGGATTTTAAAGCGAATGGGTCCAAGATGCTTTCTGTATTGCCTGAAAAGATCCGAAGTGTATTTGCTTTGCTGTAAATCGGCAACCAGATGTGATTCCCTTACAGGAAGCCATTCAAGGTAAGTTGGTGGCAATTCCTTTAAACCCATTCGGGTTCCAACGCGATAGAAAACATTGTATACTTCTTCCTTCTCTTCATCGCTTAATTTCCTTTCAAGCAGTTCGTAAGCTGCTATCGAGTAATGGATCAGCATGAACAATACATCACGGTACGCCCAATCCGGAATCGAAAAACCGCGGTTTTGCTCTACAGCGCCGTGGATTTTCCGCAATGAATCAATAGAAGCATTGGCCTCATCCATAGAAGCAAAGACAATCAGCCTGGCGTAACGAACGGTAGAAAACAATCTACCCAAAGGGTCGGCAGGAAGCTTTCCGGTAAAATAAAGCCAGTCGACAGCCTTATTCAGCGCAAACTCACCGGAAGCTCCGGCAAAGATGAACAGTACAGTGTCGCCTTTGCCCCATATTTCCCTTACGATGGAATCTTTTTCAACAAATAATTGCATAGTTTTCGTTTCAGCCATGAATTTTTACCCATTCCACTGTTTCATCATTTTTTATTTTGATTACCAGTGTTTTGGTTGTAATTGGCCAGGAACCTATTCGCTCCTGGTCAATTTGGTAAAAAAAATAATTATTGTCAATCCTGTCTGGCTCACCAAGGATGCTTAGGATTTTGGCTTTACTGAGCTTTTTAATTGTGTCAGAAGCGATTAAATCATCAATCATATCATTGCGATAGGGATAATCCTTATCTTCCTTTGTTTGCCATTTTTTCCAATCAAAAGCAATCCTGCCTGTTGTTTTGGAATCCTTTTTTGCATTTTCTTCGTCATTGCTTTTGCACGCAACAGTCGATATGAGGACTATAAATATTAAAATCAGCTTTTTCATAATCACGTTATTGGTTACAAAGTTACTTACTCCAGTCTATTTTTCTTGAGAAATACATCACGGCTCCAAGAATCAGGAATAATCCGATGCTTCCAACGAGCAATGCGTAATCTTCCATTTGGATAATCACATAAATGAACGAGTACAAAACACTCAGCGCTATTCCGATGAACATTGGAAACTTCCTGTTCTTCAAAATCGAAATGGAATAGAGTGTTATCATTACCACAACCGAAGCTCCGGCAATGGTGTAGGCAAAACTAAAGGTGCTGTGCTCTGTGATGGATATCAAAAGAGTGTAAAACATAATCAGTGCAAGGCCAATCATCGAATATTGGAAAATGTGGATGTTGACCTTGCTGATGGATTGAATCAGGAAGAAAATAAGGAACGTTAAACCGATTACCAGGAAACCGTATTTGGAAGCACGCTCATTTTGCTGATATTCGTCCACTGTTTGAATTAATTTTACTCCGAAGAGGTAATCATCCAGATTAGGCAAAACATTCGCGTATTGCTGCGAAAACGTCCTGTTGATGTCCAAAACCTTCCAATCGGCATGAAAACCTTTCTTACCAACCGTTTTTGTAGTGTCGCTTGCTGCAAAAGAACCTTCAAAACTTGGAGACTCCCAATCGGAATCCACACTCACATCGGTAACTTTCCCGATTGGGATGAATTTGACGCTGTTGCTTCCGTTGTAGCTTATCGAAAAATCGAAATTTATCTTTTCGTGATTCACCAGCGTTTTATAATCAAAATTGTTGGTAGCCAAAACACTGTATTCGCTTTTGTCATTATTTTGTGGTTCGAATGAAAATTTATCGTTGTTCAGTTGTATCCTGAGTTCGCTTTTGATGCTTTTCAGGTTGGTTGTTTTTACGATGACTGAGGCTTTACTCCACTGGATGTTTTCTTCAGGAATGTTGAGTTTGGCAAAATTCGGATTGGTAAAATTCCCTTTGAAATTCATGTCTGCCTTGAAAACCACATGGTTGAAAATACCGCGTTTGAGCGATTCGTTTTTCTTGATGTTGGACGTGTTTTTCAATTCATTCGGAAAGAAATAGGCATAATTGGTCACGGCTTTCCTTTCGATGGTGGTCATTCCTGTTTTCGGATTGGTGACATTGTAGGCTTCATAAGTGCTGTAGGGAATACGCAATATCGGGCCGTAAAACTGGACATCCCTTCCCCATAAATTAGTCACTTCATCCACCATTTCTGTTTTTCGTTGGGAACGCTCGCGGATTAAATCCTGCACAAAAAAGAGCGGAATCAGCAGGACTAAGGTTAGGAATCCCACCATCAGCATTTTGGCTGTGGTTGATTGGAAGAATGATTTTGTTTCGGGTACTTGATTTTCTGAATTTTCCATGATTTTAATTGTTTTGAGTTAGAAGTGAAATATTATTTATTACGATGTGTGTGTACAAAAAGAAGATGGGAATGTTTGATAAAAGAATGAGGATGCGTATGAATAGGGTTTCCCTGTCTAAAGGCCGAATGATAAGCAGATAAATTAGATAGAGGAAAGTAATTCCGTTGACAGTCAATGCGGCCAATACAAACCAACAACCCAAGAATATTATGATTTCATTATCAGGATATGATAAATGCCAAATCAGGAATAGTGTTCCGATTACGAAAGAAGTAACGGCTAAATAAGTTGAAAACCTGCCTGGTGTTGATTGTGTTTGAGAAATCATGATGCGATGGTTTTAGTGTCAGACGATAAATATGAAATCCCATAAACGATTAGGATGAAGGTTCCAAAGAGAAAAGTGAATTCATAGGCATGGAGGCTTTCGATGCTTTTGAGGATATTGAAGAAAAGGTCAATAGGACTGCTCACTATATCCCAGCTGTTAAACCGAAGGATTCTTCCAAGGTAAACCCCGAAACTCGACAAATAGCAAAGGGTTGCAATAATCCGCCAGCATTTCTTAACGGAGTATTTCATTTCCAATAATCCGTGGATGTGAAGCATTGAGGAGATTCCGGCATAAAATCCCGCAATCGAAAAACAGGCAAGCAGCAAGGCGTCAAACAAATACTGCAAATCGCTGTTATGGTGCAGATGCACAAAATCGGTCAACAGGTAAAAGGCATTGGGAAGGAACAGCAGCCAACCCAAAAAAAGCAGGTAGAATTTATAGGTTCCCGGAACCGTTGTTTTTATTTCCGAAGAAAGAAAATAGGGGATATAGCCCAAAAAAAGGTTCCAAATCAAAAACAGCAGGTACATGTCCTGGGTTATTTTTACCCGCAATAACATCAGGGTAATTGAGAGCACACCCAAAACTATCAGATAAGGGTTCTGTTTTTTGTTGAAGAGATAAATGGAGAGGATTTTGTTCATGTTTTAATTTTTAAAAGTACTTTGTTTTTCAAAGTAAATGATTAAAAAAATAGATTAGGTTTTGGTTATTAATTTTTCAAGTGCTTCAATGTGTTCCCTGAATGCTTTTTTCCCGGACGTTGTAGCGCTATATCTTGTGTTGGGTTTTTTGCCAATGAACTGCTTTTCGATCCTAATGTATTCTTCGGTTTCCAAGGCTTTGGTATGGCTTGCAAGATTGCCATCGGTAACACCAAGCAATTCTTTGAGCATGTTGAAATCGGCACTTTCATTGACCATCAATACAGACATAATCCCAAGACGGATCCTGTGGTCAAAGGCTTTGTTGATATTTTGGATGATGGTTTTCAAATTATTTATAGGTGTCTATAACGGTTTCCAATAATGCTGAACTTTCAATTTGTGACGGAGCAACAACCTGTTCTTCCAGCGGAATCCTGTTGCCATACCTTTCGGCTAAAATGGCTTTTACTTTTGGATTGTCTAAATTGAAATTCTTTAGGCTCGCTAGTTTGCAAAGCTCAATATTAGCTCCATTTTTGTATATCTTCCAAACTAATTCCGAACAATAAATTTTATCATCGCTCCAACCAAAATACAAATCGTAATCCTTGTTGTTGAATTTGCTTCCGTAATCCTTCATTTTTTTAAGGGTAGCAGCATCCAAAACGGTTGCAGCATTTTTCAGCCTTTTGATAACAAAAGCATTCCCTTCACCATGTTTAATCCATTGTTCCAATGGAGCTGAGGACACAGGCTGTACCGCTTCATAAACATATTTTTTGCCGTTCACGATATAAATGATCCCGCAATGTGAGAATTTGGAGTTGGTTGCAATCCGTATTGCTTCGCATTGCCCGGACTGTGATGACTGAAAAATAATATCGCCGTCCTTTACATTTTCCAATGACTGGACGTTTTTTTTATTGGCAGTATCGCAGGAACTACCAATGAAACCAAAGGCACTTAACAAAATTAGGGCAAGAAATATGTGGACTTTTTTCATTAATTTCTATCGTATTTAAAATACATTACAGCTCCGTAAACGATGTGGCAGATTCCAAAACCGATTACCCAAAAATACAAACCATATCCTGAAAATTCAACCGCAATCAATCCTAAAATAATTTCTGTGATGCCTAAATAGCGTACGTCTTTCAAAGTATATTTGCTGGCATTAAGGCAGGCCAATCCGTAAAATATCAGTGTTATCGGAGCAATCAATCCATAAACTTCGTGACGCAAAAGAAGCAGGGCAAAAATTCCGCCCGTAAATAATGGAATACAAAAATTGATCAATAATCTTTTGGATGAAGCGTTCCAGATGCTTTCTCCCAATCTTTTTGCCTTTTGCCGGGTCATGATAAAGGACGTTATCAATGACAAAACCAAAACTACAAAAGCGGTTAAAACAATCAGCTTAAAGGTCCTGCCTTCAATAATAACGACATCATATTTATTTTGTTCCAAAAGCTGGCTTACAATGTACGCTCCAATCAGTGCATAAATCCCTGCCAAAATCCCGGATAAACCACTTAATGAAATAAATTGGGTTGATTGCGACATCATTTGTTTGATGTCCTGGATGTCCTTAAGATATTTTTCGTTTTCCATTTTAAAGTACTTTGAATGGCAAAGTAAATGAATAATATTTTTTCAACCAAATGTTTTTTCATTTATTTTTGAGAAAAAATACACCATGCAAAAACTAACCATTTTCCTGTTCCTATTTACTTCTGCAATCCATTCGCAAAGCAACGATAAACAAATGCTTGCCGATATTTACAAATTGTCACTGACCAATTCCCAATGCTATTCCTGGCTTGATTACCTGTCCAATAAAATAGGACAGAGGATATCAGGTTCTGTTGGTGCCGAGAAAGGAGTGGCTTACACCAAACAGCAATTGGAAACTTTAGGTTTGGACAAGGTATACCTTCAGGAAGTGATGGTGCCAAAATGGGTAAGAGGCGAAAAGGAAACGGCTTTTATCCTCGATGATAAAAACAAAACCGCAGTTCCAATTTGCGCGCTTGGAGGTTCGATTGCTACTTCGAAAAATGGACTGACTGCTGAAATAATCGAAATCCACAGTCTTAAAGAGTTGGAAACCTTAGCTCCTGAAAAGATCAAAGGGAAAATCGTTTTTTACAACCGCCCTTTTAAAGCTGATAATGTAGATGCCTTCGAATCTTATGGAGGTTGTGTAGACCAAAGGTTTTATGGCGCAGAAAAAGCTGCAAAAGCCGGAGCAATTGGAACGATTGTACGTTCAATGGGTTTCAGGCTGGATGATTTTCCGCATACAGGCATGCAGAGTTATGGTGATTTGGCAAAAGACAAATACATCCCAACAGCGGCAATCAGCACTAATGGAGCCGAATTGTTAAGCAAAAAATTAAAGGACAATCCAAAACTGAAATTCTATATGAAGCTTTCCTGCCAGTCTTATGATGATGTGCTTTCGTATAATGTTGTTGGGGAAATTACCGGTTCGGAGCATCCTGAAAAAATCATGATTGTCGGCGGCCATCTTGATTCCTGGGATTTGGCTGATGGTTCCCACGATGATGGTGCGGGAGTAGTTCAAAGCATGGAAGTTTTGGAAATATTCAAAAAGCTGAATTATAAGCCAAAAAATACCATTAGGGCAATCCTTTTCATGAATGAGGAATTTGGCGGGAAAGGAGGAAGGAAGTATGAAGAATTATCAAAGAAAAACAAGGAAAACCACATCTTCGCACTCGAAAGCGACGCAGGAGGATTTTCACCAAGAGGTTTTAATTTTGAATGCGATGCGGCGAATTTTGAAAAAGTAATGAACTGGAAACACTTATTCGAACCTTACCTAATCCATAGTTTTAAGATTGGAGGAACAGGTTCGGATATCGGTCATCTGACTTCTGCCAAAATTGTCAAGGCTGGCCTGACTCCGGATTCGCAGCGCTATTTTGATTACCATCATGCAGCTAATGACAAATTTGATGCAGTCAATAAAAGGGAATTGGAATTGGGTGCCGCAACCATGGCTTCGTTAATGTACCTATTCGACCAATATGGAATAGATTAGTCGATCTTATTAAAAGAAAAAAGCCGCCTTGTTAAAAACGAGGCGGCTTTTTTTATATGTTTTGTATTTTCTTAAATGTTGAATATTCCTCCAAAGGCAACAATCCTTTCGAGAAACCTAAAGTGTTGTGAAGCCCTATCAGCAGGATCGTGAGTAGTCCTGATATCGTTCATGTTGATATAACCTCCCTTAAGTTCGGTTTGAAGGAAGTAATGTTTGAAGAAGGTAAAATTCAAACCAACTTTAGCTGAAACACCAAATCCTGAAACATGGAAATCATCATGTCTTTCTTTCCCTAGCAGAGTAGCATTTGTTTTTGGATATAATATACCACCACCAACACCTTCTGTAATGTTCAACTGGAATACATCCGTATTTCTGATTCCAAATAATTTGGAAATGTCATCCACACGCGAAAATTCGGTGTGTACGTAATTTAGTCCGTCAGTGTGTTCAAATCTAAGGAAAGTTCCATCGCTTAGGTCGATTGTATTATTCCCTGATGGTAGATAAACCCCGGAATGCTCAGGATATGAATCGCCAACAACCCCGCCAATGTGCGCAATCTGATTTTGATTCATAACGTATTTCATATGGTCAACACCAATGGCAATGTTATAATGGTCATTTATAAAATAACCAATCCTCAAATTGGTTTGCGGAATGGTCATTCGAGCCGGGTTTACATAATCAATGCTCCAGCCTTTTGGTTTGTCACTGGCTTGGACATCATACAAGGTAAAATCGTAATCCGGGCCCTTGAAATGAATATCCGATTTGGTAAAGCTTTCGCGATTTCCACCCCAATAAATAAAGAATTTCCCTTTATTGTGCGCAGTATATTTTGAAGGATTGGTAGTGGTTTGATCCTGCGCTGTAACACTTTGCGTCAAGGCGCAAATCATAAATGAAAAGAAGAATATTTTTTTCACCGTTTAAATATTAAAATTGATTTATTGTTTTCCTGATGGCAACCAAACGGGTCATCAAACCTTCGAAGTAGTCCAAATGCAGCATATTGGCTCCATCACTTTTAGCATTTGCAGGGTCGAAATGGGTTTCAATGAAGATACCGTCAACACCAACAACAATTCCTGCTTTGGCAATCGTTTCAATCATATCAGGCCTTCCACCGGTTACACCAGCAGTTTGATTGGGTTGTTGTAATGAATGGGTAACGTCCAAAACAGTGGTTGCATATTGCTGCATCGTCGGGATTCCACGGAAATCAACAATCATATCCTGATAGCCAAACATGGTTCCCCTATCGGTAACCATTACGTTTTGGTTGTTGCAGTCCAACACTTTCTGAACGGCGTGTTTCATGCTTTCCGGACTCATGAATTGTCCTTTTTTCAAATTCACCACTTTTCCAGTATTGGCCGCAGCCACAACTAAATCAGTCTGGCGAACCAGGAAAGCCGGAATCTGCAATACATCAACATATTGGGCAGCTTTGTCTGCATCTTCGTTGGTATGGATGTCGGTAACTGTTGGAATATGGAAAGTTTCAGAAACCTTTCGAAGTATCTTTAACGCTTTTTCATCGCCAATTCCACAAAAGCTGTCAATTCTTGAACGATTCGCTTTTTTGAAAGAGCCTTTAAAAACGTAAGGTATTTGTAATTTATCGGTCACAGTGACCAATTTTTCAGCAATTCTCATTGCCATTTCTTCGCCTTCAATGGCACATGGACCGGCAAGTACAAAGAAATTTCCACTATCAGTATTCTTGATTTGTGGAATAGCATTAATATTCATAGTGCGTGTTTTTTATCGGCGCAAAGGTACTATTAATTTGCAATAATTTTAACAACAATATGTTAACTTATTTTTTTATCGAAAGACCCATTGGAACGAGCAAATAGCCTCGCTCATAAATGTTTACATATAATCTTACGGGTTTGTCCTGGCCTTCCCATCGGAGTTCGTAGACATCCAGGAAACCGGCACCCATATCTATGTTTTTTGTTGGAAACGGGCAACAGCTTTCTATTTTGGTGAAGGTTATGGTTTCACCATTTGGCCCGGCCAAAGCATTCAGGTAACGCTCAGCATTGAGATTTTCATCTTTGGCATTGATATAGAAAACATTGACCGGATAATCGGCATCGTAGCCATATTTCCGGTCTTTGGCGAATTCCGTTAAAACGAAAGTATTGTTATTGGATAATTTTGGTAGCGGTGCGTTGTTATCAACATTTTTAAGGGTGGATCTTGTACTGACGCAGGAAGAGAATAATGAAATTAGTACAATGAAAATGGTTAGTCTGGCTGTGTTCTTCATGATAAAAATATTTTTTCTTCGTTCTGCAATAATCATGCTACTATCTTTTGTTCCTTAGGAATACCGATACAATGGCTCCGGTTATAAAACCTTTAGAAAGTGCCGTAAACGAACTTTCGATGATATAGGTTTTGAGGTTGAAATAAACTTTGGCATTTGCCAATGTCATGTATTTGTGCTCTACTTTGTAGGCAATGATGGTGTCAAAAAAGTGAGGCGTAATGCTTTTGTAAATGACAAACTGCGCAAAAGGATTCAGTAATGCGATGATAAACGAAAGCACAAGCCCGCTTACAAATCCTTCCCTAAAACTCATGCTGTTGTTGTAAACGTATTTCTTTTTTTCCTTCAGTGCCAGATAGAAAAACAGGAAAGCCGGGAATACAAAAAGATTGGTGTACATTCCGTATTCTGCGATATATTCATCGTGAAGCCCGATGGTCTTTTCACCAATTGCCCAGGCCAGAGTCAGTAAAGTAAAACGAAGTGCCCATTTTATTTCTATCGAAAAGTTTTTACTCACTTTTTTATATTGTTTTTTTTGTGTTCGTGAATCTTCGATTTCATTTGGTTTTAAAATTTGGCTTCAAAAATACTTCATTTCGATAATTTAATATTGCTATTTTTGTAAAAAATCAACCTTATGGAATTTATAACCCACACTTGGCATTGGTCGGTTGCAGGTTTTCTGATTGCTGCGATTATGCTCACCCTAAATTATTTTGGGAAAGTATTCGGAATGTCGTCCAATTTACGCTCGTTATGTTCGATGACCGGAGTTGGAAAAAAGGTTCCGTTTTTTGATTGGGACTGGAAGTCGCAACGCTGGAATTTAGCCGTAGTGCTTGGCGCGATGCTTGGCGGTTATGTTGCTGTTCATTTTTTGAGCGATGCTTCGAATGTAGCTCTCAATCCTAAAACCATTGAACAATTAGCCGCAATGGGAATTGATGCACCAAACGGAAAGCTTTTACCCGATGCCTTATTTGGCAACCAAATATTTGAATCCCCAAAAATGATACTGATCCTTCTTGGAGGTGGTTTGCTGATTGGCTTTGGTTCGCGTTATGCCGGAGGTTGCACTTCGGGGCATGCGATTGCCGGAATGAGTAACCTGCAGATTCCTTCTTTGAAGGCTGTGATTGGTTTCTTTGTAGGCGGTTTGATTATGGCGCATTTTATTTTACCCTTATTATTCTAAGCTATGAAATACATTAAATATATATTAGTTGGTTTTATATTCGGAATCGTATTGACCAAAGCCGAAGCAGTTTCCTGGTACCGCATTTATGAAATGTTCCAATTCCAGTCGTTCCATATGTATGGGATTATCATGACGGCAATTGCAGTTGGTGTTATTGGAGTTCAAATCATTAAAAAGCAACAATTGAAAGACATTGAAGGCAAACCCATAGAAATACAGGATAAGGAAAAAGGCAGTGCGCGTTATTGGATTGGTGGAGTCCTTTTTGGATTAGGCTGGGCAATGGTTGGAGCGTGTCCCGGGCCAATATTCATTATGCTTGGAGCAGGTTTCATCAGTGTTGGACTGATATTGATTGGTGCCGTATTGGGAACGTTTTTATACGGTGTCTTGAAGGATAAGCTACCTCACTAAAAAAGCTATTTTACATAATCCACAACGCTTTATGTATGCACTATCTATGCTTTATCTATGGAGCATCTATGGAGTATCTATGCTTCTTCTACTGAATATTCCGGTTGTTGTTTCAGATTGAGTTTCAGAATCCCATCGGTAATGCAGAACTGTGCAATCAGGTAGGTTATCATTATCGAATAGGAAGCAGAATCCAAAGGTGAATGAAACTTATCTATTGCCAAAATACTGTCTGAAACCACAAAAAAAGCAGCACCAAGAAGTACCCTGTATTTTGCTTCGCCTTTCCAGTCGAAAGTTCCTTTCAAAGCCATTTTGAACATAATGGTAATGATCAGTGCGTAAGCGGTCACCGGAAATTTCAAGTCTCCCAGAGTCGGAATCAATACCCAAAGCATGCTTACCAGATAAATTGTGGCGCCCACAAATCCCAACCAGAACATCGGTTCCTTAAAACTGATATGAACCGATTTTTGTTTGGCAAAAAGTACGATAAACAAAATATGGGCTATCAGGAATGCTACCAATCCGAAGATGAAGAATTCTTCGCCTTTATCGGCAAACATTAAAATGCAGTCACCAATCCATGAAAATAAAAGCGCAGCCAACAGCCATTTCTTGGTTTCAAACGAATCGCTTTTTGCTACAGCATAAAACAAAAAAGGAAGCAGAAATGGTTTTAAATACCAGGTAAGCGTATCGTTTTCGGTTAAGAGGAGGATTGCATATATAAAACCAAACGCCAGGAAACCCTGTAATAATTTTTGACTATTCATAGGAAAGGGAGTTTTGCGTGTTTTTAAATTCGACCAATACAAAATAAAGGCTCATAGCCAGGGATATGGTGAAGTAAGCCATCAGCATCCAGTTGGAATAGGGCAACAATTTTGACATCCCAAACCAATCGCCATAATAATAAAGGATACCGATGGAAACGATGAACCGCAATCCTTCCCAGAAGACCGAGAATTTCCGGGTGTCCATCAATTCGGTATAACTGTAAACCGTCAGGAAAACAAAGAAGCCATACACAAAAATATTCGGCAGGCCAATGCTGGCAATATTCCCAAAAAGATAACTGATTAATCCGAGTGTGGTAAACAACTGGATTACCGACCAATATTTCAAAAGTGCCGAATGTTCATGGCCGTATTTGTCAAAACTATAGACATCCGAGATTTTATCAATAGGGTGTTTCTCATCGAAATTTTCGGGGCGCCATCCTGTTGGTTTGAACCAGATTGTGAATTTGTCTTTCCAGTTTTCGGCGTGATAGGCATCCTTAATCAACAGCCACAAATGCTGAAAGTTAATCCGAATGGGATTCCAGGTTTGCGCCGGTCTTGTGATTCCGTATACAGGTGGCACGTTATCCAGTTCTTCCTGAAAAGTGCCAAACCATTTGTCCCAAAAAATAAAAATCTGACCGTGGTTCTTATCCATATATTCGGGATTAATCGCATGATGGACACGATGATGGGAAGGCGTAACGAGGAATTTTTCAACAAATCCCAGTTTGCCGATGTATCTGGTATGGTACCAAAACTGCAGGAACAAATGTATTGGAAGTAAAATGGCAATCACTTTGGATGGAACTCCGAGAATGGCTGCGGGCAGCAATAAAAATGTGAACAGATTGACAAAGCTCGAAATGGGTTGGCGCAAGGCACAGGCCAGATTGAATTCTTCACTACTGTGGTGGATGGCGTGCTTGTTCCAGAAGAAATTGATTTGGTGTGCCCAACGATGTCCCCAATAGCCATAGAAATCAATTACAAAAAAGGCAATGATAAAGGTGAGGGCAGTGGCTTCGATATGGATGAGTGCCAGATGATTTACCATCCATTCATAGGAAATAATCGCGATGCTCAGCCCCAAGGCATCTTTGACAGCGTTGGTCATTCCGGAGCTGATACTCGAAACACTGTCCATGATTGGCGTATGATTTACACCCTTGAAATAGCCATAAGTTCTTTCGATGAAAATCAGCAAAAGGAAAAATGGCATTGCAATCAGTAAAATTTTCCCGTATTCTTCCATAACGTTGAATTTGTTCTTCAAATATAACAAATTCCGATTCCGGTTTTATCTTTTCAGCGAGAAGTGTGCCTTAAATTCCTTCATTTGTGATTGTTCCAGGAATTCAATCTTAAACCAATAATCGGTCGAAGGAAGCAGGTAGCCATTCAGTGTTCCGTCCCATCCCGGACTATCACTGCTGGTGCTGAGCTGTTTTAAAAGTTTGCCATAACGGTCAAAAATATAAAGCCTTGCATTTAATTGGTCCAGGCCTCTAACATTCCATGTATCATTAATCCCATCGCCATTTGGAGTAAAATAATGCGGATAATCAATGGTTTGGACTTCATCAATGAAAAGCGAACCACAGCTTGTAATGCCTCTGGCATCCCTTATGGTAATTTGGTGTATTCCTAGAGGAACATGCTCAAAAATATTGCTGCTCTGGAATGGGCCGTCGTCCATACTGTATTCATAAATCCCGTGACCAACCACATTTACTGTAATGATTTGATTGGCATCAAATGCATTCGTGATGGTGTAAGGCGGTGTTGAAAACTGCGGTGGACCGGATTGGGTTACAGTATAGGTGTTGGAGCGGTCCGACACGCAACCTAATAATGGTGGGTTGGTGCTTGTAGCTACAACAAAATAGCTTCCCGGTGCAACAGTTGTAATAGGATAAGTCGAGCCGTTTCCTAAAGCTACTGTTGGATTTGTTGCTTCAAACCATTCAAAAGTATAATTCGGATTGGTAATGCCGCTATCCAAGGTAACGCCACTTAGTAAAATATTGGTGCCATATTCGACACAAATTACATCCGTTGGTGCGGTAACATGAGGTTCAGCCAGCTCCTCAACGGTATTGGCAAATGGAACTATAACGAAACAACCTGTAGCGTCGTTTTCAACCCTGATGTAAATAGTATGGGTGTAGGTTTGGTAATTTACCAAATCGGTAATTGGGCTTGTTTCGTTGTTGGCATCAGCCGCTGTGTTGTAGAAAGTTACCGTAACTCCGGTCTGTGCCCCAATTATTCCATTGATATACGAACTCAAATCCAAAGCAAAGAAACCATCATTTGTGCCATCGGTATCGCAGGTTTCAAAAACAGCAGGTGCTGTTGCCGTTGGTTTCGGATTAACGGTAATGGTAAACTGGCCATTGAAATTCACACAACCTGTAACATTGTCTACAACCCTGATGTATATAATCTGCGGGTTTGAGATGTTTAGATAAGCTGTCGGATTTGCTATTGAGCCTGTTCCCGACTGCGCATTTGCAGCTGAAGTATAATAAGTAACCGTCACATTTGAAGCAGCATAGAAAGCGGCAGTTGATACTGTTAAATCAAATGTAGCCTGTCCGTCGGCATCATCATCACAATTTTGGACAACCGCAGCCGGAAGGGTAGCCGGTAATGGATTCACGGTAAGCGGTTGTTCCACCAAAACAAAACAATTATTGCCCTGATAATCCACTCTGTTATTCTCAACCCGTATCCATACGTTTTGCCCCACTAAAGCTGCATTCGGTATCAGGATTTCATTGGTACCTGCCTCGGCATCCGGCTGTGACGGATAATAATGCAGGGTAAGGGTTGGGTCACCATTGATAATCGTTGATGCATTAACTGTTAAATCAAAAACCTCCATCATATCACCGGTATTGTTTACATCACACTGAGGTGGCAATGGTGTAATTGGATTAGGATTTGGAACCGGAATCGGCAACACACGGATGTCCAAAGAAGTATAACTTCTACAACCATCCGGAGTAGTGACCATAACTCCGAGTGTCTGTACAGCAGGAATGATGTTGGTATAAGCCGTTGGATTCGGAATGGCTACACTTGAGGCCGTCACGGGATAACCCGGGTAATAGGTCACAATCATATTGGCCTGGCTACCTGTAATTTCATTGTTTTTAATCGTTAAGTCAAATTGCGTAAACTGATTGTTATCAATGGCATCGTCATCACAAACACTCAAAGGTGTCGGGATTGGAAGCACTAAAGGTGCATTGATCAATAATTCGAAAGAGCCGGTAGAGAAGCAGCCTGTGGCATTATCTTCAACACGAACCCAGATAATTTGATGGTTTGTACCTACATAATTTGTTGCCTGTATTATTGGAAAGTTTCCGGAAATGGCATCGGGTTGGGAAATGTGATAGGTTACAGTATAATCTGTTGGAGCTCCTGGCTGTATTGATAACACCGCTGCATTATTTTGGGTCAGGTTAAAAAACATTGAACCATTTTGGGGGAAGTTATCTTCGTCGCACTGAACTAAATCGGGCACGTTGAACGGAGTCATTGGCTGAGGTTTTACTTCCAATTCAATAGGAATAACGCTTCTGCATCCATTAATATTATCAACAGCCAATGCATATATGAATTGCGTAAACGGAGTGACATTGTCATAAGGACTCGATAGCGGATTATTGCCTAGTTGGGCATCATCAAAGGTTTCGTGATACGTAATCGTATAATTAGCACCCTGGAGTATGTCGTTGGTTAAACTGTTCAGATTGAAGGTTCCAAAACCATCCTGATTGTTGTCGCAAATTGAATATGCCTGTGCTGGTGGGATAGGAGTTGGTAAAGGTTCGACCCTGATATCAATGGTTGATAAAGTAAAACATCCAGTAATGTCATTTTCAATACGTATCCAAATGGTCTGTACAAACGGGTCTACATTGGTATACAAAAGCGGCAGCGGATTGACATCATTGGAAGCATCGGCCTGGCTGAAGTGAAAAGTAACATTCATACCGGTTTGTCCCAATAAAATGCTGTTGATTCTTGAACCCAAATCAAATTCTTCATGTGCCAATGGCAATGTCATATCGCACAAGCTATATTGAGGATAATTAGGCTGAGTGGCCAATGGAAGTGGGTCGACAATCAATTCTAAGGTAACGATATCTGAACATCCGGTTGCAATATCCTCAACACGAATCCAAATCGTCTGGCCTGAAGAAGGGAAATTGTTAAGGTTGATAATTGGGCTTGTTTCTGATTGGGCATCTGGTAAATCGGTATAAAATGAAATCGTATGCGTTGCCGGATTGATGGTTCCCAATACTTCTGATATAACACTTGTCAGATTAAAACTGGCAATGCCATCAGTATTGTCATCACAAACATGATAGTCGTTTGGTTCTATAGCTTCGGGAGTTGGGTCAACAATAAGCTGCATTGGAATTATAGCAAAACAACCGGTAGCGTTTGATGTTACTCGGATGTAGATGGTTTGTGTGTTAACGTCAATGTTGTCATAACTTGCAGGAGTTGGTATGGTAGTGCCTCCGATTGTTGCATCGGTTGGAGTTTCATGGAACGTAACCACATACGGATTTCCTCCTATAATTGTTGGAATCACCTGAGTCAAATCAAAAGTTCCGAACCCGTCATTGTTCGGGTCGCAATAATGAAGTGGAGATGGACTTGCAGTATTTACATTGAATAAAAGCGGTGCATTTGTAAATGCAGCTGAAGCCGAAGTACAGCCACCATTAGTCGACGTCACTGTGTATGCCGTTCCGACAACTGCACCGGATATAGTTCCACCAGTTCCGGCAGTTGGTCCTACAGGAGAAAATGTATATGAATTCGCTGTATTGTAATTGGTAATAGATGTAAATCCATCTGTAAAACAGGCTGGAGGTGTTGTGTTCAATGTTGGCACTGCCGGAGTTGGCAGCATAAGTAAATTTGTGAACGCACTAGAAGCTGTAGAAGTACAACCACCACTTGTTGCGGTTATGTTATAAGCAGTTCCAATAACTGCTCCTGTAATGGTTCCGCCAGCTCCTGCAGTCGGCCCAACAGGAGAAAATATATAAGTTATGGTAGCATTGTAATTGGTAATAGTCGTAAATCCATCTGCTACACAGGTTGGAGCAGTTGTAGAAACAGTTGGTACAGCAGGAGTTGGCAGCATAATTACATTGGTAAATGCACTGGAAGGTGCTGAAGTACAACCACCATTTGTAGCGGTTATGGTGTAAGCTGTTCCAATAACTGCCCCATTCATGGTTCCGCCAGCACCTGCAGTTGGACCGGTAGGTGAGAAAGTGTAGGTATGGGCTGCATTATAGTTTGTAATTGTTGTGAATCCGTCTGCGGCACAGGTTGGGGCTGTAGTGGAAACGGTAGGCACCGCCGGAGTTGTCAGCATAATTAAATTGGTAAACCCTGCCGATGCTGCTGAAGTGCAACCACCATTTGTTGCGGTTATCGTATAGGCTGTTCCAAGAGCAGCTCCTGTAATGGTTCCGCCAGCACCTGCAGTTGGACCAACAGGTGAGAAGGTATACGTATTGGCAGCGTTATAATTTGTAATCGTTGTGAATCCGTCTGCGGCGCAGGTTGGGGCAGTTGTAGAAACTGTCGGCACCGCCGGAGTTGTCAATCGGATTACATTGGTAAATCCTGCCGATGCTGCTGAAGTACAACCACCACTTGTTGCGGTTATTGTATAGGCTGTTCCCAAAGTTGCTCCGGTAATTGTTCCGGCAGCTCCTGCATTCGGCCCGACAGGAGAGAAAGTATACGTATTGGATGCATTATAGTTTGTAATTGTTGTGAATCCGTCAGCGGCACAGGTTGGGGCAGTTGTGGAAACTGTCGGCACCGCGGGAGTTGGCAGCATAACTAAATTGGTAAACCCTGCAGAGGCTGCTGAAGTACAGCCGCCACTTGTTGCGGTTATCGTATAGGCTGTTCCCAAAGTTGCTCCGGTAATTGTTCCGCCAGCACCTGCAGTTGGCCCAACAGGTGAGAAGGTGTAAGTATTGGCAGCATTGTAATTTGTGATGGTGGTAAATCCATCTGCTGCGCAGGTTGGTGCCGTTGTGGAAACAGTTGGTACAGCAGGAGTTGTCAATCGGATTACATTGGTAAATCCTGCCGATGCTGCTGAAGTACAACCACCATTTGTAGCGGTTATGGTGTAAGCTGTTCCAATAACTGCCCCATTAATGGTTCCGCCAGCACCTGCAGTCGGCCCAACAGGTGAGAAGGTATAGGTATTGGCAGTGTTATAATTCGTAATAGTCGTAAATCCGTCAGCGGCACAGCTTGGGGCAGTTGTAGAAACTGTCGGAACAGCAGGAGTTGTCAACATAATTAAATTGGTAAATCCTGTAGATGCTGCTGAAGTACAGCCACCACTTGTTGCGGTTATGGTATAAGCAGTTCCAATAACTGCTCCAGTAATCGTTCCACCAGTGCCTGCGGTTGGTCCTACAGGAGAGAAAGTATAGGTATTGGCCGCATTGTAATTGGTGATGGTGGTAAATCCGTCTGCGGCGCAGGTTGGAGCCGTTGTGGAAACATTTGGTACAGCCGGGGTAATCAACATTGCTCCATTTGTAAAAGGAAGCGAGGTACCTGAAGTGCATATACTTTGTGTAGCAATAACTGTATAAGCAGTCCCAATAACAGCTCCCGTAATGGTTCCGCCAGCCCCTGCAGTTGGTCCCAAAGGAGAAAAAGTATAAGTGAAAGCAGGATTGTAATTTGTGATGATTGTAAATCCATCAGCCGCGCAGGTTGGCAAATTGGTAGTGAGTAAAGGAGTTGGCAAATTTGCCAGTTGAATAAGATTTGTAAATGCGGCTGAAGATGCAGAAGTGCAACCACCATTTGTAGCAGTTATGGTATAAGCAGTTCCCAGAGTTGCTCCTGTAATGGTCCCTCCTGCGCCGACGGTCGGTCCTGCAGGCGAGAATGTATAGGTGTTGGCTGCGTTGTAATTGATGATGGTTGAAAATCCATCTGCTATGCAGGTTGGAGGCGTCGTGTTAATTGTTGGAACAGCCGGAGTTACGAGCATAATTAAATTGGTAAACCCTGCCGATGCTGCTGAAGTGCAAACACCACTTGTTGCGGTTATCGTATAGGCTGTTCCAATAACTGCTCCTGTAATGGTTCCGCCAGCTCCTGCAGTCGGCCCAAGAGGTGAGAAGGTATAGGTATTGGCTGCATTGTAATTGGTAATCGTAGTAAATCCATCTGCGGCGCAGGTTGGTGCTGTAGTGTTAGTTGTTGGTACAGCAGGAGTTGCCAGCATAATTATATTGGTAAAAGCACTGGAAACGGCTGAAGTACACCCACCACTTGTTGCGGTTATCGTATAGGCTGTTCCAATAACTGCTCCTGTAATGGCTCCACCTGGACCTGCGGTTGGTCCAACAGGTGAGAAAGTATAGGTATTGGCAGCATTATAATTGGTGATGGTTGTAAATCCGTCTGCGGTACAAGTTGGTGCGGTTGTAGAAACAGTTGGTACAGCCGGAGTTGTCAGCATAATCAAATTGGTAAAAGCGGGTGATGCTGCTGAAGTGCAACCACCACTTGTTGCAGTTATGGTGTAAGCAGTTCCGATAACTGCTCCGGTAATCGTTCCACCTGCACTGGCAGTTGGCCCCACAGGAGAAAATGTATAAGTTATGGCCGCATTGTAATTTGTAATCGTAGTAAATCCATCTGCTGCACAACTTGGGGCAGTTGTGCTGGTTATAGGTACTGGTTGAGTCGTAAGCGTAATCAAATTAGTAAATGCTACTGAAGGGGCTGAAGTACAGCTCCCACTTGTTGCGGTTACCGTATAGGCTGTTCCCAGAGTTGCCCCTGTAATGGTTCCACCAGCTCCTGCAGTTGGACCGGCAGGAGAGAAAGTGTAGGTATGGGCTGCATTGTAATTGGTGATGGTTGTGAATCCGTCAGCGGCACAGGTTGGGGCTGTAGTGGAAACGGTAGGCACCGCTGGAGTTACGAGCATAATTAAATTGGTAAAACCTGCTGATGCTGCTGAAGTGCAACCACCACTTGTTGCGGTTATAGTATAGGCTGTTCCCAAAGTTGCTCCGGTAATGGTTCCACCCGCTCCTGCAGTTGGCCCAACAGGTGAGAAGGTATAGGTATGGGCAGCATTATAATTTGTAATTGTTGTGAATCCGTCAGCGGCACAGCTTGGGGCAGTTGTGGAAACAGTTGGTACAGCCGGAGTTGTCAATCGGATTACATTGGTAAACCCAGCTGATGCTGCTGAAGTACAGGCACCACTTGTTGCGGTTATTGTATAGGCTGTTCCCAAAGTTGCTCCGGTAATGGTTCCGCCAGCTCCTGCAGTCGGCCCAAGAGGTGAGAAGGTATACGTATTGGCAGCATTATAATTTGTAATTGTTGTGAATCCGTCAGCGGCACAGGTTGGGGCAGTTGTAGAAACAGTTGGTACAGCCGGAGTTGTCAATCGGACTACATTGGTAAACCCTGCTGATGCTGCTGAAGTACAACCGCCACTTGTCGCGGTTACCGTATAAGCTGTTCCCAAAGTTGCTCCGGTAATGGTTCCGCCAACTCCTGCAGTTGGCCCAAGAGGTGAGAAGGTATACGTATTGGCAGCATTATAATTTGTAATTGTTGTGAATCCGTCAGCGGCACAGGTTGGGGCAGTTGTAGAAACTGTCGGCACCGCGGGAGTTGTCAAACGGATTACATTGGTAAACCCAGCTGATGCTACTGAAGTACAGCCGCCACTTGTTGCGGTTACCGTATAGGCAGTTCCGAGAGTTGCCCCTGTAATAGTTCCGCCAGCTCCTGCAGTCGGCCCAACAGGTGAGAAGGTATACGTATTGGCAGCGTTATAATTCGTAATAGTCGTAAATCCGTCTGCGGCGCAGGTTGGAGCCGTTGTAGAAACAGTTGGTACAGCAGGAGTTGTCAGCATAATTAAATTGGTAAACCCTGCCGATGCTGCTGAAGTACAGCCACTACTTGTTGCGGTTATTGTATAGGCTGTTCCCAAAGTTGCTCCGGTAATGGTTCCACCCGCACCTGCAGTCGGCCCAACAGGTGAGAAGGTATACGTATTGGCAGCATTATAATTTGTAATTGTTGTGAATCCGTCAGCGGCACAGCTTGGGGCAGTTGTAGAAACTGTCGGTACAGCAGGAGTTGTCAATCGGATTATATTGGTAAACCCTGTCGATGCTGCTGAAGTGCAACCACTACTTGTTGCGGTTACCGTATAAGCTGTTCCTAGAGTTGCCCCTGTAATGGTTCCGCCAGCTCCTGCAGTTGGCCCCACAGGAGAGAAAGTATAGGTATTGGCAGCATTATAATTGGTGATAGTGGTAAATCCATCTGCGGCGCAGGTTGGAGCCGTTGTGGAAATAGTTGGTATAGCCGGAGCTACACAGGCTGTAGTAGCACAAGTTCTGGTATTAGCCGCAAAACACGTTCCGGCTCCGCCAACTGGTGTTACCGTAATAGTGACATTGGTTCCTGCAGGTAAACCCGTAACAGAATAGGTCAAAACATTTCCAACATTTCCAATGTTGACAATCGGTAATGCACCAACCTGATAAGATACGGTATAAGAAGTTGCGCCGGTAACTGCCAGCCAATTATATTGTATGGATGATGAAGTTGTAATTCCGCAATTAATCGTTGGAACAAGAGGAGTAGTTACATTTACTGTTACTGTATCGGTAGCACTACATCCGACCCCGCTATTTGCAGTTAATGTATAGGTTGTGGCTACAGTAGGGCAAGCCGATGGAGATAATGTTGTAGAATTGGTCATTGTCGCTGAAGGTGACCAGGTAAAAGGGGGAAGATTGTTGTTGAATGTTATCGTCCAGTCCCTAATATCTCCAGTATCCAATGCTGCATCGTCCTGCACAAAAAGCCTCCAGTTTCCATTGACATTACATCCGTTTAAGACACTAAAAGGCTGTTCGGGTAAAAAAGTTCCTGTAAATGGATCGGTGCCCGAAGTTATTGGGGTAACTGCTGTTGGCGAGAAACAAGTATTGGCATAATCCTGGCCAATTCCTCCGTTATCTGTAGATAATTCCAAAAAAGTTCCATCAGGGCATTGCAAATAAATATCCAAATCACCATCAAAGGTATGCCTGATATTTAGACATACTGATGCAATTGATGTGGCGTTGATAGTAGTCGGTGAAATTCCGCTTACCGTTATGGGAGACAATACTCCTGTAGTACTGCCGTCAGGGATTGGGTAACTGGAGATATTGGAAAAAGCAACAGGCCCGATTGAACCCGTAGCATTTGTTGAACCATTTAAGGTAATGCAGCTTCCCGAACAAACCGTACCGCCAATACCGGCATCCACCGTTGGAATAGGGGTAACCTGAACTATTTGATTAACAATGTTTTGGCAGCCTCCCGGAACAGCGGTCACCAATAGCGATACGCTATGGCCTCCTGGTGTTGCAAAAGTATGGCTGGGATTCTCTAATTGGGAAGTAAAACCATCGCCAAAATTCCAATTATAAGTGAAGTTTCCGTTGGTTGTATTGGTAAACTGTGTTGGAGTTCCTTCACAAACTGTTGTAGCAGTAAAAGATGGATTAGGGCTGGCGAAAGTGGCTGTGGTTCCGGTAAAATTCATTGTGAATCCTGCCGTTGAGGCTGCAGTATACCTGTCAACTAAAATGGTATAGGTCTGTCCGGCGGTTACATTTAATGTTGCTTCACACTGAATACCTGCACAACCCAAACCTGTAGTTCCGGCTGCGCCTGTCGCTGGATCCCAGTTGCAAATTAATTCTGTTCCGGGACATGAGTTTGTTGTATTGTATACCGCAAAATCATAATCTATTACCGAAGTTGGTGTAATTGCAAATGCTAAAAGACCTCCTGTTGCGGCTGTAAAAGAATACCAATTTGAGGATCTTTCTCCAGGAGCACCAAAACAACTTGGAGCTTCTGTTGTAGAACCCACGCCACCAGGTCCATCAGGAACACTAATACTAGCCAGTCCACATAAGGTCTGTGCGCCGGTACAATCCTGAGTAGGTAGTGGTGGACCAACAGGCAGGGTTTGTTGTGCACAGATTCCGAAGGTTCCTGTCGTGGCGCCATTTCCATCAACGAGCAGGTAATAGGTATTTCCTATTGTCAATCCGTGTAAAATGACATCGGTATGCAATAACCCGCCACCAGTATTTATATTTTCCTGGCATCCAATCTGTGTTAAGCTTCCACAAGTGCCGCTGTAAACAGCTAACTGGGTATTTGCCAGCGTTCCACCAAAATTGGTAGAGATTTCAATATCTGCCGTTGTTGCAACGAATGAAAACCAAACCGTATGGCTCAAACTGGCAGGATTCCAGCAAGCCGGTATAGCAGGATCGCCTACAGAAGTAGCCGCAACATTTGTATATAATATAGAATTACAACTTCCATTTCCAACAGTAATTGGGGTTGCAGAACCGCATGCGTCATTAGCTGGCTGAGCATAGGCTAAGGTCGTAAAACCAACACATACTAAAAGTATGCGTATATATTTTATCCATCTTTTCATCTGCTACTGGGACTTTTTTGGTTTTCTTTTTCGCAATCCTTGCAAATAGGTTTCACGGTCAACAGGCTTATCCTTATCTATATAAATTTCTGTTGGATTTACTTTTATGTTTGTAGGTAAAGGAGTTTTGGAAAAAACAGCGTCCGATGCTCCGGCAATTATGAATGTGATTTTTTTGTTTACTGCAAATAACAATTCGCCTTTCTCCGAAAGGTCCTTGTATTTACCCATATCTATAATGATAGTGTCGCCGTCCTGGGCTTTTGCATAGGTATCCCAAATAGTTAATTTTGGGGTGGCTGAGGAGGTTCCGTTATTGCTGTCATCTCCAATTCCTGTAGTGTAGATATCGCCTTTAGTGTCGCCGTCATTAATATAATAGGTTATGGCAGTTGATTTTTCTGTAAGGAATAAAGCCAATAACACCATCACGGAATGATAGGTTTTTTGCTTTGCCGATAGTAGAAGTAAAGATTTAATCACGCTAATAGTGTTAAAAAAATGGCATTCAAATGTAATTAATAGATTGTAATAGCCAAATAAATTACTAAATATTAGAACTAATTTCAATAAATACTGATAAATAACAAGATAAAAGTAATTATTTTAACGAATATACTGTAAAATGTTTAAAGTCTTTTTTAAAATGAATTTTGAGAAAGTAAGATAGAAGTAAGAAAACTTTCCAGGCTATTTTTTTCTTTATTGGAATAAATTTTTAGTTTTACATCCTTGTAAATAAAAGGAATAGGCTTTAAACTATTCGTATCCTTTATTATTTCAAGAGTTATAAGCCATTGGTATGATGAATTTTAAAAGATACTTTTTTTTACTGATAATTGCCTTTTCCTTATCTGCCTATTCACAGAGTTCCTGTCCCAATTCTGACTTTGAATCAGGAACATTAGACGGCTGGCAAGGCCAGACAGGTGTTTGCTGCCCTATTTATACTTCTCCATCGGGAATTGTCAATGGAAGGCATACCATCATGTCGGGAACAGGTACAGATCCAAACACCTGCGATGTGGTGCATGTTGTTTCTCCCGGAGGTCTATATTCTGCCAGGGTTGGAAATGAACAGGTGGGAGGCGAAGCAGAAACGCTTTCCTATACGATTACCGTTACTCCGTCTTCGTCACTTTTTATTTATAAATACGCTGTGGTATTACAGGATCCAGGGCATGATCCAAGCGAGCAGCCCCGTTTTCAGGTTAGGGTTTTGGATGCTGCCGGAAGTTTGATTGATCCTACCTGCGGACAGTATACGGTTGTTGCAGGAGCAGGATTAGCGGGTTTTCAAACCTGTTCCAATTCTAATGGAGACATCAGGTACAGGGACTGGACTACAGTTGGATTAAATCTAAGTGCTTATATGGGGCAAACCATAACAGTGGAATTTGAAACAGGTGATTGCGATCCGGGAGCTCATTTTGGGTATGCGTATGTTGATGCTTACTGCTCGCCTTTGCAGATTGGAGCAACTTTTTGCTCGGGTTCATTTGCTGCAGAACTTACCGCGCCTATAGGATTTAGTTATTTATGGAATACCGGAGAAACTACCCAGACGATATTGGTTACCAGTCCGGCAGCAGGCCTAAATTATTCGTGTACACTAACTTCGGTTACAGGTTGCACCGTTGTTATTTCAACCGTTTTGCAGCTCGAAGATCCTACAGCCGATTTTACGATTACCAATACCTGTTATAACAATGCTGTTTTTGAGGATACTACCGTATTGTCGAATACATCGTTGTTGGATAGTTATCTTTGGGATTTTGGCGACGGAACCACTTCTACCGATCAGAATCCGGTTCATTCGTTTCCAGGTACCGGAACGTATACCGTTAAGTTTACTACTTTTAATGCCTTTGGTTGTACTACTACAGCCATCAAAAACATTACGGTTTATAATCCACCAACTGCGCAGATTGTTTATGATACCTTTCATTTTTGCACCTCAGACACAGCAGTAAAAACAGTGACCCTTACAGGTACCGATAATTATATGGGAGGTACTTTTACAGCTGATGTTCCGGGCTTAAGCCTTAACTCAGTTACAGGAGAATTTAATCCAAGCACCAGCCAACCGGGAAGTTATGTCGTAAGTTATAACATTCCATCCAATAACGGATGTGCTGTTCCTCCCGTTATAGCAGACATTGATATTTATTTAGCTCCGGTAGCTTACATAGCGTATAGCGCTCCATCGTATTGCAACTTAATTAATTGGTCCCAAAATGTCAATCTGACCGGATCAGGAATAATTACAGGAGGGACTTATACAGCTACACCGGCAGGATTATCCATCGATCCGAATACAGGGCAAATCAGGCCCGACTTAAGCTTAGGAGGAAACTATACCATTACTTATGTTGTTCCGCCAAGCGGAGGTGTTTGCAGCTCGGTAGATGCTGTTACCAATGTCACCATCATTACAGCTCCTACAGCCGTATTGCGTTACGCGACGCCATTTTGTAATACCTTGACAACCGCCCAGCCAGTTACGGTAACCGGAACAGGAATTTTTGGAACGGGCTCATTTAGTTCCTATCCGGCAGGATTATCAATAAATTCGGTTACCGGATCTATCATTCCCTCATTATCTAACCCTGGAAATTATACCGTAGAATATATTATTCCGGCTGCAGGAGGATGTTCTGCAGTTACTGTGAGCACTACTGTTTCCATAACCCCAATGCCAACAGCAGTTATCAGTTATGCCGATCCTTACTGCCGATCAATCACCACGCCCGAACCGGTTATACTTACAGGTACAGCAGCGTATCTTGGAGGGGTTTTTAGCGCGCCGACAGGAGTGGCAATCAATAGCACTACAGGTGGAATTACACCAAGTGCAAGCATTGCGGGAACGCACCCTATTTTTTACACTCCGCCGGCAACATTAGGATGCACACCAACAGCTGTTGGTACTACAGTTACAATCCTTCCGTTGCCCGAACCAATGTTGTCGAATTTAACCATTTGCGAAGACCCGAGAGGACATGTTTTCAGGCCGGCACTATTAGATACAGGTTTGAGTGATTTACTTTACAGTTGCCAGTGGTTTTTTGGTGGACAGCCTATACCGAATGTAACGTCAAATCAGTACACGACTCCCATTGCTGGTAATTATTCGGTGTTGGTTACCAATATTGCTACGGGTTGTGTGGCTCCTCAGGCAGTTTCTACTGTAAGTACTGCAGTAACGATTGAAGATTTTGCTACCCATGTGACCAATACTTTTGTCGACAACAATACCTTAACGGTAATGGCCGAAGGCGGAACAGGACCTTATCTTTATAGTGTCGATGGTTATCCTTTCCAGTCATCCAATGTATTTACACAATTGACGCAGGGAATCCATACCGTCACAATCACAGATGTTAATTATTGTACCGATGTGTCTAAGCCTGTAATGGTTTTAGGCTTTCCAAACTTTTTTACGCCTAATGGTGATGGGAATAACGATTACTGGAATATTTATTATTACGATACCCATCCAAATGCCAGGATTTATATATACGACCGTTACGGAAAAATGCTGACGATTCTAAACCCACAAAGTCCGGGTTGGGACGGAACCTATAATGGAAAGTTGATGCCGTCAACCGATTACTGGTTTTTGGTTGAATTTAAGGATTATAACGAAAAAGGCGAATTGGTTTGGCAGACTTTTAAATCGCATTTCTCGATGCTCCGATAACATTCCATTCCACTAACTTTTGTTCAAAGCTTTTACCTGCATGTGCCGGACTTGTTGATGGTAAAGTTACAAAAGCATATTCCTTGTGTAAACGGACATACTTTTTAAAAAAGGCAGCAGCCTTTTGCCCATTAAATGCAATAAGCTGAATGTTTGGATGCTCGTTCAGGAAAGTGGTAAAGTCATTTGGAACTTCCTTCATAATGGCACTGTCCAGGCTTCCTTCACGCTCACAAGCCTGCAATACATCCCAAACCGCAATTTTGTTGCGTAATAATAGTTGCTTTTTTTCATGATAATCAACAGGAAGTGGTTCGTTAAAGATTGTCGAAAGCAATTTCCAAAAATGATTCCGTGGATTGCCGTAATATTCATTTTTAGCCAAGGACTGAACTCCAGGCATAGTGCCTAAAAGCAATACTTCTGCTTCAGGATTTGACAAAGAGGAAAAGGACTGAATTTTCATGATTCAAAGTTAAATAACAAAATTGGGACAAATGCCGTGTAAGTACTTATAGTTTTTGAAAATACCTTTACATAATTCAGTGCCCATAATTTTATAAATAGAATCTGAATTTATATAACAAATCTGATGCATTAGTGTTGCAACTTTATGGTATTAAAATATATTAACTATTTGCCATGGAACTACACAAACCTTTAACAATTTTTATAGCGGATGATGATGAGGACGATAGGGAACTTCTTAAGTTTTTATTCAACCAGAATGAAAAATTTGAAGTTATTGGTTATTTTGATTCCGGAATTGAAGTAGTAAAAGAAATCCTAATCAAGAAAAATATTCCAGATATTCTACTTATAGATATGTATATGCCGCTACTCAACGGAACAGAGGTGGTAAAAAAGATAACAGAAAGTGGCGAAGCAATGGATATGCAAAAATTCGTTATTTCTACGCAGATAAATACCACCGAGCAGAATAAATACATTGATGATAGAACGGTTAAGTTCCTAAAAAAGCCTACATCACTTGCAGAAATCCATGATCTTCCCGGTATTATTCTGGAAACCCTTCACATACGAAACAATACCAAAGTATAGATTGCATTTTGGTAAATCAACCCATGTAGAATTTATTCTACAAAAAGAATTGTATTGTACTACGCTGTTTTTTTGCTAAGAATGCTACATTTGCCATGTATTACTGCGCTTTTTAGTTCTGAAAAAGAGCAGCAAATGCGAAAGGGTTTTTAAAATACTCTTTTAGAAATCACTTGATGCAATTAAAAGAAATTACCCCAAATCTCTTTTAACATTATAATGCAAAAATGTTAGTTCTGTTAATTCACGAAGTGAAGGTATTGACTGTGAGATTTATACGCTTGTAGTGATCCGTTTCAAAAGAGTTGGTAATGTTTTGTATAACCTGAGCTTCTATCAATTCTGGGGGAATATCTGCGATAATTGGGTGTTGTACTTTTGCCATTCAATAATCCAATTCGGTATCCGAGAGAAGTGATTTAGCATCAAATTTCTTTTATTTGAAACAACTAAAATTTGAGCATAGAAAAGTAGTTCACTATGCTTTATTGGTCTCAATCATACTTTTGCAAGTCATTGCTATCGTAACATGGTACAATGAAACGAAACTTTCCAAAGCTTTTGATGCAATGGCATCAACAGGGAAAATCAATCGTATCAACACTTCCTTAGTTGTAGCACAGGGTCATTTCAATAATTATATCGCAAATAAGGACGAAGCTTCCCTGCAAAATTATGCAGCCAACTTAAATGAACTCAGCGCTTTGATAGACAGCCTGCCGATTAACAGCATTGACGAAAAAACGAAAGCAGCACTTCTTCAGAAAAAACAAAAAACCCAGGCTGAAATCCTATTGGTAAAAGCCTCGATAGATTCTATCATTGAAAGCCAGGTTGCCTATCAGAATGATTTTCCAAAAGCATTTAAATTCAAGGAATTTGAAACCAAAAAATTCCTCGACGATGTCAAAACCAATTCTTATGTAAAAGTTGACAGCGCCACACGAAAAGGATTATTTTCAAGGCTTGGCGATGCCATTGCCAACCGCACCAATATCCAGAAAGAGTATGTAAATACTGTGGTAACGATGCAGTACAAAGACAAGGTTTCTACAGGAAATGTTGAGGAACAGCTGGCAAATGCGGTGTCGATTACCAATGATTATTACGAAAACGAATTTGCAAACCTGAAAAGGTCGTTTTCCAATTTGAGGAGCAATGACCTTAGGCTTACGCAGCTCAACAACGAACTATTGGCGTTGACCCAAACGATAACTTCGGATTATGGCAATTACAATCAGCTGCAGCCACAATCACTGTTGGAGGATCAATACAATACCAATAAAGCGGTACGGAGTTTCAGCATCATTTTCCTGATATTGCTCATGCTTGTGGTTTCGGTGATATTGTTCACGTTTACCAGAATGGCTTTTGATTATGAAAAAAGGCTGACACTGGCGCAGGAGAAAATCCGCCAAAGCCTCAACTTCAAAAACAGGATTACCGGAATGATCAGTCACGAAATCCGTTCGCCTTTGAGCATCATTTCGATGTACAGCAAAAAAGCAGGCAGTTCGTCAAAAGAACCCGAACTCAAAGAAACCTTTAAGTCAATTGAGTTTACCACCAATTCGCTGTTATTGCTTTCCAACCAGATATTGGAATATTCAAGGGAAGAAAACCACGAGCTTAGCTTAAAACCCAAAAAGATTTCGCTCAAAACAGAGCTCGACCAGATACTGGCGTCTATGAAAGCATTGGTGGAAACCAAAGGGAATACGCTTGAGATTTCATCAAATCTAAAGGACGAAAACACTGTTTATGCTGATGCTGCCAAGATTCATCAATTGTTTTACAACCTGATTGGGAATGCCAATAAATTTACCGAAAAAGGATTGATTAAAACAACCATCAAGCTCGAACAACTTTCAGAATATGAGATGAATCTGAAAGTCGTGATTTCGGATAATGGCATAGGAATTGCGGAAAGCGACCTGGAAAATATATTTGAATCCTACTATCAGGGAACGGTTTCAGAAAAGGTAAACGATTTAGGTGTTGGCCTCGGACTTAACATCTGCAAGGAAATAATCGAATTGTTTGACGGAGAAATAAGCATCGAAAGCAAGCCCGAAAAAGGAACCCAGGTAAAATTCAATCTGATATTGACTCAGGTATAGTATATAAGCCCTAACATTTTTAGTATGAAATCAAACAGCTATACTTTTTTAATTGCAGACGACCATAGTGTTGTCCGACAAGGCATTTCATTAGTGGTAAAGGAATTGTATCCCAATGCCATAATCCATACTGCCGGTTCTTTTAAGGAAACGCTGAAAGTAGTGGCCGAAACCAAACTCGATTTGCTGATTCTGGATATTAACTTCCCCGATGGCAACAGCATCAATATCATTCCTGAAGTAAAAACACTCCAGCCTGATATTAAAATCCTAATTTTTACGGCTTACGATGAGAGCATTTATGCCATGCGCTACCTGAATGCCGGAGTTTCGGGTTACCTGAATAAAGGCTGTACCGAAGACGAAATGAAGCACGCAGTCAAAAGCATGATTGCTACAGGAAAATATGTTACCCAAACCATAAAGGACCGAATCCTGGATTCCTATATTTCAAAAACACCTATCAACCCTTTAGAGAAACTTTCCATCAGGGAAGTGGAAGTCGCCCGACTGCTGATTAAAGGATATGGCAATCTCGAAATCTCTGAGTTGCTCCAAATTAAGAAAACCACCGTGAGTACCTTTAAAAATAGGGTTTTCGAAAAACTTGAAATCGACAATCTTGCAGCACTTATTGAATTGTTTCAGCTCTATTTTGAGGACAGCAAATAGTATCGCACTCGAGAGGTCTTGTCCTTGTGATAAGAGTGTATCGAGAATCCTTGCTGCGAACTAAAGTTCGCATACCTGAAGCCCACTGGGCTTCCTCCTTTTAATTTCAAATGTAGAAACAATTCTACAAAATCTTATTCGATGTACTACAAACAATTGATTTTGTTGATTTTATATTTGCATTGAAGTGATGGCGCAGCAATAAGGAATAATTCATACTTTTTAATGAGCAACACCAATATTCAAATAAGTTCCCAAAATGAAAGGGAGATGGAATTAATCGACAAAATAAATAAAAGCAGTGAACTCAACAATATGCTGCTGAATTTGTTTTACACGGTTTCCCATAATCTGAATGCCTATACTTCAAACATAAAAATGCTGCTGGATTTGATTGATTTGGAAGATGATCCGGCTGAAAACAGAACCAATTTGGATCATCTGCGCTCGGTGTCAAATGATTTGAATAAAACGATCACCGATTTGTCCCAAATCGTGTACGTTCAAAATAACCTGGATGTAATTAAGGAACAGCTGAACCTAAATCAGTACCTGAAGAAAATCAAGAATGTCATTGACGGTTACGCTGTTGATGACAGGCTTAGGTTTGTCAACAATGTGCCCGATGATGCTTTTGTGTATTTCAATCCGGCTTATCTGGAAAGCATATTGCTGAATTTCAGTACCAATGCCATTAAATATGCGCATCCGGAACGCTTTCCTGAGGTTGAGTTTAGCTTTTTTACCGAGATTGACGGGAGTAAGATTTTGATGATAAAGGACAATGGGCTTGGGATAGATTTGGAACGCTATGGTGATGCCTTATTTGGTTTGAACCAAACATTCCATCAGCATGAAAATGCCAACGGAATTGGGCTCTATATTACCAAATACCAGATTGAGGCCATGAAAGGAATGATTGCTGTAGAAAGTAAAGTAGGTGAAGGCACGACGTTCAAAATACATTTTAAGGATAAATAAATTATAATAATCTAATCATAATATGGGGAAATTCATAATTACAAAAAGGCTGAATGGAGAATTTCAGTTCAATTTAAAATCAAACAACGGATTGGTAATTTTGGCAAGTGAAGGGTATTCAAGCAAGGCAAATTGCGAGAACGGAATTGAATCGGTCATTCGTTTTTCCCAGGACGATTCCAATTTTGACCGAAAGGTTTCCAAAGACAGGAAGATATATTTTAACCTAAAATCGGGGAATGGCCAAATCATTGGCACGAGCCAGATGTATGGCAGCGATTTTGCCTGCGATAAAGGAATTGCATCCGTAAAGAATAATGCTGCAAATGCCAGCGTTGAAGACAAAACAAGTAACCGTTTGGCGCAAAGGGTCACGTCAGCTATTTAATAAAAAACCAACTTTATTCTTGTTTGTCCCTATAAGTTTTCTAGGTAAGTTGCCCGAAAAAATAGTTATTGTTTTGATTTAGGGTTAAATTTTTATGCTGCTTTTCAGGTTACAGGATATTGAGACTGTCCTTTACTTACCTAGTAACTTAACCTTCAGGATCCTTGAAGGTTATTTTTTTGCAGGCTTATTCGGATTGGCAATTTTCTGCTTCCTGTGATGGTCTTTCTCTGCCTCTTCAATAGAGTGTGACATATTGAGTGATTCCTCATTTTTGGTCAAAGTACTCAATTTATGGTAGTATTTTTTAATCACTTCCATTTCTTCTTCGGTCATGCTTTCAATATCCACAAGCCTGTTGCTCGAATAATCATTGGATGCCACCAATTCATTCAGCTTCAACTGAATTGCGAGCGAATCCTTGTTTTGTGCTTTCTGGATGAGGAACACCATAAGGAACGTAATGATAGTCGTGCCAGTATTGATAACAAGCTGCCAGGTTTCTGAAAAACCAAAGAAAGGCCCTGATACTGCCCAGATAAGAACAACGGAAAATGCTATAAGAAATGCTGGAGTAGAGCCTGTTGCCTTGCAAACTGCCGAAGCAAATTTTTCAAATGCACTGCTTCCTTTTTTGTTAGATTTTTTTTTCATCGGATGGTTTTTTTAGTTAATCAAAAATAGCGATGCAGAAGGGAAAACGCCTTATACAATTCATTCTTAAAATTATATAATTAATCGCGCTTAACCTGCCTGAACGTTAGGTTAATCCTGGGTAAAACGTCTCGGGTTGTCTTTGGTACCTGATGCTCCCAATAACTGTTGGTAGAGCCTGCCATCCATAAGAAGGTTCCATGAAAAAGAGGAATTTCCAACTGCGGAATGTGTTTCAGGAATTTATGCCGTAGCCGAAACATGCGTGTTTCACCAAAGGTGACTGAGGCAATGTTCATATTTTTATTGGTGCTTCCTGTTTTATCGCTGTGCCAGGAAACGCCGTCACTGCCATTGCGGTACAGATTGAGCAGCACCGCATTGAATTTGATCTGGGTTTCCGCTTCAACACGCTCACGGATGGTAAGCAAATCGGGAGTGAGTTTTTGCCTGCCATCGTTTTCGCCATCTTCAAACCAGGAAACCATTCTGGGAGCTGTAACGATTTTGTCGTACATCGGCATGTCGTATTCGCGCCAGCTGGTTTGATTCAGAAAAACTGTGTAATAATAATCAGATTCCTCTTTGCTGAAAAAGTTGTCAATCAGTAATAAGTCCGCATCCGGAACCTCAAATATCTTTTTTCCCCTGTTGCCCGGAGCGAATAGTGCGATGTCTTCAAAGAGTGTCATAATTGCTGATTTCCAGTTGTTTTTTTAAAAGAAGTTTCCCAGGGTATTTTTTGACGTAAGCATGTATCAACTGCATGATGTAATGATTGCTCCGGTAAGGCGTAACAAAATCCTTAACATCTGAAGCTTCGGTAAACCCAACATCCGAAGCGATATAACCCATTCCGTAAAAATGCCCGTTTTCCACCCAGATGCAGCTGCGTTCGTCCTGAGTCCTTCCTTTATCGATAATGGCAAAACTTGGCCTGTTGTTTAGTAAAAATTCAAGCGCATTTTCAATTTGGCTGTTGTGTCGTTCCACTTCGGGAAGATTGCCCGAATCAGGAACAGTGAGGAATTCACCTTCATTGGTTATGCCGTAATTGCAAAACCGGTTATCAATTTCAAACTTTTCTGAAAGTTCGCGCAGTAATTGGATTCCTTCGTATAAACTGCCAAATGATTCGAGGAATGCCTGGAATTTACCCAGCTTTCCAATTGCCAGGTAGCGATAGCCGTTACGGGCTTCATATTCGTAAAGTCCGTATTTGGGTTCAAACCGTTTTAAGGCACGATTGTGCGCTGGCCAAAATTTCTTTATTTCAGAACATTCCAGCAAAAGGGCTATTAATTCGGTAGCACAGATTTCAAAGGAAATACCATAAATATCCCTGAGGAAATTTTGCCTTTGTGGCGTAATGCTATTCCCGCTGAAATGAGAGGCAACGCGCTTTTTTAAATTGACTGCCTTGCCCACGTAAACAACCTTCCTTTCCTGATTATGAAAATAATACACGCCTGGTTTATCGGGTAACTGTGCAAAATCATCCGGAGGAAGGTTAGGAGGAAGGCGCTGGTCCTGCGCTGTTTTTTTAATCATTGTTGCCATGATTCCTTCGGTGTCCCATTCAAGTAATTTGGAAAACAAAATTGCCGTTGCAGCTGCATCTCCACCAGCGCGGTGCCTGTTTTCAATGTCAATATCCAAAGAATGGCAAAGATTTCCCAGGCTGTAAGAACTTAGCCCGGGTTTTATTTTTCGGGTTGCCCGAACGGTACACAGCTTTCTTGCCGTCCATTTAAAACCGCTTTCCTGAAGCTGATGCCTGATAAAAGAGTAATCAAAGTTTACATTATGCGCGACGAAAATCCGGTCGGTAAGCATTTGCAAAACTTTTTCGGAGATGTCGTCAAAAATAGGTGCGCCACTTACCATTTCGTTGGTAATCCCTGTCAAGGCAAAAATTGCAGCAGGAATTTCCTTTTGCGGATTGACAAGTGTTTCCCAACTTTCAATCACTTTTGAACCGTCATGGATTATAATGGCGATCTCGGTAATCCGGCTGTGAGAGGCATTGCCACCAGTGGTTTCAATGTCTACGATTGCATATTCCTGCTTTTTCATCAGATGAATGGAAAATTATTTAATTGTGGATTAAATATCTATCGCAAAATTAGGACGTTAAATCCCAAAAATCATTACATTTGAGGTGATTTAAAATCCCTTTAACATATGTTGTACATTTCTGACAATCTTAAATGGCTGAGAAGCAGGCGGAATTTATCGCAACAGGAAGTAGCTGACGGAATGAGGTTGGCACTCGACCGATACAAAAAATATGAGTATGGTACCAATGTGCCTCCGGCCGATATCCTTTTGATAATTTCACGATATTTCCATATCAGTATCGATTTGCTCCTGACGATTGATTTGAGGAAAATATCAATTGACAACTTATTGCAATTGGAAGACAATCGAATTGTTTTGCCCATTGCAGTTGATGCAAACGGTGATAACCTTATTGAAATTGTTACGCATAAAGCCAGGGCAGGATATCTTACAGGTTATGCCGATGCTGAATTTATAGAAAGTCTGCAGCACATCTCTTTACCTTTTTTAGGTCCCGGAAAAATGAGGGCTTTTCCAATTGGTGGCGATTCGATGCCACCGCATACCGATACCAGTTTTATCGTTGGGAAATATGTTGAGAATCTTGGCGAAATAAAAAAAGACAAGACCTACATCCTGATTACTTCGAGTGAAGGAATTACTTATAAACGATTGAGTAGTAAAAATGCGGATTCGATTATCGTTGAACCCGATAACATCATTTATAATCCTTACGAAATCAAGCTTTCCGATATTTTGGAAATTTGGGAATATGTGGCCCATATTGGCAGGGACGACAGTAAACCTTCGGATTCCAACGATATCAAAAGTATGTTTATCGATTTGAAAAAGGAAATCCGTCAGATTCAGAAAGATTGATATGGAAGCAATAGAAATAACGGGTTATTTGGCTGCAGCCTTGACTACAGCTGCTAATATTCCACAGACTTATATTATAATCAAGGAAAAATCCACCGCTCATGTTTCGGTTACAACCTACAGCCTGTTGCTTTTAGGAACCGCGTTGTGGGTAGTTTATGGAATTGTGCAAATGGATTGGCCGATTATTATTGCGAATAGCATTTCGGCACTAACGAGTCTTATTATACTGATTTTGAATTTTACATCACAACGAACCATCAACAAAATCCATAAATCAGTATTGCCTCAAAGCATAAAGGATGAAGTAAAGAAAACTAAAGCCAAAAAATAAAAAAAGAGCCTGCTCCGTATAAACTTTGCAGGCTCCAATCTAACCAAACGATATTAATTCCGTGCGAAAGCCCGAAACTAATAGTGCTCAGCAGTTAGATAGTTTTTTAAAACTGATATCTTTCATCATATTCAGAATCGAAATCAAATGATTCCTGATCCTCATCTGTGGCATTTTCGTCTTCTTCATCGTCTTCCTGATACGGACTCAACTTTTCATTGTTGATTTCCATTTCTGAACTTTTAGGCCCGTCAGGATATTTATTTATATGGCTGTCAAAATAGGAGAGTAGCTGTGTTGGGGAGTTATGGGCTTCTCTTCCATAAGCTCCATTATTTTTATTTTCCATAATGGCTTTACTTTATATTCCAAAGTTACTTATTGAATAGCTGGAAATCCTTACACGATTTAGAGTCGGTGTTATATAATTCGCACTATTGGAATCTTATAAACAATGATTTACATTTTATAAAACGAATGCATCAGATTCGACGAAATTTGTATATACCAGAAATAAGATATCATGAGATCAATATGGACAGGTTCAATTAGCTTCGGATTAATAAACATTCCGGTAAAATTATTTTCGGCAGTCGAGGAGAGTTCGCTCGATATGGACATGCTCGACAAAAAAGACCACGCCCACATCAAATTCAAAAGAGTCAATGAAAATACGGGAAAGGAAGTAGACTATGCCAATATTGTCAAAGGCTATAAAATCGATGAAAAATATGTGATTCTCGAAGATGCCGATTTTGAAGCAGCAGATGCTGTCAAAACCAAAACAATTGACATCCTGAATTTTGCTGTAGAAAAGGAAATTGACAGCATTTACTACGAACAACCTTATTATCTAGAACCTGATAAAGGCGCTATGAATGCCTATGCTTTGCTCAGGGATGCGCTTCAGTCTTCCAAAAAAGTCGCTGTAACCAGTTTTGTACTCCGAAACAAGGAAGGACTTGCGATATTAAAACCCTATAAGAATGTCATTGTGCTTAACCGCATTCGTTGGGAACAGGAAATCAGGGAAACTTCTGAATTGAAACTACCACCATTATCCAAAACCAAAGCCAAGGAAATGGATATGGCCAGTAAACTAATAGAGCAGCTCACAGAGAAATTTGACATTGGGCAATACAAGGATGAATATTCTGCCAAGCTTTTGAAAATCATTCGCGATAAAGCCAAAGGCAAAAAACAGGTAACGCCTAAACTCAAAGTAGTCCACAAACAAAGCGATGATTTAATGAGCATGCTCAAAGCCAGCCTTGAAACCAAAAAGAAAACTTCCTAAACTGCTGATTCGAGCTTTTTCAAAATACTTTTTAGATTCACGCCTTTGCCCAAAACGGGTTTCCATAAATCTCCTTTTTCCTTAAAACGTTCCATAACATTATGTATGGTAAATAATGAAGGTGATAACGACTCATTTACCTCTTCCCATTCCAAAGGTGTTGAAACGGTTGCTCCGGGTTTTGGCCTAACCGAATAAGGCGCAGCCAAAGTCTGTCCGGTTCGGTTTTGTAAAAAATCGATGTAGATTTTATGGTTCCTTTTTTTGATTGTGCGTTCGATGCTTGTGATTTCAGGAATTCGGGAATGTACTTCGCGTGCGATTAGTTCGGCAAAAAGTTTTACAGTATCATAACTGTATTTCCCTCCAAGCGGAACATAAACATGCAGTCCGGTTGCACCTGATGTCTTACAACAGCAATCGGCGCCGAGTTCATCCAATACCTCTTTTACCGTTAGAGCCGTCTTTACAACTTTGGCAAAATCTTCCTTTTCGGGATCGATGTCAATCACCATCCAATCAGGATTTTCTATATTCTTCACCGTCGAATTCCATGGGTTGATGTCTATGCAACCCAAATTTGCCATATAAAGCAGGGTTGCCTTATCATTGCAAATCAGATAATCAATATTGGCGTCATTGGAATCCGAGTGGATGCTGGCCGTTTTCAACCAGGACGGAACTTTATCCAAATCCAAATCTTTTTGATAAAAACTCGGACCATTAATGCCATTCGGAAAACGATTCATCGATTGCGGACGGTTTTTGAGATAGGGCAGGATAAGATCCGCGATTTCTTTATAATAATCCACAATGTCTCCTTTTGTAATTCCGTCTTCAGGAAAATAAACCTTGTTTTGATTGGTCAGATGGAGGGTAGTTTTTCCGACCTTTACATCATAATCATTTTCCCTTGTTTTTTGTTGAGGTTTCTGTTTCATCGTTTCAATTATTGGGGTAAATGTAACTTCCTTTGCCGATTTATCAGCTCTTAAACCGAGAAATACAGGATGCCTGAGGTGCTTGTCCTGCGTCCATTCGGTAAATTTTACCTGTGCTACAAATTTTGGTTTGATCCATTGTATGCTGTCACGAAGCGGGACTTTTTCCGAAAGAGGTGATTCACTTATAAAATGAGGTTTGAATTTTTGATACAAATCCTTTAATGTTGCTTCAGTAAAACCTGAGCCGCATTTGCCTATGAATTTCAATTCCTTTTCTTCGTATTGGGCAAGTAATAAAGCTCCGAAATAGCTTCTGCTTTTTTGAGGTTCTGTGGTTCCAATGATAATGGCTTCCTCCTGTTGGGTGATTTTTATTTTGAGCCAATTGTTGCTGCGTTGGCCTACAGCGTATGCGCTATCCGATTTTTTGGCAATGATGCCTTCGCCTTTGTTTTTCGTTGCCAATTCAAAGAAGGCTTTTCCTGTACCAATTTTATGTTCCGAATAAGACACGTTTGGGAGTTTCTGGTTCCTGAGTAAAAGTTCCAGAAGTTCCTTTCTTTGAAGTACAGATAAGTTTGTAAGGTCGTTGCCATCGAGTTCCAGGATATCAAAAACATAATATTTCAGGCTTCCTTTTCCTGTTTTTATATAATTCTGAAGCAATTGGAAGTCCGATTTTCCTGTGGCATTTTCAACGACGACTTCACCATCAAGGACTGCGTTGTGAGGTAAATTTTTAAGCGATTCAGCTATAGGTTTGAAATTGTCGGTAAATGAAAGTTGGTTCCTGCTGAAGAGTTCGACTTTATCCTGATTGATTACGGCAATTGTCCTGTAACCGTCGTATTTGGTTTCAAAAATCCAATCATCAGAATCAAAAGGTTTTTCTGTGGTATTGGCCAACATTGGTTTGATAAACGAAGCCTGGCTGATTTGATCGGAAGTCGGTTTGCTCAGTTTTTTTGGAGCTTTTTTTTTTCGTTCGCGGCCTTGTTTTGAGCCGATTTCTTTTCTAAAGTTTCCAAAGTCACTTTGGTAATCACCGATTTGTTTTTCTTCAAAACATCAGCAGTAGTTGCGTATTTGTCTTCTTTTTTCATCAGCAGCCAGGCATTTTCATCCTTGCCTCTCAACTTTACCAATGAAAATTCGCCTTTGAGTTTTTTCCCTTTCATTATAAAACTGATGTGTCCTTTATGAAGATCGGCTTTGAGTTTGTTTTCGGCGCTTCCTTTATATTCAGAGGATGGGAGATAAGTTCCGTTATCCCAAACAATGACATTTCCGGCACCATAATTTCCTTCCGGAATTGTGCCTTCAAAATCTTTATAGCTGTAAGGATGGTCTTCGACCATCATAGCGAGTCGTTTAATTTCAGGGTCTAATGAAGGTCCTTTCGGCACAGCCCAGCTTTTGAGGACACCATCCATTTCAAGGCGGAAATCATAGTGAAGATGGGATGCAGCATGTTTCTGAACTACAAAAATCAGTTGGTTTTCCGATTTTCCAATTTTGCCTTCAGGTTCTGAAGTGTGCTTAAAATTGCGTTTTTCATTATAGCGTGAAAGTGACATGCCTTTGATTTTAAATTCCGTACTAAGTTATTTTCAAAACCGCAAAAATGTGTTATACGATTAATTCGGGATCTTATAAAATTACGCCGGTATATAAATGTCGAATTTTGCGCCATTCATAGGACGTCCTTGAGCCGTAATGCTTCCGTTGTGGTTTTCCACTATTTTTTTTACAATGGCCAATCCAATTCCGGTTCCTTCATAAGTATCGCGATTGTGTAATTTTTGGAAAACACCAAATATTTTTTCGTTGTGCTCGGGTTCAAACCCAATGCCGTTATCCTCAAAACTAATGTGGCAGTATTCCATTTCGGGGTCTAATTTTTCCTTTATAACTTCGGCTGGTGTCGCAATACTGCTTTTTATCTGAATGTGCAATGGTATATCCGGCCTCGAAAACTTGAGTGAATTATTGACCAGGTTTGTTATTAGCTGTGTAAATTGAAAAGGGATAATTCTCATTGGTCCATGAAGTTCGGCTGTGACTGCTGCTTTCTTTTCGTGGATATTTTCGTGTAGGGCTTCCTGAACATCATTGATGATGGTATTGAGGTCAATGTTTTCAAACTTCCGATCGACAATGTTGGTGCGGGAAAAGGTTAACAGGCTGTCAATAAGTTCCCGCATTCTATTGGTTGAATAAAGGATTCTTTCAAATTTTGCCTTTCCGTTATCCGATAAATTTGGCGCTTCCTTCGAAAGGATCAAGTCAACAAAGGTTTGTATTTTCCTGAGAGGTTCCTGTAAATCGTGGCTTGAGATGTAAGTGAATGCCTGAAGCTCATTGTTTTTGTTTTCTAACTCGGCTGCATGCTTTTCAATGGCTGTATATTGCTTTGAGAGTTCTTCGTTGGCTTTCAGGATAATCGAATTGAGTGCAGCAGTTTCTTCTTCCTTATAACGCAGTTCCCGGTTTTTCTTATACAATTCGGCAAAAACCATCACTTTAGCCTTCAATATTTCTGAAGATATGGGTTTAATCATATAATCAACAGCACCCGACTGATATCCTTTAAAGATGCATTCCGAAGTATTCATATTGGCGGTTAAGAAAATGATGGGGACATTTTTAAGCTTATCGCTTTCACGTATCATTTCGGCGGTTTCAAAACCATCCATAAGCGGCATTTGTACGTCCATCAGGATAATTGCAAAATCCTGGTTCTTTAAAAGGATGCGAAGCGCATCTTTGCCCGATGACGCTTCGACAAACTCATAACCCTGATTGGCAAGGATGACCTGAAGGGATAGTAGGTTTTCCTTCTTGTCGTCAACAAGTAAAATTTTAACTAGGTTATTTTCGATTAGGGTTTCCATACAAATTATTTAAGCCATACGCGCATTAAGGAAGATAATTGGTCCACATTTACAGGTTTGGTGATATAATCTGAAGCTCCAGATTCGATGCACCGCTGCCTGTCGCCTTTCATGGCTTTTGCCGTTACTGCAATAATCGTCAGATCTTTGTGTTTTTCATTTTTACGGATGTTTTTCATGGTTTCATAACCATCCATTTCTGGCATCATGATATCCATCAGTACAATGTCTATGGTTTTTTCCTTGTCAAGGATGTCAATGGCTTCCTGGCCGCTTTCCGCACTTATGACTTCTAATCCATAACGTTCCAAAGCGGTTGTCAGGGCAAATAAATTTCGCACATCGTCATCTACAAGCAATACTTTTTTACCCGAAAGCACGTCCTCTTTCATATAGAAGGATTCAATCCTGTCCTGCATTTCCGTTGGTAATTCCTTATGGACACGATGCATGAAGAGTGCCGTCTGGTCTACCAATTCATCAAGCGAAGTCGCTGTTTTTGGAATGATTCTGTGGGCAAACCGGTTCAGTTTCTGAGCCTGTTTTTTAGTAACATCGCCAGCCGAATGGATGATAATGGCCGTTTCCTGTCCTGTGATATTATTTTCAAGATCATCGATAATATCCAGGCCGGAAGCATCAGGCAGTTTCAAGTCGAGTATGATGCAGTCAAATGAATTTTCCTTGAGCAGTGCAACAGCTTCCTGTGCCGTTTTGGCCGAAAACACCACAAGATCTTTGCCTTGAACCGCTTCAATAATGCGGTTGAGATCCATTTCATTGTCATCAACAACCAAAAGGTTTTTGATTTTCTTGTTTTTAAAATCATGTATATCGTTGAACAGATAATTAAGCGAATCGTTCTTAACCGGTTTGAGCAGGAAGTTGCGCGCACCACGTCTGAGTCCTTTGTTCCTCTCATCTTCACCCGAAATAATGTATACCGGAATATGGCGAAGCGTAAAATCGGTTTTTAATCGGTCCAAAATTTTCCAGCCACTGGTATCAGGCATGTTGAGATCCATGGTTATGGCATGTGGATGGAACTGATTTATAAAATCAATCACATCATTTCCTTTGGTGGTGACGATTGCCTTAATTCCATTAAGATGTGCCTGGTCGAGCATGATTTTGGCAAACGTCAGATTGTCTTCGGCTATCAGCAATACCTTGTCATCGGGTTTGATGTCTGTTCGGTCGTCGCCGACTTCATCCACAAAAAACAAATCGATATCCGATCTGTTAAAGTTGGAAGAAGGTAACGATTTTAAGCCACTTTTTATCTTAACTGAAGTTCCTTCTTCTGTGGTTTCAACATCTTCTACCTGGGAAACGTGGACAAATTTTAAAGGAAGGAATAACGTAAATTTACTTCCTACATTGGTTTCACTTTCTAGCTCGATGCTTCCGCCTAATAAATCTGAAAGACCACGGCTGATGGACAATCCCAAACCGGTTCCTCCGTATTTACGGCTCGTTGAACCTTCTGCCTGTTGGAATGCTTCAAAAATGATGTTTTGTTTTTCTCTGGAAATCCCAATCCCCGTATCCGAAATTTCGAAAGCTACTACAGCGTCGGCACTGTCAAGGCTGAGATTTTTGGTTTTCCAATTATTATTAGCTCTGTAAATTTTCAGCTTAACTTCACCTTTTTCAGTGAATTTAAACGAATTGGACAATAGGTTTTTAAGGATTTGATTCAGCCTTTGCGAATCGGTTTCCATCATTTCAGGAAGGGAGTCATCCATATTGATGTTGAAGCGCAAATGTTTTGCTTCGGAAATAGGGTTGAAGGTAGCTTCCACAAAACGTTTGATTTCTGCAAAACTGATTGGGTTGTAGTCCACAGAAATATAACCCGATTCGATTTTGGACAAGTCAAGGATGTCATTAATCAGGTTGATCAAGTCATCTCCACAAGAATTGATGGTTTTGGCAAATTCAATCTGTTTTTCGGATAGGTTTCCGTCACGATTGGCAATAAGCTCGTTGGCCAAAATCTGCAAACTGTTCAGTGGAGTTCGGAGCTCATGCGACATATTTGCAAGGAATTCCGATTTGTATTTGGATGTTAAAGTCAGCTGGTCGGCTTTTTCTTCAAGGGCTTTCCTGGCGACCTCGACCTCCTGGTTTTTCAATTCCACTTCTTCTTTTTGGTTAGCTAGTAATATTGCTTTTTCCTCAAGCTCTTCGTTGGTATTTTTCAATACTTCCTGTTGGCTTTTCAGCTCACCAGCAAGCGATTGTGACTGTACCAAAAGTTCTTCTGTCCTCGAATTGGATTGGATGGTATTCAATACGATACCAATACTTTCGGTCAAACCTTCAAGGAAGTCCAAGTGGATTTCGCTAAAGGTATCCAACGATGCCAGTTCAATTACGGCTTTTAACTGCCCTTCAAAAAGTACCGGTAAAATGATTACGTCACGTGGCTGGGCATCTCCAAGACCCGAATTGATTTTGATATAATCTTTTGGTACGTTACTCAAAATAATCCTTTCTTTTTCAAGGGCTACCTGACCTATAAGGCCTTCACCCATGGAATATTGGGTTGGTGCGTTTTTCCTTTTGACATAAGCATAGGAAGCGATAAGGTTTAATTTGGAATCGAGGAATTTTTCATCTTCCTGGAGGATGTAGAAAAGACCGTGTTGTGCTGTTACCACGGTAGCAAGCTCTGATAGGATTTTTTTGGTTACCGAATTCAACTCTTTTTGCCCTTGGAGCATTTGGGTAAATTTCGCCAAATTCGATTTTAGCCAATCCTGCTCCTGGTTACGGATGGTAGTTGCTTTCAGGTTGAAAATCATCTGGTTGATGGTATCCTTCAAGGCTTCAACTTCTCCTTTCGCAGCTACACCAATGGTTCGCGTAAGGTCACCCTGGCTAACTGCAGAAGTTACTTCGGCAATCGCACGTACCTGAGTGGTAAGGTTTTCTGCAAGTTGGTTTACATTTTCCGTTAGGTTTTTCCATGTTCCGGATGCACCAGGAACATTTGCCTGGCCACCCAGTTTTCCTTCGGCTCCAACCTCACGTGCCACAGTAGTTACCTGATCAGAGAAGGTTGCCAGCGTGTCAATCATCTCGTTGATGGTATCGGTCAATTGGGCTACTTCGCCTTTGGCCTCAATCGATAGTTTTTGTTTCAGGTTTCCTTTCGCCACCGATGTTACTACTTTTGCAATACCACGTACCTGTCCTGTTAGGTTGGATGCCATTACGTTAACCGAATCCGTTAAGTCTTTCCAGGTTCCGGCAACACCTTTTACTTCCGATTGACCACCGAGTTTTCCTTCGGTACCAACCTCACGAGCCACACGGGTTACCTCGGATGCAAAGGAGTTCAGCTGTTCCACCATTGTGTTGATGGTATTTTTCAAATCGAGGATTTCGCCTTTTACGTCTACCGTAATTTTTTTGGATAAATCCCCTTTAGCCACCGCGGTGGTTACATCGGCAATATTACGCACCTGAGCTGTAAGGTTACCTGCCATTTGGTTCACCGAATCCGTTAAATCTTTCCACGTTCCTGCAACACCGGGTACATAAGCCTGGCCGCCTAGTTTTCCTTCAGAACCTACCTCACGTGAAACACGGGTTACCTCTGAGGCAAAGGCACGAAGCTGATCCACCATTGTATTTACAGTTTCCTTAAGTTGAAGGATTTCCCCACGAACGTCGGCAGTAATTTTTTTGGACATATCCCCATTTGCTACCGCAATGGTTACCTCTGCGATGTTACGAACCTGAGTCGTAAGGTTACCTGCCATCTGGTTCACCGAATCGGTCAAATCCTTCCAGGTTCCGGCAACTCCGGGAACGTTTGCCTGTCCACCAAGTTTTCCTTCTGTACCAACCTCACGCGCCACACGCGTCACCTCTGATGCGAACTCACGAAGCTGGTCCACCATCGTATTCAGCGTTTCTTTCAGCTGGAGGATTTCCCCGCGAACGTCAACGGTAATTTTTCGGGACATGTCTCCATTTGCCACGGCAATCGCCACATCGGCAATGTTACGAACCTGAGCGGTAAGGTTACCAGCCATTTGATTTACGGAATCCGTTAAATCCTTCCAGGTTCCTGCAACACCCGGTACATTCGCCTGGCCTCCCAATTTTCCTTCGGTACCCACTTCACGGGAAACACGCGTTACCTCAGAAGCGAAGCCACGCAGCTGATCCACCATCGTGTTAATTGTATTTTTAAGTTCAAGGATTTCCCCTTTAACGTCTACTGTAATCTGTAAGGACAAATCGCCTTTTGCTACTGCTGTTGTGACCTCGGCGATATTACGTACCTGACCGGTAAGATTGGATGCCATCTGGTTCACCGAATCGGTCAAGTCTTTCCAGGTACCACCAACACCTTTTACCTGTGCCTGACCTCCAAGTTTACCCTCGGTTCCAACCTCTCTTGCCACACGGGTTACCTCGGATGCGAAGGAATTCAGCTGGCCCACCATGGTGTTGATTGTATTTTTAAGCTCGAGGATTTCACCTTTTGTGTCAACGGTAATCTGACGCGATAAATCTCCTTTGGCTACCGCTGTCGTTACCTCGGCGATGTTACGAACCTGTCCGGTTAAGTTGGATGCCATTTGATTTACCGAATCGGTTAAATCCTTCCAGGTTCCACCGACACCTTTTACTTTTGCCTGTCCACCGAGTTTTCCTTCGGTACCAACTTCAAGCGCCACACGGGTTACCTCAGAAGAGAACGAGTTCAGCTGATCCACCATCGTGTTGATAGTCTTTTTGAGCTCGAGGATTTCCCCTTCGGCTACAGCCGTAATTTTTTTAGAAAGGTCGCCATTCGCCACTGCTGTGGTTACTTCGGCAATGTTACGTACCTGACCAGTAAGGTTGGATGCCATTTGGTTCACCGAATCGGTTAAGTCTTTCCAGGTTCCACCAACACCTTTTACTTTTGCCTGGCCACCGAGTTTTCCTTCAGAACCAACTTCACGCGCCACACGCGTTACCTCGGAACCGAATGAGTTCAGCTGATCCACCATCGTGTTGATGGTATTTTTAAGTTCGAGGATTTCACCCGCCACGTTTACTGTAATTTTTTTGGATAAATCCCCTTTTGCCACCGCTGTAGTTACTTCGGCAATGTTACGCACCTGCCCGGTTAGGTTGGATGCCATTTGATTTACGGAATCGGTCAAATCTTTCCAAACACCACCAACTCCACGAACCCTTGCCTGTCCACCGAGTTTACCTTCCGAACCTACCTCACGGGATACACGCGTTACCTCGGAAGAGAAGGAATTCAGCTGATCCACCATCGTGTTGATCGTATTTTTAAGTTCAAGAATTTCTCCCTTAACGTCTACTGTAATTTTTTTGGATAAGTCACCTCTTGCTACCGCTGTGGTTACATCGGCAATGTTACGCACCTGTCCGGTTAGGTTACTCGCCATTTGGTTTACCGAATCGGTCAAGTCTTTCCAGGTTCCCCCGACACCTTTTACCTGTGCCTGTCCGCCTAATTTTCCTTCAGTACCAACCTCACGAGCCACACGCGTTACCTCAGAAGAGAACGAGTTTAACTGATCCACCATGGTATTGATGGTATTCTTAAGTTCCTGGATTTCACCTTTTACGTCAACTGTGATTTTTTTGGACAAATCCCCTTTGGCTACCGCAGTAGTTACATCGGCAATGTTACGCACCTGACCGGTTAGATTGGATGCCATTTTATTTACCGAATCAGTCAAATCTTTCCAAACACCACCAACACCACGTACTTTTGCCTGGCCTCCAAGTTTACCTTCGGTACCAACTTCACGCGCCACACGGGTTACCTCCATCGAAAACAGGTTAAGCTGTTTCACCATTCCGTTTACCTCTTTGGCAATCCTTAAGAATTCACCTTGTAGCGGGTTACCTTCAATTGATAAAGGCATTTCCTGAGACAGGTTTCCTTTTGCCACCGATGTAATTACGTGTGCAATTTCAATAGTAGGGTGAACCAGATCCGAGATAAGGGTATTTACAGAATCGACGCAGGAACTCCAGGAACCACGCGCCCCATCAAGAGCAACCCTGTTGGTAAGCTTACCTTGTTTACCGATGCTTTTCCCAACTTTTTGAAATTCAAAAACCATCCGTTCGTTAAGATCGATGATTTCGTTTAGGGTATCGCAAATTGATCTTTTGATTCCGTTTTGGTCTGTGGGAAATCGTTGGGAAAAATTCCCGTTTTTTACTTTGAGTAGGATTTTTAAAAACTCTGCATCTGTCAGAATCGATTCTTCCGACTGTATTTTTTTGCTTCTTGATTTGGTCTCGACTGCAACTACAGGCAGTGCTACAAGAGCTTTCGCAGATGTTTTGGTTTTTGTTGGTTTAGTAGTTTTTTTCATATGCTCAATTCGTTGGTGTTTGGTTAGGAAATATCGAAAATGAACTGATTATTGGCAGGAAATGACAGAACGGATATAATGTTTTTTAATCGGATAAAAAAATCGCCCCCTTAGCAACAATGAGGCGATTTTTGTATAGATAAGCAATGTTATTTGTTAGGACCAAAAAAACATTTTTGGTGATAGCTTCTTCTCTTGACAAATGCATTGTTATTTTATACAAACAAAAGTGATATTATATATCTTTTAAAGTGTTATAAAATTTTAGCAAAATGTTATAGAATTTCCACCTTTAACATTTTTAAGAATGAAATAGCAGATGAATTTACAACTTGATTTTCAATAGGGTTACCACTTTATTATGCAGGGCAATGTGTTGTTAAAAGACTTTTTTGGTAGTACACCGAGAATATTTTACAAGGCATCGATTATGGTGTAATTTTGAAGACCCAATTATCTGATGCGACCTACGTAAATAGATAAAATTATGAAAGCCTTTTTACTGTCATTGATTGCAGTTTTTCTTCTGTCAATAGACTCTCAAGCACAATGTACCATTACCGGAACAACTGTTAATACCAGTACACTAACATGTAGCTCATTCAGTGGGTGCAGTATTGTATATGTTGGTGATGGTACTAATCCAACTTCACTTAATATGAATGCGGATTTAAACTTAAGCTGCTTAGGCTCAATACAGCTTGTAGTACGAAATAATGCTTCAATTGATTTTTCTCCGGGGAACAACAGACTGACTCTTGGAGATGGTTCGGCAATTGTCATCAACACAGGAGGAAATCTTGTTGGAGGTTCCTGTAATGCTTCGGAACGTATTTATATTGGAACCAATTTATTAGCAAGTTGTAATGGTGGAGCAGGAGCTGATTTAAGTTTTAGCGAACTTATAAATTTTGGAGGAACTGGAAGTTTGGCTTCCAATTCGCCGGTATGTACCGGAAATACCTTAAATCTCCTGGCAACACCGCCGCCAAATGGAACTTATACTTATTCCTTTTTAGGAAGCGGACTTCCTGGAGCAGGAACGACTTATTCAAGTACTCCAAGTTATACTTTAACCGCGCCAGGCAGTGCGGGTTCGTATGTCTATCAGGTAAAAATGAAATCTTCACTTGCAGGAAATCCAATAATCATTGCTGAAATAACGGTAGTTGTCAATTCCGGACTTGCAACTTCAACACCAGTTACTACTCTAACCCAGCCAAACTGTAGTGTTTCAACAGGAACAATTACCATTACATCGCCAACCGGAGCAGGCATGAAATACAGCATTAACGGCTTAACTTATACGAATACGACCGGAATTTTTACAGGAGTAGCTATTGGAACTTACAGCGTAACTGCCAAAAATTCTTCGGGTTGTATTTCGCCCGCCGCCAGTGTTACAATTGCGCAACAAACAGATACCTGGAATGGTTCAGTTTGGTCAACAGGTTCACCACCTACAAGCTCTGAAAAAATAGTTTTTTCAGGGAATTTTTCATCAACAGCGAATCTTACAGGCTGTTCGTGTTTGGTAAGTGCAGGAAATGTGGTAATCAATGCTGGACATACTTTATCAATAACAAATGATGTTAAAGTTACTTCAGGATCGTTAACTTTTGAAGATACTGCCAGTTTAGTTCAAACAAATGATGCTTCAGTAAATTCAGGAAACATTACTTATAAAAGAAAAACTACGCCCTTAAAACAATACGATTACACTTATTGGTCATCTCCAGTTGCTGCAGCTACCTTAAGTCAATTATCAACCAATTCACTTATGTATAATTTTAGCCCAACGATCAATAATTGGGTCTATCAAACAGGAGGTGTAACGATGGTGCAGGGAGTTGGTTATATAGGAAGAGCGCCAAGTAATTTAACCTATAGTCCAACGCAGATTGTTGAGACCAGTTTTGTAGGTGTTCCGGGTAATGGAGTCATTACTACACCAATCCTTAAAAGTGCAGGAACCTACAATCTAGTTGGAAACCCTTATCCGTCTGCGATAGATGTTGATTTGTTTATTACAGCAAACACCGCATCAACCAATGGAACAGTTTATTTCTGGACTCATAATACTGCGATTACAAATTTGCAATATACTACCAACGATTATGCAAAATACAATCTTACCGGAGCAGTAAGGACGTCTACTTCAGCTATGTCAGGAGGGGCTTTGCCAACAGGGAAAATAGCTGCAGGCCAGGGTTTCTTTATTGAAGCAAAGACAAGTTTAGCCAATGGGACTTATTCTGCGACATTCAATAATTCGATGAGGATTTCCGGAAATAATACCCAGTTTTTCAAAACCTCTCAGCCAACAATCGCTTCGAACACGATTTCTGAGGGATTGGAAAGGCACCGTATTTGGTTGTCATTGAATGGGAATGAATCGTCAGGAGCTTACAACCAAATGTTGATAGGATACATCCAAAACGCTACCAATGATTTTGATTCATTGTTCGATGGGAAAACACTTCCTGTTGGTAATCCGGTTTCACTTTATACTATGGTTGGGGATCTTGATTTATCAATCCAGGGTAAAAGCTTACCTTTTAACACCTCAGACATTATCCCATTAGGCTATAATACCTTAATTGATGGAGAACTCACAATCAATTTGGATGATTTTGATGGGGTATTCAATGATCAGGACATCTACGTGCTTGATAGAGCTGACAATACATTCCATAATTTAAAAGAATCACCCTATACTTTTGTAACGGTCGTAGGTGCTTTTGAAAACCGATTGGAACTACGATTTGACAACCAGGCTTTAGGCACATCAAATCCAGTCAATGATACTAATGTTAAAATTATTGGTGGAGATCATCAACTGCAGGTAATATCTTCGGCAGTTGCCATTAAGAATGTAGAAGTTTATGATATTTTAGGAAAGTTACTGTTTAGCCAAAATGGTTTAAATACCAATTTCTTCAAAACAGCATTAAATGTTTCTCCTCAGGTTTTATTGGTGAAAGTAACATTGGAAGACCAGCAAACCATTACCAGAAAAACGATATCCCACTGATTTTACTAGCGTTTTCTCACTATAAAAAAAATCGTCCCATAGCAACAATGGGACGATTTTGTATTAGTAGCTGCAATGATATTTGTTAGGACCAAAATTATTTTTTTGGTGAGATAACTTCTTCTCTTGACAAACACATTGTCATTGTGTATGACAAAAATGCTTCTTTATGATTTGAAAATTGTTACAGAATTTTAATTAAATGTTATATAATTCCCATTAATGAAAAAAAAAGACATTCGTTTTAGGCATATTTCACTTACAATAATTCGCAAAATGTCAATAACTTTTTACTAGAAATTTTATAAAATAAGTCTTACTACCAGAGTTTTCGGCACTTGTTAAAATTTTACAAAAAAATTACAAACACAGCTTTCTTTTGTAAGAATAAATTTTTAGATTTATAAAAAAAATATACGACGCCAAAATGCCAAAATCTCTTTTTTATTCTTTCGCCTTAATATTAATAACTTCCACAATTACATTTTTTATTTGTTATAAAATGATGCCTGCATCGACGGTTTATGTTGATAGCGAAAAATTGTTTACGGAGTTCAAAATGACAAAAGAGTTAAAGAAGGCAGGTGAGCATCAGCTTCAACTCAAAACGGCTAAATTAGATTCCTTGCAATTGCAGGTTAGAATGACGCAAGACGAAAAGACACGGGCGCTCATCATGCAGGAGTTTATAAAGCAGCAACAGGAAATCGACGCATTCCAACAAGAATTTACCGCACTTAATTCGAAAAATATCTGGGCAAGGATAGCAACTTATTCTGCGGACTATGCAGAAGCGAAAGGCTATGATTTCATACTCAATTCCAATAATAATCAAACCGTATTAGCCGGTTCTAAAAAGAAAGATATAACAGGGCAATTGTTGAACTACATCAATAAAAAATATGAGGGGTTTCAATAGTTGTTTTTTTATTTTATTGGGTTTTGTCCTTTTTTCCTGTAAGAATGATAAAGATGCCAAAACCAAAGATGATTCTGCCATTCGTTACAGGTATTACAACCTTCAGAACAGAGGATGGAAATCATTGACACATTCGCAAAAAGTCGATAATATAAATTTCACCGCAACAGAAGTTCCTATTGTCTATTATTTATTGAAAGATAATAAGGATGATGATTTGATAAAGGTTGATTCCTTATATGAAGAAAATAAACGAGACCGTATCGTTGAATTCGAATTTCAGGATCAGGATGAAGAAGATTTATTGCTTGAGAAATTCACAAATCTTGATTATCAGAAAGGGGTAGAATATATGTCATTTACAATTCAGGATGATTTTTCTGTAGTGACCTCAAAAAAGGATACGATACCGTGTTCAGGAGTCATATTTGAAAGGAATTTTAAAATAGCTCCCTATCATAAATTAATGCTGTTTTTTTCAGGCATAAACCCGAATGATAAAATTCAATTAATATATAAGGATAACCTTTTCAGGAAAGGAACCCTAAAATTCAGATTTAAAGAACCCATTTTAAACCTCTAGTCATGATTAAAAAAATTAGAACCAGCAAAATTAGTAAAGTAGTTGCCTGCTATTTAGTTTTAATGATGTTTTTGGAATTAACCCAGCCAATGGTAATGTTTGCCTTAACTGAAGGACCGGCGCAGCCAGAGTTTAATTCTTTTACACCTATTGGAACTTCTGATATAGTGGATTTGGCAAGTGGAGATTTCAACTACAACATTCCGATTATGGATGTAGGAGGTTATCCGATAAACTTGGCTTATACCTCTGGAGTAACCATGGATCAGGAAGCATCATGGGTTGGTTTGGGTTGGAATCTAAATATAGGACAGATTAACAGGAATGTCAGGGGTTTACCAGATGATTTTAAGGGAGACGAAATTGAGACAGAAAACAATTTAAAGCCAAATGTTACGGTATCTACAACAGCTTATGTTAATCCGCAAGCCTGGGGATTGCTTGACAATACAATTCAAATAGGTGCAGGATTAGAGATTAAATATAACAATTATACTGGTCTGGCTGCTAATCCAACAATTGGCGCATCTTTCAATTTAAGTAAAAATGTATCATTGGGGGTTTCGTTATCGAGCTCAGATGATATGGGTGCCACAATCAGTCCAAGTGTTACAATGAGCTCTTTTTTATGCAGTGCCAGAAAAATGGGAAGTACCATTAATGGATCTTTGACTGCTGGGATATCTTATAATAGCCGCCAGGGATTGCAAAGTTTCAACTTGTCTTCCAATCTTAGAGCAAACCATGGTTGGAAAGGAGCAGATCTTGGAAAAACAGGATTTAATATTGGAGGGGGAAGTGCCAATTTTTCTTTTAATGACGCCACTTTTACTCCAACAAAAAGAGTAGCGTTTGATAACAATCAGTTTACATTCTCTTTTTCGGCAGGGCCAAGTATTTTTGGGGTACAGGCTGAAGTCAGTTTGAGTGCTTCAGCAACGATTCAAAAAATCAAGGATGAATTTAAAAGAGAGAAAGCATATGGTTATGAAAATACCGAACTGGCATCAGAATTTGATTTGTTGGATTTTAACCGCGAAAATGAATTAGGATCCATTTCAAAACATACCAATGTATTGCCGGTTACCAACTATACTTATGATGTGTTGTCAGTACAAAGCCAGGGATTAAACGGAACCATACGTCCATATAGAGGACAAATTGGTTATGTTTTCGATTCTTATGTTGCTGATGAATCATCGAGCACAACAATGTCAGCTGAGATTGAAGCAGGTTGGGGTTTTCATTATGGAGCCAGCATTAAAAATACAAGTTCAATAAACTATACCAGTGGATGGAAAACAATAGCAACACCTTATTTTAAAGAGAAGCCATCAGGCAGCATTGGATATGAAAGGGTATACTATAAGTCACTTGGAGAACTAAGGGTTGACCCGGAGTATAATCCAACAACACCGACGCTTTTCTCGCAGATTGTTAGCGATGACATGCCGGTTACCTTAAAACTAATGGATAATAATGCCTTGAATAAGTATTCAAAAAAGGTAATTACAGGATACGATTCGGATTTGGCTCCAATGGCTTCATTCAATACTTCGAACCTAAGAAGGACAAACCGCGAAAAACGTAATACTGCAATACAAAAAATCACTAAAAGAGAAGCTCTTGATTATCATTTGGATAATGGCTTTGTGAAAGTCAATCCTAATGCCTTAAACCATCACACCGCAGGATTTTTAATTACTGATGAGAAGGGAAACAGGAATGTTTTTGGAGAGACTGCTTATAACATTGAGAAAAAAGAGGTAACGTTTGCTACCGACGCATCGGCCAATGATATTGATTGTGTAAGAGGTATTGTAAAATATGCCGGAAGTGAAAACGGAGGTGGCAATTCTGCTGGAGCGGATCATTATTTTAACAGTGTTAAGACAAAAAATTATGCGCATACCTATTTGATATCATCAATACTTTCTCCGGATTACCAGGATTTAAATGGTGATGGACCTTCAGATGATGATTCAGGAAGCTACACGAAATTTACTTACACCACTTCAGGAGATTTGGGTTATTCAAATAACTACAAATGGAGGGTTCCTTACGGTCACATGGAAGCTTCTTACAACGAAGGACTGAAAACAGCTAGCAAAGATCAAAAGGGAAGTTATCTTTATGGTGTTAAGGAAATCAAATACATAAAAAGGATTGAAACAAAAACCCATGTTGCACTTATTGACCTGGAAGAGCGTTTAGATGGATATGGAACCATCAATGAAGACGGAGGATTGAATACCGGAGATAAAACCTATTGCATTAAAAGTATCAGGCTGTATGCAAAAAGGCCAGGTGTAACAATCCCAGATGACATCTCACCTTCATCTTCAATCAAGCCAATCAAAACTGCCCATTTCGAATATGACTATTCATTGTGTACCGGTATTGAGAACAATTCCGGAGCTTCAAGGATTGTAAATGGACAGGAAACTAACTTTAGAGGTAAGCTTACCTTAAAAAAGGTCTACTTCACTTATAAAGGTTCGAATATGGGTAAATATGTGCCTTATGAATTTGTTTACGGACATAATAAGACCTATAATCCAAAAAATTATGACATTTGGGGTAATTACAAAGTAAATCCAAGAGAAACAGGAGGCTGCCAGGCACTTTCTTCACAAGATTTCCCATATGTACAGCAGACCAATAAAACCGATCAGGATGAAACTGCTGCAGCATGGTCATTAGAAGAAGTTAAACTTCCATCTGGAAGTAAAATAAGATTGACATTGGAGTCCGATGACTATCAATATGTCCAGAATAAAAAGGCGATGCAGATGTTCAAAGTCTTAGGTGTTACCGATAATATCAACGGCACTGTTGACCAAAGCCTATATACAGGTGGAGGAGAAGCTAAATTTGTTGTAGTTAAAGTAGATGAAGATAGATTGCCATCAGGCATAACGTCAAGCGAAATCTTAAGGCGATGTACCGAAGGATTAGCCAATACTCCGGTTTATTTCGACTTTTTATTAAACATGACTTCGGGTAAATACGATCATGTGGTAGGCTATTTCGAAATGGATGGACCTGCCCAAATCAAAGAAGTTTCGGGTGAACATCATATATACATTCCAATGCGTTACACCAGCAAGGAAGGAGGAGGAGCTTCTGCAACGGCTAACCCAATTTCAGTTGCAGGTTGGTTTTTTGGAAGGCAAAATCTGCATAGACAGGTTTATGGTTTGGCAGAACCAGGTGATGGTCTTCCAAATCCCCTGACGTTGGCAACAAGTTTGATAAGCAATATCGATGAAATGATCCATATTTTTACTGGTCCAAACCAAAGGTTAAAAGGATTTGGATGTGCCAATAATTTCATTGCCGATAAATCATGGATAAGATTAAATGAACCTACAGGTACAAAACTTGGAGGAGGATTAAGGGTTAAAAAGCTGGAAATGTTTGACGGTTGGGATGAAATGTTAGGGGTGGATCATGACCAGAGATATGAAAAGAAATATGGGCAGGAATATTCGTATACGCTTGGCGACAATGAATCATCTGGTTCGAGCGGTGTTGCTACCTATGAGCCAAATATGTCAAAAGAAAATCCTTTGGTTCAGCCATTTTACCATGGCACTGAAAAGCTATCTGCTCAGACTTATACAGAGAAACCTTTTGGAGCATGCTTCTATCCTAGTCCAACTATAACCTATAGTAAGGTAAGGGTTAAAAATATTACTGCCGCCGATGACGATGCAGGAAGTGGTCCTGATGTAAGGAAAACCCGTTCAGGAACTGTCATAACCTATCATTTCACAAGTTATGATTTCCCAACTAAAACAGACTTTACCGATTTGAGTAAGAGTAAATCGCAGGTCAATAATGAGCCGGCAATGCTTCCAAATATTCTGTTAGGTATGTTTGGTTTGAGTCTGGATGTGCGCAATGAGTTAACCCTTACACAAGGATTCCAGATCGAGACAAATGACATGAATGGTAAAGTGAAAAAGCAGGAGGTTTATGATGACAAAAATAATCTCATTTCCTATACCGAAAATAGATATAGTACTAAGAATGGTGATTTGTCTTCATTAAACAATGTCATGTCGGTAATAAATCCGGATGGTAATGTAGCCCAAAAAGCAATAGGGGTCAACTATGATGTTGTAAATGATATGAGGTATAATTACAATTATTCCAACACATCGGGTGTGAACGGAAATCTCGAAATCATACCAATATTTGTACCACCACCAGTATTTATATGGATTCTATACGTGCCAACAGCCTTCTTTGATGACGAATCACATTATCAGATATTCAGGTCGGCAGTTACCACCAAAGTAATCCAAAAGTCGGGTATACTTACGGAAAAAATCGTTTATGACCTCGGCTCACAGGTGTCTACCAAAAATATAGCTTGGGATTCCCAAACGGGACAGGTACTATTAACGCAAACTGTAAATGAATTTGATGATTCGTATTACAACTTGAATATTCCTGCATATTGGTATCATAACCGAATGGGAATGGCTACCCATAATACAGACATCAGAGGGACATTGTCTCCACAAGGCGGGACTACACAACTTGCTCCGGTTCCTTACTTTAAGGTTGATCAGCAGGCTGCTAACCTGGATACTACTTTCGAACTGGGTGATGAGCTGTATATTACGAGTTCAGAAGGAACACAGAGAGTTTGGGTTTTTGGATTCAATGCTAACAAAACAGGATTATTGTTAATGGATTCATCCGGAGAATATGTGGATATGTGTGGAACCCACCTTCCACATAATTATACCTTTAGGTTATTGCGATCAGGATACAGGAATAATCAAATGGCTCCAATGGCAACAATCACTTCAATGGTTAACCCTATAGCTACCGGAAAGTTAAAAGACTTCCTGGCAACAAGTGCAAATGATACAAGGATCATTAACGCAAGTGCAATCGAATATGATGATTTTTGGATGCCACAGAATGAAAGAAGTGCAGCTCTTTATCCAAACAATATTCCTGGTCAGGATCCACAATCGGTTACTTTCCCTAGTAGGCTGCGTTTCAATCCATTTTATCAAAATTATAAAGGAAACTGGAGGGCTGTTAAGTCGCTTACTTATTTAACAGGAAGAAAATCGTTAACTACAGCGGCAGCAGGTAATCCAAGATATAATGGTTTCTTCAGCGCATTTTCACCATTCTATAACCTAAGCAGTGGCAAATGGATTAAAAATGGAAATGGTTGGACTTCTGTAAGTGAGATTACCAAATTCAGCCAGTACGGACCTGAAGTTGAAAACAGGGATGCTATGGGTAAATTTAGTAGTGCACAGTATGGCTATTCCTATACAATTCCTTTTGCGGTGGCAAAAAATGCTGAATATAAAAAGTTCGGATTTGATAACTTTGAAGATTATCCAAATGGGTATCCGAGTGGTTCACACTTTGAATTTGAAACTGATAATAAAGACAGAAAGATTACATCCGATCACGCACATACCGGTAAAAACAGTATGTACGTTGCTCCTAATAGCAAGGCAGAACTTAAAAAACCGCTTTTCCCAGCATCAGTAAGGGCCAGGACGGTAAATTGCCTTATAAGGCTCCCATGTCCGCTTATCCATCAAAACAACGGAACTGAGGAATCATTGTGTTGGAATTTAGCGGGACAATTAGGTTTTGATTTAATCATTAAACACATCAACTGGACTCTTGCTGATGGCTCTCCGATGTTGTTCGAATCAACAAGTGATTATAAATACCGATATGGAAACGGTCCTATTGTTACTGCCAATGCACAGCATTGGAATGGTGGAGCTGAGACCTTCCAACTTTGTTTTTGGCCAAGTGATGGGAACGGAAATTATACATTCTATTTCAAGCTCCACTATATAGGCGGAACTGTCCAGGATGTTACGGTTCCTTTCACAGTTACTCCAGGCTCAACCTGGGGAGATGATGGCCCTTATTACACTGTTACTCTAGGTGATATAACTACAGAGCCTGATTGTGGCCCACCACAGGAACCAGTGCAGGAAGACTAAGTTTAATCAGTAAAATATAAAAATTATGAAATCAATTTTTTTGTTAACGGCATTATTCTTTAGTGGATTTGCATTTTCACAGGAACCCGATATGTCAAGTTATATAGAGGGATCGTTTATGCCCGATGCGGGTGAGTATATAGTTAATGGCTGGGTAAAGGAATTGTTGGAAAACCAACAAGTCATTTCTTATGAGAATACCAAAATTAACATCATACTCCTTGATGCCACTGGTACACCGGTCAACACATATACTTTTACCCCAACAGGTAATATTATTGATGGATGGCAAAAAATAGATGGTATCATTACCATTTTACCAACACATAGTTATATGTCGATTGAACTCCTGAATCAAAGCGAGTGGATTCCGGCATGTTTTGATGATGTTAGGTTTTTTCCAATTGATGGTAATATGAAAGGTTTTGTCTACGATCCTGATGACCTTAAGATCATGTCCGAATTGGACGAAAACAATTATGCCTCATTCTATGAATATGATCAAGAAGGAGGATTAGTCAGGGTTAAGAAAGAAACCGAAAAAGGAATATTCACAATAAAGGAATCAAGATCAAGTACAAAAAAGACAAATGAGTAATAACAGGAAAATCTTTATGGCGGTATTTTGTTTACTAAGCATTGCCATAAATGCACAAAACAGTGATAGAAAAAGAATCACTGATTTGTTTGACAAAGCACAAAAACTTTTTGACTTGAAGAATTATTATCTGGAATCAGACTATAAATTGTTTGTCAATTATACTTCGAATGAGGTTAAGGAAGCCTACAAAGGGATAACCCTGAAGAAAGGCGAGAATATGTATACCAAACTTGGAAGTTCAGAAATGATCAGTACAAACAACTTATTCATCAAAATTGACAATGATAATAAAAGAATGAAGGTTGATAAAATTAGTAGTAATGCACAAAAACCCATATTGGAATTAAACAGCTATATCAATTATTTTTCAGGATATCGTCTGACAGAATCCAATGGGCAATGGATCTGCACTCTTACAACTTCAAAGGTTTCTGTCGTTCCTTACAGCAAAATAATAGTATACATTAATAAAAATGATTACCAGATTCAGAAACAGGAATTGTTTTTTTTAACCAAGTATCAAACAAAGATTGTAAATGGAAAACCTAAGTTGGATTATCCAAGATTGCAGATAATCTATTCGAATTTTAAAAAATCGGGTTTTCCACCCAACGATTATTTTAATGTTGACAACTACGTAAAAAAAACAAATCAAAAATATTATCCGATAAAAAAATATAAGTCCTATACAATTGTTGATTAAATACTACAGCTTATGAAAAAATCTTTTATGAATTCAAGCCGTTTTAGTTTATTGCTAATAACTATCTTATTGGTAATCTCCTCTATTACTTATGGTAGGGAGAAAAAACAGGAAGTACCCGTTGCAGCACCAAATTTGCATGCAGGATATACCTTTAATGTAATTGATGATGAAATAGGAGCAACTAATTATGTTTTTACCAGCAATAGAACTTATCTGGAATTAAAAATTGATGATTATGCGGCACCTTATTATTGGTATACCGCAACAGTAACAATGAGTGTTGAACCAGCTTTTGATGATGGCTCATTTGGTACGCCTTACGATGTTATTTTGACTGTTGTGAATAATCACTATGGTGGCTTAGGAGGTTTTGTAGACATGCATAAGCATTTAGTGAGTACACCAAATGCCCGTGGTGCCCGGGTAACCATAACGAATGTTAACATTGTAAATAATGAAACCGGTGCTCCGGTAATTGGAATTCCAGCCAACCTAAAATTGTCTGGTTCTTTTGAATCAACAAGATTTTACGAACTGAATGTAGATGATGTACCAGCGATAACTGTGACCCAAAATACAGCAAGCAATACCATTGATTTTTCATGGAATAACGACATCACCGGAGTAGAAGAATACGAATTGGAATGGACGTGGGTTGATAATTACAGTGACCAATCAGCATTAACAGTTTTAGCCGCCAGCGATATAGATTTTAATTTAAAGGATTTTGAAAGGAACAATACCAGAATACAGACGACAGCTAATCATTATTCCATTTCAAATATTTATGACCGGGGTTATTTAATATACAGGCTGCGCAATGTTGGAAGGTTTGTCACCAATCCCACATCGATTATGATACCGGTTGCAGAAAGGGTCAAACACAACCTTTATGGAAGATGGAGCGGGTCGCAAACACCCAATAAAGTATCCGATTGGGATAATATTTCGATTGATGGTCATAGGGAAAATTTGAACTGGCAGTTTCAAAGTTCCTATGCAGAAGAAGGTAAGAAAAAGGAAGTTGCATCCTATTTTGACGGTTCGTTAAGAAACAGGCAGACCGTAACCAAAACAAACACTAATGAAAAAGCCATTGTTGGAGAGGTAATATATGACAACGAAGGTAGGCCGGCAGTAGAAGTTTTACCTGCACCGGTTAACAGCCCAGCAATAGATTATTATCCTCAGTTCAATAAAAACCATGCAGGCGAAGTTTATTCTTATCAGGATTTCGTTCCGTTGAATGATGCCGATTGTAATGTCCCAGCGCAGGATATGTCAACCTCAAGCGGTGCAAGCCAGTATTATTCAGATAACAATGCGCAGCAGAGTAATATGCAGGATTTTGTGCCTAAGGCAGAAGCATACCCTTTTTCACAGACAGTATACAGCAATGACAATACCGGGAGGATTAAAAGTAAGGGAGGAGTGGGAAGCCAATTCCAAATCCAGTCCGGCCATGCGACGAAGTATTTCTATACAACTCCGGCACCGGAAGAGCTGAACAGGTTATTTGGATATTATGTTGGTAATGCACTCCACTACAAAAAGAATGCAGTCCTCGATCCTAATGGACAGTTGAGTGTTACCTATCTTGATCCACAAGGCAGGACTATAGCTTCAGCCCTGGCAGCTGATTCACCTCCTAATATGATAGCTCTTGAGGATGATGGCAATACCGCTACAAGAGCTGAATTAACAGAAGATTTATTGAATAAACTTCATAGTACTGATATTGATACCGATTTGGACAATAACATAAAATACCAAACAGGGACGTTTGGAAACTTATTTGACGGCTTAAGATATGGTGCCCAAAAAGTACTTACAGCAAGTAGTTCATTATATACTTTTAACTATACCTTAAATAATCCGGACGTGTTTAATTTCGGTTGTGATAATATAAATCCGGCATTCCAGGTAACGTATCCGTTTGTTTATAAATTAAATATAGATGTAAAAAATGAATGTGGTGTTTCTCAAATTACACCAATCGATCTCCATTTAGGGGCAAGTAATTATTCAGTAGATTCTTCAGGAAATGTGACTACAACTGCATCGCCAATTTCAATAGCACAATCTTTTGGGATTACCCCAACCGAACCAGCACTTTACAGTGTTAATAAAGATTTGACGGTTGACGGAGATGCATTAGAGATTTTCACCGAAGACTACATTAAAAAAGCAACTGCAAATGGCTGTATATTTCCTCAACAATTAGCACAGGCTCATTATGAGGGTTGCTACGCCAATTGTGCCGAATGTGCGGCTCACTACGACCAGATGAGCTACAATTCATTTATCGGACAGGCTGCTTACGTGCATCAAATGCTTGATACCAATAGCGATCTCAACGACCTTTTCCAGGCAGCACCAAACTCAGCAGATTACCAGTCGTTGTTAGCCATTCTGACAACAAGGTATGAAAGAGAATGGACAGGCCTTAGAGCTGATTGCATGCGTCCTTGTACAGGAACTGGTGCTTCCAATGATCCAAACCAAACACCAACAACTTCTATTGCATGTTCAGCACTGTTTTCACAAATTGTTGCAGACGTTATGCCGGGAGGACAATATGCAAATGGAAGTAGTATCGTAAGTTCATCGGGCCAGGTTTTACCAAGCCAGACTCCGGTTGACATTGAAGATTTGCCTTTATCGGTTTACAATGATACTGCTTCGAATCATTTAATAGCGATTGTTGCCGGTTTGGAAGCTCCTTCAGTTGCAGGAGTACAGAATAACCTAAACTGGAGGCATCCTAACTATTTTGACAAAAACAATTTCCAGCCTGCTTCGTTAAATCATTATTTTACTGAAAATGGTCAAATTGATTATGTGATTTTGACTAGGGATGATGAAGGACACTATTCTCCTGAAGTGCTGCCTTCGGAAACGGGCCATATAATCTATACCGCAGCAATTGACGAATATAAAGTAGAACCTCAGTATTTGAAAAATGTGAGCGATTTTATGGCTAAAATACAATCAAAACAAAGCTGGGCATTATCATTGATTAAATACCATCCTGAGTTTCACTATATAGAGTACCAGCTTGAATATTGCAAAGCCTATTTCACAAAAATTATAAACCTGGCTGGTGTTTCCTACAATGTAAACAGTGATGGGTTTGATGCCTTACTTGGTAGTGCTGATACCTATCAGGAAGCAAAGGATAAAGGTTTTATTACAGCTACCAATCCAACTATACTGGCAGAAAATGATCCATTTTTCCAAACGGTACATAAGCTGGATGCCTATTCATCTTCCATTTCAGGTACAGCAATTATACAAAATGCTGCAACACTTACAGACCAACAGCTTTACAGACAATATAAATTGTCTATGATTTACCAGGCATTGGCAAAAAGTTCACCTCCAGGCGCGACTATATGTACCAGTGATGTTTTAGGATTTACATCAGGAATCGGTGAGCCAAATGTAACCATTGCAAGATCTGCTTATGAATTGATAAGATGTACCGGAATCGGACCGATTGGTTGTGGGGATTTGCCTGCTGGTGCTACTTATGCCCAAATCATTGCAAAAGTTGAGCTTTTTGAAGAAAGTGAAAAGAACAGGTTTTGGCAGAATTATATGTCCAATTATGTTGGATTAAAACAAACAATCAAGGATACATTCATTAATCTTTATGCTGCACGTAACGGAGGTTATAATGATTGTATCGGAAATACAGCCGGAGCAGATTTGAATAATATTACGCTCCCGATCGCTGAAAGATATCCTTGTGAGAAGACTTTTGTAACAACACAATTAACTACACCTACACTTGTAACACCAAACAGCTGTTCAGTTAACGGTTTGAGTTTAGCTCCTAAAGCAAAACGATTTATATTCCTTCAGAGTATTTCAACTCAAAATTCAGGAGGCGCTTCTTCAGGCCAGGCCAATTCAAATATTTACACCCAAACCGGAATCTGCCCTATGGTAAGAGATTTGGAGATCTTTTTGGACAGCTCGTCAAAAAGGAGTGATTTTGCTCCGGTATATAGAGGTACAACACCACCTACGCAGCCATACATAAACTATTTGACTGCAGCTTTACTAACAGAAATGGGCGGGGTTTATAACCAAACATTGATTTCGTCTGGAACAATGGGAACCTCCACACCAGCAAATAAGATAGTAAACCTAAATTTCACCCAAAACTCAACTCCGCTAAAATCGATAACGCTTATAATTCCGAATACTCCAAACAATTCGGCATTGACATGGAATAACTATGGAGGGAATCCAGGACAATGGAAGATTGTTAAGATGTCAAACCTAACATCAACCAATTACGATGGTATCCAACAAGTTTATAATTTCAAGGTATTGGCAAAAATAACCACAGACGGAATAACCTTTTTTGAAAGGGTGTTTGATGGCTATACTCCAATACGATTGACCTGTACTACTGGCGCACCATTAGATCCATCTCAAGGGAATCCTATAGTTTTAGAACCTTTGGAAGATGATGATTGTGATAAAAAACAAAACTTTGGGGATGCATTGAAATCATTGATGCAAACTTTAAAAAACACCAACCATCTTTTTGCAACAACACCATATACTGTAACACTTCCTGCATATTTAAAAACGTATTTTGGAGTTGAAAGCAGTGCGCATACAGCTTCATGGAAAGTATTGGAAACAGGTACAGGTGGTGCTAAAAAGTTCAAACTTTCCGTTATCAAAAGTGGATCATTGGTTGACACCGGTATTATAATTTACAGGAATTCGCAAACGACTACTTATTCGACATCAACCAATAGCATTATCGGTTTATCCATTGGAAACACAGATGATACCGAAAATGTGCATACCATTTCGATAAACTTTGGTACTGTAACCTTTGAAGGATTTATCCATAGATTCTCGGCTCAAGTCGATCTTCTTACAGGTTTGACTTTAAAACCAAAGATGTATTTTGCCTGCTGTTCTCCATGTGGGGAATATGACTATGATGCTGACGGAATAGGTGATGATGGGGTTTTCGCTTTAGGAAGCTGTGATTTTTGTGATAACAGGATTGACCTTGATAATAACGGAGTAGGTGATTGCCCTACTTGTTCTGAGGCTGCCGATCTTGACTGTGACGGAATTTTGAACAGGGATGACAACTGTCCTTTAGTTTATAATCCGGAACAGGAAAATAATGGAGATACAGATGCTTTTGGAGATGTGTGTGACTTGTGTCCAACCCACAATGATGTTACCAATATTGATACTGATGGTGACGGTTTAGGTGATGGCTGTGACTTATGTCCATTAGGCGCATGCCCAAGTTGTTTCCAGGGAGAAGACAAAACAGTTTTTGAAACCGATTTTAAAAACTTATTGAATGATATAATTTCAAATTCAAGTTCAGGTAATATTAATACAGGTATTTATAATACATTACCCCATCTGGACGATTTTTATATTAATTATGATTTGGGTTCAAGGATTCAAAATAATTTTTATGTGTCGAACCTATGCCCGGCAAATGGTCCCGATCCAGGTATTGAGGACCTCGAGCTGTCTGATATGAATTTCTCCTTTGCTAAAGGATCCTTTACGAATTTCCCAGAGAAACTAAGATGGAGGAAACAGGCAGCTACTAACGGTAGTACTTATAATTACCTTCAATATGATATAACCACTACTAGTAATGGTGTTCCATTTTTTGAAGGACCGGTAACCATAATTGATTCGGTTACTTTAGTAGAACCTGCAAATTCAAGTGCTACAACCCAGGAAGTTGTCATTGAGGGTCATTATGATGGAGAATTTGGAAGTATGACTTTTCAAAGAATTATGAGGATTAAGGTGAAACTTGCCAAATTCAGCCATAGTAATCCAGGCCATATGGGTGATGTTGTTACAAATGTTACCTGCAATTTCGATCATCCGTTGTGCCAATTTGTGAACAACTGCAACAACTGCAGGTCACAAGCTGGATTGAAGAAAATAATGACAAATACGGAATTTAGTTTAGGTAACGGTATTCAAAGCACTTGTCCTTGTATACCACATCCTCCGGTTCCGGTTGCCTGCGGTGAGCAGTATGATTTATTCATGCAGACTATGACAACCACTTTTGGTGCTTCGAATGATGAGGTTACCTACTTTACAAACAAACAGGACTTTTTCTGTAGCCATAATTTGCAATATCTGGTAACTGGTTATTTACAGTATTTATCAGCTCTTGGCATTACCAGTACAACAGACCCTCGTTATATCGCAATCGATACATTTGGGGCAACAGGACTTAATTATGGTTATTCCAATTATGGAACAGTAATCACTGCTTATGATGCTTACTTAGATATTACACCGACAGACCCTATGAACTGGAGGGATTTCGTTTCAGACTATCTAAGCCATCACGCAGAAATATGCCCACCGGCTCCAATGACTCCGTCATCAACCATATCAGTACCATTCCCAGAGCATACTACATGTCAGGAATTTTCGCTTAACGTTGCTGAGAGTTACAATGATGATAATTATCAGGCATACCTGAATGCTAAGAAACAAGCTTTCAAGATTGCTTATTTAGCTCAGGCCCTTACAAAAGTTAAGGAGACCTTTACAATGAAATATACGGATAAGGAGTATCAATATACGCTTTACTATTATGACCAGGCAGGTAATTTGATGCAGACTGTTGCTCCACAAGGTGTAGGTATAGTTCCTTCAGCAAATAGTGAAGCAGTGGACGTAATGAGAAATAATAATGAGCCAAATGCATCACCGATTCCTTCATTATTGCCAGCCCAAAGTTTCCAAACCAAATACCGCTACAACTCTTTGAATCAGCTGGTATGGCAATCTACCCCAGACGGTGGGGAAACCCGTTTTGCTTATGATTTGCTCGGTAGGATTGTTGCTTCACAAAACAAGAAACAATTGAATACAGGTATACTAATCAATCCGCCAATTGGCCTTGGTGTTGAATTATCAGATAAAGAGGGAATCATATATAATCCAAAAGGTTCAGAGGATTACAAACAATCCTATGGTTATTCATTGGAAGGAATTGCTGAATCTGGTTATATTGAATATACTTTAGGATTCTCTGAAGGCAATACATTGGATAAAGCAACACGGAAAACTATTTTTGGATTAACATACAATAGGGATAACACGACCGGTAGTGTAGATTATGCATTCCTTTATGATTCAGAAAACAGGTTCAGGATACATACGCCAAATGGGACACCGGATTTAACATATCAGGGTGCTGCTGGAGATATACTGACAATTGAAAGAGGTGATGGAGTAGTTAAATTTTATAAGAATGGAATTCTGATTATGGATGCCCAGGATAAGGATACTAAAAAATCACTTTATCTGAATTTCTATTTACCGATAACGGATAATGAGCTTCATGACCTTAAAATTGCAACTCTTAAATCGTACAGGGATTTTAGCTACACCTGTTACGACAGATTAGGGAGAGTTAGTGAATCGGGCCAATTTAGAGGCAATAGGTTTATGAGTATCAATGATAATGGAAAATTAGTTTTCAGTGGAGGGACATGGGTTCCGGTTGACGCTGTTACTGACACCTACCCACACAATGTGTCTGATGAACAGGTTGAAGTTACAAAAACCTTATATGATAATTACGGACCATTCAATCCGGATACCTACCTTACACCAACTCCTGTGAGAAATGTAAGGAACAGGGTAGCGGCAATCCTGACTTTTGATCATACCGACGATACCACGCTTCTGACAGACAATGAAACTGCAATTTTCTATAACTATGACATACACGGGAATGTAGATGAAATGTCTCAGCGTTTAAGCCCTAATGTGATGTATGTGGAAAGTGAGCCGGATGGAGTTGTAAAAAAGGTTAAATACGAGTATGATTTAATTAGTGGAAATGTCAATAAGGTTTTCTATCAGAAAGGAAACCTTGATGATCAATTCATCCATAAATATAATTACGATGCTGATAACCGTATAACCTCTGTTGAAACTTCTAGGGATAATGTTATCTGGGAGAAAGATGCAACCTATCAATACTATCAGCATGGGCCATTGGCAAGAGTAATCAGAGGAGACAAAAAGGTTCAGGGAACTGATTTTGCCTATACGCTCCAGGGATGGATTAAGACCGTGAATTCTGAGAACTTAAGAAGTCTCAATAATGATATGGGAAGAGACGGAAACTATGTTTCAAAAGACGCTTTTGGATATTCACTATCCTATTATGATCGTGATTATGAAGCCCGAAAAGCACCATCCTCAAATGACGCACATCACATATCAGGATTAGACCTGACTCAGTTAAATGGTGTTAGTCTTTATGATGGTAACATAAACAGGGTGATTACTTCGGTTAGGGGTATACAGGAGGAAATTTTGCCAACACAAATCAATCTTTACAGATACGACCAATTGAACAGGATTTTTAGCTTGAGATCATTTAATGGTATCCAAAATTCTGATGGGTTTACTCCAATTGATAGTTACAGAAGTTCGTATACCTATTATAAAAACGGTAACCTTCATAGACTGGATAGGGATGCTCCAAAACTTATGGTTGCAGATGACCCTACAAGTGAGCAAATTGTACCAATGGATCAATTCACTTACAATTATCAGCCAGGAACCAATAAATTGTTGAACATTGAAGATGGCATGACTGAAACCGCACGTTTTAAGGAAGATATTGACAACCAGCCTGCAAACAATTACAAATATGATGTGTTAGGGCAATTGGTAAGTGATGTTACCGGCAATATCAATAAAATAGACTGGAGGGTTGATGGTAAGGTTAAGAGCATCAATAAAAGCAATTCTAAATTCAGCATTAATTTCTTTTATGATGGTTTGGGTAACAGAGTAGCCAAACAGGTTACCAGGTATAAAAAAGGAACGGTTACTACTCATTATACAAATGATGCCCAAGGGAATCCTATGGGGGTTTATGAATTATCTATAAATAACATTCTGGGCGAAGAACCTCTGGGAGGTGTAGGAGAAGCGGAGTATAGATTGCTTGAGCACAACATTTACGGAAGTAGTAGACTGGGAATACAGGATTATAAAACTTTTAGAAGGCCGGCCCCATCTTATTTTGAAAGATTTGTTGGGGATAAACGTTATGAACTTTCCAATCATTTAGGAAATGTACTAAGTGTTATTAGTGACAGGAAGCTTGTAAACCAGGAAATAGTTCCTATTGCAACTGACAATTTTGACGAAGACACAGGTGGATGGAAATATTTTAACGGAGCAAAGGTGGATGTAAACAAGAACAGGGAACTTCAAATTACTCTCAAGGATAGGGCAGAATATGCCGGAGCGGAGAAAGTAGCGGAATTTTCGAAGGATAAGCCGGTCATATTCAATATGAATGTGAAAAGGCTGGAAGGTTTCCCAGTAGATGCTACTGTTAGATTTGAAGTTCTTGATGAGAGTTTAAATGTTGTTTGGAGTACCATTGTTCAAACCGATGAAGTTTTCTCAGATTCATTTACTCCTTCTTCAGATGGAAAATTTTACATGAGATTGAGTGTTACTAATCCTCTCGATACAGAGATTTCATATAGCCTGGATGACTTTTATGCTTACAGGGCACCATGGAATCCGATAAACTACGTATCTTTGTTTACACCTGACGTTCTCAACTATAATGATTACTATC
>NZ_JAKIHP010000007.1 GCF_021608265.1 Flavobacterium wongokense
GATGTGTTAGAGTAACAGGCTGGTGTAGTTGGGTCATAGACTCTTACAAAGATTTCCTGGTTTCCGGAAACAATATTGCAATAAGACGAAGGGTTAGGAATCGGGCTTCCTGATGTTGCTGTTTCAAAAAAATCAACTTGAACAGTTGGGTCACTTGTGATTTCAGTTATTTTAGTAGTTAAATCAAAATTACAATTGAGGGCATCATTATCCAGGCTGTCATCACAAACCACATAATCTGTTGGGGTATTAATTGATGGAGGATAGGTTATATTTACAACCACTGAACCAGACTCAGATTGCGTAGTTGTTCCTGCTGCAGTTGTAATGGTTACGCTAACCAAATTAAAGGTAGCCTGAAGCAGTAATGGAGGCGATATGAAAGTATTTGTTCCAGATGGGCCTAAAGGAATCTGGGCAGGATTGCCATTAAACGTATAATTGGCAGTTGCATTTGGAGTACCTGTAAAAGTAATGGTTGCTGAATCTCCGCTGCAAACTGCAACTGGACCCGAAATCGAAACATTAGGCAACGCCACAATAATTAACTGAAAACTGGTTACAGTAAAATTTGTTGGGTGGGCATTATCGGATAAAACGGCATAAATCCGTTGTGGACTTATCGTATTTTGAAAAGCAGTAATATTCGTTATCGGATTCGTTCCCGCGTTTGCATCGGCAAGCGTAGGATAGTAGGTAACCGTAAAATCGGATACCGGATTTGAACCATAAACAAACGCAGTCTGTGGCGTGAAATTAAATATTGAAACACCTGAATTGGGTGTAGTTTCATATTGAACCATATCTGGCGGTGTCCCAGGAATAGGTGGAACAATACATAAACTAAGGTCAATATGCAACGTAAATTGTGTCGTTTCGATACAGCCTGTAGCAAAATTTTCAACGCTTGCATATATTATCTCACCATCAGTTCCATTGTAATTACCGGCATTGCCAATAGCGCCAAATTGCTGCTGTGCATTTGCCAGAGTATGATGATAGGTTACCGGATTTGATACTCCATTTTGTATAACAGGAGTGTTTTGCATTAAATTGAAAGGAGCACTACATTGTGTCAAATCGTTTGGTGTTCCCAAGGCAAGCGATGGACGGTATTGAACAGTCATCGAATCGGTTTGTTGGCATCCACCCGGATAAGTTATCGTAACCCCATAAACGCCAGCCTGTGTAATAGTGTAGGTAAATGAATTGGTCCCAACCGGATTGCCATCCAATGTCCAGGCATAAGTTGCACCGGTTATTGGAGCAGAACCCGCTTCAACAACCAAACTGGCTGAACTACAAACAGAATTAAGACCTGTAAAATCTGTAAAGCCTCCAAATTCAGAGCCTGTACCTGCAATATTTGGGGTTCCAATATCAAAACTTCCTCCACCCAAAAATACGGCAGAATCAAATTGATTGTCATTTCGGTCGGCAATCACAAGTTTGATATGGTATACGTTATTTGGGATTACGTTAGAACTTGCCGTCATCAAAACAGTTTCTCCGTTAAAATTTGTTGCCGAGCCCGGAGCAGCAGCACCGCCATTGAAATTCCCAAAATACCCGGCATGGGATGAACCACAATTAACACCTCCACCTGAATAATAAGCGCCATCCCTAATGGTCACAACCGAAATCGGAACAGTAGTAGTTGGAATTAAGGCCAAATTTGTTGTTGGGGTTCCGGCTGTTAGATTGGTTAAGAAAAAGGCAAAAGCATCAGAATAATCACACTGATAAACACCATACTCTTCAGATGCAAAGAGAAAATCAAAACTCATCGTCGTGGTTAGCGGCGTAAAATCAAACTCCAAAATGGTAGCATCGTTATAATCCAGTAAATTAGGATCAATACCCAATCCATCCATATAATCAAAAAGATCCTGGTCACCAGGCCATTGAACATCTGCCGCATCACCAAGCTCATAATCGTTCGGTCCCGGAGTACCGGTTACATCACCGGTTGTCAGGATAACACCTGAAGATAATGGAAAGGCAGGATTTGAATTTGTAAAATAACCAATTCCGTTGTAAGAGCCATTAGTACCAGTGTTTCCGGTACTCCACGTAATGTTGCTGATGGTTCCCACACAGGAAGCACTACCGGTTGTAGGGGCGAATAAAACGTCCTGAACCAGTTGCGGAACAGTATAAGTTGTGGTACTAACAGTGATTGGTTGTGAAAAGGAATTAAACCCTGTTAAAAAAATGATTATTAAAAGTAAAATCCGTTTCATTAATATGGTGTTGTATCATACGTAAAACGTAACAATATGTTAATTATTATTTAATTGTCCCAAATATAGTTATTCACAGAAAATAACTTTGTTAAATTTGCAGAAAAATACACTTAACTAATGAAAATCAATATAAAAGAAACCCAAAATCCAACCATAATTAAATTCGAATTCCCGGAATTTATCACTCAAAATCAAAGTTTTGAATTCAAAAATATCGACGAAGCCAAAAATTCACCTTTGGCTCAACAATTATTTTACCTTCCATTCGTAAAAACGGTCTACATCTCAGGAAATTTTGTGGCTGTCGAAAGATTCAGCATCGTAGAATGGTCCGATGTACAGGAAGATGTTGCAGAACAGATTGAAAATTTCGTCAATAATGGTGGCGTTATCGTGTTGGCAAATGAAAATCCAATCAAAAAACAACCGGTGACTGTTTATGGCGAAACCACGCCAAATCCGGCTTCGCTCAAATTTGTGGTGAATAAGGCATTGACCAAAGTCGCAGCCGAATTCAAAAACATCGATGAGGCAAAACCATCGCCTTTGGCACAGGAATTATTCAAATTCCATTATGTAAAGGAAATCTTTATCGCCGAAAATTATGTTTCGGTTACCAAATACGACAGCATTTCTTGGGATGAAATCACAATGGAACTCCGCACATTCATCAAACAATTTATCGAAAATGGCGGAACTGTTATCGACGAAACCCAAATCGCGGCAACCGAAAAACAGGAAAAACAGCAAATCAAGAATTTTGACAATCTCGATACAACTTCAAAGCAAATCATCAACATCCTTGAGGAATACGTAAAACCAGCGGTTGCTGCCGATGGTGGAAACATCCTTTTTGATTCCTATGACGAAACCGACAAACGTGTAAAAGTGGTGCTTCAGGGTGCCTGCAACGGCTGTCCTTCCTCAACTTTCACACTAAAAAGCGGTATCGAAAACATGCTCAAGGACATGCTCAACGACAAGGACATTGTGGTTGAAGCCTTAAACGGATAATTCACAAAGCGTTTCTTCGGAGACGCTTTTTTTATGTAATTTTAGGAGCTAATCCGGCTTTCGCGAGTCGCTTTTTCTTGTTCTCGATACTTTTGTTTCGTCACTTCGAGTGTTCACGCCTTCGGCGGGAATGTATCGGGAAGCGAAACAAAAACTCGAACTGACGAAAAGAGCTCCAACAATCGCTCAATCCGGGCTAAAAAATCTGCAATGAACGAACTACACCTCGAAACCAGTCCCTATCTTCTACAACACGCCAACAATCCTGTGCATTGGAAAGCCTGGAATGCTCATTCTTTAGAACTTGCAAAAAAAGAAAACAAACTTATCATTGTCAGCATTGGATATTCCGCCTGTCATTGGTGCCACGTAATGGAACACGAAAGTTTTGAGGACGATGAAGTGGCTGCAACCATGAATGCCCATTTTGTTTCGATAAAAATCGACCGCGAAGAACGCCCCGACATTGATGCGGTGTATATGAAAGCTGTCCAAATCATGACCGGTCATGGCGGTTGGCCAATGAACGTGGTGACTCTGCCCGACGGAAGGCCCATTTGGGGCGGAACTTATTTCAGGAAAAATGAATGGATCAATTCTCTCGAAAGACTTCAGGAAATTTATACCGAACAACCACAAACCATTTTGGATTACGCCCAAAAACTGCATGACGGTTTAGCCTCGATAAGCGTCATTTCAAAATCGGAAACTGAAACGGATTTTAATTTTGCAGTACTTTCCGATTTGGTGGCAAAATGGGAGCGGAGCTTCGATTGGGATTTTGGCGGAATGGCACGTGCACCCAAATTCATGATGCCAACAAACTATGAATTTTTATTGCGCTACGCGCATCAAACCAAAAACCAAACGGTGATGGATTTTGTAAACCTCACGCTAACCAAAATGGCTTATGGAGGTTTATTCGATACACTTGATGGCGGCTTTTCGCGCTATTCCGTCGATATAAAATGGCATGTGCCGCATTTCGAAAAAATGCTTTACGACAACGGTCAATTGGTTTCGCTTTATGCAAACGCCTATAAATTGACAAAAAACAAACGCTACAAGGAAGTCATTGAAAAAACCCTGGATTTCGTAGAGAAAGAATGGTTGACCAAAGAAGGAAGTTTTTATTCAGCGCTTGATGCCGATAGTTTGAATGCTGCAAACCATCTTGAGGAAGGCGCATTTTATGTTTGGACAAAATCGGAATTGGAAAGCCTGCTTCAGGAGGATTTCGAATTGTTTTCGGTTGTTTTCAATATCAATGAATTTGGATTTTGGGAACATCAGAATTATGTATTAATCCAAAATCAATCGCTTGACGAAATAGCAAAACAGCAAAAAATCCCTTTGGAAATTTTGGAACAAAAGAAAAAACATTGGGAACAAATCCTTTATCACGAAAGGGAAAAACGCAGCAAACCAAGACTGGATGATAAATGCCTGACGTCGTGGAATGCCATTATGCTCAAAGGTTTTGTTGAAGCATACAAAGCGTTGGGTAACCAAAAATATTTAGAAATCGCTTTGCAAAATGCTGATTTTATTATCAAAAAAGTTTGGACTCCGGAAGGGAATCTAAACCACAGTTACAAGCAAGGAACTCGAGGCGAACCCGAACAGAGCGTGGCTAAAGCTACCATCAATGGTTTTCTTGAAGATTATGCACATGTAATCCAGGCTTTCATTTCGTTATACGAAATCAGCTTTGATGAAAAATGGTTGCAAAATGCAAAGCAGCTAACCGATTATGCTTTTGAAAATTTTTATGATGAAAAAGCGCAATTCTTCTCCTTCACTTCGCATAAGGACGAAGCCTTAATTACAAGCCATTTTGAAGTAGAGGACAATGTGATTCCGGCTTCAAACTCCGTGATGGCCGATGCGTTGTTCAAGCTGGGCATTTATTTCGAGAATGGCTATTATGAAAAAATCTGTCAACAAATGGTTCACAATATTATCCCAACAGTAACGTATCCTTCGGCATTTTCAAATTGGCTGAACGTACTTTTAAATTTTTCGGAACAGAACAAGGAATTGGCTGTTTGTGGCAATAAGGCATTGGAACATCTTCAAAAAATAAATCAAAATTATATGCCCAACATTATTTTAGCAGGAAGCACCACGGTTTCTGCGCTTCCGTTTTTGCAAAACCGCTTTTCGGAAAACGAAACACTGTTTTATTTATGCCAAAATAGAAGCTGCCAACAACCAACGGCCAGCTTTGAAGAAATCACCACGCAGATAGGGCTTTAGTCGGATAAAAATCGTAATATTGTTATTATTAATTAACTAAAAACTACAAACATGGGAATAGGAGGATTTTTTAAGAATTTATTTGGCGGAGCCAAGGGAACAACAAGCGGATTGGCTGATAAGGCAGAAGATTTTGCAGACAGCGCAATCGACAAGGCCAAAGACGCAGCAGCACCACTGGTAGATAAAGTTGAGGATTTCATTGATTCAACAAAGGAAAAAATAGAGGAGAAATTTCCGCAGGCGAAAGAAGCCATTGATAATTTTGCCGACACTATAAAAGAAAAAGCAGGTGAGTTTGCTGATAAAGCGGAGAATTTTGCCCATGAAACTGTTGATACTGTTAAGGAAAAAGTAAGTGCGTTTGCAGGTGATGCTTCCGAAGATGCAGAGGAAGTTAGGACAAAAGCAGAAGATGCCGTAAAAGCAGCGGATGAAAATGCGGATTAATTTTTAAAATTATTATTTTTGCATAACCAATTTATCCCGATTCGTCGGGATTTTTTTATCAAACCATGGAAAAGAAAGAGCTGCATTACATACATTCGTTTGCCGAATATGTAGATCAATTTATCAAGATGCTGATTGAATATTCGCCTAAGCTGATTACGGCTTTGGTAATTCTCTTCATAGGGTTGTATGTAATCCGTCTGATCAACCGTTTGGTAAGAAAGATTATGGAAAAACGGGAATTGGACCCAACCTTATCCCGATTTTTAGCAGACAGCCTGCTTTGGGCATTGCGGTTTTTGCTTTTTGTGACGTTTATTTCCAAACTCGGAATTGAAACTTCTTCGTTTGTGGCAATACTTGGTGCCATGGGTTTGGCAGTTGGTTTGTCGTTGCAGGGTTCCTTATCCAATTTGGCTGGAGGCGTTTTGATCATTTTATTCAAACCTTTTAAGGTTGGAGACGCCATTGAAGCACAGGGAGTTTCGGGAACGGTTAGCGAAATCCAGATATTTGTAACCAAATTAATTACCGGAAACAATCAGACTATTTTTGTGCCCAATGGCATTTTGTCCAATGGTGTGATTACCAATTTCTCCATTGGGAAAAACAGGAGAGCCAACCTGTTGTTCAATATTTCTTATGAAACCAATATTAAAACCGCAAAGGCAATTGTAATGCAGGTTTTGGAAAACCATCCTAAGGTATTGAAAACGCCTGCGCCGGCAGTTGTGGTGAACCTTTTAACCGATTCTGCAATTCAGCTTGCGATTCAACCTTGGGCAAAAAATTCAGATTTTGGGCAGATGTGTTCCGATGTTTTGGAGCAATGCAAGGAAGCTTTTGACGAAGCCGGAATTGTGATTCAGCCTTTTGTAAAGGAAAGTTCGAAGCAATAAGTTATTTGGCAATCAAGAAATCCTTCAGGTAAAAAGGCTCAAAATAGGCGACGTCCTCAAAGTCATTTTTAACGAATTTATCATAACTCAACGCACTCATTTCGTTTGCAGAAGGAAATACTATTTCGGAAAGAAAAGTAAAGTTGTCCTTGGTTAAAACCGTTTTGCATTTTTCCTGGCAGTCACCAATGAAATAAACGGGTTCGGTCATTTCGGCATAACTTTCCTCTGTTAGGATTTCTGCCTGGACTTCCATTATCCTGTGGAGTTTATGGTCAAAAACTGCACTGTAGACTTCCATTCGCCTCGCATCTATCATAGGAACGATTAAGCCTTTTTGTATGGAAACCTTGTTGGCCAAAACCTGCAACGTATCCACAGCTATAAGCGGAATTCCCAAGGCATAACACAATCCTTTAGCGGTTGAAACCCCAATGCGCAGGCCAGTGTAGGAACCCGGACCTTTGCTTACTGCGATTGCGCTTAATTCATTCGTATTTACATTGGTCTCTTTTAGGATTTCCTCAATAAATACGTGGAGTTTTTCGGCATGCGAATAACCCTGTTCTGCAATTTCCCTGCACAAAACGGTTTCTCCATTTTTCGCTAAGGAAACAGAGCAGTTTTTGGTTGCGGTTTCTATATTTAGAATGTAAGTCAAAGCGTTTATTTTTTCTCTTTTTCTTTGTTTTCAGAGTCTTTCTTAACAGTGACTTTGTCTCCCGAATTCAGGTCTTTGGTAACCGTTGTGTAGGGTCCAATAATTACAACATCGCCTTTCTGCAAACCGGAAGTAATCTCGATATTGGTGTCATCCTGTATTCCTGTTTTTACAATCCTGATTTTGGCTTTGTTTCCATCTTTTACAAAAACACACTCGAATTTTTTGTCATTTTTGGCAACGACTTTTTTGTCTTCGGGTTCGTCTTTTACTTCGTATTTTTTCACCGCTGCAGTGTCCGCTTTTACAACAACCGAACTAATTGGCACGCCAATTACTTTTTCCTTTCTTTTGGTAATGATATCAACTGTAGCAGTCATTCCTGGTCGGAATGGGGAATAAGTCACAGGTTTTCCTTCCAATAAATCCTGATAGGATTCTTTCAGGATTCTCACTTTTACCTTAAAATTCGTTACCTGATCGGCTGTTGTTGCAGTGCTCGCCGAATTGGAAATGCTGGTTACAATTCCCTTGAATTCCTTTTTCAGGTAAGCGTCAACCTGTATTTTGGTGCTGTCGCCAATGCTGATTTTTACGATGTCATTTTCATTTACATCCACTTCAACTTCCATATTGTTTAGGTTGGCAACTCGCAATAACTCAGTTCCGGTCATTTGCTGTGTTCCCAAAACACGTTCGCCCAATTCAACGCCAAGTGAAGAAATGGTTCCGTCTGCCGGAGCATAAATGGTTGTCCTTCCCAAGTTGTCTTTGGCTTCGGCGACAGTAGCATTGGCACTTTGTACGTTATAATAAGCCGACTCTTTATTGGCTTTGGCACTTTCAAACGCGGATACAGCTTTCTCCCAATCCGATTTTGAAATAATGCCTTTTTCATACAAGGTCTTGCTTCGGTCATAGCTCGCTTTTGCTTCCTTAAAAGAAGCATCAGCCTGGCTCAATCCGGCTTTGGAACCTGATAAATTGGATATGGTCCTGTTATAACCCGAAGTATACAAATCGGGATTTATCTTCACCAGTAAATCACCTTTTTTAACAACCTGGCCTTCCTTTACCGGAAGTGCAATGATTTCTCCCGAAACTTCAGAAGAGATTTTTACTTCAATTTCAGGTTGGATTTTTCCCGTTGCCGAAACCGTTTCTACGATAGTGATTTCGTCAGCTTTGGCAGTTTCAACTTCTTTCGAATCATCATTACCGCCAATAACCCCTTTTGATTTTAAGGTAATAAGCAATACGATTAATGCGATGACTACTCCAACAAGTATGTAAATTTTCTTTTTTGACATGGTTTATTGTTTTTGAATGATTGGGATTCCAAAATAAAGTTCGACTACTTTTGATTTAAAGATATAGTCATATTTAGCACGGATCAAATCCGATTGTGCGGTTACATATACGGTTTGTGACTGATTGAAATCAAAGGCATTCATCAGCCCAACTTCGAATTTTTCCTTGGCATAGTTAAAAGAACCTTCACGTGCTTCAACAGTGGCAAGTGCAGCTTCATAGGTTTTTAAAGCACCTTTGGCATCGGAGATGGCTTTGTATACATTGAGTTCCAAATCCAATTTTGCCTGGTCAAAGGCATTTTTGGTTTTCTCATAATTGACTTTGCTTCTTTCGACATTGCCTTTGGCAGAGAAACCATTAAAAATAGGAACCCTTAATTCCAAGCCAAAATTGTGTCCTTTGTTGGCGCTGAATTGATCAAAAACCGGAGCAGCCTTACTAAATACAGGCAGGTAATTTGGCTGGACAACATTTTGCCCGGTTCCTTCTACCTGTCCAATTATCGTTGTTGGATTTACCGGATCAAGTACAAATCCGGTGACCTGATCGGAATAACTTGCCCTTGTACTAAAACTGTAAAAACCAGTCAGACTTGGCATCAGGCCTCCTTTTGCAATTTTCACATTGCGCTCTGCGATGTCCAAATTGGCTTGTGCGATTTTAATTTCAACCCTGATTTCTTTTGCTTTTTCAACAATCGCTTCTGGGGTTTGGGCCATAACCGGACTTGGCGTTGGCTCAATATTTACATCGGCAACATCAAAATTCCTGAAATCGTCTAATTTTAATAATTGCGCCAAACTCAGCCTCGAAATCAAAAGCGCATTTTCCGCTGTGATTATTCGTTGATTGTCCGTTGCGATTGTCGCTTTCATGTCAAGCAGATCACCTCTTGGAATCGAACCGGCATTAACCAATTCCTGTGTTCGGTTTAATTGTTTTTCATCAAAAGCCAATTGTGCCTGTTGCACTTTTAGGTTTTCCTTATTGAAAAGAATGTCTAAATAAGCATTAGCCACATACAGTGAAATGTCTTCCTGCATTTTGGTAAGCTGGTATTGTGCGGCCAACTGCGCAATCTTGGCTTTCCGCCATTGGTTTTGATTTTGCAAACCGTTATAAATAGCGATGCTTGAATTGATGCTAGCAGAAGTATACTGTATGGTTTGATTTTCTAAAAGACCTGTTGTGATATTTTGGTTCAAACCAATATTCCAGGAGTGCGAAGCTCCGGCATTTAAGGTTGGAAGAAAACTACCAAGCGCAAGTTTTTTGTCGATATCCGTTGCTTTGGCATCCAGCTCCGATTGTTTTACCGATATGTTATTTTTCATAGCATATTCGATACATTCCTGAAGTGTCCAGTTTTTTACCTGAGCATTAGCGGAATAACTTAAAACCAAAATAAAAAGAATGGCTATTTTTTGTAAGCGGTATGTCATGGTTAAAATTGGATTGATGGCAATTTTATAAAAAACAAATATATGGTTTTTGTCTTTTATTTCCTTATTTAAAGAGTTACAAACTTAGACTTGTCTTTTTTGATATTGTTACAGCGTTATTACATTATTTACTTTTATTTTTGCAAAAAATTATTTGCAATGACGTCTTCAATAAAAGCCACTTTTTCAGTACTGTTCCTTTCGCTATTATTCAATGGCTGTTCCACAACCCAAAAGATAGAAGCCCTAAAGCCATTGCCTTCAGATGATGCGCCGATGGTTTATAATACCAAAACCTCTTTTGTAAGCATGCCGCTTGAAATCTCGCTGAAGGAAATAGAAAACCAATTGAACAAAACGCTGAACGGTGAAATCTACAACGATTCGAATCTTGAAGACGACAAAACCGAAATGAAAATCATTAAGACCGCGCCAATACGACTGGTGGAAAAGAATGGTAAAATACAAACGATACTGCCTTTGAAGATTTGGTCGCGATTCAAATACGGAACAGAATTCATGGGGTTGAATGATACCCGTGAAATTAACCTGAACGGAACCATTACACTGCTGAGCGATGTGAAATTATCGAATTGGAAATTGTCGACAACCTCTAAGATTGATGATTTTGAATGGTCGGAAAGCCCAACGATTTTAGTTGCCGGAAAATATGTGCCAATTACCTATATCATCAATCCGACGCTTTCGATTTTCAAATCGAAGATTGCCAAGAAAATTGACGAAGCCATCGAAAACTCCTGCGATTTTAAACCCTATGTCCTGGATGTTTTGGAAAAAATGAGTACGCCGTTTATAACCAGTGAGCAATACCAGGCTTGGTTTAAACTAATTCCGATTGAGGTTTATGTGACCGATGCGGTTTTGGGCAAAAAGGAAATCAAAATGGATTTGGGGCTGAAATGCAACATGCAGACGATGGTGGGCTCAAAACCAAAAACCGCTTTTGATAAAAAGGATATCCAGTTTAAGGCTGTAGCCAAAGTGCCTGAAAAACTCACCGCAAACATAGCCGCAATTTCCACTTATGAAAGCGCTTCCAAAATCATAACGAGCAATTTCCAGGGAAAGGAATTTGCATCCGGAAGCAGGAAAATTGTAGTGCAAAATGTAGCCATGTGGCAGAAAGAAGGCAAAATCATCATTGCACTGGACATGACCGGAAGCATCAACGGAACGATTTACCTTTCGGGAATTCCGAATTATAACGCAGTAACCAAGGAAATCTATTTTGACCAAATGGATTATGTTTTAAACACCAAAGGATTGCTGACGCGAACAGCCAACTGGTTACTACAGGGAGTTATCCTTAAAAAAATCCAGGAAAACTGCCGTTATTCCATCAGGGAAAACCTTGAAGAAGGAAAGAAAAGTTTGCTGCCTTACCTAAACAATTATTCTCCTATGAAAGGTGTTTTCGTAAATGGTACAACAAGTGATTTCGAGTTTGAAAAAGTGGAAGTAACCAACAAAGCCATCATTGCATTTATTACCACAACCGGTAAAATGAATGTAAAGATTGACGGAATGGATTAATCTAAATTATTGCCATTCAATAGGGAATATCCCATTTGCCGACATCCTTAAGTGCTCGGTGTATTTATTTGATATGGGGTCTTTCCTGTAAATGAAAAGCGTTTTTGAAAAAGCCTTTTTGACCAAACTATCGCCTTTTTGAATATCTGCCTTAAAGGAACTGAAATTCCCGAAGCCAAATTCAATTGTATCATTCCCGACCCGGACATGTTTGTTTATGTTTTCTTCGACATGGGTTATTGCAAAAGCATAATTAGTCCTGTTTTCCTTTCGCATACCATAATAACTGAAAGCGAGCATTGTTAAAAAGAATAACGGAAAGAAAAGCAATGCCTTTTTGAGAGGAAGCTGATTAAATGCCTGTCGGTACCACTTCATTTTTATTTCTTTTTGAAATACATCCTGTAAATAGCAAAACCAATCAACCCAACAATGACGTAGGGGACAGCCATCAAAAGAACGATGCCGTCATTTACGGCTTCAACTTTTGTTTTATTGCCTTCGCTTTCCAAAGAAGCACGGCACATCGCGCATTGCGCATAACTCGAAATTCCTAAAAGTAGAAAACAAGTGGTAAGGAATAATTTTGATGCCAGCTTAGTTTGCATAATAAGGTGAAATCATTAAATAAACCACAACACCGGTTACGGCAACATACAGCCAAAGCGGGAATGTGATTTTTGCTATTTTTCGGTGACGGTCAAACCGCATGGCTAAAGCTCTTACATAAGTTATCAATACCAAAGGGATAATTGCTACAGACAAAAAAATGTGCGTCAGCAAAATAAACAGATACACCGATCGCATTGGTCCGGCATTGGCTTTTTCAGTAGCATCCAAAATTTTATTCCCATCGATATCACCATAAACTGTTGAATCTGCAGTCATGTGATACGCTACATACATTACCAGGAAAATTATAGAACAGGCAATTGCGGTAGTCATCAACCGCTCGTGTATTTTTTGGTTCCCGTTTTTGATTGCCATTACACCCATTACCAGCAAAAGAGCGGTAATCCCATTTATCGAAGCATAAATTGGAGGCAAAAACGAAAGAGGTTCTACTTCAATTCCGAAATCCTTTAGTTTAACAGAGAATAAGACAGCCACTACAACTGGTATTACAATTGAAACTAAAATGATTGGTAATTTAAATCTTTGTTCTAAAGTTGGGTTTTCTGAGTTATTCATTTAAAAGTTTTTTTATGTCTTCCTTAATCGCTTTTACACCTTTTTTCTCCAATCCGTCATAGTATAGAATTGGATTTCCAAAATCGTCATTCCTGCATCGGATGTTGCCGTTTTTGTCAATCAGCGCAAACAACCCCGAATGTTCAAAACCGCCTTTTACATTTTTATTTTCACCCGCGTACAGATTGAATCCTTTGTTGGCAATGCCAAAAATATAATCCTTGTCTCCGGTCAGTAAATGCCAGTTGGATGATTTTACGCCAATTTCTTCAGCGTGTTCTTTCAATACCTTTGAAGTATCGTGTTCCGGATTGATGGAAATTGAAGCAATTCCAAAATTGGGATTCCCAAAGAAATCATTTTGGATTTCTACCATATTCCGGTTCATGATTGGGCAGATGGAAGGGCAGGTTGAAAAGAAAAATTCTACCAGATATACTTTGCCTTTATAGGTTTGGTTATTGATTTTTTCGCCGTTTTGGTCGGTCAGTTCAAATTTTGGAGCCGGGCCAATTTTGACCAAGCCAGTTTTGTCGGCATTTTTGTGATTTGAAACCGCATCCAATCGGTCGCCCTGAACAACCGTTCCTCCTTTTATTCTTTCAACGATTCTTGGGATAAAGATAATCCCGAAAATAAGTACTACGAAAGACAGTCCTATATATGAAAACTTTTTCATGGCAATAAATTATATTTCTCTTGACGCATTGTGGTTTTTCTTAAGCGCTGCGCGGTATTCGTAAATGATGATTTTCATGTCATCCATCATTTTGTTATAAAGGTCAGAAGCAAAAATGGTATTGTATCCTTCCTTGTATTCGGGAGTTCCTTTTTGATCCTGTCCTTTTCGGCCTCTCAGGTTTCTTTTTTTATCTACAATAAAAACATTTGGCGTTGCCAGGCTATTGTCTAATTGGCCAACCAGCTGAAGCTTTCCGTAAAATGTTTTAATCTCTTCCGGTGAAGCGAAAACAAAATGCCAGCCTTTGTAGGTTCCTAATTTCTTAATGTCTACTTTCAACAATTCCTGTACCTGGTTTTGGGTTCCGTCGGGAAGTACCATCACGACCTGGAAATCCTTAAAATCCTTGTACTTCGCATAAATGATTTCATACAGGTTAAAGAAGTTTCCTTTGTGTTTGGCAACATCGCTTCCGATGAATCCAAGTATGGTTATTTTGTTGGTTAAGGCAACTGGTTTGCTGTCCAATGTTTTCCAGGTAGTAACGTCCGGAATTTCTTTGGTGATTGTTGGCAGGGAAATAAAACTATTTACTCCTGACGCAAAGAAAAGATAGGCAACTATAGGCAGGATGAACAATACAAAAAGGACAATGTTTTTTTTCATTTCGAATGCGGAAAACGGATGTGCAAAAATAAAAAAATCCCGTCTGTTTCAATAGAATAGACGGGACTTTTTTTGAATTAATATAGTATTAAAAATTCCATTTAATAGTAGAATTTTTAAAAACCTCAAAGATATAATCAGCTTCAACCAAAAGGATGAATAATAAATATAGTGCAAGGAAAATTACGGTGGCAACAACTGCCCAACGCAAACTGCTTCTTTCACCTTCCATGTGCATGAAAGCCCAAACAATATAATATGCTTTGTAAAGTGTTAAGATGATGAAAACCCAATTCAGCAGGTTCATGCTGATAAAGTTATGCATGTACAGGAAGTCTGGTCTTGTGATACCTAAATACACCTCAACTGTAGTTACTACAGATAAAAGCGCAAATACCATCCAGATTCTTTTTGTATTTGATACGTGTTCGTGTGCGTGATCGTGTGCCATGATATAAATTTTCTAAAAAATTAAACTAAGTAGAAGAATGTAAATACAAATACCCAAACCAAATCGACAAAGTGCCAATAAAGTCCAACTTTTTCTACCATTTCATAAGTTCTTCTTTTTTCATAAGTTCCTAAAACTACGTTTAAGAAGATGATGAAGTTGATGATAACTCCAGAGAATACGTGGAATCCGTGGAATCCTGTAATGAAGAAGAAGAAATCGGCAAACAATTTACTTCCGTACTCATTGTGGTGCAGGTTAGCTCCTTCAACAACAATAGCACCATTGGATACCATTATTTCTGATTCTGCCCTTGTTAAGATTTCCCTATGTTTGTTTTTATTAAGACCTGGTTGTAGTTTTTTATTCTCACGGTCTTCTTTAGTATCCCTGTAGATTTTTTCAGTCCTAACCAATAATTCAGGATGTGCCTTGAATCCGGCTTGTACTTCAGCAACTGAATAGGTTGGCAGTGAACCTTCGCTCATAAACCATCTTCCATTGCTTCTTTTTAATTCTTCTCTTTCTTCCGGAAGCGTTACAGCAAAATCGGTTAATTTTACTCTTTCTCCTTCTGCATTTACGAATTGAATGATACTTCCACCTTTAGTTTCCATGGCTCCGTGCTCTCCTTTGATGAAGTTTTTCCACTCCCAAGCCTGAGAACCAACGAAGATCAAACCTCCAACAATCGTCAACAGCATATAAATAGCTACTTTCTTTTGTTTCATTTGATGACCCGCATCAACAGCTAATACCATCGTTACAGAAGAGAAAATCAGGATAAAGGTCATTAATGCCACATAATACATTGGTGCATCTACACCATGCATAAACGGAAAGTGCGTAAACACTTCGTCGGCAATAGGCCAGTTATCAATAAATTTAAATCTTGAAAAACCGTATGCAGCAAGGAATCCAGTGAAAGTCAAGGCATCTGATACGATGAAAAACCACATCATTAATTTGCCATAACTAGCGCCCATAGGCTCATTTCCGCCGCCCCAAACGTTTTCGGTATTATTTCCAGAAGTATCTTTAGCTCCCATAAATGTTATTAGTTAAAAAGTTCCCAAATTTAGATTTTTTTTCTTATTTAAAGAAATATAAAAATAAAAACAAACAAATCCATAAGAAATCAAGAAAGTGCCAGTACATTGCACCTAGTTCAATTCCAAGCAATTGTGTTGAATTGTATTTTTGTTTAAAATGATTATAAATTATGATTAAAAGCGAAATTATTCCTCCAGCAAGGTGTGCCAAGTGAAGCGAAGCAATTACGTATAAAAAAGTAGTGGTAATATTACTCTCCGCTCCGGTGAAATAATAACCGCCATCCATCAGTTGATGGAATCCCTTAAACTGGCAAAAAACGAAACCGATTCCCAAAGCCAAAGTCAGCAAAAGCAAACCTGTAGTCGCCTGCCTGTTGTCTTTTTGCATTGCTTTTTTAGCCAAATGAAAAGTCACGCTGCACAAAATAATGGCTATGGTACTAAAGTAAAAGGCTGTCGGGAATTCGAAATCCTTCATCCAGTCTTCCCTTGATTTGCTTACCACAAAAGCACTCACGATTCCGGCGAACATCATCGTCATGCTTCCCATGGCAAACAACAAGAGCAGTTTGTACGATCTTGCGGTTCTTTCCTTATGTTCCTGTGCGGTCATTGTCATACTCAGTCTATCTTAAAAATTTATCAATAATGTATACTAATTGCAGCAAAGATATGTAAGAAACGCTTACCAGCATTAATGTTCGGGCAGCTTTTGCAGTTCTTGACTGATATAACTTCACGGCATAAAAAATCATCCAAATCCCCAACAAGAATACCAATACTCCTGCAATTGGTGATAGGTATAATCTTCCGGTGTAACCCAAACAAGGAAGCAATGAAGCTACCAACAGCCAAACCGAATACAATATAGTCTGTAATGCAGTCGAAGTATCTTTTTTTCCTGTTGGAAGCATAAAGAATCCTGCTTTTTCATAATCTTCATACAGGAACCAGCCAATCGCCCAAAAATGCGGAAACTGCCAAAAGAACTGTATCAAAAAAAGCGTTCCGGCCTCAATGCCAAAATCGTTGGTTGCGGCAACCCAGCCCAACATAAAAGGAATCGCGCCCGGAAAGGCTCCCACAAAAACCGAAAGTGGTGTGTATTGTTTTAACGGCGTATAAACGCTGGTGTATAAAAATATCGAAATCGCACCAAACATAGCCGACTTCGGATTGATGAGGTACAACAATATCAAGCCAATAATGGTTAGTAAACTTGCAATAAAAAGCGCATGGTTTGGAGACATTCTCCCCGAAGCCACCGGACGGTTTTTCGTTCGGTCCATTTTGGCATCAAAATCCTTTTCGATAACCTGGTTAAACGCATTCGAAGCACCAACCATGCAATATCCGCCAATGGCAAGCATTAGTAAAGTTGTGATTTTTAAATCGTGGAAATCCAATACGCCAAGCAAATAACCGGCAATGGATGAAAACACTACGCTAACCGCCAAACCTGCCTTGGTGATTTCTTTGAAATCAAGGGCAATCTTTTTTATGGAAAATGAACTGGCTGTTGCGCTCAAGGGTAATTTTTTAGTGTTTCCTGAAAACTGGCGCAAAGGTACTTTATAGAAAACGATTTGACAAAAAACTAAGCAGAAAAGTTGAAGTGTTTTTTGAGTTTTTGGCAGCGGACGTTTTTGCCTTTCTTTCGCGCATCTTCCCGCTTTCTGCGTTACAAGGTAACTCGCTCCTGTCGGGGCTGGATGAGACGTTTTTTTTTGTTCAAACTTTGTCATTCCCGCGAAGGCGGGAATCCATTTAAATCCGTTGTGGATTCCCGCTTTCGCGGGAAAGACAGTAAAATAAAAAAGCGCTCAGATGAGCGCTTTTTTATTCTTTTATCGAATCGGCTGATTCAAAATCAAGTCGATGTATAAGTTAATCTTGTCTTTCAGTTCTTTTCTTGGCGCGATAAAATCAAGGAAACCATGGTCCAATACAAACTCTGCAGTCTGGAAACCTTCCGGCAGATCCTTTCCGGTTGTATCACGAACCACACGTGGACCTGCAAAACCAATCAAAGCACCAGGCTCAGAAATGTTCACATCACCAAGCATCGCATATGAAGCCGTGGTTCCACCTGTAGTAGGATCGGTACATAAAGAAATGTATGGGATTTTGGCTTCGGCCAATTGTGCCAGTTTCGCTGAGGTTTTTGCCAACTGCATCAAAGAGTAAGCTGCTTCCATCATACGTGCTCCACCCGATTTTGAAATCATCACAAACGGCACTTTATTTTTGATGGAATAATCAATTCCACGGGCAATTTTCTCACCTACAACAGCTCCCATTGAACCACCAATAAAGGCGAAATCCATACAGCAGACTACCAAGTCCTTTCCTTTTGATTTTCCAACACCGGTGCGAACAGCATCCTTCAATCCTGTTTTATCGATGGCATCTTTCAAACGATCGGAATATTTTTTGGTATCCACAAAATTCAAAGGATCTTTCGAAGTCATTTTGGCATCCAATTCCTTGAACTCATTGTTGTCAAACAAGATTTCAAAATATTCCTTACTTCCAATCCTTACATGGAAATCGTCTTCAGGGCTTACCCAAAGATTCCTTGCCAATTCATCCTGGTCAATGATTTTCCCCGTTGGCGATTTATACCAAAGTCCTTTAGGAACGTCTTTTTTATCTTCGGTTGCGGTAGTAATACCTTTTTCTGTTCTTTTAAACCAAGCCATAAGTTTCGTTATTATGAATTTTGAATTATAAATTTTAAATGAAAGAGAACAATTTAAAATTCAAAATTTAGAATTTAAAATAATTTTTAAAGTGTGTTTACGTTATTCAAATCGGCGAAAGCCTGTTCTAATCTTTTGTTGAAAGTCAATTCCCCTTCACGGATCCATTTTCTTGGATCGTAGTGTTTTTTGTTTGGAGAATCCGGTCCGTCAGGACTTCCAATCTGTGTTTTTAGGTAGTCGATATTTTTGATCATGTAGTCGCGGATTCCTTCGGTGAAGGCAAACTGCAGATCGGTATCGATATTCATTTTGATTACTCCATAGCTAATCGCTTCACGGATTTCCTCTAAGGTTGAACCCGAACCACCATGGAATACAAAATCAACCGGATTGTGTGCGGTGTTGAATTTATTCTGAACATAATCCTGTGAATTTTTAAGGATTTTTGGAGTCAGTTTTACATTTCCTGGTTTGTAAACGCCATGAACGTTTCCAAAAGCAGCAGCGATGGTAAATCTCGGAGAAATTTTCATCAGCTCTTCATAAGCATAAGCTACTTCGTCAGGCTGGGTGTATAATTTTGAGCTGTCAACATCCGAATTGTCAACACCATCTTCTTCACCACCGGTGATTCCCAATTCGATTTCCAACGTCATTCCCATTTTACTCATTCTTGCCAAATAGGCTTTGCAGATTTCCAAATTTTCATGCAATGGTTCTTCGGACAAATCAATCATGTGTGAAGAATATAAAGGCTTTCCTGTTTTGGTAAAATGTTTTTCAGAAGCTTCCAATAAACCATCAATCCAAGGGAGTAATTTTTTAGCGCAGTGATCGGTATGAAGGATTACGGTCGCACCATAAGCTTCGGCCAAAGTATGGATGTGTAATGCACCTGCAATTCCACCTGCAATCGCTGCCTTCTCATCAGCATTCGAAAGTCCTTTTCCTGCATTGTAAGCAGCTCCACCATTGGAAAACTGAATGATGACAGGTGCTTTTAACTTTGCCGCAGTTTCCAAAACACCATTAATAGTGCTTGAACCGATAACGTTTACCGCAGGAAGTGCAAATCCTTTAGCTTTAGCGTAAGCAAAAATTGCCTGAACTTCATCTCCGGTTGCAACTCCAGGTTTAATATTGTGAGACATCTTGTGTTAGTTTTAAGTTAAGTGTACAAAAATAATAATTTCTAATTTTAGAAAGGATAATTAATTCCAATATTTATGACCGATTTGTCAAAGCGCATTTCCTTAAGCCATTTATTGTTTTCAGCATTGGCCGGATTGTAGGTTTTGAAGCCTAAATCCAAACGTACGACAAAGAAATTAAAGTCATATCGGAACCCAAAACCAGATCCGACAGCAATATTCTTCAACGATTCCAAACCTGTAAATTTGGCTTCAGGAGTCTCCACAATATCACTGACATTCCAGATGTTTCCGGCATCCACAAAGAACGCTCCGTTCAACTGCCCAAAAATCCCAAAACGGAATTCGGTGCTGAAGAGCAGTTTCATATTCGCCTCATTAAAATCCTGTAAGGAACCCGTGCTTCCCGGTCCTAAATTATACGATTGCCAAGCCCTGATGTCGTTGGTTCCTCCTGCAAAATAACTTCGCGAAAACGGAATGCTGTTGGAGTTGCCATACGGAATTGCCACACCTGCAAATGCTTTGGCAGCCAGGACTTTTTTACGGGTCAGATCCCAATGCTTGATGTATTCAAATTCGGTTTTGATGTATTGCGAAAACTCTACGCCAAAGGCCTGCTTGTTGCCGTTTTGGCCCAATTGCGAAGCTGTGGTCAATAGCGAAATTAAGTTTCCTGCCGATTCCACTTTGGCCTTGATGGCGTAAAAAGTATTATCGGATAAATCTTTTTGCGAGGTTTTGGTAAAGGTTAGTGCTGTAGCAAATATCAGGTTGTCTTCAGTAAGTCGTTCGCGTTGCTCCACAATACTTTTGATTGCTTTTTCATCAGTAGCGGAAGGATTAATCACATCATTCTGAACATCCGACAGGAAATTGTCGACACCTTCATTAATCGTTAAAAATCCATCTTCAAAATAATTGGGATTGGCACCATAGTTAATCGCCAACTGATTCAGAACCTTATACGAAGAATTATAAACATTAAAATAATTACCCGGATTAATGTTGCGCACAAACTGCACATTGAACATGTCAAAACGATAGTTGGTTCCTTTTCTTGGTGTCCAATTGTATACCAATGAGCTGGTGAAATTCTGTTTGTCCAGTCCAATGTTCGTCTGTTTGGAATAACCGACATTGATGGTCGTAAACGGAATCATGTATTTCGGAATGATTTTATCCGTTTTGAAAGGCATGAAAATCCGCGGGAAGTTCAGCTTGGCATCGACACCGACTTCGGATATATTGAAAAAATTGTTGTTCGGATTGGCCAAATCTTTTGAGGCACCGATATTTCCACGGAATCCAATTTCAAAAGTTTCCGCGCCATTAAAGACATTCCGGATTCCCAAAAAGGTATTTCCCGAAATCCCGAAATCCTGGATGTTGGAATGCGTAAAATCGGTAGAAAAACCAAACGTATATTTCTTCCTCGGCGACAGGTAAATATTGGCAATGAGTCCATTTTTGTCTTTTGGATCCTGAATGTATTGGATTAACGGATAATTGAAAACCTTAAGATTACTAAGGTATTTCGAGGTAAGCGCCGTTCGGTTGTCTGAAAAATAATTGCCTTTGCTCACAAAAATACCATCAGTCAAAGCCTTTGGACGGTATTTCAATTTGTTTACACTATAGAGCGTAAAGTCTTTATAAGTGGTGCTGTCCTTTATCGGAAGGTTTTGATTCGCTGGACTGTGGTCGGTGTAAATGTTGACCTTATTGATTTTGTACAATTCAAAAGGAACGCTGTACAAACTGTCTTCCACACGAATGGATTCGTCTTCAATAACCAAATCAACATTCGCACGATGATCCGGATTCAGGCTGTCAATATCATAAGTCACATAGTTTTGCTGGAAACGGAATGCACCATTGTTCCTGAAATCTTCAGTAATCCTTGCTTTCTCAGCATCAAAATCACTGCTTTCAAAACGTTTTCCTTTTTTGATGAAGGAGCTTTTTTTCCTCAACTGATAAATCGAATCCAACGGCTTGCTCGAAATGTAACTGTTTATCGTGTCAATGATATAAGGCTTTCCGAGCGCAATGTTGTACTTCAGCTTTACTTTTTTTGGGCCAATAGAATCAATTTTATATTTGGTTGTTACGTCAAAATAACCACGGTTGAAATAATAGGATTTCAAACGGCGCAGCGATTTTTTGGTACTGATGGTATCAAGGATTACTGGTGGTTCTCCGGTCTTCCTGAGGAAATTATGAATCCCGGAATACCAAAAGGACTGACCCAATCTTTTGACCTGCTTTTTGGAAAGCCACTTGACTTTTCGGGCATATTTTTTAGGATTGTTTTTAAATTTCGCACGGTAAATGGAATCTGTTTTTTCCTTGGCGAGATTATAAAGGTTCAAACGCAGGTGATATCCAAGGATGTCACTGTTTTGCTTTTGGTACAACTGATTGAAAACATCCTCAACATTATTCTTTTTACCATCAACGTAAATGTTGTTTTTGGTTAAAAGGCTTTTTCCGTTCGGAACTTTTTTTGTGGTGTTACATCCAAAGATAATTACGCCAATTAGAATAAATAATGATATTTTTGTGAGACTCTTTTTCAAGTGGTGCGAAATATTTAATTCAAAAGTACATTATTTTATGGTTAGTAAAAACCAAATAAAACTAATTACAAGCCTTCAACTAAAAAAATACCGAAATGAGCATCAATTGTTCATTGCCGAAGGTGTAAAAGTAATACAGGAATTGTTACTATCAAATTTTGTACTCGATCATTTATTCGTAACCGATGCTATTTTTGACCAGGTTGGCGACACTCAAAAAACAGTGGTAAAGGAAGCCGATATGAAACGCATTTCTGTACTGAGCTCTCCAAGTTCGTGCCTGGCTGTTTTTCAAATCCCAAAGGAAAACAAAATCGAGGCAAAGGGTTTGATTGTAGCTTTGGATGACATTCGCGATCCGGGGAATTTGGGAACCATCATCAGGCTTTGTGATTGGTTTGGCGTCAAACAATTAGTGTGCTCTACAGAAACTGTGGATGTGTACAATCCGAAAGTGATACAGGCTACAATGGGTTCTATAACCAGGGTTAATGTCAATTATGTCGATTTGGGTCAATTTATTGCTGAAACCCAACTTCCTGTTTTTGGAACCTTTATGGATGGCAAAAATGTCTATAATGAAAATCTGCCCAAAGAAGCAATTCTAATATTGGGCAATGAAGCCAACGGAATTTCCGAAAGTTTGGAAAAAAGCATCAAAAACCGAATTGCGATTCCGCGTTTTGGCGATATCCAGCAAACGGAAAGCCTGAATGTAGCCACTGCAACCGCAATTTTCCTTAGCGAGTTCAGAAGATCTTAGTGGAAGGTAAAATTGATAAGCACCGCACGTGTTTTCAATGATTCGATATTTCCGGTCCACGGACTGTTGGGGTCTGCGTCGGGAATCAGTTCGTTTTTCAAACCAAAAACACCACGGATGGAAGGTGAGAATTTAAAGTATTCAAAATACAAATCAACACCAAAACCCATTGTATAATTGGTCGTCCACTGGTTTACCCTGAATTTCTGCAATTCATTCCCGTCTTTTGATTTGGCATTGCTCGAAAGGTTCAACGTTGTCGATAATCCGCCAAGAAGGTAAGGCCTTACGTTTCCGGTTCGCAACGATGAAAATTTCAAAATCAAAGGGAAATCAATATAGGTTGCCTTTACTTCACGTACGCCATCCCTTTCGTTATCCGGAAACTCCGAATAATTAATGGTTCGGCTGGCATAATATAATCCTGGTTCAAAACGCAGTTCGATATATTCCTGAAGACGGAGCACTCCAACCAAACCAACATTGAATCCGGTATGGCCTTTTACTTCAATATTGTGCATGGCATCAGGGTTGTTTTTCAAATCGGTCTTGAAATCAAAGCTGCTGAATCCTAAATAATAACCCCAATAAACCCGTTGTTTATCAAAATTCTCCAGATTAATGATAGGGTCTTTGGTAAACATGCTTTTACCCAATTGAGCTTTGGCGTGTATTGAAAATAGCAGGATTAGGACAACTATTTTTTTGGTAGGATTACTGAAAAACGTCAAATTCATTTCTTTGTTGCGGTGTAAATTGTAGCAACGCCAAATGTTTGTGGCATGGCTTTACATTCTATAAACGAAATTTTCCTCAAAATATTGTTCAAATTTTCGCCAAAGGGAAAATTCGCTGCCGATTCAGACAAATACCCATAAGCTTTATTGTCTTTGGAGAAAATTTTTCCAATGACCGGCAAAATGAATCTGGTGTAAAAAGCATAACCTTGTTTGAATGGGAATTTGGTAGGAACCGAAGTTTCCAAAATCACAAAAATTCCTCCGGGTTTCAAAACACGGTAAATCTCTGCCAAACCTTTTTCAAGGTCTTCAAAATTCCTAATTCCAAAGGAAACGGTAATTGCATCAAAATAATTATCGGGAAACTGTATGTTTTCGCTGTCGCCCAAAACCATTTCGATTCTATCGCTCAGGTTGGCCTTTTCGATTTTTTTCTTTCCCACTTCAAGCATTCCCGCCGAAATGTCGAGACCTACAATTCTTTTGGCTGCGGTTTTTGACATCAAAATAACCAAATCTCCGGTTCCGGTTGCAATATCCAAAATCGTTTCCGGATTTTTTTCGGCAACAAGCGCTACAACCTTATTCCTCCATTTTACATCAATACCCATAGAAATAACACGGTTGAGGCCGTCATAATTTCCCGAAATGTTATCAAACATCTGGGTAACCTGTTCCTTTTTACCTAATGATGAGTCTTTATATGGAGTGATTGTCTTTGGCATTCGCTAATTTTCGACAAATATAAGAGTTTCAAAGTTATTTTGGAGTTTCAAAGTTGCAGAGTTCCAAAGTTGCAGAGTTTTCAAAAAAATATAAAAATTGTATCGTCTTGAATCAAGCCAATTTAACTTTGCTACTTTGCTACTTTGCTACTTTGCTACTTTGCTACTTTGCTACTTTGCTACTTTGCTACTTTGCTACTTTGCTACTTTCTCAAATAAGTCTGAAAGCTAAAGCTGTAAAGATGTTTTTCATCTTTGTGGTGCAGTTCCGAATAAACCAAATCCCATTCATTGGACTCGATTTCCGGGAAAAAAGTATCGGCATCAAAGAGATGGTGCACTTTGGTGATGTCCAATTTGTCGGCAATTGCGATGGATTGTTGGTAAATTTCACCGCCGCCAATAATAAAGGTCTCTTCGTTTTTTGGGCAAACCGCTATTGCCTTTTCTAAGGAATCCACCACAATGCAGCCTTCAGGAGCATTGTATTTTTGGCGTGTTATGATTACGTGGACTCTGTTTGGCAAAGGTTTTGGAAAGCTTTCAAAGGTTTTCCGTCCCATAATGATATGGTGTCCGGTTGTTACGCTTTTGAATCTTTTGAAATCATCGGGTAAATGCCAAAGCAGTTGGTTGTCTTTGCCAAGGGCATTGTTTTCGGCAACAGCCGCAATAAGTGTAATCATTCTGCGGTTGGTTTTGAATTGTCCAGGTCGTTTTGCAGTTTTTCAATCTTTTTGGTTTGTTTCAGCATCAATTTGTCTATTTGGGCGCGTTCCCAATTCTTATTCATAAAACTATCGGTAACCAGGACCTTGATACTATGGAAAATAAAAAGACAGCTCCAAACAGCAACCACCCAAATCCACCAATTGGTTTCGTCATGGAAGTTCAGTAAGTGGTTGGCAGTGAATAAAAAAACACTCCCAATGACCAATACAATCAAGTGGATGAACAAACGTTTTTTTTGTTTGATCCGATTCCTTGCATATTCGTATAATTCATGTTGATTGTTCTCCATAAGACGAAATTTGTGCCTTAAAGGTAAAATTTATTTTTAAAACGGCGAAATCCGTTTTTAAGATATCGCCGTTCGAAATCGTTTTCTTAATCAAGGATATAAAATTTATGGACGTTTAAATTATATATCTTCTTCTTAATTGGCTTAGTTTTTAGCATATTCTCAAAAGTGATTTGGCTTGTAAATCGTATTGAACTATTGCTTTACTTTGCCTCAGTAATCTATAAATGAATTAGTTATGGCTATCAAGAAACAAGTTATAAAAACAAAACCGGTTGTTAAAGTTACCTTTTCAATCGAGGCAAAAGAAGCAAATGCAGCAGCAGTAGTTGGAGATTTCAATAACTGGAATCCATCAGAAGGAGCATTGTCAAAATTAAAAACAGGAACTTTCAAAGCTACTTTTGATTTACCAAAAGACAATTCTTTTGAGTTCAGGTATTTAGTTGATGGTGTTTACGTAAACGACCCGGAAGCTGACAGCTATGCTTATAATGAATTTGCCGGAGCAGAAAACAGTGTATTGGCACTGTAAATTTTGGTTAGGTTTATTGGTTAAATTTAGGGAAATCCATTCCGGTTTGGGATGGATTTTTTATTGGTATAAATTCATTTAAGGAGTATTTGCTGCAACCGTAGCCTTTTGTGCTTTTTTGTACAACGGCTCAAGCCAAAAGGTGCTGACTTCACCATTGATTTCATAGAAATAAGCTCTTTTTCCTTTTATGATTACCTTCTTGCTTCTGGGCATTCGTTCCTCATCAACTGACAGCATCACATTTACCTCTATATAATTTGCCATCGGATTCAACCTTGCCACTTCAACCGGTTTTACAAATCCGTATCCGTTTACACCAATCTTTTTAAAATCGCTTTTTGCAACCTTAAATGTATTGGTGGAATCTACAATTTTTTGATTCCTAATCCTCGGAGCAAACCCACAGGTTGTTTCCATTTTATGCCTCACCAGATGCGTGTAGTTTTTTCTTTTGCCAAAATATAAGGTAAGCATTTGAAAATCGGGAGTTTTGTTGCCTACTAATTTTTGGTCTTTGTAGAAATCAATTGAATAGTTTATTTTGAATGTTATCGAATCGTCTGAGGGTATCAATTTTTCGGTAATGTATACTTCGGGTTCCCTTCTTTCAAGTTCAGGGTTTAAGGTTACTTCATTCCCGTTGGCAATCCAATTTCCTATACAGGCAAAATCCTTGAAGGTCGCGGGGAATACATAGTCTGGGGTTCTTAAATAGAAAGTCCCATCAGGTTTAAGGTCTAATTCTGTTGTCAATGCTTTGCCGTTGTAAGGATTCCAGTCGCCGTAACTTCCCGTAAGTCCGGTTTGTGCCTTAATGCCTAACGTAGCAAAGAGTAGCAGTGTAACAATTCCTTTTTTTACCATTTTACAATAGTTTTATGTTGTAATAACCTTTATTCTGTCTTAGATTGAAAATAAATCTCGCGGATAAATAGAAATTTATAGCTCTTGCCCAGTAAATAAACGATTCCGTGGGTAAAAAAAACCGGAAGGAAATTAAACTTCTTCAGGTAACAATCGTACGTTTTGTTATGGTAATTGGTGATTAAAAAAGGGACAGAGTTTGAGGAAAGATAAACGTCCTTTACCCTTATTGGGTCTGTTAGATAGGTTGGTTCAATGTTTTTGAAAATCACTTTTCCGTTTTCTTTGAGGGTGTCAAAAAGTTCAAACACAGAAAGCGGAATGTTGCTGTCCTTCTTATAGAAAAAAATGCATTTGTAAGTATCAATCAAAATCCATTTACCCAAGTTTTTGCAATAAAACTCATTAAAGGAATGACCGCCTCTGATATGTTTATTTTTGGAAATGCTTTTGAATCCCCATTCTTTCACCTTTATGTTGTTGATCACGCATAAATTATTGAAAACCTGTGCAAAATCACTGCATACGCCACCTTTTTCCAAAGTCATTATTTTGATGGTATCTTCAGAAGGCAGTCCAAGGCCTCTTCCTCTTTTTATGTTATTGATCATCCAGCGCGCAATGGTTTCTGCCTTTTCCAAATCATTCAATTCGTTGGTTTGATTGGCAAAAATTTTGTTATTTATCTCAAAAAAATACTGTGGGATTTCTGAAATTGGATTGAGGACATTATAATACAATTCGCTTACGCTTTCCTTTGTTTCAAATTTCGACAATAGTTGAAAGCGCAGATGGTACAAAAAGGTAGGTCTTCTTATTATGTGTTTAAGCTTTTCTTTGACAGACATGATTCTTGAGGGTAAGAAATAAATAGTACTTAAACTAAGCATTGTAATTACAAATTAAAGAAAAATATTTTAAAATGCAATATTATTAATTTGGGGAAAGTAATGAGTGGGTAGTTGGGTGTTGCTGTTTACAATTCGGAAAGATCGAACTCATCAAAATCCTTGATTTTTGACAACTTGTAAGATTCTGTATTTTTTATTTTAGACCAGGTATCCTTGAATATTTCATCTCCATCTTCTTCACCATCACGGTTGACATTGACGCGTTCTAATTTCTTTTTGGTTAAGAAATTGATGCTCGTTTCACTCAACGTCATTGGGCCCATATTGTCGCTGGAATCATACCCAATCAAATCAAAATCGGGATACTTGTATCTAAAGGTGTACGTCCAATAGCCATACCTGCCATGGGCATAATGCACATAAAGATTTCCCTTTTCGGCATAAATGTCCAGCTCGGGTGGAAAATAAACACCCCCTTCTTCATTTTCAGAAGAAAAACAATCGTAGTTTTTTACAGCTAACTCGTATTGCTTGTTTTTATTGAAAAGGACTATGATGCCCCGACGGTTTCGGTCCAATTCCCCGCGGTATTCATGCTGGACAAATTTCTTTTTGTCGGTTCCTTTGATGATAAGGATGCAGTCATCCAATCCGTCCTTGTTCAAATCACCCGAGTTCTTTTCAAAAACGACATATCCTTTTGGTACAAAATCTTCAGGTTTGTTATGGGTTTCAGCGACTGTTTCAACAGGTTTTCTTTCAGATGCCTGCGCATTATCTGACGCATTTGCTCCAGCTTCAGATTGTCTGCATCCGATAAATGCAGGCACAATGAGCGCCATCAAAAACACCGATTTTTTCATAGTTGATTTTTAAACCGCTACAATTCCTTTAATATGCGGATGTGGGTCGTAATCCACTAAAGTAAAATCTTCAAATGTGAAGTCAAAGATATTTTTCACCTCAGGATTTAAAATCATTTTTGGAAGCGGTTTTGGTTCGCGTGACAACTGCAGTTCCAATTGTTCAAAATGATTGTTGTAAATGTGCGCATCGCCAAAAGTGTGGATGAATTCCCCAACCTGCAAATCACAAACCTGTGCAATCATCATCGTGAATAGGGCATAGGAAGCAATATTAAACGGAACACCAAGGAAAATGTCGGCACTTCTTTGGTACAATTGACAGGATAATTTTCCATCAGCTACATAAAACTGAAAGAAGGCATGGCATGGAGGCAGCGCTGCTTTTCCATTGGCAACATTTTCTGAAAAGGATTTTGAAGTATCGGGCAACACCGAAGGATTCCAAGCTGAAACCAACATGCGTCGGCTGTTTGGGTTTTTCTTCAAAGTGTCTATAAGTTCGGTAATCTGGTCGATTTCCTCGCTGTTCCAGTTACGCCATTGATGCCCATAAACCGGACCCAAATCGCCATTTTCATCTGCCCATTCGTCCCAAATCTTAACACCATTTTCTTTTAAATACTCAATGTTGGTATCGCCTTTCAGGAACCAAAGCAATTCATAGATAATCGATTTCAAATGCAGTTTTTTGGTTGTCACCATTGGGAAACCTTCATTCAAATCAAATCGCATCTGGTAACCAAAAACACTTTTTGTCCCGGTTCCGGTCCTGTCTCCTTTTTGGCAACCGTTTTCCAAAACGTGCCGCACTAAATCGTGATATTGCTTCATCTTTTATGTGGATGCGGTAATTCGTGGATTTGGTTATTAGAATCCAAATAACCGAATAAACAAATGACCAAATTAACTTTCTCTCTTGGATATTTCGTCTCTAATCTTTGCTGCCTTTTCGTAATCTTCATCCTGCACTGCTTTTTCCAAACCTTCGTGCAATTCTGAAAGGCTCATGCTTTTGTAAACATCGGTTGAGTCTTTACCTTCACTATCCAATCCAAATGTTTCCGGAGTGGAAAGTACCCCTTCATCATCGGGATTTGGGCTTTCTATCTCACCAGGATTGTTGAGGTAGATTCCGGCTTTGTCCAAAATATTCTTATAGGTAAAAATCGGTGCCGAAAAACGTAATGCCAAAGCAATCGCATCCGAAGTCCTGGCGTCAATTATTTCTTCAATTTTATCCCTTTCGCAAATAATGCTCGAATAAAAAACACCATCAACCAGTTTGTGTATGATTACCTGTTTTACTACAATATCAAAACGGTCGGCAAAACTTTTGAACAAATCGTGGGTTAAAGGACGTGGTGGTTTTATCTCTTTTTCTAATGCAATGGCAATCGATTGTGCTTCGAAGGCACCAATAACTATAGGTAATTTTCGCTCGCCATCCACTTCATTTAAAATCAAGGCGTAAGCGCCATTCTGCGTTTGACTATAGGAAATCCCTTTTATGGTTAGTTTTACTAAACTCATTATTTTTAGGTATAAAGCCAGTTTCGAATGTGTCCTGACTTTTAATTTATTGTAAATTATATGGACTGCAAAGTAACAAAAAGTTTTTGCTTCCAAAAGCGTAAAAATAAAAAAAAGAGCCGTCAATTTCTTGGCGGCTCTTTTAGCGAACTAATAAATTTGGTTTATGAGTTGTGAGCTTTGAACTCTTTTATTTTTTGGGTTAATCTTGGAAGGATTTCCAAGGCGTCACCTACGATTCCATAATCAGCAACTTTGAAGAATGGTGCATCCGCATCGGTGTTGATCACCACTTTTACTTTTGAGGAGTTGATCCCGGCAATGTGCTGGATGGCTCCAGAAATTCCAACAGCAACATATAAATTGGCCGCAACCGGTTTTCCGGTTTGTCCCACGTGCTCACTGTGAGGTCTCCACCCTAAATCAGAAACTGGTTTGGAACAGGCAGTTGCCGCACCAAGTGAAGCCGCTAAATCTTCCAGTAAATGCCAGTTTTCAGGGCCTTTCAATCCACGTCCACCCGAAACAACGATGTCAGCATCGGCGATGGTTACTTTTCCGGTTGTTTTCTCAACCGATTCTACTTTTACATTAAAGTCGGCATCGTTCAATGATGGCGAAAATGCCTCTTCCGCAAGTGAAGCTGCGTTTTCAACCAATCCGTAGGAGTTTTTAGCAAGGCTCAATACTTTTACATCGGTATTGATTTCAGTGATGTTGAAAGCCTTGTTTGAAAAAGCATTTCTTTTTACCTGGAAAGGCGAAGTGCTTACCGGCAAGCCAACAACATTCGATGCAAATCCGGCATCCAAACCAATGCTTACGATTGGAGCCAAATACAAACTATCGGTTGTTGAAGAAAGCAAAATCAATTTCGCGCTTTCTTTTTGAGCTGCCTGTTTTACAACATCGGCGTAAGCTTTTGCATTGAAGTTTTTCAATTTGTCATTCGAAACTTTCAAGACTTTTGAAACTCCGTATTTTGATAAATCGGAAACGTTATCAGCGTTTACAGTAACTGCAGTTACGTTGGTTCCTAATGAATCGGCCACTGTTTTTGCATAAGAAGCCAATTCGAAAGCTACTTTTTTAAATTTTCCGTCTGCTGATTCAGCGTATATTAATATTGACATGATATTTTTTATTTTTTGGGCGTTGCCTTCGGCCGGGCTTTCCGCAGTACATGGTACTTGCTCCAATCCCTAACGCAATTATTGATTATTAGATAACTTTTGCTTCGTTGTGTAATGCATTTACCAATCCGTCCAAATCGTCTGCAGCAAATAATTTCACTGCCGATTTTGGAGCTGGTTTTTCAAATTTTACCGCTTTGGTATTGTTGTTTGAAGCAACTGGCTCAAGAACAGTTAACACTTTAGTCCTTGCGGTCATGATACCTCTCATGTTTGGGATACGCAAATCCTTTTCTTCAACCAAACCTTTTTGACCACCGATTACCAATGGCAAAGCCGCTGAAATGGTTTCCTTTCCACCGTCGATTTCACGTGCCGCTTTTGCAGAAGAACCGTCAACAGTAAGTTCGGTGCAGGAATTTACAAAGTTGTAATCTAATAAGGAAGCCAGCATTCCCGGAACCATTCCACCATTGTAATCCAATGATTCCCTTCCGCAGATAATCAAATCATATCCGCCAGATTTTGCTACTTCAGCTAGTTGTTTTGCCACAAAAAAACCATCGGTTGGAGTGGCATTCACACGAATTGCTTCGTTAGCACCAATTGCCAATGCTTTTCTTAAAGTTGCTTCTGCATCTGCTCCGCCAACATTTACAACGGTAACATTAGCACCTTGTTGTTCCTGGAACCAAATGGCTCTTGTTAATCCAAATTCGTCATTCGGATTGATTACATATTGTACACCGTTGGTGTCAAATTCTGTATCGCCATTGACAAAATTAATTTTTGAAGTAGTATCAGGAACATGACTGATGCAAACTAATATTTTCATAAGTATTGAGTATTATGTTGAAAAATTTGAAGCACAAAATTAGAATAATATTTTGAATAATGTATTATGCGTGCATAATATTTTTGGGTATTACATCGATTTCGTAGGATTGTTTCCCGCTTAATATGGCATTATGGATTTTGCTCTAATAAACTAATCGGTGTAACCGAACCTTTTGTGTAGAAATCGAGCGTATGGTAAATCCAAATATCATTTTTTTTCTCCGCTTCGACATGGATAATTCCTTCTCCTTTTTTTCCTTTTATCGGAATATCCAATTGGGCACTGCCTGAATAACCGGATGTGTTAATGCTCCCTGATATCATTCCGTTATCTTCAAGAGGAGTTCCAATTTTTTCATTTACAGTTTTATTTTTCTTTGCTACGCTTATGCTGTGTTGATACACATCTGAATCTTTCATTACTGAAGTGATTCCTTTAAATAAGGCAATCCCAAAAAGTACAACCACAATAATCAGGCTTAAGCAGCCTGTTGGCACAAACCATTTCCAGTTTCGCTGAAACCAGTTTTTGGGAGGAACAGGGTAATAATCTTCCATAAGTGAATTATTTAAGGCAAATATATTAAAATCAATACGTTCAGATGTCAATTGTATAACACAAAAAATAATTCCTGTAAAGCGGGAAAAGTAGCTCTAAAGTACCTTTAGAAGATAATTTTATCAATCAACTTTAACACATCCAAAAATGAAAAAGATTTTGATAGCACTCGATTATGGACTTTCGGCTCAAAAGATTGCCGAACAGGGATATGAGTTGGCTAAAAGCATGAACGCCAAGGTGACTTTGCTGCATGTCGTTGCCGACGAAACCTATTACAGCAGCATTGATTCTGCTCCGTTTATGGGCTTTTATGGTTATGATTTTTTTAATATGGCCGATAGTGATAACCTGATTGATTCGTCCAATAAGTTCTTGGAACGGATAAAAAGCCATTTAAAAGACAAAGACATTGAAGTGGTTGCCGAGCAAGGCGATTTTGCCACCATCATTTTGGAAACAGCAGTAAAATATAACTCCAATATCATAGTGTTGGGGTCGCATAGCAAAAATTGGCTCGAAAGGGCAGTTATGGGAAGCGTTACCGAAAGCGTTTTGAAAAACGCAAAAATTCCCTTGTTTATTGTTCCGGTAAAAGAAAGTAAATAACGAAAAATACGATCATGAAAGTTTGAAATTAAAAGGAGGAAGCTCAGTGGGCTTCAGGTACCAGAGCTTTAGCTCGTAATTATATTTAAAACCTAGAAAACATGAAAGAGACCAAAGCACAAAAAGATAAGATTGAAAAAGTCATGCACGAGTTTAAGGAAGGCGAATTAAAATCGGGAAAAGATGGTGCAGGCGGAAAAGTGAAAACACGTCAACAGGCCGTGGCCATTGCTTTGAGCGAAGCAGGATTGAGTAAAAAAAGCAAGTCTAAGAAATAAGAGCTTATGGAATTATCGCAACAGCTATTCTATTTATTTGTTTTGGCAATACCAATCGCGTGCGTTGCCTGGACGGTAACACGCGAAGAGATTTTTAGGGAGCCAAGAGAATTCTGCATCGATAAATCAAAAAACTGTAAAACGATGTTGGAACGCAAATTCTTCTATTTGTTTACCTGCGAGTATTGTTTCAGCCATTATGTAACAGTCTTTTTTTTATGCATTACAAGATTTCAGCTGCTATACGAAGACTGGCGCGGTTACCTGATTTCAATCTTTGCACTGGTGTGGGTTGCCAATGTTTATATGAGCCTTTTTGGGTTTATAAGGGTTGGGATGAAAAAGGAAAAAATGGACGCCGACATTGAGGAATTGAAATTAAAACAAGAGAAGGAAAAATTAACTAAACATTAGAATATCATGGAAAATAAAGCCAAAATATCAAAAAGCACCACTATGGAAAATCCAAACAGGGCGTATCCTGCGAATGTAAATTATCCGCCAGGCGAAGACATATATAGTATGGGCAAAGAAACCGAAATCGATCCTGAAGACACTTCAAAAATAAAATCTCCGGTTGATAATGGAAAGTTCAATGAAAAAAACTTCAATCAGGACAAATCGGGCAGCGACTTGGATATTCCCGGTTCCGAATTGGACGACGAACAGGAAAACATTGGCAGTGAAGATGAGGAAAACAACGGATACAGCATCGGTAGCGATAACCACAATGACCTTGAAGAGGATGATTCTGAAAAGCAATAAATTGAAAACCTTAAAGCATAGAACTCATGGAAACACATAATCAGCAAACATTAGACATTATCGAAAGCCATAAAAGCGCAGCATTACAGCATCAGGAAGCAGCTAAAGCACATTTGGAAGCTATGAAATACCACGCTGGTGGAAAGGAACTTGAGGCCAATGAAAGTGCGAAAGCCGCAATCGAATTCAGTCAGAAAGCACAGGAATTTGACAATGAGGTTGCACAGCACCACGGATTGTAAACTACCTTAAACCGTTTACATCGTTTTCGTTTGAAATTTCAGTTAAACTGACCACAAAAAACCATAAAAAAAACCGTTTATCATTTTAAATTTTTACTTTTGCTATCCAAAATTGATACAAAGTAAATTTTATATGAGAACGATACAATTTAGAGAAGCAATAGCCGAAGCGATGAGTGAAGAAATGCGCCGTGATGAATCGGTGTATTTAATGGGTGAGGAAGTTGCCGAATATAATGGTGCTTACAAAGCTTCAAAAGGAATGCTTGACGAATTCGGACCAAAAAGAGTTATCGATACACCAATTGCAGAGCTTGGTTTTGCCGGAATTGCAGTAGGTTCAGCAATGAATGGGAATCGTCCGATTGTGGAGTATATGACTTTCAACTTTTCTTTGGTTGGAATCGATCAAATCATTAATAATGCTGCGAAAATGCGCCAGATGTCGGCTGGGCAATTTCCAATGCCGATGGTTTTCCGTGGTCCAACAGCTTCTGCAGGACAATTGGGAGCAACACACTCACAGGCTTTTGAAAACTGGTTTGCGAATACACCAGGACTGAAAGTTGTAGTTCCGTCAACACCTTACGATGCGAAAGGATTATTAAAATCTGCAATCCGTGACAACGATCCTGTAATTTTTATGGAGTCTGAGCAGATGTATGGCGACAAAGGAGAAATTCCTGAAGAGGAATACACAATTCCTTTAGGAGTTGCCGATATTAAAAGACAAGGTACTGATGTGACTATTGTTTCTTTCGGGAAAATCATTAAAGAGGCTTTTATCGCTGCAGACGAATTGGAAAAAGAAGGAATCTCATGTGAAATCATCGATTTGAGAACCGTTCGCCCAATGGATTATGATGCAATTATCAATTCGGTTAAAAAAACAAACAGATTGGTTGTTTTGGAAGAGGCTTGGCCATTTGCCAGCGTTGCTTCCGAAATTACGTATATGGTTCAGGAAAGAGCTTTCGATTATTTGGATGCTCCGGTACAAAGAATCACTACAGCTGATACGCCAGCGCCATATTCGCCAACACTTTTGAAGGAGTGGTTGCCAAATGCAGACGATGTTATTAAGGCTGTAAAAAAAGTAACATACAAATAATATAAATTTATCTATATTTGAAACTTCATCAGACAATCCTGATGGAGTTTTTTTTTGCCAAATGAAAAGAATTTACACGCTTCTAATCTTATTTTTCGCTTTCTCCTATATCAGCTTTGGGCAAACCAAAGTCAGCGGTGTCGTACTCGATAATTCCAAGCAGCCAATTCCGTATGCAAATATCGTATTCAAGGGTTCGAATACCGGAGTGGTTTCCAATGAGGATGGAAGGTTTTACATAGAATCTCCAGATAATTACACCGAGTTGGTGGTTTCATTTGTGGGTTTCCCGGATACAACTATCAAGTTACCGGAAAAGGTAAACTACGATTTTAAAGTGATTTTAAAAGAAGGAAATACACTGAAGGAAGTGAAAATCTATGCAGGGAAAACATCCAAAAAGAACAATCCGGCATTGGATATCCTTAGGAAAATATGGGAACGAAGAAGAAAGAACGGCCTCAAAATGTTCAAGCAGTACCAATACGAAAAATACGAAAAGGTAGAATTTGACATGAATACCATTGACAGTGCGTTTATGAAAAGCAAGATTTTCAAAGGGATGGAATTCGTCTTCAAAAACATCGATACTTCAAAAGTTACCGGAAAAACCTATCTGCCGATATTCATCAACGAATCGCTGTCTGATTATTATGGCGATAACGAAAATAAAAGGACAAAGGAAATCCTGAAAGCCAACAAAAATTCAGGTTTGGGAAGCGGCGACGGCGTGAATATGTTCATCAAGGATTTGTATAACGATTACGATATTTACGATAACTACCTGCAGTTGTTCGACAAGAGTTTTACAAGCCCGTTGTCACGAACAGGAATCGACGTTTATAACTATGTTTTGGCCGACACCGCGGTTATAGACAACAAATTATGTTACAATATTGTGTTTTATCCAAGACGTAAAAACGAGCTGACCTTTAAGGGGGATTTTTGGGTAAACGACACCACTTTTGCCATCAAGAAAATCAATATGGCAATTACCAAAAGTGCCAATATCAACTGGGTTAAGGATATTTACCTTGAGCAGGAATATGAGGTTTTGAACGACTCTGTGTTCCTTCCAACACGTGATTATATGATGTCGGATTTCGCTTTAAGGAAGAAAGAGGAATCCAAAGGGGTTTACGGAAAACGTACAACGCTTTACAGGAATTTTAAATTCAATGAAAAGAAGCCGGATAAATTCTATAAGCAGGAAGTCAATTATATTGACAACGAGGTTTATCAAAGGTCTAATGAATATTGGGACGAAAACCGATTTGAACACTTAAATAAGGACGAGCAGAAAATCTATAAAATGATTGATACGCTCAAAACGGTGAAGAAATTCAAACAGCTTTACAGTTTAGTGTCGATTTTGGGAAGTGGTTATATCGAAATCCCAAAATACCATTTGGACTACGGACCGATATTTTCAACCATTGGAAACAATGAAGTGGAAGGTTTGCGTCTGAGAGCCGGAGTACGGACTTATTTTGGCCCAAACGATCTTTGGCGTTTACAAGGTTATACCGCATATGGATTCAAGGACAACAAATTCAAATACGGAATGTCCGGAAAATGGATGATTAATAAGGAAAACAGGATTATCATTTCTGGAGGAAACAGGCGCGATGTCGAGCAGATTGGTGCCAGCCTTACTACAACGAATGATGTTTTGGGAAGAAGTTACGCTTCGTCGGGATTGTTTACAACAGGTTCGAATGGGAAACTGACCAACATCAACCTGACGACTTTGGCTGCAGAGATTGAGCCAATCAAAAATGTGACGTTCCAACTGGGATTCTCTTACCGTACTTTGGAATCGGCGTCAGATGTATTCAAACTGGATTATTACACCGATGCTACCCAGACTACAACCAAAAGCGAAGTGACCCAATCGGAATTGAACGTTCAAATCGAATTGACACCTAACAAAAAAACAATTGGTTATGGTGTCGAAAGACGTGAAGTTGACAATCCGTACAGCCGGATTTTTGTAAACTACAGTCAGGGATTCAAAGGATTCATCAACAGTGATTTTGATTACCAAAAAATCCAGTTGTACTACAAACAGCCAATCATCATTGGCCCTCTTGGACGTTCGAATGTTACAGTTGAGTTAGGAAAAACATTCGGACAGATTCCGCTTGGATTGATGAGTGTTGTTCCGGGTAACCAGACGCTTTTCATCATTGACAATACCTTCAGCAACCTGAATTTCTACGAATTCGTTGCAGATCAATATGCGACTTTGAAATGGGAGCACAACTTCCAGGGGAAAATCTTTGCAAGGATACCATTATTGAGGAAACTAAACCTTCGTGAAATTGTTGGGGTAAAAGGAGTATACGGAACCGTTTCCGATGAGAACAGGTTGATCAATGCTTCCGGGCTGATTTATCAGGCTCCGGAAAAACCATATTGGGAATACAATGCCGGAATCGGGAATATCTTCAAGGTGTTCCGTCTTGATTTTGCGTGGAGAGCCAATTACCGTGATATACCTCAAACCAACAACTTTACCATAAAAGGTTCATTCGGCTTTTATTTCTAAAATGCAGGAAGCAATTTTATTTCTGATTGAAAAAGATGCGGTTTTTAAAACCCTGCACCAACAATACGGAAGTTTTTTTATTCCGTCGCGTCCTGCAGGATTTGTGACGCTTTGCAAACTCATACTCGAGCAACAGGTATCTATTGATTCGGCGAAAGCCACCTATCTTAAAATTGAAAATCTTTTAGGGGAAGTCACTCCGGAGACTATCATTCAATGCTCTGATGAAGAGTTGAAAAGCTGCGGTGTAAGCCGCCAAAAAACCCTCTATTTAAAAACCTTAGCAAAAGCAGTTCAGGAAGAACTGGATTTGGATAGCTTTGTTTCAAAATCTTCCGATGAGGTTCGGAATGAATTGATTAAAATTAAGGGAATTGGGCATTGGACTATTGACGTGTACCTGATGTTTGCGCTGGAATCCCCAGATATCATTCCGCTTGGCGATATTGCAGTGGTTAACACGATTAAGGAACTTTACGATGTCCACACCAAAGAAGAAATGGAACAGCTTTCCCAAAATTGGAAGCCCTACCGAACGATGGCAACGTTTATGCTTTGGCATCATTATCTGGAGAAAAGGAATAGGAAACCTTTTGTTTAACCCTGTTCATTTTCTTTGCTTGCCCAAAGAAAACGAACCAAAAGAAAGGGCACTTTTACGAGGTGTTTGCTTCGCCAGTCGCTTTGCTCGAGCCCGATAAATCGGAACCGATTTTAAAATCCTAAAATTGTTACAGGGATTCACAATTTCTTTACGGATTTTAAAATCTACACTGGCGTAAAAGAAGCCTTCTAACAACTATTGTCTTAAGTTGCAGTCTTCTGGCATTAGAATCTGGCAGACGAGTGTCAATCAATTGAAGAATTCGTAAAAAGAAAAGCTGTCTGAGCGTAGCGAGTTCTTTTCTTTTAGGATTCGAAATTGTAATTGACCGTCGAAGATTCAAAGCCTTGAACTTTTGCTTCTTTTGTTTAGCTTCGCTCAGTTCGGCTTCGCCTCGGGTCAAGACAAAAGAAGGATAGGAATATTACCTGAAAATCCCATATCGCAATATGCAGTAAATCGCATGGAAACCGTCGCGCCAGCTTATTTTCTTACCTTCCTCAAAAGTCCTTCCATAATAACTAATCCCAACTTCATAAATCCTGATTTTCGGAATGCGTGCTATTTTTTGGGTCACTTCGGGTTCAAAGCCAAAGCGTTTTTCCTTTAGTTGTATCGATTTCAAAATTTCGGAACGGAACATTTTATAGCAGGTTTCCATATCCGTTAAGTTCAGGTTGGAAAACATATTGCTCAGAAAAGTCAGGAATTTATTCCCGATGCTGTGCCAAAAAAACAGGATGCGATGTGCATTTCCGCCCATAAAACGGCTTCCATAAACTACATCGGCAACTCCGTCAATCATTGGTTTCAGTAAAATATTATATTCCTGCGGATCGTATTCCAAATCGGCGTCCTGGATTACAATTGCTTCTCCTGTTGCCCTGTTTATTCCCGTGTGGATTGCCGCGCCTTTTCCTTGGTTTTTGTCGTGTTCCAGAAAAACTAGGGCTAAGTCCGGATTGTTTTCAATGTAACTTTTTATGCTTTGGGTAGTGTCATCAGTGCTGCAGTCATTGACGATGATGATTTCCTTTTCAATATCCTGAAGAAGGGAAACCGTCTTTATTTTGTCGAGGATTTTGTGAATGGTAGGTCCTTCATTGAAGCAAGGAATGATGATTGAAAGCTTTTTAATTTCCATTGAAATGATAAATATTTTCAAAAATAGTTTTTTTGCCTCAGTAAACAAGGGATTTGAACCAAATAAAATGAATGAAAATAAGGATTAAATCGCTGTTAAAACATTCGTGAATTTATTCTTTTTATTTGTTAAAGATTTGTTACTTTTGCGACCGATAAAATTTATAACAAAAATTATATTTATGGAATCATACATGATTTATTTGCCGATAGTTATGGCATTAATTGGATTGGCTTTTATGGCAATCAAAAGAGCTTGGGTTTTAAAACAAGACGCCGGAGACGGTAAGATGAAAGAAATTTCAGATTATATCTACGAAGGTGCATTGGCTTTCCTTAAAGCAGAATACAGATTATTGGCAATCTTCGTGGTTGTTGCGAGTTTGGTTTTAGCTGGGATTACTTTCTTACCTGGAGTTAAAACACATTTATTAATCGTTATTGCATTTATTTTTGGTGCGTTCTTTTCGGCTTTGGCTGGAAACATGGGAATGAAAATCGCTACCAAAACTAACGTAAGAACAACGCAGGCTGCCCGTTCTAGTTTGCCACAGGCATTGAAAGTTTCTTTCGGTGGTGGAACAGTAATGGGATTAGGAGTTGCTGGTTTGGCAGTTCTTGGTTTGACAGGGTTCTTCATTATATTATTCCAAAAATTCATGGGCGGTGTTTGGACTTCAACAGAAGACATGACCGTTGTTTTGGAAACTCTTGCCGGTTTCTCTCTTGGAGCTGAATCTATCGCATTGTTTGCACGTGTTGGAGGTGGTATTTATACAAAGGCTGCTGACGTTGGTGCTGACTTAGTAGGTAAGGTTGAAGCTGGAATCCCAGAGGATGATCCAAGAAACCCTGCTACAATTGCAGATAACGTTGGTGACAACGTTGGTGACGTAGCCGGAATGGGAGCTGACTTATTTGGTTCTTATGTTGCAACGGTTTTGGCTGCAATGGTATTGGGTAACTATGTTATCAAAGACATGGGCGGAAAAATTGAAGACGCTTTCAACGGTATCGGTCCAATCTTATTGCCAATGGCAATCGCTGGTTTCGGAATCTTATTTTCGATCATCGGAACCATGTTGGTAAAAATCACAAGTGATGAGGCTAAAGAAGCACAGGTTCAAAAAGCATTAAACATCGGAAACTGGGTTTCTATTGTTTTAACAGCAGTAGCTTGTTTCTTCCTGGTACAATATATGTTGCCGGAAACTATGAAAATGTCATTCTTTGGTGAAGGATTACAGGATATTTCTTCAATGAGGGTTTTCTATGCTTCGTTAATCGGATTATTTGTTGGTGGAGCTATTTCATCAGTAACAGAATATTACACAGGATTAGGAACTCCTCCGGTTTTAAAAATCGTACAAAAATCTTCAACAGGAGCTGGAACTAACGTTATTGCTGGTTTGGCAACAGGTATGATTTCTACTTTTCCAACAGTTATATTGTTTGCCGGTGCAATCTGGTCAACGTATGCTTTAGCTGGTTTCTACGGAGTTGCTTTAGCTGCATCAGCAATGATGGCTACTACAGCGATGCAGTTGGCAATCGACGCATTCGGACCAATCTCTGATAACGCTGGTGGTATCGCTGAGATGAGTGAATTACCAAAAGAAGTTAGAACAAGAACAGATATTTTAGATTCAGTTGGTAACACAACTGCTGCAACAGGAAAAGGTTTTGCTATCGCTTCTGCTGCGTTAACTTCGTTAGCATTATTTGCTGCTTATGTAACGTTTACAGGAATTGACGGTATCAACATCTTCAAAGCACCGGTATTGGCTATGTTATTCGTAGGAGGTATGATTCCGGTGGTGTTCTCTGCATTGGCAATGAACTCTGTAGGTAAAGCCGCAATGGACATGGTTTACGAAGTACGTCGTCAGTTCAAGGAAATTCCTGGAATCATGGAAGGTACAGGAAGACCGGAATATGGTAAATGTGTTGAGATTTCTACAAAAGCTGCTTTACGCGAAATGATGTTGCCTGGTGTATTGACTATTGGTTTCCCAATTGCAATTGTATTGATAGGTAAATTGGTTTACGGAGACAACAACCAATTAATCGCTGAAATGTTAGGTGGTTATATGGCCGGAGTTACCGTATCTGGAGTTCTTTGGGCTGTGTTCCAAAACAACGCTGGTGGTGCTTGGGATAACGCTAAGAAATCTTTCGAGGCTGGAGTTATGATTAATGGTGAAATGACATACAAAGGTTCTGATGCGCACAAAGCGGCTGTAACCGGAGATACTGTTGGAGATCCATTTAAGGATACTTCTGGTCCATCAATGAACATCTTGATCAAATTAACCTGTCTTATAGGATTGGTTATCGCTCCAATCTTAGGTGCGGGTCACGAAGGTGGTGCAAAAGAAATGAAGTGTGTTGAAATGAAAATGGAATGCAAGGAAGTTATCGGTAAATGTGACTTGAGCAAATGTGCTACAATGACTAAAGAAGAATGTGCAGCAATGTGCGATTCTTTAGGATGCAATCCAGCTGAAAAAGAAGCATGTCTTTCCCACTATGGCGCTGATGGAAAATTCATCGCTAAAAAAGACGACTGTTGTGCAGGAAAAGGTGCTCCAAAAGCAGCCGTTAACATGGAGAAAAACGTAAAAGTTGTCATTACCAATACCAACGGTAAAGCAAAAGCAACTGTTACTACTACAGTAAACGGAACTTCAGCTACTGAAACTTTTGAAGGAACAGAAGCAGAAGTAAAAGCTAAAGTGGATGCATTGAAATAATCATACGCTTATAGACAAAAAAAATGCCTCACGAAAGTGGGGCATTTTTTTTGTCTTTTTTTGTTTAAATTAGCTTCAACTAACACAACGCTTATGATACGCAAATTCTCTTTCGTTTTAGTATTGCTTTTCAATATCTGCTTTTCGCAAAATCCATTGCCATTAATCCCATACCCCGAATCTGTGGAAGTGGGAAGTGGTAATTTTACCCTAAACAACCAAACCATAATCCAGGCAGATGCCAATTATGTCGAAGCCCAATATCTTCAGCAAGTCCTAAAAGAGCGAACAGGATTTAACCTGAAGATAAGCGATAAGCCGGTTACTACCAACAAGATCAGTTTTTTTGACATCATCAGGGCTGATAATCAGACATCAAATGGAAAAGGTAAGTACATGCTTGAAATCAACAAGGATGAAGTAAGACTTGCACAATTGGATTCCATTGGGAATTTTTATGGGATTCAAACGCTTTTGCAGTTAATTCCAGCCGGAAAAAACAGCCAGTATAATCTGCCTTGTGTTAATATTATCGACCAGCCAAAATACAGCTGGCGCGGAATGCATCTCGATTGTGCACGGCATTTCTTTCCTGTGACTTTTGTTAAAAAGTATATCGATTATCTGGCAATGTACAAATTCAACACTTTTCATTGGCATTTAACCGATGACCAGGGTTGGCGCATCGAAATCAAAAAATACCCAAAGCTCACAGAAATAGGCGGATACCGGAATGGCTCGATGGTGGGCCATTATAACGACCAGAAATACGATGACAAACGCTACGGCGGATTTTATACGCAACAGGAAATAAAGGATGTTGTGGCTTATGCAGCATACCGTCATATTACTGTTGTTCCCGAAATCGAAATGCCCGGGCATGCAGTGGCGGCCTTGGCAGCTTATCCTGAATACTCCTGTACTGGTGGCCCGTTTGAGGTTGCCAAACAATGGGGCGTTTTAGACGATGTATTTTGCCCTAAAGAGGAAACCTTTACATTTCTTGAAAATATTTTAACCGAAGTTATGGCTTTATTCCCGTCAGAATACATTCATATTGGAGGAGACGAGTGCCCAAAAACCCGTTGGAAAGCCTGCCCACATTGTCAGGCTTTAATTAAGAAGAATGGCTTGAAGGACGAACACGGACTCCAAAGTTATTTTGTACAGCGAATTGAAAAATTTGTCAACAGCAAAGGCAGGAAAATTATTGGTTGGGATGAAATCCTCGAAGGTGGCTTGGCTCCAAACGCAGCCGTCATGAGCTGGCGCGGAACCGAAGGCGGAATTGCAGCCGCAAAAGAAAACCACTATGTGGTAATGACACCAGGCGATTATTGTTATTTTGACCATTATCAGGGTGACGCCAAAACCGAACCATTAGCAATCGGTGGATTTACAACGCTTCAAAAAGTGTATTCTTTTGATCCAATGCCGAAGGAACTGGCTCCGGAACAGCAAAAATACATCCTTGGAGCTCAAGCCAATCTGTGGTCGGAATACCTGGAAGACGAAAAGAAAGTAGAATATATGGTTTTCCCGAGGATTCTAGCATTATCAGAAGTACTTTGGGGAACATCAAATCCAGCAAAATACGATGATTTTAAAACCAGGGCAACCCAGCAGTTTCCTATTTTTGATGACAAGGGAATCAACTACAGCAAGGTTTTTTTGAATCAAACAGCAACTAAAGAATAAAATGTCCAACCGTAGAAATTTTATCAAAACCTCTGCAATGGCAACCGTTGCAGTCGCATTACAGTCTTTTCGCAGCAACGAGGAAGAAGAACCGATTATAACTTCTGGGAAAATAAATAAACCCATAGTGATTTCTACCTGGAATTTTGGGGTCAAAGCCAACGGTGCAGCCTGGGAAGTTTTAAAAAATAATGGCCGTGCATTGGATGCGGTCGAAGCCGGAGTAAAAATCCCCGAAGCCGATCCAAAGGAACGAAGTGTGGGTTATGGTGGAAGACCAGACAGAGATGGACGTGTAACCCTTGATGCCTGTATTATGGACGAGTTTTCGAATATTGGTTCGGTTGCCTGTCTGGAATACATCAAACATCCAATTTCAGTGGCACGTGCCGTGATGGAAAAAACACCCCACGTGATGCTTGTTGGCGATGGCGCACTACAGTTTGCCTTATCGCAGGGATTTCCCAAAGAAAATTTATTGCTTGAAGAATCTGAAAAAGAATGGAAGGAATGGCTCAAAAAAAGTGAATATTCCCCAAAGGCAAATATTGAAAACCACGATACCATCGGAATGATCGCTTTGGATAGTTTTGGAAATCTCTCCGGAGCCTGCACCACAAGTGGTATGGCTTTTAAAATGCACGGCCGTGTAGGCGATTCACCCATCATTGGCGCCGGATTGTATGTTGATAATGAAATCGGTGCGGCAACAGCAACCGGCCATGGCGAAGAAGTCATCCGGATTGCAGGCTGCCATTTGGTAGTAGAATTGATGCGTCAGGGGAAATCACCTCAAAAAGCCTGTGAGGAAGCGGTAAGCCGAATCGTGAAGCTGACTAAAAACCGAAATAAAAACCTCAAGGATATCCAGGTTGGATTCATCGCACTAAATAAAAAAGGAGAATATGGAGCCTATTGCGTTCAGGGCGGATTCAATTATGCCGTGAATGACAATTCGGGAAATAAATTAATTGACTCTGATTATTTTTTAAAGTAAAATGGCCCAACTCGAAATTGCTTGTTTTAATCTGGATTCTGCCATAATCGCCCAACGAAACGGAGCAAATAGAATCGAGCTTTGTGACGGATTTGAAGTTGGCGGCACAACACCTTCATTACAAACAGTTGTAAAAGCCAAAGAATTATTAACGATAGAATTCTACGTAATGATTCGGCCGCGAGGAGGAAATTTTCTTTATTCCGAAGAAGAGTTTGAGCAGATGAAAACCGAAATCCTGCAATTCCAAAAACTGAATGTCAGCGGATTTGTATTTGGAATCTTAAACCCAAACAACACCATTAACAAAATCCAAAATATTGAATTGGTGGAATTGGCAAAACCTTTTCCATGTACGTTTCACCGCGCTTTTGATGAAGTGGAAAATGTTTTCCAGGCTTTGGAAGATGTTATTGCATGCGGTTTTCAAACGATTCTAACTTCGGGTCAGGCCCAAAATGCCACCGAAGGAATGCAACGCATTGCTGAATTGGTTTCTAAATCCAATAACAGGATTGCAATCATGCCAGGTGGAGGTGTACGCTCATCCAATAGTGCCCTTATCCAACAACAAACAAAAGCCAGTTGGTTCCATTCTTCTGCCATTACGGACAACACTGTAACTGCAAACCCGAACGAAATCTTAGCCTTAAAATCCAGTTTGAAATGAAAATCAAAGTACTGAAATCCCTATTGTTACTTTTACTGCCGTTCGTTTTTTCGGCACAAAATTCCCAACGCAGTCTCAGTCTTGAAAAATGGGAATTCAAAAGTGTTACCAATGACAAGTATAAATGGCATCCGGCGAAAGTTCCGGGAACCGTGCACACCGATTTGCTGGCCAACAAATTAATCCCTGAACCTTTTTTTGGGACCAATGAGAAACAGCTGCAATGGATAGAAAATGAGGATTGGGAATACCAAAGCTCTTTTTCGGTTTCAAAGGATGAACTCAACAGCGAGCATAGTGTTTTAGTATTTGAAGGTTTGGATACTTATGCCGAAGTTTTCCTTAATGGTACTTCGATTTTGAAGGCTGACAATATGTTCCGAACCTGGAAGGTTGATGTCAAAAATCAATTGAAATATGGAAAAAATGAGTTGCGTATTGTTTTCGAATCTGCAGTTAAAAGAGGAAAGGAAGAAGCCAAAAAACTTTCTTATGTTTTGCCTGGTGACGAAAAGATTTTCACCCGAAAAGCGCAATACCAATACGGCTGGGATTGGGGTCCACGTTTTGTAACCGCCGGAATCTGGAAGGATATCCAATTGCATTTTTGGAATGCTGCTACGATTTCTAACCTGAAATACAATCAAAAAGCATTAAACGACGCTTTGGCCCAATTGGAATTTATCACAACTATTGAAACTTCACAAAGTGGAAAATTTCAATTAAAAATCAATGACAGGATTTCGGATGTCAATTTAAGAAAAGGGGAAAACACAGTGATGTTGTCCTATGCAATTCAAAAGCCAAAACGCTGGTGGCCTAACGGTTTGGGTGAAGCACATCTGTATCCTTTTGAAATTTCACTTATCGGCAACAGCCAAAGCATTGATAAAAAAAATCTGAATGTCGGACTTCGAACGATAGAGTTGGTACAGGAAAAAGATGAAATAGGCAAAAGCTTTTATTTCAAGGTCAACGGAATTCCGGTTTTTATGAAAGGCGCCAATTACATTCCGCCCGATAGTTTCCTGCCAAGGATTACCGATTCGGATTATAAAAACATCGTTAAGAATGCAGTAGATGCCAATATGAACATGCTTCGCGTTTGGGGCGGTGGCGTTTATGCAGATGATGCTTTTTATGATGAATGTGACCAACAGGGAATTTTGGTCTGGCAGGATTTTATGTTTGCCTGTGCCATGTATCCCGGTGATCCCACATTTTTGGACAGCGTGAAAAACGAAATAATTGATAATGTTTCCCGACTGCAAAACCACTCCTGCATTGCTTTATGGTGTGGCAATAATGAAGTAGACGAAGGCTGGCACAATTGGGGCTGGCAGAAACAATATAACTATTCAGCAGCGCAGGAAACCAGCATTTGGAACGATTACAGATCGCTTTTCCAGGAACTCATCCCACAAACATTGGATGGAATGCTCAATCGCGGCGAGAACAGGTATTGGCCGTCTTCTCCTTCAATTGGCTGGGGAAAGGAAGAAAGCCTGCTGGAAGGCGATTCCCATTATTGGGGCGTTTGGTGGGGAATGGAACCTTTTGAGGTGTATCAAAAAAAAGTTGGAAGATTCATGAGCGAATATGGTTTTCAGGGAATGCCCAATGTGGAAACGTTTACCTCATTTGCCCACAACAAGGATTTAAACCTGAATTCCGAAGCTGTAAAAAACCATCAAAAACATGCGTCAGGTTACCAGACGATCAATGAATACATGGCTCGTGATTATAAGGTTCCTGCAAAATTTGAGGATTACATCTATGTTTCGCAGTTGCTGCAGGCTAAAGGAATGCAAACCGCTATGGAAGCCCATAGAAGCGCAAAGCCTCATTGCATGGGAACTTTATATTGGCAGTTAAACGATTGCTGGCCGGTGACTTCCTGGAGTTCTGTTGATTATTTAGGAAATTGGAAAGCATTGCATTACCAGGCAAAAAAGAGTTATGAAAACCTTTTGATTGCTGTTCAGGAAGAGAAAGATGCTTATAGGATTCAAATTATCAATGATGATTTAAAACCGTATCAGGGAGAAATGGAGATGCAGTTGCTCAATTTTAACGGAAAGCGTCTGTGGAATTCAGAAGCGAATATAGCGGTTGCTGAAAATTCAAGTGCGGAGTATTATAAAATTTCTAAAGCAGATATTTCGGCTTTTGATTTAAAAAATGCAGTGCTTTCAATTGTTTTCAAAAGCAAAGACAAATCAACGAATACGCTTTTTTATTTTGCCAAACCAAAAGAGCTGCAGCTCACTAAACCGAAGATACAAATCAAAAGGATTGACGCTTTAACCATCGAAATCTCTTCTGATGTTTTGGCTAAGGATGTTTATCTTTTTTCATCACACGCTACTTTTTTTAGCGATAATTATTTTGATGTCCTGCCCAATCAAAAATTAAGGATCAGCCTTTCCAAAGCTGTTGAGGGCATTCAGGCAAAATCCTTGTTTGACACCATGGAATAAAAAAGGCTGCCATTTTTGGCAGCCTTTTTTATGGTGTAGAATTTATCTTTGCTTGATAATCTTGATGGTTTTTTCTTTGTCGCCAGCCTGCACTTTTATGAAATAGGTGGCTTCGGCTAATCTTGATAAATCCATTTGGACTTGAGTCGAATTGGTATTTTGAACTGTAATGATCTGCCCAAGCATATTCATTAAAGTCAGCTGTGTAATGTTTTCTGAATAGGAAATATTCACTACAGACGAAGTCGGATTTGGATAAAACACAAAATGTAAATTATCAAATCCACTATTGCCCAAATTAACGGTTACGGTTACACCAAATGGCACACTCGGACAAGTAGCTGAAAAAGCAACTGCATAATAAGTCGCACCGTTCGTTAATACCGTTGTCAACGATAATGGATTAGTTAAGCTTAGCGCATCAGCCAGTGAACCGTACCAGTTTACAGATGCCGGGCTCACAACAAGATCAGCTACGGTCGCATCATTTAAATCGGCAACATCAAAAGTCTGGAATGCATTTCCTGTTGGTGTAGCAGTTGTATGAACTGTGATGGTCATCGTTGCTGTTCCGGCGCATTGTCCTGAATCCGGAGTGAATGTATACGTTGTTGTAGTGGTATTATCCAAAGCTGGAGACCATGTTCCTGTAATTCCATTGATAGAAGTTGTTGGCAAAGCCAATAAAGGATCACCGTTACAAATGTTTCCAACCGGAGTGAAAGTTGGTGTCACAGGCTGATTCACCGTAATAGTCAATGAAGCTGATGTGGCACATTGTCCGGCAGTTGGAGTGAAAGTATAGGTCGTTGTCGCAGTGTTATTCAAAGCTGGTGACCAGGTTCCGTTAAATCCATTATTGGATGTCGTTGGCAATGCTGACAACGAATCACCATTACAAATCGGAGCCACAGCTGTAAATGTAGGAGCCACCTGCTGATTAACGGAAATCGTTAAAGTTGCTGTAGTTGCACATTGTCCTGCTGTTGGCGTAAAGGTATAAGTCGTTGTAGCGGTGTTATCCAAAGCTGGCGACCAGGTTCCACTATATCCATTGTTTGATATTGTTGGCAATGCCAATAAGGTTTCACCGTTGCAAATAGGAGCTACCGCATCAAAGCTTGGCGTAGTAGGATCAATTACCACAACAGTCAAAGATGTTGTAATGGCACATTCTCCGGAATTTGGTGTAAAGGTGTAGGTTGTCGTAGCGGCATTGTTTGCCAAAGGCGACCATGTTCCTGAAATTCCATTGGTGGATGTTGTTGGCAGATTAAATGTTGAATCACCATTACAAACAGGCCCAAGAGGGTTGAATGTTGGTGTCACAGGTTGATTTACCGTAACGGTTAAAGTCGTAACAACCCCACACTGGCCAGGATTTGGCGTAAAGGTGTAGGTTGTAGTGGCTGTATTGTCAACGGCTGGTGACCATGTTCCTGTAATTGCATTATTGGATGTTGTTGGTAATACCAAAGAATCACCATTACAAATCGGAGCTATTGCTGTAAAAGTCGGAACCGTTGTTGGTTGATTCACCGTAATCGTCAAAGTAGTGACTGCTGCACATTGTCCTGCATCTGGAGTAAAGGTGTACGTTGTTGTAGCAGTATTATCCAAACCAGGCGACCAGCTTCCGGTATAACCATTGTTTGAAGTTATTGGTAAAGCCGATAATGAACCGCCATTACAAATTGGCGTAACGGCATTGAACGTTGGTGTTACAGGCTGATTCACTGTAATGGTCAGCGTTGCTGTCGAAGCACATTGTCCGGCATCAGGTGTAAATGTATAGGTAGTCGTAATTGTATTATCTAAAGCAGGAGACCAACTTCCAGTATAGCCGTTATTGGATGTTGTTGGCAAAGCCGATAACGAATCACCATTACAAATTGGAGCGACCGCTGAAAAAACCGGAGCTATTGGCTGGTTAACCGTAACTGTTAATAATGCCGTTGTAGCACATTGTCCTGCAGTTGGGGTAAATGTATAAGTGGTTGTAGCAGCATTGTTTATTGCAGGCGACCATGTTCCCGTATATCCATTGTTGGATGTTGTTGGCAATGCCAATGAATCGCCATTACAAATCGGAGCGATAGTATTGAACGTTGGTGTTACTGGTTGATTCACAGTAACGGTCAACGAAGTTGTTATAGCACATTCTCCAACATTTGGTGTGAATGTATAAGTTGTTGTAGCTGTATTGTCAATTACTGGCGACCATGTTCCTGAAATTCCATTGTTGGATGTTGCAGGCAGTACCAATGAATCACCATTACAAATTGGCGCTATAGCTGAGAATGTTGGAGTCACAGGCTGATTCACCGTAACGGTTAAAGTCGTTACAACTCCGCATTGTCCAGGATCTGGAGTAAAGGTGTAAGTTGTGGTAGCCGTATTGTCAATTGCTGGTGACCAGGTTCCTGTAATTGCATTGTTGGATATTGTTGGTAATACCAAAGAATCTCCATTACAAATAGGAGCAATAGCCGTAAATGTTGGTATTGTCGTCGGTTGATTCACCGTGATTGTCAAAGTAGTAACTGCTGCGCACTGATTTGCATCAGGCGTAAAGGTATAGATTGTGGTCAAAGTATTGTCCAAAGCAGGAGACCAGCTTCCGGTATACCCATTGTTTGAAGTTGTTGGCAAAGCCGATAATGAGCCACCATTACAAATCGGAGCAACGGCATTGAATGTTGGTGTTACTGGCTGATTAACCGTAATCGTCAAAGTAGTAACTGCTGCGCACTGACCTGCATCCGGTGTAAAGGTATATACTGTCGTAATTGTATTATCCAAAACAGGTGACCAGCTTCCGGTATACCCATTGATTGAAGTCGTTGGCAAAGCCAATAACGAATCACCATTACAAATTGGGGCAACCGCTGCGAAAGTTGGTGTTATTGGCTGATTAACCGTAATGGTCAAAGAAGCTGTTGTTGCACATTGTCCCGCTGTTGGGGTAAAGGTGTAAGTTGTGGTCAAAGTATTATTCAAAGCAGGCGACCAGCTTCCGGTATAACCATTGATTGAGGTTGTTGGCAAAGCCGATAATGAATCTCCGTTACAAATTGGAGCAACTGCTGAAAATGTCGGAGTTATTGGTTGGTTTACCGTAATGGTCAAAGAAGCCGTTGTTGCACATTGCCCTGAATTTGGTGTAAATGTATAGGTTCCGGTTGCCGTATTGTCAAATGCCGGCGACCAGGTTCCAACAAATCCGTTTACAGAAGTTGTAGGCAAGGTTAAAGAATCTCCGTTGCAAATCGGAGCAATGGCATTAAATGTCGGCGTTACAGGCTGATTTACCGTAATGGTCAATGTTGCCGTTGTGGCGCATTGTCCTGCATTTGGTGTAAACGTATAGGTTCCGGTTGCCGTATTGTCAAATGCCGGCGACCAGGTTCCAACAAAACCGTTCACAGAAGTTGTAGGCAAGGTTAATGAATCTCCATTGCAAATTGGAGCAATTGCATTAAATGTTGGTGTCACAGGCTGATTAACTGTGATTGTCAATGAAGCCGTTCCTGCACATTGTCCGGCGTCCGGCGTAAAAGTATAGGTTGTTGTTGAAGTATTATCCAAAGCAGGAGACCAGCTTCCGGTGTAACCATTGATTGAAGTTGTAGGCAAAGCCGATAACGAATCTCCATTACAAATAGGAGCAACGGCAGTGAATGTTGGCGTTACTGGTTGATTTACCGTAATCGTTAGAGTAGTAACAGCAGCACATTGTCCGGCGTCCGGCGTAAAGGTATATGCTGTCGTAATTGTATTGTCCAAAGAAGGTGACCAGCTTCCGGTGTAGCCATTGATTGAAGTCGTAGGCAAAGCCGATAATGAATCACCATTACAAATCGGAGTCACAGCACTGAATGTTGGTGTTATTGGTTGATTCACTGTAATAGTTAAAGAAGCTGTCGTTGCACATTGTCCCGCTGTTGGAGTAAAGGTGTAAGTTGTGGTCAAAGTATTATTCAAAGCCGGTGACCAGCTTCCGGTGTAACCATTGATTGAAGTTGTAGGCAAAGCCGATAATGAATCTCCATTACAAATCGGAGCAACAGCACTGAATGTTGGTGTTATTGGCTGATTCACTGTAATGGTCAAAGAGGCTGTTGTTGCACATTGTCCCGCTGTTGGGGTAAAAGTGTAGGTCGTGGTTAAAGTATTATTCAACGCTGGAGACCAGGTTCCTGTATAACCATTGATGGAAGTTGTTGGCAAAGCCGACAATGAATCTCCATTACAAATCGGAGCAATGGCATTGAATGTTGGCGTTACAGGCTGATTCACCGTGATGGTCAAAGAAGCTGTGTTGGCACATTGTCCGGCATTTGGTGTAAAGATATAAGTTGTTGTTGACGTATTATCCAAAGAAGGTGACCAGGTTCCTGTATAACCATTGATTGAGGTCGTTGGCAAAGCCGATAATGAATCTCCATTACAAATCGGCGCAATGGCACTGAATGTTGGCGTCACAGGCTGATTTACCGTAATGGTCAAAGAAGCTGTGTTGGCACATTGTCCAGCCGTTGGTGTAAAAGTATAAGTCGTTGTAATTGTATTATTCAAAGCAGGAGACCAGCTTCCGGTGTAACCGTTGATGGAAGTTGTTGGCAAAGCCGATAAGGAATCTCCATTACAAATAGGAGCAACTGCTGCAAAAGTCGGAGTTATTGGCTGGTTAACCACAACGGTTAACGTTGCTGTTGTAGCACATTGACCAGGAGTTGGCGTAAAGGTATAAGTGGTTGTTGCAGTATTATTTATGGCAGGAGACCAGGTTCCAACATATCCATTGTTTGATGTCGTTTGCAGTGTGATGGAATCTCCATTACAAATCGGAGCAATCGTATTAAAAGTTGGAGTAATTGGCTGATTCACCGTAATGGTCAAAGAAGCCGTCGTAGCACATTGTCCGGCCGTTGGTGTAAACGTATAGGTCGTTGTCAGGGCATTATTCAATGCCGGTGACCATGTACCAGTATAACCATTATTGGAAATTGTTGGCAATGGAGATAAAGCATCACCGTTACAAATATCGGCAACAGGAGTAAAAGTTGGCGTAACCGGCTGATTGACATTTATGGTCAAAGTAGTTGTAGCCGCACATTGTCCCGCGTCAGGTGTAAAGGTATAAATCGTTGTAAGTGTATTGTTCAAGGCTGGAGACCAGCTTCCGGTGTAGCCATTGTTTGAAGTCGTTGGCAATGGCGATAAAGAACCTCCGCTACAAATATCAGCAACAGCTGTAAATGTTGGTATTGTTGGCTGAGTTACATTTATGGTTAAGGTAGCTTGTGAAGCACATATTCCAGGATCAGGTGTAAAGGTATAGGTTGTTGTAACGGTGTTGTCCAATGCCGGTGACCAGCTTCCTGTAATTCCATTATCAGAAGTTGTTGGCAAAGCTGCTAAAGGATCTCCATTACAAATACCTGCTACTGGCTGAAATGTTGGAGGAACCTGAGGTAATAATGTTTGTGTGATTTCCAATCCATAAGTTCCTTCTTCTTCACCCAAACCTGGATAACCTTCTACCATTACATAAACAACATCTTCTCCCGAGATATCTAAATCTGTTATCGAAGATTGTCTGGTAACACCACAATCATCATCGCTGTATCCTAATATTGTAGTTCCATCTTGCGCGTATACTGTTAGGATAGTGTCAAAATTAGAACCTGTACAGGTATTTAAACTCATAGATTGTGCACAGGCATCCAAATTAATTCTATACCAAACATCTGGAGTCGTTTCGCCGATTTCATCCGTAAAACAGTTTGTAGAAAGATTGTTGCCTGAGGTATTATAATTGGGTGTATTTACATCAATTGCTGTTGCAAAAGTATCTCCAGGAGGTGGAGTTGTATTGATAGTTAAATCCAATGTTTCGGTACTACAGCTTGTTGGATTTGCCGCAATGGCAAGGTCTTTCAGCCCCACATAATGATTCGGAACTGTAGTCGATGAACTCAGCACAATGCTACTAATAAAGTTATTGTCAAAATATCCAAAAGTATCTGAATTGGTGGTAACAGTCCTACTTTGCACATGCCCGTTAGAATAGGTAACAGTCACATTTCCTGAAATCACATTGTCGTTGATATCAGTTGTAAAATACTTGGCAGAAACACCATAAACAGGAGGAGTGAAGGTTATGGTTATGGGATTATTCGGATTGGTAGTTCCAAGAAAATCCGGACCAGAATACATTCCACCCGGAGCCGACGCATTAATAGTGGTTGTACCCATTGTAAAAATGGTTGGATTGGTAGCAGGAATACTGCTCACATCTGCCAAATGAACCGTTGAGTTAAATGAAAAGGCATGCTGTACCCAAGTATTGAAATCGTCAATTTCGGTTGTGTCTGTTATCGGAATTGTTGTGACATATTGGCCACTGCTCGTGTAAGTAACTCCTGTAATTGGCCAGGTATAACTGTTACAGGCACTCAAAGTTGTCGTGTTGGATACAATCGGATTTACGTTTATCGTCAGTGTTTTTGTTGTTGCACATTGCCCGCTATCCGGAGTAAATGTATAAGTTGTAGTATTGGTATTGTCTAAAGCCGGTGACCAGCTTCCCGGGATTCCATTGTTAGAAGTTGTTGGCAATGGCGATAATGCGTCTCCTACACAAATTGGATTTACCGGGGTGAAAGTTGGTACAGTCCTTGGGAATACTGTTAGGTCTAAGGTATCATCGGCAGCAGGATTGGTAGCAATGCTGATGTTGTTCAAAGAGATAAATCGGTTTGCTGTTGAAGTTGATAAAACTAAACTGGTCAAAGGCGTAGTCGAAAAATAACCAAAAGTTTCAGTATCCGAATTTACGGTTCTGCTATCTACAGCACCATCAGAATAGGTTGTCGTTACATTTCCACTAACCACATTATCTGAAATATTGGTCACAAAAAAATTACCAGCTAGCCCATAAATAGGAGGATTAAAAGTAATTGTTATCGATTCACTCGAATTATTTGTACCTATAAATGTACCATTCGTATACATTCCGCCAGGAGCACTTAAACTTAAGTTAGTCGTACCAATTGATATGTTAATGGTTGTCGCAGCCGGAATACCCGCCATATCATTGAAAGCAACAGTAGCGCCATTGGCTGCAGCCGAATTGTCCCAGGCTGTCCGATCATTAAATGCTTGCGTGATACCACCACCTGAAGTATAAATCCCAGTGAGATTATATGTTTGGCCATTGACCGGCCAGGTATAGCTGTCGCAGGCAATTACTGTTGTTGTAGCCTGAGTGGTTGGTGCAACCGGGCGGTTCAATACTGTTTTTTGAACTGAAGTCTTTTGTGTAAAAGGATTTTGTTGTGAATTCCTGCCGGTATTTCTTGATTGTGCAAAAGCAGTAAAATTAAATGTCAGCAGAACTAAAAGCACTAATAGGAATTTGGGATTGATTGGGTAGTTTTTCTCCATCTGGTAATTTTTTTGGGGTAATTATTTCGACCTTAACTTGATTAAATTTTAATAACTAATTCGATAAAAATAGATATTTAATTCAATTGCTGTGTAAATTAATCGTTGTCTTTGAGGTTATTACCGATGAACAAACAAAAAAGCCACGCAATTGCGTGGCTTTTTGTAAATTTCTGATATCTAAAACAGACCGTTTATTTCTGCATTTATCTTATTGATAATCGTTCCTAAATCTTCCGGATTATTTACAAAATCAATATTGTCAACATCAATGATGAGTAATTTTCCTTTGTCATAAGTCGTAATCCACGCTTCATAACGTTCATTAAGACGACTTAAGTAATCGATGGAAATCGTGTTTTCATAATCACGGCCTCTTTTATGGATTTGCGAAACCAGATTTGGAATCGAACTTCTAAGGTAAATCAACAAATCAGGCGCGCCAACCAAACCTTCCATCAACTGGAAAAGATCGGAATAATTTTCAAAATCACGGTTGGTCATCAATCCCATAGCGTGTAAGTTGGGAGCAAAAATGTGGGCATCTTCATAAATCGTTCGGTCCTGGATGATGTTCTTTCCACTCTCCCTAATTTGCAAAACCTGGCGAAAACGCGAATTCAGGAAATAAATCTGAAGATTGAAACTCCAGCGTTCCATCTGATGGTAAAAATCATCAAGGTATGGATTGTCAACTACGTCTTCAAAATGGGGTTCCCATTTGAATTGTTTGGCCAAAAATCGAGTCAACGTAGTCTTCCCAGCTCCGATGTTTCCTGCTACTGCTATGTGCATTATGGTAATTTTATTTTATAATTCTTAATTTGTTGGTTGGTAAAAATAGCCAAAATTTGGTCTTTGTAATAATAATTTTGAAACGATTTCTCAACAATTTCTATTTCGTAAACCGTTTTCGTTAGGTTATTCAGGCAATACAGAACGTTGTCACGTGAGAACAATAATTTCTCACTGTCGATAATCTGGATTTTTTCAAAAGGCGGAATATTGGCAAGCAAAGCCACTTTGCCAAAAATATCAATCGCGTACCAATTATTGACGTCATCAATCCAATAAAAATTATTGAAATCCGATTGGGTATACTGAATGTCACCCTGTATCGGATTGCCAATCTCCTTGGAGGTTTTTTTCAAATAATCAAACAACAATATCTGTTGGGTTAGCGAATTATAAATCCAAAACTGATTCTGTGAAGCCAAACCAATCTTCGACGCAAAAATGGTATTGTCAATGTCAAAAAGATTGAGTTTCTGGATTTCGTTAAGCTGGTTGTCGAGCGTGATGATTGTATTGAAATCTTCGTAAAAAACCACCAGCTGCAGCGGATTCACATAATCGACAGACGTGATTTTTCCAAGGGCTACATTCTTGTATTCCCATTTCTGGGTATCATTTTGTTTGATAAAAACATTGTCCTTGATGTAATAATTATTGCCCAAACCATCAAAACCGATAAAGGTTTTGTTTTCCAGTTCTGTCGTGTTCAATTCGGTGGTTTTCAGTTTTTTATTTTGGCCAAAAACTAGGGTAAAACCAAATAATAAAAAGAAATAAACTACATTTTTCATCATAGGGCTAAATTAAGCTAAACCAAATTAATTTCCATAAATCCCACAAAGATATTTTAACAAAAGATTGGTAACAGATATCAATATTGTTCGTCATATTTGTTCTTCAAAAATCACTAAAGCAATGAGGAATTTACTTTATACTTCACTTTTTTTATTGGCATTTATCACTTCAAATGCCCAAAAGGATTTCCAGGGAATGGCAGTTTATGAATCAAAAACCAGTACTTCGGATATGAAAACCGCATTCAGCGGCAACAAAAACATAACGCCCGAAATGCAGAAAATGATTGAAGAGCGTGTCAAAAAGGCATTGGAAAAAACGTACATCCTCAATTTTGATAAATCGGCTTCAATTTACAAAGAGGAAGAAAAACTCGATGCACCGGGTACCCAAGGTCAGGGCGGAGGAATGCGGATGATGTTTAATTCCTTCACCGGTGGTGGCGGGACTTATTATAAAAACATAAAAGACAAAAACTATGTTTCGGCAAAAGAGTTTATGGGCAAGGAATTCCTAGTTAAGGATTCGCTGCCAAAGCTCAATTGGAAAATGGAATCAGAATCCAAAGTCATAGGCGGTTATACCTGCTACAAAGCCACAGCGGTTAAACCGGTAAACACTTCAGATTTTAGGAATTTCAGGAAAAAGGCCGAAGACAAAAAGGAAGATGCAGCCAAAAATGAGGATAAGGAAAAGACGACCAATTTTATGGAAGGATTTGAAATGCCAAAGGAAATAAACATCACAGCCTGGTATGCACCCGAAATCCCTGTGAGTACCGGACCTGATACTTATTTTGGACTTCCGGGTTTAATCCTTGAAGTCAATGATGGGAAAACGATAATCCTTTGCTCGAAAGTAGTTTTGAATGCCAAAGAAAAAGTCGAAATAAAAGCCCCAACCAACGGTAAGGAAGTAACCCAAAAGGAATACGACGAGACAGTAATCAAGAAAATGAAGGAAATGGAAGAAATGAATCCGGGAAGAGGAGGAATGCAAATCAGAATGGGACATTAACCTTATGAAAAAACTCTATTTTCTTTTCTTCTTAGCCTCTGTTGCATCCTTTTCCCAAAACATCCGGTTTGAGGGAATCGTGCAGGACAGCAATAAGGCGCCACTCGAAATGGCAAATGTCATGGCAATGAATCAAGGCACCAAAGCCATGGATGCTTACGCCATTACCAACGATAAGGGAAAATTTTCACTGAATCTCAAACCCAATTCCATGTATTCCATCAAGCTGAGTTACCTCGGAATGCAGAACAAGGAAATCACCGTTACCACCGAAACACAGAATATTACCCAAAACATTACGATGGAAAGTGGCGGAATTGAACTCGATGGTGTTGAAATCGTTAGGGAAATGCCGGTTTCGATAAAAGGGGATACCATTGTTTACAATGCCGATTCGTTCAAAAGCGGAACGGAACGAAAACTCGAAGATGTGTTGAAAAAATTACCCGGAGTTGAAGTAAACGCTGATGGCGAAGTGGAAGTTGAAGGCAAAAAAGTCTCGAAACTGATGGTCGAAGGCAAGGATTTTTTTGATGGCGATACCAAACTCGGCGTAAAGAACATTCCGGCTGATGCGATAGATAAAGTACAGGTTCTTCGAAATTATAATGAAAATTCCATTTTAAAAGGAGTAGAAAACAACCAGGATAATGTGGCAATGAACATCAAGCTGAAGGAAGGCAAAAAGAACTTCTGGTTTGGCGATGTCACGGCAGGAATTGGCGTCGGGCACGAAGAAAAACGCTATAATGTCAACCCGAAATTGTTTTATTACAATCCAAAATACAGCATCAACCTGATTACGAATTTCAATAATATTGGCGAACTCCCACTGACGTTCCAGGATTACTTCAAATTTACCGGAGGTTTTAAAAACATGATGTCCAAAGGCGGTTCAACGTTCAATGTTTCGTCCAACGATTTGGGGATTTCGCTGTTGCGGAATGACCGGGCCAAGGAAATTGAAACCAATTTTGGCGCGACCAATTTTTCGTACAACCCAACAAAAGCCTGGTCTTTAAGTGGCTTTGCAATCCTATCTTCCTCAACAACCGAATTGGAAACCGCTTCCAAAACCGATTATTTGGTTCCGAATTCATCTGCAGTTGCCACGACAGAAAACCGCACGGATATTTCACAACAAAAGAACAATTTGGGGTTATTCAAACTCAGTTCTTCCTATAAGCCCAATGTCAATTTCCAATTCGATTATGATATCCTGTCCAAGCTTTCCAAGCAGGATGAAATCAGCAATTTGTTTAGGGAAACCATTGACAATACAGGAACGTCCAATGAAAATATCGATACCAACAAAAAACAGACTCCGGTTTCTATAAATCAGAATCTGGGAATGTATTACACGCTGAATGATAAAAATGTTTTTGCCTTTGAAGCCCAGCATCTGTTCCAGGATGAGGATCCGTTTTATAATGCCAACCTGCAATCGCAGCCCTTTAATCTGGTTGGATATGAACCGTTGCAAAACCGCAACGACATTACCCAAAAGCGTTTTGTAAAAACCAATAAGCTCGACGCCAAACTCGATTACTATTATATGTTGACACCAAAAAGCAACATCAATGTTACCCTTGGGAATACACATTCCTTCCAGAGTTTTGATTCGTCTATCTACCAAATTTTGGATAATGGAACCGTTAATAATCTCGATGATGTTACCAACACGAATAATGTAAATTACAATTTCAACGACGCTTTTGTTGGGCTGCATTACAAAATCCTGCACGGGAAATTTACGTTCACTCCGGGCCTAAGTGCGCATTCGTACACAATGGCCAATAATCAGTTGGGAAGCAAATACAAACAAAGCTTCGGAAGGATTTTGCCCGATTTATATGTGTTGTACCAAATCAAGAAAGCCGAAACCCTGACGTATAATTTTTCGGTTACCAATAATTTTACCGACATCAACAAACTCGCCGAAGGTTATGTTTTGAACAGTTACAGCAGCCTTTCAAGCGGAAACCGAACACTCGAAAACTCCACTTCACAAAGCCATTCGATTCGTTATTTCAAATACAATATGTTCAATTTTGAGAATATTTTTGCGGCCGCAACCTATTCCAGGACCATTGATGCGGTGAAATCACGTTTTGTTTTCGACGGTGTGAACCAGACTTCGTCACCTATAAATTCTGCTTTTGCTGACGAATCGTTCATGGCAATCGGGAATTACGGAAGGTCTTTCCTCAAATATTACAAAGCCTCAGCAAGTGTAAACCTGAACTGGTCAAAATTCAATAATATCCAATATGTTCCGGCAACCAATTCAGATGTGGCGATAACCAATGAGAGTTTTACACAGAGCTATACGTTGAAAGCATCTACGAATTATAAGAACCTGCCCAACCTCGAATTGGGTTACAATTTTGTCATCAATGACTATCAGGGTGATACTTTTTATACCGACAAACCTTTTGCGAGGCTTGATTATTTTTTCCTGAAAAGCTTCTCCTTTGTTTCGGAATATGAATTTTACCATTACCGCAGCAAAGACCGCACAACCCAAAACGAATACGATTTTCTTTCGGCAAGCCTGATTTACCAAAAGACAAAAGACAGCCATTGGGAATACAAAATCTCGGGAACAAACCTTTTAAACACAAAATCCCTGAATGACGACAGCTTCAACCAGACGATTGTCCGCACTTCGCAATACCGCGTCCAGCCACGTTATATTATTTTTAGTTTGAAATATAATTTGTAGGAGCTTTTCCCGCTTTCCGTTGCAATCTTTTTGTTATTCAACAAAAAGGATTTCCACTACAATCGGGGCTATTCTTCTTTTGTCTTGAAACAAAAGAAGCAAAAATTCAAGGCTGGGAATCTTCAGCGGTCAATTTCTAAATATATTTCCGAATGTCCACTGGACATTCTCCTCTTAATATCAAATGTTTTCTTTGGACAAGCAAAGAAAATGAACAGAAGGATAGAAATAAAAATCCCGCCTTTTGAGCGGGATTCATTTATAATAAGAGTATCAAATATTACAATTTGAAAGCTGCTTTTACTTTATCTACATAATCCAATTTCTCCCAGGTAAACAACTCAACGTTTACAGTTTTTGGAGCGCCATTTGGCAATTGGAAGGTTTTGGTAACCGTTTCAGGTTTTCTTCCCATGTGTCCGTAAGCAGCAGTTTCGCTATAAATAGGATTTCTCAATTTCAAACGTTGCTCGATGAAATAAGGCCTCATATCAAATACGTTCTCAACCACTTTACTGATTTCTCCGTCAGTCAGGTTTACTTTTGAAGTTCCGTAAGTTACTACGTTGATAGAAGTTGGTTTTGCCACTCCAATCGCATAAGAAACCTGTACCAAAACTTCGTCACACAATCCGGCAGCAACTAAGTTTTTAGCAATGTGACGTGTTGCATAAGCAGCAGAACGGTCTACTTTTGACGGGTCTTTCCCAGAGAAAGCTCCTCCACCGTGAGCACCTTTTCCACCGTAAGTATCCACGATGATTTTTCTACCTGTAAGTCCAGTGTCACCGTGAGGTCCTCCAATTACGAATTTCCCTGTTGGGTTAATGTGGTAGGTGATATCATCATTGAATAAATGAGCGTATTGTGGGTATTTTGCCTTAATTCTTGGAATCAAAATCGAAATCAGATCACTTTTGATTTTTGCCAACATTTCAGCTTCCGGAGCGAAATCATCGTGCTGCGTAGAAATAACGATAGCGTCAATTCTTTGTGGTTTGTTATCGTCAGAATACTCTAAAGTCACCTGAGATTTTGCATCAGGACGCAAGTATTTGATTTCGTTGTTTTCTCTTCTGATATTAGCCAATTCAATCAACAAAGCGTGAGATAGATCTAAAGCCAAAGGCATGTAGTTTTCAGTTTCATTTGTTGCGTAACCAAACATCATTCCCTGGTCACCAGCACCTTGCTCTTCTTTGCTTGCTCGGTCAACACCTTGGTTGATGTCGGCAGATTGTTCGTGGATTGCAGATAAAACACCGCAGGAATCAGCATCAAACATATACTCACTTTTAGTATATCCAATTTTTTTGATTACTTCCCTTGCAATAGACTGCACATCAAGATAAGTGTTCGATTTTACTTCTCCGGCAAGGATTACCTGACCTGTTGTTACCAAAGTTTCGCAGGCAACTTTTGAATCAGCATCAAATGCCAAAAAGTTATCAATTAACGCATCAGAAATTTGGTCTGCAACTTTGTCTGGATGTCCTTCACTCACTGACTCCGACGTAAATAAATAAGCCATAACTATATTTTAGTTTAATATTTAATATCTAAAAAGGAAAAAGGAAGACTGCGGTAAAAAACTAAAGAAGGAATGCTGCTTTAGCATTTTTTAACGAGGTTGCAATCAGTTCAAATTTCTCCTCCTATTTTTTCGAGTGCAAATGTATAAAATCAAATTGAATTTCAAATAATTCTAAACTTTTTTTTAAAAAATTGCGATAACGATTTCGTTTTTTATTTTTCAAAACCCTTGCAAATAACAATTCTATGCCGTTACTTTGCAGCGTTCATAAACATAATGTTTGTTATCACGAAAGCTCGAGGGAATAGACCCAATGACAGCTTAGCAACCCTTTGCCAAAAGAAGGTGCTACATTCTAACCCGATTTATCGGGAAAAGATAACCAAGAGATTCTTCGATAACTTATATATGATTTTGTACGCACTTCTGAAATTTTCAGGAGCCATTTCCCGCTGTCCGCGCTACATGGTAGCTCGCTGCCATCGGGGCTAGGGCACTGTAGTTCAGTACAACAATTTAGTAAAAGAAGAAAATGTCAAAAATTCAGGAAGCAATCCAAAACAGGATTCTCGTGCTCGACGGAGCAATGGGAACCATGCTGCAGCGCAATAATTTCTCCGAAGCCGATTTCCGCGGGGAACGATTCAAGGATTTTCCACATCCGTTGAAAGGAAACAACGATTTACTTTCAATTACCCAACCCGAAGCCGTGAAAGAGGTACACCGCTTGTATTTTCAGGCTGGTGCCGATATTGTCGAAACCAATACCTTTTCAGGAACAACCATCGGAATGGCGGATTATCATTTAGAGGATTTGGTTTACGAACTCAATTATGAATCAGCCAAAATTGCCCGCGAAGTTGCCGATGAATTCACCGACAGGCCACGTTTTGTTGCAGGTTCCATTGGGCCAACAAACAGAACAGCATCCATGTCGCCAGACGTTAACGATCCTGGTTTCCGGGCCGTAACTTTTGACGATTTGCGCATCGCCTACAAACAGCAGGTAGAAGCGTTAATCGACGGAGGCTGCGATGTGCTTTTGGTGGAAACCATTTTTGATACACTTAACGCAAAAGCCGCACTTTTCGCCATTGAAGAAGTAAAGGAAGAACGCAATCTTGATATTCCGGTCATGGTTTCAGGAACGATTACCGATGCTTCGGGAAGAACGCTTTCAGGGCAAACGGTTGAAGCATTTTTAATCTCAATTGAACACATAGAATTATTAAGCATCGGATTCAATTGTGCATTGGGTGCCGACCAATTGAAACCGTATCTGAAACGTTTGGCTCACAATACACAATTGAATGTTTCAGCGCATCCAAATGCAGGATTGCCTAATGCTTTCGGGCAATACGACCAAACTCCCGAAGAAATGCAGGCGTTAATCAGGGAATATTTACAGGATAATTTAATCAACATCATTGGTGGATGCTGTGGCACAACTCCGGAGCACATCAAAGCGATTGCCGATGTTGCAGCCGAATTCAAACCAAGACAAATTTTAGAAACGATATAATGGCGGAAGCACAAAAATATTTAAAACTATCAGGCTTGGAACCTTTGATAGTTACTCCGGAATCAAATTTCATTAACGTAGGAGAACGAACGAACGTAACAGGTTCGCGTAAGTTTTTGCGTTTAATAAAGGAAGAAAAATACGAGGAAGCACTCGACATTGCCCGAAACCAGGTTGAAGGCGGAGCCCAAATCATCGACATCAATATGGATGAAGGAATGTTGGATGGTGTATACGCCATGACCAAATTCCTAAATCTGATTGCGGCCGAACCTGATATTGCCCGCGTTCCGGTGATGGTCGACAGCTCTAAATGGGAAATCATCGAAGCCGGACTTAAGGTAATCCAGGGAAAAGGCGTCGTAAATTCGATTTCACTAAAAGAAGGGAAAGAAGCTTTCATCCATCATGCCAAATTAATCAAACGCTACGGAGCTGCAGTTATCGTAATGGCTTTTGATGAAGTGGGACAGGCGGATAATTATGAAAGACGCATCGAAATCTGTAAAAGAAGTTATGATATTTTGGTGGATGAAGTACATTTTCCACCGGAAGATATCATTTTCGACCCGAATATTTTCCCGGTTGCAACCGGAATGGACGAACACAAATTAAATGCACTGGATTTCTTCAGGGCAACCAAATGGATTCGTGAAAATCTTCCTTATGCCGGAATTTCTGGTGGTGTGAGTAATGTTTCGTTCTCTTTCCGTGGCAATGACAAAGTGCGTGAAGCCATGCATTCGGCGTTCCTGTATCATGCGATTAAAAACGGAATGACCATGGGAATCGTAAATCCGGAAATGCTTGAGATTTATGACGAAATCGATCCAATTTTATTGGAACACGTTGAAGATGTTTTGTTGAACAGAAGGGAAGATGCGACCGAAAGATTACTGGATTTGGCGGAAACCTTTAAAGGCGATGTAAAAACCAACGAAAAGGAAATAGCCGAATGGAGGAACGGAACGGTTCAGGAACGATTGACGCATTCTTTGGTAAAAGGAATTGACGAATTCATCGAAATTGATGTTGAAGAAGCAAGGCTTTCTGCAGATAAGGCAATCGAAGTTATCGAAGTGAATCTGATGGCAGGAATGAATGTTGTTGGCGATTTATTCGGAAGCGGAAAAATGTTTTTGCCTCAGGTTGTAAAATCGGCGCGTGTGATGAAAAAAGCCGTGGCGTATTTACTGCCGTTTATCGAAGCACAAAAAGACGGAAAATCATCTTCAGCCGGAAAAGTACTTATGGCAACGGTGAAAGGCGATGTACACGACATTGGCAAAAATATCGTAGCGGTAGTTTTGGGCTGCAATAATTTCGAAATCATCGATTTGGGAGTTATGGTTCCGCCGGAAAAAATCATTGAAGCTGCGGTTCGCGAAAACGTAGATATCATTGGTTTGAGCGGATTGATTACACCATCGCTTGACGAAATGGTGTATCTCGCCAAGGAAATGGACAAACTCAATATCAAAATTCCGATCATGATTGGTGGAGCAACAACTTCGCGTGCACACACTGCTGTGAAAATTGCACCCGAATACAAGGAAACTGTTGTCCACGTAAACGATGCTTCGCGTGCAGTTACGGTCGCCAGCAATTTGCTGCAAACGGAAACCAAAGTAGACTATGCTAAAACGGTTCGTGCCGAATACGACAAATTAAGAGACGGCTATCTGAACAGAAGCCGTGATAAAAATTACCTGTCTATTGAAGACGCACGTAAAAACAAACTGCAGTTGGATTGGGATAATTTCACTCCGGTTACACCAAATTTCATCGGAACAAAAACTGTTGAAGTCGAACTTTCGGAATTGGTTGATTTTATCGACTGGACTCCGTTTTTCAGTTCGTGGGAACTGTATGGAAAATATCCGGCAATCCTGACCGATGAGGTAGTGGGTGAACAGGCCACCGTTTTATTTGCCGATGCACAGAAAATGCTCAACCAGATTGTTTCCGAAAAATGGCTGACGGCAAAAGGAATCCTTGGAATTTTTCCAGCAAATACCATCAATGACGACGATATAGAAATTCAAAATTCAGAATTCAAAATTCAAAATAAATTCCTGACCTTACGCCAGCAATCCCAAAAAACGGCGGGAGCTCCAAACATTGCGTTAGCCGATTTTGTGGCTCCAAAAGATAGCGGAAAACAAGACTATATTGGCTGTTTTTGTGTGACTACAGGTTTTGGCGTGGATGAAAAAGCAGCCGAATTTGAAAAGCAATTGGACGATTACAATTCGATTTTAGTTAAAGCGCTTGGCGATAGATTAGCCGAAGCTTTCGCCGAATATCTGCACCTAAAAGTGAGGAAAGAAATCTGGGGTTATGCTTCGGAGGAAAACCTTTCAAATCAGGATCTGATTGATGAGGAATACAAAGGAATCCGTCCTGCGCCAGGTTATCCGGCTTGTCCAGATCATTTGGAAAAACCAACGATTTGGAAACTGCTCAATGTGGAAAACGAAATCGGTGTAAAGCTTACCGAAAGCATGGCAATGTGGCCGGCATCATCGGTTTCGGGTTATTATTTTGCCAATCCGGAAAGCAAGTATTTCGGACTCGGAAAAATAAAGGAAGACCAGGTTGTTGATTACGCTAAACGCCGTGGAATATCAACAGACCAGGCATCAAAATGGCTTTCGCCGAATATTGCAGATTAAATTGAGTTCAACTCATAACTCATAATTTATAACTCATAACTAAATGAAAGTAACCCAACATATAGAAAACGCCAACGGAAAACCATTATTTTCGTTTGAAATATTACCGCCGTTAAAAGGACAAAACATCCAATCCATTTTTGACAGCATTGATCCGTTGATGGAATTCAACCCGCCATTCATTGATGTCACGTATCACCGTGAGGAATACGAATTCAAGGAATTGCCAAGCGGTTTGTTGCAAAAGAAAATCGTAAAAAAACGACCGGGAACGGTAGGAATCTGCGCCGGAATCCAGAATAAATACAACGTAGATGCGATTCCGCATATTTTGTGTGGAGGTTTTACTAAAGAAGATACCGAAAACCTTTTGATAGATTTGGATTTCCTTGGAATTGACAATGTCGTGGCACTTCGAGGCGATGCGTTAAAAAACGAAACCTATTTCAAACCTGAAAAGGAAGGTAATGAGTATGCAACCGATTTGGTGTTGCAGATCAGCAACCTGAACAATGGGATTTACCTAGATGAGGATTTGAAAAATTCGGCTACGACCAACTTCTGCATTGGGGTTGCGGGTTATCCCGAAAAGCACATGGAAGCTCCGAGTTTGGACAGCGATATTTATTTCCTGAAACAAAAAATCAAAAACGGCGCTGATTATATCATTACGCAGATGTTTTTTGACAATAAGAAATTCTTTGATTTTGTTGCCAAATGCCGTGCATCGGGGATTACCATTCCGATTATCCCGGGATTGAAACCCATTGCGACAAAGAAACAACTAAACTTAATTCCACACCGATTCAGCATTGAACTTCCTGATGATTTGATCATGGCCGTGGTAAAAGCGAAAGACAACGACGCGGTAAAGCAAATCGGGATTGAATGGTGCACACAGCAAAGCAAGGAATTGGTCGCAGCCGGAATTCCGGTTTTGCACTATTATTCAATGGGTAAAGCCGAAAATATCAAGGCGATTGCGAAGGAGATTTTTTAAATAGCGGAATATTAGGATGCTGGATATATTCAATTATATTTGTGCGTTTTAAATTTCAGGATGAGAAAAATTTACTCTCTTTTTTTATTGTTTTCCCTTACCGTTGTTGGCCAGAAGAATAATCCTTTTTCGGTTGAAGCTTCCTTTCTAAGAGGGAATGTACTGCCACATACCGAAGACATGTATCATTTGGTAAACGGTCATCCAGAGGCTTTTTTGCTGACAGTTGTCAAAAAAACAGATGGTTCAAGGGAATGGCATAAAGCTTACAATTATCCCGATTACGGAGCGTATTTTTTATACCAGGATTTTAAAAGCCAGCCTTTGGGGCAAAACTATTCTGTTGGGGCATTGTATAATTTTTATTTCTTCAACAGGCATCTGCAGTTTAAGCTTGCCCAGGGAATTGCCTACACCACCAATCCGTATGATAAGGTAACCAACAGCAGGAACAAGGCATTTGGAACCCAAATCATGGCGAATACCAATATTGGCCTGGCGTATGATAACCAAAAGATTTTCAGGAGTTTTGGTGTCCATGCCGGAATTTTATTCACGCATTATTCCAACGGAAGGTTCAAATCGCCCAACAGCGGTATCAATACCTATTTACTGAATCTTGGAGTCAGCCACAATCTTTCTGAAGATTTCAAACGCCTTCCCGACACTGCCTTGGTAAAAAAATCATACCGCGAACCCATTCATTATAATTTTGTATTCCGAAGCGGAGTCAATGAAAATCCAATTATAGGCAGTGGCCAATATCCTTTTTACCATATTGGTTTTTATGCGGATAAACGTTTGAACCGAAAGTCGGCATTGCAATTGGGAACCGAAATCTTCCTGACAAAATCCATTGAGGAATACATTCGCTATTATTCGGTGGCGTACCCTGAAGAAAACATCAGCCCAAATACCGATTACAAAAGAGTCGGAGTCTTTGTGGGCCACGAATTGCTGATTAACCGGTTTTCGCTCGAAGCACAATTGGGTTATTATGCCTACCAGAAATTTAACAAGGATACCGGAATCTATGACAGGGTTGGGTTAAAATATTATATGACCAAAAATATTTTTGGCGGATTTACCATTAAAACCCATTTGTTCCTTGCTGAAGCTTTGGAATTTGGAATTGGATACAGAATTTAAAATGACAGTCATGAAGAAATTTTCGCTATTACTGGTTTTGTTTTGGATGCTGAATGCTTGTGAAAAACCAAGTGACTGCATCGAAAGCACGGGCACCATTATTACAAAGGAAGTAACAGTGCAGCCTTTTAAAAAGCTTAAAGTATACCGTGGCATTGAAGTCATCATCACGCAAGGTGCCGAATCGAAAGTGGTGATTGAAGCCGGTGAAAATTTCATAGACAATGTTGAGGTTCATCAAAACGGCGACCAGCTTATTTTTAAGGATGAAACCAGCTGCAACTGGGTTCGTGCTTATGGCAAAGTCAAAATCCATGTAACGACGCCCACTTTGGAGGAAGTGTATTCCAAAACCGACAGGAATATAAGTTCCAATGGGGTACTGACTTTTCCGTACTTGAGTTTTGTTGCAATGGACAAAGACGGTGATGGCGAAGCCGGAGCCGGAACAGGCGATTTTATCCTGAATATTGATAACGATTACCTGAATATCGGAAACAATAATGTATCGAGGTTTTATATTTCAGGCCATACCAATACCGCTAATCTGAATTTTTATTTTGGAGACGGCAGGATTGAAGCCCAGGATTTAATTGCCCAAAACATTCAAATATTCCATCGCGGGTCTAATGATATGATTATCCACCCTGTGGTAAACCTGAGTGGTGATTTGTATAGCACCGGAAATATTATTGCCAAAACCCATCCTGCAAATCCTGATACTGTAGTGCGTCATTATCAGGGACGGCTTATCTACGAATAATTATTTTTTCTTGGTTTTTTCCCTAAAAATCTGTTCGAGGTTTTTGCTTTTCAGGCTGATTTGAAGTGTTTTCAATCCGTTGTCATGCGCAAAGTCAAATAATTTTGGGCGCATGTCCTCGTCGGTATTGAAAGTCAGTGTCCAAAGATTGTCACCGCTATTTTTGTAGGCTTTGAGGTTTGGTAATTTTGCCAAAATGGTTTCATCAATGGCTTTGTCAAATTCCACTTCGATAATCTGCTCTTTTTCTTCCGAAACCAGTTTGTCCAGTTTTTTATCAGTTACAATTTTTCCGTGGTCAATGATGATGACACGGTCGCAAATGGCTTCCACTTCCTGCATGATATGCGTTGAAAGGAAAACCGTTTTGTCCTTCCCAACATTCTTGATCACATTCCTGATTTCAACCAACTGATTTGGGTCTAGTCCTGTTGTGGGTTCATCCAAAATCAAAACATCAGGATTGTGAAGCAAAGCCGTAGCCAATCCAACACGCTGGCGATACCCTTTTGACAATTGCCCAATTTTTTTATGGCTTTCAGGACTCAGTCCGGTCAATTGGATTACTTCCTCAATACGTTCTTTCGAAACTTTATACACATCGGCATTGAAGGCCAAATATTCACGAACGTACAAATCAAGATACAACGGATTGTGTTCCGGAAGATAACCCACAGAAAGCTGGACTGCTTTTTGGTTCTCAGCCACATCGCTTCCATTTACCGAAGCTGAGCCTTCGTCAGCATTGATAAAGGTCGTCAAAATTTTCATCAGTGTCGATTTTCCGGCGCCATTCGGACCAAGGAAACCAACAATTTCTCCTTTTTTTACCGAAAAGGAAACCTTATCCAATGCCTTTTGGGCACCATAACTCTTCGAAATATTTTGAACTTCTATTGACATACCAAAGGATTTTGAGCAAATGTAATAATTAATATAGGGATAACGAAAAAATCACGGTTTTATGATTTTTACGAAAACGTTTCCGCAACTTTTTTTGCAATGCCTTGTAAAACCTACACTTTAATTGGTTACATTAGCAAAACAGAACACACAAAATGAAAACATTCAATACTTATTATAACTATTTCTTTTATTTCTTCTTCGGACAGAAAAAGGGAATGGTATTGTGTTATGTGAAAAAGTAAAAATTAAAACTAACTATATATAAATCCCGATGCAAATCGGGATTTTTTTTTGCTCTATGGAAACAAAAATTGCAATACAGGGAATCAAAGGTTCGTTCCACCATCAGGTTGCCCAGGAATATTTCAACCAGGAATATGATATGGATGAATGCATGTCGTTTGATGATGTGGTCAAAAGTTTATTAGAAAGCAAGGCACAGAAAGGTGTAATGGCGTTGGAGAATTCCATTGCGGGTTCGATAATTCCGAATTATGCCTTAATTGACCGCAACAACCTGCATATCATTGGCGAACATTATTTGGACATCCACATGAACTTAATGGTGCTCAAAGGCCAGAAAATTGAGGACATCACTGAGGTTCATTCGCATCCGATTGCTTTGCTGCAATGTGCGGTTTTCTTTAGCCAGTATCCACATATCAAATTGGTGGAAAGTGGCGACACGGCTGAAACAGCAAGACGAATCCAGGAACAGCAATTGAAAGGAATTGGTGCTGTTGCCGCTCCAATTGCCGCCAAATTATACGACCTCGAAATCCTCGCAGCCGGAATCCATACGATTCAAAGTAACAAAACAAGGTTTGTGATTGTAAAAACGCAGAATAAAGAGTTGCCGAAGGAAGAGATTAACAAAGCATCCATAAAATTTGAACTGGACGACACCGCGGGAAGCCTTGCCACGGTTTTAAATGTAATGAACAATTGCAAACTCAGCCTGACCAAAATCCAGTCAATGCCGATTATTGAACAGCCTTTTCAATATTCCTTTTTTGTAGATGTGATTTTTGAGAAGTACAAGCATTACGAGAAGGCAAAAAACATTTTGGCTTTAATGACGACCCACTTCAAAGTGTTGGGTGAATATAAAAACGGACGCTTATGATAACAACTGCCAAAAGACTGAATACCGTTGAGGAATACTATTTTTCAAGGAAACTCCGCGAAGTACGCCAATTGATTTTGGAAGGTAACCCAATCATCAATATGGGAATCGGAAGCCCCGATTTGGTTCCGGACAAATCGGTAATTGAAGCCATTCAAAAAGCGATGTTTGACGACAAAGCCCACGAATATCAAAGTTATCAGGGCTTGCCTGAGCTTAGGAAAGGGATGTCCGATTTTTATCAAAAGCAATTTGGTGTTGCATTGGATTTCAATTCGGAAGTATTGCCGCTTATGGGTTCCAAAGAAGGAATCATGCACATTTCGCTGGCTTTTTTAAATGAGGGAGATGAAGTCCTGATTCCGAATCCCGGTTATCCAACCTATGCTTCGGTAACCGAATTGGTACAGGCAAAAGCGGTTTATTATGACTTGTCGGATGCAACCAATTGGCAGCCCGATTTTGAAGCGTTGGAAAGAATGGATTTGTCAAAAGTCAAACTGATGTGGGTTTCGTATCCACACATGCCAACAGGGAAAAATGGCAATTTGGAATTATTCGAAAAGCTGATTGCATTTGGAAAAAAACACAGTATTTTAATTGTAAACGACAATCCGTACAGTTTCGTCTTGAATGAGCATCCGATTTCGATTTTGCAGGTTGATGGTGCGAAAGAGATTGCGTTGGAACTGAATTCCCTTTCCAAAACCTACAATATGGCAGGTTGGCGTGTTGGAATGGTGTTGGGAAACCCAACTTTGATTGATGCAGTTTTGAAAGTAAAAAGCAATATGGACAGCGGTATGTTTTACGGAATCCAGAAAGGAGCCATTGAAGCATTAAAACTTGGAACCGATTGGTTTGAACAGCAAAACCAAATTTATACCAAACGCCGCAACCTGATTTTTCAATTGGCTGAAAAACTCAACTGTACTTTCGACGGCGACAGTGTTGGATTGTTTGTATGGGCAAAACTGCCTGAAGGAATTCAGTCTTCGGAAGCATTTATAGACGGACTGCTTTTGGAAAAACATTTATTCATAACTCCGGGAACGATTTTCGGGAGCAACGGCGAAGGGTATATTCGGTTTTCGCTTTGCGTTACTGAAGAAAAAATACAGCAGGCAATCAACAGATTTTAAACAAAAGAAATTAATTTTACACAAGATAAAAAGCTATGGACATTACAGCAGAAAACAGAAAATGGTTGGATGATTTAAATTTGAGTCATCCTTTGGTAATAGCCGGACCATGCAGTGCAGAAACAGAAGAACAGGTATTAAGGATTGCACACGAACTGAAAAATTCTGATGTGAGCATTTTCCGCGCCGGAATCTGGAAACCAAGAACGCGTCCCGGAGGATTTGAAGGCGTTGGGGCCATTGGGTTGAATTGGCTGCAAAAAGCCAAAGCCGAAACAGGATTGCTGATGGCCGTTGAGGTTGCGAATGCAACCCATGTTAAATTAGCTTTGGAGCACGATATTGATGTGCTTTGGATTGGTGCCCGAACCACCGTCAATCCGTTTGCGGTTCAGGAAATCGCAGATGCTTTGGCTGGCACAGATAAAATTGTTTTGGTAAAAAATCCGGTGAATCCTGATTTGGCTTTGTGGATTGGTGGCGTTGAACGTTTGTATAATGCCGGAATCAAAAACCTGGGCGTTATCCACAGAGGATTTTCAACGTATGAAAAAACCAAATACCGAAACATCCCGGAATGGCAATTGCCAATTGAGCTGCAAAGCCGTTTCCCCGATTTGGTACTGATTTGCGACCCATCACATATTACCGGCCAGCGAAATATGATTCAGGAAGTCTCACAACAGGCATTGGACCTGAATTATGACGGACTAATCATAGAAACGCATATTGATCCCGATAATGCCTGGAGCGACGCGGCACAACAGGTAACGCCAACGGTTCTGAAACAGATTTTTGAAGACCTGAAGGTAAGGAAAACAGCGACTGAAGATGATGATTTCAATACCAAAATGATAAAGCTGCGATCGAGCATTGACATAGCTGATACCAAGTTGTTGGAAATTTTAGGAAGCAGGATGAAAGTCGCAGAGCAGATCGGAGCCTTGAAAAAGGAAAAAAACATCGCGGTTCTGCAAAACAAACGTTGGAATGAAATCCTTGGGAAAATGATATTGGAAGGTGAAGATAAAGGACTTAGTGAAGAATTTATCCTTCGGATTTTCAAGGCAATACACCAGGAAAGCATCGCACATCAGGAAAAAATCATAAATCGTTGATTTTTTTTCCAAATTAAATCCAAACCTATGATTTGTCATAGGTTTTTTTGTATCATTGCGCCAACAATAAAAACAGTATAAATTTAAAAACTACCAAAATGAAAAAAACCTTTTTGTTTTTTATTCTTTTTGTTTGTTGCGGTATAAGCCTGAATGCGCAGAACAAAATTGATAAAATCAACATGACTTACGGTGAGGAATTACCGGAAGACAAACAAAAAATTGTAAAAATTATCGGGGAAGCAAGCAACAAGATTTATGCTCTTGGACTTAACAAGGATGATTATTTCATTAAGATTTTCGAATCAAAGTCGATGAAATTGCTTTCTTCAAATCCTATTGTTATCCCTCAAATCAGTGATAAGGAAGTTGATTTCGAAGATATCTTTTTATTAAATGGAAAGCTTTATGCTATTGGAAGTGTTTTCAATAAGAAAGAGAAAATCTTTAATTTAATTGGAACCGAAATTTCTGAAAAAGGGATTTTGAGTAAAAATACAATTCCATTATTCAGTTCAGAAGTTGCTAAAAAGTCGGAGCGCGGTGGATTTTACTTCAAGCAATCCCAGGATGAAGGCGCATTGCTGATCATGCATACTTCGCGTTTTCCAAAAGAGGATGCCATTAAATATGAAGTTAAACTATTTGATGACAAACTGGCAAGCCTTTTCAGCAGTGAAGAGAAAGTAAGCTTTGACGACAGTAAAAAAGATTATGAGTTTACGATTTCTGACTTTGAATTGAATTTCCAGGATGATGTCTTTTTGGTAATCAACGAAAGTTACAGGGATTCAAAAAAGAAGGAACAGATAGAGAAATTCCAGATTCACGCTTTCAAAAAAGCGAATAACTACAAAAAAGAAGTAGTTGACATCAATATCAAAGGCAAGGAAATCATCAACTGTAAAATGATGTCTACCAATAAAAATATGTTGGAATTGGTTGGATTTTACTCAAGCGTGCGCGACAACGGTAAAGCCAATAAAGAGTTGAAAGGTATTTACAACGCTACCATTAATTTGGCAACAAACACTAACGATAACCTGAAATTCAACGAGTTTGATTATGCTACCAAAGTGAAATTGTTGGGCGAAAGAAGAGCTAAAAAAGGGAAAGACGTTAAGCCTTTATACAGTATCACTACCTTAATTGAAAAAAATGACGGTGGTATTATCGTATTGTCAGAATTGCAGTTTGTGTATGTTGGTCAAAGTTCAGGAATTGGGCCATTGGCATTTACTCCGGTAACGTATACCAAAAACGAAATCATTGTTACTTCCCTTAAGCCTGACGGTTCATTGGAATGGAGCAATGTATTGCCAAAAGAGCAGTCTGCGGCTGTAACGACTATGTCATTTGCTTTTGGAGCAGTTGGTGGCAACGGGAACTTCAACGTTGGTGTTGCCATGTCTATTCCATTGGCTCAAATGGGGAAAGGACCAGAATATTTAGGAGCGATTCCTATTTATAAAAATGGTGTTTTGAACATCCTTTTCAACGACAACGTAAAAAACAAAGGAGTTACCGATATCGAGGAAATCAAATCATTAGGAAACTACAATAATGCGGTTCCGGCACTTTTCATCTTTGATGCAAATGGCCAGATTACCAGAAAAGACCCTGAAGAGGCAATCAAGAATGAACTAGTGATCCGTCCGGGTGTTTACTACAGGAAAACACCTAACGAATACATTATTTATTCATCGAGAAAGAAACTGGATAAGCTGGGACGTATGTTCCTTGAAGATTAAAAACCAAAAAAAGCTGTGAAAATTTTCACAGCTTTTTATTTGAACCAAACTTAAACCATATACGGTTTGGTTTTTTTACCTTTGCCTAAATCCTAAATTCAAAAGATGACCGGACTCGTTTATAAATCTACCGGAAGCTGGTACACGGTTAAGACCGAAGACCATCAGGTTTTTGAATGCCGCATCAAAGGAAAGTTCCGCATGCAGGGCATCAAAAGCACCAATCCGATTGCGGTTGGCGATGTAGTAGATTTTGAATTGGATGATACTTCAGACGACATTACAGGAACCATTCACAACATTCACGACCGAAAGAATTACATTGTCAGGAAATCGGTGAACCTGTCCAAACAAACCCATATCATTGCTTCCAACATTGATGTTGTTTTTTTATTGATTACCATCAACAATCCTCCTACGACAACCAGTTTTATCGATAGGTTTTTGGTTACCGCTGAAGCCTATGATATTGAAACCGTTTTGGTTTTCAATAAAGTCGATACTTACGATGAAGCGATGCAGGATGAGCAATTATACCTTCAGTACATCTATTCTGATATTGGATACAAATGCCTTAAGGTTTCGGCAATTGAAAAGAAAGGTTTGGAAGAATTAAAGCAAATGATGATTGGGAAAGTCAGCATGTTTTCGGGACATTCGGGAGTAGGAAAATCGACTTTGGTCAACGCATTGGAACCCGAACTAAACCTAAAAACCAAAAACATTTCAGAACAGAGTAAGCAAGGACAGCATACTACGACCTTTGCCGAAATGTATGATTTGTCCTTTGATGCCAAAATAATCGATACACCGGGAATCAAGGGATTCGGAGTTGTAGATATGGAGCCTTATGAGGTTAGCGATTATTTCCCTGAGTTTTTTAAGCTAAAAGACCAATGCAAATTCAATAACTGCCTGCATAAGGAAGAGCCGCATTGCGCTGTTAAAAAAGCTTTGGAAGAAAATAAGATTGCGTGGTCACGCTACAATAGTTACCTCAAAATCCTCGAAGGCGATGATGAACATTACAGGCAGGATGTTTACAATGACGACCGGATTGCCAGTGACGAAACCCGAAAATCCTAACAGATGAAAGCCGTTATCCAGCGTGTTTCCGAAGCTTCAGTCACCATTGAAGGCATTAAGGCTGCCGATATCCAAAAGGGATTGTTGGTGCTTGCCGGTTTTGAAGAATCCGATACCAATGATGATTTGGATTGGATGACTTCCAAAATTGCCAACCTCCGAATTTTTGATGATGAAAACCACGTGATGAATTTATCGTTGAAAGATGTAAAAGGCGGCATCATCATCGTAAGCCAGTTTACGTTGCAGGCATCGACAAAAAAAGGCAATCGGCCTTCGTATTTAAAGGCAGCAAAACCAGAGATTTCGATTCCACTATACGAGTCTTTCATCCTGAAAATGGAAACCGGATTGGGTAAAAAAGTCCAGACCGGAACCTTTGGTGCCGATATGAAAGTAGCACTTTTAAATGATGGTCCCGTGACAATAATCATCGACACAAAAAATAAAGAGTAAAATGTTAAAGAGAAGTTAATTTTTTTATATTTGGAGAAACTTAGTCCAAATGAAATTAACCTTTTTACACTTTCTATTACTTTTATTCCCCGTTTTAATTTTTGGACAAAAAGTAGACTACTCTGTGGCTGCCATTCCCGACAGTTTAAAGCAAAATGCCAATGTAGTCATTCGCCTTAGTAAAACCAGCATCGATATTTCTTCTCAGAAATCAATGACGGTTAAATCACTGACAGTTACAACGGTTTTAAATGAATTGGGCTTAAGGAACCTTGACTTGTCTGAGAGCTATGACAAGAACAGAAAAATAACACAAATTGAGGCAGATATTTATGATGCTCTTGGCAAGCCTATAAAAACCTATAAAAAAAAGGATTTTACAGATGCCAGTGTAGCAGATGGCGTTTCTGTGTTTAACGACAATAGGACTTTATATCTGGATTATACGCCCATCAGTTATCCATTCACTGTAGCTTTTGAAACTGAAATACAAACTTCCAATACTGCTTTTATAGCTCCGTGGATTCCGGTTGATAATTTTTTGGTGAGTACCGAAAATACTTCCCTGAGCATTACTTTTAAACCCGAATTAAACCTGAAAAAGAAAGAGGCAAATTTTTCTGCAAAGTACCTAATCGAAAAATCGGAAACATCATCATCGGTAAGTTATGCAGCAAAGAATCTAGTCGCTAAGAAAAGGGAAGAGCTCAGCCCAAGTTTCGTTGAGGTTTTTCCGATAGTGTATTTTTCACTTGAAAACTTCTCTCTTGAAAATGTAGAAGGCAAAGCTACCAATTGGGCCGAATTTGGCAAATGGTATTACAATTCGCTGTTGGCAGATACCGAGGAGATTCCGGAAGAAACGCAGCTCAAGATTAAGCAATTGATTGGAAACGAAAAGCGTCCTGTTGAAATTGCAAAAATCATCTATAAATATGTCCAGGAGAAAACACGTTACGTGAGCGTTCAGGTTGGGATTGGCGGTTGGAAGCCAATGCTGGCAAAAGATGTTGACAAACTCGGCTACGGCGACTGCAAGGCACTGACCAATTATACCCGATGTTTATTAAAATCTGTAGGCGTTCCGTCCTATTATACTGTTGTTTATGCAGGGCATGATGAAACAAAAGACCTGCAAAACGATTTTGCTTCGGTTCAGGGAAACCATGTGATTTTGACATTGCCTGTTGATAAGGATTTGGTTTGGCTGGAATGTACAAGTCAAATCCATCCGTTTGGATTCCAGGGTGATTTTACCGATGACAGGAATGTACTATTGGTAAAACCGGAAGGTGGAGAAATAATAAAAACAAAGCTTTTTACTGAGGCCGACAATCTTAAGACCACTAAAGGCTCGTATCAAATTATGGAAAACGGCAACCTTATCGGTAAGGTCAAAATGGTTTCAAAAGGATTGAAGTACAACAATGAATTCAGAAAAGAACGACTGAGCAGGGAAAATCAACTCAAGGATTATAAGGAGGAATTTGATAATATGAACAATCTTTCAATAAAGAAAATCAACCTGAGCAATGATTCTAAAACTATCGAATTTACAGAAGATTTGGAATTGGAAGCCGAAGGTTATGCCCAAAATTCGGGAGGAAAACTATTATTCGCACTTAATGCTTTCGACCAAAATTCTTATGTTCCAAAAAAATACAGGACACGGGAGTATCCATTCGAAATGGAAAGAGGCTTTACCAATGAAGAAGAAATTGAGATTACCATTCCGGATGGTTTCATTGTTGAGGCAAAACCAAATGGATTGGAGCAGGACACCGAATTTGGCTATTATAAAATTGAATTCAGCACTGTCAGCCCAACCAAAATAATGTGTAAAAGAAAATTAGTAATCAAAAAAGGATTCTATGATAAATCCAAATACGAAAACTACAGGAAATTCAGAGAAACCATAGCCAAAACCGATAGCTCAAGAATAGTTATTGCAAAGACCTAAAACCATGAAATCAAAAACAAGTAAATTACACCCGGCAATTGTTATCGCAGCATTATTTTTAAGCGTGTCGGCTTTCGCACAAAAAAAAGAACTCGGAAAAGTAACCCTTGAGGAATTGAATGAGAAAGTATGTCCAACCGATACTTCTGCAGCTGCAGCAGTGCTTTTCAAAAAAAGCCAGATAACATTTGACAGCACTATTGGCCAGGCATTCGTTGAAACAGAAGTCAAAATAAAAATCTATAAAAAGGAAGCGTATGATTATGCGAATGTCAGTGAAGCTTATTATACCGGAAATAATGAAAAACTTAACTTTTCAAACGTGGCAACCTACAATGTTGTAAACGGCCAGATTGTCAAAACAAAACTCAAAAAAGAGGGCGACTTTAAGGAAGAAATGACCAAGGACCTCAATGTAAAAAAGATTGTGCTTTCAGACGTCAAGGAAGGTTCAATCATTGAATATAAAATAACCCGTTACACCAATAATGTATACAGGCTTGTCAATTTCTATTTCCAGGAAGGAATACCTGTAAATGATGTTGAACTTAAGGTTGAATATTCAGACTTGTATTTTTACAACAAATCATTAACCGGGTTTTTGGTTCCGGAAATCAAGGAGGAGATATTTAACCTTCCTAATCTCAAGTCATACCAGCATAGGATCATTTATAAATTAAAAAATGTTCCTGCAATGAAGGATGAAGACTATGTCAACAATATCAATAATTACAGGGCGAGGATTCGTTATGAACTGGCATCGGTGAAAAATAGTTATGGCATAAGTGAAAATCTGGCTACCGATTGGGAATCTGTTGTAAAAAGGGTATATGATAGCGAGTATTTTGGCACCGAGCTAAAGAAAACAGGCTATTTTGAAAAAGATGTGGACGCTCTTTTAACCGGCCTGACCACACAACAGGAAAAAATAAATGCAATTTTCAATTATGTAAAGTCAAAAGTTACCTGGGACGAATATTATGGATTTGCCTGTAATGATGGTGTAAAAAAAGCATATCAGGAAAAAAAAGGAAATACTGCCGAAATCAATTTGATGCTAACTGCAATGTTGCGGTATGCAGGAATAGATGCAAATCCAATCTTACTCAGCACACGTGCAAACGGGCTTTCTGTATTGCCGTCGATAACAGCCTTTAATTATGTGATTTGCGGAATAGAATTAACCAATCAGGTTATTTTGCTGGATGCAACCAACAAATATGCGATGCCGGATATACTTCCCATAAGGGATTTGAATTGGTTTGGCAGGATTATTAGGAAAAACGGCAGTTCCGCCGATATTGATTTGATGCCCAAATTAAATTCAAAGGACATCATAAATATATTGGCAAAAATTGAAGGCAATGGTGAAATAAAAGGCAAAATCAGGGAACAGTATTTTGACTATAATGCCCTGGCATTCAGGCAGGCCAACAATGCAACATCCAAGGACGCTTACCTTGAGAAGCTTGAAAAAGACCACCAAGGATTGGAAATAGGAGAGTATAATATCGTAAACAAAGAAGATTTGACTTTGCCGGTAATCGAAAATTATGATTTTACCGCAACCAATTCTGTCGAAATCATTGGAGATAAAATGTACCTGTCACCATTCCTGTTTTTTGCCAAAACCGAAAATCCATTCAAACAGGAAATCAGGGAATATCCGGTAGATTTTGTGTTTCCCAACCAGGACAAATTCAACATCAGCCTTACCATTCCTGAAGGATATGCTGTAGAGCTATTACCCACGGCAAAAGCGGTTAGCATGATTGATGACCTTGCAAACTTCAAATACAATATCTCAACCAATGGAAGCCAGATACAGATATTGTACACATATGATATCAACCAGGCAATCATCGGTTCCGAACATTACGAAACCTTGAAGAATTTTTATAAGGAAATGATCAATAAGCAAACAGAGAAAATTGTCCTTAAAAAAGTATAACCATGAATAAATCAAATTTGCTGCTTTTTCTTTTGATTTGTTGTTTGTCCAATGCTGTTGGGCAAAAATTAATCCTTGGCAAAGTCACTAAAGCGGAATTGCTGGAAAAGCAACATAAGACAGATACTTCTGCCGCTGCAGCCATAATCTTTAAAAAGGCAAGGACCGAATTCACTTATACGGAACAAAAGGGATTTACATCGGTTACCTACTTTCAGGTTAAGCTCAAAATCTATAAAAATGAAGGATTGAAATGGGCAAATTTCAAAATCCCGTATTACGTTGGTTACGAAAATCTTGAAGACGAATATGTCAGCATTGAAAGTGGTTTTACCTACAACCTCGAAAATGACAAAATTGTCAAAACCAAAGTGACTGGGGAAAGCAAATTCAAAGAGCAGATAAATGAAAACTGGGAAGTAAAGGCGGTTGCTTTTCCCAATGTAAAGCCTGGCTCTATCATTGAATTGGAATACAGGTTTAAATCCGAAAATATATCGGTGCTTCCGGAATTCCAATACCAATATGACATTCCGGTAGATTATGCAGAATACAAAACCAACATACCCGAGTTTTATATTTATAATGCCATTAAAAAAGGCTATATCAAACTCAATATGGATCAAAAGTTGGAATCAACATATCAATCCTATCAAAGCGAAGCACATTTAGCGAAAGTTAGCCGTACATTGGAATACAACCAAATTGTGACGGTTTACAATGCTTCGAATATTCCCGCATTGATAGAAGAAGATTATGTCAATAATATGGATAATTATTACGGACAACTCGAACATGAACTTCAGATGATACGTTATCCCAACGAAAAACCGAAGCAGATAGGTACAACTTGGGAAGCTGTAGCCAAATCAATCTTTGATGATAAGGATTTTAATGAAGCCATCACCAGCTCCGATTATTTTATCGAAGAAGTCAAGCCACTGATACATGAAATTACATCGCCTCAGGAACGAGCCAAAAAGATTTTCAATTATGTAAAAAACAGGATGAATTGGGACAACAGGACAAGCTATTATCCCAAACGCAAAATGAATGTAGCTTTTACCGAGAAGGTTGGAAATGTTGCCGAAATTAACCTGATGCTGGTTGCAATGTTAAGATATGCCGGCATTAACGCCAATCCTGTAATCATGAGTACCAGGGAAAACGGATTTGCAACCTTTCCCAACAGGACACTTTTCAATTATGTAATCGCCGCAGCGGAAATAGACGGAAAGACCATTTTGATGGATGCGACCGAAAAAATTTCAGATTTGAACAGTCTTCCCATACGCGCATTGAACTGGCAGGGACGATTGATTAGGAAGGACGGAACTTCAACAGAAATCGATTTGATGCCCAAATCAAATTCGAGAAAAATTGTCAACCTGATGATTGATGTCAATGCGTCCGGAGATGTATCGGGAAAGATAAAAAATCAATACTTTGATTATAATGCACGTGAATTCCGGAATAAAAACAATGCCATCTCCAAGGAAAGTTATGTCGAAAAACTTGAAAAGGAAAATCCGGGGCTTGAAGTTGAGGATTACGGAGTACATAACAGCCTTGACATCGATTTGCCAATAATTGAAAATTACAATTTTGCAACAAACAACGGAGCCGAAATTATTGGAGGCAAAATTTATATGAGCCCTTTTCTATTTTTCGCGACAACACAAAATCCATTCAAACAGGAATACCGCGATTATCCAATCGATTTTGTATTTCCACAACAACTCAAATACAATATCAGTCTAACCATTCCACAGGGATATGCTGTTGAAACATTGCCCGAACCAAAAAATGTTGCGTTACCTTCAGGCCTTGGAAGCTTTAAATATGAAATTTCCAATGTAGGAAAGCAGATCCAGTTACTTTATACCCAAGAAATCAACCAATCTGTAATTGATGCCGGATATTATGAAGTCCTAAAGATTTTTTTCAAGGAAATGATCGATAAACAGACCGAGAAAATTGTACTTAAAAAAGTATAGTGTTTTATTTTTGTTTGAGTTGTATCTTTGAATTATAAAAGCAACTCAAAAATGGATTTAAAAAATTCCCAACTGGAAGTAGACAATTGGATTAAAAACCACGGAGTCCGTTATTTCAACGAGCTAACCAATATGGCACAGCTTACCGAAGAAGTGGGTGAAGTAGCCCGAATCATAGCGCGCCGTTACGGGGAACAATCCGAAAAGGAAAGCGATAAAAACAAAGACCTGGGCGAAGAACTTGCCGATGTGGTTTTTGTGGTTTTATGCCTGGCGAACCAAACCGGGATTGACCTTCAGGCAGCCTTTGACAGAAAGATGGATTTGAAAACCAACCGCGACCACGACCGCCATCACAGCAACGATAAACTGAAATAGTTTTGGATTTACTTCTAAAAGCATCAATTATAAACAGTCAAAATGCCATCAAGGTTTCCGGAAGCAAATCCGAAACCAACAGGCTGTTATTGCTTCAGGCATTGTATCCCGATCTGGTTTTGGAAAATACTTCCAATTCTGATGACTCTGAAGTAATGGTAAAAGCATTGCAAGGCATTGAAAGTAGTATCGACATTCATCATGCCGGAACCGCCATGCGTTTTCTGACTGCTTATTTTGCCATTCAGGAAGGAAGGGAAGTAGTGCTTACAGGTTCTTCCCGAATGAAGGAACGTCCGGTCAAAATCCTGGTTGATGCTTTAAGGCAGCTCGGAGCTGAAATTACGTATCAGGAAAATGAAGGCTTTCCACCAATAAAAATCAAAGGGAAAAAACTTTTGCAAAATCAGGTTTCCCTCGCTGCCAATGTAAGCAGCCAATATATTTCGGCACTTTTGCTCATTGGGCCAAAACTCGAAAAGGGTTTGGAATTGAAATTAGGCGGCGAAATAACCTCGGTTCCTTACATAAAAATGACGCTGGCTTTACTCAGAGAAATCGGAGTTGAAACTTCTTTTACTGGGAATAAAATAATTGTAAACCCAAAATCTGAAATCAAAACATCCAAACCTATAATTGTAGAATCCGACTGGAGTTCAGCATCTTATTTCTATTCGATAATTGCCTTGTCTAAAATTGGCACCAGCATTACTCTTTCAAGTTATAAAAAAGACAGTTTCCAGGGCGATTCGGTGTTGGCAGAAATCTATAGTGAATTTGGTGTTGAAACCACTTTTCAAAATAATTCCATTCATTTAAAAAAAACCAATAATTCAAAATTCAAAATTCAAAATTTAGAATTAAACAATGCTCCCGACATCGCCCAAACGATAGCCGTAACCTGTTTCGGACTGGGAATCGGTTGCCATTTAACAGGTTTGCACACACTCAAAATCAAGGAAACCGACCGATTGCTGGCACTCAAAAACGAACTCGGGAAATTGGGTGCCAACGTTTCGATTTCCGATGAAAGCCTGACTTTAGAGCCGTCAGTGAAAATCAATCCCGGCATCAAAATCAAAACCTATCAGGACCACCGAATGGCAATGGCTTTTGCCCCATTGGCAATCAAAATGGATATTGTCATTGAACAAGCCGAAGTGGTTTCAAAATCCTATCCGGCTTTTTGGGAAGATTTAAAAAGTATTGGAGTTCAAATAGAAGTGGCAGAGTAGGAAAGTAGCAGAGAGGCAAAGTTTTTTACAACTTTCAAAAAATAAACACCTTTTTACTTGACAACGCCTAGTTGACAATAGTATATTTGCACACGTTAGAAAATTATGACACAACTAGCTTCGCTCAGTTCGCCAAAGGCTCGGGTCATAACTCATAACTTATAACCCATAACTCTTTTAGATGAAATTATCTCATTTCCAGTTCAATCTGCCAAACGAACTTTTGGCGGAATTCCCAGCAGAAAACAGAGACGAAGCCAGATTAATGGTTGTCAACAGAAAAACAAAAACCATAGAGCATAAAACATTCAAGGACATTATCGATTATTTTGATGATGGCGATGTGATGATTTTGAATAATACCAAAGTTTTCCCTGCACGTATGTATGGAAACAAGGAAAAAACCGGAGCGAGGATTGAAGTCTTTTTGTTGCGCGAATTAAACGCCGAACAACGCCTTTGGGACGTTTTGGTTGATCCTGCGCGTAAAATCAGAATCGGAAACAAATTATACTTTGGCGATGACGATTCGTTGGTCGCTGAGGTAATCGACAACACTACTTCACGTGGAAGGACTCTGCGTTTCCTTTACGACGGTTCGTATGAGGAGTTCAGAAGAAAATTAACGGAACTTGGAGAAACTCCAATCCCAAAATACATCAACCGTGACGTAACCGAAGAAGATGCTGAACGTTACCAAACGATTTATGCCAAGGAAGAAGGAGCTGTAGCGGCACCAACTGCTGGTTTACACTTCTCAAAACACCTTTTGAAAAGATTGGAAATCAAAGGAATCAACTTTGCTGAGGTTACGCTTCACGTAGGTTTGGGAACCTTCAACCCAGTTGAGGTAGAAGATTTGTCAAAACACAAAATGGATTCGGAAGAGTTAATCATCACTCAGGAAGCCTGTGATGTTGTAAACGAAGCCAAAGCCAAAAAGAAAAAAATCTGTTGCATCGGAACCACTTCAATGCGTGCCATTGAAAGTTCGGTTTCTTCAGCACGTACTTTGAATCCGTATGTAGGCTGGACGAACAAATTCATTTTCCCACCTTACGATTTCAGCATTGCTGATTGCATGGTGACCAATTTCCACACACCAAAATCAACCTTATTAATGATGATTTCGGCATTCTGCGGACACGATTTAATGAAAAAAGCATACGAAGAAGCCATCAAGGAAAAATACCGTTTCTATTCTTATGGAGACGCGATGTTAATATTATAAATAAGAAATCCCAACAGCAATGTTGGGATTTTCTTTTTTTTTGGGCGTGCCCCTTCGGGTCAGGCTGTACGCGCTACACGGTAGCTGGCTCCCATCCTTCACGCATATTATTGTTTAACTAACTTCTTGGTAAACTCACCGTCAGCTGTTTTTACAACAACCAGGTAAATTCCCGCTGTCAAATCGGCAACCGAAAAACTTTTTGCAAAACCTTCTTTCACCAAAGCTCCGGTCAAACTGTAAATTTTTACCTGTTCTATCTCGAGTCTGCTTTCCAAAGAAACAGCATCAGAAGCAGGATTAGGATGCAGCAAAACAGCATTGCTTTCAAGTGTTCCGTCTTCGATTCCAAGAGGGACAAGGCTTCCTACTTTCATTCCGTTTCCAAAACTCGTCACCCAAAGCTCATTGGCATTATACGGATTGAAAAACACACGCTCCGGTTGCTGGAACGGATACGAATTTACCATCGTAAAGCTTGGCGTACCCGAATTGATATTCGAACACATCCACAAACCCTGGCCTTCAGTCGTAAGGTAAATTTGGTTGGCGTTCGTTGGGTTAAAAGTAATGGAAGTCACACGGTCTATTGTCGTTCCGGTTAATTTGGTCCAGCTGGTACCTCGATTCGTGGTTTTATACAATCCGCCTAAACCATTTGGGGCACCACCCCAACCACTAAATACACAGGCATACCAGGTGTTTTGCGTGGCGTCATTGGGGTCAATGATGACGTCTTTGGTCCAATACTGCATTCCTGCATGTGAAACATCGGTCCAGCTGTTCCCTGCAGGATTATAAACAAACACACCTGAACTTGGCTGGAATCCGTCATCGGTACGACGCCCCGAATAGGAGCAGACCACTTTTCCGTCATTTAAAACATTAATGCACGCTGGGTGCTTTTCGGTTCGTGGCGGGTTTGGCAATAAGGTCCATGTCGACGAAGCCAAAAGGTTCAAATTCGTAGTTTTATAAATGCCGCCAACACCAGCACCACCGTTATAATGAATCACGCTGGCATAAGCTGTATTCGGATTATTTGGGTCAATTGCAATCCAAAAAACAGGATGATTGAAAACATGCAGGTTTTGCCAGGTCTGGCCTTCATTGGTTGAATAAACAATTTTTCCATTGGCGTCATCAGCATCCAGCGTTTCATCAAACAAGCGTGTACTTTGATACATGTCATGGATGTCTGAAGTCGCCATAAATAAGGTTCCGTTGGTAGGATGTGCCGCAATCCTGTAACTGGTATTGGCATTGTGCCCGGTATAATTGAATGACCACGAAGCTCCCGAATCGGTACTTTTAATCCCTTTAATATCTGAAAAACACGACCATACTTTGCTGGCGCTAATCCAATGCATCTGCCAGCTGGTTGTGTTTTCAAGCCCGTTACTTTGATAGGAATGGAACTGTGGTGTGGCAGCGTTGGCAGGATTTTGGGTTGCAGCAGTTACATAAGCCTGTTGCCAGGAAGTTCCGCCATTGGAAGTTTTGTGTACAAAGCCATAATCCCCAAAAATAACCTTGCTGGAATTATTCGGCGAAACCGCCATTCCAAAAGGACATTCTCCATAACTCCAGCCTCTGTCGCCACCTTGCCCGCTCCAGCCTGTAATAATGTTTTGATTATTGGTTGTGAGGAAAGTGTTGCTCCAGTTGGTTCCGGCATTTGTCGTTTTCAAAACAATAGGCCTCGAACTGGTGTTGCTTCCGCACAAATAAACGGTGTTGATGTCATTTTTTGCCATTCCCACAAACATCGGGAAATCCACTCCTGATGTAATTCCGCCCATTCTTGAAACCCAGTTTCCTGAGCCATAGTCAACCGAATATACGCCTTTTGGGAAACCCCAATAATCAGAGCCGGGCATTCCGGCATAAATGGCCGTATTCAGTGCCGTAATGCAAAAGAATCGGGTCACGCCACCGACTTTGGCACCTGCAAAAGACCAGATCCGGTCGGTCGCAGGAATACCGGTCAAGGCAGCCATCGACCAACTGGTTCCTCCATTGGTTGAAACCAAAACACCATTATTGGTTCCGATATAAATATTGTTTCCGTCAAAGAAAACCCCACCTACAACAATCCCATTACCGGTTGTGGCAGTATGGATGTTCGTAAAAGTAGTGCCTCCATTACCCGAAAAATAAATACGATTGTATTGTGAAATCAGGATTCGGCTTGGGTTGTCATAATCGGCATTAATGCTGTATAATTCTTCCCCATTATTAGGATTACCGGTAAGAGCCGTCCAGGTTACTCCGTTATCGATGCTTTTCATAGGACGCTGCATGTCGTTGGCATAGCTAATAGTGTAAAGCAGACCGGGAGTAGAAGTATAACAGACTTTGGAATCGTGTCCGCCCCAAACCTGGCGATGGTCGACCTGCGAATAGTTCTGGCCAAAATCAGTAGTATGGAATAATTCGCCCATATCGCAGGAAGCGTAATATTCATTGTCATTGGCAGGATTGAAAGCCATTGAAAACATGGCTCCGCCACCACCCACGCCACGCGCGGAAAATGAATTGGGTTGTGAAAAAAGAGATTGAAAACATAATGCGCCCAGAAATAAAACGGCGGCTTTAAAGGCTTGATGTTTCATAACATAAAGATTTGGTTAAGTTTATATACTGATTCAATCTGCTCAAAAGTTGGGGTCTTTCGTACAGCAAATGATTTTTGGGCATGATAAAGTTAGAAAGTTTTTTTTAACCTCAAAAATTTTAACAGAATGTCCCTGCAAACTTTGCCACTTTGTTGCTTTGAAACTTTGCCACTTTTCAATACTTTTACGCCACAAAAACAACAACAATGACATTTCAAAATACACGCGAATTTGCTCAGCAACTCGATGCACAGGACGAATTGAAAAACTACAGGAATGAATTTATCTTTCCACAGCACAATGGAAAAGATGTAATTTATTTTACTGGGAATTCGTTGGGATTACAGCCAAAAATCACCAAAAAATATGTTGATGAAGTAATGAATGATTGGGCGAATCTTGCGGTTGAAGGTCATTTTTATGCCGAAAAACCATGGTGGGATTACCACGAGCGTTTTGCCAACCCGTTGAGTAAGGTAGTTGGTGCAAAACCTTCAGAAATTACGGTAATGAATACGCTGACTGTTAATTTACACCTGCTGATGGTTTCATTTTACAAACCCACAAAAACACGTTACAAAATCATTTGCGAGGAAAAGGCATTCCCTTCCGATCAATATATGTTTCAGACGCAGGTCCACTTTCGCGGATACAAAGCAGAAGATGCCATTGTTGAAATCAAAAGAAGGGAAGGCGAACACAACATACGCCTTGAAGATGTGTTAGCCAAAATCAATGAAGTTGGAGATGAGCTGGCTTTAGTCTTGATTGGCGGGGTAAATTATTATACAGGACAGGTTTTTGATATGAAAGCCATTACCGAAGCCGGGCATAAAGCCGGAGCCATGGTTGGTTTCGACTTAGCACATGCTGCGGGAAACATCAAATTGGAACTACACGACTGGAATGTCGATTTTGCCGCGTGGTGCTCTTATAAATACATGAATTCAGGACCGGGAAATGCTTCTGGCTGTTTTATCCATGAAAGACATCATGCCAATAAAGACCTTGCGCGTTTTGGAGGTTGGTGGGGACAAAATAAGCAACGTCGTTTTTTAATGGAACCCACTTTTGATCCGATAGCCAGCGCAGATGGTTGGCAGGTGAGCAATCTTCCGGTTTTATCCTTGGCGCCGTATTTGGCCTCAGTAGAAATGTTTGCCGAAGTTGGAATGGAAAAGCTTATCAAAAAAAGAGATCAGATTACGGCTTACCTGGAATTCATTTTGCATGAAATCGACGAACAAATTGAAGGAACCGAATTCGAAATCATTACTCCATCGAACCAGTTGGAAAGAGCCTGCCAGCTTTCCGTTTTTTTACACGGACAGGGAAGAAGCCTTTTTGACTATTTAATGAAAAATGGCGTAATTACCGATTGGCGCGAACCAAATGTCATCAGGCTTGCGCCAGTGCCATTTTATTGCTCCTATGAAGCAATGTACGATTTCGGCCAAATACTGAAACAAGGAATTTTGTCGCTGAAATAATTTGATTTTTGAAAAACAATTCGTTGATTTGTAACTAATTATTAATCCAAATAACTACATAATGAAATTAAAACTACACTTCGCAGTTGTAGCATTGATTGCATTTTCATTTACAAGTAATGCCCAAGTTTCTGAAAACGAAGGTGCTGCAAGACAATGGATTTCAGCACATGCTACCGATTTAAAAATCAAACCTACAGATACTTTTAGACTATCATTCGTTTATAAGGGAGAAGCTGGAGAAACGCTTCGTTTTCAACAAATGATGAATGAAGTGCCTGTTTATCAGTCAGAAATTGTAGTAAATTTCAATCCAAGCAATGAACTTGCCTATACTTCGGATTCGTATGATGCTGCTATACAAAATGTTGCTACAACGCCAAGCCTTTCTAAGCAGGCTGCTTTGGATGCATCAAGAGAGAGTTTAAAATTAACCTGTGAATATACAGTTGCAGAAAATAATTTATTTGTAACCAAAGTCAATGACGAAACGAAACTCGTTTACAGAGTCGTGACTAATCCTGCTTCGGGAAACGGAAGCTGGGAAGTATTGGTTGATGCACAAAACGGAAGCATTTTAAGCACAAAAGACGTAGCGTTATACCACCACAACAAACCAACGGTAAATTTGTTTAAATCAACAAATCCAACCATACCAATGGCTCCATTAGGTTTTGTTTCGGGAACTGCTATGGTTTTCATGTCTGATCCATTATCTTTTGCACACGTCGCTTACGGTACAACCGGTTATGTGGATGGAAATGATGCCAACACGACACAATTGGCTGCAGCCAGAGCTTCAGTAACGTTGCCAGAAATTGATTTAACCGGAACTGTGTACAAATTAAAAAGTTCTTATGTTGAAATTGTAGACATTGAAGCGCCAACAACTGGTTTGTTTACACAGGCAACGAGTGCCTTCAATTTTACAAGGGATAATAATGCTTTCGAAGCGGTAAACGTTTTTTATCATTTGGATAAAAGTTTAAGATACATCAACGAAACTTTAGGGATTAACTGCAGACCAGCTTTGAACAGTGGTGTTTTAAGATATGACCCTTCAGGATTAAGCGGAGCTGATAACTCACATTACCTGCCTTCAAGTGATTCATTGGCTTTTGGTGAAGGATGTGTGGATGATGCTGAAGATGCAGATGTTATCTGGCATGAATTAGGTCACGGATTGCACGACTGGATGACTAATGGAAATACTTCAAGCCAAATCGGAGAAGGAAATGGAGATTATTGGGCTCAGTCTTATAGCAGAAGTTTAGGGCAGTGGACAGCAGCAGATCCTGCATTCCAGTATATGTTTAGCTGGGATGGACACAATGTTTGCTGGGATGGAAGAACAACCGATTACTTCGGCATCTATCCTGGTGACTTAACCGGATTCATACACGATGACGGACAAATTTGGGCAACCGGATTAATGCAGATCTGGGATGAAATTGGAAGAACAAAAACAGACAAAGCCTTTTTAAATGGTTTAGCGTTAACAAATAGTTCAACCAACCAACAGAATGCAGCTATAGCTGTTAGACAGGCTGCAATTAACATGAACTATCCTTGTGCTGATATCGCCATAATGACAGAAAAATTCTCAGGAAGAGGTTACACTATGCCTGTTTTAGGATTGACAATGGCTGCTATTGCGAACCAAGTCGTTACAGCAGGGCCATCAAATACATACACTTTGCCAAGTTATGCTACATTGGCTAACCCAATTACAGCAAACTGTAATGCAACCTTAACTCAAAGTCCGGTTGTAGGAACTGTTTTAATTCCTGGAGTTTATACTATCACAATGCAGGCTGTTAGTGGTACTACTGTAACCAGAACATTCCAGCTTACTGTAAATCCATTCCTTGGAATTGAAGATGTTGTTAAGAATAATTTTGTATTGTATCCAAATCCAGCTGCAAATGTGTTGAACATTAAAGGTGATTTTGATGCTAATGAAAAAGTTACCATCTACAATATGTTAGGACAAACGATTATGACTAAGGCAGTGACTTCAAACGAACAAAGCATTGATGTTTCTTCTTTGGCAAAAGGTATTTACAATGTATACTTTAATACTGCAAAAGCAACTTACAAATTTGTAAAAGAGTAACACTCACTAAATAATTTAACAAAGCCATTTCAGTAAAACGAGATGGCTTTTTTTATTCCTATGCCTGAAAAATACTTTGTAACTTTGCTCCTTCAACTTTAAAAAGCATGACAAAACAACAAATCATAGACACTTTTGACCCTAGCCAGCCGGGCTTAGCGGATGCAACCATTTTCGGATTGCCATTTTCATCAGAGCAATCAGAAATCATCATTATTCCGGTTCCATGGGAGGTAACCGTTAGTTATGGTTCAGGAGCTTCAGATGGCCCCGAAGCTGTATTGGATGCTTCTTTCCAAGTGGATTTGAATCATCAGGATTTTCCCGAATTATGGAAATTGGGAATGTATTATGACGAAGCACCGGAACATTGGAAAATCAACTCAAACAGCTACAAGGCATTGGCACAACCGATAATCCAGGCACTTGAAAATGGTGAGGACTTAAACAATCATCCAAGTTTGATGGATGATTTGGCAAAAATCAATAAGGCCTGCCGCGATTTGCATTCCGAAGTAAAAGAAAAAGTTCTTTTTTGGATGAAGCAAGGCAAAAAAGTGGCTCTTCTTGGAGGAGACCATTCAACACCGCTGGGTTATTATGAAGCTTTGGCTTCCATACATGATGATTTTGGGATTTTACATCTCGATGCTCATATGGATTTACGCATTGCCTACGAAGGATTTACCTATTCACATGCTTCGATAATGTATAATGCCCTGCAGATTCCACAGATTTCAAAAATTGTTCAGGTAGGAATCCGCGATTTTTGTGAACAGGAAGTAACCGTTGTCCAGCAGTCAGAAGGCAGGGTTTTGGTAAATACCGATTCTGATTTAAAAACGGAAACTTTTGAAGGGAAAACCTGGGCTGAGCAATGCGATGCAATTATTGCTGGTTTGCCACAAAAGATAGCAATCAGTTTTGATATAGACGGAATGTATCCTTGGTACTGCCCAAATACAGGTACGCCGGTTCCGGGTGGATTTTCATTCGAGCAGGCTGCCTATTTATTTAATAAATTGGCTGCAAGCGGAAAGGATATCATTGGCTTTGATTTGGTTGAAGTTGCACCAGGCGAAACCGACTGGGATGGAAATGTTGGAGCACGAATGCTCTTCCATATGTGTGGTGTTTTAGCAAAAAGCAACGGATTGCATGTGGGTGAAACAATTAGGTTTAATCGTTAGTGGCACCAAAATTGTATAAGCATTAATCTAAATTTTATAAATGGTATGAAGGCATTATACTGTTACTTTGTACCGTAACCTTTAAATTTTTGTATTATGAAAAATATTGTAATGACTTTAGCAGTTGCAGGAGTTTTAAGTTTAAGCTCGTGCAAAAACACAGATAAGCAGGGAGCAATAGTTGACGATACACGTCAGGCGACTATTGACTCGATGCAACAGGTAGCAGAAAAACAACGTATCATCGATTCAATGAAAATTGAAAGTGATAAAGCGATAAGAGAAAAAGAGAAACAAGTTGTTGTTGTTCACGATCAGGCACCAGCAGCAGCAGCGCCACAAAGAAAAAAATGGAGTGGAGCAGCTAAAGGAGCAGTAATTGGAGCCGGAGTAGGAGCCGTTACCGGAGCCATTATCAGTAAGAAAAAAGGTGAAGGTGCCATAATTGGTGGTTTAGCCGGAGCCGGAGTTGGTGCAGGTACAGGTGCCATTATCGATGACAGCAAAAAGAAAAAAGAATAAAGTAATATTGTACTGTTTTTTATACATTGTAAAAACCCAGTTTATGCTGGGTTTTTGTTTTTCTATTGATTTGGATATCGTGTAAGTGTATCTTTAATCGAAGCTTTCGTAATGTCTTCCAAAACGGCCAAATTGATATCATCGAGTTTCTTCACGTAAACACAGCCTTTGCTCGATTTGTGTTTGCCTAGTTTCTCCAGCAGCCATTCACGGTTTTCAAATTCCGGAGAAAAATAAAATACAATGGAATCCTTTCGTGGAGAAAAAGCAGCAATAGGCATATCGCCCTCATGTCCGCTGGCATATTTATAATGGTATTGCCCAAAGCCAATAATTGTTGGTCCCCACATTTTTGGTTCACTTCCTGTTATCGATTTGAAAAAATCTACCAATACAAAGCTATCCTTCCTTTTTATTTCATTTTCTACTTTTAGGATAAATCCTTCAACGCTAACTTCTGTTGCCTTGGTTTTATTTTCTGCCATAAGTTCCCTTTTTTCTGTAGCTAAGATAGAAAATTATATACATCCTAAAAAACTATATTTTTTAAATGTCTTATTTTTTAATAAAAATTTATTGTTTATCAATAAAAATTTATTAATATTGCATCGTAATCTTAAAACAAATATTATGTCTAAAACAAACAACTTCGTATTTTGGGGCTTATATATTGTGGCTTGGCTCATTTTTGTCGGTTTATCAATTGAAGCTGGAGGCTTGCTGGTAAATTTCTTTTTCACTTTATACAACCCCGAATTTGTGCAAAATCTTTATCAAAAGTTGGACTTAATTGAAATGTATAAAGACAGCAAATTGGCGTTTTTCGGTGTCTATAGCTTTATCCTGATCATTTCAATTTTGAAAGCCTGCCTATTTTACACGGTCATCAGGTTAATGCATAAAATGGATTTGTCAAAACCGTTCAACACTTTTGTGGCGGGACAAATTTCAAATATTAGTTATTACACCCTTTCAATTGGATTGTTGAGCTACATTGCCAGGCAATTGGTTAAAAATCTAATGCATCACGGTTTTGTTCCCGACAACTTAAACCAATTTTGGGCCGACAGCCAGGCATTTATTTTAATGGGAGCTGTGATTTATATTATTGCGACTATTTTCAAAAAAGGAGTGGATATTCAAAACGAAAATGAACTAACCATATAGTTATGGCAATAATTGTAAATTTAGATGTGATGATGGCAAAGCGTAAGATGTCATTGAACGAGCTTTCAGAGAAAGTCGATTTGACACTTTCCAATCTTTCGATACTAAAGACAGGAAAGGCAAAAGCGATTCGTTTCAACACTCTCGAAGCGATATGCAAAGCTCTCGATTGCCAGCCTGGAGATATATTGGAGTATGTTGGGAAATAAATTATTGCAGCAGTTTTTTCAATAAAACAATTTGCCCCAAATGATAGTAACTATGCTCAATCATCGCATCAATGTTCCTGCGATAGCTACCGTATTTTGCATCCACAAAAACCGATTCTAATTTTCCATCAGGCATTTGCTCAATGAAAGAAGCAAATTCTTCGGAATCATTCCAAAATCGGGTGAGGAAATTTTCCCAGTCATCTTGCGAATTAATGGCTGGGAAATCAAAACTGTATTTGTCCCTTATGTCCAAAGTCCCGCCTCTGAAAACATTATTTATTCCATTGATGTAGTAATGAATGTGCTGTGCCAAAACCGCAATAGTGTTTAAGCTGCCTGCTTTTTTTGTTGCGGTTTCCCAATCTAAATCTGCCAATTGGTGTTTGTAATTGGTATTGGCAACCCAGGTTCCGTCAAAGATAATTTCCCGAAAACGGCCTGCGATTTCTGCTGTGTTTTTCATTTTGCAATGCGTTATTTTAGCTAAGATAAAAATTCTGAGCCAAAATTTTAGCGCAATAACCGTTGGGTTATAGAATATACTAATTTGTTATATTTGTTTAACCAACACCAATATCATGAAACGCCTCAAGAAATTCCTGTTACTCTTATTGATTCTAGTAATTGTCATTTTCATTGCGGTTGTAGGTTATCTTCAACACACCAAACCGCAATACGAGGGCGAAACAAACCTCGCGAATATCTCCAAACAAACGACTGTCTATTTTGATGAATATGGTGTGCCGCATATTTATGCCAAAACCCAAAAAGATGCGATGACAACATTAGGCTATGTCCATGCACAGGACAGATTGTGGCAGATGGAACTGATGCGGCGCATTGCACCGGGAAGGCTTTCGGAAATGTTTGGTACTCCGGTTTTAAAAACGGATAAATTCTTTGCCGGTATTGGAATCGATGAAAACTCGAAACAGGCTGTTGCCAATTTGGATAAGGATTCCCAAACCTATATTTTGGCAAATGCTTATCTGGACGGTATCAATCAGTATATCGAGCAAGGCACGACTCCGGTTGAATTAAGATTATTGGGAATCCATCAGGAAAAATTCACGTTGAAGGATGTGTATAATATTTTCGGGTTCATGTCTTTCAGTTTTGCAATGGCACAAAAGACAGATCCATTGCTGACTGACATCCGTGACCGTTTTGGAATGGGTTATTTAAAGGATTTTGGCATCAATGGCGAATTGGGAACCAAACAATTAAAATCCTATAAAGGCAATTATAAGGAATATGCCGAGATATCAAAATCGGTTGCCGGTTTACTGGAATCATCACCGATTCCGGCTTTTATCGGAAGCAATAGCTGGGTTATTGGCGGTGCTAAAACCCAAAGCGGCAAGGTAATTTTGGCAAATGATCCGCACATCATGTATTCCCAACCTGGAACCTGGTACGAAGCACATATTTCCTGCCCCGATTATGAAATGTACGGATACTACATTGCAGGCACGCCATTTCCGCTTTTGGGCCACAATCACAATTACGCTTACGGATTGACGATGTTTGAAAATGACGATGTAGATTTCTTTAAAGAGGAAAATAATCCGAACAATGACAAACAATATAAAACTGTTGACGGCTATAAAAATTACACCTACCAACAAAAAACCATCAAGGTAAAAGACAGCAGCGATGTTAAACTCAATGTAAAAATGTCGCAACACGGACCTATTATCAATGGGCTGCTTGACGGATTGAAATCGAAAAAGCCTGTGGCAATGTCATGGATTTATACTGAACAAAAAAACGAAATCCTCGAAGCAGTTTATCAACTATCACATGCTAAGGATTTGGAGGGTTTCCATAAAAGCATCGAATTGATAAAAGCACCAGGATTGAATATCACGTACGGCGACGCCAAAGGGAATATTGCCTGGATAACTTCGGGGAAACTTTATAAAGTGGATCAAAGCGTCAATACCAATTTCATTTTAAATGGCGCCAACGGCATTGATGACAAAAAGGAATGGCTACCATTTGCAAAAAATCCTTCCGCCATAAATCCGCCATGGAATTACGTTTACAGTGCCAACAATCAGCCCGAACCTATTGACGGTTATTTGTATCCGGGTTATTATCTTCCAAAAGACCGGGCAACGCGCATTGACGGATTATTAAATCCAAAAAATAATTGGACCAAAGAAGATGTTTCCAAAATGATAACCGACAATACTTCGGTTACAGCCCCGGCAATTTTAGCGAAAATGTTGACAGCCCTTGATACTACGCAATTAAAGAAATATGGTTTCTATGCTGTAGAAGAAGAAGCGTTGGAACACCTTAAGAAATGGAAAGGCACCCACAACATTAAGGAATATGCGCCATCTATTTATAACAACTGGATTTACTTTTACTTAAAAAATACTTTTGAGGATGAATTAGGAAAAGAATATTTTGAGATGCTGCTGAGTACACACATTATCAAACAAACTATCGAAAATCAAAGCCAAAATCCCAATTCACCTTGGTGGGACAATATTAGAACCAAAAGTAAAAAGGAAACCCAGAAAGAGATACTGACAAAATCATTTCACGAGGCGTATCTTTCATTGTATAAAAAAGCAGGCAGGATTGATTACAAATGGAAATGGGAACGCTTCCACAGGGTAGAATTCCAGCATCCAATAGGAAAGGTAAAATTGTTTAGCAGCTTTTTTAATGTTGGCCCTTTTTCAATTGCAGGCACAAACGAAGTCATCAACAACCAACTTTTTACACTGAATGAAGTGACTGATATAGCCGTTAAAGGCGGTCCATCGACAAGACGTATCATCGATTTTTCGGATATTGAAAACAGTTGGAGTGTTCTGCCAACAGGCCAATCGGGTAATCCAATGAGCAGGCATTATGATGATCAGACGGAATTGTTTGTCAAAGGAAAATTCAGGAAAATGAAACTCAATAAAAAAGAAATAGAAGCCACATCGACAAAATTAATTTTTAAACCCAAAAAGAAATAAAAATAAGCATGGAAGAATTTGTTTTACCAGATAATTACACCTTTAACGAGGAGCAGAAAAGATTAGAACCCACTGAAAAAAAATGCAGTTTTTGCAACAAAGCAGAAATGGAAAATATCAGGGATTGTTATTTTGCTCCCGTTTTCATGACCAAAGACCGAACATATCTTGTGGTTTATGCCTCAGTTAAATATGCCAAAATCCTAATCGGGATTCCGCGTTGTAAATCCTGTCGGAAAATCCATGAAAGCTCAAAAGTCAAAGCAACGCTTCTCGCAATAATAGTTGGAATTCTGATCATTGTTTTAAGCGCCATGACCCAAATTGTGCCTTTTGTTGTGGTTGGTTTCTTTGGTGGTATTTTTACCGCTGTATTTGGTTCAATGTACGGAAAAGACTGGTTTGCTTCGCATAAAGGAATTAAGACGCTTAAAGGAGCAGCTGAGAAAAACGGGTTGGTGCAGAAGTTCCTGGCTTCGGGCTGGTCGCTCAAACAACCGGAAGCGATGTAATAAATTATTCCCAAACTAAATGCAACTATTCCGGGCAAAAAAGTAAATTTGCACTCGAGGCCGTAAGGCCGAACAGTATGACCTGAGCCATTGAGGTGGCGAACGGAACGAAGTTAAATAAAAACCGTTTAATAAAATTAAATGCAAACTCCTCAAAAAATTGCTATCGTTGGTTCAGGCCTTGTCGGGACTCTGTTGGCAATTTATCTCAAGAAACTCGGTCACACGGTTCATGTTTATGACAGGAGTCCGGATATTCGAACTGTTGAATTCTCGGGACGTTCCATTAATTTAGTCATGTCTACCCGTGGCTGGAAAGCCATGGAAGATGTTGGGCTTGATGATGAAATCCGCAAAATCGGAATTCCTGTCGATAAAAGGGCAATACATTTAAAAGATGGGAAACTCAATTACCAGTATTATGGCAAGGATGGAGAAGCCATTTTCTCCTTGTCAAGAGGCGTTTTAAACCGAAGGATGATTGATTTGGCGGAAGCTGAAGGCGTAGAATTCTTCTTTGAGCATAAAATCTGGGACATTACTTTAGCAACTTCAACACTTCATATGGGTGATACCGAAAGAGGTGAGTGGACCGATTTAAAATACGATAAATGTTTTGGTGCTGATGGCGCTTTCTCAAGGATCCGCCACCGAATGCAGCGTCAGAGCATGTTTGATTATTCGCAGGAGTTTATGAAAATTGGCTACAAGGAATTGCACATCCCGGCAAATCCCGACGGCACGCATAAGGTTGATAAAAATTCACTGCACATTTGGCCCAGAGGAAATTTCATGTTGATGGCTTTGCCCAATCTGGATGGAACTTTTACCTGTACGCTGTTCATGCCTTTTGAAGGTGAGAATTCGTTCGAACAATTAAAGGATGAAAAAACGTTGGTACATTTCTTTGCCGAATTTTTCCCCGATACCAAAGAAGTGATTCCCGACTTGGTCGAAGATTTCTTCAAAAACCCAACAAGTTACCTGGTCATGATGAAATGTTTCCCTTGGACGCATGGCGATAATGTTGCCTTGATTGGTGATTCGGCGCATGCCATTGTTCCTTTTTACGGACAGGGAATGAATGCAGGTTTTGAGGATATTACGATTTTGAATGAAATGATTTCAAAATACGGAGACGATTGGGAAACCATTTTTAAGGAATATGAAACTTCAAGAAAGCCCAATGCCGATGCCATTGCGGAACTTTCGTTGCGGAATTTCATTGAAATGAGTACCAAAACTGCCGATGAAAATTTCCTATTGCAGAAAAAAATCGAAAAGTGGTTTTCAGACAAACATCCCGATAAATGGCTGCCATTGTACAGCCGTGTGACCTTCAGCCTTCACCCTTATTCAGAAGCCTTGGCGCTTGGCGATTTGCAGAACAAAATCATGGAAGAAGTGATGCAGATGGACAACATCGGGGAAAAATGGAATAGCGAAGAAGTGGAACAGAAAATTATAGGCTTATTAAAATAAGAAATCCCGATGATTCGGAATTTTTTTATTCTTCTCTGTGTACTTTATTAAAATCAAAAGCAGGTTTGCAAATCGCAATGTATTCGCATGGTTCGTCAAACGGATTGGAATATTGAACACGGGTATTCTTTTCAATTTTGATGGATTGACCAGTTTCCAGGATTACAGTTTCACCTTCAATAATGAATTGCTTTTTTCCCGAAATGATATAAGTGTATTCCTCAAACTCCGGAGTCTGGAAGGGTTCGCTCCATTTTGGCGGAGCAATCATGTGCGCAATCGAGATTTCATGGTTACCCGTTGTTTGGATTCCGTGGTGTTCTTCGATTATTTTTCCATCCGTGGTTGGCACTACAAATGGAGTTTTTTGTATTAGATATTTTTTGCTCATTTTTCAAGTATTAATCCCAAACAAATTTCCAGCTTCCGTCTTTCTGCCTTTTCCAAACGGTATGGAAACGGCCTTTAAAATCCTTTTTTACACCTAAGGAATCGGTTGTGGTCCAAACATATTTTCCATAAGTATATGCCAAAGTACCGTCATCTGAAACGCCTACAAATTCAGGTTTCCAGGTAACCGAGGCTTTCTTGAATTTTTCATCATTAAAAAATTCCCTAACTGCTTCTTTTCCTTTGATTAGCGAGTCGTTGTCCCGTTTCATAACGGCATTGCTGTCGGCAAATGTGTAAAAAGCTTCCTGTATTCCTTTGGTTTGGGCCATATTCTTGAAATCGTCTTCCGCTTTAAAAATCTCGGCTTTTAAGGCTTCGGGATTCACGGTTTCCACTTTTTTGGAACAGCTTACAACAGCGATGGTAAATAAAAAGAAGATTGATTTTTTCATACTTATTCCTTAATTATTTTTTGGATTTTCATTCCTTTTGAAGTGTAGACTTTTACCAAATAAACTCCTTTTGGTTCTCCGGTGAAATCAACAGTTGTCGACAAGTCATCTGCAGTTTTTATTTGTAAAAGACGGCCTTGGATGTCAAATATTTCAACAGAGCTGATGCTTTCCAAAGCTCTAATCTGAAGAATGTCTTTTACAGGTATAGGGTTTATTGCTACACCATTTGCCTCAGTTTCATTAACATTCAAAAGTGCTACAGTAGTCGAAGCAGTATTGGTTACAATTGGCGCGTTGAAATCAAAATAGATGTCAGCGGTATTCTGGACCTGGTTGCCCAATACCAAATTGCTTTTGGTTTTGATCTTGAACGCAACAAAACCATGGCTTCCCGGTTCGTTGTCCATTTCGGCAGGAAGGTTGATGTTTTCAAAAATAAATTCTACTTTATTGCCTGTAATCCTGGTCGTATGCGGATGTGAACTTGAAATTAACTGAAGTGAACTGATGTCAAACTTTGAGGTGTCGATTACATCTTTCACAACAACATTCTCAGCATAATAAGTTCCTGAATTTTGAAAACGGATTACATAGTTCAGGTAATCGCCCACCATGTCAGGCGTTATGGTAGTGCCTTCCAAACAGGTTTTGTCGTTAGGATCCATTGAACCCCTTACGGTTTGTGTCAGATGGAAAACATTGTCTTCAGGGGTTTCATCTCCGGGAATGGGATTGATAGTTGCGGTGAAATGTAAAACATCATCTAAATTTACTGCTGGGGTATCTGTTGGTCCGTTAAGATGTAATTTAAACTCAATTGTCCGGCTTTCAAATGGCATTAAATTAGAGTAAGTCCAATTCAAATTATTTGTTGACTGATTATTTAATGCTGGAGTTGCCGAGACAAAATCTAAAATAGCATCATCGAAACTAAGATTGATAGTTCCACTCATAGTCTGGTTACCTTTATTTTTATATACTAATTGGTAACGCGTATCAAAACCAGGTCGTGCATTTTGAATAGCAAGTATTACAATGTCTACATCGTTGTGGACACCATTGGGAGAGATGCAGAAATTTTGGATTTGACTGTTATTGTTGCTGTCTGGAAAACTAACAGAAGCGCTTGGCGGTGAAATTGTGAAATAAGGAATTGGCGTTGGAGTGATAGTAAAAGTTCCCTGTGTCGCAAAAAAAGAATAATCCCCATCAGTATTTGAATAAGTACCATTTAGTATAGGCCCCGATAATGTAATGAATAAGTTTTCAAAAGGAAAATCGAGATTGGTCGCAGTTTTGGTATCTTCAAAATCGCAGCCATTCCCATCAGCATCATAATTAAATGTTCCACTAATGGTGTTGTAATTGCCACCCGGAACGAAATCACAATAAGTGCCAATATTAGTACCGCTAAATATAGGGCTTTGAAGTTGATTGGCCACATAAGGTATGTTATAATCATCGGTGCAGATGTATTGAACTGGGTGTTCGATAATTATACTACCATCGGTAAAAGGATAACCGGTTTTTAAATTTATAAAGTTCAGCGCAGGATTTCCGTAAATGTATATTTGTGAAGTTCCACCATAAGGAACTAAAATCCTTGTATGGCTAAAATCTAAACTGGTTAATTGATTATAAGCACATTCAATAGTGTGCAAACCGGGAGCATCTATATTAACCAAATCGGTTAATTGATTGTAGCTGCAGTAAAGGTATTGGAGGAGATGGTTATTTGTTAAGTCAAGTGTCGTTAAATTGTTATTGTCAGCTCCTAAAAAATACAATTCTGTCAGATTGGAAAGATTGAGTTGCGATATCTGGTTATGGGAACAGGCAAGCATTTGCAAATGAGGATTATTGGATAAGTTCAGGCTTGATAAGGAATCGAACTCACAGTTTAAACGCTCAAGCTGTGTCAAAGTACTTAGATCCAATGAGGTGATACTTGACTGATCACATCTGAAATATATTAGATTGGTTAAGGGAAGCACATTTACATTTGCAAGCGCTAAATTACTTCGAAATTCCAAAATCATTAGGTTTGTTAAAGTAGGAAAGTTAAAATTGGTAATGGATAAGCCATCTATGTACAACATGGTAAGATTGGTAAACATCTCAAGCCCAGTTAAATTGGCGGTTTGGCTACTTATATTTGGTAGTCCATTATTGATGCCAAAAGCAGTAAGATGTAAATAGCTAACCTGTAAAGCCTCACTAACCTGTATTTCACCATCAGTGTTTGTGTCAATGCCAGGATAATTTAGTAACGCAGTTTTAAAGTTCGCATCAGGAATGTTGACAATCTGCGCATTGCTTAAGGAAAAAGAGAATAAGGCGAAAAGCAGAAAAATAGAATTTTTCATAAGCGTTTGATTTTGTTGGGTTAGATAACTACCAAATGTACAGATTAGTTTTTATTAATCAATTATTAATGAGTAAACTGTAGGTTTAAATTAGAATTCGATATCTATTTTTTGAAGATAAAATACACTGCTAAAATCAAAAAGCAAAAACCAACAGCGTGGTTCCAACGGAAACTTTCGTTCTTAAAGAAAAGCATCGAGAAAATGACAAAAACTACCAATGTTATTACTTCCTGGATGACTTTGAGCTGCATTAGGGAAAATGGCCCGCCATTGCCTTCGTAACCGATTTTATTGGCCGGAACCTGAAAGCAGTATTCAAACAAGGCCAATCCCCAACTGATTAATACAATCGTAATCAATCCGGCGTTTTCAAACCATTTGAGTTCCTTGAATTTCAAATGGCCGTACCAGGCCAAAGTCATGAATACATTGGATAAAACCAACAATGCAATGGTCAGATAACTTTTCATTATTTTCGGAATATTTTGCTCAGTACTCCAAAAACACCACGAATGAAAGTTGCACTGGTGACCACTTTCACCACCGATTTTCCAATAACTGAAGCGGTACTTGGCTCGCCGCTTTTTCTCTCTTCGGCTTTGGTTTCCTCTTCTGCCTGTGCTTCTGCCTGTTGATTGGCGTCATCGATTTTCTTCGTCAGCATTTCATAAGCGCTTTCGCGGTCAATTTCCTCAGCATATTTTTTGACCAATTTTGATTTGGCATTTATTTCGGCAATTTCCGAATCGGTCAAAACATCCATTCGGCTCATTGGCGCACGCATCATCGTTGCTGCCAGTGGCGTTGGAACTCCTTTTTCATTCAATGCCGTTACAAAGGCTTCTCCAATTCCGAGGCTGGTCAGTTCATCTTCGGTTTTATAATATTTTGAGGTTGGATAATTATCTGCGGTTTGTTTGATGGCTTGGCGGTCATTTGCCGTAAAAGCACGTAAGGCATGTTGGATTTTCAATCCCAATTGGGCCAAAACACTAGCCGGAACGTCCATTGGGTTTTGGGTTACAAAATAAACACCAATTCCTTTGGAACGGATTAGTTTAATAATGGTTTCAATCTGATCCAGCAACGCTTTGCTGGCTTCGTTGAAAATCAAATGCGCTTCGTCAATAAAAATGACCAATTCGGGTTGATCTGCATCTCCTTTTTCAGGCATCTGTTGATAGATTTCGGCCAACAGGCTCAGCATAAATGTCGAGAACAATTTTGGCTTATCCTGGATATCAGTCAGGCGGATGATGTTCACATAGCCTTTTCCGTTTTCATCAATACGCATCAAGTCATCAATTTCGAATGATTTTTCGCCAAAAAACAAATCGCCGCCCTGCTGTTCCAATTCGATGATTTTGCGAAGGATGATTCCTGTGGTTGAAGTAGAAATCTTGCCGTAATTCTCCTCGATTTCCTCTTTTCCTTCTTCGGTGATGTAATTCAGGACTTTTTTGATGTCCTTCAAATCCAGAAGCGGCATTTTACGGTCATCACAGTATTTGAAGATGACCGAAACTACGCCAGCCTGCGTATCATTTAAATCTAAAATCCTTGAAAATAAAACTGGTCCAAATTCAGAAACAGTGGCACGAAGCCGAACACCATTTTGCTGTGAAAGCGACATCAGCTCTACCGGAAATGCAGCGGTAGCATAAGGGATGTTGATTTTGGCATGACGCTCTGTGATAAAAGGTTTTTCCTCACCTTCCTTGGCAATGCCGGAGAAATCACCTTTGATATCCATCATCAAAACCGGAATCCCAAAGGAGGATAATTGCTCAGACAATACCTGAATGGTTTTTGTTTTCCCTGTTCCGGTCGCGCCAGCTATCAATCCGTGGCGGTTTAGTGTTTTTAGCGTAACTTTCACAAATGTATCGGCTATGGCTTCACCGTTTAAAATTGCTCCTCCAAGAACAATGCTTTCGCCTTTTGAAGCATAGCCTTCATTGATATAATTGCTAAAATCTGATGATGTTGACATTGATTATTTTATTTTAGATGATAAAGATATTGCAAAGTAATGCTTTTTTCAAAATCAAGGAAACGTTAATTGTTTTCCGTTAAGAGAATATTATCAATAATTTTAACCTTCCAAAAAAAAGTTTCAGTTGTAAATACATTTTCGCCCCTTTTTGCGTTATATACTTATTAATAATGCATTAGAATCTAAAAAAAGAACCAGGTTTTTATTTTATTTCTAACAAATGTTAAAATAGGCGGAAACGCTTGATTATCTAGAATTAAATCGATACCATATTAAAAGTAAAAAAAGTTTTTTTATTAAAACTAAAAAATTAAATTTGCTCCTAATCAAGTTTATTAACAACTAAAACTTATAATTATTTAAAACTATTAAAATTTAAAAAAATGGCAAACGTTAAAAAAGAAAGCGGTTCAAAAGGTGTTGGTATGATTTCAGGAATCATTATCGCAGCATGTATTTTTGTTGGATGGATTATTTGGAATTTCATCATGGGTAATGGTGCTAACTTTGAAGGTGGCGTAAACACTGGTCATCCACTTCCAGGAAATTATTTAGCAATGGTATATAAAGGAGGTCCAATTGTACCTGTTTTGATGGGATTATTATTGATGGTAATCGTATTTTCGTTTGAGCGTTATGCAGTTATTTCAAAAGCAGCAGGTAAAGGGAATTTAGATACTTTTATGAAAAATATAACTGCTGATATTAAAGGAGGAAAAATTGACGAGGCTATTGCTTTATGTGACAAACAACAAGGTTCGGTTGCAAATGCAGTAAAATCAGCATTAGTAAAATATCAGGAAGTAAAAGCAGAAGGCTTTAATAGTGAGGATGCTGCTGAAACGATCCGTGAGGAAATCGAAGAGGCTACAGCTCTTGAAATGCCAATGTTGGAGAAAAACTTAACAATCATCTCTACTTTGGTATCATTAGGAACACTTGCAGGGTTATTAGGAACGGTAACTGGTATGATTAAAGCGTTTGGAGCGTTAGCATCTACAGGTACTCCAGACCAGGCAGCTCTTGCAAACGGTATCTCTGAGGCACTTATCAATACTGCAACAGGTATCTCTACTTCTGCATTGGCAATCGTAACTTACAACTTCTTTACTTCTAAAATTGACACTTTGACTTATTCAATCGATGAGGCAGGTGCTACAATTGTGAACACTTACAGAAAATTTAGAGGAAGTTTAAAAAAATAATACAGTTATAGAGCAATCTATTAATTGTTTAAAACAAAAAAATAATGGGTAAAGTAAAAATGTCCAAAAAGTCTACATCCATCGACATGACGGCGATGTGTGACGTAGCGTTCCTTTTACTTACATTCTTTATCCTAACGGCAACGGCAAAAGTGCCAGAGCCATTACCCGTAGATACACCATCTTCAACAGTTCAGACTAAACTGCCTGAAACTGGATTGGTGACTATCACGGTAGGAAAAAGCAATGGTCAGGATAGAGTGTTTTTCGGAATGAAAGACAGGGCTATCCGTTCAGGAGCACTAGACTATATGGAACAGAAATATAAGGTGACTTTCACTGAGGAAGAAAAAACCAAATTCGCTCTTATTGACGAGTTCGGCGTGCCTATCCAAGGGTTAAGTCAGTTGCTGAAAATGAGTTCTACAGACAGAGCTAAAAAAGGTGTACAACAAGGAATCCCTTGCGATTCTATTGGTGATAACAATCAATTACAGGATTGGATACAAGGTGCTAGAAAAGCTAATATTGAAAACGGAGGAACAAAAGAACTTCAGTTTGCAATAAAAGGCGATGCTAAAGAAGAATATCCACAAATCAAAAGAGTGATGGATATTTTACAGGACCAAAAAATCAATAGCTTTAATTTAGTTACTGGTTTAAGAGGAAAAGACTATTAATATAACAACATTATAAAATGGCTGAATTAAATACCGGTGACTCCGGTAAAGGCAAAGGTGGCAAAGTAAGGAGTAAAAAATCCAACGCAAAGGTAGATTTAACTGCCATGGTGGATTTGGCTTTCTTATTGATTACCTTCTTTATGTTGACTACTTCCTTATCTAAACCACAATCCATGGATTTGGGATTGCCTGATAAAGAGGATGATCCAACTAAAAATAAAGATATAAAAGTTGACCAAAGAAGAACCATGACCATCCTTATGGGTGACAATGACAAAATAAAATGGTACCACGGACTTCTTGAAACACCTGAGCCAAACGGAAAACCAACAGACGCTGTATATGGCAGAAATGGCCTGAGAAAGGAAATTCTGAAAAGAGTTACATCTGTACCTCAGGTAACAGGAGATAAAGAAAAAGGATTGATTGTAATTATCAAGCCTAGTAAAAAATCAACTTATAGAAACTTGGTTGATGTATTGGACGAAATGGCAATCTGTAAAGTTCCGACTTATGCAATTGTAAACGACATTACACCTGAAGAGATGAAATTAGTTGATGAAATGAACAAATAATCCACAAAAATATAGTAAAAATGAAATTAGACTTATTTAAAAAACAGTGGATAGATATCGTTTTTGAAGGACGTAATAAAGCCTATGGTGCTTACCAATTGCGTCAGGATGATTCGAAAACTACGTTTCGCGCACTTATTATTGGAGCACTTGTTTTTGGATTGGCAGTAAGCGCACCGCTTATCATCAGCCTTATCCCAGACATGTCAAATAATGATGAAGCTTTGGATCAAAAAATTGTGACCATTAAGCTTCCACCAAAAGAAATACCTAAAGATCTTCCACCACCTCCACCACCACCTCCAAAAGTGGACCAGGTGAAATTTGTAAAGCCAGTTGTGGCCAAAACAGAGGAGATTGTTGAAGAACCACCTAAAGTGGAAGAAATCAAGGATAAAAAATTAGGAGACGAAACCATCAAAGGTGACCCTGATGCACCTTTAAGTGTGGAGCCAGTTGGAACAGGACCAAGCGTAGTAGAAGAGGATAACAATATCTATAATACTGCGGGTATCGAGGTGAAACCAGACTTCCCTGGAGGATTGGAGAAATTCTACAAATTCGTAGGTAAAAATTTCCAGGTTCCTGAAGAAGATGGTTTGAAAGGAAAAATATTTGTGACCTTCGTTGTTGAAAAGGATGGTTCACTTACAGATATTAAAGTACTTAGGGACATTGGTTACGGAACAGGAAAAGAAGCTATCAGAGTTTTAAAGTCTTGTCCTAAATGGAATCCTGGTGAGCAAAATGGTAAAAAGGTAAGGGTATTGTATTCTCTTCCAATTTCTATTCAATCAGCAGAATAAATGACTTCAAAAATCATAGAAAATTTCAAGAAGAAATCGCTTAAAGAGCGATTTCTTCTATTTATTAGCTTATTGAATTTTTTAGCGTTCTGTTTTTTGGGTTCGCTATTGCTGTTTTGGGATAAATTAAAATTAAATTTGCCAAATAATATGCAGCTTATTGTAGGCTGTCTAATAATATTGTTTGGTTTTTTGCGTTTTATAACCCAGATAAAACGTTTGAATAGTTTAGATGATGAATAAATTAACCAAGTCACTTGTTGGTTTTGCTTTACTAACACTGCTTTTTGTATTTTCCTGCCAAAAGAAGGAAAGTAATAATGCTGATAGCATACTTGAAGGAAAAGCATCGGTATATGTAGACGAATCAATACTTCCGATAATCGAAGATGAAACGGCAGTTTTTGAAACGGAGTATAAAGCCAAATTAAATTTGGTGCCAAAATCGGAAAATGAAATAGTGAATTCGTTATTAAACGATACAGCCAAAATCGCTATCCTGACAAGGGAACTTTCAGAGAAGGAGTTGAAAGCATTTAAATCAAAAAAGATAAATCCAAGAGTCACGCCATTTGCAACTGACGCTGTAGCCTTTATCAAAAATAAAACTGCCAACGATACTTTGGTTGCTTTGCAGGATGTCATCGATTTTATGAAAGGCAAAACCGTCCCTAACATTAAAGGGGTTGTTTTTGACAATGCCAATTCCAGCACAGTAAGATATATTTCTGAAGTTTCAGGAGTAACCGTGGCAAATCAGAAAAATATCTTTTCGATGAAGACCAATGAAGAGGTCATCAAATACGTGGCAGAAAACAATGGCATGGTTGGTGTCATAGGCATGAATTGGATTTTTCAGCCACCATTGAATTTGGAGGCAGACGTAGATAAAATCAATGTTCTTTCGGTTAAAGGGCTGAACAAAACGGAATACTTTTTTCCATCACAAGATAACCTTGCGACAGGTAAATATCCTTTGGCACGCCATTTGTATATTGTCAATTGTCAGGGTTATTCCGGACTTGGAATGGGATTCGGTTCCTTCCTTACAGGAGAAAGAGGTCAACGCATAATTCTAAAATCAGGTTTATATCCTGAGCGTACACCCAGTAGAAAAATCGTGATACGAAACACAATTACAAAAAATAAAAATTAAATAGAAGAAGATGAACAAGTTTAAAATTTTCAGCTTAGCGTTAGTAGCAACCACATTTGCGAAAGCACAAGATTTAGAGCCAGCGAAGAAAGCTATTGATGCTGAACAATTTGAGAAAGCAAAATCGTTATTAAAATCAGTTATACAGGCAAAGCCTACAAATGGTAAGGCAGCCTTTCTTTTAGGGAACATTTACCTAAAGCAAAACATTTCTGATTCGGCTTCAATCTATTTTCAAAAAGGGCTGTCAGCTAGTGATGGTGGAAGATTCAATAATATAGGTTTAGGTCAAATGGATTTGGATGCAAACAATAAAGCTGCAGCACAAGCCAAATTTGACATGGTCATGAAAGAATTGAAAAAGAAAGATACCGAAGAGTATGTGTACATTGCCCGTGCTTACATGAATGCTGACAAACCTGATTACAAAAGTGCTATCGCAGTTTTGACAAAAGCCGCAACAGCAAACCCAAATGATGCTCAGGTACAATTGGCTTTAGGAGATGCTTATTACGGGGATAAAAATCAGAATGATTCTTATATCGCTTACAGGAATGCTTACCAGTTTGACAGCAGTTTGATTAGAGCCAAAATGCAATTGGGAGTTTTGTTGAAGGGTGCCAAAGCTTATACTGAAGCAGTAAAGGCCTACAATGAAGTTATCGCAATCAACCCTAATTATGGGCCGGTTTATCGTGAACTAGCAGAAACCTATTATTTATGGGGAAACAATGTTCCGAAAACCTATGAGGAAAATATCAAAAAAGCATTAGGCTTTTATGAAAAATATATGAGCTTAACCGATTATTCTGTTAACTCCCGTATGCGTCATGCCGACTTTTTAATCTTAGCTAAAGATTACAAAGCTCTTGAAGACGAAGCCAACAAAATGAAACAATTGGATGGTGTTAACCCAAGAATCATGCGTTATTTAGGATACTCGGCTTATGAAAACGGAAACGTTGACGTGGCTTTGAGTTCACTGCAGAATTATACAGCCAACCCAAATAATAAAATTATCCCTCGTGATTATTTGTATTTAGGACAAGCCAAAATTAAAAAAGGTATCGCTGCAGATGGTAAAGTAATCGATCCAGCTCAATTAACTGCAGGAATTGCTGACCTTAAAAAAGCAGTGGAAATGGAGCCTTTAGCAGCGAATGAATTGAACGACATTGGGAAAAAATTATACGACCAAAAAGCTTTCGGTGCCGCTTCAGCAGTTTTTGAACTTGCAGTTAGTAATCCAAATTCTAAAAATTATTTAATTGACAATTTCTATTTAGGAAACTCAATCTATTACGATAACACAAGAAAAGATGTTGTAAAACCAGATCCGGTTGCATTGCAAAAAGCAGATGTAGCTTTCGGAAATGTAATTACAGCTTCACCAACAACTCAGGATGCTTACATATTCAGGGCAAGAACAAATAAGTTGCTTGACAATGATGCAATGATTTCAAAATATTATGAAGACTACATCAGGGTTGTAACCGAAAAAGGCGCTGAGGAAGTAACCAAAAACAAAGTTAAATTTGTTGAAGCTTACAATAATATCGGAGCAGTATATGCGAATACTGATAAAGCAAAAGCCATAGAATACTTCAATAAAGCGCTTGAGTTAGATGCAGCAAATGAATATGCAAAAAGCTCTATCGAACAACTTAAGAAAAAATAATTTTAAAACTCATATTTAAAAACCGTTCCAAATCTTGGAGCGGTTTTTTATTTAATAAGTATCTTTGCCGACTAGATTGAATAAAATGTTATCAAAAGAAACACAATTAGCCGTTGAAAAAGGAGAAATGCTTCCGCTTATGGAAGAGTTTTATACTATTCAGGGGGAAGGATTTCATACAGGAACTGCTGCTTATTTCATCCGAATAGGTGGTTGTGATGTAGGTTGTCACTGGTGTGATGTCAAGGAAAGCTGGAATGCCGAACTACATCCTCCAACGGCTACTGACTTGATTGTTGCCAATGCAAAAAAATACGCCGATACTGTTGTGGTAACTGGAGGCGAGCCATTGACCTGGGATATGACTGTGCTTACACAGAAATTAAAGGACAGCAAATTGAAGGTACATATAGAAACTTCCGGAGCGTATCCTGTTTCAGGAAGCTGGGATTGGTTTTGTCTTTCCCCTAAGAAAAATAAATTGCCCGTTGCCGATGCTTATGCCATTGCCAATGAGCTAAAAGTCATTGTTTATAATAAACATGATTTCATATTCGCTGAAGAACAAGCTGCCAAAGTAAATCCCAATGCTATTCTTTTCCTGCAGCCTGAATGGAGTAAAAAAGAAGAAATGACTCCTTTAATTGTAGACTACGTAATGAACAATCCAAAATGGAGAGTTTCCCTGCAAACCCATAAATATTTAAACATCCCTTAAACTCGCCATGAAATTAATTAAAATCTTATTGTTTGTTTTATTTCCTGTTATCGGATTTTCCCAAATCCAGGGAGAAGATGAAGTGTATTTAAGTGGTGATAGGATTGAAGCCAAATTCAATGGTGGAGGTTTGGAAAAGTTTGGCGAATATCTTCATAAGGAATTTGATTATTCCAAGGTTACAAAGCCAGGAAAGCTGGAAGCCGCTTTCACCATTGATGAAGAAGGAAATGTAACAAAAATACGGATTACACAGGTTCTGGATGTTGATTCGGCAACCGAGTTCATCAGGGTTTTGAAAAAGTGCCCTAAATGGGAACCAGCCCAACGGAACGGGAAGCCAATAAGCATTGAGATAAAATATCCAATGGTTTTCAGAAGTAAATCATAACACAATACCTCATTTATATTTTTAACCAATTTTAAAACAACATTAATGAAAAAATTAGTAATTACTGCAATGTTCGCATTTGTTTCGGTTGCAGGTATGGCTCAGGAAAAAGCAAGCCGTGAAGATGTATACAAAGTAATCGAAAATAGCGGAGCAGCAGGTCAGATGAGTGCCATTAAAAAGCAAATCCTGGGAATGATTCCTCAAGACAAACAAGCCGCTTTTTTAGTAGAGTTTGATGTCATCATCAAAAAGGCAAATGAAAAAACAGTAGACGTTTATTTGGAAGAATTTACCAAACAGGACATTAAGGCAATGCTTGATTTCTACAATTCGCCAACAGGAAAAAAAATGGCACAGAAATCAGAAGTAATTGCAACAAAATCACAAGAGGCTATGGCGGGATTGCAGTCTGAAATCCAGGCAATGGTAATGAAATACATGCAATAAGATACACCAATTATAATTTTAAAATCCCAAACATTTATTGTTTGGGATTTTTTATTTTTACCAAAAAAAACTATGAACCCAGAATTCCTTTTAGACCCTAACATTACGTTTTTAAACCACGGTTCGTTTGGCTCCTGTCCAAAACCAATTTTTGAAGAATTTCAACGTTTCCAACTCGAGCTTGAAACTGAGCCTGTTGAATTCATTACCAAAAAGCAACCCAAATATCTTAAAACTGCCCGTGAAAGTTTGGCCCAGTTTGTAGGCTGCCATGCAGAAGATTTGTTCTTCACTTCCAATCCGACTTTTGCGATTAATGTTATCATGCGTAGCATCAAACTGAATAAAGGTGATGAAATACTTTCCACGAATCACGAGTATGGTGCAATGGACAGGACGTGGAATTTTTATTGCAAAAAATCAGGAGCAAAATACATCCGTCAAAATATTTCTTTACCAATTGTTTCAAAAGAACAAATCATCGAAGAGTTCTGGAAAGGATACAACGAAAACACTAAAGTTGTTTTCCTCAACCAGATGTCGAGTGCAACCGCTTTGATTTTTCCGGTAAAGGAGATTTGTGACCGAGCCAAGGAATTGGGATTGATAACCATTGTTGACGGAGCGCATGTTCCGGCGCAACTCGATTTGGATATTTCCGAATTAAATCCCGATTACTACACCGGAACGCTGCACAAATGGATGCTGGCACCCAAAGGAAGTTCCTTTTTATATGTCAAACCTGAATTGCAAAACGACCTCGAACCTTTGATTGTAAGCTGGGGTTACGAAAGCGTTGCGCCAGGAGAAAGCCAGTTTTTGGATTATCATGAATTGCAGGGAACGAGAGATGTTTCAGCTTTTTTATGTACGCCAAAAGTGGTTGAGTTCCTGAACCGGAACAACTGGAAGGAAGTTTCAAAATCGTGCAAGCAGATTGTCTTAAACAATTATCAACGCTTTTGTGATTTATTGAATGCCAAACCACTCAGCCCACTTACAACCGAATTTTTAGGCCAGATGGCAAGTGTTCCTATCAATACCGATAAGCCTTCTGAGCTGAAGAATATGCTCTACGATAAATACAAAATCCAGGTTCCGGTAATGCCGTTGAATGGGAATTTTTACATTCGGTATTCCATCAATGCTTACAATTCTCAGCTGGATTTAGATAAATTGTACAATGCGTTGAAGGAAATCATTGAAACGACAGATTTGATTCAGGTGTAGTTTTTTTAGCCCCGATTGTAGTGAAAATCCTTTTTGCTTTAGCAAAAAGATTGTAGCGGAAAGCGGGAATAGCTCCTAAAACTAATTCCAGCCTTCTCTTTTCTTAAGCTCAGTAATGTGCGCCAAATGATGGTTGCAATGCCATTCGTAAAGGCAGATCATTTCGCGGAGTTCAAATTCCTTGTTGTGTTCCGGATGGATGTACGCCATTTCCAAATCGGTTTCGGATAGGCTTTTCATTATAAATGCCAGGCGAAAATGAAGCCCTTCCAAAAACAGCAGCGTTGGTTCAATAGGCATGGTTTTATTGTCAATGCCTTCGCCCCAAAGATTTTCGTAATAGAATTTGATGGTCGGATTGTTTTCAGTCATCGTCCATTTCAGGCGGATAAGGCAGTTCATATGGCTATCGGCGCAATGATGGATAACCTGTCGAACGGACCAGCCTTCAGGGCGATACGGAGTTTCGAGCTGGCTGTTTGACAAATGCGCCACTTCCGATTTTAGTTTATGCGGAAAGTCGGCTATCGTTTGTATGGCTTTTGCCAGAAGTTCGGGCGTGTAGGTTTTAGGTGCTTCAAATTTTCCAATAGGATAACGCAGTTTTTCGAGTTCGGATTTTTCCATAATTTAAAGTGTAAGTTTTGCTAAATAATCAAAATGTTTGCCTTCCATAACCAATTCACATTCCAAGCCATTGGCATGCGCCGCATTCTGAAGCGTGTTATAATCTAAATACAGCCATGGGAATGGAACTTCGGTTTCATTTTTATACGAAATCGTAAAAGTGAGCTCGCCATAGTAACCGTTGGCCGGAACCGAATAACTGCCATCTTCGTCTTCATCAAACATATAAATGATGTCGGAACTGTCAATCAGGATTTGACCATCCGGATTCAAAAGTGACTTCAGTTGCTGCAGGTATTTTGAGGTTTCGGCTAAAGTTCCAAAAATACCAGTGCCGTTCATCAATAATAGAATGGTGTCGAATTTCTCGCTTTTTACATCCAAAACATTTTGAACCTGGACATCCTTCAAGCCGCGAAGTTCGCTTGCCTTTACTGCATTGGCAGAAATATCGATTGCTTTTACCTCAAAACCTTTTTCCTCAAGATACAGAGCATGGCTTCCGGCACCACAACCCACATCCAAAACTTTTCCTTTCGCAAGCTGCAAGGCTTTTTTTTCCAGTTTGGGCATATCGTTATAGGAGCGGAAAAGATATTCCACGCTCATCTCATCGGGTTCTGAAATGTTGGTTTCCGTTATCAAATCTTCGTGAGAATTGTTGGTCTGAAAGTCAAGTATGGCTTTTCCGAAAAGGTCTAACATTTTATAAGGTGTTTGAAGTTTTTCGATTGAAAGTTGCTTAATTTTGTACCATGAGTCTGAAGCCATCATTAAACGAAATCCAAAAGTTAGCCAAAGATAAGCATATCGAAAACAAAAAGTATTTTGATAAGCTCAAAAAGAAAACACCTAAAAACCTGGATTATGTGATGCAGGATCTGCATGAAGCCGAATTCAAGAGGACCGATTGCCTGAAGTGCGCCAATTGCTGTAAAACCACTGGACCGCTTTTTACTTTGGCAGATATCGAACGCATTTCCAAACATCTGAAGCAAAAACCACAACAGTTCATCGATCAGTATCTTCGCATTGATGAAGACAAGGATTATGTGCTTCAAAGTGTTCCGTGTACGTTTCTGGACCATGAAAATTATTGTATGATCTATGATGTGCGCCCTAAAGCCTGTCGCGAGTTTCCACATACCGACCGAAAAAAATTCCAGCAGATTTCCGATTTGACCCTGAAGAATGTGGCCATTTGCCCTGCAGCTTATAACATCGTGGAAGAAATGAAAAAAAAATTACCTTTATAGTTATGAAAATATACAAATCGAAAATAGATTGGTGGATGGGATTGCCCTTATTATATCCCATATTTAAAAGCATCGTAGGCATTATTGAAGGAGAATGGATAGGTTATTTGGGATTAACCGCTTGTTTCCTGTTTTTCTTTTTTATTTCAAAATCGACGAGGTATATCATCGAAGAAAATCAATTGACCGTAAAATGCCTGTTTATTGTGAATGACAAAATAGATATTTCCAACATTAGGAAAATTGAAAAAACCGGCAGCATATTAAGTTCGCCAGCCCTATCGCTTGACAGGATAGCGCTAAAGTTCAACAAGTACGATGAAGTTTATATTTCACCAAAAGACAAAAAGGCGTTTGTGGAAGATTTGCTAAAACTCAATTCGGGGATTGAAGTGAAAATTTAATTATAGATTAAATATTTCGTACGCAATGTTTTAAAGTCATTGAGTCCTTTTTCCCAGGATTTCCTGATGTCTTCTTCGGAAATTCCGGCTTCAATTTGTTTCTGCAGTTTTTTGGTTCCGGCCAATTTGGTAAAGAAGGGTGTAAAGAACTTCGATTTATCCGATGTTGAATTGTACGCCTTAATCAGCCATTTCAATTCCAGTTGATGCACTTTTGGAGCCTGGCTTAAGTCCTCGCCATAACACAACAACCCTTTATTCATTGGATCTTTGGAACCAAAATTGGAAACCGGCGTAAAACTAAAAGGGAAAACACTTTTTGGAAGGAATGGCGATCCGTAAATCTGGAACTGCTTTTCGGTTCCGCGTCCCGAACTTACATTTGTCCCTTCAAACAAACACAAACTTGCATACAGATTGATTGCCTGGTCGTTTGGCAGATTCGGTGAAGGTTTTTCGGGAAGGCTGTAGAACATATCGCGTTTGTAATTCAAACACGGAATAACAGTCAGGTTGCATTGGATTCCATTTTTCAACCATTTTTCACCATTAATCATTTTCCCATACTCGCCAATCGTCATGCCGTGAAGTGTAGGTATAGGATGCATCCCAATGAAACTTGTATTTTCCTTTTCAAGGATTGGTCCATCTACAATGCTGCCATTCGGATTTGGCCTGTCCAAAATAATAAGCGGGATATTGTTTTCCGCACAAGCTTCCATTATATAATGTAACGAAGAAATATAAGTGTAGAATCGGGCACCAACATCCTGCAGGTCAAAAAGCAAAACGTCGATTCCCGCTAAATGTTCGGGTTTAGGTTTTTTATTATCGCCATAAAGTGAGATGATTGGCAAACCGGTTTTAGCATCTTTCCCATCAACCACATGTTCGCCGGCATCGGCTGTTCCCCGGAAACCATGCTCCGGAGCATAGATTTTTTTTAAATCTATTTTTTGTTCCAAAAGAAAATCAACTACATGGGTCTTGTTTAAAAGGATTCCGGTTTGATTGGTGACAATGCCCACCTTTTTGTCTTTAAGCAACGGAAGATAGGCTTGGTAATTATTGGCTCCCACCGCGAAGTTAAATCCCGGGGAAACCACTTTTTTTTCCGTAACCTTAATTTCTTTAGTCCTTAGCGTCTGGCCCTTATTGGTTCCACACGAAAGCATTAGCAAAACCGAGAATAAAACTGTATTTTTGAACACCAAATTTGAAATCATACCATTGAAATTAGAATATTTTATAGCGAAACGACTCATTACTGCTAAAGACCATAAAAGTAGTATTTCTGCGCCAATAATAAAAATTGCCATAACCGCAATTGCTTTGGGAATGATTATGATGATTGTCTCCATCGCCACGGGAATTGGCCTGCAGCAAAAAATACGCCAAAAAGTTTCTGCCTTCAATGGCCATATAATCATTTCGGGTTATAATGACAACAATTCCGATGTGAGCACTGATCCGATTTCAATCCATCAGAAATTCTACCCAAAATTTAAAGAAGTCGACGGGATACAGCACATACAGGCCGTAGCCAGCAAGGCCGGGATGATTAGGACTGAAGCTGCTTTTGAAGGGATTATCTTCAAAGGCGTTGGAAAGGATTATCAAACCGATAACCTCAAGGAATATTTGGTCGAAGGCCGTTTGCCCAATTTCAAATCGACCCTCAACGAAGAAACCCTCATTTCGCAATATTTATGCAATCGATTAGGACTGAAGCTCGGAGACAGGTTTGTAACTTATTTTATGAAGGAAGACAGCGAAGGATACAATCTCCGCAATTTCAAGATTGTCGGAATCTACAACTCAGGCTTTCAGGAATTCGACGCCAATTATGTCATTGGCGACATCCGGCACATACAAAGAATCAACAAATGGAAACCCGACGAAATTGGCTCGTTCGAGGTTTTTGTAGACGATTTCACCCAAATAGAAAGCAAAGGCCAGCAGGTTTACCAGGAAACATCCTCTACGCTCGATTCGCAAACTATAGTCGAAAAATACTATTATATATTCGAGTGGCTCAAACTGTTTGATTTCAATATCATTGTCATCCTTATTGTTATGATAGCCGTTTCTACCATCAATATGGTTGTCGCACTATTGGTATTGATTTTGGAACGAACCCAAATGATAGGAATCCTAAAATCACTCGGTGCCAATAATTGGTCCGTCCGAAAAATATTCCTTTACAATGCAGCTTATTTGATTGGCCGCGGATTGCTTTGGGGAAACATTATCGGAATCGGTTTGCTGCTACTTCAAAAATATTTCGGAATCATCAAACTCAACCCCGAAAGTTATTACGTCAACGTAGCGCCGGTCGACATCAACCTGCTCTACATACTCGCGCTCAACATAGGAACAGTGGCAATATGTTTATTGGTGCTGCTCATTCCTTCTTATATCATTACCAAAATTTCCCCTTCCAAATCCATTCGCTTTGAATAGGGCCGAGCGTTAAGAAATAGGCCAGTGGCCTATTTTAGTGAAGGAGCCAGGAGGCGCGTTGGATTTAGGAGCACAACATTTTTACTTTTAAGATGTTTTCACCCGCTGTCCGCGCTACATGGTAGCTTGCTTCCATCGGGGCTATTAGACCCGTTTTTGAAAATACCGACGAACTGCAATGGCTAAATAGCAAGTTATCAACATCTTAAAAAAAGATTCAAAAAAGAGCAAAAAAGATTTGGATGTAGAAGATATTAGTTTTTATATTTGCACCCCGCAAGAGAGGGATTGTTCATTGCTA
>NZ_JAKIHP010000008.1 GCF_021608265.1 Flavobacterium wongokense
AAGGGTAATCCTGTACTCTGTTAAGCCACTATTTATAAGAACTTTTAGAATTTTTCCAGAAATGCTTTTGTCTTCATTTGGACAAAAAATGCATTTTTTTCAAAGGTAAAAAATATTTTTAAATATGTAATTTTCGTTGCTTTCCATTTTTATAATTATCCTATATTGCAATAGTTTTTTAAAAATTTATGATTGTGAAGAATACTGGCACATATTGGTTTTTGGGTTTGGTGATTATTTTGTCATTTTTATCTTTTCAGGAACCGGAACTTAAAAAAAGGATTACCGATACAGACTATAAATATGAGTTTTATGTAACCGACAATGAACCCGGATTAAAATCAGACCGAATGTATTACTGGTTTAAAGGCGGAGCCATTCACAATTCTGAAAATGGAATATCGGGGCAATTGTTGAATAATTCATTTGAGAAATTTTACCTGAATAACCAATTGGCGGAAAAAGGACGATTTGAATCCGGACTGAAAGTAGGATTATGGAGAACCTGGTATCCGAATGGCGTACTGGAATCTACCCAAAACTGGGGCAATGGCCGAAAAAAGGGCATGTATAATTTTTATAGCGATAGAGCTGTCCTCATTGAGAAGGGAAGATACAGTGCCGGAAAAAAACAGGGTCAGTGGATTAACTTCATTTCCAAAGACACAATTACATACATTGATGACAAGATTAAAGTCCTAAGCAAGGAAGAACTGGCAAGGGAAGCCAAAAGAAAAGAAAACAAAGCTAAGAGAAAGCTAAAAAGGGAAGAGAAAAAAGCGCTAAAGAAACAAGCCAAACCTGAAGATGAAAAGCAATCTGGAAAAGATAAAAATACGATAAAAGGCACTCCTTCGAAATCGGGGAAAGAAGCGGCCAAACAGAATAGTGCTAAGTCGGGCACTTCCAACAAACCGGATTCAAAACCAAAGAAAGATAATTTCTTTAAGAGATTGTTTTCCAAAAAGGAAAAATCAAATGGTAAAAGCTCATAGTTTATTATATGCAGTTTACGTTTGCCTTATAGTCTCAATAATCTGTGGAGCATTGTTGTATTATTCCAATCTTTACAACATGCTCAATCAGTTTTACAACAGTAGGGAAGAGCTATACCTTCAAAACCAATCTGCATTAAACTATGCTTTGTCCAATGGCAATATCGAAGACGGTCTGACTGACCCTGGAACAGGAATCACCACTGGTTTCGAGTTGAAAACCCATGGATTGCTGAATCTTATTGTTGTAAAAAGCTGTTTGAAAAACGATACCATAACTTCAGCTCACATTATCGGGCATCATACGGCATGGGAAACCGCATTATTTGTGACGAATCTTTCAAACAGTTTATCTTATTCGGGAAACGTTAAGTTGATAGGCAGTAAAATGCTGCCTAATTTATTCATCGAGGAAAAAAATATCAGTAGTTTGCCCAATACATTAATTTCGAGTGGAACGATTAAATTGTCTGGAACCAAATTGCCCGAAATAAACCCCGACTTTCAAAAAGTATTCGAAAATAATGTCCAACAAAAAGTCGGTTTGAATGATTTGGAAAAAAATAGCGATGCTGTTTACTTCAACTCTTTTTTGAATAAAACAACCCAAGTGCAATTGTCTTCTCCAACATTGCAGGATATCAGTATCAAAGGGAATTTTGTTTTATATGAGAAAGATTCCATAGTGGTTAGCGAGAACAATGTACTGGAAGATGTTATCCTAAAAGCTCCCATAATCCGGATTAAAAAAGGATTTAAAGGAAGCATTCAGGCTTTTGCCCAAGAAAAGATTGTGGTCGAAGACAATGTTACGCTTTCCTATCCTTCTGTTTTGTCAATCTACAATTCAGAAAGTAAGAGCGAAATCATAATAAATGAGAATTCAAAAATTTATGGAGGAGTCGTGCTTTTTGGCACATCTTTTTTCAAAATAGAAGAGAATAAAATTATTGTAAAGGCAAAATCATTGATTACAGGTGATGTTTACTGTACGGGCAGCCTCATGCTGAACGGAAGTGTGTATGGCTCCGTTTATACCAATAAGTTTTTTAATAGAACAGCAACTGGGGCTTATGAAGATTGCATCGTAAACGCAGAAATTGACATCACAAAAAAACCGGATTATTTTATTTCAATACCATTATTTAAAACCAAGGATGAATCTTATGGTGTGTTTAAGAAAGTATTATAAACTTCCGGCCAATTCCATACTCGAATCGGTAATTGCTTTGTGTATCATTGCGGTTTGCCTGTATGTGGCCGTAATGGTCTATGCGACAGTATTTACACCAAAAACAGCTCCCAGGTTTTACAATTCAAGGAATAAGGTTGCAGAAATGTATTATATGGCACAGGTTAATCCTGATTCGATTACACAAATGCAAAAAGAAAACACGACCATAAAACAGGAATGGATTAATACCAACCTGCAGCAGGTAAATTTGGAATACAAGGACAGTTCAGGTGTAGTAATTAAAAGCAACTTTTTTGTTCAGAATGCTAATCAATAACGATAAAAATACCGTAAAAGCTTTTTCAGTTTTAGAAGCAGCCTTCAGCATGGTAATCACTGCGATTGTCATCGGTTTGGTTTTTGTCGTTTTCACGATACTTTCCGAAAGAATGCTCGATTTTAAGAAGCAAAACCAGTTTGTAGCCGACATGAACCGGTTGACTTATGCATTAAACAAGGATATTTTTGACAATGAGGCAATGGCTGTAAATGAGGAAGGAATTATGTTTACGGGTTACTCTGGCAATAAAGTGAGGTATTTGCGTAATGAAGAATATACAATAAGGGAAAAAGACGGTTTTTTGGATACTTTTCAAATCCCAATGAAAAATTTCATTGTAGATACATTACAAAACAAAAGCAAAAAAGTAACCTTTCAGCGGCTTAGGATTAACATTGATGTCAATAAACAGCCAATGGATTTAAGGTTTTTCAAAAAAGTATATGCCAATCAATTAATTGAAAAAGAGAAATAGTATGGGAATTGATTTAGCCAAATATAAAAATGCCTCCACCGATAAGAAGGAATTCAGTTTCGAGATAAAATCAGCCAATTTTGCCAAGAAGCTCTCCGATAAGAAAAAGGAAGTGTTCTACAGGGAATTGGGAATGCTCTTGAAATCAGGTGTTGATTTTAAGAAAGCATTGGAAATTCTAAGCCATCAGGCCAAATCAAAGCTGGAGCAAAGCATCATTTTAGACATAAAGGAAAAAGTGGTTTCGGGTAAAAGCATCTGCGAAGCAATGATCAGCACCAACCAGTTTTCAGCTTATGAATATTACAGCATCCAGATTGGAGAAGAAACCAGAAAGCTTGAAGAAGTCCTTGCCGAACTGCAGAAGTTCTTCAACAGGAAAATACAAATGCGCCGCCAGATTATTTCGGTACTGACTTATCCAAGCATCGTGATGCTGGTTACGATTTCGGTTTTGTATTTTATGCTCAACAAAGTAGTGCCCATGTTCAGTTCGGTTTTCAAACAATTTGGAAGTGAACTTCCCAAAAGTACCCAAATGATTATCAGGATTTCAAACCATTCAGGGGCAATTTTCCTGTGTTTGTTCATTTTCATAATTGGGCTTATTGCTTTTCACTACGTTTTTAAGGAAAAGGAAGCTTATCGGGATTTTACCTCCAAAATGGTTTTGAAAATACCTTATTTTGGAAACCTTATCCGGAAGATATATGTTTCCCGTTTCTGCCAGTCAATGAACTTATTGACGAGTTCCAAAACTTCGCTGATCACATCGTTGTCGTTAACCTCAAAAATGATTGGTTTTTATCCAATAGAAAAGTCGATTGAAAGCATCAAGGCCGATGTAACCAAAGGAGTTTCATTGAGCGACAGCTTAAAAAAACACAGCGTGTATGAAAATAAAATGATATCAATGATTGAGGTTGCCGAACAGGTAAACCAGTTGGATGTTATGTTCGAAAGGCTTACAGAACAATACAATGAGGAAATAAACCATCAAACGAAAATGATAGGTGTGATTTTGGAACCGATGATTATTATTTTCATTGGCGTAATAGTAGGTGTAATCATGGTATCGATGTATGCGCCAATGTTTGATTTGAGTAAGATTATCAAAAATTAAAGTTATCAAGAAAACTTGTAGGAAATAAAAAAAAATCTTTAATTAGAACACTAATTAGCAACAACCAAAGAATGATGAAAAGGGTAGCAGTAAAACTCCAAAATTACCTAAAAAAAGGAATGGTCAGGGCGTATTCCATGACTGAAATATTGATTGTATTGTGCATCATCGGAATTATCCTTTTGATGGTACTTCCAAATCAGACAGCAGTCATAAGCCAGGCAAAATCGATTGAGGCACAGGCAATGCTCAATCAGGTATACGGACTTGAAAAAAGCCAGTTTTACCGCTTTTCAAAATACTCCAATAATTTAGAGGAAATTGGCTTTGAACAGGAAGTTACAGTTGATGAAGGAGGACAGGCTGTTTATAAAGTCGAAATAGTTGAAGCTTCCAATGATTCTTTCGTTGCAAGGGCAACCGCTGTTTCCGATCTTGACGGTGACGGAGCCTTTAATACCTGGGAAATCAACGATAAAAAAATACTAACCGAAGTAACAAAGGAATAAATTGGATTTTATTGTTCTCGGATTATTATTGTGCCTGATTGTTGTGCTGTTCCAGGATTTAAAATTTAGAAGAATCCACATTATTTTACCGGCACTTATTTTTGTTTTCTCTGTAGTGTTGTTCAACAGGAATCCGGGAATCAATTACACGATTTATGTTGCGAACATGATCTTTTTTTTATTGATAATTACAATCTTAACCTTATATATGAGCCTAAAAAACAAAAAGTTCCTGAATCCCTTTGCCAATTATTTTGGCCTTGGTGATTTGCTTTTTTTTATAGGTATCACGCCTTTATTCCTGACGTATAATTTCATTCTTTTTTTTATACTGTCGATGATTTTTTCAATTGGACTGCAATTGGCCTTTCAAAAGAAAATGAAGGAAAAGACGATTCCGCTTGCTGGTTTTTCAGCACTACTGTTACTATTATTCATGCTCAAGGATGTTTTGCTCAGCTATCCTAAAATGACCGTTTTATAAACTATGCAGGAAATCAGCATTACATCAGAACACCAACATGTCATTTCAAGTGATTTAGCCAATCATTATAAAATTGTGCCCAAAATTGCCGATGAGAGCAGCATCACTTTTTTTGTAGACAACGCCCATAACACCAAGGATTCTATAGAAGAACTCGAATTGTTGTTGGGAAAGGAAGTTGTTTTCCTGCCATTTGACAGCAGCGAAATTGAAAAAGCACTTTCGTTGTATTATAGAAAAGACAGGGCAGCAACCGTTTCAAAATCGCTGAACATTGATAAAAGCGATTTCCTGGAAAACCTGCTTTACGAAGCAAAATCATTGAAAAGCAGTGACATCCATTTTGAAATTTATGAGTTGGATGCCCGTATCAGGTTCAGGATTGACGGCCAGCTTATCGAACGTTACAAGGTTGATAGGGATAATTATTTAGAGCTGATCAATAAGGTAAAAATTAAGGCAAAACTGAACATCACTGAAAAGCGATTGCCACAGGATGGAAGGATTACCAATGAAACTTTTGATATCAGGGTTTCCATACTGCCGACTCTTTTTGGAGAAAAAATCGTGATGCGTCTGCTGGGCAATGATGCCTCCAACATCGATTTGAATACGCTTGGCATGGACGGTGAAGAACTCCGTCATTACCTTGAAGCCATCAAAAAACCCAATGGCATTATCCTGATTAGCGGACCAACAGGTTCTGGGAAAACAACGACCTTGTACGCCACATTAAAATTGCTCAACGACTCTGTCCGCAATATTGTTACTGTTGAAGATCCAATCGAATATACACTCAAGGGAATCAACCAGGTACAGCTTAAGGAAGATATCGGATTGACATTTGCTTCGGCATTGCGTTCGTTCCTGCGCCAGGATCCGGATATTATCATGCTTGGGGAAATCAGGGATTCAGAAACTGCGATGATGGCCATAAGGGCATCGCTGACAGGGCATTTGGTATTATCAACCATACACACGAATTCGGCTGTAGGAACCATTGCCCGATTGATTGATATGGGAATTCCATCGTACCTGATTGCCGAAACCTTAAACATTTCGGTTGCCCAACGATTAATCAGGAAACTTTGCACGCATTGCAAACAGACTGCCGATTTTAGGGCTGAGGATTTTCCAACAAGTTTCCAGCTGCCTTATCCTATCGACAAATTATACAAACCAGTTGGGTGCAATAAATGTTACCATACGGGTTATAGCGGAAGGAAAGCGATTTATGAGATGTTAAACATCGATTTTAAAACGGCCGGACTTATAAAAAACAATGAAGTAAACAGCATATTCAACGAAGAGGCAGATCATAAGACCTTGCCGGAAAGAGCTTTTGACATCCTTTCAAACGGAGAAACATCGCTTGAAGAAATTTATTCAATTTTAATTAATGTTTGATAATGATAAATAAAATTATATACGCAGTCATTGGGTTTTTTATGGTTACACTTTCGTATGGCCAGGACTATGCTGAGATTAACAGAAAGTTTGATGATTTTTCTAAGATCAAGAAAGGATTGAATGATGTGATGAAAACTGACGTTTCGGGCGTGACCTTATATGATTTTATCAATTCAATAGCACAGGAACATCAGCTGAATGTTAGTGTTGACAGTAATTTGAATGATCCTGTTGTCAACAGTTTTTTTGATGTGACTGTAAAGGATGTGTTTACTTTTTTGGTTCAGAAATATGATTTGGATGTTGATTTTGTGAACAATATCATCATGTTCAAAAAACATAAGGAAGTAAAAATCATCCCTAAAAAAGTAGCCAAAGTCATTGATGTGACTTACAATAAGGAGAACGATTTCCTTTCAGTCAAACTAGAGAATGATTCGATCCCCAATGTGGTTCAGGCAATCATAGACAAATCGGGGAAGAATATCATTATGGCTCCGGACATCAAAAACCAAAAGGTATCGGCTTACATCCTGAACCGCCCTTTTGACCAGGTTATAGAAATGATGGCAAAATCGAACAGCCTTTCTGCTACCAAAGATGAAAATGGATTTTACCTGTTGGAGAAAAATAATCAGCCAGCACTTACAAATGTTGCTGACAAAACTACGAACCCAAAAAACAAAGCTCAAAAAACAACGTCTGATACTCCAGGTTTTTTTCAGGTAGACCTTAACAAGTCGGGCTTTTTAGATGTAAAGGCGAATGTTGCCGATGCAACCAGTTTGATTGAAGAAGCTGCGGATAAGCTCAAAATCAATTACTTCTTTTACAACAAACCCGAAAATGAGAAAACATCGCTTCAGGTTGATAACCTGACTTTTGACGACTTATTGGAAAATATCTTTAAAGGAAAGAAGTATGCCTTCAAAAAACAAAATGGCTATTATTTAATTGGAGAACAGGTTACAGAAGGTTTAAGGGCAACCGAAATCATCCAGTTGGAAAACAGGTCTATTGAATCGGTTTTAGGTGCATTGCCAAGGGTTTTTTCTGAAAAACTTGAAATCAAGGAATTTGTTGAGCTTAATGGATTGATAGTTTCCGGACCCAAAACAACAGTAGATGAACTGCGGGTTTACATCAAGCAGATTGACAAAGTGGTGCCGATGGTTCAAATTGAGGTAATGATTGTCCAGTATAATAAATCATACGATATCCAAACCGGAATCAAGGCTGGGATTGACAAAAGCAACATTAAACCTACCAGTGGTGTTTTATTCCCAACAGCCGATGTCAATCTTAATGGTAGTTCTGTAAATAACCTGATTGATGCGTTCAACGGACTTGGATTGATAAAACTTGGTAAAGTAACGGAAGCATTTTATTTGAATCTTCAGGCACTTGAGAACAATTCGATTATCAAAATAGAATCAACCCCAAAAATTGCGACCATCAGCGGGCATGAAGCAAAACTTGCTATTGGGGAAACAAGCTATTATTTTGAACAGACCAATCAGTTAATCAACAGCGGAATCAACAATAACATCCTGCAGTCGGGTTCCTGGAAATCTACTGATGCCAATTTGAGTGTGTCCATAAAACCTTTTGTTTCAACAGATGAAAATGTCACGCTAAATATTTCAGTTGAAAAAAGCTCATTCCTGGCAAGGGCAGGAGCAACAGCGCCTCCAGGAAAAGCAACACAAAAATTTGAATCTTTGGTAAGGGTCAAAAATAACGAGATGATATTATTGGGCGGATTGGATGAACTGCAAAAGGAAAATTCAGGATCAGGAGTGCCATTAATATCAAGGATACCAATCATAAAATGGTTTTTCAGCAGCAGGAAGAAATCAAAAAGTAATTCGAAACTCCATATTTTCATTAAACCAACAGTAGTTTACTAATGGACTTTTTACTGAATAAAATAGTAAAATTTGATACGCTCAATCTCATCGGGGTTTTTCGAGGGAGTGAGGGTGATTCGTATTTCCTATTGAAGGTAAAAAAGAAGAAGACAACCCTTGATATTGTTGAGAACCTTGCTTTTGATTCCGTCGAAGAGTTAAAATCTAAACTGGACAACAAACTTCCAACAATCCTTTTGCTTGATGGGAAAGGAGTTTTGAATAAAAAGATTGATTTAAAAAATGAGGCAGACACCGAATGGTTGAAAAACCTTGACTATAAATCAATACATTACACCAGTTACACCACTTCGGACCATCAGTTCCTGAGTTTTTGCAGGCATACCATTTTGGAAGAACTTATCGAAGTTTTCCATAAAAATGAAATCCAGATTATCGATTTTTATATTGGCGGCTTAACAGCTGTTTTGGTTAATGAACTGCTGGATAAAAGCAGGCTGTTGTCCAATGAAACATTCCTCGAGTTTGATCATAATGTTTTAAGCGGCATTGCCAAACCCGACCCTGAAAAGAAAACAGAGAATTATACAGTTGGGACTCATTCAGTATCAAACTTCCATCTTCCGTTATATGGTGCAGCCATAAATTTTTATGTCAGCCAGAATTCCATTGCCAAAAGCAATACAGGCTTAATAGATACGGAAGAGCTTATTTATAAGAAAGGTTTTGAGAAAATGGGAGTATTTATTTTGGTGGGTTTCTTTTGCCTGCTTTTGGGCAGTTATGGACTGACACAATACCTGAATTACAGCAATGCCGGATTATACCTTGAAAACAGTTATAACAGCAAAACCTATACAGTCATTAATAATCTGCAGCTTCAAAAGGATAAAAAATTAAAGATTCTTGCCGAAACCGGATTTTCATCAAAGAAGTTTATCTCATTCTATTGTTACGAATTGACAAAATCAATTCCCGGAGCCATAAATCTTTCTTTTATGGAAATCTATCCATTACAAAAAGAAATCAAAAAAACAGAAAGGGTTGCATTTGATTATAAAATCATCCTGTTAAAAGGGCATACAGGCAATGAAACTGTATTCAATGATTGGATTGATGCATTGAAAAATGAAAAATGGCTCCAAAAGCTTGAGATTGTTTCGATTAAAAGAGACAAAAAAAATATCTCCTATTTTGAATTAAAAATTACAATAAAGGATGTTTAACCAGTATAGCTACAAACTCAAATTTAAGTTCCTGATCGTATTTTTTATAATACTGTCTGTAGCTGCATACAAAAGATCATTTAGTAATTTGATTTTATTGTATAAGGAAAACAGCACGCTTAGAGAGAAAAAAGGAGTAATGAAAAACCAGGCACCCAATGTGAACGCATTGACTGTGCAGGTTGCAGGATTGGATAAATTAATAGGGAAGGAAGGGGTTGAAAAAGAGAAAATCCAACAGGAAATCATCGCCTTTTTAGTCAAAAACAGTTCCGGGGTTTCCATCAATGATTTACAGCCAATCCATAATTTCACCTACGACGATTACCAGGTTTATACCTATCAGATTGATTTAACAGGCAGTTATAATGAGTTATTGGACATCACCTACAAATTTGAAAGGCAGTTCGAATATTCAAAAATAATCAGCCTTGCATTTTATACAGACAAGAAGAATTCCAAAACAGAAATTTTACATTTAAAACTAATATTCCAAAACTATGAAAGCAATAAGTAAAATAATCATCGCACTGGGTTTTATCTCCCTATTTTCATGTGAAGATATTATTGAGGAAGATATCACCAATGATACCGTAATCATCGTTTCTCCCCAGAACAATCAGGATATTTACAGCAATGTAGTTAATTTTCAATGGAACGAACTTGATGGCGCCGACAAATACCGCGTTCAGGTTTATTCCAATTCGAGTGTAATAGTTGATTCGCTGGTTTCCCAAAACCATTTGAGCATGCCAATGACGGCAGGTGATTACCAATGGCGCATAAGAGGAGAGAATTTTGCCTATAATTCCAACTATACTTTTAATTACAATTTTTCTGTGATTGCAACGACAGACCTGACCAATCAGCAGACGATACTGAATAGTCCGAGCGATAATTTTTATACCAACAATGCCAATGTGATTTTAAACTGGCAAAGCTTAGCAGCTGCGAGTACTTATAGTTTTGAATTGATTAATGTTACCAATGGTGAGTCTATTGTAAATCAGCAGTCCAATCTAACGGCAACTTCGCTTACCCTAAACAGTACCATTTTAGCCAATGATGCTCAGTATAAATGGAAAATAAAGGCAGTAAACACTACAAGCCAGACTGCATTTTCGTTCCGGAATTTTTATCTTGACCGAAGCAATCCGAACACGCCAACAAACACACTGCCTGCAACTGATGCTACCTATAACGCCAATCAGCAGATTAATTTTTCTTGGGGAATCCCAGCTGATGTTGGAACCATTCAATCGACTATATCTTATGTAATCGAGTTTTCCAATAACATAAATTTCACCTCAATACTACAGTCGTCCAATGCAACTACAGCGAGCTTCCAACAATCTTTCGCTACAAGCGGAGATTATTATTGGAGGGTAAAAGCCAAGGATTTGGCAGGCAACACAGGATTGTACAGCACTCCGTTTAGATTTACGATAAATTAGAACTCCGTTTTTAGATGAAAAAGAAACTAAATATTGTCTTATTACTTCTCGTGCTTTGTTTATGGGGCGCAGTGATTTATAAATATGTCAATCAATATTTTTCTAAAAATGAACCAGTATCGTACGTCAATACTGCTAACTATTCGACTAAAACTGAAATCGTAAAGAAAGATACTTTCGAATTAAACAGAATAGCCAGAGACCCATTTTTGGGAGGTTATGCCAGTGTGGTAAAATCGAACAATTCTAATAGTGTCCGACGAGTTTTTCCAAGGAGAGAAGTAAAAAAAGAACCGCTAAAAGTTAATATCAGCAGGTTTCCAAATGTTCAATATTTCGGCTTTATAAAAGCCATAGATAAAACATCACAGGAGATGATACTGTTGGGTGTTGATGGTAAATTCCTAAGACTGCATTTGAATCAGGATAGCGATGGTTTAAAAGTAACAGCATTGAATAAGGATTCGATTAAAGTGAATTACAATAAGGAAACCAAATGGATTCCCAAACGAAAAAAATCATTTTAGGTTCCAATTGAAGTCCGTAACTTTATGATTTAATTGAAGATATATGAAGCGCGGGATACTATTGGGCGCCTTATTTTTGATGGGTTGTAATGATACTACTCCCAAGATTGATATTATAATCAAGCTTCCTAAAAAACTATCTGAAGTATCGGGAATCCAAATCCAAAAAAGCAGTGATGCTATTTTTGTAATTGAAGATAGCGGCAACGGGAATTATTTGTATGAAGTTGGCTTAAATGACAAAAAACAAAGGAAAATAGCCATTGAAGCTGAAAATACAGATTGGGAAGATTTGGCATCAGACAAGGATGGAAACCTATATTTGGGCGATTTTGGCAATAACGGCAATAAACGGCAGGACTTGTGCATTTACAAAATCAACGCATCCTTATTACAGGAAGAGACCATTAAACCCGATTATAAAGTCTCCTTTTATTATCCTGAGCAGACAGCATTCCCGCCATCTAAAAAAGAATTGTTGTATGACTGTGAAGCTTTCTTTGAGTTAAAAGGATTCTTCTATCTTTTTACCAAAAACAGAAGCAAAGATTTTGACGGGACAACCCTGATTTATAAAATCCCCAACAAAGAAGGCAATCATCCGGCACAATTATTAGGCCGATACAAAACCGGAGAGGATTTCAATAATTCTGCTATTACAGGCGCTGCAATCAGTCCTGATGGTTCAAGATTTGCCCTGCTTAGCCACAGTAGGATTTGGTTGTTTTCTGAATTTAACGGTGATGATTTTTTGAAAGGGAAAATTGAACGATTGGAGTTGGATCATTACTCCCAAAAAGAAGCGGTGAGCTTTAAGGATGAAAACACACTTTTAATTGCCGATGAAAAAGACAAATCGACTGGTGGTAACATTTATCAGTTCGATTTACGGAATTTAAAAGCCAAACCCTAAGCCAAAGGCAATACGGGCTTTATCAATCTCGCTTTTGAAATACGTGAGCCTTGCGGTGATAACGCCAACGCCATTCAGCCACAAACCACCGCCATAGGAACGGTGCCAAGTATTGGAATCTTCATTTGGAAACCAAACCCTTCCATAATCAAATCCGCCCAAAATCCCATAGGACATTGGCAGCAAACTTCCTTTGATTTTTCCTAAGCTCAATCGGATGTCGTTACTATTAAAAAAGGACTGCTTTCCTAAAAAGCGTTCGTTCCTAAAACCCCTCAAGTCGTAATCTCCACCCAAAACAGCGCCCTGATAAAACTCGAAATTGTCATTTGTGATGGCTTTTCCCTTAAAAAGGCTTGCCAGCACCAGCTTTCCTTTTTTATCTATTTTGTAATTAAAATTCCATTTGGCTTCCAATTCGGAAAAGTTTCGTTCCGGTTGATTCAGATTCATTTTCCAGCCTGCAGCTATTAAAAATCCCATCCCCAAAGTTGGATTTGAAGCATTGTCATAATTTTCAAAACTGAACTGCAATCTTCCACCGGCAAATTGCTGATAATCGAAAATATCAGGATTTACGATGCCTGGCAGATTGATAAAACGGCCATTGGTTTGCTCCACTTCAATGTTTTCAAAAGATCCCTTAAACTGGATTTCGCTACCGTATTTTCCAACCAATTTCAAAACAGGCTCTACTTTTACCATCTGGATTTTTACCCTGTTGTAATCCATTCCAAAATCTTCATCATCGTTGACAGTTTCGTTACCATAGCCAAAATAGTTAATGGCAAAATTTGGGCTGGTAAAACGGGTTTCAATGTCAAAATCCCATTGACCGAGCAGTTTTGGGAATTTGCCCGAATAATTCAGCTCAAAGCCGTTGGTGGCAAAATAGTAAAACGCCTTAAAAGTATGTTTTTGGGTGTAAGGGTTTTGTTTGAAACCATAGCGGGTATAATTTAGCATTCCGCCAATCTTTACACCATCATCGGGATTGTAACCAATGGCTGGCAAGCCTGTCCAGGCATTGAATCTTGGTTTTTTGTAATCATAAAGATTGGTTTCATAATCGTCAGTCAGGATTTTTTTGGCTTTGTGATCTAAATCAAAAGTGTTTTTCTTTGATTTGAAATCGTAAACGACAATGTTATTGCCATTTTGAACCGTATAATTATCATGGTTCTGGCCACCAATCAACCGAATTTTAAGAGTCGATTTCTCGTTTCCGGTTACAATAAAACTATCGTCCTCATCCAAGCCATAAATCCAAACCTCATTGGTTAATTTGCCAGAAATAGTCCTGGTTTGGACCAACTTTTCCTCTTCCTTTTTTAACCGGTATTGTTTTATTTCGGTTTGATTTCCCGATTTGCGTGTAATTTCGAATTTATCCTTTTCTTCAGTTCCAACAATGACAATTGTTTTCTGAAGCACTTTATAATATTCTTTGGCGTATTCCTGTAAATCCTTTTTCCGTATTTTCAATTTCGCTATAATGCTTTCCATGGTTCCGTCCTGCATTTCCTTTGGCAGGTTTTTGAAAGCTGCTGCAATAGCTGCTTCCGATAGATTATCCTGAATGAATTTGGCCTCGGTAACCCAATCGGTTTCGTCAGTTGTTTTCAGGAATGTAATATCCAATGGATAGGGTTCTCGGTTAAACCATTTTAAATTGCCGATTTTTTCCTTAAAAGTCTGCATGTGCCTCAAATCGGGGATGTTCATGACGATTGCCAATAGAGCGCCGTCATATTTGGCGAAAGCCTGGTCTCTGTCACGTGGAATCGGCCTATAAACGGTTTGCTCCCCTTCCTTATACTCACCCCAGCGCCATTGGTCAAAATGCCGGTCCCAATCGCCAATCAGCATGTCAAATAAACGTGCCCTGATATATCCTTTTTCATCTATGCGTTTCTTTTCATTTTTATGGAGCATTTCGAGTACTTCGCTGGTGCTGACAATCGCATCGGGTTTCCCAAAAGATTGGAGCTCTTTTTGGGAATCGGTTGGACGCTCTTCTATCATGTATAATTCGTCACCAAAATCATCATTGAATTTTCCTAAGGAGTTTTGTTTCGGAACATAATAGAGTTGGGGATTGCTATGGCTGATGCCTATATTATCGGCCAGACTACCTACTACAAATGGCGTGTAGGGATGGGAAGTGGTGTAAAAATCGAGTAGAAAGTTTTCGGCATAGGTATCTTCAAACTGCTTCTCAACATACTGGTCCTTAAAAGCCACCGACTGTAAAAAACGTGAAGCACTTTTTTTTAAGGCACGCATCACGTATTCCTTGCCTTCATTGTTTTTCAATCGCAGCGATTTGGACTGGTGACCGCCACCAGCCTGCAAGGGTTTCAATCCACCAAAGAGAGTGTCAAGGCTGACTGTTCTGGCTTCAATTGGAGTACTGTAATAATCCTTGTAATGACTGCCCAAAAACCAATTGTGAAACATGCTTTTCTGCGTCATTTCCTTGGTATAAACAGAAGCTGAAATTGTTTTTGGAAATAGGTTTGGATAATTATTTTCTGAAGTTTTGACTTTTTTGTTGATTGAAGTCTGCCATAACAATTTTTCCGAACGGTTTTCAATGCCAAAAAAACGAATGGATATTTCCTGGTTTTTGTCTACCGTAAGTTCAGTATATCCATTGCCGCCATACGAAAAATCGTTTTTGCCGATTGCTCGGGCTGCCTCACTTTTCGAACCGGCACCACTAATGATCTGAGTGATATTATTTACCTCTAAATATTGTAAATTATGATCGTGGCCGGCAACTACAATAACATTATCCTGTCCCTGAAGCAAAGCGGTTATCCTTTTTCTGTAAGCCTGGTATACCTTGTTCTGTAAATCCTGAGTGCTTATTCCGGAAGTCTTCCTTATGAAATTCAGTGCACTGCCTACTATTGGCAAAGGAAAATTACTTTCAAGTGGGAAAAGTTGTTTTTTCCAGGAAAATTGACCGCCATGCGAACCATTACTGAACAACGGATGATGCAGCGCTATGATTTTAATTTTGTCCTGGTTTTTGTTTAATATGCTCTCCAGTTCTTCAAAAAAAGCTTCACGGGTTTTAATCGAACAATCATCATTTATTTTAGGGCTTTTCTCCCAATCTTCTAAAAACCATTGGCTGTCAATGACAATCAGGGTAATGTTTTTGTTGATTTTAATTTCCTCAATGGCGCAATTATCTTTCGGCTGGAAAGCATCCTTATTTAAATAGGCCGTGACTGTTTTGGTCTCCGCTTTCAGCCCTTCAATGCCACTATACCAATCATGGTTTCCGGGAATGAATATGGTTCTGCCTTTGAATTTTTTGGCAACTTCCAGTTGGCGGTTTATTTTTTTTACTGCCGATTCATACTCAGGATTCTTGGGGTCAGCGGGCATTCCAACAGGGTAAATATTATCACCCAGAAAAATCAGTGTGCTGTTGCTGTCTGCCTTTTCAAGCCTTTGCCTTAAATTCGAAAGCGTAGCGTTAGTAACACTGTCTCCTGCATTGCCTGCGTCACCAATCAGGTAAAACGTATGGTCCTCATTTATATTGCCGGTATCAATCTGGGTAATTGATTTATTGCTATTTTTGTTATATTGTATTTTGTGTGTCGCGCAGGATTGCAACAAGGCAAAGAGAAATATTACAGATGTAAGTTTATAATATTTTCTTGTATTTGTGCTCATACAAAACAATTTCATAACTCAGATTTTATTTTTGCAAATGACTATTATAGATCAGGCTGAAGATTTTGTCCAAAAACTATTCAAAGATAAGTTATCTGGTTCATTTTTGTATCATAATTTTAAGCATACTTCATCTGTAGTCAATGCTGTAAAAACGATAGCAACAGCACAATCAGTCACCGAAAATGAAATGGAATTGTTGCTTCTGGCTGCCTGGTTCCATGATGCGGGGTATACTTGTGGTTGTGAAAATCATGAAGCAGCGGGTATCGAAATTGCTGAAAAATTCCTCAAAGAACAAAATTATGAAGCAGCTAAGATTGACCAAATTATGGCTCTGATTAACGCAACCAGAAAAGACTACATCCCGGTTAATTTGTTGGAAAAAATCATCCACGATGCAGATTACTATCATTTTGCTTCCAAGGAATACATAAGCGTTTCGGATTTTTTACGTGAAGAACTGAAAATGACGATGAAAATGGAATTCTCTGATTTGGATTGGGCAAAAGGGAATTTGAATTTCCTTCAAAACCAGCATCAGTTTTTTAGCGAATATGCCTTGTTTCACTGGCAGCCTAAAAAGGAAAAGAACATTCAAAAGATTTTAAAAAGGATTGACGCATTAGAAAATGAAACTATGGAAACAACAACTAAAACAAAAAAGCAGAAAGAGAAGGAGGAAAAACCCGACCGAAGCATTGATACCATGTTCAAAATCACACTTACGAACCACATTCGACTGAGTGAAATTGCCGACAGCAAAGCCAATATTTTATTGTCGGTGAATGCGATTATTATTTCCATAGCGCTTTCTACCATTGTGCCCAAACTGGACAGTCCGGGAAACGCACACCTGGTTATCCCAACATTCATTATGGTTTTTTTTAGTGTAATCAGCATCATTTTTGCCATTCTCTCGACAAAACCAAAAGTGACTTCGGGCAAATTTACGCGTCAGGACATCGAGGATAAAAAAGTGAACCTGTTGTTCTTTGGGAATTTCTTTAAGATGCCTTATGATGAGTATCAATGGGCGGTAAATGAATTGTTGAAGGACAGGGAATACCTTCACAATTCGATGACAAAGGATTTGTATTACCTTGGTTTGGTTTTGGAGCGAAAATACCGTTTGCTGCGCATTACCTATAATATCTTTATGATTGGAATCATTGTTTCGGTAATCGCTTTTGTACTTGCTTTCAGATCGGCACCCATTTAATGTTTCTGATGCACCACCTTGACCCGGATTCCTTTTAGGCCCGAAACTCCCTGAAGTTCCTCAACTTCGAATTGTTCGACTTTTGGCTCCAGGATTTCCTTAAACTGTAAATATTTGATATAATCCATGTATTCCCTTTCTTCATGCGAATGGGAATAAATGATGGTAATCTTTTCCTTTTCGGTAATCCTTTCACGGGTGCCTTTGATAAATGCCTTATCAATACGTTTTTTCACCACTTCATAACGGGCATTATAGGTTCCGTCAACATCAAACCGTTTTTCGTCCATTCGGAAACGGATGGAAATAGGCGAACTGAAAACCAAAATGAGCGAAGTAACATCAAGGGTGTAGGGTAATGAGCCTTTCAATTCGTGGTGTTCCAATTCCATTTCGCAGAGCGTCTGAAGCTGCCAGAGCCTCAAATTATTCAGATAGATTTTGTCAAAAGATTTTTCCGGAGCTATCGATGCACCAATATAAAGATTATGTTCTACGCCATCGGTTTTAAAACGCTCGTAATAATGCGGGAATATTTTCTGGGCTTCCAACTGCTTTTCATCCAAAACGGTAGCTAATCTTTTATTGACTTTACTCAGGGCATTATCAAATTTTTTGCGTGCGTGGTAAAACATGCCGGTCTTTTCATCAATTTTTTTAAAATACTTCTCAATGGCATCTTTGCTTTGCTCAATATCGGCATTGCTATGGATAATGGGATGGATTTCGGACTCAACATAACGTTGAATGATTTGTTCGGTATCTGCTTTTAGTGGAGCATCCAACTGTGTGAGAAAGGAGTGGAGCTCAAATTTTCGCTGTTGCAAAATCATTAGGTTCGCCTGTGATTCCATACTTTCAATGATGGCGATCAATGTCTCCAATTGAATTCTTAAATCCTGGACAACACTTTCATTGCGGTGTTCGGATGAACCTTTTACGTCAATTTGGCCAAACAAAGGATACACTTCCTTAAATACAATTTCCTTAAAAATATAATCCTTGGACTGATTGGCAATTAGCGTGCGGATATATTTTTGGGCTTCACGGCGGAATTTCCAATAAACACTCGAATGGATTGCGGTGTATTCCTTTTGGATAACGGCTTCAATCTGGTTTTGTAAATCGAGCCTGTAACGGCTTAAAGTGTCGGTTAGATAAGGCAGTATCAATTCGAGTTTATTGGCATTGATGCTGTTGAGTACCCTTGTTTTTTCTGAAGCCAATTCGAAAATGCCCAATATTTCATCACCTTTGATGACAGGAGCCAAAATACAGCTTTTAATATTTTGTTGTTTCAAATGACTGCCCAATGCTTCATTTCCTTTTTTGGCTGAAAAGATATCTACATCTGAAACGATGAAAATTTGCTTTTCCTTTATGACCGCATCAAAAAAACTATTGTAGAGTTTGCCCGAACATTCTGCCTCCTCACATTCACTTAAGATAAAACTATGGATGTTCCTGGCATCAACATTGGGACGTATGAATTTTTTGTCCTCTGGTTCATAGATGGTCAGGCCAATCCTTAAATCGGGAATTCGGAATATCGAACGGAATATCGACTGAAAGTCTTCAGCCAGCTCTTCATTTTTGGTATCAGTAGCTTTTAAGAGGTTTGTTTTGAGGGTCGACACCGAACTTTCGGTGGTGGTATCAAAAAGCTGTACGATTCCGAAGCCTTTTAAAATCCAACTTTTTAATGGAAACTTTTCTTTCCAGAGTTCAAAATCGTCATAATTATCAATCAGCAATACGATATCTTCCTCAGTAAGTGGTATTGCTTTTTCAGTCGGGATGATTTCAATAAAATCGGCATTATACAAAATGCGGTAGTGCTTCATGATTCCGGAACCATCGGGAATGTCATAAAACAGTGGATTGTTGAATTCGATATTCTGCTTATAATGCGCATTTAATATCAGGCAGCAACTCATAATGTAAAAACGCTCGTCATCAAAATCCCTGATGTTCATATCAAAGGCAACCCCGGCATCTTTCAAAATGTTCTTAAAACGTTGGGTATAATTGAAGGTAACGTTGTGGAAAGGAATGGCGACAGCTTTGATTTCGTTATGCGTTAAGGCCGTTGGAAACAAATCGGCCAGCAGGTTCCTGATTAATTCCTCATGCTCATTTATAACTGATAAGTCTACAATTCCGGTCCTGAATTCGGGCAGACGCTCTACTTCCTTTAGTAAAGCCATAGCATAATTAACCCGATAATCAACATTGGAAGCCGCAATCTGTTCCAGTGTTTCAATCAGTTTGTGGAATGAAATCTGGGCGATAAATGGAGTTTCAGTCTGTTCTAAGTTGCTTTTCATTTTGGTTTTTCTTCCCTGCAATTCTACCGATAAATATAGTCAATATTTGAGAAAAGGCAAAAAGGAAAATTTTTTGCGCAATTACTAAATGGTCAAATCAATTCATTCAAATTTCCGTACTTTTATGATAGATTTTAAATTTATGCTCGATATAGTTATAGAATCCAGGAATGCTGCCATCAGTGAATCGATGAAAGTAAAGCGAATCCTTCCGTTCAGGACACACAGGATGGTTGGCCCTTTTATTTTTATGGATCATGCCGGACCAGTATTGAATGTCCCTCCAATAGTTTCAACCTTAGATGTTTTACCACATCCCCATATTGGATTGTCAACTGTAAGCTATCTTTTTGGAGGCCAGGTTACGCATCGTGATAGTTTAGGTGTAGAGCAAATCATTCGCCCTGGCGAAGTAAACTGGATGACAGCCGGAAGCGGCATTTCACATTCCGAAAGGTTCGAAGATCCTTCGGTATTGGCCGGAGGAAAATTAGAAATGATACAAACCTGGGTGGCACTCCCGGAAAAGGACGAAGAAGCAGCGCCATCATTTACAAATTACAAACCCGAACAGTTGCCAATATATACCGATACCGGTGTGTGGATGAGGCTTATAGCAGGGAATGCATACGGACTTAAGAACGATGTAAAAACCAATTCACCTTTATTCTATCTTCATGTAGTTTTACAGAAAGGAGCAAGGTTTGGCCTTCCTAAAGAACACAGTGAACGCTCGATTTATATTGTAAAAGGCAGTGTTGAAGTTTCAGGAGTAAATTATCCTGAGGGACTTATGCTGGTATTTTCTAAGGGTGTCGATCCAATGATTATTGCAAATGAGGATACTATCTTAATGATGCTTGGCGGTGAACCACTTGGGGATCGTTACATCTGGTGGAATTTTGTTTCATCAAGAAAGGAACGGATTGAACAGGCAAAAGAGGACTGGAAACAGGGACGCATCATTTTACCTCCCAACGACAATAAGGAATTTGTGCCACTACCAGATGAGAACTCCAAACCCGCTGGTGGACCGCCAAAACCGGAACCTCTTTCTTGAAAAAATAAGCTTTTATTTGTACTGCCTTGGTTTGTGTGGAATTTTTATCCTTAAAAACATAAAAATTATAACAAATCAACTCCCGGCTAAAGTATTATTTAAGAACTTTACATGCACAATTGACAAGCTGAATTCCGATGATCCAAAAGAAGTATTATTTTTCGACTATTCTATTGTCATTACTTTTCCCATTGTTTGCCCAAACCAAACAACAACAAAAGTTAGACAGTTTGGAAACCGTCTTGTTTTCCTTTGAAGCGAATGACACTTTGCGCATCGTAAAATCCGGCATTTATATCTACAAAAATACATCATCAGACAGTCAAAAATTTAAAGTCCTGCAAAGGATTTCGGAAGCTTATTTTCGCACCAATGCCATCAACAAATCAATTGATTATTCATTCAAGGCAAAGGAAATTGCTGAGAAGATTGCAGACCCTGAGCGAATGGCCACGGCTTATGGAACGATAGCCAATCAATATTCTTTTCTGAACCTAACGGATAAAGCACGATACTATTTAGGCCTGGCAATGCAGCAAATTGAAAAATTACCACAAGGAGATAAAATGTACCGCCTGAAAGCTTTGAGTTACCTTGAGTTAGGGAATCTTGACTTTAATAATAAAAATTACAAAGCAGCAAATAAAAATTATAAAAACGCTTTGCATCAATTTGAACTTGTAAAAGAAACCAACAAAAAACACATTTACAATTACCGAAGATCGCTTTACAACATCGGGAATTCCTATTATTATCTTAACCAGCCTGATTCGGCTGAGGTTTATTTGCAAAAAGCGCTAAAAATTAAAGACACTGAAAACCGTAATTTGAACTATTATATTTATTCAACCCTTTCAGAAGTCTATACCTTAAGGGGCAATCACCGTCAAGCCATCTCGACTTTACAATCCATTTTAAAAGATCCGGATTTCAATATCACTTCCCTAAGGTTGGAAATTTATTTAAATCTTTCGAGGAATTATCAGAAAATTGGCGACAAGGCGAATTATACTTTATACAACGAAAAGCACCTTTCATTGAGGGATACGCTTGAAGACCATGACCTAAAAGCAATAGATACTGCTTTTAAGATGGAGCAAAAAGATCTTTCTGAATCTATTTTGAAGACGGAACAATACAATCAGTGGCTTGTGTTGGGAATTCTTTTAATGGTAATTACAAGTGGTTCAATATTTTTCTATTTGCATAAGAAGAAAAGGGAAAAACATCTGAAGTACCTATCTGTCATAGAAAAATTAAAGCGGCCGATGGCATTTTCGATTGAAACGCAGATCGAAAAAGAAATTGAAGTAAAAACCAATTATTCGGTGCCGTCGTTTGTGGAAGAAGATATTTTAATAGGTCTGCAAAAATTCGAAGAGGAGGAAAAATTTCGCAATCCCAAACTCAATGTTTCGATGCTTGCCTTATCCTTGAATACGAATCCGACCTATCTTTCTGCAGTTATAAAGGAACATAAAGACAAGAATTTCAATAATTACATCAATGAATTGCGCATCCGTTATATCTGCCATAAAATACACACGCAGCGCGAATACGCAAACTACAAAATAAGTTATCTGGCCGAAGACTGCGGATTTACATCGCATAGTACATTCTCTACAATTTTTAAGAAAGTGACGGGTATTGCTCCTTCAGTATTTTTAAGCTATGAAGACGAACAGCATTCAAAAAAAGGAAGCTAACGCTAAATAACCCCATTTAGACATCTTTTTATCTTTTAAAATATCAAATTTTAAAAGACATCTGAAAAATTGCATTAGCCCGCTTTTGTAATTTTACACCCATCAATTAAAAAAAAACTCATGAAAAAAAAATTATTTACTTTCTTATTGGTTGGGGTTGCGGGTTTATCATTCGGACAAGGACCATGCTCATTTGGAACCACTTCGGATAGTTCTTCGGGCGCAGAAAACATTACTACAGGCGGATTATATGAATACGCAGGAGCAGCTGATTTTGATGTTCCCTTTGGTACGACCTTTACCGCAAATAGTATGACTTTCAACTTGACAAAAGGCCTGGCATCCATTCCTTATCTGAATGTTTCTTTGAGAAACGAACAAAACGGACTTCCCGGCGATGCAATAATGACTTTTGACGCTTTGGTTCCGACGAGCCAGGTTTTTCTTTATGATATTCCAGATGTTAGCATGGGTTGCTATGCCGTAACTGTTAATTTACCATCTTTTGTGACTTTGGAAAAAGGGAAATACTTTGTGCAGTTAACTGCTGCTGCCGGTGATGATGTGCCTGTAGGTTGGGAAATCACACTTGAAGACCAAACGTATGGCGTGTTTGATTATTTTAGATTTGAAAATGAACCATGGGAGGAACAGGTTATTATAATAAGGTTTTTCAGGTAATAGGAACCTGTACAGATTCGGGTGAAGTGCAACCTGATTATGGGGATGCATGCCAACAGGAAAATTTGACCGAAGGATTTCAAACTGCGGCGTCTTTCCTTTCTCCGGGAGGCGTTATTTGTGTTGCAGATGATTTTGTAGTAGAACCTAACACAAGTTTTCACCTGACCAAGTTTACGATGCACACGTTGCTTCTTGGAGGTGGTTTGCACAACGCTACAATTAATATCAGAAGTGCAGTAGATGGTGCGCCTGGCCCAATCTTACATTCTTTCGTTAACAAAGGACCAGCAACAGAAGATTATAATGGTTACTGGCCTTTCCCGGGAATGCCTTTTGATGTTGTTTCGGTATTTATCACCTTTTCCTGGGAAAATGCACCTATAGAATTGAGCGAAGGTAATTATTTCATCGAAGTAATCCCGACACCTTATTCAACAGATTTCCTTACTTGGGAAGCTACTTCACAACCCGCAATTGGATTTGACAGTTATTCCTCTTTTGATATGGGAGCTACTTGGGAAGAGCATCCAGGATACAATCTGGTTTTTAGTGTAGAAGGGTATTGTGACTCTACTCTTGATACACAAACACATGAACAGACAACTATCAAATACTTTCCAAATCCTGTCAAAGATGTATTGCAATTCACCACTGAGGAACAAATCAAAAACGTCACTATTTACAATATGGAAGGCCGTGAGATAATTGGTTATACCGTTTCCGGAAATACTATTGATATGCAAAGACTTGCAACAGGAATTTATATGGTTAAAGTACAGCTGGACAATGGCAATTCTGATGTAATAAAAATTGTTAAGGAATAAACATTAATTCAAATTCTATCCATTAAAAAAACCGCCAAATATTGGCGGTTTTTTTTTTGGTTTGTATTACGGATTGAGATGAGCTACTCAGTTGGATTTGGAACAGGCAGGTTTGGCCCGCGCATTTAATTCGGGATTACCTTCGGTGAGCCCTAAAGGGTATCCTGAGCAAGGAAAAACTACGGCTGTTGCACAGCCTTATTTTTTTATTTCCCAAAAGCACTCAAAAGTAAACTTTTGGCACTTTTAGAAAATAAAAAAACCGATTAGGAAACTAATCGGTTTTTCTTTGCGGAGAAAGAGGGATTCGAACCCCCGGACCTGTTACAGTCAACAGTTTTCAAGACTGCCGCAATCGACCACTCTGCCATTTCTCCAATAAGTCGGGCATCAATTTCTCAATGCGGTTGCAAATATAGCAACCTTTTTCGTTTTGCAAAAAGATTTTGACTAAAATATCAAGTTATTTTTTTGCCAAAAAGCTATTTGTTTCACGGACTGCTCTTTACTGAGGTTGGTTGAACACTTTTACAATTTAAAATTCTAAATTAGCATGACCGAGTCGCATGAGATTAAATAATTTAACTATACAAGTTAATTCGCTTAAATTTGTAACATGAAAGAACCTTCCTTTGACAACTGGACAATTATTTTCCTTTTATTTTCATTCCTTGGTTTTATTACCAGTATTTTGATACAATTTCAAAATGGTCAAAACAGGATTGGTAAGTTTTTAATCTCCCTTTTACTGGTTTTGTTTTCGCTTACTTTAGTCGACTATGTTTTATATTGGACCAGGTATCAAATTTATTTCCCTCATTTTGCGGGATTATCCGGTTTTTTCTTTTTATTATTTGGCCCTATTGTATTCCTATATGTTGAAAGTGTACAAAAGCACAGCATAAACAGCAGAAGTTTACTGCATTTCATTCCGTTTTGTACTGCAATGCTGATTCATATTCCTTACTTAATCCAAGCAGCGAATCAGAAGAAATTTAATATGGTCTATGGTGTTCCGAAAGAATCATTTTATTTCATATTTTTTCAGATAATAACATGGTTCAGCATAATCCAGATTTTCAGTTATGGTATATTGATTTACAACATGCGGAAAGCCTTCTCTGAATTTATATTAATAAAAAACTGGATAATTATGCTTTGCATTGGTTTGTGTGGCATAGCATTCTCGTTTCTCATCTATAAGCTGTTTGTCGCGTTTGGAATCCTTACCCTCGAATGGGATTATATGATTGCATTCTCAATGGTTGTATTCATTCTTATAATAACGGTAGTTGCCTTTTTAAAGCCCTATGTTTTTGATGACTTAATGCCAAAGATCAGGGAAAAAAAATATGAGAGTGATTTTTCTACGCAATCTAACGCACCGAGAGACGAAAAAGCAACTATTGGTAGTTTCACAAAGTATAAAAATTCTCCCATTGATTGGAAAACGAGCAAGGAACTGGCGGAAAAATTGGACAGGCTTATGACAGAAAATACACTTTGGAGAAAAAATGACTTAAGATTGAATGATCTGGCAATCAAAATGGAACTCCAGAAAGAATACATATCCCAAATCATAAATGAACAATTCAAAATGAACTTTTTTGAATTTGTGAACCGATACAGGATTGAAGAAGGCAAAGCCTTAATTAAAAATAGCGACAAAGAAGTAACCTTGATAGAAATCGCCTATATCGTAGGGTTTAATAACAAAGTTTCTTTTGGGAAAGCATTCAGGGCATACGTTAACATGTCGCCTATAGAGTACAAAAAAAGCTTTAAAAAAAGTGAGGCGCCCCACAAAACCAGCCCGGCCTCTTAATTTTCATTGAATCATTTTACAATTTTAATTGGTAAACCTTTATAAGGATTTCCCAATAGGTTTGTTGTGCATTGTAATTTTATGCATCGATAACTGTAAGGTTTCAAACTTGTTTAAAAAAGTAACTTAAATAGTTGATAAAATGAAAAAAAATTACGCCTCTATTTTGACATTTCTTATTGCAAATCTAAGCATTACTGCTCAAGGTGGTTTTACTAAAATTGTAAACCCTTCAAATCCAATAACAACCTATATGTCTCCCGGAATATATAAAGGCGTTTCATGGGTGGATTTTGATAACGATAATGATCTGGACTTATTTGCATCGCCAAATTTTTTGTTTAGAAATGATGGAAACGAAATGTTTGCCCAGATCACAAACCCTTTTGATTTTGAGCCATTGCAGGCTCCCGGTGGTGCATCTTGGGCAGACATTAATAACGATGGGTTTATGGATTGCATTATTTCACAAAATCCAGCGGGAATTTTTTTAGGAAATAGTGGTGGCACTTTTACAAATATTACTTCCCAATATTCCAGCCTAACCGATTATCCGGCATGGGGTTGCGCTATCGGTAACTGGAACAACGATGCTTTTCCTGATTTTGTTTTTGTGCATGCTGCCGGATTTCATGGCGCAGGCATTGGACCCTTTCCCTCTAAATTATTTTTAAATACCAGTGCAACAGCAGTAGCCGAACAAATAACAGGTTATCAGCTAACGGATGAAACGCATCCCTACACCGTACCTTATTGGAGTGATTATGATTTGGATGGCGACATGGATTTATTTGTTGCCAGTGGACCAGGTGGAACTCCAGGACCTGATTTTTGTTATAAAAACATGAAGATTGAAAACGGTTCAGATACTTTTGAACCTATGACCACCGAGTTGTTCGCTACTCAACTCCAGGATGGACAATGCTATAACTTTATTGATTTTGATAATGACCAGGATTTAGATTTATGCCTTACAAATTATGGAGGTGCAAGTACAAGATTCTATCGGAATTCGGGTGGCGTCTATACCTTGCAAACTACTCCTTTTACCACTCAAACCACTAATCTTGCCAATGATTGGGGTGATTTTGACAACGACGGCGACTTGGATGTAATTATTACAAATGATATGTCCAAACCTAAATTTTACAAAAACAATGGCAATGGTACTTTTGCCACTGCCATTAGTTTGGGAACAGTAAATAATAGTTCAGGCATCACTAATGGAGATTATGATAATGATGGCGATCTGGATTTATTTGTTAGTGGTGTTGACGCAACGCGGGCATTATATAAAAATACCTCTGCAGCAACAGGAAATAATTGGATTACCATAAAGTGTGTCGGGACAACATCAAATAAATCTGCACTTGGAACTCTGGTTAAACTAAGGGCTACGATTAATGGCGTCGATACCTGGCAAATGAGGGAGATTACAGCACAGAATTCATTTCAAAGTCAAAATGATTTAAGGGTTCATTTTGGTTTGGGAAATGCTACGACTATCCAAACTTTATCTATCAAATACCCTTCCGGGATATTGGAAACGTTTTCAAACGTTGGCATAAACACGTTTTATTCAAATATTGAAAATTCTGGAAATTTGCTGGCTGTTGAATCAAATGAAATACAAAAGCCGTTTAGTATCTATCCAAATCCGGCAAAAGGATTTTTAAATATTACTTTTGACGGAAATGTTGAGGAACCACTCAAAGTCAGTCTGATAGATATGAAAGGAAAATTGTTGAAAACCATCAATTACCAGATTGAAGGCAATTCAATAAAAATACCGACTGACGAACTTAATATAGGAACCTATCTAATTAAAATAGAAGGGCAGTCATTTAATTACAGTACAAAATTTATTAAATCGGATAATTAGCCTGTCAATAAAAATAATAGATATTTAATTTTATGAGCAAATATATTTTATTTTTTGTTATGGCTGTAACTACTCACAGCTTTAGCCAATCTGTGAAAAACACCTCGTATAAAAATCAGGCTGGTGAACGTGTTTTACGTTTTGAAATGGTAATTCCACTAGATATTAAAAACGCATGGCGCCTTTTTTCTGAAGACAATCAACTTCAAAAATGGATTGCTCCAGTATCCCATATTGAGCTAAGGACAGGCGGCTCGATAGTAACCAATTATGACTCTTCAAAAAAACTGACAGACGCTACTTCGATTACTATGCCCATCATCAATTTTATAGAAAATGAAATGATTACTCTAAAAGTAAACCTAAATGGGAAGTTTTCCAAGAATACTAGGGATACTGACAGGAACCTGCAGGAAATTATCCAGTTGAGGAAAATTGATGACAAGCACACGAAAATAATATCATCGATGGTGGGCTTTGGAGATGGGGAAGATTGGGATAAAACCTATTCCTTCTTTACGAAAGGTAATGAATGGACCTATAACGAATTAATCAGAATCTTTAAAAAATAGTTGGACGCTGTAATGCACCAAAACTGAAATTCCAAATAGAAAACAGTAGTATGAAAATAATTTACCAAGTGGAAGATACACTGAATCCTAAAGAATTTAAAGATATCCTAAACCGAAGCACGCTTGGCGAACGCAGGCCAATTTACAATGACGAACGGATTGAAAAAATGTGCACGTATGCCAATTTAATAGTTACGGCCAGGCTGGAAGGAAAGCTCATAGGAATTTCAAGGTCATTAACCGACTTCGCTTTTTGTACTTACCTTTCAGATCTTGCTGTTGATAAGGATTTTCAACATAAAGGCATTGGCAGGAAATTGATTGAATTTACAAAAAACAAAAGTCCTGAAGCGATGCTTATTTTGTTGTCTGCTCCGGCAGCTGTAACATATTATCCAAAAATAGGAATGAAACATTTTGAACAATGCTATATTTTATAAACGACAAAAGAAGATCAATAATCCTGTCCTGTATTTGCCTAACATAGCTACTTTACTTAATACCTTACGTACTCAATAATCTCCAATCCGTAGCCAATCATACCTACACGTTTGGTTTGGGTAGTATTCGAAATCAGTCGTATTTTGGAAATGTCAATATCGTGCAGGATTTGGGCTCCAATACCAAAATCCTTAACATCCATCTTGATTTGCGGCACTTTATGAATGCCTTCAGCCTGTAAATGTTTCAATTCGGTTAAGCGGTTCAGCAAATCGGAGGAATCTACTTCCTGATTGATAAAAAGAACGGCACCTTTTTCTTCCTTAATGATGCGGTTGAAAACATCATCCAGTTTTTTATCCATTGCCATGGCTAAAGTATTCAGGATATCATTATTGGCCTGGGTTGAATTAATCCGGGTCAGCACTGGGTCTCCTAAATTCCAGCTTCCTTTGGTCAATGCCAAATGGACTTGTTTGTTGGTAGTTTGTTGGTATGCACGCAAACGAAAAGTCCCAAAACGGGTTTCTATTTCAAAATCATCTTTTTTCACAATAAGGCTGTCGTGCTGCATTCTGTAGGCTACCAAATCTTCAATTGAAACCAATTTCAAATCAAATTTTTTGGCCACTTTTACCAATTCAGGCAAACGCGCCATAGAACCATCTTCATTCATAATTTCTACAATTACACCTGCAGGTTTAAAACCGGCTAATCGGGCAAAATCAATTGCAGCTTCGGTATGTCCTGTTCTACGCAATACGCCGCCTTGTTTTGCAATCAGTGGGAAAATATGTCCAGGTCTAGCCAAATCGTAAGGTTTCGTATCTTCATTCATTAAGGCCAATATCGTTTTCGCACGGTCTGATGCTGATATTCCTGTTGTAACACCATTTCCTTTCAAATCAACAGAAACCGTAAAGGCAGTTTCCATGTGGTCGGTGTTGTTCTTTACCATGGAATGCAGTTCCAATTCCACACAACGCTTCTCCGTCAATGGCGCACAGATTAATCCTTTACCGTGCGTAGCCATGAAGTTAATCATTTCCGGGGTTACCTTTTCGGCTGCAGCCAAAAAATCACCCTCATTTTCACGGTCTTCATCATCTACTACAATGATGATTTTGCCTTGGCGAATGTCTTCGATGGCTTCCTCTATGGTATTGAGATGTATTTTCATTGTACTCATTTTATGCATGGGATTCGAATTGGATTTCCTTTAAATAACTTCTGTTATATAAATAGAAAAGTGGATAAAATGGAAAAGCTGCAAGTAATACAGTGATGGTATTTAAATCAGCTTTTCCGATAGAATGTAATATCGTTTGTGCTTTGTATAATGCAAAATAGAAAACAAGAGCAATGCCAATGGCAACAATCATCATAACTGTGTTATCTAACTGGCCGGTTAGGGCAAGAAGTAATAACAGCACATAGCCAATAAAGGCAAACAGGCTGAATTTATGGTGTTGTTGTGCAATGGTTTTTATTTCGGCAGCATCTATTTTTTGTTTTTTCGGGGCTGTTTTTTTAGGTGTCTTTGATGCTTTTTTCTCAAGCGTTTTTACTTCATCCTTTAAGTCAAAGCTACCCGTTGTTGGAACAGATTCGGTTGCCAGTTCTTCCTCTTCTTTTGGAAAGAAACGAGTGAAGATATTGGTAAACCAACTAAAATCAAAGGTAAATCCTTTATCATCGGTGGCTTTCTTGGTGAGTATGATTGCCAAGGGTGCCAATACAAATGACGACATCCAACAGCCCAGGAATGGTGTGATTTCGTCCTGTTGTGCTACTTTTTTCCCGAACGTATTGATGAAATGGAAAATGATGAAAATCAATATCGCAAATACGATAGGAAGTCCCAAACCTCCTTTTCGGATAATGGCTCCCAAAGGCGCCCCGATAAAGAACATAAGCAAACAGGAAAAAGCAATCACAAACTTGTCGTAAAGCGCAATCCAGTGTTGGCTGATGTTCTTTTCCTTGTCTTCGAGTTCAAATTTCGAACTGTCGAGAGAAAAATTAACAGCATCAATATTACCACTTGCTACACGAAGTATCTGCATTTTATCGCTATCTGAAAAACCTTGTAACAGGTTAGAGGCATTAAGCGTATTTGGACTTACTGTTGCCGGATTGACCGTTGGCGAAATTGAAGAACGCAATGTCAGGTTATCAGCCATGGAAACGATGTCCTTGTTGTAATTTTTTTGTAAGGAATCCAGCGTGTACGAAAGTTCACCAACGGTAAGCATCGTATTGGTATTGGTAATCTGCGCTTCATCCATGTTGGCACTGTTCAATTTGGATAAATCAATATTGATGACATATCGCTTGAACTCACTTTTGGCAAACGGAACCTTGTTTCGGTCTTCGAATTTTTTTGGAGTGATATCCTCGTAATAATTACCATCTTTCAGGACCAGCTTCAGGATATTGGAGCTTTCGCTGCTGATCAGTTCTCCTTTTTTAGCTTTGATTACGGTATTGGCACCAGCTCCCTGGGTTGATAATTGGTGAATGGTAACACCGCTAAGGTATTTGCCGTTTTCTCCCGATTTTTTTTCAACCTTGATATTGTAGCTTCCAACCTGGCTAAACTGCCCTTCGGCGATTGCCATGGCAGGTTTTACCTGAGCTATGTTTCTCCGAAAGTTGACAAACTTATATTCGGCATACGGAATGACATTGTTGGCAAATGCAAAAGCAACCAAGCTCAGCAGAACAATAAAATAGATTTGGCTGCGCATCGCCCGCTGCAATGATATTCCTGAAGATTTCATTGCGGCAAACTCGTAGTTTTCCGCAAAACTTCCGAAAGTCATGATGGATGCCAATAAAACGGATAATGGTAAAACAAGCGGAATAATGCTTGGCATTTTGAAAAGTAAAAACTTAACGATCATTAAGACATCTAAGTCTTTACCGGCTAATTCAGAAATGAAGAGCCATACAACCTGAAGTACGAATATGAAAAACAGAATTACAAATACCGTAGCAAATGTAATAAGGAAGGATTTTAATAAGTACTTGTCAAGTATTTTCACCCGGGATTAATCTAGTTTATTGATGTAGTAATTTGGATATTTACTAGCTACAAAGGTAAACTGATTTTTTGATAATGGCTGATTGGTTTTAAAAGAATTAACAGTTAACGTAGTTCTGGTTCCGTTTTTCCCCATTTCAATAACATTGTAGATGTTTTTGGTTTGGGAATCGATGCCTAATAAAATCTCTTTTCGCTGATCTTTGGCATTGGTTGGAATCAGTTTGATGTACTGTATTTTTCGACCTTTTACGTCTTGTAGGATGTCCCAGCTAAATTTATAGCCGCTGTTAAAGAAAGTCAGCATTTTAGAAGGGGTAATCGCTTTTTCATCATTGTCACTCAAGCTTGAAACTGTAACTTCTTCATCTTCCGGGACAATGGTATAGCTTTTTTTGCCATCAAATATTTTGGTAACACCCATAAAATTCAGCACATATTTGTTGCCCTGGATAATTACATTTCCTTTACTTTCCTTATTGATGTTTTCCTTGTTGTTGGTAAGGGTATATTTGAAATCAATGGTAATATTATTGTACGACTTGATTTTAGCCGTTACCTGATCTAATAAGTCTTTTGCTTTTTTATCTTGCGCATTAGCAGTAATGGTTACTAAAAATAAGATAGCAATCGAAAGTATTTTGTTCATTTTATGCATTGTTTTGTTCATTCGTAAAAAATTGATCTAATGAAGCCAGGTCGGGAATGTTTACACTTCTGGCTTTGCTTCCTTCAAACGGGCCTACAATTCCGGCTGCCTCCAATTGGTCAATCAATCTTCCGGCGCGGTTATAGCCAAGTTTCAGCTTCCTTTGCAATAATGATGCCGAACCTTGCTGGGCTGTCACAATTATCTCGGCTGCTTCCCTAAACATACTGTCTCTTTCGGAAATATCAAACTCAAGGTTAGGGCCGCTTCCCTCTTCTCCAACATATTCCGGTAAAAGATAAGCGCTTGCATAGGCTTTTTGCCCACCAATATAATCTACAATTCTTTCTACTTCAGGCGTGTCTACAAAAGCACATTGTACACGAACCAAATCATTTCCGTTGGAATACAATAAATCCCCACGTCCAATCAACTGGTCTGCACCCTGTGTATCCAAAATGGTTCTTGAGTCAATTTTGGAAGTAACCCTGAACGCAATACGTGCCGGGAAATTCGCCTTGATGATACCCGTAATAACATTCACCGATGGCCTTTGGGTAGCAATAATCAAATGGATTCCAATGGCACGGGCTAGCTGAGCCAGACGCGCAATCGGAGTTTCCACTTCCTTTCCTGCGGTCATAATCAAATCGGCAAACTCATCGACAACCAAAACTATATAAGGTAAAAATCGGTGTCCGTTTTCCGGATTTAATTTTCTTGCTTTGAATTTTTCATTATATTCCTTAATATTCCTCACCATTGCATCCTTTAATAAGGAATAACGATTATCCATTTCTACGCAAAGCGAATTGAGCGTGTTGATTACTTTGGTATTGTCGGTAATGATTGCATCTTCCACATCCGGAAGTTTTGCCAGGTAATGACGTTCAATCTTATTGAAAAGCGTAAGTTCCACTTTCTTTGGATCTACCAAAACAAACTTAACTTCCGCCGGATGTTTTTTGTATAAAAGCGAAGTTAGGACGGCATTCAATCCAACTGATTTTCCCTGTCCTGTTGCTCCGGCCATTAAAAGGTGGGGCATTTTTGCCAAATCGACCACAAAGGTTTCATTCGAGATGGTTTTCCCTAAAGCAATTGGCAGTTCCATTTCAGCTTCCTGGAATCTTGCCGAAGCGATGACCGTTTTCATTGGAACCATTGTTGGGTTCTTGTTTGGAACCTCAATACCAATAGTACCTTTTCCCGGAATTGGCGCAATGATACGGATTCCTAAAGCTGCCAGTGAAAGTGCAATATCGTCTTCAAGGCTTTTGATTTTTGAAATACGGATTCCTGCTTCGGGAACAATTTCATAAAGCGTTACCGATGGACCAACGGTCGCTTTAATTTGGGCGATATCAATCTTGTAGTTTTTCAATGTTTCTACAATCCTGTTTTTGTTTTCCTCAAGCTCTTCCTGATTGATGGTAATACCAACAGAAGTATATTCCTTTAATAAATCAATGGTTGGGAATTTGTAGTTGGATAATTCCAATGTAGGGTCGAATTCACCAAAATCCGCTACCAATTTTGCTGCAAGGTTTTCTTCGATAATGTCTTCATCCTGAGCCTGCTCTATGACAAATGCCTCGTCATTGGTTTCAATAATATGTTTTACAGGTTCTGCGATGGGTTCGGGAGTCGGTTCAACCGTTTTTAAGGTAGGCTCCATATTGATTTCGGAAGCACTCGAAATAGTTGGTTTTAAAGCATCCTTATTGATTTCAAACTGGGAAGGCTTTAAAGTTGGTTCTTCCAATTCCTCTTCTTCGCCTTCTTCCTTTACAGCAAATTCCTCAAGGTTATAATCGGTTCCTTTGTCGGCAGTAGCCAACGAATCGATATCCTCCTTGATGTCCTGATGTTTCTTTTCGAAGAAGGTCTTAATGGCATCGGGAGATATCTTTATTTTGAATATCAGATAGATTACAATTGCAAAGACAATTCCAAGCAGCGTTCCGATTTTGCCAATATAATCCTGGATGAACTGATTCATTTCATAACCAACGGTTCCTCCTAATTCAGGAAGGGAAGTAGCAAAAAAACCAAAGGTTATCGATAAAACGATAATGGCAAACAAATCCCAAAACCAGGTATTCTTGAGTTTTTTAACCGGCAGGTCCAACAGTAAAAAGGCACCGCTCAAAAAGAACAATTTGACAAAAAGGAAAGAGGCAATTCCGAAACCGCGGTAAATGAATAAATCGGAAATGTAAGCTCCAAATTTGCCCAGCCAGTTTTCTACAGGGACATTCCTGTCGGTAATCGCATCAACAGCACTTTGGTCGGCCTGGCCATAGCCAACGCCATTTCCGGAAACAAAAAAGGAAATGAAGGATACCAAAAAAGCAATGGAAAGCAACACTAAAAGAAACCCAAACAGCATTCGGTATTGCTTTTTGGTCTTTAAAATTTTAATCTCCGATTGTGGATCTTTTTCCTTAGTTTCTTTCTTTACTGTTTTTGCCATTGGTGATTTATAACGCTATAAAAATAGAAATTTAATCGAATGATTAAAGAAATTTAGGAACATAAATTAATAATCCGACCGCAATGGCAGCCATAGCAGCAAACATAACGGCACCAGCGGCAATATCCTTGATGAAGCCAATTCTGCTGTGGAATTCAGGATGGATGAAATCGGCAATTTTTTCAACGGCGGTATTTAAAGCTTCGATGCTCAATACCAAACCAAAGGCCAAAATCTGCATCATCCATTCTTCCCTTGAGATATGGAAATAGAATCCGGCAATGATCATTATCATAGCCAAAGAGGACTGAACCATCACGCTGTGCTCAGTAGTTATCAGTTTGATGGCACCTTTTACCGCAAAGCCAACGCTTTTCATACGGCCCTTAATAAAGGAGTTGTCTTTTTCGAATTCCATATTTAATGTATTATAATGCAGCTAAAGCCGCTTCGTAGTTTGGTTCGTCTGAGGTATTTGGAACCTGTTCTGTATATTTTACAACGCCATTTCCGTCAAGCACAATTACAGCTCTCGAATGCAATCCGGCAAAAGCACCATCTGTAAATTCAAGCCCGTAATCCTTTCCAAAATTCCCGTTATTGAAATCAGATAGGCAAACTACATTGTCCAATCCTTCTGCACCACAAAAACGTTTGAAGGCAAATGGCAAATCACGTGCAATGCACAATACTTTGGTGTTTTCCAATTGGCTTGCTTTTGCATTAAATGTCCGTGTCGACATTGCGCAGGTTGGAGTATCAATGCTTGGAAAAACATTCAGGACTAATTTTGTCCCTGCAAAATCGCTTAGGCTGACGATTGATAGATTGGTTGTTACTAATTTGAAATCGGGAGCTTTTGAGCCAACGTTTGGCAATTCACCATTCGTATTCACAGGTTTTCCACTTAATAATACTGAAGCCATAATTTTTTTATTAGATGTGTAAAGGACGGTTATCGGTTGCTGCCAACGCTGCTTCTTTTACAGCTTCTGCAAATGTTGGATGTGCATGCGACATTCTCGAGATGTCTTCGGCAGAGGCCCTGAATTCCATTGCGGTTACGGCTTCGGCAATCAAATCGGCACAACGTGCACCAATCATGTGGATTCCCAAAACTTCATCCGTTTTTGCATCTGCCAAAATTTTGACAAATCCATCATTATCAGAACTCGCTCTTGCTCTTCCCAACGCTCTGAACGGGAAACTTCCGGCTTTATAGGCAACACCGGCTTCCTTCAACTGCTCTTCGGTTTTTCCAACAGCAGCAACTTCAGGCCAGGTATAAACTACACCCGGAATTAAATTATAATCGATATGAGGTTTTTGTCCAGCCAAAATTTCGGCAACCATCGTTCCTTCTTCTTCGGCTTTGTGCGCCAACATTGCACCGCGAACCACATCTCCAATTGCATAGATATTTGGGACATTGGTTTGCAAATGGTCATTTACTTCGATCATGCCACGCTCGGTAACTTTTACTCCGGCTTTGTCAGCATTCAATCCATCTGTATATGGGCGTCTTCCAACAGAAACCAATGAATAATCTCCTTCAAGGGTAATGATTTCACCTTTGGCGTTTTCAGCTTTAACGGTTACGGTTTTGCCTTTTCGGTCAACCGATTGTACTTTGTGCGACGTATAGAATTTCATTCCTTGTTTTTTCAGGACTTTGGTCAGTTCTTTTGACAAACCTGCATCCATTCCCGGAATGATTCGGTCCATGAATTCCACCACAGAAACTTCAGCACCAAGGCGAAGGTAAACCTGTCCTAATTCAATTCCGATAACACCACCACCAATAATCACTAAGTGTTTAGGGACTTCAGGTAATTTTAAGGCCTCGGTAGAAGTAATGACTCTTTCCTTGTCCAGTTTGATGAAAGGCAAGGAAGACGGTTTTGAACCGGTTGCAATGATGGTATTTTTAGCTTCGATGGTTTCAGATTTACCATCGGCTTTTGTGATTTTTATTTTGGTAGCACTTTCAAAAGAACCTAATCCTTCAAAAACGGTGATTTTATTTTTGTCCATTAGGAATTTTACACCTCCCGAAGTTTGGTCAACTACAGCCTGCTTGCGTGCAATCATTTTTTCGAGATTCACTTTTACCTTTCCTGAAACTTCAATTCCGTGATCGGCAAAATGCTGTAATTCTTCATAATGATGTGAGGATGCCAACAGTGCTTTTGATGGGATGCAGCCTACGTTAAGGCAGGTTCCTCCTAGGGTTGGATATTTTTCGATGATGGCAGTTTTGAAACCTAATTGGGCACAACGGATTGCTGATACATATCCGCCAGGACCAGAACCTATGATGACTACGTCAAATGAACTCATAATTATGTTGTTTGGTGTTTTTATTTTGCGTCACAAAATTACAGTTTTTATTTTAGTAAAAAATGAAATAATCGGGAAAAATAGTTTGGCATTTATAAGAGAAATTTTAGCTTTATTTTTATTTAATAAGTATCGAAATACAAAAACAAAAATCTTGCTATTTTTTAATGTTAAAATTTTGAAAATCAGGAATTCTTCAAATCTGTTTTTGTAATTTTACTATAGAATATCAGAAGTAATTGTTTTGAAAATGAACAATGAAAAGAAAGGTATTCAAAGGGAGGTACTCAACAGTAAGAGCGTGCCCTTAGTATGCAAATTTGATTGTGCTTTACAGTAGCCGTAGGAAGAAATTTTATCCTTTTGCAGTTGGTAGAAAACCAATAAATTTAAATAACTGAAACAATGTACTGGATTGTTGAAAGCAAAAGTGGGCTGACCGTAAAAAAAATCAGATGTATAGGAAAATCCGTTAGAAAGTTCTTTTTAACGGATTTTTTGTTTTGGAGGAACAAAAAAATCCAATTCTTCATTTAACGGATTTTTTGTTTTGGAGGAACAAAAAAATCCAATTCTTCATTTAACGGATTTTTTGTTTTGGAGGAACAAAAAAATCCAATTCTTCATTTAACGGATTTTTTGTTTTAATTTTATAATCTCTAAAAGCCTGATTATGAAAAACATCTACACAGCCATTCTTTTGCTAATCATCAACTTAAGTGCTTCGGCACAGATTGTCAATATCCCTGACGCGAATTTTAAAGCCAAATTATTGTCTTCCAGTACCACTAATACTGTTGCCCAGGATGCCAGTGATGCCAATATAAAGATTGATGCCAACAATAACGGCGAGATTGAAGTATCAGAAGCTTTGGCGGTTCGTAAATTGTTTTATACCAATGACGGCCCGCCGCCATTTAAAATGAATATTGGGCAAACCGTGCAGACAATAGGTCCGATAAGTGACCTAACGGGAATTGCCGCATTTACCAACCTCGAATATCTTTATGTAGGGAGTAATGAATTGACAACGCTTGATTTAAGCAGTAATACACTGCTCCAGTATTTGTATTGTGGCAACAATCAGTTGACTTCGATTAACTTAACCGGATTGGTAAACCTGACTTACCTGAATATAAGGAACAATAACTTTACGAGTTTTTCAACAGCCGGCCTTCAGGCTTTGGTAATTTTTGACTGCCGTGCGAATGAGTTTTTACAGAGCCTGACTTTTAATAATAATCCGGCATTGACCCATGTTACGTGTAGTGTGTGCCAATTATCAAGCCTGGACGTGAGTAGTTTGACAGGTTTAAGGAATCTTGAATGTTCGGTAAATAATATTAACTCGTTGAATTTTGGTTCAATCAATCAGCTGTCAGAACTTGGCTGTTCTTCAAATCAGCTGACAACACTCGACATTAGTAGCCAGACCCAATTGAAGAGGCTGAATTGCAGCAATAATGTATTGACTTCGAATTTTGATTTTTCCAATTTACCCGAAATAATGTATGTCAGCTGTAGTTTTAATTCGATTACTTCATTACTATTTGCCAATAATCTGCATTTGATTTCAGTGGGTTGCACCAATAATAATTTGACTTCATTAGATTTTTCATCAACAAGTCTTTATCAATTGTATGCCAACAACAATCCAAACCTGGCTTATGTGAATGTGAAAAACGGAATCATTACTCCGGATATCTATGTTTCCCAATTTCCGGAACCTCCTTTTACCAGCGATAATTTCCAATTGCAGAATACAGACTTAAACTATATCTGTCACGATGATGGTGAATTTGGCGTCGAATTAATTGCAAACGAAGGATTGGAAAATGTAAGCAGAGGAACTTACTGTTCCTTCACACCTGGAGGAGATTATAATACTATAAGTGGCAATGTGACTTTTGATTGTGGCGGTGCAAATTTACCGATGGCAAATCAAAATGTGAATGTTACCAGTAATGCTTCGTCGGGTTCAACCTTTGCCAATGCAAATGGAGTGTACCAATTTTATACAAATGGGGCTCCGGTAACTGTCGCGCCTCAATTTTCAAATCCGAATTATTTCACAGTAACGCCGCCAAATTATACTTTCAATTTTACTGATTTTGGAAATAATGAAACCGCCAATTTTTGTTTATCCGCAAACGGCATCCATCCCGATTTGGAAGTGAGCATTCTTCCTCTTACTCCGGCGAGGCCGGGCTTTGATGCACGGTATAAAATTGTCTTTGCAAACAAAGGAAATCAACTGCAATTTGGTTCAGTTTCACTGTCTTTTGATGCAAGGATGGAATTTGTGAGTGCCGTTCCGGCTGTAGATTTGCAGGCAGACCATAATCTTACGTGGAATTTTACCAATCTGGTTCCATTTCAAAGCCGCGAAATTGAAGTAACACTCAATGTTAATTCTCCGACAGAAACACCTCCGGTAAACATAAACGATATATTGCTTTTAACGGCCACTATTAGTTCCCAACAAACAGACGAAACACCTAACAACAATCTCATGTCTTACAATCAGTTTGTTGTGGGTTCTTTTGATCCAAATGATAAGGAAACAGTAACAAGCAGGTATATTCCGTTTGACCATTTGAATGACTACATACACTATATTATCCGATTCCAGAATACGGGTTCAGCTGAGGCTGAAAATGTTGTAATCAGGGATGACTTAGACAGTAACCTGGATTGGAATACATTGCAGATGGTATCAAGCAGCCATCCTTATAGGAGCACATTGACTTCGGGTAATAAACTGGAAGTGTTTTATGAAGGAATCAACCTGCCTGCAGCTTCTGTAAACGAACCTGCGAGCCATGGCTATATCGCCTTTAAGATCAAGCCAAAATCAACTTTGGTTTTTGGTGATGTCATTGAGAATAAGGCCAATATCTATTTCGATTTTAACTTCCCAATAATAACCAATACGGTTACCACTAGAATTACTGTAGTATTGGGCAATTCGAATAGTGAAGCAGCTTTGTTTACTATGTATCCAAATCCAACATCTGGCATCCTAAACATTCAAATGATGAATAATCAAACGATAACCAAAATAATGGTCAATAATGTTCTGGGTCAAACAATAATGACATCTCAAAATGCTTCAATTCTGGATATCAGTCCACTAACGAAAGGAACCTATTTCGTAACAGTAACCACTGAAAATGGAAGCGAGACAAAGAAAATTATCAAATTGTAGCATAAAAAAATCCCGATGATTCGGGATTTTTATTTTACTTATTTTTATTCAGTTTGCTGTTCTTGAAACCGTACATAAAATACACAACCAAACCAATGACCAGCCATACGCCAAACCATTTCCAGTTGGAAACCGCCATTCCGGTTAGTAAGTAGCAGCACGAAATCAGTCCCAATAAAGGTATTAAGGATAGATTTTTTCTAAAAGCTATGACTGCCATGACAAAACAAAGAATGTAGAATACTATTAAAGGTAAGTTGGTTGCTATTTTATCACCCGAAAAATGGAATATATCGCTAAAGTAATTCGGAATATAAACCACAAGAATGGCTACTGTAACCGCAAAAAGTGGAGGAAATATCCATTTGGAATTGATATACGGAATCCTGAATTTTCCTTTAGTGGCACGTTCGGCCAATTCTGCTTCGCTTTGAGGCGATAACAACAAAACACCACCACACACCAATACAAAGGCAAATAAGGTTCCGATACTGGTAAAGTCGAGTACAAAATTCTCGTCGGTAAAGAAAATAGGCACACCAACCACCAAACCGGTTACAATAGTCGCAAAACTTGGTGTTTTATATTTTGGATGTATTTCAGAAAATTTCTTTGGCATCAAACCATCACGGCTCATGGTCATCCAGATTCTCGGTTGGCCCATTTGGAAAACCAATAATACACTGGTCATTGCTACGACAGCAGCAATCGAAACGATGAACAGCATCCATTTTACTCCTTTCAAAGCAAAGATTTCAGCCAAAGGATCACTCACTCCAAGTAATTTATATGAAACCATTCCGGTAATGACTAAGGCCAAAATGATATATACAACGGTGCAGATCACCAAAGAATAAATCATTCCGCGAGGTAAGTCACGTTGCGGATTCTTGCTTTCTTCTGCCAATGTTGAAACGGCATCAAATCCGATATAAGCAAAAAAAACTGCAGAAACACCTCCCATAACACCACCAAAACCGTTTGGCATAAACGGAGTCCAATTGGCAATATCTACATAAAATGCCCCAACGATTATAACCAAAGCAATAATGACAAGCTTAGTGTATACCATCGCATTGCTAAAGTTTTTAGATTCTTTGGTTCCTCTGTAAACCAAATACGTAATCAATAGATTAATGACAACTGCAGGCAAATCAAAAATGATACGTAAACCTCCAACTACAGGTGCTGTGTTCCAAGCTGTCAATCCTTCACCGGCTTTGTTGGCCATTAAGGCATCCTGCGCCGATTTGTAGTTTATCGTCAGCCATTCGGGTAAGTGCAAATGAAAACTTTCGAGCAGATTGGTAAAATAACCGCTCCACGAAAAAGCAATATAAATGTTTCCGATGGAATATTCCATGATCAAAGCCCATCCGATTATCCAGGCAAAAAGTTCTCCAAAAGAAACATACGCATAAGTATAGGCACTTCCCGAAACCGGAACCCTTGAGGCAAATTCGGCATAACACAAAGCAGTAAATCCACACGCAATAGCACAAATTACATATAAAAAAACAACTCCGGGTCCACCAGAAAAACAGGCATTCCCAATAGCGCTGAAAGTACCACCGCCAATGATGGCTGCAATTCCAAAAAAGGTTAAATCCCTTACGTTTAAAACTTTATGGAGGCCACTGTGCTGCTCTCCGTCGCCACCTTCCTTTACAATGACTGATGTTGATTTTTTTCGGAATAAATTGGATAATAACATAGGTATTTCTTGGTTTAGTATGAAACAAATATATAAAAGCAAATTAGAATATCTTCAATATAAATTTTGACAATTAGCAAATAGTAATATATAATAAAAAGCTATTACGAAAAAACAGCAGGAATGCTTAGATTTGGGATATCGAAAACTAATTTAAAACAACATAAATCACACATTATGGGAAATGATTCATCTCAGGGCAAATGCCCGTTTAACCATGGAGCCTCAAAGCAATTTGCCGGTGGCGGAACAAGAAATACCGACTGGTGGCCTAATCAATTAAAACTAAACGTGCTGCGTCAAAATTCTTCGTTGTCAAATCCAATGGATACCGATTTTGATTATGCAAAAGAATTCAAAAGTTTGGATTTGGAAGCAGTAAAAAAAGACCTGCATGCACTGATGACCGATTCCCAGGATTGGTGGCCGGCTGATTTTGGTCATTATGGTGGTTTTTTTATCCGAATGGCATGGCACAGTGCCGGAACCTATCGTGTACAGGACGGACGTGGTGGTGGAGGTCAGGGACAACAGCGTTTTGCACCGCTTAACAGCTGGCCCGATAACGTCAGCCTTGATAAAGCAAGAAGATTGATATGGCCAATCAAACAAAAATACGGGCGCAAAATTTCCTGGGCAGATTTGATGATACTTGCCGGAAATGTGGCGCTCGAATCTATGGGATTCAAGACTTTTGGGTTTGCTGGTGGAAGAGAGGATGTTTGGGAAGCCGATGAATCCGTTTATTGGGGTTCTGAAACAACCTGGCTTGGGAATGAAGACCGCTATAGCCACGGAGTTGAAGGATTGGCTGAACGTGGTGTAGTTTCTTCAGATGAAAATCCTGGTGATACTCATTCGAAAGGTGATTTGGAAAACCCACTTGCAGCCGCACACATGGGATTGATCTATGTAAACCCTGAAGGACCGGACGGAAATCCCGATCCAATAGCAGCTGCAAAAGACATTCGCGAAACATTTGGGCGTATGGCAATGAACGACGAAGAAACGGTTGCATTAATAGCTGGTGGACATACTTTTGGGAAAACGCATGGTGCTGCTTCATCTGACAACGTAGGGAAAGAGCCTGAAGCTGTCGATTTGGAACACCAGGGATTTGGATGGATTAGCAAACACGGAAGTGGTAGAGGTGCAGATACCATTACCAGCGGACTTGAAGTTACCTGGACAAAAACACCAACACAATGGAGCAATAACTTTTTTGAAAACCTTTTTGGTTTCGAATGGGAATTGACCAAAAGCCCGGCAGGAGCGCATCAATGGGTAGCCAAAAATGCTGAAGCTATTATCCCTGATGCTTTTGATCCTTCAAAAAAACATTTGCCAAAAATGCTTACTACCGATCTTTCGTTGAGGTTAGACCCGGCTTATGAAAAAATATCACGCCGTTTCCTTGAAAATCCAGACCAGTTTGCCGATGCTTTTGCAAGAGCGTGGTTCAAACTGACACATAGAGACATGGGACCGCGCGCTTTATACCTTGGTGCCGATGTGCCACAGGAAGTTTTACTATGGCAGGATCCAATTCCGGCTGTAAATCATCCGCTGATTGATGCGGGTGACATTGCTTCCTTAAAAAATGAAATTTTAGATTCAGGACTATCTGTTTCCCAATTGGTTGCTACAGCCTGGGCTTCGGCTTCTACATTCCGAGCTTCCGATAAACGTGGTGGTGCCAATGGTGCCCGTCTGAATCTTGCTCCACAAAAATACTGGCAGGTAAATAATACGCCATTGGTTACAGAAACGTTGAGCAAATTGGAAGCAATCCAAAAGGAATTCAATAATTCAGGAAAGAAAGTTTCTTTGGCTGATTTAATTGTTTTGGCTGGTTGTGTTGGAGTTGAAAAAGCTTCAGGGCAAAACGTTCCCTTCACACCAGGACGTATGGATGCATCACAGGAAGAAACTGATGTTGAATCTTTCGCGCACTTAGAACCACAGGCAGATGGTTTCCGCAATTACCGCAAAAGAAAATCAGGAGTGCTTACTGAAGCATTGTTGGTTGACAAAGCCAATTTGTTATCACTTACTGCAACCGAATTAACGGCACTTATTGGAGGTATGCGTGCCTTGAACGCTAATTTCGATGGTTCAGCCCATGGAGTATTTACAAAGACACCCGGAAAATTAACTAATGATTTCTTTGTAAACCTTTTGGATATGAATACCAGCTGGAAAGCTGCGTCTGAAGACAGGGAATTGTTTGAAGGCGTTGACCGCAATTCGGGTGAACGAAAATGGACTGCAACCAGAGCAGACCTTGTTTTTGGTTCTCATGCCGAATTAAGGGCAATTGCTGAAGTATATGCAAGTGCCGACGCTGGAGGCAAATTTGTAAAAGACTTCATCGCTGCCTGGAATAAGGTCATGAATCTTGATCGTTTTGACTTAAAATAAGCTAAATAAAAAAGCCTCCAAACGGAGGCTTTTTTTTATGGCGTAAAAACACTTTTATAGTTATCCCAGTAACGATAGATTAAAAATAAATTCCCTAAAAACATTGCAATTGCAATCGGTAAACCTTCAGGAGCTAAAAAATAATTTATCAGCAATATGTTTATGGTTATGGGCAGGATGATAATGTTGGCTAGGGCCACATATTTACCTGTTACATACGATACGCCACAAAGCAGCTCAACAGCTTTTGCCAATGGCATCAGATAAGTCGAAGCGACCAACCCAACTTGGAATGCCTTAAAATCTCCTGTGGTTACAGGTTCGGGAACGAGTTTCAAAAAGAAACTAACGGATGCAAATAGGAGCAAAAGTCCTATCAATACGCGGATAACAATGGTTGCGATTTTCATAAAAAATGATTTAATTGATTAATGATATACCAAAGTTAAACAAAAATACCATTGGTTTATGCCAATGGTATTTATTTCATAATCAAAATGCTAACTTTATTTTTTAACAAATTTGCGATAACCAAATATCCCCAAAACAACAATTAAAAGCAGCGCCCAAAGCTGCACAATAAATGCAATAATTGCTTCAAACATAAACCAACCGGTTTTCAGGCTGTCCCAAATTTGCAATCCAATATGTGGCCTGTAGGCATTGATGCTTTTTTCATTGGCAACAATTTCCTGAAGCACACTTTCGCGTTGGTATAAATACAGGGTAACAGTGCTGAAATTTACCTGGTCTTCCAAACTCAGATTCCTTAACACGGTTTCATCGCTTTCGGTTTCGCGTCCCAAAACCTTATCTTCAGCAGTGGTGATATCGTTCAGTTTTTTGCCTTTGCCATCAATGCCTTTTTCCAATCGCTTCTGATGTGAATTCAATCGCTTTTGTGCCATTTTGTTGGATAGTAACTGCAGTGCAACATCGTCGGCTTTTATCAGTCGGCTGTCAAGAAAAGCCACTTCCTTCACCATCGATTTTAAAACGGTATCCAACTGGGTATTCGGAACACGGAGCGTAATGGTATTGTCAACGGTATAATGAGTGGTTTCAAGCGTGCTGTCCTGGCTGATTTTGGTTTCCGATTTTTCATTGATGTTGCTTTTCAAATCGGTGAAGGTTACAAAGCCGCCATTTTTGGCTACGATGTTTTCAATGGCATATGTTGACTTGGCTACATTTTTCACTTTGAATTTTAAATCAGCCGTTCGGACAAACTTGCGGTTATTGTCTTTTTTTTCGACTGCAGCATTCGAGGAAATAGTTTCAGCAGATTCAACCGCAGTTTTGTCAAGTGCAGCTTCAGCATTTGAGCCATCAGCTTGTTTACATGCAAAGGCAAGTCCGAATAGGAACAAAGCCAAACCAATTTTTGATAAGTGTTTCATTTTTTAATTCATTTTAGGGTTATTAATAGAGTTTTCAATTTTTAGGTAATGAAATGTGAGTAGTTTTCTATCAATAGTTTTAAAATGAATTACTTGTTAAACGATGTTTTCATTCCTACTAAAAAGCGTGCCACAAATTGCGGATGATTATCAAACGGAAAATATATTTTTATTGTAATTTTGAAAACCTTTAAATTTCCCCGCTTTTGAGAACAAAGAATGTCAGAACGATTGAGAATCCAATGCTTATTAAGCAACAGCTTTTGCAATGGTCACAACAGTTCCGCGAAGTGGTTTTTTTGGATTCCAATGACTATAAGCAAAAATATTCCAGCTATGATTGTGTTTTGGCTGTGGATGCTTTTACTTCGCTGAAAACGGATTATTTCAATGCTTTTGACGAATTGAAACAATACCAGCAGCAGGCAAAGGATTGGCTTTTTGGATATTTGTCCTATGATTTGAAAAATGATATTGAAAAGCTAAGCTCCAACAATTTTGACGGTTTGCATTTTCCGGATTTGTTTTTCTTCCAGCCAAAGAAATTGTTTCTGTTAAAAGGAAATCAATTGGAAATCCAATACCTGCATTTATGCGACGATGAAATGGAAGGTGATTTTTCAGCAATCCAAAACAATTCAGAATTCAAAATTAGCTCCGCACAGTTCGCCTTTGGCTCGAGTCAAAATTTAAAATTCAAAATTGAGCAGCGCATTTCAAAAGAGGATTATGTTTCCAAAGTCAATAAAATGCTGGAACACATTTATCGAGGCGATATTTATGAGGCCAATTTCTGTATGGAGTTTTTTGCCGAAAATGCCAGCATTGAGCCATTTGAAGTTTACCAAAAACTCAACAGCATTTCAAAGCCGCCATTTGCAGCTTTCTTTAAAAACCAACACCAATATCTGCTTTGTGCTTCACCCGAACGCTATCTGAAAAAGGAAGGAAGCAAAGTAATTTCCCAACCCATAAAAGGAACAGCAAAACGATTTGCAGATGCAGCCTTAGATGAAAATTCAAAATCCGAATTGGCTAAAAACCCTAAGGAACGCTCCGAAAATATCATGATTGTCGATTTGGTCCGCAATGATTTATCGCATACAGCCACGAAAGCTTCGGTTGAAGTTGAGGAGTTGTGTGGGATTTATACTTTCGAACAGGTGCATCAAATGATTTCTACCGTTGTTTCAAATGTTGAAGAAACGACTTCACCCGTTGAAATCATCAAAACCACTTTTCCCATGGGAAGTATGACCGGCGCACCGAAAATTTCGGCAATGAACATTATCGAACAATTAGAAGAAACAAAGCGGGGCTTGTACAGTGGTGCTGTGGGTTATTTTACTCCTGAGAATGATTTCGATTTCAATGTCGTAATCCGTAGCATTTTGTACAATTCGCAACAAAAATACCTTTCCTTTTCGGTAGGAAGCGCCATTACAGCCCAGGCTCAAGCCGAACAGGAATATGAGGAATGTTTGCTCAAGTCGAAGGCAATGTTTGAAGTTTTAAGTTGAGAAAAATGACTACTTTTGGAAATGCTTCAGAAATTTCAAAATCACATCAGCGCCAATTTTCCTTTTTTACAAGGAAGGAAACTCCTTTTGGCAACAAGCGGAGGCATTGACAGCATGGTTTTGCTGCATTTATGCCAACAGTCGGGTTTAGATGTAAGGGCTGCGCACTGTAATTTCCAACTGCGTGGCGAAGAAAGCGATGCCGACGAAGCCTTTGTTAAATCCGAATGCGAAAAGTTGGGTGTACTGTTATTCGTGGCTCATTTTGATACCAAAAAATTTTCGGAAGAGCATAAATTATCAATCCAGGTTACGGCAAGGACACTGCGTTATGACTGGTTTCAGACGCTTTTGATCAACAACGATTACGATTACATACTGACGGCGCACCATCTTGATGACAGCCTTGAAACCTTTTTGATCAATTTTACGCGGGCTTCAGGATTGGACGGACTGACTGGAATTCCGAAGCAGAATGGTTATATCATTCGGCCATTATTGGCTTTTTCGAGAAATGAAATTGAAGATTTTGCCCATAAAAACAATATTAAATGGCGGGAAGACAGCAGCAATGCATCCGATAAATACCTTCGGAACAAACTGCGCCACGATGTGATTCCCATTTTAAAGGAATTGAATCCAAGTTTGTTATCATCTTTCGAAAGCACGATTTCAAACCTCCAGCAGGCGCAGACTATGGTCGATGATGCTTCGCGCATTGTTTACCGAAAAGTGGTCAGCGATATCAATTTCCAAAAGCGAATCAATCTTCCAGAGCTAATGCAGTTGCCCAATTACCAGGCATATCTTTACCAATGGTTGGAGCCTTTTGGTTTCAGCGATTGGCCATCGGTCAATGAACTGGTTCATGCGCAATCAGGAAAGCAAATCCATTCGCAGAAGCATACCTTGCTGAAAGACAGGGAAGAGCTTATTGTTTTTGAAAGGAAAGTGCAGGAAACCGAATCATTTTTGATTGAAAAGGATCAAAAGGACGTTAAATTTCCCTTAAAACTTTCGTTTTGTAACGTAGATGACATTTCGGTTCAAACAACTAATACTATATTTGTTGACCAAGAAAAACTTCAGTTTCCTTTGCAAATCAGAAAATGGGAAGAAGGCGATTTTCTCTATCCATTTGGCATGACAGGCAAAAAGAAATTGGGCAAGTTTTTCAAGGATGAAAAATTTTCACTGATTGACAAATCGGAAGCCTGGCTCTTATGTTCAGATAATCAAATCGTATGGGTTATAGGAAAAAGACAGGACGATCGGTTCAAAGTAACACAACAAACAACTCAAATACTACAAATACAACTTCAGGAATGAATAAAATAGTACTTTCACTTCTCCTTTTTTTGGCTTTCGCCAATGGAAACGCACAAATTGTAAAACCGGTTAAATGGACTTCAAAGGTTGAGAAAATTTCGGATACGGAATACAATCTGATAATGGACGGCAAGATTGATGATGAGTGGCACATGTATTCCCAATTTACGCCGCAAGCCGATTTAGGTTCGGCATTGCCAGCCGAATTCACATACGAAAATGCCAAAGGAAATTACGAATTAGTCGGCAAAACAAAAGAAAGCCCTTATACCAAAAAATACAGCGACGTTTTTGAAATCGATGAATATTTCTTTGAGCACAAGGTAACTTTTACGCAGAAAGTAAAAATCATCAATCCGAAACTAGCTTCAATAAAAGCGAAAATCGATTATCAGGTTTGTAAACAGACCTGCATTAACGACAATATGAAATTCACTTTTCAACTGTCAAATAAACCTCAGGAAATTGATGAACCGGTTGCAGATACAGCTGCCGTTACCTCATTTACAACTTCTGAACCTGTAGATTCCACACAGGTTAAGGCAGATGTCAAACCAGTTACTGAATCCCCGAAAGAGGAAGACAGAGGATTGTTGACCATATTCTTTTTAGCCTTTGTTGGCGGTTTGGCAGCATTGTTAACGCCTTGTGTTTTTCCAATGATTCCGATGACCGTGAGCTTTTTTACCAAACAAAGTAAAAATCCGGGACAGGGAAAACGAAATGCGATTTTTTATGGCGTTTCCATCATTGCGATTTATGTGGTTTTAGGATTGGCAATTACGGCTATTTTTGGTGCCGATGCTTTAAATGCTTTGTCTACCAATCCTTGGTTTAACGTATTTTTCTTTTTGCTGCTGATTGTCTTTGCAGCTTCATTCCTTGGCGCATTTGAAATTATGCTGCCAAATTCATGGGCAAATAAAGTGGACAAACAAGCGGATAGAGGTGGAATCATCGGAATAATATTCATGGCTCTGGCTTTGGCAATAGTTTCATTTTCATGTACCGGGCCAATCGTAGGAACGCTTTTGGTACAGTCAGCTTCGAAAGGCGGCATTGCCCCAATAGTTGGAATGTTAGGTTTTTCGAGCGCTTTGGCATTGCCATTCATGCTTTTCGCGATGTTTCCTAGTTGGCTGCATTCGTTGCCAAAATCTGGTGGTTGGTTGAATACAGTAAAAGTTTCACTAGGGTTTTTAGAACTGGCATTGGCATTTAAGTTTTTATCAAATGCCGATTTGGTTCTGCAGCTGCATTTATTGGAAAGGGAAGTTTTCCTTGCAATCTGGATTGCTATTTTTGGAGCATGGGCGTTATATCTATTGGGCAAAATAACAACACCGCATGACAGTCCGATTGGTTATATTTCGGTTGGAAGGCTTTCATTGGGCTTGCTCGTTTTGGCTTTTACGATTTACATGATTCCGGGATTATTTGGAGCGCCATTAAAATTAATCAGTGCTTTTCCACCACCGCAAACGTATAGTGAAAGTCCAACAGGATTCTTTGGCAGCACTGCTCCAGTTTCAGAAAATGGATTGCCGGACGGAGCAGAAATTGGCCCTCACGGTTTAAATGTTTTTACCGATTATGACAAAGGGCTTGCTTACGCCAAGACAGTAAACAAACCAGTAATGCTCGATTTCACAGGTTTTGCCTGCGTTAATTGCCGTAAAATGGAAAACAATGTATGGTCGGATGAAAAGGTCTTGGAAGTGCTTAAAAACGATGTGGTTTTGATTTCGTTATATGTAGATGATAAAAGGGAATTGCCAAAAAGCGAGCAGCATGTTTCCAAGATTACCGGAAATGAAATCACAAGCATTGGAGACAAATGGACTGAGTTCATAATTACAAAATACCAAACCAATACGCAGCCGTTTTATGTGCTGATTGACCTCAAGGAGCAAAAACTGAACAAGCCCATTAGCTATACTCCGAACATTGATGATTATTTAACCTGGCTGAATGATGGGATTTCTAAATTTAGCAAATAATATAAAAAACAACCTTCCAATTGGAAGGCTTTTTTTTAACCCCACGCAACCAATTCGTTTTTTTATATCTACATAAAAACCAAACTAACCAACTCATGAACAAAATCAGACTATTTTCCGCCGTGATTTTTGTATCGCTTCTATTTACAGGATGCGATCCTAGTGAAAACTCAACCAATCTTCCTAACGACGATACTTTTTCTGAGAATTTTGGAAACGAAGTTTCAAAGGATTTTATAGGCCAGATTGTGGATACAGAAAATCATCCGTTACAAAATGTTAGTGTTAAGATCGGAACTTCAACGGCCCAAACCGATGCAAACGGAATCTTCATTATAAACGGAGCCACAGTCCATGAACGATTTGCCTTTGTTACGGCTGCTAAAGCTGGTTACATTGATGGTTCACGTACTATGGTCCCAACATCAGGCAAAAACAACCTGAAAATAATGCTGATTCCCAATACGCCATTGCAGACGGTACAATCTGGACTAGCCAGCGAGGTTTCACTGCCTTCAGGAACCAAAGTTTCCTTTGACGGAGCCTTTCAGGATGAAGATGGAAACCCTTATTCGGGAGTGGTTACTGTTGCAATGTTCCATTTATTGCCTGGCAATGAAAATCTTGACAAATTGATGCCCGGAATGTTATATGCACAAACCAAAACCAATCAGGAAGCATCTTTAGCAACATTTGGAATGCTCAACGTAGAACTTCGTGGTAATACTGGACAAAAGCTTAATATCAAGGAAGGGCATACTGCAGAAATTACGATGAAGATTGATGACAACCAAACTACATCCGCACCAAACTCAATTCCGTTGTGGCATTTTGATGAAGCAAAAGGGTATTGGAAGGAAGATGGTATTGCTACAAAAGTTGGGAACAAGTATATTGGCGAGGTTTCGCATTTTTCCTGGTGGAATTGTGATATGCCGAATTCATCCATTCTTTTGACATTTAACTTTGTAGATCCAAATGGAAACCCGCTTCCGAATCTTCCAATCAATATCGTAAATCCAAATGGATCCCACGCTTCAGGAGAGACTGATACCAATGGGCAGCTTTCAGGAATATTACCCGCCAATCAAACCTTGACGGTAACTGTTTTTTCACCCGTCTTTAATTGTGGCGTAAATGGGATTGTTTTTTCAACAATGGTTGGACCCTTCACAACCGATACGGTTGTGCCAAATATTGTTGTCACTACGCCAGATGTTTCATCTTCCAATGTTACAGGCATGCTTTTGACCTGCGATAATACAAACGTTACCAACGGATATGTTTTGTTGCATCAAAATGGGGCAAGTCTCTATTCTCCTGTTACAAATGGTGAGTTTAGTTTCAATGCCTTGTATTGCCAGAGTGACACTAATTTTACATTAACCGGTGTTGACTATGATGCTTATCAGGCATCAACTCCAATGAGTTATAATTTTGTATCTCCGTCGTTGAACGTGCAGGGCATACAAACCTGTAATGCTATAAATCAATATTGGACTTATCAGATTGATGGAGGACCAACCTTAAATGTAACCGGAATTTTAGGGTTCTTGGATTTTGGGTTTGAAAGACAGGTAAGAGCGTATCCCGGCAATGGTACCAATGTGGCGTCAACATCCAATTTCAACTTCTACAGTATATCCCAACCAGGAACTTTTACAAATCTTCTTTGTTCATTGGAAATTGAAGGAGTATTTTATCAACTGCCAACAAAAACCTTAACAATTACCAATATGGGCGGAGGTGGCCAATATTTTGAAGCAGTTCTGGATGGAACCTATAATGAGTTTCAAACTTCCCACACTATCCACGTTGAGTTTAAAATTTACCGGCCATAAACATAAAAAAAGCCTTCCAATCGGAAGGCTTTTTTTATCCTAAAACTTCAGTGACTTCAGTTTTTAAATAGCTCAGGGCTAATGCACTTGCCGAATTCCCATCGAGCATATTGCTTAAGATCTTTTCCCTCAACTCGTCTGCATTTTTAACGGATTCGTCTAAAGTTGTTTTCCTGATATTCTGGATTATGGTGTTTTTTGCAGTTAAAACCATCGTCCAGCATTCATCCGTAATATAGATTTGCTGGGTCATGTTGTGCTCGTATTCCTGTTCGATATGATGAATCAAAAGATGTTGGTAATCTACCTTGTCATCGTTTAACGGGGCAACACGTATAAGCAGCTTAGCGGGGCTTATGCGTTCCAAAAACAAAGCCAATCGTTCATACGCCTGCAAACGAAGCGGCATCGAATGTTTTTGGTTTTCCCTTTGCAACAACCAACGTCTTGTATTTTGTTGGTCCTTAAAGTAGTTATCAAACAAATAATAGGCTACACCGCCCGTAATTAGTGATGGAACGGCATACATCAATGCTTCAAAAAGTTTATCGAGGTTCATAGTGATTTTTTCTAAAAATTGTTGACAAATATAATAGAAATACCCTTAGAATTTATTGTAATTCCGTAACAGTAATTATAAATTTGGACTTTCTGAAAAATGATGATAGATAAATATATTTCCCAACTTAACGAAGCGCAACAAGCACCTGTCTTTCAAAAAGATGGGCCAATGATTATCATTGCCGGTGCAGGTTCGGGCAAGACGCGTGTACTTACGATGCGTATTGCCTATCTGATGAGTTTGGGTGTAGATGCCTTTAATATTTTGGCATTGACCTTTACCAATAAAGCGGCGCGCGAAATGAAAAAACGTATCGGTGACATTGTTGGTCCGGCTGAAGCCAAAAATCTTTGGATGGGGACTTTCCACTCGGTTTTTGCGCGTATTTTGAGAAGCGAGGCAGATAAGCTGGGTTATCCTTCCAATTTTACGATTTACGATACTCAGGACAGCGTTCGGTTGATTTCGGCGATTATCAAGGAAATGCAGCTCGATAAGGATGTTTACAAACCAAAGCAGGTTTTGGGCAGGATTTCGTCATATAAAAACTCATTGATTACCGTAAAAGCCTATTTCAATAATCCTGAGCTTCAGGAAGCTGATGCAATGAGCAAAAAACCGCGTTTAGGTGAAATCTACCAGAATTATGTGGAAAGATGTTTCAAAAGTGGTGCAATGGATTTTGATGATTTGTTATTGAAAACCAACGAACTCCTGAATCGTTTCCCGGATGTACTTGCAAAATATCAGGATCGTTTCCGCTATATCTTGGTTGATGAGTACCAGGATACGAATCATTCACAGTATTTGATTGTTAGGGCTTTATCAGACAGGTTTCAGAATATTTGTGTTGTTGGTGATGATGCGCAGAGCATTTATGCGTTTCGTGGTGCCAATATCAATAATATCCTGAACTTCCAGAAAGATTATGAAAATGTCCAGACCTATAGATTGGAGCAAAACTATCGTTCGACCAAGAACATTGTAGAAGCTGCCAATTCGATTATCGATAAAAACAAAACCAAGCTCGAAAAAATCGTTTGGACTGCCAATGACCACGGACCAAAAATAAAAGTGCACCGCAGCATTACAGATGGTGAAGAAGGGCGTTATGTAGCCGGAGAAATCTTTGAAAATAAGATACGCAACCAAATGCGTAATGGGCAGTTTGCTATTTTATACCGTACCAATGCACAGTCCAGAGCTATGGAAGATGCCTTGCGCAAGCGCGATATTCCGTATCGGATTTATGGCGGATTGTCTTTTTACCAAAGAAAGGAAATCAAGGATGTACTGTCTTACCTTCGATTGATTATCAACCCAAAAGACGAGGAGGCATTGGTCCGTGTCATCAATTATCCTGCACGCGGAATAGGAGATACAACGGTTGAAAAACTTACTGTCGCGGCAAATCATTACAAACGTTCCATTTTTGAGGTGATGGAAAATATTGATAGGATCGACCTTAAGTTAAATTCGGGAACCAAACAAAAGTTGGAAGATTTTGTCACAATGATTAAAAGTTTTCAGGTTATCAACGAACAGCAGGACGCTTTTGTTTTAACCGAACACGTTGCCAAAAAAACCGGATTGATCCAGGAACTCAAAAAAGACGGAACTCCGGAAGGCATTGCCCGAATTGAGAATATCGAAACCTTAATGGGTGGTATCAAGGATTTTATAGAAGGGCAGAAGGAAATTGATGGTGCACGTGGTTCGTTATCGGAATTCCTGGAAGATGTAGCATTGGCAACCGATTTGGATAATGATACCGGAGATGATGATAGAGTAGCATTAATGACCATTCACCTGGCAAAAGGATTGGAATTCCCGTATGTTTTTGTCGTTGGATTGGAAGAGGATTTGTTTCCAAGTGCGATGAGCCTGAATACAAGAAGTGAATTGGAAGAAGAGAGAAGGTTATTCTATGTGGCACTAACACGGGCAGAACACCAGGCTTATTTAACGTATGCGCAATCGCGTTACCGTTGGGGAAAACTGGTCGACAGCGAACCATCACGTTTTATTGAAGAGATCCAGGATGATTATCTTGAATATGTCAATCCAATGGATACAGGATATCGTTACAAACCAACAATGGATATTGATATTTTTGGCGATGTAGATAAATCCAAATTGCGACAGGTTAAACCAGAAGCAGGCATACCTCCTAAAAAATATGGAGAAGAACCGGTTTCTTCCCTGAATATCCGTAAACTGAAACCAGTTTCAGGAAACGCTCCGTCCAATACGAATTTGTTTGATAGCAAATTGACTGTTGGAAATGTTGTCATGCATGAGCGTTTCGGAAAAGGACAGGTGCTTAATCTTGAAGGAGTTGGTGCTGATAAAAAAGCAGAAATCAAGTTTGAGGTTGGTGGAATTAAGAAGCTGCTTTTGAGGTTTGCAAAACTCGATGTGATTGGATAAAATAATTAAGTGAATTATATAAAGTGCACATTTAGTTTTTTGACTACTTTAGAGTCATGGCAGAATTCATAAAAATATACGAAGACAAACCCAGCGAAGCCGCAATCAAAAAAGTTGTTGACGTTCTGCGTGATGGCGGTTTGGTAATTTATCCAACAGATACTGTTTACGGATTGGGATGTGATATTACCAATTCGAAAGCATTGGAACGCATTGCCAAAATAAAGGGAATTAAGCTGGAAAAAGCTAATTTTTCTTTCGTGTGCAGCGATTTGAGCAATCTTTCCGATTATGTCAAACAGATTGACACCGCTACTTTTAAAATCCTGAAACGCACGCTTCCGGGACCTTACACTTTTATTTTGCCGGGGAATAATGACCTGCCAAAAGAGTTTCGGAAAAAGAAAACGGTCGGAATCAGGATTCCGGATAATAATATTGCAATAGAAATCGTAAAAATGTTGGGAAATCCAATTGTATCAACATCCATACATGATGATGATGAGGTTTTGGAATATTCAACCGATCCTGAACTTATTTTTGAGAAATGGCAGCATATTGTTGACATGGTGATAGATGGAGGTTATGGCGATAATGTAGGCTCGACAATTATTGATTTGTCGGGTTATGAACCGGTTGTCGTCCGTGAAGGAAAAGGAGATTCCGATATATTTTAACAACAAAATCATGAAGCATAAATACCTAGTAATTATACTGTTCTTTTTTATCCAATCACAAATCAAAGCCCAATGCTGGCAGGGATTTGCTACAATAGATCATACTTTAGCGGTTAAATCAGATGGAAGCTTATGGGCTTGGGGTTATAATGACTCAGGTCAGGTGGGCGATGGTACTGCATTTAACAGAAACCACCCTGTACGCATTGGAAATGAATTTACCTGGCAGGCAGTATATACAGGCGGGGTGCATTCCTTTGCAATAAAAACTGATGGAACCTTATGGGCTTGGGGTTTTAATGAAAATGGACAGTTAGGCGATGATACTTCAGTAGAGGAACATACTCCCATAATGATTGACGGAAATTGGCAGACCATTGCTCCGGGCTTTTGGCATAATCTCGGCCTTAAGTCAGACGGAACTTTATGGGCATGGGGTTATGACAATTGGGGACAGCTTGGAGATGGTTCAATAAGTTTTTATAACGCAACTCCAATCCAGGTTGGTACTGATACAAATTGGGCAAAAATTGCTTGTGGTAAGAACTCCAGTTTTGCGATAAAAACCAATGGAAGCTTATGGGGTTGGGGCAACAATGAATTTGGTGTATTGGGAATTGGAAACATCACAACTCAATATGTACCAATTCAGATAGGAACTGCGACCGACTGGCAAAAGGTAGATTGCGGTTTTTTCCACACATTGGCAATAAAAAACGATGGCACACTTTGGTCATGGGGGCATAATCACTATGGAGAATTGGGAAATGGAACAACTGTAGATAGTTATATTCCAGTTCAAATTGGAACAGCTACGGATTGGGTTGACGTTAGTGCAGGAGAATTTCATTCTGTTGCCAGAAAATCAAACGGAAGCATTTGGGCATTTGGAAGGAATTCCGAAGGTCAGCTGGGGAATGGTACAACCAACAATTCTTCAGTTCCCATTCAGGTACAATCTTCATCAACATGGCTTGATGTTCAGGCAGGATTGGTCCATACTATTGGCTTGAGATCAGACGGGACTTTATTAAGTTGGGGATACAACGGGGAAGGGCAGCTAGGAAACGGAAATTTTGAGAATCAAAATTCCGCTGATGCAGTTGATTGCCCAACAATCTTAAACACCAATAATCTGAATGAGGCTTCATTCAGCCTTTATCCAAATCCTGTAAATGAAACTTTAAACATTGTTAAGCCCAACGGTCTTGACATCCAAAAAATGACCATAATCGATGCTTTCGGTAAAACTATTTTGGAGTTTTCAGGAAACAGAACTTATATTGATGTAAGCAATCTCGCTTCGGGTATTTACCTAATCCAAATTTTCGATTCCTTTAATCAAAGCCAATCGATAAAGTTTGTTAAATCCTAACATAAAAAAACGCCCCGATTTATCGAGGCGTTTTTTTTATTAATTGTAACAGCTTATTTCTGTTGCTGATTTTTCATTTCTTTTTCAATCATCTCATAGAACTCATCAATTTTTGGCATAACCACAATTCGCGTTCTTCTGTTTTTAGATCGGTTGTCTGCAGTCGTATTATCTACAAGTGGAATAAATTCACTTCTACCTGCTGCAATCAATTGCGATGGTTTTACACCCAAATCCTTGGTCAATACCCTAACAATCGAAGTGGCGCGTTTCACACTTAAATCCCAGTTGTCAAGCAATACTGCGTTTCCTGTAAACGGAACGTTATCGGTATGTCCTTCAACCATGCATTCAAATGTTGGACGGCTGTTAATCACTTTGGCAACTTTACCAAGTACTTCTTTTGCTCTATCGCTTACTACGTAGCTTCCACTTTTAAATAGCAGTTTGTCGGCAATGGAGATGAAAACAACTCCTTTCTCAACATTGATTTCGATATCGGGATCAGAAATTCCAACCGAGCTTTTCAAACTCGTAACCAAAGCCAAAGTAACACTGTCCTTTTTGGTTAAAGCATCCTGCAAACGGGAAATTTTAAGGTCTTTTTCTTTTAAGCTCTCTAATGATTTCTCTAGATTTTGGGCTCCTTTAGTAGTAAGAACTGTCATTTCCTTAGAGCTGTTTATCAAATCAGAATTGTTTTGTTTTAAATAGTCATTTTGTTTGGAAAGTGCATCTTTTTCAGATAGGCACAAGTTCAGTTTCATTGTAGTTGAATTCAGCAAATCCTGGCATTCCTTATTCTGTTTTTCCAGAGCGGCTATTTTTTTCTTGGTCCCACACGATGTCAGTGTAAGCGCTGCTAACGATAGTACAAAAATTACTTTTCTCATGAGTTAGGTGATTTTAATTTTAACAAATTTAAGGTTTTTTATTTTTTTTAGAGTGGTATTTAATGATAAACTCTTGTTAAAATTGCTACTCAAAAACGGTGCCGTTCTTTAGGAAGTACTTGTAAACAATGCTCTTCGAGCGATAATAGTTTTCAAGCTGAGGTGCTTTTCGTTTCTTTAACGTTTTGTTAATCAGACTATAAAAAGCAAAATGCGCTTTAACAATTGCCCAACAATGATTCAGTTTCCCTTTGAAAATAAATTGCACTCCGGCCATTCCATCCAGGACAAGCCGGGCAAAAAGAATTGGCACAATTTTGTTTTCGGGCAAATTCTTCGTCAGCATCAAAAGCGAATTCCTGAAATTCAGGAAGGTTTTCCTGGGATTACTTTCGTTCAAAGTTGCTCCGCCAACATGGTACACCACAGATTCTGAGATGTATTTGGCTTTGTAGCCCAAATTAAAAGCACGCCAGCACAAATCAATCTCTTCCTGATGGGCAAAAAAATCACTGTCAAAACCATTTAGTTTTCGGTAAATTTCTTTGCGGATAAACAAGCACGCGCCACTTGCCCAAAATATTTCAATTTCGTCATTGTATTGACCATTGTCTTTTTCAATCTTATCGAAGATTCTTCCACGGCAATACGGATAGCCAAACTGATCTATAAAACCTCCGGCAGCACCAGCGTATTCAAAGTATTCCTTGTTCTTATAATCTAAAATCTTAGGCTGTACGATTCCGATATTTGGCTCCGAATCAAAAATGGAAAGTATAGGTGTAAGCCAACCTTTGGTTACCTCAATATCTGAATTCACTAAAGCGTAATATTCCTCCTCAACCTGTTGCAAGGCTACATTATAACCTTTGGCAAACCCATAATTCCCTTCATTCTGAATGATCGATACAGTTGGAAAATTCCTTTTGATTAAATCAATGGAAGTGTCGGTCGAAGCATTATCGGCAACATAAATCTTAGCTTCCTCGGAATATGCCAAAACCGAAGGCAGGAACTGCTCCAACAGTCTTGCTCCATTCCAGTTTAATATGACTACGGCTATTTTTTTCAAGTGTGGCTTATAGGGTTTTGTTTATAAAATCCGGAAGTTCTTCAAGGAAAACATACTTTTCATTCTCAAAGTCCATTTGACAAAAGTAGTGATTTAACCCGTTGGTAACCATCAGGTATTGTGCTTTCAGTTTCAGGTTGTAACGCGCAATCTGGTCAAAAGTATCCTGTGTTATTTTCACCTCAGGCGCTTTGCATTCAATCAGCAGAAACAATTCGCCATTAGGCTGGAAAACCACAATGTCATAGCGTTTATTGACATCATTGAGCTTAATCAGCTTTTCAACATTCAGATAGGATTTGGGATAATTTTTATGCTGCAGCAAAAACTGGACAGTATGCTGGCGTACCCATTCTTCGGGTGTGAGAATGATAAACTTTTTCCTGATTTCGTCAAAAATTGACACTTTATTTTCACTATTTTTGAAGCGAAAGTTAAAGGAAGGAAAGTTGAGGTTTTGCATTCAACAAATATAATCCCTAAACGGAAAAAATGGAAGAAGTAGTAAAAATAATTAACGACATCAAAGCAGGAAATATCAAACCCATTTATTTCCTAATGGGTGAAGAGCCTTATTATATCGACAGGATTACTGAATATCTTGAGGAAAATCTTTTGACTGAAGATGAAAAAGGCTTTAACCAAATGGTGCTTTATGGCCGTGATACTACTGTTGATGATATTGTAGCCAATGCCAAACGTTACCCAATGATGGCGGAACGTCAGGTGGTTATTGTAAAGGAAGCCCAGGAACTTTCCCGAACGATTGACCAATTGGAAAAATATGCCGAAAATCCACAACCTACGACAGTTCTGATTTTTGCCTATAAATATAAAACACTCGACAAACGCAAGAAAGTAACCAAAACATTGGAAAAAAATGGATTGGTTTACGAAAGCAAAAAAATGTATGAAAACCAGGTTGGTGCCTGGATTAAGAATGTTTTGAAAAATAGGGGATACGGCATTGAACCCAAAGCCATGGCGATGTTGGTCGAATTCCTTGGGAATGATTTGAGCCGTATTGCGAACGAACTGAACAAACTGGAAATCATCCTTCCAAAAGGGAGTACGATTACACCAAATCATATTGAGGAGAACATTGGCTTTAGTAAAGATTTCAATGTGTTTGAATTCCGAAAAGCCATCGGTGAGAAAAACCAATTGAAGGCTTATCAGATTGCAAATTATTTTGCGCAAAACCAAAAGGACAACCCAATTGTAATGACCAACGGATTGGTGTTTAGTTTCTTCTCAGCCTTGCTGCAATATCACGGTTTAAAAGATAAATCTCCTGGGAACGCAGCCAAAATCCTAAAAGTCAGCCCTTATTTTGTCAACGATTATATTGCCGCTGCTCATAATTATCCAATGCGGAAAGTCAGTGCAATTGTGGCCACGCTTCGTGATGTTGATGTCAAGAGCAAAGGTGTTGGCGCCAATTCGTTGCCGCAAGGCGATTTGCTCAAGGAAATGTTGGTGAGCATTTTTAATTAAGAGCAGCCTGGTTATTCTAATTTGGTAGATTTTCCAACGGTTAAGTAGATGTGGTTACCGGCATCTAAAAATTCAATCCTTGTTTTTTGCTTATTGATTCTCATTTCCATCGAATTCTCTTTGTTCACCAAGCTAAACCAAGTAAAATCAGGATTGGATTCTTCAATATGGGAATCTGTGATTTTGTATTCTAGTTTTGTATTTGTAAAAAAGAAGGTAACGGCTTTTTTTGCAGTATCTAAAAACACGAACGAATATTCGTTTCCGGAAATATCACATTCCCCCTTTTTAAAAGGTTTCACATCCACACAATACTGCTGCACATTAAATACCTGCTGTTGGGCATAGATTCCTGAAGTTAGGAATAGTATAAAAAGAAATTTTTTCATTGGATTTTTTTTCCTTCGTTTTACAAAAAACAGGCCAGACTTTAAATCTGTAAAACCTGATTATATAAATTTTTTTTAAAACTATATAAACACGATGAAATTCATTTTAAGTAAATTTACTGATTATGGAAAGTTGCGAAGTGATAATAGTAGGAGGAGGCTTGGCAGGTTTGACCGCTGCCATTCATTTGTCGCAACTTGGACATCAGGTAACGCTTTTCGAAAAAAATACGTATCCCAAACACAAAGTATGTGGCGAATATATTTCGAATGAAGTGATTCCTTACCTCAATTCGTTAAAACTAAATCTTGGCGAACTCCATCCCACCAATATTACTAAACTCCACTTTTCGACAGCAACAGGAAAAAATTTAACAGCCGTTCTGCCTCTTGGAGGTTTTGGAGTCAGTCGTTATGCTTTGGATAATTTTCTTTTTGAAAAGGCTGTGGCCAATGGATGTCAAATCATTCAGCAAAATGTTGAAAATGTCGCTTTTGAAAATGATTATTTCACTATTGTAACTGCAGAAGACACCAAATTCCAATCTAAGATTGTACTCGGAGCTTTTGGCAAACGTTCATCAATAGACCAAAAAATGCATCGGGATTTCATCAGTCAAAAATCACCGTGGCTGGCAGTGAAAGCCCATTATAAAGGAATTTTTCCCAATGATGTTGTTGGACTTCATAATTTTAAAGGTGGTTATTGCGGCGTTTCCAAAGTAGAAAACGATGTCATTAATATTTGTTACCTCGCCGACTATGGCACGTTCAAAAATTATAAAAATATAGAAGAGTATCAGTCAGCAGTGGTCGCGAAGAATCCGAATTTAAATTCAATCCTGAGCAAAACAACTTTAGTTTCTGAAAAGCCACTAACCATAAGCCAGGTTTCGTTTGCCGAAAAACACGCTGTAGATAATCATATCCTGATGATTGGTGATACTGCCGGATTGATTCATCCTTTGTGTGGCAACGGAATGGCAATGGCAATCCACAGCGCCAAGATTGCATCCGAATTGGTTTCAAAATACCTTAAAAAGGAATTGCCTTCAAGGGAAATTTTGGAAAATCAATATACCGCCGAATGGAATTACAATTTCAAGAAACGCCTGCGGACAGGAAGATGGCTCGCAGCCTTGCTCGAAAAACCAAAACTTTCAGAAGCAACACTCCGTATATTGACTGCATTCCCATTTCTTTTACCAATAATCATCAACAAAACGCATGGCAAACCAATAACTCTTTAAATGTCCATCAATACAACATACAGAACCAATCAACCTGAAATTATGGATGATTTTGACATGGAAGGCGACATGTTGAAAGATGCTTTGGACAAAATTGCCAAAATAAACCAACTTTTAGGTGGCAATAAACTTACACTGCAAGGCGTAGAAAAACTGTTACAGCAAAATCAGGTAAAGGAAAAAATAACGATTGTGGATGTCGGTTGTGGTAATGGTGATATGCTTCGGACATTGGCCGATTATTTAGAGGAAAAAAAAATTGAATGCCATTTGATTGGCATTGACGCCAATCGGTTTACAATAGATTATGCCCAAAAATTATCTACCCATTATCCAAACATTGCTTATCGTTGCGAAGATATTTTTGATAAATCCTTTGAAAAACTCGGATATGACATTGTTTTATGTACCTTAACACTGCATCATTTCAAGGACAGGGAAATTATTGAGCTACTCAAAACCTTCAAGGCAAACGCCAGAATGGGGATTGTGGTGAATGACCTGCAGCGAAGCCGTATTTCGTATAGGTTGTTTCAGGCGTTGTGTTTTGTTTTTAGGCTGAACGCCATGTCGAGGGACGATGGTTTGGTTTCGATTTTAAGAGGATTCAAAAAGCCCGAACTGGAAAATTTTTCAAAAAAACTGCATTTCAAAAACTATTCGATTGAATGGAAATGGGCCTTCCGCTATCAATGGATAATCAATACAAATTAAAGCCAAAATGGGTGTCAAAATAAAAGCCGTAGCAAAAGCATTACCGGAATATTCCCGAACAACAGAAGAAGTAATGCCACTTCTGGAAAATTGGCTTGTCGGCCAGGACGATCGTTTTATCCGTAAGGTAAAAAAGATTTTCGAAGGCGCGATGGTTGATAAACGGTATTCCATCATGGAACCCATTGAGGTTTTTACCAACACTTCTTTTGAGCAACGCAACGACATTTACGTTCGCGAAGTGATAAAACTTGGCAAGAAGGTTTTGGATGAAGCACTGAAAAAAGCAGATTGGAAACCCGAAACCTTAGACTATATCATCACGGTAAGCTGCACCGGAATCATGATTCCGTCACTCGATGCCTATCTGATTAATTCGCTGAAACTCCGTCAGGACATTGTTCGCCTGCCGGTCACAGAAATGGGTTGTGCAGCCGGAATCTCGGGGATGATTTATGCTAAGAACTTCCTTCAGGCAAATCCGGGGAAACGTGCCGCAGTCATTGCTGTCGAAAGCCCAACTGCCACATTCCAGCTCGATGATTATTCGATGCCGAATATTGTAAGTGCTGCAATTTTTGGTGATGGTGCAGCCTGTGTCTTGCTTTCTTCACACGAAAATGATGAAGGCCCAAAAATCCTCGCCGAAGAAATGTACCATTTTTATGACGCCATCCACATGATGGGTTTCAAGCTTGTAAACAGTGGACTGCAGATGGTTTTGGATGTTGAGGTTCCGGAAACGATTGCTTCCCATTTTCCGGATATAATCCATCCTTTTTTGGAAAAACATAACCTGAAAATAGAAGATATCGACCATTTGATATTTCATCCCGGTGGAAAAAAAATTGTCCAGACCGTTGAAGATTTGTTCTCGGGTTTAGGCAAAAATATAAACGATACCAAAGAAGTCCTGAGATTGTATGGAAACATGTCGAGTGCCACAGTTTTGTATGTATTGGAACGCGTCATGGATAATAAACCAAAGAAAGGTGAGAAAGGATTGCTGCTGAGTTTTGGTCCGGGTTTTTCAGCCCAACGAATATTAATTGAGTTTTAGATGTATAAAAGTATAATAAACAAACTGCCTTATTCCAAACCATTTCTTTTTGTGGATGAGCTCCTGCATGTAGATTCAAATGGAGTGGAAGGAACTTTTACGTTTAGTCCAAATTTAAGTTTTTATAAAGGGCATTTCAAAAACGATCCCGTAACTCCAGGTGTAATCCTTATCGAAGTAATGGCACAGATTGGTGTGGTTTGTTTAGGAATCCATTTGTTGGGAAAGGATTTTAACGCTGAATCAAGAATTGCATTGACCTCTTCTGAAGTGGAATACCTCAAGCCTGTTTTCCCCAATGAAAAGGTAAGAGTGGTTTCAGAGAAAATTTATTTTAGGTTTGGCAAATTGAAATGCAGAGTAAAAATGCTCAATGTCAATAACGATGAGGTTTGCCGTGGCTCAATAGCCGGAATGATTGTTTGATATGGAAAAAAGAGTTGTCATAACAGGTCTCGGAATTGTTGCTCCAAATGGAGTTGGGCTTGACGCGTTTACCAATGCCATAAAGAATGGTGTTTCCGGAATTAAGTTTGACCCCGAATTGGAACGGCTGCAATTTTCCTGTCAGATTTCGGGAGCACCCGAAATATCGGAAGAATTGAAAAGTGATTATTTTACAGAATTGGAATTGCGGAATTTCAATTCAACCGGAATCTTATATGGCGTTATTGCCGGAATGGATGCGTGGAAAGATGCCGATTTACCCATCTTACATGATGAAAATCCCGACTGGGATTCGGGAACAATATTCGGAACCGGAACTTCGGGCATAGAAAAATTTAGGGAGAGCATTTACAAAATAGACGATTTTCAAACCCGAAAACTCGGAAGTACGGCTGTAGCACAAACAATGAATAGCGGTATAAGTGCCTACCTTGGCGGAAAACTTGGTTTGGGGAATCAGGTTACGACCAATTCTTCAGCCTGTACCACAGGAACCGAAAGCATTTTGATGGGCTATGAACGTATTAAGGCGGGATTGGCAAAACGAATCCTTGCCGGAAGTACCAGTGATGGCGGTCCTTATATTTGGGGAGGTTTTGATGCGATGAAAGTCTGCACTTTCAAGCATAATGAAACTCCCGGTCAAGGCTCAAGGCCAATGTCGGAAAGCGCTTCGGGATTTGTTCCCGGAAGTGGTGCCGGAGCTTTGGTTTTGGAGGATCTGGAATCGGCTTTAGCTCGCGGTGTACGGATTTATGCCGAAGTTTTGGGAGGTAATGTGAATTCGGGCGGACAACGCGGACTCGGAACAATGACGGCGCCAAATCCAACTGCAGTTCAAAAATGTATTTCCGATGCGGTGGCAAATGCAGGAATAACTACTGACGATATTGATGCCATAAACGGGCATCTGACGGCAACCAGCAAGGACAGTTTGGAAATCCGGAATTGGAGTGAGGCATTAAACAAAAAAGGAAAGGATTTTCCCTTTATCAATTCGTTGAAATCTATGGTTGGCCACTGTTTGTCGGCGTCGGGAAGTGTGGAAAGCGTAGCTTCGGTGCTGCAGGTTTACCACGGATTTATTTTCCCAAATACCAATTGCGAAGACCTGCATCCGGAAATTACAGATTGCATTGACGCTTCGAGGATTCCGCAGCAGTTGATTGAAAAGGATATCACTATTTTAGCGAAAGCCAGTTTTGGTTTTGGCGACGTAAACGGATGTGTAATTTTAAAAAAATATAGCCATGAATAAAGCAGCTGTAATCGAGCAATTAAAGACTATTGTCAAACCATTTGTGTCTAACAAGGAAGCGTTTGAGAACATCAATGAGAATACCGATTTTATTTCGGATTTGAATATCAATTCGGCGAATCTTGTTGATATTGTTTTGGATGTTGAAGAAGCATTCGGAATCGAAATCGACAACCAATCGATGGAAAAAATGCTGAACATCAAAGCGGCATTAAACATCATAGAAACCAAACTCGCCGAAAAGTGATTGGCAACGACGTCATAGATTTGGCTTTGACCCAAAAAGAAAGCAACTGGAAACGCAAAGGTTTTTTGGATAAAATCTTTACGGCAAAGGAACAATTGCTTATCCTGAACTCAAAAAATCCGGAAACGATGGTCTGGAATTTATGGAGTAGGAAGGAAGCTGCCTATAAAATCTATAACCGTCAAACGCAAATCAGGGCTTATATTCCGATGCAATTGGAATGTTTTGATTTGGAAAAAACGAACGGAATCATTTATGGAAAAGTCATTTGTTATGGCAAAACCTATTTCACAAAAACCGTGATTAATCCAGATTCCATAGAAACCATTGCAGTAATCAATCCCTCAGATTTTGACAAAATAAAATACCTGAATCCCGAAGAAAGATTACATAAAAACAACGGAATCCCAAATTACTTCGATTCAAAAAACCAGGTTTTAAGGCCAGTCTCAAAAAGCCATCACGGACGTTTTGAAAAGTTGGTTACACTTTAAGCGCACCACGAAAACCTCTTGCAGCATAATAGGATTCGGCGCCATTGTGATATAAAAATACCGTATCATAACGGCGGTCGCAAAAAACAGCACCGCCCAGTTTCCTGATTTCGGACGGAGTTTTAATCCAGCTTGAAGTCTTTAAATCGAAATTACCCAATTGCTGTAGTTCACGGTATTGCGTTTCATCCAACATTTCAATTCCCATTTCTTCAGCAACATCTATAGCGCTGTTTTTCGGCTTGTGCTCTTTCCTGGAATCTAAAGCTTTGCGGTCGTAACAATAACTTCGGCGGTCTTTTGGGCTTTCCGGTGAGCAGTCGTAAAAAATATATTCATCCGTTTTGTTGTCATAGCCCACAACATCGGGTTCGCCGCCTGTTTCTTCCATCAAATCCAACGACCACAATTTATCGGGATTTGCTTCAAGCTTTGCCTGTACTTTTGCCCAATCAAGGCCTTTATGGCGATTCATGTTTTTCTCAAAGCGTGTTTTTAATTCCTTTAATAATGCTTCAATATGTTCCGGGGATAAGATTTTTTTACTCATGCTTTTATTCTTAAAGTTCAAGTTGTTTTATAATTTTTGGAGGCAGTTTTGCCTTAACCAATCCATAGGATTGGTTGATAAACTGTTCCCATTTTGATTTGTTCATTTTGGAAATGTCATCGATAAAAACCCATTTGTATTTGGCCACATAAGGCGCAGGCTTAAATCCGGGCCAATTCGAAACTTCCTCGAATTCCTCATCGGTAACCTTAAACGAAGCTGAAGTTGGGTCTTCATCTAAACCAACCACACAAAACATTTTTCCGCCAATTGAAAATACCAGGTCATGTCCCCATTTTACGTCTTGGGTGACCTTAGGCAGCGATTGGCATATAGCCGTGATGTCTTCTATATTCATTAAATCATTTTTGTTAATTCATCCTCAAGCCTGTCGAAGTTTTCTTCATTCTTATCTACCACAAAAGGACGCAGTTTGTTCGACTCTTCGGCAGTATCAAAAACCATCCTGAAAACAATTTTGGTTTTATCATTTGCTATTTCCTCAAACGTAGCCGCTATTTTGAAAAGTGGTTTGGAATAGCGCTTCCAGGCAATGAGATTTGGTTTTTGAATGGATACGAATTCCACTTCGTTTTGATAATTTCCCTTGTCTGGTCCATGCATCACAAATTTCCATCTTCCGCCTTCGCGAAAGTCAAATTCCTCGAAAGTATTGGTAAAACCATTTGGTCCCCACCAATTTTTTAAATGATCGGGTTCAGACCAGGCTGCAAAAACCAGCGCTACCGGAAAGTTGATAGTCCTTGTGCTTACAATTTCACAATCGGGTGTGGTTGGAAAGATTGGTGTTGTCATTTTTGAAGTTTAAAGGCTTTGCCCAAAAGTTAGTAAATTATTATCGGGATCAAGTAATGAAAATTCGCGTTGTCCCCAAGATTTGTCTTCCAAATATCCATTGGGATGAACGCTAACTTTATTGTCCAAAAAAGACTGATACAATCCGTCGATATTATCAGTCCGGATGTAAACCTGCCCGTAATTCTCATTTGGATCTAAATCCTTAAACTCAAAAAAGTGGATCTGGACATTGTCTTTTTCAACCATTAAATATCCATCATAATCGGCATCACCAAAGTTGCGGAATCCAAGTTTGTTAAGATAATAATCCTTTGTTGCTTTTTTGTCACGCATTGGCAGTTTCGGATTTATGGTTGTGAGCATGGTTTCGTATGGTTTAATTTTCGAGGATATTTTTCAAAGTGGCCAAACTGGTGTCCATGTCTTTGGCAAGCATTTTTTCAATCATTGGCAGCATGATGTTTATTGGATATTTCATTGTGCTGGCATTGCTCCAGGTTAATTTGGTTTGTGTGTCAGATTCCGATTCGATAACCATATCTGCATAGGCAATTGAAGGGAAAGGCCTGACGAAGCGGATTTCAGTTTCAATTTTTTTACCTTCAAGGATGTTTATGATTTCCTGTTCGCCTTCCCCCGATTTTTTTCCGTTCCAGGCATAAATGAATCCAACCGTTCCATCTGTGCCGGAAAATTCTTTTTTTGTCATTGGGTCAGCCATAACCCATTTGTTGAAATTATCCTGGTTTTTAAGTAATTTGACATAATCGAATACCTTTTGGCGTGAAGCATTGATGCTAACGTTTCGACTGATGTGATATTGCTTTCGGGATAAAACAGCACCGATAAAAACCAATGCTACGAGGACTGCCAGAATGATAAAAATGGTGTACATTTTGGTTGTTTTTAAGTTAGTTTCCCAAAGATAGTTATTTTATTTATTGAGTTTTTTAATATCGCTAAGTCGTGATGTCATTTGTCTTTGGGGTTTTCTTTCAGGTATTTTTTTAAAATGGCCAATGTGTGCTGTAGTGACTTTTTACTGCTCCAGTCCTGATGTCCCGGTATTACAAATTTGGGATTTTGGCATTTTGCCTGGACTTTTTTTATCGATTTTATCCAATCCTCAATATTGGCGTCGGATAAATTGCCAGGACTGTTGGTTTCGGTGCTTTTAATAAAACAACCGCCATACAATACCTTTTCTTTTTCAAACCAAATAACAATATTGTCAGGAGCATGGCCTTTGCCGGGATAAAAGGTTTCAAAATGATATTGCCCGATATTGAAAACAGTATCCTTCTGAATCAAATATTCAGCTCTTGGCTGGTTCTTTACTTTGGACAATTCATCCGTTTGCTTGGTTGTGTAGGTTTTGATTCCTTTTTGCCTGTAGTATTCCAATCCCGCAGTCCTGTCATCGTGAAAATGGGTAGCGATGCACATTATGACTTTTTGATGATGCCTGGCCTGTATGGTGTCCAAAAGCGGCTGGAATTGGGTTTTGTCCCAAGGAGAGTCAAACAACACAACTCCTTCAGAAGTGACGAGGTACATGCCATTAGCAGGATATAAACTTCCGTTGCCTGGATCGCCATAAGTAGTGTAAATGTAAAAGTCCCTCGTGAGTTCCGAAATCTCGAGCTTAGGTTTTTCCGGTTGCCCGAAAGCCGTCATAGAGATTAAAAGACTTATTGCAAAAAGAACCTTGTACAAATTTATCCGTCTGAAACAAATCATTCCCTGATAATTTTCCTGCTTACGGTTCCAAATTCGGTGTCAATTTTTAAAATGTAAATCCCAGAAGATAAATCGGCAATATTGAGGACTTCAAAATTAGCATTGATGGTTTTGATATTTTGGCCAAGTGAATTGACGATTTGGATTTTAGAAATTGCCAATTGCCCCGAATCCAAATAAACTACAGAGCTTGCAGGATTGGGATGTATTGAAACCTTTGCTAAATCAAATTCTGAATTTTTTAATGGAAAATTTTGGAATACAGCCTGGCCAAAAATTGGATTGTTCATTGTTAAAACCAATCCAATGCCTTCAGATGTAATTTGATACCAACCTCCGGATTGCATAAAACTAAAGTAACCCGATTCAAAGAAATCCTGGTTTTGAGAGCTGCAGGATGCTGTAGAATTTGAAAATGAATTCGTCTGCCAGAATGAGTCAGTTGTTGCACTGGCAAAAGAACCGCTGAATGAATTGCACGCGCCCTGACCGTTATAGCTGAGGTCACTGGAAATGATTAAGGTAGGGCTTATCTGTGGTTGGAATTGCGAGACCGTATAAGGGGTAGACAAATCACTACTTTGAATAAACCGCAAATACCAGTTTTGGAACAAAGCAGGATTTGGGTTTTGTGAAAAACAGTTTAAACAGCAAAATAGCGATAGTAATAGTATTGAATTTTTCATCTCCTGTTGGTTTAAGTTATGTTATTTCAGTTTTTCAAGCTGGCCTTTCCTTTTGACAATATTTTTATAATCCCATTGAATTTCCCTCGATTTTTTAAGCCAGTTTTTCAAATCGTTGGTGTTAATTTCAGAAACATCATTAAAGAAAATTGAGGCATCCTTAAATTTTCCACCGCTTACCTTGAGGCTTTCTTCACCAAAATCTGCTCCGCTCCAAAACATCAGCCGCAATCCGGCTTTTTGCCTGCTATAGCCAACAATTGGATTTCCATCTAAAAACCATACGGGATGTGCGTGCCAGACTTTGCTTTCCGCTTCCTGCAATTCGTGGTCGATGATAACTGCAAGCTCGTCGCAGATTTTTTTATCATCTGGGTTTTGCCTGCTGTTGTATTCTTTAATTTCTGGATTCATAATTTTGGACAATGCTTTTATCAAAGATAATGATTTTTCTTTTTCAAACTTTATGTATATGCCTGATAAAGTGTTGCTTATTGATTAATTGTTGCCAAATGGTTCTTCGTAAGTATAACTGACTTTTGCCTCTGTAATTTCCTCAGCCAGAGTTCCGTTTGTGAATGTTCCTGAAAAAGTAGCATAAAAACAGGTAGTGCGATTGATTTCAACATTACTCTGGATTTGTGGCTGCGTGATTTCCGCATCCAAAGAATACCCGGCAGTATGATGGAAGTATATAATTTTTTCAATTACATTCTGGCCCGTTTTTTTGTAGCGCAGGATTAATGAAACTGCCTGTTCTGAGAATGGGTCGCTGTTGCCTCTGTGGAAATCGAGCTGCAATCGGTGTCCGTTGCCTTCCAAATCGATGCTTCGTCCAATGGGTTCGAAGGTTTGCAGTTCTCCGTTGACTTTCATGGTTATGCTGGTAGGCTGGCAGTCTTGAGAATCACTACTCGAACAAGCCGTGATGAGGGATGCAATTGTTAAGGCTAAAATGATAATTTTCTTTTTCACTTCTTTTTTTAGAGGTCGTTGTTTGGTTAAAGATAAGTTATTTCGCATTAAGTCCGCAAGATCTTTTCCATCTTACGGCCTTTAGCCAGTTCATCTATTAATTTGTCCAGATACCTTGCCTGTTGTGTCAGTGGATGTTCAATTTCTTCCACGCGATAGCCACAGATTACGCCAGTTATGAGATGCGCATTAGGGTTTATAACAGCTTTATGAAAAAACTCCTGAAAGGTTACTTTCGCTTCAATGAGTTGTTGCACTTTCATTTTATCGTAACCCGTCAGCCATTCAATTACCTGATGCAGTTCTGCTATGGTTCTGCCTTTTTTTTCAACTTTTACAACATAATGAGGATATACCGATGCAAATGTCATTTTAGCGATTCGCTCATCGTGATGGCTCGTACTTTTCATATCCGCTTTACTCTTTTTTATTTGTTGCATCAACACCATAACGGATTGCTTCTTCGAGTACATCGATGTTTATATCCTTTAGGGTTTTAAATTTAATGCAATATCCGGTTACGCTGGCTTTACCTATTTTTTCTCCAAAAGTGTTGGCTAAGTATTTTTTATCCTCGAGACCTAAAATATAGACTGAAATCCCAGTGCTGTTCGCACTCAAGCCAATCTGATAAAACTCCCTGCTTGTTCCATCGGCATATTTTATGGTGTAAAGGCCATATCCGATATTGGGATTGGAAACAATTTTCCCTTCGGCGTTTGTACCATCCAGGAACCATAATTTACTTCCGGGAAGTGTTTGAAGTATGCGCTGGTGCAATTCCTGCATTTCGTTTTGTTTCGATTGAGGCAGGCTGGCGATATACGTTGCGATTTGTTCGTTTACGTCCATTCTTAATTTGTTTTTTTAAAATTAATGAATATTTCGTAAACCTATTATTTTTTGGATAAAGTTGCCAATAAATTATCAAGTTGGTCAATCGTTGCCTTAAAGCCTTCAGTGAAGCCCATTTCAATCATCTTTTCCATACGGGCAAGAGATTCATTGTAAATAGTAATATTAACTGTTGTCTTTCCGTTCTCTTCACTGAAATTGTAATCCCATTCAGAGCCAGGCAATTGAGGCTTTTCATCCTGGTCTGCAAAAGCATTGAACATTTTAAAATTGGTTTTTGGGTTGATGGAAGTGTATTCCTGGATGATCCAGCCTTCCTGTCCATCCGGACTTACCATTGCATAAAGCCTTTTTCCGCCTACTTCAAAATTCATATATTTTGTCCTTGCCTTGTATGGCGCTGGTGCATTCCATTGGTCAAGGATTTCCGGTTTGGTAAAAGCGTCCCATACGAGTGAAAGTTCGGCAGCAAACTCTCTTTTTATAAATACCTTTTTTGCGGCTTTGTCAACGGTAAACTCAAATTGCAGATTATTTGTCATTTTTTTTGTTTTTTAAGTGTTTCTAATATTTCATCTAGTTGATTAAACTGTGTTTCCCAAATTTTCCTGAACTGTTCCAGCCAATTATCAATCTCCTTCATTTTTTCAATCTGAAGTGAATAATGGATTTCCCGACCTTGTTGCTCCTGTTTGACCAAATCACATTCTGTCAAAATCCTGATATGGTTTGAAACACCCTGTCTTGACATGTCAAAATATTCAGCCAATGCGTTAGGTGTCATTGACTGTACAACCAATAATCCCAAAATGGACCTTCTGGTTGGATCGGCTATGGCTTGGTATATATCTCTTCTCATTTTAATATGCAAGTATTCGTTTGCAAATATATACGCAAACAATCACTTGCGCAAATTTATTTGCAATTATTTTTTGCAATGCTAAAATTTAGTGAAATTTAACTGGGAGATCAGCCTGTGAAAATAGGGTAGAGGAGTTACTGCGAATGGGTTAATGTGAAAATACTGAAATCAGAACTTTCATTTTCCAATGATTTGATAAAATTGAATTTCTTCAAAAGATTGGTCGAACTTTGGTTCTCATTATGCGTAAATGCTACTATTTTTTTAAACTGCAATGTCTGGAAAACATAGTCAATAACTGCAGCAGCAGCTTCTTTCATAATCCCTTGCCCTTGGAATTTCGGCATAAGTTCATAGCCAATTTCGCAACTGTTTTTTTCTTCTGAAAAATCAAATAAACAAATAGTTCCAACAAATGTTTTGGCATTTGCCAAGGTGATTACCCAATAAATAGCGTTATTGTTTTTTATGTTATCATTAATCTTGTTGATGAAGTTTAACGCATCTTCAATTGTTTTGCTTGGCTGCCTCTCGAGATATTTGTTTATTTCCGGGTCAGAACGTAAAGCCAAAATGTTTTGACGGTCGTCAACTGACAACTGCCTAAGGGTTAGTCTTTCAGTTGTCAAAATTGGGAAAGGTGTAAAATTTCTACTCGCCATTTTATTATGTATTTCGGGAAATTGTTGTTCTTTCCGCTAAGATAAATATTTAAAACTTTCCGGAACGAAAAACCTAATACTCAGCAACCTTTATTTTTGCTAAAGTCACGTTTAAAAAGCATCTTATTGTTTTGCTCAATATAGTCGCCCGATAAAATCAAATAAGGATGATTAGGCGAATAGCCTGCACTACGGCTTCTTACAATTATTTTGTCGTTAACTTTCAGGTTTTTTAATGGCTCAAAATCCTTTGGGATAAATTGCATCATGTATTCTTCGCCATTAATACTGACTATAAGCCATTTTGGTCCTGATTCCGCGTTTGTACGCTTAAAAGTTGTAGAGGTTACGACAGCTTCCATTTCGCTGAAATCCTTTAGGGACTTTCTTATTTTATCATGGCTGGCTTTCACTTTTTTACCTTCTGCAGAAACCTTCCATTCTTGGTACTTTATACCATCAGCAGAGGCTTCCCATTTTTTCCTCTCTGCATCTCTTTCAGCAAAGGTCAACAGCTTGGTTGATGGTTTAGTTTCACGATTAACAAAAAATATTAGTCCGCTTACCACAACCAGTGACAAGATCAGCACATAGATGATTTTTTTCATATTCTTTCAAATTGGTTGAACGAATTTAGCGTACTATTTTCAGAATGAGTGATTTGGATTGTAAATAAAAATGTAAATTTTGTAAATAAATCGTAAATGGTATTTACAGGAGGATGGCAAGCTGGTAAAAATCCTTTTTACTCTTTAGTAAATTTTAGTGTTGTTCCGTTTGCAAACTTTAATAAATACAGCCCATTAGTTAAATCACGGACATCAATTTTTTCATTATCAGAAATGCTGCCTTCTTCAATTTTATCTCCTAAAAGATTATAAATTGTATAACCCAAAATTTCAGAGAGATTCGAAAGATGAATATATTCAGTAGTTGGATTTGGATAAATTTTAATATGGCGCTCTGCCATGTTTTCATCAGTATTTAATGAATTGTCAGGACTAAGCCTGCAGATTAGCGTGGTTTTGTCTGCAATATCTGTTGTAGCGGTATAGCCTACAGCAATGATTTTGTCATCATTTTGAATATCGATTTCCCAACCGCCATTTAGTTGTGAGTTATTCGTATTCGTTAAAAAAACGCCATTATTCCCAAAACTTAAATCTAAATTTCCGGTTTCAGTCAATCGGGTAATATTTAAGTAAGACTGCATGTAGGGATAGGGGTATGCCGAGCCACCCAAACCTAAAATTTTACCATCTTGCTGCACTTTTATTGCATAAAAATTATCGTTAGCGTTAAATATTGTATTCAAGATTACTATTCCGTTTGTCCCGAAAGCAGTATCTAAAGTTCCGTTTGAATTGTATTTTACAACTACAGGTTTTGTACCACCAAAACCGCCTGTTCCACCTGAGTATTCGGCACTTCCACAAGTTACAATCTGGCCGTTGTTGAGAATTTCAAAATCCCTAAAAATGGCATATCCGGGTGATGTTCCTATTGCTGTCATATTCATGCCATTAGTACCAAAAGTATTGTCAGGATTTCCATTTTCATCGAATTTGCAAACAACAGCATTCCTGTAATTGCCCCAATGGAAAGAGGAAGTTCCAATAGTTATGAACTTATTGTCGGGAAGTATTTTTATTCCAAGGCAATAATCATAATCATAACCCGTAATATCATTTAACATTGTTCCGTTAATTCCAAATGAAGCATCGATATTTCCATTTTCCAGGAATTTAGAAAATGAATAGACACAAGTGTTCCCATTTTGAAATCCGGTTGCAATTATTATTTTTCCATCGTTTTGAATTCCAATTTTTCCATTTACACTAACATTTGCAATTCCGTTTGAGCCAAATGAACTATCGTAGTTTCCATTTTCAAATAACCTCATTAACATTGGTCTTCCATTAATGAACCCCGATATTAAAATTTTACCATCAGGCTGCTTTACCATATCACTAATGGAAGATATTCCGTTGCTGCCGTTCGGAATTGTTATAAATCCATTATTTCCAAATGTTAAGTCTAAATTTCCGTCAGAGGTATGTTTAGAAATAAAGGCGCTACGATTGATTGCTCCATTCGGATTTTCATCTGTATTTCCGGAAACCATAAACGAATTATCAGAAAATGTCAGGATGAAATAACCTCTTACATTTTTATTTGAAATTGCTATTGTTTTTAATCCATTACTTCCAAAACTGTTGTCCAAAACTCCATTTTGTGCAATGCTGTTTTGAAGGAAAAAGTAAAAAATAACAAATAAAAATTTTGGTTTCATATTTTACTGTTGTTAAAATCGCAGGACGTCCCGCAACTTGGCTAAACCGCTTATACAGGCTGACCTAATTTACTCAGAAAATGGAGTAAAACTTATTCCATCAAACCTGCTCAATCCGACATTCCTCGTTCCAAACCAAAGTTTTCCGGAAGTATCTTCGACGATACAAAAAACCCCGTTGTGGGTAAAAGAAAATTAGCAGTCCGGCAACCTGGATTAACGTTTTCATTTGGATCTCAATTTGGTAAAGTGCCCATACTTTACGTAGTAATGGCAAGTTAGTAAAAAAAGCGATTGAAATTATAGGGTTCAGCGTATTTCCAGGCAGGGCAAAACCAGCTATGGCGTGAAACCGCTGTTAGTGGCAGGTTTAAATATTTTTAAATGTGTCGATCAGTAGTTTAAGTTTGTCGTTTTCACAAAAATTGCCTTCTAGAAATTCTGATTCGATATATACGCTTTCGATTTTGTCACCACGCTTTATCATAAAATGATATCCTTTACGTAAGCCATCAACACATTTTTTTACATAACAACATTCGATGAATTTATGAATTAATTCCTCGGTTAAAGAGTTTTTTATAATTTCTATCTCCTGTACTTTTTTAGAAATATCAACTCTTTTATAACTTTTATGGGTTTCTAATTTAAATTCTGTTTTACCCAAAAAAATGAGGGATGATTTCCTTTCTTTAAAATTGTTATCGGGATATTCATAATACTCCATTGAAATTCCTTCGGGCCAATTATTTTGATTTCTTGGCATTTTTTGACACCATGTATTTTGTACAAGAAGTAATAGAATGATTGAGTATATGCTTTTCATTATTTTGAGTTGTAAAGTAGGTTAACCTGCCACTAACGTTCAGTCGCTTGGCGTAGTAGCGGTAAATTTAGGAAAAATATTCTGCGTAATGAAGGATTTCTGGAAACCGTTAGGTTTCCGGCGGAGCACTTACGAGCTATTGCACGAGCGGGAAAATAATCGTTGAATAATTCTTGCCTGTTCGTCATTTAGCAACAAAAAATATTTATTCTGTAATTACTAATTTTTGACTCCCGATACTTTTATTATCCTGCATTAAATGAGCAAAATACAATCCGTTTGGTAAATTATCTCGGGAAAATGTAATCTGTTGCCCATTGATATTGTTTATGGCTTTGACTAATTGCCCGATGGAATTGTAAACTGACAAACTCGCATTTTCAAAAGAAACATCGCTTTGAAAAGTGGTTTGAGAGGAAAAAGGATTAGGGGCAACCGAAATAGTTACGGTTTGATTTTCAAAGGTAGTTGTCGCTAATGAGGCGTTGTTGTAGCGAACAACCCCGAAATAATTATTGAGTCTTCCTGCGGCAACAATTTTCCCATCGTTTTGTAGTGCTAAAGCATATAGACCTGTATATGCAGCAAAATCATAAATGGTATTAACGATACCATCTGAATCAAACGAAGTATCTAAACTACCATCTATATTGTATCTCACGATAGTCAAAACATTACCGTTTAAACTATTACTAAATCCTGCAACTAAAATTTTTCCATCACCCTGTAGTATGGTAGAATACAAACCATTCGAAGATGTTCCAATGAGAGTTGTTACTTTCCCATCACTATCAAATGTGGTATCTAAACTTCCATCGCTATTGAATCGTGCTATGGCAAAAATTTTACCCCCATTTTGCGCTAAAGAGGAATTTCCTCCTATAACTAATTTTCCATCGTTTTGTAGTGCCAATGACGTTGCTTCATCGCTAAATGCTCCAAAACTTGCAGTAAGCATCCCATCATTATCAAAAGAGGTATCCAGGCTGCCATCGGTGTTATATCTCAAAGCTGCAAAACGACTGATATTAGTAGCCTGTAGGTTACTAAGTCCTGCAACTACAATTTTCCCATCATTTTGTATAGCAACAGCATTCGCAGTATCACTTGTAGCCCCGGCAGTGCCAAAATAAGTAGCAACTTTACCATTGGTACCAAAAGTAGTGTCTAAACTTCCATCGGTGTTGTATCTGATGGTAGCAAAACTTAGGAAACCGGAACCATCTCTTCCATCGCCAGCCAATACAATCTTACCATCGCTTTGTAGCGCTAAAGAGTAAGCGTGGCAATCTCCACCGCTAAAATTTGTAGTAACCTTTCCATCGGTATCAAATGTAGTGTCTAAACTGCCATTGGTAGTATATCTGACTAAGGCAAACTTGACAGTAGAACCACTAAAATTTACGCCTCCAACTAGAATTTTTCCATCACTTTGGATGGCAATAGATTTTGGAAAATCATTTCCAAAATCGGTAATTACTTTTCCATTAGTACCAAAAGAGGTATCTAAACTTCCATTGCCATTGTATCGCACCACCCCAAAATCGTAATTAAAGCCATTATAACTTTTCCCTGCCACTACAATTTTTCCATCGTTTTGGATAGCTATGGGATAGGCATTTCCAGCCAAATTTAGAAAATCAACCGCTCCAACAATAGTAGTTACAACCCCTCCAGTTCCAAAACTTGTGTCTAAAGAGCCGTCTTGCGCTATAGTAGTAAAGGGTAATAAAAAAAGAACTGACAACAGAAATGTAGTTTTTAGTTTCATAATTTCTTCAGGTTTTAATTTAGCACAATGTTGTTTAAAATGGCTTATAATTTACCGCGGCTTGGCGTAGTAGCGGTAAATTTAAGAAAAATATTCTGCGTGAAGAAGATTTCGGGAAACCGTTAGGTTTCCGGCAGAGCACATAATTGATATGGCGCAAAACCGTTGTTGTACGACGTTTACGTTTTTAAACTATTTTTTTATAACTTTCTCAAGTTGCTCTATTTTCAAATCTCTTTTTTCCAGTTCTTTTAGAGCTTTTTCAAGATTCTGAACTGTCTTATTGCTTTCATTTGTAATTTTTTTTAATGCTTCTTGTAAATCTTCATTATTCTTTTTTAAAGATTGAATTTGGGTCACTAACTTTTCTTTCTCAGTTTCACAATTTGTTGTTTGACTTGAAGAATTTATATATCCATGTTCAATACTTACAAACTCTCCATTGGTATATAACTTGTAATAGGAATTGTTTTTGTAATCTGTCCAATAATCTTCATATTCTTGAACAGACATACTGTTTAAAAGCTTGGTATAACTATCAATTGCCTTTAAAGGTGCAGAGTAAACTACAAAAGCACAGATTTTAGTTTCATTGTCTATTTTGTATAATATGACTTCTGAAATCTTTTCTCCATCATGTATGATTACACTTTTATAATATAGATTGATATAATTTTCGTCAGCTTCACGCTTCCAATATTTTCCTTGTAGTTTAATAACTTCTGCTTCTTTTAAGCCTAATTGTGCAAAAGAAATATTTGCTATGAAAAGAAAAACAATGATAGTTCTCATGATACGTGGTTTTGTAAATGTCGTACAACGTTCCGCCGCTTGGCGTCAGTAGCGGTAAATCTAAGAAAAATATTTTGCGTGGTGAAGGATTTGGGGAAACCGTTAGGTTTCCGGCGGAGCACTTAGTAGCAATGGCGCAAAACCGCTGTTATAGGCAGTGCTTAGTTCTTTAACACTACAATCTTTTTTACTCCAGTTCCGAAATGAGCTGGACATAATTTTCCAGCAGTTAAAGCTTCTACTAATGCTCTAATTCTAGCATCTTGGATTTCAATGTAACGAAATTTACAAGTTCCTCTTAATGACATATTACGAGGTTTTAAATATTCTCTGTAAAAAACTCCTGCTTTCGTAATATGATTATATAACCTTTGGTTAAGTCCATCTTTTCCATAAGGAGTCATTCCGACATGAAGTATTTCATCACTTGAACTATAAATAATATAAACGCCATGCTTATTAGTGAGATTAACTTTCCCTTTTTCAGGGAAGATGTGTAATTTTGATTTGCAAAGCTTATTGTATAATTCTAAAACAACTTTTGGTTCATTTGTTTCCATGGTACTTATTTCTTCGGCATTGTTAAATGAAGATAAGTTTTAAATTGAATTCGACTAACGTTTGTTAAACTAGTTGTATTTTCTCCATTTGCACCAGCACTAAAAACATTTGCAATGGAAATCTTTCCGCCAGCTCCAGTTTTTTCACCTTCATTTGAAGTGACTGCAACATCAAAACTAATTTCTTTGCCACTTGAATCACTAATTCCACTCCCAAAATTGTTTTCACTTACGTATTTGTGTCCTTCAACTAGACCGTCAGTAATTTGAATTATGGTTTGCTTTATAAATTCGTTTAATTCCATAATAATATTTAGTGTTTGATTATTTTTAAATGCAATTTTACGCAATCGTGCTAGCATTGCCTATAACGTTCCGCGGCTTTGCGTAGTGGCGGAACTTTAATAATTATTCGAAAGATAAGCAAAATTTGAATTAGCAGATTATTTTCCAAGAAAGATAAACTAGCCATTGCGCAAAACCGCTGTTAGCGGCTGGCTGGCTTTTTTGTATTTGACTATTTACGCTTCGTATAATCGTCAGAATTTCTCAAAAAATCTTCAGCGTTTTTCTTTTTTACTTTATTTGAGATCACCACAATTATTGTTGAAACAACAATGAATAATATAAGACCATAAATATTACCATAAGTATTTCCGACATAAATGCATATATAAACAATGATATACATTATTGCTACAATTTTCAGCACACCAATCAAGGCTTTTCCTAAAAGTTCTAAAATAAGCTTTCCCATTTTAAAAATCATTACATTTTTTCCGCAATCTGTGTTAAGCTTG
>NZ_JAKIHP010000009.1 GCF_021608265.1 Flavobacterium wongokense
TAACGTTCCGCGGCTTTGCGCTGTAGCGGCAAGTTAAGAATAAATGTGATAAGAAATTGTGATGTTCAGAGTATTTTCCAAGAAAGGCGAACTAGCTATGGCGCAAAACCGCTGTTATAAGCCGTTTTATTTTATTTTCATTCCACTTTCTGCGTCAAACTTTTTCCGTTCTTCTTCTGTCATTCTTTCTCTTAAAAGCCTGATTGTGTATCCGCCATGTAATTCAGATTTTTTTATATACATCCAATCACTAATTTCTTTTCTTTCTATTTGTACTGTATCGCCAAGTTTCACACTTTTTATTTTTTCGGGCAAATTATCAATTACGCCAATATATTTACCATTTTCTATTCCTTGGATATTTCCAATCCAAATATGTTCAACGTTTCCATTTTCTTCAAATTTCTTTTTCAATCCAAAAAATGTAAAAACTCTTGTATTGGTTTTAAAAGCATAATCAAAACTATCTAAAGTTTGTTTAGCTTTTTCAATTGCCTTATTCATTTGGGCATCATCTTCTTCAACGTTATAAATTGTCGGCTGATTTTCTCTTTCTACTTTTTTGTTGGAATTACAACTTAAAATACAAATTGAAAATAATATGAGAAAAGTCTTGGTTTGCAGGGTTTTCATAAAATGGCTTATAACGTTCCGCGGCTTTGCGCCGTAGCGGCAAGTTAAGAATAAATGTAATAAGAAATTTTGATGGCAATTACATACTTGTGTAACCCATTAGGAATATATTTTAGCGTTTGAGCGATTTCATTGTTTTTTTGCAATCGTTAAAACGTTTTGACAGCACGAAAATAGCTGTCAGGTTGCGGTTCTCCTATACTTTTCCTTATCGCACGTTTACAGTTCGTGAAACAGGCTTTTTTCTTGGACGGCATACGTTTTAGTCATAGATAGATAATGTTGCGACAAATGGCGCATAAACGGTAAATTCTACGACTTTTTAGCATTATAGACTTCCTGTAACAGATATTCCTTTTGTCCTACTGTAAATTGAATTTCGCTTTGCTTTTCAAATTTACGTCTTAGGGTGTGGTAAGGGTCTGCCGTAGGCTCTATTGATGCCAACGCTTCCGCAAAGTCCTTGAGGTTGGTTGAGAACAACACAACACGGTTTTCAAGGTTTGCGGTATATAGTTTACTTATTGCCTGTATCGTCATTGGATTTAGGCTTAGTTGTTGTTTTCTTTACAAACGACGAAAGCACCGAGTTAAATTTCGGTGCATCTTTTTCTATTTTAACGTCCTTTTCGGGGCGTGGGATATGTTCTTCTTTTTTCTTCTTAGCCATTGATTAGCGTTTTATAGTCCAATCTTTTGTTGGTTCCGTTTGCCAAAGCTACATCAAATTTACTTCCCTCTGACAAATTTCTGTTGTTAAATCTGAATGTAAACTCGTTTACATAACGATGTAAATGTTGGTCGCTTACTTGGTGGTAAATACCATCTAAACCTCTTTTTAATAAACTCCAAAAGTTTTCAATTCCGTTAGTGTGAACACTTCCCGAAACATATTGATTTGCATTGTGGCAAACGAAATCGTGAGTATAGTTTTTCTGTAATGAAATATATCCTCTGAACTCGTCAGTATAAACTGTTGCACCCGCTTCAACGGTATCTACCATAATCGGAACGATAGTTTTTGCTTTTCTGTTTTTTACAGGGATTGCATAAACCTTTCCATCACGCTCTAAGATACCCAATACAGGAGTTTTACCGCTTCCACCTTGTGAACCTTGTCTTCTTTTATTAGCGTGTTTGTTAATCTCTTTTCCACCGATGTAAGTTTCGTCAATTTCTACGGTAGTAGTGAATTTTTCAGCTTTTACGTTATAGGTTTCTCTGATACGTTGTAACACGAACCAAGCAGATTTTTGAGAGATTTTCAAGTCTCTTGCAAGTTGGCAAGAAGAAATACCTTTTTTGTGAGCGGTAACCAAATAGATAGCAACGAACCATTTACGCAAAGAGATTTTGCTATCGTGGAATATAGTACCAACTTTAACACCAAACTGTTTACGGCATCCGTAACATTTGTAACGGTTTGTAGAACCTTTAAGAGAGTTAACTCTTTCGCTTTCGCAGTAAGGACAAGTAGGTGTGCCGTTCCAACGAATAACAGCTAGGTGTTGCTCGCAGATTTCCTCTGTAGTGAAGTAGTCAAGAAGTTGGAATAAACTATCGAAATCTCTTAAATCTTTAACGGTTTTCATATCGCTGTTATTTGATGTTGTAAATTTACAGCGATAAAATGACAAAAACAAATAAAATTGTAATTATTTCACGATAAAATTACAATTAACTTTTTTTTGGTAGGATTTTTGCTTTCTTTTAGCAAAAGATATGCCAATTTATATTAAATCTTAATATCTTTTCGATACATTTGTTGAACAATTCAAACTGAAAATCACATTGGCAGAACGGCTTAAAATAAAATTTACTGGCAATGAAATTGAGCCAAGCAAGGTGTCCGCAAACGAGTTCGCCAAGATTGTTGCGTGTTATGAAAATGCACTTTTGGCTGTAATAAATAAAAAGCATCCTGCAAGAAACGGTATTGATTTTATTAGTATTGTTGAAGTTAAACACGAAAGTTTGACTATTGAAGCCGACCCTCACGTTGATGAAATTAAAGAGGCGGCTAACGAAATAAACACCGCAATCAAGAACAACAAAGTTAACTTTCTCCCTTACGAAGTAATAGAAAACCTTGTTCCATTTCAACAATTTGTAAACAAGTATGGTTGCAAAGCTATTTTGAACGGAATAGAGGGTGTTGAAACAGCAGAAATAACAGTTGAATCAGATATAAAAATTTCCGAAGCTTTATATTATAAAGGCGAAACTACTATTTACGGAAAGATTATCAGAATTGGAGGCGCTCAACCGAGAGTAAGAATTGAAACTGAAAGCGGTAAAACTATTTCCGTCATAACTGACAGGAAAAATGCCAAAAACCTATCTCCTCATTTATATGGTAAAATAGGAATTAAAGGTGTTGGAAAATGGAAAAAAGAGAACGATGAATTGGTTGAATTGAAACCAAAGTCGTTTGTTGTATTGTCTGAAGTGCCCCTTACGGAAAGACTTAAAGGACTTAGTAACCTACTTAGTAAATATTGGAAGAATATAGAAAATCCGGACGACTATATTACGTCACTAAGAGGTTAATTTATGAAAAGAGTCTGTGTTGATACAAATATGCTTATTTGGTACATTAAACGACAATGTACAGAAGGACAAGAAGATTGTCTTGTTAAAGCAGAATGGCTATTTAATTATTTTGAAAGAAAGAAAATTGACGTAGTAATACCAAGCATAGTGGTTGCTGAACTTTTAGCACACGTTGAAGATGAGGAAGAGCGTGAGGGATATTTTGATTTTATAAATGACAATTTTGAAGTAGCTCAACACGACATTAGGTCTGCGAGAAAATATGTTAAATTAATGCAACAATTAATAGCAAATAATGCAGGAGATTATGCTAAGGATAAAGGAGTTAAAAAATTCCAACTAACAAATGATTATAATATTTGTTCAGTAGCTTTGTCAAGTGATTGTGATGCTATTTTTTCCCACAATCTTAAAGATTTTGAACAATTTGCCAATCATCAAATACCAATATTTACTTTGGATTATGTTGACGTTTTAAAACGAGAAGAAGAAGCCGAAGATCTGGCTAGCCCAAAATCCAAACATAATCCAGACCAAGTTAATATTTTTGATATCTTTAATGATGATGATGACGAAGATGATGACGAACACAAAGAAGTAAAAATACGACCTTAATATAGCCCCCGATTTTATCGGGGCTTTTTATTATATTTGATAGTCAAAATCAAATATTATGCACGAATATCAATTACATATAGACAACAAGTTTGAGGAATTTATTCCAGGAATAAATATTAATATAATGGCAACTAAAGGGATGTCTGAATATAGGTTTGTTGAAACAAAAGACGGAACTGTATTTTTTATAAAGTTCTACAATGAAGATGAAATGTATGCCTTTGATAAGTATATGAGGGATATTGCCCCGTTTCTTTTTCAATCTTAGCTAATGGGTTACACAAGTATGTAATTGCCATTTTGATGTTCAGCGTATTTTCCAAGAAAGATAAACGAGCTATGGCGCAAAACCGCTGTTAGTGCCCGTTATTTTTTTTCTATTGGCTTAACGTAAACCATAACCATTGAATCGATTTCGCTTAAATTAAACACTTTCTTGATTTCTATGAATTTATGATTGTTTTTGACTTCTTCCAATGATTTTCCAAACTTCCAAAACTGATTTGGTCCAGCACCAGCATGGATTTTAAGTTTGTTAGACTTCTTATTCTGTTTAAGATTAAAAGCATAAGTTACTCCATCGTCAACTGATCTGCTAAAAGAAGTTTTTTCTTTAGGAAAAGAAATTGAATCCAAAACTTTTTGAATTTTTTCCTTTTCGCCACTGTTCAAAATTGTGTATGAAGTTTTCTCTTCAAAGGGATAAGTATTGATATAATAAAGCGTGTCTGTAGAATTAAATTTTAAGTAATATGATTCGTGAATACTCCATTTATAAAATGTAAAATCTGAGTCTTTTCTGGATTGACATCCTGCGAAAACTAATATAAGAATTAAAGCTAAATTTCTCACGTTCTAGATGGTTTAATAATGGGCACTAACGTTCCGCGGCTTCGCGCAGTGGCGGCACTTTAATAATTATTCGAAAGATAAGCAAAATTTGAATTAGCAGATTATTTTCCAAGAAAGATAAACCAGCCATTGCGCGAAACCGCTGTTATAAGCCGTTTTGATTAACTGTTTAATCTTTGACTTATTGATTCTCTATACTTCTTAAATTCTCTTTGAAATTTCCCGAAATTTTCAGGTTCCCAAGAATCATTTTCAGGGTTATAAACTATTTTAATCCTAGGTTTTTCACCACTTTGTAAATAATCTTTAACTTCAAATAAGTTTTCAATATTTTCATCTTTTAAATAGTCGAAAGCTTTATCAACCAATTTATCAGTATCAAATTCTCCTTCAAACTTTACTTCTACGGACTTATCTTGGAATTTAAGTGTTAGCGATAAAACTTTATATTTATCTGATACTTTTTGACTTGTAACTGTTTTAACTTGTAGTTCTTTTAGCTTATTCCATAGATATTTAACACCGGATTTTAAAATATCATATCCTAGACTTCCAATTCCACCAACTGCTAAGTCTGTTGAATGGTCGTTTAAAAAAATTATGATATCGTATATTTCTAAACCAGATGCGTTATAATATTTTTGCTCTTCTTGTACTGAAATTATCTCTACATCTAAATGTTCATCTAAACGGAAATCTGCAAATCCTGAAATTATTTCCTCGGAAATATAAGATTGATAAACTATTTTTAGTTCTTCTTTCATGCGATGTTGTTTAAAATGGCTTATAACGTTCCGCGGCTTTGCGTAGTGGCGGAACTTTAATAATTATTCGAAAGATAAGCAAAATTTGAATTAGCAGATTATTTTCCAAGAAAGATAAACGAGCCATTGCGCAAAACCGCTGTTACCGGCTGGTGTGATTATATAAAACTTGAAACCGAAACTTTGATTTCTTCAATCAGTTCTTTGTCCATAAACTTATAAATGTCTGGAATTTCTAAAATAACAATTTCAGTATTCTTCGTTTCTTCTGGGAAATTTTGAATCAACTTTTCTTTATGATGTTTTTCCATAACAAAAATCAAATCAGCCCAAACTATGAGTTTTGCGTTAACTTTTATTCTTGCCGAATTTTCTGTTCCGGCTGATTTTACGTTAAACTCAGAACTGTTTTTATAGATTTCTTCGGCGGTTAAACTTCGCCATCTATTTCTGCTACAAATAAACAATAGATTTTTCAATGAGTTTCTTAATTTCTTTCTGCGTAAACTTGGTGAACACTTGCCGGTAACGTTCCGCGGCTACCCGCAGTAGCGGCAAGTTAGCAAATATATTATAAGAAATGTTGAAGTCAAGAGTATTTTCCGAGAAAGATAAACCAGCTATTGCGGGTAACCGCTGTTGGCAGCAGTTTTTTTAATTCCAACACTTTTCTGTTTATAAACTATCCCACCATTCTGGGCTTTGTTGGTCTAAATCTAAACCATCATCATAATGCTCATTATTCCAATTTGAACCATAATCATTAGATTGTCTATCTTCTTCTCTTTGTTGTTGCCACATTTGTTCATTATTGTATTCTTCAATTTTATCTTCCAATGCCTCACTCGGTCCTTCAATTGACAAAAAGCCTGCGTTGATTTTTTTAATCTCGTCAACTGTTAATTTATCCATTACAAAGGATTCAACAGTCATTATGCACCATTCAATGTACATAATATCTTCTGATGCAACATCTTTTAAAGTTTTGCCTTCATATTTTCCAAAATTGAATATTGTATCTAAATAATAAAATTTCATATGTGTGGTTCAAAATTGCTGCCAACGTTCCGCCGCTTGGCGTAGTAGCGGCAAGTTAAAGAAAAATGTAATAAGAAATGCTGAAGTTCAGAGTATTTTCCAAGAAAGACAAACCAGCTATTACGCCAAACGGCTGTTAGCGGTAGTGCTATTTCGGTTCATTATCTGTATATTCTTTTTCCAGCAACTTTTGAATAGTGTACATCATAAGAATTATTTTGTCGACATCTCTGATTTCATTTCCTTTATCCTTTCTGTTTTTTATATACAAACCTGAAGAATTACATATCATGTCAATTGGATTTTTGAATTTTTTCAAAGTGTCATAAACCTCTTTTTTATCTTCTAAATCTACATACGAGTTTTTGTTTTTTTGTAAAAGTCTGGAAACATTTGAAACCAAAAATGAAAAGGATAGGTTAAATGCTCGAAGTGAAGACTCGTCAAAACAAGTCGTAATGTCATCACAAGTTTTTAGCGTTGCCGACATTTCAAAAATAGCTCTTGTTCCAGTATAACTATATGTTGTTTCTTGGCTTCGATAAAGTTGAATATTCTCAAAATCGGTTTTTATTGTATTCAAGAGATTAGTAATACTATCAAAATCTTTTTGTTTTCTGCTTGATTCAGTTTGTTCTCTCAAAGTCAAGTAAAGTAATATTATACTTAACAAGTTTAAGATAGGAGAGACCAATCCTCCAATTGTATCACCAATATTTCCTGTTTGAGTAAAATCTATTCCTGTCCAATCTCTTGTAAATAAAATGGGCGAGGCAAATGAAAAAATAATTGAAATTATTAAAACCCATTCAATATTTCTTTTTAAAAAATCGAATATTCTAATCATGATTTTGTTTCTAAAGTTGGTAAGCATTACCGCTAACGTTCCGCGGCTTTGCGCAGTGGCGGAACTTTTAATAATTATTCGAAAGATAAGCAAAATTTGAATTAGCAGATTATTTTCCAAGAAAGATAAACGAGCCATTGCGCAAAACCGCTGTTATAGCGCGTTTTTTTATTTATCAACTTTTTCCAGTTCACTTTGACTTATTCCGACTGCATCTAAATACATTTCGCCAAACTCTTCTGAGTCAATTAAGCAAATTCCACCAACTGGATTCAATTCGATATTTTCCACAACGATCTTAAAGTTAAAATTCTGTGAGTTTGCATTTCCATTTCTTTCGGTTAGCTTTTGAATTTCACTTTTAAACTTTCCATAATCTTCTGCCGCAACAAAATCTCCTCCAATTGCGCCCATACTTTCGTCGATGATTTTGAATTCCACAATTCCAATCTCAGAATTATTTATAAAAATTCGTCCTTCCATTATTCTGTATTTGTATTTTGCAGGGTTGAAAAATGCGCTATAACGTTCCGCCGCTTGGCGTAGTAGCGGCAAGTTAAAGAAAAATGTAATAAGAAATACTGAAGTTCAGAGTATTTTCCAAGAAAGATAAACGAGCTATTGCGCCAAACGGCTGTTAACCGCAGTTTTTATTTCTTTCCTAACTAATGAATCTATTTCTTTATCACTAAATTCCATATTCGGGTTTGAGTAGAATTGAATGTTTACATTATCAATTGGCCATGGTTTCATTCCCAACCCATGCCAATTTTCTGGTGTTTCTAAGTCAATTTCTTGATAATTTTCTTCGATTGATTTTATTACGCCGTTATTCTTTTCTGTTACTATCTTTTTGTTAAATGGGAATGAGTAACTTAAATTGGAGTTTCTAAAATTTCCGTTATTTTCAATTAGTACAAAATAGTCAGTATCATTTTGACTAATATCAAAGATTACTTTTCTGTCGTTGAAGAAAAGGACTGAAACAAAAATGGCAAGCAAAACTGTCTCAATAATGTTCAATTTCTTAGTGTCAACTTTTTGTGCGGCTATCCTATCTACGACATAAATCAAAAAAGTTATAAAAACTCCGCCTAAAATTAAAATTCCACCTAAACTTGCTCCACCGCTTAAGGTTAGGTTATAAATCCCATACGGAATTCCAATTAATATTATAAATATTCCAAGAACTGAAACAATTGTAGGCTTGAAAAATAAAAGTCTAAGAAGCACTGTCATAAAAATTGTGGTTAACGTTCCGCGGCTTTGCGCCGTAGCGGCAAGTTAAGAATAAATGTAATAAGAAATTCTAAAGTTCAGTATATTTTCCAAGAAAGATAAGCCAGCTATAGCGCAAAACCGCTGTTAGTGGCTGCCTTTTCTCAACGCATTATTACTGTTTCAGTCAAACTAATATCTTCTATTTTGGCGGTTGGATTTTCCAGCAACAATTGATTTATAACATTAAATTCAGCACTTCTGCCAGCAATTTTCATTACTGTTTCTTTGTCTGGATTTCTATTAAAATAATCTTCAGTTACTTTTAAAATTTGATTGTAAGTTTCTGTTTCACTATACTTTTTCGAAACATATTTTTCGTTTTTATATTCTGTGTAGTTATCTTTCCAGTTAACTTTTGTCAACCAACTTCTAATAAACGCAATTGGCAGAAACGCTATGATTTCAACAGCTTCATTTTCTCGGATTCCATTTTCAATTAGAAATTGAATTGCTTGTTTGTCTTCCAATGAGTTTTCATTTTGAGCAAGTAATTCTATCGCAAGTTTTACAGATGTTGTCATTTTATGAGGTTTCGAAAAGGTTGCCACTAACGTTCCGCCGCTTGGCGTAGTAGCGGCCTCGTGACTGATTTGTTTCTGGCTAAGATAAGACTTTCCAGCGGAAAGTCGGCAACCAGCTTAAGCAACTCGAGCTATTGCGCCAAACGGCTGTTAGCTGCTGGCGCTTATTTAATTAGTTTCTTAATTGGTTTCAAAATTCGACTTTCAAATTCCTCTTTTAATTTTCTGTTTTCGAAAAAGCCAAAATCATGATTTATATCTTTCCAATTTCCTATATTTAATCCTTTGTTTAAACTAACAAATGCTAAATCAGTATTTCCATCTAAATTTGGTCGCGTCCATGTAAAAATAATTTCATTTTCATTTTTATAAAAAAAGTAATTGAAATTCCATTGCGATTTTTCTTTTCTGCCTTCACTTTCAGATAAATCAAATGAGCCATTATTATTTATGTTAACTTTTGGTACAACATATTCAGGATTCAACTTTTTAAAATTATTTATTGCTTTGACAACTTCTTGTTCTGGCGCTTTTATTTCATAAATTTCAGCATTGGGATAACTTCCTGGTCCAAATGCTTTTCCTAATTGATAAAACAGAAATAAGCCTAAAATTAATCCTGAAGTAATAATTAATATTTTACGGCTTTTATTCATAGGATAGGTGTTTGGCGCTTGCTGCTAACGTTCCGCCGCTTGGCGTAGTAGCGGCAAGTTAAAGAAAAATGTAATAAGAAATACTGAAGTTCAGAGTGTTTTCCAAGAAAGACAAACGAGCTATTACGCCAAACGGCTGTTGTGAGCAGTTTATATACCACTCCATTTCTCCGTTTTGTATATCAATCCATTTTTGGCGATATCATATTCGAAATATACTGTTAGTCCGCCACCATTTCCCAAATGCACACTTCTCTTCGAATAAGTTGCAGAAAAAGGGATGATGCCGACTGAAAATTGACCATTCCTAAACTCGAATGGACATATTCCAACAATGGTTACATTTCCGCCATTTTCGTTTATCACTTTTTTATATTCATTCAGATATTTAATTTCAAAGCTTTGAATTTTTGTCGGCCAATTTTCTCCAACAAAATAGTCACGTCTGACGTAAACAACTTTTGTTTTCAAAGAATCTAATGATTTGCAATATTGTTTTAGAGAAAACAGAAATACATTATCTAAATTATTTAGTCCGTCTGTGTTTAATACAGTTTGACCTTGACAATTTAAGTGTCCAATGAAAATTAACGTGAAGATTAAAAATAAGTTTCTCATTTATGCAGGGTTCTTATAAATTGCTCACAACGTTCCGCGGCTTCACGCAGTGGCGGAACTTTACTAATTAAGTCGAAAGATAAACAAAATTTGAATTAGCAGATTATTTTCCGAGAAAGATAAACTAGCCATTGCGTGAAACCGCTGTTAGCAGTAGTGCGACTATAATGAAATGTTCACAACTTCCTTATTTTTTAACTCCTCAACAATATCAAACATTGTGTCTTTTGTCCAGCCATCAAATCCTCTTCCAATACCTGTTAAAACAGGTTTGTTATTCAAATATAATCTAAATTCTAGATTTATTATTCCTTTTGTTCCTGGTCTTTCATCGAGAGAATATTGTAGTTCTGTATAATAATAAGACTCTTCTACGGTTCGAAATCTTTGCGTAAAATAAAGAGTCAATAATTTTTCTTCTACTTTGACTTTATATAGCTTTCTATTAAAAATCTCTATCGTTTTAGGTAGAACGAAAAGTAAAAATAAAAATATTAAACCTATATATGGTTTTTCTATGGTTGCTAAAAATATTCCGAGTATGACTAACAATCTGAGCGCAATCTCGAGAATGATCACATTTTTATTTGGTTTGAATTCAAGCATTCATAAATATTTAGGTGGTTTGGAGCATTACTGCTAACGTTCCGCGGCTTCGCGACAGTTGCGATGCCAGCGAACGGATTATTTTCTGTTAAAGATAAATGTTTTTCGTGAACACATAAAAACAAAAACCAGCAATTGCGCGAAACCGCTGTTATAAGCCGTTTTTATTCTTCTGTTTCATCTTCACCAAACATAATTTCTTCATCAATTTCCAAGTTTTCGTATCCGCCATGTTTTTGTGAAATAATTACATTAAAACGTTTAAATAAATTGAAGAACTCATCCTTGTCTATATCGAATCCCATTTTTACAATGTATTTGTTCTCTGCGGTTGATTGTTCATTATCGATGCAAATTACCGATGCCGAAAAGAACCTGCTATAACCGCAATAAAAGCTTACTCCAATAGCTTGATATCTTTCTGTATCAACATTTTTGGCTTCTAAGAACTTTTTTAAGTTTGTGTGGTCACTTATGTCTGCTGCTGCTGTGCCGACAAAATCATCATATTGTACTGATGCTTTCATAATTAATTGGTTTTAGTTGTTTTTTATAGTTTCGTGTCTAAAATGGCTTATAACGTTCCGCGGCTTTGCGCTGTAGCGGCAAGTTAAGAATAAATGTAATAAGAAATTGTAATGTTCAGAGTATTTTCCAAGAAAGGCAAAACCAGCTATAGCGCGAAACCGCTGTTAGCGGCTGGTGTTCTTGTTTGCGTAAACTTGGATTCCGTATAATATTAAAACCAAAACTATTAAAATGTGTGGCAAATATGTCGGCCAAGCGCCCAAAAAGAAAACCACATACAATATATATTCAGAAAATAATATCGATGAAATTATCACAATTGTCAAAATCCAATTTAGCCAGTTTCTTTTTCGGCTCAATATCGAAATTGATTTTATAAACACAAATACCGCAATAATTGTCGGAATTAAAAACCAATAGTAAAATTCCGGTTTATAAACTAAATATTCAATTTTATCGTTCATTATTGTCTTTTTACGAGGTGTTGCTCAACACTTGCCGCTAACGTTCCGCGGCTTTACGCAGTTGCGGAACTTTAATAATTATTGGAAAGATAAACAAAATTTGAATTAGCAGATTATTTTCCAAGAAAGAAAAACGAGCAATTGCGTGAAACCGCTGTTACCGCTAGTAGCTTGACGCTAACTTAAGCACGCCAACATTGCCAGTTTCTTTTTCGGACAAACTTGGTTTTCGGTTTCTGTTTTCAGCGATTTCTCTGAGAATGACATTTTGCGCAAACTTGGCTCAACACAACAACTTCGGCAACATTTTCAGGCAAACTTTGCCGCAAACCTTTGCCGCAAGCTTTTCAATTTTCGGTTTCAGTTTTCCAGGAAAATAGAGTCGAAGTAAGGTCAAATTCTCGGCGTCGTTTCGATAGCTAAATTTCTCGGCAAACTTGGACAAGCTATTAGCGGTAACGTTCCGCGGCTTTGCGCCGTAGCGGCAAGTTAAGAATAAATGTAATAAGAAATTTTGATGTTCAGCGTATTTTCCAAGAAAGATAAACGAGCTATGGCGCAAAACCGCTGTTAGTGCCCGTTATTTTTTTTCTATTGGCTTAACGTAAACCATAACCATTGAATCGATTTCGCTTAAATTAAACACTTTCTTGATTTCTATGAATTTATGATTGTTTTTGACTTCTTCCAATGATTTTCCAAACTTCCAAAACTGATTTGGTCCAGCACCAGCATGGATTTTAAGTTTGTTAGACTTCTTATTCTGTTTAAGATTAAAAGCATAAGTTACTCCATCGTCAACTGATCTGCTAAAAGAAGTTTTTTCTTTAGGAAAAGAAATTGAATCCAAAACTTTTTGAATTTTTTCCTTTTCGCCACTGTTCAAAATTGTGTATGAAGTTTTCTCTTCAAAGGGATAAGTATTGATATAATAAAGCGTGTCTGTAGAATTAAATTTTAAGTAATATGATTCGTGAATACTCCATTTATAAAATGTAAAATCTGAGTCTTTTCTGGATTGACATCCTGCGAAAACTAATATAAGAATTAAAGCTAAATTTCTCACGTTCTAGATGGTTTAATAATGGGCACTAACGTTCCGCGGCTTCGCGCAGTGGCGGAACTTTAATAATTATTCGAAAGATAAGCAAAATTTGAATTAGCAGATTATTTTCCAAGAAAGATAAACGAGCCATTGCGCGAAACCGCTGTTATAGGCAGTATTTGGAATTTACATTTCCACATTCTCAGAGTTAAAAATTGGATTACTTGATAATTCTTTCAGTTTTTCCTTTGCTATTGAATACTTACAACGATATAATTCATCAGCGACTTGTTTTTTGCCGTCATGATTATAAGTTTTTACTTGAGCATATTTATTCATTTCTTTTTTGATTTCTATTTCAAGCTTACCAGCATTAATACAGCTAATTCCAAACAAAATTTTCCAGTCATCAAATTCTCCATATTTTGTGCGAATTAGCGATTTTTCTCTTTCGCGCATGTTTTCTGAAAAACCAATTTTAATGAGTTTTCCATTTTTGGTTTGAGCAATATAAACGAAGCCGGCTTTAGAACTTCTTTTAGTAAATCCAATATATGCGGTATTACATTGAATGCAATGACCAGAACGGCTTCGCAAACTGTGTCCCGAATTTTTACATGGAGAAGTATTATAGACAAATAGTTTGCCGAGTGATTTCATTCTCTCTTGATATTCAGTTTTTGTGAATCCTTCTCCATCGAACATTAAGTTCAATGTAATATTCTGTTCTGATAAAAACTGAAGTTGAGAATCTGTTAATTTTCTCATTTATACGGATGTTGTTTAAATATTGCCTATAACGTTCCGCGGCTTTGCGCCGTAGCGGTAAATTTAGGAAAAATATTCTGCGTGGTGAAGGATTTCGGCAAACCGTAAGGTTTCCGGCGGAGCACATAATAGCTATGGCGCGAAACCGCTGTTATAGGCTGCCTTTTTCGTTAATAAGCGTCAAAATGCGAACAATATTTCCATCTCCAATTTCTTTTAAGTTTAGGCTGTAAATTTCATTTATTTTTTGAAGTGTTTCTTCATTGTCTTGTCCAAAATCTATTAGGCTACTTTCGTCAGAAATAAAACACTCATAATAATTGTAACCCAATATTTTATCAAAGAAATCGACTGCAATATTTTCAAGATTATCAATTTCCTCTGTGTCTGCAAATTTTATTGGCACGCTAGTTCCAGGTCTTGGTAATTCGTTATTGAGATGCTTGTAATTTTCAAAATGTTCTTTCAGCATATCATATGCTTCTGCTTTTGTATCTCCAAGACCTGTCAAAGTCCACCAATTGACAATTTGCAAAACCCAAGTTTTGATTTCTTTATCTTCAGAATTTGATTGGTTTCTATATCGCAAAGGATAATCTTCCAATTCCCAATTCGTCTTTCTGTAAGAAAGTATTTTTTTGTAGAATGCTAATATGTTCTCTTTCATGCAATGTTGTCAAAGGTTGCCTATAACGTTCCGCGGCTAGGCGCAGTAGCGGCAAGTTAAACAATTTATTATAAGAATTTCAAACTTCCGAGTATTTTCCAAGAAAGACAGACCAGCTATTGCGCCTAACCGCTGTTAGTAGTCGTTGCGTTTACTTGACTGTAAAGTTAAGAGTGAAATAAACTCTCCGTTCTTGGTATCTTTTGTCTGCTCGTAATTCTTTAGAGATTTCCAGGACATATCCAGTTAACTTTTTATGTCCAGTATGTCTAAACGATTGTATGAACTCTAACTTATTTTTTACAAAGTAAAGAGTATCAAATTTTTTATTTTCTAAATCGCAATAGTTTATATTATCTTCTTTACACAATAAAATCCCACTAACAGTATTTTTTAAAAGTGGCTTGTATATCATAGTAACTTTTGATTCCTCCAACGGTTTCAATATATTCTTTTCGATTTTGATTTTACAAAAATGACTTTTCTGTTCTAATGTATCCCCTTTTTCATTGAAATGCCAACCTTGGTTTACATATTCTTTTCCACAAACATTGACATATTCAAATGTTTTTTTCAACTTTCCTTTTTCGTAAAAACCGAGCTTTTTAATTCCATTCTCTTTATCAGTTTTCGAACTTACATCAACAACTTCGTCTTGTTTTTCCGTACATGAAAAATTGATAATTATGAGTAGGAATGTAAATAAAACAGATTTCTTCATCTATGGGTTTTTTAAGCAATGACTACTAACGGTCTGCGGCTTAGCGCAGTAGCGGCAAGTTAGCAAAAAATGTGATTGAAATTATAGTGTTCCGATTATTTTCCAAGAAGCATAAACCAGCTATTGCGCTAAACCGCTGTTATAGCTAGTTGCCTCACGTCAACTTGAGCACGCAAACATTGCCAGTTTCTTTTTCGGACAAACTTGGTTTTTGGTTTCTGTTTTCAGCGAATTCTCTGAGAATGACTTTTGCGCAAATTTGATTCAACGCAACAGCCTCCACAACACTTTCACGCAAACTTTGCCGTCAACTTTTGCCGCAAATATTTGCCGCAAACCCTTTCAAGTTTCTTTTCGGTTTTCCAGGAAAATGGAGTGGAAGCTTAGTCAAATTCTCGGCCTTGTTTTTACCTAAGATTTGTCGTTAAACTTGGAGAGGCAATTAGATATAACGTTCCGCGGCTTTGCGTCAGTTGTGAAGCCAGCGAACTAATTAATTTCTGTTAAAGATAAACGATTTTCGTGAACACGTAAAAATAAAAACCAGCAATTGCGCAAAACCGCTGTTAGCGGTTGTGCATTTTTTTTAAACTTTTCTTTCGCCATTTTGGTCATAACAATAAACCATTTCATTTTTTGAGTTAATTACAAAGCTTTCAATCTTCGAATTACTTTCAACTTGCTTGATTGCAAATTCTTTTGCGGCTTCATAAGTTTCAAACACTTGATAAACTTCATCAACTTCCACGTCGCTAAGAAAATAACTTCCGTTATTTTTCAAAACTATTCCGGTTGAAAATTCTGCTTTTCCAACTGCGAATTGATTTTCTGAAATGTTTAATTTATCCATAGTTTCTTCTCAATATTTCTTTCTCCGCAAACTTGGGAAATGCATTACCGCTAACGTTCCGCCGCTTGGCGTAGTAGCGGCAAGTTAAAGAAAAATGTAATAAGAAATACTGAAGTTCAGAGTATTTTCCAAGAAAGACAAACCAGCTATTGCGCCAAACGGCTGTTATGTGCTGCCGGCGTCACTTCTTGATTGAGTCAAACTGTTTCTGCGTCATAACTTTTTCACTTACCATATTCTTCAACCAATTTGTTGCTTCAATTCTGGAATCTTTTTCCAATTTAGAAATGTCAATGGTTGCTAAGTCTGAAAAATCTACTTTAAACTCATGTTTTTCACCAAATGCTTCTAAATAGTCATAATAAGCTTTGTCATAATTAAATTTTTCAGCCATTATTTTTGAGTAGAACATTAAACTGTCTGTTCTCTCAACTTCGCTTCCATCTTTAAATCCGTAAAACAATTCATCGTACGCATCTTTGTCTCCATTATTTTTTACTCTATGAATTAATGTGTCATAATTAGTTGTAATTTGACTTATGGAAGTTTCTTTTTCTCCTTGTCTACAAGATATTATTAGGAATAAAACTGAAAGCACAATTAAAATGTTTTTCATCTTTTCTATAGAGTTTCGAGCCGGTTGCACATAACGTTCCGCGGCTTTGCGTCAGTAGCGGCAAGTTAAAGAAAAATGTAATAAGAAATACTGAAATTCAGAGTATTTTCCAAGAAAGACAAACGAGCTATTGCGCGAAACCGCTGTTATAGCCAGTACTTTTATTTTCCACTTTCTAATTCCAGTTTCATTTTCCACTTCTATATTCCATTAACTTTCCATTTTCCGCGTCTTGTTTAATTTTTATTCACACTCAAAAAAAACATAACAATGCCAAAAATGAACAATGCTATTCCAAGTAACAAACCTAAAGTACTGAATGTTGGTCCGGGCAATATTGTCCACGCCAAACCATTTAATATAAATCCAGATAATAATGAAGCTATTGATAAAAATATTCCTTTCCGTTTTGTCATTTACGTGTAATTTATATATAGTTTGTGAGTATTGGCTATAACGTTCCGCGGCTTTGCGCCGTAGCGGCAAGTTAAGAATAAATGTAATAAGAAATTGTGATGTTCAGAGTATTTTCCAAGAAAGATAAACCAGCTATGGCGCAAAACCGCTGTTATAGGCTGCCTTTCTTCAATCTTCTTCAACACTTCCATTTTCGGAAACCCAAAAATGCCTTATGCCCAAATCTTTCAAGTATGGCGTTAAGTTTCCAATAGCTTTTTTAATTCCAGAATCATTTGGATGCGCAATCGCAAACTCAGATTTTGGGTTTTTATATTTATCATCCAAAATTTTAACTATAGCTTTTCCAAAATGAGTTTTAATTTGTCCACTATCAAAGAACTCTCTTCGCTTTGTTGGTGAATCATTTCCTGCACGCGCTCCTTTGACTTCAATGTAGAGTTTTCCTTTTCCATTTACGGCTACAATATCACAACCTCTAGTTTGACCTAAACAATGGCTTTCTATTTTCCAATTGTTGCTTTCCAGGTATTGCATTAAAAGTTTTATTGTTTCGTCTTCTGTGAGCTTCATTTTTTTGCAGGGTTTTGGAAAGGTTGCCTATAACGTTCCGCCGCTTGGCGTAGTAGCGGCAAGTTAAAGAAAAATGTAATAAGAAATGCCGAAGTTCAGAGTATTTTCCAAGAAAGACAAACCAGCTATTACGCCAAACGGCTGTTATGCCTAGTTTTTTATCTCAAACCTGATTTCATCGCCATCTTTCAAGTTTTCTATTTGTCTAGCCAAATCTCCGCTGAAAGATAAAAGTTCTGAAAAATCTATTTTCCCTAGATTAGATTCTTCATATTTCCCTCCAATTGGTGCCGGCATTTTTAAACAGTAACTTTGGTTAGCGCTTAATTTTCCCAGTTTACTTTTAGCCATTTCCACAAGATTTTTCATTTCCCAATCTTTAATAAACTCAGTTTGACCGACAAGATTTTCAAATTCTAATTTGTTTCCGGCTAACTTTTCACAGCTAACTTCTTCCGGACAAATTCTCCAATATTCTTCTTCTGAATTTTTGAATATTACATTGCCAAAATCATTTGTTTGTATGATTTCAACAGCCTCAATATTTTTCCATTTCCAGGATTCGTTAATGTTTTGCAGGGTGTTCATAAAAAATTAGGCATAACGTTCCGCGGCTTTACGCAGTGGCGGAAGTTTAATAATTAATTCGAAAGATAAGCAAAATTTGAATTAACAGTTTATTTTCCGAGAAAGATAAACCAGCCATTGCGTGAAACCGCTGTTACCACTTCGGTTTTGCTATTAACTTGAGCACGCAAACTTTGCGAGCATCTAATTCCGGTTTCTATTTCCATTTCACTTTCTATAACTTGTAGCAATTTTTTTGTAGCATTTTAAATTGCTACAATTTTTTTGCTACAACTTTTCTACGCAAACTTTGGACGCAAACTTTGGACGCAATATTTCTGCGACATTCCTTTTTCGGCTAAATTTTCAAGCAAAATATTCTTTAGATTTTTCGAATTTAAACTTCAGTTGTAAAATAGGGCAAAACTGAGTGGTAACGTTCCGCGGCTTTGCGCCGTAGCGGCAAGTTAAGAATAAATGTAATAAGAAATTCTAAAGTTCAGTATATTTTCCAAGAAAGATAAGCCAGCTATAGCGCAAAACCGCTGTTAGTGGCTGCCTTTTCTCAACGCATTATTACTGTTTCAGTCAAACTAATATCTTCTATTTTGGCGGTTGGATTTTCCAGCAACAATTGATTTATAACATTAAATTCAGCACTTCTGCCAGCAATTTTCATTACTGTTTCTTTGTCTGGATTTCTATTAAAATAATCTTCAGTTACTTTTAAAATTTGATTGTAAGTTTCTGTTTCACTATACTTTTTCGAAACATATTTTTCGTTTTTATATTCTGTGTAGTTATCTTTCCAGTTAACTTTTGTCAACCAACTTCTAATAAACGCAATTGGCAGAAACGCTATGATTTCAACAGCTTCATTTTCTCGGATTCCATTTTCAATTAGAAATTGAATTGCTTGTTTGTCTTCCAATGAGTTTTCATTTTGAGCAAGTAATTCTATCGCAAGTTTTACAGATGTTGTCATTTTATGAGGTTTCGAAAAGGTTGCCACTAACGTGCCGCGGCTAGGCGCAGTAGCGGCAAGTTAGTAAAAAATGTGATAGAAATTCTAGTGTTCTGATTATTTTCCAAGAAGCAGGAACGAGCTATTGCGCTTAACTGCTGTTAGCGCCAGTTGTTTTGAGTTATTTTGTCACGCAAACATTTTCTGCGTCAACCTCGGTTTTCTTTTTCCCTTTCCAACGTTCTGTTGCGCTATCAAAACTATCAAGTGTACTGCGAAAACTATCAAGTTGCATACGAAAACTATCAAGTTGCATGCGAAAACTATCAAGTTGCAAGCGAAAACTATCAAGTTGCAAGCGAAAACTATCAAGTTACATACGAAAACTATCAAGTGAACTGTGAAAACTATCAAGTATACCACGAAAACTATTAAGTGAGTTCACAGAACTATCAAAGTAGGAGAATGAAGTATCAATTTTTGGTGATAACTTTCCGCGTCTTTTCGGCAGATTTTTTTCTAAGTAAACTTGGGAAACAATTGGCGCTAACGTTCCGCCGCTTGGCGTAGTAGCGGCAAGTTAAAGAAAAATGTAATAAGAAATGCTGAAATTCAGAGTATTTTCCAAGAAAGACAAACGAGCTATTACGCCAAACGGCTGTTAGGTGCAGTTTTCTTAGAATATGGTTTTCGTTATTGCCTCGACTCCTGTTATCAATTCGTCAACATCTTCTTTTGACGGCTCTTTTAGTTTATTATGGTCACATAGATTTCTCAAATCTCCTAAGTGTTGAATTTTTCGCCAAGTCGCTGTTTCATAAACTCCCGATGTTTTCAAACTGTCGTTTAAATCCGAAATGTTTGGATGCTTTTTCGTAATTTTTAAATTATGATTCAACAAAACTTGAGTTAAATGTTTTTCAAGAACAACACCTGCTATCGCTCCAGCACCGCGCGGAAATTTATTCTTATTAAGCTCTTTTGCTGCGTCAAGTTCGCTATCAAGTAAATCAGCTTGGACTAATTGTTGTATATCAAATAAAGAGCTTTCGAAGCGTCTTTCAATAGACTTTAAAATATTAAGTTGTTGATCAAATTGATTTAATGCGGCATCAGGACCAACTTTTCTTTCTCCATAACCACTTGTAACTCTTAGACCTTGTAAGTAGTCTTCCATTACATAATTTCCATACTCAATTTCTTTTCTTGTCCTAGGCTTTTCAAAAAGTCTGACAAAATCCGAAAGTCTGTCGGGAAGTAATTGTTTTATTAAAACTAAAGATTCAGAATACCAAGATTGGTATTCCTTGTTGAATGGCAGTAGTTTAGTGATATATTCTTTGGTTTTCTTCTCGTCTTTTATATGAGTTTTAATTTGTTTTTCAATTTCTACTGGAAAGCACTCATATTTCATAGAAATATTTAGCTTGTCACCCTTTTCAATTAAAAGTGCTAAATCATTTTTGAATTTGTCAATATTTTTCATCTTTAAAAAGCGGGTTTGTTGAAAATTGCACCTAACGTTCCGCGGCTTTACGCAGTTGCGGAACTTTAATAATTATTGGAAAGATAAACAAAATTTGAATTAGCAGATTATTTTCCAAGAAAGAAAAACGAGCAATTGCGTGAAACCGCTGTTACCGCTAGTAGCTTGACGCTAACTTAAGCACGCCAACATTGCCAGTTTCTTTTTCGGACAAACTTGGTTTTCGGTTTCTGTTTTCAGCGATTTCTCTGAGAATGACATTTTGCGCAAACTTGGCTCAACACAACAACTTCGGCAACATTTTCAGGCAAACTTTGCCGCAAACCTTTGCCGCAAACTTTTCAATTTTCGGTTTCAGTTTTCCAGGAAAATAGAGTCGAAGTAAGGTCAAATTCTCGGCGTCGTTTCGATAGCTAAATTTCTCGGCAAACTTGGACAAGCTATTAGCGGTAACGTTCCGCGGCTTTACGCAGTGGCGGAACTTTAATAATTAATTCGAAAGATAAGCAAAATTTGAATTAACAGTTTATTTTCCGAGAAAGATAAACCAGCCATTGCGTGAAACCGCTGTTACCACTTCGGTTTTGCTATTAACTTGAGCACGCAAACTTTGCGAGCATCTAATTCCGGTTTCTATTTCCATTTCACTTTCTATAACTTGTAGCAATTTTTTTGTAGCATTTTAAATTGCTACAATTTTTTTGCTACAACTTTTCTACACAAACTTTGGACGCAAACTTTGGACGCAATATTTCTGCGACATTCCTTTTTCGGCTAAATTTTCAAGCAAAATATTCTTTAGATTTTTCGAATTTAAACTTCAGTTGTAAAATAGGGCAAAACTGAGTGGTAACGTGCCGCGGCTTCGCGTCAGTAGCGGCAAGTTAAAGAAAAATGTAATAAGAAATACTGAAGTTCAGAGTATTTTCCAAGAAAGATCAAACTAGCTATTGCGCGAAACCGCTGTTATACGACGTTGTTGCTGAAAAAACACAAATATGTAACGGCGTAAAATATTATCGGAATGATTACTGTTAAAGGATTGAGTTTTGTGTCGATGATTGAATTATTCGGATTCTCTGGATCATATGAAATCTCTATTTTCTGATTTTCCGTGAAATTATATTTTTTTGCAAAATGTTTAAATGGTGTGAGAATTCCAATGTTTTTTGTTATGCAGTTATTCTCATATTCTGTTGAGTTTACAATATAATTATACTTAATTATTTCTTTCCAGCCTTCTGTATCTGAGTCTGTTTTTGACCTAAACCATTCAACTTTACAATCAATAATTCTCGCTTCTGTCTTTCTCCAGTTTTTAATAGTAAATAGATAGAAATAGATTGTTTTACTAACAATAAATACCCAAACTACAAAAGTGATTATAACTATTATTCCGATGAAGTTCAATATGTTATTCTCTTCCATTCGTCTCTTTTAAATTGGGGTTGTTTAACAATGTCGTATAACTAGTCTATACTCCTGACAAAATCATCCCTATACGCCCATTTTTGAACAGATAGGCCTGATAATTATCATTCTTATAGCGTTAGCTAATATACCATATTTATTACAAATCATCGAACGGACTTTTAATTTGTTGAATACTTTTAGTGCTAACATGGGTATATATTTCCGTAGTCTTACTACGGCTGTGGCCCAAGAGTTCCTGAATATAGCGTAAATCGGTACCGCTTTCCAGTAAATGGGTGGCATAGCTGTGTCGCAGCCAATGTAAGGTAACTGGTTTTGTAATATTAGCTTTAAAAAGGGCATGCCTCAAAACACTCTGTAAGCTTTTATCGGAATAGGGAGCTCCAGCCACATAACCCTCAAACAAATAATGCACGGGCTTGTAACTCTTGTAATATTCCCGAAGTAGTTCCAATATCTTTGGGCTCAACGGAACTATGCGGTCCTTTTTTCCTTTGGCATTCTGCAGCAGCACAATGTTCCGCTTCGAATCAATATGCAATGGTTTTAATGCCAGCAGTTCACCACAACGCAAACCGCAGCTGTAAATCAGGCTCAGCATGGCACGGTGCTTAATGTTGGAATGTGCTTCCAGTATTGCCTTAACTTCATCTTTGCTCAAAACGTTTGGCAAAGCCTTGGCACGCTTAGGTCGATGGATGTTTTCCACATCAATCTTCCGGTCCCCAACAGTCATGAAAAACAACTTCAACGCACTTACTACCTGGTTCTGGTAGGAAGCCGACAACCCCTGTTTTAATATGTGTTCATTATTATATTGCACCACATCATCATTCCCAATTTCATTCAGCGCCCTATCATTGAAAAACGTCAAAAAGGACTTTGTGGCGTCAACATAAGTTGTTATAGTACTCTCGCTGTAACGTTTCGAGCGCATCCATAGTTTAAGGTTCTTCAAACCCCGCAAACCTTCTTCATTGGGCTGCAAAGCTGCTTCCAAAGGCAGTCCTGTCATCCTTCGGTTTTCCTCTGTGTCCGGGATGTGCCACAGCTTAAGCGACTGGCTCCATCTGCAGCCGGGAATCGATTTTACGGCATACAAAAGCAGCTCATCCTTTTGAAAAACCACGGCTATGCGTTGTTCACCACGGTGTGTTATCGTCCTTGCATTCCATTTCATAAGTAACTAAATAAACAAATCTCATTTATATCCTGCTACACTTTTTCTATACATCTTATTTGACACAACTATCGTCACTTCGAGTGTTTTTGGCGTAGCCAAAAATGTATCGAGAAGTTTTATCTAAATGACCGTTCTCGATATAATTTTTACTTCGTAAAAATCACTCGAACTGACGATATATTATTTCAGATTTAATAATCTCATTTTCTTTAAAACTCTTTCAGGTCTTGTCCACAACTTCTCCACAAAAACAACCCCTTTTGCGAACAAAACACGAATATGACCCGAACAACATCCGAACAACGCTTTCAAAAATGCCAATTTAACTGCTAACTAAACGTAACTAGCAGTAACTAGCATTCAAATACGCTCATTAGTGTTCAAAATCATCCACTAACGATCAGGCTGTGAGAACCGAACAAATAAATACTTATCTTTAAATCCTTAAATTAAAAATGCCGCCACTTCGAGCTTTTTTGGCTTAGCCAAAAATGTATCGAGTAGCTTTAAAACAAACCACAAACCAATGAAAAAACTCTTCCTCTTCAGCTTACTATTCGCCACAATAGCAATAAACGCACAGGATACTTACATCCAATGCGGCAAACTCATCGACACCAAAAGTGGAAAAGTCCTTACCAATAAAACCATAATCGTTTCAGGCAAAACCATCAAAAGTATCGAGGACGGCCTTCTTCACGGGGTATTGGTAGAAGATGTAGTTATCGACCTCAGGACCAAAACCGTAATGCCAGGCTGGATTGACATGCACGTACACCTCGAAGGGGAAACCAGCCCAACAGCATATATCGAGGAGTTCACACTAAATGATGCAGACATAGCCTACAATGCCGAGGTATTTGCTAAAACAACTCTAATGGCCGGATTTACCACCGTAAGGGATTTGGGAGGTAGTGGCGTAAATGTTTCGCTGCGCAATGCAATCAATGCGGGCAAGGTAATCGGCCCAAGGATTTTTACTGCCGAAAAAGCATTGGCTTCCACAGGCGGGCATGCAGACCCAACCAACGGCTATAAAAAATCATTAGTAGGCAATCCGGGACCAAAGGAAGGTGTCGTGAATAGCATTGAAGACGCAAAAGAGGCTGTGCGCTGGCGTTATAAAAATGGTGCCGACTGGATAAAGATAACAGCAACCGGCGGTGTCCTTAGTGTTGCCAAAAGTGCCGGAAATCCGCAGTTCACGCAGCAGGAAATTGAGGCAATCGTGGCTACTGCTAAAGATTACGGAATGAAAGTCGCTGCCCACGCCCACGGCGATGAAGGAATGCAACGGGCTGTAAGAGCAGGTGTAAAAACCATCGAGCACGGAACCGAAATGAGCGAGGCAACCATGGAACTCATGATAAAGAACAATGCATATCTGGTACCCACCATCACAGCAGGAAAAGCGGTTGAGGAAAATGCCAAAAAGCCCAATTATTATCCGGGCATTGTGGTTCCGAAAGCGTTGGCCATTGGCCCGAAAATACAAGGCACATTTGCTAAGGCATACAAAAAAGGGGTTCCAATTGCGTTTGGTACCGATGCCGGAGTATTTGAACACGGACTCAATGCACGCGAATTCATTTACATGACCGAAGCCGGAATGCCTATCATCAAAGCCCTGCAGGCAGCAACTACGACCAATGCAATGTTATTGGATATGGATAAACAAATCGGCTCTATTGAACCGGGTTTCCTAGCCGATATCATCGCGACCAACGACGACCCAACACAAAACATCAGCACCGTAACTAATGTAGTATTCGTAATGAAAGAGGGCATTGTCTACAAGCAGTAATTGTATTGAACTGTCATTCCCGCGAAGGCGGGAATCTATTTGGAATTATTGTGGATTCCCGCCTTCGCGGGAATGACAAAACTATGTGATAATAGTAATTTACAATTCAACAATTTTCCTTAAATTTGCTCTCCTAAAATAAAATACCACTAAATATGGGAATGAATAAAAACACCGTCCTGGGTTGGGCAACCTTTGTGATGATTATCATGGGATTATTACTTATTGCACTCGGAGCGTTTCGTTACGATGAAACAGCAGGATGGGGATTTGGAGCAGTAGGAGTTGGTTTCCTAGCAAATGCATGGGTTTTCAGCTCATTAAAGGGAAGGCTTTAGGATTATTCTAAATTTTGAATTTTAAATTTTGAATTGGTTTCGTGATAGCATCAAATTACCGTTATCAAATTACCTAATCATAAATGAAAGTTTAAAAAGAGAAGACTTCCAATCGTAAAAAACAAATAGAATAATTCAAAATTTAGAATTCAAAATTCAAAATAATTTAAACAACCACAGTTAAAATGAGATATGCTTTCATGGCTTAATTATTAAATTAACATAATGAAAGACAACTTAATTGCTAATAAGACATTTGATTTTGCATTATCAAGTATTGATTTATATATTAAACTCAAAAAAGAAAATGAATTTATAATTTCAAGACAAATCATGAGATCTGCAACAAGCATTGGAGCGAATGTAGAAGAAGCTATAGCTGCCCAATCGAGAAAAGATTTTATAAATAAACTTTCAATAGCTTCAAAAGAGGCAAGAGAAACAAAATATTGGTTAAGATTGTTGGAAAAATCAGAATTGACTAAAATAGAAATTAAAAACTATCTAACAGAAATAGAGCACATTATCAATATTATAACCAAGATAATCAAAACAACACAAGAAAAAAAATAATTCAAAATTCAAAATTTAAAATTCAAAATAACTAATCATGAGTGATGATAAAAAAGTAATCTTCTCGATGCAGCGATTGAGCAAATCGTATCAGGGAAGTGATAAGCAGGTATTAAAAAACATCTACCTAAGTTTCTTCTACGGAGCAAAGATTGGTATCCTTGGACTTAACGGTTCGGGTAAATCTTCATTATTGAAAATCATTGCAGGAGTAGACAAGAATTACCAGGGCGATGTAGTATTCCAACAGGGTTATACTGTGGGGTATTTAGAGCAGGAACCACAATTGGATGAAACCAAAACAGTAATCGAAATTGTTCGTGAAGGCGTTGCCGAAACGATGGCAATTTTGGATGAGTTCAACAAAATCAACGATATGTTTGGCCTGCCTGAGGTTTATGAAGATGCCGATAAGATGCAGAAACTAATGGACCGCCAGGCTGAACTACAGGATAAGATTGATGCCGCAGGAGCATGGGAGATTGACAACAAACTTGAAGTAGCAATGGATGCACTGCGTACTCCCGATGCAGATACGCCAATCAAGGTATTGTCTGGTGGAGAGAAAAGACGTGTGGCACTTTGCCGTCTGTTATTGCAGAATCCGGATGTATTATTGCTTGATGAGCCAACCAACCACCTGGATGCGGAAAGCGTATTGTGGTTAGAGCAACATTTGGCACAATATGCCGGAACCGTAATTGCCGTAACGCACGACCGTTATTTCCTTGACAATGTTGCAGGCTGGATTTTGGAATTGGATAGAGGTGAAGGTATTCCGTGGAAAGGAAACTACTCGTCATGGCTGGAGCAAAAATCTAAACGTATGGAGCAGGAAGAAAAAGTGGCGTCCAAACGTAGAAAAACTTTAGAGCGTGAGCTGGATTGGGTAAGACAAGGAGCCAAAGGCCGTCAGACCAAACAAAAAGCGCGTTTGCAGAACTACGACAAACTCTTGAATGAAGACCAGAAAGAGCTTGACGAAAAACTGGAAATCTACATCCCGAACGGTCCACGTTTGGGAACCAATGTGATTGAAGCTAAAAACGTTGCCAAAGCTTTTGGCGACAAATTACTATACGATAACCTAAACTTCACTTTGCCACAGGCAGGAATTGTTGGAATCATCGGGCCAAACGGTGCCGGTAAATCGACAATCTTCCGAATGATTATGGGTGAGGAAAAACCTGATGCTGGTGAATTCACCATTGGGGATACCGTTAAGATTGCCTATGTTGACCAGTCGCATTCCAACATCGACCCGAATAAATCCATTTGGGAAAACTTCTGCGACGGACAGGAACTAATCATGATGGGCGGAAGACAGGTAAATTCAAGAGCCTACCTTTCCAGGTTCAACTTTGGAGGAAGCGAGCAGAACAAAAAAGTGTCGGCCTTGTCTGGTGGAGAGCGAAACCGCCTGCATTTGGCAATGACTTTGAAGGAAGAAGGAAATGTATTGTTGCTGGATGAGCCTACAAACGACCTGGATATCAACACGCTTCGTGCTTTGGAGGAAGGTTTGGAAAACTTCGCGGGTTGTGCCGTAGTAATCAGTCACGACCGTTGGTTTTTGGACAGGATCTGTACACACATTTTGGCTTTTGAAGGCAACTCGGAAGTGTATTGTTTTGAAGGCGGATTCTCTGAATATGAAGAGAATAAAAAGAAACGTTTGGGTGTCGATCTGACTCCAACCCGAATCAAATACAGGAAACTGATAAGAAACTAAAAAAAAATCCCGGGTAACCGGGATTTTTTATTATAAATTTTGAATTTTGAATTTTAAATTGGTTCCGTCATAGCATCAAACTAAATAATTATGAAAGGAATGGGTTCAAAAAAGGACGTATCTTCATCGCAATAATAGGTACAATAATTCAAAATTTAAAATTCAAAATTCAAAATAGAAAAACTGTGTTTTTTTTATTCGGCAAATAGTTTATATTTGGAGCACTAACCTCGTATGCGATGACCAAAACTAAATTATTTGGTTTACTTATAGCGTTCCTTTTTTGTTTTACCAATGCTCTTGCACAAGAGTATAAAGCGGAAAAAGCCGAAATAGAAAGATTGCTTAATCAGACCGTTGCCGAATTTAACGATGCCCAATTTGACAAGGCATTGGAATCTTCAAAACAGGCTCTGATTAACTCCTTTGCTATTAATGACGATTCCTATATAGCGCAGTCCTACAATACGATAGGGGTTATCTACAACGAGTGCTCCGATTCCAAAAAGGCAATAGGCTTTTATGAAAAAGCGCTTTCCTACGCAAAAAAAGCCAATAAGGATAAGCTCTACAACTGGATTTATGGAAACCTCGGCAGCGTTTATTACTACAACCAGCTTGATGTTCCCAAAGGGATTAATTATTATAAAAAAGCATTGTATTATGCGGTAAAGATTAAGGATACTACCGAAATCAATTATACCAAAATGAACATTGTCAGTGCTTATTTTGCTATCGATAAGTTTGACGAAGGGACGATGTACCTAAACGAAATCAAGGATAATATTCTGAAGCACGGCAATGAGGAAACCAAGATGAGGATGAATTCACTGCTTGGGATTTACACTACAAACCACAATAAAAAAGCCGAAGCGGAAGCATATTATGCCAAAGCACAGAAAATTGCAGAGGAAAATCATTTTAATTCGTACCTAATCAGCATTTACGAAAACCTCACACGGCATTACAAATATTATAACGAACCTGAAAAAGCACAGCTATATAAAGTTAAATTAGATTCGCTCAGCAAAGTATTGTATTCTGAGGAAAAACTCAACAACATTCAGAAAGCCGCAATACAGATTGAGCTCGACGAATACAAAATGCAATTGGAACGGGTAGAGCAGGCAAACAGCAGCCATCAAAAAAGCCTGAAGGAATCCAAGCTGATTGTAATCCTGTTTATCGTCATCCTGATTATATTATTATTGTTCTTATTGACCTTGTACAAAAGCATCAAGTTAAGGGAACAGGCCAACGCCGAACTCAAAAAAGCCAATGAGGAATTGGTTATTGCAAAAGAAAAAGCAGAAGAGGCTTCACAGCTCAAATCACAGTTTGTCTCTACGATAACGCACGAATTGAGAACGCCTTTGTATGGTGTGGTTGGGATTACCAACATCATCATGGACGAGCATAAGGAGTTGGGCAACAGCCCGCATTTAAAATCCCTGAAGTTCTCGGCCAAATACTTATTGGCATTGGTAAATGATATCCTTCAAATCAACAAAATAGAGGAGAAGCGCATCGTTTTGGAAAACCTGATCTTCAATCTTACCGATGAGATTACGCTGATTAAAAACTCGGTGGAATACATCGCCGATAAGAACAATGACAAATTCACCATTGAAATTGACACTGCCATACCCGAATTCCTGATTGGTGATAAACTGCGCCTGTCGCAAATCATCATGAACCTGGTGAGCAATGCACTGAAGTTTACCAAAAATGGCGAAGTAACCATTTCCGCCGATTTGAAGAGAGTCGAGAACAAAATGAATTATATAGAGTTCAAGGTCAAGGATACCGGAATAGGGATTGCCAAAGAACACCAGGAAAAGATTTTTGATAAGTTTGTCCAGATAGAGCGCAAGGAAGAAGATTATCAAGGCACTGGTTTGGGCTTGTCAATCGTGGCACGTTTGGTCGAATTGTTTGATAGTGAAATCCATTTGGAGAGCGAAGAAAACGTAGGCACGACCTTTTCCTTTATTATCGGATTTGAATTTGATGAAGCAAAATCAATAGAAATCATCAATAACATTGAAGTAGATTTATCCACCAGCCATTTGTATAATATATTGGTGGTCGAAGACAATAAAATCAATCAGGTGGTTACCAAAAAAATAATCCAGAGCAGTAATATGAGCTGTACCATTGTTGATGACGGTTATGCAGCATTGGTGGCTTTGGAGCGCGAATCTTTTGATTTGATACTAATGGATATCAACATGCCGTTAATCAACGGTTTTGAGACTACAAGGAAAATCAGGGAAAAAGGGATTACCATTCCGGTGATTGCGCTGACGGCTTTTGACAAGGAGGAAGTTACCGAAGAAGCCATTTCGGTAGGTATGAATGACATCATGGTCAAGCCTTTTGAACCGTCAAAGCTGTTCCAGGTAATATCCAACCAAATAAAACAAAACGAAAACGCTGGTTAATACCAGCGTTTTTTGTTCTTTTTAGAAGCTTCCGATTTTCTGGAATTGTTCTTTCCTTCGGGTTTCTTTTTATTTCTTAAATCAGGTTTTGCATCCGGATTCGGTTCTTCATCCTTCCATGGAAACGGATGGTCCTTAATGGTTTTCACATTTACCTTTATCAGTTTCATAATATCTTTCCAATACGGTTCTTCGTCCTTGCTGCAGAAAGAAATCGAGATTCCGCCATTTCCTGCACGTCCTGTACGGCCAATACGGTGAACATAAGTCTCGGGGATATTGGGTAAATCAAAATTGATTACATACGGTAAGCTTTCAATGTCAATGCCACGCGCAGCAATATCGGTGGCAACCAGAACAGAAATTTCCTTGTTCTTGAAATGGTCTAAAACCCTTTGCCTTGCGGTTTGTGATTTGTCGCCATGGATTGCTTCGGCATTTACCCCGTGTTTCTTCAATGCCTTGACCACATTGTCCGCACCGTGTTTGGTTCTGACAAAGACCAAGACATTGCTGAGGTTTTCGTTGCGGATTAAATGATATAACAAACCACGTTTGTCCGTTTTGTCGACAAAATAAATTTGCTGCTCGATGATTTCGGCTGTGGATGAAACCGGTGTAACCGAAACATATTCCGGCTTGTTTAGGAATGTATCTGCCAGTTCGCGTATGGCCATTGGCATCGTAGCCGAAAACAATAACGTCTGCCTGTTGGTTGGAACCAATTTTACAATCTTACGAACATCATTGATAAAGCCCATATCGAGCATCAAATCGGATTCATCAAGCACTAAAAAGTGCAGATGGTCAAAATCTACAAAACCTTGTTTGTGCAGGTCGAGCAATCGTCCAGGAGTCGCAATCAGGATGTCAACGCCTTTTTTTAATTGATCCACCTGAGGAACCTGCGAAACGCCACCAAAAATGGTAAGCTGCCTTAGGTTGGTATACTTTCCGTAGGTGTCAAAGCTTTCGCCAATCTGAACGGCAAGTTCACGGGTTGGTGTCACAACGAGGCAACGGATTTGTTTTGTTTTTTTGGATGAACCTACAATGCGGTGTAGGTTATGGATAATTGGAATTGCAAATGCTGCTGTTTTTCCTGTTCCTGTCTGGGCGCAACCCACCAAATCCTTTCCGGCTAAAATATGCGGAATCGCTTTTTCCTGAATTGGAGTTGGGCTGGTGTATCCTTCTTCGTGTACCGCTCTTTGGATACTATTGGATAATGATAAATCTTCGAATAACATAAATAATGCTTACGATTAAGTGTAAGCCGCTGTAAAGATAGGCTATTATGAATTTTAAATTATGAATTTTAAATTATTTGTCCTCTTGAATAGATTTCTAAAGCATTAATTCAAAATTTAGAATTCAAAATTCAAAATAATTTTAAATAAGTTCCTTCCTTGACTTAATAAAATCGGTTACCAGATAACCAATCAGTTTCCCGATGAGGTGGTTGTTTTTTTCTTCGCCCAACTCCGGTGCACCTTCGCAGATGTGAAGATAGGCGGCATTTTTATGATTCCCGAAAAAGTAAACGAATTCCCTTAATTCCTCTACCGAAAAACCGCTCATCGTCATGGCACTGCTGGCAATATTGGGTATTGCATCCAAATCTATTTCAATGCCATAAGGATCCAGTTTTATAAAGTCGGCAGCTTTAATCATTTCCTGCAGGAAGTGCTTTTGCTTGCGGACCTTAATCTCGTCATAAGTGTTATAGGTAACACGGTCTTCAATTTTCTTTAGGTTGTCCAATACATTTTTGGAAGTATAATTTTCATGGAGTCCAAAGATGAAATATTTCTTTAAAAAACCTTCTTCGTAAGCATAGGAAAAACCATTGCCGCTGTGCCTTCCTTCCAAAATCCTAAAGTCGGAATGCGCATCAAAATTTACCGCATTAATAGGTTTCCCCAATCCGAGTGCGGTTCCTTTTATGTTACCGTAGGCGTTGTTATGGCCACCACCAATGATGATTGGAATTTTACCACATTTGATGATGGTACTCACAATATGCACCACTTCCTTATCAATTCTCTCAACCAGCGAACTTAATTTTTTTCGGTCAAACGTATTATGGAAATCCAAATCCCTGGCTTCTTCCATTTCCTCAGAAACATCCAATTTGCCCAAAACCAAAATCTGACTGCCTTTGCAAAAGCGGTTATGCTGGATGTTGGCAATGCTTTTTATGGCGCTTTCCCATGCTGATCCGGCACCGGGACGTCCAAAATTGGCACGCACACCCACATCTTCCGGAATTCCGAATAAAGCATATTTAGCTTCACAGGTCTTTAGGTAATCGTGGCAGTTTTCTCCTTTTGGAACTGTTAACATTTTTTCGCCAAATTTCACCTCACCGCTTCTGTGGTTGGTGACTTTAGCCAAATCGGCAATTGAAAAAGGAATTAATTTATCCATTTTTTTAAAAAATTTCTTCAAAAATATAATAAAAATGCTTAATTTTCGTTACTAAAGAAACACAATTATACATCAAAATTTAAAAAAATGCCCATGGAAAATCAGAATAACCATTCAAAATTAAAAGCTATTATAGGTATACTAGCTGTTTTATTAATAGGTAGTTTAATTTATATCTTTAAATTGACTTCTGATGCAAAAACATTGGAGACCACTGTAACGACCGTTAAATCCGAAAAAGAATCTGTCCTTAAGGATTTGTCCGATTTGAAAGCCACCTACGACGCAGCAATTGCTGAAAACACTTCTATGTCAGACGAATTAATCGCAGAAAGAGACAAAGTAGTGAAACTAATGGAGGAATTAAAATCGGCAAAGGGAGATAATGCATCCTTGCAAAAATATAAAACACAATACAAGGCATTAGAGCAGAAAATGCAGAACCTAATGCAGGAAGTAGCTGTTTTGAAGACCCAAAACCAAACGCTGACAACCAATTTAGACAGTACCAAAGTAGTTTTGGAAGATTCTAAAAAATACAATCAGGTTTTAGTTGGACAAAATGAAGAGTTGGCTAAAACTGTTGAAAAAGGGCAGAAACTAACAGTAACCAATTTGAAAACCGGAACTTACAAATTGAGAAGTTCGGGCAAACAAATCATGACAGACAAAGCGAGCAGAACCGATTTACTGCAAGTGAGTTTTACCATTGCAGAAAACAAAATTGCCAAATCAGGTGACAAAACCTATTATGTTCAGGTGATTGATGCTAAAAACAATGTTTTAGGAAATAAGGAAACTGTAAGTTTCGGAGACACTTCATTAACCTACAGTTTTACAACAACGGTTCAGTATGAAAACAAAACGGTTGATGTAAAGGAACAGCTAAAAGGAAAAGACTTTGCCAAAGGAACTTATTTTGTCAATGTATTTGACAAAGATGAGTTGGTATCCAAAAGTAGTTTCACTTTAAGATAAGACCATAATTATTTAAGTTAATATTTAGTTTGAAAGACCCTTTGTTTAATAGCAAAGGGTTTTTTATGCAATGACGTTTCCGTTAAGGATTACCTGTTCAATCAGGTTGCTTGCAAACTGGTAAGGTAGTTGGTAAAAGGAATTCAGTGGCTTTGTAATGATGAGGTTCGCTTTTTTGCCAACGGTAATGCTTCCATGGGTTTTGGATAATCCCATAGCGTAAGCGCCATTTATCGTTGCTGCATTGATGGCTTCTTCGGGAGTCATTTTCATTTTGATGCAGGCTGTTGCTACTACAAAATTCATATTCCCCGAAGGCGTAGTCCCGGGATTGAAATCGGAAGCCAAGGCTAGAGGAAGACCAGCTTCAAGCATTCTTCTTGCCGGAGTATACGGAATGCTGATAAAGTAAGAACAGCTTGGCAAAGCAACGGCAATCGTTTCGTTGTTTTTCAGGGCTTCAATGTCTTCATCGGTTACAATTTCCAAATGGTCTACAGAAAGCGCATTGTGTTTTACACAGGCAGCAATTCCGTTGATTGCAGTAAACTGATTGACGTGTATTTTAGAACGCAACCCATATTGTTTTCCGGCCTGCATGATTCTTTCGGTTTCTTCCACAGAAAAATAACCGGTTTCCAAAAAGGCGTCAATGTAATCAGCGAGTTTTTCTTCGGCTATTTTTGGCAGCATTTCATTGATTAACAAATCGATATAGCCCGAATGGTTTTCTTTGTAAGCCAAAGGGAAAGCGTGTGCACCAAGGAAAGTTGCCTTAATTGCAATTGGGTAATTGGCTGCAAGTTTTTTGATGACACGCAGCATTTTGAGTTCGCCTTCCACGGTGAGTCCGTAACCCGATTTGATTTCAACAGCGCCGGTTCCTTGCTGGATAACTTCTTCGAGCCTTTTTTTGGATTGATTATAGATTTCTTCTTCGGATGTTTCATTTAGTTTTTTAGCCGAATTCAGGATTCCGCCACCGCGATTGGCAATTTCCTCGTAAGTCAGGCCATTGATACGGTCCACAAATTCCTGTTCCCTGTTTCCGGCGTATACAATGTGTGTATGACTGTCACACCAGCTTGGAAGCACAATTTTTCCAGAAGCGTCAATGGTTGTTTCGGCATTGATTTTTGGGCATTTTTCCATCGGTCCAAAATCGGCAATCAAATCATTTTCCAGCAGTAAAAAAGCATTTTTGACAGAAGGCAGGATTCCCATTTCCTTTCCGGAAACCTTGTCTATGGAAATTTCCCTAACCTGCAATAACTCTTTTATGTTGATGATTAACGTCTGCATGTACTAATGATTTTTGGTAAAAATAGTTCTAAAAAAAGAAATAGTATTAAATTTAGGCAAATTTAGGATTCGTGAGAAAAATTAAATACAAAAAGGGGAGAAAAGTGCAGCCGTCACTTTTGGAATATACCGGAAGGCATAAGGACACCATTACTGAAATGCAGTTGTTTGTGTATGATACCAATGACCTGACGGAATACAATGACTTCAAGGTTTCCCAATGCGAAAAGTATTTTGATGATTCTAAAATCAACTGGCTGAATGTTCACGGTTTGAATGATGTTGAAATCATCAAAACCATTGGCGACTGCCTCCATGTAGACAATTTCATGCTTGGCGATATCATGAATACGACCAAGCGCACCAAACTGGAAGAACATCACGACATTCTTTTCTTTAACATCAAATCATTACTCCCTATTGAAAACAGCGATGCCATTAATGTGGAGCAGATTAGTTTTCTTTTAAAACATAATATGTTGGTTTCCTTCCAAGAAAAGCGGAGTGATTTCTTTGCCCACATTCGGGAACGCATCCGAACGCATTCGGGAATTGTCAGGGATAAAAAAGCAGATTATCTATTGTATCTTTTGCTTGATGCGGTGATGGAGAATTTCTATGTTACCATTGAAGCCGAAGAAGACAAGGTTGAGGATTTGATCAATCTTTCAAAAACCAGCACCAATCCTCAAATTTTGGAACAGATAGAAAAGCATAGGGATAACTACAACTTCCTGAAACGTTCCATTGTTCCGCTGCGTGATTCCTTGTATTCCATCAAAAGCATGAAGGACGATAATGTTTTCAATGCGATTGAACATGATAATTATAGTTTTTTTGAGCGTCTGCATCAAAAATGCCTGGAGCTTTTGGAACAGATTGAATACGATTTGATTACGCTTGACAGCGCATCCAATTTTTACTTTTCGTCGCAAAACCATAAGATGAATGAGGTAATGAAAACCCTGACTGTGGTTTCGGTTTTCTTTATGCCGCTAACCTTTATTGTTGGTGTGTACGGAATGAACTTTGACAACATGCCCGAACTTCACTGGAAATATGGTTATTTCATCATTTTAGGATGCATGATTGTATTGCTTATCGGAATGATGATTTACTTCAAAAAGAAGAAGTGGTATTAATTGGTTTTTGATTTTTTCAAAATTGATTTTAAAAGCAACAATCCAATAATTCCGGCTACAAGTGAAGAAATCAAAATCACTATTTTGGAATTTGTAATATGGTCATCATCAGAAAAGGCGAGGAGTGTTATAAAGATTGACATTGTGAAACCTATTCCACCCAAAAAGCTTACACCAAAAATGGATTTCCAATTTAAATCTTCGGGCAGTGTACTAATTTTTAATTTGACGGAACCAAAACTGAACAACCAAATTCCTAACGGTTTTCCGATGACTAGTCCCAATGCAATTCCTAAAGTATAAGGATTAAATAGATTTTCCTGCCAATCCGAACCTATGATAATAGCTGTATTTGCCAAGGCAAAAATAGGCAGAATGATAAATGCAACAGGTTTATGTAAAAAATGTTGCAATATATAGGAAGATGACTTCTCATCGCCATTTCCAAACGGAATGGCAAATGCCAATAAGACTCCGGTAATGGTTGCATGAACTCCCGAATTGAGCATGAAATACCACATGGCTATTCCACCAATAAGATAGGGAATCAGGTTTCGGATTTTTAACCTGTTAAGTAAAAGCAGGAATGCAAAAATGCCTAATGCAATGAAGAGATTACTCCAGACTAAAGTTTTTGTGTAGAAAAAGGCAATGATCAGGATTGCGCCTAAATCGTCTATAACGGCCAACGCGGTTAGAAAAACTTTCAGTGAAACAGGAACGCGATTGCCTAACAGCGATAAAATGCCAAGCGCAAAAGCAATATCTGTCGCCATTGGAATTCCGGCTCCGGATTGTGTGGTTGTTCCGTAATTCAATAATAAATAAAAACCAGCCGGAATAAGCATTCCGCCGATGGCTGCAGAAATTGGTAGTAAGGCACTTTTTAAATTGGATAATTCTCCTGCATAAATTTCGCGCTCCAATTCCAATCCAATCAGTAAAAAGAAAATTGTCATCAAACCATCATTGATCCAATGTTCCAAGGTATGATTTCCTAATTGATGATGCCAAAGATGCTGATAACTTTCACCAAGCACAGAGTTTGCCAGAAGCAAAGACAATAGTGTACAGGTAATGAGAATAAACCCTCCAGCTTTTTCACTATCTAAAAAATCCCTAAAAAGCTTTGTAATCACCATAGTTCCAAAGATAAAAAAAAGCATCCATTTCTGGATGCTTTTCAGGGGTTTGAATTATAAGGGTTTGATTTTTACAAGCCTGTGATGATGAATTGACTTCTTCTGTTAAGTTGGTGCTCAGCTTCTGTACATTGTACGCCGTCAGCACATTTATTAACCAATTGGGTTTCACCATATCCTTTTGCAGTTAATCGGTTAGCTGCAATTCCGTTTTTGATCAACCAGTCTCTGGTAGATTTTGCTCTTCGGTCAGATAATTTTTCGTTATAAGCGTTAGAAGCACGACAGTCAGTATGCGAACGGATATCAATTTTCATTGTTGGATATTGTTCCAATACGTCAAGGATTTTAGCTAAATCGACAGCAGCATCCGGACGGATATTCCATTTGTCTAAGTCGAAATAGATTAAGTTGATTCCGAATACATCCGCTAAGTCATCTCCAACCTTAACTTGTTTTTGAGATTTTTCAAGCTCGATGTTAAGCTCAGTTTTACCATCTTTTTTGCTGATGATTACTGCAGATTCTTTAGTTGTATATTCCTCTAGAGAAGTTCTTACATAGTATTTGCTGCCACATTCAATTCCTTCTTTGAATTCATATTTACCATCCTGATCAGAGGTTGTTTCGGCAAGTTGTTTGAATTTTTCATCAAACAAAATCAATTTGGCACCAGGCAAAATTACTTTGGTTTGAGCATCGGTAACCACACCAAATAAAATTTGCTCACACCAGATTGGCCTTGTTTCAACAAATTTGTAGATGTCATCACTTCCTTGTCCGCCATCTCTGTTAGAACTTAAGAATCCTTTTTTGGTTTTTGAATTGATAATCAAAGCGAAATCATCTTTTGGACTATTTGCTTCTTCACCAACGTTTAATACTTTTTTGAAATCCAAGCTGCCGTCTTTTGGAAGTTTAGTGATGAAGATATCCAAACCACCAAGTCCAGGCTGACCGTCAGAAGCAAAGTATAATTCGTTATCGTCATTTACAAACGGATAGGTTTCCCTTCCCGGAGTATTGATAGCATCTCCTAAATTTTCAGGAGTACCAAAGCTTCCGTCATCATTGATTTTCACACGGTACAAATCAGATTGTCCACGGGTTCCATCCATGTTGGATGCAAAGTACATTGTTTTCTCATCTGGAGACAAAGCAGGGTGAGCCGTTTGGTAACTATCGCTATTGAAAGGAAGCGCAGTTATGTTCGACCAATTTCCATCTTTATCAACTTTTGCAGAATAGATTTTCAAAAGTGTTACTTTATTGGAATCGAAACCTCTTCCGTCTAGGTAGTTGTTTCTGGTAAAGTAAACTGTTTTTCCGTCTTTTGTAAAAGCAGGAGTATCCTCGTGGTATTTGGTATTGATCTTTTTGCCAAATTTATCTACAGCTCCTAAAGCACCGTCTTCAGACATTGCCGAACTGTAAAGGTTGGTAAAATAATCACCAGTCCATGTATGGATTCTTTTTGAGAAATTACCGGTATCACGCGCAGAAGAGAAAATTACTTTTGTGCCCATGAAAGCTGGTCCGTAATCAGAATGCGTACTGTTGATACCTGCATTCTCGATTTTGTACCTTCCGGAATTCTCTTTGATTTCCTCTAAATAATTTCTGTTTTTATTGAACAGTTTAGCTCGGGCATCGTTACCGCTTTTTTCTCCAAACTTAGTCATCATCTCATCAGATCTTTTATAATCTTTGGTGGCTCTTAAAGTTTGGGCGAAACGGTAATAGAATTCCGCATCCTGGTCTGGAGCTGCAGCATAAAGTTCGTCGTACCATTTGTTTGCTTTTTCCAATTCGGCATTGAAATAGTAGGCGTTACCTATTTTTAGCAGCATATCAGGTGATTTATAACCTTTGTTATAAATACGCTCGTAAGTTTTAACAGCATCAATGTAAGCAAGTTTGTCGTATTCCTTATCACCTTTTGCTTCTGTTTTATTGACTTTTTGTGAATAACTGTTAACACAGGTTAACGTTATTAGTACTAAGTATATAATTTTATTTTTCATGACTGTCTTATTATTAGAAGAATCTAGGTGATACCATTTTATTTACTTTGCTGAACAACTCAAATCTTAAGAATACCTCATGTGAACCAGAATTATATCTTCTCAAATGAGTAGTTTCCACATCATAACTGTACCCGATGAATAAACCATCAGTTACCTGAAACCCTGCAAGTCCGCTTACTGCTGCATCCCAACGGTAAGCTGCACCAAGCATTAACTTATCAAAGAATAAGACGTTTGCTGAAGCATCAACCTGTAAAGGAGCACCTGTTACCATTTTGGTAAGGACAGCAGGTTTGAATTTAATCGATGGGGTTATATCAAATACATAACCAGCGATAGCATAAAAATTCATTCTTTCTTCAAATACAGCGATGTCATTATCATTGTATTTTTTGTCCTGTAAAAAGTTTGGAACAGAAACACCTAAATAAAACTTGTCTGAGTGTAAATATACTCCGGCACCAAAGTTAGGAGAGATCTCGTTGTCAAAGTTTTGAAGGCTTGGATCTGCAGCTTGTTGCGGTGTTAATTTATCTGTATCCAGGTTAAACATATTTCCGGATGCTTTTATACCAAAAGACAGTTTATAATCTTCAGACACTGGGACGGTGTATGAAACATCGGCAGAAAGTGTATTATCACTTGTTGGCCCGATTCTGTCATTTACTAAAGAAAGCCCTATACCTAAATTACTATTGTTAATAGGAGTATGTAAAGAGAAGGCATTGGTAACCGGAGCGCCATCTAATCCTACCCATTGGGTACGGTGCAATCCAAAAATACTCATTACTCCTCTCGATCCTGCATAAGCCGGATTGACATTGATTGTGTTATACATGTATTGGGTATACTGTGCGTCCTGCTGTGCAAAACCAGTGTAACACGTTAACATCAAAGCGAAAATTAAAATTTTTGTTCTCATATTTTCTATTTTTTATCCTGAGGGTTTTGCAACCCTCAGGAATTAGTAGGGTTTTTTATCTAGTAAGGTATAAATATCCGTCTTTATTAACAGTCTGTCCATCGATTGTTGTCGCCTGAATGATATAGAAATAGGTTCCAGCCGGCAATTCTTCAGTTTTGCTTACAGTTGCTCTTCCTTCAGATACGCCGATAAATTTACGGGTATTGTTGTCATAATCTTTAGTTTCATACACTAAAATTCCCCAACGGTTGTAAATTTCTACAGTATTTGTTGGATAACACTCTGTTTTGTCGATGTTGTCAATATTGAAATACTCATTTATTCCGTCACCATTCGGAGTGAACGCATTGTTCACAAAGAGATCCGCACAAGGGTCAACGATACCACATTTAATAACATCTAAATGGATGTTTATTTTTTGTGGACAAGTTGCAGTCTCATAAGAATAAGAGAATGTATAACTACCTTCAGTTACTCCAAACGGACTGAATAAAGAACCACTTAACGTACCAACGTTACTTTCATTTACCCAAGTTCCACCTGTTGGTGTACCTGTTGGTAAGTAGATAGCCAGGTCATAAGTAATTTCTTTTTGGTCATTACAGATCTCATCACCTTTAGGGATATTGATCTCAGTAACATCAACTTCACGGCTTACCGCTATAACTTGAGTAATCGTAGTTGTGTTTCCACAAGCATCAGCAACAGTCCATGTTCTGGTGATTACATAAGTACCGGTAACATCAGGTTGTGTTTGTGTTTCGGTAAATATTGGTGTTCCAACAGTTGAACAATTATCTGTAAAGTCAGCAGCACCTAATACTGGAGCAACCGGAATTTCATCACAACCTACCTGAACCTTAGGAGTAATTGGCACAATGATTTGTGGTGGAGTACTATCAGATACCGCAATTGATTGTGATACCGGAGCACTATTATTTCCACAAGCATCAGTTGCAATCCATGTTCTAACTATTGTATAAGTAGAAGGACAGATTCCAGCCAAAATAGTTTCAGTCATGTTAACTGTTGCCGTTCCACAGTTATCAGCAGCTGTTAAAACTGCAGGAGATGGGATGTTATCACATGATGCACTAGTATTGGCAGGTGCAGCTATTGTGAATGTTGGAGGCACATTATCATTAACAGAAATTGTTTGTGATACAGAAGATGTATTGTTACATGCATCAGTAAATGTCCAAGTTCTGGTTACTGTGAATGAATTAGGGCAGCTTCCCTGAACAGTCGAATCAACACCATTTACAGTAATAGCACCACTACAGTTATCCATTGCTGTTAGCGAAATCATAGCAGGAATTTCACCTGTACAAGTCGCAGAGATTGAAGCTGGAGCTGGTGGAGCAACAGGAGCAAGATTATCTGTTACAGTAATTGTCTGAGTCTGAGTAGCTGCTGCGTTACCACAAGCATCTACAAGAGACCAAGTACGTGTAATGATATGTGAACCTGCACATGGACCGTCAGCAACGCTGTCAGCAAATGTAGCCTGTAAACCAGTTGAACAGTTGTCTGCTTCATTGGTTACATCACCAGTTGCAGTTACAGAAGCATCATAAGTACAATCAGCTGCAGTGAATATTTCAATATTCGCAGGAGCAGTGAATGTAGGAGCGATGTTATCCGTTACAGTTATTGTCTGAGTCTGAGTAGCAGCTGCGTTACCACAAGCATCTACAAGAGACCAAGTACGAGTAATGATATGTGAACCTGCACACTGACCGTCAGCAACGCTGTCAGCAAATGTAGCCTGAAGACCAGTTGAACAGTTGTCAGCCTCATTAGTTACATCACCAGTAATTGCAATTGACGCATCATAAGTACAATCAGCAGTAGTGAATATTTCGATATTCGCAGGAGCAGTGAAAGTAGGAGCGATGTTGTCTGTTACAGTGATCGTTTGTGTCTGAGTAGCC